>NZ_CP071708.1:0-3299052 GCF_029962385.1 Vibrio sp. ABG19 | reverse complement strand
CTAAGTTTAAATAATAGTCAACCAGTTGCTTTTTCTAATGGCTAATGGCTCTGAGATGACTGATGGCTCTAGTGCATCGCTCAGCGCTAATAAGATGGTGAGTTAGCTCAAAAACAGCAGCAGCCACGGCAGCTTCTTCAACTTAATTTACATGCGTGGCGCCGATAAGCGGCCCAGACGCCACATGCTCAAATAGTGAACTCTTCTCAAATTTGCGCGCGATACCATATTCCCAGCTCTCTTTTTGTTATTTTCCTGTTAACTCTCACTTCCCTTTCCCCGAACTAACTGGTAATAATGTTGTTAGTTGTACGCAGTGGATACAACAAACAAAAAAACACAACATAGCACTAAAATAAAAAAGCTTTATATCAAGGAGTTAAGATGAAAGCACGCAAAGCTATTGCGACCGCCGTTCTGGCGGGCGCTGCATTACTCTCGTCGCAAAGCATTATGGCGAAAACCGCCAAAGTCGCAGTATCACAAATTGTTGAACACCCGGCACTTGATGCCGCTCGTCAGGGCCTGTTAGATGGTTTGAAAGCCAAAGGTTATGAAGAGGGCAAAAACCTCGAATTTGATTTTAAAACCGCGCAGGGCAACCCGGCGATTGCCGTTCAAATCGCTCGTCAGTTTGTGGGTGAAAATCCCGATGTTCTGGTTGGGATCGCGACTCCGACCGCGCAGGCTCTGGTTGCAGCAACTAAATCTATCCCTATCGTTTTTACAGCAGTAACCGATCCTGTCGGCGCCAAACTGGTGAAGCAGATGGAACAGCCGGGCAAAAACGTCACCGGTCTGTCAGATCTTTCTCCGGTAGAGCAACATGTTGAACTGATTAAAGAGCTGATGCCAAACGTGAAATCGATTGGCGTGGTTTACAACCCGGGTGAGGCTAATGCGGTCAGCCTGATGGAGCTGCTCAAATCTTCTGCCGATAAACATGGCCTGACTCTGGTCGAAGCCACGGCACTGAAAAGTGCCGATGTTCAGTCAGCTACTCAAGCTATCGCTGCGAAGTCAGACATCATTTATGCGCTGATCGACAATACAGTGGCGAGTGCAATTGAAGGCATGATCGTGGCGGCCAACCAGGCGAAAACGCCGGTATTTGGTGCTGCAACCTCTTATGTTGAGCGTGGTGCTGTGGCAAGCCTTGGCTTTGACTACTACCAGATTGGTGTGCAGACCGCAGACTACGTAGCCAAAATCCTGGATGGTGCTAAACCGGGCAGCCTGAACGTTGAAATCGCGAAAGGTTCTGACCTGGTGATCAACAAAACCGCGGCCGACAAACTGGGTATGACCATTCCGCAATCCGTCCTGGATCGTGCGACCAGCGTAAAATAATAAATGGCAGTGCGGCAGTGAACTGTCGCGCTGAACCTGACTGAGCGGCCTGCGGGCCGCTCAGAATTAAGCAGAAAAGGGAGTTTGTATGTCTGCTTTTGCATTTTTTGGGGCCTTAGAAGTTGGCCTGATTTACGGGTTGGTTGCTTTGGGCGTTTATCTGACGTTCAGGGTGCTCGATTTTCCCGATTTGAGTGTCGATGGCAGTTTTCCGATGGGCGCAGCGGTTGCGGCTACCGCCATTGTATCGGGCATCGATCCTTGGCTGGCAACCGGCCTGGCGATCGTTGCTGGTATGGCAACGGGCTGGGTGACCGCCTTTCTGACCGTACGTTGTGGCATCTTGCATCTTTTGGCCTCGATTCTGACCATGATTGCCGCTTTCTCTATCAACATCCGCATCATGGGACGTCCGAACCTGGCACTGCTCGGGGAAGATACCATTCTGACACCGTTCGAAGCGATGGGTGATGCCATGTGGATTCGTCCGTTAGTGGTCGGTGTGCTGGTCGTTATCTCAGCGCTGTTTATTATTCGTCTGCTCAACAGTGACTTTGGCCTCGGTCTTCGTGCCACAGGCGTTAACGCGCGTATGGTGGCGGCTCAGGGGGCCAGCACAGCATTTTATACTTATTTTTGTCTGGCGATTTCAAATGGCTTTGTCGGTTTCGCCGGCGCACTTTTCGCTCAGACCAACAGTTTTGCCGATGTCACCTCAGGTGTCGGTACCATAGTGGTCGGCCTGGCCGCGGTTATTCTGGGTCAGACCTTGATCCCGGGGCGTAAAATCTGGGTCGCGGTGGTCGCTGTGATTGTCGGCTCGGTGTTGTACCGCCTGGCAGTGGCATTTGCTCTGAGTTCCGGTATGTTTGGCCTGCAGGCATCAGATCTGAACCTGGTGACCGCGGTCCTGGTTGCTGCAGCGCTGATCATGCCGCGTGTGAAACGCAATATGAAATCCAAAACACCAAAAAGCAAGCAGGGTAAGTCGTCAGGAGAAGCGGTATGATTCGGTTAGAAGATATTCAAGTGACCTTTAATCCCGGCACTATCCTCGAAAACCGCGCTCTGCGCGGCGTGAATCTTGAAGTTCCGGAGCATCAGTTCCTGACCGTGATTGGGTCGAACGGCGCCGGTAAATCGACGCTGCTTGGCGCTGTCACCGGTGAAACGCCGATGGTGGGCGGGCAAGTCTTGATTGATGACATTGATGTTACGCGCCAGAGTGTCGATCGCCGCGCAAATTTGTGTGCGCGGGTGTTTCAGGATCCGCTGGCCGGTACCTGTGGTGCCCTGACCATTGAAGAGAATATGGCGCTGGCCTACATGCGTGGTAAACGTCGTGGCTGGAAACATGCTTTGTCCAGCCATCGTCGTAAGTTGTTTCAGGAGCGGATCAGTATTCTGGGCTTAGGCCTCGAAGATCGCCTCGGTGACAGTATCGGTCTGTTATCCGGTGGTCAGCGTCAGGCTGTCAGTCTGGTGATGGCGACGCTATCGGACAGTAAGCTGTTGCTTTTAGATGAACATACTGCTGCGCTGGATCCGCGTATGGCGGCATTCATCATCGATCTGACCAAGAAAATCGTGACCGAGTTTAATCTGACGGTGATGATGGTCACCCACTCGATGAAAGATGCATTGGCGTGTGGTGATCGCACTGTCATGCTGCATCAGGGTAATATCGTTCTGGATGTGTCAGGTGAGCAGCGTGCCAATATGGATGTGCCGGATCTGCTGGAGATGTTCTCCAAAGTGCGCGGTGAAGAGTTGTCTGATGATAGTCTGCTGCTGAGCTAGTTGGTCGCTGACGACATATGAGTGAAAGATTCAGGCCCCGGGTGAGTCATCCGGGGCCTGATTTATTTTAAGCGCTTTGCGTTGCTAGTTCATCGCGGTAACGCTTGAAATGGTCAACAATAGGTTCGACCTGAGTCATGGTGCGGATTTCGCGGAACAGGTCAGCCGCTTGCGGATAGGCCTGACGCAGGTAAGAAAACCACTGTTTAACCCGGTTAGGATAGTACTTCCCTTTGTCGCCGCGCACTTCGTAGGCGGAATACTTGAGCAGCAGATCCACCACTTCGTTCCATGGCATGGCTGTGTGGTTGTGCTTAACAATATTACCCAGGTTAGGTATGTTCAATGCACCCCGGCACACCATCAGCGAATCGACTCCGGTGGTTTCGATACAGGCCTGTCCATCCTGATAGTTCCAGATTTCACCGTTGGCAATCAGCGGTAATGACGTTTTCTGGCGAATCTGGTCAATGTAATGCCATTTAATTTCATTCGCTTTGTAGCCGCCGGCTTTGGTACGGGCATGTACGGTGAGTTCATCGGCTTTTGCCTGTTGCACGGCATCGACAATTTCAAAGCAGTCATCAGGATTTTCCCAGCCGAGACGAATTTTGGCCGTTACCGGGATATCAGCAGGTACCGCCTCACGGCAGGCTTTGATCACCTGGTAAATCAGTTCAGGATGTTGCAGCAGTGCTGCACCGCCTTTGCTCTGGTTGACCATCTTTGCCGGGCAGCCGAAGTTCAGGTCAACGCCACATGCGCCCAGTTCCGCCGCGCGAATGGCATTTTCTGCCATCCAGTGCGGATCCTGACCCAGTAGCTGAACCTTGACCGGGACGCCGGATGCGGTTTGTGAGTTTTGTTTCAACTCCGGACAGAGACGATAAAACACATGGTCCGGTAATGGCTGGCTGACCACGCGCACAAACTCAGTCACACAGAAATCGTAATCGTTAATCTGTGTCAGCATTTCACGCATCAGGTGATCCAGTACGCCCTCCATCGGGCCTAAAATTACTCGCATAGTGTGTTTTATCATTGCCGTTCAAAATGGAGGCGAGATTGTAGTGTGGCGTACCCCAAATGTCACGTCATACCCGGTTAGCAAGGCGGTTGTTATTGGTTTTGTTGGCCAGTAAGCCAGCAGTTGTGAGGAAATCGGCACACACAAGCGGGTCAGTTTGGGTATAATGCCGCTTTCGCCATTGATGAAATATAAGAGACCCCATGAGCTATCAGCTAGTCAATCTGACTCAGGATGAGTGTGACCAATCACCGTTGTTTGTTGAAGGTGCAGTATATGCCGCCAATCTGGCGACGAAACCGCTCGACCCTGAAGAATGGTTGCAAGCCGTGTTTGGTGAGCATGCCAGTGCGATTAAACCAGCTGTCGTGGAGCAAATCCATGCTCAGTACAATCAGTTAAAGCAGAACAGCTACGGCTTGCTGGCACTATTGGCAGCGCAACCTGAGTCCAGTGAAGAGGCGTTGGCTGATTTTGCCGAAGGTTTTATGAATGTCTGGCCGCACGTTGAGCCGTTGTGGCATGAAGTCCATCTGTCAGATGGATCGGTGCGTATGCTGCAAGCTCTGCTGACGACCCTGATGCTGGCGATTGATGAAGAGCAGACGCACGCGGAAATGAAAGCGGCAGGCTACGATTCACCGCCCGACCTGGCCTCGATGATCAAGCAGTTGGATCTGATGGTCCATGAAGTTGCTCTGGCTGCCGATGAAGCCATGCTTGGTTCAAAAGCGCAGAGTATAAATCCATTTAAAGATATCGGCCGTAATGACGCCTGTCCTTGTGGCAGTGGCAAAAAGTTTAAGCAGTGCTGCGGATTGGCTGTTGGCTGATCTCGTCGTGCTAAGTGGATGATATAGGCACCGGATAGCGAATCACCATGCCGTGAGTTTTTTATGGCCTTGATTGTGGTGAATCGAACTTTTCCCACACAGGATTGACACAATAAGAAAGTAAAACGCCTATAACTTTCTTATCCCCAATAGCTAGGAGCTGTGACAGAATGAACAAATGGCTAGCACTGTGTTTTTGCAGTTTTTCCGTTTTCGCCTCACCCAAAGAGACATTGAGTGAACGTCTGGCGATGACCGAGGGTTTTAGTGCTAAATTTGAGCAACAGGTAGTCAGCCCGGACGGTGACGTCGTGATGGAAGGCAACGGTGAAGTGGATATTGCCCGCCCGAGCCTGTTCCGCTGGCAGACTGAAGCGCCAGATGAAAACTTGTTAGTCTCAGACGGCAAGTCATTGTGGTACTACAGTCCGTTCATTGAACAGGTGACGATTTATGATCAAGCGCAGGCCACAGAACAGACGCCGTTTGTTCTGCTGACCCGTAACCGCGCCAGTGATTGGGACGCATACCGGGTTGAAGAAAACGGCGATGTGTTTACCCTCACGCCAACGGCCGTTGATTCCAATCAAGGCCAGTTCCAAATCACCATTAACAACGCTGGTGTCGTCAAAGGCTTCAATGTGATTGAGCAGGACGGCCAGAAAAGTCTTTTCACCTTTGATGATGTTACGCAGCAAACACCACCGAAGAGTCGTTTCACCTTTAAAGTGCCGGATGGCGTAGAAGTGGACGATCAGCGCTCAGAGTAATCACTCTGTGACGTACGGATTTCACCTATACGACAAGCTGGTACTAGAGTAGCGATAACCTGAGTAACGGATAACCTTGAGTAATTACAATTTCGACTTTGCCGGGGATGAGGATTTTCGTCCCCTGGCTGCACGCATGCGACCGCAAACCGTTGACCAGTATATTGGCCAACAGCATATTCTCGGACCGGGTAAACCGCTGCGCCGGGCGCTGGAGGCAGGTCAAATCCACTCAATGATTTTGTGGGGGCCGCCCGGCACCGGTAAAACCACCTTAGCTGAAGTGGCCGCGAATTATGCCAACGCGGAAGTCGAACGTGTCTCTGCGGTGACCTCAGGGGTAAAAGAGATTCGGGCTGCGATTGAAAAAGCGCGTGAGAACAAACTGGCGGGCAGACGGACCATTTTGTTTGTCGACGAGGTGCATCGTTTTAACAAATCGCAGCAGGATGCTTTCTTACCGCATATCGAAGATGGCACGGTGACCTTCATCGGAGCGACCACTGAGAACCCGTCATTCGAACTCAATAACGCATTGTTATCGCGTGCGCGGGTTTACAAACTGACATCGCTCAGCAAAGACGAAATCCTGCAGGCGCTTAATCAGGCGATCGCCGATAGCGAACGCGGGCTGGGCAAAGAGACAGCTCAGTTTCACGATCAGGTTTTGGAACGTTTGGCAGAACTGGTGAACGGCGATGCCCGTATGTCCCTCAATTATCTTGAGCTGCTGTATGATATGGCGGAGCAGGATGAGCAGGGTGTCAAACAGGTCACGATCAGTTTGCTGGCCGAAGTGGCCGGTGAAAAAGTGGCGCGCTTCGATAACAAGGGTGACATTTGGTATGACCTGATTTCTGCGCTACACAAATCGATTCGTGGTTCAAATCCGGACGGCGCCTTGTACTGGGCAGCGCGAATGATCAGCGCTGGGTGCGATCCGCTGTATATTGCCCGCCGTTTACTGGCGATCGCATCAGAAGATATTGGCAATGCCGATCCACGTGCGATGCAGGTTGCTTTATCGGCCTGGGATTGCTTCCATCGGGTCGGTGCTTATGAAGGAACCCGCGCCATTGCCCAGGCGATTGTCTATCTCGCGTGTGCGCCCAAAAGCAATGCCGTTTATACCGCCTGGGCTCAGGCCCTCAATGACGCCCAAAATCTGCCGGAGTTTGAAGTGCCGATCCATCTGCGTAACGCGCCGACCAAGCTGATGAAAGAGATGGGGTATGGCGAAGAGTACCGTTACGCCCATGACGAACCGGGTGCTTATGCCGCCGGTGAACGTTACCTGCCACCGGAAATGACCGGAACTCGCTACTATGAGCCAACCAAACGGGGCTTAGAAACCAAGATTGGTGAAAAGTTAGATTATCTGGCCGACCTGGACGCAAAAAGCCCACGAAAGCGCTATGAAAAGTAGTCACTTTTCGTTATCTTTGACCCAATAAATTTCAATACGCGTGGCTTTGATTAAAAAGGAAGCACACGCGTTTTTTCGTAACTCAAAAGCATAGGATTAGCAATGCTGGATTCTAAATTACTTCGTACAGAGCTGGATGAAACAGCTGCAAAACTGGCGCGTCGCGGTTTCAAACTCGACGTAGACGCAATTCGTACACTTGAAGAACAACGTAAGTCGATTCAAGTAGAAGTTGAAAATTTACAATCCACGCGTAACTCCATCTCCAAGCAAATCGGTCAGTTAATGTCACAAGGTGACAAAGCCGGTGCCGAGGAAATTAAACAGCAAATCGGTAACCTGGGCGCCGACCTGGATGCGAAGAAAGTCGAACTGGACGCGGTTCAGAACCAACTGGAAGCGATCACGCAAAGTGTGCCTAACCTGCCAGATGATTCAGTACCCGATGGTAAAGATGAGAACGACAACGTTGAAGTGTCTCGTTGGGGTACACCGAAAGAGTATGACTTTGCAGTCAAAGATCATGTTGACCTGGGTGAAATGGGCGACGGTATTGATTTTGCCAGCGCAACCAAGATCACCGGTGCACGTTTTGTGGTGATGAAAGGTCAGTTTGCCCGTCTGCACCGCGCGATTGCGCAGTTCATGCTCGATCTGCATACCGATGAGCACGGTTACACCGAACTGTACGTGCCATACCTGGTCAACGCTGACACGCTGTTTGGTACTGGTCAACTGCCTAAATTCGGTAAAGACCTGTTCCACACAGAGCCTCTGGCAGAAAAAGCCAGTGACGAAGAGCCTCGTCGTCTGTCTCTGATCCCAACGGCTGAAGTCCCGGTAACAAACTTGGTACGTGACACCATTTCAGAAGAAGCTGATCTGCCGCTGAAGATGACGGCACATACCCCATGTTTCCGTTCAGAAGCCGGTTCTTACGGTCGTGACACGCGTGGTTTGATTCGTATGCACCAGTTCGACAAAGTGGAGCTGGTTCAGATCACCAAGCCAGAAGATTCAATGGCGGCACTGGAAGAGCTGACCGGCCACGCAGAGAAAGTCCTGCAACTGCTGGAGCTGCCTTACCGCAAAGTGGTTCTTTGCACCGGTGATATGGGCTTTGGCGCTCGCAAGACTTACGATCTGGAAGTCTGGGTACCGGCGCAGAAAACCTACCGTGAAATCTCTTCGTGCTCAAACATGTGGGATTTCCAGGCGCGTCGTATGCAAGCACGTTTCCGCCGTAAAGGTGAGAAGAAACCTGAGCTGGTTCATACTCTGAACGGTTCGGGTCTGGCAGTCGGCCGTACTATGGTTGCTATCCTGGAGAACTACCAGCAAGCCGACGGCCGTATTGAGATTCCGGCAGTACTGCACAAATACATGGGTGGTCTGACTCACATCGGTTAACCTCCGATTCAGAGATATAAATCAGAAACCGGCATTGAAACTGCCGGTTTTTTTGTACCGAAAAATAGGCGCCGTCACTGAGCCTGAATGATAACTGATAGGGCATGATGCACAAACTGGGTGCGTTGTTCCGAAGGGTTAATTTATAACTCATTGAATTTAATTGTTTTAATTTTTGGTACGTGCTTTGCAACGGTTAAATTGATTAAAGATAACTCGTCCAAGTTAGTACCTAGAACAAAGCGCCCTGTTTTATGCAAAATAGGGCGCTTTTATTTTACTAATCCCGCTATTTTTATGACTTAGCATGCACGGAATACACGGCATGAAGGGAATCCTATGCGATATTCGCACAGCGGATTTGGTCAGCCTTTCGCTGCTAAGCTGTACGATACTGAAAGAGAAAAGAGTGTTATCACTGCTGGCTATTGACCCGTAACGATTACGTGGTAAAACAAAGCGATAAATAACAAAATAACCACGGCCGGACTATGGCTGTGCAGAGGAATGAGGTCGCAATGAGTACGATTCTGGAATGTATTCGCACGGTCGGACGCGGAGAACGCGGGCGTAAGCCGCTGACTTTTGATCAAGCCTATCAGGTGATGGATGAGTATCTGAATGGAGAGGTGGGTGATGACCAGATGGCCATGCTGCTGATGCTGATCCGGGTCCAGAATGAGACCAATGCGGAAATCGGCGGGTTTGTTAAAGCATTCCAGTCAAGAGTGCCAGCGATTGGTGCAGAAATTGACTGGCCATGTTATGCCGGTAAACGCGCTGCGGCGGGAAAACCATGGCATCTGCTGGCGGCCAGAATCATGGCAGATAATGGTCACAAGATCTTAATGCACGGTTACAATGACAAACCCGCATCCCGTGAACATGCCCAGGATTACCTGACCGCTTGCCAAGTACCGCTGGCATCCGATGCAGACCATGCCGAACTCCTGCTGCAAACCGGTAATATCGCCTATTTGCCGCTGAGCGCGTTTGCACCTCAGGCTGAGCTGATGATGAGCTGGAAAAATCGCTATGGTTTGCGTACACCGATCAATACCGTGGTGCGGGCGCTTAATCCTGGTGGTGCTGAGATAGGTCTGCGCGGCAGCTTTCACCCGGGTTTTCAGCAACTGCATGCGGAAGTTGAGCACGTGATTGGTAAGACGGCACATGCTGTCGTGTCGTTTAAAGGGCAATCCGGTGAGTCGGAGTATAATCCGAAAGTGAGCCAGACGGTGTGGCTGAGCCAAACCGACGGTGTGCACAGTTATTACTGGCCTGAACAATACCTGTCTGATATTGCATTACCTGCTGATTGCCCGCTTGGCACTGCGGAAGAGGACAAAGTGCAGATGGCGAATAGCGTGGTTGCCACCATGACTGCAGTGCTGTTTGCCAAAACCCTCGATCGCGAACAAGCCATGGCCACGGCTTACCAGTACTGGCAGCATTATGTGACCCAGCACGCGGTATAATCATTGGCGAATCTGGCAGTAAAGCAGTGCTGCTAATCAGACATCTTTTATCAATGGCCATCGGCGCGTGAGCGCCGGTGGCCATTTGGTATCGCTAACAAATTTGTATCAATAACAAACAGTGCTAAGTCTGAAGACGAGGTTTGTCCTGAAAACGGTCCTTGTGCTGAAAAGCTGGCTACGACTGAAAACATTCCGGGGTCTGTAAGGCCGCTTCTACCGCGTTAAGCAGTTGGTCGAGATGATGAGCTTCACTGATAAATGGTGGCATCATATAGATCAAACGGCCAAACGGGCGAATCCACACTCCATGTTCGACAAATAATGCCTGAATCGCTTCCATGTGCACCGGGTGATGTGTTTCTACCACCCCGATGGCGCCAAGCCAGCGCGTTGCTTTGACTTGCGGATAGTGGTTGAGGAGAGGTAAACGCTCAGCAAAGCATTGCTCAATCTGTTTAACCTGTTGTTGCCAGTGATTTTCTGCAATTAATTCCAGACTCGCAGCCGCGACTGAACATGCCAGCGGATTGCCCATAAACGTTGGACCATGCATAAAGCAGCCGGCCTCACCGCCGCACACTGTATCGGCGACATCTTTGCTGGCCAGGGTGGCCGATAAGGTCATGTAGCCACCTGTCAGCGCTTTACCGACACACAGAATGTCCGCTGCAATGCCTGCGTGTTCGCAGGCAAACAACTTGCCGGTGCGGCCAAATCCGGTCGCAATTTCATCCAGGATCAGCAAGACGCCAAATTCGTCGCACAAGGCGCGCACTTCACGCAGGAACTGCGGGTGATAGATACGCATTCCTCCTGCACCCTGCACGATGGGCTCTAAGATCACTGCGGCTATCTGGTGATGGTTATCGGTGAGCTGTCGACGGAAATCGACGATGTCGTTGTCATCCCACTCTTGCCAAAAACCGCCTCGCGGCGACTCAGCAAACAGATGCTCCGGCAGGAAGCCTTTATACAGACTGTGCATCGAATTGTCCGGATCGGTGACTGACATCGCGGCGAAGGTATCGCCGTGATAGCCGTGGCGCAGAGTGAGAAACTTCGGACGCTGTTCGCCTTTGGCATGCCAGTACTGCAGCGCCATTTTCAGGCTGACTTCAACCGCGACTGAGCCGGAATCAGCCAGAAAAACATGTTGCAGATTATCCGGAGCCAGATCCAGCAGCTTGCGACAGGCATCAATCGCCGGCTGATGGGTAATGCCGCCGAACATGACGTGAGACATCTTATTAATCTGTTGGTGAGCGGCCTGATTAAGGCGCGGATGATTATAACCGTGAATGGCGGACCACCAGGAAGACATGCCGTCTACCAGCTCTGTACCATCCTCAAGATAGAGCGAGACACCGTCGGCATGGGTCACCGGGTAGCAGGTCAGAGGTGTAAGGGTTGAAGTGTAAGGATGCCAGATGTGCTGGCGGTCGAAGGCGAGATCCATAGATAATCCGAACTGAAAATTAGATTAAAAAGTAAACAAGTGTAAACTTGTTGATTTTGTTGTTGTTGACAGTCTAACGCTTGTCGGTAGACTAGCCAACATAAAACTAATAACCCCAACAAGGATTACACGTGGAAACTCGTCATAACTGGACAGTGGCTGAAGTCAACGCCCTGCTTGAAAAACCGTTTATGGACCTGTTGTTTGAGGCACAGCTGGTGCATCGCCAGTTTCACCCCAATAACTATGTTCAGGTCAGCACTCTATTGTCGATAAAAACCGGTGCCTGCCCAGAAGACTGTAAGTATTGTCCGCAAAGTGCTCACTACCGTACTGACGTTGATAAAGAGCGTCTGATGGAAGTGGAACGTGTATTAGACGCCGCGCAAAAAGCGAAAAACTCAGGTTCCACCCGTTTCTGTATGGGCGCGGCGTGGAAGAACCCGAAAGCGCGTGATATGCCATTGCTTAAAGAGATGATCTCAGGCGTGAAAGGCATGGGGCTGGAAACCTGTATGACGCTGGGTATGCTCGATTCTGAACAGGCGAAAGAGCTGGCTGACGCCGGGCTGGATTACTATAACCACAACCTGGACACCTCGCCTGAGTTCTACGGTAACATCATCACCACGCGTACTTATCAGGATCGCCTGGATACCTTGTCCCACGTGCGTGATGCCGGCATGAAAATCTGTTCAGGCGGTATTATCGGCATGGGCGAAAGCACCAATGACCGAGCCGGGCTACTGGTTGAACTGGCTAATCTGCCGGTACACCCGGAAAGTGTGCCGATTAACATGCTGGTTAAAGTCAAAGGCACGCCGTTGGAGACAGCTGAAGATGTGGAGCCGTTTGATTTTGTTCGTCTGATCGCGGTTGCCCGCATCATGATGCCACAGTCGGCAGTGCGCTTGTCAGCCGGTCGCGAGAATATGAATGAGCAGATGCAGGCACTTTGCTTCATGGCTGGAGCTAACTCTATTTTCTATGGTTGCAAGTTACTGACCACACCAAACCCGGCTGAAGACAGCGATATGATGCTGTTCAAAAAGCTGGGCATAAATAGTCAACAAGTGGCTCAAAAGCCAGATGAAATTACTGAAAATGAACTGCTGGACCGCGTGGTAGAGCGTGTGACAGCTCGTCCAACCGCGGATGACATTTTCTACGATGCCAGCGTTTAACTCCAGAATCGAGCAAGCCCTTGCCGCGCGCAAGCAGCAGGGGCTGAGCCGGACTCTGCAGGTGCTGCAGGGCAGCAATAAGGTTCGTTTTGAACAAAACGGCCGCCAGTTTGTCAATTTTTCCAGTAACGATTATCTCGGGCTGGCGGCGGATCCTGAACTGGTCAAAGCCTGGCAGGTTGGTTTGGATAAATATGGCTGTGGCAGCGGTGCATCGCCTTTGGTCACCGGCTTCAACTATGCCCATCAGGCTCTTGAACAAGAGCTGTGTCAGTGGCTCGGTTACGAGCGTGCGGTGCTGTTCGGCTCTGGTTTCAGCGCAAACCAGGCGCTGTTGTTTACCCTGCTCAACAAAGACGATGTTGTCATTCAGGATAAACTGAATCATGCCTCGCTGCTGGAAGCCGGATTACTCAGTGCAGCGACTATGAAGCGCTTTCGTCATAATGATATCAAGCATCTCAACCAACTGCTGAATGCCGATAGCGCCGCTAAGCTGGTCGTCACTGAAGGCGTATTCAGTATGGATGGCGATCAGGCTCCGTTGGCGCAAATTCAGCATAGTATTGAAGGGAAAGCCTGGCTGGCCGTCGATGATGCGCACGGCATTGGGATTCTGGGGCGCAAAGGGGCAGGCAGTTGTGATGCTGCGGGTATAAAAGCGGATATTCTGGTGGCGACCTTCGGTAAAGCGTTTGGTCTGTCCGGTGCCGCGATTTTATGTAACGCTTCGGTCGGGGATTATCTGACCCAGTTTGCCCGTCATCATGTTTACTCTACCGCGATGCCGCCTTCCCAGGCCCACGCCCTGACTC
Organism: Vibrio sp. ABG19; assembly: GCF_029962385.1. NCBI lineage: Bacteria > Pseudomonadati > Pseudomonadota > Gammaproteobacteria > Vibrionales > Vibrionaceae > Vibrio > Vibrio sp. ABG19. The sequence continues at coordinate 3,285,500 of NZ_CP071708.1, read as the reverse complement.
ACGCCGCGCAGATGATTCAGTCCCAGCAGTGGCGCCGGGATAAGTTGGTCGCGTTATCCGATACCTATGATGCCATGCTCAAAGATTTGCCTGGCTATATGGCAACTGATACCACCATTAAGCCTTTTGTTCTCGGCAGTGCCGCAAGGACCCTGGATGTTGCTGAGCACATGAAACAGTCCGGGTGCTGGATGACAGCGATTCGCCCGCCAACTGTGCCGCAGGGCAGTGCAAGGCTGCGTATTACGCTGACTGCCAGTCATCAGGTCGCTCATGTCCAGCATATGGCAGAGAGCCTGCTGCGCTGTCTGGAGGAGCAAACATGACAGTCACTATGCTATCGGATTCCTCTTTGAGTACCGACAAAGCCGCGATTGCCGAGGCGTTTGGTAAAGCAGCGGCTCACTATGACCAGCATGCAGCTTTTCAGCGCGATGTCGGTGAACGTTTACTTCGTTTTCTGCCTGCAGACCTGACCGGCTATCAGGTGCTGGATCTGGGGTGTGGCACCGGTTATTTCTCGCTGTTACTGCGTCAGCGTGGCGCTCGTGTCGTGTGTGCAGATTTATCTGCCGGTATGTTGGATACCGCCCGAGAGCGTTGCGGTGATGACAGGATGCGCTACGTGTTGGCGGATGCTGAGCGTCTGCCGTTTGCGGCCCAATCATTCGATGTCGTATTTTCTAGCCTGGCATTGCAGTGGTGTGATGATTTATCACAACCTTTGCGCGAAGTGCGTCGGGTCTTGAAAGCTGACGGCATCGGCTTATTTTCCACTTTACTTGATGGTTCGCTGAGTGAACTTAAATCTGCCTGGGCGAAAATTGATGCACATCAACACGTTAATCATTTCATCACGCTCAATCAGTTAAAAATTGCGTTGGCGCAAGCCCAGTGTTTGCAACATCAAATAGACTTACCGACGATTACAGTCTGGTACGAGTCTGCATTTTCGTTAATGCGCGATTTGAAGGGAATTGGCGCCAATCACGTCAATGGCCGTTCGCGTGGCTTAACCAGCCGACGCGTGCTCACTCAGGTCGAGCAGCACTACCAGTTGTTTGGTAACCATCAAGGTCTTCTGCCTGCAACATATCAGGTTTGTTTAGGGGTAATACATCGATGATAGATGCATTTTTTATTGCGGGTACGGATACCGACGTTGGCAAAACAGTGGCATCCAAAGCCATTTTACAGGCATTATCTGCCAGGGATTTAACGACGATTGGTTATAAGCCAGTAGCCGCCGGTTGTGAGAAAACCGAGCATGGATTTCGTAATTCAGACGCGCTGCACCTGTTGCAGGCTGCGTCGAAGAAAATGGATTACGAAGATATTAATCCTTATGCGCTGGAACTGGCCACTTCGCCTCACATCGCCGCCAAACATGAAAATGTGACGATTGAATATGAAGTTCTCAGCGACAAGCTGGCGAAGCTAAAAGCGAATTCTGACATGGTATTAGTGGAAGGTGCCGGTGGCTGGCGGGTTCCGGTATCAGATTCAGACTATCTGTCTAGCTGGGTTAAGCAAGAGCAGTTACCGGTGGTGCTGGTGGTTGGTATTAAGCTGGGCTGTCTGAGTCACGCGCAACTGACGGCCGAGAGCATCAAAGCCGACGGACTGAACCTGGTGGGATGGGTCGCGAACCGCATCAATCCCGGCACAGAACATTATGCCGATATCATCACCCTGCTGGAGCAGCACATCGACGCGCCTAAGTTGGGTGAGATCCCTTATTTACTCAGCGCTAAACGCCAGGATCTGGGCAAATACATCGATGTGACGCCGTTAGTCGGCGAGCCTGCGCACGCATAGCGGGCCAGTAGGGGATAACTGATTTCCCGGTCGATGACGTGATAGCAAAACAAACGATCAAAAAAGGCTGCCTTGGCAGCCTTTTTCAGTAAAACTTATGTGCATTGCAAGTATGGGTTTGATTCAAACCTTAGTTTTTATTTAAACCCATCAGCGCATAATGCGTGTCAGCGATATTCTGCTGTTTGGCTGAATCAGTACTGATACCCAGCTCTTTTTTGGCTTCTTCTTCAGTTAAGCCTAGGTGACAACAAAGTAAATCAATCGCCATTTGGTAGCTATGCGCTTCAGCCATGATACTTTCCTTTCATTATCGGTTAATCCCTGAACTCCCAAAATGTAGTTTCTTTCCCGGGATCCCTCAATAAGACCAAAGTCTAAAGTTATACTGATCCGACCTGACGCTGAATGGGCATTGAAGACAGACATTAAATGTTGCAATTTACTGCTTAACCTTGAATATCAAATCTTAGACACTATCTATTAGATTAGTCTTTCAGTATTAGTTACGTCTTAAAGTAAAAGAATCAGTCTATAAGCCCTGACTTAAAACAGACAACTAAGGGCGTTATATTTCACATCCTGTGCGGAGAAAAGTAAATGAAGCGAGTGTTATTATTCCTGGCGACCAACCTGGCCGTGGTGCTGGTGTTAAGTGTTGTTTTGAATATTGTGTATGCCTTTACCGGTATGCAGCCAGGCAGTCTGTCTGGTCTGCTGGTTATGGCGGCAGTGTTTGGTTTCGGCGGTGCCTTCATTTCGCTGATGATGTCGAAAGGTATGGCACTGCGCTCTGTGGGCGGAATGGTGATTGAAAACCCGCGTAATGAAATGGAGCACTGGCTGATGCAAACTGTGAGTCGTCAGGCACAGCAAGCGGGTATTGGTATGCCGACAGTGGCGATTTACGACGCGCCGGACATGAATGCATTCGCAACCGGTGCTAAGCGTGATGATTCTCTGGTCGCTGTTTCTACGGGACTGCTACATAACATGACCCGTGATGAAGCCGAAGCGGTACTCGCCCATGAGATAAGCCACATTGCCAACGGTGACATGGTCACCATGACACTGATGCAGGGTGTGGTGAACACCTTCGTTATCTTCCTGTCGCGCTTTGTTGCCAACCTGATCGCATCCCGTGACTCGGAAGAGGGTGAGGGCAGCAACATGATGGTTTATTTTGCGGTCTCTATGGTGCTGGAGCTGGTGTTCGGCTTCCTGGCAAGCTTTATTACGATGTGGTATAGCCGTCATCGTGAATTCCATGCCGATGCTGGTGCCGCGCAACTGGTCGGTAAACAGAAAATGATTGCCGCACTGGAGCGTCTGAAGATGAGCTATGAACCTCAGCTTGAAGGTTCAATGATGGCATTTGGTATTAACGGTAAAAGCACATTAACAGAACTGCTGATGAGTCACCCTCCGTTGGATAAACGAATTGCCGCGCTGCGCAATTCGTAATTCCCCAAGATACCAATGCACCAATAAGCCAATGTGCCGATAAACCCATTGGCCAATAAAACAATCACTCCGGACACGGCCTGCTCTGCCCGGGGGGATGTCAATCCAAGGCCCTGAGTTCACCCTCAGGGCCTTTTGTTTTGCCCTCATAATCCCACTGTCTGTTTCTTCCGGACCTGCTTCTTCTGAGTCATGATCGTTTAACGGAACATTACTTGCGCACAGACAGAACTGTTCTTGTCATGACCGCTTGCTCTATGCTTGCTGCTGCGTTTATTGACAGCGGCTTATTCTGTCCGCGCTTACCTTTATGCGAACTTAAGCTGGTCGGCGATTTTGTTATCGGCTAATTATTGATTTCCCGATTCATTTTAAAATTTTTGTTTATTTTTCGAGCGAACGAACGTTGTGTTGTTAATCATTTGCTATTTATGTTGCCTAACTGTGTTGTTTTTAGTGTTTGTTTAGTGATTTAATTGTCACTTTCGAAAGTTTTATGGATTAAATTATTTTAAAACAATAGGTTATGGTTATTTTTCGGGATAGGTTACGCAATGGCCTGGTGTGTTCAGAGGACTTAATGTGCGAACTTTAGCGCCTTTTCCATGATCTGAGGCAGCAAAGATGCGGGAATAAAGTGATCTATGTAACAAACAAGAAATGAGTTTGTCATTTAGTTATGAGTGAACGCGCATTTTTTGTGTTTCTTTGTTTTCGTATTCGATAATGAATGCATAATTACGCCAGCAACAACACAATTATAACGAGCAACTATAACGAGCCGTGAAAACAAAAGGACGAACATTATGACCACTCTTAAACAACCTAGTTTGCTAGGACAATGTATTGCTGAATTTATTGGCACCGGATTACTGATATTTTTCGGTGTTGGCTGCGTTGCGGCACTGGTTTTAACCGGTGCGCAGTTTGGCCAATGGGAAGTGAGTATTATGTGGGGCTTTGCAGTTGCGATTGCCATCTACTGCACTGCGGGAGTTTCCGGAGCGCATATCAATCCGGCAGTCACAATTGCATTAGCCGTATTTCACGGCTTTGAAAAGGAAAAGGTAATCCCTTATATCGCTGCTCAGTTGTTGGGGGCTTTCAGCGCAGCCGCGCTGGTTTACGCTCTGTTCGGCCCGCTGTTTACCGACTACGAAATTGCCCACAATTTCACCCGAGGTAGTGAAGAGGCTCTGGCTACGGCAGGTATTTTCTCGACTTACCCGAATCCGGCTCTCTCTTTTTCTGGTGCTTTTGCGGTCGAGTTTGTCATTACCGCAGTTTTGATGTTTGTCATTCTGGCGCTGGGTGATGAGCGCAATGGCGCGTCACGTGGCGCAATGAACCCTTTACTGATCGGTATCCTTATTGCGATTATTGGCGGCTCACTTGGCCCGCTGACCGGTTTTGCTATGAACCCGGCGCGTGACTTCGGTCCCAAGCTGTTTGCTTACCTTGCTGGCTGGGATTACGCATTGTCCGGCGCTAAAGATATCCCGTATTTCATCGTGCCGATTGTCGCTACCATTTGTGGTGCGTGTTTTGGCGGATGGCTGTATCCGAAAGTGATCGGTGCACACTTACCTCAGGAAGGCCAGGGTTGCACTATCCCGAATCAATGTGATGAAACGGTGGAAAACGCATCGGCGTAACCACAGACTTATTGATCTGTAAAGTCACCATTAAAACGATTTAAAAATAGAACATAATAGAAAACAAAAGGAATCCTGACATGAGCGACCAAAAATACGTTGTAGCACTCGACCAAGGCACAACCAGCTCACGCACTGTTATTCTCGATCACGACGCTAATATCGTCGCGGTATCACAACGTGAATTTACCCAAATTTATCCGCAGGGTGGCTGGGTTGAACATGATCCGTTGGAGATCTACGCTACCCAAAGTTCAACGCTGACTGAAGTCCTGGCGAAAACCGGTATCAGCAGTGATCAAATCGCCGCTATCGGTATCACCAACCAGCGTGAAACTACTGTGGTGTGGAACAAAGAGACAGGTAAGCCGGTATATAACGCGATTGTGTGGCAATGTCGTCGTACCGCTGACATTTGTGATGAGTTACGTGCTCGTGGTCTGGAGTCTTACGTGCGTGATAATACCGGTCTGGTTCTTGACCCGTATTTTTCCGGTACCAAGGTGAAATGGATTCTGGATAACGTCGAGGGCGCTCGTGAAGATGCTGAAGCGGGTAAACTGCTGTTTGGTACCGTTGATACCTGGCTGGTGTGGAAGATGACCCAGGGCCGCGTTCATATTACTGATTACACTAACGCATCGCGTACTATGCTGTTTAATATCAATGACATGTGCTGGGACCAAAAGATGCTCGATGAGCTGGGTATTCCTGCCTCTATGTTGCCGGAAGTGAAATCATCATCTGAAATCTACGGTAAAACTAACATTGGTGGTAAAGGCGGCACACGTATTCCGATCGCAGGTATTGCCGGTGACCAGCAGGCAGCACTGTACGGTCAGATGTGTGTTGAACCTGGACAGGCGAAAAACACTTACGGTACCGGCTGCTTCCTGTTGATGAATACGGGGACCGAGCGCGTAGCTTCAACCCATGGTTTGTTGACGACTCTGGCTTGTGGCCCGAACGGTGAGCCTAACTATGCACTGGAAGGTGCGGTCTTTATGGGTGGTGCTTCGATTCAGTGGCTGCGTGATGAACTCAAACTGTTTTCGGACGCACACGACTCTGAATACTTTGCCACCAAAGTAGACAGCTCTAACGGCGTTTACGTGGTGCCTGCATTTACCGGCCTTGGCGCACCTTACTGGGATGCACATGCCCGTGGCACCATTGTTGGTCTGACTCGCGGCACCAATACCAACCACATTATCCGCGCCACGCTGGAAGGGATTGCCTACCAGACTCGTGACGTACTGGATGCGATGCAGGCCGACTCAGGTATCCGTCTGGAGACGTTGAAAGTCGACGGTGGTGCGGTGGCAAACAACTTCCTGATGCAGTTCCAGGCTGATGTGTTGGATACTGAAGTACAGCGTCCTGAAGTGACGGAAGTGACTGCACTGGGGGCTGCTTATCTGGCTGGTATCGCGGTAGGTTACTGGAGTGGTATCGAGGAAGTGCGTAATAAAGCGGTTCTGGATCGTACCTTTACACCGCATGAAGACGAAGACAAGCGCGCCCGTCGTTACAAAGGCTGGAAGCGAGCGGTGAAATGTGCTCAGGTTTGGTCAGAATTACGCGATAGTGAAGATTAATCGTCTGATTTATGGACAAACCAACAAAAAAGAGCGCGTAAGAGCGCTCTTTTTTTGCATCAGCTCCTGATTTGGGGCTTCACAACTTCTCATAGGGTTGTAATTGGCGCACAATGCCCTTTATAACAACAAGATCACTATCAGGAGTAGAGTACGTGAAGCAAGTTCCACGACACCAGCAGATTGTCGAGCTGGTTACTAAACATGGTTATGTGAGCACCGAAGAGTTAGTCGAACGTTTTAATGTCAGCCCGCAGACCATTCGTCGTGATCTTAATGAACTCGCCGACGAAAATAAAATCCGCCGTTATCACGGTGGGGCGACGATTCCGTTAAGTTCGGAAAACATCTCTTATAATACGCGTAAATCGATAAATTTCAGCGAAAAAGACATTATTGCTGAGGAGGTCGCCAAGTCAATTCCGGATGGTGCGACACTGTTTATTGATATCGGAACCACACCTGAAGCGGTTGCCCGCGCCCTGAATAAAAACCACAAGCAACTGCGTGTTGTCACCAACAATATGAATGTGGCAACCATCTTGTTACCTAATCCGGAAGTGAGGCTGATTCTGGCGGGTGGCGAAGTACGCAACCGTGACGGCGGCATTGTTGGCGAGGCGACACTGGATTTTATTAAGCAGTTTCGTCTGGACTTCGGTATTCTTGGTATCAGTGGTATAGACCTGGACGGTTCATTACTGGATTTCGACTACCATGAAGTTCGGGTCAAACAGGCGATTATCGAGAACAGTCGCAGCGTACTGCTCGCGGTGGACCATTCTAAATTTGGTCGTAACGCCATGGTGAAACTGGGCAATATTTCCCAAATTCACAGTCTGTTTACCGACCAGCGCCCGCCGGAACAGATTATCAATATCCTTAACGAGCACAACATAACTCTGAGTGTGATCGAAGGTAAGAGCGCGTAAACTCATTTAAGCGCTATTAAAAGCTCATTAGTTAATACTTGTGGGCTTTTTTTGTGGCTGAATCACACAAATCGAGCATAAACGAACATTTTTGGTGACTGAAAACGAAAATGGATCTACCATGAGTCATATTCGTTCGCTCATTAGAATACTAAGGTCAGCAAAAATGAACACAAAGACTCAACATAATAATGACCATCTTCTCGATATGATTATTATCGGTGGAGGTATCAACGGTGCCGGTATCGCAGCGGATGCTGCCGGCAGAGGCCTGTCGGTCGGTCTCTATGAAGCTCAGGATTTTGCCAGCGCGACGTCATCGGCAAGTTCCAAGCTGATTCACGGCGGACTGCGTTATCTGGAGCATTATGAGTTTCGTCTGGTTTCAGAGGCACTGGCCGAACGTGAAGTACTGCTGCGTAAAGCGCCGCATATTTCGATTCCGATGCGATTCCGCCTGCCTCATCGCCCGTTCCTGCGTCCTGCGTGGATGATTCGTTGCGGCCTGTTTCTGTATGACCACCTGGGTAAGCGCACCACACTGCCAGCGAGTCGCAAAATTGATCTGTCTAAATCCGGTTTGCTGAAACCAGAGATGAAGGTCGGTTTTGAATACTCTGACTGCTGGGTTGATGATGCACGTATGGTGCTGCTGAATGTGTTGTCTGCCCAGAATAACGGAGCAGAAGTGGCGAACTACTGTAAGGTTGAGCAAGCGGAACAGAAAAACGGTATCTGGCACGTCACGATTCATAATGTGCTGACCAACACGCGTTTTGAGCGTAAAGCCAAAGTTCTGGTGAATGCGGCAGGGCCTTGGGTCAAGCAGGTGTTTGACGACGGCTTGCATGCCTCGTCACCGCGTAACATTCGTCTGATCAAAGGCTCCCACATCGTAGTGCCAAAAGTTCATCACGAAAATAAAGCTTACATTTTGCAGAATAAAGATGGCCGGATTGTATTTGTTATTCCTTATCTGGGGGATTTTTCCATCATAGGCACCACAGATATGGAGTACAAAGGCGATCCGCGTAAAGTCGAGATCTGCGATGAGGAAGTGGAATACCTGCTCGATATCGTAAACCAGCACTTTGTTAACCAAGTACACAAAGATGATGTCGTATGGACTTACAGTGGTGTGCGTCCGCTGTGTGATGATGAATCAGATTCACCGCAGGCGATCACGCGTGACTACACCCTGGAACTGACCAAAGATGGCGAAGCGCCGATTTTGTCTATTTTTGGTGGCAAGTTGACGACTTACCGTAAACTGGGTGAGTCAGCGATGAAAAAACTGGAGCCGTTTTTCCCGAACATGGGACGTCCATGGACTGCGCACAGCACATTGCCGGGTGGCGATTTCAGCTGTAGCCGGGAAAAACTGGCCATCACCATTCAGCAGCAATATCCGTGGCTAAGTGATAAGCAGGCGTTTCGCTATGTGACTCAATTCGGTATGTACACCCACAAAATGCTGGCGGGTGTTTCTAACGCTGAACAGATGGGGCGCGAGTTTGCGCCAGGTGTATACCAAATCGAAGTGGATTACATGCTGGAGCATGAATTTGTTAAAAACAGTGACGACCTATTATGGCGCCGTACCAAGTTAGGTTTGTATCTCAACCAAGAGCAGCGGGAACAAGTGGCTGAGTACATTGCCGCCAATCTACCGGCTCAGCCAGCCGTCAGTTTATCAGTCGTCAATCATTAACCCGAAGCCATTGATCGGTGATCGTTGACTGGTGAACAAAGTTTCAAGATAAAACCAGATTTCGAAGCAATATCGGAGTCTGGTTTTTTGTCGCTACCGTAAACGTCAATCGGGATGTGCAACGGATTGCCGCACATCTCTGCCCTTGATTTATCCTGCTTTTTACCGTGCTCACTTTTGGGTGCCGTTTTCATTTTGTTACTTATTTATCCTCCAAACTCAGCATCTTACTCAGCGCTTTAGTGATCGGCTTCGCTGCCCCTTGCGTACACCCTAATATAAAAAGTTGTACAAATATTTTTTTGTACAACTTTTGCGAAATGCTCTACAGTAGAGTTGTGTTGTACGAAATTATGTTTTGTATAAGTATTGAGGTCGGTCATGGATGTACAAACGGTTGCGCATTTTTACACTAAGCTCAACAAAAGCACCTTGCATACATTGCAGGATATTTATCATCACGATGTCGTGTTTGAAGATGCGGCACATCGTATCGAAGGCTTTGCGTCTTTGGCTGATTACTTCGATAACCTGTACCGCAATGTTGACCGGTGTGACTTCGTTATCCACGAACAGCATCAGGCCGGGCAGAATGCCTTTCTGACCTGGACCATGCAGCTCCAACATCCCAAATTGGCCGGAGGGCGAATGGTACAAGTGCAGGGCATGAGTCATGTGAAGTTTCATGAAGCGAAGGTGATTTACCACCGCGACTATTTTGATTTAGGTGAGATGTTGTATGAGCAGTTGCCGTTACTCGGCAGCGTTATCCGCTCGATCAAACGGAGGCTGGGGCAATGAGGTCTGTGCTGATTACTGGGGCAACGTCGGGTATTGGTAAAAAACTGGCCGAAGACTATGCACGTCTTGGTTGGCAGGTCATCGCCTGCGGCCGTAATCAGGAGAAGCTGCAGCAACTCTCTTCGCTTTCAACCTCAGTGCACTGTTTGCAATTCGATCTCACCCAGCGTGAGCAGACTCTTGAGGCTTTGTCACAACTGCCTCTTACTCCCACATTATGGATTTTAAATGCCGGTGATTGCGAGTACATCGATGACGGAGTGATGGACGCCAAACTTATGGCGCGTGTGTTTGAGATTAATGTGATTGGTCTCGCCAACGCTATAGAGGGCATCCAGCCTCATCTCAGCGCCGGACACAGGGTGGCCATCGTTGGCTCAATCGCCAGTGAGCTCGCGTTGCCAAGAGCTGAGGCGTATGGCGCTTCGAAAGCAGCCGTCGCCTATTTGGCCAACACACTGCGCCTTGACTGGAGTCAGCGTGAAATCGCGGTATCAACCATCTTTCCCGGCTTTGTCGCCACTCCGCTGACCGATAAAAACACGTTCAATATGCCAATGATAGTGACTGCTGAGCAAGCGTCTCAACGGATTCGTCACGGGCTTGAGCGCGGGCAGGACTGCATTTACTTTCCGCGCCGGTTTACCTGGATAATACGCTGCCTCGGCGTGTTGCCGTATAGCTGGCAACACCGCCTTATCCGTCGTTTTTTCCGTACTTAGAAGGACATTACAATGAAAATAGCCATTGTCGGCACGGGAATTTCTGGCCTGACCTGTGGATACTACCTGCATCAGGAGCATGACATTACACTATTTGAAGCCAACGATTATATCGGCGGACACACGGCGACAGTAGATGTTGAGCTGCAGGGGCAATCTTACTCTGTGGATACCGGATTTATTGTCTACAACGATCGGACCTATCCTAACTTTATCCGCATGATGGATGAAATCGGGGTACAAGGCGTGCCGACTCAAATGAGTTTCAGTGTGCGCAATGATAGTAATGGGCTGGAGTATAACGGCCATACGTTGCGCACCTTGTTTGCCCAGAAGCGCAACTGGTTGCGCCCCAGTTTCTATCGCTTTATCCGGGAAATTGTCCGCTTCAATAAGCTGGCCAAGCAGGCTGAACGGGACGAACAGCAAAGCTTGCAAACCCTCGGGCAGTTCCTGCTCCATCACCGCTTTTCCGACTACTTTTGCCGCAACTACATTTTACCAATGGGGGCTGCTATCTGGTCTTCGTCGCTGGCTGATATGCGCGCTTTTCCGCTGATGTTTTTTCTGCGTTTCTTTCTCAATCACGGATTACTGGATATTACCGACCGGCCGCAATGGTATGTGATTGAAGGCGGCTCCCGTGCCTATATTGAACCATTGACCCGGGGATTCTCTGACCGTATCCGCCTAAATGCGCCGGTAAGTCAAGTGCGACGAACTCTGCAAGGTGTTGAGCTGGAAGTGAATGGTCGGGTTGAGCAGTTTGACACGGTGATATTTGCTTGTCACAGCGATCAGGCTCTGAATATGTTAAATGACCCAAGCCGGAACGAAACAGATATTTTAAGTGCCATGGCTTATCAGGCCAACGAAGTGGTGTTACACACGGACACTGCACTTCTGCCTAAACGCAAAGCGGCATGGGCCTCGTGGAATTACTGGCTGAGCGGGCAGGCAGGAGAAGATCAGCAGTTGCCGTCTCTGACCTATAATATGAACATCCTGCAGCATATTCATTCGCCGCACACTTTTTGCGTGACCCTCAACAGCACGCACTCGATAGAACCGGACAAGGTTCTGCGCAAGTTTGTTTATCACCATCCGGTATTCACCCTGCAGTCTGTTCGGGCGCAGGAGAGAAAGCAGGAAGTGAGTGGCTTGAACAATACCTGGTATTGCGGTGCTTATTGGCACAACGGTTTTCACGAGGATGGGGTGCGCAGCGCACTGGACGTTATCACCCAAATTCAGGCTCAGGCGGCAAGAGATGCGAGAGGAGCAGCGTAATGCAGCAGCAAACAGCGGGCAGCGCTCTAATGGTTGGCCAGGTACGTCATCGCCGGTTTACCCCGGTGACGCACTCACTCAATTATCCGCTGTTTATGCCCTGTATCGACCTTGATGACTGGCCGGCATTGTCTCAGAAAGTGTGGGGATTGGGCGAACGTTGGTGGCACTGGGCTCGGTTTCGCCGTGATGATTATCTCGGTCAGGGGCCGCTGAAACAAGCGGTCCAGGATAAAGTGTACGAGCTGACCGGTGAGCAGTGCGACGGCAAAGTGCTGGCTGTGATTCATCTGCGTTATCTCGGTCTCTATTTCAGTCCTGTTAATTTTTACTATCTTTATGACAGGGGAGGACACTGGCGTTATTTGTTGGCTGAGGTCAGTAACACTCCCTGGAACGAGCGGCATTACTATGCAGTGGCGGCAGACAGCGGCGCCGACGGCGCGAACTGGAAGCACGAGAAAGTGTTTCATGTATCGCCGTTCAATCCCGTTGAACAGGAGTACCAATGGCGGCTGAAGCCGTTGGACCATTCATTAATGGTGCACCTCGAATGTCATCGGGAGCAAAAGGAATTTGATGCCACTCTGGCGCTTAAAGCGCGTCCTTTTACCTCTTCCGGGTTACTAAAGTTGTTGGTACGCACTCCGGCAATGACGGTAAAAGTTGTGTTCGGGATTTATTGGCAGGCGTTCAAGCTGTGGGTGAAAGGCGCACCGACTTATTTACATCCTAAGGATAACTTTCATCCCAAGTATCGCTCACACCCCGAGAGTCGCCAGAGCAAGGCGGATAAAAACAATAAGGAGAATTCTCAATGTTAAATTCCTCATCATTAGAACTACCCAAGACCTTGTCGCAGTGGCAGAAAGGGGCGCGTAGCCTGGCCCTGAAGTCACTTCGTTTTCTGAATAGCGGGTCACTGACCATCGAAGAACACTTCTGTGGGAATACGGTTAATCAGGAGCAGTTTGGCGAATACAAAGCCACAGAGCCTCATGCTGTCATCCGAGTGTCAAATCCGGACTTCTACGCCCGGGTCCTGAAAGGCGGCAGTATCGCCGCCGCAGAAGCCTATATGGACGGCTGGTGGGACAGTCCTGATCTGACGGCGCTGACTGAGCTGATGGCTCGTAACCTCGCCGCGTTGGATAAAATTGAGGCGCAAAGCAGCGTCATAACGCGCGCGGTTAATAAACTTGGGCACTGGCTGAAACGTAACTCGATTGTGCGTGCCAAGCAAAATATCGAGGCCCATTACGATTTGGGTAATGATTTGTACCGCACCTTCCTTGATGAGCGCATGCTGTATTCCAGCGCTCTGTATGTGAATACCTCAGATTCATTGGAGCAGGCACAGGTTCAGAAAATGGATCGCTTATGTCAGCAGCTCAAACTCACAGCCGATGATCAAGTGATTGAAATTGGTACCGGCTGGGGCGCGATGGCGATCTACATGGCGCAAACCTATGGCTGCCACGTGACCACGACGACGATCTCTGAGCAGCAATATGATTACGCTAAACGTAAGATCGAGCAGTTGGGCCTGTCGGAACGTATCACCTTACTTAAGCAGGATTACCGAGTACTGGAAGGCACCTTTGATAAGCTGGTCTCGATCGAGATGATTGAAGCGGTCGGTAAAGCGTATCTGCAATCGTATATGACCCAGTGCCAAAAGCTGCTCAAACCGGGCGGTTTGATGGCGATTCAGGCGATTACTATCGCGGACCAGCGTTACGATTATTACAGTAATAACGTCGATTTTATCCAGAAGTATATTTTCCCTGGTGGCTTCCTGCCGTCGATTACGGCGCTCACCAGCATGGCGACTCGCAGTACGGACTTTGTGGTGCGTGATTTGTTTGATATTGGTCAGGACTATGCACAAACTCTGGCCGACTGGCGGCAGCGGTTTGAGTCGTCTTTAGCTCAGGTTCGTGAGCTGGGGTATGACGAGCGTTTTATCCGCATGTGGCGTTATTACCTGTGCTATTGCGAGGGAGGATTCAAGGCGCAAACCATCAGTACCATTCACCTCACTCTGCAACGAGCCAGATGATGCGTTCATTTCTCCTGGTTTCAGTCTGGTTTGAGCTGATTTGGCTATTGGCCGTCCTGGGTCAGGAGCAGTGGCAGTGGCTGACCACTTTGCTGGTGGTCGTTACGCTACTGTTTTCAGCCTGGCGGCTATCCGTTGCCGTAGGGCGGATATGCGCCGTGGCCGTCACCGGTATAGCGATTGATGTAGCCAATATGCATCTCGGGCTATTTTTCTTTATTAATCCGCATCTTCCGGTGTGGTTAATTGCGCTTTGGTTCATTTTTGTCTGGTTTGCAGCTTTTGCCATCCCGGCATTGAGCCATTTGCCATCCTGGCTCGTAATAATAGCTACGGGCTTAGGTGGCGCGCTAAGTTATTGGGCGGGTTATCGTTTCGGGGCTGTTGGTTTCGGTTTGCCCGTTTTTTATACAGTGTTGGCACTGTTTTTGGAATGGTTAGGTGTGTCTTTGTTACTGATAAAGGTGTTTAGCAATGAAAACGTCAATCGTCACACTTTTCCTGAGCACACTGCTGTGGACCGGCGTAACAGCCAGCGCGGCAGAGGTTAATGGAACACAAAAGCCACAATGGAATGAATGGCCTGTCGTTGGGCAGGCTACTTTGTCCTGGCTGTGGTTAGATATCTATTCTTCCCGGCTGAGAACGCCGGACGGTAAATATCAGCAGCAGGATGATGTGCCTCTTCACCCGCTGGCGTTGGAGATCCGCTATTTGCGTGATATTGAGCGTGAAGACCTGGTCGAGGCCACCCGGGATCAGTGGCAGAAAATGGGCTATTCCAGTGATGAGATTGAGCGTTGGCTCCCGCTGTTAGAGACGATGTTACCGAATGTCCTGTCAGGCGAAAAGCTGGTCTATGTGTCTGACGGACATCGTGGACAGATGATCCACATGTCACTACAGGACAAGTCTCAGATTCTGGGAGAGGTTACAGATACGAAGTTTAACTCAGCCTTTCTTGCCATCTGGTTATCACCCAACACCCAATATCCGAAACTTCGCAGTCAATTAATAGGGATGAACCGATGACATCGACAGCAAAACTCTGGTGGGTAGTCAGAGCCTGGTTACTGATGGCCGCAACCATGTTGGCGGGTTGCTCGGCTGAGCTCAAGGATTATAAAGCGAGTCAGCCGGCTTTCGATTTATTTGGCTATTTTTCCGGTCACACTCAGGCCTGGGGAATGGTACAGGATTATACCGATAAGCAGACCCGGCGCTTTGAGGTTGATATCGTAGGGACTGTCTCTGGTGATGTTTTGACCTTGGTTGAAGACTTTGAGTTTGACGATGGTGAGCAGAGTCAGCGTATCTGGACCATAACTCGCACTGGCGAGGGGATGTATCAGGGGCAAGCCGACGACATCATCGGAGTGGCAACCGGACAGGAAATCGGTAATGCCCTGCAGTGGCAATATGATTTTTTGCTGAAAACCGACGACAGCGAAATTGAGGTGACATTTGATGACTGGATGTATCGTCAGGACGAAACGCGTCTGTTCAATGTCACCACGATACGTAAGTTTGGCATTGAAGTGGGCAAAGTGACTTTGTTTTTTAGTAAATAAAAATTTTTAGTAAATAAAAGTTTTTTAGTAAAGGAAAGCTTTGCAGTAAATCAAAATTTTACAGGCCATCATTTTTTCGGAAATAGAGTCACTTGGTTTTTCAGCACATGATGGTGATTGACCAACAAAAAAGGGTAGCCGAAGCTACCCTTTGACGTATTGGCTTTAGATTAAAGCTTGTCAGTCAGTTCGATTGCGTAACCGATGTAACTGGCTGGCGTCATCTCTTTCAGGCGTGCTTTTTCTTCAGCTGGCAGCTCAAGGCCATCGATGAAGTTACGCATCGCTTCGCCGTCAACACGCTTACCACGAGTCAGCTCTTTAAGCTTCTCGTATGGCTTTTCGATACCGTAACGACGCATAACGGTTTGCACCGGTTCGGCCAGAACTTCCCAGTTCTGATCCAGCTCTTTCAGCAGTGCATCACGGTTAACTTCCAGCTTGCTGATACCTTTCAGAGTCGAAGTGTAAGCGATGATAGCATAACCCACACCTACGCCCAGGTTACGCAGCACAGTTGAATCGGTCAGGTCACGCTGCCAGCGTGAGATTGGCAGTTTTTGCGCCAGGTGGTTGAATACTGCGTTCGCCAGACCCAGGTTACCTTCTGAGTTTTCAAAGTCGATTGGGTTAACTTTGTGCGGCATGGTTGAAGAACCGATTTCGCCGGCGATCGTTTTTTGTTTGAAGTGACCCAGAGCGATGTAGCCCCATACGTCACGATCGAAGTCGATCAGGATGGTGTTGAAACGAGCAACGGCATCAAACAGCTCTGCGATGTAGTCGTGTGGCTCGATTTGCGTAGTGTACGGGTTCCAGGTTACACCCAGAGACTCAGTCACGAACTCTTCGCTGAACTGGTGCCAGTCGATGCTTGGGTAAGCCGACATGTGTGCGTTGTAGTTACCTACAGCACCGTTGATCTTAGCCAGAATTTCAACGTTTTCGATCTGCTTGTACTGACGCTCCATACGGTAAGCGACGTTAGCCATCTCTTTACCCATGGTTGACGGAGAAGCCGGTTGGCCGTGAGTACGAGACAGCAGAGGGATGTCACGGTATTCGTTTGCCAGCTTGCGAATCGCATCGATGATGTTGCGAATCTCAGGCAGGATCACAGTTTCACGCGCTTCGTGCAGCATCAGAGCGTGAGACGTGTTGTTGATATCTTCAGAAGTACATGCGAAGTGGATGAACTCGTTCACCGCGTGCAGTTCAGGAACGCCCGCCACTTTCTCTTTCAGAAAGTACTCAACCGCTTTTACGTCGTGGTTGGTGGTGCGCTCGATTTCTTTGATGCGCGCTGCATCTTCTTCACTGAAGTTTGCCGCGATCTCATCTAGAAACTGGTTTGCTTCCGCACTGAATGCTGGTACTTCTTTGATCGCATCTGTCGCTGCAAGTTTTTGTAACCAACGGATTTCAACGATAGAGCGGTACTTTAGTAGGCCAAACTCGCTAAAGATGCTGCGTAGTGCAATAGTCTTACTTCCGTAACGGCCGTCTACTGGCGAAACAGCAGTCAATGCTGACAGTTCCATGGGGTTCTCCTGAATTGAGTTTCTAAATTTCGTGTGCTTTATACCAATAACTGTGGTAATTGTCACGAACATTGCGCAATCGTTTGCGCTAAGTTGATTTCAGTTTAAAAAACGTCTTCGGTTGCGGTAATTCCGGCAATTTAAACATGACAGCAACCGAAAAAAATTAGCTCGCGACTAAGCGCGAGCTAATGAATCAATCTTTACAGCCTGGCTAACAGGATTTTAGCCTGCTCAACCATCTTCTTGCGTCCGAAAATCAGGTGACGACGTTTGCCTCCGACCTGACGCCACAGCACTGCACAGCGGATCCCAGACAGCAACAGGGCGCGTACTTTCTGCTGATTACCGGTTTGCTGCAGTACCGCAGGTGTGCCGGTGACCTGAATGCGTGGGCCGATTGGGCTGATGACATCCAGATAAATGCTGGCCAGGTTACTGATCATCTGGTCATCCAACAGATCGAAATGCTCCACCTGACGTTCGATCATCTGGATACGATCCCCTAGCTGAGAAAGGGCATCGCGGCGCTGAGTCAGTTTACGCTCCAGCGCCATCAGGCTGATGATGTAGCGGGTCACTTCGCTGCCTGCAGGCGTGCTGTCGATTCCGTTGACTAAACACTCAAGGCCGACTTTTAGATTAGCCTCACTGCCGAATACGTTGAGTGTATTGGCAGGGTTGGTAGATAAGATGGCCTTGAGAGAAGTTTCAAACGCGTCTGAATCACAGGAACCGTTTTTTGCTACTTGTTGAACCAGGGCAACGGCCTGGCAAATACCGGCAAAAGCGATGGTACGGTCGTAATTTGTGTTAGCCACGTAAATACTCCTAAAGTTGACTAAGTCCTGAATGCCTAAACGATGCGCTCTTCGATGATACCGCCACCCAGACAAACTTCGCCTTGGTAGAATACCGCTGACTGACCCGGGGTCACTGCAACCTGCGGTTCATCAAACATAACTTTGATATTACTGTCATCAAGAGGGATGATAGTACATGGTATATCAGCCTGGCGGTAGCGGGTTTTGACTGTGCAACGTGTTGGTGCTGTAATGATTTCGCGATCTATCCAGTGTAGTTGAGAGGCCACTAAACCCTCTGATTTCAGCAGTGGGTGATCGGCACCCTGAACAGCAATCAGCACGTTACGTTTCAGATCTTTCTCTGCTACATACCAAGGCAATTCGGAACCGTCTTTTAAACCACCGATATGCAGGCCTTTACGCTGGCCCAGGGTGTGATACATCAGGCCTTGGTGTTCGCCGATGACTTTACCTTCCGGTGTTTCGATTTTACCCGGCTGAGCCGGTAAATAGCGAGAAAGGAAATCGGTAAATTTGCGCTCACCGATGAAACAAATACCGGTTGAATCTTTTTTCTTCGCCGTGATCAGCCCTTGCTCTTCAGCAATACGGCGTACTTCTGGTTTTTCCAGTTCACCAACAGGGAACAGGCTGCGTGCGACTTGCTCGTGACTCAGCGTGTACAGGAAGTAACTCTGATCTTTATTGCTGTCCAGGCCTCGCAGCATCTGAGGCTTCTCATCCTGCTCAGGGAAAGTACGGCGTACGTAGTGGCCCATCGCAATGTAGTCTGCATCGAGTACTTCATCTGCGAATTCCAGAAACGCTTTGAACTTAATTTCTTTGTTACAAAGAATGTCCGGGTTTGGGGTACGGCCGGCTTTGTACTCTTCCAGGAAATACTCGAACACATTGTCCCAGTATTCTGCTGCGAAGTTGATGGTATGCAAATAGATACCCAGTTTGTCACAGACCGCCTGAGCATCAGCAAGATCTTCGGCAGCAGTGCAGTATTCTTCGTTATCATCCTCTTCCCAGTTCTTCATAAACAGGCCTTCGACCTGGTAGCCCTGCTGTTGCAGGAGATAAGCTGAAACGGAGGAATCAACGCCACCTGACATGCCGACAATAACTTTCTTTTGGCTGTTTGCGTTGCGGTTTTCTGACATGACTAAACACCACTTAATTAACTAGGAGGCAGATTCTAACAGAAAGATTTTTTTGAGGACAGATCCGCGACTCGAATCACACTTCACACAGACGCTCTCTGCGGTTGCTTAAACGCAGTTTTTGACCAACAACATCATTTCCATGAGGACAGTGTTGCCTGTAAAAACACGGGTAAAGTTGGGGGATGTAAAACAGCGATTAATATAAGGAGATGGGCGTGATCTCATTGTCTAAATAGCGGAGTTCAGAGTGCAATCGTTATTATTTTTGCTATTGCTAAAAATATCATCATTGCAAACGTTTGCTATAATTGTGTGAGTTGCCGCAACATTGGACGCGGGGTAGAATCGCGCATCCTTTCCATCCGAGCCTATACTGACGTTATGAAATTTCCCGGCCAACGCAAATCCAAACACTATTTCCCGGTTCATGCCCGTGACCCGCTTGTGATTCAAGCACAAGAAAGTAAAAGAATGTCACGTACCCACATTATTGGTATTGATCAGACATTGGTTGATATTGAAGCGAAAGTCGATACCGGCCTGATTGAGCGTTATGGGTTGAGCAAGGGGCATTCGCTGGTGATCAGTGATGAGAGTGCAGAAGCTCTATATAGCGAGTTGAAGTCTGAGCAATTGATTACCAATGAATATGCAGGTGGAACTATAGGTAACACGCTTCATAATTATTCGGTATTAGCTGATGACCGTTCAACGTTATTAGGGGTTATGAGTCAGGATATAAAGATCGGCAGCTACGGATACCGCTATCTATGTAATACATCCAGTCGTATGGATTTGAATTACCTCCAAGGTGTTGACGGCGCGATTGGCCGCTGTTTTGCGTTAATTACTGAAGATGGTGAACGAACTTTTGCGATTAGTGAAGGTCAGATGAATCAGCTCAGTCCGGATAATATCCCGGAAAAGATTTTTAAAAGTGCTTCTGCATTAGTGCTCACAGCGTATTTAGTGCGTTGCAAAGAAGGCGACCCTATGCCTGATGCAACCATGCGAGCGATAGAATACGCCAAAAAATATGACGTGCCTGTGGTGCTGACGTTAGGGACTAAATTTGTTATTCAGGATGACCCAGCATTCTGGCAGCAGTTCCTCAATGATCACGTGTCTGTGTTAGCCATGAACGAAGATGAAGCGCAAGCTCTGACCGGCGAAAGCGATCCGCTTGCGGCTTCGGATAAAGCGTTGGATTGGGTTGACCTGGTGTTATGTACGGCAGGTCCTGTCGGTTTGTTTATGGCAGGTTATACGGAAGAATCCAGTAAGCGTGAAACTTCATTGCCTCTGTTACCCGGCTCTATTCCAGAATTTAACCGCTATGAGTTCAGTCGCCCGGCAACCAAAGTCAGCTGTATTAATCCGCTGCGTATTTATTCTCATATTGCGCCTTATATGGGGGGGCCGGAGAAAATAAAAAATACCAATGGAGCAGGGGATGCGGCGCTGTCGGCGTTGTTACACGATATGGCTGCAAATAAGTATCATAAAGAGAACGTTCCTAACTCCAGCAAGCATCAGCACGAGTTTTTGACTTATTCGTCTTTCTCTCAGGTGTGTAAATATTCCAACCGAGTAAGCTATGAAGTCCTGGTTCAGCACTCGCCGCGCTTGTCTCGTGGTCTGCCTGAGCGTGAAGATAGCCTGGAAGAAGCATACTGGGAACGTTAATCGCGGCTCATCAGTGAGCTAGGCTTGATTGCGGCAATAAACTTGATACGTATCTGTAAGCACTGCCAATTTGGTAGTGCTTTTTATTTACCTGCGGGATAAAAATCAACAACAGCGCCGCTTGCTGATTTTGAGTTGATGCCTTTATTGGTTATTGAGTTAAATTATGGAAAGCATGTCGTTTATTGTTTAAGCCACTTATCTGTAACAAAATCTAACGGCGACCTGTGTTAAATCTGTAAGCGGTTTCATGCTCATTCTGTAGCGCATAAATATTTATATCAATAGAAAAAAAAGGCCCCCATATGGGAGCCTTATTAAAAGATAAGCTATTAAAGTGCGAAGTCTTCGAGAGATTTACCTTCGTCCAGAGCTTGTTGGATAACCGATGGAGTACGACCTTGGCCTGTCCAAGTCTTTTCTACACCGTTGTCCATGTATTTATACTTAGCTGGGCGAGGAGCACGTTTGCCTTTCGTTTTTGTTTTAGTTTCACCAGCAAGTGCAGTAATAAGAGCATCAACATCAATGCCGTCTTTTGCAATTTGCTCAGCGATAGCGGCTAATTTAGCCTCTTGAGCTTCACGTGCTGCACGTTCTTCTTCTTCCGCTTCTTTGCGTTCTTCAACAACAGTAGATAATTTATCCAGTGCTTCTTCTAGTTGTTCAACAGTCAATTCACGAGCGTACGCACGAAGGCTGCGAATATTCAACAGAGTTTTTGTAATTTCCGACATTACCGATTCCTATGAAATAAATTCTTTTAACAGTTCAATAGTAAACCCAGCGATTTATTCTGGCAACAATGAAAGTGTAATATTAAGAAAAATATTTGTAAAAATAAAATAACTGCGCCGTGGGCAATTTATTACTCCCGCTTCACCCTTATCTTATTTATGGTTTTATTCGCTGAATTGGTTAAAAGGAGCAATTTATCGCACAAACGCAAATAAGCGAAGTGATATTCATTGCATAATTGTATGAAATGGGTCTCAGCAATGAAATGGATTTCAACATTTTGTGATCAAAATTGAGTAACAGGATGTGTTGCATTGATAATTATCATAAGTACAATAGCGCGCACCTGATGCGAAGTTCGGGATGAGAATCTGTTACAACTGCTTAACAGAGATGTTTGTCCTGGTTTCGATGTAGAGGCGCGATATCGATAAGTAGTCATGATTAGGGTGATGCCAGTGAGTTATGACAAAAGGTGATATCGCCGAAGTCAGCACGCCTGTCAATGCGTCTGGCTGGGGTTGTCAGCGAATAGGGACAACACTGCCATAGTCTATTTTTTCCTTAAACTATGGAGCGCTACTGTAGGGTTGGGTGAAGTGTTCGCTTCCCTTTCGCTTAGTTCAACATAAGTTACGCGTTAGTTCGTGTAGTTTGTCTGCAGTAGATCTCTAGCCATTTATTACTGGTTTTTGAAGATCATGAATTTAATTGATTTTGCTACCTCACCGTTTTCTGTACTTCCGCCTTTGGTGGCATTGACGCTGGCGATCGTAACACGCCGTGTTCTGGTTTCACTGGGTGTCGGTATTATATTGGGTGCGCTTTTACTGGCTGATTATTCAGTGGGTGGAGCATTGAGTTACATCGGTGAAAAAGTCTCAAACGTTTTTGTCGAAGACGGCGGACTGAACACCTGGAATATGAGTATAGTCGGATTTCTTCTGCTGCTTGGCATGATGACGGCGCTGTTGTCTCTGTCAGGTGGTACCCGTGCGTTTGCCGAGTGGGCCCAGGTCCGGGTTAAAAGCAAACGTGGTGCTAAGTTGCTGGCGGCATTTCTGGGCGTATTCATCTTCGTTGATGATTACTTTAACAGCCTCGCTGTTGGTTCTATCTCGCGTCCTGTGACTGATCGTTTTAATGTATCGCGCTCAAAGCTGGCGTACATTCTTGATTCGACCGCTGCCCCTATGTGTGTTGTTATGCCAGCTTCAAGCTGGGGCGCTTATATCATGACCATTATCAGTGGTATCCTGGTCTCTCACGGTATTAGTGACTATTCTCCGCTGGGTGCTTATCTGCGTCTGGTACCGATGAACTTCTACGCGATTTTTGCCTTAATCATGGTGTTTGTCGTGGTCTGGTTCCAGATGGATATCGGCCCGATGCGCAAGCACGAAATTGCCGCATCTATGGGTAAAGGTTCCGATGCGGATGCCCAGGCTCGCGATCTGAATGATGAACTGGATATTCGTGAAAGTGAAAATGGAAAAGTGTCTGACCTTATTTTTCCGATTGTGGCGCTGGTTATCGCCACGATTGGCGCGATGTTGTGGACCGGTGGTCAATCATTGTCAGAACAGGGTACTGCGTTCAATATCTTGGGTGCTTTCGAGAACACGAATGTCGGTACATCACTGATATATGGCGGCTTGGTTGGCCTAGCAGTCGCTCTGTTTACCGTCGTGAAGCAGGGGATTGCGATCAGCGAAATTGGCGCGACACTGTGGGTTGGCGCAAAGTCGATGTTTGGTGCCATTCTGATTCTTATCTTTGCCTGGACGATTGGTGCGGTGATCGGTGATATGAAGACCGGTGCTTACCTGTCGTCTCTGGTGCAGGGGAATATCGATTCGCAGTGGTTGCCGGTCATCCTGTTTGTGCTTTCGGGCATCATGGCATTCGCAACGGGTACATCATGGGGTACCTTCGGCATCATGTTACCGATTGCCGGTGATATGGCCGGTGCGACAGACATTGCATTAATGCTGCCGATGCTGAGTGCGGTTTTGGCCGGTTCTGTATTTGGCGATCACTGTTCTCCAATTTCAGACACCACGATTCTTTCTTCTACCGGCGCGCGCTGTAACCATATCGACCACGTTTCGACTCAGCTGCCTTACTCACTGGCTGTAGCGGGTGTTTCGGCGATTGGGTTTGTCGTACTGGGTATGACAGCATCGGTATTCCTGTCTCTGGCGGCAGCAACGGCGGTATTTATTGCGGTCTGTTTTGCCTTTGTGACGCTATCCCGTGCCAAAATGGCGAGCCTGAAAACGGCCTGATAACCGTCTGATAACCAGGTGGCTGTTTGGTAAGCCTGAGCTGGATTATAAAACTGGCCCGGTTGATAAAAAACTCCGCAAGCGCGGAGTTTTTTATTTGTGTTGCGGTGGTCACTGAAGGCGGTATAACCCGGCATGACTCAGAGCAGGCGCCAAACCGCCTATTTCTGCAAATTATATTTCTTTAATAGTCGATAAAGTGTCGTACGTGATATTCCCATATAGCGCGCTGCAGCACTCATATTATGCTTGTGGTCACTGATGACCTGCAGCAGGTAATCAGAATCAATCGTGTCCGATGCCGGTAGCATTTGCCGATCTGCAATTTCAAGCCCCAAATCCGCAATGGTGATGTTTTTGTCTCCGCACATGATAATTGCACGCTGAATGACATTTCTGAGCTCACGCACATTCCCTGGCCATGAGTGGCGGGTCAGATAGGCGACCACGGCTTTACTGAGGTGTTTTTTCTTGCCGTCGCTCAATACGTTGAGGAAATACTGGGCATAATCAGGAATATCTGCCTTACGTTCTCTTAATGCCGGAATATACAGCGGCAAGATATTGAGTCGGTAATACAAGTCCTCTCGGAAACCGCCCTGAATGACGTCGTGTTTGAGATCGACGTGACTGGCCGCAATGATACGACAGTCAACGGATACCGAACTGTCAGACCCCAGGCGTTGCATTTTTTTAGATTCAATAAAGTGCAGCAGATGAATCTGCAAATCAGAGGGCATATCTCCGATCTCATCCAAAAACAGGGTGCCGTGATTGGAACGCTGGATATAACCAATGTGGTCGGCAATAGCGCCGGTAAAGGCGCCTTTTTGATGGCCAAACAGTTCGGACGCGATCAGACCACTGGCTATGGAGCCACAATTGACCTCAATATACGGATACTGGGCTCGTGCGGACAGTGAGTGAATCAGTTTGGCACACAACCCTTTACCCACCCCGGTTTCACCCTGGATCAGTACTTCGGCATCGCTGGCGGCGTATTTGGAGATTTTGTTGCGTATATCTGCCATACTCGAGCTACTGCCAATCAGCTCCAGAGTTTTATAATCATTCGGGCATAACACATCGACATGGGGGCTCACAGCTTCGTACCTTGTTAAACAAGACTCCATATAACCCTAGTGCTTCTGGGCTAATTAGGGAGCGATTGGCTGTCTTATATATGAGAAAGCTATCGCTCAGACACGTTTTTTTGTGAAGGCAATTGCTGTGCAACTGTTATTTTAAGGTGTTCGCTGAGTAGCAACTCATCAGGCCGGAATTATCAGTGTGCCGCTAAGATCAGTAAAAGTGATGTCGATCAGCAGATGTGACGTTGTTCTTTTAAAGGTTTTTAGGGTATTTCATACTATTTAACCCGTGGCAGGAAAAAAAATGCAATTAGCAGTTGCAAATTCTGTCGAGCTTAGTTAGTGTTGAAACCAATCAAGTTAACCAGTTCAGAAGTAAATAGTATGCGTAATTTTGTAATGAATATTCATCATCACCATCATCCCTAAGCAGTCTTTCGGGAGATGTACGCATACCCGGGAGGCAGGACTCTCCCGGTGGTTATATGAAAAAATTTTCAGAAATCAGACCCTCGGGAGACAAATCTCTCGAGGGTTTTTTTCTATCTGGCTCAGATAAATCTGAAATAAATTCAATATCTTACAAAGGAATCATGTAATGCAGACACAACGCCTACGAATCGCCGTTCAGAAGAAAGGTCGCCTGAGCAAAGAGTGCCAGGAACTACTGAAAAAGTGCGGTGTTAAATTTAACATCATGGGTGAGCGTCTGGTGGTTCACTCACTAAATATGCCAATCGACCTGCTGCTGGTTCGTGATGACGATATTCCGGGTCTGATCATGGATGGCGTGGTTGACCTTGGTTTTGTCGGTGAGAACGTTCTGGAAGAAGCCTGTCTTGACCGCCAGGCTCTGAACCAGCCAAGCAACTACGTGCCTCTGCGCCGCATGGATTTTGGCGGCTGCCGTCTGTCCATCGCTATCGATAAAGAAATGCCTTACAACGGCCCTCAGGACCTGCGTGGTAAGCGCATTGCAACCACTTACCCTCAACTGCTGAAGTCTTACATGGACAAGCAGGGCATTGATTTCAGTACCTGTATGCTGACGGGGTCTGTTGAGGTCGCTCCGCGCGCTGGCCTTGCTGATGCGATTGCCGACCTGGTATCTACTGGCGCAACACTGGAAGCCAACGGTCTGAAAGAAGTGGAAGTCATCTATGAATCAAAAGCGGTTCTGATTCAGCGTGGTGGTGATTTTGCAGCGGATAAAGTGGCGTTGATCGAGAAACTGTTGGCGCGTATGCAAGGTGTTCAACAGGCGAAAGAGTCGAAATACATCATGCTGCACGCCCCGGCTGACAAGCTGGCTCAGGTTAAGTCTCTGCTGCCGGGTGCGGAAGATCCAACGGTTCTGCCTCTGTCTGAAGACAAAACGAAAGTAGCCGTACACATGGTGAGCTCTGAGAACCTGTTCTGGGAAACGATGGAACAACTGAAAGCACTGGGCGCAAGTTCTATCCTTGTACTACCGATTGAAAAAATTATGGAGTAGTCGCCATGAGAACCGTTGTATGGCAATCATTAAGTGAAGAGCAGCAGGATTCAATTCTGCAGCGTCCGGCAATCGCTGAAGGAGCAAACATTACTGCTGCTGTTTCAGAAGTGATTGGTCAGGTCCGTGCCCGCGGTGATGCCGCATTATTGGAACTGACGGAAAAATTTGACCGCGTGAAGCCGGAATCGATCCGCGTTTCTCAGCAAGAAATTGATGCAGCGTCTGAGCGTCTGACTGATGAGATGAAACAGGCTCTCGATCAGGCTTACACCAACATTGCTAAATTCCACAAAGCGCAGAAGCCACAACCGATCAAAGTGGAAACCATGCCAGGCGTGGTTTGTGAGCAGGTAACCCGTTCGATCAACAAAGTAGGCCTGTACATTCCGGGTGGCAGTGCGCCGCTGCCTTCAACGGTTCTGATGCTCGGTGTGCCTGCACAAATTGCTGGCTGCCGTAAAGTGGTGCTTTGCTCACCGCCGCCAATTGCCGATGAGATCCTGTACGTCGCCAAACTGTGTAACATCGATGAAGTGTATAACGTTGGTGGTGGTCAGGCGATTGCGGCGATGGCTTACGGCACAGAAACTGTGTCTAAAGTGGATAAAATTTTCGGCCCTGGCAACGCTTACGTAACCGAAGCTAAGCGTCAGGTCAGCAATGATTTCCGCGGTGCAGCGATCGATATGCCGGCGGGCCCGTCTGAAGTGCTGGTCATCGCTGATGAAACGGCTGATGCTGACTTTATCGCGGCAGATTTGCTCAGCCAGGCAGAACACGGCCCTGATTCACAAGTGGTTTTAGTGACGCCGTCACCTGTTATCGCTGATCAGGTCACTGATGCGGTGCAAAAGCAGTTGGCGCAGCTTTCCCGCTCTGCAATTGCTGAGAAGGCACTGGCATCAAGCCTGATTATTATTGCCGAGTCCCTGACTCAGGCGGTCTCTATCTCTAACTACTATGGCCCGGAACACCTGATTGTTCAGACTAAGAATCCACGTGAACTGGTGCCTTTGCTTGATAATGCAGGTTCTATTTTCCTCGGTGACTGGTCACCGGAATCTGTCGGTGACTACGCTTCCGGTACCAACCACGTATTGCCGACATACGGTTATACCCGTACGTACTCGAGTCTTGGTCTGGCGGATTTCAGTAAACGTATGACAGTGCAGGAGCTAAGCGCAGATGGTCTGCAGGCTCTGGCTCCGACAGTGGTTGCAATGGCAAATGCGGAAGGTTTGGATGCACACCGACGTGCAGTCACCATCCGGGTTGAAAAGTTACAAAAGGCGTAATCATCATGGAAAAACTCGCTCGTAAACAAGTTCAGGCACTGACACCTTATATGTCAGCGCGCCGCATCGGCGGTAGTGGTGATGTTTGGCTCAATGCCAATGAATCACCATTCGACAACGAGTATAAAACGGATTTTACCCGTCTTAACCGTTACAGCGATTGTCAGCCGCCTGCACTTATCGAGGCTTATGCGGCCTACGCTGGTGTGCAGGGTAATCAGGTGCTGACCTCACGTGGTGCCGATGAAGGCATTGAGCTGCTGATTCGCGCTTTTTGTGAGCCGAATGAAGACGCGATTCTTTACTGCCCGCCGACCTATGGTATGTACGCGATCAGCGCTGAGACAATCGGTGTTGAGCGTAAAGTAGTGCCTCTGACGGCTGAATGGCAGCTGGATCTGGATGCGATCGAAGCCAATCTGGACAACGTCAAACTGGTCTTTGTCTGCAGCCCGAACAACCCGACCGGTAACCTGGTGAAGCGCACTGATATCGTTAAGCTGCTGGAAATGACCAAAGACCGTGCCATTGTCGTGATGGATGAAGCTTATATTGATTTCTGTCCGGAAGCCTCGACGGTTGATCTGCTGGCGCAGTACTCAAATCTGGCGATTCTGCGCACGTTGTCAAAAGCGTTTGCGCTGGCAGGATTACGTTGTGGTTTCACCCTGGCGAATGAAGAGCTGATTAATGTACTGCTGAAAGTGATTGCGCCGTATCCGGTACCGGTACCGGTCGCCGATATCGCGGTGCAGGCACTGTCTGAAGCCGGCCTGGCTCGTGCTAAGTTCCAGGTTCTGGATCTCAACGCCAACCGTGCTTATCTGCAGGTAGGTCTGCAGATGATTGCAGGTCTCACCGTATTTGAAGGCTGGGGTAACTACCTGCTGGTGAAATTTCCGGATGGCGATGCGCTGTTTAAAGCCGCCTGGGACCACGGCATCATTCTGCGTAATTCACCGATTGAAAACTGCGTACGAATTTCAGTCGGAAACCGGGAAGAGTGTGAAAAAACCGTTGCGTTTATTCGCAATTATTACCAGTAATCGATAATTAATGAACACTGATCTGTGATGAGTGTGGCAGTGCTGTCCGCGCTGCCGTTAAGAAAAGGATATTCCCGTGAGCAATCAACAAAAAATTCTTTTTATCGACCGTGATGGCACCTTAATTGTTGAGCCGCCGGTTGATTTTCAGGTTGACCGTTTAGATAAACTGAAGCTTGAACCTTATGTCATCCCAAGCCTGCTGGCGCTACAAGATGCCGGTTACCGTCTGGTGATGGTAACCAACCAGGACGGTCTTGGCACCGACAGCTACCCGCAGCAAGATTTCGATGCACCGCACAATATGATGATGGACATTTTTGCATCGCAGGGTGTGAAATTTGACGATGTGCTAATCTGCCCTCACTTTGAGAAAGACAACTGCTCCTGCCGTAAGCCTAAACTGGGTATGGTGAAAGAATACCTGCAAAGCGGCCGGGTGGATTTCCAACACTCTGTTGTGATTGGCGACCGTGCGACGGATTTACAGCTGGCTGAAAACATGGCAATTCGTGGTATCCAGTACCACCCGGAAACCATGGGTTGGCCAGCAATCGTTAAAGATCTGACGATCAAAGCGCGTACCGCTCAAGTGGTGCGCAAGACCAAAGAAACCGATATTCAGGTGGCTGTCAATCTGGATGAAACCGGCGGCAACCAGATTGAAACCGGTCTGGGCTTTTTTGACCATATGCTGGATCAAATCGCCACGCACGGCGGCTTCCAGATGAAACTGAAAGTGGTGGGCGATCTGCACATTGATGATCACCACACGGTTGAAGATACTGCACTGGCCCTGGGGCAGGCATTGAAAGATGCGCTGGGCGACAAACGCGGTATCGGTCGTTTTGGTTTCAGTCTGCCGATGGACGAGTGTCTGGCACAGTGTGCGCTGGATCTGTCTGGTCGTCCTTACCTTAAGTTTGATGCTGAGTTCAGCCGTCCTCAGGTGGGCGACTTGTCGACTGAAATGGTGTATCACTTCTTCCGTTCTCTGACTGACACGCTGGCGTGTACGCTGCACCTGTCTTCAGCAGGTGAGAATGATCACCACATCATTGAGAGCCTGTTCAAAGCCTTCGGCCGTACGCTGCGCCAGGCCATTCAGGTGCAAGGCAATGAGCTGCCGAGCAGTAAAGGGGTGTTGTAATGAGCCAGAGTCAGAAGGTCGTTATCATTGATACCGGTTGTGCCAACGTTTCTTCCGTGCGTTTTGCGATTGAACGTCTTGGCTACGTGGTGACCATCTCCAAAGACCCTGCTGTAGTGCTGGCGGCAGATAAACTGTTTTTGCCTGGGGTGGGCACTGCGAGCGAAGCGATGCAAAACCTCAAGCAGCGCAATCTTATTGAGCTGGTCAAGAAAGTTGAAAAGCCGATGCTGGGTATTTGTCTTGGCATGCAGCTTTTGGGCAAACTGTCGGAAGAGAAAGGTCAGAAGGCCGATGAGATCGTTGACTGTCTTGGCCTGGTAGAAGGCGAAGTCCGCCTGATGCAAACCGGCGACCTGCCACTGCCGCACATGGGCTGGAATACCGTATCAGCCACGCCAGGGCATCCGCTGTTTAAAGATATTGAAGAAGGTGAGTACTTCTACTTTGTGCACAGCTTTGCGATGCCGGTGGGGGATTACACCATTGCTCAGTGTCAGTATGGCAACCCGTTTAGTGCAGCGATCCAGAATGGCAATTACTACGGCGTGCAGTTCCACCCGGAACGTTCTTCAAAAGCCGGTTCAAAGCTGATTCAAAACTTTTTGGAATTGTAAGGATGAGTGCCTGATGACTGTTATCAGGCCTTAATAAGGAATAGTGATGATCATTCCCGCATTAGATTTAATTGAAGGCCAGGTGGTACGTTTGTATCAGGGCGATTACGGCCAGGTCACCGAATATAAAGTGGACCCAGCAGAGCAGTTCAATCTGTATCACCAGGCTGGTGCGAACTGGCTGCACCTGGTTGACCTGACTGGCGCCAAAGATACCACGGCACGTCAGCTCGACCTGATTGCCAGACTGCTGGCCAGCACTCCGGCTCACATCCAGATTGGTGGTGGTGTGCGCAGTGAACAAGACGTGATTGATTTGCTGGAAGCGGGTGCACAGCGCGTTGTGGTTGGTTCTACCGCAGTGAAACAACCAGAATTGGTTAAAGGCTGGATGAGCAAATACGGCGCAGAAAAGATTGTTCTGGCGCTGGACATCAACATTGATGCTGACGGCGTGCGTAAGGTCGCGATTTCCGGCTGGCAGGAAGACTCAGGTGTAACCATCGAAGCTCTGATAGATGACTACCTGACGGTCGGTCTCAAGCACGTGCTGTGTACCGATATTTCCCGTGACGGTACACTGGCGGGCTCGAACGTTGATCTGTATGTTGATTTATGTAAGCAGTATCCTCAGGTGCAGTTCCAGTCTTCGGGCGGTATCGGTAGCCTGGCGGATATCGAAGCACTGAAAGATACTGGTGTAGCAGGTGTGATCGTAGGTCGCGCCCTGCTGGATGGTAAATTTACCGCACAGGAGGCGTTCGCATGTTGGCAAAACGCATAATCCCTTGTCTCGACGTTCGTGATGGTCAGGTGGTGAAGGGCGTTCAGTTCCGTAACCACGAAATCATCGGTGACATCGTCCCGCTGGCACAACGTTACGCCGCAGAAGGCGCGGATGAGCTGGTATTTTACGATATCACCGCATCCAGTGATGGCCGCGTGGTGGATAAAAGCTGGGTGTCTCGTGTGGCGGAGGTGATTGATATCCCTTTCTGTGTCGCCGGCGGCATCAAGTCAGCAGAAGATGCAGCGCGTATTCTGGAGTTCGGCGCGGATAAAGTGTCGATTAACTCTCCGGCTCTGGCCAACCCGCAGTTGATCACGGATTTGGCGGATAAATTCGGCGTGCAGTGTATTGTGGTGGGTATCGACTCTTACTTTGATAAAGAGACCGGTAAATACCAGGTGTATCAGTTTACCGGTGATGAAGCACGTACCAAAGCAACCCAATGGGAAACCAAAGACTGGGTGCAGGAAGTGCAGAAACGCGGTGCCGGTGAAATCGTGCTGAATATGATGAACCAGGACGGCGTGCGTAATGGTTACGATCTTGAGCAGCTCAACATGGTGCGTTCAGTGTGTAAAGTGCCTTTGATCGCGTCTGGCGGTGCCGGTGCGATGGAACATTTCGCCGATGCTTACAAGCTGGCTAATGTCGATGGCGCCCTGGCGGCATCGGTGTTCCACAAACAGATCATCAATATTGGTGAACTAAAACAGTATTTAAAACAACAAGAGATCGAGGTAAGACTATGAGCCAAGCAGTACCAAGCCTGACAGAGCTCTCAGACCGCATTAACTGGGAAAAGGTCGATGGTCTTGTACCGGCAATTGTCCAGGATTTCGCATCCAGCCAGGTGCTGATGATGGGTTACATGAACCAGGACGCTCTGGCAAAGACGCTGCAAACTGAACAGGTGACGTTTTTCTCACGCACCAAAGAGCGTCTTTGGACCAAGGGTGAAACCTCGGGCAATGTGTTACAACTGAAAAATATCGCTTTGGATTGTGACCAGGACACGCTGTTGGTTAAAGTCAACCCAATCGGTCCGACGTGTCACACTGGTACCACGACCTGTTGGGATGGCGACTCGCAAGAGGAGTCACAAATGGTGTGGCTTCATCAACTTGAGCAGCTACTGGCTGCCCGCAAGAGTGCCGACCCAGAGTCCTCTTACACTGCCAGCCTATATTCGCGTGGTACCAAACGTATTTCGCAGAAAGTGGGCGAAGAAGGCGTTGAAGTCGCGCTTGCGGCGACGTCGGGCGATAAGGCGGAACTGATTTGTGAATCGGCTGACCTGATTTACCACCTGCTGGTGTTGTTGCAAGATCAAGGCCTGTCGATGAGCGATGTGATTGATAAGCTCAAAGAGCGCCACAAGTAACGCTTAGTGATACGACAGTACGACATAATACAAAACGCCCTTGAGGGCGTTTTGCTTTTGGCCTGAGAAACAACAATGGGCCGGAGAAGTTTGATCTGTGTGTCAGAGCTTGATCTCTTTCCATTCACCCGGCTGCAGGTCGCCGAGTACAATATCACCCATAGAATAGCGGATCAGGCGTAGGGTAGGGAAGCCGATATGTGCGGTCATGCGGCGCACCTGACGGTTGCGTCCTTCGATGATGGTGATGGCCAGCCAGGTGGTCGGGATTGCAGCGCGATAGCGTACCGGCGGATGGCGATCCCAGAGTTTTGGCTCGGTCATAATAGCCACCTTTGCAGGCAGAGTCGGGCCATCTTTGAGCGTGACTCCGCGCCGCAGCTGTTGCAGATCTTGCTCTTGCGGGGCGCCTTCCACCTGCACCCAGTAGGTCTTCGGCGATTTAGACTGCGGCTGAGTCAGGCGGGCCTGCAAAATACCATCATTAGTCAGAACCATCAGTCCTTCACTGTCACGGTCAAGGCGACCGGCGGCATAAATGTCCTTGAGCGGAATAAAATCCGCCAGAGTTTTACGCCCTTCACCGTCGGTAAACTGGCTCAGCGTGTCAAACGGCTTATTGAAGATCACCACTTTACGGTCTTGAGGAGACACTCTTGGCTTATCGGCACGCGCACGTTGCCCGTTTGTTGGTTTGCGATGACGTTGTGGACTCTTGGCATTACGCACAGAATCGGAAGATTTTGCTCGTTTAAAATGCGGCTTTGGGGCGCCGTGTGTTGAGGTAGCAGAAGCTCGCGGCGAGCGGGATGACATGTTAAGTACCTTGCAAAAATGTGAATGACTTGTATTTCAAAGTTTCCAGACGGGCGGATTTAAGCTATTATTTGCGCGCCCGAAAACAGTAATGACGAACAAGATGATAGACTATTATCTTAGTTTTGTTTAATTATAACTGCCTTCACTCACGGACTGTATCCCAAGTCATTGGATCTGCTGTCAGACCAGAAGCGCATCGGCCCTCAAAAGCAACTTATTGTATGGAATTGAGTTGTATAGAATTGAGGACAGGGAGCGCGGCGACGGCATCAAAGCAGCGACAAAGCGACTGGGTATTGGACGGACGCGCAGATTCATCGTGTTCGGCCCGGGACTTGAAGACCGAGACTTGAAAAAGTGGGATTATCGTACCCTGGTTGGACGGCGCTTCCTGCTGGGCAGGAGGGGTCAACAGAGTACGGACATTCACACAGTGTGATGCAATTCATTGCGCTGTTAGAACAAATAGGGAAAGTTCATGCCTACAGAAAAACCTACAATTATCTACACCATCACTGACGAAGCTCCGGCACTAGCCACTTATTCATTGCTGCCAATCATTCAGTCATTTACAGCATCGTCAGGTATCAACGTTGAGACGCGTGACATTTCGTTAGCAGGCCGAATTCTTGCCAACTTCCCTGAGCACCTGAAAGAAGACCAGCGTATCGGTGATGCACTGGCTGAACTGGGTGACCTTGCTCAGACTCCAGAAGCGAACATCATCAAGCTGCCAAATATCTCTGCATCTGTTCCTCAGCTGCGTGCAGCCATCAAAGAGCTTCAGGAAAAAGGCTACAGCCTGCCTAACTACCCAGATGAGCCAAGTACTTACGAAGAAGAAGCGATCAAAGCAACTTACGACAAAATCAAAGGTAGTGCGGTAAACCCTGTACTGCGTGAAGGTAACTCAGACCGTCGTGCGCCTGCATCAGTGAAAAACTATGCGAAGAAGAACCCGCACTCAATGGGGGCCTGGTCTGCAGATTCTAAGTCACATGTTGCAAGCATGGACGACAAAGATTTCTTCGGCAGCGAAAAGTCACTGACTGTCGATGCAGCCACTCAGGTTTCAATTGAATTTGTTGGTAAAGATGGTTCAAGCAAAGTGCTGAAAAAACCATTTGCACTGCAAGATAAAGAAATCATCGATACCACAGTAATGAACAAGAAAGCTCTGGTTGAGTTTTTCGAGAAAGAGATCGCTGAAGCGAAGAGCCAGGATGTACTGCTGTCTCTGCACATGAAAGCGACGATGATGAAAGTCTCTGACCCGGTGATTTTTGGTCACGCGGTTAAAGTGTACTACAAAGAGGTATTTGCTAAATACGGCGAGCTGTTCGAACAGCTGGGTGTTGATGTGAACAACGGCCTGGGTGATGTATACGCGAAGATCCAGACTCTGCCAGAAGCCCAGCGCACTGAGATCGAAGCGGCAATCGCAGCGGTTTATGAAACCCAGCCTGCACTGGCGATGGTTGACTCAGACCGTGGTATCACCAACCTGCATGTACCAAGCGACATCATCGTTGATGCCTCTATGCCAGCCATGATCCGTTCTTCCGGCCAGATGTGGGGCCCGGATGGTAAACAGAAAGACACTAAAGCACTGATCCCGGATCGCTGCTACTCAGGTGTTTACCAGGCCGTGATCGAATTCTGTAAGGAAAACGGTGCTTTCGACCCAACCACTATGGGCAGCGTACCAAACGTCGGCCTGATGGCGCAGAAAGCAGAAGAATACGGCTCACACGATAAGACCTTCATCCTCGACGCTGAAGGTAGCGTACGCGTTGTAGACGCGGCGGGTAACGTGCTGCTGGAACAAGCGGTTGAAGCTGGCGACACCTTCCGTATGTGCCAGGTGAAAGATGCACCGATCCAGGATTGGGTTAAACTGGCGGTTGCCCGCGCTCGCGCAACGGGTGCACCAGCGGTATTCTGGCTGGATGAAGCTCGCGCACACGATGCAGAGCTGATTAAGAAAGTGAACCAGTACCTGCCAGAGCACGACACTGCGGGTCTTGAAATCAAGATCCTCTCGCCAGTCGAAGCGACTAAGTACTCTCTGGTTCGCATTAAAGAGGGGCTGGATACGATTTCTGTCACTGGTAACGTTCTGCGTGACTACCTGACTGACCTGTTCCCGATTCTGGAACTGGGTACTTCAGCGAAAATGCTGTCTGTTGTTCCTCTGATGAACGGTGGCGGTCTGTTCGAAACCGGTGCGGGCGGTTCTGCGCCTAAACACGTTCAGCAAGTAGAGAAAGAGAACCACCTGCGTTGGGACTCACTGGGTGAATTCCTGGCTCTGGCTGCATCTTTGGAGCATCTGAGCGAAGTCAGCAATAATCCTAAAGCTCAAGTGCTGGCGGATGCACTGGACAAAGCAACCGGTCAGTTCCTGGATACCAACAAGTCTCCTTCACGTAAAGTGGGTGAACTGGATAACCGTGGCAGCCACTTCTATCTGGCTATGTACTGGGCACAAGCTCTGGCTGAGCAGACTGCAGATGCCGACCTGGCCGCAGAATTCGCACCAATCGCGAAACAGATGCAAGACAACGAAGCAAGCATTGTTGCTGAGCTGAACAGCGCGCAAGGTGTGAGTGTTGACCTGGGTGGTTACTATGCACCGGTATTTGAAAAAGCATCCGCTGTTATGCGCCCAAGTGCGACTCTGAACAGCATCATCGATCGTGCGTAATACCTGACACGGAGTCGTTACTCACATACGGGTAACGGTTTCACGGTAGTCAACGCTCAGATGTATCAGATGTAATAAAAAGAACACCCGCCATATGGCGGGTGTTCTTTTTACGGCAGTCGGTAACGCTTACCGAACAAAATATCTATCATCTTTTGGCAGCGATTATTTTGCTTGTTGACCCTCAATCGGTACAACGCTGCTGGCGTGGTAACCTTTAGGGCCTTGTTCAACTTCATACGATACTGTCTGGCCCGCTTTCAACGTCCGATAGCCATCCATCTGGATCGTTGAATAATGGGCAAAAATGTCTCCGTCTTCACCTTCCGGACAAATAAATCCAAATCCTTTGGCGTTGTTGAACCATTTAACTGTACCTGTAGCCATGCTTTACATCCCTCATGCATTTTCGTTACTGATGTTGTTTAAGAGAAAACTCACTTGTTCTCCATCGTCGTGAGCTCTCCAAGTAGTGAATAGCCATTTAGCCGCTGCCAAATTTTTAGTCACTATTTGACCAATGTAGCCAATGATTGAACACAGTCAATAGGAAAACCGTATAAAGATATGTAGTTTTATAAGTAAATCACTATTGGTCGTACGTAACTCAAACTTATGGCACATGTTGGTGAGTAATTTGCAATTTGTTAATGGCAGGTTGCTAATTTGATAATTTTGACAGTTGCAAATAGCGAAGCATATTGTGAGTTTATTTGCATATTGACGGTTGCTTTTTGTTCAAATGCATGGGTGATGGCACTGAATAGCAATCTTTTATTTGCAGCGATACAATTGCTGCATTAGTCTCTAATTAAGGGTTGTTTTCACCTGAAGTGACAGCATGTTAGGTTATGAAACCGTGTTGTGAATGGGACTGAATAGGTTATTGATTTGAGAAACAGTCTGAATAACGGCCGTCATGAGCAAAAACTTTGAATGGGTGTCTCCGGGCTCAGAACTACTGGAGCGAGAAGAAACAGGGATCAAGCCACCGGCTATGTATAACGTATTGTTAAACAATGACGATTACACACCGATGGACTTTGTCATCGAAATCCTGGAACGTTTTTTCTCGATGGATATCGAACGAGCGACGCAGGTAATGCTCAAGGTGCATTACGAAGGTAAAGCAATTTGTGGCACATTTACTGCAGAGGTTGCAGAGACGAAAGTCGCACAGGTGACAATGTACTCAAGGGAAAATGAGCACCCACTGTTATGCACCATGGAGCAAGCTTAGAACTTGCGACGACGATGTGGTTGTTCCTTAAGGAGGCCTTATGCTTAACAAAGAACTAGAGTCGAGTCTAAATGGCGCGTTCGCTCGAGCGCGGGACAAAAGACATGAATTTATGACCGTCGAGCACCTCCTACTCGCATTGTTGGAAAACGATGCCGCGAAGGAAGCACTGCTGGCGTGTCAGGCTGATATCGACACATTACGTCGTGAGCTGGATACATTCATCGATCAAACGACGCCCCTCATCCCGGAAAATGACGAGACGCGTGAGACACAACCAACGCTGAGTTTTCAGCGCGTTTTGCAGCGTGCCGTTTTCCATGTTCAGTCATCCGGGCGTAGCGAAGTGACCGGAGCTAATGTCCTGGTCGCCATTTTTAGTGAGCAAGAGTCTCACGCAGCTTACCTGCTGAAGAAAAACGACATCAGTCGTCTGGATATTGTTAACTTTATTTCACACGGCATCACCAAAGCGTCCAGCTCCGGCGAAGACTCTTCATCCGATTCTTTCGGTACCGAGAGCGGTGAAGAGGTGAGTGCAGACGAACGTCTGGAAAGCTTTGCCACTAACCTCAATCATCTGGCCAAACAAGGTAAGATTGACCCGCTGATTGGCCGTGACAAGGAGCTGGAAAGAACCATTCAGGTGCTGTGCCGCCGCCGCAAGAACAACCCGCTGCTGGTGGGTGAGGCCGGCGTTGGTAAAACGGCGATTGCTGAAGGTCTGGCATGGCGTATCGTTGAAGGCCAGGTACCTGAAGTGATCAAAGACAGCGTGATTTACTCGCTGGATATCGGCTCTCTGCTGGCGGGTACTAAATACCGCGGCGATTTTGAGAAGCGCTTCAAGTCGATTCTTAAACAACTGGAAAAAGAGAAAGACGCTATCCTGTTTATCGATGAAATCCACACTATTATTGGCGCGGGTGCAGCATCGGGTGGCCAGGTTGATGCCGCTAACCTGATTAAACCTCTGCTGAGCAGCGGTAAACTGCGCTGTATCGGTTCGACGACTTATCAGGAATACAGCAACATTTTTGAGAAAGAGCGTGCGTTATCGCGCCGTTTCCAAAAAATTGATGTGGTAGAGCCATCATTGGATGACACCACCAAGATTCTGATGGGGCTAAAGCCTAAATACGAAGCGCACCACGACGTCCGCTATACCAACAAAGCACTGCGTGCGGCTGTTGAGTTGTCGGCGAAATACATTAATGAGCGTCACCTGCCAGATAAGGCTATCGATGTGATTGATGAAGCCGGTGCGCGAATCCGTCTGCTGCCAGCCAGTCGTCGTAAGAAAACCATCGGTGTGGCTGAAATTGAAGCCATGGTCGCAAAAATGGCGCGTATTCCGGAAAAATCAGTGTCGTCTTCTGATAAAGACATCCTGAAAAATCTGGACCGCAAAATGAAGATGCTGGTATTCGGACAAGATAATGCGATTGACGTACTGACCGAATCCATCAAGTTGACCCGTGCAGGGCTGGGCTCGGACAATCGTCCGGTGGGTTCCTTCCTGTTCGCCGGTCCGACCGGGGTAGGTAAAACGGAAGTCACAGTCCAGCTGTCTAAGTTGCTGGGTATTGAACTGCTGCGCTTTGATATGTCTGAGTACGGTGAACGCCACTCTGTGAGCCGCCTGATTGGTGCGCCTCCGGGTTACGTTGGTTTCGACCAGGGTGGTTTGCTGACGGATGCGGTGATTAAGCACCCTCACTCGGTGGTACTGCTGGATGAGATTGAGAAAGCTCACCCGGATATCTTTAACCTGCTGCTGCAGGTGATGGATAACGGTACGCTGACGGACAACAATGGTCGTAAAGCGGATTTCCGTAATGTGATCCTGGTGATGACGACCAACGCCGGTGTGGCAGAAACCGTGAAGAAATCGATCGGGATGATCCAGCAAGATCATAGCCATGATGCCATGGCTGAGATCAAGAAGGTATTTACACCTGAGTTCCGTAACCGACTTGACCATATTATTTGGTTCAACGCGCTGGATGAACGGGTTATTCATCAAGTGGTCGACAAATTTATTGTCGAACTGCAGGTCCAACTGGATGCTCGTGGCGTGTCTCTGGAAGTATCCGAAGATGCTCGTCACTGGTTGGCAATCAAGGGCTATGACCGTGAAATGGGTGCACGCCCAATGGGCCGTGTTATTCAGGATAAACTGAAAAAACCATTGGCGAACGAATTGTTGTTCGGCTCACTGGTTGACGGCGGTACGGTGAAAGTTGCGCTGAGTGACGATAACCTGACCTTTGAATACATGGGAACCCGCGAAGAAGTGGTTCACTGATTCACTTGTCATCGAGACAGGTTGACCTATCTGCAATAAATGCAAAAGCGCACTGAAATCAGTGCGCTTTTTTGTGTTTCGGATCTGGACAGTCTGTTCGATTTGCCAGCCAATTCAAGTTGTACAGAACACGGGCTATCGCTTGTGTGAATCATCCGGTTGCCGGTTTGTCAGCTCTTTGCAGAGAGGCATCGTAGCTCTGTAGGGAACTCGCAGACTCAATAGCGGACGAGACAAGCAGGGGAAGACGAGCTGCCCCGGTGGGCCGAAAAACAAAAACGGAGCATTAAGCTCCGTTTTTGTTGCATTCGAAAATCAATGATTAACGAGCACGGAAGACGATGCGCCCTTTTGTCAGGTCGTATGGTGTCATCTCTACAGTCACTTTATCACCCGTCAGGATACGGATGTAGTTCTTACGCATTTTACCAGAGATGTGAGCAGTCACTACGTGACCGTTCTCTAGCTCAACGCGGAACATTGTGTTTGGAAGAGTATCAAGGACCGTACCTTGCATCTCAATTACGTCTTCTTTAGCCATTTAATCCTCTTTAGAAATTAGGCAAATATTAACGGCCGCATTCTGCCGCTAATTAAACAATATGTAAAGTTGGGCAGTATTCTACCCTTGCCAACGCTGATTTACTAGCCTTTGATGACGTCTGAAACGTACTTTGTAGTTCATTGCCGGACATTCATCAATTTGATATCCCAGATAAAGCCACTGTTTATCCAGCTGTTTACACAGCTCCAACTGGGTCAGCACGCCCAACGTGCCCAGCGACAGCGGATGGTCCGGGTCGAAAAAGGTGTAAAACGCACTGGCACTGTGGGGAAGGATATCGGTTATTGCGACGGCCACCAGTTTATCCTGGTGGTATATATGCAAATAGCGGGTATCTAACCAGGCGCTGCGGGCAAATTTATCAAATTCATCTTTACGCGGTGGGTACATGGTACCATCGCGGTGACGTGCTTTGATATAGCGCGAATAGAGACTAAACCAGTTTTTATCCAAATTCTGTTTAAGTTGCCACGAAAATTCGCTACGCATCTTGCTGAGCAGACGCTTTTGGCTTTTGGATGGCACAAAGTCGCTGACCGAGACACGCAGAGCTTCACAAGCGTTGCATGCATCACAGTGAGGTTTATAGATGGTATCGCCGCTGCGACGGAATCCGTTTGCCAGCAGAATTTCATAGTTTTCGGCGGATTGCATTTGGCTGTCGATAGCGACAGCGACACGTTCCATGCGATCTTTGAGGTAACTGCACGGGTGATTACTGGTCAGTCCAATACGAATATTTTGCAGCTCAGAGCTCATGTTTATTCCTCAGTCGTTGTTTGCGCCGGACAAGGCAGCCACTGGGGCTCAAAACAACGTTTGCTTACGTCCTGTTTCTTTAAAGATAGCAACAAATCCATGAAATTGTCGCGGGATAACTCCTTTGCACCCAATGATTTAAGGTGAGGGTTCATCACCTGGCAGTCAATGAGTTCTCCCCGATGAGCGGCAAAATGGTGGCAGAAATGCCATAGTGCTATCTTCGAGGCATTCGGTTTGAGACTGAACATTGATTCGCCGCAAAAGAGCCTGCCGACCTGAATGCCGTACAGGCCACCAATAATTTGCTGGTTGTGCCACACTTCAACGGAATGGCAATGTCCTTGACGCGCCAGTTGCTTATAAGCTTGACGCATTTCGCCATTCAACCAAGTTTCTTCAGGTGTGCGCACGGCGGCACACATATCGATGATATGGGGCGTATTGTGATTAATACTGACGGTATAAGCGTGCTTACGTTGAAATTTTTTCACACTTTTGGCGGCGTTGAATGTCTTAGGATCAAACACAGCACGTGGAGACGGGCTCCACCATAAAATCGGTTCGCCCGGGCCATACCAGGGAAATATACCGTTCTGGTAGCCGTTAAGAATCCGGTTTGGGTGCAGATCGCCACCAAAAGCCAGCAGGCCGTTTGGCTCTTGCAGAGCAAGGTAGGGGGATGGAAAACTAAAATCATCCCTGGCTAACTCGGTGAGATAAATCGTCATAGTAAGCGTTTCCGGTAATCAAGAACCCGACAGGAGTAAAACATGAACAAGTGGATTTGGATCTTATTGATTTTTCCTCTCTTTGCCAATGCTGCCTATCAGCGAAATCAGGCAAGGCCGGTAAATGAGGTGGTGTTTGGTACTGTAGATACAGTACGTTACATCTCTCAGCAGGACATTATCCATTCTAAGGCGAATGGTTGGGAAACCCTGCTTGGTGCAGTCGTCGGTGGTTTGATTGGCCATCAGTTCGGTGATGGGCACGGACGACAGGTTGCGACAGCGGTTGGTGCTATTGCCGGAGCGGGTATCGTCCGTCATCAGGGCGATCAGAGTTATCAGGTTGAATACCGTCTGGTTGAAATCCTGATTAAGACCGAGGATGGCCAATTGATTGACGTTATTCAGGACATTGATAACCAGATGCTGTTTGCCGCCGGTGATCGGGTACGTATCCTCTATTTTAATGACGGAGTGCGGGTTGATAAAGAGATGTGAGACGCGTTTGGTACTGCGTGATAGCGGACAATGTACTGACCCAAGCGTAAACCGTCAGAATTTCATTTCAAAGCCCCGATTAACACTGGCGTTGGGGGGGGATTTTGGTTAGTCTGCGGATACGAAGAATTTTCACTGCCGTAACGATCATTGCACAAGACAGGAGTAGCGGCAGTGCAAGGAAACACAACTTTAATGGAAAGCCTCACTTTACAACCCATTGCAAAAATTGACGGACAAGTGAACCTGCCAGGTTCAAAAAGTGTATCAAACCGCGCGTTGCTGCTGGCAGCGCTTGCTAAAGGCACAACCCGCCTGACTAACCTGCTCGACAGTGACGATATTCGTCATATGCTGAATGCCCTGACTAAGCTGGGGGTGGTATTCCGCCTGTCTGATGACAAAACTGAATGCGAAGTGGAAGGATTAGGTAAGCCGTTTACCGCCACTGATGTGCAGGAACTGTTTTTAGGTAATGCAGGCACAGCGATGCGCCCGTTGGCAGCCGCTCTGTGCCTGGGCGAGGGGGATTTTCTCCTGACCGGCGAGCCGCGCATGAAAGAGCGTCCGATTGGCCACCTGGTTGATGCACTGCGTCAGGCCGGCGCTCAAATCGATTATCTGGAAAATGAAAATTATCCTCCGTTGCGTATCCAGGGTACAGGTCTTCAAGCCGGCAGCGTATCGATCGACGGCTCAATCTCCAGTCAGTTTCTGACGGCGTTCCTGATGTCAGCTCCGCTGGCGCAGGGGCAGATTACCATCAATATCGAAGGTGAGCTGGTTTCTAAACCATACATTGATATCACGCTGCACATTATGGAACAGTTTGGTGTGCAGGTCGTTAA
Organism: Vibrio sp. ABG19; assembly: GCF_029962385.1. NCBI lineage: Bacteria > Pseudomonadati > Pseudomonadota > Gammaproteobacteria > Vibrionales > Vibrionaceae > Vibrio > Vibrio sp. ABG19. Next base: position 3,242,302 of record NZ_CP071708.1, on the reverse strand, counting down.
TAATGATTATCAGCAGTTTGTGATTCCTGCAGGTCAGTCTTATGTTTCGCCAGGTAACTTCATGGTGGAGGGCGATGCATCCTCGGCTTCTTATTTCCTTGCTGCCGCCGCAATTAAAGGCGGTCAGGTGAAAGTGACCGGGATTGGTAAAAACAGTATCCAGGGTGATATTCAGTTTGCTGACGCATTAGAAAAAATGGGTGCACAAATTGAATGGGGCGAAGATTACGTTATCGCGCGTCGTGGTGAGCTGAATGCGGTTGACTTAGATTTCAACCATATTCCGGATGCAGCAATGACCATTGCGACTACAGCACTGTTTGCCAACGGGACGACTGCGATTCGTAACGTCTACAACTGGCGAGTCAAAGAGACAGATCGCCTGGCGGCAATGGCAACCGAGTTGCGTAAAGTCGGTGCGACAGTGGAGGAGGGTGAAGATTACATTACCATCACGCCACCAGCACAACTGACGCACGCTGCGATCGACACCTATGATGACCACCGCATTGCGATGTGTTTTTCACTGGTCGCATTGAGCGATACGCCTGTCACCATCAATGATCCTAAGTGTACATCGAAGACGTTCCCGGATTACTTCGATAAGTTTGCTCAGCTGAGTCACGCCGAGTAAAATTATTTTAAAAATAGTTACACAAAGTTGTTGATATAAAAGCCTCTTTAAGAGGCTTTTATTATTTTTGCAGCGTAAACTCGTTAGAGAGTTGGTGAGCCAGATATTTAAACATGTTGAACACCGCTGTTGTCTTTTCGGTCGGCATACCGTTTGAATCGAGAAAGTAAGTTCCTTTGAACACCAGAACATCGGCTTTCTCTTCCACACTATCTGCGCGCATGCCCTCGATGTAACTTTCATGCTCTTGAATCAGTTGGTTGGCGATGAGCAGCAGATCGAATTCGCTGATGTGAGTTTTGCTAGTCATAACGTGTCTCCTCGGTAGTCATGTGTTGCCAGTTTAGGGTTGTGACACGCAAATACCATGATCAAAAACAGGAAAAATGAGAATGGTGCATTTGACTAATCTGTGATTTGTTCCATATTTCACCTGTTTGCAGTCGCGCTGCCAAGTAAGTCATTTTAGTATGTGCGGGATTTCCTGCGACGGGTGAGGTTTCGTCGATTTGTCGAGCAAATAAGTGGATTTTTTTAAAAACCTGTTGATCTTCTCTTTATTCGGCTCGATAGTAAAAAAAGAAGCAATATTGTAGAACGTCATGCGATTTACTGTTCGCATAGTGATTAAGGACATTTGAGTCAAATTATGGGTAAATCACTCGTTATAGTGGAGTCGCCAGCCAAGGCCAAAACGATCAATAAATATCTTGGCAAAGACTTTATTGTTAAGTCTAGTGTCGGTCATGTCCGCGATCTGCCAACCGCCGGTCAAAGCACGGCGACGAAAAAGAAAGCCGCACCTGTCTCAACCAAAGAGCTAAGTGCAGAAGAAAAAGCACGCCTGAAGAAAGAGAAGGACCGTGCTGCACTGATCAAGAAAATGGGTATTGACCCATACCATGATTGGGAAGCCAACTACCAGATTCTACCCGGCAAAGAAAAAGTCGTTGCCGAACTGCAAAAGTTAGCGAAAGACGCAGACAGCGTTTATCTCGCAACCGATTTGGACCGCGAGGGAGAGGCTATCGCTTGGCACCTTCGTGAGATCATCGGTGGCGATGAAGAGCGATATAAACGTGTTGTGTTTAACGAAATCACTAAAAACGCCATTCAGCAAGCTTTCCAGCAGCCTGGAGAGTTGAACATGGCTGGCGTGAATGCTCAGCAGGCCCGTCGTTTTATGGATCGCGTGGTGGGCTTTATGGTGTCACCTCTGCTTTGGAAAAAAGTGGCACGAGGCCTATCAGCCGGTCGCGTTCAGTCTGTAGCGGTAAAACTGTTGGTGGAGCGTGAGCGCGAAATTAAAGCGTTTGTACCGGAAGAGTTCTGGGATATCCACGCTGACACTCTGACACCGGGTCACGAAGCATTCCGTCTGTTGGTGGCTCAGAAAGACGGTATGGCCTTCAAACCGTCTAACGAAACCGATGCCATGGCTTCGGTAGCTGCGCTGCAAAAAGCGCGCTACGAAGTGTGTAAGCGCGAAGACAAGCCAACCAGCAGTAAACCGTCGGCGCCGTTTATCACCTCAACCCTGCAGCAGGCGGCCAGTACGCGTCTGGGCTACGGTGTTAAGAAAACCATGATGCTGGCTCAGCGTTTGTATGAAGCGGGTTACATCACTTATATGCGTACCGACTCGACTAATCTGAGTTCAGAGGCGGTAGGCGCGGTACGTGACTACATTACCAGTGAATTTGGTGATGCCTACCTGCCTGGTAAGCCGAACGTGTACGGCAGCAAAGAAGGTGCTCAGGAAGCGCACGAAGCGATTCGTCCTTCAAGCGTGTCCGTTAAAGCGGAAGACCTGGAAGGGATGGAAGCGGACGCTCACAAACTGTATGCACTTATCTGGAACCAGTTTGTCGCTTGTCAGATGACGCCGGCCAAATACGATTCAACCACCGTCAGCGTTAAAGCGGACGAGTACACGCTGAAAGCGAAAGGTCGTATTCTCAAATTTGATGGCTGGACTCGCGTACAGCGTCCTCTGGGTAAAAATGAAGACCAGATTCTGCCAGCGGTCCAGGTTGGTGAAACTCTGGCTCTGGAAAAACTGGATCCGAAACAGCACTTTACTAAGCCGCCGGCACGTTACACCGAAGCTGCGCTGGTTAAAGAACTGGAAAAACGTGGTATCGGCCGTCCTTCAACCTACGCATCCATCATCTCGACCATTCAGGATCGTGGCTACGTCAAAGTTGATCAGCGCCGTTTCTACGCTGAGAAGATGGGTGAGATCGTGACCGACCGCCTGGATGACAGTTTTGAAGATCTGATGAACTACGATTTTACCGCCCGCATGGAACAGAAACTGGACCAGATAGCGGAAGGTGAAACCAACTGGAAAGGTGTGCTGGATAACTTCTTTGAAGACTTCAGCCACAATCTGGAACAAGCTGAGCAGGATGAAGATCACGGCGGTATGAAGCCGAACCATATCGTGATGACCGATATTCTTTGCCCGACCTGTGAGCGCCCGATGGGGATTCGTACGGCCTCGACCGGTGTGTTCCTGGGGTGTTCCGGTTATGCGCTGCCACCGAAAGAGCGTTGTAAGACAACGATCAACTTAGGCGATGAAGAGGGCATTATCAACGTTCTGGAAGAAGACGTTGAAACCGCTGCACTGCGTGCCAAGAAGCGTTGTCCTATCTGTGAAACCGCAATGGATGCGTACCTTATCGATGATAAGCGTAAGTTGCATGTGTGTGGTAACAACCCGAACTGCGACGGCTACATTGTTGAGAAGGGTGAGTTTAAGGTGAAGGGCTACGATGGCCCTGTGGTTGAGTGTGACAAATGTGGTTCTGATATGGTGCTGAAAAACGGCCGTTTCGGAAAATACATGGATTGCACCAGCGAAACCTGTAAGAACACACGTAAGATTCTGAAAAACGGAGAAGTGGCACCGCCAAAAGAAGATCCGGTTCACTTCCCTGAGTTACCGTGTGAGAACTCAGATGCGTACTTTGTTCTGCGTGATGGCGCGTCAGGTCTGTTCTTTGCGGCAAGCAACTTCCCGAAATCACGGGAAACCCGTGCGCCGTTGGTAGAGGAGCTGGCGAAATACAAAGATCGTATTTCAGAGAAATTCCATTATCTGGCCGATGCGCCGACTCATGACCCGGATGGTCGTCCGGCAGTGGTCCGCTTCAGTCGTAAAAGTAAAGAGCATTACGTACGTACTGAAGATGACGGCAAACCGTCAGGATGGACGGCGCTGTTTAACGACGGTAAGTGGGAAATCACGGATAAGCGTAAGAACGCCAAATAACGAGTTATTGTAAACCAGCGTGTTACACATATCTGCAGGCAGCCAATCGGCTGCCTTTTTTATCATTGTTATACCGGGTAAAAGTGAGTTTGTGTCGCAATTTTCTGACCTGGTTATGAACATCGTCACTTGACGGTATCCTCTGTCACATTTCACTCCTACACTGCTGGTTGAATGTTCGTCACTTTAGGCGAAAGCCGTAACGGAATTGTTAGTTTTTAGGTAGTAATAACCCTCTGTTTTGTGAGCGTTATTAGGTGTTGGAAACGCAACAACAGATTCCATTAGAGAATGCTGATTCCTGAATTGTATTCCTGTACGGTTTAGATAAAGTAGATAACCAACTGGTTGCATTTTGCGTTTCCCCACGTATCTGCTAGCTGTATCTAATGTTACCGGTTGAAAGGAAAACGCCGTCATCCCCCACTTTTCAGATATGACGAGCGCAATACAAAAAATGGAGAATAATAATGACTGGTGTACTAGGTATGATTTTAGCCGGTGGCGAAGGTTCCAGACTGATGCCGCTGACCGCTTCCAGAACCAAACCTGCCGTGCCGTTTGGTGGCAGTTACCGATTGATTGACTTCGCGCTGAATAACTTCGTCAACGCGGATATAATGCGTCTCTACGTACTGACGCAGTTTAAATCTCAATCACTCTACCTGCATATGAAAAAAGGGTGGAATGTCTCCAGTATTCGTGACCGTTTTATTGATACCATTCCTGCCCAGATGCGCGATGGCAAACGCTGGTATGAAGGCACGGCAGATGCTATTTATCAGAACCTGCGTTTTGTCGAAATCTCAGAGGCGGATCAGGTGTGTATTTTTGGCTCTGATCATATCTACAAGATGGACATTCGTCAGATGCTGGATTACCACCGTCGTCAGGAAGCTCGTATGACTGTTGCTGCGATTCGTATGCCTATTTCGCAGGCATCCTCGTTCGGGGTTATCGAAGTCAATGAAGAGGGGCTGATGGTTGGCTTTGAAGAGAAACCTGAATGCCCTAAATCCATTCCGGGTCAACCGGAGTGGGCGCTGGTATCAATGGGGAACTACATTTTTGATACCGAAATTTTATGCGACGAATTACGTCAGGATGCCGCGAACGCAAACTCCAGTCATGACTTTGGTAAAGACATCATTCCGAAGATGTTCCCGGAAGGCGGAGTGTACGTGTACGATTTTTCTACCAATAAAATCAAGGGTGAGAAGGAGTCAAGCTACTGGCGCGATGTGGGTACGATAGAGTCTTACTGGTCAGCGCATATGGATCTGCTTGATAAAGAGCCGCCATTCTCTCTGTATAACCGTAGCTGGCCGCTGCATACCTATTATCCACCACTGCCACCGGCTACCTTTGTCGATGTTGGGGATAAGAAGGTCACCATTAAAGACAGCCTGGTATCAGGCGGCAGCTACATCCAGGCTTCGAAGATTTATAAGTCGGTTTTGGGGTATCGCAGTAACATTGGCACTGGCTCTTACATTAGTGAATCTGTTATCTTGGGAGACGTGAAAATTGGTGCAGGCTGCACAGTTAAGCGCGCCATTATCGACAAAAATGTGGAGATCGCCCCAGGGACTGTTATCGGCGAAGACTTGGAATTGGACAGACAACGTTTCCATGTGTCCGACGAGGGGATCGTTGTCATAGCAAAAGGAACAAAAGTTGGATTCTAACCTTGAACACATTAATGTTTGGTTTGTTGTATCAGAAGCCGAAGGGTTGGTGAAGAGTGGTGGCTTAGCGGATGTCGCTAAGGCACTGCCTAAAGCACTGGCTGAACTTGGCCACCAGGTGGCGATTGTACTGCCTGGGTATCGCACAGTTGCAGACAAAGATTCAGCTCCGGTGATCCTTGATACCGAACTGACCCATTGGCCGCATATCCGTTATCAGGTACGCCAGCGTGAACTCGATGGTGTGCCGGTCTATCTTATCGATTGCGACCAGTATTTTGACCGTCCTCAGCTTTATGCTGAGGGCAACCAGGCGTATCCGGACAATGGAGAGCGTTTTGGTTTCTTCTCTTCCGCCTGTCTGGACGTACTGCCTAAACTGGGTATCAAACCGGATATTATCCACGCTAATGACTGGCATACCGGTCTGGTTCCTTTTTTGCTCAAAACCCGCTATCAGGATGATGGGTATTTTGAGGATGTAAAGAGTGTCCTGACCATCCACAACGCCATCTTCAAGGGGATTTTTTCTTACCATCAGCTGGAAGTTATCCCGGAACTGAATTTATCGGGCATGGAATTTCTGCAATATGGTCATGATCACATCAGCATGTTGCGCGCCGGTATTGCGTTTGCCGATAAGATTAATGCGGTTAGCCCGAACTACGCATCGGAGTTGCTGACACCACTCGGCTCGCACGGTCTGGTTGATGATTTTGTCCATCGTGCCCGTGATTTGCACGGCATTGTTAATGGCTGTGACTATTCAGAATGGAATCCGGCAACCGATAGCTACCTGCCTCAGACATACACAGCCGAAACGGATTCTTTGCTTGCCGGTAAAGCCGCCAGCAAAGCCGCATTGCAAACTGAACTGCAATTACCGCAACGCGATATTCCGATGTTTGGCATGGTGTGCCGTCTGACTCATCAGAAAGGCTTTCACTACATTCTGCCAATTATTGCGCAGTTCCTGCGTAATGACGTGCAGTTGGTGATTGTGGGGACTGGTGAGCCTGAAGTTGCGGCTAAGCTGCATAAGATTGCCGCAGATCACGCTGATAAGTTTGCGTTTGTCGAAGCCTACAGCAACCGGTTTGCCCACCTGGTCGAAGCTGGCTCAGATTTCTTCCTGATGCCATCAGAGTTCGAGGCCTGTGGTCTGAACCAAATCTACAGTATGGCTTACGGTACCTTGCCTATTGTACGTGAGGTTGGCGGGCTGAAAGACACAGTACATGATTATGACAAGTACCCGCATGAGGCGACCGGTTTTGGCTTTCAGGAGCCGTCACCTGAAGCTCTGCTGATTACAATGCAACGTGCTTTGCTGTTTTACCTGCAACATCCCGATGAGGTGCTCAAAGTGCAGCAGCGCGCGATGGGCACCGATTTCAGCTGGAGCGAGTCGGCGCTGGAATATGTCAAGATGTATCGTCTGGCCCGGTTTGATTAACCCGACGCAGATAAAGGCCGATATCCGTCTTTAAAGAGCTGCCCGGTTGCACTGCTGTCAAAGCAGAGTTCGGATATCTGGTGTTGAATCGACAAGGTTTATGAGCGGAATATGAAAGCATTCCGTTTTTTTATGGTAAGTGGTTTATTTTGTGCACAGTTGTCGGTGTTGGATGACTTACGCTGGCGCAGATTATGGTAGTCTGTGCGCGAGTGATTACTGAGCCTGTTACTAATGTCTGACAACATTTTGTTCCATAAAACGTATCTGCATCCATTCAGCTCGGAGTGGGTGGTATTTGTGCATGGTGCCGGAGGCAGTTCGTCGATTTGGTTCAAGCAAATTAAAGCCTATAAACAGCACTTCAATTTATTGCTGATTGATCTGCGCGGGCATGGTAAGTCCGGCAAATTGCTCAAAGAGTTAATCTCTCATCGTTATACCTTCCACTCCGTGACTCAGGATGTCCTGTGTGTGTTGGATCACCTGCATATCCGCACCGCTCACTTTGTTGCTATGTCTTTGGGGACCATCATAGTGCGTAATATTGCGGAAGTGTCGGCTGAACGGATTTCGTCTATGGTGCTGGGCGGGGCGGTTACCCGCTTTAATGCCCGCTCTCAGATACTGGTTCAGCTCGGACGCCTCGGCCAGCACATCATTCCCTACATGTGGCTGTATCGTTTATTTGCCTACATTGTCATGCCGCAGCGCAGTCAGAAAGAGTCACGCCACTTGTTTATTCGTGAAGCGAAAAAGCTGTGTCAGAAAGAGTTTAAACGTTGGTTTACTCTCGCGGCTGATGTCAATCCGCTGATGGGCTATTTCAAACAGAAGGACAGTGCGATTCCTACGCTCTATCTGATGGGAGAGAAGGATTATATGTTTATTCAGCCGGTCAAAGAGATGGTTGCTGCGCACCGTCACAGTGAATTATACCAGATACCTGATTGCGGTCATGTGTGTAACGTTGAGCAACCTGAGCACTTCAACCAGGTTTCAATTGGTTTTATTCAGCAGCATGTTGTTACTTCGCCTTGCATTACCTGAGATAGCTTGTGCACATCTGACGATGATTGTTCTCGCTACTCTTGGTCAGCTTTTCCGCACTGCCAGCAGAGGGCAAATTGCGCGTCATTCATTTCACCACAATAGTGACAACGCCATGCCGCCGTTTTGCTGTCGGCAGCCGGACGTGTGTATTCTTCAATCAGTGCTTGGGCCTGTGCCAGCTGTTCAGGATGAAAGAGCCAGATATACGGAGCAGTATCATCATTGAGCGGCAATTCGCCGCGCAGTCCAAACAATCCTTCACCTCGTACATCACAGATTATTCCTGCTTGCTTGAGTAATTCGCATAATAAGTGTGCGTCGGTTGGGTTAGCGGCAATGAATATTTTCATAGACTGTACATCCGGTTAAGTGGCATCGGAGCGACGATGGGGAAGCTTATTGAGCAGCCACTTCATTAGCAATGGGAATACCCCCAATAGTGCAAAAGCCAGCAGCACGGAAGGCGAGACGATACCTGCCAGTGAGTCTATTTGGGCAAGCTGAGTGCCGGCATTCAGATACACCGCAGTGCCAGGCAGCATTCCTAATTGGCTTACCCAATAATAACGGGTGGCTTTGATGGATGTCAGCCCCATAAGTAAGTTAATCAGAAAAAACGGAAACACCGGGATCAGGCGCAAGGAGAACAGGTAAAAGGCGCCATCACGATCCATACCGCGGTTGATGGTTTCCAATTTGGCCCCAAATCGCTTTTGCACCCATTCACGCAGCAGAAACCGACTGCTGAGAAAAGCCAGTGTGGCACCCAGGGTACTGGCAAATGAGACCAGCAGCAGGCTTAACCAAAAACCAAACAGCGCGGCCCCCAGTAGTGTGACAACCGCTGCGCCCGGAATAGATAATGCTGTGATCACCAGATAGCTGAAGAAATAGAGAGCGGCGGCTGAAATTAAATGGCTCTGAATATACTCATTGAGTAATGATTGCTGTAATTTCGCATTCTCCAGAGTCAGGGAAGGGCCCAATACAATACTGGCTGATAAGATAATCCCGATAAGCAGAATTCCCCAAACCCACTTGCGACTCATATGTGCTCCTGATGGTGATAACCTGAAAGATAAATAGCGATGTTTTGCTAGATAATTAGTGAGACAGGTTTTATCGTGTTTTTCTTTCACCGTAAACCAAATTTCACCAAAAGCCATATTTCACCCAAAACAAAAAAGTTTCACCCAACAACAAAAAAAGCACCCGCATTTGCGAGTGCTTTATTAAGTGAAGTTGCTCTGATTTTTAAGGGATTAAGACAAACGTTGTAACAACTCGTCGCGACGTGCCTGAGGGATTACTGACCAGTGCTTGCCCTCTATCGCGCCTTCCAGTGCCCACAGAAGTTCCAAACCGACATCTGAAGAATGTGACTGTCTAACGGCTTTGTAAGCTTCTACGGCACCTTTTTCCTGCAAGTCTTCAACGCTTTGAATGCCGGCTTTTTTCAGCATCCGTTCTGTCGCTAATCGCAGGTTAGGTAAGTCTTTTAAACGATCTGGTTTTGCCTGGGCTTGTGTTTCCCGTTCTGCTTTTGCAACGGCAAGTGCAGCTTTAGCATCTTCCAGAATACGTCCGGTGTCTGACCAACAGTCTTCCGGTAACGCAAAATATTTGGTTACGACCGGGAAACCCCGCTTCTTATAAACATAGGGTTCGAAACCTTGTTGCTTAAATTTTGCAGTTGAAGCGTCGTCGGCACGTATGTGTAATTTATCATTAACTACTAATGCGAACATGGTGTCATCGACAAAAATGCCGAATCCGCCGAACATTGAACGAGATTTAACGCGTCCTAATTGTTCGAATAGCCGCATTGAATCTTTAAGTATTGGTTTATCCATGCTTTAAGTCTCGGTGTATTAATTAATACGCCACCAAAATCAGGTCCGAGAGAGTAGCAAAAGAATGCAGTATGTGTGTCAGTAGGGAGTCAACTTCGTAATTAATGCATTTTTGCCATCGGTAACCCCGCTACCTACCAGAAACTGGTTCAGGCCGGAGGCTTTGCGTCCCACCTTTTCAGATGGTTTGCCCTGTGCGTGACATCTCCTTTTTATCAAAGGATGATTAAATCATTGAATGAGTATCACATTTACAGCCTGCAAATGTGATACTCATTCTAAAGTTTATATTTAACGGGTGCAACAAAATTAACACAACTAACGCGTGCTCATATGGGATGCGATGCGTATTTTCGATAAAGCCCTTATTTTGTTAAGTTTTTTACCGTATCTCGTACTACAATTTCCGGATGCATCTCGAATACACGGCGCTCGTGTTCTTTATCCTTGATGCGCTCCAGCAGGATCTCAAATGCGTTTTTACCCACACGACGTTTTGGCTGGTGGATAGTCGTCAGCGGTGGTGAGAAATATTCGGCTAATTCGATGTTGTCGTAACCAATCACAGACATATCATCCGGTACACGTACACCGCGTTGTTGCAGACGGCTGATCAGACCCAAAGCCATGGTGTCATTGAAACAGAACACGGCAGTTGGTCGCTTATCCATGGCAATCAACTTGTCTGCCGCCAGTACAGCGGTATCACATTCGAAGTTACCTTCCAGGATCCAGTCTTCACATACCGGCAGATTGGCTTCAGCCATCGCACGACGGAAGCCCGCAATACGTTCCTGACAAGCCGCTTTGACAAAATGGCCGCTCAGACAGGCTATATCCTGATGTCCATGGTCAATCAGATATTTTGTCGCGAGGTAACCCCCTTCTTCTGAGTTGTCCATGATTTTATCGGCCTGAGAAGTTTCCGGGCCCCAGTCCATGATCACTTTCGGAATGTCTTTATGTGCTTCAAGCATTTCCAGCAGTTCTTCGGTCAGATCCGAACACATCACCAGCATGCCATCAACACGCTTTTCTGCCAGCATGCGGATGTAGTCACGTTGCTTTTCATAGATGCCGCCGGTGTTACATAAAATCAGCGTGTAACCCTGCCGGTAGCAGTAACTTTCTACGCCATCGATCACTTCTGAGAAAAACAGGTTGGTTGACTGGGTTACCAGCATACCGATCGTACGGGTGGTGTTGCATTTTAAGCTGCGAGCTACGGCACTTGGTGCATAATTCAGCTCTTTTACCGCTTCCATCACTTTTTCTTGTGTAGCTTCTGCAACGAAACGGGTTTTGTTAATTACGTGAGATACGGTTGTTGTTGAAACGCCGGCCAGGCGAGCAACGTCTTTAATCGTAGCCATAGGTTTGTCCTGTCGATGACTGCCGATGCAACAATATTGTGTCATGAACGGTATACGTCATGATGGATGTTGCCCGTTGAGCAGTATATCCCGCCGTTCGGGGGAAGCCATGCTCAGGTTCAGCAGCGGTTAGGCTTTTACACAAAGTGAAGCCTATAAGTAGTAAAAACACAAAAACCGCCCTTAAACAGCGGTTTGCATCTTAACGTTGTATTTTATCGTTTGCGGCCAAGATTCTAGACTGCAACGCTCTAAGTCGCAACGAAATTCATCGGATGAGTCTAAATTATCATCACTAAATCGGACCGGTTAGGTCACCTAAAGCGCTATAAAAGCCTGTTACTCGTTGGTGAGATAGGCTAAGTCGAGTTTTAATAACGCAACCAGCAGGTCAGTGACGGCCGCGTAAAATCCGAAGGTGTCATGCTCACGGCACCGCTGGGCAAATTGTGGCACCCAATTGATTAAACTGTTCTCGATAAAAATGGCCTGTTCAGCGAATGCCTGCTCCATATGGACCGGTTTCTCCAGCTCATTGCTGCGCATGATCATATGGCCGAGAAAGTCGAGTTCCACCGCGATGTGATCGGCAGGTTGCGTCGGTGAGGGATTAGCAATGCCGGCGGCTTTCATCAGCTGCGCCATTTCTGACGCAGCTGTGTCATGGCCGGGAGTGGATGTGTTGTTGTAATGAGAAGCGCAGGGGATAGGCGCTTGAGGTTGGATCCCCTGAAACAAACGGCAAAAATCGGCGGCGAGCTCAAATTGCGCGTCCTGTCTTTCCAGTAATCGGTTAAGGGCGCTGATGATGTTGCGGACGGCGGGCTTGAGTTCGTCATTTTCACCTAATCCGGAAAGGAAACCACGAATCTGCGGAGAATGATATTGGGCCAGCTCTTTGGCGCTCAGTTCCTGGTTGAATAAACTGGATAACCACCAATAGAGTTCGGCGCGTTGATCATTGAAAGCTTTCAGTTCTTGCATGTCTTGCATGGTCAGACTCCGGCTGCGTGTACTTGTAGTAAGTCTAATCAATAATCATCAATAGTAATAATGCGTTAAGTGAAAAAACGGTTAAACAAAATAGGTTTTGTTGTTTGTGGGGAGAAGCCATTGCTGTCAGAGCTTGTCTTGAATCAATAAAGGCGTGGATTTTTGCCGTGAATGCTAGAATTGCCATTGGCAATATTTAAAATTGGTTGCATCGTTTTTATGGGTCCAATTATGCCATGAGCAATCATATTCTTGTTGTTATTGACGATGATGTGACACGTAATACCCTGGTTGGTTATTTTGACAAAGAAGGATATCGGGTTTCACAAGCCAGTGATGCTGCGGGATTACGGGCGATATTCACACAACATCATGTGGACATTTTGATCCTGGATATTAATGTATCCGATGAGGATGGTCTGCTGCTGACCAGAGAGCTGCGCGGGGAATCAACCGCCGGTATTATTTTGCTGACTGGCCGTGTCGACAGTATCGACCGGATTATCGGCTTAGAGATGGGCGCTGACGACTGTATTACGCATCCGATAGCCTTGCGTGAGCTTTTAGCCAGAGTTAAAAATCTGCTGTGGCGGGTCTCTTTGATGGCTGGAGATATGGTCTCTGAAAGTGTGCTCCCGCCTGGAACGGTTTCCTTTGGGGACTGGCGTTTTGATATAGCCCGGCGCGCGCTCTTCTATGATGACAAGCCGGTGCGACTGACCAAGGCCGAGTATGAGCTGCTGGTCGCTTTGACTTCTTGTCCGAATCAGGTGCTCAGCCGGGAGAAAATTCTTAATCTGCTCAGTCATCGGGTGGATATGCCAAATGACCGAACGATCGATGTTCTGATTCGTCGTTTACGCGCCAAAATAGAGTTTGACCCCAAGAACCCGCAAATTTTTGTCACAGTGCATGGCGAGGGCTACATGTTTGCCGGTGACTAATACTTTTGTCAGTGGTTAACCCTAAGGTGAGGCGTGATGTAACCAGCCTGTCAGTAGGAGTCATTCACTAGTGAGTAAAAAGACCAGCCTGAAGCTGGTCTTTTTATTGTATCTGCCATTATTCCAGTGTGGTTTCAGAACCTTGTAGCGGAGCGGTTTGCTGATGTCCCGCTACCCAGTCCCGCAGAGATTGCCAGATAAGCCCCATACTTTCGTACCAAAAGCGTTCAGTCTGCTCGAGATAGAGTGCTTTGGGCGTGTACTTGTCCCATGGCTGGGTAATATTGCTCTGTGCCAGATAATTAGTCGGTGCAGGGATCGGTTGCAGACCGGCAGAGTGAAACTCGTTCAGCGCCCGCTGCATATGACTGGCGGACGTCACCAGAACCAGGGTTCTCTGCTGCACAAACGCCGCAGCCTGACGTGCTTCCTCCCAGGTATCCTTGGCGGTTTCCAGCAAGATGATATCTGATTTAGGGACGCCAAGCGCTAACGCTACACGAGCCAGCATGCGCGCATGACTGAACTCACTGCCGCCTGCATAACCAGACAGTATCAACTTAGAGCCGGGATACATCCGCATCACCCGAATCCCCTCACTCAGGCGCATTAATGCCGCCCGGCTCAGTTCGGATGTCGGCGGAATCTGGTCATCAACCACATGGCCATTACCCAGCACCATGATGTAGTCAACGGTGCCATCCACCGGTAAAAAAGCCGTGTACTGACGCTCAAGCGGCATCAGCAAACGACTGGAGACCGGCTGAAAAGAGATCAGAAAAATACCGGACAGGGAGAACAGTACAACAAGGCATCCGGTTTTGCGTTTGGCCGTGAACATGATCAGCATCAGGCCCACAAAACCAATCAGCAGCAATGCCGGAAGTGGCATCATTAAAGAAGAAACAATTTTTTTCAGCTCAAACATAAACAAATAGTCCGAAAAAACAGCACTTGATAATAAAAAGGGCTAAAAGCCTCTTTATTCCTGCCATTCCTATGACAGAATAGCAGCACGATTTATTATCATAACGCATGCTACAGTGACAGAAGATCGCAATTTCGACGATATTGCCCACAAATTTGCAAAAAACATATACGGTTCTGACAAAGGCGAGATTCGCCAAGTCATTGTTTGGGAAGATTTACTCCAACTGTTAACGCATTTTGATGGAATAAGCAAACCTTTGCACGTTTTAGATGCAGGAGGCGGTCTTGCTCAGATGTCTCAAAAACTGGCCCGCCTGGGCCATCGCGTTACCTTGTGTGATCTGTCTTCTGAAATGCTGCAACTGGCAGAGAAGGATATTGCAAATAACGGGTTGCTTGAGCAGTATCGCTTGGTTCATTCACCGGTACAGTCAGTACAGGAACATTTATCAGAACCGGTGGATATTGCCATGTTCCACGCTGTGATGGAATGGTTGGCTGATCCAAAAGCTGCACTGGACAACCTGCTCGCTCAGGTAAGACCGGGTGGCATGGTCTCGGTGATGTTTTACAACTATCATGGCCTGGTCTACAAAAACGCCGTGTGTGGCAATATTCCGCATGTCCTTGATGGCATGCCACATCGTAAAAGATTTAAACTGCAACCGCAGCAAGGGCTTATCCCGATCGATGTTTATCAGTGGATAGAAGCGGCCGGATTTGAGATCTGCGGTAAGTCAGGCATTCGCTGTTTTAGTGATTACATCGGTAACATGAAAAACATGGGCGAATACCAATATGAGGATGTGCTGGCCCTGGAGCAGAAATTTTGCCGTCAGGAGCCGTACCTCTCATTAGGCCGATACATCCATGTATGGGCCCAGAAAAAACAATAACAGGAATAACAATGAGTGAGTTAACTCAGAACGCTGCGGAGCAGCCAATCGACGAATTGGTCAGTTGGGTCAAGCAGAACGATTTCTCATTGAACCTGAGCACCGAACGGTTGGCGTTTCTTATCGCCATTTCGGTGTTAAGCAACGAACGGTTCGATGAAGAGCTAGGTGAAGGCGAGTTGCATGATGCGTTTGTGATTGTGACCCGCATGTTCGAAGACACGGGCGAGGCGTCTGCTTTTCGGGCCAACAATGCGATTAATGAGCTGGTAAAACAGCGTTTGATCAGTCGCTTTACCAGTGAAGTCACCGATGGTGCCAGTATCTACCGTCTGTCTCCGCTGGCCGTCGGCATCACCGACTATTATGTTCGCCACCGCGAATTCTCCAAGCTGAAACTGTCGATTCAGCTCTCGATGGTGGCTGACGAAATGGCGAAAGCGGTGGAGTCTGCGCAGCAGGGCGGCACGCCGGGTCACTGGAAGAAAAACGTCTACGGAGTGCTGAAATACTCGGTAGGCGAAATTTTCGATCGTATCGACCTTAACCAGCGTGTCATGGATGAGCAGCAGCAGTCCGTCAAACAACAGATAGCTGAGCTGCTCAATAAAGACTGGCGCGATGCGATTATCAACTGTGAATCTCTGCTGTCGGAGACCTCGTCCACACTGCGAGAACTGCAAGACACCTTGCAGGCGGCGGGCGATGAATTACAGACCCAGATCCTGGATATTCAGGAAATTGTCTATGGCGATGAGGAACTGGACTTTATCGGAGAAACCCTGTTTGGGTTGCAGATGAAGCTCGACCGGATCACCAGTTGGGGCCAGCAGGCGATTGACCTGTGGATTGGCTACGACCGCCATGTGCATAAATTTATCCGTACAGCCATCGATATGGACCAGAACCGGGCCTTCAGCCAGCGTCTGCGTCAGTCGGTGAATGATTATTTCGATCAACCATGGTATCTCACTTACGCCGAAGCGGAGCGCCTCAGTGATCTGCGCGATGAGGCTCTGGTGCTGCGTGACGAAGAAGTGACGGGTCATGTGCCGGTCGAAGTAGAATATGAAGAATTCCAACAGGTCAATGATGAGCTGGCAGAGCGCATCGGCGAAATGCTGAAAGGTCATAAAGAGCAGGGCATGCCGATTGATCTTGGCAGCGTGTTGCGTGATTACCTCGCCGCTCACCCGAGAACTCATCATTTTGATTTAGCACGAATTGTGGTCGACCAGGCGGTACGTCTCGGTTACTCAGGCTCGGATTATCGGGCAATTCAGCCAGACTGGCAGGCGATCAACGAATTTGGTGCAAAGGTACAAGCAAATGTCATCGACCGATATTAATGAATACATGCCAGAGAATCTGGCCAAAGCGATCGCGAACCCTCTGTTCCCGGCGCTGGACAGCCTGCTGCGTGCCGGCCGTCATATTTCCAGTGACGACATGGATAACCATGCCCTGTTGTCCGACTTTGAGCCGGAACTGGCTCAGTTCTATCAGCGTTATAACACCGAACTGGTGCGTGCGCCGGAAGGCTTCTTTTATCTGCGTCCACGTTCAACCTCACTGATTAGCCGTAGTGTGCTGTCTGAGCTGGACATGCTGGTAGGTAAAGTGTTGTGTTTCCTGTACCTCAGCCCGGAGCGTCTGGCTCACGAGGGCATCTTCACCAATCAGGAGCTGTATGAAGAGCTGCTGGCGTTAGCGGATGAGAAGAAGCTGATGAAGTTGGTCACCAACCGTGCCAACGGCTCTGATTTGGATAAAGAAAAACTGTTTGAAAAAGTGCGTACCTCGCTGCGACGTTTACGTCGCCTCGGTATGCTGATCAATATTGGCGATACCGGTAAATTCCGCATTTCAGAAGCGGTATTCCGCTTTGGTGCTGATGTCCGTGTTGGCGATGACATGCGGGATGCACAGCTGCGTCTGATTCGTGATGGCGAGGCGGTCGTGCATAGCCAAGAGCCGAATCAGCAAAGCCTGCTGGATAACGATGATTTATTGGATTCACAAGATGATGAGCAATCAGAGCGGGAAGGTGATGCATGATTGAACGTGGTAAATATCAATCACTGACCATGGTCAACTGGAACGGCTTCTTTGCCCGTACGTTTGACATCGATAATCTGGTCACCACTTTGTCCGGCGGTAACGGTGCGGGTAAATCGACCACCATGGCCGCGTTTATTACGGCGTTGATCCCGGACCAGACCCTGCTTCATTTCCGTAACACCACAGAAGCGGGCAGCTCCCAGGCCTCACGTGATAAAGGTTTGTACGGTAAATTGCAGCCGGGTGCCTGTTATGCCGCGCTGGATGTAGTGAACTCACGTAATCAGCGCGTACTGTTTGCGGTTAAGCTGCAACAAGTCGCCGGCCGTGATAAAAAAGTCGATATCAAACCATTTTTGATTCAGGGCCTGCCAAGTCATGTTAAGCCTACCGATGTCCTGGTTGAAAGCGTGTCAGACAACCATGCCCGCGTGCGTCAGATCAATGAAGTTAAAGACGCCGTTACGGCGATTGAAGGCGCGCACTTTAAGTCATTTGCTTCGATAGTCGATTACCATAACCAGATGTTCGAACTGGGTGTGGTACCGAAGAAACTGCGTAACAGCAGTGACCGTTCAAAATTTTACCGCCTGATTGAAGCCTCTTTGTACGGCGGTATCTCCAGTGCGATTACCCGCTCGCTGCGTGATTACCTGCTGCCACAAAATGGCGGGGTGAAAAAAGCGTTCCAGGACATGGAATCCGCGCTGCGTGAGAACCGAATGACGCTGGAAGCGATCAAAACCACTCAGGCAGATCGTGATCTGTTCAAACATCTGATCACTGAATCGACCAACTATGTGGCTGCCGACTACATGCGCCATGCTAACGATCGTCGTCAGAAAATGGATCAAGCCCTGGCGCTGCGTGGCGAACTGTTCAGCGCCCGTGAAACCTTGATTGAGCAGAACAGCCTGCTTAATCGGGTGCATGAAGAGCTGGAACTGCTGGTGGAAACGGAAGCGACCCTGGAGCAGGACTATCAGGGGGCTTCCGATCACCTGCAACTGGTGCAGAATGCACTGCGCCAGCAAGAGAAAATTGCCCGCTATCAGGATGATCTTGAAGAGCTTAACATTCGTCTCGAAGAGCAGATGATGGTGGTTGAGGAAGCGCAGGAGCGCGTCCTGACGGTGGAAGAGCAGGCGTTGATTGCTGAAGAAGAAGTCGATAGCCTGAAAACGCAACTGGCTGACTACCAGCAGGCACTGGATGTTCAGCAAACCCGCGCTCTGCAATATCAGCAAGCGGTGACTGCACTGGAGAGAGCACGCACGCTGCTCGATGATCAGCATCTGAGTGCCGACACGGCTCAGTCGTTGGTTTCCGGCCTCAAAGCTGAGCAGGAGAACCGTACGACTGAACTGCTGGCGCTGAAACATAAGTTGGATATGTCATCCGCGGCAGCGACCCAGTTTGATAAAGCTTATGCTCTGGTGAAAAGCGTGCTGGGCGAAGTCGCGCGCGGTGACGCGGCCGATAAAGCCAAAGCCCTCGTCCGTCAGGCGACGGACGCTAAGCAGGTGGTACAGAACGAACACCAGTGGTACTCGCAGCAGCGTGACCTGGAACGCCGCATCGAGCAGCAGAATGTGGTTCGTCACCTGGCAGAAAGCTATCAGTCGCAGCATCAGGTGACTCTGAGTGATGAGATGACGGTTGAGCAAGAGCAGGAACGCCATGCGGCGTTGCTGGAAAGTGTTGAAGCCTCATACGAAGAGCTGCGTGAGAAACGCAGTGAGCAACGCCGACTGGAACAGGATTACCAGGCTGAGATTAGCCGTCTGGAATCCATTGCACCGGCCTGGATTAAAGCCAGCGATGCGCTGGAAACGCTGCGTGATCAGAGTGATGCTGAACTGGCTGACAGCCAGTCAGTGATGGCGCAGATGCAGATCGTGCTGGAGCAGGAAAAAGCTCAGTCGATCGCCAAAGATCGTCTGGCTGAGCGCCGAACTCAGCTTGACAGTGAAATTGAACGCCTGGCGTCGCCGGGTGGTTCGGACGATCCGCGTCTGAAAGGTCTGGCGGATACGCTGGGCGGTGTATTGCTGTCAGAGATCTATGATGATATTACCATCGACGATGCGCCATACTTCAGTGCCATGTATGGCCCGGCGCGCCACGCGATTGTGGTGTCGGATCTGTCTGGAATCAAAGAAAAACTGGTTGAACTGGACGACTGTCCGGAAGACTTGTACCTGATCGAGGGCGATGTGGATGCCTTTGATGACAGTGCGATGAATGCGGAAGAGCTTGAAGGCGCGGTCTGCGTGCAGCTTAATGCACACCAGATCCGTTACTCACGCTTCCCGAAAATCCCATTGTTCGGCCGCGCGGCACGTGAACAGCGCCTGGAACTGCTGCGCAATGAACGTGAAGAAGTGGTTGAACAGCATGCGAAAGCAGCGTTTGACTCGCAGAAACTGCAGCGTCTGTACAGCAGCTTTAACCAGTTCGTTGCCCAGCACCTGCAGGTGGCGTTTAATGACGATCCGGAGCAGGCACTGCAGCAGATTCGCGATAAACGCAATCAGGCTGCGCGTACTCTGGCTGAACTGGATAACCAGGAGCAGCAACAACGCAGTCAGCTGCAACTGAGCAAGCAGGCCCTGACGGCACTGGACAAAATTGCGCCGAATATGCTGCTGCTGGAAGATGATTCCCTGCCAGAGCGTTTAGAAGAAATCAGCGCCAATATTGCTCGTCTGAGTGAAGCAAAAACCTTCCTCACCGCGCACGGTAAAGCGGTCGCCGAACTGGAGAATATCGCCTCAGCGCTGGAAGCGGACCCTGAGCAGTTTGATGCGCTGGAAACCCAGTACCAGCAGGCTGACCAGGCACTGCAGACCCTGAAGACTCAGATCTTCGCCTTGTCGGATCTGCTTGAGCGTCGTCATCACTTCGCTTATGAAGATTCGGTTGATCTGCTCAATCAGAGCAGTGAACTGAGTGAGCAACTTAAAGCCAAGCTGGTACAGGCAGAAAATCAGCGTGGACGTCAGCGTGAAGAGCTGAAACAGGCTCAGTCACAGCTCAACCAGTATAACCAGGTTCTGGCGTCGCTGAAGAGTTCGCATCAGGCCAAACTGGAAACCGTACAGGAATTCAAAGCCGAGCTGCAGGAATATGGTGTGCACGCAGACGAAGGCGCCGTTGAACGCGCTCAGCGTCGTCGTGATGAACTGCAACAGCGCCTGCACAGCTCGCGCAGTCGTAAAAGCGAATATGAGCGTACCATTACCTCGACTGAGCTGGAGATGAAGTCTCTGGCCAAGCGGATGAAGAAGGTCGAGAAAGACTACAAAGAGCTGCGTACTTTCGTTGTGAATGCCAAAGCGGGCTGGTGTTCAGTACTGCGTCTGGCGCGTGACAATGATGTCGAACGTCGTCTGCATAAGCGTGAACTGGCTTACCTATCGGCTGGTGAGCTGCGTTCGATGTCAGATAAATCATTGGGTGCACTGCGTCTGGCGGTGGCGAACAATGACGATCTGCGTGATGCGCTGCGTCTGTCGGAAGACAACAGCCGTCCTGAGCGGAAGGTTCTGTTCTACATTGCTGTCTACCAGCACCTGCGTGAGCGGATCCGTCAGGACATTATTCGTACCGACGATCCGGTGGAAGCAATCGAAGAGATGGAAGTGGAACTGGCCCGTCTGACCGAAGAGCTGACTCAGCGCGAAAACCGCCTGGCGATCAGTTCAGATTCCGTCGCCAGTATTATCCGTAAGACGATTCAGCGTGAGCAGAACCGGATTCGGATGCTCAACCAGGGCCTGTCAAACATCGGGTTTGGTCAGGTCAGTGGCGTGCGCCTGAACGTGAAAGTACGTGAAAGCCATGAAATTCTGTTGTCCGGTCTGGCGGAGAATCAGGCTCAGCACAAGGACCTGTTTGAAACCTCGCGCTATACTTTCTCTGAAGCGATGGCTAAGCTGTTCCAGCGTGTGAACCCGCATATTGACATGGGGCAGCGTTCACCGCAGGTACTGGGTGAGGAGCTGCTGGATTACCGTAACTACCTTGAGCTGAGTGTTGAGGTTAACCGTGGCTCTGATGGCTGGTTGCAAGCCGAGTCCGGCGCGCTGTCGACCGGTGAAGCGATTGGTACCGGTCAGTCTATTCTGCTGATGGTAGTGCAGAGCTGGGAAGAGGAATCGCGCCGCCTGCGCAGTAAAGACATTATGCCATGTCGTCTGCTGTTCCTGGATGAAGCTGCTCGTCTGGATGGTAAGTCGATTGCGACTTTGTTTGAGCTGTGTGATCGCCTTGATATGCAGTTATTGATTGCTGCGCCGGAAAACATCAGTCCTGAGAAGGGTACGACCTATAAACTGGTACGTAAGGTGTTTAAGGACCATGAGCACGTGCACGTGGTCGGACTGCGCGGTTTCGGTCAGGGTGACAAGCCTAAATCTGCACAACAACTCCTGGCTGAAGAGCTGAGTTAAGTGGATAAAACGCCTTCCTTCGGGAAGGCGTTTTTGTGTTTGGTATCCTAATCGATTGATACAGAGGGAAACGATGCCATTGATATTTAAAGCCAGCCCAGAGCATGATGAAGATTTGTGTCAACAGTTAGCGGTTTTTCTAGATGCTCATAAGACGGAGTTTGAAACGCGTTTAATTCCGGATTTAACCCATATCGACCTGATGGCTCACAATGTCAACGGGATTGAAGTGCTGAGTGTTGAGCATATCAGCGATAATCAGTACCGGTTGCGCTATCGCTATGACTGGCAGCTGTTTAACGGCTGTGCCGGAAAAGACGAGTCAGGCATCGAACGTGACAGTGTCCGCTTTACTCTGGATGACAACGGGGTTATCGATATCGCGTTTTTGGTCACGGATGAAAGAGGTACGGCTGATGAACTATAGCCCTGAAACGGATAGAGTTAAAACGGATAGCGTTAAAACTGATCGTGTTGAGACTGCTAACCCTGAAGCGTGATGCAAAAGAGTGATGAGATGACCCATCACTCTTTTTGTTGCGGATGAATCAGTTCTTACGCATCAGATAAAGGAAGTAAATTCCGCCCAGCATGGAAGAGATTAATCCGGCCGGGAATTGCCACGGGAACCAGACCATACGCCCGACCCAGTCTGACAGGGTCATGACAATCGCACCAATCAGGCAAGCACTGATTAACTGCGAACGGGCATCGTAGCGTCCCATCGCTCGGGCCATGTGCGGCGCGAGCAGGCCGATAAAGGTCAGCGGGCCGATGACGATGGTGCATAATGTGGTCAGTGCGGCGACCATCAGCAGAATACCTTGCCGCATCCGGCCGACATGCATGCCGACACTGCCGGCAGAGACTTGTCCCAGGCTGACCACATTAACATGACGCGAAGTCACCAGGGCAATCAGCATAAGTGGGCTGATTCCGCCAATGAGCATCAGCACATCACGCCACGACGTCAGATAGGTAGAGCCGGATAACCAGGTCAGTAATGCCTGGGCATCTTCGCTGCTGCTGGACAAGGTGATACGCAGCAGGGCATCCAGTGCCGCACTGAGTGCGATACCGGTCAGGATCACGGTCATCGGAGCGAAATGTTGCTTACGGCTGGTGGCCCAGATCACCGCCGCGACTGTCAGTGCGCCCAGTGTGCCGACCAGTATCTGACCGTCGCGGCCAAGTTTGATACCAAACATCACACATAATACCATGGCCAGAGAGGCTCCGGAGCTGATTCCCAGCACTTCCGGGCTCGCCATCGGATTGGTGGTCATACGCTGAATGAGCGTACCGGCGACCGCAAGACCAATGCCGGCAAGCAGAGCGCTGAAAAGACGTGGTGCGCGCAGTGCCAGTACGTCTGAACTGATGGAGAAAAACCAGCCGCTGTCTTGATTGCCGAGTGTTGCTGCAACGGCGATGACCGCCACTAAACCGGTACCGAGCCACAACAACTGGCGTGTGAACGAGGTCTGTTTGTAATGCAGGGCTGCGTCAGCGGTTTGTGCGTGTTGCGATGGCCAGATGTTTCTGGTCAGCAACCAGAGGAAAAAAGGTGCGCCGATCAACGCGGTCATGGCCCCGGTAGGCAGTAACTGGCTGGTCACTTCTTTGGGTATCGCCTGAATCAGTAGATCCGATAGCAACAGCATTAAGGAGCCCAGTAGGCCGGAGAGCAGGATACGTGCACTCAACGCGCGCACTTTGAGCAGACGCACAATATTAGGCGTGACGATACCAACGAAGCCAATCAGGCCGACTTCACTGACCACAACAGCAGTCAGTAAGATAGCCAGACCTAAGCTAATAATTTTATAACGCTTTACGTTAACGCCGATTGAGTCTGCAACGGTATCACCGAGCGCCAGCGAACTGAGCGGGCGTTGCACCAGCAGCAACAATGCCGTAGTAGCGGCAATGACCGGCGCGAGATGCCAGACACCATCCCATCCATTCTGATTGAGAGAGCCGGTCCCCCACACGAAGATATTGGTCAGATGTTTTTCATTGACCAGCATCAGCATGGTGTTCACTGAGCCGAGAAACAGGCTGACGACCATGCCTGACAGCACCATCTGAACTGCTGCGAATCCCTTCCTGGCTGACAACCAGAACACCAGAACAGTTGAAAATACCCCGCCGATAAACGCAAAAGTCACTGCGGGAAGCATAGCTAAACCCGGCACCAGCAACATGCTGATAATCAGGCCGAATTGAGCACCAGAGGCAACACCTAACGTCGTCGGCGCCGCGATCGGATTACGCAGCACAAACTGCATCACGCAACCGGCAACCGAAAGTGCAAACCCGCACAGCAGTGCGACCGTGAGGCGGGGCAGATAGGTCAAACCAACCACAATATGCTGATAATTAGCGCTGTCGTAGTCAAACAGTGTCCGGAACAGCACCTTGCCACCGCCAAAGGGAGCGGTCAATTCGACAAGCACCGCCAGCAGCAATAACGTCAACCCTAGCCCCAGCCAAATCCGCCATGAGCGGAAGGGTTGAGAATGAGGGGCAGAAACGGTTAAGTCATTCATGGTTGTTCGGTCAGAAGGCGGGTAATGTTATCACTTAGCCGGCGCGCGGCTATCAGGCTGCCGAATGACCAAATTGCCGGCAGTTCATACACCTGCTTGTTGCGGGTGAATGCCATCGCCTGCCACAGCGGAGACTGGGTCAGGGCTTCTCGGTCTTTTGGACGCAGCGGGCCAAAAATCAGTACACGCGTGTCCTGATGCTCCGCTATTTTACTGATCTCGGTGGTGGCGAATCCCCAGCTGTTGGTTGCTTGCTGCCATTCATTATGCAAGCCCATCTGGGTAATGGTGTCGTTAATCAATGAACCTTTACCGTGGATACGCAGCGTTTGCTTATTGACGAAGCGAATGAACATCAGATTGCGATCATCGGCGCCGGCCTGGCGCAGTTTAGCACCATTGTCTTGCAGATGTTGGCGGGTTTGCTTTATCAGATCCTCGGCCTGCTGTTCACGGTTAAGAATCTGCCCAAGCTCACGTGTCAGTTGTTCAGCATTCGCCAGCGGTGTTTGGCTGTCATTGTAAATATCGACCACTGCGACTGGTGCGATGCGGCTCAGCGTGTCATAAGCGGGCAGCAGGTAAGAGCTGATCAGGATCAGATCCGGCTTGAGTTTAGTCAGCAGCTCAACATTGGGTTCGGTGCGTGAACCAAGATCGGCGACGCTGTCGGGTAATGACGGCTTGCTGACCCATTGGTTGTAATTCTGTGTGTCTGATGCGGCA
The DNA here is from genome assembly GCF_029962385.1 of Vibrio sp. ABG19. Classification (NCBI taxonomy): domain Bacteria; kingdom Pseudomonadati; phylum Pseudomonadota; class Gammaproteobacteria; order Vibrionales; family Vibrionaceae; genus Vibrio; species Vibrio sp. ABG19. Next base: position 3,217,409 of record NZ_CP071708.1, on the reverse strand, counting down.
ACAGGTGTCACGCCCAGACTCATTACGGTCTCACTCAATGCCCAGTCGAGCGTTGCCACGCGGGTAGGGGGATGGTCGAGATGCAGAGCGGAGAGGGGGTGAACCGTGTCCGCTGCGGCAACTGCCCAGTTGGTGTAAATAAAAAACAGAGCCAAAAGCATTTTTTTCATCGGGGCGTCCTATGGAATATAGCTGATCAACTGGCCGTTAGCCGGATTACGAAATAGTGCGAGATCCATACCGTAGATGGATTTGAGAACGTCTGTCTGCATGATCTGCTCGGGGTTTCCCTGTGCGATCACCTGGCCTGACTTGAGCGCTATGATATGATCGCTAAAGCGCGCGGCCATATTGATATCGTGCAATACGATCACCACGGTCAGATTAAGGCGCTGGTTGAGCTCGCGAATCATCTCCAGCAGTTCGTACTGATGATGGACATCCAGAGCGGAAGTCGGCTCGTCCAGCAATAGGCATTCGCTTTGCTGCGCAAGTAACATCGCAACCCAGGCACGCTGGCGTTCGCCACCGGACAGGGTCGCAACAAAGCGGTCCGCATAAGCCGTCAGGCCGGTATGCTCAATCGCTTGTTCAATCGCCTGATGATCTTCACTGTTGAGCTGGCCAAAAGCGCCTTTCCACGGATAACGGCCAAAACTGACCAGCTCACGCACAGTGACCCCGTCGGTGACGGGCGGATGTTGCGGCAGGTAGGAGACTTTGCGCGCAAATGATTTATGTTCGAAGCCTTGCAGTGGCTTACCCGCAATATCAATGCTGCCACGATTGGCATGATACTGGCGGCTCAGCAGTTTCATTAAAGTGGATTTACCACACCCGTTATGTCCCAGCAGTGCTGTCACCTTGCCTGGCGGAAAGGTGAGATTGGTGGGGTGTAAAATTACAGTATTATCTATCTGATAGCTGACGTCTTTTAATGTGAACATGATTTCTTAGCAGCCATAACCTTTGGCTCAGTGTCATCCGGTGATAAATATGGTAATGTAAATTATTAACAATTAAAAGTAAGTCGCATTTTCAAATGCATCATTCTTTGACGTGTAGGGATAAATAATAACAATGACTCAGATTACGACACTGGAACAACTCCGCGAACTCTATCCAATGCCGGCCCCACTGGTAGTGGAAAAAGATGTTCACCATATTGATCAGCACAGCCGCACTTTTCTCCAGCACAGTACGCTGATGTTTCTGGCGACTGAAGGTAAAGAGGGGTTTCTGGATCTATCGCCGCGTGGCGGTACTCCGGGTTTTATCAAAGTGCTGGATGATCACACCATTGCTTTTCCGGACAGTCCGGGCAACAACCGCCTGGATACTCTGAGCAACTTGCTTGCCAATCCCAAAGTCGGACTGTTGTGCATGGTGCCGGGTGTGGAAGAGATTGTCCGTATCAAAGGAACCGCGTCACTGCACATTGATGAGGAGCTGCGTCAGCAATGTCTGGACGGAAAAAGTAAACCTAAGCTGGTGGTTAAAGTGGCGGTAGAAGCGCTGTTTTTCCACTGCCCGAAAGCGTTGATGTTATCCAAAATCTGGAACAGTGATTCGTACCAGGATCGCAGTTTCCTGCCTTCACTACTGGCGATCATTAAGGATCAGCAGGTGGAGAAAACACAGCACGGCGACTGTTGATGTGAGACTTATGTCACATTAATGAAGCAAAAATTGAACTTGTCAATTAATCTTAGTTCATGGTGTTGAAATAAATGCAAATGATACCTACTATCATTTGCATTTTGATAAAGACAACAGCGTAACACTATGAATAAAACAATGATTGCGACAGTGGTCGCCATGCAATTTGCTTCGGCTGCAATCTATTCTCCTTCTCTCTTTGCCCAGCAAGAGGGCTCATCTCAAACAGCTCAAACGACTCGATCATCCGAGCAGGAAATGGACACCCTTGTGGTGACCGGTCGATATACAGCGACCGAACAAGTATCCAGTGCAACCGGTATGAACTTATCCGATATGGAAACGCCGCAGTCGGTGAGCGTAATTACGGAACAACGTATCAAAGACCAAGGCTTGTCGAACGTTAAAGATGTGGTCAATACTGCGGTTGGACTCTCAGTCGATCCAGCAGACACCGAACGAAACACCTTTATATCCCGCGGCTTTGTGGTTGGCAGTTATCAGGTAGACAGTGTTCCGCAATCGCTGGGTGATCTTGGCGGTGCCTTAGGGGAAACCCTGATTGACCTGTCTATCTATGACCGGGTTGAAATAGTACGTGGTGCAACTGGCCTGATGACAGGTTCGGGGAATCCGGCCGCTGCGATCAACTTCGTACGTAAGCACGCGGACAGTCAGGAGTTTCGTGGCTATGTCAATGTCAAAGCGGGCAGTTGGGATCGACGTGAGATCACGACGGATTTATCCGGCTCGCTCAACGACAGCGGCTCTGTACGGGGTCGGATTGTGGCGAAGTACGACAAACACGGTTCGTTTATGGATCGTTACAGTAAAGAGACTTCGGTACTGTATGGTGTGGTGGATGCAGACATGACTGACAACACGCTGCTGAGAGTCGGGGCCGGCCTGCAAAATAATAATGCTGACGGTGCAACCTGGGGTTCACTGCCGTCCCATTACACTGACGGCGAGAAGATTAACTGGTCACGCTCCATGTCGACAGCGACCAACTGGAGTTATTACGACACCGATGCAAAATACTACTTCATTAATCTCGAGCACTATTTTGCTAACGGCTGGCGTCTCAAGACCGATTACAGCCACAATGAATACACTAATGATGACAAACTGTTCTATATCGGTGGTCAGATAGACAAGGCAGATGGTGGTGCTTCACTGGGACAGTGGCTTATCAATGGAGATTCAAAAGCCACCATCGATAGTATTGGTACACAGCTGAATGGTGACTTTGGTTTATTTGGCCGTCAGCACGACTTTGTTGCCGGTGCGCTGTTCAGTCATCAGACCCGCAAAATCTATTACGGCTATCCGGCTGAAAGTGGCCAGAATTTCAACCAGAGCTTACTGGATTATCAGGGCAACGTATCGGTATCAGGCTGGCCGCAACGTTCACTCGATTCCGACTACACCACTGAAGAGCTGGGTTTTTATGCCGCAGCCCGTTTCGATGTAACAGACGATTTGAAATGGATTGTAGGCAGCCGGGTCTCCAACTGGAATCGTGATGGCCTGTATTCGACAGCTTCGGCAACCAGTAAGGTCGACTATGGTGATAACGGGGTGATCACGCCATACACCGGATTACTCTACGATTTGACCGCCCAGCATCGTGCCTACGTGAGCTATGCTGAGATCTTCCAGCCGCAATTCAATAAAGATGCCAGCGGCGACTTCATCGATCCGCTGACCGGTAAAAACTACGAAGTGGGACTAAAGAGCAGTTTTGCTGATGATCAGATTCATACTGCCATCTCGGTATTTCGGATTGAGCAGGATAACCTGGCTGAATCGACCGGCACGCTGAACAGCAAAGGTGAAACTATTTATCGTGAGGTTGACGGGGTGACCAGTAACGGCTTTGAGCTTGAGGCGAACGGTCAGGTGACGGACGGATGGAATCTGAGTGCGGGCTACTCGCAATATACCGCTAAGGACAAAGATGACCAGCCAGTTAGCACAACTCGCCCGCGTAAGCAGTTCAAACTGTTTACTACCTATAACTTTACCTCAGCACTGCCTGAGCTGACTTTAGGGGGTGGTGTAAAATGGCAAAGCCGTATTTTCGCTGATGACAGCAGCGGTTATCGCACCGAGCAGGGTGACTATGCTTTGGTTGATCTGATGGGGCGCTACGACATTACCCGCCAGACTCAGGTACAGGTCAACATCAATAATGTGTTTGATAAAAAATATTACGCCGGGATCTGTACCACCTGTTACAGCTATGGTGATCCTGCTAATGTCACCGTCAGTCTGCAACATAACTTCTGATGGTGTGACAAGCGTTTAACGTTAGCGAACTAGCAAACTTGCACGACAAACATAATCAATCAGGAAAGGTATGATTTCTAAAAATACCAAGCTCAGGATCGCGCGTCCGACCGACAATCTGGAAACCATTGCCGATATGTATATCCGGGGGCTTGGTTTTGAGCTGTTGGGCCGTTTTAGCGACCACAATGGTTTTGACGGTAGCATTATCGGCCACCCGCAGCATAACTATCATCTGGAGTTCACCCATCATCGGGGGACTCTGGTGGGCAAAGCGCCGACGCAGGATAATTTACTGGTGTTTTATCTGCCTGAGCAATCAGAGTGGCAGCAATGCTGTGCACAGATGCTGGAGGCCGGTTTTATCCGGGTCACTGCATATAATCCTTACTGGGATGTGGTTGGTAAAACATTCGAAGATGTTGATGGCTATCGGGTGGTATTGCAGAACCGGGAGTGGTCAGCCTAGCTTAACGATAATCTACAACACTTAACGCCGCAACGCGTCTGCATAAACATCATACGCTGGCAGAACATGGCACACGTATTAATGGCTGGTGCATTGCGCGGTATCGAGCTGGAACAAGAAGCGCTGTGATACATTTCGGGCTGACTGTGATAGATGCGGCCTACGGCGATGTTTGCCGATAAGGCCGCTACAGGCTAGTTAGGCGCTAAGTTTAAACAGAGCAACCAGATCATTCAGTTGGTCGGCCAGGCGGGCAATTTCACTGCTTGAACTGCGGGTCTGGCTTGATGCCAATGCGTTTTCCTGGGCAATGCGTTTTACGTTGACTACGTTTTCATTGATGGTTTCGGCCACGGTGCTTTGTTGCTCCGAGGCGCTGGCAATCTGCATGTTCATATCATTAATGACACCGACCGCATCTGTAATCGACTGCAGCACAACCCCGGTTTTACCCGCTTGTTCAACACAATCGTCCGCCAGGGATTTGACCTGATTCATCACTTGCACCGAGCTTTTAGTACCGGACTGCAACTGCTCAATGATCGACTGGATTTCTGACGTTGAACCCTGCGTTCTCGCAGCAAGCGAGCGCACTTCATCGGCGACAACAGCAAAGCCGCGCCCTTGTTCGCCGGCGCGAGCCGCTTCGATCGCAGCGTTGAGGGCTAGTAGGTTGGTTTGATCGGCGATCGCGCGAATCACATCCAGAATCGAGCTAATATTCACCACATCTTGCTGGACCATGTGCAGTTTCTCTGAGGAGAGATTTACACTCTCAGACAAGGTGCCGATGGAGTTGACCGTTTCTGCCACGACTTTGGCGCCATTTTCTGCCTGTTTATCGGCATCATTGGCGGCATCCGCTGCCCTGGCGGCATTCGACGCCACATCATGCACGGTTGTCGCCATTTCATTCATCGCCGTCGCGACCATATCGGTCTCGGTTTCTTGTCGTACAATGCCTTGTGTGGTTTGGTCTGTCACCACAGCCAGTTCTTCTGAGGCAGAGGCGAGTTCGGCACTGGCACTGTGGATGGTTGATATCATGTCGGTCAGATGATCGGCGGTATTTTGAATAGCGTTCAGCAGTGTGCCTGTCTCGTCTGTACGATGTGTTGCAACTTGTATAGTGAGGTCACCTTGGGCAAGCTGATTGGCGGCCCCGACCGCGGCCTGAATTGGTTTGGTTATGTTGATAGTGAGCAGGTAAGCGGCCACGACTCCCAGCACGATCGCCGCAACGGACAGTATCAGAGTTAACTGAATACTGCTGTCGGTGTTGCGCTCTACTTCTGTGCCAAGAGCGTTTTGATCACCGATAATCGACAGTTTCACCTGCTCAACCTGACGGGCGACATTAGGCCCCTCGATATCCAGAGCCTGAGTTATCATCTCGTTACGCTGATTGATCATACGGTTAATATCGCGCATCTCAGCCACATAAGCGCTGTGAGCCTGCTTGAATTCACTTAGCATAGCGAGGTGTTGTGTAGTGAAGAGATTCTTTTCAAGGTTGGGCAATACCTGCTTCATCGCCTCGTCCATATTGGCAAGAGCCTGCTCAAAATCCTGCTTTGAATTGGTTTGTAAGAACTTAGCGACGTAGAGGCGGCCGGTGAGCATGACTTTTTGTACCTGACTGGCGTCATATGCGGCTTCGGTGTTACCATCGTCGTACACGGACTGGATAAGGTTGTCGATTTGGCGGCGCATTTTTTCCCCGCTGGGCACCAGGTGCTGATCATGGGCAGTATTGCGTTGCTCTATCAGGCGGGTGACGTTCTCAAATGCGTTCTGGTATGTGATGACCGATGAGGCGATGGACTGGATCAACTGTACACGAGAAGGTTCCTGAATATCGTCTTTAGCTTGCTGTAAAAGATGGTTCATTTTGGACAGATAGTTTTTATAGTCCTGCAGACTCCGTTCATCCTGAGCAATCAGGTAGTTTTTTACATTCATGCGAACCATCAGCATATTGGCCTGCAGCTCTCCTGCCAGGTTACTGTCATCGGCGAGATCACCGTAACTCATCAAGCCCTGATTGGTTTTAGTTAATGCCAGAATGCTGATTGCCAGAACGACAGAAAGCAGTGTTAACAAGGCACCAAAGCTCAGCGCCATCTTCTTGCCTAGTTTTAGGTTATTAAACATGCCAACTTCCTTGTATCTAAATAAAAGCCTGTATGCAGAATAGTCTAGTTTTTATTAGTTAAATATAGGCAATAAATTATATCGTACATTGTTTTGATTCTATTGATAATAGAAGTATCAATATATTTTTCATGATGGTAGTTATTAATATCAATAATATAACCAAGCTTGAGGTGGGTGTTTTTTTCTAGGAGAAGTGCTGTTTTTTATATTGGTAACAGTCACATGGTTATTCTTCAAGAAAGTGCAATAAAAACATATTGTTTAAATGTTAATTTAATTATTGTGAGTTGCAGTGTTTTATCGGATTCCAGTTGTTAATGATTCAATATAACCGGAAAAAATTGGAATAGAGATAATTAATCTATCGCTTTATCCAGCTCGTTTCGTGGGAAATACTGCATCAATCATTCATCCAGTAGAAAATCAATAAAAAATTGAAATGATATTTTTATTGATTTGTGATCCGAGTCGATGATTCATTCTGTTGCAAAGCACATTTCAGGATAAATTATTTTTCATGCTGCATGATTCGGTGATGGTTGCGTTCTTGTATAAATATGACTACTCTGACCGACTGATATACCAGTAGGCTATTTTATGAAAGACAGTCTCAATCACAAAAACGTGGCGTTGTGCCGACAATGTTCCGGGTCCAGTAAGCTCGAATTTGATTTCACGATGGCATTCCAGCCCATTATCGACTGCACATCACAAACAGTGTTTGGCTACGAAGCTTTGGTCAGAGGGCTTGATAATCAATCCGCGTATTCGATTATTTCTCAGGTCAATGATGACAACCGCTACCTGTTTGACCAGTTGTGTCGTGTCAAGGCGATTACCTTAGCGGCCAGGCTGAAAATAAATTGCATGCTCAGTATCAATTTCCTGCCTAATGCGATTTATAATCCTCAGCGCTGCATTCGAACCACGCTAGAGGCCGCCAATACTCACCAGTTTCCAATCCAAAATATCCTGTTTGAGTTCACCGAAAGTGAGAAGGTCGAGGATAGTCACCATATCCGTGCCATTGTAGAGTCCTATCAGGCGATGGGATTCAAAACTGCGATTGATGATTTTGGAGCCGGCTATTCTGGGCTCAATCTTCTGGCGGACTTTCAGACTGATATCGTCAAGTTGGATATGGCGTTGATTCGTAATATTGATGCTGATAAAGGGCGTCAGACCATAGTTATACACACGTTGAATATGTTACGTGATCTTGGGGTCAGAGCATTAGCGGAAGGGATTGAAAGTGAGGCAGAGTACCGCTGGTTAAAAGCGGCCGGGGTGGAACTGATGCAGGGCTATTACTTTGCTAAACCTGGTTTTGAATCATTACCTGAAGTCGACTTTTCTGCGCTTTAGACTTTCTCCACGTTTTCAATGCAATGTCAGCCATTCGATACAGGGTTAGTGGCTAACTACTGGCTTATCGATTCACGACTGATTTGCTATTAACGGCGGCCTCAGCGGTTAACGGCTTGCTCATCGCTTAAACATCATGTTTGTGATGAAAGAGTGAGCCAGAAGTTCGCTAAAAATAAAGAGATAAAAAACGGAAGTCACCGTGACTTCCGTTTTCAGATTAGGATGTGTTTAAATATTTCCGTTGTTAGGTCAGAACACGCCGTTAGAAGCTGACGGCTTCACCCTTAACGCCAAATTTCTTCATTGAATAGGCGACACGCTCGGCCGGGGTCGGTGGGATCAGCACGCTGCCCAGATTCTCAATGTGGTGCAGGCGTGGTAACAGGCCGGCACCATTGGCAATCTGGATCGCAAGCCCTGGACGGGCATTCAGTTCCAGTACCATAGGGCCTTCTTCTTTATCCAGCACCATATCCGTCCCCACGTAGCCAAGGCCGGTCATTTCCCAGGCGCTGGCGGCGAGGGTCAGCAGTCTTTCCCAGTGCGGCACTTCGAGAGTAAACAGATCTTTACCTGTATCGGGATGATGAGTCACCGGACGATTAAACTGCACCGCTCGCACCGCTTTGCCGGTCGCGATATCAATCCCGACTCCGACAGCGCCCTGGTGCAGGTTCGCTTTACCATCTGACGCTGAGGTAGAAAGACGCATCATTGCCATCACTGGGTAGCCTTTGAAGACGATGATACGCACGTCCGGCACCCCTTCGTAGCTGAAACCGTCAAAACAGTCATCGAACTTAATCAGGTTCTCAACCACAGCCACGTCATTCTTACCACCCAGAGAAAACAGGCCAGCCAGCGCGTTACTGATATGACGTTCGACATCTTCTTTACTGATGGTTGCGCCAGACGGTTTAGTGTACACCCCATCTTTGTGAGAGGTGACTACCAAAATCCCTTTCCCCCCGCTGCCTTGTGCTGGTTTGATGACAAAGCCTGGCCATTTTTTAACCATGTCATGAATGTGTTTCACATCGGCCTGGTTAGCAATGACACCAATCAGCTTCGGCACGGTACAGCCAGCCTGCTGCGCGATCAGTTTAGTCTTGAGTTTATCATCCACCAATGGGTATTTTGAACGGTCGTTGTAACGACCGATGTAACTGTGGTTACGTTTGTTCATACCCATGATCCCCTTGCGACTTAGCTTGAAAGGGGAGGTGTAGTCAGAGAGAGAAAACCGCATATTAATCTCCGTCAGCCAGTGGTTTGAAGCGACGCAGTTCTGTGATGCGGTAACCGGTATAGGTACCAAATAGCAGAATCGCAGCCAGTACAATCAACTGCAGACCGATGAAGTTAAAGGTCAGGTGCTGCACGTAGGAGTTCGTCATGGCCAGATAGATCAAGACCGCAGTAAATAGCGATCCGCCACCTTGCAGAATGACTTCCTTCGCACCTTCTTCTTCCCAAAGAATCGACATACGCTCGATGGTCCACGACAAAATGATCATCGGGAAGAACGTAATGCTCAGACCTTCGGTCAGGCCGACTTTAAACGCCACGACGGTAAAGACCGAGATAATCAGAATCACCGAGATGATCACCGCGGATATTCGCGCCACGAGCAACAGGTTGAGCTTCGACAGATAACTTCGGATGATGAGACCTGTGCCGACGATCAGCAGGAAGCCGATAATACCTGTGGTGAGCTGAGTCTGTACAAACGCCACCGCGATCAACACGGGCATAAAGGTGCCCGATGTTTTCAGACCGATAATGACCCGCAGGAACACCACAATCAGCGCGCCGATAGGGATCAGCATGATGGTTTTAAACATCGCCTGTTCTTCCAGCGGTAGGCTGTGAATCGATAGGTTGAGCAATCCGTCAGACTGAACCTTGTTACTGGTGGCCTGTTGCGGGGTCACATCCTGGGCAATCATGCTGAAATGCACCTGGCTATTCTGACCGCCCATTACATCCAGCAGTGAAATGTTGGATTCATCCCACACCAGCAGATTCGGATGGCTTGGCTGGGTTCCGGTTTCCGGATTAAACAACACCCACTTTTTGCCATTCCAGACTTCATTCATGTGCTGGATGGTCTGGCGGCGACGGCCGTCTTCCAGCTCGATCACGCCCACCACTTTATTCGGTACCTGAGCGTATGACAGCAGTTTTTCTGCCGCATCGACCTTGCTCATGTTATTCAGCAGCAAGGAGGCATTCTGACTTTCTGCGTCATTGAGGGTTTTGATCAGCTCGCGTGCAAAGGTGATGTGATCGGCGGAGCGTTGTGTTGCGCGTTCGATCAGAGCAATAGCGGATGCCTCTTCCGGACCGTTAAAGGTCGGTTTAGCCGGTTTGCCGGTCGGCGGAACAGGTTTGGCTTGTGACTGAGGATCAACCAGGAATTGAGTTTTGTAGTAAATAGTTTGCGGGCCACTGGCGTGGCGAATGGACCATTCGGCGCGGCGACCGCTTTCGGTCGTGATGTAGGAGACGCCATAGCCTGGTGAAGAAGCATTTTCGCCCACTAGGGTAAAACCGTCCTGGGTGTGCGGCGCGGCCAGAGAAACTTTGGCTTCTTTGCCTTGGGCGACAAATTCGATTCTGGCTTCAATATCCCAGACCTGACGAGTCTCACCCGGCGTCCAAGGGACACCGTAGCTCTGATGGCGAATCACACTTAAGGTAATGCCGATTGCGACCAACAGAATAATCGATAGATAAAACGGAATTCTTGACGTCATAAGTGACCTTATTTCTTATTTTGATCCTGTCTGAATGTGTTTGCGACTGACATCCACTACGGCGATATCGCGAATAAATTCGCGGCCAAGAAGAATCGGATGGCTCATCTGTGAACGGTCAGCCAGAGTAAATTGAGTTTTTTCATGAATAGCGCCGAGTTTGACCCAAAGTTCAACCACTGCGCGACGCTCGGTATCCTCACTTGTTGACTGGCGAATACGCACATAACGTAAGATTGGCGCTTCGATCCAGTTGGTGTCATCTTTCGCACCTTGCTCATCACTTAAATGAAAGCGTACCCAATTTTTACCATTGCGTTCGAACTCTTCAATATCCACTGCGTTGAGCGATGAAGTTGCAGCGCCGGTATCAATGCGGGCATTAAATGATTTGTTAACGACATCCAGTGTCACGGTTTCAATTTCACCCAACACAACTTCATGACGCGGCTTGGTCTGAACGACAGTCGGTTGCGGTGAAGGCGCAGGGGCAAGGGCTGCTTGCTTTTTATGTTCTTCAATAGTGGTTTGCAACTCGTTAACTTGAGTCGTTAATGTGGAGACGTGATTTTCAAGACTATCGATATAATCCATCTGGTTACTGATATGCAGTTCCAGGTTAGTCATCTTATTGGATAACGTGGATTCGGACTGTTGAATCGCGTCCAGCGTAGCATGATGATACTCATCGCCTTTCAATAGTGTACAACCAGAAAGCATTGTCAGTGCGACGACGGGTGCAATTCGCTTAAACATTTGCGACCTTATTCTTCAATTATCAGTTGATGTAGTTATAGCAAAGGATGAGCAAAGCATCCTTGGCTAGATTATTCCTATCTGAGGAATAGCGAGTTAAAACTGTGTCAAATATCCCTGTTTCTTCAACAGATTCAGGGAATATTAATAGCATTAAGTGACAGCAGTGTCGCCTGATTCAGACGGGTTTTTTGGCGACCAGAATAGCGCGACGTGGTGCCGGATATCCTTCCACGGTTTTTGACGGGTCATTCGGATCGATATAATCCGGCAGGGAATTGTGCGTCATCCATTCCGTGGTGCGTTGTTCGCCCAGTGAAGTAACATTCTCATCGACTATCCGTACGCCTTCAAAGCCTACTTTCTCCAGCCATACCTTAAGTGCTAGAGCGGAAGGGAAGAAATAGACGTTACGCATTTGCGCATAGCGGTCAAACGGTACCAGCACCGCGTTTTCATCACCTTCAATGACCAGGGTCTCCAGGATCAGTTCGCCACCGGCAATCAGCTGATTTTTCAGTTGCAGCAGGTGATCAAGCGGTGAACGGCGGTGATAAAGAACCCCCATACTAAATACCGTATCAAAGGCTTCCAGCTCCGGCAGTTGTTCAATACCCAGCGGCAGCAAATGAGTACGCGGGTCACCCCCCATCAACTTGCGCACGGCCTCAAACTGAACCAGAAACAGTTCGGACGGATCGATACCAATGACCTGATGGGCTCCTTCCCCGAGCATACGCCACATGTGATAGCCGTTGCCACAGCCCACATCAAGCACGCTGCGACCTTTTAAAGGTGTGATGTGCGGCAGCAGGCGATCCCATTTCCAGTCTGAGCGCCATTCGGTGTCGATATGAATACCGTGCAGGTGGTAGGGGCCTTTACGCCACGGGTGAAACATTTTTAATAAGCTTTCTAGCTTTTTCTGTTCACCCAGAGCCAGGGGCTGCTGGTTAGTTACACTTACCGACTCTTTCAGGTCAATGTTGTCTGGTTTGAAGTCCGGGAGCTTCTTTAAAGCACGTAACCAGCGGTCCATATCACCGTGGCTTTTGTCTTGCCAGTCAGCGAGTTGCTGAGGCAGGATTTTGAGCCAGGGTTGCAGACGCGTATCCTGAGCAAGTAGCGAGTAAACATTACCAAAGTCAAACATGGCAGGGGATTCCTAATTCCGACATCTTTGCCCTGACCAAATAATTAATGCAATCACTGATTCCGTCAGGGCAGGGAAACGCGTTGCCTAAAGCTGATTTGTGCGCCAATCGGTTCAGCGCGAGTTGATCCGTTTTCGCAACGGATCTGTGTTCGAACAGAGACGCTTTCAAACTGAGCGGCTTTCGAGCTTCGCTGCTTGAAAACGTACTTACTTAATCGCAAACATCGAGCCGAAGTTAAAACACTGGAACCAGACTTCGTAACTGGAGAAACCGATTTTTGCAAAGCGCTCTCGGTGGATTTCTACTGAGTCGGGGCGCATGACATTTTCAATTGCGCTGCGCTTCTGGCTGATTTCCAGTTCGCTGTATCCGTTGGCGCGTTTAAAATCATGGTGTAAATCAATTAATAATTCGTTCGCCACCTGATTTTCAAACACATATTTTTCCGACAGTATTAAAATACCGCCAGGACGCAAACCGGCGTATATTTTTTCCAGCAGCGTGAAACGATCTTGCGGAGAAAGAAACTGCAGGGTGAAATTAAGCACCACAACCGACGCATTTTCGATCGCCATATTGCGGATATCGGCTTCAATAATTTCAACCGGCGTATCTGACCGATAAGCATTCACGTGCAATTTGCAGCGCTCAACCATCGCTGCGGAGTTATCGACACCGATGATTTTGCAGCCTTCTTGTTTAATACCACGACGCATGGACAGGGTAGCCGCGCCCAGTGAGCAGCCCAGGTCATACAGGTTGCTGTGGGGTTTAGCAAAACGCTCAGCCAGCATACCAATCGCAGAAATAATATTGGCATAGCCGGGAACCGAGCGCTGAATCATGTCCGGAAAGACTTCAACCACACGTTCATCAAAGGTAAAGTCGCCAATCTTATCGATTGGTGATGAGAATATAGTGTCTTTGTTGCTCATGGTGACCTCAAGGCGGCTAGCGTCAGCCTGACCAACAGCATCAGGCTCAATAAAAGGCGCATATTTTATGAAAAATTTAGTCTTATGTCATTAGTACCCGGACTGCGATAACGTATTCCGTCTCATTTGTTTAGAAAGTGCTGAAAATATCAGCGCGTCAGGGCAGAGAAACCACTAAAACGAGTATGTAAACAGCTAAAACATGCTGATTTGGCTGTCGCCCTGGCTGGCCGGAAAGGTGGCGAGATCCGGTAAAGGCAGCTGTTGCTGCAGTTGCTGATAAAGTGACAGCGCGAGTTCCGGCGCCAGATTGTTATCCGGGGTATGTATCATCACATAAGGCTGTTTACCCTGGGCGACCCACAGCGGGAGTTTTTTTAGCCAGGGCTGGAAAAAAGCGAGATTGGCGTCAAGATCCGGATGGCCGATAAAACGCATCATCGGATGGGTGGCGGTAGCGATGGCATGCACCGGCACTTTAGGCTTTTTCATCTGCGCATCAATGATCACTTCATTGACCGGTTCAGCCGCAAACACTGGGCGACTGTCCATAATGATGCGGTCTATGCCTTGTTCCAGCAGCCATTGATTGAGGCTGCGCTCTTCTTCTCCCTTAGCGAAAAAAACGGGATGACGCACTTCAACTCCGAGCGGAAATTGTTTGGGGAAATAGCTGCAGAACTTTTTTAACTGCTCCAACTGAGCCGGACCGAAGGCCGCCGGTAACTGAATGGTCCACATGCCGACACGTTCATGCAGCGGCTCCATCAACGTCATGAAGTTTTTTAACTCGTCCTGGCAGCCCAGTAACATTTGCTGGTGGGTAATCTGTTTAGGCAACTTAAAGGTGAAGCGAAAATCGTCATGGGTGGCCGCTTTCCAGTTACTGACGGTCACCGGGGAAGGGGACGCATAGAAGGTGGTGTTACCTTCTACGGTATGAAATACCCGGCTGTACTTTGCCAGTCTTTCCGATGCCTGGGTGCCCCGGCCGTAAAAGCTGCTTTGCCAGGCAGGGTGGGACCACATTGTCAGGCCCAGTCGTAGGGGAAGTTCCGTCATGATTGATTCTCGTCTGCGGTGACTTGTTTCTGGTTTGTATCGCTATTTTATCGGTGGCCGTGACTTGTGGGTAAACGCCACGGGCGCGTTCAGAGAGTGATTCAGTGTCGGGCAGGATACGACAGATTGACGCTTTGCCCAAGTACGAAGCAATCTGAGGGGCGCTAATCTCGCAATTCGCCGCCGCTTAGGGTTATAATCAGCGCCAATTTTTCGTGTTGCGCCGCAGCTATATGTGGATTTGACGCATTATTGTACTAAAAAAGCGCGACACTGGATAAATCACAACAAATTGTATTCTGTAAGGTCGATTTTAGCTGCCTTTCAGCGTATAAATGAAACTTTGCGCCGCGCCGGAGGCTGTTTCTGGCGCGGCTTAGAATTTGATGACTAATTAGAGATTGGGAATTTCACTATGCGTAGCCATTATTGTGGTCACCTGAACAAGTCCCTTGCAGGACAAACTGTAGAACTGTGCGGCTGGGTAAACCGTCGCCGCGATTTAGGCGGACTGATCTTCATTGATATGCGAGATCGTGAAGGCGTCGTTCAGGTGGTGGTTGATCCCGATATGGCAGACGTTTTTGAAGTGGCAAACCAGCTTCGTAATGAATTCTGTATCAAACTGACCGGTGAAGTGCGTGCACGTCCTGAGAGCCAGGCGAATAAAGACATGGCGACAGGTGAAGTGGAAGTGCTGGCGACGGGTCTGGCGATCATTAACCGTTCCGATGTTCTGCCACTGGACTTCAATCAGAAGAACTCAGAAGAGCAACGTCTGAAATATCGCTATCTGGATCTGCGTCGCCCTGAAATGAGTGATCGCATTAAACTGCGTGCTAAAGCGTCAAGCTTTGTACGTCGTTTCCTCGACAGCAACGGTTTCCTGGATATCGAAACCCCGGTTCTGACCAAAGCAACCCCGGAAGGCGCTCGCGACTACCTGGTACCGAGCCGTGTGCACAAAGGCAGCTTCTACGCGCTGCCACAATCACCACAGCTGTTCAAACAGCTGCTGATGATGTCAGGCTTTGACCGTTACTATCAAATCGTAAAATGTTTCCGTGACGAAGATCTGCGCGCTGACCGTCAGCCAGAATTCACCCAGATCGATATCGAAACGTCATTCATGACGGCAGATGAAGTTCGTGCAGTGACTGAAAAAATGGTTCGTGACATGTGGCTTGAGCTGCTGGACGTTGACCTGGGCGAGTTCCCGGTGATGCCATACAGCGAAGCGATGCGCCGTTTCGGTAGCGACAAACCAGATCTGCGTAACCCGATGGACATGGTGGATGTCGCTGACCTGCTGAAAGATGTTGAGTTCAAAGTGTTCTCTGGCCCGGCTAACGATGCGAAAGGCCGCGTTGCTGCACTGCGTGTACCTGGTGGTGCTGCACTGAGCCGCAAGCAGATCGACGAATACACTTCATTCGTTGGCATCTACGGCGCAAAAGGCCTGGCATGGCTGAAAGTGAACGATCTGGCTGCAGGTATGGAAGGTATCCAGTCTCCGGTGGCTAAATTCCTCAACGAAGAAATCATCAGCTCTATCATCGAGCGCACTGGCGCGCAAACCGGTGACATCATCCTGTTTGGTGCTGATAAAGCGAACGTGGTTTCTGAAGCGATCGGCGCACTGCGTCTGAAAATCGGTAAAGATCTGGGGCTGACTAACGAGTCAGCTTGGGCTCCGCTGTGGGTTGTAGACTTCCCGATGTTCGAAGCGGACGATGAAGGTCATGTCTCTGCGATGCACCACCCATTCACTTCTCCGCTCAACATGACAGCGGAAGAGCTGAAAGCGAATCCGGAAAATGCACTGTCTAACGCGTACGATATGGTACTGAACGGCTACGAAGTCGGCGGTGGTTCGGTACGTATTCACGATGCGAAGATGCAGGCAGCAGTATTTGACCTGCTGGGTATCGATGCAGCTGAGCAACAACTGAAATTCGGCTTCCTGCTGGACGCGCTGAAATTCGGTACGCCACCACATGCGGGTCTGGCATTTGGTCTGGACCGTCTGGTGATGCTACTGTGTGGCACGGAGAACATCCGTGACGTAATTGCATTCCCGAAAACTACGGCAGCGGCGTGTCTGCTGACTGACGCACCAAGTGCAGCGAACCCGGCGGCTCTCGATGAGCTGGCGATCGCAGTGACGGCAGCGAAAGAAAAAGCGGAATAAGCAATAAATAAATCAGGGTGGCTAAGCCGCCCTTTTTTTTTGTCTGGTGCCTTGGTATGTTTGCCAGGGCACGTTTGTGTAGTGCTTTGCGTGCCCCAAGCTCCGCATTGAGGGGCGGGTAGATGCAGAGCACCTGTTTCTGGCTTTACACAGCCAATTTTTGCACAGGAATCAGCTCTCTTGGCTCAGATGTATTTTTATTACTCGGCAATGAACGCGGGTAAATCAACCACACTGCTTCAATCTTCGTTTAACTATCAGGAACGCGGCATGACTCCGGTGATTTTCACCGCGGCCATCGATGATCGTTTTGGGGTCGGTAAAGTCAGTTCACGCATTGGTCTAGAAGCCGATGCACACCTGTTTACCGCAGAAACCAATCTGTTTGATGCCATCAAGCAGCTGCACCAGAATGAAAAGCGTCACTGTGTCCTGGTTGATGAGTGTCAGTTCCTGACTAAAGAGCAGGTATATCAGCTGACCGAAGTGGTGGATAAACTGGATATCCCGGTATTGTGCTACGGCCTGCGTACCGACTTCCTGGGAGAGTTGTTTGAGGGCAGCAAATACCTGCTGTCCTGGGCGGATAAACTGATTGAGCTGAAAACCATCTGTCATTGCGGCCGTAAGGCCAACATGGTTATTCGTACTGATGAACATGGCAACGCCATCTCAGAGGGGGATCAGGTTGCGATTGGCGGCAATGATAAATATGTATCAGTGTGTCGTCAGCACTATAAAGAAGCGTTGGGTCGCTGATTAAAAGTGCGTTGAGAAAAGAAAAGGATGGGCTAGCCCATCCTTTTCTATTGGTTACCTAGCGCTTCTTATCGGTTACCTAACGGCAAACACGTGCCTATTATGCGGCCAAAGGTTTGAGGGCAAGATAAGCCTGCTCCACATCGGCCGGGATCATCTGTTCAATCTGAAAACCTTTCTGAGGGTAGTGCTGAATACGCTCAAAGTCGCCGATGACGGCTTGCATAACGAAGTCCAGGGTCAATTCTTCGGTCAGGTAGTCGAAAATACCACAGCCGGTTGAGGTCACTTGTAGCGATTTGATTTCACCCGGCCACTGTTTGACGAAAGTCGCATAGGCACGACGCTCCATATACGGTTTTTGTACCAGCAGAATACGCTTGGCTTCAATCCCTTTCGCTTGCAACATGTCATAAGTAAAGCGCACATTTTCGCCGCTGTTGCTCGAGCGTGGTTCTAGTAACAGGGCTTCTGCGGGCACGCCGCAATCTTTGGCGACGGTGGCAAAAGTAACTGCTTCACTGTGCTCAAAAATACCATCGGTAAAACGCCCGTGACCACCAGAAAAAACAATCAGCGGGGCGAGCCCTTTGTGATACAGCGACGCCGCATATTCCGCGACACGAGTATCATTGCTGCCAGGGACAAAAATCACATCGGCCGGCGTCAAATCATGACCCAGCTGCATGTATTGCCACAGTGTTTCCAGATGTTGATAAAGGTGTTTATCCATCGGCATTCAAAGCCTCCAATGTATTCAAATAATGGAACTGATAACCGGCGCAAACCAGTTTATCAGCCACAATGAGTTTGTCGGCGACATCCACCACCGCTGGCAGCGGGTCGGTTGATGCAACCGCATCCAGTGCCGCCTGATAGAATTCCGCTTTGCTGACCGTGTTCGGCGTGGTGGCATTGACCACGTCACTCTGCAGGTGCTCGACGGCAAATGTTACTGCGCCGATGGCATCATCAAGATGCAGCATGTTGGCCGGTGCCAGCGTACTGACTTGTTTCAGCCTGGCCGCAAAGCGCGACGGGTGGCGGTCCGGGCCAATCAGGCCGCTGCAGCGTACAACGGCGTAATCCAGTCCTGAGTCTAAAACGCTCTGTTCCGCTTGTAACATCACTTTTGCATTGGCTGAGAAATCGGCATCAGATTGGGCCAGCGCCAATGAGGCTTGTTGCTCGGTCATGGCTTCAGCGCGGCTCGGATAGACGGTCGTCGAGCTGATCATGATGATTTTTTTACACTGCGCGCGTTGTGCTGCTGAAACTAAATCCTGCCATTGCTGGGCATATTCGTCACCCTGACCACGGCGGAATCCGGGCGGAAAACTACCGACTACCGTATCGCAGCCTAATGACGCTAATGTGTCAGCCAGGTGAAGGGGATTGTTCAGGTCGCAGACAAACCCCTGAATACCCTGTGCTGCCAGTTGCTCGATACCGGCCTGGCTGGTGCGGCTTGCGCTGACCTGGTAGCCAAGTGTCTGTAAATGTTTTGCCAGTGGTAAACCTAACCAGCCGGCTCCGATAATAGCAATGTGCTTCATGAGGCAGATCCTGTAAACAGTTGTCGCAAAAGTTGACGAGTGCGTTGATGAAGTGTGTCGGACGAGGTGTGGTGATGTTGAATCACATCCACATTGGTGTACCAGGCCAGTTGCTCAAAAGCAACCGGCACACGAACCAGTTCACCGTTATCCACATGGGGCCTGGCAAGGTGAGCAGGTAAAAAGCACCAGCCACAGCCGTGCAGCGCCATATCCAACAACAAATAATAATGATCAGCGTACCATACATCCGGGCTGTGCGGTTGATGAAAGCTGCTGGATGAGTGGTTTCTGGAACGTATTACCAATTGGCGGTGCAGACGTAGGGTATCGACATGTGGTGCCACCGATTGTGCCAGGGTATGTTGCGCCGCGACGTAGACGTCAAACTTAATTGAGCCGATCGATTCGAAATCCAGACTGTGCGGCAGGATCTGTTCGCCGAATATCAGGCCGCAGCTTGCGCGTCCGGTTTCGACCATCTCGATGATATCTGTACTTGATGCGCTCAAGCATTCTAGCTCAAGGCGGGGAAATTCGTGTTCCAGGCGGGTGATAAGCGGGGCAAGACCCGACAGCAGAATACCCTCATCCATCGCTAGAGTCAGAAGCTGGTTTTGTGGTGCATGCAGACTCTCTGCCAGAGACTGAAAACGTTGATGTTGCTGTAACGCCGCTTTGGCGTAGGGCAAGAGTTTATGTCCGGCAGCTGTTAATACCGGGTAGCGGCCACTGCGTTCAAATAAGCGCATATCGCAGTCGATTTCCAGGTTAATAACATGCTGGCTGATGGCTGATGGCTGACTGTACTTTACCCAGTTTACGCGCTGCGGCTGAAAACGAGCCTTGTTCGGCGGTCGCTATAAATGCAGCCAGTTGTTCAATGCTGTACATGTATCGTTATTAGTGATGGTGTCTAATTATTTAATATCTAACTATTAGATGATAATCGCCGTGTGTTCAACGTTAAAATGAAGATCTGCTATGCAAAAACATATGATGTCCGGTTGGGAGCGAGTATTCCATGCCGTCAGTTTCGAACTGCTGGCATTAATGTGCCTGGTGCCAGTCGGCGCTCTGTTTTCCGGCCAGCAAGCGACGCATCTGGCGTTGGTTGGTCTGGGACTGAGCTTGTTTACCGTGGTATGGAACTTCTTATATAACCTGATGTTTGATCGCATCATGCAGGATGTTCGCAGTCTGCGGACTCTACGCCTGAGAGTTGTGCATGCGTTGGGCTTTGAAGGTAGCCTGGTGTTTGTCACTGTGCCTGTTTTGGCCTGGGTATTGAGAATTTCTCTGCTTGAGGCGCTGGTGGTTGAAGCGGGCTTTTTACTGTTTTTCTTTGTTTACACCATTGTGTTTAACTGGCTGTATGACAAGTACCAGCCTTACCAGCGCTGGTTTGTGACCGGATAACGGATTTATTCGGCCGAAAAGATATGTGACGGAATAACGAATGGGTTAGCACACAGAGCAACCTGATGCCCTGAACAAAAAAGAGCGTCGAAGGACGCTCTTTTGGTGTGTCTGGATTATTCGCTCAGAACGCGCAGTAGGCGATCCGCCTGCTCGGCCATTTCAATGCCTTCGTTAGTCAGATAGCCACCATCAGGCAAAGTGCATAAGCCTTTGTCATGCAGTCGCTGCACGGCACTTATCAGTGAATCGGATGCATCTTGGTGGACTTTAATCCCGGTCGCCGCACTGCCGATATCAAACTGAAGCAGAACGTTCAGTTCGTCGATATGCTGTTGAGAAAACTTCATCTTAAGTCCTTCTTGCAGGTTGAATAAGTTTTACAATAGGCGGGCATTGCTGTGGATGCAATCTTGCTCTGACAGATTTGTTAGGTCGAACAGCTCTGTTACTTTTTTGCGCAGTTATTAGTTCCGAAGGGAATAAAAGCAGCTAAAAATCGGCATAGGATTTATAAAGCTAACGGGTGGGGCAGCATACGGTAAATTATCATTTTAATTGATTAATATCAGTGTAATAAATATGTATTCATGATAATAACTAATACTAGTTATGGTTTATCGCTTTATTCCCAGTAATGACGTCTCGCACCATAGAATTTATCTATTACCTAATAAATTGCACTTGAATAAATATGGAAATAGAGCGATTATCCGCCACCTCTCTATGTTGTATCAAAATGTAACCGTATTATGGATCTTAATCAATTCGACTCATTACTGCCTCCTCAAATGGCAGAACGCGCCGCAGATGTTGGCGTAAATAAAGCGACCAAACCTGCCTCTAAATCTTTTCTTCTTGCTATCTCTGCTGGTATTCACATTGGTATTGCTTTCGTATTTTACACTGTAGTCACGACCGGCGCGCAAGATATGCCTTATGGCGTGACTAAACTGCTGGGTGGCCTGGCATTCAGCCTGGGTCTTATCCTGGTTGTGATTACCGGTGGTGAACTGTTTACCAGTTCAGTTCTGACTTTAGTGGCCAAAGCGAGCGGAAAAATCAGCTGGCTGCAATTAGTCAAAAACTGGGTAGTGGTATACTTCGGTAACATGGTCGGTTCGATTCTTCTGGTCGGAATCATGTTTGCGACCAAGCAGTTTATGGACAATGGCGGTAATTTGGGCCTAAACGCATTAGCGATTTCTCAGCATAAGTTACACCACAGTTTCTTCCAGGCATTTTCCCTGGGTCTGATGTGTAACATTCTGGTTTGTCTGGCGGTTTGGATGACGTTCAGTGCCCGTTCTCTGACCGACAAAGTCATGGTGATGGTATTACCTGTGGCGATGTTCGTTGCGTCTGGTTTTGAACACTGTATCGCAAACATGTTCCAGGTTCCGATGGCGATTGCGATCAAGAACTTTGCTCCGGATACGTTCTGGCAGATGACGGGGGCGGATATTGCCCAATACGCTGACCTGACGTTAAGTAATTTTTTCTACAGCAACCTGTTACCGGTGACTCTGGGTAACATCGTTGGTGGTGGCGTGTTTGTCGGTATCTGGTACTGGATGGTTTACCTGAAAGACTGATGCAGTTGATGCCAGTTCAACTTGATTGCCATAAAAAACGCCACGAAGTGGCGTTTTTTATGGGCGTGAGAAACCCCATCACCTCGAACGGCGGAAATTGCTTATCATGGTTATCCACATTTTCTGTGGATAAGTTGTTTTAAAGTGAGTGAGTAACCTTAAATCGATGATTTATGGTGCAAAAAGTGCACAATTGTCGTGCGGGGCGCAGACACTTTTTCCTTCATTCTATCCCCAAACGACTTGAAGCCGCAGCGGGGTTCGCGGCAACGCCAAGTCGTTTGGATAAAACGTGGGAGAATTGAGCATTTAATGCACATTTTCGTCGGTAAACCGGACGTTAACTTTGCCTTCTTTACTTAAAGCCGCCCGCAGCGAGAGGTGGACCGATAAAGTTAACGAGATATTCATCATCACGAAAATAGCGATCATGATCAGCAGTTGATATTTGATGGCAATGAGCGGGGATGTGCCACCTAAAATTTGACCTGTCATCATGCCTGGCAGGGTAACCAGACCCGTGGCAGCCATGGATGCCAACAAAGGAGCACTGGCCTTACGCAGCGCGTTTTGTACAAAACTGCGTGAGGCATAAAATGGCGAAGCACCCAGCGACAGGGCGGCTTCGTATTCGCTGCGTCTCTCTTTGTAGGCCGTGAACAAGTTCTGTAACGCGACAATATTACCACTCAGACTGTTACCCAGTAACATCCCTGATAACGGAATCATATATTGGGCACTAAACCAGGGGCTGGGCTGGATGATGACCAGACATAACACAAAAATCAGCGGAAATAAGCCGGCGACTAATCCTATCATTACCGGGCCGATTAAGATTTTAACCGGTAGTTTGGCTTTCGATACGATTGAACTGGCACCGACACTTATCATGATCAACAGCCATAATAAGTTGACCCATAAGCTGTTCAGCGAAAACAGATATTCCAGATAGATACCCACCAGTAAAAGCTGTATCGCCATTCGGGCGATAGAGATGATAATTTCTTTCCCAATCTGCAACTGATGATAATGGTTGACGGCTAGCGGGATCACCAGCAGGCAACTGAACAACCCAAGTTGCCACCAAGTGATATCCAGGACACTGCTCATGATAACTCCTTCATTTTTTTCTTTATTATAGCGAATATCCGGAGCCACTCAGAGCGATTTAAAGCAGGATTTTTGAGGCGGAGCGGACTCGCTCCTTGCTGTCAGGGGGTAGAATATGATTCGTATTTAGTCATGATGGCCGCGTATTCTCCGTTGTCCCGAATTGCCTCCATGCCTTTTTCAAAGACATCCAGATACAACCCAGCCTTGGGATTATTCTTACCGACCATGATATGGACCGGTGTTCGCGAAAGCTCGGGTTCGAGCGGGATCAGGCTACCAGGTTCGATGTGGTTGGCGTGCATTGTCCATAAAGCAACTCGTCGTTCACCGGCCAGTAAATCAATCCGGCCGTTTTGCAATTTACGCAGGTTAATGAGGAGCGTCTCAGCCGGCAGCAGGGTTAATTCCGGATGAGTCATCAGGCTTGAGTCATAGGCATAATTCTGCACTAGGCCTATTCGTTGACCTTTAAAGTCGTTCAGGCTGGTGTAGTGCGCCGGGTAACCACGGCGGGCGAACAGATGAATATCACTAAACAGGTAAGGCTTTGAAAAAGCAAGGCTCTGGGTGCGCTGTTCGGAATACCAGGCGGCGAGTACAATTTGATCACGTCCGTACTGCGCTTCTTTTAATGCCCGGTTCCAGGGTTTTATCGTAAGTTGCAGAGTGTAGCCTTGCGTGGCAAAAGCACGGCTGACCAATTCGACGGCCAGTCCGGGCATTTGCGGATTATCAATAACGTAAGGGGGCCATTCAGCCTGAATGGCATGAATGATGTTGTCGCCACGTGCCGCAAAACAAAACGCTGCTAAACTGAGAAGAGCAAATGAGTAGTGATGGCGCACTGACTTTCCTTGTGAATCGTACACTGGATAAAGTGTAGTGTATGAGGTGTATTTGTGGTGTCGTATAGCGCCAAATTTTATTGGTTAACTATGATAAACAGGCATTTGCGTTAGGTTGCGTGATTCTGGTTAGGTACCGATTAACATAATAACAATATACTTAATAGATATTGAGACTGAGTGAGCGAGGATGTTATGACTCTGCTAACGCTCGATAATTTGCGCGAAGTCGAGATTTTGCAACCGCGGGATACCGAAGTGTCGCGTCATTACAATGAACTGAGTTTTTCTTACCAGGGGCCGTTAACCCAGGTTATGGCAGAGGTTTTTCCACTGTGCCGGACTCTGCTTGATATCGAGCCGGGCGCCCGGATCTATGGTGATGGTTTTCAGATGCTGTCGCAGACCGCAGGAACCATAAGCGCTGTCGAAGAAGTCGGCCGATGCCCTGACAACGGGCAACTCTATCATCTTTATGCCGAGCGGTTACCAAAGCGCTTTTATAATTATCTGGTGATTGAAAGTGCCAACGGTTATCTGCTGTTTGGCTTTTCATCCTGTCGCCGTTTTGCCGGTTATTTCGAATTAAGCATGTTGAACGGCCACTATTGTGTAACTGCCTATCTGGACGGCGAAATGAGCCCGCCGCGCTATTGGGCTTTCAACGCACTGGAATCCGTGGTGATGCTGGAAGCGGAATCACTCGCCGGATTATTTAATGATTATGCACGTTATCTGCGTCTTCATCATGGTTGCCGGCCACATTGTGACGCCAACGCTCCACAAGGCTGGTGTTCCTGGCCCGCTTATGCCACCGATGCCAGCGAGCCACGTATTATTGCTAATGCAGACAGAATGACCGCCGGGTTAGACAGTCTGGAATGGGTGGTCATTGATGACGGCTATCAGAAATATATGGGGGACTGGCTTTCTCCCTCCACTCGTTACCCTGGCGGGATCCGGGCATTAACCGAAAAACTGCGCCGGCGCGGTAAACGGGTTGGTATTTGGCTGGCCCCGTTTATTGCCGAGGCAGACTCCTGTCTGTTCCGCGCTCATCCTGAATGGTTTGTCCGTCATTATGACGGCACGCTGCTCAAAGCAGAGGATGTGACCTATGGCGGATGGCGGCGTACCCCCTGGTACATTCTCGACTGTTCCAATCCTTATGTCCGGCAATACCTGACCCGGGTCGTGCGCACTATGCATGAAGAGTGGGGCATCGGGTTGTTTAAACTCGATGCCGGTTACTGGGGAGCGCTGAAGGGCAAGCGTTTCCGACCGGGTATTACAGGGGTAGAAGCCTACCGGCTCGGATTGAGGGCGATAGCTCAGGGCGCGGGTGACGCCTGGTTACTGGGATGTAACGCACCGATGTGGCCGTCACTGGGGCTGGTGGATGCGATGCGTATTGCTGATGATGTGGATCGGAATATTGACCGTTTCAGTCAGTTAGCGCGGCAAATTTTTTATCGCAGCTGGCAGCATCGCGTGCTATGGCAAATTGATCCGGACTGCCTGACGCTGACCTCGTTACCCGGGCAAGAGGTTTCAAAAGCCGCTTACTACTTTCATCGTGATGTTCTGTTGGCAAGTGGCGGATTATTGCTGTCCGGTGACCGTTTACCTGAAGCTGAGGAGTTCATGCGCCATAGTCTGGAAAAGCTGATCGCACGCCAGAGGATGTGTCAGCGCAGTGCTGCGATGAGTTGTCTGAGCCTTAACCACGCATTTTTACACCTTACCGAGGTTAGTGACCTGCACTGCCTGTTCAATAATGGCGCGGAAGCGCGCGATTTTACCCTGGTGGCTGACAGTCCGGTGCATTGGTACGATTTTTGGAGTGGAGAACGTTTGTGCAAGGAAGCACGCAAAGTCCTGCCGATCACGCTACCAGCAGGAATAGCCAGCCGGGCGATAGTGACCGCTTGCTAGACGATCGCAGCGTCGCTGCCGCTAGATTTCAAACAGCCAGAAGTAGCCGTAACCAACGACAATGGCCGGGATTGATGTATATATCGTGGCAAACAGAGCGGCTTTGGGGGCCAGTGCGATGGCAGGAAACAGCGCGTCACCATCGTTTGAAATCGCGTTCGCTAACTGGGTGGAAAGCGGCACACTACCCGCCAGATAAAAGCTGGTGATCAAAATCTGTGGGCCGCAACCGGGCAGCATACCGACAATAATGCCGACCGCAGGCATCCAGACTCCCCACTGCTGCCAGTCATTGCTCATCTCCCAGCCAGTGAAATGGCGCATTAATTCGAAGATCAGAAAAGCGATAATTACCCAGGCACTGACGAAGTTGGTGTCTTGCGCGGCTTTTTGCAGTGGATGAGCCTGCCGGACTTTCTCATTTTCACTCACCGCAGACTGATAGCTGTCTATCTCACGGGTCAGCGCCCACAATACCATCGCGGTAACGGCCAGGCTGGCACCAAGCCATTCGATACTGTGCGCAGGTAATCCCAGACGGGTATTAACATCAATCTGGAACGACTGGGCAAAAGCGACCAGTGAGGCCGGGATGATTGCCCATTGCCAGAATATGCCCTGTAAGTTAATTGCACGGTGATTCAGTGGTGTGTGGATGTTTGCTGGTGGCTGCTGCGCGGCTTCAGTGTTTTTCGGGCGCATAAAATCATCGCCGTGCAGCGTGTTCACCACCAGCCCTGTGATACAGCCAGTCACAATACCAATCGCGATCACGCCCAGTCCGGTTAACGGACGGCTGGCCAGCAACAGGAAGGCAGCATCGCCCATGGTCGCTGTCAGTACCGCAACCAGAGAGCCGAAACCGAGTCTACCATTGACAAACTGGGTGGTGACCACAATAGCGCCGCCACAGCCCGGCAGCGCGCCGAGTAAAGAGGCGATGATGACTTGCAGGTGACGTGAGCGCTGAAAAGCCACCACGAAACGATGAGTGCTGTTAATCCAGCGTGATAAATAGTGATAAATGGCCAGAGTGAGAGCCACATAAGTTGAAACGGCCCAGAAGGAGTCAGACAACGTGGTTATTGCCAGCTCACGTGTGTTCGGGCTGAGTACTAACATGGTCAGGGCGATGGGCAGCAGCAGTCGTTTGTAGCCGAGTGGGGCTGCACCGGAGCGTACCGAATCTGTCAACGCAGATGGCCATCGAATCGAAAACATAGTTACCACCGTTGAGAATGCGAATAATTATCACTATACGATAATGAGAATGATTATCAAGTGAATTATGACGATTTATTGAGTACGATAATTTTTATAAATGCGAATCTCGCGTCGGCTGTCCGCTGGCTCGTGGCAGGTCAGAAAAAGGACAGGCGCTCAGTGTTGGCGAAGTGGGTCGGCATGGTGAATTGGCGTCAGCGTATCAATCGGGTATCATGCCTGTCTAAGCAAAGCTTTAAGGGTTTACAGCCTGATTCTGTAAGCCCTTTTATTGGGAGGCCGACATGGCGACAACACTGAGTGCGGAACAAATCGCGACCATTAATCAATATGATCAGGAGCAGCGTTTTAATTACTGCATTAAAGAGATCGTAGCAAACCAGCAAGTGTGGATTCTGAAAGACGAACACGGTTGTGTGATGCTCAATACCGAAGAGGACGATTGTGTGCCGGTGTGGCCTAACCGTGAGTTTGCCGAAGCGTGGGCAACGGGGGAGTGGGCCGATTGTGAAGCGGAAGCGATTTCGTTTAACAAATGGCGCAGCCGCTGGACTCAGGGGCTGGAGCAGGATGACTTGTCTGTTGTGGTGTTTCCGAACGACAACGAAGAAGGCGTGGTACTGTTCCCGGATGAGTTTGATTTCGAACTCAACAAACAAAACGCGCGTCGCTAATCGTGACTCGGCTCGTAAAATTAAGGCCTGTTATACAGGCCTTAATTATTGTGAGTGCTTGGTTTTTTCACTAATCACCGCGGCCTAATTATTTAAAGCTCGGCGCCTTGTTAAAGTGACTTTCCACCATGC
This sequence comes from Vibrio sp. ABG19, assembly GCF_029962385.1. Classification (NCBI taxonomy): domain Bacteria; kingdom Pseudomonadati; phylum Pseudomonadota; class Gammaproteobacteria; order Vibrionales; family Vibrionaceae; genus Vibrio; species Vibrio sp. ABG19. Next base: position 3,189,352 of record NZ_CP071708.1, on the reverse strand, counting down.
GCTGGGTAATCGGGTGCTGAGGCTCGGCCAGCACCGTACTGGTATCGCCAAACTCGACCACTTCCCCTTCATGCATCACCATCACTTTGTCGGTGATATGCTTTATCACGCCAAGATGCTGCGAAACATAAATAAACGAAACGCCCATCTCTTCCTGTAGTTCCAGAAACAGGTTGAGGATCTGCGAACGCATTGCCATATCCAGACCATTTAACGCTTCGTCGGCAATGATGATTGAGGGTTGCAGGATCAGCGCCCGTGCCAGACAAACCCGCTGCTTCTGACCTGTCGCCAGCATTTGCGGATAAAAGTACGCGTGCTCCGGTAGCAGACCGACCCTTAACAGGGTGTCTTTAACCCGCTTCATCCGCGCTTCCGGCTCCATGCTGGTGTTTCGTTTCAGCGGGCCTTCCAGAATTCTGCCGATCTGAATTCGCGGATTTAACGAGGTGTTCGGATCCTGAAAAATCATCCGGATGAGCTTGCAGCGCGTGGCGTAATCTTTGTGTTCGAGCAGTTCGCCATTGACCCGGATTTCTCCGCCGCTTGGTTCGACCATGCCGGCCAGCATGCGCGCCAGCGTCGATTTACCTGAACCATTCTGGCCGATAAAACCTATGGTTTGTCCCGCTTCCAGAGAGAAGCTGACCGGTTTAACGGCGCTCTGGACTTTTTTTCTGAACAGGCCTGAGCGTGTTACAAAGTCTTTCGATAAGTTACTGACCTGCAGTAAGGCATCGCTCATGGTTACTGCTCCATATTCAGCGGGAAGTGACAGGCATATTTATGGGTTTTGACCCAACGGGTTTGTGGCATTTCGACACATTGGCGCTGCGCATACGGGCAGCGTGGTCCGAGGCGACAACCGATTGGCAAATGCTGTAATGGAGGAATAGACCCCGGCAGCGACTGCAATTTTTCCTTATGAGGGATCCAATCACTGAAATCCGGCATTGCTCTGAGCAGAGCGACCGTGTACGGGTGCTTGGGCTGACTCATCAGGCTTGCAGTCTTGGCAGATTCCACCGACTGGCCGCAATACATCACCGTGATGCGGTTAGCCCATTGAGTTATGGTGGTCAGGTCATGGCCAATCAACAAGATCGAGGTGTTGTTGAGTTGGTTCATCCGACTTAGCAGACGCAGGATCTGCGACTGAGTGACCGGATCCAAATCGTTGGTCGGCTCGTCGGCAATCAGCAGCTTAGGCTTGGCGGCGATAGCCATGGCGATCATGATTTTCTGACACTCACCATCGGTGAGTTCATAAGGGTAGCTTTTCATCACCCGGCGGTGATCTTTAATGCCGACCTTGTGTAACAGAGCAATCGCTTGTTTTTTACGCCACGCAAAGCGCTGCCACCAGCGCCCATCAAAGGTACGCGAGGGGATAGATTCAATTAACTGTTTGCCCACCTCGTCTGACGGATCGAGACAGGTCGACGGTTCCTGAAAAATCATCGCCACATCACGAGCGATAACTCGGCGGCGTTCACGCGGAGTTAACTGCAGCAAATCAATATTGCCGAGCCGCATCCGGTCAGCGGTGATGCGCCAGTTCTCTTTACCCACGCCCACAATGGCTTTGGCCACCAGGCTTTTACCTGAGCCGGATTCACCCACCAGGCCACGAATTTCACCTTCATTCATGGTCATGCTCATGCGGTCAACCGCTTTCACCAGACCTTGAGGGGTATCAATCTCAATTGTCAGGTGACGAATATCAAGTAACGGCATTATTCGACTCCTGCATTCAGTGCCTGACGGATGCCTTCACCCACCAGGTTAATCATAATTACAGTATACATGATAGCGATACCCGGTAACGTGACTGTCCAGGGAGCCAGATAAAGCAGCTCGACCGAATCACCCAGAATCGCGCCCCATTCCGTGCTCGGCGCCTGAGCTCCAAGGCCTAGGAAACCAAGCGCAGTAATGTCGAGAATGGCAATCGACAGCGCCATGGTGATTTCTGCGGCGATCACCGGCAGGATGTTGGGGAAAATTGAGTGCCACAGCAGATAACTGTCATTGGCGCCATCCAGGCGTGCTGCCATCACGTAATCTTTCTCGACTTCGTTATGCACCGCGATGTAGAGCGAACGGATAAAGCGCGGAATCAGGGCCAGACACAGCGCCAGCAGAATATTAAATTCACCGAACCCGAGAAAGGCGACAAAGATAATGGCCAGCAGCAGAGTCGGGATCGACATGACCGTATCAAGCAGATGGTTGAGTACGCTCGACAGCAACCCTTTAGTCATACCGGCCATAATGCCGATACCGCATCCGATCACGGTTGCGAGCAGGGTAATCAGCACTGATGCGCCAAATGTCAGGCGCGAACCGTCAATCAGGCGTGACAGAATGTCACGGCCTAAATCATCGGTACCGAGGAAGTACTCAACACTGCCGGACGGATCCCATGACGGCGGCACCAGAAGCTCGCCGGACTGCATATTCGGGTCGTGTGGGGTGAGCCAGTAAGAAGTCAGAGTAATCAGAATGATCAGGATCAGGCACCACAAGCCGAACATCGCCAGATTGTTGGCTTTGTAACTGCGCCAGAAGCGTTCAAACTGCGTCGGGATATGCTCTTCCTGATAAACGCTATTTGTTAGCATACCATTCCTTCCTTACCAGAGGGTTGATCATTGCACCGATCAAATCGGAGAGAATGTTGGCAGTTAGCACCAGGGCACCAACGGCAATCACACCAGCCTGGATAGACACGTAGTCCTGATTAGACAACGCATCGAGCAGCCAGCGGCCGATGCCCGGCCAGTTGAAAATCGATTCGGTGATGATAGCCAGTGTCAGCATACTCGACAGCTGGACCCCGAATTTAGGAATAATCGGCGGAATCGCGTTACGCAGTACGTGCTGGATAACGATTTCGTAGTACGACAAACCCTTGATACGCGCCGCGCGGATGTAGTTCTGCGTCATGACTTCAGCCACCGATGCCCGCATCAGGCGTACAACCTGTGTGGTCGGCGCCAGAGCGAGTACCAGACACGGCAGAATCATGTGTTCAATCACACTCTGCAGCGCAAAGTTGCGGTAAGGGCCTTCGGCCAGAAACGCATCTATGATGGCAAAACCGGTCACGTGTTTAATCTGATACAGCAAATCGTAGCGGCCGGACACCGGCAGTAGCTCGTAATTGAGCGAGAACACCATGATCAGGATCAGTGCCACCCAAAATAAAGGCGCTGAGTAGCCCGACATTGAGGTGAACGAGATAACGGTATCAATCCATTTACCTTGTCGCATTCCCGCTATGGTGCCGACCGGAATACCAACCAACAGCGAAAGGGTAAATGCAATCAGGCACAGTTCCAGCGTGGCCGGAAACACCGAGGCCAGTTCGGTCACGATTGGTGTGCCGTTTTTGGTCACACCGAAATTGAGTTTGAGTAACTCACTGAGATATTGTGACCAGCCGGCCCAGAAATCGAGTTTGCCCCAGGCTGAGTCCGGCTCCAGACGCAGCAGGCTGTAGCCGACCATGGTCAGGATCAGCAGGGTAATAACAAACAGGTTGAAACGACGCAGCGTGTAGTTAAGCATTATTCAGACACCCTCTCGACGGTATTAAACGGCTCGACACTGAAGGGGCTGAGACGAAAGCCGGTCAGGGTTTTGTTGTATGCTTTAAACTGCATGCCATGCGCGATCGGGATCACCGGAAACTCCTGGTTCAAGATATTTTGTGCCTGGCGGTATAAATTCAAACGATAGCGCGGCCGCTCCACTTCCAGAGCCAGATCGAGCAAAAAGTCAAAATCGGCATTACACCACATCGCCACATTCAGCCCGGCACGGTTTGAATCACATGAGAGCAGCGGACGCAGGAAGTTATCCGGATCACCGGTATCACCGCTCCAGCCGGTCAGGAACAGATCGATATGAGAGCGCTCCGCCAGTTCGGTGCGGTCAAGGCGATCTTCCGGGACCAGATGCAGGGTGACGCCGATATCAGCCAGGTTGGACTGAATCAGCTCCGCGGTTTTTCGCGGGCTCGGGTTGTAGGCTCTTGGCTCTATCGGCACTGACATACTCAGCTCCAGACCGGACTCAAAGCCGGCTTCACGCAGCAGTGCCAGAGCGTAGTTACGATCGTAACGCACCTGGACGTTATCTCGGTTGTAAGCCCACGATGTCGGCGGCAGGATGTTGTAAGCGATACTCCCGGTGCCGTAGTAAACAGAATCAAGAATATTCTGGCGGTTGATAGCAAAGTTAAGCGCTTTACGGACCCGAACATCACGCAGACCCGGATGAGAAGTATTTACGGCAATAAACGCCACGTTCATCGCCGGTTTGGCATCCAGAACGATGTTGGCCTGCTTTTCGATGATTGGGATCTGGCTCGAAATCGGCGAGCTCAGCACATCACACTCATCGCGCAGTAATTTGGCCAGAGTGCCGGTGCCGCGCTGGGAAATATCAAACACCACCTGCTCCATATTCGCCGGACCATTCCAGTAACCGCCATGGCGACGCAGACGGACTAAATCATGCATCTGGAATTCGTCGAGATAGAACGGCCCGGTACCGACCGGATGACTGTCGAGCATCGGTTTTTCGTCCTTCAGCTCCAGCTGATGGGCGTATTCCTCAGACAGAATCACGGCGTGCGTGGTGGCAATGTTGGACAAAAAGCTGTTATCAGCGCGGCTTAAGGTAAATTTGACCGTATGATCGTCCAGCGCCTGGACATCAACCAGCAGGTTGGAAAAATCGATACCGGCAAACCAGGGATAACCACCGCTGTGAACGTTATGGTAAGGATTGGTGGTGTCGATAATGCGGCGGAAGCTGAATACTACATCCTCGGCCGTCAGCGTACGGGTCGGAGAAAACCAGCGGGTGGTCTGGAATTGGACCCCGTTACGCAGTTTGAAGATGTACTCGGTACCACTGCTGTTGACATCCCATTCGGTGGCAATGTTAGGGACAGGCAGGTGAGTTTCAGGATCGAGTTTAATCAGCGTATCGTAGATCTGAGGGCTGAGGGCTTCAGATGTAATGCCGCTGTCGACCAGTTGCGGGTTAAATGTGCTCGGGCTGCCCTGACCACAGTAAACAAATCCGCTCTCGCGGATTTTACTATGATCGATTTCCTCGCCACATCCTGCCAGCAGGCTGATGCCGCATAATCCCAGAGTAAGTCGTAATAAAGTTTTCATAATGAAACTGAGTTGAGAACCGAGGCGGATTCTTGCGCATGAACGCCTCAAAATCCCGCTAATTTACCATTGTTTGTAGGCTGAAACCATGCCTAGTGTTGATGAAAGCGTGCCCTGTCAGTGAAAACTCAGCTTTAGCCGAGTTAAGCCGCGCAAAGATTGATCGGACGGGCCAGTTGGTCGGCAAGCGCCTGTTTATTCAGGGTTGTCTTGCAGTAATTGATATTTACGCACCATGCCCCTAAATTGATGATAGCTCAAGCCAAGCAGCTCCGCGGCCTGACGCTGGTTAAACTTAGCCGCCTGCAGAGCCTGGTTGAGAATCGCTTTGTCCTGATCCTGCTGCCACTGCTTATAATCCATCGGAAAGCTCGCCACAGTGTTGGAGGCCGAAGGTGCTGCGGCCGGAGATGCTAAGGCTGAAGAGGCCTTGTGCGGCGGCGGATTATCCCAGGGCTGGCTGAACGGGTCGAAAACCAGATTGTCGATCGGCGCTTCGTGCTGACCATGTTGATAGACGGCACGCTCAATGACATTTTTGAGTTCACGCACGTTGCCGGGCCAGGCGTAATCGAGCAGAGCCTGAAGGGCGCGGTCTGTAAAACCGACAAACAGTGGCAGAGCCAGTTCGCGGCACATGCGGATAGCAAAGTGCTGCGCTAACAACTGAATGTCTTCACGCCGCTCGCGCAGCGGAGGCAGGGCAATGACGTCGAAGGCTAGCCGGTCGAGCAGGTCAGCGCGAAAAGAACCTTGCTGTGCCAATTGTGGCAGGTCGGCGTTGGTGGCGCAGATCAGACGTACGTTAGCGGTCAGAGCCTGGTGGCCGCCAACCCGTTCGTACTGGCCATATTCGATAACCCGCAGCAGCTTTTCCTGCACTGACAAGGGGGCCGTCGCCAGTTCATCGAGAAACAGGGTGCCGCCTTCAGCTCGTTCAAAGCGTCCCTGATGACGGCCTTTCGACCCGGTAAATGAGCCGGATTCATGGCCGAATAGCTCTGAATCAATCAAGCCTTCACTCAGAGTTGAGCAGTTGAGCGCGACCAGAGGTTGATCCCAGCGGCGTGATAAGTAGTGCACGCGCTGGGCGATCAACTCTTTGCCGGTACCGCGTTCTCCGGTGATCAGCACTGGGCGCTCAATCGGCGCAAGGCGAGAAACTTTATCGAGTACGGCCAGAAACGATGGCGATTCACCGATCAAATTATGGGGCATATCTTTTCCTCAACAATCCTGTGCTCAACACGGCTTGGTGAATTTAACCAACTGTTAGCGAATTCTTTCACAGCATAGTGAAGAACGTGTCACTATTCAAACTAAGCGACTGAAAAATAAAGGTCTGATTATTGGCACGCTTTTTGGAGCTCAGAGATAGAGGCGGTCATGAGGTCATGACCGGCACCACATGCAGAGTTCATCAGAAGGAGTGACATTATGGGCATCTTTTCGCGTTTTGCAGACATTGTGAATTCCAATATCAGCGCACTATTAGATAAAGCTGAAGATCCGGAAAAAATGATTCGTCTCATTATTCAGGAAATGGAAGATACTCTGGTTGAGGTCCGCACCAACTCGGCCAAAGCCATAGCAGATAAAAAAGAGCTGGCGCGCAAAGTTGAGGCGCTGGAGCAGCAGATTGAAGACTGGCAAGCAAAAGCAACCCTGGCACTCAATAAACAGCGTGAGGATCTGGCACGTGGCGCACTGATTGAGAAACAGAAATTGCACAATGTATTGAAAGGATTGCATACTGAGCAGACGCTGGTGGAAGAGACGATTGATAAGCTGACCGGTGAAATCACCAAGCTGGAAAGTAAGATCACCGAAACCCGGGCTAAACAGCAGGCGTTAGCGATTCGCAGCCAGGCCGCCGGCAACCGCCGTGACGTGCAGCGTCATCTGCATACCAGCCGCACCGATGAGGCGATGGCTAAATTCGCACAGTACTCGCGTAAAGTCGATGAACTGGAAGCCGAAGCGGACCTTTATGCTCAGTCAGGAAAGTCGCTTGATCAGGAATTTGCTGAGCTGCAGGCTCAGGATGAAATTGAACAAGAGCTGGCAAAGCTCAAACAAGATATGAATAAACACCAATAATCTCAGTGGATTAATCAGGAGCGAACTATGGCCACATTTTTTTTAGCAGGACCGCTGGTCGTCTTTTTGATTTTTGTGGCACCGTTGTGGCTGCTGCTGCATTACCGCAGCAAGCGTAAAGCGGCCAACGGTTTGTCGCAGGAAGATTATGAAGCACTGCAGGGGTTGTCCGATAAGGCAAAAGGGCTGCAAGATCGCATCAATACACTGGAGCGAATTCTGGATGCCGAATCGCCAAACTGGAGAGGTCAGTATGACAGGTCGTGAACTGTATCGTGATCCGGTCAACGGTAAGATATCCGGTGTGTGTGCCGGCCTGGCTGACTATTTTGGCCTTGAAGTCTGGGTGGTCAGGATTTTAGTGATCACGGTATCCTTGCTGGGCGCGTTTGCATTAGTGCTGATTGCCTATATCGCGCTGACTCTGATGCTGGAGAAACAGCCGCAGCAGTACCGGGATACTTTGCGCAGCCAACAGTCACATACACTGAAAAGCTCACCCTGGGAGCAGGGTAAAACAGCGCAGGAGCTGCTGCAGACACTGCAAGATGATCTCAGTGACGCAGAATTGCGGGTACGCAGGTTGGAAGCCTACGTCACTTCTGATGCCTTTAAAGTGAACCGCGAATTCCGGAATTTATAAGCCACTTACATTTAGCCAATGAACAAGGCAGGAAGCATGACCTTAGCTGAACATATCCTTCAAAGCGACACCACCTGTGCCTGGGCGATGAAACATCCGCTTGAGCGAGAATATCATGATGCTGAATGGGGCAAACCGGTGCATGATGATAAGACGCTGTTTGAATTTCTTACCCTGGAAGGGGCGCAGGCCGGACTCAGCTGGATCACCATCCTGCGCAAACGCGAAGGCTACCGGCAGGCATTTGAAGATTACGATATTAAGCGGCTGGCGCAGTACGATGAAGCTCGGGTCGAGCCGATCATCAGCCAGTTTGATGTGGTAAAACATCGTGGCAAAATTGCATCGGTGTTTTCCAACGCGCGCGCTGCATTAGCTTTGCAGCAAGAATTTGGTTCGCTGGATAAAGCGTTGTGGCAATTTGTTGACCATCAGCCGCTGATGAATCACTGGACTACGATGGATGACGTGCCGGTTTCCACCGATCAGTCGCGCGCCATGAGCCACTTTCTGAAAAAGCGCGGTTTTAAATTCGTCGGTGAAACGATCTGTTACTCGTTTATGCAGGCAATGGGCATGGTTAATGATCACCTGCAAGGATGTCCGTGCAAGTAGTTGCCTGAATGGCGTTTAAATGACTCATTGTTTGTGCTAGCAAAAAGCCCTGCGGTCGCAGGGCTTTGCTGTCTGTCTCTGGCACTTATCACGTACCAACGCTCAAGCCATCAGGTTTAACTCTGTTCAGGCAGTGGCTTCCTGCTCCAGAATAACCGCGTTGTAACGCGCCAGGCCTTGCTCCAGATCGGCAATCAAGTCGTCGACGTCTTCCAGACCGATATGAATACGAATCAGCGTGCCGCTGAAGTTAGGATTTGCCACCGTACGCAGGCTGTTAAAGCTCTTTGGCTCATTGGCCAGGATCAGGCTTTCGAAACCGCCCCAGGAATAACCCATGCTGAAGTGCTGCATACTGTCCAGCAGGGCAGTCGTTGCACGCGGGTTACTGGTTTTCAGCACAAACGAAAACAGGCCGTTACCGCCGGTAAAGTCGCGTTTGAAGAATTCATGCCCCGGGCAGCTTTCCAGTGCCGGGTGACGGACGTGGTCCACTTCCGGACGCTGCTCCAACCATTTCGCTACTTTCAGGCTGCTTTCCGCGTGCTGACGCAGACGCACATCCAAAGTACGAATGCCACGCAGGCCTAAGTAAGCGTCATCCGGCGAGACACACTGACCCATCAGATAGCTTTGCTCGCGCAGTTGATCCCAGTATTTCTCACTGGCAACCGCAGTGCCCAGCATCACATCTGAGTGACCGACGATATACTTGGTTGCCGCCTGAATCGAAATGTCGACGCCGTGCTCAAATGGCGAGAAGTTAACGCCGGCACCCCAGGTGTTGTCGAGCATGACAATGATATCCTGCTCGTGGGCGATACGAGCCAGAGTCGGGACGTCCTGCACTTCCATGGTGATCGAACCTGGTGATTCGGTAAACAGAATCTTGGTGTTTGGCTGAATCAGGTCACGGATGCCTTCACCAATCGTTGGTTCGTAGTAGGTGGTTTCTACGCCGAATTTCTTCAGGATCTTGTCACAAAAATCACGTGTCGGCTCGTAACAGGTATCCACCATCAACAGATGATCGCCAGATTCTACGAACGAAAGAATCGTGTTACTGATGGCGGCGGTCCCGCACGGGTATAGCGCACAACCGGCGCCGCCTTCCACTTCCACCATGGCTTCCTGAAACGCAAAGTGGGTGGTGGTCCCGCGACGTCCGTAAAACAGCGTTTTATTGGCGCGGTTGATCGTGGCGTGATTTTTTTCAGCTACCGTATCGAATACGACTGTCGAAGCACGTTGTACGGGTGGGTTGACCACACCTTGGGTCCATTTTTTACTGCGGCCGGCGGTGATGAGTTTGGTCTTGTTGCCTTCTGACATTTACGATCCTTGTCTGGAAATTTGAATGCTCTATTTAAAACATGGAGCCGTAGGTCAATGCAAGCCAAAGTACAATAAAAAACTCATCCCGGCCCGGGCAGGGCGCTGAGGTCTTTTCCCGGCCCTGTCGCTTATAACAGCGGGTTGAATAGATAGAAAAGACGTTCTAAAAAGCGATGGCCGAGTGAGCGCTGTTCCCATACCTCATAATCCACTTGGGAGGATTGTTCAATGTAACTCTGCTGTTGCCAGTAAAGCTGTTGGGTGAATTCCTCATCATCCACGGCCAGGGTTACTTCAAAATTGAGCCATAAGCTTCGCATGTCGAGGTTAACCGTTCCGACCAGGCAAAACTGACGATCAATGACGACCGATTTGGTGTGCAGCAGTCCACCGGAAAACTCGTGAATAACCACACCGGCCTCAAGTAACTCGCCGTAAAACGCGCGCGAGGCCCACTTGACCATCACAGAGTCATTCTTGTGCGGGATAACCAGATCCACCTTAATGCCACGTTGAGCTGTCATCTTCAGCATCGCGAGCAGATCGGCACTCGGGACAAAATAGGGCGTAGTAATACACACAGATTCGTTGGCCTGGTTAATCGCCAATGTCAGCACCTGGGAAATCAAATGCTCTGGCATGCCGGGGCCGGACGGCACGACCTGAATCGGGTGATGCGGTGAGCTGCTGTCAATTCCGCATTCCGGCACATGAGGCAGGTTACGTTCACCGGTCTCGACCTCCCAGTCCCAGCAGTGGATAGCCGACAGCACGTTAACCGCAGGGCCGGTCACGCGCACCATGATATCAATCCACTGGCCGACGCCGGAATTTTGTTTGAAGTAAGCCGGATCGACCATATTCATTGAGCCGGTATAGGCGACTGCATCATCGATCACGATGATCTTGCGATGCTGGCGCAGATCGAGGCGGCGCAGAAAAATACGCCACGGGCTCACTTCCAGCGCCTGGACGACGTGAATGCCGGCATCCTCCATCATGGTCAGCCAGTGGCTGCGGAAAAAACGCGGGCTGCCGGCTGAATCGAGCAGTAACTTGACGTCGACACCACGTTTGGCCGCCTGAATCAGTGCCGACGCGACTGAATCGGCCAGCCCGCCCGGATGCCAGATATAAAACACCATGCGAATACTGTGCTGCGCTTGCTTGATATCATCAATGATGGAGTGAAGAATCTCGTTGGGTGAATTCTGCAGCGACAAGGTGTTACCACTCAAGGCCGGTATGCCCATACGGTGATTACATAACTCGTCAATTTTATAGATGTGCGCACCCATGCCGTCCGGCCGATGCGCCTGGCAATCATTCAGTGAGCGGAACCAACTGCCAAACGGCTTAAACATCTCTTTGGCGCGCTCAGCACGTTTGCGGCCCAGGTTCAGTTCACCGAACAGGAAATAGCACAGCACTCCGACGATCGGGAGAATGTAGATCACCATCAGCCAGGAAAGAGAGACACTGACGGCGCGTCTTTTTAAAACCACTCTGAGTGAGACACCCGCGACCAGAAACCAGTACAGCGCGATGCTTGCCAGAGTTAAGAAGTGATAAACCTTATCCATGCACTAAGTATACTCAAATTCAGTTGTTCGAATAGTAAATTGAAAGCATAAGCGTGAAAAGAAAACCAGCAAAAACAATATGAAACCAAGATAACAGAAAAGTTTGTTAATTGAGTGTAATTCTAGTGTTATATAAGGAAGGGTAGGTTAAAAACGCATCAGATAGTCTGACAAATGCGGGTGGAGTCCGAAAAATATACTGTTCGGGCTTCCAATTTTATTCCTAAACTGTTCTACTTGCCACAACCTTGGTGTCACTCTATTTTTAAATGTGTGTAAATAAATTTATACACCTACTTTTGGACACCGCACTGACAAACACAACATATTGGTACAGAAACAATGGCGAGTAGTTCTCGAGGTCAATTTACATCGCGGTTCGGCTTTATTATGGCCGCCGCGGGCTCGGCCGTGGGCCTGGGTAACGTTTGGGGTTTCCCGACCCAGGCAGCGAGTAATGGTGGCGCGGTCTTTTTGATCGTATACCTGTTGATGGTCTTTTTGCTGGCATTCCCGATGCTGGTGGCGGAACTGACCATTGGTCGTTATGGCCAGTCCAACCCGATTCGCTCGTTTCGTGCTGCGTGGCCGAAAGGCAAACTGGGTGCCATTTTATTAGGTATCGGCGGGATGATCGTCGTCTCCCTGATCCTGAGCTTCTACGCGATCGTGGCTGGCTGGCTGGTCGGCTCTTTCTTCAGCAGTGGCCTGGATTTTATCGGCATGCAGAGTGCTGGTCACTGGCTGACCACTTTCGGCACGGAGCGCAACCTGGTACTGATGGTGCTGTTTATGGCGCTGACCATGTTTGTGGTACGCAACGGTGTGGCGGACGGGATTGAAAAATGGTCAACTCGCCTGATGCCGCTGTTGTTCATTCTGTTTGGTCTGCTGACTATCTACATCTTCACTCAGGATGGTGCGGTTGAAGGTCTGAAAATGTACCTGGTACCGGACTTCTCTCATCTGACACCGCAACTGGTTGTGAGCGCAATGGGGCAGGCGTTCTTCTCACTGTCGCTAGGGGTGTGCGTAATGACGACGTACGGCTCTTACCTGAAAAAAGACACGAACCTGCCGAAAACCGCAGCGCAGGTCGCCCTGATTGATACCGGTGTTGCCTTTATTGCCGGCCTGATGATTCTGCCAGCGATGTTTGTTGCCAAACACAACGGGGTTGAAATTTTCTCTGAGTCGGGTGAACTGCTCAACTCAGATACACTGGTCTTTACTGTACTGCCGGCGATGTTTGATACCATGGGTTCCGTTGGTGCCCTGATTGGCTTGGTCTTTTTCCTGCTGATGATCATCGCGGCCCTGACGTCTTCAATTTCCATGCTGGAAGTGCCGGTTGCCTGTGCGACCGAAGAGCTGAAGCAGAGCCGCCGCACTGCGGTATTGTGGATTGGCGGTCTGGTCACGGTGATTTCTGCGGTGATTGTGATGAACTTCTCCAGCCTGTTTGGCCTGGTGATTCAGTTCACCACAGTGTACTCGCAGCCTATCATTGCTCTGTTGATCACCCTGATTGTTGGCTGGATCTGGAACCGTAACCAGATTCTGACTGAGCTGAAGCAGGGTTGCCCGGAGATTGAAAACAGCTGGTTCTGGAAAATCTGGCCACTGTACGTGCGCCTGGTTTGCCCGGTACTGATGCTGCTGGTCTTTTTTGCCTGATCCGCGCCGAGCCAAGCTCAGTTATCGGCGACGGCTTAGATAACTCTTTAATAAAAAAGCCACCTGCGTCAGCCGGTGGCTTTTTTGTATCTGCTATTCTCAGGGCGTAGGTTGGCACTGACCTGCCAGCAGTAAACAGAATAAGGAGCCTGAAATGGATACTACGTATCGGATTGAACAAGACAGTATGGGCGAAATTAAGGTACCCCAAGACGCCTTATACCAGGCTCAGACTCAGCGAGCAGTGAACAACTTTGCTATCAGTCGTCATCAGATGCCGAAAGCGTTTATTCAGGCGCTGGCGCGGATAAAGCAGGCGGCAGCGATGACCAACGCCCAACTCGGTTTACTTGATCAGGATATAGCGGATGCGGTGCAGCAGGCCACCAAGCAAATCATTGAAGGACACTACCTTGACCAGTTTCCGATTGATGTGTTCCAGACCGGTTCCGGCACCAGTTCGAACATGAACATGAACGAAGTACTGGCTACACTGGCGTCCAGAATCACCAACAAGACAGTCAGCCCTAATGACCATGTCAATATGGGACAGAGCAGTAATGATGTGGTCCCGACCGCGATTCAGCTCAGCTCTGCGATTCAGATTGAGCATCATTTGTTGCCGTCACTGTCCCATCTTAGCTCGGTGCTGGCCAATAAGAAGCAGCAACTGGCGCATGTGGTCAAAACCGGGCGTACTCACCTCATGGATGCGATGCCGATAACCTTCGAGCAGGAACTGGGCGGCTGGCAGGCACAGATAGAACACGCCAGTCATGCGATTGAGCAGACCCTGCCTGCGTTGACGGCTCTGGCTCAGGGCGGCACAGCGGTGGGCACCGGGATTAATGCCGACCCGCAGTTCGCTGAGGCGTTTGCGGAAAATCTGTCGCGTATGACCCGGATTGATTTTGTGCCCAGTGATAACTTCTTCTTTAATCTCAGCAGTCAGGATGCAACCGTGGCTTTGTCCGGCCAGTTAAAAACCACGGCCGTCGCTTTAATGAAAATGGCCAATGACCTTCGCTGGATGAACTCCGGCCCGCTGGCCGGACTGGGTGAGATTGAGCTGCCGGCGTTGCAGCCCGGCTCTTCCATCATGCCGGGCAAAGTCAACCCGGTGATCCCGGAGGCGGTGGCAATGGCCTGCGCTCAGGTCATCGGCAACGACACCACCATTACCGTGGCGGGGCAGGCGGGTAACTTTCAGCTCAATGTGATGCTGCCGGTGATTGCGCACAATATTCTGGAGAGCATTGAATTACTGGCTAATTCGGCCATCGCGCTGGCGGATAAAGCGCTAGTGGGCTTTACGGTGCGGGAAGACCATCTGGAAGCGGCACTAGCTAAAAATCCGATTCTGGTCACCGCGCTCAATCCTGTGATTGGTTATCTCAAAGCGGCCGAGATCGCGAAACAGGCCTACCGCCAGGGCAGGCCGGTGATTGATGTGGCTGAAGAACTGACAGAGATAAGCCGTGACGAACTGGAACACTTGCTTGATCCGGCACTGCTGGTGAAGGGGGGGATCGTCGAATAGGGCTCTGGCTGCCTGGATCGCTGGCAATGGACAAATATCGGTCAGCCAACATCGCGTAAGCGAGAGTTTGCTGACCTTTGGCGTCACTTGAGTATAATGGCGGTCCATTTTAGTGAGGCCGTATGTTCGATATTCTCTATAGTCATGCTGATTTTCTGATCATCAACAAGCATCCCGATGTGTCTGTACACAAGGATGACGGCGACACCATGTTGCTGCAGGACGTGGGTCAACAGAGCGGCGACAGCCAGCTTTATCTGGTGCATCGTCTCGACAAAATGACTTCGGGTATTTTGCTGTTGGCTCGCAATGCCAGTGCTGCGTCTGAGTTGTCCAAAGCGTTTGCCGACCGGGCAGTCGCAAAATTTTATCTGGCGCTGGGCAGCAAAAAGCCGAAGAAGAAACAGGGCCTGGTGAGCGGTGATATGGAACGCTCACGTCGCTCGGCGTGGAAACTGATGCCGAGCCAGCATAACCCGGCCGTGACCCAGTTTTTTTCCGCCGCTGCAGAGCCGGGTGAGCGCTTGTTTTTATGTAAACCGCATACCGGTAAAACCCACCAGATTCGGGTGGCGCTAAAATCGGTCGGCTCGGCGATTGTCGGTGACCCGATTTACAACCCGGGTAGCAGTGCCGATCGTGGTTACCTGCATGCCTTTGCGCTGCGCTTTCCATATCAGGGGGAAATCTACAGCTGGGTGTGCGATCCGCGTCAATATAACGCGCTGGGCGAGAAATGGCACAGCGTTATCGTCAGCCAGGGCATTGATGCCTGGCTTGAACCCTGGTCACTAAGCTGGCCAAGCGTGAAAAAGTAATTATATATATGCAAACAACTGCTTTATCTCAATTTTTTTCAGAAATCACGGCTCAACTGGCCGACGTTCCCAATGAAGTCCGCCGCCTGTTTCATGGCCGTGGTCAGCGCTTCGCCGGATTAGAGCAACTGACCGGTGACTGGCTGCAGGGGCAGTTGATCATCAGCCTGTTCAAACCGGTTGAAGATGAGTTTCTTGATGCACTGGTAAAGGGCCTAACTGAACTGGCTGCTTCGCCACTGTGGGCGCACAAGGGCGGGCGTTGTATTGTATTGCAACACCGCTATGCCGATGGCGCGCCATCGCAGGTGCTGGTGGGGGAACTCGATGACCGCCCGGTGGTGGAAGAAAACGGCCTTAAGTTTCAGCTTGATATCGGCCGCAATCAGAATTCCGGCCTGTTTCTCGATATGCGTTTGGGCCGTGACTGGGTGCGTGAGCACGCCAAACACAAAAACGTGCTCAACTTGTTTGCCTACACCTGCGGTTTTTCTGTCGCGGCGATTGCCGGTGGTGCCGATAATGTAGTAAACGTGGATATGGCCAAGGGCTCGCTGTCGAAAGGGCGCGAAAATCACAAGCTCAATGATCATAACCTGAATCAGGTCAGTTTCCTGGGTCATGATATTTTCAGAAGCTGGGGCAAGATTAAGAAATACGGCCCGTACGATCTGGTGATTATCGATCCGCCGTCGTTCCAGAAGGGCAGTTTCGCCCTGACCAAGGATTACGCCAAGATCCTGCGCCGCCTGCCTGATTTGCTCAACCCGAATGGCGAAGTACTGGCCTGCGTTAACTCGCCGATGGTGAGCAGTGAGTTCCTGATTGAAAGCATGCAGGCAGAAGCGCCGCAACTGACCTTCCAGTACCGCCTGGATAACCCGCCGGAGTTTGCTGATATTGATGATGAGTCAGCGTTGAAGGCGTTGGTATTCAGTTAAGTTCGGAAGATAGCACAGCTCAGGCTGTGCTTTTTTTCGCATTTGTCTGCCGGGTCGCGTGGCGATTCTTTCCGGTCTCGGCTCGTGCTAAAATCTAGCTTATTACCACTGTTAAGGATTACGACATGGCCTCAGATTATTACGGCACCAGTGCCGGTTACGCGCGCAAAGAAGCCGGCTACCGGGAAAAAGCACTCAAACTGTATCCTTGGGTATGCGGTCGTTGTGCACGCGAATTTGTCTACTCTAATCTGCGTGAATTAACCGTTCACCACAAAGATCACGACCACACCAACAACCCGGAAGACGGCAGTAACTGGGAATTGCTGTGCCTTTATTGCCACGACCACGAGCACAGCAAATATCTGGATCATGAGCGTTACGGCAGCGAAATCAAACCCGGTGATGATGAGCATCAGGGCGCCACGTACAATCCGTTTGCGGATTTAGCCAAGATGATGAAGAAGTAGGGATTAGGGCGCAGCGGATAAGATTGCTGTCAGCGGCTTAATGCTGCACCGAGCGGGTGGAAGTAGGCCTGCAGCGCAGTGTGAATAACATCTCTGTGCCCAATATCCGGATAAACCGCGATGCTGTCAGGTTTCGTGGTGCCTGAGACTAAATACGGGTTTTCAATTCCGGAACATGACTCTACCACCGCCTCAAAAGCGCGCGCCATCATCTCAGTTGGCTGAGAAAAGTAATTTGACCCCATCGCTTTATCCGCTTTGACGCTGCGCAGGACATAATCGTGCATGTCCTGGCCGTTATTAATCAGAAGTGTTGCATCGAAAATACGGAGTAAACGCTGATTCAGCGGATGCGGATAATGGTCGAGATTTTTTAACCAGCAATCACTGGCGAACAGGATACTTCTTTGCGGCCCGGAGCGGTCGCCGATGGCAAACGCCTTCTCTGCAATATAGTGATCAAACGCGTGCCAGAACTCATGTGCCAGCGCACCGGCACCGGCATTTTTCGCCAATGCCAGTTCACGTTGATTGGGAGCATAATGGGCCTGAACACCTTGGCGGCCACCAGTGCCGAATGCCAGATTCAGATTACCGCGCAGGCCAATTGCCTCCGGCGGCAGAGCCAGGATATAGGCCAGATCGGCCAGTGAATCAAAAATCAGATTAGCGGCGAGGTCCTTTTCTTCCGCGTTCACCCATTTACCGACACGAATACTGCCGATGCCAAACGTCTCTTTGATATCAAGAAATGACATCTGCTCGCCGTGGCGATAGTCGGGGCCTTTACGCGTCTTGTATTTAAAGCTGGTTAACTGCAAGCGATTCCTCGGAGATGGTATGCCACGGGCCGTCATTCGACACGGCCTTAACTTCGCAGGCCAATTGTACATGAATCCGTGACTCAGGGAGAGGGCGACTTCAGCTATCTGCGTTGAAAATGCGTTGAGCTAATAAGGCAGCACAGAGCCAGTAAGTTAGAGTAAAGCCAGTAAGTTAGAGTAAAGATAGCAATTTAGCATAAAAAGCGCATAATCTGCTTTTACGACACTGACAAAAGACATTCCCTATGGCTGACTTTCAATATTACTTTGAGCAACTTCCTTGTTTTAACTGTAAAAAGACCACGGTAAGCACCGATCTTGGCTGGTTAACGGCTGCCATGAAAGCAGATGTACAGGCGCAAGTGGCTGAGATTACCGCGCAAGATGGCCTTGACGCCGATATCGCGGTCAACGTGACCTGCACCAAAGACGAAGCGCGCGATTATTTGCTGCTGAACTTCTACGGTTACTCTGACGAAGAACTGGCGGATCAGGTGGAAGCTGACGACGAAAAAGAAGTCGCAGATGAAATCGCAGAGCTACTGGAAGCAGGCAGCAGCACCATCGTGTTTGAACACGAAATCGCACTGCAAAGCTGCACCGCGTGCGATGTTGATGCTGAGTAACAGCAATCGTCAACACCACCGCTAAACCGGTATGAATATGGAAGGCGTGAGCGGAATAAATCTGCTCACGCTTTTTTTGTTTTGTGCTGCTGGTTTTGCCCCAAACATCAAGTTAACTCGTTTTCTGTGACGTAATCAAACGCAGACTTTTTCGCCTACAAATTTTCATCCATTTCACTCAAATGTTGCCATTCTTTGCAATGCCTAAAAGCAGGACAGGCATACAGTCATATTGAAATTATGACGATTTTTATCCCAAATTCGTGCGCGTTTTTCAAGATGGTGAATTTAGAATAATTCTGATAAGTTAAGTCTATACAGATACTTAACTGTGTGTATTTTTACTGGCCCAATGATGTGAATGCGCATGCGCAATAATAAAATGTTAGGCTACAACCAGTCGCTATAAAATGGAGATGGAAAATCTGAACACCGTAGAAATTAAGTCATTCTCTGATGAACTATCATCTCTATCTCTCTCGACGTCCCGATCTGGCTAACTCTGGCGACCAACTTGTATTACCTTTGACTTTCATTCTCTTTTAGAAAGAGCGGGTAACAATACGCCATCGATAATTGTTGTCAGAAATGGCAAATCAAATGGTTTTCGTTGAATCAGTGCACGATAAGCAGCCATTGATGGAATAACACGAGACACGGCGTTAATGTCCGCGTTGGCTGCGATTTCACCGCGATCACGTGCTCGAACCATTAATATGCGATTTATGGTAGCCCAAGGCTTGACGATTGCCTCATCGCCTGCTTCTGCCAATTGTGGGTTTTCGAGCAACACCGAGGCCAGTCCAGCCATGATTCTCATTTTTCTTTTCCCAACTTCAGCCGTCTCAGGCTTAAACAAAGCCAGTAAGTCCCCTCTGAGTGTACCAGTGTCAGGCAGGCTTTCTAAGTCGATCTCGCTGTGCTTCAAATGGGCAATTGCATCAACAACAAGTTCCGCCTTTGAATTCCAACGCCGGTAAACGGTTGCCTTTCCTGCCTTCGCTCGCGAAGCGACCATATCCATAGTCATACCGTTGTAACCAGATTCCGCCAGAACCTCTATCGCGGAATCTAAAATCACGACATCACGCTTAGGATCTCGCTTGCGCCCTCTGGTCGATGGCTGGGATTCAGTCTTATCTTCATTTTTAGTTTGCATATTGTTTGGGTTTTTATTTATCACTCTGTTCACTCTTTACACTACCCATGTAATCTATTATACAATTACGGAACTTTACAGTCTCGTAATTGTGTGTAATTATTATTCTAACATTGAATATGAGAGATATTTTAATGCGATACAACAAACTAGGTAACACGGGATTATTCGTTTCAGAGTTCTGCTTGGGAACAATGACTTTTGGTAAGCCTGCTCCAAAGTATGCTGCTGCGGGTGGTGTAGAGCAAAAAGAGGTTGATTTGATTGCAAGCCGTGCATTCGATGCGGGTGTTAATTTTATTGATACCGCTAATGTCTATTCAGGCGGGCAATGTGAAGCCATCGTAGGTCAAACATTAAAAAATAACGGAATAGCGCGACAAGATGTGATCATTGCAACCAAGGCTGTACATGCAATGGGACAAGGACCAAATGATGGCGGTGCGTCACGTCATCATTTAATGCATCAGGCCAAAGCAAGTCTTAAACGTCTTGGCACGGATTACATAGACCTTTTTCAATTACATGGCTGGGATCCCGTAACGCCTTTAGAAGAAACGCTACGTGCGCTTGAAGACCTTGTTAGTCAAGGACATGTTCGCTATATCGGTGTCTCAAACTGGGCAGCTTGGCAGGTGAGTAAGGCGCTGGGTATCTCCGATAAACAGAATTCAGCTCGCTTTCAAACTTATCAAGGTTACTATTCACTCATCGGGCGTGATGCTGAGCGAGAAGTGATACCGATGCTCGAATCCGAAGGGCTTAGCCTTATTGCATTTAGCCCACTCGCAGGAGGGTATCTGACGGGGAAGTATCGCGATGGTAATGGGTCGGGGAGACGAGCAACGATTCAGTTTCCACCGGTGGACGAGACACGCGGCGCGCAGTTGCTATCAGCGATGGATACTATTGCCGCCCAGAAAGGAGTATCAATGGAGGTAATAGCATTAGCTTGGTTAAGCCATCAGTCCGTGGTTTCAAGTACAGTTCTTGGCATAAGAAATTTAAACCAGCTTGAAGCCAATCTTGCTGCTCTTGACCTCAAGCTTTCTGACGAAGAATTCAAACTGCTTGCTGAAGCCAGTGTACTACCTTCTGAATACCCCGGCTGGATGATTGCCAACGATAGCGATAATCGACTCAAACTCTTAAAAACAGGCATTGCAGAGCAAACAAAATTGCCACGTCAATAACTAACGCTGCTCTGCCATAGGTGTAAGCAAATGTTCCATATAATGTTTAGCATACCTTGCTGGTATGTAATTGTTCGATTCATATATCCGATGCCATGGATTCTATCCACTAAAATTGCGGTTGCGATACTGCTTTTGTTAGCTTCTCAATACCATTTGTTCAGCCGTTTTTCTTCCGGTAGCGTTTTTTCACCGGAATTCCCCCGTATCGTGGTCATGCTTTTCAACTGGGGGTTTGGTGCTATTCTGCTGCTTGCGATTTTCCAGTTGATCACTGACCTTGGCATTTTAGTGATGATGCTATTTAAGCACCAACAGCTTGCTATCCCATCTGGACTTCGTCTTGGTATCGGAGCCGTGGCGCTATTTTTGGCAGGGCTGGGGGTTATTCAGGCCGCTCGCGTCCCACCACTTAAGGATGTTGAGTTTGCAATCAATGATCTGCCGCCACAATTTGACGGCTACCAAATACTTCATCTGACTGATTTGCACATCAGCCGTCTGTTTGACAAGCAATGGACAAAAAAAGTAGTGAGTCAGTCCAACGAATTAGGCGTTGACCTTGTTGTGATCACTGGAGATTTAATCGACGGCTCAGTCACCGAGCGCTCGGAGGATATCAAAGCTCTAAGCGACCTGTGGGCACCGGATGGCGTTTATGTCACACCGGGCAATCACGAATACTTTTTCGATAATGAAGCCTGGATGCAACACTATATCTCGCTCGGTATGCGCCCGCTTGCGAACAGCCATACCACTCTAGAGCGTAATGGCTCGCAAATCGTATTAGCAGGCGTGACCGACTTAACCGCTCCGGAAACTGGATTTCCGCCCCCAGACCTTAAAAAAGCTTTGGCAGGTGTGCCACAATACGTTCCTATCATTTTGTTAGACCATCAACCCAAGAACGCTCGTGATGCAGCCAACCAAGGGGTGGATCTACAACTCTCTGGACATACTCATGGTGGGATGATCTTGGGACTTGACCAGCTTGTAGCGTTGGTAAACGGTGGTTTTGTGTCAGGGCGCTATCAGATAGCCGACATGCAATTATATGTGAGCAACGGTACTGCACTTTGGCCTGGGTTTGCATTGAGACTTGGACGACCTGCTGAGTTGACACGCATAACGTTACGACGCGCGGTGAAATCTAATTAATATTGCAAGGTAATCGGCGAATCCATCTTTATAAGTGCCATCAAATAGCTTTGGTATGACTTTAGATAAAGTGGTTTTTTTCATAGAAAAAGTGGCCCTCCTTCCCTGACGACAAGAATCGAGTAGTAAATGACAAAAGTAAAGACTCTCTTTTTACTTATAGCAGCTTTTATGGTTTGCTCTTGCTCAACAACCACATTCGTTTATAACAATGTAGACTGGTTCATTGAATTCTATCTTGATGACTATGTGGAGCTTGACAGTAAACAAGAAGAAATTTTAGTCAAAAGCGTCAATAAATTGCGCTCATGGCACCGGACTACAGAGTTAAGTAAATATAAAACTGACCTTACATTATTTACTGAACAGCTTAAAGAGCAGCACCTTAATAGAGACCAGTGGCTTGATATTTTTTCAAAGAGCAAACGACATATATATAACTTTCGTGATGAGGTAGCTCCAGAAGCAATTAAATTGATTCAGCAACTTTCAGATGACCAAATTAATCAGGTGCTGGTTTTGTGGTCAGAGAATGATCATGAAGAGTTCGAAGAATTTACACAGTTGGGAGCAGAGGAGGAAATTGAAGTCAGACAAGAAAAGATAAAGGAAGCGCTCGAAAGAAATATTGGTGACCTATCATCGCAACAGGAAAGCATAGTTTATCGCTATTCATTGAGGATTGAGTCTACCTTTGTTGAGGAAAATGCTTACAGTAAAAAGCTTAGAACGGCGTTGGAGCAGTTGCTTGATAATAGAAACACTGATGAATTTTCTAATAAGTTTACTTTTCTGATCAAGAACCTTGATTCATTTAAATCTGAATCACTCCTAAATGCTAAGCAAACAAATGAATATGTTTATGCAGAGTTACTCTCTGAGTTAAATGCAAGTCTCAGCAAAAAACAGAGAGATAACTTATTGAAGAAACTTAAATCTCACATTGAGACCTTAGATTCATTGATTAATTCATTTTGAAGGTCGCTTGGATGACGTCTTAGATATTTAGCCAAAATTAGCTGACACAGAATTCTGAACGCCCTCGTACTCACAATTGGCCGCTGAAATCAGTGAACAAGAAGAAAACGTTGCAGCGACCATCCGAATTTTCAACTCAAACGTTGCGCTCTTTAATACATCAATAGAAACCTTCCCAGCGAGTATTATCAACAGTCATTTTACTAAGAAAAAAGTGGTGAAATCGTACGAAAACAGCAATATCGACGTGGGTTTTACACCGAGTCTGAACCAAAACTAGGACAGCCACATTTGTGAGACTGTCCTGATTTCAGTGTTTATTCGTTTGACTCAAACCTGTACTCAATACGGCTTCTGATATCGCAGTATTCATCATGCAGCGTTTCGGTTTAACCGCCACACTCACTTTCGTTGGTATGGCGCGAAGCATAGTTATCCGAAGCATAGTTATCCGATGTGTAAGTTGGGTAGTCGATGTAACCTACGTCAGTACCACCGTACATGCTGGTAGGATAAACAGGGTTGAGTGGCCAATCGTTACGAATACGTTCTGGTAGATCCGGGTTGGCGATAAACGGACGACCAAACGCGAACAAATCACCATACTCTTTGTCCAAGATGCGCTGCGCTTTTTCTACGGTATAACGGCCTGCATAAATGATGCGGCCGCTGAACGTGGCGCGAGCAGCCTGATAGAACGCATCAGGCAGATCGGGGGCGTTATCCCAATCCGCTTCAGCAATAGAGAGATAGGCAATGCCCGCGTTTTCTAGCACTTTAATCGCTTCTACATAGGTTTCCAGCGGATTGCTTTCCACCAAACCAAGGTAAACACGATCTTCATCGGTGCTTTCAAACAGAGGGGCAAAACGCACGCCCAGTTTTTCCGGGCCGACCACGGCAGAAACGGCTTCAACCACTTCCTTCAAAAAGCGCAGACGATTTTCTAAGCTGCCACCGTATTGGTCGTTGCGCTGGTTGCTGTGCTCAGAAATAAATTGGTTCACCAAGTAGCCATTCGCACAGTGTAATTCCACTCCATCGAAGCCTGCTTCCAGAGCGTTGCGTGCCGCTTGTGCATACAGTTCGACAATTTCTTGTACTTCGTCGGTTTCCAGTGCGCGAGGCATACTCGGGTCGGTCAAAATACCTTCGCCAGGACCTGTTTCAATAAACACTTTGACCGAATCGGTCGCGATGGCAGACGGTGCCACAGGCGCGTCGTTATTAGGTTGAAGGTTGTTATGCGATACTCGCCCGACATGCCATAGTTGACAGAAAATCACGCCATCATTGTCATGCACCGCTTGAGTGACCGATTTCCAGCCTTCAATCTGCTGTTGAGAGTGAATGCCCGGAGTCCAGGCGTAGCCTTGGCCGCGAGGCTCAATTTGCGTGCCTTCTGTCACCATAAAGCCCGCACCAGAACGTTGCTGGTAATATTCTGTCATCAGCGCATTGGGAATGTTGCCCGGCTGTGAGCTGCGAGAGCGGGTGAGGGGCGGAAGTACGATACGGTTTTTTAATGTGTTTTGACCAAGCGTAATGGCATCGAATAGTGTTTTTTCACTCATAAGATTTAAGAATGTCCTGCTTAGCATGATTTACCGCTGTCCTTGGTTAAATCACCTAGATAAAAAGAATGGCCTTGCTACCTTGCGAGGTGGGCAGATTAGGTGAGGTTGGGTACAATGTGAAACAAGACTTTTTGGTAATTGCTACAATTATAAATGGTAGATAACATGAGCGGGATACAACGACTCGATATTAAACAGCTGCGTGTGTTAGATGCCTTGCTGGTAGAAAGAAACCTCTCCCGGGTGGCTGAACAAATGGGTTTAACTCAACAGGCTATTAGCGAGCAACTGCGCAAATTGCGTGATTTGTTTGCTGATCCTTTATTGCTGCGCCAAGGCAATACTATGGTGCCGACCCCTTTAGCACTAGAGCTTGGTAAGCGCATTCGTTCTATTTTAGATAATGTGGAAGGGTTGTTAACGCTGCATGAGTTCTCGCCCGGCAGCTATCAAGGTGTGCTGACCATCAGTGCGACCGATTACGCCATTGACGCACTTTTGCCGCTGTTTTTGAAAGAGGTACGCCAAGAAGCCCCGCTGCTAAAAATCATTGTGACCGATTTTGAATCCGATGATGTTGGGCCATTGCTCACCTCTGGAGAGTTGGATCTTGCATTAACGTTTCCGCCGTTTATTCCCGATTACATTCAGTCCGAACGGTTATTTGACGAGCGACACATCTGTATCGCCAGTATCGATTCCCCTCTGCATCACCAAACCTTGGCGCTGGCGGACATTGCTGCTTTACCACAATTGGTGATTTCGCCATCGAAAGCGAACTTAAAAGGCTCGCACGACGATTGGTTCGCGCAGCAAGGGTTACAACGCAATATCGTGATGTCGATCCCTAGCTTCAAAGCCGCCCCCGATGTGCTTTACACCACAGATATGATTGCCTTCTATCCCTCGCGCTTATTACCTCATCCCAAGGTCAAACCGCTCAATATCGCCATCAAGCCACCGAAGTTTGATGTGATCGTGGCTTGGCACGAAAGAACCGCACAAAGCCGAATCCATCAGTGGCTAAGAGAGAAACTCAAAGAGTTGTGCGGGGAGGTGTAGCGCAGTAATGAGTAATGAAGTGCACAATGTACGTTGCAGTATGGCGGATCCTATTGGGTTCAAGGTAAGGGCGGTGGTTAATGTGCCTCAATGACACGGATTTGTTGTTAAGTGGTTGTTTTGTGTTGTGGGGATGGTACGAGAATGGGGGGAAGGTTAGAGCATAGTGTGGCTTATCCCGTTTGGTCTGGCCCTGCGCCGAAAACCTAAAAACCGGACTGATAGATTACCTTCGTGTCGTGATTTCTGGGAAAACGCTAAAACGGTTTTGCTCCAAAACAATTCAGAGCAAAAAGTTGTTGCCCACTTCACATCTATACTTTTCCCTATCAGAAGTTATCCGAAGAAGTTTGGAAATCAACCTTTCAGAAATTATAAGGCATTCTGCAATCTAATATCCGTTAACTTTCATTAACCTATTGATTACAAGTTGAAGTGATATAAAAAAGGCTGCACTATAAGAGGATGAAATATGGCTTTTAGCTGGCTAATAAGCGTTATATTTATGATACTCACTCAGTCACCACTGTAGGTACTGCAATCTCGTACATAATGCAAGAGGCCCTCGCTTTCATTAATGCGTTTCTACGGTTTTCGAATGTTTGAGAGCCATCCGCAGCAATTTCAATTTGCTCTGTTACTTTGTTCACAATTTCGTTACGGGTAGAGGCTACAGCTGATCCGCTCAATCCTGATTCTTTAAGATTTTGGCTAGCAAAGTTTATTGTACATCAATATCGTATTAAATAAGTCTAGGTGTTTATTGTTGAAGTGCAACTTAGAGCTTATAAATATAACAAGCGTCTAAGTGAACACCATACTTTTCCTAATCTGGCAGAAACGTTTTTGAGCAATAGGCCTAAGTCATTTATATCCATAGGTGTGGTGAAGGGGCGTGCAACACAGAAATGCCCCAAAGTGAATTTCGTCTCAGATAGTGCATGAAAGATGGTTCTTGATTTTGCTATATTAAAATAATCCCAAAAGTAGTGTAATCCGTGTATTAGAGAGTCTGAACTCGTTTATAGGTTTGCAGTGCGGTATTTTCTTGGTGTCTGATTGAACAGCTTTTTAAAAGCCTGTACATAGGATGAATCAGATGCGTACCCCAACTCCATAGCAATTTCCTGTATGCTCATTTTCGAGCTTAATAATGGCAGAGATAAAACCAGCCTTATATTTTGTCGCCACAGAGCAAATGATTGAGAGAACTCTTTCGCACATAATCTGGATAATGTGCGCTCAGATGCTCCGACTTTTTTTGCCCATTCTTTTAACGTAAACGGTAAGTCAGGTTGCTGTTTAAGCTGTAGAAAAATAGATAAAAGGCGTTTGTCCGTAGGGATGAGAAGTGGTATTTCATAACTTTTTGCTGCCTCGATTTGATCTCGTAAGACCGTTAACAAATGTGCCAAGTTGTATTCCGGCTGTGAGAGCGTATCACTTTCAAATAAAAGCAATATCAACTCTTTGAGGAAGGAGCTTACCTGACAGGATTTCGGCTCACTTCCATACTGCACATGTTTGTTAGGGTTGAGGTAAATCGCTAAAAATTCTGTGTCTGTAATTGCAACAGATTTATGAATGGTATTGGCGGGGATAAAGAGCATACCATTGTGAGGGACTATTCCACTTTTATCACTAATGTCTGATTGTAACAAACCTTGGCGTGGGAAGACGATTTGGTGCCATGGATGTGAATGGAAATCATCAATATAACCAGAGGCCATGATAGTCGTTTTCGTTATAAATTGTTTATCTGGAAAATCTCTGATTAAATCGTTAGCTTGCATAAATGGCGACTTATCTACATTAATTGTCAGTCATTATAAATTACGCCAGTTTTTTTTGATATAACATCATCAGTCAATTGTTATCAAAAAACAAAAGGGCTAAATGATGCACATTCACTTTATCATCCATGAACATTTTGAAGCTCCGGGAGCTTATGAGTCTTGGGCTAAAAATCTCGGCTATACAACGACTTATTCTCGGGTTTATGACGGCGACTCTCTTCCGGAAAAAGTAGATGATATCGATTTTCTGATTGTCATGGGCGGTCCACAAGATCCTGTGACCACTATCGAGCAATGTGCTCATTTCGATGCCAAAGGTGAACAGGCGGTAATTACAAAAGCGATTGATGCAGGAAAAGTCGTACTTGGTATTTGTTTGGGATCTCAACTCATTGGTGAAGCATTAGGTGCCCACTATGCGCATAGCCCTGAACGCGAAATTGGTAAGTTCCCTATCACGCTAACTAAAGACGGCAGTACCCATCCACTGTTTGACCATTTTGGCACCGTTCTAGAAGTGGGTCATTGGCACAACGACATGCCAGGACTGACTCCAGACGCCAAAATCATTGCGTACAGTGAAGGCTGTCCTCGACAAATCGTTGCTTATAGCGATTTGGTGTTTGGTTTTCAGTGTCATATGGAATTGACTAAAGATGTTGTAGCGTTGCTGATAGAAAATGATGATCTCAGCGAGGCAGCAAACTATCGTTTCGTTGATGAGCCTGAAGTACTAATGAATCATGACTATGATGAGATGAACCAAAAGCTACACGAATTTTTGGATAAACTAGCGAAAGCCTATCAAGCATAAAGTTAAGTTTCTGGTTGCTTTTTATTTTATCGCCGGCTCATTGAGCTGGTATTTTATAGATAGTTAGTGAAGAAACACATGGACATTAATTTGCAAACATATATGCCAATATTGGCAATCACTGGAGCGCTTACTCTCGGCGCTATGAGTCCGGGTCCCAGCTTTATCTTTGTTGCCAGACGAGCAATTTCACTTTCAAGACGGCATGGGATTTTTACCGCGTTAGGTATGGGGACAGGTGCTTTAGTTCTATCGGTTGCCGCCTTACTCGGATTACAAACAATTTTTAGCCTAATTCCGGTAAGCTATTTAATATTTAAAATTGCAGGCGGATGCTATCTCTTGTTTTTGGCATTTGGAATTGTGAGATCAGCTCGAATCCCGTTACAGACCATAGATGCTACTCGATGCCAAGATGTTCCCTTATTTCGTTCGTACTTATTAGGTTTAGGAGTCCAACTCAGCAATCCAAAAACAGCCATCGTATTTGCCAGCGTATTTATAACACTGCTTCCGCAAAACATACCTATGTATTTCTTTATTGCGGTTCCAATCTGTACATTTTTGAGTAATGCAGGATGGTATCTTATTGTTGCTTTAGTTTTATCTGCTTCACGCCTTCGTCAAGCATACTTAAAATTTAAAAAATTTATTGATTATTTGTCTGGGTCAGTGATGGGAGGATTAGGATTGAAATTAATCATCAGTCGCTAATGAGCACTTTACTATACTTCAAGTAATGCATGAAGTGCTAATTTAGCAAAGCCGATAACTCACAAGTGTCGAACTCTGTGCTGTAGGAGGTAATGCCACTTTTGTCAGTCTTCAACTCAGACTAAGTTCAGCGTCAGGAAACCCCAAATCCGAAAAGTCAGCGTCTTGCAAGCACTGGTCTGCTGACCGTTCAGTAAGTGATGCGTACCTGGCCGCTCATTCAAGCGCTTGAATGAGCGGCCAGAAATCTTGCTGAAAGGTCGTAAACACAAAGCCGCCAGGTTTAGCAGTATTGAACCTAATCCGTAAAAGTGCGTAGAACCATTCAGTTACCCCAACACCAACCCGATTACGGAGCAAAAATGAACCCAATTAACCCCGCCAAACTGCGCAACAGCAAATGGACCGCTGTGACACCGATGAACCGGGAAAAGCATTTTCTGGTCTCAGATATCGAGTTTAACGAAGAGGGCGTTGTGGTGTCCTGCACTCTCGAAGCGGTGTTGTCGAGAAACGAATATCCGATTGACTGGCGCGAATTGAAAGATGAGCAAAAATGGGCTCAGGGCTGGAAGTAGCGCCCGTTTATCTCTGTGTGCCCACGCGTTGACGTGTGGGCAGCAACCAAGATTAAGTGAATGAAGACGTTATGGTAGCTCGGCCTCCCGCAGGGTGTGATAGCCGGAATAAATACGCGTCGCGGTGGTAAACCAGCACGCAGTACCGAACAGGTAGGCTATCAGGGCAAACTGTTCGGGGAACAGGCAAAACAGCACCAACGCGGCGATGGTCTCTGTGCCTTCAGTCAGGCCGCTCATATAGTACAGTGATTTATGCTGGTAGACCGGGTTCTGAATGCCGCGCTTGCCTGCCATCACCGCAAAAGCGAGAAAGCTGCATCCGGTGCCGATAAAAGAAAAGATCAAAAAAGCGCCGGCAATGGCGTTTTGTTCCGGATTGGCGACGACGAAACCAAACGGGATCAGTGAGTAGAACAGGAAATCGAGACTGATATCGAGAAAGCCGCCGGCGTCGCTCAGGCCCTGAATTCTGGCCAGAGCGCCGTCTAGCCCGTCACACAAACGGTTGAGGGCGATCAACAGCAGTGCCAGCAGGTATTGCTCCAGCACCAGCGCTGGAAAGGCCAGGCAGCCAAGGAGAAAACCAAACAGGGTAACCTGATTGGCAGTGATACTGATTTTGTCGAGTACGACGGCCGATTGGTTTAGCGGCCAGCGAATCAGGGGGATAACATGGCGATCAAGCATGGGAATTCTCCGTCGGCCAGTGAATAATGCGTCCGTCGGGCAGGACGTCTTCCGGGTCGTGTGTGACCATCAGTGTCGGGATGCCTGCGGTCTGTAAGCGCTCAAAAACCCAGTCACGAAACTGGCCGCGCAGTGCTTTGTCCAGTTTATTAAACGGTTCATCAAGCAGGGCCAGTTGCGGCCGGGCAAGGAGCATGCGTATCAGGCTGATTCGCGCTCGCTGTCCGCCGGAAATCTGCTGCGGAAATGACTGCGCCAGAGAGCCCAACTGAACATGGCCAAGCGCCTGCAGTGCCTGCTGTTTACGCTCACTGCCTTTGATATGGTCCGGCAGGGCGAACGCGAGGTTTTCCCACACGTTGAGGTGAGGGAACAGCAAATCGTCCTGGAACAGCATTCCGATATGGCGCTGATGGGGCGGCAGAGTATCAATGGTCACGCCATTCAATTGCATCTTGCCGTGATAGCGGAAATCCGCGCTCAGGTGCCCGGCGATGACATTCAACAGGGTGGATTTACCGCAGCCGCTTGGGCCCATTAGGCTGACGATTTCGCCGGCGGCAATGGTGAGGTTAAAATCTGCGAGCAGTACGGCACCACTCTGATGGCGGATAGTAAGGTGTTCGGTGCGAAACATCATGGTTTTTCACTTGTCGATACGGTCACTGCGGTGGCCATGATGCGCTGGCGATGAGGTTGCGCCCGGCTTATCAACACCGCAAGGGTAAAGAAAATAAACGGCAGCAACGCCTGCCACAGTGCATAAATTGCCATCACCCGGCGGTCAAAACCACTCGACAGGGCGACTGCTTCGGTGGTGATCGTGGTAATGCGACCGCCGCCGAGCATTAAGGTCGGTAGATATTGTGCCAGGCTGACACTGATCCCGACCGCCCAGGCATAGAGTATGGCCGGTAGCAGTAAAGGTACTTTAATGGCCAGAAATTGCTGCCAGGGGCTTTTGCCTAAGCTGAGTGCGACCCGGGTATAGCCAGGGTTAAAGCTGCGCCAGGGGCCGTCCAGTGCCAGATAAACGAGCGGAAAGGCGAACAGCAGATGCGACCAGATGACCCACAGTTGATAATGGTCTGCGGCCAGCCATAAGGCTGAAATCTGGATGCCGAGCAGCAGCGATAACTGCGGCACCAGCATAGGTAGCACGATGATCCACAGCGGCACAGCCGCCCGATGGCGCAGCTTGTATTCATGGGCGAATAACGCGGCAACCAGAGCCAGGCTACCGCTCAGCAGGGCTATCCAGATACTTTGCCACAAGGTCGGCAGCATAGTTGGCCACTCGCTGAGCCAGAAACGGCTGCTGAACTGGCTAGGCAGCAGATCCGGAAAGCGCCAGCGCTGGGCAAAGCTCCAGACCAGCATTAATGGCACGATCAGCGCGGCAATCGTGCTCACCAGCCACAAACTGCTGCGGCCGGGCAGGGGAAAGCGGCTTTTGCCGGACCACTGCCAGCCACGATAACAGTGCAGCAGTGCTTTTTCGATCAGCACTACGGTCAGCAACATCAGTCCGGTCACGACCAGCAGTACGATCGCTCCGGCAGCCGCGCGTGGCAACTGTTGCAGATCCGGGTCGTTAAACCACTGCCAAACCAGTACCGCAAAAGTGGGTGGTGTATTGGGGCCGAGGATCAGGCTGACATCGACAACCGCCACCGCATAGGCAATCACAGCAAACAGAGCGAAACGCAGTGCACGCAACCATTGCGGAAACAAAACTTTAAACCAGGTTTGCGCTGCGGAATAGCCGAGAGAGGCTCCGACCTGAAGTTGGCGCGATACGTTCAGCTGCTGCAACACCGGAATGCTCATCAGCAACAGAAATGGTGTCTCTTTCAGCGCCAAAGCCAGCGTCAGCCCCAGCGCGTGGTTGTCCTGAACCAGCCAGGTACCAGCCTGAGTGGAAACCTGATAATCCAGCAGCGCACTGGCAAGACGCGCTGTGATTCCGGTCGGGGCAAACAGAAAAGCGAACCCGATTGCAAAGGCAACATGAGGCAGAGCCAGCAGGCCGGAAAGCAGGTGCTCAACCCGGTGCCAGTGCCGGCTTTGCCACAGGGTCTGGACGATACTGAAACAAAGCAGCAGGGCCAGGTAGGTACTCAGCAGAGCCGAGGTCACTGACAGCAGAAGAGAACGGCCGACTCCCTGCCATTGCGCCACGCTAATAAACGCTTCCAGATTAAAACGCTGTAACCCGACCGCTGGGATGTAACCGAGCGCAGAAAGCACTGCCCCTGCCAATCCGGGCAGCAGCGGGGCGACACAGGTCAGCAGCAGCAGGCTGTATGCGATGCGCATCATGAAGTCAGTTCGCCCGGTTTACTGGCTGGTTCCGTAACGCTTTTGCCATTCGGCTTCCAGCGCTGTCTGCCAGCTCGGATGCGGCTCGGCGATCGCTTTAAACAGTTGCGTTTGGGCTGCACTGCCACTGAGTGACGAGGCTTTTAGCACCGACGGGTCGCCCCAGGTATTAATGTCACCTTTGAGCGACTGAGCCTGCGGGCTGAGCAGAAAGTTAATCGCCACCTGAGCACCAGCTTTGGCTTTGGCATTCCAAGGAATAGCCAGGAAATGAATATTGGTTAACGCACCCGCTTGCATTGCGTAACTGCGAGTACTTGGTGCCAGTTTGCCGGACACCTGAGCAGAATAGACCGCATTAGGATTGAAGGTAATAGCCAGATCAATCTGTCCGTCATCAAGTAACTGCATCATCTGCGCCGAGCCATTGGGAAACTGCTTGCCCGCGCGCCAGGTCAGGGGATGCAACTGATCAAGATAGTGCCACAATGGTGCGGTCACGGCTTGAAAGCTTTGCTCGTCGACGGGTTGATGCAGAGCAGGATCGCTGTTGGTCAGTTCAATCAAAGCCGCTTTGAGAAAGCTGGTGCCGTGAAACTCCGGCGGGCGCGGGTAGGTAATACGGTTCGGAAATGCTTTGGCATAACTGAGTAATTCTTTAAAAGATTGCGGTGGATTATTGAGGGTTTTAACATCGTGAATAAACACCAGCTGACCCACACCCCACGGAGCTTCCAGTCCTTCGGTGGGTTCAGAGAAGTCGGTCTCTACCGGTAGAGCTTGATTCACATGCTGCCAGTTAGGCAGGGAAGCAGCGAACGGCCCATATAAAAGGCCATTGCTTTTCATTGACTTAAAGTTCTCGCCATTAATCCACACCATGTCCACGCTGCCGTCCTGATCCTTGCCGGCGGCTTTTTCTGCCAGCAGACGAGTGGCGGTTTCTGCGATATCGGTGACTTTAACCTGCTTCAGCTCTACCCCGTATTGCGACTGCAACTGTTCACCGGCCCAGCGGATATAATTATTGATCTCCTGGCTGCCTCCCCAGGCATGAAAATAGACGGTTTGACCACGTGCCTGCTCGGTAATCTCCTGCCAGGATTGGCTCCATCCCGGGAGTGAGAACAGGCAAGCACAGACGAAGGTAAGCAGTTTTTTCATGAGAATCCTTTGCAATACGAGATGAAAATGAGGTTATGGCGTCATCCTGAGCCGAAACGGCGTTACCGCATACAGAGACAGACCGGGCCGCAGGACGTTATCATTCATTATGAATGATAAATCGCAAAAGATCTGATTAGTAAGGAAATAGTTCGCGTCACGCTTCACGATCTCAACATCCTCACCAGCGGATAGCGGCAGGGTTTCGCGCTGGCTATAAAAAAGGCAGCCAACTGGCTGCCTCATAAAACCGGAACCTAAAGGTTACTGTTTCCAGTCACTCAGGGTAAAGGTCAGGGTATGAACATCGTTTTTCAGGATCATACTCTGTTTGGTCAGCGTGATGTCGTTCCACTCTTGTAAAGACTGGGACACGGCCTGTTCGGTATCCATAATGTCGCCGATACACATCTTCATCGTCATGCCCATTTTTTCAATGCGCAGACGGTTGTCTTTCAACTCGGCTTTACCGAAAAAGTTGTTACAGCCGGCGTTGCCGCTTGCCATCATTTTTTCGCCAATTTCGAGACGCGGTACCTGATGACGATCACCCTGTTTGACCGCCTGGCCATCAATTTGGGTTAGTTGCCAGTTATGATGTTGCAAATCTTGTTCGCTGATTTGCGCATCATCACCATTGCTTGCACACGCTGCGAGCAGGGCGGGCAGTGTGATTGCGGCAAGTAATGATTTTGAACTAAGCTTCATAATATTCACTCCAAATGTGGAAAACGCCGACAGTATAGACAATAAAACACTGTTTTTGTCAGTAAAAGGTTATAGTTTAATATGCAACACGATCGAAAAATAGAACGAATGTCTCTATTTTACAGAGTGTTACACGCACATTAGAGGATATTTGCGTCGCTTATGGAGCAGCTAGAATTTTTCCAGGTTCCCAGCCCGTGCGTCGGGGTGTGCAGTTTAGACGATAAAGGCTACTGCCGCGGCTGCATGCGCAAGCGCGAAGAACGCTTTCGCTGGCTGGAGATGACTGCCGCAGAACAATTGCACGTGATTAAGCTGTGCCAGCAGCGCTATCGCCGCAAAATGGCGGCCGGAAAACAGGGCGCGCAAAGCCATGAAGAACCAGACAGCCCGCAACAAGAGTTGTTTTGATCCGCGCGATCGGCTTTGATCGCTATGTCGCCGTTCGGCGACCTTTATCGGGTATCTGGTGCCAAAAGATTTAGGTCTATAGCGCAGCGAGCCCGACAAAGCCGTGCGACAGATAGCGAGTGCCGCAAGACGCCTGAATGCGGATGAGCGATAGGAACTCAGTGTTTGGAAGCGCGTGTTCCTCGCTGATAGTAAAAGATGTTCGCGATGATTTTATTATTTTTATCAGATACTTAAGTTATATTTATCAGATACTAATTTATTGTTATTAAACACTTAGGCTAATGTTGGCACTAGCCTAAGTGACATTCTGTTCGTTGCGGTCGGGCTTGTATTATTTATTGAGTTGCCAGCGATCACTGACCCAGCCACCGGCATGCTCATCAAAGTGTGCACCGCTGAAACTTCGTGTCGATTCTTTTTGGGATTTGCTGTCGGATTTTTTAGAAAGTAACGTTCGTATATAGTTCGCCATCGGATCGAGAGTAGAGGATTGCTTTCGTAAGGCGACTTCTTTAATGAGCTGAAGACGGTAACTTGGGTTGGCACGTTTCATTGGTGGGACCTCCGTTGTGATGACGACTAATGTACAAAGTTAGAACCTGGTTACTTTTTAGTCAACGAAGTCGGTGCCCTATATTTTCTAATGGATTTCGCACATCAATCACGCGCCCAAGCGTGATATAGAAAGGCTTTATATATTAATAAAGGTTGATTATCTAATCACAAACCTACCAACTGTATGGCTCAGTTTACTGTCTTTTGTGTCACTTTAAGGCATTGAACTTAATCGAGAGATTTTTTGAAGCGTAATGAAGCCACCACCAGACCAAACAGGGTGAAACCCGCCAGCCATAAGCTGTCGCGCCATAGATCGGCCAGATCCGCGCCGCGCAGTACAATGCCACGAATCAGGCGCATAAAATGGGTCGCGGGCAGGGCTTCAGAAATCCACTGCGCTGCCAGCGGCATACCTTCATAGGGAAACATAAAACCAGACAGCAGAATCGAGGGCAGCAGAATAAACACCGTCATCTGCATTGCCTGCAGTTGCGTGGTGGCAATGGTTGAGATCATTAGTCCGAGAGTCAGGCTGGCGGAAATAAACAGCAGGGTGCCGAACAAGATCTGACTGACAGCGCCATTAATCGGCACGGCAAAAATTACATGACCAAGGCCGAGAATAATGAACACCTGAATCAGGCCAACAAAAATATACGGGATGATTTTGGCGATCATCAGCTCCATCGAGTGGACCGGTGTGGTGATCAGCAATTCCAGATTGCCTCTTTCCCGTTCACGTACAATCGCCGCGCTGGTAAACATAATCATGGTCATGGTCAGAATGACGCCCAGTAAGCCGGGAACAATATTGACGGCCGCGCGTTTGCTCGGATTGTAAAACAGGGTGATGGCGAAGGTCGCAGCCACTTCGGGATGCGGGTGAAAGGCAATGTCTGCAGTGGGCATGTGCTGCAGACCCGATATAGCGCTGGCAATCATGGTATCAGACCCGTCTATCAGCCACTGCCCGAGTTCACGTCCATCCAAAATGCGCCGGTTGAGATCGGGCGGAATGATCAGCGCGGCACGGACTTCGCCGCTGGCGATGGCTTGTTGGGCCTGTTCCGCGGTGCTATACACCTGTTTAATCTCAACCACCTGACTGACCCGGACCGATTCGGTCAGCCAGCGCCCGGTTACAGATTGGCTGTTGTCGACGACGGCAATTGGAATACTGCGAACATCGGTATTGATAGCAAAACCAAACAGCAATAACTGAATCAGCGGGATCATGATCACCATACCAAAGGTGATACGGTCACGCGATAACTGGCGAAACTCCTTAATCATCACCGCTTTAATCCGAAACAGGCTGTTCATTGGCGGTTCTTCCCGGTCACAGTGACAAATACATCTTCCAGGCTGGGCCGTGCCAGACCGATGTTGGCTTGCGCTAATTGCGGTAGCGTGCTGCGCAGCCACTGTACCGGGTCTTGAATATGACGGTAGATAAGTACCCGTAATCGCACGCCCAACTGCGCTGCAGAGCGGACTTCAGGCCGTTGTAACAGTGTCTCTTTTAAGCAGCGTAAGTCCGGTGCGGTGACCTCAACCACGTGCACGCCCATCTGCTGCATTAGTTTTTCCGGTTCGTCATCGGCACGAATTTCGCCCGCATCCATGATGGCGAGACGATGGCAGCGCTCCGCTTCGTCCATGTAGTGGGTCGTCACCAGTATGGTAGTACCCTGTGATGAGAGATCGAAAAGCTGCTCCCAAAATTCACGCCGGTTTTCCGGATCCACCGCCGAGGTGGGTTCATCAAGAAACAGCAGTTGCGGGCGGTGCATGGTGGCGCTTGCCAGTGCCAGGCGCTGCTTTTGCCCGCCGCTCATGCTGCCGACCCGTTGCTTGCGCCGTTGATCGAGGCCGTAAGTGGCTAACTGCTGATTGGTCCTCTGTTTCAGGGCCTGACGATTCATGCCAAAGATCTGACCGATGAACTGCAGGTTTTCTTCCACGCTCAGCTCGTCATACAGGGAAAATTTCTGCGTCATATAGCCGATATTGAGCCGCAGGATTTCCGACTGACGCGGGATATCAAGGCCAAGTACATTCACGCTGCCCCGGGTTGGCGTCAGTAGGCCGGTCAGAACCCGGATGGTGGTCGACTTGCCACATCCGTTGGGGCCGAGAAAGCCGTAGATGCTGCCGGTCGGCACATTGAGGTTGATGTCATGAATCGCGGTAAAATCGCCAAAGGACTTACTGACGCCGCGTGCCTCGATAGCCAGTTCACTCATTTTGCCTCCTGCGGAAAATCAACCTGGGCCGGTACGCCGGACGGCAGATCGCGTGCGGCGGCAGGTAAGTCAATTTCAGCCAGAAACATCAGCCGCGCCCGTTCATTTTCAGTCAGTGCATAGTAAGGAGTAAAAGAGGGCTCCGTCGCCACCCAGCGCACTGTGCCCTGATAGCTGTTTGGTGTGCCGTCGACATGCACCGTCACACTGCGGCCCGGAGTAAAATGTGCGCGCACCCTCTCCGGCACGTAAACGCGTGCAAACGGCGCGCTGTCTGACTGCAACACGGCAACGACGGCGCCGTTTGGTACCCGTTCGCCGAGATGATAGGGCAGGTTATCAAGAATGCCGGCACGGGTCGCGGTAACGGTGAGCCGGGTGAGTTTTTGCTGCTGCAATGCCACTTCTGCCTGTGCCGCGGCCAGTTGCGCCCGAGCCTGATCAATATCTTCGATTCGCGCGCCGGCGGTCAGTTTTGTCAGTTGCTCAGTGGCAGAGGCCAACTCTGCCTGTGCGGTATCACGGCTGGCCTTGGCCTGGTCTAGCTCGGCCTGGCTGAGCAGGCTTTTGCTGACCAGCTCTGCTACGCGGCGGTAAGTCTGCTGTGCTTCGGTCAGTTGTGCTCTGGTGCTGTCTAGCTGCGCTCTGGCGACCGCAATGTCTTCGGCTCTTTCACCATGGGTCAGTTTCGCCAGTGCGGCCTGAGCCTGTGCCTGACGGGCGAGGGCCTGGTCGAGCAGGGCCTGTTGCTCCGCCGTATCCAGCACAACCAGTACATCACCGACACGTACGCTGCTGCCTTCGGTTACGGGTAACTGACGGATTATTTCGTTACTGGTGGCTGAGAGTGTCACCCGATCACGTTCAAGCGTGCCTAAAGCCTGTGACGCGTCCTGGCGGTCACCACAGGCCGACAGCAGCGGGATAGCCAGTAACAAAAACCAAGTGCGCAGCATGCATTTTTCCTTTTCCGACCGAATCAACACCATCCAATAATCGTGGCCAGAGCGGCAACAATCGCATGGTTATCATCAGTGTATGACAGAGAAGGCCTGCTATCCGCCGGACAGCCCGCATAATTGAAGTTATTCGCAACGGATGCCGAGCGCAAGGTGTGGCGCAGGATGGGGCGTACCTGGTAAAACGGCCCGCATCCGCGGACCGTTGGTCGTTATCGCGCTGAATCAGCCCAGCAGGCTGAACAACAGTGCCGAGACCGCCAGCATCCCGACCAGGAGCACGAAGTAAGTCCCGAGATGTTTACGATAGTTCCGGAGGGCATCCACTTTAAACACCGCCAGCATTGGCATAATAAACAGGATCATGGCGATGACCGGCCCGGACAGGGCTTCCATCATGCCGAGAATGCTTGGGTTCATCACTGCAGCAAACCAGATAGCGATAAACATCAGTGCGATGCCCAGCTTATCTGCCACGGCAAGCGGTAGTTTAGTGTACTTGGTCAGCAAGCCATTCAGGCTCTCACGCGCACCGAGGAAATGGCCCAGGAATGATGAAGTGATAGCAACAAACGCAACCAAAGGTCCCAGGGTCGCGATAAACGGGTTATTGGTGGCGTTGGCGAGGTACGACAGCACGGATACATTTTGCGCTTTGGCCTCCAGCAGTTGCTGTGGCGACAGTGCGAGTATGCAGGAGAACACGAACATCAGCACAAACGCAATCAGCATCACGCTGGTACGCTTGAGGATTTGCTCGGATTTCACCACCGCTTGCTTGCGGTAGTGACGGCGCTGAATATTGGCAAAGCTGGAAATCGCCGCGGCGTGACTGAATGAAAACACCACGACAGGAACAGCCAGCCATACGGTTTGCAGGAAATCGCCAGCGGCTGGGATGGCCAGTGATGGCATGCTCCAGTAAGGGATCAGATACAGCGACAGTGCCGCCAGAATCGCCGCCAGCGGGTAGACCATCACGGCAAAGGCGCGCAGCATGATTTTTTCACCGCCCAGCATGATGGCAATCAGGCTAAAGACCAGAACGCCGGACAGCAGTGTCCGTGGCGGGGAAACCATTTGCGCCTGGTTGACCAGAAAACTGTCCACCGTGTTGGTGATGCCTACGCCGTAAATCAGCAGGATCGGAAAAATTGACAGGAAGTAGAGCAGCGAGATCAGACGGCCGCCGCGCGTGCCGAAATGCTCTTCTACCACATCGGTAAAGTCTGCATCAGACCGTTTGGAAGAGAGGACAAAGCGGGCCAGGCCGCGATGGGCAAGGTAAGTCATCGGAAAAGCGAGCAGTGCCATCAGTACCAGTGGCCAAAAACCGCCCAGGCCAATGTTGATTGGCAGGAATAAAATCCCGGCACCAACGGCAGTGCCAAATAAACTGAGTAACCAATGTGTGTCGTGTTTGTTCCAGCCGGTTTGAGTAGTGGATACTCCAAAATCGACGGAATCTTGAGTTTCTTTCACTGAAATATTGCCATGGTGTGAATTATAATATTGCAAATCCTACTACCATTGGTAGATATGATCACATTGTGACGCTGGTCAAATTGACTGACAGATTTATAACTCTCTGATGAATGAAACTAGGTTTTTCGCAATATAACCGAATATTATTCTACTTTTATGGTCTCTTAATGAAATTAAACACTAAAAAATATCTATTTTTTAGTGTTGGTATGTGTTAACAAACGGTTGTTGGCCTTTAGAAAACTGGTGTGGGAAGCTTTGGCTAAGCTACAGAAATAAAAGCGTTTTATAGTGGAGTTGTGTTTGGATATGCCTCACAATTAACATCTGCCTGTTTAACAATAATAACAACTGCTCATGTTTGCTAACCTGCGTGCTGAATTCATTCTGATTATCACAACTTTACTGGCCGCGGCCGGTTGGGTGTTTTCTAAACAAGCCATTGAAGGACTTCCGCCGATAGGGTTTATCGGCTTACGTTTTGTTACGGCGTCCTTACTGTTACTACCGTTTTGTCTGCCGGCGCTGCGCAAAGCGCCGCGTGGCGAAATTTTGCGTTCGATGGGCGTTGGCGTCTTTCTGGGCGGCTCTATTTTCTGTTGGATTTATGCCATTTCGATCAGTGAAACACTGGGCGAGGGGGCGTTTATTATGAGTTTGTCGATGCTGTTTGTGCCCTTGGTCGCCTGGGTTCTGTTTAAACGCCGGCCCGGTCGCCCGTTCTGGCTGTCACTGCCAATAGCCGTGATCGGACTGTTTTTACTGGCCTGGAGTGGTGAATGGAATATTGCCGCCAATCAGATGTGGTTCTTGGTCGCGGCGGTGGGGCTGGCGGTACATTTCAACTTTAACAGCCAGTATTCGGCACGTTTTTCACCGATGTTGCTCACCACGCTGCAGCTGTTCGCGACTGGCTGTCTGGGGTTGGTACTCTCTTACAGTATTGAAACCTGGCCGGACAATGTCAGCATCATCACCTGGCAGTGGTTCGCGCTCAGCGTATTGCTGGCAACGAGTTTGCGTTATCTGATGCAGACGCTGGGGCAAAAACACGCCAATCCGACCAATGCGGCACTGCTGATGCTGCTTGAGCCGGTCTGGACCATGATATTGAGTGTCTGGATCTACGATGAGTCGATGCCGCTGAATAAAATAATCGGCTGCGCTTTGTTGCTTGGCTCTTTAGTGCTTTATCGCCTCACTAGCATGAGAGCTTAGGCAGCACCCACTGATTCAGAGTGCTGGCTCATCAAAGACAAAGGGCGCCGCGGCGCCCTTTGTCTTTTCCGTTACGATGATGCGGTTACCATCGGCACTGCACCATTAAGACCAGATCTGTTTCTCGATTTCAGTCAGGAAGCGGATCTTATCCCACTGCTGTTCGACAGTCAGTTTGTTGCCTTCTTCGGTCGAAGCAAAGCCACATTGCGGGCTGATGCACAGGTTTTCTAACGGTACGTACTGAGTGGCTTCCTGGATGCGCGCTTTCACTTGCTCTGCATCTTCCAGTTCCGGGAACTTAGAGGTGATCAGACCCAGTACGATTTGGCTACCGTTGTTTGACCAGTGACGCAGCGGCGCGAAATCGCCAGAACGCTCGGAATCATACTCCAGGAAGAAACCATCGTACTTGGTCGCAAACAGAGCTTCTGCCACCGGCTCGTAGCCGCCCGAAAACAGCCATGAAGAAGCGTGGTTTCCGCGACAGATGTGAGTCGTCACAATCAGGTCTTCCGGCTTGTCACGCAGTGACTCGTTAATGATTTGCGTACAGACGTTGGCAATCTCATCCGGGTTGATGCCTTTTTCGATCAGGCTTTCGCGCTTGCTTGAATCGATTAGGAACGCCCAGTTGGTATCATCAAATTGCAGGTAGCGACAGCCACGTGCGTAGAAGGCCGCAATGGCATCACGGTAAGTCTGCGCCAGATCTTGGTAGAACTCTTCAATTTGCGGGTAGAGCTGGTGGATTTTTGACGAACCATCGTTAGCCAGAATTTCCTGACGCAGAATCATGGTCGGGCTAGGAATCGTCGCTTTCGCCACGAATTCACTGTCTGTGCCTACAGCGTTAAGCAGAAATTCAAAGTGGTCCAGGAATGGGTGTTCCGGATTGAATGCAATTTTTCCGGTTGCACGGATGTTGTATGCCGGCGCTGCTTTGCCGTGGAATTTCTGGTTGTAACTGTCAGCAGTGTAACCTTCGATACCGGTCAGATTTTCGAGAAAGTCGATATGCCAGAAGCCGCGGCGGAATTCACCATCGGTAATGGCCTTGATACCAACTGCTTTTTGTTGGTCGATCAATTCAAGAATTGCTTTATCTTCAACTTCGGTCAGCTGAGCACGATTGATGGTTCCCTCTGCAAATTCGCGGCGAGCCTGATGAAGATAAGCTGGACGAAGAAAGCTGCCGACGGAGTCAGTGCGGAAAGGAGGGCGATTAGCCATGACAGATACCTCTTGTTATTTATTCTGCGTTGTTAAGGCTAGAGTAATGGATGGCTAGACGTCCTGTTAATCCGTATTTTTTCATACATAACATGAAGAAAATTCATGTTGCTATTTAATTACACGCAAGTAACAGAAGACATAATAAAAGAACCGGAAAACGCTAAAGGTTTTCCGGTTCTGAGGTTAGAGGGGTGATTAAAAATAACTGTCGGCTTGGTGGTCATTGCCACAATTAACACAGATCACGCATTAGTGTTTCATACTCTTCTTTCGCTTCTTCAATCAGAGTCACGAGTTCTCTTGCATCCTGACCCTGCAGAGCAATACGCCAGTCGTGCTCGGCGTCTTGACAAGTCAGCTCAGTTTTCCTGTCCTGAGTTTTGAAACTCAGGCTTTCAAACTCACCGTCAAGTTCGTCGCTTTCCTCCATGATGTCGATGTGTAAATAACCTGTCGGATCGACCATGACCCGTGCATGGTAGTGTTCCTTTCCAGCCAAAGTGTAAGAACGATGTTTAGTGTACATAGTAAGCTCAATTGAAACGTATGAATTTACGCAGCCGTATACAGCAAGGATGCCCCAACTACATTGTAAGTATAGCGAAGCAGGCACAGAGCTCTTGTCACGGGCAGGATTTTTTTAGACCGAATCTTTGTAACACGGCGCAGATTATTAACTAAACGGAATGACGCCTGAACTGGATTTGATCCGAATCAAATTCATGCTGATTGAGTGAAAATATCGCTCGATACGGTGTGAACTTTGCTAACCAATTTGACGTTGGGGCATGGTTCATCGGTTCTGAAAAACGAGCGTCTGTGCGGGGGATAAGACGGAGGCTGGATCACAGCAGGCTATTTTCGAACTGGCAATATTAGGGAAGTGGAGGGATAGTTACCTCCCGGAATTGCCAGTTCTGTTGGGTTAGCCTCTGACTATTGCGTTGAGGCTGTTTGATTTGTCACGATTTGACTTGTTACTCGCTATTGCGTGTCAATAGCTGGTTTTTGCGGATTAGCTTGCGGCTAATCGCTTGGTCACTATGATTTTTTCTCTGCTTGTTTCGTATCTTTCCAATATTGAATACGAACACGATGCAGCTGAGCTTTTCTCATTTTTTTCATAGTAATCTCCTTTATAAGTAGCGCCCTTGGTGGGCTTATTTTTCAGGTTTACTTTGTGACGCTTCTGCTTCAACAGAAGCACATAAGACGTTATGGCTTAGCTAATACGACTGAAGCAACATAACAGAAGATGCCTGCTTTTTCGCAGCGCTTATCTTACAAGTTACGATGTTTCTCTCAACAGCCTGGAATCACCTTAACCGGCCTGTGTGACAGAAAAATGTCAAACTTATCTTTGTCTGACATGTCATCGAATGTTCATATTCATACACCCAAATCTATAGTGAATGCAAGCATTAAAATAACGTTGTGCGTAGCTGTTGGCAACTTGTCGCGTTTGCTGTGGATAAGTATCGGTTTTATAAGGCGCAACATCAGCGCTGCGCCCCGTATTTATCTAAAATGACAAACCAGTGAGCTAAGGTAAATACATCCCCAAAGTGTTTAAAATCGGGTCTAACTCTTGCTGGTGACGGTGGGAAGTGTCGATAATTGCACTCAGTTCCTGCGGACTGAGGGACGATCCAAAGATAATAAAGCAGCGCCATTGATTCTCTGCCAGGCTGAGCTGGGAGAGAAAGTGCGGGTAACTGATTTCACCCTCTTCATAGACCAGGTAATAAGTCAGCATGGTTAACAAGCGCGGGTAGCACGCTTCACGAGCGATAGGACAGGTGGATAGTGCAGTGATTAAGCGTTCTTTTAGGTCACGACGAATTTCACTAAGCGAATGATCGATGATATCAGCCATAACTCTTCTCCAAGCGACGTGGTACCTACAAATTAGCGTAATTTTTATCCGATAGACACTATTTTATTCTTGTGAAACGTGATTATTGCGTTGCGGGGTGGCAAAAAACAAGGTGGAGATGAGTTACCACATAAGCGGACAGACCGATATGAGCAAGAAGGGGATGGTCTGCCCAGGCAGAGGACAGACCGGATGGATCAGGCTTTGAACAGCGGCTTTAATTGTCGATAGAGGCTGATGTAAGTCTGACGTTTTACCGCCAGTTGCTGATGTATCTCAGGATTTGGCGTGTGGGTCTGCAAAACCCGCGGTTGGGCGCAGATTTGCTCTACTGCAGCCTGCTTGCC
This sequence comes from Vibrio sp. ABG19, assembly GCF_029962385.1. Classification (NCBI taxonomy): domain Bacteria; kingdom Pseudomonadati; phylum Pseudomonadota; class Gammaproteobacteria; order Vibrionales; family Vibrionaceae; genus Vibrio; species Vibrio sp. ABG19. Next base: position 3,144,733 of record NZ_CP071708.1, on the reverse strand, counting down.
TTCAATCGCCAGTTGCGCAAGACGGGCAGCACCCAGGGCCGGACCGACATCGCCCCCTTCGCGATACACCAACTCGGTATTGAAAATGTCTGTCAGTAACTGGCGCCAGTATGCGCTGCGCGCCCCGCCACCAATTAGCGTAATGTTATCCGGCACATCACCGGTCATGTGCAGCGCATCCAGACCATCCTGCAAAGCAAATCCCACACCCTCTAATACCGCCTGTGCCATATGCAGCGGTGTCGTATTATGAGTCAGGCCAAAAAATACCCCTTTGGCATTCGGATTATTGTGTGGTGTCCGTTCACCAGACAAATAAGGCAAAAAGATAACATCGGTTTGCGGTTGTTGTGCTTCAAGCGCTTGCATCATCGCCGGGACAGCGCTGAAACCGGTCATCCGGGCTACCCAATCCAGACAGGAAGCTGCACTGAGGATCACCGACATGGTATGCCAGGTGCCCGGTAAAGCGTGACAAAATGAATGCAATGCAGCGGCCGGGTTGGTGGTGAAACCTTGGCTGACCGCGAAGTAAACCCCGGATGTGCCGAGTGAAATCATCGCCTGGCCCGGTTTGACAATACCAACCCCAACGGCACCAGCGGCATTGTCACCGCCGCCCGCAACAACAGGGACACACGCCATACCAAGCTGCTGAGCCAGTTCCTGATTGAGCGTGCCTGTTATTTGGTTGCCTTCAAACAGTGTCGGCATTTGCGAGCGGTTGAGGCCGCAAGCGCTGAGCATTTCGTCGCTCCAGTCGCGCATGCCGACATCGAGCCACATTGTGCCGGCGGCGTCAGACATATCGGTGGCGAAATCTCCACTGAGCAGAAAGCGCAGATAATCTTTTGGCAGCAACACTTTAGCGACGCGTGTAAAACACTCCGGCTCATGTTTGGCGAGCCATTTCAGCTTGGGTGCGCTAAATCCTGGCATCATCAGGTTGCCGGTAATATCGCGACTCTCCGGTACGAGTTGTTCTAGTTCAAGGCACTCCTGCTCGCAGCGTCCGTCGTTCCATAATATGGCCGGACGTAACACCTGGTTTGCGCCGTCGAGCAGAGTCACGCCGTGCATCTGTCCGGACAGACCAATGGCCTGGACCTGCTGCAGGCTGTGTTGTTTTCCCAGCTCGGACAGTGAATTGAGCGTGGCATCCCACCACTGTTTTGGGTCTTGTTCAGACCATAAAGGCTTAGGGCGAGAGACCGTCATCGCTGTGGTTGCTGAGGCGAGTATCTCGCCGTTGGCAGAGAGCAGAATGGCTTTGACACCTGACGTGCCCAGATCAATCCCGATATACATAATTTATGTCCTCTTTGGCGTAGGCCAGTTTGTTATTTTTAGGGTACTGTAACCAGTCTATTCATTTGCTGTGCGGTCTCAATTATGATTTTTATTAATTGAGTTTAGATATTTAGCGACTCCCTTAATGATCACATTATTTTTTCTGTCATTTTGATAGACTCCGGCAAATTCTTTGACCAATTGGTTACTGCCTATGGATAAAAATTATCGAATCTCTTTACTATTTAATGCCAATAAAGTTTATGACCGGCAAATTATGGAGGGTATCGGCGAATATTTACATGCATCGCAAACCCATTGGGACATTTTTGTTGAAGAAGATTTCACCACCAATATTGATCATTTCCGCGCCTGGCGCGGTGATGGTGTGATTGCCGATTTTGATAATCCGGCGATCGAGTCACTGCTCAAGGACTCAGGGATCCCGGTGGTCGGTATTGGTGGCTCTTACAAAGATGAACAGCAATACCCGGATGTGCCTTATGTGGCGACGGACAACTGCGCGCTGGTGGAGATGGCGTTTAATCATCTCAGGGATAAGGGAATTGAGAAGTTTGCCTTTTACGGTATTCCCCATGAATCCTGGGAGCGCTGGGCTTCAGAGCGGGAAAGTGCGTTTGTTAATCTGGCGACACAAAATGATTATTTTCATTCAGTCTATCGTGGCAATAAGACCAACCCGCTCAGCTGGCAATATGACATGAACCGTCTGGCTGATTGGCTGCAACGGTTGCCTAATCCGATTGGGATCATTGCGGTGACAGACGCAAGAGCGAGACATATTTTGCAAGCGTGTGATTCTTTGGGGTTAATGGTGCCGGACCGCATTGCTGTTGTCGGTATCGACAACGAAGAGATGACGCGCTATCTGACCCGGGTGTCACTGAGCTCGGTTGGGCAGGGTTGTAAATCGATGGGCTACACTGCGGCCAAGATGTTGCACCGTTTGCTGAATAAGAAGGAGCAGGGCGAGCCGCTCACTATCAACCCTGCGCGGGTGTTAATCCCGCCAACTAAGGTGTTTGAACGGGAAAGTTCGGACTTTCAGGCTCTGAACGACCCCTACGTGATTCAGGCTCTGCACTTTATCCGTCATAACGCCTGTAGAGGCATCAAAGTCGAGCAGGTGCTGCATCATGTCGGTATCTCCCGTTCCAACCTGGAAGCGCGTTTTCGCCAGGAACGCGGTTACTCGATACATAATGAAATTCATGAAGCAAAATTAGAACGAGCAAAAAGTTTATTGATTTCCACCGAATTGCCGATTGCAGAAATCGCTCAGGCATGTGGTTATCCATCATTGCAATATATGTATTCTGTATTCAAGAAAGCGTTTGCTAAAACGCCCAAAGAATATCGCTTGAGCGGAAGTGAAGAAAATAATTAATTCCGATCACGAACGCTGCCAATAAATAAGCCTGCAGATTGCAGGCTTATTTATTATTGTTTTAGGTTTAGTAATTGGTTCAGGTTTAATGATTAGTAATCATTTTCTCTTCAGCGGATTTGGCAGATTTCTCCCATAACTCTTCCAGTTCTTCAAGCGATTTACCTTTGGTTTCAGGTACCCACTTGTAGATAAAGTAAATGGTAAAGATCCCCATCACGCCGTATAACCAGAACGGGAAGCCACCGTTAAAGGTTTGGTACACGCTGCTTTGTGGATCGTTCATCATAGGGAAAGTCTGCGAGACCACAAAGTTCGCGGCCCACTGAGCAAACACGGCGATGGATAACGCTTTAGAGCGAATGCTGTTAGGGAAAATTTCTGACAGCAACACCCAGACCACAGGACCAAGTGACAGCGCAAACGCGCCGATGTAGAGCAGCACGAAGATCAGCAGGTATCCGCCGATGGCGTTGAGATAAGCCGCGGTACCAATTGCAATCATACTGACCGCCATTAAGGCTGCCCCCAGCATCATCAGCGGGCGGCGGCCGAATTTATCCACGGTCAGAATCGCAACCACGGTAAAGCCGAGGTTGACCGCACCCACCAGAATGGTTTGCAGTAATGCAATATCGATACTGGAATTACTAAAGCCTTTCAGAATGGTCGGTGCGTAATACAGGAATACGTTGATGCCGGTGACTTGCTGCAGCACACTGAGCATAATGCCGATCACCAGAACACCAAAGAATCCGCTGGCGACGATTGACGTGCTGTTGTGTTGTTTGAATGAAGACTGGATGTCCCGCCATTGGTGATCAACATCCGCACCATTACCGTTATTAAGAGCTTTGAGCAGTGAGTAAGCCTCATCGTTTCTGCCTCGCATCGCCAGCCAGCGCGGCGTTTCCGGTACAGTAAACAGCAGTAGCAGGAACAGACCCGCCGGAATGACCTCAGAAGCAAACATATAACGCCAGCCGGTGGTATTCAGCCAGGTTTCCGTGCCAATCAGAGCGATACCGTAGTTAACGAAGTAGACCACCAGCATACCAAAAATGATCGCGAACTGATTGCAGGCGACGAGGCCGCCACGCTTTTTCGGTGGGGCGACTTCAGCAATGTACATTGGCGAAACCATGGACGCGATACCGACACCGATCCCGCCGATAATACGGTAGACGACGAAGGTCCAGTAGCTTTCCGGAATCGCCGAACCGACGGCTGAGATCAGAAAAAGCAAGGCAGCGATTTTCAATGCGCCACGCCGGCCGTAACGGCTACTGAAATCACCGGCGACAATCGCACCAAGCACACAGCCGATCAGAGCTGAAGAGGCGGCAAAGCCAAGTTCAGCGGGGGTGAGTTGAAAATAGGATTGCAGCGCTTCGGTTGCTCCGGATATGACGGCAGTGTCATAACCAAATAACAGCCCGCCGAGTGCTACCACCAGCGTCAGGCGCAGCACGTTGACTTTATTATTCATGTTTATTCCTCGTTATATTTTTTGTAGGGCGCTAATATTCTTGTCAGTAAATCCTGATAAATAAATTACGGAATAAATCATCATCGTTATGATATTTTGTAATTGTGATCTTAAAGTTACTTTTTAAATAACTTGTTGTTTTTATTGAATTGATTGGAAGTGTGTCGAGTCTCACAGTTGAAAGATATCTGAATTAGGTTGTGAAAATTCGTAATTGAAGATTCTCTGTTATCAATGAAAATAACCTTATTCCTGACATTTGATAGCTAGAAAGTTATTCAAATGCAACGGATTGACATACTCACTAAAATAACGAGAGCAAGATTATGAATGATTTTTTTCCTAATGTAGATTCAATCAAGTTTGAAGGCCCTGAATCCAATAACCCGCTGGCTTTCCGTCATTACAATCCTGATCAGATGGTGATGGGTAAATCGATGAAAGACCATCTGCGTTTTGCCGCTTGTTACTGGCACAACTTTGTCTGGCCGGGCTCTGATGTATTTGGCAACGGTACCTTTGACCGCCCTTGGCAAAAAGCGGGCAGTGAGATGGAACTGGCAATGATGAAAGCCGACGTAGCGTTTGAATTCTACCAAAAACTTAACGTACCGTTTTACTGCTTCCACGATGTGGATGTGGCGCCGGAAGGCAACAGCATCAAAGAGTATGTCAATAACTTTACTCGCATGGTCGATAAGCTGGAAGCCAAACAGCAGGAAAGTGGCGTCAAATTACTATGGGGTACGGCGAATGCTTTCTCTAACCCTCGCTATATGGCGGGTGCAGGCACCAACCCGGACCCGAAAGTATTTGCTTATGCGGCAACTCAGATCTTTAACGCGATGAATGCTACCCAGCGTCTGGGCGGTGAAAACTACGTATTGTGGGGCGGCCGTGAAGGTTACGAAACCCTGCTTAATACCGATTTACGTCAGGAACGTGAACAACTGGGTCGCCTGATGCAAATGGTGGTTGAGCATAAACATAAAATTGGTTTCAAAGGCACTATTCTGATTGAGCCTAAACCGCAGGAGCCGACAAAACACCAGTACGATTACGATACGGCAACCGTGTATGGCTTCCTGAAACAGTTTGGCCTGGAAAATGAAGTGAAGGTCAATATCGAAGCCAACCACGCTACACTGGCAGGTCACAGCTTCCAGCATGAAATCGCCACCGCAACATCACTAGGTATCTTCGGTTCAGTCGATGCTAACCGCGGTGACCCGCAACTGGGCTGGGATACTGACCAGTTCCCGAACAGTGTGGAAGAAAATACTCTGGTGATGTACGAAATTCTCAAATCAGGCGGTTTTACTACCGGTGGCCTGAACTTTGATGCGCGTCTGCGCCGCCCGTCTATCGACCCTGAAGATCTGTTCTACGGTCATATCGGTGGTATGGATACCATGGCGCTGGCTCTGAAAAAAGCGGCACGTATGCTGGAAGATGACAAGCTGGGCAAAAACATCGCGCAACGTTACGCTGGCTGGAATGAACCGCTGGGTAAAGCGATTCTGTCTGGCGATCACAATCTGGAAACTCTGGCGAAATACGCGGTCGATAATGACCTGCAGCCACAGCGCGAGTCCGGTAAACAAGAGTATCTGGAAAACGTGGTTAACCATTATATTTTCGACTAATCACTATATTTTCGATTAACCACTATATTTTCGACTAAACCCAAAGGGTGATGACCCCTGAGTTTAGCGCTGTCATTTCACTTCGTCTGTAGGGGACGGAAAGTTGGGTAGGGCAGAAATGACAGCGGTCGGGCTGGTCACAGGAACTGAATAAGATTCAGCCACCTGTGCCCAGCCCGACTTTTTTGTGCCCGCAAATCTTGGCAGGACACACACCCTAATCAGTGTCATGCAAGGTTTTTTACGAGGACACACGCTTTTATGCGCAGCGTGATTGAACGAGTGATTTGATGAGGACACATGATTTAATGAGGACACACACCCAAATCGCCTGTGCGTGAGCGCTCTCTGAACAAGCGTGTGTCCTTACTGCGCCCACCTCGTACCGTTCACGGTTTTTACCATCAGGCGGCAGCCAGAGCGCGTTGAATTCTCGGGCGTACGATAAAGACCATGATCATGGCAATCAGGTAACCCAGTGGCAGCGCTTTGAGCAGAGTCAGCGCCCAGAAAGCAATCAACTGGCTGGCACTTTCTGCCTGTGACGTTGAAAGTACGGACATCAGGCTGATAATGGATTCCAGGCTCAGCGCAATCAGACCACACAGAATGAGCTTACGGCCAAGAGGTTGAATATGCGGCAAGCGGCGTTCAACTAACTGAGCCAGTTTCATGATCAGCAGACCGGCAATCGGCAGGATCACGACCAGAGAGAATAAGAACGACTTCAGCCATTGGGTTGCGAATTCAGCATTCAGGCCGTGGTTAATGTAAGTAATGAAAGCAGAGATGCTTGCCACAATACAGACAGGAGCAGGCAAGGTAATAGCCAGTTTTTTAAGATTCATATGGTCGACGTGTTGGTTAGTTGATATAGTCAACCATATTAAAGCCATTAGTTGACAATATCAACCATATGAATAGTAGTCCTATAGAACACCACATTGCCTATTTAACTCAGTGTATGCGTGAAAACATTACTCATGAACTTGAGCGACAAGGCGTTTTGCTACCGTTTTTTCAAAGTCTGGCACTGCACTATATTGCCACCCATCTTCCTTGCACTGCTCATGATGTTGCGATGGCGATCAAAAAGGATAAAGCGCAGGTAACCCGACTGATTAATGAACTGATCAAGCTGGAGTTAGTTGACAGGGAACAAAATCCGCACGATAAACGTGAGTTGATACTTTCATTGACGGAGTCTGGCCAGACGTTAGCGCTGCAGATAAAAGAGGTGCGCCGCGTGGTATCGGCACGTATGACCGAGGGGCTGGATGATGAGCAGCAAGCGCAGATGCAGCAGTGGTTGGTCAGGATGATCGATAATTTGGCATGCCAACAGAGTCGGTAGAAGAGTTCTACAAACGATTGAATTTATTCGTGATATCTAGTGCAATATAGTATAAAAACCAGATGGTCAGCGCTTGGAATTGGCTGCCCCCCACAGACAGCGTTTAAAGTGATAAACTTGCTGCTTAGTTTCACGACAATCATACAGTTAGAGTCGTACTCATGGTGAGAGAAAATATTTCGTTAAAGGGAGCTAAGGTCGAGGGCCTGAAGAAAACACGCACTAATGTCGAGCCTGGTACCCGGCGGCGTAAAAAATTTGAAGACAAAAGACAATTTATTCTTGAAACCGCATTGTCAGCATTCTCAAAATTTGGTTTTCATGGTACCACCATGGAGCAAATTGCCACGGCGGCAGATATCTCCAAAACCAACCTGTTTTACTATTTCAAAAGTAAAGAGGCACTTTATCTGACCATCCTGGAGAATATTCTCAATGACTGGCTAGCGCCAATTGGTAGTTTTGAAGAACCGGATGATCCCAAAGCGGCGCTGGAAAAGTACATCCGTCTTAAGCTGGAGTTATCGCGTGATCAGCCGCAGGCTTCACGTCTGTTCTGCCTGGAAATTATCCAGGGCGCGCCGATCCTGAAAAATTACCTCTCCGGTCCGCTTAAACAGATAATGAGCGAAAAGTCGAAAGTGATTGAGCAGTGGATCAGCCAAGGCAAACTAAAGCCTATCGAGCCTGCCCAACTGATCTTTATCATCTGGTCTACGACCCAGCACTACGCTGATTTCAGCGTTCAGGTGAAAGCGATTACCGGTAAAGATCTTAATAACAAAGAATTTTTTGAAGAGACCTGCCAGACCATTCAGGGAGTGGTATTGGGCGGTCTTTTCTGACTTTTATCCATTCTGAATCTCTTAACCATCCTAAATTGTGATTTGGCGCGTCATCTGACGCGCCTTTTTATTTCCTGCATAGCTGTTTGTTGTACCGCTTCAGCCTCTTTGTCTCGTTTCTGCCTGCATCCTTACCTGTTCTCTATTTGTCCGTTTTAGCATCGATTTGAACAAAAAATGCGCACTCAATTAGTGCTATTGCACCATTTTTATTGCAATAAAACAGACCAAGTGGTCTGTTTTAGAGTGAATGGTTTGATTTAACTCATTGTTATATAAGTTAAATTAACTTTTGGCATAAAGTTTGATTAGGATCAATGCGAAGAATCGTTAAATGCATGTCGAAAAAAGGAGTTTATATGCAGATTGGAGTATTCATTCCCATTGGCAATAACGGCTGGCTGATTTCAGAAAATGCCCCGCAATACATGCCAACCTTCGAGTTAAACAAAGAGATTGTGCTGCGCGCAGAACATTACGGATTAGATTTCGCACTATCCATGATTAAGTTGCGCGGTTTTGGCGGTAAAACTGAATTCTGGGAACACAACCTGGAATCCTTCACCCTGATGGCAGGTCTGGCGGCAGTGACCTCAAAAATTAAGCTGTTCGCCACCGCAGCAACTTTAACCCTGCCACCTGCCATTACCGCGCGTATGGCATCGACGATTGATTCCATTTCCAACGGCCGTTTTGGCGTTAACCTGGTGACAGGCTGGCAAAAGCCGGAGTACACCCAGATGGGGCTGTGGCCGGGCGATGAGTTTTTCGCGTCACGCTATGACTATCTGTCGGAATACGCTCAGGTATTACGTGATTTGTGGGACGAGGGGGTTTCTGATCTGAAAGGTGATTACTTCACCATGCAAGATTGTCGTTTGAGTCCGCGTCCGCAAGATACGATGAAAATTATCTGTGCCGGTTCCAGTGATGCCGGGATGGCATTTTCCGCCCAATATGCCGATCACAACTTCGTATTTGGCAAAGGCGTGAATACGCCGAAAGCCTTTGCGCCAGCCGCTGATCGCCTGCTTGAAGCGACACAAAAAACGCAGCGTGATGTGAGCTCGTTTGTGCTGTTTATGGTCATCGCCGACGAAAGCGATGAAGCGGCCCGGGCGAAATGGGAAAGCTATAAAGAGGGCAAAGACGTCGAAGCGCTCAAATGGCTGGGTGACCAGGCGGCTAAAGACAAAACGTCGGGCTCGGATACCAACGTGCGCCAAATGTCGGATCCGACATCAGCGGTCAACATCAATATGGGCACGCTGGTGGGCTCTTACGAAAAGGTGGCCAGGATGCTCGATGAAGTGGCCGAAGTTGAAGGCACTGGCGGTGTGCTGCTGACATTCGATGACTTTATCTCCGGTGTGACGGCATTCGGTGAGCGTATTCAGCCGCTGATGAAAACCCGTCAACACATTGGTTACCAGGGAGAGTACGCAGCATGAGTCATGACGCGATTTCCGGCTACACACTCAATCACACCGATTCTCCCTTGGTGGTCAAAGCCGAGCCTGAAGCCTTAGCGATTAAACCGAGTGAAACTGCGCTGATTGTGGTGGATATGCAAAACGCCTATGCCAGTCAGCAAGGCTATCTCGATCTGGCCGGATTTGATGTTTCCGCCACCGGCCCGGTGATTGAAAACATTAACCGTACGATTGCGTTGTCCCGTCAGGCAGGCATGCAGATCGTGTTTCTGCAAAATGGCTGGGATGCCGATTATGTCGAGGCGGGTGGCGCAGGTTCACCGAACTGGCATAAATCCAATGCGCTGAAAACCATGCGCAGTAAGCCGGAGTTATCCGGTCGGTTTCTGGCCAAAGGTGGCTGGGATTATGCCCTGGTGGATGAGATTGTTCCGCAAGAAGGCGACTGGATAATCCCTAAAACCCGTTACAGCGGTTTCTTCAATACGAACCTCGACACCATGCTGCGCGCACGTGGGATCCGTAACTTAGTGTTTACTGGTATCGCCACCAACGTGTGTGTTGAATCGACTCTGCGCGACGGCTTTCATCTCGAATATTTCGGCCTGGTTTTATCGGATGCGACCCATCCGGCAGGCCCGCTGGCGGCGCATGAGGCCGCGCTGTTCAATATCCGTACTTTTTTTGGCTGGGTTTCCAATCTGGAAGATTACGCCCAGGCTCTGGCAAATAAATAAAGGAGATTATTATGCCTAAACAAATCGTTGTCCCTGAAGGAACCGGTACCCCTCTTGCCCCGTATTCCCCGGGTACTCAAGCCGATGGAGTGGTGTATGTATCCGGCACACTACCGTTTGACCACGACAACAATGTGGTGTTTCCCGGCGATGCGGCGGCGCAGACCCGTCATGTTCTCAACACCATTAAAGACGTAGTGGAAGAAGCAGGCGGCACCATGGCTGATGTGACGTTCAACATGATTATGATCCGAGACTGGAAGGACTACGCGATGATTAATGCGGTGTACGCGGATTTCTTCCCGGGCGATAAACCGGCGCGTTATTGCATTCAGTGTGGCCTGGTGAAAGAAGAAGCCTTGATCGAGATAGCTTCGATTGCCCATGTTGGCCAGGCGTAAACGCACAGAGTGAGGTAGGGCAGCATGTATTTTGAGATCCATGGCGATAATCACCCTGACACTGTTTTGCTGTCATCGGGGCTGGGCGGATCACACCACTACTGGGACAGTCTGATCCCTGAGCTGGCAACGCGCTTCAGAGTGGTGGTGTACGACCAGTACGGAACCGGCAACAGCGATGGTGCAATTGGTGAAGGTTACAGTGTCACAGATATGGCGCAGGAAGTGAATGCGTTGCTGAGCACCACTAAAACGCAGCAAGTCCATTTCATTGGCCATGCATTGGGCGGTTTGATCGGCTTGCAACTGGCGCTCGATGCCCCGCACAAAGTGGCCAGTCTGCTGCTGATCAACAGTTGGGAGAAAACCGATGACCATACCCGGCTCTGTTTTGAGATAAGAAAGCGTTTATTGCATGAGTCCGGAGTTGAGATGTTTGTTAAAGCCCAGCCGCTGTTTTTATACCCGGCGCAATGGATCAAACAGCATGCTGCACTACTGAGTGAAGAGGCGCAAAAAATGGCCGCCGCCTTTGCGGATACTTCCAATTTACTCAGACGAATAACAGCTATTGAGCAATTTGATCTCTCCGGGCAGTTGCACAATATACGCTGCCCGACCGGTATTATTGCCAGTCGTGATGATTTATTAGTGCCTTATTCTTGTTCGGAGCAATTAAATCAGGCTATTCCCGATTCATATTTATATTTTATGCCGTATGGCGGGCATGCCTGTAATATTACAGAGCCGGAAGAATTCAGACAGATACTCGATCATTTTTACAGTTAAATTGATTAATAAAACTGACTAACCAAAAATAGTTACGAATCAAAGATACTCACTAATCAAAAAATTTTATACGCAGGAGACAATAAATGGGTCATATCATGGATGAAGCAGTACTGCAGCAGTTATTCACCGAGGCTCGTACTCATAATGGCTGGCTGGATAAAGCCGTCAGTCAGGAACAAATTGAGCGGCTTTATCAACTGACCTGTATGGGACCGACATCCGCCAACTGTTCACCGGCGCGTTTTGTGTTTGTCACCTCAGCAGAAGGGAAAGCCCGTTTGGCACCGACCTTATCCAAAGGCAATCTGGACAAAACCCTATCGGCACCTGTGACTGTGATTGTCGCTTATGACAGCCAGTTTTACGATGCGCTGCCCACACTGTTTCCGCACGGCGACGCGAAAAGTTGGTTCACATCCAGTGAGGCGTTGGCTCAGGAAACCGCAATGCGCAACAGTTCCATGCAGGCGGGATATATGATTTTGGCCGCGCGTGCCATGGGGCTGGATACCGGTCCGCTGTCAGGCTTCGACCCGCAGGCGGTGGATGACACCTTTTTTGCCGGCACCAGTTGGAAAACCAACCTGATGATCAACATTGGCTATGGTGACCGCAGCAAACTGTATGGGCGTTTACCGCGTTTAACTTTTGAGGAGGCATGCCGTTATGAGTGAAATGAGTCTGGATTTAGTCGTCAGCAAACCGGTTAGTCATGAGATGAATTTTACCGAGTTTGCTCAGGTGGCAGATAACGGCGTGCAGGCTTTTAAAGATGGCATGGCAAGTCTGGGGTCTGCGGTCAATGTAGTGACCACTATGGTTGACGGGCAGGCAGCCGGGTTTACCGCAACGGCGGTGACCAGTGTTACCGACACGCCACCAACGCTGTTGGTGTGTTTAAACCGTTCTTCATCGGTGTTTGCCGCATTCGATAAAGCGCAAACCTTGTGCGTCAATACGTTAGCGGCGGAGCAGGCGCAAGTGTCCGGCTTATTTGCCGGTAAGCTGAGCCAGCAGGAGCGTTTCGACAGTGTGGCATGGCTGTCATTTGTCACCGGCGCTCCGGTGTTAGCGGCCAGCTCGACCGCCTTTGACTGCAAGATAGCGTCGCGCTCGACGGTCGGCACGCACGAAGTGTTTTTCTGTGAAATTGTCGGTATTGGTGCCGCGCAGCAGATTTCCAACCTGGTCTATTTTGATCGTCGTTATCACAAGTTGACCTGATAATCGCTGGAGGCTGAATCATGATATTTGCTTTGGAGGCGTTTTATTTAATTCCGTACACGCAGGACCATTTTTTGAGTGACGGCTTGATTGTTACCACACAAAATTTTGACTGATTTTACCTATTATCATCTTGATAATGTGCTGACGGTTTTAGTGGTCATGCTTAATTATTTATGGATAGTTAATTCGATAATTCGATTGCAATAATTGTACTACCAAGTGGTTTGAATAATTCAGCGTTGTAAAAGCGAAGGACAGCAAATGAATCTCAACGGGATGAGGACATTGTTATGCAAACGCAAATGAAGAAAGTGGGTGACTTCTATGAATTAGAAGTTGGGGAAGATTTATTAAACAGTAAAAACTTTAATCAGGATTTAGCGCCAACTAAGGTCAAAGAGCGCAGTTGGAGCCAGTGGAATATTGCTGCTCTGTGGGTGGGGATTGCGATTTGTGTTCCGACCTATACGCTGGGCGGGATACTAACCGCTTATTTTGGTCTGTCGGTGGTAGAAGCGCTGCTGACCATTTTTATCGCCAATATCATCGTGTTGATCCCGCTGACGTTGAACGCGTTTGCCGGGACTAAGTACGGATTACCGTTTCCAGTGCTGCTGCGCTCGTCGTTCGGGATCGTGGGCTCGAACGTGCCGTGCCTTATCCGCGGCTTTGTTGCCTGCGGCTGGTTTGGTATCCAGACCATGTTTGGCGGGCTGGCGATTCACCTTTTATTAGCGGAAATTTCAACCAGCTGGGCGAGTCTGGGCAGCCAGGGTGAGGTATTGGGTTTCTTTATTTTCTGCCTGCTGAATATCGGAGTCGTACTCAAAGGGGCCAATTCCATTAAGTGGCTGGAAACCTTGTCGGCACCACTGCTGCTGATTGTGTCGCTTGGACTGCTGTTCTGGGCCAGTGATAAGGTCTCTTATGCTGAGTTACTGTCAACGCCGGCTAATCGCCCGCCGCAGGATGGCGTGGCAAAATACTTCTTTTCCGGGTTAACCGCTATGGTCGGCTTCTGGGCCACCTTGTCGCTCAATATTCCTGATTTCAGCCGTTATGCCAAGTCACAGAAAGATCAGATCGTCGGTCAGGTAATTGGCTTGCCACTGACCATGTTTCTGTTCGCGGCGTTGGGTGTGGTATTAACCGCTGCGTCGCAGACGCTGTTTGGCGAAACCATTTCAGACCCGATCAACTTGATCGCGCAAATTCAGAGTCCGTTCTGGGTCGCGGTCGCAATGGTATTGATTATCATCGCAACCTTGTCGACCAATACCGCGGCCAATGTGGTTTCACCGACCAATGATTTTCAGAATATTGCCCCGCGCTACATCAATCACACCAAAGGCGTCCTGCTGACCGGTGCGGTGGGGATTGTGCTGATGAGTTGGGAACTGCTGAAAAAAATGGGCTGGATTGAGTCAGACGTCAGCGTAGAAGCTTTTATCTCCAACTGGTTGTTGGGTTACTCCAGTCTGCTGGGGCCGATTGCCGGAATTATGATTGTCGATTACTTCATGATTCGTAAGCAGCAGCTCAATATCCTGGCGTTGTATCAGGAGAATGCTTATCCGGCGGTCAACTGGGCTGGTTTTATCGCCTTTTTGATCCCGGTCGGATGTACCTTCTTGGCGATTTCGTTTGATGTGATGACCTGGTTCTATGATTACGGCTGGTTTACCGGGGCCATCAGTGGTGCTGTGCTCTATTTTGTTGCCAGCAAGTATCTGACCGCACCATTGGCTAAACCGTTTATGTCAGCGGGTTTGAATAAAGCCTGACCCTAAGACGGCCAATATAACCAATATAACTAAGATGACCAGAAGTGACATAGACAAGCAGCGCGAGGCTATGTCACTCTGAATCAGCACTGTTACTGTTTTAAAGAAGGAATGAGAAATGTCGAAAGTTGCATTTATTACCGGCGCAACATCAGGTTTTGGCCGCGCTGCGGCGCGCAAGTTTGCCTCACAAGGATGGTCGGTCGTGATTACCGGGCGGCGAGAAGAGCGACTGCAGGCATTGAGTGACGAGTTAGCTGAACTGTCTCCGGTGCATTATCAGGTACTGGATGTACGAAACAACGAAGAAGTGGTGCAGATGGTGCAATCACTGCCTGAGACCTTTAAAAACATCACTTGTCTGGTCAACAATGCCGGCCTGGCTCTGGCGCCGCAGCCGTCGCAGACCGTGGACATCAATGACTGGCACACCATGATTGACACCAATATCACCGGTCTGGTCAATGTGACGCACGCTCTGCTGCCGACACTGATTGAAACGGGGAGCGGCGCGTCCATCATCAATGTCGGTTCGATTGCCGGCCAGTGGCCGTATCCGGGCAGCCATGTTTACGGCGCGAGCAAAGCGTTTGTGAAACAGTTCAGCTACAACCTGCGCTGTGATTTGCAGGGCACGGGCGTGCGTGTCACTGATCTGGCGCCGGGTATTGCGGAAACTGAGTTTACCCTGGTGCGTACCAAGGGCGATCAGGCTGCATCGGATGCGTTGTATGAAGGCACCCGGGCGCTGGCAGCAGAGGACATAGCCGAAACCATGTTCTATCTCGCGACCTTACCGCCACACATCAACGTTAATCGCATGGAAGTGATGCCGACCGATCAGGCCTGGTCTCCATTTGCGATTCATCGTGAACAGTAATGTCATTGTGGAAGATGATGATCTGTTGACACAGCGATGCGGTGTGACAGCAAAGAGAAGAGAAAAAATGGCCTGAATGACAGGCCATTTTTGACGGGTGGTGTTTCAATCAATTCGTGTTATTGCCTCGATGCCGGTCGACTTACACCGCCGGAATAACAGTTACGCTAAGGCCGGTTTCGCTGTACATCAGTTGCGCCGTGTATGAACCGCCGTTAGCGTCTGAGACGGTTACGTTGTCAAACTGACCTTGCAGATGGTCTGCGCTCAGCAGAGGGTACGTTGTCGCAGCAGACAACGCTGGCACAGTCAGTTGCAGCTCGGCGCCACTCAGATAGATGGTCTTGTCTGCCTGAACTTGCGCGTTATTCACCAGGTTCAGTACCAGAGTCCCGCCATCTTGTACAAAATCAGAGACATTCAGAGATCCCGCTGCTGCGTCGCTGTTTCCGGCGTCGATAGACACAGAAAGCACACCGTCCTGCTGATAAAGCGTACCTGTCCCGGTCGCAGAAGATGATGCTGCAATCAATTCGCCGCTTTGCAGTACCACACCGCCGCTGAAGCTGTTGTTGCCTTGCAGCGTCAATGAGCCGCTGCCTTGCTTGGTCAGCAGGCCGTTACCGGAAATGTCGTTACGCCAGGTATCCTGAGCACTAAACCCTTCGTCTGCAGCGTCCATGAGCACGGTAACATCACCGTTAAATGCGCCATAGCCATCGGCTGCCATGACTAAATCCAAACGACCCCAACCGCGAGACTGGTTGATGACCGGATAATTTGAATCAATTTCTGTCGTGGCCAGTACCGCGCGGCGCTGCGCATCGCTTAGATAAGGGAAGCGTGTTGCCAACAGAACTTCAGCACCTTTGGGTACTTGCGGAGCAACACTGGTTTCATCCAGAGCCGGAAAGCCGTACGTCAAAGCGGCGCGATAGCGCGCTTTCATTGCGTCATGATCAGTGTAGCGCTGTGCTTCTGGATCAGAAGTTGCGCTGTGGGCGAACTCATAAATGGAATTAAAGCCCGCCTCCTGTGCTTTTTGTGCAAAATAGCTGTTGGCCTGAGTTAATGCCGCACTGGCCAGGTCCGGACGCGCGTTTAACGCAGCGGCGGTAACGGCTGTGCCCATGATACGGCCGCCGATAACATCAAGTGGAGAGTGCATTCCGGCCACAATACGGTTGGTGCCCAAATCCACGGCACGTGCGGTCATCTCGGCAAAGCGCGCTGGAATGGCGTACGCAAAGGCTAGGCCGCGGTCAACCGCTTCGGTGGTGTGTCCACTTGGGAAACCACCATCTTTAGCTCGACCCGACACCCAGGCATCTCCGCTGCCAGCGGTATAATTGGAGCTGAATGAACCATCGCCGTTATCGGTGTAAACCGTGCGACCAGCGCAGCGTAAGCCAGGGATAGGCGACACAAGCGGATTTACTGGGAAATCATAGAATTTTGTGTCCGCGCTGCCATCCAGATTGTAACAAGTGAGTTGGGTGACATCATTGATGTCGCTGAAACTGGCGACACTGTAGTCGCTTTCAATCCGCCATGGACGCGGTGATTCAAAGTGGTATTTCGGGGCCTCCGTTGACGCTCCAAAGTCTCTGACCAGATTGAGCAGCGTGACCATATCGTCCAGTTCGTAACCAAGTTCACCATAGTTGGTTCCGTTGCCCAGACCGTCGTTCATCAGGCGGGATTCATCAAAGATATCGATGGTTGTTCCGCCGACAGAGACCTCGGTACCATCAGCACTGTAGGCATAATTGGAGACAGAGTTCGCACCGCTGCGATAGTCGTCCGCCAGCGCACCCAGGCCTGATGTCAGGCTGTAACCTTTTTCGCGCTGATCATCGAGATAAGCAAATACCTGCGTAGCCGCGTCAGTGCGATCCACATCGGGTGCGCTTTGGCCCGGCCGGGTCAGCGTTTTTACATAGTCAAAGTTATATTGCCATATGTCCTGATCAAGCGTCTGCTCTGCGCCGAAATCGACCAGCAGAGCGCGACTGGTGCTGTTGGTCGCGCCACCGCTTATGCCCGTGTAGGTTTCGTAGCCAGTCGCAATACTGAGAGAATCCGAACCGGTGCTCGCCCAGGTGGTATCACCCAGAGTCCAGATGTCATCAAAGCCGGCCAGGATCTGCAGAATCGGGTTTACGCCGGCGTGGTAGGCCACAACGTTACCTTTGGCGTTGGTCACCGGTATATCCCCATCCACGACCGGCGTTCCGTTAATTAGAGGGACACTGACGCTCTGTTCGTAGCCTAAGCCTTGTGGCACTGCCGGCTTATCAAAATTGGTTGAGTCGGAATTACAGGCACTGAGTAGCGCGGCTGCCAGAGCGGTTAGCGTGAAGATTTTATGCTGGTGGTGAAGTTTCATCGGAGAAAGTTGTCCTTACCTTTTACAATGCGTGTCCTGACGGTATGCGCCAGAGGCTCAAATCAGGCGATGATGCTAGTTGCTGCAAATGACAATCAGGTTTCAACGTGATGAAGTTTTTATACGTACTCTGAAATATATCAACAGGTTAATGACACAACTAATAGTAAGCTAGCGGTAGATGGCCTGACCGGAAATCCCCTAATGCAGCGTAGCAGTGGCCAGCGAACGATGAAAAGCTGTGCTATCTATTGGATAACGTCACCGCCGGGTGTTTGTTATTTTCTTCGTTAATTCAGGAGGTCGTATGCAGAATGAACAAGCGCTTCAGGATTAGATTCCCAACAACTATTGTTTTGGCTGCGGAGTGCCCAATCCGATCGGGTTACAGGTAAAAAGCCATTGGCGTGACGAGAATGAATCTATGTGCACTTTAACCCGGCGAGTTATCATAGCGCCGGCCTGCTGCAATTTGTTAATGGCGGTATTATTTCCACTCTGATCGATAGTCATTGTGTATGTATTGCTATCGCCAAGGGTTACCAGTTGCAGCGGCGCCCGATTGGCAGTGGCGAAGCGGTGGAGTCAAAGTATCCAGCCAGTGGTTTAAGTCGCTAAATAGTCCCGCCAGCGGGATGTAAGCAACAGGTTGGCTATCGTGTGACCTATGTAAATTAATACGCCGTTACAATTGTGGGTTAGGTATTATACTTCCCGAGTGGTTAAAATTTAACCACTTAAGGAGGTGTGTATGAAACGATTTGAGAACATACTGTATGCCACCCAAGGGTTACCTGGTCATAGTGACGCGCTCGACCAGGCTATTCGAATCGCTCTGAACAATGGCGTTTCTGTCACTGGTCTGATTGCCTGTCCGGCTTTCCCGCAAGAGTGGGCTCATTACCAGCAAAGTTATGAACACTCTTTGTCTAATTCGCTGCAGGAAAAGGTGGCCCGTTTCAGATCAGAACATGATCTATCTGAACAGCAAGCACCATTTCCGCTCCTGGTCAAACACAGTGAGCAACCCGCTATCTGTATCATTAAACAAGCCCTTGAGAACGACCACGATTTGATCATCAAAGAAGCGGAGCCGCTGCGCAACGGGGCCGGTGGCTTTAAAGCGCTGGATATGACCTTGTTACGAAAATGCCCGTGTGCCGTTTGGCTGCATCGTCCCACAGATAAGCCCAAAAACAAACGAAGAGTTGTGGTAGCGATTGATCCGACGCCAAGCGGTGAGGCACAACATGCGCTCTCTTTACGTTTACTGGAGCTTGCGCGATCGATTGCTGATTCCTGTGACAGCCGACTCCACCTGATTTCATGCTGGGAATACTATCTCGAGCATTATCTTGAAGATAACAGTTGGATCCATGCCGATCCGCAAGAGCTTAATCAGGAAATTGATAAAGCCAAAAACAGCCATCAACGCGCATTACAGCAATTGCTTGAAGAGTCCGGTATTGCAGGCGAAACGGTCACTCATTATCTGCACGGTAATCCCGATGACGCCATTCCGGAATGTGTGCAGCAGGAGGATGTGGATGTCCTGGTGATGGGCACTCTGGCGAGAACCGGTATTGCCGGATTTGTGATTGGCAACACCGCGGAGAATATTCTGCAATCTATTCGCTGTTCTCTGGTCGCCCTCAAGCCGGAAGGGTTTGTTTCTCCGATCAAGTCGTGACCGAAGAGACTGGGCCGCCTGGTAGCAGGAGATTAAACGGCTGACCATCAAAAATGTCAAATCGCTAGTTCGATGTTAAATCGCTAGTCAGATGTTAAACAACGGGTCTGATGTTCAATAAATAGGGAGCTCGATATGCAACGATTTTGCCCACGATGTAAAACAGAAATGATAGAACGTCTTAATGTCTACGTCTGTCCCAGAAATGATATCGGTGATTGCACTTACGATGCATTTGACAGCACGGATGGCGATTACGAAAGCACGCGAGGTCAGTCTGTTTACAGTGATCTGCGTTCTTTTAATACTGCCGGCAGCAACAAATAGCTCAAACGGGCAATCAACATACACCGGGTGGTGTAGCGCCATACCTCTGAATAAATGTCTGCTATTGAAAGTTGCTGCCTGGGCGAGCTATCCGGCCGTTGTGATACGCCGTTTAGCTCCCCTTCGCGCTATCATCACCGCTGTATCAGATTGTAGCTGAAATGCCTGAATTGACTCATCATGCTCGTTCGCAGCCTATAGCCTGGCTTTTGTTTCCGTTGTTGCCGCTGGTTATCTTTGTTGCGTTGCTTTTCTGCTATGACGCGCAGGGGAGTGACGCACAGGGGACAGTCTGGTCTGTACCTTGGGTGGCGTCGATGGGGATCAACCTGAGTGTACGCCTCGACGGATTATCTGCTCTTTTCGCGGGATTAATCAGCGGTATCGGTTTTTTGATTCAGGTGTATGCGCTGGCATATCTGCGTGGCAAACCGGCCCGGTTGTCATTTCACTGTCAACTCACTTTGTTTATGCTGGCCATGCTCGGCTTGGTGGTCAGTGACAACTTGTTACTCCTGTTTGTTTTTTGGGAGCTAACTACGCTCACTTCTTATTTGCTGATCGGGTTTAACCATGAGAGCCCGACTTCACGTCAAAACGCCCTGCAATCGTTACTGGTTACCGGTGCGGGTGGGCTAGCGTTGCTGGCCGGGCTCATAATGCTGGGTGACATGGCAAATAGCTATGAGCTCGACGTGATATTGCAGCAGACTGAAGTGATAGCCAGTCATGCGCTGTTTTTGCCCTCCATGGTGCTCATCTTTCTCGGCGCCGTGACCAAATCGGCACAATTTCCTTTTCATTTTTGGCTGCCCAATGCAATGGCGGCGCCGACACCGGTCAGTGCTTATCTTCATTCGGCGACTATGGTCAAGGCCGGGGTCTATTTACTGGCTCGCTTTTCACCGATCTATTCCCACAGCGAGGTATGGTTTTATACCCTGGTGATCATCGGCGGAATTACGGCGGTCTGGTGTACGCTGGTCGCTATCCGTCAAACGGATCTCAAGTTAATGCTTGCATACAGCACTAATGTTGCACTGGGTAAACTGATGTTGTTACTTGGCATCGGTACTCAGTTATCGGTGTCCGCATTGCTGCTTTTTATCGTGGCGCACGCTCTGTACAAAGCGGCTCTGTTCATGGTGGTGGGAAACGTTGATCTGGCGACCGGGACCAGAGATATACGGCGCCTGTCCGGCTTGAAATCAGTTCTGGTCATGAGCACAACAGCATTGGTGATTGCGGCGTTATCGAAGGCCGGTCTGCTGCCCATGATGGGATTTGTCAGTAAAGAGTATATGTACAAAGCCTCGCTGGAAATCGGAATTATGGTTACCGCGACTTTGGTAGCGGCCAATGCATTAATGGTATCGGTGGCTATTTTGTTAGTACGCAAGCCGTTTTTCTCGCGTCAATCCGGGACGGCGTCAACCATCAAACCAGTCGAAAAAAGGTGGGCTTTGTGGCTTCCCGCGACCTTATTAGCGTCAGGCAGCCTTCTTTTACCTCTGTTTGGCCTGAACTGGCTGGATGAGCAGGTTATTACGCCCGGTGTCGCGGCAATCTTGCCCGGAGCTGAGCCTGAACCAACCAAACTTTGGCAAGGGTTCAACTTCGCGTTATTGCTGAGTGTCATCACGGTTTTGCTGGGGGTGGCGGTGTACGTGTTATGTCCGGGCCTGCTTTCGCGCTGGCGCAGTGCAGGGGAGCGAGTTATCAAGGCCGAGGTGGTCTTTTCCGGGTTGATTGGGGCTATGACGCAGATTGCCCGCTGGCAAACACAGTGCCTGCAGCACAAACCGCTGCGCAGTTATGTATTACGGTTTTTTAGCGTACTGGCCGGCTTGCTGCTCATCAGTTCGATGGCGTTTACCACGCTGCCCTTTGATTCCCTGTCTGAGGTGGCTTTTTACGAAATTGCGATAGCACTGCTGATGGTGGCGGCGGTGTTTGTTTGTATTACCACCGGTGCACGCCTGTTGGCGATTGCGGCGCTGGGCAGCATAGGTTTTATGACCACACTTGTGTTTATGCTCTACAGTGCGCCGGATGTGGCTAAAACCCTGCTGCTGGTTGAAACCTTGATGGTGGTATTTATGGCGCTTCTGATGCGCCATATTCCCCGTCTGGAAACGGTGCACGCTCATTCCGCTCTGCGTAAGACTGTACATGCGATCGTCGCTGTGACGATAGGGCTTTGCGTTTGTATGCTTTTGCTCTATGTGACCAAGCAGCCGCTGGACCTGACAGTGACCGACTTCTATGCACGCAACAGTGTGCCGGGCGGGCACGGGCGTAATATCGTTAACGTTATCCTGGTTGACTTTCGTGCGCTGGACACACTGGGTGAAGCACTGGTGGTTGTCCTGTCAGGCCTGGCTGCGGTGAGTTTACTTTCTTCACGCTACGGTAAACAAAATCGTATCCAGTCGCTGATTTTTGCGACGACCTCTCATATTGTTGCGGCGCTGATGCTGGTTTTCTCTCTGTACTTATTGCTGCGCGGACATAATCATCCCGGCGGTGGTTTTATCGGCGCGTTAATCGCGGTGATCGGTTTCTCTTTGCTGATGTTCGCTAAATCACCGCGTTATGTGCGCGACAGACTGCAATATCCGCCGTTTCGGATTGCGCTGTTCGGGGTGCTGTTGAGCCTGACGGCCGGCAGTTTCAGCTATGTTGCCGGTTTACCCTTATTAACCGGTTTGTGGTGGACAGAACCAGTTACGATCGGCACACCGCTGATGTTCGACATCGGTATTTACCTGGCGGTGATCGGCGGCGTGATGGGAATGCTGCTGCGCATCAATGAGGAGCTGGACTAATGGAACTGCTCTGGAGCATGGTCGTCGGCGTATTTGTTTCGGCAGGCATCTATTTGATGTTAGAGAGGCATGTGCTGCGTTTACTGTTCGGGCTGATTCTGCTCAGCAGCGCGATTAATCTGGCGATCTTCACCGCCGGTCGGCTGACACCGGGCTTACCGGCACTGATTGAAACCGAACAGGTATTACCGCCGGAAGGGGCGGCTAATTCGTTACCGCAGGCCTTGATCCTGACCGCTATTGTGATTGGCTTCGGTTTGCTGATATTCACTTTGATACTGCTTTACCGTGCCAATTCTGAAGCAGGCTCGGCCGATGCGGATAGCATGCAATCATCGGAGGACGACAAATGATCTCTGTGCTGCTGACTCTGCCGGTGGTGATCGCTTTGTTTACTGCGATCGGGCTGTTTTTTGTCCGGGATTCTCATCGTGTCTCGGAATGGGTCAGTGCGATAAGCTCGATTTTTACTCTGATCGTGAGTTGGGTACTGGGTGTTACTGTGTTTGAACAGGGGCCACAGGCGGTGGCATTTGGTCAGTGGCCGGCACCGTTTGGTATTGTGTTTGTGGCTGATCTTTTTAGTGTGGCGATGGTGACGGTCACTGCGCTGATCGGCGTGGTGAGTGTGTTTTATGCTATGGCAGATTTGTCGCATAAACCAGCATACGGGCTTTATCACATGCTAATGCACGTGCTGCTTGCCGGGGTGTATGGCGCGTTTCTGACCGGTGATATCTTTAATCTCTATGTTTGGTTTGAAGTGATGCTCATCGCTTCATTTGCACTGATGGTAACCAACGCACGTAAGCAACAAATTGACGGTGCGGTGAAGTATGTCGTCCTCAATCTGGTTTCTACCCTGGTGTTTTTACTTGCGATTGGTTTGCTCTATGGCGCGACCGGTACGCTTAATCTGGCAGACTTACATGGTAAAGTGGGCCGTTTGTCGGTTGAAATACAGACCTCATTAGCTGCGTTATTTCTATTTGCGTTTGCGATTAAGTCGGCGCTTTTTCCGCTCTTCGCCTGGTTGCCGGCGTCCTATCATACCTTACCCAGTGGCGTTGTGGCCCTGTTTGCGGCTTTACTGACCAAAGTGGGCGTGTATGCGTTGATGCGGGTTTTTACTCTGGTATTTCCGCTGCCCGGCAGTGGATGGCAGTCAACCTTGATATGGGTTGCCGCATTGACGATGTTAACCGGTGTGCTCGGTGCAGCCAGTCAGTTCAGCATTAAAAAAATATTGTCATTTCATATTATTAGTCAGATTGGCTACATGATCATGGGGCTTGCGTTGTATACACCGCTGGCGTTATCCGGTGCCATTTTTTATATCGTTCATCATATTATCGTTAAGGCTAACCTGTTCTTGATCGGCGGTTTTCTGGAACGTAGATATGGTTCGGACCAACTTGCGCAATTAGGTGGCGTGTACAAGGCAATGCCGTGGCTGGCGGTGCTGTTTTTGATACCTGCGTTCTCGCTGGCGGGATTTCCGCCATTGTCGGGGTTCTGGGGCAAGTTTCTGGTAATAAAAGCCAGTGTGGAAACAACGTACTACGTACTGGCCACGGTCGCTTTGGTGGTCGGATTGTTAACGATATTCTCAATGACCAAAATCTGGAGCGAAGCATTCTGGAAGGCTTCTCCCGAGGTCCGGAAAGAGGCCTCGCTACCGGTGAAAATCCAGTGGTTGTATTGTGCACCAATCGTGCTGTTAACTTTAATCACTGTGCTGATTGGTCTGGTGGCGGAGCTATTTTATCAGTTTGCGCTTCAGGCGGCGGGACAGTTGTTGCAACCTGATGGCTATATTTATGCTGTGCTGGGAGAGAAGGAATGACGTATTTATTACTCAATCTTTTTTTAGCCCTGATCTGGATGATGCTTAACGGCAGCTACACCAGCCTGAGTTTTATCGCCGGATTTGTGATTGGTTTCATTATCTTGCGCCTTAGCCGGCCTTTTGGGCTCAAAAGCAGCTATTTTCGACGTTTCAGAGCGGTGTTCGTTCTGTTGCTCTATTTCAGCTATGAAGTGATTCTCTCGTCTGCGCGTGTTGTCTGGGATGTGATTACGCCGACTCATCTCAGCGACCCCGATATCCTTTATATCCCACTGGATGTGCAGTCTGACCTGGAGATCACGCTTCTGGCTAATATGGTTTCTCTGACTCCGGGCAGCTTGAGCCTGGATGTTACACCGGACAAGAAATACCTTATTGTGCATGCCATGTTTGCTTCCAAACAAGATCAGGTGGTACGAAGCATTAAACAGGGACTGGAGAAAAAAATTCTGGAGGTGACTCGTGACTGACTGGTTAGTACTCAGTATCAATATCGCCTACGCCGGGTTATTAGTTAGCATATTATTTGCGTTTATCCGCTTGATTCTGGGACCGACGCTGGCAGATCGGGTCGTTGCGCTTGATCTGATCTCATTTACCACCATAGGTTTTGTGACGGTCTACACACTCGATAGTGGTCAGCAAGCTTTGTTAGATATTGCGATTACACTCGGGTTGGTTGCATTTCTGGGGACAGTCGCGTTTGCCCGGTTGATCATTAAACAGAAGGGAAACGAATAATGGAAGCCATCACGGGAATTCTGCTGTGTCTGGGAACCGTATTCATTGTGATTGCCAGTTTAGGCGTGCTGAGAATGCCCGACCTTTACACACGCATGCATGCGGCGACCAAAGCCGGTACGGTTGGCGTCAGTTGTTTATTGCTGGCATTAGCGTTCAGCATCCCGGAAATTACGGTCATTTCCCGCGTTATTGGCACGATTTTATTTATTGTTCTTACCGCTCCGGTTGCAACTCATCTGCTTGGCCGCGCAATGATAAAAACCGGTTATAAAATCTGGCGCAATGACTGAAAAGGTTTCAGGTATTCGCATGTTTGCCTTTCATCTGTCAATGGCGGTACTTGCCCTGCTAATCCTTAACTGACCTGAGCATCGCAGGTGTTTCTGGTAAAGTTATGTGATAAAAAGAGGATTAAATTCATTCTTTTATTCGGGTTTACTATGCAAAGAATTTTAACTGTACTTGCGCTGACACTGTCATTGCCGTTGACGGGGTGCGCTACCTCTGAAGTACCGCCACTGGCTATCGGTGATAAAGTGAATCTGGCTGGTCTGCAGGACCAAAATGAGAATACTTTTACTCATCAGAACAAGATGCAAGCCTTGTTGTTTGTCGACGGCATGGCGGGTAAAGACCTGATTCAGAACGCACTTAATACCATAGATACGCAATGTATGGATGAAGGTAAGTTAGTTTATCTTGCTGATATCAGTGCGATGCCGGGTTTAATTTCAAAATTCATCGCGGTGCCTAAGATGCGTGATTACGGCTATCCCGTCTGGCTTGACCGTGACGGAGCGGCTTCTTCCGCTTTACCGGTACGGGAAGATCAGGTGACGCTGCTTAGCATTGATGATCAGTTGATTAGTGGCGAAGAATTTTTTGCTAGTAGTGAAGCCCTGACCCAGCGTTTGGCCAAGATGTGTGGCGTGGCTAAATAAACCGTTGTTGTTTGCTGTTACCCGAATCCCGAGGAAAGACCTTCGAGGACACACGCCTTCTGGAGAAGGATCTAGAGGATGGAGTTTCAAGGACACTCGCGATTGTCGAGTCGAAATTTATGTCTACGCGAGTAAGAATTCCGAGGACACACTCTTTAGAACGGAATTATTGGGACACACGCTTTAGCATGGTATTACTCGCCAAGCTGGTATCGGACACGCGCGATTAATTTGGTCTTGTTGCTCGTCTGCTATATCCTGCCGTGATACGAAACCACCCCAATAAGTGGCCTGACGGAGGACGTTTTGTTAAAGATTCGTCGTTATAAAACCGATGATGCCCTTACTTTACGAGAGCTTTTCATCAGCACGGTTCATCACATCAACCAACGCGATTACACTCAGGAGCAATTGTGTGCCTGGGCTCCGGTCGAATTTGACGCTGTTTTGTGGGACACACAGCTAACGTTGTTAAATCCTTATGTTGTACATCTCAATGGCAAAATTGTCGGTTATGCCGACTTACAACCCGATGGTTTAATTGACCACTTCTTTTGTCATTATCAGCATCAGGGGCAAGGCATCGGACGATTTTTAATGCAGCATGTCCTGATTAAGGCTCAGCAACGGGGTATTAAACGGCTCCATGCTCATGTCAGTATTACTGCCCGTCCTTTTTCGAACATATGGGCTTTCGGGTAGTCAAGGCACAGCAGGTGACTGTACAGGAACAGACGCTGACTAACTATCTGATGGAACGACCGGCGTGGTAGCGCTGCCAAATGAGTCCAGCGCTGGCTTACATCTACGATGGGGTTTAAAAAGGTCAGGGAGTTTGCGGGTATGGGGTATAAATTTGAGCAGACGATTTCAGTCGACTATCGGCAACTGACTTTTACCGTTTAACGCCCAGGTTAAACCGTTCTATGCTCGGACCAATAATCCAGAGTCGTGACTCAGACATCGTCAGGATATATGAACGCCACACATACGTTTACGCTTGAGTTTGTCTTTTGCGCGCAGTAACTCAGGGGTTGAACCTATCCATAGTCCAGACTGCTTTTCTAACTGGGTGCAGAGTCTCAGGCACGTCTGCTGGGGCAGGGTTAACTGCTGCAGGATGAAGGGATGAGTGGCATCGAGTCGTCCTTTTTTGTCAGGTCTTAACTGACGCCCGATCCAATCAAGCAGTTCCAGGTAATCACTGAGCCGGAAAGGGATACCTGCCGCCTTATCCTGATGTTGGTAACCAACAAAATCAGATAAAGGCGATGCTGTTGTATTGCCTTTTTCGAGCTCTGACAGTCTGAATTTAATCGACGTGTGATCAGATTGTTTCAGTGACGGTGCAATATTCGCTCTGATCGGGTTAAGATCAACGTAAGCCATTGCTGCGAGCAGCGCTTTTTCATCTAGCAGAGCTTGAGATTTAAACCTGCCTTCCCAAAATCGCCCTGTGCAATCATCTTCTCTATTCGCTTGAACGGCAATATCGTAGTTCAGTTCTTTCATAAACCAGCTTAGTGAACACAGGCGTTGTCGCCAGGTATCTATGAGTTGATGGCAGAGGTTCCATTCAGTTTCGCAGGTCAGTTGCTGAGAAATGTATCTCTGTATGATGACAGGTAAGGTGTGTTCTGCGCCCCACCGTTCGACGACTTCAAGCTCTGAAAGAGACTGGGCTGCGTCGGTATCGATAAACGTAACCAGATGGTAATGGTTGCTCATAATGGCATAGGCGCAAATACGGACACAGTAGATTGCGGCTAAGGACAGGATGCGCTGTTCTACCCAGTCACGACGATGTTCGTAAGACTGCCCGGACAGCTTGTCGTATCCGCATAAGTAAGAACGTCTTACGCAGCGAGAAACACAATGATAATAAGGTGTAACATCAGGACGGATGAGCTGACTGCGTGCGGTCGTCATAAGAGTCTTCCGATAGGGGGCGTCATCAGATAATGGTCAATCAAGAGATGATTTTCATGAACGACGTTAAGAGACGCGACTGAGGTCAAGTAAGTGAATGTCCATCAGGGTGGTGCGAGTATGAGATACAGTGACTTTCGTTAGGTGTGTGTCCGCTTTGAACATCCGCTTTGAACATCAGTCTTGACTCGGATGTGTTCTTGGTAGGTGCGTGTGTTAATCATATGCTGGGATGTTTATCGAAGAGGCGAGTGTCCTTGTTATTTGCTTGGAGGGATTTGGGTGTGTGTCCTGGTTTTATACTCGTTTGATGAACTGAGGACTGATTCAGGACCCAAAAACGGTGAAACCCCGATGTTGGTAGCATCGGGGTTTCGAATTTTTAGATATTTCGGATGGTAAGGCCGATAATCTTTATGCAAAAGGCTGGATTAAATCCGGCTAATTCCCTGGTGAGGAATTAGATGCGGATGAAGTCCATGTGCTCAACTTTTGGCTTGAACGCGTGACGTTGAACGTCTTGTGGTTTAACCTTAACTTCAGCACCATCGATTACTAGAACGATAGTTTCGTAGAATTCAGGCTTATCCATCTGGTTGATCACGTCATCGTGGTTCAGAGCGATAGAAACTGGCGCAGCCTCACCACCGTAAACGATAGCAGGGAATTGACCAGCGTGACGTAGGCGGCGGCTCGCACCTTTACCTAGCTCAGTACGTACTACTGCTTCAAATTTCATAGTATTTACTCTCAAATTAGTAAAAATAGATAGTGTTACAGCAACAATGCGACCTTGTTGCTGTGTTAAAGTTTTGAAACCAACGAAGAGTTAGCATCAAAACGAGCGCGGATACTAGCATTCAAACGGCTTGTGAGCAATAGAATTTCTTTCGGTTCGATGCTGTATGATGCTGATTTGCCCGATTTGCGCTGGCTTTGCAAGCGTATGGTTGATTGATTTTCAAAACTAGCTTGGTTGACTCTGTTTGGGCGCAGACAGCGGCAATGCTGATAGTCCGAGTCATGGTGTAGGCTGTTTCAGGGTCAGTGTGACTTTCAGTCCACCCAGTTTACTGCGTGATAAAGTCAGTTTGCCCTGATAACTGTGCGCCATTTCACTGACAATATTCAGTCCGAGTCCAGTTCCTGGTTCACTTTCGTCCAGACGTACGCCACGTTTGGTTGCACGATGCAAATCAGCCTCATCGATGCCCGGCCCGTCATCTTCAACGGTAATTTCCACCCGTTGTTTATCAAGGGTACGGCTATAAACTCTAATCAGGGATGATGCCCACTTATAACCATTTTCCAGTATGTTGCCCATCATTTCATCAAAGTCGGTGCTTTCGACACTGACTTCGAGTTCTGAATCCAATTCGTTGACCAAAATGATTTCACGTTCGGCGTATACTTTATCAAACGCGATGGATATGGCGTCAACCCGTTCACTCGGGTTGGTTTTGGCTGCCAGAATATTGGCCGAACCGGCCATTCGGGCCCGGCCGAGATGATAGTCAATCTGAGATTGAATCTGATCAATAGAAGGTTGCAGCTTGTTTTGCTGATCCTGGGGCAGTTGTTCGCTTTCGTTTTTCAGTACCGACAGCGGGGTTTTCAGAGCATGGGACAGGTTACCTGCATGATGACGTGCGCGTTCCAGCAGTTCTTGGTAGTGAAACAGCAGGGCATTGAGATCGCGGATCAGCGGTGCGATTTCTTTCGGGTAACTCTCATCCAGACTCGATTGTTGCCCTTTGCGCAATGCAACCAGCTCTTTTTGCATTTTCGCCAGCGGCCACAGCGACCAGGAAATCTGTGCTCCAATCAATATCAGCACGCCGATAAACAGTAAACCGAGGATGCCCCACAATTGGCCTCCGACCTGTTTCAAGGTCGCCATGATGGGCGCTTCATCCACTCCGACCACAATGTTAATTGGATTGGAGAATTCCCGCAGATAAATGGTACGCGACAGCACAATCAAGGGTTCATCTTTGGCGCCAAAGTAACGGGTTTTAAGTGCATGGGTTTCTTTGGTCATCGAGCGGTCCCACAGAGAGCGTGAGCGCAACTCCTGGCTGCCGACTTTGGCGGTCCAGTACAGACCGCTGTAGGGCTGATAGAAACGGGGATCTGACAAGCGGATGCCAAGGCTCAGGCTGCCACGGTCATTGGCGCCGAGGTTCGCCGTGATTTCATCCATCGAGAGAGTAAGCTGCTGCTCGGCATCGGCAACCAGGTAATCTTTGATAAGGCTTGGAATCAGATAACCGGCCGCAAGAATCATCACGCCTAGCCATAAGGTTGCAGCAAGCAATAAGCGGGTTTTCAGACTGAGTTTTCTGAACGGCGAGGACTTATTCGGCATTCAGCTGATATCCCAGGCCGCGCACGGTTTTGATGATTTCAGGTGCGACTTTTTTGCGTATCCGACCGATGAACACCTCTATGGTATTGGAGTCACGATCAAAATCTTGCTTGTAGATGTGCTCAACCAGTTCGGTTCGTGAAATCACCTTATCCGGGTTGTGCAGAAAATAGGCGATCACTTTATATTCCAAAGCCGTCAGGCTGACCGGCGCGCCCTGCCAGGTTACCGTGGAAGTGCGAGTGTCCAGACTGAGCTGGCCGTAAGACAAAACCGGTGAAGCACTACCGGATGCTCTGCGTAACTGGGCACGCAAACGCGCGATCAGCTCCAGAACTTCAAACGGTTTGGTGAGATAGTCATCTGCGCCCGCATTCAGGCCGTCAATCCGTTGGGTTAGCGTGTCACGCGCACTCAGAATAACGACCGGTGTGTTGATGTTCTCATCCCGGATGCCTTTAAGCACTGTCAGGCCATCGAGTTTTGGCAGGCCCAAATCGAGAACAATCGCATCCCAGGGCTCAGAAGTGGCGCGATACAGCGCATCGACGCCGTCTTGGGATAATTCTGCGACCCAGCCAGCCTGATCCAGGGCGTCGATAATTTGTTCGCCCAAGCGGGTATCGTCTTCGATAACCAGAATTTTCATGTATTTTCTCTTTGTTATTTTTTATTCAGCATAAGGCGCCCGGTGGACGCCATATCTTATTCCGAGTTAGCGTTTGATAAACTCAAGCACGTTACGTCCTTCAATAGACATTAGCTCAAGGGTGGTGGCGTTGTATTCCACCTCAATCACTTTATTGTCATGCACCAGTTTGAGTTCGTAGATCCATTCGTTGTCGTCTTCTTCGAGTTCGACTTTAATCACGCGGCCATAAAGCTGTTCATCAATCGCCGCATATAATTCTGAGAACGGGCGGATACGGCCCTGTTGTACAGCTGCAAACACTTTGTCTTGGTCTTCATCAATCTCGACTCGCGCTCCATGTCGTTCTGCATCTTGCAGAAATTCATGACCGGCACTTTGCTGAGCCATAACCGGTAATGACAGGCAGCCCAGCAGGGTGATCCAAGTACGAAGTTTTAAGCTTTGATTTAACATATGTGATTCCGTCCGATTGTGGTTAACGATTTGATGCTCAGTATACGAAGCACAAAATGAACCCAAGCTGAATTGTTTGTTAAGCTAACATCTGGTTGCATATTGGTGCAATGTCAACAAATCCATGGTATTGGCGTTGGATGCTATCGTTCAACGCAGTTCATCTTCAAAAATTTTATCGCGCATTTTCCAGAAACGACCGGACTTGCGCGCGATGACAAACTGCGGCGGGCGGAAGCGATGCTGGTTGTTGACCACTTTGGCCGGCGATGCTTCGTCAAACGGACGATGTTTGTCTGCCAGATGAGGACGCACAAAACGCTGTTTAAAGGTTGCTTTTTGTTTCGGGGTACTCAATGACCAAAATTCATGCACTTGGGCGTTGTTGTCTCCGCGGTAGGTGACTTTCAGTTGGGACTTGCCTTTGTCGTCTTTAAGTACTGATAAGTCCATTTCCAGGCATTCGAACACCAGCGCATCTTTCAGATTGAGCGCTTCTTTAAGCTTTTTGTCCGGATCAACCAGGGTCGCGTCACACTCATGGCAGATGCGTGCGGCGATGTCATTATCAGCGCCGCACTCGCCACAATATTTGGCACGGAAACGGTAGCCACAATGTTCCCGCTCGCCGGTCTCTTCATCGGTAAAGTAGCCTTGGCAACGGCGGCCAAAATGTTCAAGCAGAAAGCCGTTGCTGTCGAGCTTACCCCAGAAATTATTATTGAAGCCGCATGCCGGGCAGGGAATAGTGATGATTTCACTGTCTGAATCCGGTTTCGGATCGCCGACCTCAGGCTGATACAAATCGTAAGTGTTGCCAGCATAGTCTAATACCAGACATTCGGTTTTACCCGGCGACAGACGCAGTCCGCGCCCGACGATTTGCTGATAAAGGCTGACTGACTCGGTCGGACGCAGGATCGCAATCAGGTCAACGTGCGGAGCGTCAAAACCGGTTGTCAGGACAGACACGTTAACCAGAAATTTTACTTCACGCTGTTTAAAGCGTTGAATAATGGTGTCACGTTCCGGCGAGGGCGTATCACCAATCACGATGTCGGACTGTCCTTGTGGCAGTAAGGCGAGAATTTCCTGCGCGTGACGCACGGTCGCCGCAAATATCATCGCGCCTTGTTTGTCTTGGGCGAGGTGAATGATTTGCCCCACAATTTGTGGTGTTGCCCGTTTGGATTGCTCAATCACCATATCCAGTTCTGACTCTTTATAGCGGCCGGTATTCGCTGGCTTCAATTGAGAAAAGTCGTAACTCAGTACCGGCGCGTCAATCAATTTGGCCGGGGTGAGGAATCCCTCATCGAGCAGATAAGTGATCGGCAGTTCAAAAATACAGTCGCGAAAAAAGCGCGTGTCTTCACTGCGCACCAGGCCGCGGGTGTGATACTGGTAGATCCAGCCCATGCCTAAACGGTAAGGGGTGGCGGTCAGTCCCAACACTTTCATACCCGGATTGAGGCTGAGTAAGTGGGTGATGACTTTTTGATAACTGCTGTCTTTGTCATCCGGGACACGGTGACACTCATCAATCACCAGTAACGAAAACTGATGTTTAAACGCATTCAGATTGCGTACCACAGACTGCACGGACGCAAACACCACCTGCTGATCGGTTTCTTTACGGCCCAGGCCGGCGGAAAATATAGCGCCCTTCTGGCCATAGCCTTCATATTTGGCGTGGTTTTGCTCAACCAACTCTTTGACATGGGCAAGCACTAATACCCGGCCTTTGGCCAGACGAGCCAGTTCCGCAATCACCAGGCTTTTACCGGCACCTGTCGGCAGGACGATAACCGCTGGCGTATTGTTGTGACGAAAATAATGAATGACGGCTTTTACCGAGTCAGCTTGATAGGGGCGAAGTGTATACATACAGTCGGACGATGAATTCTGTGAAATAGCTCAACTATTTAATGTGGGCTCTGTATAATACCCGACTTCGAGCAGATGAGGTATGCATGCGTTTAGATAAATTCCTGTGTGACGCCCTGGGCACCACACGTAAAGAAGCCACTCAGATCCTGAAAAGCGGCGATGTCACCGTTGATGGTCAATCGCAAAAAAGTGGCGCATTCAAAGTCAGCGAGACATCCGTTGTCGAATGGCAGGAGCGTGAAGTTACGCTGAGTGGCCCACGATACATCATGTTGTTCAAACCGGAAGGGTTTGTTTGCTCTCACGAAGATGGTTTTAATCAGACTGCATTTGTGTTGCTGGATGAAGCGAACATGCGCGGGCTGCATTTTGCCGGCCGCCTCGATGTGGATACCACCGGTTTGGTCTTGATTACCGATGATGGTCAGTGGTCGCATCGTATTACGTCGCCAAAACACAAATGTGATAAAACGTACCGTGTGTGGCTGGCTGACCCAATTCAACCGGATTACGCAGAGAAACTGGCGCAGGGGATTGAGCTGCGTAATGAACGTGACATGACGCTGCCAGCTCAGATGGAAGTGGTGGATGAAGCGGAAAACGAACTGCTGCTGACCATCCATGAAGGAAAATATCATCAGGTTAAGCGTATGTTTGCCGCTTTGGGTAACAAAGTCATTGGCCTGCATCGCGAACGGGTGGGGGATATCGTGCTGGATGATACCCTGGAGCCGGGTGAGTACCGCTTCCTGACTGAAGACGAAGTCGCGTCGATCTGGAAATAACCCTGTTAGAGGCTTGAGTCACAGTCGCGTCTGTCCTCTCTATTCCCACTCTGTTGTTTACTGAGTAAAGAGGAATATATAAGCGGGACACACGTACTTAAGCGCACATACTTAAGTGGGACACTCGCAGTTCAGAGGTTTATACAGGTGCAGTATAGGTATCTAAGTGCATATTGGCGGTAAGAGAACAAGGACAGATGTCAGAAAAGGTGTGTGTCCTTTTTATTTTCTCCTTAGTAAGAGTGTGTGTCCCCGTAAATGGCCGCTCATAAATGCCTGACTGATTGCAACGACTTGTGTGTCTGAATAGGCGTTACTCAGATACTGCATCGATGCTGGTAAAGGCCTGGTTGGTGTTGGTTCTGTGCTGGACACTGAGTTCAATTAGGAACTAAAAATCGAATTAGGAAATAGTTTATTTCCTAATAAGAACTAGAAGTTTCTCGGCTTTGCCATAAGCTAGAGAGTGGAATCAATGTTTTCGATATTACCCTCTCGATTTGAGTCTGACTTGGCGTTATCTGCCTTCGTTTCTCCGCGCATGAAATTTTCTGTTGCGGGCTCACTCATTTCTCGTCGTTAGACCTGATTGTTCGGGATGTCGAAATCGAATCAATAAGTGCGGCACCTGGTGTCGCACTTCGTATTTTTATCAGAGTGGAGATGTATGACCTCAACGAATTCCCCCCTTAACTACGATGCGTCGAAGATAGGCTTTGTGTTATTTATTGTGCTCGGTGCGATTGGTGCACTGACTCCGCTGGCCATCGATATGTATCTGCCAGCCATGCCAGCTATCGCCCAAGATCTGGGGACCACTGCTGGCCAGGTGCAGATCACGCTGACCGCTTACACGGCAGGCTTTGCTATCGGCCAACTTTTGCATGGCCCTCTCGCTGATAGTTATGGACGTCGCCCGGTGATGTTGGGCGGTATTTTCCTGTTTGCGGTAGCGGCTATGGTCAGCGCCACCACGCATGGTATTGACGCGCTGACTTATGTGCGGGCGGCACAAGGTTTTGCTGGTGCTGCTGCTGCCGTGGTGATTCAGGCTGTGGTACGCGATATGTTTGACCGTGAAGATTTTGCCCGCGCGATGTCGTTTGTCACCTTGGTGATCACGATTGCACCGCTGGTCGCGCCGATGATTGGCGGTTATCTGGCGGTTTGGTTTGGCTGGCGGTCGATCTTCTGGTTACTGGCTGCTTTTGCTGTGGTTGTTATTGCCATGGTGTTGTGGAAAATTCCGGAGACCCTGTCTGACGAAAACCGACAGCCGCTGCATTTTCGCAGTACGATGAAGAACTATCTGCGTCTGTGTCGCAGTGGTCAGGCGATGGGGTTAATTATGGCCGGAGCTTTCTCGTTCTCGGGCATGTTTGCCTTTTTGACCGCAGGTTCATTCGTCTATATTGATCTGTACGGCGTGAGCCCGAGCGAGTTTGGCTATCTTTTTGCGCTGAATATCGTCGCGATGATCGGTATGACGACTCTCAACGGCCGTTTGGTGAAAAAAGTCGGTTCGCATGCCATGCTGCGTTTTGGTCTTTTTGTACAGTTAGTGGCTGGGCTGGGGCTGTTTATCGGCTGGTTCACCGGCGCTGGCCTGTGGGGGACGGTGCCGTTTGTGGTGATGTTTATTGGGACCATCTCTACTATCGGCAGTAATGCAATGGGGCTGCTGCTCAGCGGGTATCCGCGCATGGCCGGGACGGCGTCTTCTTTAGCGGGCACGTTACGTTTTGGCACCGGCTCGGTTGTTGGCGCATTGGTGGCAGCGATGCCTGGCGGAGAAAGTTGGCCAATGATTTTCGTTATGGCCGGATGTTCGTTATTATCTGCGAGTTTTTATTGGACATTAGGAAGAAAAGCATAGTGTCAGACTACTATCTGGAAATTCAGAACGTCGTAAACGCGGCGTTAGCAGAGCTGAGCGCAGAGCATAGCGCCGGAAAAGTGGCCGATGCTCCGGTCGCAAACAACCATTTTCTGGTGCACTGGGTGACTAAGGCGATCAAAAGTCAGCGTTTCCACCGCTGTGTGAGTGACGATTTGCTGCGTTGGCAAAAGGCTGGCCGCTCAAAGGGCAATCAGTCTGAGCTGCTTTTTACGTTTAAGCGCATTTCTGCTTACTACGCGCAATTTTTTGCCGGTGATGCCGCCGCGGAGTGCAACGTCATTACAGATAAAAAAATTGAGCAGTTCCTCGATACGATGGAGCAAGCGGATTGGGAAGTGTCAACTTCAGAGCCTCTGGTAGGTTGCGGTAAAGTACAGATCTTTACCGACGGCCAGAACTCGCTGGCACTGTGTGCCGAGCAGTGCGAGTCGTGTTTTGACGGTGAGCTGCTGGTTAAACCGATGAGCTGGTTTGTCCGTGGTTACCACGCCGGCTTTATTGAGAAGGCGGCCGAAGCAGGTTTTATGGTACATAAGCGCACTGATTATAAGTCGAACGTGAAGTACCACGGCGAGTATTTGATCTATCCGGGTAATCAGGGTCAGCAAGTGGCTGAAATCCCTCTTAGCTTTAAAGCTGATTAAGCCGGTAAATCACGCTTGAGTTTTGTAACAGGAGAGGAATACCTCTCCTGTTTTTTCATCTTTAAACAACCTACCTCAGAAACGGTAACGCCAATAGACGGCCCCAAATATCCCCTCATAGCTTTGCATCACATCCCCCATGTTCTCTTCCTGCACGAACAGGTAGTCACTTTCACGGTATTTTTCATAGCGGATATTAAGTAATACATTCTGGTCGTCGGAGATTTGATAGTCACCGGTCAGCTCGAAGCGATGTGCGCTTGCTCTGTTATCAGGATAGCGGTAACTGTTTGAGCTGCGAGAATATATTGCTGAGTAATAAAGGCGTGTCCGTTTACATCATGTCCGTTTACACCACTATCGAGTGCAAAGTTGACCGAAGCATCATAGCCGTAATCTTTGCCATCACTGATGCCGATATCCGGAGTCGGGTACTGGTCATCGGCGTACCAGGTTTCGACAACCAGCTGCAGGCCGGGGATACCCTTGGGGCTAATCGTCGTGCTCCGCCAATTGGCAGATTGCTCTCACCATGCCGTTAAAAATAAACAGGTGGGCCGGCATCATGGCAAACCAGTAAAGTAATCCTGCAAACCCTTTTGGGTGCCACCAGGCGGTAATATTCAGCTCCCTTACGTCACCTCGATCTTTAATCGTTACTTCTAAGCGACCAAGCCCCGGACCTTTCATACCAAATAACAGGGAGAGGAAATGCGGCTTTTCGACCCAAATCACTTTCCAGGAGTCGATAAAGTCACCCACCTTAAGTTCCGGGCCGGGAGGCGATACCCGGATTGGCTTGCCTCCACCGACCAGAAAATCCAGCCATTCTCGGGTGCGCCACAGAATGTTGGCAAAGAAATAGCCCTTCTCCCGGCTACCGATCTGCTGTGCCACCTGCCACAATGCGTCAGCAGAGGCGTGTGTCCTTATAGTGGCTCCGGCACATTTAGGATAATAGCCGTAGCCGGCTTGCCAGCGCTGCAAAGCGGCGGGGTCGAATCCCCAGACGTTGCTGCGCACGAAAGTGCCTTCCTGTTCGATGGTGGATTTCGCTGCGTCATAGTAGCTGATTAACGGTTGCGGATAACGAGTGCGAATCGTGTCGGAATCGGTGACGTAATCATGTTCCAGTCCGGCTAATAACGCCCGGCCAATGCTTGATGGTACTGAGGTGACCAGACCCAGCCAATAGGACGCCATGGCTGGCGTCAGCATGCGGGTTGACCAGAGTCGAAAAGGTTTGCCGGTCAGCTGACAGATGACTCTGAACTGATCACGATAAGAGAGTGTATCCGGGCCGCCGGCTTCCAGTATCTG
This sequence comes from Vibrio sp. ABG19, assembly GCF_029962385.1. Lineage (NCBI taxonomy): Bacteria > Pseudomonadati > Pseudomonadota > Gammaproteobacteria > Vibrionales > Vibrionaceae > Vibrio > Vibrio sp. ABG19. The sequence continues at coordinate 3,106,738 of NZ_CP071708.1, read as the reverse complement.
ATGTCCAGATGGATTTTCCTGTGCCAGTTTGAGCAGATAGTGATTCAGATTTTCCAAAGCGATCGGGTTGGCTTTGGAGTCGACCCATTGAGGCGCAATTAACAGAGGCAGGTTATAGACGAAATCACGCATGATCTCGAACGCTGCTGAGCCTGGGCCGACAATCACCCCTGCGCGCAATTCTGTCACCGGGACGTGACTCTGGCGTAGAATATCACCGGTCTCTTTCCTTGCCTTAAGATGGTTCGACTGGCCTGTGGCTGGTTGCAGCGCGCTGAGATAGATGACGTGGCGTACCTGGCTTTGGTCCAGTGCGGATTTAAAGTGATGAGCAAGGGATAACTCATATTCGATAAAGTCATGGCCTTGCGCCATACCGTGCACCAGAAAAAACACCAGCTCGAACTGAGGCACGAGCTGAAGTGTTGCCTGCTCATCAGCCAGGTCCAGATGGGTAATCGTCAAGTGCGGATGGGGTGAGGTTCTTAGCGTCAGGTAGTCGGTCTGTCGAGCAGCCGCGGTGACATCGTAACCTTGTTCCAGTAATAGAGGGAGGAGCTGCGATCCCACATATCCGGACGCGCCCAGAACCAGAACTTTCTTCATGATCGCCTCTTGCAATGGAGTGGTGTGATTAGGTGCATAAGCGTATAATAACGGTTCATTTTTAGCCTTGCTATCAAACTCTTGTCCTGAGGTGGTCGGTTGTCTGTTGTATCTCAAGTTTTACATTACACCAAAGGTGATTTCTTTCGTCATCTGATTGCGATTGCGCTGCCGATCAGTTTGCAAAGCATCATGTTTTCCAGTCGCGGCTTAGTCGATGTGTTGATGCTGGGACAACTGGGCGAAGCTGAAATTGCCGCTGTCGGCGTCGCTGCGCGTGCAACCTTTGTGACCACGATTATGTTGGTGGGCGTGACAACCGGTGGCGCTCTGCTGACCGCACAGTACTGGGGGGCCGGTAATCAGCGCGGGGTGCGCGAAAGTACCGCATTAACCTGGCTGGTTTCTATGTTTTTTGCGCTGTTCACTGTGGCACTGTTTCTGATTTTTCCCAGTGAGATTATGGCACTGGCCACTGAGTCACAGCGTGTTAATGGGCTAGGCTCCCAGTACTTAATCATCACTTCTTTCAGCATGCTGGCGGTTGCATGCGTCAGCAGTATGGCAGTCGGATTACGAGCCATGCATAAACCGGGTATCAGCACTTTTTTCAGCGGGGTTGGGATCCTGGCGAACGTTTTCCTCAACTGGTTACTGATATTCGGTAAATGGGGATTTCCTGCCCTTGGTATTCAGGGGGCGGCGATTGCGACTGTGATCAGTGGATTGGTCGAAGTCGGCTGCCTGTTTGGTTATTTGTATGCCAAGCAGCATTTGTTGGCGTTCCATCTTGGCGATATTCGCGCGGTACTGGTGTGGAAAACGATTGTCCGGTTTCTTAAGCTCTCTTTGCCGACCACCGTCAATTTTCTCGGCTGGGCGGGTGGGCTGTTTGTCTATCATGCCATTATGGGGCAAACCGGTGTTCAGGGTTTAGCGGCACTGTCTGTGATGACGCCGGTAGAGTCAATCTCGCTCAGTCTTTTGATTGGGATGTCGAATGCGGCCGCGGTGTTAGTCGGCAACCAGCTTGGCGCCAGAAACTTTGACGCGGTTTATTATCAGGCGATTGGTATTGCGGTAGTGAACGTGGTCGCCGCCGTGGTGGTGGCATTTTTACTCAATCTGGTGCAGATCCCCATTCTGAATTCGTTTAGTGCACTGACTGAGCAGACTCGCGATCTGGCGGACAAATTCATCGTGATTCTGAGCCTTGGAATAGTTCTTCGTTCTGTGCCTATGATGCTGATTGTCGGGGTATTACGAGCTGGCGGCGATGTCAAATTCTGTCTTGCCCAGGATACCGTCGCCCAGTGGTTGATTGGCATTCCTCTGGCGGCATTTGCAGCCATCTATTTACAGGTGGCGCCGGAATGGATTTATCTGCTGTTTCTTACCGAAGAAGTGGTGAAATGGTTTGGTTCTATTTGGCGTACAAAAAGCAAGCGCTGGATGCGCAATTTGATCGAAAACTAGATATATGACATCTTACCAATGCATCTTGATGTATATTTTGTGACCCCATGTCCAAAATACTTTCTAGAGTGCGGGAATTAGTGTAGATTCTCAGTCCTTAATTTATCGACGGTGAGTGATTTAATGTTACAACTGATAGACCTGTCCAAAGGATTTATGGATGGCGATGAGTTTCACCCTGTATTACAAGGGGCAGAGTTGACGTTAAATCGGGGCGATCAGTTGGCATTAATGGGCGAAAGCGGCTCGGGCAAGAGTACGCTGCTCAATCTGATTGCAGGTCTCGACACCGTCGATTCGGGTGAAATCTGGTTTCCTGATTTTGCCATGCACAAGAATGCAGAGCATAAACGCACTGCCTTTCGCCGTAATAATATTGGTCATATTTTTCAGCAGTTTAATCTGTTACCAACCTTGAATGTTGCCGACAATATTCGTTTTTGTCGTCAGCTTAAAGGGCTGCCAGAGGATCAGGGATTATTGCGCCAGATTTTATCGGCGCTGGATTTAATGCCTTTGCTTGGTCGTTATCCGGAAGAAGTCTCCGGTGGGCAGCAACAGCGTGCTGCGATTGCGCGCGCCTTGTATATGGAACCGACATTATTGCTGGCCGATGAGCCGACCGGAAGCCTGGATGAACGTAATGCTGAAGCGGTAATGCGCTTGCTGACCTCACTGGCGCATCAATTCGAGTGTTCCCTGCTGTTAGTGACCCACAGTGAAAAAGTCGCGAGCCATATGGAAGGGTGTATCCGCCTGCAAGGAGGGCAGTTACATGTTATGGCCCGTAGTTAAAGCACTACTCGGGCATTACCGTCGTTACCCGCTACAAATTTTTCTCGTCTGGCTCGGCCTGACACTCAGTGTTTCCCTGTTAGTTGGCGTTACCGCAATCAACAACCATGCTCGTCAAAGTTACGAACATGGCGAAAAGCTGTTTTCTAACCCTCTTCCTTATCGAATCCGTACCAAACACGTCGCCAATAAAATTCCTCAGGGCTTCTACGTCCAGTTGCGTCGGGAGGGTTTCAACCAGTGTGCTCCGTTTGACAGTTACCGCCTGACAACCAAATCCGGTGCTGATTTCACTCTGCTCGGTATTGATCCGGTCGCCATGCTGCCGCTGGGGAATGGTCTGACATTAGATCAGATGAGTATGTTGGCGCTGATGCAAAAACCGTCCCCTTTGATGGTGAGTCAGGATTTTGCTGCGCTGCAAGGCTGGTCCGCCGGCGATCCGGTGACTCTGGACGATGGCACTGAGCTCGGCCCTGTGGTGATTGATACGCACAACTTGATTAACGGCACTCGGATTGTTGCGGACCTGTCATTAGTTCGTGAGCTAAGACCAAGCGCTGGCTTGTCGGTTATCGCCTGCACGGATATGCCGCCGGAGAAGCTACAACAACTGAAAAGAGCTCTGCCAAATGGAATGACGTTAGTGCGCAGTTCGCGCGCAGAGCTGGAATCTCTCACTCAGGCTTTCCATATGAATCTGACCGCGATGGGAATGCTGGCGTTTTTGGTAGGGTTATTTATTTTCTACCAGGCGATGTCGCTGTCGCTCATCCAGCGTCAGCCTTTGGTTGGTATATTACGTCAAACCGGGGTCTCTGGCTGGCAACTGGCGAAAGCGTTATCACTTGAGTTGCTTGTTCTGGTTATTCTGAGCTGGCTGTGCGGCAATGTGTTTGGCCTGATCCTGGCCAATAAGTTAATGCCAGCGGTATCGGCCAGCCTGGCTAATCTGTATGACGCCAACGTAGGGCTGGCGATAGACTGGGATTGGAGCTGGAGTTCATACAGCTTATTTATGGCAATTTTCGGGGCGTTTGCTTCTTGTGCATGGCCATTGATCCGGTTGCTAAAATCGCAGCCGATACGACTGACAACCCGTCTTTCCCTGATGCGTTTTGCCCGTTCTGAATTCACGTTACAAGCCTTGATTGCGAGCTGCCTGTTTGTGGCAGCAATGGCGGTGTATCAGGCGCCGAAAACTCAGTCGTCCGGCTTTGCCATTATCGCGTTACTGCTGATCAGTGTGGCTCTGATGACGCCATTCATAATCTGGAATGTATTTAAGAGTTTCTCTTACACCATGCGCTGGGTAAAAGTACGCTGGTTCTTTGCCGATGCAGCAGCGAGTATGAGTTATCGTGGCGTAGCGACAATGGCATTTATGCTGGCTATGGCGGCCAATATCGGGGTGGAAACCACGGTCGGCAGTTTCCGTGAGACGACAGAAAAATGGCTGTCACAGCGTCTGGCGGCTGACTTATATCTCTATCCAACCGTGAGTTCGGCTGCCCGGATGAGTGAATGGCTGTCGAAACAACCGGACGTCGATAATGTCTGGTGGCGCTGGGAGAAAGATTTCTCGACCAATAATGGTGCTTTGCAGGTGGTCAGTACCGGTACTTCGCAAGGGGAACTGGATGCTCTGACTGTGAAGCTAGGTGTGCCTGACTACTGGTATCATTTGCATCATTCGCGTGGCGTGATGGTCAGCGAATCCATGGCGATTAAACTGGGCATACGACCGGGTGATTATATCGATCTCTCGATGCCATTGGGCCAGGGCTGGCTGGTGGTCGGCGTCTATTATGACTATGGTAACCCTTATAATCAGGTGCTGATGTCTCATCGCAACTGGCTGTACGCTTTTGCTGGTACGGGGAATGTCGCTCTGGCCGTGAAGATGAAAGATGATACTCAGGTCAACGTGCTGAAAAAGCGTCTTGATTCGGTATTCAGGCTCGATTCGGAACGGGTGTTCGACAACCATAGCCTGCATAAAAAAGCCATGCGGGTCTTTGACCGGACTTTTGCTATTGCCGATACCCTGGGTAACATCACCTTGTTAATTGCGGTGTGTGGTATTTTCTTTGCGACCGTTGCCGGTGAAGTCTCCCGTCAGCGGCATATTGCTTTGCTGCGTTGTCTGGGCATGTCTGGAAAAGAACTGGTCGCAGTCGGGGCGTTACAGCTGTTTGTGTTTGGCGCGATTTCTCTGATTATTGCGCTGCCGTTGGGGATTGTATTGGCTAAGTTAATGATTGATGTTGTGATTCGTCAATCGTTCGGGTGGACAATGGCATTGCAAATGATTCCGTCTCTTTATATGCAAACCGCCATGTTGTCGATGCTGGCTCTGATTATTGCAGGGGCTCTACCTGTGATGCGATTGGTTCGTCGCTCGCCAATGAAATCATTAAGGGATGCGCTGTAATGGCAGTACTGAATAAAAGACTGGTGAAGCTGTTGGTGGTTACGACCGTATTGGCGGTTATCGCATTGATCGGTTCATTACTGTATGCCATCTTCGCTCCGACCCAATACCAGCCCGATGACAACGATTTGGATTCTCTGTTTGCCTCACAATCGCAAAAAGTATTTGAATCGGCACTGCCGGGTAAGTCTGTGGTTTTACCCGCAGACTTCGCTATGCATCCGGACTATCAACATGAGTGGTGGCACTTTTTTGCCAATGTCAAAGATACGCACGGCAACGAATATGGTGTGCAATGGAATTATTTCCGTATCGCGCGTGATGATCTGGAGCATCCGGGCTGGGATAACTCCCAACTCTATTTTTCACATGTGGTGATCTCGACCCGTGATCACGTCTGGCGTGAACAACGTATGGCCCGCGGTGGTATCGGACTCGCCGGGCTCAATGCAAAACCTTTTCGGATGTGGATTGATAACTGGTCCTGGAGTGCTAAAGATGAGAACCCGTTCCCCGGGCGTTTGAGCGTTAATACCGATTCTTTCGCGTTGTCGCTGAAGATGGAACAAACCGGACAGTATGTGATTCCCGGTGAGCAGGGTTATCAGGCCAAGCATAACCTGATGCCGGTTGCGTCATATAATATTCAGGCGCCGTTTATCAAGGTACGTGGTTCGCTTAAACTTAGCAATAATATGCCTCCGGTTGCAGTTGAAGGGACGGCGTGGATGAGCAAAGAGTGGGGCAGCGGTTTGCTGGCAGAAGGTCAGCGTGGCTGGGACTGGTTCGTGCTTGACCTCGATCAGGATACCACACTGACAGTCAGTCGATTCCGACACAATCTGCAGTTACCCTATGTATTCGGAACCTTGTCGACCCGCAATGGTAGAGTGATCACACTGAATGAATCTGATGTGATGATCACCCCTTTGCACATGATGTCTTTGGCGAACGGTAAATTAGTCCCGTTACAGTGGAATATTTCGATCCCAAGCCAGAATATCAATATTACCACCAGTGTACTCAACCAACATTTGTGGCTACCCTTCGCTCTGCCATACTGGCAGGGGCCGATTTACTCGTTCGGAACACACCGTGCTCACGGTTTTATGCAACTGACGGGTTACTAAACTATCATTTTCTGTAATACGTTAAAAACGACAAACACTTCATACTTATGAGTCGGAACGGGAACATCTTAGATCTTCCCGTTTTGTTATTTTCCCTCAAAAGCGGTTTTCTTTACTCGATTTCCTATACTTAGAGTTTGGGATTGTTTAAACGGAATAAACGTAACATGAAGCTTAACTGTTCGGGATTTTCGAGGTTTATGTTCATTACAAGCGATTTCTCAAGCGATAAGTGAGTGGATACACTCAATTTATTCTTTTGTTTATCGTTGACTAACATAACGACAAGGACGATTTAATGACTGACACAATTCGTGACTTTTTCAAAATGGAATCAGCCGGAGGGATCATCTTAGTGATCGCTGCGGTGGTTGCCATGACCATTGCAAACTCACCTCTCAATGAATTCTATCAGGGTGCACTGCACAGCTACCTGTTTGGTATGTCTGTTTCTCACTGGATTAACGATGGCCTGATGGCTGTGTTTTTCATGTTAATTGGCCTGGAAGTAAAACGTGAGCTGCTGGAAGGGGCACTGAAGTCGCGTGAAACGGCCATTTTTCCGGCTATCGCCGCTGTAGGTGGTATGCTTGCGCCGGCACTGATTTATGTGCTGTTTAACTCGGGAGATCCTCAAGCTATTCAGGGGTGGGCGATCCCGGCGGCAACTGATATCGCGTTTGCTTTGGGTATCATGGCGTTGTTGGGAAATCGGGTGCCGGTGAGCCTGAAAGTATTCCTGTTGGCGCTGGCCATCATTGATGACTTGGGTGTGGTTGTGATCATTGCGCTCTTCTATACCAGCGATTTATCAACCATAGCGCTGACAATTGGCTTTATCATGACGGGTGTGCTGTTCCTGCTTAATGCTAAACACGTTACCAAAATCAGTGTTTACATGGTGGTTGGCCTGATTTTGTGGGTTGCGGTACTGAAGTCGGGTGTTCATGCGACACTGGCCGGTGTGGTGATCGGTTTTGCAATTCCTCTGAAGGGCAAACAGGGTGAGCACTCTCCGCTGAAACATATGGAACATGCACTGCATCCTTATGTGTCGTTTGGTATTTTGCCTCTGTTTGCATTCGCTAACGCAGGTATTTCACTGGCCGGTGTTTCTCTGGCTGGTCTGGCTTCAACCCTGCCTTTAGGTGTTGCGCTTGGCCTGTTACTGGGTAAACCTCTCGGGATTTTCACCTTCAGTGTTGCAGCGGTAAAAATGGGTGTGGCTAAATTGCCGGAAGGTATTAACCTTAAGCACATCTTTGCAGTATCTGTGCTGTGTGGTATTGGTTTCACCATGTCGATCTTTATCTCCTCACTGGCGTTTGGTAGCGCCAATGCAGACTACGACACCTATGCTCGACTGGGTATTTTGATGGGTTCCACCACAGCAGCGATTCTTGGTTACGGCTTGCTGAGTCTGTCACTGCCAAAGAAGAAGGTTGAGAATGCGGCGTCTGCTCAAGTAGACAACAGAACCTGATAAGGGCAAGTGTCCGAAAAATATAAACGAAAGGCCCCGAAGGGCCTTTTTTGTTGTGTCTGGCTTCGTTCTTTACCACTTTTGCTGTTCATGACTTTCATTATGACGCCCGTTTCGTGGTGGCGAAGGCCCAAGATGAAGATGGTCAGCTATTTCTTTTTGGTGGTAAAAATCGTCCATTCTTCAACTACTTTTTCTTTTAAGCCCACAACGGTTGCTGTAACGCGCCTGTTTACCGCATGCGCTGAATTGGAATCGCCATCGTCGACTAAGCGGCTTTCACCATAGCCGACAATCCTCACGCGCTTAGCGTCAATACCGTAAGAGAGTAATTTGCGTTCTACCGCGTCTGCGCGTTGCTTCGATAAGTCCAGGTTATAATCATTTGTGCCGACTTTACTGGTATAGCCCTGAATCTCAATAGAAGCACTGGGATATTTTTTCAGAAACATCGCCATTTCCTGAATTTGATCGGAAAATACCGGGTTGATTTCATAGGAGTCATGGGCAAACAAAATATGTAGCTGGCGCTTATCTGAATCCTGAATCACTTCACCGCAACCATCATTATCGATCAGTGCTCCTTTGGGTGTATCCGGACACAGATCACGTGCGTTGATCACGCCATCCCAATCGTCATCTTGCAGATCGGCAACCTGATTCGCCAGCGGCGTTTTGATGTAATCATATTCGTCACCAGCCAAGCTGGGACAAGCTGCCAGGCTGATCATGACAGAGAGTGAGAGAATGGTTATTTTCATATCAGTACTCCACTTTCTTGGTCCATTCCTGCGGAATATCGACCAGCAGGGCGTCAATCAATACGCCAACCGCATTCATAACACGATATTTTGCGTATTGCTCGGCATAGTGCGCATCCAGATAATCCCGGCGAGCTTCAAACAGTTCATTTTCTGTGTTTAGCAGGTCAAGCAGGGTTCGCTGGCCGATCTGATACTGCTTCTCGTAAGCAATCACGGTTTGCGATGCAGAATCGACATGGTCTGCCAGAAAGTCCTTTTGTTGCAGAGTTAAGTCGAGCGCGCTCCAGGATAGTCGCAGTCCTTCTTCCACCTGACGGTAGGCGTTATCGCGTAAATCTTTTGAGCGATTGAGCTGATATGCAGCACTTTCACTGCGGTCACTGTCGCTGCCCCCGTTATACAGGTTGTAGTTTAAGCGTAGCATCGCGATGGTTTCGCTCGCTCCGCCGCGATCACCACCTGCATCATCACGCCAAGTCTGGCGTGCTTCAAAATAGATGGTCGGATAGTAGGGGCTTTTCGACTGCTTATACTGGAAGCGGGCAGCGTCGACATCCGCGGCTGAGACCTTGATGACCGGATGGTTGTCCAGAGCAAGCGCCATAGCATCGGTCAACGACAACGGAATTTTAGCGGCGTCTGCGCGGGGATAAATCAGGCCGAGTGGAGCCTGACCGACCAGACGTTCAAACTGTGTGTGAGTGTCAAACAGATTATTCTGGGCAGCTAATAAGTTGCCCTGTGCCCGGGCTATCCGTGCTTCAACCTGCGTCAGGTCCGCAGTCGAGCCGATACCGGAGTCTACGCGTCGCTTGATATCCCGGTAGATGCGTTTATGCACAGCCAAATTACTTTCTGACAGAGCCAAAACTTCTTTTGCTTTAACTGCATTGAGATACACATCAGTCACCTGTAGCGCAAGATTAGAGGCGTCATCAAGCAGTTGTAACCGCTCGGACTCTGCATCAGCGGCGGTACGGTCCATATCGTTCAGAGTGGCATTACCATCCCAAATCAATTGGTTAAGAATAATACTGGCTTCTTTGCGGGTCAGGTCTGTGTCTTCGTTGCCGGTGGATGAAGCAGGGCGGATACCTTCGTACCCGATGCCTGCATCAAGGTCCAGCGTAGGGAGATAAGCTCCGGCGGCAGCATCACTCTCTTTAACACTACTGACGTATTGGTTGTAACTGGCTTTTATTTCAGGATTATTTGCCAACGCAAGCGCTACAGCCTGCTCAAGTGTCTGAGCTGAAGCTTGCAAGGATATAGACAACAAACATCCTGCCAAAAGGGGAATGGTCCGTTTCACAGGGTCGCTCCTATTAGTATTTGAATGATTTGTTGAGGCATTCTGATTCGTACTGCAGACACGAATTTACAGCGATTGCTATCTCAAATCGGAGGTTACTGGAAGCTTAGTTGATAATTTAGAAAGTTGAGAGATTAGTTCAAAAAAGTGCTAATGAATAATTTCTATATATATTGATATCTTAGTCAGTATTAGGATTAAAACTCTAAATATTGAGTTGATTGTCATTAGTGAGGTCACTACGTTTGTGTTATGAGAATAGTTGATTAGGTGTCGGGTCTTTTCAGACCAGGCATCTGCATGCATATCGAGCCTATTCAAACTTCAAGGAATGATGCTCATGAACACACGTACTCTCGCTTCTACGATGCTGGCTAACGTTACCCTGATCATTGATAGAAATGGTCAGTTCCGCGAACAAGCTGCAAATATGCCCCTCAGACCGGGCGACGTTGTCGTTCAGGTCAGCGAAGGTCCTAATCCACAAGTCACTGCCGAGTTGGTGAGCCCTGCCAATACTGCAAACACCAATCTGGACGGAGAAATAGCCCAGATTATTCAACAGTTAGAACTGGGAGCTGACCCGACGCAAAATCCTGATTTGGCGACCGCAGCAGGCGGAACTAACGGTTCCAGTCTGACGACTTCTGCCAGTATCAGTCGTACCGGCGATGAAGTGCTGGCGTCCACCAGTTTTGATACTTCCGGCCTGGAAGGTCTGGGGTTGTCGGCAACGCAAAGTCTGGCGCTGACCGATTTGGTCGCAGATACCGTTACGACATTACTGTTGAGTGGAAGTGATAGTGCTGAGGCGGATGAAACGGATGAGCCGGTGACTCTGGAAGGTGTGTTGCAGATAGAAGGTGCCGATGGACTGGCATTTATTGCGCAGCAGGATGTGGCGGGAGATTATGGTCAGTTTTCGATTGATGCCGATGGCAACTGGGTGTTCGTTGCTAATAGTGCCTTCGATGAACTTAACACCGGTGATTCGATTGTTGACCAGTTTCAGGTGGTGGGTACGGATGGCAGCACCCACACGGTTACTGTGACAATTAATGGTACTAATGATGTGCCGGTGTTTGTCGATGTGAATGACGCGGGTGATTATTCATTTAGTTATGATGAGGGTCAGACAGAAGGACAGACGATTGGCCAGGTAAGTGCTATTGACCCCGATAATGAGGTTCTGGCTTTTTCGATTAAGAATAACGTTCAGGACGAGCAGGGTAATGATCTATTCCAGATTAATAGCGAGACTGGTGAAATCAGTTTGACCGCTGCGGGTGTTGCTTCGCTTGCCAATGATTACGAACTCCCGGCTAACACGCACGGCATAGTGGTGACGGTAACGGAAGTTGACGGTAACGGTACGCCTCAGTCGGCGGATGTTGATGTCATATTGAGTGAACGTGATATTGACGACAATGCGCCGGTATTTAACCCAAACGATCCGGATAACCCGGACGGGGCGCAATACGCGTTTGAATATAACGAAAACAGCACGGTTAATGATGTGCTGGGCACGGTGCAGGCCACGGATGCGGACGGTGAAGAGGTCACCTACAGCATCAAACAGAACGTGTTTGACGGCGACAACAACGCGCTGTTTACCATTGATGCCACCACAGGGGCGATCCGTCTGACTGACGCGGGCGTGGCGGCGTTTGCCAATGACTTTGAACTCGACCCGAACGAGCACAAGTTGATGGTGACCGCGACCGAAGTGGCGGGACTGGGCGAGCAGCAATCGACTGATATTCCGGTCGCGCTGAGCGAGCTCAATCTCGATGATAACGCGCCGGTATTTAACCCCAACGATCCGGATAACCCGGACGGGGCGCAATACGCGTTTGAATATAACGAAAACAGCACGGTCAATGATGTGCTGGGCACGGTGCAGGCCACGGATGCGGACGGTGAAGAAGTCACCTACAGCATCAAACAGAACGTGTTTGACGGCGACAACAACGCGCTGTTTACCATCGATGCAGAAAGCGGAGAGATCCGTCTGACCGACGCGGGCGTGGCGGCGTTTGCCAACGACTTTGAACTCGACCCGAACGAGCACAAGCTGATGGTGACCGCGACCGAAGTGGCGGGGCTGGGCGAGCAGCAATCGACTGATATTCCGGTCGCGCTGAGCGAGCTCAATCTCGATGATAACGCGCCGGTATTTAACCCCAACGATCCGGATAATCCGGACGGGGCGCAATACGCGTTTGAATATAACGAAAACAGCACGGTCAATGATGTGCTGGGCACGGTGCAGGCCACGGATGCGGACGGTGAAGAGGTCACCTACAGCATCAAGCAGAACGTGTTTGACGGCGACAATAACGCGCTGTTTACCATTGATGCCACCACAGGGGCGATCCGTCTGACCGACGCGGGCGTGGCGGCGTTTGCCAATGACTTTGAACTCGACCCGAACGAGCACAAGCTGATGGTGACCGCGACCGAAGTGGCGGGACTGGGCGAGCAGCAATCGACCGATATTCCGGTCGCGCTGAGCGAGCTCAATCTCGATGACAATGCGCCGGTATTTAACCCCAACGATCCGGATAATCCGGACGGGGCGCAATACGCGTTTGAATATAACGAGAACAGCACGGTCAATGATGTGCTGGGCACGGTGCAGGCCACGGATGCGGACGGTGAAGAGGTCACCTACAGCATCAAGCAGAACGTGTTTGACGGCGACAACAATGCGCTGTTCACCATCGATGCCACCACAGGAGAGATCCGTCTGACTGACGCGGGCGTGGCGGCGTTTGCCAACGACTTTGAACTCGACCCGAACGAGCACAAGCTGATGGTGACCGCGACCGAAGTGGTGGGGCTGGGCGAGCAGCAATCGACCGATATTCCGGTCGCGCTGACCGAGCTCAATCTCGATGATAACGCGCCGGTATTTGACCCCAACGATCCGGACGAAAACCGCTACGTGTTTGACTACTATGAAGGTCGGGTGATCACCAGTGAACTAGGTCGAGTATCGGCTTCAGACGCCGATGGGGAAAGAGTGACTTATAGCATCACTCAAAATGTCTACTTTAACGGCATGGCATTATTTGCCATCAATGCCGTCACCGGTGTAATTAGCTTAACTTCAGAGGGGGTCGCGGCGTTTACGAATAATTATGAGTTGGCTACGAATACGCATAACCTGGTAGTGACAGCTACAGAGGATGAAGGCTTGGGCATGGTTAAGTCGACAGATATTGAGGTGATACTTAACGAGTTAAATATCGATGATGCCCCGATTGCGGAGAACTTTACCGTTCTGCTCAGCGATAACGTTGAAAGCACGATCGTGTTCGATTCGGATGACCCACAGCAAGACCATATTTCGGATATAGACGATGATGCTGCCGGTATTCAGGTCATGATTGTGCTGACATCATTGCCTGAGACAGGAACCTTGCTCTATACCGATGAATTCGGTGTCACCCGTGAGCTGACAAACACCGATCTCTATGTGGAGGGAGGAGATAAAGTCCTGCTCGATCCGCATTACATCAGCTTCGTTCCTTCCGGGGATGAAGTGGTGATTGGCTCTTCAGAAGATGGCTCTTTAACTGATAACAACGATGGGACCTACACCTTTACGCTAGAGAATGGTAATCAGGTTGAAATCTCAGCAACTAAGGTCAACGGAAACCGGACCGTTGCTTCAGATGTTGATCTGATTAACCATAATACTCAGGGGACTGGTTTCTCTGTGGAAGGAGGGGGTGGTATCAATACTACCGAAACCCTGACCGTGGATTTTAGTGACAACCCGTTCTACAAGATCAGCTTCGCGGTGGACGGACTGAATAATAACCACGTTGCGACCGTAACTTTTACCTTTCTGGATGGATCGACGCACGTCGAATATTATGATGTGAATCAGGCTGATTATAGTTATGTGTCAAGTCAGCCAATTGTCCAGATGGACTTTTCTGCATCCAGTAACGATGCAACGACGGGTTCCAATTATGTTGTGACCTATCTGTCTGGCTCTGAAGTTGTTACCGAGGATACCAGCTTTAATTACATGGCGGTCGATTCTGATGACCAGCTCAGTAACCAGGCCACGGTCACCCTGGATGCCGATAGTACCACGCCATCTTTTGATGTCGTCATTGGAGAAGACGGTGAGCCTATCATCCACGCGCAAATGGGCAATGATCTGCTCATTGGCTACGGCGGTCAGGCGGATGTATTCACCTGGCTGGATGCGGCCCTGGACAACAGTACTGACGTGGTCAAAAACTTCGAACGAGGCAGCGATACTTTAGACCTGACATCGGTGCTGAGCGATGATGAAACCTTCAACGATCTGCTGGCAAAAATCAGTATTGATGAAGTGGAAAGCGGCGATGAAGACCTCACGCTGAGAGTGGACCATGATGGTGGCGAACAGACCATCATCATTGAAAATGGTGTTGATATTTTCGACATCACAGGTGCGCTGGATACGGATACCGCCAACGCGATACTTAACCAAATAGTCAAAAATGATACCGTTTAATTAAGTGACCTGACATAGCCTCCGTTTAACCAACGGAGGTTGTGTCATTTCTTACTTTTATAACTTTCTGAATATTCGATAATTGTTATATTTTCTGTTGACTTAGTTGTAATTTATCGTTGAAAAGTGATTGCAGCGGAAAGTCATTTTATGGTAATTTCCGCAACAATCTCGGACAGTGCTTCTGGGGGATACGCGTAGTGACCATTCAGGCTGATTGGGACATTACGTAGGGTAGGTATCAGCAAGCCCTTTTGCTGATAGACGGGATACTCTTGCTGTGGGAACAGCATGTGAATGGGAAACCCAACATTGAACTCACTTAACTTACACACATTAATCAGCTTTGTACTTCCTCTGTGCCCTGTTCGCCAGGACAGTAGCATAACCGAACCTTGATTCCTGTTTTTTAGTGATTAGTCATCAAGCTGATGACCTTTAAGTTAATTCCGAATTTGTCTGCGGACACAGTCGGGACGTTTTGCTATTTGTCATTTCTCTTATCAACCATTTCCCGAGAAATAGACAGAACTTTAACCATTCAAGGGGACGAAGATGAGTACAGCCTTTGAAGTCGATAACGCTATCGCAACTATGTTTTCCAACCAAGTACCAGTATTAGACGGTACTTATGATCTAACTCCGGATGACGTCCTTCTTGAACAGGCAGAACATGAGTCCGCAGTGCGTTCATACCCACGCCGTTTACCGATTGCTATCAAGCAGGCTTTTGGCTGTCTGGTAGAAGATACCCGTGGTCAGATCTTTTTGGACTGTCTTGCAGGTGCAGGTACGCTGGCACTTGGTTACAACCACCCAGAAATCAATCAGGCTCTGAAAGATCAACTGGATTCAGGTCTTCCTTACCAGACTCTGGATATTGCCACTAAAGCAAAAACCAACTTCATCAAAGCGGTGAAGGGATTCCTGCCAGAAGAACTGGGTAACAACTGTGTGATTCAGTTCTGTGGACCATCGGGTGCTGATGCGGTAGAAGCTGCTATCAAACTGGCTAAGCAAACCACAGGTCGTAACACCCTGTTCGCGTTCCGTGGTGCATACCATGGTATGACGAATGGCACCATGGGTATGATGGGTAACCTGAATACGAAAGCACGTCGTACTGGCCTGATGTCAGACGTACACTTCATGCCTTTCCCATACAACCTACGTTGTCCGTTTGGTCTGGGTGGCGATGAAGGTGCGAAAGCGAGCATCCGTTACATTGAGCGTCTGCTGAACGACGACGAAGCGGGCATCATGAAGCCGGCTGCGATCTTCGTAGAACCGGTTCAGGGCGAAGGTGGTGTCATTCCAGCACCCGCATTTTTCCTGCGTGAACTGCGTCGTATCTGTGACGAGCACGGCATCCTGCTGATTTTTGATGAAATCCAGTGTGGTGTGGGCAAATCTGGCTACAACTTCGCATTCGAAGAAGCGGGCATCGTACCTGACGTACTGTGTCTGTCTAAAGCGATCGGTGGTGGTATGCCAATGTCTCTGCTGGTGATTAACAAGCAACACGATACCTGGAAACCGGGTGAGCACACCGGTACATTCCGTGGTAACCAGCTGGCAATGGTATCGGGTGCGAAAGCACTGGAAATCATTCAGCGTGATAACCTGGTTGAACAGGCGAATATCAAAGGCCAATACCTGCGTATGGGTCTGGAAAAAATTCAAAGCCGCGTAAACTGCGTTGCAGAAGTGCGTGGTAAAGGTTTGATGCTGGGTCTGGAAATCAAAGATCCAAGCGGCGAGCTGAACAAATTTGGTGAGCCAAAAGCGGCACCACAACTGACTCTGGACATTCAGCGTGCAGCGCTGGAGCGTGGCCTGATGGTTGAAAAAGGTGGCCGTGAAGGTTCGGTTATCCGTTTCCTTCCACCGCTGGTCATCTCATTTGAACAGATTGACTTTGCTCTGCGCGTGCTGGAAGAAGCAATGCTGGTTGCCGGCGGCGGTCAAAAAGACCCTGAGCAGGCAAACCAAGAGTGGAAAAAGCATTTCATTCATACCGGTCATATGGGCAGCCAGGAGTTTGCTCAGGTAATGAACCACACGACCGCTGCAATGAAAGCCGTATTTGAAGAAGTGGATGCACCGTACTCTGGTATTGATCCTAAAGCGCTGGAAGCAGCGATTTACGCGGTTGATCTGGATAACAAGAATGCGTCGCTGAAAGAGGTGATTACCGATACCGCTGAACTGGTGGCTAAGAACTCTATCATCGTTCAGCACCCGGATTGTATTGCACACCTGCATACGCCGCCGCTGATGCCTTCTGTTGTGGCTGAAGCCATCATCGCGTCTCTGAACCAATCAATGGATTCATGGGATCAGTCTTCTGCAGCAACCTTCGTTGAGCAGAAAGTGATTGACTGGATGTGTGAAAAATATGAGCTGGGCGCGCAAGCGGACGGTATCTTCACCAGTGGTGGTACTCAGAGTAACCAGATGGGTCTGATGCTGGCGCGTGACTGGATTGCTGACAAGCTGAGCGGTCACTCGATTCAGAAACTGGGTCTGCCGGACTATGCTGACAAACTGCGTATCGTGTGTTCGAAGAAATCACACTTTACTGTTCAGAAGTCTGCTTCTTGGATGGGACTGGGTGAGAAAGCGATCCTGGCTGTCGATGCTCTGCCAAACGGCACCATGGATGTGACCAAGCTTGAAGCTGTGGTTGAACAAGCGAAAGCAGACGGCCTGATCCCATTTGCTATCGTAGGTACTGCAGGTACTACTGACCACGGTGCTATCGATGATCTGGTGACGATCGCTGACGTTGCTGACAAGCACGAAATGTGGATGCATGTGGACAGCGCATACGGTGGCGCTCTGATTCTGAGCAGCCATAAAGATCGTCTGAGTGGTATTGAACGCGCGCAATCAGTGAGCGTTGACTTCCACAAGCTGTTCTTCCAAACCATCAGCTGTGGCGCGCTGCTGCTGAAAGATAAGAGCAAATTCAAGTACCTGCTACACCATGCAGATTACCTGAACCGTGAGCATGACACGCTGCCAAACCTGGTTGATAAGTCTATCTCAACAACAAAACGCTTTGATGCCCTGAAAGTGTTTATGACCATGCAAAACGTAGGTCCTAAACAAATGGGCGCAATGTACGATCACTTGCTGGATCAAACCCAACAAGTGGCCGAATTGGTTCGTCAGCATGAAGCTTTTGAGCTTCTGGCTGAACCATCTTTGTCTACCGTGTTGTTCCGCGCGGTAAACAATCAGGCGTCTGACCTGGATGAACTGAACAAAGTTGTTCGTCTGGAAGCCCTGGTACGTGGCGTAGCTGTACTTGGCGAAACCATTGTGGATGGCAAAACTGCCTTGAAATTCACAATCTTGAACCCATGCTTAAAGACTTCGGATTTCGAAGCTTTACTGGCTAAAATTGAAACTCTGGCTATTGAGCTAGCGAAATAAAGGTATACGGATACTATGTCTATTCTACAGATTGGGGCGGGCGGCGTTGGCTGGGTGGTCGCACATAAAGCGGCACAGAACAACGACGTGCTGGGTGATATTACCATAGCTTCGCGTTCTATCGCGAAGTGTGAGAAGATCATTGAATCGATCAAGGGCAAACAAAACCTGAAAGATTCTACTAAGAAGCTAGAAGCTCGTTCAGTGAATGCTGACGATGTAGACGCTTTGGTTGCGTTAATCGAACAAGTGAAACCGGATCTGGTGATTAACGCCGGTCCTCCATGGGTTAACGTGCCAATCATGGAAGCCTGTTACCGTGCAAAAGTGTCCTATATGGACACTTCTGTTGCGGTTGATCTGTGCTCGGAAGGTCAGCAAGTACCTGAAGCGTACGATCAGCAATGGGCGTATCGTGATAAGTTTAAACAAGCGGGGATCACCGGCATACTGGGCGCGGGTTTTGACCCGGGCGTAGTGAGTGTGTTTGCCGCTTATGCGGCAAAACATCTGTTTGATGAAATTGATACTATCGATGTGATGGACATCAATGCGGGTGATCACGGTAAAAAGTTCGCCACTAACTTTGATCCTGAAACCAACATGCTGGAAATTCAGGGTGACTCTTTCTTTTGGGAAGAGGGGGAGTGGAAACAAGTACCGTGTCACACTCGTATGATGGAGTTCGATTTTCCTAACTGTGGCCCTTTCAAGGTTTACTCAATGGCGCACGATGAAGTTCGTTCGCTGAAAGAGTATATCCCGGCTAAGCGCATTGAATTCTGGATGGGATTCGGTGACCGCTACCTGAACTACTTCAACTGCATGCGTGACATCGGTTTACTTAACCCGGAACCAGTGACTCTGCACGATGGTACCAGTGTTCATCCGCTGCACGTGCTGAAAGCACTGCTGCCGGATCCGACGTCTCTGGCGCCGGGCTATACTGGTCTCACGTGTATCGGTACCTGGGTTCAGGGCAAAAAGAATGGTGAGCAGCGTAGTGTCTTCATTTACAACAATGCGGATCATGAAGTGGCTTACCAGGATGTTGAGCATCAGGCTATTGCTTACACGACAGGTGTTCCGGCAATCACGGCTGCTCTGCAATTCTTCCGTGGTGAATGGGCTGAAGCTGGCGTGTTCAACATGGAGCAGTTGAATCCAGATCCGTTCCTGGAAACCATGCCGTCAATCGGCCTGGACTGGGAAATTCAGGAGCTGCAACCTAGCGAACCAGTTATCAACATTCTAAAGTAATTTTGACTTGCGGTTTGTCAGTTGAAATGAACTTAGATTGAGATGTAATAAACAGCCGTCACTTGTGATGGCTGTTTTTTCCATTTAAAGACTCAAATGATGATGCCTGCAGCAGGCAGTAATCAGGAAGCGAGACAATGCAAAAAAGCGAATTGAAAACCCCATACTTCATGATTGATGAAGGGAAATTGATCGAAAATCTGGAAATAGCCAAACGTCTGAAAGAAGTGTCAGGTGTTAAGCTAGTTCTGGCTCTGAAATGTTTTTCTACCTGGGGTGTGTTTGACATCATCAAACCTTACCTGGACGGCACCACAAGTTCAGGCCCGTTTGAAGTTAAACTGGGCTATGAAAAATTTGGTGGTGAAACTCACGCTTACAGCGTGGGCTATCGTGAAGATGACGTAAAAGAAGTCGCAGATATCTGCGATAAGATGATTTTTAACTCCCAGTCACAGCTGGCAGCTTATCGTCACCTGGTAGAAGGAAAAGCCTCTGTGGGTCTACGTCTTAACCCAGGTGTAAGCTACGCTGGCCAGGATCTCGCTAATCCGGCACGTCGTTTCTCTCGCTTGGGTGTGCAGGCAGACCACATTGATCCGGCCGTGTTCGAGAGTATCAATGGTGTCATGTTCCATATGAACTGTGAGAACAAAGATGTCGATGCGTTCATCAGCCTGCTGGATGCTATCTCTGAGCGCTTTGGCGCGCATCTGGATAAGCTGGACTGGGTGAGTCTGGGCGGTGGCGTATTCTTTACCTGGCCGGGCTATGATGTCGATAAGCTGGGTCTGGCGCTGAAAGCTTTTGCTGAAAAACATGCGGTGCAACTGTACCTGGAACCGGGTGAAGCGATCATTACCAAAACCACTGATCTGGTGGTCACCGTTGTTGACCTGGTTGAGAACGGCATGAAAACCGCGATTGTAGATTCTGCAACCGAAGCGCATCGCCTGGATACGCTTATCTACAATGAGCCTGCCTCTGTCCTGGAAGCAAGCGACAACGGTGAACACGAATACGTGATCGGTTCTTGTTCTTGCCTGGCAGGTGACCAGTTCTGTGTGGCGAAGTTTGAGCAGCCACTTAAAGTCGGTCAAAAACTGCATATCCTCGACAGCGCTGGTTATACCATGGTGAAGCTGAACTGGTTTAATGGCCTGAAGATGCCTTCTGTGTACTGCGAACGTACTAATGGCGACATTCAGAAGCTGAACGAATTTGGTTATGAAGACTTTAAGCGTTCTCTGTCGCAATGGTCAGTAAAATAATACCGTTGCCGCTTTGACAGCATAAAAAAATCCACCGCTAACGGTGGATTTTTTATTCGTGCCGATGTGGTTATGTGGTTAACTGGTGGCCGGAACCCTTATCAAAGTTTAAAGCGGGTCAGCTTACCATCTAACTGGCGTGACAAGTCGGCCAGCTTTTCGCTCTCTTCAGCCAGATAATTGGCGGCTTGCGACATCTCCAGCGCGGCGTCATTGATACCGCTAACGTTACGGTTCATATCTTCTGCAACGGCACTTTGTTCTTCGGCTGCCGTTGCGATTTGCGTTGCCTTGTCACTGACGTGCTGAATATGGCTCACTATCTGTGACAAATCACTGCCTGCATTTTCTGCGCGTTCGACACTGTTATAGGCCAGGTCCTGGCTCTTCTGCATCGCGCTGGCGGTCGTCACGGCAAGTTGCTGCAGCCGATTAATAGTCGTCTGAATCTCTTCGGTGGAGTGGTGGGTGCGGCTTGCCAGGTTACGCACTTCATCGGCTACCACGGCAAAGCCGCGACCTTGTTCGCCAGCGCGGGCAGCTTCAATCGCGGCATTGAGTGCCAGTAAATTGGTTTGTTCTGAAATGCCGCTGATAACAGCCGTCACTTCACTAATCTGCATCACGCCTTCTTTCAGTTTGTTAACCTGTTCGGCAGCCACTTCCAGTTCGTTCGATAAAGTTTTAATGCTGTCGACACTTGAGTGGACATCATTGTTGCCGGTACCGGCTTCGCTGCTGGCATCGAGAGTATCTCGCGCAGTCTCTTCGGCGTGTCCGGCAACTTCTGCCACGGTCGCACTCATTTCGTTCATTGCCGTCGCTAACTGGTTTAACTGATCCCGTTGTGCGACCACGGCCTGACTGGTCTCCTCGGCCGAAGAAGCTATTCGTATCGCAGCCTCAGCGACTTCACCGGCTGAATGGACGGACTCGCGCAGCGCCGAGCGCATCGAGCTAACGCTCTCATTGATACGCCGGGCGACAACACCGATTTCATCTTTACCTTCTATCTGAACTTCAGCCGTCAGGTCGCCCTGTGCCACAAGCTTCATGGTATCTTTAATGCGTTCGAGCGGCGTCACAATAGCCCGGCTGATGATAAAGCCGAACAGCGACATCACCACGATCACTGCCAGAGTGGCGAGCGCCATGTTCAGAAACTGTTGTTGTACCGCCGTTTGAATATCATCGACCAGCATGCCTGAGCCCAGGATCCAGCCCCAGGGTGCAAAACCTTGTACGGAAGAGAGTTTTTCGGCAGGCTGACCTTTATCGTTCTGCCAGTCGTAAGTGAGAATACCTTGCTGACCATTGCTGGCCAGGTTAACCATATCGAACCAGAAACGTTCGCTGTCGCTGCCCATCTGCTGACCGACCAGTTCCGGGTGCAAAGGATGAACAACCGCCTCGCGTGACTCATTAATAACGAACACATAATTGTCGCCGTCAAATCGTAACGCGTTAATCAGTTTCTTCGCTTCAGCCTGAGCCTGATCTTTGGGAAGTGTTTTTTCAAGAAATGAAACTTGTGAGAGAGTGCTTTTTAAAACGGCATTGAGGCGTGCTTCACGTTCAGTACGCAGATTATTTTGCAATGCGTTCGATGCGATCAGCAGTAAACTGATGAAGCCAATGATCCCGACAGCAATAATGATCGCCAGCTTGTGGCTGACTTTAATATTCTTAAGCTTAAACATCTTTATCCTACCCAACGTTGATTGACAGCATGCTTGTTTTGGCTTTGTACAGAAGGAATATTGTTCGAATTATAAGTGTTGTATCAGAGTACGTTGTTACTGCTGGGACTCTGCTTCTAAGCATCAAGTTAATTTCAAAAAAAATCAATATAAAAAATGTGGTTTGTTATCTGCTTCAAGAAAACACAGGCAGTTATTTTCATCATTATTTATTTGCTAAAAAATAATTATTTGCATTCGAGAAGAGAATTATTCTAACCGTACGTCATGTTATTTTTTGTATGAATTTCCTTCATAAAAAAAAGGCCATCGACCTCCTGAATAACGATATATTCTATATTGTTGTCATTTTATAACGTCCTGATAGGGCGCAATTATAATGAGGTCGGTTTTATGTCTCGATAATTACCCGGGTATCTTCGCTCAGAGCTTCGAGTTCCTTAGCGACGTCTTGTATTGCTATTTCCGCGGGCAGACGAATGGCTAAATTAGCCGTAAACAAACTTGAACTGACGCCGCCACCTCCGGCGATAAATACCCGTTGGCAATCCATATCGAGAATATGAATGCCCTGGTTATCCAGCACATGAGTGATCTCGTTGACAATTCCATAACGGTCATTAGCATCAAGCCGAATCTGATAAATCGTGTCTGATTGATGTGGGGTCGTATCACAGTCGACAATTTGCACCAGTAAATCGGGGTAGGAATGAAAGGCCTCTTTCACCGTTTGGACTTTTGCGGTGGGGACTTCAACCTTAATCACAGCAGCCACTTGTTCCTCGATAAAATTAACCTTACTAATTAGCCACTTACCATCATTCTCATGGGTGATCGCAGCAAGTTGTTTAATCGTTGACGGGGTTGCTGTACCAACAAAGTTCACTATAAAAGTGCTGTTCATTCCGACCTCCGAACCTCATTCAATTTATCGCTATTAAAGAGTTTAGATGTTGTGTGTGTTTAAATATTGACCGCTATCAACCTTTTCGATAACCAGCGCGGAAAATTTTGGATTAATCCGCCGCTGTTCGCAATTTTAACTAAACTGCACAAAGGCTTATGTTGTGGTGGTTATAAAAATAACATCAGTAAGCTGGATGTTAATGAATGTTTAAAAGCTGTGATCAACTTCATGGACAGTCAATGGGAGTTGCCAGTAACATTCACAC
The DNA here is from genome assembly GCF_029962385.1 of Vibrio sp. ABG19. Classification (NCBI taxonomy): domain Bacteria; kingdom Pseudomonadati; phylum Pseudomonadota; class Gammaproteobacteria; order Vibrionales; family Vibrionaceae; genus Vibrio; species Vibrio sp. ABG19. The sequence continues at coordinate 3,083,375 of NZ_CP071708.1, read as the reverse complement.
CGCAAGTTACCGGTAACATAATATTCATAAACCGGTGTTAGACGTGAAACTCGAAAGGATAATTCTATGAAAGCTATGACGAGAACAATTATCGCCGCAGCGGTAACAGGTTTGGTATCTATGTCTGCAATGGCTGCGGATTTCAAGCTGAAAATCCAATCTTCGGATCCATCCGGAGATCGCAACTTCCAGATTCAGCAAGACTGGGCCGAGCGGGTCGAAAAAATGTCCGGCGGACGTATCGATATTGACCTGTTACCTGTTGGGGCAGTGGTTAAACACACCGAAACCCTGAGTGCGATCAAAATGGGGATCCTGGATGGTCATCTGACCGCGACTGAATTCTTCTCTGGTCAGGATCCGGCTTTCGGCCTGTTAGGTAACATGGTGGGTGCCTGGTCAGATACAACCCAACTGCTGCAATACATGAACTACGGTGGTGGCAACGAACTTTTAACCGAACTTTACAAACCATACGGTGTTCATTTTGTTGGTGCTTCAACAACAGGTGTTGAATCTCTGGTATCTAAGAAGCCGCTTGATGGTGTTGCAGATCTGAAAGGTCTGAAACTGCGTGCGCCAGAAGGGCTGGTGCAGCAAGTCTTTGCGGCGGCGGGGGCGACACCGGTTAACCTGCCGGGTTCTGAAGTATTCACCGGCCTGAGTAAGGGCGTCATTGATGCGGCGGATTACACCGTATTCTCGACTAACCAAAAAGCAGGCATGAATGATGTCGCGGCTCATCCGGTTCAACCGGGTTTCCACTCTCTGCCTCTGATCGATGTTTCTATCAGCGAGAAGAAATGGGAAAAAATGCCGGCAGATTTGCAACAAATTCTTGTGACGTCAGTACGTGATTTCTCTTATGACATTACCACTCAGCTGAAAATTGCCGACCAGGCAGCGGTGAAAGAAGCCAATGCTAATCCTAAAATTACCATTCATAACTGGTCTGATGAAGAACGTAAGAAATTCCGTGCTATCGCACGCGATCAGTGGGCGGTATTTGCAGAGCGTTCTCCGAATGCGAAGAAGGTCTATGATTCTGTGACTACCTTCCTGCAAAACAACGATCTTCTATAACTATCCTATATATTTTCTTTCCATTGAGAGAGGGCGACTTTGCCCTCTCTGTTAAAGCAAGAGTTCGTTATGAGCGAGAAGAAGCTACCGGCTGCGCCTATTCATGATGAGCAGCCTAAAAACGCGCTGGACGTTTGGATTGTGCGTGCTGGTAATGCGTTCAGTCTGCTGTTTCTGGTAACGGTTGCGATTTCTTTTTATGAAGTCGTCATGCGTTATGTGTTTGACTCTCCCACCACTTGGGTACATGAGACGGCGGCCTTTATCGGTGGTGCGTTATTTGTGTTTGGTGGTGTCTATGCCATGGCATCGAATAAACATGTTCGTGTGGTGCTAATTTATGATCATGTGTCACCACGTGCACGTCATTATCTTAATTTAGTCCATCACATTGTCGGATTAGCCTTTGCCGGCATGATGGCGTATGCCTCTTATATTACTGTTGAAGCTTCCTGGTTTGCACCGTGGGGCGAGATGCGTCTGGAAACCTCAGGTTCTGCTTTTAACCCGCCTTATCCGGCGCTGCTGAAAGCGGTTATTTTTGTCACTCTGATTATTTTGGTTGTGCAATTTGTGTTGCACCTGATTCAGGAAATTCAAGCCCTAAGGAAAAAGCGCGATGTTTGATCTTTCTTCAATTGGTATTGAATGGGGCAGTCTGCTCATGCTGGTGATGATGATCGGCTTGCTGCTGACAGGTATGCAGCTGGCGTTCGTTACCGGTTTCGTTGCCATCTTCTTTACCCTGGGATGGTTTGGTGTCGATGCTATTCCTCTGATTACCAGCCGTATGTACAGCTTCGCTTCGGACTACATTTTCCTGGCTATTCCGATGTTTGTACTGATGGCGGCGATGCTGGATCACTCCGGGATTGCGCGCGATTTATTTGATGCGATGAAATCCGTCGGACGCCGTGTGCGTGGCGGTGTGGCCGTACAAACGCTGCTGGTTGCAGTACTTTTGGCATCGATGTCCGGCGTTATCGGTGGTGAAACCGTTCTGTTGGGTATTCTGGCACTGCCACAGATGCTGCGTCTCGGTTATGACCGCAAACTGGCTATCGGTACAACCTGTGCCGGTGGTGCGTTGGGTACTATGTTGCCGCCAAGTATCGTACTGATTATTTATGGTATGACCGCCAGTGTATCAATCGGCGACCTGTTTAAAGCCGCCTTTGTTCCGGCGTTTATTTTGGCGATGTGTTACGTTGCATATGTGCTGATTCGTTGTTATCTGAATCCTTCACTGGCACCGGAATTTGATCAGCAAGAGCTGGAAGAAGATAACGAGCGCCCGAATTACTTTAAAGCACTGTTCTTCCCGCTACTATCGGTGGCTGTGGTATTAGGCAGTATTTATACCGGTGTGGCATCGGTCACCGAAGCATCGGCCCTTGGTGTCGTCGGTATTATGTTCAGTGCGGTTATTCGCGGTGAGATGGGCTGGACGATGCTCAAAGAGAGTGCTATCGCCACTATGCGTACCTGTGGGATGATCATCTGGATCGGTATTGGCGCGACGGCTCTGGTCGGGGTTTACAACCTGATGGGTGGTATCGACTTTGTTGAAGAGACGATTCTGGCTCTGTCGGGCGGTAGTGCCATTGCGACTTTGCTGATCATGATGGTGATTCTGCTGGTGTTGGGTATGTTCCTGGACTGGGTCGGTGTTGCTCTGCTTACCATGCCTATTTTCGTACCTATCATCATCAATCTGGGCTATGACCCAATCTGGTTTGGTGTTGTGTTCTGTCTGAACATGCAGGTTTCTTTCCTGTCACCACCATTCGGTCCGGCGGCTTTCTATCTCAAATCGGTAGCGCCGAAGGACATCAGTCTGGGATTGATTTTCTCGTCACTGATTCCGTTTATTTGTATGCAAATTCTGGTACTGGGACTGGTTATTGTGTTCCCGCAACTCGCGATGTGGTGGCAGTAACCTTAAGCGACCAATTTCAATTTGAGCACAAAGGCCCCATTTGAGTGGGGCCCAGGGAAGTATTGTCCTATGAAAGCGAAAAAAATCTTAGTAATGGGTGTATCCGGTTGCGGTAAGAGCTCAGTTGGCAGCCAGATGGCACAGCGATTGGGTCTGACCTTCTTTGACGGTGATGACTTTCATCCTCAGCACAATGTCGACAAAATGAGTCAGGGTATTCCTCTGACCGATGAAGACCGTTACGGTTGGCTGCAAACGCTCAATCGTCTGTTTATTGATAATGACTCAGCGGTCATTGCCTGCTCGGCGCTTAGGCCGCAGTATCGCGATATCTTGCGCGAGAATAATGACGAGTTAGTGATCATCTATCTGCAAGGCGATTACGACACCATTTGGTCGCGCTTAAGTCAGCGTGCAGACCACTATTTTCAGGGTGAAAAAATGCTGCGTAGCCAGTTTGAAACTCTGATTGAGCCTGGTGCTGATGAAGCGATATTTATTGATATTACTCAGCCGATGGATGAGGTGGTTGCGAAAGCGCTACAGGCGATTGCGGACAAAAACTGAACTCGATAGTAAGATCATAACCTTCATTGCTGCTGTGATGACTATATCGATAACAAAGCGCCTCCGGGCGCTTTGTTGTTTATGTAACTCAAGGATTGGCTCTGAAGCTGAGCCACAAGGTGCCAGAGCCGCTGGGTTGCACCAGCACATCGATATGAAATTGATATAAAACTGGGAAATTGACATGAAACTAATAGAGAGATACGGTCGATCGGCGATATAGTGAAACAACAAGCAGTCTGTACTATCAGACGCAATGAGAACAACAAGGTTATATCTATGCTTAAAATAGCAATGTTAAGTACCGGTGAGGAAGTACTGCATGGTGACATCGTCGATACTAATGCAGCCTGGATGTCCCGCGAATTTTTTGAACACGGCTTTTCTTTATCCAAGCGTTCGACAGTCGGCGATGCACAGCCTGTATTAGCAGAAGAAATGCTGATGCTGAGCTTTAATAACGACATTGTGATTGTGAATGGTGGCCTTGGGCCTACCACTGATGACTTAAGTGCGGCTGCGGCATCACAGGCCGCTGAGCAGCAACTGGTTCTGTTCCCGCAGTGGCTCGAGCGTCTGGAGGCCTTTTATGCGGCCCGAAACCGCACCATGCCGGAAAGCAATATTAAGCAGGCGATGTTGCCGGAAAACGCGACCATTATCGATAACCCGATCGGTACTGCGTGTGGTTTCAAAATGCAGATTAACGACTGCTGGTTCTATTTTACGCCCGGTGTCCCAAAAGAGTTTAAGCGTATGGTGGCTGAGCAGATCCTGCCTGATCTGAAGCGTAACTATCCGGAGCAGGCTGGGCTGGAGTGCAGCCGTTTGTATACCTTTGGTTCCTCTGAATCAGGGATCGCAGACAAACTGGATAAGCTGCATCTGCCGCAGGGCTATGTGCTGGGTTACCGTTCCTATATGCCCTTTATTGAGGTGAAGCTGTTTGGTCCGAAGAGTGATCTCGATACGCGGGTGAAATTCCTCCAGCTTATGTATTCCCTCCTGGAGCAGCATGTGGTGAGTGTTGATGAACCGATGCTGGCCCATATCGGCCATCTAATGGCCGATAAAGGTCTTTCATTGTCGATAGCAGAACAAGCAACCAAAGGCTGGTTATCGCACTGGTTGCTCAGTAATGAGCAGGTCGAAGTGTTGAGTGGCCATAGTTGGGTTCTGAGTCATGGTACGGATGCCGGACTGGGTGAAAAAGATCCGCTCGCAGCGGTGTTTGCTCTGGCCGGTGCGACCAAAGATAAATGCACGACCGACCTGGCGCTGGTTACCGGCCCTCTGAATGAGGATACATTCAGTGTCGCGCTCTCTTCTCCGCAGGGAGAGTGGGGGCAACTGTTTAAATTCAGCCGTGCGTTCAGCGCTCAGGAACAAAAGGAGCTGATGGGTACCGTTGCGGCCGATATGCTGCGTCGTTATTTGTCCGGTAAAAACGTTCTGGCACAGTACGGTTCGCTGTCGACGTTGAAGGAACTCTACTTGCCGGCCAATGTACTTAAAGGCTGAGTAGATGGTTAACGGTTAATGAGTCGGGCTGATTTCTCATTAGAAATAACCCGAATGCTAATAAACGGATTGTCTATCCATCGAATGGGTAATAAGACATTGAATTATATGCTTATTACCCATCTGGCTTTATCCCCGCCAGTTATACCAAAATTATCTAAATGTTAAGCACATGATTTATTGGGTGATGCTAAAACTGTCTTAAATCTGAGCCATCTCGTTTGCGTGATTGCACTTAAACTAAGTTCTGTTGTGTTCCATTTCAGCGGGAGGCTGGTATGTTCCATCAATCAAGGATTTTGGTTTGGTATGAAGTGGCAAGTCAGAAAGTGGTTCTGGGAGAGGCTGTAGGGAGTGTGAATCGGGATGTGGTTTCTTTATGGCTGCATGCCCCGGCAGACAGCAACCAGATCGATTATCAGGGTTATCGTTTGTCTCTGTATGATGATGGTGGAAGAGAGATCGCCAATAAGTCGGTCTCTATGGGGACCGCCGATCAGATTTTAGGTGGTGAGTTTAAGTAGGGAAGGAGCACAGCCGCTGTTAATGCCTGCATTTTATATTGTTCCGCTTAAAAATTCGTATTGTTCCAGCTAACTCGTATTGCTTCACTTAAATATGTGGCGACAAGAGATGTATGTGGATAGATGTGCTTAGGGCAGGCAGCGAGTTGAAGAAAAAGCGCAACTAAAAAGCCAGAGTCGTGCACTCTGGCTTTTTTCATTGCGTTGCTCAGTGTGTTTGGACGGTGACACCGCTAAACCACTGAGTGGCGACTAGGCGCGTTTGGCTTTGACATGATAGTTGACGTTGACCAACTCTACAGCCGTTTTGGCCTTACAGATACACGGCAAGATTTCATCACTTTCTGTGTAGGCCATAGCAAAACCAACGTATTCGACTTCACCTGATAGCAGAGTACAGCGGCAGGCGCCACAATGGCCGTCCCGGCAGTTGTATTCAGGGTTCAATCCGGCCTGCTCCATGGTTTCGAGCAGAGTATTAGACGGATTGGACTCAATGTTGACGATTTTGTTGATTTTAATCGAAGCCATTACAGTTCAAAGCCCTCGAAGTCATTGGCTTTGACTTCGTTGTCGATTTGACCGACGAGGTAAGAACTGATTTCTGCTTCCTGTGGCGCAACCTGAACGTTGTCAGAAGACAACCAGGCATTGATCCACGGAATCGGGTTGCTGGTCGCACCAGGGTACGCCGGCTCGAGACCAACCGCATGCATACGAATGTTGGTGATGTACTCAACATACTGACACAGGATGTCTTTGTTCAGGCCAATCATCGAGCCGTCTTTGAACAGATATTCTGCCCATTCTTTCTCTTGCTCAGCGGCCTGCTTGAACAGGTCAAAACTCTCTTGCTTACACTCTTCAGCGATCTGCAGGAAGGCAAAATCATCCATACCGTTGCGCAGCAGGTTGATCATATGCTGCGTACCGGTCAGGTGCAGTGCTTCATCACGGGCGATCAACTTGATGATTTTCGCATTACCTTCCATCAGTTCACGTTCGGCAAAAGCGAATGAACAGGCAAAGCTGACGTAGAAGCGAATCGCTTCCAGTGCGTTAACCGACATCAGGCATAGGTACAGCTTTTTCTTCAGGCCGTTTAGCGTGATGTGAACAGTTTCGCCGTTGATTTCGTGGCTACCTTCACCGTAACGGTGGTAATCGTTACTCATTTTGATCAGATCATCGTAGAAGTGAGCGATGTCTTTCGCGCGCTTGATGATGTGCTCATTCTCAACGATGTCGTCAAACACCAATGCAGGATCGTTCACGATGTTACGGATGATGTGCGTGTACGAACGAGAGTGGATGGTTTCAGAGAATGACCAGGTTTCAATCCAGGTTTCCAGCTCAGGAATAGAGACCAGAGGCAGCAGAGCGACGTTCGGGCTGCGGCCCTGGATTGAGTCAAGCAGGGTCTGGTATTTCAGGTTGGAGATAAAAATGTGTTTCTCGTGATCTGGCAATTTCGCGTAGTCGATACGGTCGCTGGAGACATCTACTTCTTCCGGACGCCAGAAAAAAGAAAGCTGTTTTTCAATCAGCTTTTCGAAAATATCGTATTTCTGCTGGTCGTAGCGTGCGACGTTAACCGGCTGACCCAGAAACATAGGTTCTTTAAGTTGGTTATTTTTTGTTTGAGTAAAAGTACTGTAAGCCATTGTGCCTTCATCCGTTTCGCCCCCTGCAGAGCAGAGGGCATTCAAGTCAATTAGTGTCAGTTCAAATCTGATTAGATCTTACAAGCACCGCTTGCGCAATCGTCGTCGGCTGGTTGAACCGCATCTTTCTGATCGTCTTTCGCACCATCACGAGTGTTATGGTAGTACAGTGTTTTCACACCAAATTTATACGCAGTCAGCAGGTCCTGAAGCAGTTTCTTCATTGGAACCTTGCCGCTTTCGTAACGACTTGGGTCATAGTTAGTATTGGCTGAAATTGCCTGGTCAACAAATTTCTGCATGATACCGACTAAGTGCAAATAACCATCATTTGAACCGATGTTCCACAGCAGTTCATAGTTGTCTTTCAGACGAGTGAACTCAGGAACAACCTGTTTCAGAATACCATCTTTAGACGCTTTGACGGAAACGTAACCACGTGGCGGCTCGATACCGTTGGTTGCGTTTGAAATCTGTGATGACGTTTCTGAAGGCATCAGAGCAGTCAGCGTTGAGTTACGCAGACCGTGCTCCATGATCTCGCTACGCAGTGCATCCCAGTCGTAATGCAGTGCTTCGTCACAGATCAGATTGATATCGTTCTTATAGGTATCAATCGGCAGCAGACCTTTCGCGTAATTGGTCTCGTTAAATGCCGGACATGCACCTTGCTCTTTAGCCAGGTTCACCGACGCTTTCAACAGGTAGTACTGCATCGCTTCAAAGGTTCGGTGAGTCAGGGCATTCGCGCTGCCATCTGAGTATTTCACACCGTGTTTCGCCAGGTAGTATGCATAGTTGATCACGCCCACACCCAGAGTACGACGATTCATGGTTGACTTGTAAGCCGCTGGCAGAGGGTAGTCCTGATAATCCAGCAGTGCATCAAGCGCACGTACCACAAGCTCAGCCAGTTCTTCAAAATCATCCAGATTCTGGATTGCACCCAGGTTAAATGCAGACAGAGTACACAGCGCGATTTCGCCGCTGTCATCTTCAACGTTCACCAGAGGTTTGGTCGGCAGAGCAATTTCCAGACACAGGTTAGACTGACGTACCGGAGCAACGCTCGCATCAAACGGGCTGTGAGTATTACAGTGGTCGACGTTCTGAATGTAGATACGACCAGTTGATGCTCGCTCCTGCATCAGCAGGGAGAACAGCTCAACCGCTTTAACGCTACGCTGTTTGATCGAAGGATCGTTTTCGTATTTAACATACAGGCGTTCGAACTCGTCCTGGTCCTGGAAGAATGCATCGTACAGGCCCGGTACATCAGACGGTGAGAACAGAGTGATGTTGCCACCTTCCACCAGACGTTTGTACATCAGCTTGTTCAGCTGCACGCCGTAGTCCATATGACGTACACGGTTTTCTTCAACACCGCGGTTGTTTTTCAGTACCAGCAAAGATTCAACTTCACCGTGCCAGACAGGGTAGAAGACTGTCGCTGCGCCACCACGAACACCACCTTGAGAACAGCATTTCACCGCCGTTTGGAAGTATTTGTAGAACGGGATACAACCTGTGTGGAACGCTTCGCCACCACGGATCTCAGATCCCAAAGCACGAATACGACCCGCGTTAATACCGATACCGGCACGTTGGGAAACGTATCGTACGATCGAGCTCGCTGTTGCGTTGATTGAATCCAGGCTGTCACCACACTCGATCAGTACACATGAACTGAACTGACGGGTAGGCGTGCGCACGCCAGACATAATTGGCGTAGGCAATGAAATCTTGAACGTCGATGTCGCATCGTAAAAACGTTTTACGTAATCCAGACGCGTAGCTTTCGGGTACTTAGCGAACAGGCATGCTGCTACCAGAATGTACAGGAACTGTGCACTCTCGTAGATCTGACCGGTTACGCGGTTTTGTACAAAGTACTTACCTTCCAGCTGTTTGACTGCAGCGTAAGAGAAATTCAAATCACGGCGATGGTCGATGAAGTCATTCATCAACTCGAATTCTTCGCGTGTATAGTCTTCCAGCAGGTGTTTGTCGTACTTACCTTTTTCCACCATCGCAGATACGTGATCCAGCAGCAGTGGCGGCTCATACTGGCCATACGCTTTCTTACGTAGGTGGAAAACCGCCAGGCGTGCAGCCAGGTATTGGTAATCCGGCGTCTCTTCTGAAATCAGATCCGCAGCGGATTTGATGATGGTTTCATGAATGTCAGAGGTGGTAATGCCATCGTAGAACTGGATATGAGCACGAAGTTCTACTTGTGATACAGAGACATTGTCCAGACCTTCAGCGGCCCATGCGATCACACGGTGGATCTTTTCTAGATCAATCTTTTCTTTGCGGCCATCACGCTTGGTGACAGTGAGTTGTTGGTTCATTCTACTTTATTTCCCTAACAAAACTGATAAAAGCCGTATTTTTGAGTAATTCTTGTAAAGTGAATCCCGGCTTTGTGATCAAGTTCGCCCTACATATAGAGTCCTAAACACTATATGTAGGGGTGCATCAGTATTCGGGTTACAAGATAGTGCTATTGAGGGGGTAATGCAAGTTGGAGATCTTGAACAGTTTGTGGATAACTTGCGAAATAAAAAAATTCAGTTAGTAGACACTCACCGATGACGAAAGGGCAGAATTACGTGTAAGAAATTGTGATTCTCAGATCGCTTTTTTCGTAACCAAGAGAGAAAAAAAATCTCTTGATCTTTAGGTAAAAACTCTATCGCCGTTTTCGTCAGATCAACGGCGAGGATCAATACAAAAATACGCTAAAACTTGACCATGTGGTGATAAACCAGGCGGCGGGTTTTAGCGTACACTATATGTAATTAAAGAGTCCGTTGCCAAAGCATACAAGTTAATACTGTCGTCGTTTACGTCTTACGCCAGCTCACTGAGGTCTGAAACCGACGTTACTTATGCTTGGGCCATCAGATTAACCTTGTGTGCACAATGTAATTGACATCCACATTGCGACCGAGGCGGTAGGTATCTGTCAATGGATTGTATTGCAGACCGGTAATCCCTTGCTCTTGCAGGGAAGTGGTGTCGATCATTTTCATCATTTCTGAGGGACGAATAAACTTCTCGTGATCGTGAGTGCCTTGCGGAACAATCTTGAGTAACTTCTCTGCGCCGACGATGGCGAACAGATAAGATTTAAAGTTACGGTTCAGGGTCGAGAAGAAGACATGACCGCCAGGTTTGACCAGCGCTGCACAAGACTGAATGACGGACAGCGGATCCGGGACATGTTCCAACATTTCCATACAGGTTACGACATCATAAGCCTGCGGGTTTTGCTCTGCGTGATCTTCAATAGTACTTTGGATGTAATCGAGTTTGGTTCCCGTTTCCAGGGCATGCAGTCGGGCTACTTCCAGCGGCTCTTTGCCCATATCCAGCCCGGTCACCTGAGCGCCTTCACGCGCCATGCTTTCTGCCAGGATGCCTCCGCCGCAGCCGACATCGAGAACTTTTTTGCCAAACAAGCCGTTGACACGTTCTTGTACATAGTTGAGACGTAGTGGGTTGATCTGATGCAGTGGTTTAAACTCGCCTTCCAGATCCCACCAACGTGATGCCATTTCTTCGAACTTCTTGATTTCGTTCGGGTCGACGTTTTGAGGTTTACTCATACTTGTTATGCCTGTATTACGCGTCCATGGATGAGTCCGCATTATAGCGCTGATCGCTTGTTACACCAGTTGTTCTGCCTGAATAAAAAAAGAACGAACAAAAAATAATCTGTTTTCAGTTGGATATGGGAGTAGTGTGTAAATTCTCGGCAGTTGATTCACAACAAAGGTCACAACCTGATAAAAGGGGAGGGAAAGTGATGCCGAACCTTAGAAACTTGTGTTATATTTTTTCACCTTATAAGTATCAATAATATCCAGGTGTGTGGACGAAACCATTTATGTTGATTCCGGCATAGGGTTCGTTTTGTCTGGATATACCGATCAAACTATAGAGGGATAATGGCTCTATGAGCGATCTAGCTAAAGAGATCACGCCCGTAAACATTGAAGATGAGCTACGAGGTTCATACCTTGACTACGCGATGTCAGTTATCGTGGGTCGTGCTCTTCCTGATGTGCGTGATGGCCTAAAACCAGTTCACCGTCGCGTACTGTTCGCGATGAATGTGCTGGGTAACGACTGGAATAAACCATATAAAAAATCTGCCCGTGTGGTTGGTGATGTAATCGGTAAATATCACCCGCATGGCGACAGTGCTGTATACGATACCATCGTACGCATGGCGCAGCCTTTCTCGCTGCGTTACATGCTGGTCGATGGTCAGGGTAACTTTGGTTCTATCGACGGTGACTCCGCCGCGGCAATGCGTTACACCGAAGTACGCATGTCTAAAATTGCCCATGAGCTGCTGGCTGACCTGGACAAAGAAACGGTTGATTACGTACCGAACTATGACGGTACCGAACAGATCCCTGCGGTTCTTCCGACTAAAATTCCAAACCTGCTGGTGAACGGTGCTTCCGGTATCGCTGTAGGTATGGCGACCAACATTCCTCCGCATAACCTGACAGAAGTTGTTGACGGCTGTCTTGCTTATATCGACAACGAAGAGATCACTATCGATGAACTGATGGACTACATTCCAGGTCCTGATTTCCCGACAGCGGCTCTTATCAGTGGTCGTAAAGGCATTATCGATGCTTACAAAACGGGTCGCGGTAAGATTTACATGCGTTCCAAAGCGGATATCGAAACAGACAAAAATGGCCGTGAGACCATTATTGTCAGCGAGATCCCGTACCAGGTAAACAAAGCGCGTCTGATTGAAAAGATCGCTGAACTGGTGAAAGACAAGAAAGTTGAAGGTATTAGTGCACTGCGTGACGAGTCGGATAAAGACGGTATGCGCATTGTTATTGAGTGTAAGCGTGACGCTGTCGGCGAAGTTGTTCTGAACAACCTGTACACGAACACCCAACTGCAGACCACTTTCGGTATTAACATGGTCGCGCTGGACAATGGTCAGCCTAAACTGTTTAACCTGAAAGAGATGCTGAAGTGCTTCGTGGATCACCGCCGTGAAGTGGTGACGCGCCGTACTATTTTTGAGCTGCGTAAAGCACGCGAACGTGCCCATATCCTGGAGGGTTTGGCACTGGCTCTGGCGAACATCGATGACATCATTGATCTGATTCGTAAAGCGCCCACGCCGGCAGAAGCCAAAGCGGGTCTGATTGCCCGTGGTTGGGATCTGGGTAATGTTGCGGCTATGCTGGAACGCGCCGGTACTGATGCTGCTCGCCCTGAATGGCTGGAGCCTCAGTACGGTATTCGTGATGGTCAGTACTTCCTGACTGAACAACAGGCTCAAGCGATTCTTGACCTTCGTCTGCACAAGCTGACTGGTCTTGAGCACGAGAAGATCCTGGACGAATACAAACAGTTGCTGGAGCAAATTGCAGAACTGATGCACATCCTGGCGAGCACTGAGCGTCTGATGGAAGTGATTCGTGAAGAACTGGAAGCGATTCGTGACGGATTCGGTGATGCTCGCCGCACTGAAATCACGGCAGCCAGCCACGATATCGATCTGGAAGAGCTGATTGCCCGCGAAGATGTAGTTGTGACGCTGTCACATGAAGGTTACGTTAAGTACCAGTTACTGAGCGACTATGAGTCTCAGCGTCGTGGCGGTAAAGGTAAGAGTGCGACCCGCATGAAGGACGAAGATTACATCGAACGTCTGCTGGTGGCGAATACTCACGACAATATTCTGTGCTTCTCGACCCGTGGTAAGACCTATCGTCTGAAAGTGTACCAATTGCCGCTGGCAAGTCGTACTGCACGTGGTAAGCCTATCGTCAATCTGCTTCCTCTGGAAGAGAACGAACGTATCACTGCGATTCTGCCGGTAACCGAGTTTACGGAAGATAAGTTTATCTTCATGGCAACCGGTGACGGTACAGTTAAGAAGACTTCGCTTGATCAGTTTGCGAACGTACGTGCGAACGGTCTGATTGCCGTCAATCTGCGTGACGACGACTCGTTGATTGGTGTCGATATCACTGATGGCGAAAATGAAATCATGCTGTTCTCGAAATTCGGTAAAGTCGTTCGCTTTAAAGAAGCCGAAGAATCTGTGGTTGTGGATGAGAACGGAAATCCGGTTCTTGATGAGAATGGTCAGCCAGAGATTAAGTTCAAAGGTGTTCGTCCTATGGGGCGTACCGCTTCAGGTGTACGAGGTATGAAACTGGCAGAGGGCGATAAAGTGGTATCTTTGATCGTTCCTAAGACTGACGGTGACGTACTGACGGTAACTGAAAACGGTTATGGTAAACGCACGGTGTTGGCGGAATATCCGACCAAAGGTCGTGGCACCCAGGGTGTGGTTTCTATCAAAGTTTCTGATCGTAACGGCGAAGTCGTAGGTGCGGTACAGGTCGATGAAGGTGATGAATTTATGATGATCACTAACGCCGGTACTCTGGTACGTACCCGTGTCGCTGAAGTGAGTCAGGTTGGTCGTAACACCCAAGGTGTGACACTGATTCGTACCGCTGAAGACGAGAAAGTCGTTGGCCTGCAGCGCATTGAAGAAATTGAAGATGCGGATTTACCGGAAGATATCGATGCTGAAGCGCAGTCGGTTTCATCGGATGAATCAGAGCAGCCAGAGAGCAACGCAACTGATTCAACAGATAGTGACTCTGACGCGTAATGACTGTCGTTGTTAAAAAGTACTGTCGTTGTTAAAAAGTACGATGGTTGAAAAACACTATAGTTGACAAAAAGCCGGGCCGTTGAGCCCGGCTTTTTTATAACGCCACTGACGGTTTATTATGAACAGATAGTCTGTTACGGCACTAATGGGTTATCACTAAATGGGATATCAGGAACGGATAGTCTATTAAGTCATAAATAGCTATATCAGCCGAGTCACTGCTCAATCAAATCACGACTGCGAAAAACACACGCCTTGCCAGACTCATTATTGTTAAACCATATTTTGGCGTATGGGAAGGTTTGGTATTTGGATTAGCTTTGATCCAAGGATCATTGGTTTTGATCCGGAGGCGGTGACGATCGCTAAATCTCAATTAGTGCACAAACAATCATCAGGATGGCTATAAAACCCGATTGAATACAGTGCGTTAAGTGAGTTTGAGTTTAATTGTGTATCTATTAATAATATAGATTTGATGGTTGTATTTATTGAATATATCTATTGGCATGATCATTAGTATTTATATTGCGATCATATTGATAAGCAGAATCTAAATAAAAATAACAACATATAAAATGTGACAATTATTCCAAAAATTAAATTTCAGTCACATTGATTTCGATAAAATGATATTATTTTGACATAGAGACAAATAATCAGCGGGAAAAGGCAGTGGACTATTCAGTGATTAAGCAATTAAAGCAGGACTTTTATGCACAGATTAGTGCATTGCAGTCTTATGCTCTGCCACAATCAAAACCTACTTTGTCTTTCCTGACGCCGGAAGAACTTAAAGAGCTGGAACAGCTTTGGGTTGAACTGGCGGTATGGAAAAAGACACAGAGCCATTAATTTACTGAATTATAAGTACTTTTCTCAAACCCAGCCCTTATCAAAAAGCGCTGGGTTTTTTATTGCAGTTTTTCTAAATTGTTATATTATAACATTTAGATGTTTTTGTGATCTTTTCGTTGAAAATTGGGGTATCAGTCCCCATAGTATGTTCACAGAGAGAGTTTTAGAATGCATACAATAACAAGCATGCATCCAGTAATGATTCAGGTGAGTGCAGATATGGCGGAAGTTAGAGCCAGAGTTGATTTTAAAGTAGGTGCGCAGAGCAATATTGATGCAGAAATCCTCTCTTTCAGAGGGTTGAAGACCGATAAAGAGCATGTCGCTGTTATTTTCAAATCAGCAGATAAAAATCAAGAAGTTCCTTTAGTGCGTATGCATTCAGAGTGTCTGACCGGCGATGTTTTTCATTCGTCGCGCTGTGATTGTGGCGAGCAGCTGGAGGAAACCATTAATAAGATGGGTGAGCATGGCGGGATTATTTTATACCTGCGCCAGGAAGGTCGCGGTATCGGTTTATATAACAAAATCGATGCGTACCGTCTGCAGAGTGAAGGTATGAACACTTATGAAGCTAATAACCATCTCGGTTTTGGGGATGATCTGCGTGATTTCAGTGAAGCTGCACAAATGCTGCAGGCTTTAAACGTAGAAAAGATCCGTCTGGTGACCAACAATCCGAAAAAGGTACGTGAACTGAAAGAGTACGGTATCGACATCGTGGAAGTGGTACATACTGCAGCCCACATTAAATCAGGTAATGAGAATTACCTCCGTGCCAAAGTGTCTCACGGCAAGCATCAGCTCAAGTGGTAGTTTTGTAAGCGCTGATAAGCCGACTTCACATTTCATTGATAAAAACCTCACTTCGGTGAGGTTTTTTTTGTTACCACTTGAAAAAGAATTGTAAATTTGTATTATCGCGGCTAAGAGTGAAAATGATAATAATTAGCACTACGTATTAATCAAAGCAAAACAAGGATGCTTTAATGAAAGTTAAGTCACTTTTAGTCCAATCTATTGCAGCCTCTTTGGCCCTCTCTTCTGCGGCCAGTTTCGCGGCTGTGAGTCAGGACCAGGTCGTTGAACATTACGCAGACGTTGCCCACGCCGTGTTCGCGGATGCTCTGGTTACTGCGAAAAAACTCAATCAGTCAATCGATGCTTTTCTGGCTCAACCGTCACAAGCTCAGCTACAACAAGTCAAACAAGCCTGGTTACAAGCGCGTGTACCATACCAACAATCTGAAGTTTTCCGTTTTGGTAACGCGGTTGTCGACGACTGGGAAGGCCAGCTGAATGCCTGGCCGCTGGATGAGGGGCTGATCGATTACGTAGCGGATGATTATCAGTATGAACTGGGTAACGCGGGCGCAAGCGCTAACATTATTGCCAATAAAAGTCTGACGATTGGCGCGACGACGATGGATGTGGCTGAAATTACCCCTGAGCTGATTGCCAGCCTGAATGAACTGGGTGGTTCAGAGGCGAATGTGGCATCAGGCTATCACGCGATTGAATTCCTGCTGTGGGGACAAGATCTTCATGGCACGCAGCCAGGTGCGGGCGAACGTCCATATACGGATTATGTCCAGGGCAGCGAATGTACTCATGGCAACTGTGACCGTCGTGCGCAATACCTGAAAGCATCCGCTCAACTGCTGGTACAGGATCTGGAGTGGATGGAAAAGCAGTGGTCTGCGGATGAGAAAGGTAACTACCGTCAGGAGCTGCTTGCTGATTCTGCACAAAATGGCCTGCGTAAAATGTTGTTTGGTATGGGTTCGCTTTCACTGGGAGAGTTGGCTGGCGAGCGTATGAAGGTCGCTCTGGAAGCGAACTCTACAGAAGATGAGCATGACTGTTTCTCTGATAACACTCATAACTCTCACTTCTATAACGAGCAGGGTATTTACAATGTTTATACCGGTACTTACGCTCGCGTTGACGGTTCAACGTTAAAAGGTGCGTCAATCTTTGATCTTGTTGCCCAGAAAGACGACAAAGCCGCCAAAGAAATCATGCAGCAGTTTGACGCTGCACGCGATCAGGTTGGTGAACTGGTGACGTCAGCAGAGAAAAACAATCAACACTTTGATCAACTGATTGCTGCCGATAATCCGCAAGGTAACGCTCTGGTTAATAAAGCCATTGCGTCTTTGGTTGCACAGACCGCATCTATTGAGCGAGCCGCGAACGTGATTGGTATTGATAACCTGAATCCGGACACCGCTGATCACGAGTTCTGAGCCAGTAGCTATAGTTATTGAACCTCTGAATTAACACGACCCAATCGCCCGGGAGTTCACGCCAGTGACTTTTCGGTCGGTTGGGTTTCTCGCTTTGAATAATAAGAGAATAACGGAATGAAATGGGTTTACTCTGCGCTCCTTGTGGGGATAATTTCAGCTCAGGTATGGGCCGCTGATGTTGCATCAGGCGGGGCAACCAGTACCCGTAAAGATGGGCAGAATGCCTATTCGATGCCAGCCTCAAATCTCCCGTTATCGAAACGACTCGATTTCAGCGTAGGAAATAGCTTTTTTCGTAACCCCTGGGTGGCCGCGCCATCTTCTACTGAAGCTCGTGACGGTCTCGGACCTCTGTTTAATACCAACGGGTGTCAGAACTGCCACATTAAAGACGGGCGAGGACATCCCCCTGAACAGGGTGATCAACAAGCGGTATCTATGCTGGTTCGTCTGAGCATTCCGGCGTTGACTGAACAGCAAAAATCGGTTTATCGTCAACAAGGCGTGGTACCCGAACCAACCTATGGTGCGCAACTGCAGGATTTTGCATTGCCTGGCCACAAGGCGGAAGGACAAATTCGTATTACCTATGATGAAGTCTCGATTCAGTTTGCTGACGGGACACCGGTGCTGCTGCGAAAACCGATTCTTGCCATTACCCACCTTGCTTACGGTCCGATGCATCCGGACACTCAGTTTTCCGCCAGAATTGCACCGCCTATGATTGGTCTGGGGTTGCTGGAGAGTATTCCTGACAGTACGTTATTGAGTTGGCAGGATGTTAACGACGATGATAACGATGGCATATCCGGACGGGCGAACAAGGTCTGGGATATCGAGCAGGATAAAACCGTCATCGGTCGTTTTGGCTGGAAAGCCGGACAACCTTCACTGATGCAGCAAAATGCCTCAGCATTTAACGGTGATTTAGGCCTGACCAGCCGCCTGTTTCCTACTGAGAACTGTTCGCCACATCAAGCATTGTGTGCCAGTCTGCCGAATGGCGGTGAACCTGAAGTGAGCGACAATATATTGAATTTTGTCGAGTTTTATTCACGACATCTGGCGGTGCCGGTACGACGTAACGTCGACGACCCTGACGTCTTAGCCGGAGAACAACTGTTTCAAAGTGCAGGCTGCGCAGGTTGTCATAAAACAGAGGTTAAGACGGGTAAGCGTCCTGAATTGCCTGCACTATCTGAACAAATCATTCATCCGTATACCGATTTGTTGTTGCATGATATGGGAGAAGGCCTGAGTGATGGCCGGCCGGAGGCACAAGCCCGTGCCAGCGAGTGGCGCACACCGCCGCTGTGGGGGATTGGTTACACTCAGGAAGTGAACGGTCATACCTATTATCTGCACGACGGACGCGCACGTAATTTAATGGAAGCCGTACTATGGCATGGCGGTGAAGCCCTCACTGCACGTGACCAGGTACTGCAGTTTGATCACAAGCAGCGCGCCGCGCTGATCGCATTTTTGAACTCTTTATAGGTGTGAGAATGACATTCAAATCTATAACACCGTTTGCTTTGGCACTCCTTGTCTCTGCTTGTCAGAGCACTGGCTTTGGGCAGGGACAACCGCAGCAGACCCATCATATCAGCCAGCCGGTTTATCTGGCCGAGTATCAGGCAGCTTATCGTTTTAAACACCAAGCTGAACAGCTTCAGTCCGCTTTTACTGATTTTTGTGACAATTCTAATCTGTCCGGTGACGTATTAAAGCAGCAGTGGCATAGCACCATGCTGGCCTGGATGGCACTGCAAGGTCAGGAACGTGGCCCGGCAGCAGCACTTGAGCAGAGCTGGAATGTTCAGTTCTGGCCGGATAAAAAGAACACCACAGGCCGTAAGATGCAGAGACTGCTGAAGCAGGACCAGAGCTGGAGCAGCGCCGATATTGCCCGGCAAAGTGTGACTGTGCAGGGGTTGGGTGCGTTGGAATGGGCACTGTATGACAGTCAGTCACCATTGATGTCAGCGCCTGAAAAGGCGTGCCCGGCTGTCACAGCGATCAGTGCAAACCTGGCGACCAAAGCCGCTGTCATTGAACAGGCCTGGCAACAAAACCCATGGACGAAAATGGATGAGCCGACCTGGCTGTCGGCGTATATTGCTCTGCTCTCAAATCAGCTTGAGTACAGCATGTCGAAAATGAGCCGTCCGCTGGCCAATATCGGTCAGCCACGTCCGTATTTCTCTGAGTCCTGGCGTTCAAAAACCTCGATGCTCAATCTGAAGGCGAACATTGAAGCGATGCAGACGCTGTATCTGAGCAGCCTGGATGGTGAACTGCGAGCACGCCAACTCAATGCTCTGGCGGATCGGGTCAAAACCCAGTATGCCAACCTGGTCTCGACCTGGCCACAAGATCCGAGTCTGTTTGACATGCTGCAAAGCAAAGAGGGCTATCGTGATGTTTTGTCGCAATATAACAAGCTAGAACAATTAAAATATCTGCTGCATGACGAAGTCGCCGTTGAACTGGGCGTTGTAATAGGATTTAACTCAAGTGATGGTGACTGATCAGAATCGTCGTTCGCTGTTAAAAGCGGCATTATTCGGCGCGTGTGCTCCGGTAATGCCACTTGGCTGTGCGAGCCAGCCTGCATCGAAGCCTGCCTTGATTGGCTGCGCAATCAAAGGACGAGATAAGTTCAGTGCTGTGATTGCCGACCGGAATGGGCAAGCGATCAAGCAACTGCCTCTGCCGGGGCGCGGGCATGGCGTCGCCGTACATCCTAAACTCACCCAGGCCACTGCGTTCGCGCGTCGCCCGGGGACATTTCTGATGGTGTTTGATTATCAGAGCGGTGAAATGATTCAGCTGCGTCCGGCAGATGATCAGCGTCACTACTATGGTCACGGGGTGTATTCCAATGGCGGTGAGTGGTTATATGTCACTGAGGGAGAGCGCGGAACCAGTCGCGGCATTATTGGTGTGTACGATGTTGCCCACCAGTACCAGAAAGTTGCCGAGTTTTCCGGTTTCGGAATTGGTCCGCATGAAGTGATTGTGATGCCGGATGATCGTCTGGTGATTGGCGTCGGCGGTGTGCATACCAACGGCCGTGAGCCCCTCAATCTGGACAGCATGCAGCCAAGCCTGACTTACCTGACTCCGAACGGGACGATCCTTGAACAGGTGGCGTTGCCTGACCATCATCTCAGTATTCGCCACCTCGCGCACGATGGCAGTGACACAGTACTGTGCGGCCAGCAATATCGCGGCAAACCAGAGGATTACCCGTCACTGCTGGCAATGCATACCCAGGGAGGGGCGTTAAAACCGTTGCTGGCAGAACCTGAACAGTGGGCTCGTTTTAACCATTACATTGCCAGTATAGCGGCTAACGAACAATGGATTCTGGCGACATCGCCACGCGGAAGCTGTTACGGCATCTGGTCCAAACAAACCGGTGAGCTGGTTGAGCTGGCTGCGTTACCTGATGCATCCGGCGTGGTGGCTTATGGTGATGAATTCCAGGTGAGTTCCGGCTCGGCTTTAGTGATTAACCATCGTTATCCTGAGCGCGCGGTTCAGCATGTCTCAAATGTGCAGTGGGATAATCACTGGTCGCCAATAGCGTAAACCGCAGCACAAGGCAGAAAAAATTCCCAGTGCAGGAATCGCGTGTCAAGGCTGAAACAGGGTAAATGCCCTGGACGTAATGAAAACGACGCAGTTTTAACACACGTCAGAGTTATCATATGCCCATATCTTTTGCCATACTGAAGTATTGGCGGGCGACATGGGCATAATATCATGCAACGTTTAGGCATCCTTTTCTTCTTACTGATTTGTATCAGCACTCCGCTGTCTGCTTCTCCCTATTTCAATAAACTGGGCTGGCTTGAAGAGCCTTCTTCGGTCGAACCACTGTTACAGTTCCCCGCGCAATTAGAACGTATTTACCATGAGAATAATGATCAATTGATCTGGGTGGATATGCGGGATACTCAACATTTTGAACGCCAGCTTGATTTGGTGCGTCTTGCCAATATCAGCCCGTTGTTTGAACGTCAGTTACAAGCCCTCATTCATTATCGCAACCAGGGTAAATGGTTTGAATATGAGCTGCTGGCGACCGATACGCTGATGCTTTACTTAAGTTATGCCGAACAGGCACCACAGCAGGGGGTAAGCTGGTTTTTTGAACAGAAAAAACTGTTGAGTCTGCCTCAGCCAAGCGAGCAGGCATTGCTGGATCTGCATATTGCCATCGGTACGCAAAACATCAGTAGGCTGATTGATCAATACACGCCGTCCGATCCCGCTTATCGACAGCTACTCAGTGCCTACCGTTACCTGAATCAGCAAACGCCATTGATTATGCCGGTCTATGTTCAGGCCGGACTTAAGAAGCCCGGTGATAGTCTCGAGGACCGTAACACGTTGATCACGCGGTTGGCTTTGGTGAATATTGATGTGAGCGAGGTAAGTGACGCTGTCATGTGGTATGACAACACTCTGGTCGAGCCGGTCAAACAGTTTCAGCGTATGCATGGACTTAAAGTGGATGGTTTCATTGGGAGCAACACTCTGAAATGGCTGAATCTCAAGCTGGAGGATCGTTTGGCTTTGCTGGCTATCAATGCGGAGCGGATGCGATTATGGCCAACTGATACTGACACCAGTATTGTGGTCAATGTCCCCGGTTTCGAACTTAAATACTGGCACTCGGGTAAAGAGGTGTTTCAGTCCAAAGTGGTGGTAGGTAAGGTCAGCCGGCCGACCCCCGTGATGAATACCCGGCTTGACTCTCTGATTCTCAATCCGACCTGGAATGTGCCTTATAAAATTATGGTCGAGGATATTTTGCCGCTGGCTAAACGTGACCACACCTATCTCAGCCGGCATCATATTGATATTATTGAGAGCTGGAACTCCAGCCAGAAAATGGACCCGACTCAGATTGACTGGACTAGCGTCAAACCTAAAGCCTTTCCGTATCGTTTACGTCAGCAGTCAGGCAATCAGAACGCGCTGGGTTTGTATAAATTTAATACGCCGAACAAGCGCGCCATTTACTTGCATGATACACCGAGCAAACACCTGTTTAATAATCCGTCCCGCGCGTTCAGCTCCGGTTGTATCAGGGTTGAGCATGCCGATCGTCTGGCTGTGACTTTACTGGAGATGCAGGGAATCAATGATAAAGATTTAATGCAGGAGCAACGGGGAAGTAATCATTCGATCCCGCTTAAAAAACGCATACCTGTGCATATTATCTACCAAACAGTGTGGTACGAGGCCGGAAGCATCCACTATCGGGACGATATTTACCGCTTTGACCGCCTGAAAAATGACAGGGGATGATCCAAATCTAAATTTGCGAAAAAATGACACAGGGAAAATCCCTTTATTGGTCAAATAGTAAACTTATCTTATGACGTTCTGTGACCAAACTAGCACAAATTATGCATTTGATCTTGTCTGAGGAGTCCGGTAGTTTGCCGGATTATTAAGATCGAATTCCGTAGTTAAAGGTGTTGTTTTGAGTCTGTCACGTCGCGATTTTTTAAAGTTCGCCGGTTCTGGTTTGGTGCTTGCAACCTGTGCTCCGGGCATAGCCCATGCTTCTTATCCCCATAAACCTCGTGTGTTGGCTCTGAATAACCTGCATACCGGTGAATCATTAGAATCTTGTTATTTTAATGGTCAGCGCTATGTGCGTTCTGAGTTACAACGCCTGAATCACATTTGCCGTGATTTCCGCCAGGACGAAACCCATCCGATGGATAAAAATCTGTTCGACCAGATTTCTCGTATTCAGCAATTACTGGGGGTAGAAAGCGAAGTTCAGATTATTTCTGGTTATCGTTCGCCGGTAACTAATGCCATGTTGCGTAATCGCTCTTCCGGTGTGGCGAAAAAAAGCTTCCATATGCTGGGACAGGCAATCGATTTTCGCCTTGATGGTGTGTCACTGAAACAAGTGCATGATGCAGCGTTAAGTCTCAACGCGGGCGGTGTCGGGTACTATCCCAAGAGCCAGTTTGTCCACATAGATACTGGCCCGGTACGTCGCTGGCAAGGCTCGTAAACGAGGCTCGGAAATTATCCACAATCCGGGGCGCAACTTGTCAAAATGAGGCGGTAATGTCATAGTTCGGGCAACTTATTTTATTGTTTCGAACAAGGTTGCCCATGTCTTTAAAATACCAGATCGTTCCTGTGACGCCTTTTGCGCAAAACTGCTCCATTGTATGGTGTGATGAAACCATGCAGGGGATTGTTGTCGATCCGGGGGGGGATGTTCAGCAACTCAAAGCGTTGATTGATGAACTTGGTGTCAAGGTCGAGCAACTGGTGTTGACTCATGGCCACCTAGATCATGTTGGCGGTACTGAACCACTGGCTGACATGCTGGGTGGGGTGGCCATTGTTGGTCCGCATCAGGACGATGATTTCTGGCTGCAAGGGCTGGAAGGTCAGAGCAAGATGTTTGGTTTTCCTCTGACCAAAGCGTTTACGCCGTCTCAGTGGCTGCAGGAAGGGGATACCATCACCTTCGGTCAGCAGGTTCTTGACGTCGTTCATACCCCGGGCCATACCCCGGGCCATGTTGTCTTGTTCAGCAATGAAGCTCGTCTGGCTTTCGTTGGCGATGTACTGTTTAACGGCAGTATCGGACGTACAGACTTTCCGCAAGGTGACTTCAATACCCTGATCAATTCCATCAAAACTAAATTGTGGCCGATGGGTAATGATGTGACTTTTGTCCCCGGTCATGGCCCGATTTCCACCTTTGGTCACGAGCGCGCCAGCAACCCATTTGTTGCGGATGAAATGCCGTTGTACTGATCACATTGAACGGACAGCTTAGTACTCAGACTCCGTTAATGTAGCATTAGGAATCTGCTAATTTTCTGCACTGTGATCAGGTAAAGGTTCTGGCTCGGCCGCGGCAAGATAGCGCCGGGTCAGACCGACAAACGCCTCCGCACTGCGATCCAAATCACTGCTGGCAATAAACACATCATAGCCGTAAAAGCGGCGCTGATAGCACATGCGATTGGCCAGCATCGCCATCAGACCACGATAGATCTTGCCGCCATGTTCGCAAAACGGGCGACTGTCGAGCACCATGTCTTCAAACTGATGATGCTGGTTGTGTTGTCTGGCACCCAGATAAAGCAGTGCCCGCTGCCGGAGCAGGATCTCGGTGGCAATACGCGGGCAAATAGCGTCCAGATACGGCTCGTAGCTTTTGAGTCGTATGCCAATCCAGGGCAGAGGTTGATGCCATCCTTCCTGTTCGTAGCTGCAAATGCCTATCTGGCTGATGTTATTCCACTTTACTACCCAGCCGCCATGAAACAGGTGCTGCTGAAAATGGGTGGGTGTCAGCGTATAACCGATCCAGCTTTTACGGATCAGCCAGTAGCCGCTACCACACAATATGCTCATAGCGATGAGAGACAAAAGGGCTTGTTGCCACCCCGGAGCCAGAATGACCAGAAACAAGGTCGCGACGATGGCAATAAAACCAATCATGCGCAGATAGGGAGAGCGCAGATCAAAATGGTGGTTGGATAAATGAACGGTTTGCATAAGGTTCACGGCAATTGTCTGTTATTTCTCTGTATTTATACTCAGTAGTGCAACAAGGGATCAGTCAGGCGCATGTCTAAATTGTAGCCAATTATGGCCGAATATCGTGTTTTTGTAGCCTAACTTGACCAACACCCTACAAAAGGCTGACGAATTTTGATATAAAACGCGCTTCAAATTTTCACCACTGCGCTTTGTGCAGTGAAATGGAGACATACTCGATGAGACTTGCTCATAAGCGTAACGTGCAGGCTAAACTGCAAAAACGCATTAAAGCGATTGCAGCAAACCTTGCTTCAGCGCCGAAAACAGCAAAGCCTGCAACTGCAAAACCTGTTGTTGAAAAGAAAGCCGCGGTTAAGCCAGTGGCTCAACAAGTAGCAGCAGCGAAAAAAGTAGACGTAGCATTAACTCCAAAACAGCAACAGGTGCTGGATATCGTTGCCGCCAATGCTGAAGGCATCAATCCTAAGTCGATTGGTCTGGCAGCAGGTCAGGAAGATACCAAAGCAGCTTCCTGGGCAACCGGCGCTCTGAAAAAACTACTGGACGAAAACCTGGTCGTTAAAGAGCAACTTTCAGGCAACAAAGTTATCTACAAAACGATTTAACGTCATCTGTTTCGGATCACTGTTGTTTGCAAAAAAGCTCCGTGTGTCGGAGCTTTTTTCGTTTTCATTCCTGCCGTTTGTCACAAATTGGCCACTTTTTGCCTGAGTCACCTCCAGACAAACAACTACGTAGTTCTGACCGTCGTTATCCGCATTTTGATTTGTGACTGACCTGTAAAATTAAGCAGATACACAAAACTTATCATTAATCACTTACGTGGTTCTACTTATCCCTTTCGATTGAGCCCTCTACAAGCCTGTTAATTACTGCGTAATCACGCTCATTTCATCATCACGTAAGTTATCCCAAAGTAGAGGAGGAGATAAGGCTCACCAGAGCCTTAATAAAAACAAAGGGACGTGAAAATGAGTCTGATTTCAAAATCTGTAAAACGTGTCGTCGCCGGAGTGGTTGCCGTCACTGCCTGTTTTACTCTGTTGACTGCCAATGTAAGCGCGGCTGAAAAAGTGTATCGTCTGAAACTTGCCGAAACCTGGGGGCCAAACTTCCCGGTTTTTGGCGATACCACGAAAAATATGGCTGCCATGGCAGAAAAAATGTCAAATGGTCGTCTGCAGATCCGGATTGATTCCGCCAACAAACATAAAGCGCCATTAGGCGTGTTTGATATGGTCAAATCCGGTCAGTACGACATGGGGCACTCGGCTTCTTATTACTGGAAAGGCAAAGTACCGAATACCCTCTATTTCACGTCCATGCCGTTTGGCATGACCGCGCCTGAACAGTATGCCTGGTTCTACCACGGTGGCGGTATGGAACTGATGCAGAAAGTGTACGCGCCGCATAACATGTTGTCTTTCCCCGGCGGCAATACTGACGTACAGATGGGGGGCTGGTTCCAGAAAGAGATCAACTCAGTAGAGGATTTGCAAGGTCTTAAAATGCGTATCCCTGGCTTTGCCGGGGAAGTGCTGGCAGAACTGGGTGCTAAACCGACTAACATTGCCCCTGGAGAGCTATACACTTCGCTGGAGCGCCGTACTATCGATGCGCTGGAATGGGTAGGTCCTTCACTTGACCTGCGTATGGGATTCCACAAAATTGCACCTTATTACTACACCGGCTGGCATGAGCCGGCGACAGAACTGCAGTTCCTGATTAATAAACGCAGTTGGGAACGTCTGCCTGCTGATTTACAGGAAATTCTGCGTGTTGCAATGCGTGAAGCGGCCTATGACATGTATATCCAGTCTGTACATGAAAGTGGTAAAAACTGGGCGTCCATCACGACTGAATACCCGGATGTGAAGGTAAAAACTTTCCCGCCACAAGTGATTAAAGCGCTGCGCGAGGCCAATGACCGTCTGTTAGCTCAACATGCGGCGGCCGATCCTGAAGCAAAAGAAATTCAGCAATCCCAAGCCAAGTATATGAAGGAAGTTCGTGCCTGGACTGACATTTCAATGCGTGCTTACCTCAATAGCGAACAGTAGAGTCTGGGCTAAAGCATTAACCTGATAATAACAAACCAAGCTCCGTGTTTCACTGATGTCACGGAGCTTATATTCGAGTTTCAGGGAGTTTGAAATGAGAAGTCTGGTCTATATCGAGCGCTTGTTTAATCATATCAGCGATTTCTGGGGATGGGTCTCCAGTATTCTGTTTATTCTGCTGGTGCTCAACGTCGTGTACGACGTCGTGATGCGTTATGTGTTTAATGATGTGTCGATCGCTTTTCAGGAGCTGGAATGGCATCTGTTTTCTGCCGTTTTTCTGCTGGGTATTCCTTATACCGTGAAAGCGGGCGGTCATGTTCGGGTCGATATTATTTATGAGCGGCTATCGTATAAAGCTCAGGCCGTGGTCGATACTGCAGGCACCTTACTGTTTTTACTTCCGTTTTGCCTGCTGGTGGCTTACTTCGGTATTGATTTCGCCAAAGAAAGCTTTGAACTGGGGGAAACCTCAGGTGATCCGGGCGGGTTACCGTATCGATGGATCATCAAAGCCATCATCCCGCTGTCCTTTCTGTTTATGGCGATCAGTGGCCTCGGGCTGATACTTCACTCCGTGAATAAATTTGCCAACCCTTGTCTGTTATCCGCTAGCCACACTGACTCGAAGTAAAGGATGACCTTATGATTGGTATTGTGATGTTTTTTGTGGCGCTGTTTGCGCTGCTGATCGGATTCCCTGTCGCGTTTACCTTTGGCGGCATTGCGTTAATTTTTGGTGTGTGGGCGGAAGGGATCGATATGTTCGCGTTCATGCCATATCGTATCCAGTCTATTATGGAAAACACGGTTCTGATGGCGGTGCCGCTGTTTGTCTTCATGGGATTGGTTTTGCAAAAAACCAAGCTTGCAGAGCAACTGCTGGAGTCGATGGGGCGCCTGTTTGGCGGTGTTCGTGGTGGTATCGCTATTTCGACGGTATTGGTTGGTGCTCTGTTGGCCGCATCCACTGGTGTGGTAGGTGCGTCGGTGGTGGCAATGGGACTGATCTCACTGCCGGTGATGCTGAAATACAATTACGATAAAGGCCTGGCGTGCGGCACTATCTGTGCCTCCGGGACATTGGGGCAAATTATCCCGCCATCCATTGTCTTGATCCTGCTCGGTGATGTACTCGGTGTACCGGTCGGTGACCTGTTTCAGGCGGCCCTGTGGCCTGGTTTAGTGCTGGTGGGCGCTTATGTTCTGTATATCCTGATTTACGCGAAGCTGAATCCGCTCGCCGCTCAGCCGATAGAGCGCGACAGCAGTAAAACCCGTTCAGAGGAAGTAATAGAGGCATTGAAAGCCGTTGTTCCGCCTCTTGCTCTGATCATTGTTGTACTCGGGTCGATATTTGCCGGTGTGGCGACTCCGACTGAATCGGCTGCTTTAGGGGGAGCGGGTGCACTGCTGCTGGCGTTAGCCTACCGTCAGTTCAGCTGGAAGATGGTCTATGCTGCATCGAAGGAAACGGTGAAAGTGACCGCCATGGTGTTTGCTATTTTGATTGGTGCAACGGCCTTCTCCATGGCGTTTACCTACACCGGCGGTGACTTATTGGTAGAAGAGTGGATGCTGGCGATTCCGGGCGAAAAATGGGGATTCCTTGTTGTGACCATGTTGGTAATTCTGGTGCTGGGGTTTTTCATCGATTTCGTCGAGATCTGTTTTATCATTGTCCCTATCATTGCTCCGGTTGCCAGTCTGCTCGATATTGATATGACCTGGTTTGCCATTTTGATTGCGATGAACCTGCAGACTTCATTTCTGACACCACCATTCGGTTTCAGCCTGTTCTACCTCAAAGGTGTCGCGCCCAAAACAGTAACAACCGTTGATATCTATCGTGGTGTCGTTCCCTTTATCGCGATTCAAATTGTGGTTTTGGCTTCTTTGCTGGTTTTCCCTGGGTTTTATGGAATGTGATCGGATTCGAGGTTGTTACTTCCTTATTTCTTAAGTTGAAAACAAATTGATAAAGTAGGGCGGCTTGCTGATATGCAGTGAGCCGCTTTTATATTTGGGGAAACGGATGCCTCTTAAAGCCAAATTGATATTATTGACACTGTTACCTCTGCTGTTGGTGACGGCAAGTATCAGCTGGATCTCGATACATCAGGCCAAACGCCTTGGTGAAAGGGAGGTGGAGAGTTTCCGCGCGAATCTGATTAAAGCGCGTGAAACGGCTCTTAAAGACAGTGTCGATTTGGCACTGGACTCTATTAGTCTGGTGTACAACGATCCCCAGTTGTCACAGCAAGATGCACAGGACAGGGTAAAGCAGATCCTCACCCGTTTGCGTTACGGCGCAGACGGATACTTTTTTGTTTACGACCAACATGGCGTCAATCTGGTGCATCCCATTCAATCGGAGCTGATTGGTCGCGATTTACTGAAACTTCAGGATAGTGAAGGTGACTACCTGATTGAGGCGTTGTTGTTTCAAGCGCAGTCAGGTGGTGGATTTCATCAGTATCTGTGGCAGAAACCATCCAGTGGCGAGATTGTTCCCAAGCTGAGTTATGTTGAGTGGCTGGACAAATGGGGCTGGATGGTTGGCACTGGGCTGTATATCGAAGATGTCAGTCAGGAAGTGGCTGCCATGCAGGCCACGATAAATAACAATATCGATACCACCTTCTTTTCAGTGGTTGTCATTCTGGTGGTCACGGTCGCAGTCATTATCGTACTGACATTGGCTATTAATTTGCACGAGCATCGTCTGGCTGATAAAAACCTCAAAGAACTGGCGCATAAAACCGTCATGTTTCAGGAAGATGAGAAAAAACATCTCGCGCGGGAACTGCATGATGGCATCAACCAACTGCTGGTCTCGAGCAAATGTCATCTGGAGCTGCTGAGTTATAAGCTGAAAGATGACGTACTGGCCCGGCATGCCGAGAAAGCGCAGCAATCCTTGATGACCGCGATTAATGAGGTACGCAGAATCTCGCACAATCTGCGTCCTAGTGCGTTAGATGATATCGGTCTCCAGGCTGCGATCGTCACCTTGCTTGATGATTTTCAGTCGCATTCCGGCATTCAGGCCGAAAGTCTGTTTGATACTCCGCCTGGTTATAAACTCAAATCTGAGGTGTCCACCACCTTATATCGAGTGGTGCAGGAATCGCTGAATAATATTGAAAAACACGCGCGGGCGAAGCATGTCAGTGTGATCGTGCAGCAAATGGGGAGCATGCTGCAACTGATTATTCGTGACGATGGCGTCGGTTTTCATCTCAAGGGAGCGTTGGCGAAAAGTGGAATCGGGTTACGCAACATGCAAGAGCGGGTCGAGTTTCTCGGCGGTGATCTGGAACTGATGAGTGAGCCCGGATTCGGTACCGAAATTACAGTTCTGCTGCAACTGGATGGATCAATGTATGGAAAAGCCAATTAGAGTCGTGATTGTGGATGACCATCAGGTCGTCCTCGAAGGTTTTATGGCCCGTCTTGAAATGGAGCCGGAAATAGAGGTCGTTGCAACGGCAGGAAACGGGGTTGAAGCACTAGAAGTGGTGAAGCAGCATCGACCGGATGTGATTCTGATGGACGTCAGCATGCCGATTATGAACGGTATTGATGCGACCCGTCTGATTAAGGAAGCGGTCCCCGATGCTAAAGTTTTGATGCTGACGATGCACGATAACCGTGAATACATCATGAAAGTGATGCAGGCTGGTGCAGTGGGCTATATGCTCAAGGAAATTTCAGCTGAAAAAATGGTTCAGGCGATTAGAACCGTGAATCTTGGCTCAACTTACTTTTGCGAATCCGCGACCCAGACGTTATTTACGCAGGATGTGGAACCTGTGGCGCTAAAGCCGAATCCGCTCAGTCGCAGAGAAGAGGCGGTATTGAAGCTTGTCGCACAGGGCCACAGCAGTAAGAAAATCGCGTCCCTGCTTAGTATCAGCTACCGAACGGTCGAGACGCATCGTCAGAACATCAAGCACAAATTAGATATTCACAGTACCGCTGAACTGGCCCAATACGCTGTTCAGCATGGGTTGCTGGAATAAACTGTACTATGGTTAACAAACAAAGGGTTAACAAACAAAGGCTGGATGTGGCAAACCTTTTGCATTATCTCGATATAAGAACAACGGATTACGTTTGCAATCCGTTGATTAGGCGAAAGTAGTATGGATTCAAACGATTTATTCAGCTTTAGTAATACTGCCGATTTCCAGCATGGGTGCCACATCGTAGTTTTCGGCATTCATCATTGAGGATAAACGCTGAACTGAAGAAAGCAGGAGGCTCTGTTCCCAGTCTTCCAGTTTTTGGAATCGCTCAACAAAGTCTTGCTGCAGTGGCTGAGGTGCATCTGCAAGCAGCTTAAGGCCTTCGTCGGTCAGGTGCGCATGGACTTTACGCTTGTCAGAGACACTGCGAATGCGCTGTACATAACCATTACGTTCGAGGCGATCAAGGATAGTCGTCGCTGTTGCCTGACTCATATTGGTATGCTTGGACAGTTCACGAATGGTGACTTCACCCAACTCCTGAATTGATCGCATTAAAATCAACTGAGGACCAGTCAATCCAGCGTTTTTGCTAAGCTTTTTAGAGTGCAGGTCAATGGCTCGGATGATCTGGCGAATGGCAACCAGTACTTCTTCATGTCTTTCCAAAATGTTCATCCACGACTTATAGGAGAATTTAGGCGCGACGATACATTAGTTGAAGCGCGATGAAAAGTGTTGACATCATACTTTTTTTACAGGGATTTTAGACGCTTTTTATGTATCTAAAACGACATAAAATGTTTTGTACACGAAGTACATGCTTGTTCTTTTTGAACAAAAAGTCTACGCTCGTTAACGAATTTAAGTAAAAACTGGTTACAAAACAATCTTTGGGTAGATTTGAGATCAATGGTGTGTAAACTGTAAGTCAAGTGTTGTATCGGACAATAGTTATGACCACGAAATATATTTGATGTGTTTAATAGCAAATTGTGTCGTTGTTATGGTTATAGAGTTCAACAAGGATCTGTAGAAGAGAGGACAAATGACGAAGGGTATTGATAAATATAGTATCGACAGTACCGACTATACCGTGGGGCAGGATAACGTCCAGAAATGGGGTTTTGATGTTCACAATCCGGTATTCGGTATTAGTGCGGGTCTGATAGGTCTGTTTTTGTTGGCGACACTTTTAGTGGACGCAGACACGGCAAAAACAGCGTTAGACGGAATTAAGTGGCAGATTATCGGTTCCTTTGACTGGCTATTTATATGGTCTGGTAACATTTTTGTGATTTTCTGTCTGGTTTTGGTGGTATCTCCATACGGTAAGATTCGTCTGGGCGGAGAAGACGCTGTTGCCGATCACTCAATGATTTCGTGGCTGTCTATGTTGTTTGCTGCGGGTATGGGTATCGGTCTGATGTTCTGGAGTGTGGCTGAGCCGGTGGCGTATTTCACCGGTTGGTACGAGACTCCATTAGGTGTTGCTCCTAATTCTCCGGAGGCGGCGACGCTGGCTCTGGGCGCGACCATGTTCCACTGGGGGCTGCATCCTTGGGCTATTTACGGCGTTGTTGCGCTGTCACTGGCTTTCTTCTGTTACAACAAAGGTCTTCCGCTTTCTATCCGTTCTATTTTCTACCCGATTCTGGGCGATCGCGCCTGGGGCTGGGCAGGTCATATCGTCGATATCCTCGCGGTATTAGCAACGTTGTTTGGTCTGGCAACCTCGTTGGGACTCGGTGCTCAACAAGCGGCAAGCGGCATCCACCATGTATTTGGGGTTGAAGCGGGTATCGGTCTGCAGATTGTGGTGATTATTGGTGTGACTCTCTTGGCAACGGTGTCGGTTATGCGTGGCATTGATGGCGGTGTGAAAGTCATTTCAAACATCAACATGGTCGTCGCATTCCTGCTGCTTATTCTGGTTGCTCTGATTGGCTATGCGGTGACGTTCGGCTCGATTCCGACCACGTTTATGGCTTACGTTGAGAACATTATTCCGCTGAGTAATCCGGTAGGTCGTGAAGACGTTGCCTGGTTCCAGGGCTGGACTGTGTTCTACTGGGCATGGTGGATCTCATGGTCGCCATTCGTCGGTATGTTTATCGCACGTGTTTCCCGTGGCCGTACTATCCGTGAATTTATTGTCGCAGTGCTGCTGGTTCCGACTGCTGTAACCCTGGTCTGGATGTCAGTATTTGGTGGCCTGGCGATTGAACAAGTGGCTGACAAAATTGGTGAGTTGGGTGCTAACGGTCTGACCGACGTATCACTGGCGATGTTCCAGATGTTTGATGTACTGCCGTTTGGTACGCTACTGTCAATTATTGCTGTTGTGCTGGTTCTGGTGTTCTTCATTACCTCATCAGACTCAGGCTCTCTGGTTATCGACAGCATTACGGCGGGCGGTAAGATGGATGCTCCGGTACTGCAACGTATCTTCTGGGCGTTGATGGAAGGCGCGATTGCGATTGCTCTACTGTGGATTGGCGGCACGCAAGCGGTGCAGGCTCTGCAAGCAGGTGCGATCTCTACCGCGTTGCCGTTTACCTTTGTGCTGTTGTTGATGTGTGTCAGTTTGGTAATGGGCATGCGGACAGAACCGTTTAAACGTTAAATTCGTTTTGTGATAAAGCCGGCATTTCGCCGGCTTTTTTAGATCGTAAAAAGATGACGCATGTCACATTATTGGCGACCTGTTGGTCACCCCCTTAACTGGTCAAATAATATGCAATTATCTTTACATAACACGTGCAACCTTGTCATATTCCCGTTACTATCTGCGCCGTACTATTCAAACCCAACCTCTTATAAAGTAATCAGATGAAACTGACTCTTAAGCAAAAACTCATTGGAGCAAGCTTGTCAGCTGTGGTGGTCATGGCCGCCGTACTGACCTGGCTGTCTGCTGACAAATTAAGTCAACAAACTCACCGTGGCGTTCTTGATCGGGCTGAAGCGATTTCAATTGCCGCTTCAAAAGGTATTTCCGACTGGATCTCCATTCGTAAAGATATCACTTCGGCGTTCAACGATTATACCGAACAACAGGACATGGTTCCGTACCTGCAACAAGCACGTAATGCAGGTAGTTTCGACGACATCTTCTTTGGTACACCGAAAGGAGAAATGTTTCGTTCTCATCCAGAGCGTAACCGCGCCGACTATGATCCTCGTACCCGTCCTTGGTATAAAGATGCCTCAGCGGCTGGTAAACAGCTGATCACAACAGCGTATCAGGACGCGATTACTAATGCTTTACTTGTGACCATCGCTGAACCTGTGCGTCACAACGGCCAGTTTGCCGGTGTGGTTGGTTCTGATGTACTGATCGACCAACTAGTGAATGATGTTCTGGCTATTGACGCCGGTGAAAATGCTTTTGCTATGTTGATCGATACCCAAGATGGTACGTTCCTGGCTCACCCGGATAAAAAGCTGCTGCTAAAACCAGTCAACAGCGTTTCGAAAACATTCAACATGAATATGATCGAAAAAGCATCAGGCGAAAGCCGTCTGGTTGAACTTGAGCAGAATGGACGTGACTCACTGTTTTACTTCAGCAAAGTACCCAATACGCCATGGATTTTTGCGATTCAGATGGATCGTGATACTGAATTCGCGGCCGAAGATGAATTGCTGACCGGTCTGCTGATATCTGCCGTGATCGTGACCATCATTGTGGTACTGATTGTGTCATGGCTGGTGAGCTTCCTGTTCCAGGATCTGGGCCGCGTATCGCGTGCTCTGGCTGAAATTGCTTCTGGTGAAGGCGACCTGACTCAGCGTCTGGAACCGCGCAGTGACGATGAAGTGGGCCTGTTGGCCACTAACTTCAACGTGTTTGTCGGCAACATGCACACTATGATTCTCAAGTTAAGCCATGTATCACAATCTCTGTCTGAGCAGTCGAAAATGACCGCACAGCATGCAGAAGAGCGTAGTGCTCGTATCCGCATGCAGCAGGATGAAATCAACATGGTGGCGACGGCGATTAATGAGATGGCGGCGGCCACTCATGAGATTGCCCACAACTCAGAAAATACCGCTCGTCACTCAGAAGAGTCTGTAACGGCGTGCCGTGATGGTTCAAACCAGGTATCTCAGGCGCAGAACTCACTGAACTCTTTGGCGGATGAAGTTCGTCTCGCAACCAATGTTGTGACTGAACTGGAAGAGCACGGTAATCAGATCAGCACTATTTTGTCGACCATTCAGAACATTGCTGAGCAAACTAACCTGTTGGCTCTGAATGCCGCGATTGAAGCGGCACGTGCCGGTGAACAAGGTCGTGGTTTTGCGGTGGTTGCTGATGAAGTGCGTATTCTGAGTCAGCGTACCCACGCATCGACAGAAGAGATCCAAACCATGATCGAAACGCTGCAGTCTACGACTAAGAAAGCGGTGGGTATCATGAATGACAGCCGTATGCTGGCTGACACCAGTGTCGATGACTCGCATGCCGCGGCAGCCAGTCTGACACAGATCCAGCATGCTGTTGAAAGCATCAGTGATATGGCCACTCAGATTGCCTCAGCGGCGGAAGAGCAGGCATCAGTGACCTCGGAAATCACCCGAAATACTGAAGGCATCCGTGATGTGTCAAATGAACTGGCAGAAGAAGCACATGATGCTGCTGCTCAGGCAGCTGCGCTGTCTGACCTGTCAGGTGAGCTGGAGCAGGAAATTCGTCGCTTTAAGCTGTAATCACACCACAGAGATGTGACCCAAAAAAGGAGCCTGATGGCTCCTTTTTTATCGGTCCTGTTCTATTTATACCGCCGCCTGCGATACATTGACCTAATGATGCGGACGGTATGGCCTTTGCCAGAACGGGGAGCACAAGGCAGCTAAAACAGCTAAGTCATGCTAATTTGCGTTTAGAGCCAGAACTGACGCAGCGGTTGATCACCGGAAAAGTGGTGGGCAATTTGTGCCTGCAGCAGCTCAGCTGTAGCGATGGCATCGGTCAGCGCGTGGTGCGGCGTGTAGGCGGGCAGGTTGTAGCGCATACGCGATTGCCCTAATCGCACCGAGTCAGGCCGTTTACCCATGATTTTATTGACAATACCAGCGGTCTGCCGTTTCTGAATCTGGCTCTCAAGCTCCATAGTATCAATCACCGGAAACTCGATGCCTTCACCAATCCGGCGTTTCAGGGCGCGGTCAAGAAACTCGCGCTCAATCTTGTGGTAATGCACCACCAGGACGTGTCCGGCCAGCTCATTAAGCACTTCCTCAACAATTTCATTCAGATCCGGAGCATCCATGATATCGTTATGGGTGATGCCATGAATGACAATCGAGTTCTCATCGAGTTTTTGTCGCGGTCTGACCGTCCAGTGTTTAGCCCGGTTGAGATAGACCCGGTTGAGAGTAAACGGCACCAGCCCGATAGTAATGATTTCGTCTTTGTCGGCGTTAAGGCCGGTCGTCTCAAAATCCATTGCCACAAAGGTCATCTCACTCATCGGTGTGTCCGGGTTGGGTAACTCGGTCTGGTAGAACTGCTGTAACAGCGGATCTTTCACCACATTCTGTTTGGCTTTGTACTTATACTGCCAGTCGATACTGGGCGGCTGAAAAAGTTTTATCATGCTGCGACCTTACTTAATGCTGCTGCTGGCTTGGTAACGGTACTTGAGGAAGTTCTGGGCGTTACTCAGGATCTGGAAAGCATCTTTGAGGTTACGGCGTTCAAAATCAGACAGATGTTCCGGTTCGATATTGTTATCGGCGGCAATGTCATTCTCAACATCAATGGCCTGGTGACGGATACGTACCATGGAGATAAATTCCAGTGCATCACGCAGGTCCATACCGCGGCCTTTAGGCAGGATGCCAGCGTTAATAATATCATCCAGACGTTCAAACGAGTTCTTCGCTCGTGAGCCGACGGCCAGCGCATGCACGCGGATTAAATCGGCCAGCGGCGCAGTACCACGGCGTTTAAGGTTAATGGAGTTATTATGACGGCCATCTTTTTCCATCACGAAGCTCTTAAAGAAGCCGAGTGGCGGGGTACGGTTCAGCGCGTTGCGTGCCAAGCAGGCCAGAAAACGGTTGTTACGACGCGCACGGCGCACGATAAACCCGGTCAGCTGTTCTGCCCATTTCAGGCGACCATAAACGCCGTCCAGATCGAAGAAGATTGAGGCATTCAGCAGCGCTTTAGGATTCGGATTGTCGATCCAGTCAGCAAAGCAGTCTTCCCACTCACGACGGGTCATACGCCACATCGGGTTGGTGGCCATAATGTCGCCGGTGCAGTAGCTGTAGCCACATTCGGCCAGACCATCACAGACGAACTTGGAGAACTGGGCAAAATATTCACCGTGTTCAGCTTCGTTATAACTGTCATCCAGAATGATGGCGTTGTCCTGATCAGTGACGACTAACTGTTCATCACGACCCATTGACCCAAGGGCCAGGAAGCAATAGGGAATTGGGGCGGGGCCGAGATTTTCTTCAGCCAGTTCAATAATGCGCTGTTTGAAGCTGCGGCCGATCACCGACATTGCGGTACCGACCATGTGCGAGTTGGCATCTTCATTAACCAGACGCACAAAACTGTTCTTCACCTGTTTGGAAATCTGTGCCAGGTCCTCAATGCTGTTTTGCTGGAAGATGCTGCTGACCAGTAACAGTGAGTTTTGTGATTCATGACGAACGATGTCCGTGATATCCAGAATCCCGATGGGTTTACGACCTTTCAGGATCGGCAGATGGTGCACGTTGTATCGCAACATCATCAGCATGGCTTCATAGACGTAGGCGTTGTGATCAAGCGAGATGACATCTGATGTCATGACACTTTCTACCGGTTCAACGTATTTCACGCCCTCAGCCACAACTCTGCGACACAGGTCGCGGTCCGTCAGAATACCAATCAGGGGACGGCTGTCTTCCTCATCATCTTCAAGAATGTCCGGGTCGATGATCAGCATGGACGAGACGTTCTCTTCCGC
Organism: Vibrio sp. ABG19; assembly: GCF_029962385.1. Taxonomy (NCBI): domain Bacteria; kingdom Pseudomonadati; phylum Pseudomonadota; class Gammaproteobacteria; order Vibrionales; family Vibrionaceae; genus Vibrio; species Vibrio sp. ABG19. The sequence goes on along the minus strand of NZ_CP071708.1, from coordinate 3,045,708 downwards.
CATTTTGACCGCGACGTCCTGGATGCTGGCGCCTTTATTCACATATGGGGCTTCGCGGGTAATGAGACGTTTGACTTTCACTGTGGTCAAGTCGTTCTGTTCCGCAGTACTGGAAACGGCCTGGCGTAAACGGGCATTATCCTGTACTTCGACAAAATCAGCGAACGTATCGTAGGATTCATACAGAGACTGAAATACGGCTTCAGGAATACAGTACACCAGAGTATCTTCAATCGCGGTAACCGGGAAACGCACTTTGTTGTTGGTCAGTAAGCCCATCTGACCAAACAGGCCGCCTTCTGTCAGACGGTTATACAGTTCCCCTTTACGACGGTACACTTCCACCACGCCACTACGGATCATATACAGTTCTTCGGTATGGTCGCCAAAGCGAATGATCGGAGTATCTTGTCGGTAATAAGTGATCTCGACGTTGTGTGCAATGTCTTCCAGCGTTTCTTCAGGTAAATCGCTGAACGGCGGATGTTGGCTGAGGAAGTTTTTTATTTCTAATAGTTCCGCTTCCATCTATGGCTCCTTGCGTGGTGACGTGTACGCTGGTTAAGGATATACAGCTCAGTGCTGTTGGAAAGTATTCATACTACACGAATTTTTCCGATAACACAGAAATGCACGCCAAAATAGCGGTCGGGTGATGGCTATCTGTGCGTTGCTGGTTACCTGCCTGATAAATCATGTCTTGAGCTGATGGTTATCATCCGGCTGTGTGACCTATCAATGCAATAAGCAAAAGGCGCTGATGTGATTTCAGTCTAGCTTAAGTGGCTGGGTATTCAGAACTATTTTCAATTTTCGAACGACTTGCCAGCTTCTCAACCATTCCTGGAGAGGTTCTTAACAATCTTCCCGGTTTAAACCAGTGACGTGCACAAAATGCGGGGGGAGGGAAAACAACAAAGCCGACATGGGGCCGGCTTTGTAAGACAGAGAAACGGATAACAGCGCGAGTTACAGAACCGCTTTGATGCCGTCACACAGAGGCTGCATGTTGGATTTGGTCATGCCGGCAACGCTGATACGGCCAGAACCTACGATGTAGATACCGAACTCGTCTTTCAGACGGGTCACTTGCTCTTTGCTCAGGCCAGAGAAAGAGAACATGCCGTTTTGACGCTCAATAAAGCTGAAGTCTGCAGTAACGCCTTTCTCTTTCAGTGTTGCAACGAAGAGTTCGCGCATTTCCTGAATACGTTCACGCATTTCTGCCACTTCTGCTTCCCATTCCTGACGCAGTTCTGCATTGTTCAGAATGTGAGTCACTACCGCTGCACCGTGAGCTGGTGGGTTTGAGTAGATAGAGCGGATGATCGCTTTAACCTGAGAAAATGCAGTGGTCGCCACTTCTTCTGATTCTGCCACCAGAGTGAAGGCACCGACACGCTCGTTGTACAGGCCGAAGTTTTTAGAGAATGAGCTCGCAACCAGGATCTCTTTATTGTACTTAGCAAAGGTACGCAGGCCGGCAGCATCGTCTTCCACACCTTTTGCAAAGCCTTGGTATGCAAAGTCAAACATTGGCAGCAGACCTTTGTCTGCAACCAGTTTAGCCAGGGTTTCCCACTCTTCAGCCGTTGGATCGATACCGGTTGGGTTGTGGCAACATCCGTGCAGCAGCACGACATCGCCGGCAGAAGCTTGCTCAAGGTCTGCGACCATGGCCGCAAAGTCTTTATCTTTCGCTTCTGCGTTGTAGTATGAATAAGCAGCAGTTTCCAGACCAGCAGCGTTAAACACACCGTGGTGGTTTGCCCATGTCGGGTTGCTGATCCACACCTTAACATCGCCAATTTGACGTTTGATGAACTCACCCGCGATACGCAATGCGCCAGTACCACCCGGGGCTTGAGCAGTTTTCGCCAGCTTCTGAGCAACGATATCAGAATCTGCACCGAACAGCAGTTTTTGTACAGCCAGGCTGTACTCTGCCATACCTTCAATCGTCAGGTAAGATTTGGTTTTTTCTGATTCCAGCAGCGCGGCTTCTGCTTTTTTCACTGTCGCAAGAACGGGAGTTTCGCCAGCTTCATTCTTGTAAATACCAACACCCAGGTTGATTTTGTCTGTACGAGGATCATTTTTAAACTCTTCAGTCAGACCAAGAATCGGGTCAGCCGGAGCTGCGACAATTTTTTCAAACATAATGCTCATCCATGTTAGTTAAGGTGGGAAGAAAAATTTCGATGAAATTTATCGTATTTATACCTTTCTGCCCTTGTTGTGACAACAGCACTTCACAGAAAAATTTAAAAAATTTTAATGAGTTGATGAAGTCACACTAAACCTGGGATTTTGGCTGATTAATTTGGCTCTGTTTTGTCAAATTAATCAGGGTTTAATGAGAAATCGATGCATGTATCGTCGGGATAAAAAGCCGTTTATCGGCTCTGCGATAAGGCTTGGCTGAATATTGAGTGACGGCAAAATGTCAGGTAATCGTTAACTTTTACGTAACAAAGCGAAGGTGCGCTATTCTCACAGTTTGTCGGGGATTATCCGGTTCGGGTTGAACCGGATAACGGTTGGAGTGGCGATAAAACAACCACTAAGATGATTGCTCATCATTGAGATGTTTAATGATGGCTTTCTTGGCGTCTTCTTCAGTGGCCTGTTCACCATCTTGGACATCCAGTGGTTGTTTCGGATACAGCCCAGTTGCATCTTCGGCAATATGCAACCAGTCCGGGTGCCAGTAATAGGGGTTTGAAGCGTTAGGATGGTCCCAGCTATGAACCCCGTCTTTGACCCCGTTGTAATAGAGGTCCTCGATTTTAAACACTTTCATCATCTGCTCCCTAAGTTCTTCACTTGGTCACTATCAACAGAGCTGAATAGCAATATCCTAAGTATGAACAAGCCCCGTCACTTGATCGAATTAAATTCGCTGCAAATTGAGTTTACATTTGGCATGACGCCGAAGTAACGGAAGCGGGAGAGGCAATAAAAAAGCCTCCGTAAACGGAGGCCTATGCGATGTTTGCTGCGCTGGCTTATGACGTTAGCGCCGCTAGCGCAGGCTTAGAAGTTTGCGCTGCGTGGTGTACGTGGGAATGGGATCACGTCACGAACGTTACCCATACCGGTTACGTAAGAAACCAGACGCTCGAAGCCCAGGCCGAAACCTGCGTGTGGTACTGTGCCGTAGCGGCGCAGATCACGGTACCAGTTCATGTGCTCAGGATCGATACCCATTTCCACCATACGTGCATCCAGTACGTCCAGGCGCTCTTCACGCTGTGAACCACCGATGATTTCACCGATTCCCGGTGCCAGAACGTCCATTGCTGCCACAGTTTTGCCATCGTCGTTCATACGCATGTAGAACGCTTTGATGTCTTTCGGATAGTTCTTCACGATAACCGGAGCTTCGAAGTGCTCTTCGGCCAGGAAACGCTCGTGTTCTGAAGCCAGGTCGATACCCCATTCAACCGGGAATTCGAACTCTTTACCTGATTTCAGCAGGATCTCGATGGCGTCAGTGTAGTCAACCTGAGCGAAGTCAGAAGAAACGAATTTCTCCAGACGAGTCACGGCATCTTTGTCGATACGCTGCGCGAAGAATTCCAGGTCATCACGGCGCTCTTCCAGTACCGCTTTAAACACGTATTTCAGCATGTCTTCGGCCAGTTTTGCGACGTCGTTCAGATCAGCAAACGCGACTTCAGGTTCAACCATCCAGAACTCCGCCAGGTGACGGCTGGTGTTTGAGTTTTCAGCGCGGAACGTCGGGCCAAAGGTGTACACTTTGCTCAGCGCACAAGCGTATGCTTCGGCGTTCAACTGGCCAGATACGGTCAGGAAGGTTTCTTTACCGAAGAAATCTTCGTTGTAATCCACAGCACCTTTGTCGGTACGTGGCAGGTTTTCCATATCCAGAGTGGAGACTCTGAACATCTCACCGGCACCTTCGGCATCGGATGCGGTGATCAGTGGTGCAGATACCCAGTAGTAGCCTTGCTCGTGGTAGAAACGGTGAATCGCTTGTGACAGACAGTTACGCACACGGGCAACCGCACCGATAACGTTAGTGCGCGGACGCAGGTGCGCCACTTCACGTAAGTACTCAATTGAGTGACGGGTTTTTGCCATCGGGTAGGTATCAGCGTCTTCAACCCAGCCAACCACTTTTACGCCCGTTGCTGCCAGTTCAAAATCCTGACCGCTCGCCGGAGACTCAACCACTTTACCTGTTACTTCGACAGAGCAGCCGGTTGTCAGCTTCAGTACTTCGTCGTTGTAATTATTCAGATTATTAGGGACCACGGCCTGAATCGGGTCGAAACAAGAGCCGTCATAGATGGCAAGGAAAGAAATTCCAGCTTTGGAATCGCGACGTGTACGGATCCAGCCGCGAACAGTTACTTCACTGTCAACCGCCAGCTTACCGCTTAGTACGTCTTTTACAGGCGCGTAAGTCATGTTTGATATAATCTCCATTGAGGTAAAAATTCCACCCGAATTTCAAACGGTCGCCACTGTTTCAGCGCGGTTGTTGATGCGCTTGTGTGGTTAACAAATAAGCGAACTTTCGGATGGATTGAATTTTACAGATTCAACGGAACATATTACCTGTCAATTCGTCAGCATCAACCATTAATGTTGCCTAACTGCTCATTTCTTATGCGAAATCGTGAATTGATTGAGCAGAGCTTCCAGCTGCTGGGACAATTGTTCGAGATTCAGGCTAATTTGCCGGGTTTGGGTGGCAGACTGGGAGGTCTCATCAGCATGTTTGGTGATGATATCAATCTTAACTTCCACCTCCTGGCTCACGGTTGCTGTTTGTCGGGTTTGCTCCTGAATACCACTGGCATGGTCAAGTACCTGTTGCATTTCAGCAACCACTCGGGTCATCACGGATGACAACGCCTCAATTTCGGTAGAGCGCTGGTGCGCCTGGGCAGAGACGCTATCGACCGATGTGAGAGACGTTTCACTATCACGCTGGAACTGGGCAATGATATTTTCAATATTACCAGTTGCTTCAGCAGTCCGTGAGGCGAGTTGACGTACTTCATCGGCCACTACTGCAAATCCGCGTCCTTGTTCGCCGGCACGGGCCGCTTCAATCGCCGCATTGAGTGCAAGTAAATTGGTCTGATCGGCGATGCCTTTAATCACTTCAAGAATTGAAGTGACTTCATTGGTCTGGTCGTTCAATTGGGCAATCTTGTTTTTTACGCCATCAATATCGTCGACCAGAAGCTTGATGTCCTGGCTGGCGATGTGAGCCTGTTGTGCACTCTGTTGTGCGGCGTTGGTGGTGTGATTGATCAACGCTGCAGCGTCGATAGTGGCTTGTTCAACCTGACGCTGTTTGGTTTGCATTTCTTCAATGTTCATCTGCACCACGGCCGTTTCACTCTGTTGGTGGTTGGCAGCCTGATCGGTAACTTGTGCCACATCGGTCAGTTGGTTGGCAGAGTGACTCAGGCTGCGCGAGGTATCTTGTACCTGGCTGAGGCTGTGTGACACGGTATCAATCAACGAATTGATTGAGGAGGCCAGTTGGCCTAATTCATCCTGGTTGCCTGGTCTGAGCCGTTGCGACAGATCCTTACTGTCACTGACATGCTGCATAAACAGTGAGGTGTGTTGGATAGGGCGCACGATCAGTTTACGAATCAGCCACATGGTGAGCAGGAAACCGAGCAGGGCAATGGCAGCCATGATACCGATCCCAATCAGCGTGCGATGAGCAACCCGTTGTGTCAACTGGCTGAGATTATATTCAAGGCGAATGACGCCGAGTACTTCACCTTCGGCGGCCATATGGCACGCAACACAATTTGTACCGCGATAGTTTTCACTTGACCTCATTGGCAGCGCCACGACCAGTCCTTTGCCCCAGTCGGCCTGATAAGGCTCCAGTACCAGTTCGCCGCCCAACGCGCGGCGGTCAATCTCATCTTGCGGCTGCTGGTAATCCTCACCGGGTCCGTAAAGCTTGGTGACGGCGTCGCTTCTCAAAACCCGAACCTGTTCTATGCCTTGTTGGGACAGTGCTTTTTGGCGCAGTGTTTCTTTTTGCGCCATGGTACCGGTCAGCATCATCATGTTGAGGCTGTCGAAATAGTTGCTGGCTTTATCGTGCAGTTGTTCACTGAGTACGGAATGGATAAGGTCACGTTGCTGCCAGTATTGATAGGCAGTCGAGCCGGCTAAGACCATGAAAAACACAGTCACAAGTGTGAACAGCAGTTTGGCAGTGATGGTTAAGCGCATGATTATTTATCTTATTATCGTTGTAGGGAACAGACCTAATGACTTTAGCGGTAAAGAGCCAGCGCTACAAAAATGAAACTTAAGTTATTGTGACCTTAGACAAAATGTGGATTTTGGATTTGTGACCCAGGGAGAATGTTGGGTGATCTTTTTTCATTGGGTACGTCATTCTTTATCTGCTGCGTCGCTTTTCGCTGCTAAACGCTTAATTAGTGTTAGAGTGACTTGTCTCACACTGTGAGATTCCGTAGTATTGCGTCTCTTTTGAAAGCCTGAGAACCGAGATGAAAACTGAGATTTACAAAGAGTTCATGTTTGAAGCAGCTCACCATCTGCCACATGTGCCTGAAGGTCACAAGTGCGGTCGTCTGCATGGACACTCTTTTTTAGTTCGCCTGTATGTAGCAGGTGACGTGGATCCTCATACAGGTTGGCTGGTGGACTTTGCGGAAATCAAAGCCGCGTTTAAACCGATTTACGATCGTCTGGACCACTACTACCTGAATGACATTGAAGGTTTGGAAAACCCAACCAGCGAAGTGCTGGCCAAATGGATTTGGCAACAGCTGAAGCCTGATCTGCCGATGCTGAGCAAAGTCGAAATTAAAGAAACCTGTACCGCAGGTTGTATTTATACCGGCTGATTAGGTCACAGATGAAAAGAAGCCCGGCATAGTTCCGGGCTTCTTTTATTTTGTTTTTCAGGTGAATGTTCAGCTTAAATGACACGGTTTTTTAAATCACAATGTCCTTTAAAAAAACAGCACTTGAAAACAACACCGCAGGTTTACTCGAAAGAGTAGACGTCCGTCCACACTTCACCTTCGTCGGTTTCCTCGATGCCTTGCCATTCTGTTGAGCGTGACATCACTTTCAGTGAGAAGTTAACCCCGTCAGTGTCGACAATATGCATGTTGTCAACATAAATGGTCGTTCCCGCGGTCAGGGTTACTGTCAGCTCACCACTTGCATCATCAACTGTCCAGGTGAATGCGTAGCTGTCGGTACCGTCAGTGAAGCTGCCGACTCCATCCGAATTGAAGATGTAGGCTTCGCTATCTTCCGGATTCGTGCTCGACATTGTGCGTGGCAATTGCGCCATAAATGCGTTGCTGAATGCGGCTTGAGACTCACTTTGCAGTAAGCAGTCGTTCACCGCCTGGAGATAGGTGCTGTAATCGACGTAGGATAGTGGCACATCATCCACATCGTCCCAATCCGTATTACCCTGGGTGCACTCGCTGATTTCAGGATTGCCATCGATGCTGGTGTATTGGGTCAGCCAAATCTCTGCATCTTCCGGGCTAAAGACGGCAAACTCCAGAACATCATCTCCCTGCGGTTCAGCCAGCAAGGCGAGGTATTCCGCTGTGCTGTCGTCGCTGTAACGCAGTTCAATAAAGCCATCGTCATTAATCAACCACTTGCGTGTGCGTACCATGCCATCGCGATAATATTCGGCGCTGCCGTCCGTGGCGAAGGTGTACAAACGAGTCTCGCCATTGGAACGTATCCGCAGCAGTTCAGCACCGTACAAATCGCTCGCGCTGACGGTTGGCAGGACGCCACTACAGCTTTGATAGGTGTCCAGTGTAGCGGTAAAGTCAGTGTAACTTTTGCCAAGACCTTGTTCGACTGAACAGGCGCCCAACTCTATGAGCGCGACGGTGTCTGACCAGATTTCTGTGACAACGTCACCGTTTCCGTCGCTGTAGGTTTCAAAGAACTTGAGTGACCATTGCGTGTCTGACGAGTCGACTAATGCCCAGTACCAGCTTTCGTCTGGCAGACTACTATCGGTGATCTTTATATAACCGTTTTCAATGGCCCAGGTCGTGGTATCGCCTTCCTGACCGTCACGGTATATGGTCATGGTGTAATCGGCATTAAAGCTGTAATCACGAGTAGAACCGTCACCGCGTACCCGGTGGAAATTATTACCGGCGACCATATCCTCGCTGATCGCGGCTGACCCATAACAGCTTTCGATAGCAGCTTCGAAGTCGCTCATGGTCACGCTGGTTAACCCGTCATTGTCACCTTCACTGCATTGATTTAGCGGGATATCGGCAGCAGCGAGCAGCGCGTTTTTAGCACTGTCACTAAACAACGTGATATCTTCGTCATCCAGCATAATGCCGGCCATTTCCATGTTACCTATGTACACCGCTCCCTGATAAACACTGGCCAGCATATGTGGCGTTGGCTCATCAAATGCGTCACCAAACGCAGTCAGTGCATCCTGAGGAAGAGTGAACAACAGCAGTGACTCATTATTGATGGTCTGCTGTTCCCAGGTTGAAGATGCGACCAGAGTTGCGATGCCTGCTTGCCAGTCGGCCTGATAGTACTGCGCTACGCCGCCTTCGACAAACTTAACCAGGATACTGTCGCCAATACTCATTCCCTGCAGTTCTGATGTCGCGAGACTCGAACTGCCAGCCTCAGCAAAAATTAGTTCTGACAGGCTGGTGGCACCTTCATGGCTGTTGTCCGGTCCATCGTGAATGTACGGCGTCCAGTCCCACATGTAGTAGTTATTCTGAGCCGGAGTCAATCCGAGAGAAATCAGATAAGCATCTTGCGGATAGGTCGCGGTTTGGTCGTTGAAGTTATCCCAGTCGATATCGGTGTCAGCCACCAGACTGCCTGCCAGGGAACGTAAACTACCACTCAGGGTATAACGCAGATTGGTGTGATCGCTTGGATAAGCCACCAAAGCGTTATCAGAGAAATCGATAGTGTAAAGCCCGGTTTGGGTACTCCAGCCCGATTCCGTCAGCACCAGATCTGAATTTTCGCTGCTGACACTAACCTCGGTTTTATCGGCTTTGACCAGTGTAGTACTGTCCATCATTGCCATTGTACCGTTGATGGTCAGCATTTCACTGTATACCCGAACCTGGTCGTTGTCGTCATCATCGGCGTACAGAGCGTAGACGGCCGTTTGTTGCTGCAAATACTGGATTATCTGACCGGTGTCGCCTGCACCGACTGAATCATCGAGCGGATCATCGTCAATCGCATCTGGAACCCCGTCATCATCGTCATCGGTATCTGCGTTGTTACCGGTGCCGTCACCGTCTGTATCGACACTCTCATCTTCATCGAGCGGGAAGGCGTCATCGCCGTCTGCGACGCCATCGTTATCATCGTCTGGGTCAGCGTTGTTACCGGTGCCGTCGCCGTCAGTATCGAGGCTCTCGTCTTCATCAAGCGGGAAGTCATCCTCACCGTCTGCCACACCATCGTTGTCATCGTCGGTATCGGCATTATCACCGATACCGTCACCATCGGTATCGACACTTTCGGCCGGATCAAACGGGAAAGCATCGTCTTCATCTGCGACGTTATCGCCGTCATCATCGGTGTCGGCATTGTCGCCGATGTCATCATTATCACTGTTCGCCCATTCAGTGGCATCATCGGGAAACGCATCGTCGCTATCAGCAACGCCATCACCGTCAGAATCAGTATCCACTGCACCGTCACTATTGATATAGGTTGAATCGAGTTGTTCCGGGGATTTGCTTTCTACCTCAGCTTTGATCACAACGGCAACGATAACCGCGTTGTCGAGTAATTCATTGCTACCATCATTATCCGTCGCTGCTGCATTGAGATCTTGCGGAGTCTGAGGCATTGAACCCGACGATACCAGACTGCGTGCAGCAAAGGCGGCACCGCTGCTGCCACTGGCTTTATAGTCAGAAAGCGTATCTTGTTCACTGATGCCGAGTTGATTGGCTATTTTTGTTTGCGCGCTGGCCACATCGGCTGAGCTGCCTGACGTCACTTCAATATGGACTAAGGTGGAAAGGGGCGTGACCTGCGCAGTGCCCGGTGGAGCGGAGAGGGTAAAGTCGTTTGAAACTGTATTTCCGGTATCTTCATCGACCGTTTCTCCGCGGATGGCCTGCACCACAACCGGGTAGTCTTCCGGATTGGTGATGCCACTGACATCAAGCTCCGCCACGCCACCGCTTTGTGAGGTTGCCGAAGGCTCGTTGTCATCCAACTGGAAATCCTGATCCAGATCGAGCCACACCAAAGCCCCGCGTAAGTAGCCATCAATCGCTTTGACACTGTAAGTGGAACTGGCAGCTGCGGGTGAATCGTTATCACTGCCGCAGCCGTACAGCGCCAGGCTGCTGAATAATCCCAGCGCCATCACTGACGTTTTCATTCGCATAGACAAATCCTTATTTCTGATGTGTATTGTTCTTTATTTTTGGTATTGATTGAATGAATATCACAAAAGAAGCTAATTGAGGCTGATGATTTATTCAAGTTAAGGAATTTTGACGAAATAGCGATTCAGGAAATGGATTTAGACCAATATTAACGGCCTATATTTTATGTAAATATCAATAAGGCAGCAGGTAGATAGAGGACAATCAGGAAATACGCTTAAGAAACAAAACGATGCTCAAGATGAGGTGGTTTTTACAGAAGTGTCGGTAACGAGAGGTGAAAGCTGTGACTGATGTCAAAATAAACCTGAGTAAATGCAACGAAGTCTCAGCATGAAATCAAAATATCCACCCAAGTTGTAAGTGGATATTTAAACGCCATACTGAAACTTCTTCATAACTTATTGGAGAACATCTTCCCCGCCGAGGCTCTGATATATGGTTGCCAGGTTGACTAAGCGGTTATAGCGGTTTTCCAGTAAAGATGCTTTGGCACTGCGCTCATTTTCCTGAGCGTCGAGCAGGGTGGTGATATCGATGGCACCATATTGGTACTGGCTTTTGTAGATACCTGCGGCCTCTCTGGCGCTGTCGTATTGTTGCTGTAATTTTTCTGCCTGATAACGGTAGTTGTCACGGGCGGAAAGCGCGTTGTCGACATCCTGAAAGGCACTGTACAAGGTCTGGCGATAGTTAATGATCGCTGACTGATAACGTACATCGGCAATATCGCGATTGAGCTGCATCTCATTCCAGTTAAGGAATGGTAAAGCCAGATCTGCGCCGAGGCTGCCAATCGGGTCGCTGAGCAGATGACGTAGCTGAGTCGAAGAGCCCCCCAAAGCGCCGGTCAGGGTCAGAGACGGGAAGTAACTGTTATCTGTATTGTCTTTGTCAGCCAGCGCCGATTTAAGCTCAAACAACGCCTGTTTTACGTCCGGACGGCGGCTGAGAACGTCGGCAGGAATACCTGCTTCGATCTCTGGCAGAGCCGTGTCGGGCAGGGTACTGATACCTGGTTTGCTCTCTTGTGGCGGTTGGTTGAATAACAGCGCAAACGCATTTTTGGCTTCGGTGTACTGCTGAAGATAATCACGATGGGTGGCTTCAATCCCCGCCAGTGAACGCTGCGCTTCCAATACATTGATGCGCGAGACTGAGCCATAACGATACTGGCTTTCCGTTAAAGCCAGGGTTTGGCGCGCTTCATCAATATCGGCGTTACTGAGCGCGATACGCTGGCTGAGGTAGCCGATTTGCCAGTACAGCTGAGCTGTAGTCGCTACCAGAGATTGCGCGGTTGCTTCACGCTCTTCCTGGCTGGCCATAGCCGTCCACATCGCGGCGTCTTTCGCGGCCGCCAGTTTACCCCATAGATCCAGCTCATAGCTCACACCCAATGATGCCTGATAGCTGGCAGAGCTGTCACCGCCGTCCAGCGGTTTGCTGCGCTGCGCTGAAGCGTTGGCAGACAAGTCAGGGTATGTGTCACTCACTGCAAGGCCAGCCTGTAAGCGGGCTTCACGCAGGGTCAGTGTCGCTAAAGCCAAATCGTTGTTGGTTGCCAGAACCTGATCGATCAGAGTGTTTAGTTGAGGATCATTAAAGCTCTTCCACCACTGTTCGATAGCTGCCGAGGAAGATTCACTTTGGCTGCTTTGCCAGTTGTCCGGCACCTGCACATCCTGTGGCTCCAGCTCAGAGCGGGTAACACAACCTGTGGCCAGCATGACACACAGAGCCAGGGTTGAGATCTGATAACTACGCATTCTTATTCCCTCGCCAAGGCATCAATCGGATTCAGTCGCGCTGCATTACGCGCGGGCAGATAGCCGAACAGCACACCGATTAGGGTAGAACAAAGGAAAGCCGATACGATCGACGTGGTGGAATAAATCATATTAAAACTACTACCCAAGGTGGCAAACAGCACACCAATTAAATAAGCAAGACCAATACCTATCGTACCGCCGCATAAACAAACCAGCACCGCTTCAATCAAGAACTGACGCAAAATATCATTTTGTCGTGCACCCACGGCCATACGGACACCAATCTCGCGGGTACGCTCTGTCACTGACACCAACATGATGTTCATCACGCCGATGCCGCCGACAATCAGTGAAATCACCGCAATCGCCGAGATCAGTAACGTCATGGTGGCGGTGGTCTTCTGAATATTCTGCTGAATGGTATCGGTGTTGATGGTGAAGAAATCCTGAGTACCGTGGCGCATTTTCAGCAAAGTAATGATCGCCTGTTCCGCCGCATCACTGGGTGTGTTGTCATTGACCCGCACCGAGATACGATTAAGGTAATTCTGGCCCATCATTCGTGCGCTGACTGTGGTGTAGGGAGCCCAGATGTTGAGTGAATCACTATTACCAAAAGCGCTCTCTTTCGGCGCAGTGACTCCGATAATTCGCAGTGGCAGATTGCCGGCAAAAATGACTTTACCAATCGGATTCTCATTTGGAAACAGCGACTTAAGGGTATTGCTGTCAATCACCACATCTTGGGCAATGCGCTCGACGCTGCTTTGATCCCAGAACTGGCCGTAATCCAGGGTGTAACCTTTAACCCGGAAATAGTCCGGTCCGACACCTTGTACTGACGCGGATACCGCCTGATTACCGAATTTCACTGTTGCGGATGTACTCAGGGTCGGAGTGACACTGTCAACAAAGCCCAGGTTGGTTAAAGCATCGGCATCGGCAGCGGTTAGCGTGCGTACCTGCCCGGAGCGCCGGTCGCCAAAGCCGCTGCCCGGCATGATGTCAATGGTGTTGGTACCCATGGACGAGATGCTGTCGAGGATCGACTTTTGCGAGCCGTTACCCAATGCCACCACAGAGACCACGGAAGCAATACCGATAATAATCCCCAGCATAGTCAGGAAGGTGCGCAGGCGGTGATTGGACATCGCCAGCAAGGCCATCTTGAGCGCTTCCCAAAACGAATCCCACAGTCTGCGGCTGCTGGCAAGGGCATTATTATTGCTGGCCGCTGCGACAAAATCCTGATTACTGACTTTCTGACCGGTTTTATTGACGGTATCACTGAGTATTTCACCATCTTTGATCTCGATGATACGGTTGGCATATTCAGCCACCTTCATGTCGTGGGTGACGATGATAATGGTGTGACCCAACTGATGCAGCTCCTGCAACAGGGTCATCATTTCCGAGCCGCTTTTACTGTCCAGTGCGCCGGTCGGTTCGTCCGCCAGAATGACATCCCCACCATTGACCAGGGCGCGGGCAACGGAAACACGTTGCTGCTGACCACCACTGAGCTGGTTAGGTTTGTGATCGAGGCGGTCGGACAGTCCAAGGCGGCCCAGCAGGCTCTGCGCTCGTTCCTGACGCTCTTTTTTGTCATAGCCGGCATAAATCGCCGGGATTTCCACGTTGCCCAGTGCAGTCAGGTCGCCCAGCAGATGATAACGCTGGAAGATAAAACCGAAATATTCGCGGCGCAGACGTGCCAGCTCATCAGACTCGAGTTGTGACGTGTTCTGACCATTAATCCAGTATTCACCGGAGGTTGGCTGATCGAGACAACCGAGAATATTCATCAGGGTCGATTTACCGGACCCGGACGTACCGACAATCGCCACCATCTCACCACGATCGATGCTCAGGTTGACGTTATTCAGCACCGTCAGGGTTTCATCACCGGCGGAAAAACAGCGGGTGACGTTGCTGATATTAAGTAGTGGCTGGGTCATTAAAAACGCATCCCCCGTGGGCCCATACGACGGCTGGCGGTGTCACCATTTTGTCCTTGTGTGCCTAAGATGATCTGGTCACCTTCTTGCAAACCGGATGTGATTTGCGCGTTGATTTTGTTATTGATGCCGACGGTCACGTCACGCATCTCTTCCTGACCATTGACCAGCACAGGTACCTGGTATTGCTCCTTGCGGCCCGGCTTGCGGATCAGCACCTGGGCCGGAACCAGCAGTGCTTGTTCAGCTTTGTCGAGTACAACCGACACTTGCGCCGTCATACCTATACGGAGCGTGCGATCCGGGTTATCAACTTCAAACAGACCATGGTAGTAGATCGCTTCATCGTTGCTGACCGCGAGATCTTTGTCATCACCGTCCATCAGAGTAGGGCCGGGTTCGATCGCACGCAGGGTACCGTGGTAACGCTTATTTGGCTTACCCAGGATGGTGAAGTAAACAGGCAGGCCGGGCTGAACGTTCACCACATCCGCTTCAGAAATCTGCGCTTTGATGGTCATTTTATTCAGCTGAGCCAGTTCAATAATGGTGGGCGTGGTCTGGTTGGCGTTCACCGTCTGACCTTCTTCCACTGCGCTGTAAACCACAGTACCGTCAAACGGCGCACTGATGGTGGTATAGCCGAGGTCGACTTGTGCGCTGTCGACATTGATATCAGCTTGTTCGAGTTCGGCGTTCAGTTGCTCAAGTTCTGCTTTATAAACGGTGAGTGTCGCTTGCGCGCTTTCATAGTCAGCACGTGAACTGGCGTTATCGGCCAGCATGCCTTTCTGGCGAGTGAACTCGGCCTGTGCCTGAGCAATTTGCGCGCGTTTGGCACGAATCTGGGCTTTCAGGCTGTTGAGTGAAGCATTGGCTTCTTTGAGATTGTTTTGTTGGGTCAGGCTGTCAATCTGGGCGACCAGATCGCCTTGTTTAACCTCATCGCCCAACTGTACCGCCAGCTTTTCGATCTGACCTGAAACCTGAGCACCGACAGCGACCAGCTTAGAGGCCTGCAACATGCCGGTCGCGAGTACGGTATTTTCAATATTACCTTTCTGTACCGGCTGAGTAGCAAAAGTGAGCGGGGCTTCTTTGGGGTAAAAATAATAACTGGCACCGCCAATGACGAGCAAAAGGCCCCCGATGACGAGAAGTTTTTTCTTTATAGTAGTTTTTGGCATGAGAATGAACATCGTTACTTGAAATAGAAATTATTATCATATTTATAAACTGATGCTGATTTGAAACAAGCGTTTAGTGCGTAAAACTAGGTAAAGAAGCGTAAATCGGGCGATAACTCTTTGTTGGGAAGGGAAAATAATAAAAAGCCCGCGGTCGGGGACCGCGGGCTTGAGATAATTTAATGCTCAATAAATCAGCAAATTACTTTAACTGCCAAGCCACCTTGAGACGTTTCGCGGTATTTCGCGTTCATGTCTTTCCCGGTTTCCAGCATGGTCTCAATCACTTTGTCCAATGACACACGTGGCGCAGAAGAGCGGCGTAGTGCCATGCGGGTCGAGTTAATCGATTTGACGGCTGCAATACCGTTGCGTTCGATACAAGGAACCTGTACCTGACCAGCAACCGGGTCACACGTTAGGCCCAGGTTGTGCTCCATCGCGATTTCCGCCGCCATACACACCTGCTCCGGGCTACCACCCAACAGCTCAGCAAGGCCCGCTGCCGCCATAGAACAGGCAACACCCACTTCACCCTGACAACCCACTTCCGCACCTGAAATAGAAGCGTTCTGCTTGTAAAGACCACCGATTGCGCCTGAAGCGGCGAAGTAGCGGATGTAGTCTTTCTCGGTCACGGTCTGGATAAATTTGTCGTAGTATGCCAATACCGCCGGAATGATACCGCAAGCACCATTGGTCGGCGCGGTAACCACACGGCCCCCGGCTGCGTTCTCTTCATTCACCGCGAATGCGTACATGTTGACCCAGTCGACCACAGCCATCGGATCGTTGGTGATCTTTTCTGAAGTCAGCAGTTGCTGGCGCAGCGCTGCAGCACGGCGCGGTACGCGTAGCGGGCCAGGCAGGATGCCTTCAGTGCTCATGCCGCGTTCCATACATTCTGTCATGGTACGCCAGATGTTCGCAAAGTAGTCGCGTACTTCTTCATCCGAGTGCAGGGCTTTTTCGTTTTTCATCACCAGCGTGCTGATCGACAGTCCACTTTCACGGCACTGCTCAACCAGTTGTTCTGCGGTGTTGAACGGGTAAGGCACCTGAACCGGAGATTCAACCGCTTTACCGAAATTCTCTTCATCGACGATAAATCCGCCACCGATAGAGTAGTAAGTTTTCGAATACACTACTTCATCGTTTACCCAAGCATGGATCTGCATACCATTTTCATGCAGCGACAAGTTGGTTTTGTGGAAATTCATTCCGCCGTCGCGCGGGAAAGCAACCGAATGATCGTGCGTACCGACAGTCAGGCGTTCGGTCTGTTCAACATTGGCGATGAACCCCGGGATCGCATCAATATCCACAGACTGTGGCGAATTACCCGCCAGGCCCATGATGATGGCGATATCTGTATGGTGACCTTTCCCTGTCAGTGATAGTGAACCATAAACATCGACGGTAATTTTAGTGACGCTGAGCAGTTTTCCGTCTGCAACCAGATCATCAATAAATTGTTTACCTGCTTTCATAGGTCCAACGGTATGCGAACTCGAAGGACCGACGCCGATTTTATAGATATCAAATACACTAATCATATTGATTACCTCAAAATTAAGCCCCCCTTATGATAAGGGAGGCCTTTATTATCGTTATATTCTGTGTTCTAAGCTGGTAACTGAGATTACAAAGCGCCGTAGATTACAGAACTAATAGCAGCAAGACCACAAAAAACTGTAAACAGTTGAACAGCTGCTGAAGTCTTGTACTTCGCCATTGCTGGCACCTTGTGCATGGCAAAAACTGGCAGCAAAAACAGGATCGCTGCAATCATTGGAGCGCCCATAGTTTCGATCATGCCAAGGATACTTGGGTTGATGATCGCGACGACCCATGTTGTCACAATGATAAAGAATAGTGAAATTTTCTCGATAGATTTAACCGGCATTTTACTGCGTGATTTCACCAGACCAACCAGACCTTCATGTGCGCCCAGGAAGTGGCCGAAGTAGCTTGAGGTAATTGCCGCAAATGCCACAATTGGCCCCAGGTAAGAGATCAGTGGTGACTCGTGCACGTTAGCCAGGTAAGACAGTACGCTGATGTTCTGTTCTTTTGCCATCGACAGCTGCTCCGGTGACAGAGACAGCACAACCGAGAACACGAAGAACATCACAAAGCCCATCAGCATCATCGCTGCACCGCCAGTGATCATGTCGGTTTTATTGACGGCATTGTCGCCATACTGTTGGCGCTGCTCTTTTGCAAACTGACTGATAATCGGGCTGTGGTTAAACGAGAACACAATGATAGGAATCGCCAGCCAGATGACGGTCGGCATTGACGACCAATCAGGAGACACTTCGATCATCGAAGTATTCCACTCCGGGATCAGGAAGACAGACAGAGCCAGCAGGATAAATACCAGCGGGTAAACCATAGCCGAGGTCGCTTTCAGCATCAGGTCTTTACCAAACACTACGCCAGCGGTCATCGCAGCAATCAGCGCACCAGATAATAACCAGCGAGGAATGGATGCCATACCTACCTGGTTGACCAGGAAAGAATCGACCGTATTGGTAATACCAACGCCGTAAATCAGAACAATCGGGTAAATGGCAAAAAAGTAAGCGAAAGTAATAAGATTAGCGCCAGTTTTACCAAAGTGTTCTTCAACAGTGTCTGTAATGTCTGAATCTGCTTGTTTTGCTGAAAGAACAAAGCGTGCCAGACTCTTGTGGGCAAACCAGGTCATCGGGGCAGCAATAAGGGCTAGAATTACTAATGGCCAAAAGCCGCCTGCACCTGCCTTGATTGGCAAAAACAGTACGCCGGCACCGACCGCAGTGCCAAATAATGACAGTGACCAGACAAAATCTTTATAGGTCCACTTGCCAGCAGAAAGTGTGGCAGCAGAAGCCTTTGTGGTTGTATTCATAGTGGATTACTCATTTTTTGGGAACAGGAAATAAGTCGGGAGCAATTTTGCAGAATTTTTCTCTGAAAAAATAGACTTAAATCATTAAATGTTCCCAACAGAGCAATGAGATAACAAAAACCTATGGAGAGTCACAAAAATCACGTGCCACTTGTGAAAGTTATTAACATAAGCAATTAAAAAAACTAATCCAAAAACAGGTAATGATGAGGAAAAGTTATCCTAATGATCTAGAGTTAATGCTCGATAAAAAATAATCGTTTTCAAACCAGTTAATCCCCTCTATATAAGGGCTAGCGAATATAAGAGATGTGTTTTTGTAGCGATTGTATGATTTGAGCTGTCACACCCCATATAAAATGATGTTTATAAGGGATGGCGAATACACGGTGCGCGGCATTTTTAATTTGAAAGGTATCACTGAACAAACGGCGCTGGTCGAGTAAAAAATCCGCTGGTACTTCAAACACCTCCTCAACTTCGTTGCAGTCAATTCTGGTTTGGTAGTCTGAGTCGATAAACGCGACCACTGGCGTGACGGCGAACTGACTGACGGTAACAAGCTCAGGCAACTGACCCAAAATATCGATCTGGTGCTGCTCGATACCAATTTCTTCCTGCGCCTCACGCATGGCTGTCTGGTAAAGGGTGCCGTCGCCATCTTCATATTTACCACCGGGAAAACTAATTTGCCCGGGATGATGTTTCAGGTGCTCGGCACGTTTGGTGAGCACGACGCTAAGCCCTTGCGGGCGTTCGACAAAGCCAATCAGAACCGATGCCTTGCGCAGCGAACGCTCGCGCAAATGAGCGACTCGATGTATGGATTCAGCGTGATACCCGACGGGCGTTCTCAACTGGAAGCCCTGAATAAGTTCAGTTTTGCTGATGCGGCGCACAACGACGTCTCCTATATTCATATATATGTCTATACTTTAATAATCATGCTTTTATGAGCCTAGTTTAAGGATAGTTCAATAAGATGAAAGGCATTATTTTTGCCGAGTTTCTCGAGTTGGTGGAAGACAAATTCGGCCTCGATGTACTTGACAAAATGTTGCAGCAATCTGCAGATTCTGGCGTCTATACCTCAGTCGGCAGTTACGATCATAAGGCGCTGGTGCGGTTGATTGTTGAACTGAGTCAGATTACCGGCATTGATGTTAATGAGTTGCAGCGTGTATACGGTGTCAGCGTATTTCGTTCTTTGTACCAAACCGTGCCTCCGTCAGACAACTTGAGTGCGGTACAGGGCTGTTTTGCATTTTTGCGTCACGTGGAAGATTACATTCATGTTGAAGTGAAAAAACTCTATCCGGATGCAAACCCGCCCCAGTTTGAGTTCATCAGCCAATCGAGCGGAGTCATGACGTTTGATTACCTGAGCGCCCGTTGCTTTGGTCAGGTTTGTCTTGGTTTGATTGAGGGATGCGCTGCTTATTTCAATGAGCAGGTCGATATTTGTATGCAGCCCCAAAACGAAGATAACAGCAGGGTACGCTTTACGATCACAATGGTGGATGACTGAGACAAAACTCGCTCATTGGGTGTCTAAACCGGTGATCAAGATTAACAACAATAAGCCGCGTCATTAAAAGCAGCATGAGCTGTATCTCGTTAAAGAAAGTCATTGGGTAGGTGGAAAATGGATTTTAACTCGCCACTGGAACGCAAACTAGTCCGGGAGAAGGCTGCCCGCAAAGAAGCTGAAAAGCTGCTGGAAGAAAAAAGCTATGAGCTGTATCACGTCAACCAGCAGCTCAGTCTGGCGCTGAAGCAATTGCAGAAACAATCGTTGCAGGATTTGCAAAAGTTTGAGTTTGAAGAGCAGATAGATGCCACCTTAATCTATTTTGGCCGCGCTTTCCTGTCACGTCCTTTGGATAGCGGACTGCTGGCAACCTTTATTGAACGTCTGGCGCAAAGTTCAGCCATACGCTCAGCCTTAGTCCACATAGACGCAGGTCAGTTGGATGGTATCGAAAGCACACAGCTCGGCAATCCCGCGCTTGCTGAGGTAAAGCCTTTTGTCGATGTGCCGCACTGGCAGCAAGATTACCTGTGTCTGCCGCTGGTGGTTGACCGTCTTAAGTCAGGTTATTTAGTGTTTGAGATGGAAGATGAGCGGGTTGAGCGCGAGTTTGTCGTCAAGCAGTTGTCGCTGGTGGCAGAACTGCTTTGTAGTGCGTTACATCGTCAGTCGATCATGCAGCGCCAGCAGTCGTCACGTAAACGCGCGGAAGTGTCGGAGAAGGCCACCACGCAATTTGTGGCCATGATCGAACAAACGCTGCACGGCTCGCTCAATGAATTAATGCAACATTCGGATAAACTGATGGCCAGTAAACTCAATAAAGAGCAGCTGGAGCATTTGACGGCATTGCAACGGTGCGGTGACCGGATGCAGGCCATCATGAAAGATTTGTACGAGTTCAACCAGCTGCAGTCGGGGAGCATTCAGTTGTCACTGACTCCATTTAGCTGGCAGGAGGTTGAATCCTACCTTGTAGCAGAGTTCGGGCAACGGGCTAAGGATAAAGGACTGACTTTCACTATCGACAGTTGTGACGAATTGCCCAAACGTTGGGTCGGGTCAAAAGAGCAGATTGAGCAGATACTGCATCATTTGGTGGACAATGCGATTAAGTTTACGGATCAGGGTGAGGTGATGGTTTCCGCCCGCTGGCGTCACGATCAATTATTGCTGCGGGTCAGAGACAGCGGTATTGGTATCCCGCTTTCAGCGTATGCAGCATTATTTGATCCCTACAGCGCGGTCAATCACAACACAGCGCAAAACAGGCAAGGAGCCGGACTCGCTTTGCCGGTGTGCAAGCAACTTGCGCAATTGCTGGGCGGAGAGCTGGATATGTCCAGTGAGGAAGGGGTAGGGAGTGAATTCTTTCTCACCTTACCAATTCAGGTTGCCAATGTCTGAGCACACAGTGGCGTTAAAGTAAAAAAACGCGCTTGTGGCGCGTCTTTTTACGGTGCGACTCAGTCGGCAAGGA
Organism: Vibrio sp. ABG19; assembly: GCF_029962385.1. Taxonomy (NCBI): domain Bacteria; kingdom Pseudomonadati; phylum Pseudomonadota; class Gammaproteobacteria; order Vibrionales; family Vibrionaceae; genus Vibrio; species Vibrio sp. ABG19. The sequence continues at coordinate 3,024,448 of NZ_CP071708.1, read as the reverse complement.
CCGGTAAAATACGGCTTAGCTTATCGAGTGTTTCCTGATATTCGGCGCTCCATTCGCTGTCTGCAACCAGGCCGCCACCGGCCCAGGCATACAACTGCTGGTTTTGCGCGATCAATGTACGGATGGTGATACTGGTATCCATACGACCGTGGCGGCTGATGTAACCGATGGAACCACAATATGCGCTGCGGCGATGCGGTTCCAGCTCTTCAATGATCTCCATCGCACGCACTTTAGGTGCGCCGGTAATCGACCCGCCCGGGAAACTGGCGCGCAGCAGGTCCGCACATTCATATTGGTCATCGAGTTGAGCGCGAATCGTGCTCACCAGGTGGTGAACGGCGGGGAAACTTTCAATCTCGAATAATTTCGGAACGTGTACTGTGCCCGGCTTCGCCACCCGGCCAATATCGTTACGCAGCAGATCAACAATCATCAGGTTTTCGGCCTGATCTTTTTCGGCATTGGCCAGCTCATCGGCAAAGGCAGCGTCTTGTTGCGGATCTTCACTGCGAGGGCGGGTACCTTTAATCGGCTTGGTTTCGATTTCCCGCTCTTTGACCTGCAGGAAACGCTCCGGAGAAACACTCAGGATGGCACACTCTTCGGTGCGGATAAACGCAGAGAAGGGGGCCAGGTTAAAGCGTTCCAGCTTGAGATAAGCGAGCCATTCGCTGCCTTGATAACCGGCCTGAAAACGCTGGGTCAGGTTAATCTGGTAACAGTCACCTGAGCGCAGGTATTCCTGCACCTGGTTAAATTTAGTGCGGTAGCTTTCCCGCGTCATGTTCGACTGCCATGGGGTCGTCAGAGCAAACGGTGCCTGGCTCTCTGCGGCATGCTGCGCGAGAAGGGGGTCAGCCTGTTCAATATTCTGGCCAACCACACAAGCGGTTTGGGTTTGATGATCCACCACCACTGCCCATTGGTAAAGGCCGACCGCCATGTCCGGTGCGGTCAGATCTTTTTCGGCAATGCTCGGTAAACGCTCGACCCGACGGCCAAGGTCATAGGCAAAATAGCCGACCGCGCCACCGACAAACGGTAAATCGTGCGGGTATTGCAGCTGCGGCAGGTAGCGACTTTGTAATTGTGCCAGCAAATGGAACGGATCTTCCTGTGACATGGTCTCGCCACTTGGCTCACTAATGCGTGTCTGCTCATCGGCTGTGGTCAGCGTCACGACAGGGTTCATCACTACGATATCGAAACGGCTGTCGATATGCTGCTCGGAAGCAGAGCGAAGCATCATCGCCCAGGGTTGGTGCTCAACCTTGGCAAACAGCTGATTGGCGAGTTCCGGGTAATAAGTAAGCGGCTTGGACTGAATGTGAGTAAGTTCGTTGTTATTCATTTGTGTAAATTGTGACAAAGGGACTGATCACTGCATAGCGTGTTGAGGAAAGCGAGAGTATCATATTCGCCACGATAAAACTTCAATAATAAGCAGCGACTTGACGGTTGCAGGCGGCGAACGTTCAGTCGAATTTCGCTATCTGGCTTTACTGCGTTCCTCTGTGTGCCGATCAAGTCTCTGTTTTGGAAGTAACATAACGATAACGAGGCATGCAATGACGGTTATACGCAAGCAGGACGTCATCAGCAGTGTGGCTGATGCACTCCAGTACATTTCTTACTACCACCCTTTAGATTTTGTTCAAGCCCTGGAACAAGCTTACCATCGTGAAGAGAGCCAAGCGGCGAAAGACGCGATTGCTCAGATTCTGATTAACTCAAGAATGTCGGCAGAAGGCCACCGTCCAATCTGTCAGGACACGGGTATCGTGACCTGTTTCGTCAATATCGGTATGGCGGTGCAGTGGGATTCGCACGATATGACGGTTCAGCAGATGGTTGATGAGGGTGTGCGTCAGGCCTACACCAACCCGGATAACCCGCTGCGCGCCTCTGTGCTGATGGATCCTGCCGGCAAACGTATCAACACCAAAGACAACACCCCGGCTGTTGTGCACATCAACATGGTGCCGGGCAATACGGTTGAAATCCAGATCGCCGCGAAGGGCGGCGGCAGTGAAAACAAAACCAAGATGGTCATGCTCAACCCATCCGATGACATTGCTGAGTGGGTAGAGAAAACTTTGCCGACCATGGGTGCCGGCTGGTGTCCACCGGGTATGCTGGGTATTGGGATCGGCGGTACGGCAGAGAAAGCAGCGGTACTGGCAAAAGAATCGTTGATGGAACACATTGATATTCAGGAGCTGATCGAGCGCGGTCCGCAAAACGCGGAAGAAGAGCTGCGTCTGGATATCTTTAATCGCGTTAACAAACTGGGTATCGGTGCCCAGGGCCTGGGCGGCCTGACCACTGTGGTTGATGTCAAAATCAAAACGGCGCCAACCCACGCTGCTTCTAAGCCAGTGTGCCTGATCCCGAACTGTGCGGCGACGCGCCACGTGCACTTCACGTTGGATGGTTCTGGTCCGGCGGATCTGCAGCCACCAAAACTGGAAGACTGGCCGCAAATCACCTGGGAAGCGGGGGCCAACACACGCCGTGTTAACCTGGACACCGTTACTAAAGAAGAAGTGCAAGAGTGGAAAACCGGTGAAACGGTTCTGCTGTCAGGCAAAATCCTGACCGGACGTGATGCTGCACACAAACGTATTCAAACGATGCTCGATAACGGCGAAGGCCTGCCAGAAGGCGTGGATCTGAATGGTAAGTTTATCTACTACGTCGGCCCGGTTGATGCGGTCGGTGACGAAGTGGTTGGCCCTGCAGGCCCGACCACGTCAACCCGTATGGACAAGTTTACCGACATGATGCTGGAGAAGACCGGCATTATGGGCATGATTGGTAAAGCGGAACGTGGTCCGGCAACCGTTGAGTCGATTAAGAATCACAAAGCGGTTTATCTGATGGCTGTCGGCGGCGCTGCTTACCTGGTTTCAAAAGCGATCAAGAAAGCTCGCGTCGTCGCGTTTGAAGACTTGGGCATGGAAGCGATCTACGAATTTGAAGTCGAAGATATGCCGGTGACGGTTGCGGTTGACTCGCAGGGTGTCAACGCGCACCAGGTGGGTCCGGATACCTGGAAAGTGAAAATTGCCGAAGCGGCGAAGTAATTTTTTTCACAAATGTTCCAGGCGCGACATTGTTCGCGCAAAAATGACGAAGGTGCAGCGTAAGCTGCGCCTTTTTGTGTTTATAATAATCCTCTAAATAGTTGAAACGTCAGGAGTGCAGAATGCCTCGCTTTATTCAAATCCTGCAAATCGTTATTGCGGTTGTTGTCGGTGCCCTTATTGGCTATGACCTGATTTTGCACGGTATCAGTATTTTCGATAATAAATATGTCACCACAACATGTGTGCTGTTTGTATTGTTAGAAATTGCCCTGTTTGTGGTTTACAAGCTGATCGAAGACGATTAAACGCCGCCTGTGCTCTGGTGTGGTTGTCCGCCGACAAGCTGCAATATTTAAATCCTAAGCCTCTGATTTTATTCAGGGGCTTTTTTATTCATCTCGTATTAAGATTAGGTAAGGTAGGCTTGGGGGCGTTAAGCAACGTAGGGCATTGCCTGACATGGCATCCAAATGATAACGGAGCGTTTAAATAATTACGGAGACGATGAATGAAGCGTATTAGCCAAGAAATGACTGATTTAATCCATCGCGGCCTGGACTCTCATGTTCGTCTGGCGGTGACCGGGTTGTCGCGCGCCGGGAAAACCGCCTTTATCAGTTCTCTGGTTAATCAACTGGTGCATACCTCAACGCATGACAATCTGCCACTGCTCGCGGCGGCGCGTGATAAACGTATCATTGGCGCAAAGCGGGTTCCGCAAAGTAATCTGATGGTGCCAAGCTTTGGCTACGATGAAGCCATGAGTCAGTTACATGCCAACCCGCCACACTGGCCGGTTCCGACCCGGGATGTGAGTGAAATTCGCCTGGCAATTAAATATAAAACTCACAGCCGCACCCGCAAGCTGATCAGTAAAACCTCGACCCTGTACCTCGACGTGATTGATTATCCGGGCGAGTGGTTGCTGGATTTACCGTTGCTGCAACTCGACTTTGAAACCTGGTCTGCGCAGCAGTTTAATGCTCTGCATGGCAAGCGGGCTGAGCTGGCACAAGAGTGGTTAACACAACTGGATCAGCTGGATTTGCAGCAAGAGGCCAATGAAAAAAACTTGGCTGAAATTGCGGCGCTGTACACTGATTATCTGCACCGTTGTAAAGAAGCGGGACTGCACTGGGTGCAGCCGGGGCGTTTTGTTCTGCCTGGAGAGCTGGCCGGTGCGCCGGTGTTGCAGTTTTTCCCGTGTCGCCCGGATACGTTACAGCACAAAAACGGCAAACATTCGATGCTGGCGCTGCTGAAGCAGCGTTACGAAGAGTATCAGAACAAGGTGGTTAAGGCGTTTTACAAACATCACTTCGCAACGTTTGACCGCCAGATTGTGCTGGTCGACTGTTTATCACCGCTCAATGAAGGGCATGAATCTTTTATGGATATGCGCGATGCGCTTGAGCAGATCATGCAGAGCTTCCGTTATGGCCGCAGCGGCATGCTCAGTCGTCTGTTTGCACCCAAAATTGATAAGGTGTTGTTTGCGGCGACCAAAGCCGATCACGTCACGCCCGATCAGCATCCGAATATGGTGGCCTTGTTGCAACAGATGATTCATCCGGCCTGGCAGCATACCGCGTATGAAAATATAGAGATGAGCTGTCTGAGTATGGCATCGGTGAGAGCGACCCAGTCGGGCCATATTGAAACCGGTCAGGGCAGAGTGTCTGCCATCCAGGGCACGACTCTGCAAGGCGACAACATGACAGTTTATCCCGGTGAGGTGCCAAAACGTCTGCCTAACGCCGACTTCTGGCACAATCGGTCGTTCGATTTTACCGCGTTCCGCCCGATGTCAGGTCATCAGGATGAGCCGCTGAAACATATTCGTCTGGATAAAGCGCTGGATACACTGATTGGAGACAAACTGAAATGAGCGAATACAAAACTCGTCAGGTTTTTGAGCAGCCACTGAGCAGTGAAGAAACGCACATTGAACTCAATACCCAGCAGCAGTTTGCTGAGCAGGATAAATTCGTTCCCAGTGTCGCGGAGCCGCAAGAGACACCAGCGGAAGCCGAACTTGAGCAGGTTATTCGCCCTAAGCGCGGGCGTAAATGGTTTACTGTCACTATGCTGGGTGCGTTTTCCGGCCTGGTCGGCTGGCAGGCCATCGATAGCGTGGTCACCTCTGTGCAAACGGCCGATTGGCTCAGCCTGGGCTGGAGCGGCTTTGTTTCGGTTCTGGCCGGTTTGGGTATCGGTGCGATTGGGAAAGAGCTGTGGAAGCTGCGTCAGCTCCGTCACCACTTTTCAGTTCAGGAGCAGGCCGAGAGTCTGATTGCCAATAATGCGGTGGGCCAGGGCGAAGCATTTTGCCGCGATCTAGCGCAACAGGGTGGTATTCAGCCGCAGAGTGCGCCATTTCAGCGCTGGCAGAATTCGCTGGATAATAGCCACAGCGACGCCGAAGTGCTGGATATGTACGATGCCATGGTAGTCAGTGAACAAGATAAAAAGGCGACTAAGCTGGTGTCGCAATACGCCACAGAGTCCGCGGCGCTGGTAGCTATTAGCCCGTTAGCCGTTGCGGACATGTTGTTGGTCGCCTGGCGCAATTTTAAAATGATCGATCAACTGGCCGAATTGTACGGTGTTGAGCTGGGTTACTGGTCACGCCTTAAGCTGTTTAAAGCGGTGCTGGTTAATATGGCAGCAGCCGGTGCCAGTGAGCTGGCGGTGGATGCCAGTATGGATCTGCTCACCATGGATCTGGCCGGTAAAGTGTCGGCCCGCGCTGGACAAGGGCTGGGTATCGGTATCCTCACCGCACGCCTGGGGCTGAAGGCGATGTCTTTACTGCGCCCGTTACCGTGGCATAAAGATCGCGCGGTCAAATTAGGTGCAATCCGTAAACAAATCGTGGCGAAAGTCACGGCGCTTACGGTCAAATAGCGGAAAGTAGCCGTTGAAACAAGAGATTGCTTGACGCCATTCGGGCCTTGATAGAAACTACTGTCAACTTTTCGTGACACTTTCTGATTAGGAATAAATTCAGTGCGTCTTGAAGTCTCTTGTGAAGACAGACTCGGGTTGACCCGGGAACTGCTCGATATTCTCGCATCCAAAAATATTGATTTGCGCGGCATTGAAATCGATGTGATTGGTATTATTTACCTCAACTGCCCGGACATCGATTTTGAAACCTTCAGTGAATTGATGGCCGAAATTCGTCGGATTCCCGGTGTCAGGGACGTGCGAAAAATTCAGTTTATGCCGATTGAGCGTCACAATACGGAATTGATTTCCCTGCTCAACAACCTGCCTGACGCGGTACTGGCGATTGATCTGAAAGGCTCAGTCGATATGGCGAACCACTCTGCCCAGTCACTGTTCCATAAAGATGAACAAGAGATGATCGGTGCGCATGTCTCGACACTGCTGCCGGCGTTTAATTTTTCACGTTGGGTGGAAGGTAGCAAGTCACGGGTACGTGAAGAAGTGGTACTGGATGGTCTCGATTATGTGATGGATCTGATGCCGGTTTACATTACCGGTGAGTCGAAAGAGTCCACCCTGGCGAGCTCCATGATGATCATTCGTTCAGCCAACGCCAACGTGGTCGCTGACGATAAGCTGCCGCTGCACAATAACCTCGGATTTGAACACTTTGTTGGTGTGTCTAACCGCCATAAGACGCTGATCAATCAGGCGAAAAAACTCGCGATGCTCGATCAGCCACTGCTGATTGAAGGCGAAACCGGTACCGGTAAAGAGATGCTGGCCCGTGCCTGTCACAATCGTTCTAATCGTTCGGATGCGCCTTTTCTGGTGTTGAGCTGTGCATCCATGCCGGATGATGTGGCCGAAACCGAACTATTCGGACACGCTCCGGGGTCGTTTAACCATCAGCAGGGTCATAAAGGTATTTTCGAACAGGCAAACGGCGGCACGGTATTCCTGGACGAAATTGGCGAAATGAGCCCACACCTACAGATCAAACTATTGCGTTTTTTGCAGGACGGCACTTTCCGCCGGGTCGGTGAAGAGCATGAAGTGCATGTCGATGTGCGTGTGCTGGCCTCGACCCGCCACAATCTGGCTGAGCTGGCCGAATCGGGTAAGTTTCGTGAAGATCTGTTTTACCGCCTCAACGTGCTGACTCTGCGTATTCCGCCGCTGCGAGAACGTCCGAGCGATGTACAACCGCTGCTGGAGCTTTTCGTTGCTAAGCATTGCCACAAAATGGGCATGCTGAAACCGAAACTGGAAGAGGGATTGCTCGATCAACTGGCCCAATATCAGTGGCCGGGTAACATGCGTCAGCTGGACAACATGGTGCTGCGTGCCCTGACCGAAATGCCGGATGACAAACTGGGTGTCGAATATTTCCATCTGCCACAGTTGGAAACCGTCTCCTCGGGTATAGCGAATGTCAACCTGGACGGTGCGCTGGATGACATCATGAAAGAGTACGAAGCTCAGGTACTGGATCGTCTGTATCAGTCGTTCCCGTCGAGTCGTAAACTGGCTAAACGACTCAACGTTTCACATACGTCGATCGCAAACAAGCTGCGCGATTACGGCATCAGGAAGCGCTAATGGAAAGTTACAGTACCGCCAGCCATGTCTATGAAACGGATGGTGAGATCCTGCTTCGCACGGCAGAACCTGACGATGCGAAATTAATCTCGGACTATTTCATCGCCAACCGGGCGTTCCTGAAGCCTTGGGAACCATTGCGCGAGAGTGAGTTTTTCACTGAATTTGGCTGGCAGCAGCGCTTGATCAAACTGCATGAACTGCACAAAATGGCGCTCGGCTACTATCTGCTGATCATTGATGTGAAAACTCACGCCATGTTAGGGACCATCTCGTTCAGCAACATTTCGCGTTTTCCGTTTTATGCCTGTAATGTCGGTTATTCTCTGGCCGAGCAGGCTCAGGGACGCTATATCATGTCACGAGCACTCAAAATGGCCTGTGATTACATGTTTCGCGTACAAAATATGCACCGCATTATGGCGGCGTATATGCCGCGGAATAAGCGCAGTGAAGCGGTACTGCTCGGTCTGGGTTTCGAACCGGAAGGGCATGCGAAAGATTACCTGTTGATTGACGGTAAGTGGGAAGATCATAATCTGACTTCGCTGCGCCACCCGCACTGGAAGATGTAGCCGGGCGTTGAACTGGGGTTGAGGCGCCGGTTGAACGGCCTTGCAAACAGTAATTGAGATGAGAAATGACAATGCCCATAGAGCCCGATACCACTCCGAATCAGCCTGAAACGGCCCACTCTGCAACCGATAAGCAGACAAGAATGCAGCAGCAACTGGCGTTGGTGCTGGAGCTGGATCGCCTGAAAAGCGTGTTACGCCGTACTCGGGTCAAAAGTGCGCAGGGGCGGGCCGAGAACAGTGCTGAACACAGCTGGCATGTGGCGATGATGGCTTTGCTGATGGAAGAGCATGCCAACCAGCCGGTCGATATCGGCCGGGTACTCAAAATGCTGCTGATGCATGACATGGTCGAAATTGATGCCGGTGACACCTTTGTCTATGACAGTGTCGCCAGCGCGCAGCAAGAAGAAAAAGAGCTGGCCGCGGCTGAGCGTCTGTTCGGTATACTGCCGCAAGAGCAGGGTGAAGAACTGTTTGCCCTGTGGCGTGAATTCGAAGCGGCGCAAAGCGCTGATGCACAGTTTGCCAAAGCATTGGATCGTCTGATCCCGATGTTGCTGAATTATCATAACCAGGGTCAAAGCTGGTTAGAACATGGCGTTACCCGCCAACAAGCCCTGACCGTGAACCGCCGCATTGATGACGGTTCACATGCGCTGTGGGATTACGCACAGCAAATGATTGAACACGCCACCCAACAAGGTTGGCTTAAAGCCTGAAGGACATTGCATGTCGTATTTGCCTTTGGAACAGTACCAAAGAAAATGGATTTTCACGCACCAGTCTATGCCGGTTCCGGCAGAGGATCTGGAACAGATCAAACCTATGTCTCAAATGCGCGCGGCTCAGTTCTGGAAAGAGAACCTCAGTGCGCAAAGCCCTGATGCCGAGCGTTTCAGCTCGCAGGACTGGCCGAGCAAAACCAACAGCTGGCTGCATGAAGTGGAGTGGATGGCAGAGTGGGAGAGTGATGATGAAGCTCTGCCTGAGGCGATCCTGGAGCATATCGACTGGCAGGATGATGTGACGGTCTACTTCTGCTATGAGAAATACAACGTCATCGAGACCAAGTGGTCGGTATTCAAACGCCACTGGAAAAACTTCCTGTTTTACGATGACGGCCCGATTCTGCTCGGGCGTCGCCGTCAGCAAGCGTTGTGGTTCAATACCAATGGTACAGTCAAACTGGGTCAGCACGAATAATCGCGCAACTTAGTGCTATTACTTTTCTTAAACAACAAGAGTAAATAATAAACCGGCGTCATGGCCGGTTTTTTTGTATTCGGAGCGTCGCAGGCCGCTGTCGGATCAATCCTGTATGACTACCACCCGGCTGCGGCTGGCGGCCAGTGTACTGCCAATAGAGGCACTGATGATAAGCAGTATGGCTCCCCATTGCGACAGGTCGAGCGTTTCACCCAGAATAGCCAGTCCCGCCATGGCGGCAATCGCCGGCTCCAGGCTCATCATGACACTGAAATGTTGAGTCGACAGACGGCTCAACGCCATCATTTCCAGGCTGTATGGTAGTGCACTGGACAAAATGGCAATGGTCAGTGCCATTGGCACAATCGACCAGGTAAACAGCGGACCTTCCGCTAAATTAGCCCCAAGCGGGAAATAGATCACAGTGGCGATACACAGGCCAAGCGCCACGGTGGCACCGCCGCTGCCAACCGAGCCGGCCCGCTGTCCAAACCAGATATAGGCTGCCCAGCAACCGCCTGCCGCCAGTGCCAGCGCAACTCCTATTGGGTCAAGCGCATCGACACCGGACATGTCCGGTAACAATAAGGCCAGCCCAGCAACCGCCAGCGCGACCCAGACAAAATCCCGTTTACGCCGCGAAGAGAGTAACGCCAGCATCAGGGGGCCGGTAAACTCCAGTGCAACACCAATGCCGAGCGGAATGCGTTCCAGCGCGAAATAGAAGGTCATCTGCATGCCGCCAAGCGCAAAGCCATACACCGCCATAGCCCGCCATTGGCTGCGGCTCAGCCGCAGTCGCCACGGACGGAAAATCAACACCAGCAGCAGGGCGGACAAGCCGATGCGCAGCGCGACGGTACCGCCGACACCAACCACAGGAAAAAATTGTTTGGCGATGGATGCACCGGACTGGATTGTGATCATGGCACAAAGCAGGCAGCCGACAGCAAGCACAACCGGAGATTTATTCAGTAACATAGGCACCGTTATTATTGTAAAAGCCAACCCAATGATTATTAAAGCTAACGCGAGGATTATGCCGCAATTGTTGCGCAGCGAATACCCGATCCAGAGCGATTTATCTGCTGGCGACAACGCCAATTTGTTGAATAAACAGTAAGAAAGCGCCAGGTATTGGCTCGTTTGACAACGTTACTCGCTGATTTATGAGTGGAATTTGATTGTAACTTGCACAGTAATGGTGCGCCATGTTCGTCATGCAACGCTGTGCACAGCGTCGCATTCAGACTGCCTCACTATTTCAGACTGCCTCACTATCATCGCGTATCAGCGATGATTCACATGGCGAGGCTGGAGCGTTGTGACATGATGTCTTTCACCTGGCGCATACGTTGTTCGCATTTGCTTTGCAAGAACTGATGCAGCGCACGGGTGGAGTGATTGAGTAAACGTTTGTCGGCACACACCAGATAGACCGGGCAGGGTTCCGATTGCCATTCGGATAACAGCGGTAGCAGACGGCCGTCAATAATGTCCTGACTAATATCGAGCAGCGATTTGTAGGCCACGCCTCGTCCGTTGACGGCCCAGCGATGCACTACATCACCATCGTTAGCACTGAGTCTGCTTTTTACCACCACGGTTTCCGGATTGCCGTCTCTCCAGAAGGTCCAGCGGTTGTGGTAAGTATCTGACAGCATAAAACAGAGGCACTGGTGAGCGAGCAGATCACTTGGCTTGACGATGGCCGGTTTGTTTTGAACATACTCAGGACTGGCGCAGATCACTCGGGTATTATGGCGGCAGATAGGTAAGGCAACGAAGTTGGAATCCGGTGGTGTGCCGTAGCGAATCGCCAGATCGATCGGGCGGTGATACAGATTGGTGATGCCATCCGATAAATCGAGGTTGATCGACAGGTTAGGATGCAACTCCATAAATTCATCCAGCCAACTCAGCAACTGATTACGGCCGAAATCCGACGGCGCGGACAGATTGAGCGTACCGGAAATTTCGCCCTGGCTTTGCGCAATCTGATCCAACCCTTCCTGAATGGTACTCAGTGCAGACTGAGTCTTTTGCAACAGAATATCGCCCTCGTTGGTCAGACGCAGGCTGCGGGTCGAGCGGACAAACAGTGCAAACCCGAGCTGGGATTCTAGGCGTTTGATGGCAGCGCTGACCGCAGCCGGAGTCAAATCCAGGCTATGCGCTGCTTGTGAGAAGCTGCTTTGACGAGCGGTTTCGACAAAGATATTAAGATCGTTTAATGCTTTCATGAGGTTCTGTAACCAATAAGGACAGTTTATCTCACCATACTTCGTGAATATTGGAAAGCATTTCGCAGCTATAGAAAAGCGCCGTCTCCCTCACAGAGAAACGGCGCCTGGTTTTTTCAGCAGGTCGACAGGCATCAAGCCGTGTACTTAACGCAGGCGTTGTCAGGCCAGAGCGGTCAGAAAGCGCAGGTTAAGCGATTCCAGTAACCCGTCTTGCTGGGTTTGATGTACAAACGCCTGGAAGTGTTCGGTCTGCTCATGCAGTTGCAACGCTTCACGGCTGGCCCAGATTTCGTCCATCACGAATAACCCGCTTTGCGCGTCATCCTGATAGAGGTTGTACTGCACACAGCCTTCGTCCTGGCGAGAAGGCTCAACCAGAGCCTGCAACGCCTGAGCCAATTCCGCTTCTTTGCCGGCTTTGGCGGTAATTTCCGCCAACAGTTTGACCTGGCTCATATCAGTACTCGCGGATGATGTCGGCTTCTGGCCAGCGTGCTTTCGGCAGTTTGGCGTTAAAGTCATCTTCACTGCGGTAACCAAGCGGAATGATCACCAGACTGGTGTAACCTTGCTCACGCAGACCAAATTCTGCATCCAGAACTTTAGGATCAAAGCCTTCGATAGGCACGGCATCGATACCCATAGAAGAGACACCCAGCAGTACAGTACCGGCATTCAGATAAACCTGTTTTTCCATCCAGTGCTGCGCATCTTTCAGATCAAAACGGTGCATGTTAACGAAGAAGGTACGGCCTTTGTGTCCGCCTTGTTTAGCTTCTTCGGTCGGGAAACGGCCTGCCTCATCTTCCAGTTCCATCAACTGCTCAAGGTATTGCTCGTCAATGCTGGTTTTGGCACACATCACCAGAACATGTGATGCATTCAGAACTTTACCTTCGTTGAACGCATAAAGGCCCTGAGTCGCTTTAGCGATACGTTGCTTGCCTTCGTCAGTACTGGCCAGGATGAAGTGCCATGGCTGTGAGTTAACACTGGACGGGCTGAAGCGGATCAGCTCTTTGATCGCTTCTACGTGTTCATCACTGATACGACGGGTCGCATCAAAGGCTTTGGTTGAATAGCGTTGCTTAGCGTGAGTTGCAATGTTCATGTTTATTTTCCTGGTGAACAACGAATTTAGCGCTACGATAACGGTTTGATGTAAGGAGAGAAAGAGGGCGCGACTTAAAGCACTTTCAAAAAATATTTGAAAGTGACGCCCTTGAATCACAGGCAACCTGCCTCAAAGTGCTCTATTGTGGCTTAAAAGTACTTTATTGTGGCTTAAAAGTACTATCTTATGGCTTAAAAACGCTATGTTGTAGCTTAAAAGCGCTACGTAGCGGCTTATTCATGCCATCCTGGCTGATGAGAGTGCGCTGCCGAGTGAACAATTTTCAAACAAAAGGGTGGTAAAACAATAAGCCCGGAGTTGCGTCCGGGCTTGGAATACTCGCTGAGACGGTTATTGTTCGACTTTATTGCTCTGGCTGTCTGCCACGTTAGGACCACGCAGTTTATTCAGCGCGGCGACGATGATCGGGCTGGTCAGGATCAGTACCGACAGAACGGTAAAGACCAGAGTAATCGGGCGTTCCCACAGGAAGGTCAGTTCGCCATCAGAAATCATCAGCGCACGGCGCAGGTTCTCTTCCATCAGACCGCCGAGAATAAAGCCCAGCAGCAGCGGAGCCAGCGGGAAGTTTGCCAGGCGCAGCGCGATCGCGCCCATTGCCACCAGTAGCATGATGAAGACATCCATGGTGTTAAATGACACCAGATACACACCGGTGATAGAGAAGAACAGAATCATCGGCAGCAGCACGGTTCTTGGCACCGCGAGCAGTTTCGAAATATACGGGATCAGCGGCAGGTTGAGGATCAGCAGCACGATATTGCCCACGTACATTGAGATGATCACAGACCAGAACACATCCGGATGGTCAACAAACAGGCGCGGGCCCGGCTGAATACCATAAGCCAGCAGCGCACCGAGCATGATAGCCGTCGTACCTGAGCCAGGGATACCCAGCGTCAGCAGTGGTACAAAAGAGCCGCTTGAGGCTGCGTTGTTAGCAGACTCAGGAGCCACCAGACCGCGCAGTGAGCCGTGACCAAACTCTTCACGTTTCGCTTTCGGAGCCAGGTTACGCTCCATACCGTAACTCAGGAACGCGGCGATCGTCGCTCCGGCACCTGGCAGAACGCCGGTAAAGAAACCAAGGATAGAGGAGCGAATGGTGACCGGAGCGGCCTCGCGCACTTCTTCTCTGGTCAGTTTCATACTGCCGATATTGCTCAGCTTGCTGTTTTCCTCATCACGGGTATCTGCATCAGGCTTAAGAATGCCCATCAGGGTTTCACCCAGTGCGAACGTCGCCATCGCCAGCAGCAGGAAGCTGAAGCCGTCCATCAGGTCGGTCAGGCCAAAGGTAAAACGCTCGACGCCTACACCTTTATCAATGCCGACTGTTGACAGCATCAGGCCAAGAATCGTCATCATCCAGGCTTTAATTACCTGACCTTTACCGGCAAATGCGGCCACGGCAGACAGGCCAAGCAGCATCAGCGCGAAATAGTCCGCCGACTGGAAGCTGAGTGATACCTGGGCCAGCGCCGGAGCGGCAACCAGCAGCATGACAGCGGAAATCGTCCCGCCGGTAAATGATGCGTAGGCCGCCAGTGCAAGGGCTTTGCCCGCCTGGCCTTTCTGCGCCATCGGATAGCCATCAAAAGCGGTGACAACCGTGGATGAACAACCAGGGGCATTGATCAAAATGGAGGAGGTTGATCCACCGAAAATGGCGCCGTAGTAAACTCCGGCCATCAAAATCAGGCCGGAAGAAGGTTCCAGGCCGTAAGTGATGGGGATCATCAGCGCAATGGCTGAAATCGGGCCCAGACCAGGCAGCATGCCGATGAAGGTACCGACAAAACAGCCGACAATCACCATCAGCAGGTTAAATGGCATGACCGCTGTGGTCAGGCCCTGAAAAATTCCGTCTAACATAATCCGTTCCTACCAAAGTGTGAAAATCAGACCCGGTTCCAGATACACATCCAGTCCCTTGGTCAGCAGTAAATAGAAAGCGATGACAAACGGGAACGAAGCGCCAAGCAGCACCGCTTTGCGGCGTTCACCCAGAATGTAAAAGCCCGCCAGCAGGAAAAAACCGGTTGCCAGTACGAAGCCAAGGTAGGTCAGGCCGACACCGTACAGCGCCATCAGCACCAGAAAGCCAATCAGCAGTTTCCAGTTGAAGCTCAGCACAGCGCCGCTCTTTTTATCCGGTTGACCCATGACAAGCAGCAGCAAAGAGAGCGCGACTCCGGCATAAGTCAGCAGGATAGGTAAAGTCCGGGCGGTGAACGGTTCGTATTCATCGCCGGGAAACATAGGAATGTTTGTGGTTTGATAGCCGTAACACAGGCTAAGCACCAGAAAAATCATCGCGCCGACGCGATCACGGCACAACAAGTTTTCCTTGCTGAAAATTTTGGTTGGCAGGTCCGACATATCCAACTCCATGGCAACAGGATTGCGGTAAAGAAAAGGCCGCAGACAAGCAAGAGTTAACAACAAGATAAACTCAAATCAGGAATGATCTGCTGCTAGTCAAATCAAACCCATAAACAAAGGAGTCATAGTAGGCTTGTCTGCGGCGAAAGTGTGGGACGGGAGATTGGTATCAGCCCATCCCTGTTTCTGGAAACGTTAATCAGTCAGGTTATTTAAGAAAGCCCAGCTCACGCATCAAATCGCCCATCTGCTTTTCCTGATCTTCCAGGAAGGCGTAAAACTCTTTGTCTGCCTTGTAGCTGTCGATCCAGCCGTTGCGGTCACGCACCACTTTCCATTCGTCTGTTTCAAACATTTTCTTCAGCGCAACGTTCCACTCGTCGATCTTTTCCTGACTCACGCCAGGAGCGGCAAAGAAACCACGCCAGTTAGCAAATACGGTCGGGTTGTCATATTCAGTCAGGGTCGGAATATCCGGTGCGACATCGAGACGTTTCGGCGCTGTAATGGCGAGGATCTTCACCTGACCGGTTTTAGACATCTCCAGTACTTCGCCCAGGCCAGTAGACAGCACCTGAGTTTCGCCGGACAGCAGGGCTGCCATCGCTTTACCGCCTGCATCGTAAGCGATGTAACGAACTTCTTTCGGATCCAAGCCCTGACCTTTAAATGCGGCCGCAGCGACCAGGTGGTCCATACTGCCGCGCGCAGAACCGCCGGCGATTTTCACTTTGCGCGGATTCTGCTTGAATTCATCAACCACTTGTTGCCAGTTGTCGTATTTTGAATCACCGGCCACCACCAGTGCGCCGTAGTCAGACACGGTGGCTGCGACAGGGGTCAGATCGCGGAACGATTGCGGGAAAATGCCCGACAGTGAGCGCACAACGATTGGGGTTGAATTCACCATCAGGGTATCTTCCTGACGATCGGCCGTCTCAATAAGGTGTGCAATGGCTTTACCACCGCCACCGCCGGAAAGGTTTTGATAAGAGACATTGTCGATCAGTTGCGTTTTCATCAGTACGTCACCGGTTCCGCGCGCGGTCATATCCCAGCCACCACCAGCACCACCCGGGATCAGGAAGTGGATTTTTTCCAGATCAGCAGCAAAAGCAGAGTAAGAGCAAGCGGCAGCCAGCAGAGAAGCTGCCAGGGTCGGTTTGAAATGCTTAAACATGTTCACGTTCCTTATGTGGGCGCATCATTCGGGTCAAATGACACTTATCGTTATGTTTATTTATCTGTGCCAGCCGATAATGCACAGCTGGCAATTGGTTTAGCAGGACAGAGGGTTAGCAGATCAGGTGTTTGCTACCGTGTGAACAGAGGTTACAAAAGTGTTAATACCTTGTCTTTAAAACGGTGATAAAAATATTATTGGCCATAAAAACGGTTTTGTTCATAAAGTTCACGGCGGGGAGTCTTTTGGCCTGATCCTCCGCCATGCGCACTTTTGTTCAATAATCGCGAGTCACAGAAGGTTAATCTGAATCCTAAGTGATTCGTTTAAGGCAAATATTTATGTATTCTGTTCTCGGCGCCATGGCGCTGTTCGCATTCGTTGGTTCCATTTCACCGGGCCCGGTGAATGTGATGGCCACCTATGCCGGTGCCCGTTATGGCTGGCGCAAAGCCAGTATCCAGGTTCTCGGGGCATCGCTGGCCTTTGTATTGGTGGTCATGATTTGTGGAATGACGCTCAGTGGAATGAGTGCGCAGGTGCCGGTGGTCGTGCCTGTGATGCGCTGGATTGGCAGTGCGTACCTGCTGTATCTTGCGGTGCGGATTCTGTTACTTCCCGGGCTGGATCTGCAGCAATCGGTTGAAGTGTCATCCGCAGGCCTGTTAAGTCAGGGAGCGCTGGTACAATTGTTCAATCCTAAGGCTTGGATATTTGCCAGTTCAGGGGTTAGTTTATATGTACTTAATCAGACCAATCTGACCCATGCGCTTGGCTGGTTTTGTCTGATTGCTCTGGTGGTCTGCTTTACCGGTGTCGGAATATGGGCTCTATTGGGACAGTCGCTGGTTCACTGGCTCAACTCACGGCAGCGTCAACGCCTGTTTCAGGTGACGCTGGCAGCAATGCTCGCCGTGTCGGTTTTCATGATTTGGATGGTAAACTAAATGGTCAAGAGCACTCACTTAAATATCATGCGTCCGACGCAGTTGCCGCAGATTGAAGCGCGCATCGCAACCCGCTCTGAAGTCTGTTATCACAAGCATTCCCACGATGAATTCTCCTTTGGGATTATTGATGCGGGCAGTGCTCGTTATGACAATCGCACGCGTCATCATCCGATAGGTCGTGGTGATCTGGTGACCATCAATCCGGCCGATATCCATGCCTGTAATCCTCATCAGGGACAGTGGTCGTATCGGATGCTGTTTGTCGATACCTTGTGGTTAGGAAAGATGCAGCATGAAGTGCTCGGGCGCGATACTCTGGATTACTACGCGTTTGTGGCTGATTTTGAACGCGGCCAGCGCTTTCGTACTCAATTTGAGGCGCTGTTTGACGCCTTACTCAACGATTCGTCTTCACTGTCAGCTGAGACCCTGCTTTATGAACTGCTTGAGCAACTCTACGGTCACGCGCAACGCCACACAACGCCTCGTGCCAGCAAAACTGTTCCGCACTATTTGCTGCGCGCCAGAGAGAAATTGTTTGATGAAATTGACAGATCGGTTGGTCTGGAAGTGCTGGCTCAGGAAGTGGGCGTAAGCCGCTACCATCTGATTCGCAGTTTTAAGCAATGGTTTGGCTTGTCTCCACATGCTTATCTGATGGATGAACGTATCAAGCGTGCCAAGCAGATGTTGAAGCAGGGGACGCCAATTGTCGACACCTCGCTGGCATTGGGCTTTGCTGATCAAGCCCATTTTCAGCGTAGCTTTAAAAGCAGAATTGCATTAACACCCAAGAAATATCAATCCTTCTTTACACTTTAGTGTGTCATTGCCTACGCTGTATCTCACTGCGTAATACCTTAGTCTAAATTGTCGGTAATTTGCTTGATTGTCGACAATCTGATCGTCTATCTTAATCTCATACCTTTGGTGTGGGTTTGTCTAACCACGCCCCGTAAAGAAGATGAGATGATGAGCAGCGAATTAAGCAAACGCGTAAACGGTGAAAAAGAACACACCAAATCAGAGAGTCTGACCGAGTTTCTGATTGAGGCAATCGTAGAAGGCAAGATGGCACCGGGCAGTAAGATTTCTGAGCCTGAACTGGCCAAGCGCTTTCAGGTCAGCCGCGGCCCGCTGCGTGAAGCGCTGATGCGTGTGGAAGGGCTCGGACTGATCGAACGCATTCCGCACGTTGGAGCTCGCGTGATTCAGTTTTCGACTGACAAACTGCTCGAGCTGTACGCAGTGCGTGAAGCGCTAGAAGGCATGGCGGCGCGTCTGGCGGCCCGTAATATCACCGAAATCGAACTGGCCGGGCTGGAAACGGTGTTGTCGACACATTCCGAACATATCGATCAGGTCGACGGTGCATCTTACTTTCACCAGCAGGGCGATTTCGACTTCCATTACCGCATTATCAAAGCCAGCCGTAACTCCCAGTTGATCGCGCTGCTGTGTGATGAGTTGTATCACTTGCTGCGCATGTACCGTTACCAGTCTCCTCGTTCCCATTCCCGTCCGGTGGAAGCACTGGAAGAACACAAATTTATTCTGCAGGCGATTCGCAACCGCGATGAGGAGCTGGCAGAAATGCTGATGCGCCGCCACATTTCCGGTAGCCGGCGCCTGATTGAAAAACAGATTCAAAACGAAGCCCAAAATTAAGGAGAATCCCATGAGCTTAAGTCCGGGTGCGAAGTTCAGGCTCGCCATTCAAACCAACCATCCGCTACAGATTGTCGGCACGATTAACCCATACTGCGCCATGATGGCAAAAAAACTGGGTCATCAGGCGATTTACCTGTCCGGTGGCGGTATTGCCAATGCGTCATACGGTCTGCCTGATCTCGGGATCACGACGCTTAACGATGTGCTGGTGGATGTTGAGCGCATCACCAATGCCTGTGATTTACCGCTGTTAGTCGACATCGATACCGGTTTTGGCGGCGCGTTCAATATCGCCCGCACCATCAAAGCAATGGAAAAAGCCGGCGCTGCTGCGGTGCATATGGAAGATCAGGTGGCGCAGAAGCGCTGCGGCCATCGTCCTAACAAAGCGATTGTCAGTCAGCAGGAGATGGTTGATCGAATTAAAGCAGCAGTCGATGCGCGTGATAATCCCGAGTTTGTCATTATGGCCCGTACCGATGCGCTGGCCGTGGAAGGTATGGATAGCGCGATAGAACGCGCGATTGCCTATGTGCAGGCAGGCGCAGATATGATTTTCCCCGAGGCGATGACCGAGCTGAAGCAGTACGAACAGTTTTCAACCGCGCTGCACGCAGCAACCGGTAAAAAAGTGCCGATTCTGGCCAATATTACCGAGTTCGGCCAAACCCCGCTTTACAGTTGTGAGCAACTGGACGCGTCTAATGTCGACATGGTGCTCTATCCGCTCAGTGCGTTCCGTGCCATGAACAAGGCGGCTGAAATGGTGTACAGCCATCTGCTCGAACACGGCAATCAGGAATCATTGCTCGATAAGATGCAGACCCGTAAAGAGCTGTATGGCTATCTGAATTACCATGATTACGAAGACAAGCTGGATCAGCTGTTTTCCGATCAATCTTCGCAGGGCTAAACATCTCAAGCGGTCACTGCGGGGAAGCCCGGAGAAATAAAGTTAAATAGAAATCCACAACGGCTCAATACAGGCCTGACTAATAACGTGAAACCGCTGCGCTGACGAGCTTAAGCTGACCCGAAAGAGGTCGCTCCATACAGGAGCCGAAGCGCAGCCAGAAAAGGAGTTCAACATGTCTCAATCCTTAGCGAAAAAAGGAGAGCTGGGTGGCGCTGGTCTGCGTGGGCAGAGTGCCGGGAGCACCGCTTTATGTACGGTCGGAAAAACCGGCACTGGTTTAACCTATCGTGGCTATGATATTACCGATCTGGCTAACAACGCTCAGTTCGAAGAGGTGGCTCATCTGCTGCTGGTCGGCCATCTGCCGACCCAGGCTGAGCTCGATCAGTACAAAACCCGCCTGATTGGTCTGCGCGGGCTGCCTCAAGCGCTCAAAGAAGTGCTGGAACGGATTCCGGCTGACGCGCATCCGATGGATGTCATGCGTACCGGTTGCTCGATGCTGGGTAACCTGGAAACCGAAGCGGACTTCTCGCAGCAGCAAGCGGCAACCGAACGCATGCTGGCACTGTTTCCGGCCATCATCTGTTACTGGTATCGCTTCAGCCATGACGGCGTGCGCATCGATACCGAAGACACCAGCGAATCCTGCATTGGTGGCTACTTCCTCAAAATGCTGACCGGAGAAGCGCCCAGCGAACTGTTCAGGCAGGTGATGCATTGCTCGCTGATCCTTTATGCCGAACATGAATTTAATGCTTCAACCTTTACCGCGCGCGTGTGTGCGTCGACGCTGTCCGATCTTCACTCCTGTGTGACCGGTGCGATTGGTACCTTGCGCGGGCCGCTGCACGGCGGCGCGAATGAAGCGGCCATGGAGATGATTCAGAACTGGAAAACCCCGGAAGAAGCCGAGCAGAATATTCTGCGTATGCTCGACAACAAAGAGAAGATCATGGGCTTTGGCCATGCGATTTACCGCGAGAGCGATCCGCGTAATGCGCTGATCAAACGCTGGTCAAAAGCTTTGTCCGAGCAGGTTGGTGATACGCATCTTTATGCGGTGTCTGAGCGGGTTGAAGCGGTGATGAAGCGTGAGAAAGGCCTGTTTTGTAATGCCGATTTCTTCCACGCTTCGGCCTACCATTTTATGGGCATTCCGACCAAGTTATTTACGCCGATTTTTGTGATGAGCCGCTTAACCGGCTGGGCCGCGCATGTGTATGAACAACGCGCCAACAACCGCATCATCCGCCCGAGTGCCGATTACACCGGCCCGGAGCATCAGGATTGGTTGCCGATCGAAAAACGCGGCTAACAGTGACGTTGTCACCTTACTCTGCCAACGGCTTTCTTTGTAAACAAAGAGCTCTGTAAACAGAGAGCTTTGCAAACAGGTAACTCTGCAAACCGACAGTACAGCCAGCAGGGGTGACAACGCCTAATTTTCTGCATGGCGTTGCTTGTGACTGACTGCCCGTACTCGGAGTCAGTTAGTCGCGCCGCTGTGCAGGCCCAAGCAGTCAGGCCAGAGCCTGACGATATTTGGATGGATTCTATGAACAGCGAGTACAGAAAAACGCTGCCCGGTAGTAATAACAGCTACGCGAGTCAAATCAGCTACTATGATGCCCGGCAAGCAGTCAACGACCTCTCTCCCGGTGCTTACGACACTTTACCTTACACCTCACGCGTGCTGGCAGAAAACCTGGTGCGCCGCTGCGACCCTGGTTTACTGCCCGATGCGCTCAAACAGCTGATTGAGCGTAAACGCGACCTCGATTTCCCCTGGTATCCGGCCCGGGTCGTGTGTCATGACATCCTTGGTCAGACGGCACTGGTTGATTTAGCCGGCCTGCGCGATGCGATTGCGGATCAGGGCGGTGACCCGGCCAAAGTCAACCCGGTGGTGGAAACCCAACTGATCGTCGACCATTCGCTGGCGGTGGAGCATGCCGGTTTTGAAGCTGATGCGTTTGAGAAAAACCGCGCGATTGAAGATCGCCGCAATGAAGATCGTTTTCACTTTATCGAATGGTGTAAAACCGCGTTTAAAAACGTCAGCGTGATCCCGGCCGGTAACGGTATTATGCATCAGATTAACCTGGAGAAAATGTCGCCGGTGGTGCAACTCCAAGACGGCGTAGCGTTTCCCGATACCTGCGTCGGCACCGACAGCCATACGCCGCATGTTGATGCGCTGGGCGTGATCGCCATCGGCGTCGGTGGTCTGGAAGCGGAAACCGTGATGCTGGGCCGTCCGTCGATGATGCGACTGCCGGATATTGTCGGCGTCAAGCTGACCGGTAAACGCAAACCGGGCATCACCGCGACCGATATCGTGCTGGCCATCACCGAGTTTTTGCGCGCGCAGCGCGTGGTGTCTGCCTATCTGGAATTCTTTGGCGAAGGGGCGAAAGATCTTACCATCGGTGACCGAGCGACCATTTCTAACATGACACCGGAATACGGCGCCAGCGCCGGGATGTTCTATATCGATGAGCAGACCATCAACTACCTCAAACTGACCGGGCGTGACGCCGAGCAGGTCGAACTGGTTGAGCAGTATGCCAAACAGACCGGCTTGTGGGCCGATGATTTGGTCGGTGCTGAGTATGAGCGGGTACTGGAATTCGATCTCTCCTCGGTCGAGCGTAACCTGGCCGGTCCGTCTAACCCGCATCGCCGCCTGCCGACTTCTCAGCTGGCGGAGCGCGGCATTGCCGGACAATGGCAACAGAAAGAGGGTGAACTGCCCGATGGCGCTGTCATCATTGCGGCCATCACTTCGTGCACCAACACCAGTAACCCGCGTAACGTGGTGGCGGCCGGTTTGCTAGCCAAAAAAGCCAACGCATTAGGCCTGGAACGTAAACCCTGGGTGAAAAGCTCATTTGCGCCGGGTTCGAAAGTGGCCAAGCTTTACCTAGAGGAAGCCAACCTGCTGCCGGAACTGGAAAAACTTGGATTTGGCATTGTGGGGTACGCCTGTACCACCTGTAACGGGATGAGCGGCGCACTGGATCCTAAGATCCAGCAGGAGATCATCGAACGTGATCTCTACGCCACCGCCGTTTTGTCCGGCAACCGTAACTTTGACGGCCGCATCCATCCCTATGCGAAACAGGCGTTTCTTGCCTCGCCGCCGCTGGTGGTGGCTTATGCGCTGGCCGGTACCATCCGGTTTGACATTGAACGCGACGCGCTCGGCAGCGATGCAAACGGCAAACCGATTTACCTCAATGACATCTGGCCGAGCGATGAAGAGATCGACGCGGTGGTGGGTGAATTTGTTAAACCGGAGCAGTTTAACCAGGTTTATATTCAGATGTTCAAACTCGACGACCAGCAGCACAGCAGTGCGCCGTTGTATGACTGGCGTCCGATGAGTACTTATATTCGCCGCCCGCCATACTGGGAAGGCGCTTTGGCCGGAGAACGTACTCTTAAGGGCATGCGTCCGCTGGCCGTGGTCGGTGACAACATCACCACTGACCATCTGTCACCGTCCAATGCCATTATGGCCAGCAGCGCTGCCGGGGAATACCTGACCAAAATGGGTGTGCCGGAGCAAGACTTTAACTCTTACGCCACCCACCGGGGCGATCACCTCACCGCGCAACGCGCGACGTTCGCCAACCCGAAACTGTTTAACGAAATGGTGAAAGAGAACGGCGAAGTGGTGCAGGGCTCACTGGCACGTATTGAGCCGGAAGGCAAAGTGACCCGGATGTGGGAAGCCATCGAAACCTACATGCAGCGTAAACAGCCGCTGATCATTGTCGCGGGTGCTGATTACGGTCAGGGCTCTTCCCGTGACTGGGCCGCCAAAGGGGTACGTCTTGCCGGGGTAGAAGCGATTGTCGCAGAAGGATTTGAGCGTATTCACCGTACCAATCTGGTCGGCATGGGCGTGCTGCCGCTGCAGTTTAAACCGGGTGTCACCCGCCTGACGTTACAACTAGATGGTTCTGAGCTGTATGACGTGGTCGGTAACATTAAGCCCGGCGCTGAGCTGGTACTGGTGATCACCCGCAAAACCGGCGAAAAACTCGATGTGCCGGTCATCTGTCGTCTGGATACCGCTGATGAAGTGCACGTGTATAACGCCGGTGGCGTGTTGCAGCGTTTCGCGCAAGATTTTCTGGCGGGTTAAGGGAGTAAAATCATGAGCAATGTCAGCACTCCTTCACAAATCAAAGTGCCAGCGACCTATATGCGTGGCGGAACCAGTAAAGGGGTTTTCTTCCGTTTAGAAGACTTGCCTGAGGCGGCGCAAAGCCCGGGCCCGGCGCGCGATGACTTGCTGCTGCGCGTCATCGGCAGCCCGGATCCGTACGGCAAACAAATTGACGGCATGGGCGGGGCAACATCCAGCACCAGTAAAAGCGTCATTGTCAGCCTCAGCACTCAACCGGATCACGATGTGGATTACCTGTTTGGTCAGGTTTCAATTGACCAGCCGTTTGTCGACTGGAGCGGCAACTGCGGTAATTTGTCGGCCGCGATCGGCCCGTTTGCGATTCACGCCGGTTATATTGATCCGGCGCGGATCCCGTACAATGGCGTGGTCGCGGTGCGGGTGTGGCAGGTCAACATCCGCAAAACCATCGTAGTGCATGTGCCTGTCGTCAACGGCATGGTGCAGGAAACCGGCGAGTTTGAGCTCGACGGAGTCACGTTCCCGGCGGCAGAAATTCAGGTCGATTTTGTTGACCCGGCCGACAGCGACGGCGCGATGTTCCCGACCGGCAACCTGGTGGACGTTCTTGATGTACCCGGAGTAGGCACCTTAAACGCGACCCTGATCAACGCTGGTATCCCGACCATTTTTGTCGATGCCGCATCAATTGGCTACCGCGGTACTGAGCTGCAGGATGACATCAATAGTGATGAAAAAGCACTGGCGATGTTTGAAACCATCCGCGCGTATGGCGCGCTCAAGATGGGGCTTATCAGCGATCTGGAACAGGCAAAAGCCCGCCAGCACACGCCGAAAGTAGCCTTTGTCGCAGCGCCGCAAACCTATCACGCTTCCAGTGGTAAAACCGTACAGGCCGAAGAAATTGATGTGCTGGTGCGCGCTTTGTCGATGGGCAAATTACATCACGCCATGATGGGCACCGCAGCGGTCGCGATAGCGGCAGCAGCCTGTGTACCGGGAACTCTGGTCAATTTAGCGGCCGGAGGCGGTGAAAAACAGTCAGTGACCTTTGGTCATCCGTCCGGAACGCTCAAAGTCGGTGCCAGTGCTGTTCAGACCGAACAGGGCTGGGTGGTCGAGAAAGCCGTGATGAGTCGCAGTGCACGTATTTTGATGGAAGGCTGGGTTCGCGTCCCGGCGCAAACCATCACGTTTGTCTAAGCCAGAATTTGAAGGAGAAGCACCATGTCTGCATATTTAAAGGAATATCAATGGGCACAGCAACAACCGGAAGAATTCTGGAAGGTTCAGGCCCGGCACATCGACTGGTTTGAGTTCCCGCAAACCATTTTAAAAAAAGACAATCACGGCATTGAGCGCTGGTTCCCGGACGGCCTGCTCAATACATCCTGGCTGGCGCTGGATTATCACTGTGAGCAGGGGCGCGGCGATCAAATCGCGCTGATTTACGACTCACCGGTGACCGGCAAAAAGCAGCGCTACAGCTATTTTGCTCTGCGTGACAGTGTCGCCCGGGTGGCGGGCATGCTGGCCGAGCAGGGCGTAACCAAAGGGGACCGGGTGATCATCTATATGCCGATGATCCCGGAAGCCGCCATGGCGATGCTGGCTTGCGCGCGTCTGGGTGCGATTCATTCGGTGGTGTTTGGCGGCTTTGCCCCGAACGAGCTGGCGGTGCGGATTGAAGATGCCGAGCCGAAAGTGATCATGACCGCATCGTGCGGCGTGGAAGTGAATAAGGTGATTCCATACAAGCCAATGGTCGATCAGGCGATTATGGACAGCCGCTGGAAGCCGGAGAAAGTACTGATGTATCAGCGCAGCGAATGCCGGGCCGAGATGACCAGCGAGCGCGATCTGGAATGGAACAGCCTGATTCAGGATGCACTGCCGCACGCCTGTGTGCCGGTTCTGGCGACCGATCCTCTGTATATTCTGTACACCTCAGGCACGACCGGTAAACCAAAAGGCGTGGTACGCGATAATGGCGGTCACGCGGTGGCGATGAAGTATTCGATGAGCTGCATCTACAACATGCCGCAGGATGGCGTGTTCTGGGCAGCGTCGGATGTGGGCTGGGTGGTGGGGCATTCTTATATTGTCTATGCGCCGTTAATTCACGGTTGCACCACCATTCTGTACGAAGGTAAACCGGTACGCACGCCGGATCCGGGCGCGTTCTGGCGCGTGTGTCAGGAGTACAAGGTGAATGCGCTGTTCTCGGCTCCAACGGCTTTCCGGGCGATCAAAA
Source organism: Vibrio sp. ABG19 (assembly GCF_029962385.1). Lineage (NCBI taxonomy): Bacteria > Pseudomonadati > Pseudomonadota > Gammaproteobacteria > Vibrionales > Vibrionaceae > Vibrio > Vibrio sp. ABG19. The sequence goes on along the minus strand of NZ_CP071708.1, from coordinate 2,998,116 downwards.
AAGAAGACCCGAACGGCGAGTATCTGAAAGATTACGACTTATCCTGTCTGACGACGATTTTTATGGCCGGTGAACGTCTCGACCCGCCGACGCTGGAATGGGTTCAGGCACAGACCGATAAGCCGGTAATTGACCACTGGTGGCAGACCGAAACCGGCTGGGCCATCGCCGGTAACCCGACCGGACTGGAGCTGATGCCGGTCAAAGCCGGTTCTGCCACCAAGCCGATTCCGGGTTATCAGGTCGAGATCTTAAACGAACTGGGCGAAGTGGCGGCACCAAACGAGCAGGGTTTTGTGGCGCTGAAGCGTCCGCTGCCACCAAGCTGCCTGCCGACGGTATGGCGTAACCACGACCGGTTTGAATCCGGTTATCTGGCTCAGTTCCCCGGTTACTACGTCTCCGGTGACGGCGGTTACCTGGATGAAGAGGGCTACCTGTTCATCATGGGCCGGATTGACGATGTGATAAACGTCGCCGGGCACCGCCTCTCGACCGGTGAAATGGAAGAGATTGTCGGCGCGCACCCGGCGGTCGCCGAATGTGCGGTAGTCGGTGTGCATGATGAGCTCAAAGGGCAACTGCCACTGGGCCTGGTGGTGCTGAAAGACGGGGTGAAAGTCGACAGCCAGGCACTGGAATCCGAACTGGTGTCGAGTGTGCGCAGCCAGATTGGTGCGGTGGCCTGTTTCAAACATGCCCTGGTGGTCGAGCGCCTGCCGAAAACCCGCTCCGGTAAAATTTTACGGCGGATTATTCGTCAAATCGCGGACGGAGAAAGCTACAGTGTACCGTCGACGATTGATGACCCGGTCAGTCTGACTGAACTTGAGAAAGTTCTGCATTCATAACTGGAATAAGCGCCCGCTCTGACACCGGGCGCTTTTTATTGTGGCACTGTAACGCTGTTACCTTTGAGGACGGTTAACTTGGCTTGACCTGTTGAACCCAATAATGAATTATGTGTTTAATTTTATATGCCGGTTCGATGTTGTTGGTATCAATCAACCCCATTGCAGCGGCTTAACCGGAAATTAAACACAGGCAGAATATATGGGATTGATAATCGGACCAATAATGATTCTTTGGCTGGGCGCGCTGTTATTTACGTTACGTATGGGCTACCTCTTTCTCATCGATAAGCCTTTCTTTCCCTATGTGTGCGTGGTGATGATAGCGGCTATCCTTGGCTCGCTGCTTTACGTCGCCGGTGGTTTGTCGACATTCCGGGGGCACAATGAACTTTGGGTGTTTGAAATATCATGGTTTTTCCTTGCCAATAAGTACGCGATTGCGTTGTTTATTTTAGCGGCCATGGCGTATCTCTTTGGCAGCAATCTGTTTAGCGGCGATATATCAAGAGCGGTTATTTTTATTCTCGCTTTTTCTATTACGTCCGGAAGTCTCATCGGTAGCCTGAGCGCCAGCTCATTTATGCAAAAGTACGGTATATCCGCAACCTACTGATAATTATTCATTTACAACATCGAACAAGGAGAGTGGGTGTGGTCAGCATTCGTCTAATGGAGATTGCCGATTATGATCAGGTGATTGCCCTGTGGGCACAAACTGAGGGGATGAGTATCCGCGATGCGGACTCACGCGACAGTATCGCAAGCTACCTGGCGCGTAATCCGGGATTAAGTTTTGTCGCACAAAGCGGTGCGGACATTGTTGGCGCGGTATTGGTTGGTAGTGATGGCCGGCGCGGTTATTTGCAGCACTTAGCGGTGGCATCCCATTGTCGCGGACAAAATCTGGGGCGTGATTTGGTTGCACATTCCACCCAGGCGCTGGCGGACATCGGTATTGCTAAAACGCACCTGTTTGTGTTGAACGACAACCTCAATGCCCAGCAGTTTTATCAAAAGTTAGGCTGGTTCCCGAGAGATGAAGTGCGCATGTATTCGTTCAACAGCTCAAGCAACAGTAACGTTTAGTGCTGTGCCGTTCATTGCCATATTCACAGCCGCAAGTACGGCTTACTGCTCAAATGACGGCATTCATTAGCGTGGATAGTGTTCTGGTAACAGGCCGTGCCCCTGAATCTCCGCCAGATAGATAAGCCCGTCAATGACCCGAATCGGCGTCAGCAGGTTATCTTGGTCGCAATGGTCGAGTTCAAAAGCCAGGTACAGGCGCTCATTTTCAATCTTGATAAACAGGTTGCCTTGCGGCGCTCGTTCCTGAGTTAACGCAAAGGTGCCGATAGCGAGAAAGTGCGAGCTTTTCAGGCTGTTGGTGGCGTAGATGTCACTGTGCATTTTGTGGGCGAGGGTTAAGAAATCGAGCAGCAGGTTAATCTGGTCGTCAGAAACCGTATCCAGTGCTTTGATATGCGGCTGTTTACAGAATCGTTCTAAGTAGCTCAGCATTTGGTCGATATCGTTGTCAAATAGCATTTGGGTTTCTCTTGGGGGAAGGCGAGGGGATTTTAGCGGTATCGCTTTGATATAACAAACTTGGCGTGGTGTTTTTATTTTGGCTTCTGGCTTCTGGCTATTGGTTGTTTGTATGTCCCGCTTTTACTGTGGTGGTTATCTTGAGCTTGGTGCAAGCGGGCCAGTCACTCTTTGCTTGCGCCAAAGAGTAACCAGAAAGGCGCTTGTTTTCTTTGGCGTGGTTCAGGCCGGTTTTAGGCGTTCCCGACGCCGAAAACCTAAAAAATCGTCCTGATTTTTTGCCTTCGGGTTAGGGCTTCCCAAGCTGTTTGCTCACTTTTGTTTTATATTCTTCCATTTGTCTTTATAAATCAGTTTCTTAGTTTGTGTATTATCCATAAATTGATAGTGAAATATGTGTCTGGTTTGGTATGGTGTTTAAGGCCTATTGAGTTGTATTGAGGGATAAGATGGAGTTTGAGTTAGATCTGGCACCGACCGATGAAAGCATTACGGAAATATGTAATGGTTTAATTGAGCATAATTCACCGTTTTTAAACGGTATCACCCGTAAGAAGGTGGCATTATACGCGCAGTCGGAAGGTCAAAAGGTCGGCGGTGTGACGGCTGATATTTTTGGTCACTGGTTGCAAATCAACTATCTGTGGGTTGATCAATCGGTACGCAGTTCAGGCGTTGGCAGTCAGTTACTGAAACAACTCGAAAGCTATGCCCAGTCGAAAGGTTGTCACTCCTCAATGGTAGATACGTTCAGTTTTCAGGCTAAACCGTTTTATGAGAAAAATGGCTATGTGTGTCAGATGACACTGGATAACTGTCCTGTTGAACACTCGCGGTACTTTTTTACTAAGGTATTGGGGTAGAGTTGAGAACGGTTTCGTGTATTGCATGTCACGCTCTGATTTTTCCCTGTGCCTTGATAACTAAACTCTCTGGAGTTGAAGTTTGTCAGAATATGCTGACTAGTTTTCTTTAGAAGTAAAAATGATGAAGTCATTTTCAATAATTACACTGCTACTCCAATTGGTACTCATCGCCTGGGCGAAGTACTACGGGTACATGATGGATATGGCCTTAACAAAGCTGTCTTCAGTTTCAGAATCTGAAGTTTTAAAAGATCTGGTAATGATCAAACATTATCAGGATTTAGACAGTTATTTAGGTTTGGCGACGGGTGTGGTTTGGATCCTGTTTATCCTTGTCGCCATTTTCAAGAAAGCTCTCAATACTAAAGAGGCTCAATTGACTATTTATGTACCGATGATCGCGAGTTTGGTCGCGGGTATGTTTTAGTTTGGGGAGAGATAAAAATGAAGCCTGAGGATATCGCCAAGGCATACAATCAAATTACTCATATCTGGACGGATGGTAAGTTTGATATGAGTAACGGTATTGCACAGCACAAAAAAGCGATCAGTTTTGTTAGTGAGCGCGGACGGGCTCTGGATGTGGGTTGTGGTTGTACTTGTCGTTTCATTGAGTTGCTGGCGGGGGAAGGTTTTACTCCTTCCGGGTTGGATATTTCGCCCAAGATGCTAAGTATCGCGAGGGAAAAGCTGCCTGGTGTGCAGTTTTTTCAAGAGGATATTTGTGAGTGTGATTTAACCGAGAAATACGATTTTATCACCGCGTGGGACAGTATCTGGCATATTCCTTTATCACAACAAAAGCCGGTGCTATGTAAAATCGTCGCCAGTCTCAATCCCGGTGGTGTGTTTATCTTTTCATTCGGCGGTACAGATGAAGAGGGTTGCCATCGAGACGATTTTATGGGGCCGGAAGTCTACTATTCGTCGCTGGGCTTGAACGGTTTCTTAACTCTGTTTATGGAGCTCGGCTGTATTATCCGCCATCTGGAGTTTGATCAATATCCTCAGTTACACAGTTATCTGATTGTCGAGAAAGGCAAGTAAGGTTCCAGAGATATCGATTGTGAGTCAGGTCGTTCTGCATGTCCCGTTTTCGGCGTTTTCGATGCCGAAAGCTAAAACATCGACGTGGTTTTTGCGTTTGTGGCGAGGAGTGAAACGGTTTGCTGTGTTGTATGTCACGCTCTGACTTGGTCGATTTCTTTTAGTTGAGTGCCAGCGTGCCAGTCACTCTTTGCTTACGCCAAAGAGTAACCAGAAAGGCGCTTTGTTTCTTTGGAGTGGTTCAGGCCGGTTTTAGGCGTTCCCGACGCCGAAAACCTAAAAAATCGTCCTGATTTTTTGCCTTCGGACAGTGGTTTCAGAGCGTTATTGGTAAGTTTTTGCTTAAAAACTTAATGCGATTAACAATGTTGACTCGTTTCTTTTGGTGCTTGTTGATATTTTTTACGTAATGTTAGACTATGTATTCAGTTTACTATGGTATGATTTTAAGACATGGCGTTATTGGTTATTAAAACTGCAAGCTGCTAGTTAAAATTTTGGACAGGATATATTTGTATCACTAATGAGTTATGAATATTAAGGTACAAAGTATAGTTAATGCAATAGCAAGACACAATATAGCTAATAGATTTAGTATTATTTAGTGTAATAATTTAAAGGTGTATTATGAATGTGATTATTTTTGATAAAACTAAAGATGGTGTGATAGATAGTATTGTCGCAACAGGGAAAACGACATATAAATATGCAATTAAGAGTCTTTATCCATTAATCGATCGTTTTTCTGCTCAACGTAAAACCCAGGACAAAAAGTTTTATGCACGTTTGGAAAGAGATATTCTTGATAAATGTCTCATGCCACCTTTGACCATTGCATTTGTAGAACCTGATTTTAATAAAACGAAAACAGACGATATTGCTAGATATATCGAAGAAAATATCGAATCAGGCTATATCTTAGATGGTATTCAACGTTTAAATACCTTAAATCGAGCCAAAGATGATGATAAGTTTGACGACTCTGGTTCCCTATATTTGAATGTTATTATATCGCCTAGCGAAGATAAATTATTATATCGAATGATAACTCTTAATAATGGTCAAAAGCCAATGACACCCAGACATCAGATAGAGATTCTTACCCAAGAGTTATTTGATTTTACTGATGTTAATATTGATGTTCAAACAGAAAAGGAGCGAGGAAAGGCTATTGTTAAAGGGTCTTTTAACTTAGGTGATTTGTCTAAAGCATATCTGGCCTTTCTCACTGGTAGTGTAAATAATGACAATAACAAAATTATTGGTGAAAAGATGGATCAGATAATTGTTGGACGAATTATGGATAAACAACCTAAAGAGGAAGATATAGAATTTAAGCAAGTTATTAAGCAAATTGAAATACTTTCTGAAAACGAATCAGTTAAAAAATGGTTGAAGGTTGGTAATAACTTAATTGGTTTTTCTGTAGGGATAAAATCTTCATTTAATGATGTATCTAACTCATCTCCCGATAGGTTTTCCGAATCAATCGACTTGTTTGAAACTGCTTTTAGTGCTATTAATCCATCTAAAGTTAATTTAGGAAAGTTTAGACGTGAGCTTTCAAGAGATTTTATAGAGAACTATGCCACGTATTCTGATTTTGATGAAATGGAACTAGTAGAACATTTTATGGAGTTAACATCATAATGCCGTCGTATGAAACATTTAGCTATAAAGATAATCTGCCATTAAGAGTTTTTAATTCGTTACCTGAAAACCTTAAAATATCAGGAGACAAAGATGCTGAAATTTTGCTTATATTACGGCTTTTGTCAGGAAATGTAGAGTTATTGCATAAATACAAGAATAAAACGGTTAAAAGTCGAGTAAACTACTTTTCCAGTGATCTTTCATCGTTTAAAAATTGGAAAACAGAGTTCCCTTCTTATATTTCAGACGATATAAAATCAGATGACTTGGCATTGTTTATTAATAATACCAAATATATTAATAGAAATTTTTATAGTGTGATACTTTCTGAAATATCTCAATTTATCTTTCACAAAGATAGAAAATCTCATACATCTGCATTTATTTACATTTATAGAATTTTAGAGAAAATTTCCTATGCATTCCCTCTAATTTACACATCAAAAACACAAGATTTTCAAAAGTCATTTAATGTGCTTAAAGAGTTAATGGTCGGTGATAGTGAGAAAAAAGAGTTAGGTTTCTTTAAAGTTTTTATAAAAACTCTTTATCGGGAAGATAGTATTTCTGATACATCAGTCGATATCGAGTTTTTAGCATCTGATAATGATGTTAAAAGTCAAATGTTTAGAGAAGTGAAGAGCGTTATACCTAGTGAAGCTATTCATGGTGACACAGATGAACCTGATAAATTATCAATTAAATATTGTGAAATGGGTAGTTTCATAATAAATATTCGGAATAGGTTTTTTCATAATCTTAACGGAGGAGCTAAGAATATAGAAAGTAACAAAATAGTTGACTCAGATGAGTTGTTTTCATTTATTAATCCAGCAGCGATGTATTGGATTGCAACAGTGCTTCTAGGTGTCGTGTCATTCAGTTTGTCAGAATTTCAAAAACATCGTAGAGCTGCCGTATAATATGTTTATAGAAATAAGTGTATTTTCATTAATAATTTATCTTGACCATAGGGAGGTGGTTTCAGTGAGTTATTTGTAATGTTTTGCTTAATTACTGATGAGATTAATAATGTTGACTCGTTTCTTTTGGGATTTGTTGAGCTGTTTTGAAATCTGGTTAAATATGTGCTTGGTTTAGTATGGTTTGATAGATAGAATTTGTCATTATTCTGTGAACTCGATTGCCAAAGACCTACTTGCGTGATGTTAGATTGTGTCAGTTTTTACAAGTGGCTGATGATAGTTTTGATGGGTAATGCATGGTGTTTTATATGGTCGGGTTCTAATAGCTATTTATGTGACTTAGGGTAATATATTGAAATACAGTGTTATGTTAGGGCGAGCAGTAGATAAAATTCCATTCCAATCTTACATGTTAAGGCTCTGGAATTTTATTCGTCACCCTCAGATAGGACTAAATACATACATTCATCATCAGCAGAGAGAGTATGCTTTTTTGGATATTTTCAACGGTCTTGCTCTTCTAGCTGCAATAGTTTCCTTAATAATATTGTATGACCGATCATTTAATGAATTTAAGATAATTCTTGCATTCAACCCTTTATTTGTTGTGTGTTCATGGGTGTCGAATGCATTAGTTTTTTCTGTGGTGAGTGCAATATCTTTAACTATGATGAAGTTTTGGTTTGGCTCCTCCGTTAGCTTCAAAGATAAAGTACTAAGTCTAGTATCGAAAAAAATCAATAAGCAAGTTGAAGTCGATTTCTATAATCTACTAACCCATGGGTTTCGATGCTATGCTGCTTTTGGGTTATTGTTAGGGCTCCCCTTTGTTAAATCATTAGGTTCTATATATTTAGAAGGGCAGTCGTCACTTAGTGAGATTTTGGGTTCTTGGTATTGGCAACTATATATAGTGGTAATACTAGTTGGTGGAACTGCGTGGTTGTTTTTTTATCCGTATGTTAAGTATTGTAAGTTAACAAGAAGTTGTATTTTTAATACTGTCGTTGTGATAGCGATTGTTGCTGCTTCATTTGAACCTTTGAAATGGATGCCTTTTGACTATACCGACAGGTTCATGGATAAAGAGGCGTTATGTGAATTGTTCAAGAAAGGTGACTTCATAAAACGCATCCCAATCCATTTGCAAAATGATGCTATAAGCAAAGTGTGTACGGTTACATAACAAACGAATAAAAGGTCCAGATGTTTTCGTAAGATAGTCCAAGCTAACCGTGCACTTTAAAAGATCACAACCATAGGGCAAAAATTCAGGACGAATTTTTAGGTTTTTGGTGTAGGGAACGCCTAAAACCGGCCCGGGCAGCGCCAAAGAACAAAGCGCCTTTCTGGTTCCTCGCTCTTTGTTTATGAGGAATCAAGACAAAGAGGGACCGGCCCGCTTGCACCAAGCTTAAGATATCGAGAAAGTAAAAGCGGGACATACAAATGCACTTCAATATAAGACGGCGCGAGACACTCCCGTCAAAAGCAGATCTTAGCCACAAACCACCAAAACCCCACAATTAGCCATAAAAAGCTAAATTTGCACATTTAGCCAAAAATAGCTAAATTAACTCCAGGTGAAAAAAGGAGTGTTCGCGTGGAGTCGACCGATCAAGCCATTGCCGTGATCATCGGTGATGTCGTCAATTCAACCAAGCTCAGTTCAGAGCAGTTTGAGCAGTTGCTTAAACAAATCAAACAGATACAACAATGGATCACCGCTGGTGGCGCAGATAACGCGCACAGTATTGAGCGCGGTGATGAGTTCCAGAGTGTGGTGCGCGATATCGAGCAGGCGCTGCGCTATACCATCTTGTACCGGGTTGGGATTAAAGCGCTCGGTAAGCCGTTTGACAGCCGCATCAGTTTTGCCATTGCGGCCAAAGCGGATCTGCGTGAGGCGGTGTCTGAATCCATGGGGCAGGCGTTTGTGTTGTCCGGGCGCGGTTTGAAAGCGCTCAAAAATGACCGCCTGGTGTTTCATTCCGACAGCAGCGCACTGACTGATCAGTTCTCGCTGCTGTTTAAGTATCTCGACCGCCAGCTGAGTGAGTTAACCGCGCGCCAGTGTGAAGTGCTGCTGCCGATGCTGATTACCGAAGACGGGCTGACAGTGAGCGAACTGGCTGAACAGCTTGATATCGCCACGGCGACCGCAAGCAAATCACTCAAGGCGTCCGGCTGGACGTTGCTCAGTGAACTGAACGAACGTTTTATCAGCGAAGTCAAGGAGTACCAACGTGGCTGATTTCTTCACGGCTTGGGTGCCGTTTCTTCTGGCGCATATCCTGTGCGAATTCTATCTGCTGCCCAAGCGCTGCATAGCGGCCAAACGTGAACGCGGTTACCGCTCAGCGGCGTTATATTGGCATGCTTTGCTGCATGGATTGGTGTTGATCATTCCGGCCATGGCACACAGTTCAGACTGGTCTTTGGTTCTGAGCCTGGCCGGGCTGACTACATTCAGTCACGTGGTGATTGGCTGGATAAGATTCACCCCGCGTCATGGCGATAAGTTCGGTTACTTTGTTTTCGACCAGATGTGGCACGCCGCGCTGCTGGCAGCAATGGCTTTTTACATGACCGACAGTGTGACCCTGCAGGCGATTGTGCGCCATGAGCAGTTTGCCGATGGGGTGATGGTGTTGTTTGCTTATCTGCTGATCCTGAAACCGACGTCGGTGCTGATTGGTTTGATTCTGAGTAAGTATCCGATTGCGGTATCGGATGAAGAAGAGGGCAATGTCAGCGGACTGGTCGCGGGTGGCGAGTTGATTGGCTATTTAGAACGCTTGCTGATCCTGACCTTTACTCTGCTTGGCAGTTACGCCGCGGTTGGTTTTGTCCTGGCGGCCAAGTCGATATTCCGCTTTGGTGAACTCAATAAATCGGCTGATCGCAGCATGGCGGAATATGTTCTGATCGGCTCGTTAGTGTCGGTTGTGATCACCACGCTGGTCGGTACTTTGGTTTCTCTCGGGCTGGATGTAAAAATTAAGTGACTCTGAGTCGGGCTGTCTAAGAGCAGGGCACAGACTGTGCCCTGATCAATCAATGACGGATTAAATCTCTAAGCCCAAAGCTCTGAGTTCCCGTTGACATTGTTCGGCATTCTCAAACTGAATGGCGCTGATACCGACGGCCTGCGCGCCGCGCACGTTGTTGGGCATGTCATCGATGAACACCGTGGACTCTGCTCTCAGGCCGTTTTGCGCCAGCAGAGCGTGGTAAATGGCGGGCTGCGGCTTAAGGCAACCGACCTGAGCGGAGATGGTGGCACCGTCGAATAGCGACCAGAAGTCGTAGGTGGTTTTGAGGTAGTCGACCACTTCACGCACGTTATCGGTCAGGGCATACACGCCATAACCGGCCGCTTTGACACGCTTGATTAAATCCACCGTTCCGAACAGCAGGATCTGGGTCTGTTTGACGTAGTAAAACAGGCGTTGGCACTCAAGTTCAGATAAACCAAGGTTGAGCTGATACTGCTCTTTGGCCTCGGTTTCGGTAATGACACCGATATTGAGATCCATCCAGGTCTGCGATTTAAAGATGGAGCGCACTAAGGATTCACAAAACTTTTCTTCGCCGAAGGCGAGGCGGGCGATCTCCGGCGGTGACCAGCGCACAATCACGTTACCGACATCGAATACGACATTCTCAATAGGTTGTGGTTTCATTCCGACTCCTTATTACACCAAGATCAGTTTTAAATTAGAATGTGTGACCCGCCTTGGGATCCGGGCCATATTCGTTGTCACCGTGCATGCCTTCGCTGGCGGCAAAAAACAGCAGAACCACAACGCCAATCACAGGGATCACACTCAGTAATACCCACCAACCAGTGCGGCCGATGTCATGTAAACGGCGCACCAGCACCGCGACGCTTGGCAGCAGGATAAACAGGCTGTACAAACCGCCGATTAACGAGGTGCCTAAAAAGCGATCAATCAAACCTGCGGCAAGCGTAAACAGCAGGTTGAACAGGAAAAACATCCAATATTCTTGTCGTCGTGCCCGGCCGTTAAACACGGCGTATTTTCTGAGTACTGCGATATACCAGTCCATGCTCATTCCTCTTTGGTTGCACTTTGGTCTGCTGATCAGAGTGTGATAACCGGGCTCAAACTGCAACCCAATTATATGAAATGTAAAAATGATACCTTAAAACTCAACCTGCATTAGCCAGGTGGGCGTGGATCCAGGGCTTTAAACGCCGGGAAAATGAGCAAAATGAACCGGAAAAAATTTATATCATTCAGGGCATAATGAGCAACCTATTGATTTAAATAGTCAATAACGTCGGGCTGACAAGCTTTCTGGTAAAAACCAAGTTACTAAGGTGCTTTTTAACGGCCAATCTTATAAAATTGTGCAACGACTCCAATTATAATTGTCACAGCCATGACCACGCTTGCATTGTCTGCAGCTAAACCAGCCGATTTAGAAATTCTCAACCAATTGATGTTCGATTTGCATCATGAACATCACATCGCTTGCCCTGAGTATTTTAAGACCGCAGAAGAAGTCGAACAGGAAAAAAGTATCGCGCGTTATCTCGATAATCCTGATTGCTTGGTGTATGTCGCACGTATCAACGACGAGGTGGCCGGGTTTATTACCGGCCATTTTTGTGAGTTGACCTCTTCGGTCAGCAAGCCATTGCAGATGGGCAGTATTGATGAGCTGTATGTGAGGCCCGAGTTTCGCCAAAAGGGCGTGGCGCGTGGGTTGATGGAACGTCTTGAACAGACCTTTATCGACTACGGCGTGACAGAGATATTTGTTGAAGTCTGGGAGTTTAATAAGGAAGCGCAACTCTTTTATCAGGACGCAGGATTTACCCACCATATTCATTGGCTGAGAAAATCAGCGCGTCGCCGTTAGGTTAAGCTCTGCAAACAACAGGTTGATTAAAGTGAACAAACGATTGTCACTACTTGGCATCACTTTCATTCTTACATTGATGATGTCAATGTATTCTTATGCCGCTCCTCAGGCGCCTGCCGATCTGAAAGGCGCATTGTGTCTGGTGCGCGCCGACGATAAGGTCGTGCTTATCGATGAGCTTATTACCAAACAACTCTCTTTACCGGGCGGAACAATCACATCGGGTGAAACACCTGCTGAGGCAGCGCAGCGTGAAACCTGGGAGGAAACCGGCCTCGTCGTGTCGGTTGGCCAGTTACTTGGTTATGCAGGTAAAGCCGCGGTTTTTGATTGTGTCAGCGATTCAGACATTATTACCTATCAGTATATTAATCAGTGGGGCGGTTTTGAACTGCCGGTCTGGTATGCGCCGCACTATGGCATTGAGGTCGCACGTGCGATGTTGATTCAACCTCAGCGGGTTGATACGGGTAACTACCGTTATCCCGAAGAATGGCCTGAAATAGAAAAAATGTTTGCTTCGGCAACAGAGCAGTCAATCAATTCGGTGCCTGATTTGATCAAAGCTGCCCCCGCGATTTCCCAGTATGAGCTTGGCTGGATCAGTGCTCTGCAATACTCAATTGCGGAATTATCAGCCCCTGTTAGCCAGTTCATCTCGCGCTTGATCCTGCTTGGTGGAGCGTTCGCTTCACCGGCTTTTGGATTATTGCTGTTCCCACTCCTGTATTGGCAAAGTGGTAAGGCATTTTGCTTTAAGGCCTTCTTTTCTGTCGCAGTAACCTCGCTGATCTGCCTGATTGCGCAGCAAGGATTTGTGTTACCGCGTCCTTATGCTTATCTGCCATCGTTGCAACTGGTGGAGAGCTCCGGTTATGGCTTTCCAAGCTTACCGATTGCAGTGTGGGTCAGCTTGGGCATTTTGTGGTTGCTGGATAACGAAAAGCTGGGCTGGAATAAAAGCAGTGCTGCACTGGGCGTTTCCGCGCTTTGTCTGGCATTCTCGCTGTTCTATTCCGGCCGGGCATTCATGGTCGATATGATTGTCGGTGCGATGTTAGGTGCTCTGGTTGCCTGGCATATTGTGCGCCTTAACGAAAAGCCGAACATCAATGTCGATAAGTTGCTCAGTTCGCGCCGGGTTTGGCTGGGATTGACCGCAGTCAGTGCCGCCGTTGCTTTCTGGTGGCAAATGCCGGTATTTGGTGCCTGGTTAGTGATACTGGCGCTGCTCACTCTGATTGTGATGACGGTAATGCCGAAGATGGAGGAGATCTCCTTGCGTCAGGCATTGCTGATGAGTGTGGTTTTGCTGGCTGGTCATTACCTGGTGAACTATGCCGCGACGTTTGTTTCATCCAGCGGTATGCTTTCGCTGGTGATTGATCTGCTGCGTCAGCCGCTGCTGATTGGGCTGTTTTGTCTGATGGTGCGCACCATTAAACTCAGGCCTGCGGTAAAAGTGGCCTGAGCGCTTCACCATGATGCTCTTTGAGCTCAGACGTTCGATACCTCTCCGCAAGCCCGGTTGAGTTAACCGGGCTTTTCTGTCTGTTTTCACTTCTGTCTGTTGTCATTGTTCACTGCCTTTTCATCTGATTAGCGTGACGGTTGCGACTATGTCCCGAGTTTGTGCCTGTGTACGAAAATCTGTACTTATGGCAATGGCCAGTGCAGATAGGTGTGCTTGTTACAGGCGGGAAAATAAATCATCTAATTCAGTTACATAGGTTGGTGTTTTTTCGTTTAAATGCATTTCTTCATCGCTGCGCTGGTGATGTTACCGCTCTGTACCGAAAAAATTACACCTCAAACACCGGCGGACAAAATTGCTTTCCGTCGCGTCACAGTTTCCTTTTCGTCGTTAATGATGCAGCTTTATAACATATTGTTAACAACTGGATGTAACAGTACGTTAGGAGACGAACATGACTGCCCACGTTCATGCGCAAACGAATCAACCCGAAGATAGCCATAACCACAACCATAACCAGGTGCCGCTGAGCGCTCATCACGCATTGGCAAATCCGCTCGGCACCGACGGGTTTGAATTTGTTGAGTATACCGCTGCCGATTCGGTCGGGATTGAGCAGCTGAAAGCCCTGTTTTCTGCGCTGGGTTTTGCCGAAATCGCCAAGCATCGCTCGAAACGGGCCTGGTTGTACCGCCAGGGCGACATCAATTTCATCGTCAATGCTCAGCCGCGTAGTCAGGCGGAGGCGTTTGCCAAAGTGCACGGTCCGTCGGTATGCGGTATGGCATTTCGGGTCAAAGATGCCGGCCAGGCACTTGAGCATGCGTTACAAAATGGTGGCCAGGAATATAAAACCGAGATAGGCCCGATGGAGCTCAGTATTCCGGCCATTTATGGCATCGGTGAGAGCCTGCTCTATTTTGTTGACCGTTATGGTGACCGCAGTATTTATGATGTCGATTTCCAGTTTTATCCCGATGCCAAAATTCGTCTGGTGAATGCCAACGTCGGCCTGCTCGAGATTGATCATCTAACCCATAACGTTAAACAGGGCCACATGGATACCTGGGCTGGCTTCTATGAGCGTATCGGTAACTTTCGCGAAATCCGCTATTTTGATATCGAAGGCAAACTAACCGGCCTGGTCAGTCGCGCCATGACCGCGCCGTGCGGCAAGATTCGGATTCCGATTAATGAGTCTTCGGATGACAAATCGCAGATCGAGGAGTTTATCCGCGAATACAACGGCGAAGGGATCCAGCACATCGCGCTGAGCAGCGATGATATTTACCACACGGTACGCATGTTGCGCGAGCGGGGGATGGACTTTATGCCGACCCCGGATACCTATTATGAAAAAGTTGATGAGCGGGTGGCTGGGCACGGTGAAGATCTGGAACAGCTTAAAGCGCTGCGCATCCTGATTGACGGCGCGCCGATGAAAGACGGCATTCTGCTGCAGATTTTTACTCAAACCGTTATCGGGCCGGTGTTCTTTGAAATCATCCAGCGTAAAGGGAATGAAGGTTTTGGCGAAGGGAATTTCAAGGCACTGTTTGAGTCGATCGAAGAAGATCAAATTCGTCGCGGGGTACTTGATGATGCATAAATGGATCACCTTTCCGCACCGGGAAGGCACCTGTTCTAAACAGGCGCATGCCGATTTTCCCGATGATGCGATTTATGAGCGTGAAGCGGGACGCAGCGGTTTCTTTGGGCCGGCGGCCCATTTTCATCATCAACATGCACCCACCGGCTGGAGCGAGTGGCAAGGCGAGTTACGCCCGCGCGCGTTTAATTTTAACCAGGTTGCGCAGGCGTCTCAGCTCTGTCCGTGGTTTGTGCCGCATCTGCTGCACAACCATGATGTGAAGATTCGGGTGTGGAAACTCGCTCAGGCGATGCCGGGTCTGGTTCGTAATGCGGACGGGGATGAGCTGCTGTTTGTCCATCAGGGCCAAGCTGAACTGTTTTGCGATTATGGTCACCTCACGATTCGTGAAGGGGATTATGTGATGATCCCGCGCTCAACCAACTGGCGTCTGGAGCCGACTCAGCCGCTGTTTTTACTCATGATTGAAAACAGCGATGCGGCCTATTCACTGCCGGAAAAAGGCATTGTCGGTAATCATGCCGTGTTTGACCCGGCGGTACTGGACGTCCCGGCGATTGATGAGGCGTTTAAAGCGCAGTACAGCGAAACGACGACCCAGGTGCAGGTCAAACGCCATGAACAGGTCAGTGTCATCACTTATCCGTTTAATCCGCTGGATGCGGTTGGCTGGCATGGTGATTTGGCGGTGGTGCGCCTCAACTGGCGCGATATCCGGCCGCTGATGTCGCATCGTTACCATTTACCGCCATCGGCGCATACCACTTTTGTCGGTGACGGATTTGTGGTGTGTACCTTTGTGCCGCGTCCGATTGAAAGTGATCCGGGCGCGCTTAAAGTGCCGTTCTATCACAATAATGATGACTATGACGAGGTGCTGTTTTATCACGCCGGAGACTTTTTCAGCCGCGACAATATTGAAGCCGGTATGGTGACGTTTCACCCGGCCGGTTTCACTCATGGCCCGCATCCGAAAGCCTTTCAGGCCGGGCGTGAGCATAAAAAAACCTTTACCGATGAAGTGGCTGTGATGATTGATGCCCGCCACGCACTGCAGTTTAGCCAGGCGGCACAGCAGGTGGAAAACCCGGATTACGTCTACAGTTGGAAGCAGGCAGCAGAATAGGAGTCTTCATGAAACTCGCGACATTAAAAAATCATACCCGTGATGGCATGTTGGTGGTGGTCAGCCGTGATTTGAACCATTGTGTTGCTGTTTGTGAGGTGGCGGCAACGTTGCAACAGGCGCTGGATAACTGGTCGCAATGTCAGCCATTGCTGGAGGCAGTTTATGTTGAGCTGAATGCGCTGCTGGGCGACATGCCAGGCGTGATGCCGTTTGATCAAACCCGGTGCGAATCTCCTTTGCCGCGTGCCTATCAGTGGGCAGACGGCTCTGCATACGTTAACCATGTTGAACTGGTGCGCAAGGCGCGTGGCGCTGAAATGCCGCCCAGTTTCTGGAGCGACCCACTGATGTATCAGGGCGGATCCGATGCGTTTTTAGGCCCGCGGGATGAAATTCGTATGGCCAGCGAAGAGTGGGGCATTGATTTTGAAGGTGAGGTCGCCATCATTACCGGTGATGTGGCGATGGGTACGCCGCCGCAACAGGCGGCAGATTCGATACGTCTGCTGATGCTGGTCAATGATGTGTCGCTGCGCAGTTTGATTCCGGCAGAGCTGGGTAAAGGCTTTGGCTTTTTCCAGTCCAAACCTTCGTCGGCCTTTTCACCGGTCGCGATTACGCCCGATGAGCTCGGCCCGGACTGGGATGGCGGTAAAGTAACGCTGCCGCTGCTCACTCAATACAACAATGAAGCGTTCGGCTGCCCTAATGCCGGAGTGGATATGACGTTTGAATTTCCACAGCTGATTGCTCATGCCGCCAAAACCCGGCCGCTCAGTGCCGGTACGATCATCGGCTCCGGTACAGTTTCCAACAAACAGGGCACGGACTACGGAACGGCGATTGCGGAAGGTGGCGTGGGTTACTCCTGCATCGCTGAAGTCCGTATGATCGAGACCATTCGTGATGGTGAACCTTCTACCTCATTTATGCGCTTTGGCGACAAAGTGATGATACGGATGGAGAGCCGCAACGGCGACGATTTGTTTGGCACCATAGAGCAACGTGTGGTGCGTTATGTACCGGAAGGTGACTATACCGAAGGGGACCTATGATGACTAATATCACCTTATATGGTTACTGGCGCTCTTCGGCGGCCTATCGGGTGCGTATCGTGCTGAACCTGAAAGGGCTGAACTATCAGATGTCGCCGGTTCACCTGGTCAGAAATGGCGGTGAGCAGCACAGCGATGCTTTTCATCAGCTCAATCCGAGTGAGTTGGTGCCGGTGCTGACGGACGGCGACATTACCCTGTCACAATCGCTGGCGATCATCGAATACCTTGACGATGTCTACCCGCAGATGCCGATGATTCCGGCTGCAGGGCACGATAAATATCAGGTCTTATCCCTGGCGCAGGATATCGCCTCTGATATCCATCCTCTTAACAATCTGCGTGTTTTGCAGTATCTGCGTCAGCATCTTACGGTCAGTGAAGAGCAGAAAGATGCCTGGTATCGGCACTGGATTCAGGTCGGGTTTACCGCCTTTGAGCAGAAACTGCTGCGCCGCAGCGGCCAGTATTGTGTCGGTGATACTTTGTCACTGGCGGACGTATGTCTGGTGCCGCAAGTGTATAACGCGGAGCGTTTTCATGTGCCGATGCAGGAATATCCGCAAATTCAGCGCATTACCGAGCGGTTGCGGCGCATTCCCGGATTTGCGCGCGCCGCACCGGAGCAGCAACCAGACAGCGAATAATTGCCTGCTAAAGATTGTCGCCGGCGCGCAGTTGGATTAACGTAAGCCTATCAGTCTGGTTGAGTAATTGTATGTCTCTTGAACAACTTATTGCGGATTACGGCTACATAGCGATTGCGGTCGGGACTTTCTTTGAAGGGGAAACGGTACTGGTGCTGGGCGGGTTTGCCGCGCACCGAAGTTATCTGGAATTACCCTGGGTTATTGTATGTGCGTTCTGCGGCAGTTTGCTGGGAGACCAGCTCTATTATTATATTGGCCGCTATAAAGGCAAACAGGCGCTGATGAAAAGGCCGCACTGGCAAGCGAAATCTCAGCGGGTACTCGATCTGCTGGATAAACATCAGGTGCTTTTGATCCTGGGTTTCCGATTTCTGTATGGTTTGCGCAGCGTTACCCCGTTTCTGGTTGGCGCCAGTTCAGTTAAACCGACCCGTTTTCTGTTGTTTAACATCATCGGTGCCGCGATTTGGGCTTGTGTGGTCGGTGTCTTGGGCTATCTGTTCGGCAATACGATTGAAGTGATTCTTGGCGATATCAAACATTATGAACTGCAGGCCTTCGGCGCAATCGTTCTGGTTGGGATGCTGGCCTGGTTGTATCGCCATCGGATCAGGCGACGTAAAGCCTCTCAAAGTGAGGCCTCAGCTGCAACGCGGGATCGTCATCAGCCCTGAAACTCGCCGCTATCCGGCGGCAGCCGGGTAGGTGAACAGCACTAAATGGGTCAGATTAAACAGGAAATGAAAGCCAATCGCTATCCATAGCCGATGGCTGAAATAATACGCCAGGCCATAACCTGTTCCGGCCAGTGCAGCAAATAGCACCAGCATTGCGCCTCCGGCCATATGTGCGAGGCCAAACAAGGCTCCGGCTAGCACAATTCCGCCGGCAGAGCCGAATATCTTAATCAGCCAATGCTGGATTACACCACGAAACAGCGCTTCTTCCACCACACAGGTGATGAGTAAATTGTTGAGGACAAATAGCCACAGCCAGTCCGGCACACTCCATTCCGGTTGGACGGCTCCAACCGCCCAGGCGAGCGGCAGCAGAGCCAGCAGGCCAGGCAGGATAAGCCAGGTAACTGGCCGGATACGCTGATGATGGTCGCCAAGTAATCCGGACTGTGCCAGCCAGAGGGCAAAAAACACCAAAGGTTTATCCAGATTGAGATAGAGGGTGAACGGCAGGCTGTCTGGTCCGGTGTGTACTTTGTCCAGCACCAGTATGTTGTTAAAGCCGGGTACCGAGTGCAGCAGCAATGCTGTACACCACAGCAGCAGGAATACCCAGGCGAGCTTTTTCACATCACGGTTAAAGCGCGGCAGCAGAAAAGCGCCTCCCAAACCTACGGCACTGTAGACTAAGGCCTGCAAGGTTATTTGTCCGCTCACTAGCGCGCTCAGCAAGGTGACGAGCATTAATCCCAGGCTGACTGGTCGCAAGGTGCGGTAGTAGAAACTCATTAAGGCGGCAATAATGGCAAGACCGAATAAGGCCCAGATCCATAAATGGCTGACTTGAATCCATTCCATGCGCGATATGTCTCCGCTGGCTATTGGTCGTAAAGATCAGTGGTTGAATGAATATTGACTTCGTCTGTTGTTATTTTGAACCGTCGTTTTAAATAGTTCTTTTCCCCTTTGTGAATAGGAGTACTATAAGAGCCAGTCACAACAAACAAAGGAATAGATTTGTGTTTATTGGTCATTTGTCACAACTTGAGTTTACCCAGTCACTGTCACCAGCGCTCAAACAATGGATTCAACGGGTGGCTGAGCGTCTGCAATCGCCGATAGAAGACGGCCGCTACGAACTTGAGGGTGATGCCGCGTTTTTCTTTGTTACCCATGACCACACCCAATTGCGTGATGAGCGCATCGCTGAATGCCACCGCCGTTATCTCGACGTGCAAATTCTGTTGCAAGGCAAAGAAACATTCGGTTACGGCGTCACTCCGTTTGATGGATTAGATGACGATCGTCTGGAACAAAGGGATATTGCGTTCAGTAAACAGCAGAGCAAGGAGCGTTTTGTCGACGTGGAAGCCGGCGACTTTGTGATCTTTTATCCCGGCCAGCCTCATCGTCCGCTGATTGCCACCGATGATCAGCCGATGCCGATCCGCAAAGTGGTCATCAAAGTGGACAAAGCTTTGTTCTTTTGAGCTAAGCCCCGCTGCACAATTGTCGGGGCTGACCAGATTAGCGCGCCGGGTGTAAGAAGCGGGCAGGCCAGTCACTAAAGATGGCATCGACCTGGTCAAGATAACTAAACTTAGTCGCATCGTTTACGGTGTAACACCAGATCTGGTAACCCTGCTGGCGTAAATAATCAATGTGTGCCTGATTTACCCAGCGGTAATTGAGGTTGGCACTGAATGCTGCCACTTCTTGTAACAGGGCTTTGTCTTTGGCAGACAGCCTTTCGGTCAGCACCCCGAGACGGTAGCCGGGGCAGTGCTGATGCAACTCGCGAATGATATCGTGACTGAAACTGGATAGTAAGAGCTGCTCTGCGGGCATTGGGCTGCTATCGAGTTGCCGTTTTAACTGTGCAGCGACTTCGCTTGCGTCGTGGCGATCAACCTTAACCTCAATATTTAACCCTAGCTGATAGGCATGGGCCAGTTCCAGCAATTCGGCCAGCGTCATGATTGGTTCGCCCTGAAATTCGGAGGAGAACCAACTGCCAAAATCAAACTGACGTAATTCAGCCAGTGTGTACGCATCAATCCGGCCTTTGCCGTTGCTGCAGCGGTTAATGGTATGGTCGTGACAGACCACCAGCACATTATCTTTGGTTGGCTGCACATCGATTTCGACCCAGTCCAGTTTCAGGTCGATGGCAGCCTGTACGCTGACCCGGGTGTTTTCCGGGTAACTTCCGGCCACGCCGCGGTGGCCTACAATGATTGGCATTCTCTTTCTTCCTTCATATCCAAAATCCGCTGTTTGCAGCATAGCGCTGCTGCGCGTGTTTGTCTGCAACAGATTCTTGATAAGCCATTGGCTGAAAAAAGAAAAAATATGGCGCTATTCCCTTATGTGCAAAGTGAAACTTAACCGTACCGGCACTACACTCACTACAACAACTCGCATCTGATTCAGCAACCACTGACATATTTAGTGACAGACGTGAGAAGCAGCTGGCTTCACAAAGAGTGCACTAGTTTGGCGCATTTGTTTGTTGTGATGAACTATCAAGGCGCAATAGCGTAGATAAATTGGCCATATAATGCTTATTTTGCGACATATTATTGGTATGGAGTTTGCAGTTAACGTTATTAAAGCGGTTAGCGAGATGAACGTACTTAACGCAACTAAAGTGATTAACGCAAGCAACGTGTTTAACGCAAGCAAAGTGATTAACGCAACTAAAGTACTTCACAAAATTAAAATGAGTCACGTGTTCGTTGTATCAAGGACAGCAAAATGAAAATAGGTGTGATTGGAGCCGGCGCCGTCGGCGTGGGAATTTGTAACTATCTGCTGACGCTTGGCAGTGTCAGCGAACTGGTGCTGCTTGACCGTGATGTGTCACGTGCCGAGGGGGAAGTGTTCGACTTTCGCCACACAGCAGCGCTGACGTTTTCGAAAAATACCCGTATTATTCCGACTGATGATTATCTGGAACTGGTGGGCGCAGATATTGTGGTGATTACTGCCGGCGCTCAGATTCAGCAGGATCAGTCACGCATGGACCTGGCGGAAGTCAACAGCAAGATTGGCGTGGATATCGCCAAGAAAATAGAGCGCGTCGCTCCACGAGCGATACTTATCATAGTGACCAACCCGTGTGACATTGTCACGCATAGTATTGTCGCCAATACCGGTTACAGTCCGCAGCAGGTCATTTCTGCCGGTTGTGTTGTCGATACCGCCCGCCTGATGACCATAGTGGCACAGCGGGTTAATCTTGATCCTAAAAATGTATTTGGTTATGTGCTGGGGGAGCACGGCAGTCACTGTTTTACCCCCAAAAGCCTGATCAGCATTGCGGGGCAGAACGCGGACTATTACTGCGATGCCAATCGCCTTGAGCGCATCGATGCCGATGAACTGCTTGAGTCAGTAAAACGCGCCGGCTATGAAATATTTAAACGTAAAAATAATACTACGCACGGCATTGCCGCCAGTGTGTTCCGGATTATTCAGGCCATTACCATCAACGAGCATTCGGTGTTGCCGGTCGGTACTTTGCTGCGCGGAGAATACGGTTTGAATGATGTGGTCTTGAGTTTACCTGCGGTGGTCGGCCGAAATGGAGTAGAAAAAATCCTGATTCATCCGTTTACTGATGATGAGATGCAGACGCTTAATACGATTGCCAATAACCTGCGTGAGTGCATGATTAAAGTCGCTAAAAACACCGGGCTGAGTTATTAGCCCTAGGTTTATAAGTTTGATACAACATGAGAACGGACGGGCAATCCCGTCCGTTTTATTACCTGTACAGGACGATATAGCCTGTACATTCCGATATAAGCGGCTCAGTCAAATGCGGTTATTTTCCTTCCTGACTGGGAAAGATAAGCTTCGAGGTATCAAATCCGGCGCTCTTGGCCACGCCGATCGCGCGTTGCAATTCATCATCGCCAATCGTCGGGGTGCGTGACAATAACCATAAGTAATCGGTATCCGGACCGCTGACTAATGCCAGTGAATAGTCATCTTTCAAATCAAACACGATGTAACTGCCATAAAAAGGTCCGAAAAACGAGACTTTAAGATAACCGACATCATCGGACTGGACGAATTTCGCTTTGCCTTCCGCCTGTTGCCAGGCTTGCTCTTCTTGGTTCCAGCCGCGGTTAATGACTTTCACAGTTCCGTCGTCGTTAAGAGAATAGGTCGCACTGATATTCGATAAGCCACGTTCAAAACTATGGTCCAGACGGGCGATTTCATACCAGGTGCCCAGATAACGGGATAGATCAAACCCTTTGACCGGCGTGACCTTGTCCGGCATACCGGTACAGGCTCCGAGTAAAACACTCGCCAATAATACGCAGGCAAACTTCAATAATTTCATTATCTTGTCCTTTTTAGTTATGCAACAAAACGTGTACGGTGAAAATTCTAACAGCGATCAGTCCGTGGCGTAAGATTGATGTCCGAAAGAAAACGTATTCAATTGGAAAAAAGCCAGTTGAAAATGAGAGTGGTTATCACTAAGATGTGGGCATTCTCTCGCGGTAAATGATTACGATGATGAACCTTTTAAAACCTAGCTTAGTACTGCTTTCAGCGGCGACCATGCTTCCAGCTTATGCCAATTCTCTGGACGACGCGAAAGCCATTCAGAACAAAACCAACTCAGCGTCTGCTGCCAGTCAACGTCAAGTCGATAAAAGCTCTGCTGCTGCGCTGCAACTGCAATCAGAAATCGAACAGTTAAACGAAGAGGTGAAAAACCTGGTCGTTTATCGTGACCACTTGTCCTCACTGGTGACCAGTCAGGAAGGTGAGATTACCAGCCTGCAAGAGCAGATCGTTGATATCAACGAGACGCGCCAGGGTATCGTGCCTCTGATGTATAAAATGATTGATGGTTTGGAAAACAATCTGAGTGAGGATAAGCCGATTCGTCTGTCAGCACGCGAAGATCGCATCGAGAAGCTTAAAGCGCTGATGCCGCGTGCAGATGTCAGCGATGCAGAAAAATATCGTCGCATTCTTGAAGCGTACCAGATTGAAATGGATTACGGTTCGAAACTGGGGACTTATCAGGACAAGATTGAACTCGCTCAGGATGACAGCGTTGAAGCGGACATTCTTTATCTGGGCCGCGTGGCGTTGATTGCGCGTAATCTTAACGCGACTAAATACTGGTCTTGGAACCAAGAGCAACACAGCTGGCAGGAGCTGGATGATGGCGTGAAGATGGACGTAGATACTGCGTTTGATCTGGCTGATCAACAAATCGCACCCACCTTGCTGAATCTACCGATTTCACTGACTCAAGCGGAGACGAAATAAATGATGTTAAAAAAACTTGTCTCAGTGATGGGGCTTAGCCTGGCGTTAACCGCGACTTCCACTTATGCGGCGGGCGAACTGACCCAGCAAGCTCAGGCCGAAAACCGCACTCAGCAAGCGCATAATGTGCAGCGCGAAGCCGAGTTTCGTAAAACCGAACAAGAGCTGCGAGCTGAAAAAGCCGCGTTAGTTAAAAAACGTGACGCGCTGCAGGCTGAAGCGGACAAACTGTCCGACCAGTTCAGCAAAAATGAAAACAGTCTGGCGCGTCTGGAAGAAAAGCTGCGTCTGGAAACCGGTAGTTTAGGTGAGATCTTTGGTGTGGTTCGTCAGAACGCCAAAGAGATCCAATCGGAACTTGAAACGTCAGTCACCGGTGTAGACCGTCAGCAATATGCAGGTGTGATTGATGCTATCGTCGCGGCCAAATCACTGCCTTCGATGAAGCAACTGGTTGGTCTGTGGCAAGCCATGGATGAGCAGATCAAGGCGAGCGGCGAGATCAGCACCAACCCGATCAACTTCATCGATGGTGAAGGACGTACTCAATCCGTTTCAGCGACCCGTATTGGCTCACTGGGCCTGGTTACAGAACAAGGTTATGTTGACTGGAACAACGGCCGCAAAGATGCGATCGCTTACCAGAAACAACCGGACAATGCTCCGACTCAGGATTCATTGCAGGCAGTAAAAGACGGCAACACCGAATCTGTGGTGCTGGATCCGTCGCGCGGTACTCTGCTTGAGCAACTGGCGCATGCGCCAACGCTGGGTGATCGCCTGGCGGCCGGTGGCGTGATTGGTCAAATCATTCTGGTACTGCTGGCGGTTGGTTTGATTATCGGTCTGTATCGGGGTGTTTCTCTGGCGATCGCTCGTCAGAAAATTCAGGCGCAACTGAAAACGCCTTCTCAACCGGGTAACAACCCGCTGGGTCGTATTCTGTCGGTTTACCAGAAAGAGCAGAACCGCAGTGTTGAAGCGCTGGAACTGCGCTTGCTGGAAGCGGTTGTCGATGAGCAGACTGGCCTGGAAAAGGGTTTATCGATGCTGAAACTGCTGGCTGCACTGGCGCCGATGCTGGGCCTGTTAGGTACAGTGACCGGTATGATTGAAACTTTCCAGGTGATCACTCAGTTCGGTAACGGCGATCCTAAAGTTATGGCGGGCGGTATCTCGATGGCACTGGTGACCACAGTTCTGGGTCTGATTTCAGCGATGCCGCTGCTGCTGGCACACAATGTACTGAGCACTCAGGCAGAAAACATCCGTAATATTCTTGAGAAGCAGGGCATCGGCCTGGTTGCGGAAGAAGCGGAACGCGAATGCAGCCAGAACAAGGCTGGTCAAGTGGTCGGCAACGCAGCGTAGGGAAGTATCATGAACCAAGCAGACGGGTTATTTTCAATACACAACCTCTTTCTGCCGTTGTCTGAGTTTATGGCTCAGGGCGGAACCGTGCTTTGGTGGCTGGCTGCAGTAGTGGCACTTTGTTGGCTTTTGGTGGTGGAGCGGGTTATTTTCCTGGTCTTCACCTATCCGAAACAGCGTCAGGTTTGGATCGAGAAATGGCACGCGCGTCAGGACCATAACTCCTGGCACGCCCGTGCCATTCGTGAAGGCTGGATTGGTCAGGCTCATATCAGTCTGACCCAGAACCTGAATGTGATCAAAGTGCTGGTTGCTATCTGTCCGATGTTGGGATTGCTGGGTACAGTTACCGGTATGATTTCAGTATTTGATGTGATGGCGACCCAAGGCAGCAGTAATCCGAAATTAATGGCCTCAGGTATCTCTCTGGCAACTCTGCCGACCATGGCAGGAATGGTTGCCGCACTGGCCGGTATGTTTGTGCATGCGCGTCTTGCCAAAACCTGTCGCCTGTTTGAAATTAAGTTAGAAAAATCGCTAAGGAGCCAGCAATGAGACTTGGCCGACGTCAGTCAAAACAAGAAGAGGCACAAATCGACCTCACATCCATGTTGGATATTGTTTTCATCATGCTGATCTTCTTTATTGTCACCAGCTCATTCGTACGTGAATCCGGTGTGGAAGTGAATCGTCCTTCAGCATCCAATGTGGTGGCACAAAAAGACGCGGGCATTTTTGTCGCGATCACTTCTGCCAACGACATTTATATCGACAAACGTCAGGTTGATGTGGAACGTGTTGAAGCCGCTCTGGAGCATTTGCTGCTGGAGCAGCCGGATGCGTCACTGGTTATTCAGGCGGACGAACATGCTTATAACGGTACCGTGGTTAAAGTGATGGATGCGGCGAAAGGGGCCGGCGTGAAGAATATTGCATTGGCAGCGGAGCAACGCTGATGATGCGGTTACTGTTAGCTATGCCATTTGCTGCGGGAATTGCAGTGGCCTTGTTTGCCTTTATGGCCTGGATGGTGAATAACGATGGTATGCGGGCACCCAAGCAAGGCGAACCACTCAGTTTTAATATGGTGATGGTTGAGCAGCAGCAGGATGTGCAGCGTCGTCAACGCAGTGTACCTGAGCAACCGAAAGCGCCACAAAAGCCGCAGGAAGCGCCGGTATCACAGCAGCAGACCGCTGCCACCAACTCAGTATCACCAACCAGTGTGCCGTCGTTGGGACTGGATACCGCAATTAACGGTATTAATATCAACGCGCCGACATTTGGTGATTTCGGCGTCAATCAGCAAGCTGTACCGCTGTATCGTGTTGAACCAAATTATCCTTCGCGTGCTTTGAAACGCGGTGCTGAAGGGTATGTGGTATTGCGCTTTACCATTGATGAAACCGGTCGCCCGACCGATATCGAACTGGTGGAGGCGAATCCAAAACGTATGTTTGAGCGGGAAGCCATACGCGCATTGAGAAACTGGAAATACCAACCCAAACTTGATGGAGGGAAAGCAGTGACTCAGCCAGGCCAAACGGTAAAATTGGAGTTTAAGTTAGCCAAATGATGAAACGATTAATCGTCTGCTTACTGCTGATGAGCTCGGCATCGTGGAGCGTTGCGGCAGAATTAAGCCAGTATGCCGCCAACAAAGCCATGAAGGCCAATCAGCTGGCACAAAATGACAAGCTTAGTGAAGCAATCCGTACGCTTAAGGATGCGGAAGTATCGCGCGCGTATGATAAAGCCTACCTGGCTCGCATGCTGGGTGTGTTCTACTGGCAAAACGAGCAGTTACAGCCTGCGCTAAAATCACTGCAACAGGCGGTGAGCAGCGGTGAGCTGGCGGATGATCAAGCCTGGACAACCCGTAAAATGCTGGCCGATCTGCTGTTGGTCGATCACCAGTATGCTAAGGCGCTTCCTCATTACTATCAACTGGTCAAAGCGGTACCGAAAGATCAGAATGGGTATGAACTGTGGCTGCGTATCGGCCAGATTCATTATCAGTCTGAGCAGTGGCAGAAGTCGCTGGACGCTATCGCGCAATATGAGAAATTCCATCGCCCGGATGAAGTGACCCCACTGTCAGTTAAGTTAGGGGCGCAACTGCAACTGGAGCGCTGGAAACCTGCGATTCCAACCATTAAGCGCCTGCTGGCTCTCGAGCCGGAAAAAAGCAACTGGTGGCTACAGTTAGTCAGTCTTGAGCTGCGTACAGGTCAGAAACGTGATGCGCTGAGCAGTCTGGGGCTGGCGAAACTGCAGGGTATTGATTTGAGTCAGCAGGATTTGCGTCTGCTTGCCCAGTTGTACGCTCAAAACGGCGTGCCTGAGCGTGCGGCACAAGTCCTTGAAATGCTCGATGATGCGGACAGCGACATCCAGCTGATCACTGAACGTGCTTTCTACTGGCAACGCGCTAAAGAGTGGGACCAGGCGATTTCAACCTGGACGCTGGCTGCGCGTTTTAATCAGAAATATCACTGGAATGTGGCGCAGCTGCTCAACCAGCAAGGTCAGTACCGTGAAGCTCTGGTTGAACTGGATAAAGTCAAAGAGAAAGATCGTCAGTCGCAGGTTGCACTGGCAAGAACCCGCGCTCTGTACAAGCTCAACCAGCTTGAAGATGCGTTGATTCAGGCCAAAAAGGCCAATAATATTGACCCGTCCAAAGAAGCGGAGGGCTGGATTAAATACTTGTCTCAATTAAGAAAGATTCAAGACCAGCGCACATCGTAAAACCCAAATGATGAAGAAGACCTCCTCTGCGAGGTCTTCTTTTTACCTGCTTGTCCGGCCCGGAAATAGCGGTCATTGGATACCCTCACTGCTATGATAATCATTTGCAACTGAGAATGATTATACGTATCCTTACGATAAAAGAGTCAACAATCAAAAAGACAATAACGTGACCCCGGCAACCGAACAGCAATCTCACTCTCAGCAGCTTCCTGAAGCAAACGTTAATCCTGAGGCAAGCGCCTTCTCTGAGGCAAATGTCATCCTGGATGAAAACGTAAGCCTGCAAGCGTTTGAATCTCTGTTTCACTATGCGCAGCAATTCACCCCGTACCTGCATGGCCAGGTTTCTGCTGTGGATACCCAGCGCGATGCGATAGTACCCGGACAGGATAACAGTGCCGTGATGGCAGCGATTTTTGACGAAATCAGTCAGGCAACGCCGGCGGCGGGTCAGGCGTTCTGGCTGACCCGAACCTGGGGCCTGCTGTGCTGGCAACCGATATTTTTGTCGTTTATTGCCATCTACAGCGCGAAAAAACTACCCAATATGACCCGTATCGCTCAGTACCGCCAACCGTTGTTTGTCGCTGGGTTCAGTTTTGAACCGCATGCGTGGCAAAGCGGGCGTCGGGCAAATCTGATTCGCCAGGCGGCAACGCAGCTCAACCACCTGTTTGAACAGTACAGGCTTGATCTCAACGAAAGCGTCCGTATTCGTCCCGGCTTCACCCAGCATCTTTTGGCTGATTCACTGCTTAATTGCCTGATCAGGCTGCAGCAAATCCGGCCGGCTTACACCAATCAGGATATCGTCGCCCAAGCCCGACTGTGGCTGGAGGCGTTTGGTTTACCGGATAAGCACCTCAGCAGCCTCAAACTGGATGAAGACTCAGGTAAGGTCAAACTGGTTCGCACCAGTTGTTGTCTGGTATACAAATGCGAGGGGCGGGCGTTGTGTGGCGATTGTCCGCGTCTGGACACCAACAAACACTGTACACCGCTCGACATTACTCTGGTGGATTAATCAAACCTTCTGAGTCATGTTCGTCGGTTTGTATATAAGCCACCTATCTGATTAATAACTAAAACCCATTTGGCGTTAAGCCTGTGACCACTTATCCTTGATCTGATAACAACAAACAGAGAAGGATCAGTCATGGCAGATCAAAAGGCTTTAGTGGTGGAAGGCGGAGCAATGCGCGGTATTTTTGCCAGCGGCGTGCTTGATTCCTTTATGGACAGTGATTATCGCCCCTACGATTTTGTGATGGGGGTCTCGGCCGGAGCTTCGAATCTGGTTGGCTACTTATCTCATCAGCCACTGCGCAGCTATCAGGTCATCACGCAACTGGCGACCAGTAAAACATTCTACAATCCGCGCCGCTTTCTTCAGGGCGGTAATCTGGTTGATGTGCGCTGGCTGATTGACGAAGCCAATCGTCGGTATCCGATTGATGAAGAGCGGCTGTTTTCGTCAATTCCCTTTTTCGCCGCCGCGACTAATATCAGCACCGGTCAAGCCGATTATTATCAGGTGACACGCGATAACTTTGTGACAGCGATTGAAGCCACTTCTGCACTGCCTTTGGTGTATCGTAGAACCCCTTGTTTTTCAGGTAGTTGTTATACCGATGGTGGTGTTGCTGATTCGATTCCGGTCAAAGAAGCCTATCGGCGAGGTGCGCGCGACATCACAGTAATTCTGTCACACCCGCTCAGTTATCAGATGCGTAAACCGAAAAGTGAGTGGATGATGAAACGTTTGTTTGCCCGCTATCCTGAGGTTGCCCATTCCATCATTCATCGTGCTGAAAAATATAATGGTGCGCTGGAGTTTATTCATAATCCGCCCAAAGACGCGCGTATTCAGGTTATTGCACCACCTGAAACATTCGCAGTTAAGCGACTGACGATGAAAAAGCCGCTCCTCGATCGCGGCTACGAAATGGGACTCAGCGCAGGCCGGCAACATATTCAAAGTCAGTAAAACGTCTATTCAAAGCCAGTAAAACGTGCGTTGACTCGCAGCTCGGCACACCAGCACGACAGCAGCAAAACGTTTTGCTCATGCTGTGCGCCGCATTGGTCAGCCCGCTCGGTGGCCTGAGGTTCAGGTGATTGGAATAATGAGGTAAACCCGCGAAAAAGAGTGAACCTCATGCCCTCAAAAACAACCTGGCTGGCACTAAGTTTGTTAGTTCCGGCCTCATTGGAAGCGCAAACCTTACCGCCGCCTTTTATGGCCGTGATCGAAGCCAACAGCTACTATGACGAGTTAGATCTCGCTGATTACTGGGCGAGTGAAAAACTGGACGGGATTCGTGCTGTCTGGAATGGAACTCAGCTGCTCACACGAACTGGTCATCCAATTCATGCTCCTTTGTGGTTCACCCGTGTACTGCCTGATCATGCGCTGGAGGGGGAATTATGGGCTGGCCGCGGCCACTTCGCGCTGGTGCAGCAGACAGTCCTGGACCAAATGCCGTCTGAACAGGCCTGGGAGCAAATTCGCTTTATGTTGTTTGATTTGCCACGTGCAAACGGGGATTACCGGCAACGTTACCAAAGCCTGATTAAACTGGTTGAGCATATCGATGCCACTCATATTGATTATGTGGAACATCAGGCAATCAAGTCCCGTGAGGCGCTGATGCAACAGCTAGAACGCCTGTCCGATGCCAACGGTGAAGGTATTATGTTACGAAAAATCAGCGCGTTGTACCGGCCCGGGCGCAGCGATGATTTAATTAAACTCAAGCAGCATCAGGATGCGGAAGCACAAGTTATTGGCTATCGTCCCGGTAAGGGCAAATATCAGGGCTTGATGGGGGCCGTACTGGTGAGAAACTCAGATGGAACTGAATTTGCTATCGGCAGCGGGTTTAGTGATGAGCAGCGCCACAGTCCGCCGGAAATTGGCAGTGTGGTCACCTATCGGTTTAACGGACTGACCTCGCAGGGCAAACCGCGTTTTGCCCGTTTTATGCGTGTGCGTCGAACCGATTAAAGGGTAAGAGTGCTCGAGCACCTTGGGCTGATTCTGTGCTTCTTACTTTACTCGCGCCGGCTTACATTTCTGGCGCCGGCTTATTAGACGCTGCTGCCCACTTGCACTGAGCAGCGCTGAAACAACTGCTGCCAGTACTGCATATGCTGGCGCGTGGCGTCACGAAATGCCTGATGACTCTTTTCAATGGCAAAATGATAGTGAGAAGACTCTTGCTGCTCAAACATACTCAAAGACGGCGCGAGCTGCAGGTAAAGGGCGTCCAGCCGGGCGAGGTAGGGCTGAATCTTCTCCACATAATAGGACTGGAACACATTACGCAGATAGGTCAGTTTGGTCTGGTTTCGGTTTGGCCCGCAGATAATTTGCTGATCGTTGTCTGCCAATTGGTGATGGATGGTGATCAGCCACAGTGTTGCGTTATCGAGTGAATACTTGAGATCGCCGAGCAGGGGTTGTTTGTCGAGCACTTCCTGAAACGGCGTCAGTCTGGGCAGGTTAATGGCTAACTGTTGGCTGGTCACGGCTTGCTGTATTTGCGTCATTGCCTGCAATGCCCGGGTAATCTGACTGACATCCCAGCCGCTGTCCAGCCAGCGGTGACTGGATAATTGCGACCGCATTGCGTTACTGTTGTAGAGTAAATTGTACCAATGCAGCGGCAAATCATGCCGTTTAATGGTTTCGATTTCACTGAGTTGCTTGTGCAGTTTGGCCGATATGCCCGGGTTCGCTTGGCAGCGTGTCAGCCCCTGCAGCAGTTGCACCTCGTAATCGAAACGATGAAAACCGTCTTGCACTTTACCCAGCACGGAATTGCGTTCAGCAATCAGGTTGAACAGATCGCATTTTCGCAGTTCATAGCTGTCGAGCAGGCCTATGGTGAGGGATTCGACAGGCAGAGTCACGTCACGTTTTTCTGGCAGACGTTGTAACTGCTCGTCAGGCGCAGGCAGAGCATCGGTATCTTGCACATTGGCAATCCGGGTCAGATATTCATTGAAATCGTTCAGTGCCGGCGCCTGGCCACAAGCCGACAGCATCACCGCACCAAGAATGACAATCAGTATGCGCACAGCGACTCCGTTTAAATTCACTCTGTGTCAGTAAGCTGGTGTCAGGCTACCACAGATAATCGTCAGATGAACAGAATACAAAAAAGGTCAGCATGTTGCTGACCTTTGTACGTTTATCGCCGTTACCTGGTGCAAAACAGCGATGATCTTTACGCTTATCGGGATGCGAACTGCATATGCAGTTCATCGTCCTGTTTTTGCATCCAGTAGAGACGCTGCCCCAGCATCACAGCCGCAGAACTCAGGCCGACAATAAAGCCAATCCAGAAGCCTTTTGCACCCAGCGGTTCGACTATCCAATCCGTCATGGCCAGAATGTAGCCCGCAGGCAGGCCCAAAATCCAGTAGGCAATAAAGGTACGGTTGAAGATCGCCGCCATGTCCTTGTAACCACGCAGGGCGCCGGCGGCAATGACCTGCACTGCATCCACCATCTGGTAAAATGCCGCAAATAGCAACAGGGTCATCGCCAGGCTGACTACCTCCGGGTTATCGGTGTAAAGCAACGCCACGTGTTCACGAAATATCACGGTCAGAGCGGCTGTAATTACTGCCGTGCCGACGCCGACCATCAAACCAACGTTAGAGGCAATCGCGGCGCCTTGTGAATCTTCTTCACCCAGAGTATGCCCAACCCGAATGGATACTGCCGCACCAATGCTCATTGGCAGCATAAAGATCAGCGATGAAAAGTTAAGTGCAACCTGGTGAGCGGCGACCACCAACGAACCCAATGGCGCAACCAAAAGTGCAACCACTGCAAACAGGGTGACTTCAAAAAACAGTGCGGCCGCCACCGGAAAACCGAGTCGCAGCAAGCGCAGTTGCGCTTTCCAGTCCGGTTTGTGAAAGGTTTCGAACAGCTTGATGTGCGCCAGACGCTGTGACGTGACGACGTAAAACAGCAGCATGAAAAACATCAGCCAGTAGACAATCATGGTTGCGACACCACAGCCGATACCGCCCATCGCAGGCATGCCAAATTTACCGTACACGAATATCCAGTTGAGCGGAATATTAAACAACAGGCCGAGAAAGCCGATGACCATGGCGGGTTTAGTCAGTGACATGCCGTCGGTATAGCTGCGCAGGGCCTGAAACAGCAGAAAAGCGGGCACAGCAAACACCACGGCATGCATATAACCGATGGTTTTTTCCTGCATCAGGGCTTCGACATCCATCAGCCCCAGTATGGTTTCGGTTTGCAGCAGCACCAGCACGATAGGGACTGAGACCAGCAGCGCCATCACACAACCCTGATGGATTTGAAACGGAATCTGGCTTTGTTTACCGGAACCATTCAACTGGGCAACGACGGGAACCAGTGCCATTAACAAGCCGACTCCGAACAGGATCGAAGGCAGCCAGATACTGGCAGCAATCGACACGGCCGCCATATCAATCGCGCTCACGCCACCGGCCATCACGGTATCGACAAAGCCCATACCGGTTTGTGCGACCGAAGCGATCAGCACCGGTGTAGCCAGTTTGATCAGAGTTGAGGCTTCTTGTTTATGTAAATGCACAAATTTCTCCGCAGTCAGGTGATCACGCGATCGGTGGTTTTTCGATGCAACAAAAGACGTTTTGATGCTGGAGGGAATGATAAAGAAATGTCACACTAAGCACCACGAAAAACTGTCGGAATCACAAAATGTTTACAGGTATTGTGCAAGGCACAGCAAAAGTTGTGACCATCGAGAAAAAAGAAAAATTTCAGACCCACGTTTTGCAGCTGCCTGCTGCATTAGGACAGGGCCTGACGATAGGCGCATCTGTCGCCCATAACGGGTGTTGTCTGACGGTAACTAAAATTGATGGCGAACAGGTGTCATTTGACCTGATGCAGGAGACACTGCGGTTGACCAACCTCGGCGATCTTGAAGTCGGTGCCGAGGTGAATATTGAACGCGCAGCTAAATTTGGCGATGAAATCGGTGGCCATCATATGTCTGGTCACATCAGTGAAGTTGGCACCATTGTTGACATCATTGACTCACCAAACAACAAAACCATCTGGTTTGAGCTACCACAGCAGCATATGAAGTATGTGTTAGCGAAAGGGTACATTGGGCTGGACGGATGTTCACTGACGATTGGTGAAGTGAAAGATAACCGCTTCAACGTCCATCTTATTCCTGAAACCATGCAGCGCACCCTGTTCGGCGCGCGTCAGGTCGGGGACAAGATCAATATCGAGTTTGATCCGCAGACCCAGGCCATCGTTGATACTGTTGAGCGTGTTCTGGCGTCCCGCACCTGATACAACGTTGCCTTTTACCAAGTTAGTACATCCTGAGGCCGAAATTTTGTTCAGCCTCTGTCTGGTCAGCTTGCTTGCACCTGTGGCCTGATGTCTGCCGGATTCTGCTGCCACATGTGGGTAAATCAGAAAATCTGCTCGTCGTCGGCATCGACACGCAGCTCAATGGTATCCTGCAATTCATCCACCATCATATTGAGGTGCATGGTGTTGCAGCAGGCCGGGCAATCATCATAGAACTCCTGACTGCCATTCGACGCATCAAGCTCGATACGTATCGAGTGCCCGCAATGGGGACAAATAATGGTTTTTTCAGTGAACTCTTTCATGGTTTGTACCTCGCACAGGTAAAAGCGCTCCGGGACAATCCCTGGTCGCCTAAAACGACAGTATGCGTTTAATTTGCTGATCGGCCTGTTCTAAAAACTGACCGCCAAAATGGTTGGTGTGATTAAGCAGGTGATAGAGGTTATAGATATCCCGGCGCTGCTCATAACCCGCTTCCTGTGGCATTACACTGTAATAACCACGATAGAAATCATTGTGGAATCCGCCAAACAGCTCAGTCATGGCAAGATCACATTCACGGTCGCCCCAATAGCAGGAAGGATCGAAACAGACCGGGCCGAACGCAGAGTTAGCCACATTACCATTCCACAAATCGCCATGCAGCAATGAGGGGCGGGGATGATGACTGGCTAAGCGTTGTGTGACCAGATCGACGAACTCCTCAATGTTGACCAGTTCAATGCCTTTCTCTCTGAGCAGTTGCAACTGCCAGCCGATGCGTTGTTCGGCAAAAAAGTGGTTCCATTTTTTTGTCCATTGATTGGGCTGGACAATATTGCCGATAAAGTTATCAACATCGAAACCATACTCTTTTTGGTCGCCCCATTGATGCAGTCGTGCCAGTTGCTGGCCGAACTGATAACTGTGTGCGGCGTCATCGAGCGGTTTGGTCGCGAGATAATTGAGAATAATGAATGCGTGGGTTTTGCTGGCGCCGACCATCACCAGCTCGGGGACAAAAACCGTGTTACTCTCTCGCAGTATACGCAGGTTTTCGGCCTCTAATTCGTACTGAGGCAGGTAATCCCGTTGATTGAGTTTAACAAAGTAACGCTCTCTGCCGTCAGAGATCATGTAGCACTCGTTAATGTCGCCACCATCCAGGCGCGTTTTTTCTGTTATGTCGTACTGGAACATCAAAGTGTCTGAGAGTTGCTGAGCGATCGCTTGCCACATAATCTCTTTCCTATACGGTTACCCTGTTGTAACCAGTTTAGGCGACTTTTAGTAATATTTCAGAGTGTGAATGCGCAGAATTTCATTCACTTACTACGAAATTCCTCTCAGTGCATATAAATGTGACTGTTATCAAGAAAGCAGGTTACTAACAGCACTAGTTATCGTCATTGTGATGGTATAGGGTGGCATAATGTCGCCTTAGTCTGCTGTTACTTCAGGATAAACTGTCAACACAGAGCGAGAGTTGTGCCTGCTTTCTGAGCAGGTGATACGCTCGTTATCAATAATCCGGGTGGCAGAACTGTGCAAACACGAGCACATAGCTTAGTATTAGTCAGGTATTATCAGACTTGGTCAAGCGTTAAAGCGGAGAAGAAAAGTGGTTGTAGAAACCGATGGTTATTTAGCCCTTATTGAACATCTGGCCATGAACATGGATGTATTTACACGTGATGGCGATATAGGCAAAGAGAGTGTTGAAGATGTCATTACGGATATGGTTGCCAGCAACATCATGGCAATTTTTGAGCAGAACCCTGAACTTCACTCTAGCGTACGTTTTAAATTACTGAAAGAGGCCGACTCAGTGGTTGAGGATCTTGGTGAAGTTCTGGCTGGCGTGTGGGCCAAACCTGCTACCAACGAACAAATCGAGTTCCTTGATGAATACATTGCCCTGGTCAAAAACCTGTTTGACTCCGCGGTCAGTAAATATGATTAAAAGGCCGGAGATAATCAATTAACCTCGGTATAATCAATTAATCTGAGGGGCCGCCTCAACCCGGCGAAATTGCCAGAATGTTGAGGCCCAGTAGGGATTGTCCAGCCTGGAGATCATCACGCCTTGTGAAGTAGACGCGTGCATAAAGCGCTTATTGCCGATATAGACTCCGACATGACGGGTTTGCGGTGCCGTCTTGAAAAATACCAAATCGCCATATTGTGCTTGTGCGTAACCGATTTTTGCGCCAAGCCGGCTCTGTGAATAAGTGGTGCGCGGCAGGTGTTGCTGCCACGCATCGCGAAATGCTATCTGTACAAAAGCAGAGCAGTCGATACCGTCCTTGCTTTTCCCGCCCAGTTGATAAGGCACACCGCGCCACTGGTTAAACACCTCAAACAGCGCTGCTTCTTTTTGTTCTGTAGCGATTTGTTCCGGCTCAGCCTGATGACTGAGTGCTGGTAAGCTTTGTCCACTTGCTGTTGGCGTGCTGGAGCAGCCATTGAGCAGAATAAATACTGTGGCAATAATGAGAATTCTTGATTTTGAATAACTTAGCATCTTGACGTCTTTCATTTGTCACTCAACTGAAATCTGTGTGAAATATTTCTGACACATTTGCTTTTTACCATGGCGGCGGACCTTCAATTGTGGAATGGGATTCTCAATTTTTATGACTCAGCCGACTCAACAGGGCAAAGTGCTGTCACTTATCCAGACCCTGACCGCCATCTTCATGACGATTACCTTACTTGTCATTATTCTCTCTGTCACTAGTATCAAAGGTATAGGCCGGGTTGGCGATCAGTTCAACCACCTTTCCCAGCAAGCATTACCTCTGGCTATGAATAACGCGGCTTTGACACAAAATATCCTCGAACAGGTAAAGTTTCTCGGATATGGCACGCGTGCAGCCAGTACCGAAGAGCTGGGCAAGACTCAGCAACAAATTGCTGATTTAGCGCAGCAGGCGCAAAAAATTCTGCTGGAAATGGACGGTTTTTCGACCCAGTTTAATGATCTGGTCGACAAGCAGAAGCAGCAGGCATTGGTACAAAATATTAAGCAGCTCAAACAGTTATCCGGCGCGATACTGCAAGCGCAGGATCAGCAGCTGCAACAACAAAAGACGATAGCCGAGCAAGCAACCGGTTTTCGTTATGGCATGAGTTCTATGGGTCCGGAAATGAGTCGGATTGCCTCGTTTCTGGCGGTGGACAACCCCAGTTCTATGGATGCCGCGAACCGTTTTACTGCGTCCGCCAGTTCGATGGAAAGCACTTTCCTGATGCTGATGATGCAAGATGACCTGACTCAGGCGAATAGCCAGTATAAAGAGCTGAAAAATCGTATTGCCGGCTTAGAACTGGCCTTTGATGATTTTAAAGAGTGGCATCCCGACGTGACGGAATTTGCCAGCCTGACCGCTCCTTACGCTATGGTGCAAGACGGGTTTAAAAAAGGTGGCATTCTTGACCAAATCCTGCAAAAACTGCACACCTCCCAACAGCAAAACCAGGACTTCAGTCAAGCTGCGGTAGTGGCTCAGAAAATCATTTCTCAGCTCAATTCGATGTCGAGTGATGCGCGCATCCTTATTGCTGATCAGAAACAGGAAGTGCAGGCGACGATGCAAAATGTACGCTGGACACAGATAATCGGTGGCGCGATCCTGGTAATGATGATTGTGCTCGCCTGGTTTGGTTTACGCCGTTGGGTCAATCTGGGGATGAATAACATCAGTGCTCAGCTGACTGCGATGACCGCGCACGACTTTTCTCATCAGGCTGGTTTAAGCGGACCTCAGGAATTCCATCATATCGCCGCTCAGCTCAACCAGGTGATTGACAGTACCCGTGATTCACTGGCAACAGTGACTCGTAACTGTGAGACCTTATATCAAACTGCAGAACTGAGCCATGATGCGGCCAGTGAATCGGACAAAAGTCTGGCTGCACAGAACCAGTCACTGATTAATATGGTCACTACGATTAACCAGCTTGAAGCATCGATTCGCGAAATTGCGTCGGTGACCAATGACTCCTATACCGATGCGGTTTCGGCGGCAGAGCACGCTTCGCACGGCGTAGCGGTCGTGGACCAAAACCGGACGCGTCTGCAGTCACTCGAGTCTACCCTGAATATCAATGAAACGGCGATGCATGAACTCAATACCCACGTGAGTAAAATCCGCGAAATGGTTGATGTGATCAGCGGCATTGCTGACAGTACCAATTTACTGGCTCTCAACGCGGCGATTGAGGCGGCGCGGGCCGGAGAGCAGGGACGAGGGTTTGCGGTGGTGGCCGATGAAGTGCGTAAACTGGCCAGTGATACCAGTACTCAAACGGCCAATATCCGCGCCATGATGACCGAGTTAGTTCAGGCGGCAAGTCGCTCGCGCCAGTCGGTGGAGGATTCACGAGTCGAAATGGTCGATGCACTGAGTTCCAGTGAGGCGGTGAAGACGACATTTACTGACATTGCCCAGGCAGTGTCACACATCCGCGCACGGGTTGAGCAGATTTCTGTGGCCACGGAAGAGCAGGAGAGAGCGACCGCAGATGTCAGCCAGTCAATCAGCCAGATTTCCGACCAGGGCACGCACACGAAACAGCAACTGGAGGCGATGTTGGAGAGTTCCCAGCAGGTTGCGGACATTGCCGGTCACCAGCAAACCATGCTGCATAAATATACTCTGACCTCCTAAACACTTTCCGGCTCTTCAGTCTGTTGCGATTTAGCGAGCAGGTTCAACCCAGCATGGCGCGGTTTTCACTGCGCCTTGCTGCTTTAATCATTGGCTGATTTACTGATTGATGTGATCCGCAACTAGAATAAATCAGATGAAGCGAAGGTGAGAGATTACTCGCTTAAGCTTCAGCGCGGCTTATTCACCGCTGTTTAGTGTTAACGATCACGGAAAGGCTGAGTCAGCATTTTATCCAGCCACTGCTCCCTAGCGCGTTGAAACTGCTTAAGTCCGATTTTCATCTGTTCATGCCCCTGCTGAGGCTGGGCAATGTAAGTACCAAACACGCGATCCCACACCGAGAGAAAAAAGCCGAAGTTCGAATGCATTTCCCGTTCAATCACCGAATGGTGTACCCGGTGCATGTCTGGCGTGACAATCACATTTCTTAGCCAGCGGTCTACGCTGAGCGGTAACCGGGCGTTACTGTGATTAAACATCGCACTGGCATTGAGCAACACTTCAAATATGACGACGGCCAGCGCAGGAGCACCGAGCAGGGTAATCGCACCGACTTTCACCCACATAGACACAATGATCTCAAGCGGATGAAAACGTGCGCCGGTTGTCACGTCGATATCCTGGTCGGCATGATGCATCCGGTGCATACGCCACAACCAGGGAATGCGGTGAAACAGAACATGTTGGGTGTAGATGATCACATCGAGCGCGATGATGGCGACAGGCACAACGAGATAAGCCGGAACATCGAACCAGTGCAGCACCCCGAAACGGGTGTGTTCAGACCACATTGCCGCCGATAACGTGGCGACCGGCATCACCAACGCCAGAATGAGGCTGTTGAGGCCGACTAAGCCTAAATTGTTGAGCCAACGCAGCCATTTGCTGCATGACAGGGTTTTACGTGGTTGATTCGATTCCCACAGCGCGCAAGCAAGGAGCACCAGAATGAAA
Organism: Vibrio sp. ABG19; assembly: GCF_029962385.1. Lineage (NCBI taxonomy): Bacteria > Pseudomonadati > Pseudomonadota > Gammaproteobacteria > Vibrionales > Vibrionaceae > Vibrio > Vibrio sp. ABG19. The sequence continues at coordinate 2,958,318 of NZ_CP071708.1, read as the reverse complement.
ATCAGCAACCGAATCATATCCGTATGTTGTAACATCAAAGCCTCCGAACCCTCAGGTTCCTTTTGACTATCTGCTGGCAGCTACCCGCCGGTGACCTTTTCTGCGTGTCCGCTTGCCGTTACTGCTCATCTTAGTTGTGCGTGCTTTATGACTGGCTGGCGTTGTTTGTCGCGCTGTTTTACGCATACCAGGCCAATCAGGGCTGGCATGTGCCACGCCAGGACAGTAAAATCCGCTGTCCATTTTTATCATCAACCCGGGTTATGAGAATACACGCCTTTCACCATTTGTATCAGTATCGCTTAGAACGATCAACTAAACCATTTATTGCGCGCGGATCACGCATCAGGCGCTGTCCGTTTTGTCATGTCGCTGAAGCGCATTGCCTGTGTCCTCATCAGCCGGATGTGGAGACCGGTGTGGCTGTGATGTTGATCGTATCGGAAAACGAAGTCTTCAAACCAAGCAATACCGGGCGTCTGATTGCCGATACCATCAAGGAAACCTATGTTTATCAATGGCACCGCACTGAGCCGGATGAAAAAATGTTAGCGCTGTTAACTGACCCAGACTATTACCCGGTACTGGTGTTCCCCGCGCAAGATGAAGCTGACAAACCAAGAGTTCTGGACGATGTGACGGCCACGATCAATGGCCGAAAGCCATTACTGATTCTGATTGATGGCAGTTGGCGAGAAGCAAAACGTATTTTCCGTAAATCACCTTATCTGGCGAGTCTGCCGTTGGTGTCGATCGAGCCGGAAACGGTATCGCGTTACGTGATGCGCAAGTCTGATAACGAGCAACATCTGGCGACCGCAGAAGTGGCCAGTCTGGTCCTGGAAAAATTTGGCGAACATGCTGCCGCCGATACTTTGCGACTGTGGTTTGATGCGTTTCGGGAAAGCTATCTGCTCGCCAAATCGCGCATGAAAAGCAGTGAAAACAAGCAGGCATTGCAGGCGTATCTTACCCAGCAGGCGCGCTGATGACGTTTTGATGCCCGATGATGCTGATCAAGACTGGTTGCATCTTACGCAAACAGTCTGTATCGCCAAATAAACCGGTGTTTTGTCACGGAATGGGGGAATCGGGTTGTGGATAATAACGCGGTTTGATTTTACCTGTGTGGGTGTATTGCGCCCGTATTGGTTATTGTTGCCAGGAATGGCTTTCCCCGACTCGGGATTTATTAGGAGAGAATCACATGTACTACGGCTTCGATGTCGGTGGGACCAAAATTGAGTTTGGTGCCTTCAATAATAAGCTTGAGCGCATGGCGACCGAACGCGTTGCTACCCCAACAGACGATTACGCGTTACTGGTGGACACGATAGCAGATCTGGTGGCGAAGTATGACCAGCAATTTGGTGTGCAAGGGACGATTGGCCTTGGTCTGCCAGGCATGGAAGACGCGGATGATGCGACTGTACTGACGGTGAATATTCCTTCAGCCAATGGCAAGCCGCTGCGCGCCGATCTGGAAGCGAAAATCGGCCGCCAGGTTAAGATTGAAAACGATGCTAACTGTTTTGCATTGTCTGAAGCCTGGGATGAAGAATTGAAAGATGAGCCGGCAGTGATGGGCTTGATCCTGGGTACTGGTTTTGGCGGTGGCTTTGTGTTCGAGGGTAAGATTTTTTCTGGGCGTAATCACGTTGCCGGTGAAGTCGGCCATATGCGCATGCCGATCGATGCCTGGTTCCACTTAGGTGCCGATAAAGCCCCTCTGCTGAGTTGTGGTTGCGGCAAGAAAGGTTGTCTGGATAACTATCTGTCCGGCCGTGGCTTTGAATTGCTCTACCAGCACTATTTTGGCGAGAAGAAAGCGGCGATCGAGATTATTAATGCGTATCAGCAGGGCGAAGCGAAAGCCGCGGAACATGTTGAGCGTTTTATGGAAATGCTGGCGATTTGTTTTGCTAACATTTTCACCGCCAACGATCCGGATGTGGTTGTGCTGGGCGGTGGTTTGTCTAACTTTGAACTGATATATCAGGAACTGCCGAAACGTATTCCCAAACACCTGTTGTCTGTTGCTAAGTGCCCTAAAATTATTCAGGCCAAACACGGCGATTCAGGTGGCGTGCGCGGCGCGGCGTTTTTAAATATTAAGTGATTGCTTTTCAATATTATCAGTACCCAAACACTGAACACAAAAAGGGCCTACCGTTTGGTAAGCCCTTTTTATCATTCTGCTTTTGGCTTTTTACCCACACCAAAGTTTTCCTTTGGTTGCAGTGTAATGATGCCAAAACCCAGCTTTTTGAAGTGATTATCACGATAATTGCGTACCGCTTTACTATCTGAAATGGCCTCAATCTGTTGTTCCATTTTCAGATAGGATGTCAGGTCGATGCCTTCTGCTTCGGCAACCGCTTCGTGAATATTGCGGTGCTTTTCATAAGAAAACGACAGCGTTTTATCCTGATTTTTGTACGTATAAATAATGGTACGAGCCATGCTAATTCTCTCTCCAACTGCTTTAAGGCTGTTTAGCGGCCTAGATTCTGCCTTGTAGTGGGATGATTGTCACGCTTTCACCGACTTTTACTGTATCAATAGCCGGGCCGATCTCAATCAGACAGTTGGCTTCACTCATCGAGCGCAGAATACCAGAACCTTGTTTACCCGTGGTTTGCACCACCAGTTGCCCCTGATGATTGACATGATAGATCCCGCGACTGAATTCTGTTCGCCCTTGGCGAGAACGCAAATCTTCACTGGCCAGCGCCTGAACTTTAAGTGGTTGCCAGTCATGTTCACCCTGCATTTTACGCACAGCAGGCTCGACAAAATTAATGAATGACACCATCACTGCGACCGGATTTCCCGGCAACCCGAAAAACGGGGTGTTGTCGACTTCACCAAACGCTAGCGGACGGCCAGGGCGCATATTAATACGCCAGAAATCAATCCGGCCCAGCTTTTCCAGCGCAGACTTAATGAAATCGGCGTCACCGACGGATACGCCGCCGGACGTCATGATGATGTCGGCCGACTGGGCAGCCTGCACCAGCGTGTCCATCATCAGGATTTCATCGTCTTCGATGATGCCAAAGTCGATCACTTCACAATTCAATTGCTGCAAAAGGCCCATCAGCGTATAGCGGTTTGAATCATAAATAGAGTGGCCGTTGGTCTCTGTTCCTGGTGCCTGAACTTCATCACCGGTCGAAAACAGTGCCACCTTGAGGCGGCGATAGACGGGTACCGTCGTCATGCCCAGCGATGCGATCATCCCCATTTCAGCTGACTGGATACGTTGCCCCGGCAGAAATACTGACTGGCCTTGGGCAAGATCTTCTCCTGCCTGACGGACATTTTGTCCCGCTTTAATCACGGCGTCGGCAAAGGCGACAAATTGACCATCCTGCTTTGCCTGCTCGCGCATGATAACGGTATCGGCACCCGCCGGAACAGGTGCTCCGGTCATAATTTTTACGGCTTGCCCAGCTTGTAACGGCTGCGGATAGCCGTGTCCGGCCAGCACTTCGCACATAACTTCAAACTGCTCAAGGCCAACGTCTTCACTACGAATCGCGTAACCGTCCATCGCAGAGTTGCGATACGCCGGAACGTTAATAGGGGATTCAATGGCATCGCTCAGTACGCGGCCATAACTGGCTTCAACGGCGAGCATTTCTGTGTCGCTGATCGGATGGACTGCAGACAGAATTTTTTCCACGCCTTCTGTGACCGACAAAAACGCGGGAGACAAGGTATCGCAGCTGGCCGGTTGCGGCGAAGCGGGCTTTGATGCTGCGTGAAACTCGTGCGCATAGTCGAGCACAAACTGACTGATGGCCTGCAGATCATTAATGTTGAGCTGAGGTAATTCGGATTCAATCTTTTCGTCAGCGGCAACTGCGATGATGTTGTTGTCATTCGGATAGAGCCAGGGTTTACCGACTGCTGCGCGATGCAGTTCAATTTTGGGGAAGGCGATGTTTTTACAGCCTTCAACCAGAATCAGATCCAGTTGCTGATGATCAAAGCGGGTCAGCAGGTAATCAAATTCGGCTTCCGCATCCGGGGTTTCGGTCATTAGTGCATGGCGGTTACGGGACGCAATCAACATCTGGGAAGCGCCGGCTTTACGCAGACGATAGCTGTCTTTGCCCGGCTTATCGACATCAAAATGGTGGTGGGCATGTTTTAGTACGCCCACCCGAAGCCCGGCTGCAGTCAGTTTAGGCAGCAGAGCCTCCAATAAGGTTGTTTTACCGGTTCCTGAGTAGGCGGCAAATCCGAGCAGCGGCAGTTTAAGGGCTGAAGTCTGACGATCATTCGTCTGACGAACAGGAATAGTCATGGCTGTAATGCTCCGAACTGAGCCAGCTCTTGTGGCGTATTCAGGTTAAAAAAGCAATCTGGACAGTCGCGGAAATCGACTTCACGAGTGTGGCATTCATTGTAAAGTAATACAATTTTACGGTCGCCACGTTCAAGAAACGCGCTCAGTTTAGGCAGCACCCGTTTATGGAACAGGGTAAAGACCGGCTGAGTGTGTTGCCCGTCGCTGGCGACCAGAATGTCACATTCCGGAGTGACGGTGTCACAAAAACGCTGCACTAAATCGGTCGCAATCATAGGGCTGTCACAAGGGACAAATCCGACCCAATCGGTTGATGCCGCTTTGAGTCCGGCATGAATGCCGCCCAGCGGACCGGGAAAGTCAGCAAATTCATCGCTCACCACGGGAGCAAATTGCTGATACCAATCCTGATTACGGTTCGCGTTGATCAGGATATGTTCGGCTTGTGGGGTTAACCGTTCCAGCACATGCTGGATGAGCGGCTTGTTGTTGAGTGTAATCAGACCTTTGTCGTTTCCGCCCATCCGGCTCGCCTGGCCACCGGCTAAAATAACCCAACTAGTTTGAGAGGGAAGTAACATAGGGATTCTCTTGTTCTTCTTTAACAATATGCAGTAATGGCGACTCAATTAAGGTGCGATCTTTTATCCACCACTGCTTTTTACATAATGCGGTCAAAGCGTTGCTCTGGTGACTGGTAATCACCAGACTGGAGCCCCTGTCCAGTAAGTCTTTGGCCATTATAACTAATCTCTTGATGGATTCCTGGTCTAATGACGCACTCGGCTCATCCATCAGCAAAATAGAGGGCTTCAGAATCCAGGCTCTGGCCATGGCAACGCGCTGCTTCTCACCGCCGGACAATACCGAGACATGCTCATCGGCTAAGGTTTCCAGACCGACCATACGCAGTGCGGTGATCACTTCAGCACGTTTGTCTTTGGCAGACAAAGCACAATAACGAATCCCGTACACTACATTTTGATAGACAGTATCATCGAACAGATAGGGGCTTTGATGAAGATAAATAACGTCGCGATGAGCCCGGCCGTGCCACAGACGGCGCCACCAGGTCCGGGACTGCGAAACGGAGCCCATACTGGGTGACAGCAATCCGGACAAAATCTTGAGTAAGGTCGTTTTACCGACACCGTTATCGCCCTTGAGATAGATAGCGTCATTCGGCCCGATCGACAGATCGGCAATATGAAATAGAACGCGATCTTTAAAGCGCATTGATAACTGCGTCGCGGTTAATTTAATCGACATTCAACGTCCTTATGCAGCAGCTTAACTTTTTGACAAACCAAATCAGCACTTTGTACGAGCCCCAACGGTTGAATAAACCCGTTGAGGTACAAAAACACAAGCGGTGCCATGGTCGGTATTTTCGTTGTCAGTCATACCTTATTAACGGTGATCGTTTGGTAACGATCAGGTACGTAAATATCCTTTACCACGCATACTTGAGAGCAAAAAGTTTAACGCCAATGCCAAACAGAGTAGCACCATACCGAGTGCTACGCCTTGAGCAAAAGCGCCTTTATGACTTTCCATTGCGATTGCCGTCGGAATATTGCGGGTCAGACCCATGATATTGCCGCCGACCATCATCGAGCAGCCAACTTCAGTCACGATACGGGAAAAAGCGGTAATGGTGGCCGCACATAAAGGAAAACGCGTTTCCCATATCATTGTAGCGGTAATACGCGGTATTGATGCACCGAGTGTCATAGCGGTTTCCACTGAGCGGCGATCACTGGATTGCAAAGCGCCATGCATCATGGAAACAAGTATGGGTAAACAAATCAGCATTTGGCCGAAGATCATCGCCTTTTGAGTGAACAGCATTTGCCAGTCACCCATCGGACCTGAGCGCGACAACAGCATATACAGCAGCAGGCCGATAACCACAGTCGGTACCGCCTGCAGGGTATTAATCAGTGACAGCAGAGCCCACTTACCACGAAAGCTGGTATAAGCCAGCATAAATGCCAGCAGCACCGCTGGGGCGATAACCAGGCACAATGCGGCCAGTGAGACACTGAAGGAGACCGCAACGATCTCCCACAGTTCAGAGTCAAAGTTGACCAGTAATGTCAGCGCATCCAGGGTAGTTTGCCAAAGACTCATGAATAGCGCTTACTCGTTGGCGTTGGCAACAAACAGTTGTTGGCCATTGAGTTTAAACTCGTTGATCATCTTCTGGCCTTCGGCATTGATCAGCCAGTCGTGAAACGCTTTTGCGCCTTTGACGTTGAGGGTTGAGTAGCGCTCCGGGTTGACCAGAATGACCTGATACGGGTTAAACAGCGCTTTATCCCCCTGGAACAGGATTTTCAGATCCAGTTTATTGGTGTAAGCCAGCCAGGTACCGCGGTCGGTCATGGTGTAAGCCTGCATTTCTGACGCCATGTTCAGCGTCGGGCCCATGCCCTGGCCAACAGAACGATAGCCACCGAAGTTAGGCTCAATCTTGGTTTGCGCCCAGATACCCATTTCTTTTTTGTGCGTACCGGAATCGTCACCGCGAGAAACGAAAGTCACGCCCTGAGTGGCAATTTGCTTAAATACCGCGCCAATGTCTTTTTGCTCTGCCACGTGTGCAGGGTCGTTTTCCGGGCCGACGATGACAAAGTCGTTGTACATCAGCTTGTGAGGTTCGATACCGAAACCTTGTTCAACAAAATTCGCTTCTGCTTTCGGTGCGTGGGTCATCACCAGATCCACGTCGCCGTTTTCGCCCATTTTCAGTGCTTTACCGGTACCGGCAGCAATCACATCCACCTTATAACCGGACTCTTTTTCAAACTGAGGCAATAAATAATCAAGCAGGCCGGAGTGATAGGTACTGGTGGTCGTGGCCAGTCGGATACGTGAAGCGTCTTCGGCACTGCTGGCAGAATAGCTGACGAGCAGAAGTGAGGTAGCAGCAAGACTCAGAGTCACTTTTTTCATGATAATTTCCGTATTGGTTGAGAATTGAACGAATGCCAGACCAGGAACGTATGTACTGACGCTTACTTTGCTTGCGCGCGCATATCGCTTACGTTGCTGAGCGATAGTGGATTAATCGTTATGTTGTTTATCCGGGTTCTTGTTAATCAGAACTCTTATTAAACACACTTTGGATAACCAGGCTTTTGTTATCCAAGATCAAGAGCAATCAGTACTTTACCTTAGCCAGACAGACTTTAAGGCACCCGACACAATGCAATCGCAATGCCAGATTACAAGAGGGGGCATCCAGCATTAATTGTTTATTATCTCAGCAAAAAACACGAGCAAATGACGAAAATTGTCGTAAAAGTATGTGTTAGTGCACATAGCTTGGACAAAATGTCCCACTCTATGCGTAATGAGTCTATGGTTAATTGCGTCTTTCTGTCCCAATTGGAGTGAATAAGCCAACATGTCGCAAATTTTAGATTCTCAACCTGCACTGAAATATCAGGCATTTTCTGTTCTGGTGGTCGATGATGAACCCGGTATGCAGGCTATTTTAAAAAAATCCCTCGGCAAATGGTTCTCCAAGGTAGATTGCACCGGCAGCATTGAGCAGGCCGAAGTTCTGCGCTGTGAACATCATTATGATCTGATCATTCTAGACATTAACCTGCCAGGCCGCGCCGGCACCGAATGGAACGAGGTGTTCAGCGATGAGGAGCGCCGCGCAGACGTCATCTTTATGACCGGCTATGCGGATCTCGATACCGCAATCAGTGCATTGAAACTTGGTGCCTCCGATTTCATTCTTAAACCGTTCAATCTGGAGCAGATGCTGCAAGCGGTCACCCGCTGCATGGATAAACGTCTCAATGAGCGGATGCAATACGCGCTGCAACGCGATTACCAGCGTCACTGCGCCACGCAGATCATTGGTCACTCACAACAAACAGAGCTGCTTAAACAGCTTATCCTGCAATTCGCGCCGTCTCGAGCGTCGGTATTAGTTGAGGGCGAATCGGGAACCGGTAAAGAGTTGGTGGCACGCGCGATTCATGAGGCCAGTGAGCGTTCAGGGCCTTTTGTGCCGCTTAACTGTGGTGCGATTGCCCCGGAGCTGCTGGAAAGTGAGCTATTCGGGCATACATCCGGCGCGTTTACCGGAGCTAAAAAAAGCCGTGAAGGTCTGTTTCGGGTTGCCAATGGCGGTACGCTGTTTCTGGATGAAATCGGTGAAATGCCGCTTGCCATGCAATCGGCGTTGTTGCGCGTTCTGGAGCAGAGAGCGATTCGTCCGGTTGGCTCGGAAAAAGAAGTGGCGATTGATGTCCGGGTGGTGGCGGCAACCAACCGTAACCTGCAGGATGAAGTCGACCAGGGGAATTTCCGCCGCGATTTGTACTACCGCCTCAATGTACTCAAAATTGATGTTTGTCCGCTGCGTGAGCGCAGCGCCGATTTAAAAGAACTGGTGCCGTTTTTTACCAAAAACCTCTGTGCAGAGCTAGCTATGCCGGTACCCAAGTGGGCCCATGAGGATGTGTCGGCCATGCTGACCTATGAGTGGCCGGGTAACATTCGTGAACTCAAGAACCTGATTGAACGCTGCATTCTGTTAGGTAAGCCGCCAGCGCACTATTGGCGTGAGTTACATGGTCTTTCTGAGTTGGATGTAGTGACAACGTCATATGATATTGACAGCCAACAAACATCAGCAGCAACCGAGTCAGGCGGTGAGCAAGTGGGATATCCTAACCACTGGACACTGAAAGATGTCGAGAAAGCGCACATTATGCAGTTAGTGGATTTCTACCAAGGCAACAAATCCGCTGCCGCGCGCGATCTCGGTGTCGCGAGAAAGACGCTGGAGCGAAAATTCAAAGAGTGGGACGGTGATGAAGCTAGCTAACCGGACCCTGCTGCAAAAATGGCGTTATCGCTTAAAAACCACAGTGCGCTACCGTCTGCTGATCCTGACATCCGCTCCGATCTTGTTCACGCTGGTGGCATTGATCGCGATCTCCATTTACTGGTCGCTGCATTACACCTGGCAAAGTGCGTTAGTTGATGTTTCCGAGCGCCTTGGTGTCGCGCGTAACAGCGTCAGCCTGCTGCAGCAACGTCAGGCCAATGAGGTCCGGGCTTTTGCTGAGTCATACGCGTTTCGTCGCCGTGTATTGCAGATGAGTAATGGCGCTGCCAATAACCCGCTTTCGCTCCGGCAGTGGGTTTCTGCGCAAAAGGCTCGCTACTCTCTCGACTTCCTCAATTTTGCGCCGATTGATCCCTCACAACATGATTTATCGCAACAGCAGGCTCGCTATCAGGCACTTAGCGCCCGTGACTCGTTTTTCGATGTGCTCAGTCATGAAGAATTGACAAAGTTGTCGCCGGCATTAGCCGAGCGCGCCAAGATCCAGAACGACCACAGCCACAGCGAAATAGTGGAAACTCGTGGCCTGGTGAGCCGCACGATTGTCGCGGTTAACGATGAACATCACAACCTGATTGGATTTCTCGATGGTGGCCTGTTGCTCAATAACAGCAGCGCTTTGGTCGATCAACTCAGGGATCTCATTTATCCGATGCGACGTGAGCAGATGCGCTCTGTGGGTACGGTCACCATTTTTCTCGATGCTTTGCGGATCAGCACCAACGTGCCGCTCGACAGTTCAGAGCAACAGGGCCGTGCAGTCGGAACCCGGGTATCTGACGCGGTGCAGACCCAGGTTTTACAACAGGGCCAGCAATGGGTTGATCGGGCTTATGTGTATGACGCCTGGTACATCACTGCCTATGAGCCGATTCGTGACTCGAATCAGCAGGTCATCGGTATGTTATATACCGGTCATCTGCTGTGGCCGTTTGTCAAAAGCTATCTGACCAACATCGTGGAAATAGCCATTGCGACTCTGTCTCTGCTGCTGGTTTCAGGCATTTTTGTTTACCGTGGCTCGCGCGATTTGTTCCGGCCGATAGAACGAATCCATCGTGTCGTGAAGCTGGTTCAGTTAGGCAAAAATCAGCGTATTGGCGAGCTTGGCCTGGATCATGACCATGAACTGGCTCAATTGGCGCGGCAGTTTGATAACATGCTTGATTTGTTGCAGCAACGAAATGAAGAGATTCAGCGCGCGGCTCATGAGCTGGAAGGAAAAGTCAGCGAGCGGACCGCCAGTCTGCAGGACAAAACAGCCGAGCTTGAGCACCATATTCAACTGCTGAACCAGACCCGTGACAAACTTATTGTGCACGAGAAACTGGCGGCTCTTGGTGAGCTTACTGCAGGCATTGCACATGAAATCAATAACCCGACCGCAGTGATCCTGGGCAACACAGAACTGATTCGGTTTGAACTCGGTGATGATGCTAAACGGGTCGAAGAGGAGATTGACGCCATTCTGTTACAGATTGACCGCATACGGAATATCACCCGCAGTCTGCTGCAATACAGCCGTCATGGTGGCGTCCAGGATGAAATCACCTGGCAGCACATCAATCCGATTATTGAAGAGAGCATCACGTTGGTGAAAACCGGCACCAAGAAGCGCGACATCGAGTTTGTTACCCGGTTTGAAGCCCAGAGTTCAGTTGAGGTGAATCGCCATCAGTTGTTGCAGATCCTGGTGAACCTGCAGATGAACGCGATTCATGCCATGAACGGACAGGGAAAATTAACGATTAGCAGTGAAGACTGGTGCGAGCAGGGTGAAGTGCTTGGCGCCGTGGTCCATATCGACGATCAGGGGTGTGGTATTAAACCCGAATACCTCAAGCGGGTGTTTGACCCGTTTTATACCACAAAACGGGAAGGAACAGGTTTGGGTTTGTCGGTTTCGCAGAGTCTGCTCAGCCAGACTGGTGGTGAGATACGAGTTCGGTCTGAATATGGTAAAGGCAGTACCTTCAGTGTCTACCTGCCGAGTAAGGCAGATGCACACCTGCTGATTACTAAAGCGTCCTGAGTCGTTGTGTTTCAGCTAAAAGCGGCCATGCCCAAGAGCGGCATGGCCGCTTTCTATAAACTCGTTACGTTTTAAACTGATTACTTTGTAAAAACAATCAGTTTGAAACCTGTCACGCTTGGTGCAGGAATTTGTCAAAACAGTCTGGCATCAGATATTCTGAAAGGCACTGTTTGGCGGTTTAATGCCGTGGGTTTTAAATTCTTTCATGACCCGCAACGTAATATCGGTTTCAAATAATTTTTCGTAAGCCGTATCGACCACGTAGGCTTTGCAGGTAAGCTGCACCGCCAGATAGCTTTCGGTCATGGTCTGTTTGACCAATACCACGACTGGTTTCGGCAGATGAATGTAGCGGCTTGATGAGGCCGCTTCTTGTATCAGATCGCGAGCCAGCGCAATATCTTCATCCAAACCGACATAAAACGGGATCACCACCTGCATATCCAGCGCGCCATAGTTACCGCTGGAGGTGATTTCATTGAGAAATTTGTTATTGGGGATGGTGATGATGTCATCGGACAAGGTCCGCATCCGCACCGAGCGCAGCCCGATTTCAATAATATCACCATAATGACCTTCGAAAGTGACGCGGTCACCAACCTGGAACGGCCGGTCAATCACCACCGTGATTCCGGCAATAAACGAAGCCGCGAGATCTTTTAACGCAAAACCAACCGCGACCGCCAGCGTACCGCCAATCAGTGCCAGCATGTGGTCATTAATGCGGAAGCTGAGCATCAGCACAATCGCCGCAACGCTGAGATACATAAAGAACTGGAAAAACGACTGGAATTTCTGCAGTAACATGCGGTACTGGACGAACTGAGTTCCCAGCGTTCTGATCAGAGATTTGACGAACTTGAGCAGCAGCCAGGTCGCGGCGACGACCAGTAGCGAAAAGAACACACCACTCCAGCGCACCAGGCTGGCAATCTGTTTAATATCCTGTATGTCTGAAACGGCTTCTTCGGCGGCTGAGGGGGCACTTATCATCAGCGCAAGGCTGCACAGCATAATAATAGCGAGATGCGGTATGGGTATATGGGATACTTTCATTACTTCACCAACAAATGTTGTCTGTCCAGAACATTGGTAATGGCGCGATACCAGTGGTCGGAAATTCGGGTTTTATCTTCCGCCCATTCCAGATATCCCCGACTTTCAAAGTAGCGCATAATGCCAATCACCTCAGGGATGGTCAGTTGAGTACATTCCGATAATTCATCCGGAGAGGCGACTTCCAGTTGCACGATTGAGCGCAGCACAGCCAGCATGGGTTTGGGCATGGATTCCAGATCATGCGCATCAGGGGTATGAAACAAGCGCACCACAACCTGATGGTTCTCCTTATGACGATGCAAAGAACGGCGAAAAAAGCGCAACGCCACAGTTGGGTTGCCATCGGAGTAGTGCAACAGAATACGATAGAACCCCAGGCGTGAGCGTTCTTCATCACTGTGCTCTTCATCGCCCCATTGGCGGGGAACCAGTAACCCCTCAAAGGATATCGGCGACTGCTTATCCTGATTGATGCGGCTGTTGAGCAATTCACCTAGCTGTACTTCATTCCAGCGCGGCAAAATAGTCACCCAGTCAAACAGCAGTCGTTCACCACGTGCGCGATCGACAAACCGCCAGCTCGATTTTTCAATTGCCATCACCACACGGTGATTCTGCTTACTGCGGCGCAGTAAGTTGGTCAGATGCAGTAATCTCTTGAGACCACCGACGGTTGGCTTAACCAGGCGCTGTGCATTATCAATCGCAATCAGATAACTTTGCTCACTCTGTCGCAGCGCCGCGATGATCTGCACTTCACTGGCATCCTCGCTCAGGTTAAGTTCTACCGCCAGTTGGGATAGCAGGTTATCCAGACCAGAATAGGGGCAATTGAGATAAATTGGTCGGGCGTTTTTCACTTTATTCAGCAGGCGATGCAACAAGGTCGTGGTGCCAATCCCACGCTCGCCGGACACCACACACATCGCCGGACTGTCACTGAGCAAATAGCGGCTCAACTGCTGAAATTCATCTTGCGCGTACTCAACCAGGGGACTGTCCATATGGCCCGGTAGTACATAATCAAAGGTTTCGTCGCCTTTAACACGGGTGTACTCCTGTTCATTACAGCGGTTATTATTCTGCTTGGCCGCCTCGATACGAAACAGGTAGGCCAGCGCCTGACTGCAAAAGGAATAGCTCGACATCAGTGACACGAGTTGACGTTGTAGCGTGTTCAATCCTATCCAAAGTACACCAAGAACCGTCGCCGGAATGCATGCCAACCAGGTGCTCTGTTTTTTCTCTGCCCATTTTACCCAAAGTGGTTTATCCGTCTGCTTGTCGATAACCGCAAAGGTGCGCTCTCGCCATAGCATCAGTACTGAAACCACCATCAGCACAATCCAGACGCTCAGCGCATCGGTGAGCCAGTCATAGAGGGTGTTTTTGGCCAGTAAGGGTAAGGATAACTGGACAATCAGGCCGCTGATGACCGCAGTACGAACCAGACGACGAATCGAAGTCTGGCGTAAATCGATCAACGCCTGATTGGACGTGCGACGGGTACGATAGAAGTACTCGCTGATCAGACTGATGGCGATGCGACCGCCCAACAGCCACCAGATGGCCCATTGCAGATAGCGCAGCGCCTGCAGGCTCTCCAGCTGAATAAGACTCTGCAGGACAAGAGTCAGCGCTATCATCCAGGCAATCGTGCGGTTGGCTTTACTCACATACCACACCAGTCGCGCCCAGATGGCCGGTTTCTGTTTATTTTGCAGATAAGTACGCCAGAACAATTTGATCAACGGCTGGCTGTGGCCCAGCCACCAGAACAAGACGGCAAAGATCACCACGACTCTCAGTACCATTCCGCAGAAGGAAAGAGGCGCTCTGCTAACGTTGTGCCATAGAGTATCTAACTGCCTTGTTTGCCAGTGCCATTGATAGTGCAGCATTAAACGCGCCTGCTGCAGTTCAAGCCGGGCCTGACTGACACCTTCTGAACTGAAACCGGTCAGGACGCTGCGGGTATACACATCACTAAGTTCAAGCAAACGTTGTTTGCTGCGGGACAAACTGGTCAGGGCTAAATAACTTTGCTGCAGATTAAACCAATTGAGTTCATCCGCTTGCTGCTGGTAGTGCTCCAGCAAGGTCGAAAATTCGTCAACCGTGTTCTGCTGTTGCAGCAAAGTTGCTTTCAATAACTGTTGCACACGTTGTTGCTGTGTGCGATCCATCATTGTCCGTTCAGGCAATTCACGGACGTTCTGTTCCAGATCCCGCATGCTTTGAGGCGTCTGGGCAACCAGATTGACATCATCGTGCTGCCACTCAGCGGCGACGGAAAAGCTCAGCAGGCCGAGTAATAATGGTAAGAGCCAAGCTCGTAACCTAAAATGGAGGATAGCCGACATTGACGAGTTCACTTAATAAGTTATTGATTATCAAATTAAGTGTAGCTTAAGCAACTCGAACAGCGGGCCAAAATTTGTGATGGTGCTGCGAATTCAGTGAAGGCGGCAACGATGAACTGCCGTTATCTTTTCATCTCCTCATCTCTTTTCAACGTATTCTTTCAAATGGTACTAGCTGGTTATTAGTTATTGGTTATTGGTTATTGGTTATTAAAAACTAATCGGCCAGATGTCCTTTGACATCAAACTCGATTTTATCTGCGCCGCTGTAGACCTGAAAACGCAGGCCTTTTGCTCTGGCAATGGTTGTGATGCCGAACTGTTGCGCCAGATCGAGTCCCATCTGGGTCACGCCGGAGCGGGAGAGCAGTACAGGTATCCCCATCTGGGCAACTTTGATCACCATTTCTGAGGTTAAACGACCTGTGGTATAGAAGATTTTATCCTCGCCACACATGTTGTTGAGCCACATTTCTCCGGCCAGAGTATCCACCGCATTGTGGCGACCGACATCTTCGACAAACGATAACACCTGATCTTCAAAGCAGATTGCGCAGCCGTGTACGGCACCTGCCTTTTTATAAGTGTCGTTGTGATGGGTTAACGCTTCCAGAGCGGCATAAATCTGAGACTGTTTAAGCGGGCGTTGCGGAACCTGATAGTTCTCCAGCTGTTTCATCACGTTGCCGTACATGGTGCCCTGACCACAGCCTGAAGTAACTGTCTTTTTCTTTAACGCCGGCTCAAGGTGATCAATGTTTTCCCGGGTAACCACGGCGGCAGAATTGGTCTCCCAATCGATAATGACCGAGTCGAGCGCGTCAGGATCGGAAATAAAACTCTGATTTTTCAGGTAACCCAGCACCAAAGCGTCAGGCCGTGATCCCAAAGTCATCAGAGTCACGATTTCTTTCCAGTTAAGCAGTACGGTCAGAGGACGCTCACAAGCGATCGATTTGACCAATTTCTCCCCATATTCGTCATACACCTCTACATCCATGGTTTGTAACGGGTTTTCACTGGTTTTGATAACAGATAACTTGCTCACTGCGACATCCTTTTTATAAGGTCAGGTTTCTTTTGCTATATGGTCCGGCTGGGGTGAAACATCAGCTCGCGCCTAAACCCTAGCTAAAAAGTTGTAAGTGGTCTAATCCAAGTGGCGTAAATTGTGTCTAAAGTACCAGAGTCGCAAACTCAAAGTGACGGAGTAACGAGTTAAAGTTCTCAAGCCATGAATTAAAGTTCAAAAATAACGAACAGATGGCTTAGTTATTGCTAAGTCACTATTTCAAATCTTGAAAAAACAACGTTCCGGGTGTGCTGAAATCAATTGACAGTCACAGACCAGGGCGGCAGTTTTAAAACATCATCTGCACTTTTAAGTGCTTAGATTTGTTCTAGACTATGAAAAAAGGCGCTATGTCGTGCCGATAAGAAAGTCAGACAGCTTAACGAGAATATTACGGAAACTCCCATGTCAGAACTGCAAATCAAAATCATGGATACAGAAAAGACCGAGACCCTTTGGCCCTTGGCCTGTGATCTGGTTGAGCACGAGATCACAACCGGAATGTGGATGACCACCCAATGGCAATTAACCGGTTTTGATCTGCATCCGAACCAGGACAGCGCATTTATCGCCGTGCTGGAACTGTATCGTGATGAACGAACCGACTATCGTTTCAACCTGAGTTCTCAACAACCTAAACTGTTTCTGGTACTGGAAAATCCAGACGCTGAAGGAACCCCTCCAAAAATTATTACGCTCACCGCGTCACAGAGCGTGGCAGGCCAATATATGGATGGCGACTATCTGGTGCTTTCGGCCGATATGCCGCTGCCGATTCAGGCCTGGATGGAAGCCTTTATTGGCCGACATGGCGAATTGCTGGAAGTGAAACGTAAAAAACGCAAAGGGGCGGGCAGAGCCAGTGGACAATAATTCGTTTCTTTCCCGCTGGTCAAAGCGCAAACTTGAAGAGCAACATGAGGACCTGGCTTCGTCGGCAGAAGACAGCTCTGGTTCAGAAACCGGCACGGCAGACATCGACTCAGCCACTCGAACCGATGAACTTGATTCACCGGGTTCAGATCTCGCTGATGGTTTTGATTCACAAACTGGCACCGAGGCAAACAGCTTCGCAGAGGACAGTGCCAATGAGCAACCCCAGTCGGTCGCTGCCTTACTGGCATCCCAAGCTAGTCAACAAGTAAAAAAAGCAGCGCTGCGTAAGCTGTTTTTGAGTGGTGAGTTTAGCGAAGTCGATCGGCTTAATGATTACGATCACGATTACTCCAAAGTAAAAAGCTTGTCGACTGAAGTCGCGCAGGGTTTGCGTGACTGGCTGAACAAGGCCGATGATAAGCCGGAAGATAAGCCTGGCTCAGAGACACAACCTTTGCACAATAAGCCCGAAATAAGTGGCGCAGCTTCATCCGATGACCTGGTGGATGAAGAGAGCGATGTTGAAGCTATTAATGTTAATGGCACGCCAGGCAGGGAGGATGCGACGGCGCTGGACGGCAAACTTGCTGCATCCGCTCAATCTGAAACAGATCGTGCCGATCATCTCGATCACAAGGACGATGAGACTAAATCGACCACTTAATTCCTGATTGTTCAAAAACTCTTATCCCTATAACTATTATCTCGATAACGACCAGGTACATTTTGACCTAATACCTTTTCGACCAGATGAGACAATTTGTCTCATCTTTTTTATTTGTGCCGATACATTGATTAGTTTTATTTTTAACCGTTTGTTTTAAATCATTTTTATGGGTTGGAATGCTAATTGCTAAAGTAATCAAAAAGAGCGGGCACTCAAGATTCGCTCATATGATGGAAACGAGCAATGTTAAAGCAATATTTACAACAAGCGACATCTCCGAATGGACGTGCACGGTGGTCTGCCATTGAAAACACCGTTGAACTCACCAATTTAATTCCGCCTACCGTCAGTTACGAAAGTGGCGGGCATACGCTTATTCTTGGTCCAAGCAGCCTTATCGAACGGGCGGCGCTGCAATTATCGCAAATGGCGTCTGTCACTCTATTGTCTGTGGACGGAGAGCCCTCCGAGAGTCATCATCTCTATTATGCAGACAGTGTTGAAATCAGTGGATTTCTCGGTGCATTCAGTGTTTCGGTCGAAAATCGCGGTCAGGAAATTAATTTGGCTCAGGCCGCAATCTCGCAGGACTGTTTTGATATCGTGCTGGATATGTCTCTGAATGGCGTTATGACTGAAGAAGTGCCTGTTCCCGGATATTTTCCGGTCGGGCGCGGACATCCCAAGTTGTCTGATGCGTTAGAAGAGATCCCTGAACTCATGGGAACCTTCGACAAACCGAAGTATTTCCGTCTCGATACCGATTTATGTGCTCACTCTTCACGAGGTGTGAAAGGCTGCGAACGTTGTGTTGATGCTTGCCCGGCGGGTGCATTGTCCAGTGAAGGCAGTGACAAAACGGGTCATCGGATTCAGATTAATCCGTATTTATGTCAGGGCATAGGAACATGTGCGACATCTTGTCCCACTGAAGCGATTCATTATGCATTGCCTAACCCGACTGACACACAAAAATTCATTGAGCGTCTGCTACGTAACTATGCGCAAGCCGGTGGTGAACAGGCTGTCATTCTGATCTGCAGCTCACGTCATGAGCAATATAACCTGATGGCGCTGCAGGCGCTGCCGGATAACGTGATTCCGGTCACTGTGGAAGAGCTGCCTTCAGTGGGCATGGACTCCTGGTTTGCGGCTTTGGTTAATGGTGCGACTCAAGTGCTGTTTGCAGCCAGTCGTCATATGCCACCTACGGTGATGCGTATCCTTAATCAGGAAGTCACGATGGCGCAGACATTCCTGAATCAGCTCGGTATTGATAAAGAGACCGTTGATATTCTTTTTCTCGAATCGCTGCGAGACGGTACACCGACCCTGTGTACGGAGCCACTCGGACTTCATCTGGGCGAACTGGAAGGCAATAAGCGTCAACGACTGTTTCAGGCACTGGACGCTCTGGCGGAGCACAAACAGATCGAGCCCGCTATTCAACCTTTGCCTGCGACCGCGGCCTACGGCGCGATTGAATGCTCTACTCAGGATTGTACCTTGTGTATGAGTTGTGTCGCGGTTTGTCCGACTCGCGCTCTTCATCATGAAGGCGATATGCCATCACTCAAATTCGTCGAGCAAGATTGTGTGCAATGTGGCTTGTGTGTCAAAGCCTGTCCTGAAAGCGCGCTGACCTCATCCTCACGCATCAATTGGGACAAACAACAGCGCCAGGCCGTCGTCACACTGCATCAGGAAGAGCCGGCCCATTGTCTGCGCTGTCAGAAACCATTCGCGCCACAATCGATGATCACCATGCTGCAAGATAAGTTACGTGGTCACTCACATTTCTCTGATCAGGCTTCGCTGAATCGTATCGCGATGTGTGAAGACTGTCGTGTTGTGGACGTGTTTGAGTCCATGGCTAACGATCCGGAAAAACAGCTCAATTACTAGGGAAGGAAAACATAATGCCAAGTGATCAGGCCATTCAATTTGATCCTGCACAACACCTTGAGCAAGCCGAACAGGGTGATGATGCAATGCGTTGCGACATTTATCTTTTGCTGGCGGCTCTGTTGCGTGATGTACCTTCTGCGCCATTAATTGAGTTTCTGACTGATCTGCAAAGCGAAGAGAATGCCACACCGATGGCGAAGGCTTGGCAGTCACTGTCCGCTGCCGCTCGCGCGGTAAAACGTCCGGATCTGGAACAGGAATACCAACAACTGTTTATCGGCATCGGGCGCGGTGAAGTCGTCCCTTTTGCTTCCTGGCATTTAACCGGTTCTCTGATGGAGAAACCGCTGGCCGACATTCGTTTCCACCTCAATCAAATCGGCCTGGAGCGTGATGAAGCGGTAAAAGAGCCGGAAGATCATATCGCAGCCCTGTGCGAAACCATGGCGTATCTGATCGAAAGCCGGGACATGGTGCAAAAAGCCTTTTTCAACCGTCACATTGCGACCTGGTACAACAAGCTGGTGGATCAAATGAATCAGGCCGAGCACGCCCAGTTTTATCGCGCTGTGGCCGAGTTGCTGGGCGCGTTTTTGACTCTGGAAAATGTCAGTCTGACCCAGGCGCCATCCAGTCGCAAGAATACACACAAAATTGAGGTAAAAAACCTCACCGATAAAGCTGAACAGCAATCTTAAAAGATCAGCACAGGCTCCAATCATGCTTGGTAACAGCAAGAACGGATAAAGGAAGCAATGATGAAAAAAGAACAAAAAGACATCAACCAAAGCAGGCGTGATCTGCTGAAAGGGTTGGGAACTGCAGCGGTCGCGGGTGCGGTCGTTACGGGGGTTTCTCAGCAAGTCGTCGCCAGTGAAACACCGGTGCAGGCAAATAAGAATGAACTGAAGAAAGGGTATCACGAAACCCAGCACATTCGTGATTACTACGACACGCTATAGGAGCGCAGCGATGAGATTAACCAAACGTTCAGACAGCACGAGCAAAAACAGCAACCCGCTTGGGATCAGTCGCCGTGCGTTTATGAAAAATACTTCGCTGGCTGCTGGTGGCGCCGCTGTCGGTGCATCACTGTTTGCGCCGGGAATGCTGAAAAAAGCCCAGGCCGCAGACGTTGATCACAATGCGAAAACAGAAGTGAAGCGCACCATCTGTTCCCACTGTTCGGTCGGATGCGGTATTTATGCCGAAGTACAGAATGGCGTATGGACCGGTCAGGAGCCAGCGTTTGATCATCCGTTTAACGCCGGTGGCCACTGTGCAAAAGGGGCGGCACTGCGTGAACATGGTCACGGTGAGCGCCGTCTCAAATACCCGATGAAACTGGAAGGTGGTCAGTGGAAAAAGATCTCCTGGGATCAGGCGATCAACGAAATCGGTGACGAAGCACTGCGTATTCGTCAGGAGTCAGGTCCGGACTCAGTCTATTGGCTGGGCAGTGCCAAACACAGCAACGAACAGGCCTACCTGTTCCGCAAACTGGCATCGCTGTGGGGAACCAACAACGTCGACCACCAGGCACGTATCTGTCACTCAACAACCGTCGCCGGGGTAGCGAATACCTGGGGTTACGGAGCCATGACCAACTCCTTTAACGACATGCATAATTGTAAGTCGATCCTGTTTATTGGTTCCAACCCGGCCGAAGCTCACCCGGTTGCGATGCAACATATCCTGATCGCCAAAGAGAAGAACAGCTGTAAGATTGTTGTCGCAGACCCGCGTCGCACCCGTACAGCGGCCAAAGCGGACTATTACATTTCACTACGCCCGGGAACTGACGTTGCTTTTATCTGGGGTATTTTGTGGCATGTGTTCAAAAACAACTGGGAAGATAAAGAGTTTATCCGTCAGCGTGTGTTCGGTATGGATGAAATTCGCACCGAAGTGGCGAAATGGAACCCGCAGGAAGTCGAACGTGTTACGGGTCTGACTGAAGCCGAAGTATACAAAACGGCCAAAATTTTGTCGGAGAACCGTCCTGGTTGTGTGGTCTGGTGTATGGGGGGAACTCAGCACACCACGGGTAACAACAACACTCGCGCTTATTGTGTATTGGAACTGGCGTTGGGCAACCTGGGTAAATCCGGTGGCGGTGCCAACATTTTCCGTGGTCACGACAACGTGCAGGGCGCAACCGATCTGGGTGTACTGTCGCACACATTGCCGGGTTACTACGGTCTGGCGGATGGTTCATGGAAACACTGGTGTGGCGTTTGGGATGTGGATTTTGAGTGGGTGCAAAACCGCTTTGATCAGAACGAATACCGTGGTCAGAAACCCATCAATAACATGGGTATTCCTGTCTCACGCTGGATCGATGGTGTGCTGGAAGACAAAAAGAACATTGAACAGCGCGATAACATCCGTGCCATGTTCTATTGGGGTCATGCGGTGAACTCGCAAACCCGCGGCGTCGAAATGAAAAAGGCGATGCAGAAGCTGGATATGATGGTGATTGTTGACCCGTATCCGACCGTTGCCGCCGTCATGAGCGAACGTACCGACGGTGTGTATCTGCTGCCGGCCACGACTCAGTTTGAAACTTACGGCAGTGTGACGGCTTCCAACCGCTCGCTGCAATGGCGTGATCAGGTGATTGAGCCGTTGTTTGACTCCAAACCAGACCATGAAATCATGTATCTGATGGCGAAAAAACTCGGTATCGATGAGCAGTTGTGTAAGCACATCCGGGTTGAGAACAACCAACCCGTTATTGAAGACATTACCCGTGAGTTTAACCGTGGCATGTGGACCATTGGTTACACCGGCCAAAGCCCTGAGCGCCTTAAAGCTCACCAGCAAAACTGGCATACCTTCCACAAAACCAGTCTGGAAGCGGAAGGCGGCCCGGTCAACGGAGAAACCTATGGTCTGCCTTGGCCATGCTGGGGTACACCGGAAATGAAACACCCTGGCACCCATATTTTGTACGACACGTCGAAAACAGTCGCACAAGGTGGCGGTACGTTCCGTGCCCGTTATGGTGTTGAGTTTGAAGGTAAAAACCTGCTGGCAGAAGACAGCTTCTCGAAAGGCAGTGAAATTGAGGACGGTTATCCGGAGTTCAGTGATAAGTTGCTGAAACATCTGGGGTGGTGGGACGATTTGACTCCGGAAGAAAAAGCGGCGGCCGAAGGTAAAAACTGGAAAACCGATATGTCCGGCGGCATTCAGCGCGTTGCGATTAAGCATGGCTGTATTCCGTTTGGTAATGCCAAAGCTCGAGCCATTGTCTGGACCTTCCCGGATCGCGTGCCGCTGCACCGTGAGCCTCTGTACACGCCGCGTCGTGACCTGATAGCTGATTATCCGACTTGGGATGACGCGGAGTCTATCTACCGTCTGCCGACCCTGTATAAATCGATTCAGGACAAAGATGTTTCACAAGAGTATCCGATTATCCTCACCTCTGGCCGCCTGGTCGAATACGAAGGCGGGGGCGATGAAACCCGCTCCAACCCTTGGCTAGCCGAGCTGCAACAGGAGATGTTTGTTGAAGTGCACCCGAAAGATGCCAACGATCTTGGCTTTAAAGACGGTGAATACGTTTGGGTAGAAGGCGCTGAGAAAGGCCGTATTCATGTAAAAGCCATGGTGACACGCCGCGTGAAACCGGGCATGGCGTTTATTCCGTTCCACTTTGGCGGCATCTTCTCAGGTGAAGATTTGCGCGATAAGTATCCGGAAGGCACTCAGCCTTACGTTGTTGGTGATTCTGCAAATATCGCCACCACTTACGGTTACGATCCAACCACCCAAATGCAGGAAACCAAAGTCACTCTGTGTAACATCCGTAAGGCGTAAGGAGCTCAATCATGGCAAGAATGAAATTTATGTGTGACACCAAGCGCTGTATCGAATGTAACGGCTGTGTCACGGCATGTAAAAATGAAAATGACGACGCGTTAGAGTGGGGGATTCAGCGCCGCCGCGTTGTAACACTCAATGACGGTGAACCGGGCGAAAACTCAATCTCTGTTGCCTGTATGCACTGTACCGATGCGCCGTGTATGGCAGTGTGTCCGGCCGACTGTTTTGTTCATACCGAAGATGGCATTGTGCTGCACAACAAAGATCTGTGTATCGGTTGCGGTTACTGTCTGTTTGCCTGTCCGTTTGGTGCGCCGCAGTTCCCTAAAACCTCAGCGTTCGGCGAGCGTGGCAAAATGGACAAATGTACCTTCTGTGCCGGTGGTCCGGAGACAGAACCTGGTTCTGAGGAAGAGCGCAAGAAATACGGTGCAAACCGCATTGCCGAAGGCAAGTTGCCGATGTGTGCTTCACTGTGTTCAACCAAAGCTCTGATGGCCGGCGATGCCGAAACCGTTTCTGACATTTTCCGTCAGCGTGTGGTTGAGCGTGGCGCAAAAGGCGCGGGTTGGAGCGATGGAGAAGATCTGTCTTACGACGCAACAAGGAGTTAATGGTGATGCGACATTTGATGACGCGCGCCATGCATTTTGTGCTGCCTTTGCTGACAGCACTGATGTTTTTTGCTGTTCAGCCTTCGTTTGCTGAGCAGCAAAGCAAACCTGATGTGGCGCAAAGAGAGTTCACGCAACTGGCCGGCGCAGATTACTGGCGTCAGATCCGTAATGGTGAAGCGGGCTATACCACTTCGCAAGGCCCGGAACACGGCGTGTTGATCAGTGCTCCCGGAGAAGCCTGGTACATACTGAAAGAGAAGTGGATGTCACCGGCGGGTGCGATTGCGATCTTTGGCAGTATCGCGATGGTCATCCTGGCCTACGTGCTGATGGGGCCAATCATGCTGAGTAAGCCTCGTACCGGGCGTAAAATTAAACGCTGGTCGCGGCTGGATCGTGCGATGCACTGGAGCATGGCGTTTACTTTTCTGACTCTGGCGTTCAGCGGACTGACTTTAGTCTACGGTAAACATTTTTTAAAACCTTATGTGCCGTCTGAAGTGTGGGGCTTTATTGTTTATTCCGCGAAGCAGTACCACAACTATATGGGGCCGCTTTTCTTCCTGCTGCTGTTATGTATGTTGTTCAAATGGTGGAAGAAATCCCTGTTTGATAAAGTGGACTTGCAATGGTTTATGAAGTTCGGCGGTATGTTTGGCAAGCATAAGGGCACGCATCCTTCCGCCGGCTTCTCTAACGGCGGTGAAAAAATCGTCTACTGGATGCTAATTTTCGTCGGCGCGTTTGTCGCAGCGAGTGGTCTGATCCTTGATTTCCCTATTTTTGGCCAGACCCGACGTGATATGGAGCTTTCTAATCTGGTGCATATGATTTCTGCACTGGTGCTGATTTGCGGATTCATTTTCCATATCTACATCGGTTTGTTTGGTATGGAAGGGGCGTTGGAAGGCATGGTGACCGGTAAAGTCGATGAAACCTGGGCTAAAGAGCATCATGACTTGTGGTATGAAGAGATGAAAGAGCAGGGACAGATTGAACCTGCGGAAACCTCTGTCAACGCATCAACGGTTGATAAGGAGCCAAAGCATGAGACCCGCTAGCCAGAATAATTCGGTGTGGTTTGTTTATATTGCCAGCCTGCTGACACCCTTTACCTGTCTGCTTTCAGGTGTTATCGGGATTATTTACGCGGGCTATCGCCTGGACAAGAATGAAGATGGTGACGTGGCGAATTCACATTACTATGGCCTGATTCGTACCTTCTTCTTGTTTTTGACCTTCTTTGTGGTACTGATTGTCTCGGTGGCGACCACCAATGGACTAATTATGGGGGTTCACCGATATTGGTACGCCCACAGCTGGCTGACGACAGTCGGGTCATTAATCCCATATTTAGGTGCTTTAATCGCCTTATTTGCGATTACGATTTGGGTGGTACGTATGTTCCAGGGCATGCAGCAGCTCAAAAGTAACATTCCTCACAAGCCGTCTAAAGGGCCAAACCTGTAAGGTATGCTTACATCCCAGTCAAACACCCGGCCTTGTCCGGGTGTTTTTTTTTACCTAGTTACGATATCTGTTGCTCAAAATGACATGGCTCGTAAGTGGCAGCCATTTAGCAAACAAGCCAGGTTATTAACTTTATTGCTACATATTTGTGCGCTCGAAATTGGTGCCAGAGATCCAATATGGTGCATTTAAGCTATGGCAATTAAGTGGCAACGCGATATTCGTGCCACTGACTTATTCATTTAAAGCATTATAAAACAATGAATTATCATGTGATTTATGATTATTAACTGAATTGTTTATAGTTGGAACACATTTTGCTCTATGTAACGAAAATTATAATTCGCTCACCAAAATGGTGAGATAAAAATTGAGTAGCACTTGTTTTGTGCGCGTTTATTTTTGCTATGGAGTATTACGAGAATGAATGAAACAGTAAGTCAGGTACATGGTGCCGTACAAACCCTGACCCAAAGTTCAGATACCTTATTTCTACTGCTTGGCGCCATTATGGTGTTTTTGATGCATGCAGGTTTTGCATTTCTGGAAGTAGGGACCGTACGTAAAAAGAATCAGGTCAATGCACTGGTCAAGATTCTGGCCGATTTTGGTATTTCGACCGTTGCCTATTTTTTCATCGGTTACTGGATCGCTTATGGAGCTAACTTCTTTGCTGACGCAGAAACACTGGCTCAGGGGAATGGCTACGAACTGGTGAAGTTCTTCTTTCTGCTGACTTTTGCGGCGGCGATTCCGGCTATCGTCTCTGGCGGTATTGCCGAAAGAGCACGTTTTTATCCGATTTTGCTGGCAACCTTTTTCACCGTCGGTCTGGTTTACCCGTTTTTCGAAGGCATTATCTGGAATGGCAACTATGGTATCCAGGACTGGTTTGCAACCAGTATGGGGGCAGGGTTCCACGATTTTGCCGGCTCGGTTGTGGTGCACGGTGTTGGCGGCTGGATTGCATTGGTTGCGGTGATCTTCCTGGGCATGCGCAAGGGGCGTATCCGCGCGGGTAAACACACTAACTTTGCGCCCTCTAATATTCCTTTCCTGGCGTTGGGTGCCTGGATTTTGTGTGTTGGCTGGTTTGGCTTTAACGTGATGTCAGCACAAACACTCAATGGGATCAGTGGCCTGGTTGCGATGAACTCGCTGATGGCAATGGTCGGCGGTATTCTGGCAGCTCTGATCGCAGGCAAAAATGACCCGGGCTTTATCCACAACGGTCCGTTAGCCGGTCTGGTTGCGGTGTGTGCCGGTTCTGATCTGATGCATCCGTTGGGCGCTCTGGTAACGGGCCTCGTTGCTGGTGCACTGTTTGTATGGCTCTTTACTTACATACAGAATAAAACCAGGATCGATGACGTACTGGGCGTGTGGCCGCTGCATGGTGTGTGCGGTGCCTGGGGTGGCATTGCTGCGGGTATCTTTGGCCAGCAAGCGCTTGGTGGCCTGGGCGGCGTGAGTCTTTCCGTTCAGGTGATGGGTACGTTGATGGGCATTGCGGTTGCACTGATCGGTGCGTTTGCGGTGTACGGTACTCTGAATGCTGTGATGGGCTTACGCCTGTCTGAAGAAGATGAATTCAATGGCGCAGACCTGGCTATTCACAAGATCTCATCGATTAACGAAGAGTAAACGGGAATAGATGATAGAGTCAGTGACAAAGTGCTGTTATGACAAGATAAACGATAAAGAGCAGGCATAGCCTGCTCTTTATCGTTTAAGGCACGTTGACAGTCACAGAACAGGCGAGGGCCACGATAAATTCCGACTATGGTCTAATCCGCAACTCTAGGGTTGTCGGTGTATCGGTGCTAAGCTAGCAGAAAAGTAAAATAAAAGGATGTTGTATGAATTTTCCGTATCGCAACGTTGTCATTCTGACTGGCGCTGGTATCTCGGCAGAATCGGGTATTCAAACTTTTCGTGCTCAGGATGGATTGTGGGAAGACCACCGCATCGAGGATGTCGCCACGCCGGAAGGCTTTGAGCGAAACCCGGAGCTGGTCCAGGATTTCTATAACCAACGCCGGCGCAAGCTGCAATCCGCAACTATCGAGCCCAATGCTGCCCATATCGCCCTTGGCCGGCTGGAAAAAGAGCTGGACGGCAAAGTGACCGTCATCACTCAGAATATCGACAATCTGCATGAGCGGGGCGGCAGCGAACATGTGATCCACATGCACGGTGAACTACTTAAAGCACGCTGTGCGGTGACCAATCAGGTGATCGAACAGAAAGACGACCTCGTCAGTGGCGACTTATGCCATTGCTGCCAGATCCCGTCTCAGTTACGTCCTCATATTGTCTGGTTTGGCGAGATGCCACTGCGTATGGGTGAAATCTATGAGGCGTTAGAACAAGCCGATCTGTTTATTTCGATTGGCACATCGGGCGTCGTCTATCCTGCAGCCGGTTTCGTACATGATGCGAAAATGCATGGTGCACATACAATTGAAATTAACCTGGAACCCAGCGCGGTTGAAACGGAATTTGCTGAGAAACGCTACGGTAAAGCCAGTGTTGAGGTACCACGTTTGGTGGATGAACTGCTTGCCCTGCAGGCGTCCGATTGCAAGCACGCCTGATAAGAGCATCGGGTGACAGATGTAAAAAAGCGGCTCAATCGAGCCGCTTTTGTTTGATAAGCATGAGCTGTCTGACGTGGCCAGACACATCGAAAAGGATCAGTTATTTACTTTTAGCTTCTGGAAGTACTCTTCGTACAGCGCAGCCGCTTCACCAACTTCGTCTTGCCATTCACCACTTTCCATGACCGATTGTGGCGGGAAGATGTTCGGGTCGTTAGCAAACTCTTTTGGCAGCAGTGGGTAAGCCGCTTTTACCGGCGTCGGATAACCAATTTCCATTGCAATTTTCGCGGCATTATCCGGGCGAAGCAGGAAGTCGATCATCTTATGAGCGGCCTCAAGGTTTTTAGCACCGGATGGGATAGCCAGGCTGTCCATCCAGAAAATTGCCCCTTTTTCCGGCCAAATGATTTCAATCGGTGCGCCTTCTTCGCGAGCCATGTACGCAGAACCATTCCACAGCATACCCAGCGACACTTCGCCCGCCAGATAAGGGTTAGCCGGGAAATCTGAGTTGAATACCAATACGTTCGGCATCAGCTTCTGCAATTCGTGGAACGCCGCTTCAATCTCTTTTGGATTGGTGGTATTCGGTGAATAGCCCAACTTACTCAATGCGATGTGGAACACTTCACGTGAATCGTCCATCATCATCAACTGGCCTTCCCACTTGCTATCCCACAGATCGCCCCAGTTTTTCACTGAAGATTTATCGAGCATATCTGTGTTAATACCGATACCGGTCGCGCCCCAGATATACGGAATAGAGTAGTGGTTATCCGGATCGAAAGATTTGTTCAGATAGTTAGGATCCAGGTCTGCAAAATGACTCAGTTTGGAGTGGTCGATCTCCTGCAGCATCCCTTCTTTACGCATTTTTGAAACAAAATAGGTCGAAGGTACTACCAGATCGTAACCCTCGCCCTGAGTTTTCAACTTAGCGTACATGCTTTCGTTGGACTCGTAGGTCGAGTAGATTACTTTAATACCGGTTTCCTTAGTGAAGTCTTCCAGAACTTCATTAGGAATATATTCAGACCAGTTGTAGAAATACAGTTCTTGGTCTTCAGCCATCACGTTACTTGTGAATAGAGTCGCAGCACATAAAGCGCCAGCATACAGTTTACTTTTCATGAGATTTCCATGTTTGCTGTAAGAGCCTAGCCAGGCAAGAGCATGTTTATGCATAAGCGACGATTATAACAGCTCAAACAAAAATAGGCAGCTTAAGCTGCCTATTTCATTCATTTTATTGGGATTATTGACCCGCTTTAAGCTTCATGAAGTAATCTTCATAACGTACAGTTTTGTCGCCAACAGCAGCTTGCCATTCAACACGGTCCAGATCTTCCTGAGACGGGAACAGGGGTGCGATGTCTTTAAACTTGTCGTTTGATGCTTTTACGCCAGTCAGGTAACCAGTGTCGCGAGAAATCTGCTCCGCGATTTCCGGACGTAGCAGGAAGTCGATCATCTTATGCGCGGCGTCGACGTTTTTCGCACCTGATGCGATAGCAAAGTTATCTACCCAACCAATACCGCCTTCTTTAGGGAATACCAGTTTAAGTGGCAGACCTTCTTTTTGCGCTGCCGCTGCAGAACCGTTCCACAGCATACCCAGACCTACTTCACCAGACAGGTAAGGTGCTGCCGGGTTGTCTGAGTTGAATACCAATACGTTTGGCATCAGCTTCTGTAGCTCAGCGTATGCTTCATCAATCTGCTTGTCGTCAGTGGTGTTACCAGAGTAACCCAGTTTACGCAGCGCGATGTGGAACACCTCACGGGTGTCATCCATCAGCATCAGTTGGCCAGCCAATTCAGGCTTCCACAGATCGCCCCAGCTTTGGAAATCATTCGGATCGTACATATCTGTATTGACAGCAAGGCCCGTAATTGCCACTACGTGCGGAATCGAGTAATCGTTGTTTGGATCATAAGGTTTGTTCAGATAGTTTGGATCCAGGTTACCCAGATTCGACAGTTTGGACTTGTCGATTTTCTGCAACATGCCTTCATCACGCATTTTAGATACGAAATAAGTTGATGGAACAACCAGGTCGTAACCTTCATTGTGTGTTTTCAGCTTGGCGTACAAAGTTTCATTTGACTCATACGTTGAGTAGATCACTTTGATGCCGGTTTCTTTTGTAAATTGTTCCAGAATACCGCTGTTGATGTACGGTCCCCAGTTCATAAATACCAGTTCATTGTCTTCTGCCGCGACATTTGTTGAGATCAGCGACAGCGCACACATACTACCTGCCAAAAGAGTAGTCCATTTTTTCATTGACGTTAGCTCCAAACCAGACGTTGCCCAATTAAGGCGTTAGATGAAGATGAAGCAGGAGGAAAGCGCTCTTCCTGCTTCGGTGCTTTTACTTGACTTTTTCCCGGGTCAGAACCTGGGAAAGAATTACCAACGCAAGAGACACAATCAGCATGACCGTTGCAAGTGCGTTGACTTCTGGTGAGATACCGACTTTGACCATTGAATAGATCTTAAGTGGCAGGATCTCATAAGTTGGGCCGGTGACAAATGAACTGATAATCACGTCATCCAGTGACAGCGTGAAGCTCAGCAGCCAGCCAGCCGCAACGGCAGGTTTGGCCAAAGGCAGGATAATCTTTTTCAGAATTACCCATTCGCTGGCGCCCAGATCCTTGGCCGCTTCCAGCATCTGGACATCAAACCCGTTGAGGCGACTGTAAACAGTCACCACAACAAACGGTAAACAGAACGTAATGTGTGCAATCAGCAGGGTAAAGAACCCCAGATTCGCACCCAGTACCAAAAACAGCGCTAACAGCGCAATTGCCATCACGATATCCGGAGACATCATGACGACAAACAACATGCCGTTGACCAGCCCTTTACCCTTGAACTGGTAACGGAATAGGGCCACTGCCGTCAAGCTGCCAATCAGCGTTGCTGCAGTGGCGGAAAACACGGCCACATTCAGCGAGTGCCAGGCGGCTTGCATCAAACTGTCGTTAGCGACTAATGCATGGTACCACTTGGTGGTAAAGCCTCCCCATTTAATGCCGAATTTATTGTCATTAAAAGAGTTAGCAATCAATACGATAATTGGCAAATACAGGAACAAGTACACCAAGCTCATAAAGCTAAATCTAACTGTCTTACCCATTAGTCTAGCTCCACTTTCTTATTCAACAATTTACCGGCACGGTAGTAAGCGTAAAGCATGACCGCCATTGCCAGTGTCAGGGCGATACTGGTCGCCGCACCAAATGGCCAGTCACGAGCATTGAGCACCTGGCTCTTAATCACGTTACCAATCAGCAGGTTCTTCGCACCACCCAGCAGGTCGGCGATGTAGAACATACCCAGCGCAGGCAGCAGAACCAGTAGACAACCACCGATGATGCCAGGCATGGTCAGCGGCAGAATGACCTTGGTCAGGGTCTGCAGTTTATTTGCTCCCAGATCTCGCGCTGCTTCAATGTATGTGCCGTCGAGTTTCTCGATAGCGGAGTAAAGCGGCAAAATCATAAACGGCAGCAAAATGTAAACCAGGCCAATCATCACTGCGGTTTCGGTATACATAAGACGTAACGGAGCATCGATCAAACCAATGCCAATCAGCGCTTTGTTTAAAATGCCCTGGGTCCCAAGCACAATTTTCAGACCATAAGTACGAATTAACGAGTTGGTCCAGAATGGCACGATGACCAGAAACAACATAATTGGGCGCCAGTTCGGCGGCATCTTCGCAACAATGTACGCAAACGGGTAACCGATGATCAGACAAAGAATCGTTGCCACAATCGCCATATAAAACGAATGCAGCATCACTTTGCCATACAGGGGATCCAGCAAGCGGGCATAGTTATCTAACGTGAAAGTCATATCGATTAGATTGGCTTCATCACGAGTCAGAAAACTGGTACCGATAATCATCAGGTTAGGGATGAGTACAAACAGCACCAACCAGCCGACGATTAAGGTGATAATCGCGTTCTGAAGATTAAACTTTTTGCTCATCATTGAGTACCACCTCCCAGCTTTCAACCCAAGTGATCGCGACTTTCTGACCGATGGAGTGGTCCACGTCCGGATCGTCTTCGTTAAAGAATTCGCTTACCAGCACTCGCATGCCGGATTCGAGTTCGACCATGGATTCCAGCGTCATACCTTTGTAGGTACGATCGGTGATATGACCAACAATGCCGTTTGACTCCGATTCTTTGATTTCTTCGATACGCAAATCTTCCGGACGCAGCAGAACCTGCAGCTTAGTACCGTTATTGACCGGTTGATCGAAATAAACCACAGAGTCAACGCCTTCAATCTCAACGCGTACACGTTTGTCATCCAGGCGTTCCCGCATCACAGTGTTAAACACGTTAATTTCGCCGATAAAGCGAGCCACAAACAAGTTCTTCGGTTCTTCATAAATTTCACGCGGCGAGCCGTCTTGTTCGATGACACCATCACGCATCACGATGATACGATCAGACATCGACAGGGCTTCTTCCTGGTCGTGGGTCACGAAAATGAAGGTGATGCCCAGCTGACGTTGCAGTTGCTTCAGCTCGGTTTGCATCTGTTTGCGAAGTTTGTAGTCCAGTGCCGACAGTGATTCATCAAGCAGCAGAACTTTAGGTTTGTTCACCACAGCTCGGGCAATCGCGATACGTTGCTGCTGACCACCAGAAAGCTGATGAGGTTTACGCTGCGCCATTTCTGCCAGACGAACCATCTTCAGCGCTTCCATTACACGCGGTTCAATGTCTGCAGAAGGCACTTTTTGCATGCGCAGACCAAAGGCGACGTTTTCAAATACCGTCATATGCGGGAACAGAGCGTAGCTCTGGAACACGGTATTTACGTGTCTTTGCTCTGCAGGAACCGACGTGACATCTTGATTATCCAGTAGAATTTGCCCAGCATCTGCTGTTTCAAAACCTGCGATTATCCGAAGTACGGTTGTTTTACCACATCCTGACGGGCCCAGAATCGTCAGGAATTCACCGTGATTCACATCAAGATTGAACTCACTGATGATCTCTTTGCCATCAAAACTCTTGCTTATACCAGATAGACGGATAACTGGTGTATCTACTGAATGTCGTTCGTTCAACGTCTGTTTTTCTCCCTATTAAAACCAAGGATTGCTCATTGAGAAATGCTCTATATGCATAGGCTCATAATCGCCGAATCATAATCATCAAAACTACGAAATCAAAGTGTTTTCTTATTCTGAAACAGAAAAAATTTTGCACCTAAAAGTAAAGATTAATTACCATAGGCTTTGCGTGAACTTTGAATGCTTTCAAACGGTTAATTATCAACCATAATGTACAGAAAGCAACACTCATTTGTTACTCAGAGTTTAGACTCTGTAGCATTTCAGTATAATGACTAAAAAATGTATCTGACTTGCTGATTTATTATGTTGACTCGTGTTTTAGCAAGCCAATCTAGGGCCAATTATGAACAATGATATCGAAAGAGATTTCAATTTAGGGGGAACGGTTGAGCAAGCTCTGTCGGGCCAGTATCAACTGAAAATCGGTGATGTACTCAAGGAAGCCTGGAGCCACACCATCAAGCATTTTCTTTCTTTTTCACCTGCGATTGTCATGCTGATTGTGGCTCAACTTGCCATATTTTTCATCGCACTTAAGCTACAAATTGGTGATCTTTCGATTATTAGCGATGTTTTCACCGGGCAAGCCGAGTTCCCGGAAGGGCTGGGGCAGGCTATTTTTATCGCGAATTTCAGTTACGAAGTTGTCAGCGCGCCGATCTATGCAGGGGTGTCACTGATGGCGATGAGTCATGCTGCTGGTTTGGCGACGAAAACACGTCATATCAGTAAAGGGCTGCAGTTTACTGTACCTGTTATTATTGCCACGCTGTGTGGATTGATGCTGCAGGGTATTGCCAGTGCGTTGTTTCCAATCCTGTCTATGTATATTTCTCTTGCTTTTAGCAACTCAGTGCTGCTGATTTGTGAGAAGCACATATCTCCGCTTCAATCGCTGTGGTTGTCACTGCGTGCGGTAAACAAAAAGCTGTTACAACTGGCGGTGATTTATGCGCTGATGATGATGATGTTTATCGCTGCCGTGTTGTTCTACGGTATTGGCCTTGTCTTTGTGTTACCATTTTTCTTCCATGTTAAAGGTATTATTTACCGTAACATGTTTGGTATCCGTTTAAAGATCGTTGCCTCTAATCATAGCGACGATGACCAGAACCAGAATCCACAGGTGTTTGATGCGTAAGATTCTTGCTTTATTGACCGTTGTTCTCATCGCCAGTTGCAGCGTTTATTACGTCAAGCAACATGAGAGCGACACCGTCGAGATGTCGGTAAATTCGGGACAGGCCGTCAGTGATGCGCCGGATTTTAGTGCAATCAGTAATGTGACAGAGAAAAAGCAGTCGTTTTTCTCTTATCTTAAACCGGGTATTGAACTGGAAAATGCCCGAATAGTGAAAGAACGAAAAACTCTGAAACGTATCCAGACCCACTTCGATCAGAATAATGTCACCACCAAAGATAAGCAGGATGCGAAGCACTTGGCATCACTATATAAAGTGGACATGAATGACAACAAAGTCACTGCGAAGTGGCTGAGTGTCATGCAACGCCGGGTGGATGTGTTACCACCTGCGTTGGTGCTGACCCAGGCGGCGAATGAATCTGCCTGGGGGACATCACGCTTTGCAGTGGAAGGTAATAACTATTTTGGTCAATGGTGTTACTCTAAAGGCTGCGGATTAGTGCCTTTGGCTCGTCAGGAAGGCATGACCCACGAAGTCGCTAAGTTCAGATCGGTGCAGGAATCGATTCACCGCTACTTTATGAACGTCAACCGCAACGCGGCATATTATGAGCTGCGTAAAATTCGTCAGCAGCTGCGTCAGCAAGAGCAGGATTTGCTCAGCACAGATACCGCTGAGGCTTTAACCCAAGGCTTGCTGAAGTACTCTGAACGCGGAGCGGATTATGTGACCGATTTGCAGACCATGATTCGCCACAATGAGACTTACTGGCAAAGCGAATGATCAAAAAATCCATATCTACTATTCTCCTGGCCGGGTTCTGTAGCAGTATCCCGGTTACGAGCTGGGCTCAGGAATATATGTTCACTTATTCCAAGCTCTTTTCACAAATGAAAAATAACGTCGAAGATGATCACAAAGATGTCAAAGTGGGATTTTTCTTCGTCAATGCGGATAACAAAACGCTCTGTCGCATAGACAAGGCCTGGATGGAGAAAGAAGCGCACTATGAAGAACTTCATCCTTCCGCGATTAATGAATTGATTGTTCCGTTGGATAACAACTTACGCCAGGCGAATCCTTTGGTGTTTGTCGACACACCCAATGACCAACGTTGTGATTTTTCGATGGTTGTCATGACCAAACAGCCGCTCCAGGGCCGTGTCAGTTACAGTGAAATTGAATCTTTGCTGCCGCAAATGCAGAGCATGTTGGAAGACTTAGGTGGCATGTTTGCCAGTTGGTTTACGCCAGATGTTAGCGGATTAACGCTCGAGTTTGCCAATCACCTCAACAGTGAAATCCAACTGAGTGATGGTGGCGTGGTGCCGATTGTTAACGGTAAAGCGCAGGTCGGACTTGAGCAGATTGGGGAAGAAGGGTGGATGGAATTGCCGCAAATGACCCAGCGGGTATTACCGTACTTACCTAAAGCTCAAAAGTGAAGCCACAAAGTGGTTACTGTTGAGGTCAGTCTGAATGAGTACATGTCAGGTCAAGTGAACTGAACTCGGCTTATCATCAGGTTGATTTATAAAATTTTTCGACAAAAAAGGCTGCATTCGCAGCCTTTTCCATTCATCAGAATGCTAAATCTGATGTTCCGTTTACGGAATCAGATATTAGTGACATCCAGCTTCAGGCTTGGATCAAATTCCATCACTAAATCTTCATCTTCAACCTGTTGTACCGGCATGTCTTCTTTATCAAAGCCGATATCTCCGCCATTGATAACGCCAGATTCACTGTTGATCGATTTGAAGTCAAACAGATCGAAGTCCGCCAGGTGGCTAGGCACTACGTTTTGCATTGCGCGGAACATGGTTTCAATACGACCCGGGAACTGTTTGTCCCAGCCGTTTAACATTTGCTTAATGTTCTGACGCTGCATATTTGGCTGAGAGCCGCACAGGTTACATGGGATAATCGGGTAGCCACGTAGTTCAGAATATTTAATGATGTCTTTTTCACGGCAATAGGCCAGTGGACGAATCACAACGTGCTCGCCGTTGTCAGACACCAGTTTTGGTGGCATGCCTTTCATCTTGCCGCCGTAAAACATGTTCAGAAACAGGGTTTCGAGGATATCATCGCGGTGGTGGCCCAAAGCGATTTTGGTTGCACCCAGCTCTTTTGCGGTGCGGTATAAAATACCGCGGCGCAGACGTGAGCACAGAGCACAAGTCGTTTTCCCTTCCGGTACTTTGTCTTGAACAATCGAGTAGGTGTCTTCTTCAACAATCTTGTACTCAACACCCAGTTCCTGCAGATATTCCGGCAGAATATGCTCAGGGAAGCCTGGTTGTTTTTGGTCGAGGTTAACAGCAATCAGCTCGAAAGAGACCGGCGCACTTTTTTGTAAGCTCATCAGAATATCCAGCATGGTAAAACTGTCTTTACCTCCGGATAAACACACCATGATGCGGTCACCATCTTCAATCATGTTGAAGTCAGCAATCGCCTGACCTGTATTGCGACGAATGCGCTTTTGCAATTTGTTGAAATTGTATTGTTGAGCTTTGGTCAACTCTTGGGTTTGCTCTGTCATCAGCTTGCGGTCTTAATCTTCAAAACAAAATGAAGTGCGTATGATACGGATAAATTTGTCAGATGCTAGTGCTATCGGAACCTGAAAGCAAAAATCCTCAGGGAAACCTGAGGATTTCGGATTATGCAGCGAGATGTAGATTAACTGGCGTGGGTAGGATCCAACGGGCTGATATAACCGCGCGGTTTCAAGGCCAGAACGTCACAGTTAATTTTGTCGATCACTTGTTCCGCCGTGTTGCCGATAAATACCGCTGATAAGCCGGTGCGACCGGTCGTACCCAGAATCACCATCGCGGCATGCAGTTCTTCTGCTGCCTTGGGAATGACATCTTCCGGTAAGCCTTGTTCGACAATCGTGTGCTCTTCATCAATACCATGTTTCTGGCGCAGAGCCTTCATCGATGTGAGATGATGGCCGCGTACGGCATCGGTATATGTCGTCGGGTCAAACTCCGGCAGCTCAATGGTGATGTTTGCTGGCGTAAGCGGATAAGCATTTACCAGATAAGGCGTCGCACCAAGCCGTGAGGTCAGGTTCAGCAACTGATCAACCATGATATCGTTCAAATCGAGATGAGCCTCGACTTCTGAACCAACATGTACCGATGCGATGATATTAGCATCCAGAGGCCACTCAGCATTTTTCACCAACAACACGGGAGTCGGGCACTTGCGCAGCAGATGCCAGTCGGTAGGCGTGAAGATAACTGACTCCAACGCATCGTGTTTACGGGTACCTTTGATCAGAATATCGTGTTCGCCAGCAAAGACTTCGCCAATAATCGCTTCATAAGGGCGATTATGCCACACCACTTTGACTTCAAAGATTACCGAATCGTTAACATAAGGTTGGGCGACTTTGTGCATCCACTGTTCGCGCTGATGAATCACACCTCTGCGCATAGCATCCCGTTCATCTATTGAAAGCATCGATGTCATGTCATAGGAAAAGTCATAGATAGAAAGGAAGAAGGTAACACGGCTTTGCGACTTACTTTTTGCGGCGAGTTGCATAGCGCGGGCAAGAGCAGGCTGTTCATCGTGATTGATGTCAGCGACAACTAAGATCTTGTTATAGATACTCATAACAAAACTCCTTATTGAGTGAGGAGACTTCTTAGATTTACTTTAGCGCACTTGAACAGAGAGGTTGAAGAAATTTAGACAGGAAAGTGGGAGAAGTATGATGTAGCTCATTAAAGAGCTACATCATTGATTTTATTACTTAGAATCTGAAGATACGCCAGCCAGTTCTTTCAGGGCATCATGATTCAGAATAGTGATGTATTTACCTTTCACACTCAGGATCTCTGATTTCTGGAAGCGACCCAGCAGGCGACTGATCGTTTCGACCGTCAGGCCAAGGTAGTTACCAATATCACCACGTGTCATCGTCAGACGAAACTCACGCGGGCTGAAGCCACGTTGCGAGAAACGAGTCGACAGGTTGTATAGGAAGGCTGCCAGACGCTCTTCAGCGTTTTTCTTCGATAGCAGCAGGATCATCTCCTGGTCACCTTTGATTTCATTACTCATCAGGCGCATGATTTGTTGACGCAGTTTCGGCATTTTACCTGACAGGTCATCAAGAATCTCGTAAGGGATCTCACACACCATGGATGTTTCCAGCGCCTGAGCGAAGCTAGGGTGAGAATCTTCAGTAATCGCGTCAAAACCGACTAAATCACCAGCCAGGTGGAATGCAGTGATCTGCTCATCACCTTGCTCTGTAATGGTGTAGCTTTTGATTGTACCTGAACGAATCGCGTACAAAGAACGCAAATCGTCGCCAGCTTTAAACAGTTCCTGACCTTTTTGAATGGGCTTCTTACGCTCGATGATCTGGTCAAGCTGATCCAACTCTGCTTCATTCAGAGTAAATGGGATGCAAAGCTGACTAATACTGCAGTCTTGACAGTGAATGGCACAACCACCGGATTGAACGCGTTTTGCAGCATGCTTTTCAGAAATCATAACAACCTTCACTATTTGATATACATCAATATTTTAGCATCCCTCAATCGCAAAGGATAGATAAAATAAACGTATAGCTAAATCAATCACCTAAATTAAGGTAATCAGCATATTTATGGCACCGTAGCCGGTATAAAAACCATAAGTGATAATAAATACTGCCGCTATATGACGAAATATTTTAGACTGTTGCAACTGTTTTATTTTTGTTGCACCAAATCCGACCAATAACATCGCGGGCAAAGTACCTAATCCAAAGGCCCCCATGATTAATGCGCCCTGCAAAAATCCACCAGAAACCGCGGCCCAGGTCAAAATGGAATAAACTAAACCACACGGCAGCCAACCCCAGATAAAACCGAAGGGTAGAGCGTACCAGCTTTTTTTGAGTGGTAACAGCGCTGTGCCGGCCGGAGAAATGTGTTTCCATACAGATTGTCCAAGCCGTTCCAGTTTCAGAATACCAAACCACCAACGCCCGACATACAGACCAAGACCGATCATAAGCAGTGCCGCCAACAGGCGAAGCCATACCAAAACATGATTCAGAGCTGCCAGGGTAGATAAGGATGCGACGAGACCGCCGATGATGGCACCAAACAGCATATAACTCAGGATTCGGCCTGCATTATATAACAGTAACGGAGTGGCCTGTCTGCCGGCCTGATTGAGAGTCAGTAGGGAAGCGATGCCACCACACATCCCCATACAGTGACCGGCACCGAGTAACCCGATCACAAATGCACCGAGAAAGTCCGGCGTCATTGTTTATCCTCATCTTGTCCCTGTTTTGCGCAGGCGGATGTTTTTTTCTGGTGAGAAAGTGGTGGCGA
Source organism: Vibrio sp. ABG19 (assembly GCF_029962385.1). NCBI lineage: Bacteria > Pseudomonadati > Pseudomonadota > Gammaproteobacteria > Vibrionales > Vibrionaceae > Vibrio > Vibrio sp. ABG19. Next base: position 2,919,004 of record NZ_CP071708.1, on the reverse strand, counting down.
GGCATTAACTGTAGAAGAATGTGTTTCTTGTTCATCTTCAAATAAAATATTGTGTCCCTGGCGTTCTAAATCTTCAAATTGTTCACTTTTAACCGCCCAAAGAAATATTGCCACTGCCACACAAACCAGCACAATGGCGATAGGAATTAATATATACAAACTTTCCATTTACTTACCTGAATCTTTTAATAAGCGCAGCGAATTGGATACTACTATAATCGAACTGGCAGACATACCCACAACCGCGATATAAGGTGCGACCAACCCCGCAACCGCTAAGGGCAGAATTAACAGATTGTAACCTAACGACCAGGCCAGGTTTTCGCGAATGACACGCCGGGTCTGTATGGCCAGTTTGCGCGCTTCAAGTAACTTATCCAGTTTGTCGCCCAGTAACACCATGTCTGCAGACGCTTTGGCGACATCAGTCCCTCCTCCCATCGCTACAGAGATGTGCGCGCCGGCCAGAGTCGGCGCATCGTTGATGCCATCTCCGACCATCATGGTGATATCATGCAGATTTATCTGATTCAGGCTGGCTAGTTTATCTTCAGGTTTCGCCCCCGATATCACCTGATCAATCCCTAGTTGATCGGCAACAAGTGCCGCATTAGCCTGAGAATCACCGGTTAACAGAGTGATTTTGATGCCTGCCTGATGGAGTTGCTCGATAAACGGACCGGCCTCTTTACGAATCGGATCCTGGTAATAGAAGGTCGCGGCATGTTCACCGTTAATCGCCAGATAAACCGCATTTACGTCCTGGTGATTGTCAGTGCCGAGGACAAAACGGGCGTTACCAATGGCGACTGGCTGGCCATCAAACAGACCTTGCAGTCCTGAGCCAATGACATTACCGACGCCAGTGACAGTAACGTTCTCATCGCGGTAAGGATGGAATGCTGTGGCCAGCGGATGATTCGCGTGTTGCTCTAGCGCGGCCGCAATCGCCAGGCACTGCTGTTGTGACCAGTCCGAATACACGCGGGTATCACGCAGCTCAATTTTACCCCGAGTCAGGGTGCCGGTTTTATCGACGACCAGATGATTGACCTTACACAGGGTTTCAAATACATGGCTTTTACGCAGTAAAAGACCAAAGCCTCCCATGCGGGAAGTCGCGCAGGTCAAGGCGGTGGGTGTCGCCAGTGACAGGGCACACGGACAGGTCGCTACCAGAACCGATAACATGATCCAAAACGCATCCTCGGGATGAGCCTGATGCCAGAATAACCAGGTTGCCGCCGCAATCAGTAAAATAATCGCAACGAAATAGCGCGCGACGATGTCGGCGAGCTCCGCAATTCTGGGTTTCGATGACTGCGCGGCGTCCTGCAAGCGCACAATATTCGAGATCACGGAATCATTTTTTGTCGCGGTCACTTCCAGTTCAAACGCCTCTTCACCATTGAGCGTGCCGGCAAAGACCGAATCACCAGGCTGTTTTACCACCGGGAGTGATTCACCGGTCAACATGGACTCGTCAACGTGGATGCGGCTGGTGAGGATTTTTCCGTCAGCCGGGATATGCTCACCGGGTAAAACCCGAATTTGCTCGCCGGGTTGCAGCGTTTTTACCGGAACCTGTTCCCCATCAAGCCGATTGGCGATAGCCGGTATCAGTTTAAGCAGATTCCCGCTCGCGGCCGCGGCTTTACGCCGCGCACGCATTTCCAGAAAGCGGCCAACCAACAGAAAGAAGGTAAACATGGAGATAGACTCAAAGAATACTTCTCCTTGCCGGGTGACCGTAGCGATGAGACTGGCCACATAAGCAAATATCAACGCGATTGAGACAGGGACATCCATGCCCAGAGTACGGCCACGAAGACTGCGCCAGGCATTGAGATAAAATGGCAAGGCAGAGTAAAGCAGCACAGGAGTGGCAAAAATCAGACTGACCCAACGAAAGTAGTTTTTGAATTCCGGGTCGAGATCGCCAAACGCTTCAAGATAAAGCGCAACAGCCAGCATCATGACCTGCATGGTTGCCAGTCCGGCAATACCAAGACGATAAAGATACTGTTTCATCGTGGCGTGATAAAACGCCTCCTGTTGATCGGCCTCAAACGGGGCGGCTTTATAACCCAACTGGTGAATCCGGTTCAGAATACGGCTGAGCTTAGTTTTTGAGTCATCCCAGCACAGCAGAGCCCGATTAGTGGTGGTATTGACCCGAATCGTCGTCACACCGGTTTCGCTGTTAAGTTGCTTTTCAATCAACCAGGCGCAGGCAGCGCAAGAGACACCATCTAGTGACAATGTCACTTCTTTATGATCGCCATCATCACGTACGAATTCTGCCTGAACATCGCTGTTGTCGTAATGGATCAGTGCCTGCAATTGCTCCGGTACCAAATCCACTTTTTCGGCCGGCGCGGTGCGGAACTGGTAATACGAAACCAGGCCGCTGGTAACAATCGTTTCGGCCACGGTCTGACATCCGGGGCAACACATGTCACGTTGCTCACCAAGAATCTCGACTTTAAAGTCCGTGCCCGCCGGGACATCTTCACCGCAGTGATAACACGAATGACTCATAGCATTAATTCATTAACTGGGTAGGCGATGCGGAAGGGAACGTCACTCGTCCCTGGACCAGCCACTCGCTGTTATGCGGTGTTAATTCAATAAACCACGGTCCCTGTAGTTCACTGTCACGTTTAATACGATAGCGACCCTTCGCATCTGAAGTCAGCAGTATTGAAAAATCACGGTCTGGCAGGGTTCGGTGGGCAAACATCGCTTGCAATGCCGGGAAATGTTCCAGCTGACCTTTATTCAGCTCGATGACAATATCGCTGCCGTCGGAGTATACCGACGCATTAAGGCCCAGTTGTTTGGCAACCTGAATCTTGCTGAGATCGACATTAATGCCTTTGCCTTTTTTATAGTAATCCTCAGTGACCAGGGATACGGAGTTATTGGAAAAAATGATAACAGTAATGACAGTCCAGATAACAACCGTAAGAGGAAGGATAATCAGAAACCACGGCCAGAATTGTTTATACCAAGGCTTTACCATAAAAAAGTTCTCTACAACGTAAGGGAAAGTAATAACTTAAGAGAAAGACAGCCCCTTGAAAAGGGGCTGTGATGTGTTGTTACTTATTGGTCGGAATTACTCAGGCTCCAGACATAAGCAGCAACTAACTGCACCTTATCTTCACCTAAGATATCCAACCAGGCTGGCATAACACCAGAACGACCATTCATGACCGTTTCTGTCACTGCTGCGCGCGAGTCTCCAAATAACCAATCCTGGTCAGTTAGATCCGGAGCGCCGACAGCCGGGTTACCTTTACCGTCTGTACCATGACAAGCTGCACAGACCACGAAGCGTGCTTTACCAGCTTCAGCTTCACGAGCATTCACAGAACGACCAGAAAGGCTCAGCGCATAGCTCACCACTTCCTGTACACCTTGTTCGCCCAATGCATCTTTCCAAGCTGGCATCTGACCGATACGGCCATGACGAATCGTAGTCACGATCGCAGCAGGCTCACCGCCATACAACCACGCATTGTCAGTCAGGTTAGGGAAGCCGGTTTGACCGCGCGCGTCGGAAGCATGACACTGGGAGCAGTTCTGTAGGAACAGACGCTGGCCAACTTTGAGCGCATCCGGATCAGCGGCAATATCTGGAATCGGACGTAATTCAGAGCCGCCTTCCTGATAAGCCAAACGTTTAAACGCTTCACCAAAGTACGCATCGGCGTCATCGAGCTCTTTTGCATACTGCACCAGCGTTTTGCTTTCCTGGGCCGCCGCAATCGACGCTTTAGACTCTTCAAGAGTGCGAACGCGCTGATCTGAACTCTGCCAGCCCAAAACACCTTTGAAGCTACCCAAACCCGGATAGAGAGTCAGGTATATCGCCGCAAATATGAATGTGCTGATAAACAGATAAGTCCACCATTTTGGTAGTGGGTTGTTGATTTCGCGAATACCGTCGTACTCGTGCCCCATATCAACGCCTTCTTCCACGCCCATTTTGTCTTTAAGACACCAAAAGAGCAGGAAAGCACAGCCAAACAGGGTTCCGAGTGTGATGACAGTAATCCAAAGACTCCAGAATGTAGTCATTACTTAGTCACTCCTTGTTTTTTTGCAGGGGGCTGCTGTTCATCAGCAAAAATCAGATTGGCTGCTTCATCAAAGCGAGCCTTACGTTTTTTTCCGTAAGCCCACCAAACAACGCCGATAAAGCAGACAAATAGCACTATGGTCCAAATACTGTGAATAGTACCGATATCCATAATTACCCCTTATTTCATTGCGTGACCAAGAGACTGAAGGTAGGCGATGATGGCATCCATCTCCGATTTACCCTCGACATCTTTTGCCGCATTCGCGATTTGTTCGTCTGTGTATGGCACACCAAACTGATTACGGAAGACTTCCATTTTCTTCTGGGTGTATTGTCCATCCAGTAGGTTGTCTGCCAACCACGGGAAGCCCGGCATGTTAGACTGAGATACCAGTTCACGCGGATCCATCAGGTGCACGCGGTGCCACTCATCCGAGTAACGACCGCCCACACGCGCCAAATCCGGACCAGTACGCTTAGAGCCCCATAAGAACGGATGCTCCCATACACTTTCACCCGCCACCGAGTAGTGACCATAACGCTCTGTCTCAGAGCGGAAAGGACGAATCATCTGACTATGACAAACGTTACAACCTTCGCGAATATAGATATCGCGACCTTCAAGCTGCAGGGCAGTATATGGCTTGAGATTTTCTACCGGCTCAGTGGTTTGCTTTTGGAAGATCAACGGTGTGATCTCAACTAAGGCGCCCCAACTAATAGCGAATACGATGAAAATAGCCAGCAAGCCCACATTGCGCTCAATAATTTCATGGCGATTATTAGAATTAGAACTCATTCTTCAATCTCCTTAAGCCGGTTGCTGGATAGCTTTCAAGCTATGTTTCGGTGCAGAAATCGTCTTATACGCGTTGTACGCCATCAGGAACATGCCTGACAGGAAGATAAAGCCACCAATAAAGCGTATGGTATAGAACGGGTAAGAGGCCTGAACTGACTCGACAAAGCTGTAAGTCAGTGTGCCGTCGGAGTTAACGGCACGCCACATCAGGCCTTGCATTACACCAGAGATCCACATCGCGACGATGTACAACACGGTACCGATCGTTGCCAGCCAGAAGTGAGCATTGACCAGACCCATAGAGTACATACGTTCCTGGCCGAACAGGCGAGGAATCAGGTGATAAACCGAACCGATCGAAACCATCGCAACCCAGCCCAACGCGCCAGAGTGAACGTGACCAATCGTCCAGTCAGTGTAGTGAGACAGAGCATTGACCGTCTTAATTGACATCATCGGGCCTTCGAAGGTCGACATGCCGTAGAAAGACAGTGATACGATCAGGAATCGCAGAATAGGGTCATAACGTAACTTATGCCATGCTCCGGACAGGGTCATGATACCGTTGATCATGCCGCCCCATGAAGGTGCGAACAGAACAAGCGACATCACCATACCCAGAGACTGAGTCCAATCTGGTAGTGCCGTGTAGTGTAGATGGTGAGGGCCTGCCCAGATGTACAGCGAGATCAGGGCCCAGAAGTGAACGATTGACAAACGGTAAGAGTAAACAGGACGCTCAGCTTGTTTCGGAACGAAGTAATACATCATTCCAAGGAAACCCGCTGTAAGAAGGAATCCTACCGCATTGTGGCCGTACCACCACTGAACCATTGCATCGACAGCACCGGAATAAATCGAGTACGATTTACCCATGGACACCGGAATAGCCATACTATTCACGATATGCAGAACGGCAACAGTAATAATAAACGCACCGAAGAACCAGTTTGCTACGTAAATATGAGAGGTCTTACGCTTGACCAGTGTGCCAAAGAACACCACCGCGTAAGAGACCCATACGAGCGCAATCGCGATATCGATAGGCCATTCAAGTTCCGCATATTCTTTACCTGAGGTATAACCCAAAGGCAGAGTAATTGCGGCAGACACAATGATTGCTTGCCATCCCCAAAACGTAAACGGGACAAGCGCGCCACCAAAAAGACGAGTTTGACAGGTGCGCTGAACAACATAATAAGATGTTGCGAACAGTGCACTGGTACCAAACGCGAAAATAACCGCATTAGTATGCAGAGGACGTAAGCGACTGTACGTCAACCACGGCGTATCAAAGTTTAGCTGTGGCCATACTAATTGAGCGGCGATCAAAACACCCACACCCATGCCGACAATGCCCCAAAGAATGGTAACCAGGGTAAACTGACGGACGACTGTATAGTTGTAGTTTTGCTCAAGCTGCTGTTCTTGGCTCATTTTGCATGCTTCCAATGTCTAATTAACTACACTTTACTTCCAACACGACATATGTCGTAATGCGCCCCAAGTTAACAATAAAAATTAAAGCATTTTCATGACCTTAATCACTATTGTTGGCTTTAAAAAAAGGTGCATTTTCAAGCAATAACTATACTGCAATTAACAATTCAATGACAGCGCAGTAACCTTACTATCCGTCTGGATTTGGCCTTTTATTTCAAAACTTTGAAGTTTGTTGCACGAGGAACTCACGAATATGGCAGCTGAAAAGCTCACTAAGCTCAGACTGACTCAAATCGTCATCACATTAGCTATTTTGACCGTGGCTTTTTTTTGGCGAACGATCACATTTCAGGATGTATCTACCCAAAAATGCATTGCGACGCCACAATGTTCACTTTTTGTCGATGGAAGACAAATAACTGTTACAAAAAGTGAAACGGAGCAGGGTGTGTATATTATTCAATCGATCCCGTCCGATTGGAGTGTGACATCGGATCAAAAAATCATCCGCGAGGGCGAAAATATTGAGTTAAAATTTTATGACAACAATTCCAATACAACTGGTGTAATTAATATTAATGATTCTGTAACGATAGAAATCAGCGATTAATTAGTTATAGGATAGAAAAGATATTTCTTTCCATTAGGGTATTTAATTTAATATCATCGCAAGTTGATGTATAAAGAATAAATAACCCTATAACGTATTCGTTCATGCGATTAAAAACAGCATTCACTCATATTTCTAACCCTGCCTTAGCAGTTCAGTACCTGAAAGAGGCATTATTCAGCCCAGAACTTTCAAGTTTAGTCTGTTATTATACTGACGAATATCCGGCTGACATCCTGACGACAGAGTTTGGCAAAGCATTTGCAGATGTTCCTCTTGTTGGTTGCTCATCTTGTAAGGGAGTGATGACAGAGCACGGTTTCCATGCCGGACCGGTGATCGCTTTGATGGCTATTTACGACGGTCCCAACAGCGCATACGGAAGTGCGCTGTTGTCGCTGGACAACGCGTTAACCGATTACAAAACCGTCACGGCAGAGGCCATCAATCAGGCGCTGAAGTCGGCAAACCGGATAGGTGAAATCCCCAGTTTAGTGATTTTACATGCTACTCCCGGCAATGAAGAACTTTGTATTCAGGCAATTGATGAAACCTTTGGTACACCTGTTCCAATCATCGGTGGCAGCCCGGCAGACAGTTATATTCAGCGGCAGTGGTCAGCGATAACTGAACGCGGCACAGTAAAAAATGGCTTATCGCTTCAACTGATGTTTCCTTCCAAGCCCAATACCACCGGATTCAGTGCCGGCTATTCACCGACGGAATTTACCGGTACCGTCACTCGCGCTACCGGCCGCTATATTCACGAAATAGACGGAGAACCCGCAGAGCAGATTTATAAAGAATGGGTCAGTGATCATTCAAGCGTGCAAATATCCGAGCACTACTTGTTTAAACATGTCACACGTTTTCCACTTGGACGAATAGCCGGTTACGTACATAATCGTCCTTACTATAAATTATCCCACCCGGTGCGTATGACGCCAGATGGTGCGATGGAGATGTTCGCGACCATCTCACAGGGAGAGGAAGTGACACTCATGACCGGCTCCAGAGAACAGTTAATTCAGCGCGCATCGCGTGTCGTTGATCAAGCGAACACACAAAACTACCAATCGTCTCAATTACTAGGTTCAATCATTATTTACTGTGCTGGCTCCATGTTGCGTTTAGGCGACGACATTGTGGGTGTACAGGAAAAAATCAAAGCTCAGATGAACGGACAACCCTTCATCTGTCCGTTTACTTACGGAGAACAAGGTCGCTTTACCGGTGGTGAGACAGCTCATGGTAATCTGATGATTTCATCCGTCATTTTTTACGAGTCCGAGTAATCGAACATGGAACAAGAGATCATCGAACAGTTTAATGAAGCATTACTAGAACTGAAACGAAGTAAGGAACGAGAGCAACGCTTAGCGGAAGAAAACCGGGTTATTCTCGCGGCACTGTCAGCGTTCAGTCATGCCGACAACAAGTATCAGATTTTCGAGGAATTGAAAAAGGTACTCAGTCGTTATATTGAGTTCGATGATTTCATTGTGATTTCGAAGCCCAAACATCGTCAGGTATACCTGACGTTTCTTGCGTCTAATCTTGCCTTCCAGGGCAAGGAATGGCTCAATGGCGACAAGTTTCAGCGTGTCCTTGATGGTGAAAGCATTATTTTGTTTGAACCGGGCAAACTTGATGAATTCCAAAATCTGAACGCCTTCCTTAAAGACCAGATTCAGTCGGCATTGATCGCCGGAATCCGTGCACAAACCAGTGACTCTGTTTTGCTGCTACTGGGGAATAGGAAAGGGCAGTTCAGCCTCGAAACCCGCTCAACTTTACTGCGTTTCCGGCCGCTTCTCGAACGAGCCATCAACGATATTGAGCATAAAGAAGAGCTGCAAAAGCTGGTTGATTTAAGAACCCAAGAACTGCAAATTGCTCAACAACAAGCGGAACAGGCTAACCAGTCCAAATCAAAATTCCTGGCCATGATGAGCCATGAACTGCGAACCCCACTTAACGCCGTGTTAGGCCTTATCGATATTTTACGAGAAAATTCAGAGATCTACCAATTGGAAATGCTAGAGCAGATGGAAAATTCTGCCGAGCTTTTGCTGGTGATCATTAACGATATTCTTGATTTTAGTCGCATCGAGTCCGGTCACTTCTCGTTACACTGTCACTGGATTAACCTACGTAAGAAATTGCACCAGGCTCTGGAACATCATCATCAGGTCGCAACTGCAAAAGGCATTCAGTTCAACCTCCAGGCAACCATCCATGATGGCTACGAATACTGGGTGGATGAAGTTCGTTTAACGCAAATATTGTTTAACGTTGTGGGTAACGCGATCAAGTTCACCCAACACGGCAGTGTTGATGTACGTTTGGTCACGACTCGGGATGGGCTCGAGATTAATATCGAGGATACTGGTATCGGCATCGACAGTCAGCGTATTGATAATCTGTTCTCGCCATTTATTCAGGCCGACGATTCTATTACACGTAACTTCGGTGGCACCGGGCTTGGATTAGCGATTACCAAACATCTGGTCGAGTTGATGCAGGGAAAAATCAAAGTCGAGAGCGAGCTTGGTCAAGGCTCTAAGTTTTCTATCATTCTGCCATTAAAATCACGCTCAAGTGATCAGGTCACAACAGTGCTAGTGCCAGACAATGAGCTATCAACCAAAGCTGTTGTAGCAAACGTCGGACAACATATCTTGGTCGTTGAAGATACCAAAACCAACCAGATGGTCATCAAACTGTTGCTAAATCGCATGGGTTACAACGTCACGATTGCGGAAAATGGCCAGCAAGCGATAGATATCGTCACAAGGGAACCGGCGTTTGATCTGATCTTCATGGACATTTCTATGCCAGTGATGGATGGAATTGAGGCGACTCGTATGTTGCGGGCTAAGCAGATATCAGCACCAATCATCGCTTTAACTGCACATTCGATGCATAGTGACCATGAGGTTTGCCTTAGCGCTGGCATGAACGACATCATTATCAAACCAATTCGCAGTAAAGAATTACAGCGAATCACAGATCGTTATCTGCAGTCACGTAATGTCATCAATCCAGTTTAACTCAATGAGAATGAGTCGATCACAAATTTAATTAATTACCATATTGCTAAAAGTTAGAGACTTTTATCAATATGGTAATTATATACTTTATGGTAAATTGGTTATGTTCAATAGAAATCATGCAGATAAGAGGAAAGGGAAGCTACATCAGTGCCGTACCTATATCCATACATACTTAATTTAACATAATACATATAATGCGCACTATGATTGTAAGGGCAACGTTGCTAGTTCTTGCTTGATCTTCGGTAAATTTTAGCCAAATTACCGCTAGTTCGCGGTGAACTACGCACCTGATATTACTTAATCAATTAATGTTGCTAACGATTCAAAATCAGGATTACATCCGTATTCATTACTCTTAATACGATGAGATGCGCCGCTGTGCTTTCTGTGTTTTTAACTCGTGACTCTTTGTTCAAATTCATAACTACAACCCGTGGCTCGTTGTATACCGACCAGGACTTTTGTCTGATCGTTTGTCATGATCACTCATGTTGTCCTCGACGTTGAATCTTCTACTTTTGACTTAATCTGGGTATCTGCCAATCCGACATCAACTCGGTCGCTAAGTTTACGGTTTGCGCTAATCTTCCATTCAATTCTTAATTCGTTCCATCGTGTACAACAGTCTTCAAAACATTGGCCCAGAGTGACCGGTTGCTGCGTTGCTCTAATAACCAACAACGGGTTGTTTTGAATAGATTGAAGTCTTATCTTTTTGTTGGTCTTAGTCATTCTGCTACATAAAGCCTGAACTATTGTGGTTGGCTGATTTTTTCTGTCGGTATCGCTGATAGATCCTAGCGTCATATGCCTGGACGGATTCTTGTTTGTGTCAGATTAGCCTGGCTTGTTATTTGGCGTGAGAGAACCGCTGTGAATATCACATCTGATTTTAAATGCCGAAGTGTTGGCATTCATCTTTCTTAACTTCAGATCTACTCTGATAGCGGAGAAGCAGCAGTCTTAGCTACACAACCAACACCGAAATTAACAATATACATAAAAGTTACAGTGTCATGATTACAGATAAAGCCATCTTCTTTATCCGGATTTTAAACTGGCAACTTCCCTACTTTATTCGCTTGGTTATGGCCAAGTCAGTGACGTTGGGACCGTGTCTCGTAACAATGAAGTTCGGACGGTTTGGCTAGTGGATTCACGGACTGAAACACCTCCTAAACTAAGCAATTTACAACGATGATATTGGGCAGTTGTGTGAGGCGTATTGAGATACGATGTGTTGTTGTTTTAGATTCGACCTTAAAAATAGTTATAGTGCGTCAGATATGGCTATTTAGGTCATATTCATGCTTTTCCAGATAAACCTCTGATAAGCGATTTCACGCCATTTGCTATCATATTGAACAAATCAAAAGTATTTACCCTAGGAGCCTTGCAATCATAGTTGGTTATACTTTTGATATATAATGAATTTTGCTATCATAGCCAGCCACATAGATGATATGAAATTACCATGGCAATAACCATCCGCGATATAGATAACCACCAACTGATGTTATCGCAACTCAAAGAGCTGACTGAGCTCCCTACTATGTCAAAAAGCCTGATTCAGGGCGGCTACCTGGCTTTGCAGTATCACCAACTTTACCAACAGCAACAAGAAGAGAATCAACAGCTGCGCGCAGAGCTAGAAACCTTACGTGCCAAAGTCGATGGTTTTGTCGATGCATTTGAAGCCTTGAAACGACGTTAGACTAAGCTTTCGTCACCCAAAGAAAAACGGCTGAACACAGAAGTGCTCAGCCGTTTAGCATAAATATGTGACCTGGTAACTTAATCAGCGCCCTTTCTTGGTATTGCCGTTACTGCTCTTAAAGCCTTGATGCGGAAAGACATTACGAATGCGCTGCTGAATTTTTTTCGGAACCTGATTCGAGAAGACCAGTTTCATTCCAGTGCGTTGTTGGTAGACTTTCAATTCCCCATCAAAGGGGGTCACCTCACCGATTTCACTAACATTATGTTTAAATGCCGGCGGAAAATGGCCTTTCACATTTTGAATGGCACCATCTTTAAATTTCACTTTAAGTACCGGTCGGTCAACCGCAACCAGCCAGAAAATCACAATCGCAGCTACTAAAATCACATACAGCATATTGCTTACTCCTAGTCAGACAGCAACTTACTCAGGTCTTCTTTCAAGTTAGATACAGTGCGGCTGGCCTTTTCGCTGCGCGATGCTTCACTCAGCAGATATTCAATCGCGTCCGATAAAGTACAGCCTAAGTCATTAGCGCGAACCGACAATTTTTCCCACACACGGTAGTCCAGATCGATCGACTTTTTGCGCGTGTGTAGCTGCTCAGCATTGAAATGGCGTTTACGCTTGGCACGAATAGCCTGCTTGAGTTTATTCTCAAGCTCGGGAGCCATATGCTGTTCAATCCACTCGAGCACCAGGGTTGGCTCATGTTCGATGGACTTCAAGTTCTGAACGGCGGCATCCGCTTCACTGCGATCGATATGGCATGTGATTGCTTCGCCATCTTTCCACTTTTTAATGAGATACTGCCACTTCCAACCACATTCAAGGTTTTCAAGTTGTTGATATTTCATGCCAGGCAATTCCGGTTAACGTTAGGGTGACAGCGTAACCCAGAAGTGACTTAACTTTCAATTCAATCCGCAAAAAACACGACTGGGATCATCAAACTTTCAGTCAGTTACCTTAGATTAAAACGGTGCTGTATGCTGAAGAGTATAGCGTGAGTTCGCTGGCTATTGAGACAAATCGAAAATATCCACTCTGTGTTCATCTTAGCTATTCGTGCATCCGGTTTTTCTATATAATTTGGCTCTTTTTCATCATTTCGACGATTCAATGACACAAGATATCTGGCGTCTGGCGACGCCTCAGTATGACCAGTTCAGCGCTGACTTTTCTCAATACCCGAGCCTGCCATCTGTTTCTCTGTTTGAAACCCAGAGCAGACTTTCTCTCGCACTTGAACGATTCATACATATCAAGGGTTTTAGTCGCATTCTGCTGGTGAACGGGCCTGACAACTCGATTTACCGGACATTAATCAAAGAGCAGCTAGAGCATGCTAATCCGGCCCTGCCGATCATCACTACCGAAACGCTCGACATCAGTGCCATATTCGGTCAGGTGAAAGCGCAACGTGGCGAAATCATCAGTCAAATTCCGGGGTTACTGGATAAAGCCAATCATGGCTATCTGATTGTTTCAGCGAATTTATTGCTGGCAAACCCTCTGGCGTGGCCAATGCTTAAGTCTGCCGTTCTTGGCGACCCGATCTCTCCGATCAACTGCGATCCTAAGTCACCATTGCACACCACGATCAGTAAAAATTACAACATCAAACTAATCGTACTTGGCGATCGCACCCAACTCGGTGACATCGATTATCTTGATGCTGATATTCACTCAGGCCTTTGTCTGTTTAGTGAACTAGAGATGGACATTAAAATCGATACTGATTCAATTCAGAATTACCTCGGCTATCTGCGTTGGATTACTAAGCGTTACACACTGCCTGAGCTGGACAGCGGCGCCATTATCGCGCTGATGACGGCCGGCGCACGTTATACCGAAGATCAGCACTATGCCCCGCTATGCGTGATGTGGCATCGTTCACTGCTGGAAGAAGCGGCCCTGCTGAGCCAGGGACAATTGATTAACAAAGCGCACATTGAACAAGCGCTTGACCAACGCTACTACCGTGAATCTTATCTGCCGCAGCGCGCACTGGATGATATTCTCGATGGCCAGGTCATTATCGAAACTCAGGGCGAACAGATTGGCCAGGTGAACGGCCTGACCGTGATTGAAGTGGCCGGCCACCCAGTTTCGTACGGTGAACCGGCGCGCATCTCCTGTGTTATCCACTTTGGTGATGGCGATATTTCTGACGTGGAACGTAAAGTGGAGCTTGGTGGTAACCTGCACGCCAAAGGCATGATGATTATGCAGGCGTTCGTCAGCAGCGCGCTGGATCTGGATATGCCATTGCCATTCTCCGCTTCGGTCGTATTCGAGCAGTCTTACAGTGAAGTCGATGGCGACAGCGCATCTCTGGCAGAACTATGTTCACTGGTCAGTGCCCTTTCTGAATACCCGATTGACCAACAGATTGCGGTAACTGGCGCAGTCGACCAATTTGGCCGTGTGCAGGCCGTTGGCGGCCTTAACGAAAAAATTGAAGGCTTCTATCGAGTATGCCAGCATAATGGCTTTACAGGTAAACAAGGTGTCATTCTGCCCAAAAGTAATCTAAAACATCTTGCACTTCATCAATCTGTCGTCGAAAGTATTAAGAATGGAGAGTTCAACATCTGGCCAGTATCCAATGTGGATGAAGCGATACCTGTCCTGATGAAGAAGCCGTTCCGTGGTGATGATGAAGAAAGTGTCATCAGCCGAATAGCGGAACGAATTGATAACTTTGAAAAACACGTTCAGCCACAAGGATTTGTGGAACGCGTCAAAAACTGGTTTGTTTCGAACTGATCGGAGTTGTTTGGCGTACACGTGTTCACTAACATGCACCCTATCAAAAATTGGAGTAATTGATAATGCAGAACAAACGTGACTCTTATAATCGTGATGACCTTCTAGCCTCTAGCCGTGGCGAGCTGTTCGGTCCTGGATACCCTCAACTTCCTGCGCCTAACATGCTGATGATGGATCGCGTGACTAAGATGTCTGAAACAGAAGGCGATTTTGGTAAAGGCCTTATCTTAGCTGAGCTGGACATCACTCCTGATCTTTGGTTCTTTGACTGTCACTTCCCCGGCGATCCGGTCATGCCTGGCTGTCTTGGCCTGGATGCGATGTGGCAACTTGTTGGTTTCTTCCTTGGCTGGGTTGGCGGCAAAGGTAAAGGTCGTGCACTGGGTGTTGGCGAAGTGAAATTCACTGGTCAAATCCTGCCTACAGCGAAGAAAGTGACTTATGAAATCCATATGAAGCGTGTTGTTAACCGCAAACTGGTTATGGGCCTGGCTGATGGTCGTGTTCTGGTTGACGGCAAAGAAATTTATGTGGCTAAAGACCTGAAAGTTGGCCTGTTTACAGACACTTCAGCGTTTTAAGCACCTGATTTTATCAAAACCGCTCAAATGAGCGGTTTTTTTAGGTTCATCGCGGATTAGCGGGAACTTAAAACAAAAACGGTAGTAAGTGATAAGGTTACATCGCCAAACACAACCTTACACAAACTACCGTTTTCATGCCGAATCATACTTTCCTATCATCGTTCTGGGAAGGCTTTCATGTCGTAAAGTCTGTACAAACGTCTTCTCTCATCACGATTACTCTCCAACCCAGCACAACTGCTCGATGTTCATGTGGGCAACATGTTCAAGCCATACATGATTATCAGTGGCGCACGATTAAGGAAGCGATGATTCTCGGCGTACCCGTCGAGCTATCCCTACAAACAAGGCGTATCAAGTGCCCTGACTGCGGTATCAAAACCGAATCTATTTCTTGGCTTGAACCTTTTGCTCGCCTGACTAACCGCTTAAGAAGTTACATTGAGCAGTTGTTGCCTCTTCTTCCTATCAAACATATTGCCCAGATGACGGGGGTTCATTGGCATACGATTAAGGCGATAGATAAGCGTCGGCTGCAACATGTGGTGCCAGAGGTTAACTGGGCAGAGCTGAGACAACTGGTCATGGATGAGTTTGCTCTCTTCAAGGGACATCGTTATGCCACTGTTATCGCGGATGCTAAGACGCATCAAGTGCTTTGGATAGGCGTCGGACGCAGCCGAAAAGATATCCGTCCCTTCTTTGAATTACTCGGTGAGCATAGCCAGAACATAGAAGCGGTTGCAATGGATATGAATACGGCTTTCGACTTTGAAGTGCAGCAACATTGTCCTAACGCCCGCATTGTGTACGACTTATTCCACGTGGTCGCCAAATTTGGCCGGGAAGTGATGGATAGAGTCAGAGTTGACCAAGCTAATCAACTCAAACAGGACAAGAAAACGCGCCAATGGGTGAAACGTTCACGCTGGGTTCTCCTCAAAAACAGAGCTAATTTAGACGGTAAGCAGGAGAGCTATCTGAGTGAGATACTGAGCATGAACAAGGACTTAATGGTGACGTATTTACTTGGCTCTCAGCTTAAAGAGTTATGGAGGTGCCAGTCGGAAAGAGAAGCGGAAGACTTATGGGACGTATGGTGGGAGCAAGTTCAAGAAAGCGGGATCAAGCCGCTTATGGACTTCGCGAGAAAGCTCAAACCGTATCTTCATGGCATCGTTGCTTCTGCAAGCTACCCACTCAATACCTGTACGCTCGAAGGGATAAACAACAAAATAAAGTTAATCAAACGAATGGGCTACGGTTACCGAGATATCGATTACTTTTTTTTAAAGATAAAAGCGGCTTTCCCCGGAAAGCCGCGATGAACCTTTTTTTATAGTCAGAACACTTAGTTATAGTGCATTAGATTATACGTATTGAAGTCAAACCCAGTCATTGTGCAAACAAATAAAAAGCCCCTTTCGGGGCTTAACTTCCTGAGTATGTGGAAAATTATTTATAGAGACCTAAAGTTTTATCTTCTCTAGCTTCTCGCCAACCACCTAGCCAATTAGATCGGGCATCCATCTGCTGATACGGGCATTCTTCTTGTGAACGGCCGTTAAGACCCGCTTTGTACCCTTGAGATTGAGCTCGTTCCAGGCGATCACGCTTCTGTCTCTTCATAGTGCAGTCCTCATACAGTAACTTGTGTCTAACTTACAACTATTAAAATAGTGTGGCATTTACATGACCACACTAATAAGAATTGCTCAAAAAACGCACTTTCTCAAGGTAAAAAAAAGCACAAGTCCAGATCTGTGAACTTGTGCCTCGTTTGACAAATTTTTGCTATTTTCTACGGAACCCAAGCAAGCCCAGAACCGCCAGCATCCACAACCCGAAGCTACCACCACTGCGTTCTGTGGTCATCTCGTCTGTGCCACGCGCGCTGATGTCTGCGCTGGTTGCACCAGGGATTGGCATCAGCTTCACCGCAACCGTGGTCTCAGTACCGTCACAGCTCGCATTATACGCCGTGGTTGAGTAGCCACCGTCACACTTAATCGCTGTTGCAGCAATCACGCCCGCATCGTTAATATCAGATGCATCGATAATGCGATACTGGTTGTTGTCACTTGAGTAGGTGCCGCCGTTGGTCAGGTTATCCAGCCACCACCCTTGGTCGTTAAAGAGCGCTCGGCGCTCTTCTACGGTACCAGTACCATTATACGGGTAGATGAAGGCACGCTTACGACGCGGTTTACCGTTCGCTTCACGCACATTCTCCGCGTCAACCTGGCCGACGATTTCGTTGTAGTTATTAATGCCACCCGCTTTACCGCCCGCTCCGTTGAAGAAGATGTCACCACTCAGATAAGAAGCCGATGGCGAAGTCACATCATCCACCACAAACACCCGACTACCGGTCAAACCATTGTCTCCGGTCACACTACGCTTGGATTCGCCAATCGCGACCAGGTTACTGTTCACGCCGGTCAAAATGGTGTTACTGTAAATATAGTCACCACTTCGCAGATTATTTTTACGCACCGTCGCTCCGGAAACAGAGCTGGATGACCAACTCGCTGAATCGGAGACATTCGCGGTATTGACTGAGAACACCGTGGCATTGAGTAGGTTATCGTTTGAGTCCACATCATAAGTATTGTAACCAACCGCATACAGGGTTGAGCCACTAACGACAAAATCTCGCAAACTACCCTGGGCTAAATAGTTGTCCACTTCAGCGCCGTCGACCTGCTCTCCCCAGTTCAGTTGCACCGCCGTTGTTCCATTCCACAGTGCCGCTTTGGACGAATAGTACGTCCCCTCATCATTTGTTGCAGATGTGGCGATGCTACCCACCGTATACGTGCCGTCTGTCTTCCATACTCGGGTCTGCAATCCATCACTGTATTCCGTACCACCGACAAATCCGATTACACTATTACGTCGATATTCTGTGACATTACCAGGTGTAGATGCGATCCCCACCGGTTCACCCGTATCAGTCAGGCTGTTAACCACCACGTTTTGTGTCTCGTCCACCGGCGTCCCCGTGGTCGAGCTGCCAGTAAAGGCGATCGAATTTGGTGTTGTGTTACCGCTCAGTTCGTTGTACCACTGATTCCAGCGTACTGAAGCCCAGGACTCACAAATGGCAAATCTGAGTTCATTATCACAGTAGTTCTCAAAATCATCACGATCCTGGATGTACAGGAATCGGTTATCCATACCAAACGGCACCTCCTCACGGTAGCTCAGGCCATCAACTGCTTCACCGGCACTGGCATTAGACAAGCGCGTTTCACCTGCCAGCGTGAAGTCGTCTGCTGTACAATTGGTCGCATCCGAGTCAAAACAACCTAATGCGGCCTCTGAACCACCGGTCGCCGTTCCGGGCTGAATGGCAACACCAAAGCTGCTTTGATAGTCAAAGGTGGTACTTGGTTCGACTTCCACCACCTGATATAGCGCAGCAGAGGCTGTGCCGGAAGACAGAATCGCGGCGGTAATCAGTGTCAGTTTAAACTTGTTACTTATCATCGGTTTCATTAACTTTCCTGTTGCATTGCCTCGAGCTCTTCCCAGCGCTCGAAAGCAACTTCAAGCTCCTGCTCAGTCGCAGCTAACTTGTCTAAAATGGGTTGTGTCTCTTCGACAGGCCGACCGAAAAACTCCGGGTTATTGACCTGCTGTTGCAGAGCTTCAATCTCCGCTTCTAATTCTTCGAGTTTGACAGGCAACGTTTCCAGTTCGCGCTGCAGTTTATAGGATAACTTCTTCGACTTCGGCTTTGCAGCCGCCGTTTTGGGAGTTTCCTCAACCACTTTCTCTGTCTTGACGGTTTTTTCAACACTGCGCGTCTGGCGTACTTGCTGACGTTGTTGCTGAGCGTCATGGTAGCCGCCAACAAACTCTTCTATCACACCGTCGCCTTCGAAAATCCAACTGGAGGTCACGGTATTGTCAACAAACTCACGATCGTGACTGACCAACAATAACGTACCCTGATAATTGGCAAGCAATTCTTCTAAAAGTTCCAGAGTTTCGATATCTAAATCGTTGGTTGGTTCATCAAGCACCAATAAGTTGTTTGATTTAAGGAAAATCCGCGCCAATAACAGGCGGTTTTTCTCACCACCTGACAATGCTTTGACCGGGGTACGTGCGCGTTTAGGCGCAAACAGGAAGTCTTGCAGGTAACTCAGAGCGTGGCGTGGACGCCCGCCGACCATCACTTCCTGTTTACCGTCTGCCAGGTTATCAATCACCGATTTTTCCGGATCGAGCATTTCACGATACTGGTCGAAGTAAGCTACTTCCAGCTTGGTACCGCAATGGAGGCGGCCGCTGTCCGGTTGCAGTTCTCCCAGCAGCAGTTTCAGCAGCGTACTCTTACCACAGCCGTTTGGCCCCACCAGCGCAATACGATCACCGCGCATAATGTTAAAGCTGAAATCACTGACAATCGCTTTACCATCGATGGCATATTGCAGGTGTTCCGCTTCGAACACAATTTTGCCTGAACGCGCGGCATCATCGATTTGCAGATTAACTTTACCCTGCACTTCGCGACGTTCACCACGTTCTTCACGCAGCTTTTTCAGTGCCCGAACCCGGCCTTCGTTACGGGTACGACGCGCTTTAATACCCTGACGAATCCACACTTCTTCCTGAGCCAGTTTTTTATCGAACTCCGCATTTTGCATCTCTTCAATTCGCAGTTGCTCTTCTTTATCCACCAGATACTTGTCATAGTTACCCGGGAAAGAATTCAACTGGCCGCGGTCCAGATCGACAATGCGGGTCGCCATAGACTTGATAAACGCGCGGTCGTGGGAAATAAAGATAATCGAACCACGAAAATCTTTCAGGAAGCCTTCCAGCCATTCGATGGTGGTCACGTCCAGATGGTTGGTAGGTTCATCAAGCAACAGCACATCCGGATCGCACACCAGCGCGCGAGCCAGCGCGGCTTTACGCTGCCAGCCACCGGACAATTCGGTCAGCTTAGTGTGGCCATCCAGATTAAGTGCATTGAGCACGTTGTTGATGCGGTCTTCAAAGCGCCAGGCACCTGAGTGCTCCAACTGCTCTTGAATGCGCGCCAATCGGTTGATATTCGATTCGGTTGGCTCGACCGCCACCAGATCCAGCAGATCCTGATAGATCTTGAGCTGATGTCCCACTTCTGCCAGGCCACCAGCCACGTAATCATACACATTGCCCTGTTGGTCGCGCGGCGGATCCTGCTCGAGACGTGACACGACGACATCCTGGGTGACCTGCATTTTCCCGTCATCCATTTGGACTTCGCCGGCTAACACTTTCATCAGCGTAGACTTGCCTGCCCCGTTACGGCCTACCAGACAGACGCGCTCATTTTCCTGCAGCGCAAAATCTGCATGATCAAGCAAAGGGTGATCGCCAAATGCGAGTAAACCGTTATGAATGGTAATTAATGCCATTATCTTCTAACCATTGAGTTAATTCGTTGAGATCAAAAGGCCAATTCAGCTCTGAATGTTGATATGCGAGGACAGGAATAGTGACCCCGTAACGAGAAAACAGAGCGTCGTCGAACGCAATGTCGACGACCTCTACATGATGAGCTGCATTAGCCTGCGTTATTAATTGATATGCCATTTCACAAAGGTGGCAGCCTTCCGTACTGTACAGTGTAATCATATCCATTGTGCCAACCTTCTGAGCTGTTATTGCTGATGAGTCACCAGCCAGCAGTTGTGAATGTGTTTGTTGCGTTCAAAGTCCAGCGGCAGTGTCTGAGAAGAGATGTTATTCGCTTCCAGCCCCAATGCTGCCAGCTGTTCCAGATCCATCTTAAAATGGCGCTTGTTGTTGGAGAACACAATGGTTCCGTTCGGACGCAGAATGCGCTTCAGGTGTGTCATCAACTGGATATGGTCGCGCTGAACATCAAAACTCTGCTCCATACGCTTGGAGTTAGAGAATGTCGGCGGGTCAATAAAGATCAAATCGTACTGACCAGTTGCTTTCTCCAGCCATTGCAGGCAGTCAGCCTGAACATATTGATGCTGACGCCCTACCTGGCCATTTAATGCCATGTTCTCTTTTGCCCAGTCCAGGTAAGTTTTCGACATATCGACCGTCGTGGTCGATTTCGCACCACCTACAGCAGCATGCACTGTGGCAGAACCGGTATAAGCAAACAGGTTAAGGAAGTCCTGACCTTTGGCCATCTGGCCCAAACGACGGCGAGTCAGTTTGTGATCCAGGAACAGACCCGTATCGAGATAGTCGTACAGGTTAACAATCAGCTGTACGCCATATTCGTGCGCATGCATCTTCTCGGCCTGCTGACCCAGTTTCTGATACTGATTCGTGCCTTTTTTCTTCTCACGAACTTTCAGCACCACACTATTGGCGTCAACGCCGGTAACCTGAATCGCTGCACGAATAATATCGGTCAGACGACGTTTGGCTTTCTCTTCCGGAATATTCTTCGGCGCCGCGTACTCCTGAATCACCAGGTGATCAAGATAGACATCAATCGCCACGTTGTATTCCGGCAGGTCCGCATCGTAAATACGGTAACAATCCAGCCCTTCACGTTTAGCCCACTTACCAATTTTGCCGATGTTCTTCTTCAGGCGATTAGCAAAATCCGGCGCAATCAGGCTCTGTTGTTGCTCGCCCTGTTGTTGAGACGCTTCACGTGCAGAAATACTGTAGTTCTTCTGATGACATGGCAGTGCACCGTTATTCATCTTGAACTGTTTCTCAGCCCGCATACGCAAGCAGCTTAGCAACTCATCGGAACTGGAGAAAATCGATGCCTGACAGCCGCCAAACTCCGCTTTCAGTTGGGCACCAAAGGCAGTATACAGCGCAATCAGGCCCGGATGAGTACCAAGTCGCTCACCATATGGCGGGTTACACACAATCACGCCTTGCTCGAAACCGGCCGGACGTTTAACCGTCGCAGCATCGCCTTCCGCAAATTCAATCAGCTCACTGACACCAGCGCGACGTGCGTTGTCTTTAGCAACCTGTACAACACGCGGGTCGTTATCGAAACCAAAAAACTTAGCGTCAACTTTCTTGACGCCTTTACGTGCCTGAACGTTAGCTTCGGACTTAATGGTCGCCCAAAGCTCCGCATCAAAATCTTCCAGTGCTTCAAAGCCCCATTTTTCACGCTTTACACCGGGTGCAATATTGGCGGCCATCATTGCCGCTTCAATCAGCAAGGTACCAGAGCCGCACATCGGGTCGAGCATTGACTTGGTCGCATCCCAACCGCTACGCAAAATAATGGCAGCAGCCAGAGTTTCACGCAGCGGTGCTTTACCCGACTCCGGGCGATAGCCACGTACATGCAGGCCGCTACCAACCATATCGATCCCCAGCAGGGCTTTGTCTTTATGCAGGCGAACGTGCAGACGAAGATCAGGTTGATCTTTACTGATCGACGGACGAGGCAGATTTTTCTTCTCGAAACAATCAACGACCGCGTCTTTGACTTTCATCGCACCGTATTGGCTGTTACGAATCTCGCGGTTGGTACCATTGAAATCAACCACGAATTTCTTCGAACTGTGGAAATGGTTAACCCAGTTGATTGCAGTCGCCGATAGGTAGAGATCCATATCGTCCTGACAAGTGAACTCTGCAACCACACGTACGAATCGAGAAGCGAGGCGGCTCCATAAGCAACAACGGTAAATTTGCTCCTTTGTCGCCTTAAATTTCACCCCTGCCTGGACTGGCTTGGCGTCGGATATGCCTAAATTTGTTAATTCTTCGACTAACAGGTTTTCAAGACCGTTCGAAGTCACCGCTAGATACTGATTCATAGTGCTCTTTAACTGGTAAAAATGGTTTCAGATTATAACTGACATTAAAGGTCATGCCTAAATCTAAACGAATCATTTCTTTAAAAACCTGCCTGGTTGGCGAATAGAGCAGCAATAACTCCTTTCGTTATCCAACAACCACTCTGCCTTCCAATCGAGCATTATTTGACCTGGTTATCAGCCTTAAAGCGATAGTGAGTATTTATTCACGCCCAACTTGGTCTATACCAAACAATAAATATGACTGTAATTTAGTTACAAAAGCAGGGAAAACCGGAATAAACTGGTGAATTTACACTCAGTATCAGGCAGAAAAGACGTCACTTCAGCCTTGCAGACGGGAAACTAATTAGTGAAAAGTTTGAACTTGAGCCCAATTTTTTGGCAGCACTAAGTCAAGATAAGTGAACGAAGACGGGTCAAAGCAGGAATTTCAGGCAAAAAAAATCGGCCTGAAGCCGATGGGAAATATAAAAAGAAACGAAATAAAGTAGGGAAACGTTTGTGATGCGGAGCTAAGGGTAGCTGATTAACCAACCAGAGCCATGGTCGGTTCCGCAACAAAAATATGGTTGGCGTTGGCCATGCGGTCATGCATGACTTTAATCACCTGACCGAATTCAAGCTGTTTACTTCCATTCAGTACAAAGGCATCTAAATCAGCTAAAGCACACAAGCTGGCACTCTCTCCGACTTCCAGAACAATGAAATAGCCCTGATTATAACCGTTAACCAGGCTGACGATGTCCCCTTCCTCAGGTACAGACTCCTCGCCCTGGTAATCAAAGAACCAACTCTTAGGCTGAACCGGTTTATGAAAACGCTTGGCCGCCACACAATACAGGGCGAGTTCAGCTTTACGTGGTTCGCTTAAATCAAGGCCGCTGATGCGTTCCTTGTATGTTTGATAGTCTGATGCGTCATCAACACTAAAGTGATTATCGGTGAACCCGCAGTCCACCAGCAGGTTGCGACTGAGATTGGTACGGAATACCATCTCCTCGCCCAGGTCCAGCATCAAATAGCCTTCGCTATCTGAATAGTACCAACTCCATTTGTCACTTGGTTTAAGCATTGTTCCGATTCTCAATTTATTAATTTTCAAACGATTAGGTAAAACGCTTAATTACCTTTGCCAACGAATTACTCTAATTCTAAGAACGCAACAGTAAAAAAAAAGAGGAAATGATTATCTCATTCCCTCTCTCGTCACCTTGTCACTTCTGACAAAATGATCTTGCGTGTCAGTATCTTGCTAAGATTGGTTGTGCCAGCTTGACTTGCTCACAGATTCTTAACGATGTTGCTGACCAGTTTCGGACCGTGATAAATAAAACCACTGTAGACCTGAACCAGTTTTGCACCCGCCATCAGTTTCTCTTTAGCGGCAACAAAAGAATCAATACCACCCACACCAATGATCGGAATCTCATCACCCAGTTCTTTATACAGACACTTGATCACTTCCGTACTGCGCGATTGCAGCGGACGACCACTCAGGCCCCCTGCTTCATTGGCATTCTTCATCCCTTCCACTACGGAACGATCTAAGGTGGTGTTAGTTGCAATCACACCATCAATCTTATTCTTCAACAGTGACTGACAGATTTGCTTAAGCTCTTCATCGGTGGAATCCGGTGCGATCTTCAGTGCCAGCGGAACATATTTGCTGTGCTGAGTCGCCAGTTGTGCCTGACGCACTTTCAATGCCGCCAGCAGTTCATCCAGTGCTTCACCATATTGCAGTGTACGCAGTCCCGGTGTGTTCGGGGATGAAATGTTAACGGCGATATAACCTGCGTGCGGGTAAACCTTATCCATACAGATCAGGTAGTCGTCTACCCCTTTCTCGATTGGCGTGTCTTTGTTCTTACCGATGTTGATACCGATGATGCCGTCGAAGTTGGATTTCTTTACATTCTCAACCAGGTGATCCACACCTTCGTTGTTGAAACCCATACGGTTGATGATGCCCTCTGCCGGGATCAAACGGAACAGACGAGGTTTGTCATTACCAGGTTGAGCGCGCGGAGTGACCGTGCCTACTTCAACAAAGCCAAAACCCATTGCGCCAAACGCATCGATACATTCACCGTTTTTATCCAGACCAGCTGCAAGGCCTACCGGGTTTTTGAAGGTCAGTCCCATGCATTCGACAGGACGGTCAGGAAGGTGTTGACGATAGAAGAGATCGAGAGGTGTACCAGTGAAACGTTTGAAATTTTGAATGGCGAGTTCATGCGCCTTTTCAGCATCCAGTTGAAAAAAGCCAGCTCTGGCTAAGCGGTAAAGCATTGTGCCTCCGAAAGAAAAAAGCCCCGATTAAACGGGGCGTTATTATTGACGTATTTGTCTGACAATTCAATTGTTATTCGGTTGCCTGACAGTTTAAGTTGAGCAGCATCAATTCCCGCATCGCTACAGAGAACTTAGCAAACTCATGCACAGTACCGACTTTGAACTCATTAAGTATGTTTTCCCACCGGTGCAACGACATCTCGTTCGCTTCGATCCAGCCGTCCAGCAGGGTCATCACATCATTACACTCGGTATCACAGCCACAATTAAGTACCTGAGCCGTGAGCTGGCGTTGTTGCCAGTCAAGATCTTCGCGGAACGCCGCACGGGCAAGGGCCTGCCAGTTATTGTCGACCGCCTGACCATTGATCTGTTTCAGGAACCAATGCAGTGAGAGTCGATCGCCAAGGTTGAAGTAAAGTTTGGCTGTTTGCTCAACACTTTTACCACTTTCACGGGACACTGTAGATATATCCAGTACTGAGTAGAGGCTCGACAGACGGGCAACATAATGGGCCAGTTCAGACTCTACGCCCTGTTTCACCCAAGCTTCTGCCATTGCACTGTGTTCAGCCACTTCATCAGCCACCAGCAATTGGTCCAGTTGTTTGGCGATGGCTTTTACATCGGCCTGATAACTGTCAATCAACATCTGCACGGAAGGCTTCGCGGTCCGGTTACGCAGGAACCAGCGCGACAAGCGACGCAGGGTGCGGCGTACATGGAACATCACATCATACTGTGCTTCACTGCTCGCTTTGTTATCCAGCTTGCGCGCTTTATCCAACACAGAATCGAGTTGGTAAATTTCGCGTGCGGCTGCATACGCATTAGCAATATCAACGACGTTAGCCCCTGTCTCTTCCTGCAAACGGGTAATGAAGTTACAGCCCATCTCATTGACCATCTGGTTGGCCAGAGCAGTCGCAATGATCTCTTTACGCAGCGGATGGTTGTTCATCTGCTGAGAAAAGTCACGGCGTAACGCAGATGGGAAGTAACGAACCAGCTGAGTGGCATGAAATGCATCATTGGCGATGTCGTCACACGCCAGTTCGTCTTTCAGCACCATCTTACCGTACGCAACCAGCACGGCCAGTTCCGGACGAGTCAAGCCCTGACCCTGTTTTTCACGCTCAAGCAGAGTTTCATCGTCCGGAATATATTCCAGACCGCGATCCAGGTGACCGGCTTTTTCCATATGATGGATAAAGCGAATTTGCTCTTTTACTGCGGCAACACCTTGCTGCTCTGTCACAGAAATCGACTCAGACTGGGTGTAGGCGTCTTCAATTACAATCTCACCCACTTCCTGTTCCATCGATTCCAGGATCTGGTTACGCTGCTTAATAGTCAGATCGCCATTCGCTACTAAGCCGTTAAGGAAGATCTTGATATTGACTTCGTTATCCGAACAGTCCACGCCACCAACGTTATCAACAAAGTCGGTGTTAACCCGGCCGCCGTTCAGCGCATATTCCACCCGGCCTAGCTGGGTCATACCCAGGTTACCGCCTTCACCAACAATCCTGGCTCGCAATTCGCCGCCATCAATGCGCAGCGCATCATTGGCACGGTCGCCAACATCAGTATTGGTTTCCCGTGATGATTTCACATACGTACCGATACCGCCGTTCCAGAGCAGATCAACTTCCATTTTCAGGATCATCTTGATCAGCTCATTTGGCGCGGCACTGGCTTTTTTCGTACCGAGCATTTTCTGAATTTCTGGTGTCAGGCTAATCGACTTCGCTTTGCGCGAGAAGATACCGCCACCTTTAGAAATCAGCTCTGCGTTGTAGTCTTCCCAACTGGATCGCGGCAGATTAAACAGGCGCTGACGCTCATGCCAGCTTGATGCTGAATCCGGATCCGGATCAATAAAGATATGCAAGTGGTTAAACGCAGCCTGCAATCGGATATGTTGTGACAACAGCATGCCGTTACCAAATACGTCACCG
Organism: Vibrio sp. ABG19; assembly: GCF_029962385.1. NCBI lineage: Bacteria > Pseudomonadati > Pseudomonadota > Gammaproteobacteria > Vibrionales > Vibrionaceae > Vibrio > Vibrio sp. ABG19. Next base: position 2,891,875 of record NZ_CP071708.1, on the reverse strand, counting down.
GCCATGTCGCCGATACCCACAGCGGTGAAGTCTGTGGTTTGGCAATCGATACCCAGTTCACGGAAGTGGCGTTTGACTGATTCCCAGCCACCTTTCGCGGTTATCCCCATCGCTTTGTGGTCGTAACCGTTTGAGCCGCCCGAAGCAAATGCATCACCAAGCCAGAAGTTATATTCTTCCGATACCGAGTTCGCCAAATCAGAGAAGGTCGCTGTACCTTTATCAGCGGCGACAACAAGATACGGGTCGTCTTCATCGTGGCGCACCACATTCTTCGGTGCGATCAGCTCGCCTTCGATAATGTTGTCAGTGACATCCAGTAAGGCGCGAATAAAGCGTTTGTAACAGCGCTGACCTTCCGCGAAGATCTCATCACGGGTCGTCATCAGGTACTGTTTCTTACACACGAAACCGCCTTTTGCTCCCACCGGCACAATCACGGTATTTTTAACCTGCTGAGCTTTCACCAGACCAAGAATTTCGGTACGGAAGTCTTCCTGACGATCAGACCAACGCAGACCACCACGCGCCACTTTACCGCCACGCAGGTGGACACCTTCAATGTCCGGTGCATAAACAAAGATTTCAAACGCAGGTACCGGGGCAGGAATATCCGGGATCTCGCTTGGTTTCATTTTCAAAGCCAGCCACGGTTTCGGCTGTTTGTGCTCGTCGGTCTGAAAATAGTTGGTACGCAGCGTGGCACTGATCATCTCCATATAACGACGCAGAATACGATCATCATCCAGGCTTTCGACGTTATCGAGTTGTTTGGTCAGTCTGGTCATTAAATCGGCCTGACCTTTAGCTGCGCCTTTGAACTTCGGATCAAAGCGGCGCAGGAACAGATCCACCAGCCCCTTGGCCAGTTCCGGATAATGATTGAGTGTTTCTTCAATGTACTGCTGACTGAACGGGAAACCGACCTGACGCATATAACGTGCGTAAGCGCGCAGAATCGACACTTCACGACCGGTCAGTGACGCACCAAGAACCAGACGGTTGAAACCGTCATTTTCCAGGTTACCATTCCAGATCGCCGCAAACGCCTGTTGGAAACGATCGCGCGCTTCACGTAGATCAACCTGCTTGTCGCTCTTATGCAGCATAGAGAAATCAAGGATCCAGTAGGTCTGACCGTTTGATTTAACGACCTCATACGGTGACTCCCCGATCACGCGCAACCCCAGATTTTCCAGCATCGGCATCACATCCGACAGATGGATAGGTTCATCGCGATGGTACAGTTTCATGCGTACCGCTTTAGAATCCTTGCTCTCTTCCTGCGGTCGATAGAACAACATACCGAGCTTGTTATCTTCATCCAGAGATTCCAGCGTCTCAATATCCGCCACCGCTGAGCCGGGCATCATGTCTTCTTTATACGAGCGCGGGAACGCATGCAGGTATTGCTTCGACAGAGGCAGACCTTTACTTTCGCCCAGATTCGCCACGATCGCTTCGGACAAGCGATCATCCCAACTCGTAGATGCTTCCATTAAGTTTTGCTCTATTTTCTTCACATCAACGTTCATGTTGTTGTTGTCCACACGAACAATGTAATGAGTACGGGCCAGCGGGCTTTCTGAGAAATAAGTGGTGAACTCCACTTCTTGCTGACAACCGAAATAATGTTTGAGAATGCGCTGCGTATGGCGACGCAGTTCGGTGTTGTAACGCTCTTTGGTCACATACACCATGCAACTGAAGAAACGGCCAAACGGATCTTTACGCACAAACAGACGGATCAGGTCGCGATCCTGCATCTGGACCACACCCATACCCACTTCAAGCAGCTCTTCTTCACGCGCCTGCAGCAGTTCATCACGCGGGTAATTTTCCAGAATATTATGCAGCGCTTTGTAAGCGTAGGAACCCACCCGATAACCACTGGCTACCAGTATCCGCTCGACCTTTTCGCGGATCAGAGGAATACTCTCGACTGCCTGGTTATACACGGCTGAGGTGTAAAGGCCGGTAAAACGGTGTTCGCCAATCACTTTGCCTTTGTCATCAAACTTTTTAATGCCGATATAGTCGGTATAGGCCGGACGGTGAATACGTGACTGTTTGTTGCCTTTGGTCAGAATGAGCAGAAACGGCTTTTTCGCTTCCAGACGTGCCGAATCCGGGAAATTCGACAACTTCACGCAGCGCACCCGACTGGCCAGAGAGAACAGGCCAAGGCCCGCTTCTTCGGTCGGACGTAGCTCGGTATCACCTTCTGCATTGACCAGGTCATACTCTTTGTACCCCATGAAGGTAAAGTTGTGATTACCCAACCAACGCAGAAATTTGAGCGTTTCTTCATAACGATCAGCGTCAACCGGAATACGATCTTTCTGCTGCTCGAGAGAATGGATGACCTGTTCCAGTTTCGTCGCCATGGGTTTCCAGTCCTGAACCACCAAAGCGGTGTCATTCAGAATGGCCAGAATCTCATCCTTGAGTGCATTCATTTCTTCCTTGCTGCTCAGCCGGTCCACCTCAATGTGAAACAACGACTGCAGTGGCCCTTCGCCCTGATTGATGTTGTCAATCGAACCATCTGCTTTGCGGGCAATTTGAGTCGGGCCATTGAGCATCAGGTGAGCCGTCAGTTCCAACCGGCTTAACGCCATCTTAATCGAATCAACCAGAAACGGGCTGTCCGGCACCACAATCTCAACGATGGTATGCGTGGACTGCCAGCCCTGCTTACTGACGGTTGGGTTAAACACCCGAACCGAGCGCTGCGAAGGCGATTGTTCACTGATGTGATGCCACAGGCTGACTACAGCACCATAAAGGTCGGATTCATTACGTTCAATCAGATCGTCCTGAGCGACGTTACTGAAGAGATGTTGGGCGAGTTGGGTGACGAGGGGTTGATGAGCAAGCTCAAGTTTGTCTTGAATCAGTTGATACACTTTTTCAAGCAGAACCGGCATTAAACTTTCACGCGCGGTCATAGGCGACTCCAGATATTAGAATTATATGCTTGTAAGGTATGCAGTAAGCATAGTGCTTACACTTGGTGATGCATGGACTATTGTAAAAGTTTTATTGATAAAACGTTAATGGTTTTAGGGCCAGAGCGCGGTGAAATGTTTGAGAATGTGACTGATGTACCTGTTTAAATAACTACAAAAATCCTTTATGGCAGAACTTCTAGCTTTACGAACTTATTATTGTGGTCAGTTGTCAGACGGAATCGACCTTTTACTCCAATCTGACTCAGAAATGGTCGGAAACGACTGGCCGGTAATTGCAGACGCAACCCCTGTTCTGTCACAACCAGTACCTGGCTGGCGGCGCCGCTGTAATGGGAAAGAAATGCCTGATAGGAAATATTGAGTGAAAAAAAATAGTGCTTCACGTTCAGAGCTCTACGGATACCAATGGATTAATAAACTAAGCAACAAAAACAAGTGGCACCGTAGTGCCACTTTTCATCTCAACCGGCGGCAAACAGAGCCGGATTAACGCTTACTGTTCCAGCGCCTTGGTCACTTTCTCGTACAGATCACGCGCCAGATTATCCATCGCTTTCAGCCCTTCCAGCTCGGCTTTGATTAATGCCTGACGTTCTTCATCATAACGACGGAACTTCAGCAGCGGATCGATAAGACGCGAAGCGACTTGAGGATTACTGCTGTTCATTTCACGCAGAATCTCACCGGCAAAGCGGTAACCTTCGCCGCTCTTAGCATGGAAACGGACCGGGTTCATGTTCAGGAAAGAGCCAATCAGGCTGCGAATCCGGTTTGGGTTCTTCATGCTGAACGCTTCATGACTCATAGTGGCTTTAATCACTTCAAGCGCGTTATCTGCCGGGTTACAACCTTGCAGCGCAAACCATTTATCCATCACCAGACCATCGTGTTTCCATTTAGCGCTGTAATCCGCCATCAGAGTTTCACGACACATCAGGCCGGCAATGTTGGCGGCTGCCATCGCGGCCATGGTGTCGGTCATGTTGTTGGCTTGCTGATATTGCGCTTCGGCCAGGGTATTACCCTGCTCAGTAAAGGCCAGATACGCCAGACACGTATTGCGCAGTGCACGGCGACCAATCGCGGCATGCTCAATCGAGTACTCGTCTTGTTTGAGCACATGATAGGTCGCGCTGAACTCATCCTGCATTTCTGTTGCCAGAATCACTTTCAGTGCTTTCAGTACGTTCGCAATCGCATCCACGTCAACACGCTTGTACCAACCCGACACTTCATTATGGCTTGGCAGGGACAGCATTTCCGCAACAAACGCCGGCTCAAGTTCATCACTGAGCAGAACGCCACGAAATGCATCCACAACTGACTCAGGCAGAGTGACGTTGTCACCATTTTGCACACGCTCGATGTTGGCGCGGATATATTTCGCCAGCAGCATCTGACCGGCATCCCAGCGGGCAAACTCATTGCTGGCGTGAACCATCAGGAAGGTCAGTTCGTCATCACTGTATTGGTAATTCAGTTTCACCGGTGCGGAAAACTCACGCAGTAAAGATGGAATCGGCTGCTCTTGCACATTTTCAAACACAAAGGTCTGTTTGGCCTGTTTCACATCCAGGACATGTCCAACCCGCTCGCCATTACATTGTAACGGAATGACCCGGCCATTTTTTGCATACAGTTCAACGTCAAATGGAATATGCAGCGGCTGCTTCTCCTTTTGATCCTGTGTTGGCTCAGTGACCTGCTCTACCGTCAGGGTGTAAGTCTGTGCCGTGGCGTCATACTCACTGCTAACCGTCAGTTCCGGTGTTCCGGACTGGCTGTACCACAAACGGAACTGCTTAAGATCCACGCCAGACGCGTCTTCCATCGCCGCGACGAAATCTTCACAGGTGGCTGCGGTACCGTCATGACGTTCAAAGTACAGTTTCATCCCTTTCTGAAAGCCTTGCTCACCCAGCAAGGTGTGCATCATACGAATCACTTCGCTGCCCTTTTCATAAACGGTCAGGGTGTAGAAGTTGTTCATTTCAATCACTTGATCCGGACGAATCGGATGTGACATCGGGCTGGCGTCTTCCGCAAACTGCGGCCCACGAATAATACGGACATTATTAATGCGGTTTACTGCCCGTGAGCCCAGATCAGACGAAAACTCCTGATCGCGGAATACCGTCAGACCTTCTTTAAGGCTGAGCTGGAACCAGTCACGACAGGTTACGCGGTTACCAGTCCAGTTATGGAAATATTCATGACCGATAACCGCTTCAATCCCCAGATAATCGGTATCGGTTGCGGTTTGCTCATTCGCCAGTACGTATTTAGAGTTAAACACGTTCAGGCCTTTGTTCTCCATCGCGCCCATGTTAAAGAAGTCAACCGCGACCACCATATAGATATCTAGGTCATACTCGAGATCGAAACGCTCTTCATCCCATTTCATCGCGTTGATGAGTGACACCATCGCATGATTAGCACGATCCAGGTTACCTTTGTCGACAAAGATTTCCAACGCTACGTGACGACCGGATTGAGTGGTGTACTGGTCGCGCAGCACGTCAAAATCACCGGCAACAAGCGCAAACAGGTAAGCAGGTTTGGGATGCGGATCTTGCCACGTCACCCAATGACGGCCATTATCACTGCTACCTTCAGCAATTTTATTACCATTGCTGAGCAGGAACGGATACTGGGCCTGGTCTGCTATCACTGTGGTGGTGTATTTCGCCAGCACATCCGGACGGTCGAGATAATACGTAATACGACGGAAACCTTCGGCTTCACACTGAGTACAGAAAGCACCTCCGGATTTGTACAAACCCTCCAGTGCGCTGTTCGCTTCGGGATTGATCAGCGTAACAATCGTCAATTCACATTCGGCCGGTAGCGAGCGAATTTCTAAACCTGCTTCCAGCAAGGTGTAATCCTGCCAGTCAGCGCCATTAACTTGCAGCGCTTTTAATTCCAGTCCTTCTCCATCAAGTGTCAGCGTCGTAGTCTGACCCATTTGTTTGACTTGAGACACCGCGCTCACTGTGGTTGCAGTATCATGCAGATCAAACGTCAATGCGATATCAGTAATGGTATGAGAAGGCTCTTTATAATCGGTACGATATTTGGCCTGTGGATTTTGAGCCATGGTCGGAATCCTTTTGACGTAATAAGATGTGACTAATTGAGGGGCCAGAACGCGGGTTAAGCAATGCACTATCCACCCTGAAAACAATCGTCGCTGCCCATAACGATATCGATCTTAGGCCTGTCAGCGCCAATAACAACCCCCACAATGCAAAAACGAGGTATTTTCACCAAATACCTCGCTCTCTTCAGGCTAATCCCTGCCCGGATGCTTTATTTTTAGTCAACCCGCTTTGTTGCAGTCCAAGTAAGCACACGCCGCTTAACCGCATCACCATCGGCAAGCTAAGTGCCTCGTATCCCACATTATCTGACCCTATCCAGTACGGCGAAGACAGACCCGTTTTCCACTTCCAGCGTCAGTTGGTCATGGTTAAGGGTAAACTGTGTATCGTGTTCACCATCTTCAAACATCAACACAAGATGATCGCCTTCCGTATAGAACACACCCTGATGGAGAGCTTCTCCCCCTTTGCCGCCACTGGCCCGAAACAGAAAGACGAAATCCGGTTGGAGAATTAAATCAATACTTTGCAGGTCTCCGGCAGACAAATCATTACCAGATAACGAAGTACTCGACCAGATTCCCGCCAGAGAGTTAGACAAGGCTTTCGTAAATAGCACCCCATTCAGATGAAGCAGATTATGGCTGCTTTTATACTGGTAAACTTGCGGCTCGTCAGAGTTAAGACCGAGAATAATGGTATCGTTACTGGCCGAATACAGGCCTTCCCAGTGGTCGACACTGTAGTCTTTCTTCTGGATATCAATCGAAAAGGTATAGTCAGATTCAAAATTGAGCCGAATAGCCAAGTAGTTCTCTTTTGATTCCTGTGGATTAGGATTAATCAGATACCAGTCACCCAGCAAAAACGGCTGGTCAAACTGAGTTAAATCCCGGTTGTCTGAATCGCGCACGCTAAAGGCTGAGCCAGAAAACAACAAGCTCAGACAAGCGATCATTATCGCTAACCATTTCATCACGCTTCCCCTCACTTAAAAATATACTTTTCTTTAAGCTTAGGATCGCTACAGTAATAACGCGAAATTATTTGATGTAAATCACAATTACAACCAGATTCAATACTTTACCGACCGTTTTATTGAGCAGGTAACCAATTTGATTTTGTCTTAGTTGAAATTCGTCAACTCTATCCATCAAACCCTAGTGGTTCTTTGGTAAATGCAAATTGCGACATATGAAAACTCTGCCATTTGCCGTCACCTGGCTTTTTGACAATAAAAAAGCGGACTCGAAAGCCCGCTTTTCATTTTATTGTCACCGTCAATTAAGACTGCTTAATCATATCTACCATGATGGAGACAGATTCATCCAGATACGCATCTGGTGCTTCATAATCCTTCGGCACATCTTCGAGTTTCTTGTATTCAGGTTTACCCAGCGCTTTCTGGCGAACGTTAATGCGATCCAGACGTTCCTGATCCGCTTGCTCACTCTCCTGCTTACGTACTTTTTCATTCAAAGACAAACTATTATCGTCTTTTTCAGCTTTGTACTTAGCGATATCTTGCTGAATAAAACCAAACTCGCGGTCGGTCGCGATACGCTTCTGGTGCTGTACATTGAGCGCTTCAATCTGCTTATGGAAATCATGTAACGGGCTGTATTTAGCCTGATCAATGCTATCCCATGGCAGCGCGTTATCTTCCACGCTCTCACCGGTATCTGCAGCGTCGATAGCCGTCGGGAACGCAATGTCCGGGATCACGCCTTTGTTCTGAGTACTTCCGCCATCGATACGGTAGAACTTCTGAATGGTATACTGGACGTAGCCCAATTCTTTATCGAACAAATCATAGATATGATTGAGCGAACGATGCTGTTGTACCGTGCCTTTACCATAAGAGTTTTCGCCCAGGATAATCGCACGACCGTAATCCTGCATCGCCGCGGCAAAAATCTCAGAAGCCGAAGCACTGTAACGGTTTATCAATACCGTCATCGGACCGCTGTAGCTGATTTTGCCATCGGTATCGCTGTTCACATTTACCCGACCATAGCTGTCACGAACCTGTACAACCGGGCCACTGGTGATAAACAGACCAGATAATGCCGTTGCTTCGGTCAGTGCGCCGCCGCCGTTATTACGTAAATCGACGATGATGCCGTCCACATTTTTCTCTTTCAGCTCAGCGATCAACTTGTCCGTATCCTGAGACAGACCAACGTAGAAACTCGGAACTTCAAGCACACCGATTTTCTCACCGTCTTTGTCGATGATCTTCGATTTCACCGCACGGTCTTCAAGACGAATTTTATCACGAACAATTGTGACAACGTGACTTTTCGCTTCCTTACCTTCCGGCAAGATCTGCAGCTTCACCTTGGTACCTTTCGGCCCTTTGATAAGCTCCACCACATCGTCCAGGCGCCAACCGATGACGTCAACCATCTCCTCGCCATCCTGACCGACACCGATAATGCGGTCACCTTCTCCCAACTGTTTACTGTTAGAAGCAGGCCCACCAGCCACGAGCGAGCGAATCACCGTGTAGTCATCGGTCATCTGCAGCACAGCACCAATGCCCTCCAGAGAAAGATTCATCTCTGACTGGAACTGCTCTGCATTGCGTGGTGACAAATAACTGGTGTGCGGATCAACCTGGCGGGCAAACGCATTCATGTACAACTGAAACACATCTTCACTATGGGTCTGGGTCAGACGCTTAATCGCGTTGTTATAACGTTTTTCCAGCGTCTCTTTGATCTCAGGCCAGGTCTTGCCTGCCAGTTTCAGATTGAGTGCGTCATACTTGACGCGCTTACGCCACAACTCGTTGATTTCTGCCAGATCTTTCGGCCAGGCCTCTTTCGAGCGATCGAGCTCAATGGTCTCATCACCATCAAACTTGATTTCGTTATCGAGCAGAGACAGTGCGTACTGAAAACGTGCAAAACGTTTCTCCATCGATAAGTTATACAAGTCAAACGCGATCTGGTTATCGCCCGCTTTCAGTTGATCATCAAGTTCGACGGACCAGGTTTTGAACGAATCAATATCCGCTTGAGTAAACAAGTTGCGATTGTAGTCCAACATCTCAAGATAACGTTCAAAAATTGCTTTAGAGAACTGATCGTCGAGAGTGAAATGCTTGTAGTGAGAACGAGTAAATCTGGATGTGACTCGTTTACTCGCCGTTTCATGCTGAACTTCTGGAGCAAGAAGAGGAAGGTCTTCTTTATGGAGTTTGGCTTCGAGAGCCTGAGCTGAAGACGCTGCCAGCCAGAGGCCAGCAGCGATCAGAGTTAATTTTGAACGGCATTTCATGCGTAGGAGATTCTCCTTTATGCGCGCAGGTGCTCCGCTTTCACAACCATTTGCAGGCCGTTGCCGAGTTGAACACGCACATCTTCCTTATTGATTTCAACAATGGTCGCAGCCATGTTGCCTTTACCCATGTTCACGTTCACTTCTTTACCGACATTCAGTTCATCAGCATTCAGAGCACGTGTCTCTACTGGTTTTTTGTCTGCTTTTGGTGCTTTAGACTGAGGTCGACGTGCCTGAGGCTTCTTCGCCTTAGGTTTTGCTTTCGCATCATCACGCGCCTGTTTAGCCTGCTCTTTACGACGAGCTTCTACACGAGCCTTGCTCTCAGCTAACGCAGCTTTCGCGTGTTCTACATGTTGCTCTTCTAGTTCACCACATGCATTACCATCGAGATCGACACGAACCGCACCAGCTTTAACGCCGTGCAGGTAACGCCAAGATGACGTGTACTGTCTTAACGCTGCACGAAGTTGAGTTTTGCTTACTTTAGGGTCATCGCTGAGACGATCAGCAAGATCTTGAAAAATACCAATTTTAAGAGGCTGTGCCTCACCTTCTAAAGTAAAGCATTTAGGGAAACATTCAGCAATGTACGCAATTACTTCTTTGCTGTTTTTTAACTTTTCAGTGTTTTCCATGAGGATTCCTGGTTATTGCGGCTGGTCCGCGAAGCATTAAATTCAAATATTTCGGTATTATAGTGACCTGAATACGAAAAACCACAGGCAACAACTAAATTATGCCTTGTTCGCGTGTGAATTAAGCAGCTTTTCTACTTCAGTCATCAAAAACGTGAGTCCTTCTTCATCAGTTTCAGAAAAACGACCAATACTTGGGCTATCAATATCAAGCACGCCGGCGACTTTACCATCAATAGAGAATGGAATTACAATCTCTGAGTTGCTCGCCGCGTCACAAGCAATGTGACCTTCAAAGGCGTGAACATCGTAAACACGTTGTACAGTGTTAGTTTCAACGGCAGTTCCGCACACACCACGGCCAACAGGAATACGAACACAAGCTGGCTTACCCTGGAAGGGACCTAGTACCAGTTCATCGCCATGCATAAGATAGAAGCCTACCCAGTTAAGGTCTTCCAGTTCCATGTTTAGCAAAGCACTTAAATTCGACAAGTTGGCGATAAGGTCTGGTTCTGATTCCAGTAACGCGACAGCTTGCTTGGTTAAGCGGTGGTAATGTTCTATTTTCATAATAACTTCCGGTGGAAAAATAAAGACTTCATTTAAGGTTCTACGTAGAATCACATCACAGATTAAATAGGATGCATTCTCACTACAATGACGTATACCAGTGACACTATTAGCCGTTCTTGGCTCATAACTCAAGTGAAAAGACATAAGTCTAAGTTGTTGTACGCAAATGCGATTGCGATTGTCGCAACTTTAATCAGCGTACCCATTCCTTTGCTTATGCCCTTAATGGTGGATGAAGTTCTGCTGAACCAACCATCGACCGGTATTGAGCTGATGAACCAACTCTTGCCAGACGGCTGGCAGACGGCCACCGGTTACATCATGTTTACCCTGCTGCTGGTGGTGCTGATGCGCGCGGCCAGTCAACTGCTCAATATACTGCAAAACCGCCAGTTCACCCTGGTTTCCAAGACCATCACGTTCCACATGCGCAGCAAGATGATCGATAAGTTGGGGCGGATCAGCATAAAACAATATGAAACCAAGGGCAGCGGCGGTATAAACGCACATTTAATCACCGATATTGAAACGATCGACCAATTTATCGGCACTACGCTGAGTAAATTCCTGATCAGCCTGCTCACAGTATTGGGTACTGCGATTGTCCTTTTATGGCTCGAATGGCGTCTGGGCCTGTTTATACTGCTGGTTAACCCAATAGTCATTTACTTCTCCCGTATGCTGGGCAACAAGGTAAAACACCTTAAACGACGTGAGAACCAGGCGTTTGAGCGCTTTCAAAACCGTTTAGTTGAAACGCTGGATGGTATTTACCAGCTACGTGCGGCCAATAAAGAGCGGGAATTTCTGGCCCAGCTCACCAAACAGGCCGATGATGTTAGGCGTCATGCCGACAAATATGCCTGGCAGTCAGAAGCGGCCGGTCGCCTCTCCTTCTTACTGTTTCTGCTCGGCTTTGAACTGTTCCGTGCCGTCGCGATGCTGATGGTGGTGTTCAGCGACCTGACAATAGGCCAGATATTTGCGGTGTTTGGCTACCTGTGGTTTATGCTCGGCCCGGTTCAAGAGCTGCTCGGCGTCCAGTTTTCCTGGTACAGCGCTAAAGCGGCCTTAAAACGCATTAACGATTTACTTGAACTCGAAGAAGAACATCGCCCGCCAAGCAAGGTCAACCCTTTCAGCGAAGAGCGGGAAGTTGAGGTGACCATCTCGCACGTCGATTTTACCTACGATGGTGAACACAAAGTGCTCGACGATTTAACCCTGACAATCCCTGCCGGTAAAAAAGTTGCTCTGGTGGGAGCCAGCGGCGGTGGAAAATCGACCCTGATTCAGTTGCTGATCGGTGTCTACCGACAAAATTCAGGCGAAATTCGTTATAATGGCGAAACCTGTGATGACATCAGCTTTGATGTTATCCGGGAACAAATTGCGGTCGTGATTCAACAACCTGTACTTTTTAATGATACTTTGAGGCATAATCTCACGCTGGGCAGCGATTATGATGAGTTGTCGCTGTGGCGCGCACTGGATATCGCTCAGATGCAGGACGTGATCAGCAAACTGAATCACGGTCTCGATACTCAGATTGGCCGTAATGGTATTCGTCTCTCTGGCGGTCAGCGTCAGCGTCTCGCGATCGCTCGTATGGTTCTGAGTAACCCAAAATTCGTCATTCTTGATGAAGCCACCTCTGCCCTGGACACCGCAACCGAAGCGGCTCTGCATAAAGCTTTAACCGAGTTTTTGAAAGGCCGGACAACCCTGATTGTCGCTCATCGTCTGTCAGCGGTTAAGCAAGCGGATCTTATCTACGTTCTGGAGGACGGACATGTCACTCAGTCCGGCACCCATGGAGAACTGGTTGAACAAGAAGGTTTGTATCAAACGCTATATGGTTCTATTCAATCACACGCTTAGTCAAAGCGCCGTTCTTGCAGGTCAGCAACAGCCTGATGTTCAAGACATTACATCACGTGACGCCGTCACTATCGTTTGCAGTGAGCGATGCTCATCGTCGGGAAGCAGCCGATGAAAATCAAGTCACTGACCCAGCATAATACCGACAGCCGGACTATCCGGCTGTGTCAGGGCTGCGAGTTGCCGGTTGACGTGGTGGATATCCAACATGGCCGCAGTGCCTATTGTCCGCGCTGTGGTACTCAACTTTATCGTGGCGGCAGTCCGTCTTTATCAGGCAATCTGGCGATTGCCATCACCTGTTTACTGCTGTTTATCCCGTCCCAGTTGTTTGACTTTATCAGCATCCGCCTGGTTGGCGTAATGATTCCGGCTTCATTGCCGGCAGGCATTGTCGCCATGTTTGAAGAAGGTTATGGCGTGTTGGCTGTACTGGTGCTGTTTTGCAGCACTCTGGCGCCACTACTGGTCTGCAGTTCGGTGGTCACCGCTCATCTCGCCCTGCACAAGCGCTGGTTTCAACTGCTGCGCTATTCGCTGGCCATGATCCACCATCTGAAATCATGGTCTATGATTGATGTTTTCCTGATTAGCATCGCGGTCTCCTGCTTCAAGCTGAAAGACTTTTCTGACATCTTCGTCGGCCCAGCTTTATATAGCCTGGTATTACTGCAGCTGTTTACGGTATTGCTGATCAGTCGCATTAGTGTGCGTCGTTATTGGGAAGCCTGGCAGCCGGAAATTGAATACCCGCTGCATAATAAACAGATACACTGCCATAACTGCCATCTGTCCCAGTGTGAATCGAGTCACTGTGTGCGCTGTCACCATGCACTGCACCACCGTCGCCCACGTTCCATTGAGCGTACCTGGGCTTATGTGATTGCGGCCGCGGTGGCGATTGTTCCGGCCAATATCATTCCGATTTCGATATTACTGACCAATGGTCAGCGCCTGGAAGACACCATATTTTCCGGCGTCGCCTCGCTGATTAACAGCGGCATGATAGGCATTGCGGTGATCATTTTCGTTGCCAGTATTGTGGTACCAGTGGCAAAAATTGTCGGATTGATTTATCTGCTGCTGGCCATCCGCTTTAAGCGCCAGGTGTTTCACCGCCAGCGTATGACCATCTATTACGCTATCAAATGGATAGGTAAATGGTCCGTGATGGACCTGTTTGTGATTTCAATCATGCTGACCCTGGTGGACCGCGGACAGCTGTTGAATTTTACCCCCGGTTACGGCGCTGTAGCATTTGGTATGGTTGTGGTACTGACCATGCTGGCTGCAGAGAGCCTGGATCCGCGCTTAATTTGGGATAATTACCCAAGCGCCGTTTCTAACAATGAGTCTAAAGATGAGTAAAGAACAGTCGACCCAACCCTCATACTCACCAGATATTCGTCGTAATAAAGGAATATCACCGTTATGGATTCTGCCCATACTGACCATGATTCTGGCCGGCTGGCTGGTGCTGAAAGCCATTCATGATGCCGGTGACCAAATACAAATTTACTTCGCCGATGCCCAGGGGCTGGTATCCGGGCGAACCACGATTCGTTATCAGGGTCTGGAAGTCGGTATGGTGCGTGACATCAAGCTTTCGGCCGATTTATCCAACATCTATGTCGAAGCTGATATCTATCCGGAAGCAACCCGCCTGCTCTCTTCTGAAACCCGTTTCTGGCTGGTAAAACCAACCGCGAGTTTATCCGGTGTATCCGGACTCGATGCGCTGGTTTCCGGTAACTATATCGCCATTCAACCCGGCAGTGACGTCGAGGGTGATAATGATCATCCGAGTGAGTACCGTGCGCTGGACTCAGCCCCGTCCGATTTACTGGCCGACAGCGGCCTGACCATATCTCTGAAAGCGGCGGATTTGGGCGGTATATCGGTTGGCTCACAGATCGTCTACAAAAAAATTCCGATTGGCGAGGTCTACAGTTACCAGTTAGACGAACAATCCAAATCGGTCATCATTCAGGCTTCAATTCAAGAGCAGTACCGCCACATCATCACCTCCGAGAGCCGATTCTGGAACGTCAGTGGTGTCGGGGCCAAAATTGGTTTCAACGGCGTGGATGTGCATTTGGAAAGTCTCAGTGCACTGATCGGTGGCTCGATCGCGGTGGATTCACCAGACGACGGTGAGCCCGTTGAGCAGAATACCCAATTCAGGCTCTACAAAGATTTGCAGACTGCAGGGCGCGGGATCCCTGTGACCATCAATCTGCCTGACAACAACAACATCAACCCGTCCGGTTCACCAATCATGTACCGCGGAATTGAAATTGGCCAGATCACCAACCTGCAGCTTAAAGATGATCACATTGTCGCGTCCGCCGCGATTCAACCGGCCTTCAGCGATCTGCTGACCAGCGGCAGTCACTTCATCCTGGAAGAGGCGAAAGTATCCCTTTCCGGCGTCAAAAACCTCGCCAATCTGGTAAAAGGCAACTACCTGACTCTGGTGCCGGGTGAAGGCACCAGAGCCCGTAAGTTTACCGCCATCCACCAGGTCGAATTTGACCAGAAGCAGTCGAAATCGATTTCTGTTTCCCTGTATGCCGACAGCTCATTTGGCCTTGATACCAATACCCAGATTCTCTATCGCGGCGTACCTGTGGGAACAGTTACCGATGTTGAGCTAACCGAAGATGAAGTGAAATTCACCCTGCTGATCGACGAACAGTATGCGCACCTGATTCGATCGCGCAGCCGCTTCTACGTCACCGGTTCAGCCAATGCCGAGCTGACCGAATCCGGTCTGAGTGTCTCAATTCCTCCGGCCAAACAGCTGCTGACCGGCTCAATCAGCTTCGTCAGCGAAGGCAGTGAAAAAATTGAGCACAGCTATCGTCTGTATCAAAGCCGTTCTCTGGCTGAAATCGCCAAATATAATCAGTCTGGCTCACAAAAACTGACGCTGTTTGCGCGGGAACTGCCACCCATCAGCGCGGGGAGTCCGCTACTGTACCGCAATATGAAGGTCGGTGCGGTCTCTGACTTTAAACTGACCCAGGACGGGGTGCAAATTGAAGCAACGATCGAAAACCAGTACAAACATCTGCTGACAGCCCAAACCGTATTCTGGAACCGTTCTGGGGTTGAGATGGATGCCTCTCTGTCCGGTATTAAACTTAAAGCAGCACCACTGCAGACCCTCATCAAAGGTGGCATTGCCTTCGACAATATTAAGGGCGTAGAGAATAAAGTGGGCAAATTGTGGAAGCTCTATCCCGATTACCAACAGGCACAGAAATATGGCGAAGAGATTGAACTGACCGCCAGAGGCGACACAGGTATTTCCGTTGGCACAGCACTTAAGTACAACGGCGTCCAGGTGGGTGAAATCACCCAAGTGACTCCGGACTTTGCCTCAGATGATATTGTGCTTAAAGCGCGTATTCAGCCAGACTACGCGCCGTACATCGCGCGCAGCGGCTCAGTGTTCTGGGTTGCACAGGCCAAATTCGGCCTGAAAGGAGTGTCCAATCTGCAAAACCTGCTGACTAAATCGATTGAGGTTAAGCCTGGCCAGGGTGCGGCAAGCAAACGCTTTGCGCTGGCCGCGATCCCTTACCAGCCACCAGGTCTTATCCTTACTCTGCAAAGTGAAAGCCGCGGTTCAGTTGATGTCGGTACACCGGTGTTGTACCGGGAAATGGAAGTTGGCCGGGTAACCGAAGTTAAATTGGGCAACCTTGCCGATCGGGTTATCTCAACGATTGAAATTGATGCCCAGTACGCCTATCTGGTGCGGGAAAACAGCGTGTTCTGGAATACTTCCGGACTGGACGTCTCCATCGGCCTGACCGGGGCCGACATCAAAGCAGGTACTGTGGACAGCCTGTTACGTGGTGGTATTACCTTCTCCACGCCGGAGCAAAAACAATTAGCGCCTGCCGCAGGCAAAGGACACACATTCTACCTCTATCCGCAGGCACAAAAAGAATGGACCAGCTGGCGTCCAGCCATCCCAAGGCCTTAACCAGTTAAAGAGTTCGATGACAAAAGGCAGCGCTGAGCTGCCTTTTTGTTTCCCTGCCACCTGCCCTAAAGCAATCCACACCGAAGCTCGCATCAGACATCGCGTTAGGTATATAATTCGGCTCCAAATTCCAGACTGAGACCCTGTTTTGCACTCGAATATCGCATTACCTGAAGAATTTCTCGCCACCATCGCTGAGATCCTGCCCCCGACTCTGAACATGGAGGACTTTGTTGCAGCCTGCCAACGCCCGCTGCGCAAAAGTATCCGGGTTAACACGCTGAAAATCAGCGTGGACTCCTTTGTGCAACGAGCACAGGAGAAAGGCTGGTCACTGGAGCCGGTTCCCTGGTGTGATACCGGATTCTGGATCGAGGCCGACGAAAGCGTGGTTCCGCTGGGTAATACCGCAGAGCACATGGCCGGCTTGTTCTATATTCAGGAGGCCAGCTCAATGATGCCGGTTTCAGCGCTGTTCACGGACGCTCAGGACGAGTTTAATGCGGTGCTGGATATGGCCGCTGCGCCGGGTTCCAAAACTACACAGATTGCCGCACTGATGAATAATCAGGGCGTATTGGTTGCCAATGAATTTTCCGCCAGCCGGGTCAAGGTGCTACACGCCAATATCGAGCGATGCGGTATTCGCAACGCCGCGTTGAGTAATTTCGACGGCCGCGTGTTTGGTGGCTGGCTGCCAGAGCAGTTCGATGCTGTATTGATCGATGCCCCCTGCTCAGGTGAAGGCACCATACGCAAAGATGCCGATGCGATGAAAAACTGGAGCAAAGCCTCAGTGTTGTCGATCGCAGAGACCCAAAAAGACCTGATAGAGAGTGCGTTTCAGGCGCTGAAACCGGGCGGCGTGCTGGTTTATTCCACCTGTACCCTGAGCACAGAAGAGAACCAGCAAGTGTGCTGGCATCTCAAAAACACCTATGGTGATGCTGTTCAGTTTGAGCGTCTCGATAACCTCTTTAGCGAGGCCGACAAAGCCATCACTGCTGAAGGATTCTTACATATTTTCCCGCAGGTGTATGACTGTGAAGGCTTCTTTGTGGCTCGAATCAGAAAACTGGCCGCAGTTGAAGCACCGGCCGTTCAAAAACGCCTGGGTAAATTTCCATTTGAGAAAGCAAGTCACAAAGTCACTGCCGACATCACTCGTCAACTGCAAGAGGCACTGGGTATCACCTTACCGATTGCGAGCAGTGTCTGGCTGCGTGACAACGATGTGTGGTTATTCCCGGATGCCCTGGAGCCTATGCTGGGTGAACTGAGATTTTCCCGTATGGGGATCAAAATCGCCGAAGCGCATAAAAAAGGCTATCGCTGGCAGCATCAGGTTGCCACCACGCTGGCAACCGGCAATGAAACCCAGACAGTACAACTGACCACGGCAGAAGCCCGTGAATGGTATATGGGCCGTGATGTTCGCCCGGAGAGTCAAAGTGGTCAAGGCGAAGTGATTGTCTGTTACGGTAACGATGTGATTGGCTTAGGAAAATGGGTTGGTAACCGAGTCAAAAATGGTCTGCCACGAGAGCTGGTCAGAGATAAAAACTTATTCTGACCGGTAAACATCAGCACAATATTCTGCACTATTCGCGCGAAAAACTGAGTCTGTACTACACTTAACGTAAAGTAGTCCTGACGTTTGTTCAGCAGTTTCAGACTCGATAAATAGCGCAGGCTCTGCGGAGCCATTCCCCTGGGCCCAAACGCCTTACGTTTCGGGCCTATTTTTTTTGTGTTCTGCTGCGTGCACAGACTGACTGATTAAACTGACCTGCTGACTAAGCGAGCCGTATTATCACAATAAAGCACTGATGCCATAAAAAACGGCCGCCATACAGGCAGCCGTTAATGCATTTTGATATCCCAGAGCATTCACTGTGGCCGAAACCATCAGTCAGCCAGACGGATCCCGTCCTGCTCAATCACGATCTTGCCCTGCTTAAACAGGCCACCGATGGTTTTCTTGAAGGTGCCTTTACTGGTGCGGAAGGTAGCGAAAATCGCTTCCGGGGTAGATTTATCACTCAGTGGCAGGAAGCCACCTTTCTTTTCAAGGGTTTCAAGAATTTTACTGCTCAGGTCATCCATTTTCGCGACGCCGATTTTCTGCAGCGCCAGATCGATCTTGCCATCTTCACGGATATTCTTGATGTAACCTTTCAGGCGCTTACCGATAAACAGCTTGCCGAACACATCTGACGGGAAAACCATTCCCCAATGTGCGCCGTTGACAATCGCTTTGTAACCCAGCTCTGAACGCTCAGCGATGATCAGATCAACCTGCTCGTTACGCTGATAGGTGGCCGGCGTTTTATCCAGCCACTTATTAAACTTGGTCGTACCAACAATGCGACCAGAGGCTTTATCTGTGTAGACATACACCAGAACGTTTTGCCCGGCAGTAAAGCGCTTACGCTGTTCACTGAAAGGAATCAGCAGACCTTTGTCTTTAATTCCCCAGTCCGCAAACGCTCCGGTGCTGTTCACACCTTCAATTTTCATCAGGCCCCATTCACCCACCTGGGCGATTGGTGTTTCTGTCGTCGCTGCCAGCTGGTTCTCTGAATCGAAGTAAAGGAACACATCAACAAAGTGCCCCACCTCTAGGCCTTCCGGCACAAAGCGGTTTGGCAATAAAGTCGTACCAAATTCACCAGCATCAAGAAAGACACCAAAATCGGCAATTTTTACAACTTCTAGACTATTAGTCTGACCAACGTTAATCATTTAAAACTGTCTCACATCAAATTTGCAGAGATTATACGTGATCTCTGATATGCTTTCCCCCATTGAACAGAGAAAATTGAGCAATTTTTTCAGGAGTTTTCATTGATCACTGTCGATAAACAAGATGCCGTTACCCTTAAGATCTCTTCCGAGATGTCGGACAGCAAGAAGCTCGATCTGGATATGTATCTGTTTATTCCCGGCGAATTAGGTTTAACGCCGGAAGTGATGTCCGAGGGAGAGTTTTTCTACAGTTCCATTCATCAAAAACGGTCTTACTACAGTAATAAAATTCTGTTACCGCTGGTGCACAGCCGTCTGGCGCAACGCGGCCGTCTCTCTTCTACCCAGTACCGAGTCAGTCTGAGTTTGTTCGCCTATCAGTATGTTATTGCGCTGGACAAAGCGGTCAACCAGCTCAATGAATCAAGTGACAATGTCACTTCTGATGAAGTGGATACGGTGATTGAGTTGTCGCTCGATATTCTCAAACGTTTACGCCGTAATATTCCTTACGAAGAAACCATCAAACGCTATTACGCCAATATTGATAACTACTTGTCCTGGTATACCGAGCAGAAGTTTCTCTCTATGGTGGCCAAATTAAGCCGCAATTCTGAATACAAGACGATTAAAGATCGCCTGATCACTCTGGTCGAGAAAGAACAGGCTCACCGGGCACTTAATCACTACAACTCGGAAAAAGCCGACACCGACATTACCCGCTTAAGCAATAAAATGCGTCTGCTGCGACGCCTGATTGAACATCCGATTATTCTGCGGGAAAAAGTCACCTCACTGGGTAAAAATATGAAGCGTGCGGTAAAAGGCATCGCCACTGGTTTAGTCATGGTCGTGGTAACCATCACGGCAATTACGGCGCGGGATTACTGGGGCGAAATCACCGCTTCATTCATCATCGCCATGTCGTTCATTTATGCCTTGCGTGAAATTTTTAAAGACGATTTACGTGACATCCTATGGCGCGTTATTCGTAAAGGGAAACCGAAATGGCGCCGTCGCTATTTCGATCCGACCACAGGTAAAGAAGTGGGCCAGAAAGACGAATGGCTCGACTACAAAAGCTTGGCACAACTGCCGGACAGCATACAAAACATTCGCAAGAAACGTGTCGTGCAACGTGAAGAGCAGATCCTCCACTACCGCTCGCAGACCGAGATGTCGACCTCCCATTTTATGAGCGGTTATGAAGCGACACGAGAGAGCATACTCATTGATTTGCGTACCTTGACCCGCTTGATGGATAAAGGTTCCAACCGTATCTATCAGCTAAACAACGGTCAGGTAAGCCGTGAGTCGGTTGAGAAACGTCATCTCATCAATCTGATCGTCAAAGAGCGTAACTACAAAGACAAGCCGCGCTATTATCGCTGGAAAATCGTGTTAAACCGAAGCAAAATCGTCGATATTGAAACCATCGAGCTCAGTTAGCATCACAGCATACCTGCTCAGTGAACACGGTTTAGCGGGCAAGAGAGGCAATCATAGTGACTCGCCTGTGATCAACCATAGTGACTCGCCTGTGGTCAATCATAGTGACTCGCCTGTGATCAACAGAGTTATCCGCTCTTCACGGCTTTAAGGGATAACGTCAGCCAGAACTCCGCCATCGCTTCATCACCATGCAGCGATGGACAAGTGGCGGTAATTTTTACCGCCTGATTCACTCGCTGACCCGTGGCCAGCGTTTCGTCCAGCATGGCGTCAATCAAAGGGCCATCGTCGCAGCGAAAGCAGACATCGGCTTCAGGCCTTTTGAGAAATTTCGCCTCGACTTCTTTAAACGCAAGTGACACCGTCACTTTTCGTTGCTGCGCTTTATACATAGCAAGAAAGCCCCCCGCCACATCTGCGCCAACGGCCAACACGCCAAAATACATGCTGTTGAGATGATTGCGATTGCGCCGTTTAAGCGGGATACGGACTATGACTGAGTTATCGTCAAGCGTGAGCAGTTTCGGCCGGCAATACCAGATGAGCGGCACTTTCATAAAGCCGAAATAGTTAAGGTAAAGATTCGCTTTGGTGAGAGCAGAGAGCATAGGACTGACCTTACTAGTTGTGGTTATAATTATCGTGACAACTTCAGTTGTCAGACCAGTTCACTTTAGCGCTGCATTATTGTCAATCTGTATGGTTAAAAAACAAGAAGCCAGCCGTATTTGGCTGGCCTCGTTGCGCATCCTTATCAGATCTCAGGTCGCGTTTCAGAAGTTAAAAATCGCTTCGGCCTGGGTATTTTCAACCAGGTAATTTTGTAGCTTGAGGTGGGTTTCCAGTGCTGTCGTGACAATCAGTACCGGTTTTTTAGCCTGCAGGGCCGCTTTAAACACAATGTCAGCCAGCAGGGTTACAGATTCGCTGTCCGGATTGTACAGGTACGACAGTGCCGCATTGTCCTTATCAAGCCCCAAAGTAAACTGAGTCAAGGATTCCCAGTCAATCACTACGCCATCGAAATATTGCAGCAAACGCTCAGCGACCATAACACTGGATGGCACACTGCAGCTGTAAAGCACTTTAAGGCCGTTCAGGCCGCGCGGCAGCCCCTGCTCAGCCAGACGGTCAATGATAGTCGCTGCATCACTTAAAGTACGAACAAAAGGCACGACAATTTCAATATCCAGCCCCTGGTTACGCAGCTGCTTGATCACCTGACATTCCAGTGCAAACGCCGGTGCATACGCTTGAGATGCGTAGCGGGAAACACCGCGCACACCCATTGCCGGATTCACTTCATCGGTTTCCAGGCTGCCGCCAAGCAGCGCCTGATAGCCGTGGCTATCTGCCGAACTCAGACACACGCGCAGCGACTGATGATGAGGCTGAACCGCCGCGCCGATTTTTTCCACCAGAGTGTCGACAAAATGTTCGGCAATACTTTTACCGCCCAGCATGGCTTCCAGTGAACTTTTTTCCAGTTCAGACAAACTATCAGTGCCCGTGACCAGAGCCGGATGATAAAAGACGCTCTCGGCAATGAGCTCAGATAAAGAGACAAACAGATAAGAGCTTGGTGCCTGTTCGGTTGCTTTTGGCAAGGTATTTCCCAGAGCCAACTGCTCATGGATGGTTACGTTGTGTTCTAAACTCATTACTGCTCCGTTTATCATTATGTTGTACATGTCGAAAATACCTAGAGAGCCGCAGAAAAACAAGCCCACAACTCAATATTTATTGATTATTTTTGCATAAAATTTCACTTTACAGGAAATAGAACACCTCTTATCGCTTAACAGTTTATTATGCCCCCTAAATTCGTTATCTTTACTGCCTCGCAATAAGAGGACAGGCTATCCTATGCCATTACAAACTGATGAATTAAGAACCCAAGCGCTGGGTCCGATGCCTACTCCGGCAGAACTTAGCCAAGCCCACCCGATTACGGATGAGGTTGCAGAGCGAATTGCCAACTCCCGTGGCCAAATTGAACGCATTCTTTCCGGAGAAGATGATCGCCTGCTGGTGATTGTCGGACCTTGCTCTGTACACGACACTGAAGCGGCGCTGGACTATGCACAACGCCTGAGTGCCATTCAGGGTCAGTACGCGAACGAACTGTTTATCGTGATGCGTACCTATTTCGAGAAACCACGTACGGTTGTCGGCTGGAAAGGCCTGATTACCGATCCAAACCTGGACGGCTCTTACGCACTGGAAACCGGTCTGAATAAAGCACGCCAACTGCTGCTGAATATCAATAAACTGGGCCTGGCCACAGCCACTGAGTTTCTGGATATGATCACCGGCCAGTACATTGCTGATCTGATTAGCTGGGGCGCGATCGGTGCCCGTACCACTGAATCCCAGATCCACCGTGAGATGGCTTCTGCATTATCGTGCCCGGTCGGTTTTAAAAATGGTACCAATGGCAATGTGAAAATCGCCATTGATGCGATCCGTGCCTCTCAGGCCTCACATTACTTCTACTCGCCGGATAAAAACGGCCGTATGACCGTATATCGTACCAGCGGTAACCCATATGGGCACGTGATTCTGCGCGGTGGCGACAATGGTACCAACTATGATGCGGCCTCTGTAAATGAAGCATGTGCAGCTCTGGCTCAATTTGATCTGCCACAACGTCTAGTGGTTGATTTCAGCCACGCTAACTGTGAAAAGCAGCACCGCAAGCAGCTTGATGTCGCCAAAGACATCTGTCAGCAGATTGAATCCGGCAGCCACAAAGTGGCCGGCGTCATGACAGAAAGCTTCATTGTGGAAGGCAACCAGCCAATGGACGATCTGGACAACCTGACCTATGGTCAATCTATCACCGACCCATGCTTAAGCTGGCAAGACACCACCAGCATGCTTGATATGCTGGCTCAATCTATTAAAGTGCGCCGTGCTGGCTGATCAGCCGCATCGGTTAATTTATTAAGGAAAAACTAACATGCCTTCTTTCGATATTGTTTCAGAAATCGATACTGTTGAACTGCGTAACGCGGTCGATAACTCAAACCGAGAGCTTGCGACCCGCTTTGACTTTCGTAACGTTGACGCCAGTTTTGAACTGAAGGATGAAACAGTAAAACTGGGCGCTGAAGGTGATTTCCAGCTGCAACAGCTGATGGATATTCTGCGTAGCAACTTGGCTAAACGCGGCGTAGACCCACGTTCAATGGAAGTGAAAGAGTCTGTTCATTCTGGTAAGAACTGGTACAAAGATGTCCTGTTCAAACAAGGGATCGAGACTGACCTGGCGAAAAAAGTGGTGAAACTGATCAAAGACGCCAAACTGAAAGTTCAAGCGTCGATTCAAGGTGATAAAGTTCGTGTCACCGGTAAAAAGCGTGATGATTTGCAAGCGGTTATGGCGCTGCTGCGAGGGAGTGATCTGGACCACCCGTTCCAGTTTAATAACTTCCGTGACTAACTCACTGACCAATAAAAATCCAGCCTCAACGCTGGATTTTTTATTACAGATAACTCGTAATCACCCAACTCATCCGGTTACCCAGACTGCTTCTCTATCGCCACCGCATTAACGCAATAGCGCAATCCGCTTGGTGGCGGACCATCCGGAAAAACATGCCCCAGATGCGCATCACAACTGTTGCAACGCACTTCTACCCTTGGCGTCGCTAGTTGAGTGTCGATATGATACGAAATCGCATTCTTGGTCGCCGGTTGTGAAAACGATGGCCATCCGCTGTGAGAATCAAACTTTGTTGCTGAATCGAACAGTAAAGTCTGACAACACACGCAATGGTAGATCCCGGGCTCAAACTGCACACACATGTCTGAAGAAAACGGACGCTCCGTGCCATGCTCTCTGGTCACGTAGTACTGCTCTTCCGTCAACTCAGCCTGCCACTGCTGCGGAGTTTTCTCAACCCGGTGTGAAGGCGCCAGATTCCCCTGCTGCGCTAATTCCACCACATCCTTCCAATTCAGCATATTTCCCCCTCGGTTAGCCTTTTGCACCAACCGTGTGAACAGTGAATTTGTCAGACTGCCTAAAAATCTCATCAGTCCGTCTTAAAAAAATAGCCCATCATCGATGAGCTATCACACATTGTTGCGTTACGCACACGTAAAAAATAAACAGTACCTAGCGAAACAGTATCTAGCGCTTCAAAGCCCGATCTCTTCCGATAAGGCTTTAATCTGCTCCAGATCCATGCGACGCACGCGGATCATCTGATCAATCTCACTGACGCGCGAATTGGCCTCATCCTGCTTATCACATGAGTCAGACTTAGCATCCCAGGAAGCCCCTTCAAGATACGCATCGCAATCATTTTTAAGCGTTTTAATTTTCGGCACTAAATCATCACGCTCTTTTTGCAGCGATTCCAGTTCCTGTTTGATTTTTAACTCTTTTTGGAACAACTCACGCGAACGTTCAAACATCGTTGCCTGCATATCTGCCTGACGATTTAACTTGTCGTTCTTCTCATCCGCTTTAGCCAGATCTTGCTTTCGGTTAGACAATTCAGCTTCCAGCGAAGCATTGACTTTTTCCAGCTCGGTCACTTCTCTCTGTAATTTGGTGAGCTCTGCTTTGTTCTGTTCACGCTGATCGTCCAGCGCAGCCTGCAACTTCTCCTGCCACTCTTGGTTGAGTTTTTCAGTACTGTCCTCTACCTGAACTTTCTGATCTGCACCGTCTTGCTGCGCCTGTTTATACTGAGTTTCCAGCGCCTGATAGGTGGTTTCCCATTTGGAAGCAGTCACCGAAGAGCCGACCAAACCGCCTAAAGCCAGACCCAGTGCAGCGGCAATACCGATATAGAGATAACTGCGTTTATCGCGCTCTTCAATCACGACCACATCGTCGTTGTCGTCTGAATGTTTTTGGTTCAAGTTTTACTCCTAAATCCCATCAGCGAATGAGTTCAGTCACCACGACCGAGATCGTATAAATTACCAAAGCGGCGACCAGTGTCACGACGATGCCTTTTTGCGCTTTTTCGCTGGTACCATAGCGAATCAGAAAAAAAGCTAAGGCAATCAATACTCCGATTGTGATCAGTCTGATCATAACTCACCCCTTTATCTATATCTCTTTATACCACTTATAGCGTATCAAAGGTCAGAGAAAAGTTTAATCCGGCACATCTTGACCAAGAATGACGCATTCCATTGAATTTGTAGATGACATCACACTTTGTTTTGGCTAATATTCTCGGGCAAATTATCTAACCATATAGATAATTGTTCCAATGAAGACTGCAGGAGAGAGGTTGTTAACCTATTTTCAACAAATAGGCCAGACATACCCGCCGAAGAAGTAAATCTTTCAGGTGCTTTATTCTTCCCCAAGAAGAATAGCGAGGACTGTAGTTGGAGGAACCTCTGGAGAGAACCGTTCAATCGGTCGCCGAAGGAGCAAGTTCTGCTTATCCACTAAGCAGAGTGAAACTCTCAGGCAAAAGGACAGAGGAGTGAAAGGTTATCCGGGACAGCCTGTCTGTTACTGGCTATTCGCATTTTGATCAATGAGATCCGCCCTTTCTCTCTTCTCCTTAGATTTTGTTTATTAAGGGGAAAATATGACCAACCTTCTTTCATTATTACAAACTATTGATAGCTTCGTATGGGGCCCACCTCTACTTATTCTGCTGGTCGGAACCGGTATTTATTTCACTTTTCGTTTGGGCCTGTTGCAATTCCGTCATCTTCCGACCGCACTGAAAATGGTATTCAGCCGTGATAAATCTGAGTCCGCGCAAGGCGATGTGTCCAGTTTCGCTGCGTTATGTACGGCTCTATCGGCCACAATCGGTACAGGTAATATTGTGGGTGTGGCAACCGCAATCAAACTCGGTGGCCCGGGCGCCCTGTTCTGGATGTGGCTCGCTGCTCTGTTCGGCATGGCGACTAAATATGCTGAATGCCTTCTGGCGGTAAAATACCGTAAAACCGATGCCAACGGTCAGATGATTGGCGGCCCGATGTATTATCTGCAATACGGTGTAGGTTCAAAAGTACTGGCGGTCCTGTTTGCGGTATTCGCACTGGGTGTGGCGTGCTTTGGTATTGGTACGTTCCCGCAAGTTAATGCAATTCTGGACGCTACTGAAATTTCATTTGGCGCATCCCGTGAAGCCTCTGCTATCGTTCTAACCCTGCTGGTGGCCTTTGTTACCATTGGTGGTATTCAGTCGATTTCCCGCGTTGCCGGCAAAGTCGTACCAGCTATGGCAGTATTTTATGTCATCGCCTGTCTGAGTGTGATTGTCACCAACGCCGATCAGCTGTTAAGCGCTCTGCAACTGGTACTGACTTCCGCATTCAGCTCATCAGCAGCGACCGGCGGTTTCCTGGGCGCAAGCATCATGCTGGCCATTCAGTCCGGTATTGCGCGTGGCGTCTTCTCCAACGAATCTGGCCTTGGCAGCGCACCGATGGCAGCGGCGGCAGCCAAAACCAACTCTTGTGTAAAACAGGGCCTGATCTCGATGACCGGTACTTTCTTCGATACCATCATCATCTGTACCATGACCGGCCTGGCTCTGATCCTGACAGGTGCGTGGCAAAGTGATTTCTCTGGTGCCGCCATGACCACACACGCCTTTGCCGTGGGCCTGAACTCAGAAACCATCGGCCCGATGCTGGTGTCGGTTGGTCTGATGTTCTTTGCGTTCACGACGATTCTGGGCTGGAACTACTACGGTGAGCGCTGTGTCGTCTTCCTGTTTGGCACCAAGGCAGTACTGCCATACAAGGTGGTGTTTATCGCTCTGGTCGCATCAGGCGCATTCCTGAAACTGGATATGATCTGGGTGATTGCCGATATCGTAAACGGACTGATGGCGATTCCAAACCTGATCGGTCTGATTGCACTGCGCCACGTCGTGGTTGAAGAAACCAAAGTATTCTTTGCCCGACATACCCGCTCTGAACAAACATCACTCGCCTCACAGCAATCATAATCGGGCTGCGGCATCGTAAAGATGCGATTGCAGCGATCAAAAAAGCGCTCGTTTGAGCGCTTTTTCGTATCTGACTCAGACCTAAATTATGCTGCATCTTTTTCCAGCAGTAACTTTACGCCAAGTGCCACCAACACCAAACCGGTCGTGCCTTCCATCCAGCGCATAAAAGAGGCATTTTTAAGTAAGTTCTTGGCTGAACTTAACGCGCCCGCCAAACCGCATTGCCACACCATCGCAATCACAAAGTGAATGGCTGCCATCAACAGAGATTGCAGTAACGGCGAGTATTCCGGATTGATAAACTGAGGCAAAAACGCAAGATAGAACACCGCGGTTTTCGGATTCAGTACATTGGACAGAAAGCCCTCACGCAGCGAGCGTTTCACACTCAGTTCGGTGTGTGACAGCGTCGCCACATTCATGCCCTGCCCGGTTTTCAGCAAGGTACGCAAGCTAGAGATACCGAGCCAAATCAGGTACGCCGCACCAATCATTTTCATAATGTGAAACAGTTCAGCCGACTGAGTCAGGATCGCAGAGATGCCAATCGCGGAAAACGTCGCGTGCACAAACAAGCCGGCACAAACCCCCAAACTGGTGACACAACCATCAACCATACCGGCGCGGGAGGTATTACGAATCACCAATGCCGTATCCAGGCCCGGAGTTAAAGTAAGAATAGTTATTGCGATAAGAAACGCTTCAATGTTCTGGATGTACATATCAATCCCTGAAAATTCACAAGAAAGAACCTTATACCGTAAAGCGCTTGAACTGTCTTTAACAGATTACCATCAACTAAGAAAAGCCCTGCGATCATCTCAGGGCTTCAGCAATTAAAGCTCGACAGTCAGATTAATATCGCCAATAGCAAAGCGTTCAGTTCAAATGATCGATTCCGCTATCCTTTAAGAATAGCTATCGTTTAAGAATAAATGACCTGAGGCAAAACCGGGGACTGCGCTGCCTCGCCGCTAAATCCGCTGCCACTGCCGGCGCCACCGCCTGAGTTGAGGTTAACGCCGGCGCCGGAGAGATGAACACCTGCCGGATCAACTTTGACAAAACTGCCGCCCGCTTTAACCGTGATTTCACTGCCCGCTTCAATCACCACTTTTTGGCCCGCTTTAATGTGTACTTCACTGCCTGAGTCATTCACCCAGACACTGCCAGCTTTAATATGCAAAGAACCATCGATGATCAGAGTTCGGTTGCCGGTTACGGCTTCGCGCTGTTCATTGCCGACGGTCTGGTGCTGATTGTTTTTGATCTGGCTAAAGCTATCGTTTTCCACCGTCAAATGCTGATCGTGCTTCACCACAGTGGTGCTGTCATTTTCCACCACCGCATCGAAATCTTTCTGGGCATGCAGATAAATCTGTTCACTGCCCGCCTGATCTTCAAAACTGAGTTCGTTATAACCTTCACCCTGATGCGTTTCACTACGCAAAATGGTTTTCGTTTTATGATCCGGTAACAGGTAAGGTGCCGTGTTAGTCGCATGATAGGTACGTCCGGTTACAATCGGCTGATCCGGGTCGCCATTGAGAAACGAGACGATAACTTCGTGGCCGATGCGCGGTATCGCCACCATACCGTATTGACTGCCTGCCCATCCTTGAGAGACTCGAACCCAGCATGAGCTGTGTTCATCCCCATTCGAGTAACGATCCCACGGGAAATGCAGTTTTACCCGGCCGTATTCATCACAGAAGATCTCTTCGCCTTCCGGCCCCACCACCATCGCCATCATCGGGCCATCCACCTGAGGTCTTGGCTGAGGCCGGGCACGCCAGGTCACATGGCCCGGAATCAGAGTAAACTGATTCGCATAAGTCGTCGCGCCGCTTCCCGCCGCTTCTTCCAGAGCTTGTGGTTGAGCGCCCTGGTGAAAAACACTGACCACCAGCCAATCCCGGTTCATTTCATCATCAGAATGGTCTTCGAGATCAAACCGGGTTCCGGCACGCAATAGCGGTTGATTACTGGTGCCGCTCGCTATACGCGCGTCACGACGTAAATACTCAAGGCGGATTTGGCTGAATGCTTTACCATTCACATCATCTTTGTAGCGTCCTGGCGCATCAAAATGCTGATAACCTGCCCGCTGATATTGCATTTCAGTGCCGTCAGCACTGTGGGCAAATGAGTAGGCCGGTTTTTTAAAGCTGTAGTCCTGCATACAGACCTGGCTGACTTCACTTTGTGTATGCTGGTTCAGGCCTGATATGTAAGGGCTGTCCATCACGCCACCGGCTAACGTATTGTAAGCAACCGGATCCGGTAGTTTAGGCAAGCTGTCGGTCGCATCGCTGAACACCAACGTATGCTTCCCTTCTTCATGGATGAAACTGTACACAAGGCCCTCTTCCGCGGCGAGGCGCAGTAAGAAATCGAGGTCAGATTCACGGTATTGAACGCAGAACTCGCGTTGACTGCACTCGCGGGTCAACGCAAAGGCGTAATCATTAATGCCCATTTCCTGCAGTAATACCGACAATATCTCCGGCACTGTTTGCAGTTGGAATATGCGACTGTTGTGACGCAGAGACAGACGTTCTAAGGCCGGAACCAGAGTCAATGCATAAAAGCTGTGGTGATGCCCGGTATCTGCCTGAGTAAACTCACGCACAATGCCGTTCACTCGCTGTACCAACTCTTCGTCCCGATACATTCTGAGTTCAGCCTTTTGGTCAACGACCATATCCGCGCTTAAATTCGCTTGCCGGCTGGCCAGTTGCAGACGAAAACGAAAGCCATGACATGCGTCACCGTTGATCAGTTCACTGGATAAGGTTTCGTGTCCATCAAAGGCACGCACAACCAGTGTGTCTTCTTCCAGTCCTTCCACATGAATCTGATACTTTAACGTTGCCATTCTGCCATTCCTTGATATTTGGTAAAAATTATCGCGAGAATTCAATAAACCCTAAACGCAAAACACCCGACGACCATCTTGCATCAGGCGGTTCGGGGATGCTTTGTGCTTAGCGCTCAGAAGTTGCCCGAAGCAGCGGGCAACATTATTGACTCGTAACGTCATGCAAACGTTACTTGATTCGAGCGTAACTTACGCTTCGATTGGCTTGCGCCAGTCATCAGAACCTGAAGTCCCTGCGTTAACGTGATCCCAGGTAATCTTACGGTATGACATCGCAACCGTCAGATTCTGAGTGAAGTCCGCTTTAGCCGGATCCTGACAGTGCGGCATTTCACAATGGATATCGACAATAGAAGCGTTCTCCAGTTTCGTCGTGAAGAAGTTCTCTTGCTTACCTTCGATCGAAGTACGGTACCACTTCAGCTCAACATTCGTCATTTTTTCACCTGATGCCAGCGCGTTGTAAAGCAGAGGAACGGCTTTGTTCAGTGACACAGTGAAAGTAAATGGTTTGTGGACACGCTGGCCTGAAGGCTGACCAGATTGTGGATCAGTCGGTACAGTCACGTTATGGTCAAAGTACTGAACCAGCATCTGGTCTTCGTGGCCTTCGACGAAAGAATCGCCGATTGAATCAGCAGTACATGCGCCTGCAGTGATAAGACCCTGGGTTTGACCTTCAATTGAGATATAACATGGAGTTGGCATTGCTCATTCCTTTATGACGATGTAATAAAAGTCGTTGTTCATGAGCAAGTGGTGAATCAACAACCAAAGCTTATTCATAAACAAAGATAACTTTGCGCTCTGGCAAACAACTGCATTCAGCGCGGATACACAGATTAAGGAGCAAAGTCGGTGCCAAAAGTGACACCTATAAAAATCAAAGAGTTATAGTTTTACAGTTGGTAGTAGAGCAACATCCTGCCCCTGCTCAAGCAACTTCTTGCTTGGCGGGTAAGATTTCACTATGTCAAACACCGACCTGAATCACTTGTTAATCTGTTGCACGTTGATACACTTCCTGCACATTTTGTCTCACAAGGTCATTTCTATGAGCGCATTCAATAAGTTAGTTAAGCATTCCCAAAAGGTTTCTCATTTTAATCATCTGTCCGCGATTTGCGGCTGGGATCAGGCTGCGGTTATGCCGGTCGGGGGTGCAAAAGCCCGCTCTGAAGCGATGGCTGAACTGTCTGTACACATTCACGGCCTGATGACTCAACCTCAACTGGAAGACTGGTTTGCTGAAGCTGAAACCGAGTCGCTTAATCAGGAACAACATGCCACGCTGCGTGAGATGAAACGCCAGTGGCAACAAGCCAATGTCCTGCCAGAAGCATTAGTCGAAGCTAAATCGCTGGCCGGTTCTAAATGTGAGCACGCCTGGCGCACACAACGTAAAGAAAATGACTGGCAAGGTTTCGAGAAAAACTGGGCTGAAGTGGTCAGACTGTCACAGGAAGAAGCGCAGATCCGTGCCGAATCCACCGGTACAACGCCTTATGATGCCATGTTGGATATTTATGAGCCGGGAACTACCAGTGAAGCGCTGGATCGCGTATTTGCGGACGTAAAAACCTGGTTACCGGGCATGATCGATGATGCCATTGAAAAGCAGCGCGGCGACCTGGTTCTGGAACCAAACGGGTTCTACCCGACTGAGCGTCAGAAAGCGCTGGGGCTGGATGTGATGAAACTGCTTCAGTTTGATTTTAACCACGGCCGCCTCGATGAAAGTGTCCATCCGTTTTGTGGCGGTGTCCCTTCGGATGTTCGTATTACTACCCGTTACAATCAGGATGAATTCATTCAATCACTGATGGGAATCGTCCATGAAACCGGCCACGCACGTTATGAACAAGGGTTACCGCGTCACTTAGCGGGAACGCCGGCCGGAGAAGCGCGTTCTATGGGAATTCATGAATCCCAGTCTCTGTTTTTTGAAATGCAGCTAGGCCGCACTCCAGCCTTTATTGATCATCTGGCTCACTTGTCTGCCGAGCATTTTGCTGCTCACAATGACCGCGTATTCCAGGTTGCGAATATTCAAAAACTGTATACCCGGGTGAAGAAAGACTTTATCCGCGTTGACGCCGATGAACTCACCTATCCGGCCCACGTCATTTTACGCTACGAAATAGAGCGCGATCTGATGAATGGTAATATCAAACACACCGATGTGCCCGAGCTGTGGGACGAGAAGATGCGCGCCTCGCTTGGCCTGAGTACCAAGGGCAATTACAAAAACGGCTGCATGCAGGACATCCACTGGACTGACGGCGCATTCGGTTACTTCCCGAGTTATACCCTGGGCGCGATGTACGCGGCGCAGTTTATGGCAGCAATGAAACAAACCGTAGACGTTGATGCCGCGATTCGGAGTGGCGATCTGACTCCGGTTTTCACCTGGCTGTCAGACAACATCTGGAGTAAAGGCAGTACACTCACCACCGATGAACTAGTGAAGCAAGCAACCGGTGAGACTCTGAATGCCAAGCATTTCCGCACTCACCTGACCCAGCGTTATCTGGGCTAAAGTAAACGACTCGGGTAACACGATACCGGTTACCCGAGTCCGGTATTGTTCGTCAGAGTATACGTCGGCTAAATCACCCGAGCCGCTTGTTCCACTTGCCGCCGTGTTGAAGGCGGCAATTCTCTTCGCTGTCGAACCGTACCTGTTTCGCAATATCTTTGACTTGAACCTTGATGGCGGCTAACTCGCTTTTCAGCACCTTCAACAGACTGGCTTTATCAGCGTCGTTTAAGTGCTGATTGGTGTCGAATACGCAGACAATGGTCAGTGAACGCGGAAAATCAGCGTAGTTGACTAAGTGAGTCAGCCACTCAAAGCCTTGATGGCTTTGTTTCAGGCTTTCACACACATCCGTCAAGGCAATACGCAGTGCGTTGTCTAGCTTCTTATCGTTTTTTTTCATAAAGATTTGGCTTGTCCTTCTCGCTTCATAACGCCGCGTGACAAATAGCAGCGCAGACTTAAAGCGAGCCTTTTATACAAAGGCCGCATTTTAAGCGATTCAGAACTCAGGGTAAAATTACCAAGCATACTCAATATAGTGGAATATCGTTTCACAGCAGATAGCCCAATATTCAGATATAAAAAAACCAGCCATCACAGGCTGGTTTTTCAACGCACTACTTCTTACAGGAAGTGGAACGTCGCATTCAGGCTGAACGTGTCGATGCTGCCGTTATCCACTTCATATTTGTGGTAGCTGGCACCAACGGAAACTGGACCCATAAGGAAGTATTCAGCGCCAACACCGTACATGATATCGATATCGTCATCTTTGTTACCGTTCACTTCTGTTTCCCAACGATGCAGACCACCACGCGCATAAACGTGCAGAGGACCGAAATCGATACTTGGTTTCAGAGCAACATACACCGTTGAGGCATCAAAGCTGTTGCCATCAACATCAAAGTCGCCAAAATCTGTGTAACCCGCTTCCAGGCCAACGATTGGCAGAATACCGGTACCCACGTGGATGTTGTAAGACGTACTTTCATCGCCTTTGTAATCGGCCTGACCCACAGAAGCACCGCCGTAGATCCAAGAGTCAGCCAGCGCTGTTGAAGATGCACTCAGTAAAGCAAGTGCCAGTAAAGTCTTTTTCATGATTAACCTTCTCATTGTTATTAGGCAATGCTCCCTGCGGTGATTCATTGCCACGTTGAGCCAAATTATAGTGATACTGATAATCTATGCAAATAATATGCCCGGCTTTCAACCACTTTTAGCACGCATCAATGGCATTTTTAACCCGTTTATCCGAAACCGGATACGGTGTGCCTAATTGTTGAGCAAAGAAACTGACCCGTAACTCTTCCAGCATCCAGCGAATTTCTTTCACGTTATCCGGAATCGCTACACCTTTCGGAATCTTATTGAGCAGCTCTTTGTAATCCTGAGTCACCGACTCAATCTTCAGCATATGCAGGCGATCTTTATTCGGGTCAATCGGCAGTTTTTCCATCCGGCGCTCAATCGCTTTCATGTAGCGCAGAATATCCGGCAAGCGTTTCCAGCCACATTCTGTGGCGAACCCTTTAAAGATAAGCCCTTCAATTTGCGCTTTGATGTCAGACAGCGCAAATGCCATGGTAAAGTCAATTTTGCCTTTGAGACGCTTATTGATGTTATACGCCGTAGTGAGGATCGTCTCGACCTGCTGAGCAATATCGACCACAGTGTCACCCAGCTCCGCACGGACAAACTCTTTCAGCGCCTCAAACTCTTCAGGCTGCCACGCCATACCACCACGCTGCTCAATCAGCTTATCAATACCACAGGCAATACAGTCATCGATCAGATCCATCACCTTGCCGTACGGGTTAAAGTACAAGCCAAGCTTGGACTTGTTCGGCAAGTTCGCATGCAGATACTTAATCGGTGACGGCACGTTGAGAAGGATCAGGCGGCGCTGACCTTCACGCATCGCATTGTGCTGCTCCTGCTCCGTTTCAAACAGCTTGATCTCCACACTGTCTTTGTTGTCGACCAGCGCCGGGTAGGCTTTGACTTCAAAGCCGCCACGTTTTTGCTGATAAACGCGTGGCAATTCACCAAACGACCAGGTGTGCAGATCTTTCTGCTCAATATCGTCGTCGGCCACTTGCGACAGCGTTTCCTGCACCTTCTCTTTCAGGCTTTCTTTCAGCTCATGCAGATCCTGGTGCTCTTTCAGCTTACGGTTGCGATGGTCAACGGCACGGAACGTCATGCGCAAGTGTTGCGGCACTTGTTCCCAGTTCCAGTCTTCACGCAGCACTTCCACACCGGTCATACGGCGCAGTTCGCGCTCCAGAGCGCCCAATAACGGCCCCTCCATCGCTTTAGCTCGCGCCAAAAAGGCGTCGGCATAGTTAGGTGCCGGCACAAAGTTTTTGCGCAGTGACTTCGGCAATGACTTGATAAGGCTCATGACCAGTTCATGACGCAGCCCCGGGATCTGCCAGTCAAACCCTTCCGGTTCAATCTGGTTCAGGATCGGCAACGGAATATGCACCGTGACACCGTCACTATTTTCGCCCGGCTCAAACTGATAGCTCAGCTTGAGCTTGATGCCGTTCTGATGCCAGAAATTAGGGTAATCCAGCTCAGTAATATGGCTGGCATCGCCTTTGAACAGCATCTCTTTTTCAAAATTGAGCAGATCAGGCGTCGCTTTACCGGCCTGTTTCCACCAAGTGTCAAAATGTCGTCCCGAGACAACCTCGGTATCAACACGCTGATCATAAAACTGGAACAGCTCTTCATCATCAACCAGAATATCGCGGCGGCGTGATTTATGCTCCAGCTCTTCCACTTCCTGTAGCAGGGCGCGGTTTTGTTTAAAGAAAGCGTGTTTGGTTTCCCACTCGCCTTCTACCAACGCACTGCGAATAAAGATTTCACGGCTCAGCGGCGCATCAATGTTACCGTAATTCACCAGACGCTTAGGCACGATCGGAATTCCGTACAGCATCACTTTTTCGTACGCCATCACTGCAGCGCGTTTTTTCGACCAGTGCGGCTCGCTGTAGCTGCGCTTAATCAGGTGTTTCGCCAGTGGCTCAATCCATTCCGGTTGGATCTTGGCCACCATACGCGCCCAGAGCTTAGAGGTTTCCACCAGCTCGGCCGACATGACCCACTTAGGCTGTTTTTTGAACAAGCCAGAAGCCGGAAAAATGTTGAAACGAGCATTGCGCGCGCCTTGATACTCGTTTTTCTCCGGATCTTTTGTACCGATGTGCGACAGTAACCCGACCAGAATCGCACTGTGTACGCTCTGATAACTGGCCGGCTCATCATTCAGTTTGAAATCCATCTCACGCATTGACTGATGCAACTGGAAATAGACATCCTGCCATTCGCGAATACGCAGATAGTTGAGGTAATCCTGCTTACACTGACGACGGAACTGATTGCTGCTGTGTGCTTTCTGCTCTTTTTTGATGTGTTCCCACAGATTCACCAAGGTCAGGAAATCCGACTCTTCGTGGAAGAAGCGGCGGTGCTTGTCATCGGCCGACTGCTGTTTATCACTCGGACGCTCACGCGGATCCTGAATCGACAGACCGGATGCAATCACCATCACTTCTTTCAGACAGCCAAAACGCGGCGCTTCAATCACCATACGCGCCAGGCGCGGGTCAATAGGCAGACGGGCCAGTTTACGGCCAATCTCAGTCAGGCGCTTTTTCGGATCTTTGGCTTTATCGTTAATCGCGCCCAGTTCTTCGAGCAGACGCACACCATCCTGGATGTTACGTTTATCCGGCGCTTCAACAAACGGAAACGCTTCAATGTCACCCAGCCCTAATGCGGTCATCTGCAGAATTACGGACGCCAGATTGGTACGCAAAATCTCCGGGTCGGTAAATTCCGGACGTGACAGGAAGTCCTCTTCTGAATAGAGGCGGATACAGATCCCCTCTTCGACACGGCCACAACGGCCTTTACGCTGGTTAGCACTGGCCTGAGAAACCGGCTCAATCGGCAAGCGCTGTACCTTAGTGCGGTAACTGTAGCGGCTGATCCTTGCCGTACCCGGGTCAATCACGTATTTGATGCCCGGCACCGTCAGTGACGTTTCCGCCACGTTGGTCGCCAGAACGATACGGCGTCCGGCGTGCGGCTGGAAAATCTTGTTCTGCTCACCGGCCGATAAACGGGCATACAGCGGCACAATTTCGGTGTCGCGCAGCTTACGTTTGCTCAGTGCGTCCGCGGTATCACGAATTTCACGTTCACCGTTCATGAAGATCAGAATATCGCCCAGGCCTTCATCGCACAGTTCATCCACCGCCTCGAAAATGCCTTGCAGCTGGTCACGATCGCTTTCATCTTCACCGGCCAGCGGGCGGTAACGGGTTTCCACCGGATAGGTCCGACCGGAGACTTCGATGATCGGCGCGCCACTAAAGTGGTGAGAAAAACGCTCCGGATCGATGGTTGCCGACGTGATAATAACTTTCAGATCGGGGCGACGCGGCAGCAGCTCTTTGAGATAACCCAAAATAAAATCGATATTGAGGCTGCGTTCGTGCGCTTCATCGATGATGATGGTGTCATACTGATTGAGAAAACGGTCGTGCTGGATTTCTGCCAGCAGAATACCGTCCGTCATCAGTTTGATTTGCGTCTCGTCAGAAATCTGATCGTTAAATCGCACCTTATAGCCGACGAAGCCACCCAGTTCGGTTTCCATCTCTTCTGCGATACGGTTCGCTACCGAGCGCGCCGCCAAGCGGCGTGGCTGGGTGTGGCCGATCAGGCCAAACTTACCGCGTCCCAGCTCAGCACAAATTTTCGGCAGCTGAGTGGTTTTACCTGAACCGGTTTCACCTGCGACGATCACAACCTGGTGCTGTTCAATCGCTGCGGCGATATCTTCACGTTTCTGGCTGACTGGCAGAATTTCGGGATACTCGATTTTTACTTTATGTGCGCTGCGTTGCTGCACCACCATCATCGACTGAGCGATATCGAGGGCAATTTCGTCCAATGCCGCATCACGTGCCTGCTCGTTTTTAATTTTACTGGCACCGGAAATACGTTTGTTGAAGCGAAAACGGTCTTTGATAAGGCACTGATTCAGTGCCTTTTTCAGCGACTGCACATTGTTGGATTTGGCAACCGCGTTCTTTTCTGTGTTGGGCTGTGACTGAGTCAAAGCAGGTCCTATTCATTTTTCACTTAAAACTGCGCGGATTGTATCACAGAGTTATGCCGACGCAGGTATTTGCAGTCGTTCAATTTTTTTGAATGAGTTCAGCAAATCCACCTACTTAAGATGTCGCGAGTATCTCATTATTATCACTTCCCTAACGTGTTACCTCCAATTAAGGAACTTCTTATGTCTCGTGTACTTGCACTTAAATCCAGCATCCTTGGCGAATATTCTCAATCAAGCAAACTGCTCGATGCTTACCTGACCAAATTTGACCAAAACGAACTGACCGTGCGTGACCTGGCGGCCGAACCTCTGCCAGTACTGGACTTCGCAGTCGCAACTGCGCTGCGCTCAAGTGAAGATCTTTCTGAAGAGCAACAAGCTGTTGTCGCGCTGTCTGACACTCTGATCGCAGAAGTCAATGCAGCGGACACTCTGGTAATTGCTGCACCAATGTACAACTTTACCATCCCAACGCAGCTGAAAAACTGGATTGATCTGATTGCGCGTGCTGGCGTTACTTTCAAATACACGGAATCAGGTGTCGTGGGTCTGTTCGAAAACAAAAAAGCAGTCGTGATCACCACTCGTGGCGGTATCCATAAAGATTCAGCGACTGACGTGGTAACGCCTTACCTGAAAACAGTTCTGGGTTTTGTCGGTATCAGCGAAGTTGAATTCGTGTACGCAGAAGCGCTGAACATGGGTGAAGAGCCGGCAGCAAAAGGCATTGAAGCAGCGAAATCTCAGCTGGACGCCATTACTCTGTAATTTCTGCCCTGTAATTTATACTCGGCCATTTTGCCGAGCACCAGCGCCTGAATACCCAGTATTCAGGCGCACAAGGAAAAGTGAAGCCCAAGCATCTATTCACTTTGCTGACTAAAAGGCAACGTAGTCATACGCTGCCTTTTTATTTATCTGTTGCCAGCTATCGGATTCCGACTCTTTGCCAACCGGGGAAATGTTGCCCATTCACTCTGCTTTTTCTCACCATTTACGCTCGATCACTCACTTATTGTACAACTGATGAAAATAACTCTTAGTTTTCAAGCAAATTGGCCGCTAAAATAGT
Organism: Vibrio sp. ABG19; assembly: GCF_029962385.1. Lineage (NCBI taxonomy): Bacteria > Pseudomonadati > Pseudomonadota > Gammaproteobacteria > Vibrionales > Vibrionaceae > Vibrio > Vibrio sp. ABG19. The sequence continues at coordinate 2,852,622 of NZ_CP071708.1, read as the reverse complement.
AGCTAACCCCATTTTTTAACTGACAACACTGTGAAAGTATCTGAATTCAAAGCCCTGCTAGACGCCTTACCCGCAGACTGCGACCCCGATATAGTGATGGGAGAAGTTTGGCTGCCTGAACAATTAGTGGCAGCGCAGCTGGATCAAAAACTGCTATTTCTGGAATTTGATAACGCGCCGGAAGAAGGTCAGGGTGACGAGGAAGGACGCGGATTTGTCGAGCATGAAATCGAACTGATCCGAGAACAAATTACACAGCTTTTACAGGAAGATAGTTCACAGCACGATAGAATAGAGGCAATGTTAGGTATGCTTCTGGTCGCGCATGAACGTACCAGCTCGGAATTCATCGAGATGCTGGGTACATTGCAAGAGGAACAGTTGCAAAAAGAGCTTTAGGAGCCGGAATTGACCCGATACCATCATCGCCGCTTACCCTTTGTCCTGGCTGGTCCGATCGTCAGAAAAGCGACTGCAAAGGAGCTGGTTATCTGGCTTGCCACCAGTCAGGCGCCCGAGGGCGAGCTGCAACTGTACGACGATAACCAGAACTCTGTGCTCTCCCAGCCGCTGACTTCCAGCGATAGTTATCAAATCGGCGCTCATGCCTGGGTCACCCTTCTCCACATCAGACACGATTTTAACGTACCGGCCAAATACCAGTACGACATCACCACGCCGGACGGTCAGCTTAGCGAACTGTGTGCCGAGCTACTCTATGACGATGAAACCCGCTTTACTTTGTGGCTGAGTGGCCAGGCTGATTACGTACTGCATGGCTCATGCCGTAACCCGCATCACTTCGCCAAAGACGCCTTGGTTGTTGCCGATGAAAAAGTCGCTGCGCAGCTCCCTGAGGAGCGTCCGCACCTGTTGATGATGAGCGGAGATCAAATCTACGCCGATCACGTCGCCGGACCGACTCTTTTCGCGGTACACAGCGTCATTGAGCGGCTGGGTCTTTATCAGGAACGCTTTGAACAATCACAGGTTGAAGCCTGTCATGCACCGGTCAAAGACAGTCATGAGCTTTATCAGCATCCACACTGTTTTTACCAGCGCAATAAGTTGCTGCCTCATTCCATCGGCGAACAGCGCTTTTTTGATCGGGTGCTGCCACGTAAGCCCACCCCGATCTTCAGCTCTACCGATAACGATAACCATCTGATTAGTTTGGCCGAGTTTTTTGCTATGTATCTGCTGACCTGGTCACCGGTGTTATGGCAGGACATCGGTTTTGATGATAGCCCGCAGCTACAACTGGCCAAGACAGAGCATCAGATTCCGGCCAACAAACAACAAGAATGGCAAAGCGAGCTGAAACACATCCGGACTTTCTATGCCGGCCTGACACATACCCGGCGACTGCTGGCTCATATTCCGACCTACATGATCTTCGATGATCATGATGTCACTGATGACTGGAATCTGACCGTAGGTTGGGAGCAAGCGGCCTACAGCAATGCCTTTGCCAAACGCATTATCGGTAATGCACTGATCAGTTACTGGCTGTTTCAGGGCTGGGGCAACGAACCGGATAATTTTAACGACGAATTTCACCAACTGGCCCAGAAGTATTGTGCCCAGCCGGACAGCCAGCACCAGGATGACTGGATTGATGCTCTCTATCCATTCGAGAAATGGCACTACACCACCGACACCAGCCCCAAAATGGTGGTGTTGGATACACGCACCCGGCGCTGGCGCTCTGAGTCACGCATGAATAAGCCCTCCGGCCTGATGGACTGGGAAGCGATGATGGAATTTCAGCAGGCGCTGCTCGATGAAGAGAAAGTGATAATTGTCTCTGCCGCCCCTATGTTCGGGGTCAAGTTCATCGAAGCCCTGCAAAGGCTGATGACCTGGCTGGGTAAACCACTGGTGATTGACGCAGAAAACTGGATGGCCCACCCGGGCAGTGCCAATACGCTGGTGAGTATTTTTACCCACACCAAAACACCATCCAATTACGTCATTTTGTCCGGTGATGTGCACTATTCGTTTGCTTATGACATCCAACTGCGCTCACGTAAATCGAGCCCGAATATTTTCCAGATCACCTGCAGCGGTATCAAAAATCAATTCCCGGAACCCTTGCTGTCATTTTGTGACACGATGGACCGCGTACTGTACAGTCCACGCTCACCGCTGAACTGGCTCACCAAACGCAAGCGTCTCAAAATCAGGAAACGAGCGCCGAGTTCAGAAAAAATCAAACGATTAGTGAACTCAGCAGCCCTCGGCGAACTCAAACTAGATAAAAGTGGTAAACCACATTTGGTCTCTATTTTGACCAGCAGCGGTGAATCGATTGATTTCCTGCCGACTAAAGATAGCCATGAATAGCTAAGCAGAGAATAGCTAAGCAGAGCCATTCATCGCGATAAAGTTGAGAAAACAAATCCCGTGTTTTATGGTTTCATCATCATCAAACACTGACTCTCAAATTCGATCAACTATCATAAAATTACAGCAAGACAAAAAGGCTTCACTATGTTTAATGCGATCACATCCATGTTCAAACAACTGCTCGAAGGGCAGGATCTCAGCCAGCAGAAAACCAGCCCGAACCTGGCTATTGCCTGCCTGCTGAGTGAAGTGGCCGGTGCCGATCATCAAATTGAAGAGCAAGAGCAGAAAGCCAAACTGACGTTGTTAAAACGTTTACTCGATTTAGATCAGGAGGAAGCACAGCAACTTTTAACCCGTGCGGACGAGCAGATTAGCCACTCGGCGTCGCTGTATGACTTCACCTCTCAATTGCGTGAGCTGACTCAAGAAACGCGTTTTGAATTGATCAAAGCGATGTGGGAAGTGGCGCATGCCGATGGAGAAATCGACCCGTTAGAAGATGCGGTCATTCGCAAAGCCGCTGAACTGCTGTACGTTGATCACAGCCAATTCATTCGCGCCAAGCTGATAGTGACCGGCAAGTAAGCGGGCGACTCGTGCCCTCATAAAAAAGCGCAGTGCCGAAGCGCTGCGCTTTTGAGCTTTCTATTTTATGTATCGGTTGATGCCCATCAAACCAAATAACGTTGTCAGTCTGAACTCACTGCAATCACCTTACCGGTCAGCTGTGACAATACAATGACAGATGAATGAACGCCTGGTTAAACGAATCATCAACAAAAAACGTGACCAAGGAAAGATTACAGCATGACTAAGGCCAGTTTGGCCAGATTATAAGCATCGACGTAACCGGAGTGCTGGCGCCCTTCCCATTCAATACCTTTCGCTTCCTGTGCCGCGCGGTGACCAATGCGTTTGTCTTTAAGACGATTCTGCATCCGGTACAAGGTTGCCAGATTGACAAATTCCTTAAATGGAACTTCAATGCCTTTTGCACGGCACTCATTGATCAAAATCTGATCATCACGGCCCCAGGAAGCATAAATTTTGTTGGTGCCGCCGAAATTCTTCACCATCGACTGGATGACAGCCGCCAGAGGGCGTCCCTGCTTTTCAATTTTACGCGGGGTAATTCCGGTCAGTTCGACACAAAATAACGACACTTCGTCGTGCTCAGGTTTGACGTAATACTGCGCGCGTTTGACAATTTCACCGGCAGTCAAATCGATTTCAGCCAAACCGACTTCAATGATCTCACCCGTTGTGCCGACTCCGTTTTCATTCCAACAGCACATTTCCAAATCGAAGCACACCACACGGTTATAGTTCATTGCCACATCTAGTCCCCAGTCGAAAATTCAAAGCGCGCTATGTTACCCAAGTCTGAGATAAAACTCGACGCTCAATCGGCAATTTAATCTGCAATTGAGAGCCTGGCCCTCGCTCATGGCGAGTTTTTATACCAACTTGGTGGCTAATAGATCATCTTTCTGGGCAATACTCTCCTGTCGAGCGACCTAAAATGGGTCATCAGAGCGCTCAGCTTAAGCTAAGGAGGAACCTCCAACTCTTAACGTGCCGCAATTAGCGTCGCTCAGAGCTTAAATTTTGGTTAAAATTTAAGCCATCAAACCGGGAGAAAACCGAGATTCCGGCTTTTGTGCAAGCCTTATCCCTTGAATATGGTAATATCCGCCCTTATTTTTTACTAAATTCTGACTATTCTGTGCAATGAATATTGCAATCGTTCATTGCCTATACACATCTACAGAGATTTCATCATGAACTTCGATTTAAATATGATTCCAACGACCTTCGATATGCTTCATGCTGGTTTAACTGCCACAAGCGTTTTGCTGTTAATCGTGGCGGTAGCACGCAAGTCTAAAGTAATTGAGAAAGTGGTTGAAAAACCGATTGAAAAGATCGTTGAAGTCGAGAAACCGGTCGAAAAGATTGTCGAAGTAGAGAAAGTGGTTGAAGTTGAAAAAGTGGTTGAAAAAGTGGTGGAGGTCGAGTCCAAACTGGCTACTGCGTCTACCGATTCGGCCATGCAGCTGCTCTCTCTGTTCCAGCAGGAAGCTCGCCTGATCGATTTCCTTCAAGAAGACGTGACCAGCTTCTCTGATGAAGAAGTGGGTGCAGCAGCACGCGTGATCCACTCTGGCGGTCAAAAAGTACTGAAAGAATACGTGACCTTGTCACCTGTTCGCAGTGAAGAAGAAGAGTCGCGCATTACTATCGCTGAAGGCTTCAACCCACAAGAAGTTCGTCTGACCGGCAATGTCACCGGCAATGCACCATTTACCGGTACTCTGGTTCACAAAGGCTGGAAAGCCGATGCGATGACGCTGCCAAAACTGGCGCAAAATTACGATGCTTCAATCATTGCACCTGCGGAGGTGGAGCTGTAATGGAACATAATCAAGCATCACAAGCACCAAAATACAGCGTGGGTATTGACCTGGGGACCACACACTGCGTGTTGTCTTATGTTGATACCCAAAATGAAGACGCCCGCGTTGAAGTGATGGCGATCCCGCAAATGACCGCACCGGGCACAGTCGAAAGCCGTATGCAACTGGGCTCGTTTTTGTACCAGCCACATGAGCATGAGATGGCGCCTAATGCACGCCGTCTGCCGTGGACAGAAGAGCCAAAAGCTCTGGTCGGTGCGATCGCGCGCAACCTGGGTGCCAAAACACCGATTCGTCTGGTTTCCAGCGCAAAATCCTGGTTGTGCCATGGCGGAGTGAACCGCCGTGACGCATTCCTGCCACAAGGCAGTCCGGAAGATGTGGCTAAGGTTTCTCCGCTACGTGCAACAGAACTGTATCTTGCTCACCTTAAAGAGGCGTGGAATCACCTGCATCCGCAGCATGACCTGTCTGAACAGGACGTCACCATCACCGTACCGGCCTCTTTTGATCCGGCGGCGCGAGATTTAACCGCTGAGGCGGCACGCAATATCGGCCTCGCTCATCTGACCCTGCTGGAAGAGCCGCAAGCGGCGCTGTACAGCTGGATCGATAACAGCCAGGACAAATGGCGTGACCAAGTCAACGTCGGTGACGTCGTACTGGTAGTCGATATCGGCGGTGGTACGACTGACCTTTCGCTGGTCGAAGTCACCGCAGACGAAGGCAACCTGACCCTGAACCGTATCGCAGTCGGCGAGCATATCCTGCTTGGCGGTGACAACATGGATCTGGCGCTGGCCTATCGTCTCAAGATGAAACTGGCTCAGGAAGGCAAAGAACTGCAACCGTGGCAGGTGCAGGCGATGACACACGCGTGTCGTGATGCCAAAGAAGCTCTGCTCAACGATGCTGAATTGCAGGCTGTACCGATTGTGGTACCTAGCCGTGGCTCAAAACTGATGGGTTCGACCCTGAAAACTGAACTGACTAAACAAGAAGTGCAACAGACTCTGGTTGACGGCTTCTTCCCTCAGGTCAGCGTTGCCGACCAGCCGGTACAACGCTCGCGCGGCGCTCTGACTCAGATGGGTCTGCCGTACGCACAAGATGCCGGTATTACCCGTCACATCGCCGCGTTTCTGGCTAAACAAGCCAATGCGCAAGGCCAGGCAAATTCGGAAACTGCACCGTTTAACATGGCAGGTATTCCGGGTATGCCGGCAGCCAGTATCGAGTTTATCAAACCGACCGCTATTCTGTTCAACGGCGGGGTATTGAAATCTGACCTACTGGCACAACGTCTGCTCAGCACCATCAACCAGTGGCTGACCGATGCGGGCACTGCAGCCGCTAAACGCCTGACTGGTCTGGATCTTGACTTAGCCGTTGCCAGTGGCGCGGCGTACTACGGCGCAGTTCGCCGTGGCCAGGGCGTACGTATCCGCGGCGGTATTGCCTCGGCTTACTACGTGGGTATTGAAAGCGCAATGCCGGCAATTCCGGGTATGGCGCCTCCGATGGAAGCACTGTGTGTGGCACCGTTCGGGATGGAAGAAGGTTCCGGTGTCGCTGTACCAAGTCAGGAATTTGGTCTGGTGATCGGTCAGCCGGTGCATTTCCAGTTCTTTGGCTCCACGACTCGCCGTGAAGATGTGGCCGGAACTCACCTCGATTACTGGGCACCGGAAGAACTTGAAGAGCTGCCTGAAATTCAGGTCACTCTGCCAGTTTCCGAAGGACGTCGCGAAGGCGAAGTTGTGCCGGTGACTCTGGCATCACGCGTAACCGAACTGGGTACCTTGTATCTAGAGGCCATCGCCTCTGACAATGGTCAGAAATGGCACGTTGAGTTTGATGTGCGTGAAGGAAACGACGCGCAAGAGAGCAACGCGCAGAGTAGCGACGCTCAGCAGCAATAATGACAAACGGCACCTTAACGGGTGCCGTTCATCTATCTCACACCCGCCCTTGAAAGTGGTCAGCCGTTAAGCGTATTTCCGCCGGCTGCCTTGAGTGTCCGCCTTCACCGTGCCGGGTCTACACGAGGTTAATCATGACAACTCCAAGTTTTCTTGTTGGGATCGATTTAGGCACCACCAATACGGTCGTGGCCTTTTGTGAACTTAGCGACGATCTTGAAAATGCACCGGTTGAACTGTTTCCGATTGATCAGCTTATCGGCCCCGGTGAAGTGGTTCGTAAACCCCTTTTGCCCTCTTTTCGCTATCATCCGGCACCAGGCCAGGTAGCTGGCAGCGATCAAACCCTACCATGGGAGCACGAACCGGTCGCCGGTGATTTCAGCAACGTGATTGTCGGCGAATGGGCGCGCGATCTGGGTGCTAAAGTCGAAGGCCGTCAGGTCTCCAGTGCCAAAAGCTGGCTATCACATCAGGCCGTCGACCGTGAGCAGGAGATCCTGCCGTGGGCTGGAGCCAGCGATGTCGACAAGGTTTCCCCTGTCGTTGCCAGTGCTAGCTATCTGAATCATATTCGCCAAGCCTGGAATTATCGTCACCCTGGTAACCGCCTTGAGCATCAGGACGTGGTCGTGACCGTACCGGCTTCGTTTGATGAAATCGCGCGTAAACTGACTCTGCAAGCGGCAAAACTCGCTGGCCTGCATAATATCGTCCTGCTTGAGGAGCCTCAGGCAGTCTGTTACGACTGGTATGCGCGCCACAAAGCGACTGCGGCACAGCAGTTGGCAAATCTGCCGCTGATCCTGGTGTGTGATGTTGGTGGGGGTACCACCGACCTGAGTCTGATTGAAGCGAAATTTATCGAGGGTGAACTGACGCTCAATCGCATCGGTGTTGGTGAGCATTTGATGCTTGGCGGCGATAACCTTGATCTGGCTTTGGCCCATCTGGCGGAATCCCGTTTTCATCAGGGGAAAAAACTGACAGCTTCGGCACTGACTAAACTGATTCAGCAAACCCGCCAGGCGAAAGAAAACCTGCTCTCATCCCACGCACCGGAGACGGTTAAAATCACAATGCTGGGCAGTGGCTCAAAACTGCTCGGCGGCACTAAAAGCATAGCGTTAAGCAAACAAGAAGTGCATCAGATTGCTCTGGACGGATTTTTCCCGATTTCTGAATTTTCTGAGTTGCCGGATAAGCGCCGCAGCGCGGTGGTCGAGTTTGGACTGCCTTACGTTTCCGATCCGGCGGTAAGCAAGCATGTAGCGGAATTCCTGACTCAGCATCAGGCCGTCGCTCATGCGGCTCTGGGTAAGACCGATAACCGTTCACCCGCCGTCCCGGTCGGCGTGTTGCTCAACGGTGGTGTGTTTAACAGCACACTGATCACCGGGCGTATGTTGCAGCTCTTGGCTCACTGGCGTGGTGAACCCGTTACTCAACTGGATAACCCGCACCCCGACTGGTCTGTCGCACTGGGAGCGGTTGCGTTTGGTAAAGCGCGGCGTGGAGCCCAGCTTAAGATAGGGGGTGGCTCTGCCCGCTCCTATTTCCTGCACTTACAGGAAAAGAACAACATGGGCAAAGCCCTTTGTCTGCTTGCCAAAGGGACGGAAGAAGGTCAGGAAATCCGTCTGACCAGCCGCCGTTTTTCTCTCACCCTGGGAGAACCGGTGCGTTTTAATCTGCTGACCTCAACTCATGATGCACTGACGGAAAACGTGGCGGTACAGAACGGGGTTTTAGTGGCAGTAAATCCGGATAAATTCCAGCCACTGCCTCCCTATATTACTACGTTACAGGGTGACGAAAATATTCAATTACACGCCAACCAGAAACAGCGGGTGGAGGTTCAGTTAGCCTGCCAGCTCACAGAGGTCGGAACACTGAAAATAGAATGTGTTTCGGTCGAAGACGAGCAGCAGCGCTGGCTGATGGAGTTTGAAGTTCGCCACAGTAACCAAGACGGCGACGATGATACACCGAAAACCAACCCACGCCTCGAGCAGGCACAGCAGCTGATCACAAAGACCTACAGCGGTAATAAGAGCAGTGCCGATGGCAACGCCATTAAAACCCTGAGCAAAGATCTCGATAAGTTGCTCGGCAAACGGGATGACTGGGATTTCTACACGCTGCGCAGTGTGTTTGACACTCTGGCACAAGGCCGTAAGCGTCGGCGCCGTTCAGAGCAACATGAGAAAAACTGGCTGCGCCTGGCCGGATATACGCTGCGCCCGGGATTTGGTGACGTGACCGACAGTTGGCGAGTTGATCAAATCTGGAACCTGTACCAACAAGGTATTCAGTTCGCCAACCATCAAGGCTGGACCGACTGGTGGGTATTCTGGCGCCGTATCGCCGGGGGGCTCAATCAAGAACAACAAGAAACAATATTGGCTGATATCGCCAAATACCTCCATCCTGGTGCGGCCCGCAATCCGAAATCCGCAAAAGAAGCACAGGATAAAGGGTATGAAGCCATGGTCCGGCTGGCGGCGTCATTGGAACATCTGGATGTAGAAGATAAAGTGCTGCTGTGTACCTGGTTTATCAATAAGGCACTGAACCAGCCCCAGTTTGTCTCTGCGCACTGGTGGGCCGTCGGTCGTCTTGCTGCACGTACTTTATTGTACGGCAGCGCACATAATGTTGTTTCCCGTGAGCAGACCCAACAATGGTTACCAAAACTGCTGGCTGAAAACTGGCTGAAAGAGCCGATGATCGCGTTTGCCGCAGTGATGATGTGTCGCAAGACCGGAGACCGGACACTGGATATTGCCGATGATTTACGAAATCAGGTACTGGATAAACTCAAACAAAGCAAAGTGCCAGACTCCTGGATCCACCTGGTAGAGGAAGTGTCTGAGTTGGATGAAAATGAATCCAAACGAGTATTTGGCGATGCGCTGCCAAGCGGTCTGACCCTGCTGCCACACTGATCAGCAAAAGATAGAATCTGCACCAGTGAAATGCCGAGCGAGAACCATAAAGCCGGAGCGTTATATTCCGCTCCGGCTTTATTGAATCCCCCGACATCGCCTATCTCGTCCGGGCAATGCGACTTTTAAATGCTAAACCAAAGGAACCAATCGGTTACGTCCAGTTTCTTTGGCATCATACAGCGCAATATCCGCCATCTTCAATGCACGTTGCAGCTCACTCGAATGGCTGACTTCCGCAATACCGATACTGACCGTCATCGCAATATCCAGTTCACCGGCAATCAGATGATTCCGGCTCACTTCTCGGTGAAAATGCTCGAGCCGAAGCTGATTGGTTGCCTGATGACCCGCCAGCATAATAGTGAATTCCTCACCGCCATAACGTGCGACTAAATCACCTTTAAACTCGCGAGACAGAATGTCGGCAATATGGCACAGGGCCAGATCACCGGCATCATGACCATAACGGTCATTGACCTGTTTAAAGTGGTCAACATCGAGCAAGGCAATTGTCCAGGTGTTTGAGCTGTTATCCAACTCGCTACTCGCTTGCTCCATGAAATAACGTCGATTATACAAACCGGTCAGTTCATCATGCACTGCGCGATAATGATGCCACTCAATTTCGTCATAAAAGAAAAGAGATAAAATAGAACCCAGGCTGACGATGGTCAGTAAATTCTGGCCGACCAGGACACCACTCAGAAAATAAATTGTCGAATCAAACAATTGATACAATGTCGCCGGTAAAAAAACAAATAAACTGGAAAGCACCAGACAAAACGTCAGCAGTTTTTCACCACCGCTTTTTTTGTTCATATGGCGAAATGCAAACCAGGCACTGTAGAGGTGGACCGCTGAGAAACTAACAGCAGCCAGATTGACCCGCCACTCAAAATGTTGCGGGAAATTCTTTAGCAACCAGAACTGAAATGCGGTGTACACGAAAGTATGCAACGCGGCAAATACAAACCATGTGCACTTAGCCGGATACTTAAACCAACTCATTACACCAAACAGCAGCATATAAGTGACGGCCTGGTACAGAAAGTTGTTGCTTAGTACAACCCATTCAATCGAGACCCAGCCACGCATCTCCGTGGTACCGAAAGCAATTGAAAAACATAAAAAATAGGCGGAAAACCACCCTGCCGTCGACACTTTATGATTATTGAGCTTTCGTCTCGATAGCAAAAGAAACAGACAAGCAATAACACTGCAAATGGTATTATTCAAAATGCTCGCCAGTTTTAGCACGTCAATATCAAGCAAAGTTATTCACTTCCATTTTTTACGAGGCCAGGCTCGCAGTCATCAGTTTTAGCGTTGTTTTAATCATTGTGAACCGCACAAAAGCTAACTTTGGCAACAAAGTACCGACGTTAAGATTGCCCGCTAATATTAACCCATTTAATATATGTTGATAATAACATCTCATTCAATAAGCCTATTTTTTGTGCAATTAAGTCTCGCAATCCAGGCACAAAGCGTAGTAGAATACGCGCCCTCGCTTCATCACGCAGAACAAAAAGTCGACAATTCACACACAGTATATGAAGCGGTATACCCAAACATCATGGAGTTGCAGGTAGGCGGTAAATGAGTAAATCCCTATGAGCATAGAGACATTATGTGATTGGGGTGAATAAAAGCAGCCAGCACTGCTGCAGCTTCAAGTAGGAAGGGTATATAATAATTATTTCGTCTTGGCAGGAAAAATAATCAAGGCTTTGTCCTGGCTCAAGATATCTGAGCTGAAAACGTTTTAATTTGAATTATGGCTTATGAGAAATTACGGTGTGATGTTATCTGACGTCAGAACCGCAGCCGATATGCCACAGTTATCTCTTCACTCGTTAGATTATTGTACAGTCAATGAATCAAGATAAATTTACTCATATCTATCGTCTGCCCGGGTCGTTGCAAATCCGGATTGCCAAGTGGCAAGCGACGTTTAGAGGCACTTCAGACATCGTTCTGCATAATGCGCTGATTGAGCGTAATAAGCAGTATCAAAAACCGGGCTTTCTGCCCCGGGGGTGGTGTTTGTCTCCGTTTTCTGAAGACGATATTTCAATTACCCATCACGGTAGTTATATTCAAACCACCATATTGACCATGCTGGATCGAAAAGTGGCCTATAAGCGAGTCTATTTATCACGTATGCCACTTGAACAAGCTGAACCAGCACTGCTTGCATTTAAGCTGGAATGGATGCACAAATACAATCGTGTTTTGAAAAAATACAACCAGATCAAAAAGAAAGAGTTTCTCCAATTTGCACGTGAGGAAGTGGAAACACTATACCCATCGCTGCCGAAAGGAGAGTTTGACCGTAACTTGTGGAATCGGTTGGTGATATCTGAGCTTGGACCGGAGAAAAAATTCTCTAATCCTTATTATGTTGTTAAAGCAGATTTTTGATCATCCGATTTGAGAACCATCGAAATTACGGTCGAATTTCATCTGCGGACAAAAAAAATGGCTCCCGCTGGTTAATTTCGCCTGATACATAGCTTCATCCGCTACACGCAACAGCTCAGCCATATCCTGACTCTGGTCAGGATAGAGGCTGACACCGATACTCACACCGACCGACAGGCTTTCTCCACCGATGTCCATAGGTGCACTCAACTGCTTAATCAGCCGTTGCGTTTTTTCCGCGACACCATGAAAGTCTTTGATTAAATTCAGGCACACCACGAATTCATCACCGCCCAGCCTGCCACTAAAATCAGACTCACGAATATTCGCTTCCAACCTGGTGGCGATTCGCGTCAATACTTCATCACCGACATCATGCCCTTTGCTGTCATTAATCTCTTTAAATTTATCCAGATCGATAAACAGCACGGCAAGTTTGACTTGTGTACGTTGGGCATGCACGATGGCCTCGTGCAGATGTTCCTTGAACGCTCTGCGGTTCAACATACCGGTTAGCGGGTCTTTTTCTGAAAGGAATCGCAGTTGCTCTTTTTGTTGTTCAAGCTTGGCGGTCTGCCTGGCGACCTCTTGCTGCAACTCCTCACGCGTGATAATCGAGTTGCGTAAAGACTCTTTCATTTTGTTAAAGAAATGAGCCAGTGCCACAAACTCAGAATCTTGCTGTTTTAGCTCCAGTCGGCTGGCCAAATCACCTTGCGCCAGTTCAGTAATGCCCTCTTTAAACGCCGCGAAACCCGCTTTGACTCGTTTAAGAATTAAAAATGCAACGACACAGACCACGATGCCAAACACTAATAAATGAATCGCGCTGAGCATTAATGATGAATGTTGGTTATCGGCACTTTGAGTAAGCACGACCTTTTGCAGGTAAAGCAGCTCTTCGGTCATATCCTGCACCAACATGTTATATCTAGAATGAAGAAGCTCACTGGAAGCAATAAAAGATGTACTGCTCCTATGCTGCTTACCAAGGCTCAGGCCTAATGCGCGTTCTTTCTCCAGCAACGCCGCCAGACTGTCATTCATGCGCGTCAGATTATTGATATTAATGGTGAGGTCGGACTGACTCGCTAGCTTACGAGCCAGATTTTGCTGGGCAATGTAAACTTGCTCCAGGCTATTTGCGTCATCGTACTGCAGAAATATCCATAACTGGCTGCGAAGCATGTCGACACTGCGTTGGATTCGCATTATCTGTTTCAACTCTTCATGGGTGTTATCTTGCTCCTGATGCAGATTGTCGAGTGAAACCGCAATTAACACCACCAGCATGGCTGTGGCACAAAATAGTAAGGTCAGTTTACGCGAGACAGAATTTATCATTTAAAAGACACCTCTGTCTGCAACACCCGCTCAAGAGGTTCGGATGAAAAATATCCCCGGTAATCTGGGAGCTTCCCTTTAACCAGTTTATTTTCAATCGCCCATCGTGCCTGAAGCTGAATATTAGATAATAGTGCATTACCTAAAGAGAGACGGAACGCATAATCCTGCCATGACCATTCAAGTTGATGAATGGGCACATTCAAATCTTTAGCAATCCACTGCCTTGATTCATCCGGATTGTCATGTATCCAGGCTATCGCTTGCTTGAGCGCTTGCAGCAAAGCAACTGAATGAGCCTCTGACTGTTGGGCGTGCTCCTTCATCGCCATCAGGTTGAAGGAAAGGTTATAAATCCCTACGATCCCCAAATTTATTAATTCAGAAGCAGAGGTCATTTCTGTGCGATAACCCCACGGTTCCCAAACCGAGATGGCATCGACATTAAAACCAAACAGAGCCTGATTCAGTTGATCGGGGCTCAAATATACTTTTTCCAGAGGCATTTCTTTCAGATTATTAGCAATCAGGATGGAGTCAAAATAAAACTCGCTGGCGCTGGCTTTTACTACACCCACCCTCTTACCGGCTAAATCACTGAGCTTGGACACACCACGGTTGGGAACCGTCAGCAACTTTAAATCGTTGTCGGAGCTGACAAAGCTGGCCAGTAAAACAAAGTCACTACGTTCAAAGCTTTTGAACATAGCAACCGATTCTGACGCTGTCGCATAGTCGACTTCTCCGGAAAACAGTGCCTCAGCACATTGCACACCGCCACTACAAGGGTTCAGCACAACATTAAGCCCCTGTTGCTCAAATAAGTTAAGCTGGTCGGCGATAAAAAATGGTGCAGACAGAGGCGTTTGAGAAACAGCTATGGTTATAGTCGGGAGCTGAACAGAAGAGGTCCCTTTGGCAGCACGCCAGAAAAAATAGACGAATACAACAATGATAAACGTCGCACATGTGCAGACTAAAATAAGCGACTTTAAGCGTGAATATCGGCGACTCATCCAACCCTGCCTCTGACAAATTTTGTTTTTAGTTATGCTGGCCCTAAATAGCAGTGTAGCTGGTTATTTGTGAACTGTGAGCAACAATCTTCACAAACATTTGAAGTTTTTGGCCGCATTAATAGCACGTTAATCATGTTTGTTCATGTTATTGAAAAATAGATAAAAAAAAGCGCCACTTATCGCATGGCGCTCTATATATCTTTAATTTTTATCATTTTAAATAGATGATGTGTTTGTTAGGTTGACAGAATACTTCATCAGACAGACCTGAATCATTAATGCTCTACGTTATTTGAGTGGTTACCAAATTCAACCTGCTGATAAATATCTGCGAGTGTTTTAGGCCTCGCTGAGACATTTTTACGACGTCGTTGCGGCTCAAATTCCTGTTCAACCTGTTTGAGCGTTTGTTCATGCTCTTTTGCTGACTCAATAAATTCAGGATCGGACATCGCCTTCTGGCGCAGGCGGTTGACGCGTTCGAGTGTATCCCAAAACATAAACACCTCCTTTACCACTGTGTATACATACAGATTAGTAAAGCAGTATGGAAAGTCAATAACCACTGTTTATTTACACAGCCTAAAGGGTGTAAGGTTTTCAATACAAAAGAAAAAACTGTAAATTTTCGCAAAAAATTCAAGATAGCGCTGAAGCGCTTAACTGCCTATTCAACACCATTACCTAATGGACGCAATTGCCTATTGAACACAATTGCGACCGCTGGCTTTACCGCGATACAACGCACGATCCGCCCCTTTCAACAACCCAAACGAGTCCTGCACACCGCTGCTACTGGTCGCGACACCCAGTGTGATGGTAATTTTAATTTCTTGCCCGTGATAACGAACCGTAAAGTCTTCTACCAGCTTCCTTAACTTGTTGGCTATCGATAGCGCAGATGTGTAGTCGGTATTGGGTAACATGATATTGAACTCTTCCCCGCCCATTCTGGCCAGAGTGTCATAAGGTCGAATGTGCTGTCTCAGGTGCCCGGTGACCTGTTGCAACACCGCATCCCCGGCATCATGGCCATATTTATCATTAACCTGTTTAAAGAAGTCAAAGTCGACAGCCAGAACAGAAACAGGTTGCTTCTCGCGTACACTACGTTGCAGTTCATCATGTAATTCAGTCATGAAATAACGCCGATTGTACGTCCCCGTCAGAGCATCGGTCGTCGATTCTTTTTTAAGCTGTAACTCGAGCTCTTTTTTTTCAGAAATATCGATAATCTGGCCAGACCAAATGACTTTACCTTCACTGGAGGAAGTCGGAATAGAATGGCCATACAACCAATGCAATTTACCATCAATCTCTACCCTGAATTCGCATTTCCAAGCTTCCAGGGTCTCTTTAGATTGCAAAGCACTGGCGCGCACCCTATCTACATCCTCCGGGTAAATAGCATCAAATACAGCGGTAGAATCAACTGCCGCTTCCTCCGGGGTAACGCCAAACATATCCTTCAACTTCTGGCTGGCGTAAGGAAAACGACTCGTTCCATCCGGCAAGTATTCAAATTGGTACAAGACCGCAGGTGATACTTTCGCTAACGACTGAAGGTGGTTGTTTAATGACACAAAGTCCGTGATATCAATGATTGAACCCAACACTGACGCACCGCGCTCATAATGAGAACTCATCATTCGCGCGCGATCAGCAAGCCAGATGTAGCGACCATCCGCACAACGGAAACGATATTCACATTCCAGAATCGAATCATCACGTCGGGAACGCCACTCTGCAACTCTTTGATTATAGTTAGCAATGTCTTCCGGGTGAATATGATTACGCCACCAATGCACCCGATTTATAATCTGTTCATGGCGGTAGTTAAGTAACGCTTCTACACCCTGCGTGATGAACTGAACCTGTTCATCATCGTCTGCGGACAGCTTATAAATAACGGCCGGACACAAGTCCATGATCATGTTGAGATCATGACTCAGCAGTTCACTCTGAGTCTGAATCAATTTATAACCGGTGATATCTATGTGTGCGCCAAGTATCCACTCTGGTTCACCCTGTTCCGTGAACGAAACGATTCGCCCGTAATCGCGTACCCAGACCCAGTGACCAGCCTTGTGACGCATGCGGACTTCGCATTCGTAAAAAGGAGTCTCGCCGTGAAAGTGAGCCTCAAGTGCATGCTGGGACAATTTCAGATCATCCGGATGAGCCAGTTTGGTCCAGGTATTAATATCTGTCGGTTCTAGCTCAGAAAGATGGTAACCAACAATTTCCGCCCAGCGATCGTTAAACCGGGTCTCACCGGTCTGTACATTCCACTCCCAACTGGCTATCTGGGCACAATCCAACACATGTTTCATGCGCTGGATACGTAAAGCGGAGGGGTCCGCCGCATCTTCAAACTGGAGGAGAAATTGAGGATCACCTTGAGACGCTGTGCTTTTGAGGGTTGAAAGGGTCCCGGTATAGAGGATGCCATCAATCACTGATGTCACTTGCAGAGGTTCAACAGAAGGGAAAAAAGCCTGTATATCTTTTATAGCCAACGGTTCTTCACTACCAGTGGCAGTGAGATAGAGTTGGGATAAAGGCCCGCATGAGCCAAATTCGTTGGGAGAAAAACTCATCAACTCTCCCGTCCAAGTGAACAGCAGCGTTATTGTTCCTTTCACAGCAAGGTTCCTACTCAGTCACTTATTGTTACTTTTATCTATAGTAGTGTAGAAACCTATAAAACTCATACGAATGCCGTTCTGAATGATGCTAATTTTGCCAGCGCTTTCACATTCTCATATTGGAAACAACATCACATTGCGATCGATACATAACGCAAACCAAAAACAACGGGCCGATACTTTGTCTACAAAGATATCAGCCCGTTACTGTGTTTAATTTGTCTTGTTAATTGCTGACGCAGTTTACCTACTGGTTCTGCTTACTGATCCTGTTTACTGACCAGTGCCGCCATGACCGCCTCACGATTTTCTAGGTAATCATTCAGCCCCGCTTTACGCAGGTGACAAGATGGGCAATCACCGCAGCCGTCACCGATGATGCCGTTGTAGCACGTCAGTGTTTCATTGCGTACCAATTCCAGCGCGTCATTTTGGTCAGCCATCGCCCAGGTTTCCGCCTTATTTAGCCACATCAGTGGCGTGCGGATCTCGAGCTCACGATCCATTCCCTGCACTAATGCGTTATTCATCGCTTTGACGAAATCGTTACGACAATCAGGGTAACCAGAAAAATCGGTCTCACACACGCCGGTGATAACGGATTGTGCGCCGATTTGATAAGCGTAGATGCCCGCTAAAGTGAGAAACAGAATATTGCGACCTGGCACAAACGAATTTGGCAGACCATTTTCCTGCAATTCATGGGATACCGGAATATCATCGCGGGTCAGTGAGCTGATCGCCAGTTCATTAAGCAACCCCACATCCATGACTTTATGTGCGGCGACACCCAGTTTCTTTGTCAGCGCCTGAGCCACTTCAATCTCAAGCTTATGGCGCTGGCCATAGTCGAAGGTAATCGCATGGACTTCGTCGAACTCCTTAAGGGCCTGGACCAGACAAGTCGTTGAATCCTGACCACCACTAAAGACGACCACTGCTTTTTTCATGAAATTCACCTTATGCAATGCTGAGATATTTGTGAGTCTGAATAGATAAACGCCAGTTCCGCGCAATACAAGCGTCGATACACAGTTGTGTTGCTCGTGGTTTCTGGCTGATCGGCTGCAGCGCAACCACGGTTGATGATGGAACGTTAGCTCGTGCAAGCAGCTCTTCGAGATTGGTGATGTCTTTTTCAGTCGCCACCGGATGCTTAATTTCATTAGCACGCAACAGCGCCGAATCCACGACAGGAAGTTTACCTTTCATCGCCACTTTAGGTGACACTGTCACCCAGGTATTAGCACTGGCTTTGACTTCAAACGTACCGCTGGTTTCAATCTGGCAACGACAACCGATCTGCTCAAACGCCTGTGTTAAAGGCACCAGATCGTAAATGCAAGGCTCGCCGCCGGTGATAACGATATGTTTAGCCGAATACCCCTGTGAACGATAACGCTCGATGATCTGCTGAGCTGATGCGCTGCACCAGGTTGGATTGTCTTCGGTTTTTACCAAAATTTCATCAAAGGAACGCTCTTCGGCAGGCGTTGCATCCCAAGTCTGTTTGGTATCACACCAAGCACAACCCACAGGACATTCTTGCAGACGAACAAATACTGCAGGAACGCCGGTGAATACACCTTCGCCCTGGATCGTCTCAAACATTTCATTCACTTTATACAAGGTAATTTTGCCTAAACTTGCTAACTAAAAATTACAGGTCGCTGACCTTAAAGTATGCGTCGATGAAGGTCAATTCAAAACACTGCTGCGATCACAAAAATCATGGGATTAACTGGAGTGTTTTATGCTCAGCGATCCATATGGACAGTTCAAAAAACAAACTGAGTTTCGAGGTTCATTTTCACTCAAAACGCGCATTATGTCATATTTTAGGTATAATCTGGCGTTTGGACAGGTAAAGAATTTAGGTAAGACATGTATAAACTGATTGCGCTCGATATGGATGGCACCCTTCTAAACAGCCAGAAGCAAATTTCCCCACGAACCAAACAGGTAATTACTCGGGCTCGTGAGCAAGGCATTCGTGTTGTGCTGGCGTCAGGTCGTCCAATTGATGGTATCCGCAGCAAACTTGAAGAGCTGGACATCCGTTCCGAGGACGACTTTGTCCTGCATTACAATGGCTCGATTGTTGAAAACGTGGCAACTGGTGAGGTTATTTATCAGCAAATTCTGACCGGTAAAGACGCTAAAACGGTTGCTCGCCTGGCTAAAAAAATGGGCGTAAACACGCATGCATTCAGTCAGGTACATGGCCTTATCACGCCGAAGAACAGCAAATTCACCGAAGTGGAAGCCGAAATTAATGGCGTCACTATCACTGAGATGGATTTCGAACTACTGGAAGATGATCACCCGATCATCAAAACCATGATCGTCGCTGAGCCTGAGCTGCTCGACAAAACCATTGCTAATCTGCCGCCGCAAATGCGCGAACAGTATACTGTCGTGCAGAGCGCAGCCTACTTTCTGGAGTTTTTGAATACGGCCAGCAACAAAGGCGTGGGCGTGAAAGCCATTGCCGACCATATAGGCATCCCTGCAGAACAGGTAATTTGCATGGGTGATGCAGAGAATGATCACCATATGCTTAAATATGCCGGCCTGGGTATCGCGATGGCTAACGCCATGGAAGAAACAAAAAAAATCGCCGACTATATTACTCTGAGCAACGATGAAGATGGTGTTGCAGCAGCGATTGAGAAGTTTGCGCTTAACAAAGAAACCTGCGAAGCATAAGCCTATCTCCAAACCAAAAAAATTAAGGCGGGATTGTTTCCCGCCTTTTTATTCGGCCTGCAGCCTTTGCTGTTAACTCTTCTCGCTGCCTTCAGCAAGGACACGCTGCTGCCCTTGCAGTAAGGTGTATTGCTGCGTCCCCTTAGGAATCAGTACACAGACCCGTAACTGTTCCTGATGCGCTTGTTGCAGACGTTCTCCCAGTTGCGCCGCACTGGCAAATGCTTCCCTTTCAGCATCACGACGACACAAATCGATGAACTCAAAACGGCAGCTTGGCGTGTGCAGCACCAGCTCAGCCTGTTGCATATAACGTAACGCTTTCAGCGGCAATAGTTCTACATCAGACCCGCATTCAATCCAGGTCACTTCGCCTTGCTGTGGCATTGGCTGTCTGATCAGTTGGGTATAGGCACTTTCCAGAGCTTCACGATTCTTGGCATTTTTTACCTCTGGCAACGCAAAAAATTGCTCCCAGAATTTGCGCCGTTCATCAACCGTCGGTAACGCACTTTTGATCGAGTTGCGTTTAGAGGCACCGAAATCTGCCAGCAGGCTCAGATTTTGCGGCAGTACAGCTTCCAATGTCTCACGCACGTTGCGAATCAGCACTGGCGAGGCACCGCCACTAGAGATGGCCAGTTGAATCCGTCCTCTCTCAATCATCGATGGCGTGATGAAATCGCAATATGGCTGATCGTCGACAACGTTGACTAAAACACCGATCGATTTGGCATCTTTATGCACTTGATGATTAAGGTCGGGATTATCAGTCGTTGCCCATACCTGAATGTACTCTTGAGTAAGTATTGTCGAGGTATAGAAGTTTTGAATCCATTGGCATTTGCCCTCATCGACTAAGGACTGCAGAGTCGGGGCAATTTGCGGGGATACAATGGTCACTTTGGCTCCGGCACGTACCAGGGCATCAATCTTGCGGCACGCAACTTCCCCTCCGCCCACCACAAGTACCGGTTTATTTGCTAAGTCCAGAAAAAGAGGAAAATATCGCATTTTATTTTGACCACAATCTAAATAACTATTCGTTTTATGCTACCAAAAACGGTGCAAAAAAATCACTACCATCGGGAGATGAAAAAATTTATCACCAAATTTTCTCACAAAACCAGAGATTAACTCCAAATTAACCCACTAAGAATGCGTGTTAATATTAAGTTAACAGTCAATAACGTATAACCATCCTGATGCACTATCGGTGTGCTCAGTTGCACTATTTACAACCGTGCAACATTTAGCCATTCTAACTACAGCTCAGGTAAACACTCTCAAACCAAATTCTTTTCTAAATTATACATTTGAGAAAATTCAATTCCTTACCTACGCTTATAAACGGTTGATTTTTAAACAGGCGATCGCCGCCAGAATACAACCGAAATCTAATAAAAAACATTACATTTTGTGAACCCTACTTGCGGGCTCACTTGGTCAAATATGGATCATACAGGAAGGATACAAATGGCAAATAAACTAACACTTCTCGCTTCCGTCGTAGCGGCATCTACTGCCATGATGGCGAACACCGCATCAGCTGCTGAAAGCACCCTGGATAAGGTCTTAGAGCAAGGCGTCCTGACTTGTGGTGTAAGTACTGGTCTACCGGGCTTCTCAAACCCTAATTCCAAAGGTGAATGGGAAGGGATCGATGTTGAATATTGTCAGGCTTTGGCCGCTGCTGTGCTAGGTGACAAAACTAAAGTTAAATACGTACCTCTGACCGCAAAAGAACGCTTCACTGCTCTGCAGTCAGGCGAAATCGACGTGCTGTCCCGCAATACGACCTGGACTCTGCATCGCGACAGCGCCCTGGGCCTGAACTTCGTTGGCGTTAACTACTACGATGGTCAGGGCTTCATGGTCAAAAAAGACCTCGGTATCAGCAGCGCCAAGGAACTCGACGGTGCATCTGTCTGTGTTCAATCAGGTACAACAACTGAACTCAACCTTGCTGACTACTTCCGTAACCAGGGTATGAGCTATAAGCCAGTAGTATTTGATACTGCAGCGCAAACTTCGAAAGGTTTCGATGCTGGTCGCTGTGACGTGCTGACTACCGACCAATCTGGTCTGTACGCACTGCGTCTGAACCTGCAATCTCCAGATTCAGCCATGGTACTGCCAGAAATCATTTCTAAAGAACCTCTGGGGCCAGTCGTGCGTCAGGATGATGACAAATGGTTCAACGTAGCCAAGTGGACACTGTTTGCTATGGTTAACGCAGAAGAATACGGCATCACTTCGCAAAACGCTGATGCAATGCTGAAATCAGATAACCCTGAAGTCAAACGTATTCTGGGTGTAGATGGTCCGAAAGGTTCAGGCCTGGGTATTCGTGACGACTGGGGCTACCAGATCGTGAAACAAGTCGGTAACTACGGTGAAAGCTTTGAGCGCACGGTAGGTAAAGGTTCGCCTCTGCAGATCTCCCGTGGTGTCAACGCACTGTGGAATGCTGGCGGCTTTATGTACGCGCCACCTATCCGTTAATGCAGAGTGTCCGTAAATAGACATTGACAACCTTTGGGCGGCTTAACACGCCGCCCTCAGTCAAAAATGGATATGAGGTTATCGCTGTATGAAACCTACCAATACTTCTGTGCCAAAGTCAGCGGCCCCTGCTGCGGCTAAGAGCACAAGCTTACTCTACAATCCCACTTTCCGCTCGGTCGTTTTTCAGATTATTGCTGTGTCCGTGCTGGTTCTTTTTTTCTACACCATTGTCAGTAATACGCTGAATAACTTGGAATCACGCGGTATAGCGACCGGTTTTGGTTTCCTTGACCAACCGGCAGGGTTCGGGATCGGCCTTAGTCTGATCGACTATGACGAAACCTACTCCTACGGACGTACATTTGTTGTAGGCCTGCTCAACACGGCGCTGGTGTCGATTCTAGGTATTATTTTCGCTACCGTCATCGGATTCATTCTGGGTATCGCCCGTTTGTCATCCAACTGGCTGGTCAGCCGGCTGGCAGCGGTATACATTGAAACGTTTCGTAATATCCCCCTTCTGCTTCAGATCTTCTTCTGGTATTTCGCTGTGTTACAGGCTCTGCCGTCACCGCGTCAGAGTATGAGCCTGGGCGAAGCGATCTTTCTGAACGTTCGGGGGCTGTACTTCCCGGCACCGGTTTTTGAATCCGGATCCAATGTGGTAGTGATTGCGTTTGTTTTGGGCATTATTGCCACATTCGCTATCGGGGTTTGGGCTAAAAACAAACAAAAGCTCACCGGTCAGCAAACGCCGATGGGGCGCATCGCACTGCTGCTGTGCATCGGTCTGCCAGTGATTGTCTACTTTATTATGGGTATGCCAATTTCTGCGCAATATCCAGAGTTAAAGGGTTTTAACTTCCGTGGTGGTATCAGCATCATTCCTGAACTGGCTGCTTTATTGGTTGCATTAAGCGTTTATACCGCTGCCTTTATCGCAGAAATTGTCCGTTCCGGTATCAATGCGGTTAGCCATGGTCAGACCGAAGCGGCCATGTCGCTGGGCTTACCACGCGCTAAAACCTTGAAACTGGTCGTCATTCCACAGGCACTGCGCATCATCATACCGCCACTAACCAGCCAATATCTGAACCTGACCAAAAACTCATCACTGGCGATGGCGATTGGTTATCCGGATTTGGTGTCTGTGTTCGCCGGCACCACGCTGAACCAGACGGGTCAGGCCATTGAGATCATCGCCATGACCATGGGTGTGTATCTGGCACTTAGCCTTATCACATCAGCATTGATGAACCTGTATAACCGTAAAGTTGCTTTGGTGGAGAGATAAGATGACAACACATCAGTTTCAACCTAGCTTACCGCCACCAGCAAACACCACAGGTCTGGTTGGCTGGCTGAAGAAAAATCTGTTCAATGGTCCGGTTAATTCGGTGGTTACTCTGATTCTGGCTTACTTTGCCATCTCAGGAGTCTGGTCCGTACTGGATTGGGCAATCATCAAGGCTGACTGGGTCGGTACGACACGTGATGCTTGTAGCCGGGATGGCGCGTGCTGGGTTTTCATCAGCGTGCGCTGGGATCAGTTTATGTACGGCTTCTACCCGACGGAAGAATTATGGCGCCCTCGCCTGTTCTTCGCCACGCTAGCTATCTTCGTCGCATTACTTGCGTATGAAAAAACGCCAAAACGTGGCTGGTTATGGCTGTTCTTTATCTTCGTCTACCCGTTCATCATGGCCACATTATTGTACGGTGGAGTCATGGGACTAGAGGTGGTAGATACCCACAACTGGGGTGGTCTGCTGGTCACGCTCATCATCGCTCTGGTCGGTATTATTGCCTCTCTACCCATTGGTATCGTGCTGGCACTCGGCCGTCGTTCAGACATGCCGGTTATTCGCAGCCTGAGCACGGTTTACATCGAAGCCTGGCGTGGTGTGCCGCTTATCACGGTACTGTTCATGGCTTCGGTCATGTTGCCGCTGTTCCTGTCTGAAGGCTCAGAAACAGATAAATTGCTGCGTGCCCTGATTGGTGTGGTGATGTTCAGCTCCGCCTACATGGCCGAGGTTATCCGCGGTGGTTTGCAGGCGATACCAAAAGGTCAGTACGAAGCTGCTGATGCTCTGGGTCTGAGCTACTGGAAGAAAATCGGCCTGATTATTATGCCGCAGGCATTAAAAATCACCATTCCGTCGATTGTGAATACTTTCATTGGTCTGTTCAAAGACACCAGTCTGGTGCTGATCATCGGTATGTTCGATGTGTTGGGCATCGGCCAGGCCGCCAATACCGATCCGGACTGGTTAGGTTTTGCCACAGAAAGTTATGTATTTGTCGCGTTAGTGTTCTGGGTGTTCTGTTTCGGCATGTCGAGATACTCAATTTGGCTCGAAGGCAAACTCCACACCGGCCACAAACGATAAGAAATGATTCAAGGAACGTATTATGACGCCACAAAACTCAAATGAAACCATGATCTCTATTAAAGACATGAACAAGTGGTACGGCGAATTTCACGTACTGAAAAACATCAACCTGGAAGTAAAGAAAGGCGAACGCATCGTTATTTGTGGTCCATCCGGGTCAGGGAAATCGACCATGATTCGCTGTATCAACCGCCTCGAAGAACACCAGAAAGGACAGATCGTTGTCTCCGGTAACGAGCTGACTGAAGATTTGAAAAACATCGAAGCAGTGCGCCGTGAAGTCGGTATGTGCTTCCAGCACTTCAACCTCTTCCCGCATCTGACGGTACTGGAAAACTGTACCCTGGCGCCTATCTGGGTGAAAAAGATGCCAAAAGATGAGGCCGAAGCGATTGCGATGAAATTCCTGAAACGGGTAAAAATCCCTGATCAGGCGGATAAATATCCGGGCCAGCTTTCCGGTGGTCAACAGCAACGCGTCGCCATTGCACGCTCTTTGTGCATGAACCCGCAAGTGATGCTGTTCGATGAGCCAACATCAGCACTCGACCCAGAAATGGTGCGTGAAGTACTCGATGTTATGGTGGAGCTGGCTGAAGAAGGCATGACCATGTTGTGTGTGACCCACGAAATGGGTTTTGCCAAAGAAGTGGCTGATCGGGTGATATTCATGGATGCCGGCGAAATTATCGAAGAGAACAATCCAAAAGATTTCTTCGAAAATCCACAATCTGACCGGACACAGGCATTCCTTGCGCAGATTCTGCATCACTAAGTTGCTGACATGACTGGCTTGTAATCAAGCACGTATGCAAGTCGCAGACTGATGCAAATACCCCTTAAAGAGGCGAACAATCGCCTCTTTATTTTTTTGCGGCTATATCAATTTTAGCTCCACATTCACTTGGCATATCGTGCTATCAGACCCCTCATTTCATTACAGCTGAGAATACAAAGCGACATTAGCGTGATGACTAACAATCATTTTTAAAAATAATATTATCAATCATACAATTAGTGATACGAAGCCAACCAAGGTGGTAATAGTGTGTTACAATTTGAACCCACAACAATTCGCCGTTTTTGGTTAAAATTTACGGTACGTGGATGCGGCAGAGACTTGAAAAATGGAACTTTTGCCCGCATAAATGGCCATATAAACATCACAACCTTTCTATGAGGAAGATTATGAACAGTCCTATGTATTCACGCACCTCGTCTTATGACAGTGCATTACAAACTAACAAGGTGCTGAGAAACACTTACGCACTGCTTTCAATGACACTGCTATGGTCTGCGGTTGTGGCTGGTATCTCAATGACGATGAACCTTCCTCGCCCAGGAATCATCATCATGCTGGTCGGTTTCTATGGCCTGCTTTATCTAACTGAGAAAAACCGTAACAACGGCATGGGTCTCGTTTTCACATTCCTGTTCACCGGTTTCCTTGGTTACACCATAGGTCCAATCCTGAACATGTACATCGGTGCAGGTATGGGCGATGTGGTTCTAACCGCTCTGGGTGGTACAGCACTGGCCTTCATGGGTGCGTCTGCTTATGCACTGACCACGAAGCGTGACCTGTCATTCCTGGGTGGCGTACTGATGGCTGGTTTTGTTGTTCTGCTGATCGGTATGGTTGCAAACATCTTCCTGCAAATGCCGATGCTTCATCTGGCAATGAGCGGCATGTTCGTGCTGTTCTCAACCGGCGTAATCCTGCTGACTACTCAGCAAATCGTACGTGGTGGTGAGACAAACTACATCTCAGCGACGGTGTCACTGTACGTGTCGATCTACAACCTGTTCATCAGCCTGCTAAGTATTCTTGGCATCATGAACGACGACTAAGCCTTTGCTGGCTAAGTGAGTTGCCGAATTGGAATTCGACGCAGGCCCAAGTTGCGGAAGATAAATATCGGTAACTAAAAAGTCTATCAAGCCCGGGAGCTCTGCTTTCGGGCTTTTTGTTTTACTTATGGCTGAACCACCGAAAAAATTGAACCGCTGATGAGCGTTTGGCAAGGCTCATGATACTGCATGATAACAAGCCGATATTAGAGCTTGAGCAAAGTCATTCCCTTCGCTACCCTTAGCGCAAATCGTTCACTGGATAATAATATGTTTGAATACAACGGCAAAACTATCGACACCGACTCCCAGGGCTACCTGCTTGATTACACGGTGTGGGAAGAAGGGATGATTGACATTCTGGCCAAGGAAGAAGGCATTACGCTGACCGATGCTCATCTTGAGGTCGTGCATTTCGTGCGTCGCTTCTACGAAGAATTTAACACTTCGCCAGCGATTCGTATGCTGGTGAAAGCGATGGAAAAAGAGCACGGCCCGGAAAAAGGTAACAGCAAATATCTGTTTAAGCTGTTCCCTAAAGGCCCGGCCAAGCAAGCAACCAAACTCGCCGGCTTGCCAAAGCCTGCCAAATGCTTATAAGCGCCATTTGCCAAATCGTGAAATCCTGTAAGCCAATTTACAGGATTTCAAACCCCCGATAGTTTTTATCGGTGACACACTCGGTACGCTCTACCCGCTCGACACTGGCGGTTCTTGGCCCTTCCTGCAGCCATTGATATAACTCTTCAACCTTATCGTGGTCACCACATGCAATCACTTCCACGTCACCACTAAACAGATTTTTCGCATAACCGGTTAAACCCAATACCAATCCCTGGTGCGCGGTGTGGTAGCGAAACCCCACTCCTTGGACGACGCCCGACACAATAAACTTATCGCATTTGATCGACATGTTGATCTCATCCCGTTCTGATTCAAAATCCGGCTGCTTGCCACCATCCCTGGTAAAGAGCCGTTTTAATATCTTCATTATCATACTGCTACGCCATGCACACAGAAGTTAATCTGCGAGCTAATTATTCAACCTATTCAAGGATAGACAATTTTATCCTGCTCCACCGTGCTTAATCTCAAAGACTATTTTTCATCTGTGTTTGCTTTTCTGCAGCAGTTCCATGAAAATACCCGCCCTTTTCTAATAATCATTTGAGTAACGCAATGACTCCTGCAATCTATCTGGTCAAAGGTCGTGAGAAATCTTTACGCCGCAAACACCCTTGGGTGTTTTCTCGTGGTATCAGCAAAATCGAAGGCGAACCTGGCCTGGGTGAAACCGTTGATGTCTATACCCACGAAGGCCAATGGCTTGCCAAAGCTGCATACTCTCCGCATTCTCAAATCCGTGCCCGTGTCTGGAGTTTTGAAAAAGAAGCCATCGATCGTGCATTTTTCGTCAAACGTATTCAGCAGGCAAAACTGCTGCGTGAAGACATCATTGAGCGCGACGGTCTGACCGGTTACCGCCTGATTGCCGCTGAATCGGATGGTCTGCCAGGCATCACCATCGATAAATACCAGGATTACCTGGTATGCCAACTGTTGAGTGCGGGCGCTGAACATCAGAAAGAAGCCTTGGTTGCAGCACTGGTTGAGTGCTTCCCGCAATGTAATATCTATGAGCGATCAGACGTAGCTGTGCGTAAAAAAGAAGGGTTGCAGGAGCGCGTCGGCGTGCTGCATGGCGAAGAACCGCCTAAATCTGTGGTGATTGAAGAGAACGGGGTTAAGATCAGTGTCGACATCGTTGGTGGTCATAAAACCGGTTTCTACCTGGACCAGCGTGACAGCCGTCAGCAGTCAATCAAATACGTGAAGAATAAAGAAGTGCTGAACTGCTTCTCATACACGGGCGGTTTTGGCTTGTATGCCCTCAAAGGCGGAGCGAAGCGCGTTATCAACGCCGATGTATCTCAGCCTGCGCTGGATACCGCTAAATTCAATGCCGAGCTGAATGAGTTCGATATCAGTAAAAAGCGCGCCGTGTTCCTCAACGCCGATGTATTTAAACTACTGCGTGAATACCGTGATCAGGGTACCCAGTTTGACGTCGTGATCATGGACCCACCGAAATTTGCTGAATCAAAAGCTCAGCTTAATGGTGCGTGCCGCGGCTACAAAGACATCAATATGCTGGCGATGCAAATCCTCAAACCAGGCGGCACGCTGCTGACCTACTCTTGCTCAGGCTTAATGGATCAAGTGCTGTTCCAAAAAATCATCGCCGATGCGGCGCTGGATGCCGGTCGTGACGTAAAGTTTGTTGAACGCTTCGAGCAAGCGGCTGATCACCCGACCGATACCGCTTATCCGGAAGGTTTTTATCTAAAAGGTTTTGCTTGTAAGGTGCTGTAATTTATTTGAGTTAATAGCAATATCCGAAAAAAGAAAGGCTTCCGCGCATGGAAGCCTTTCTTTTTGATGACAGCCAGAGTTTCTGTACCGTCTTTACTGTTGACACCGTAAGTATGACTGAGATACTCGTTTTCTATTCTTGCTTAAATACGAGAGTCATATGCGGGGTCAAGTGGCCTG
Organism: Vibrio sp. ABG19; assembly: GCF_029962385.1. Lineage (NCBI taxonomy): Bacteria > Pseudomonadati > Pseudomonadota > Gammaproteobacteria > Vibrionales > Vibrionaceae > Vibrio > Vibrio sp. ABG19. Next base: position 2,823,528 of record NZ_CP071708.1, on the reverse strand, counting down.
TCCCTGGGTTCACTGGATTGTGTTATCAGACACAGACAAATTAAACCAATCCCAACCCATCCGATAAACGGGATTATTTCACCCACCACCAGCACGGCAAGCACTGCGGCGACCACAGGCTCAAACAAAGTCAGCAACGTCGCGCTACTGGCCGATACAGAACGTAAACCGTAACCAAAGGCCAGATAACCAACAAACATCGGAATAAAAGCCATATAGCTGATAACCAGAATATGAGTGGTACGGGTAAATAGCTGCTCACCGGTAAACCATAATGACGGTAATAAAATCAACGCCGCCACACAGAACAGACTACCCATCGCGGCATCGGAGCGAATCCCTTTATCAATCATGTTCTTGGCGACCCAGGAATAATACGCATAAGATGCGCCAGCGATAATACCCAGCCCAATCCCGATGTATTTATCCATGTCAGAAGCAACGCTGCTGTCAGTGGCGGGTTTTGACAGACACAGCAAAACCATCCCAAGTACGCCCAAAAACAGGCTGAACAACCAGCGACGATTGAGGGTCTGCGCTTGGCTAAGGAAACGTTCAAACAGAGCGGAAATGAAAGGAGCAGAAGCAATAGTAATAACCGTTCCGATGGCGACACCCGCCATTCGCATCGAGGAATAAAACGCCAGTGGGTAAATTGCCACGGCAATGCCACCGGACAGCAGCCGCTTTTTATCCTCCAGCAGTTGATGCCAGCAACGACACAACTGTCTGCGTGCCAGCAGAGCTTGCAACAAGCCGCCAACTCCCATGGCAAACGCACCAATTGCTAACGCACTGACCTGCGGTGCAAAACTGGCTACCGTCCCTGTCGTTCCCCATAACAATGCTGCCAGCAGCACTGCCCAATGTCCGCTTTGCTTCACTTACCCGCCTTTTCTGTTCTATTCGTCTGTTTTAATTGATAAAGCCAGCCGTTTGTACGTCCGAATAGACATTACCATTCTAATCGTATGATAACGATTAACAATTAATACCAAGATTGTCCTTTCTATCACAATAATTCTAACAATACAGCCTGAAATACAATTGGTGCCTTTAACCCGTTGACACACTGTCGGTGTTAGCCAACGGATTTAAAATCTCTGACATCCGTGATAGATTGCCCCTTGACTAAACAGAACCAGATTCGTCACTTGAGTTTACATATATAAGAAGACTCCCCTTGGGGAGTCTTCGCGGTTGTCTGGCCAAATTCAAATTAGATTTGGCCCTTTGTCATGCTAAAGCTAATCACATCAGATCAAAGCGGTCTGCGTCCATCACTTTAGTCCAAGCCGCGACAAAGTCATTGATGAATTTCGCCTGGTTATCATCCTGAGCATACACCTCGGCATAAGCACGCAAGATAGAGTTGGAACCAAACACCAGATCGACGCGGGTTGCGGTCCATTTCGTCGCACCACTCTTACGCTCGACAATATCATACGAGTTACGACCCGTCGGTTTCCAACGGTATGACATATCCGTCAGATTAACGAAGAAATCATTGGTCAGTGTGCCAACCCGGTCAGTAAACACGCCGTGTTCACTACCAGAATGGTTGGTACCCAGCACGCGCATACCACCAATCAATACTGTCATCTCCGGTGCAGTCAGTCCCATTAGTTGCGCACGATCCAGTAGCAGCTCTTCCGGCTTCACCACGTAGTGCTGTTTCTGCCAGTTACGGAACCCATCCGCCAACGGTTCCAGTACGTCAAAAGACTCGACATCGGTCATGTCTGCACTTGCGTCACCACGGCCAGGACTAAACGGGACTTTAACATCAAAGCCAGCCGCTTTTATGGCCTGCTCGATGCCGACGTTACCCGCCAGAACAATCGCATCAGCCACACTGATGCCTGCGTCAGCTGCAATACCTTCTAGCACCGAGAGCACTTTTGCCAGACGCTCAGGCTCATTACCTGCCCAATCTTTCTGCGGTGCGAGGCGAATACGTGCACCATTCGCGCCACCGCGGTTATCGGAGCCACGGAAAGTACGGGCACTGTCCCAGGCTGTTGCCACCATGTCACTCACATCCAAACCGCTTGCTGCGATTTTGGCTTTAACAGCATCCACATCGTAATCACTGCGCCCAGCAGGAATCGGGTCCTGCCAAATTAGATCTTCCGCCGGTACATCCGGACCAACATAACGAGATTTAGGTCCCAGGTCACGGTGAGTCAGTTTGAACCAGGCACGAGCAAATACTTCATTGAAGTAATCCTGATCTTTGTAGAAACGCTCGGAGATCTTGCGGTATTCCGGATCTTCTTTCAGCGCCATGTCAGCATCCGTCATCATCGGATTGCAGCGCACCGATGCATCTTCCACATCGACCGGTTTATCCTGGTCAGCAATATCAACTGGCTCCCATTGCCAGGCGCCTGCCGGACTCTTAGTTAACTGCCACTCATGTTCAAGCAGCATTTTGAAGTAACCGTTGTCCCATTGCGTAGGATGTGTAGTCCATGCCCCTTCCAGGCCGCTGGTCACCGCGTTGCGGCCAATACCGCGTGATTTATGGTTAATCCAGCCAAGGCCCTGTTCTTCGACATCTGCACCTTCCGGATCCGGTCCCAGTTCAGCAGGATTACCATTACCGTGCGTTTTACCCACGGTATGTCCACCAGCGGTCAGTGCAACCGTCTCTTCATCATTCATCGCCATGCGGGCAAACGTGACGCGCATATCCTGGGCCGTTTTGAGCGGATCCGGGTTACCGTCCACCCCTTCCGGATTGACATAAATCAGCCCCATCATTACTGCTGCCAGCGGGTTTTCCAGATCACGTTCACCTGAGTATCGCGAACCTTCGCTACCACTCGGTGCCAGCCACTCTTTCTCCGATCCCCAGTAAGTATCTTTTTCCGGGTGCCAGATATCTTCGCGGCCAAAGCCAAAACCAAAGGTTTTAAAGCCCATTGACTCATAAGCCATGTTACCGGCCAGCAGAATCAAGTCGGCCCAGCTGATTTTGTTACCGTATTTTTTCTTCAGTGGCCACAGCAGGCGACGAGCTTTATCAAGGTTACCATTATCCGGCCATGAGTTAAGCGGAGCAAAACGCTGGTTACCAGTCGCGCCGCCGCCGCGGCCATCAGCAGTACGATAGCTGCCCGCTGCGTGCCAGGCCATCCGAATCATCAAACCGCCATAGTGTCCCCAGTCGGCCGGCCACCATTCCTGACTGTCGGTCATTAATGCTTTTAGGTCTTTCTTCAGCCCTTCAACGTCGAGTTTTTTTAGCTCATCACGGTAGTTGAAGTCGGCTCCAAGCGGATTGGTTTTGGTATCGTGCTGATGCAGAATATCCAGGTTGAGTGCGTTCGGCCACCAATCCATATTGGATTTCCCCGCAGAAGTCATCGCACCGTGCATTACCGGGCATTGACCTGCGGAGTGACTGTCATGATTTGCCATACATTGTCCCTTTGTCGTTCTAGTGATTTAACTTACTTCCGTCAGTTCTACGCGATGGTGCTTTGTAAGGTAACTGCCAGAAATATCGAAATATTTAAAGACTACGACAATCAGTCTAGACGCTAACCAGCCAATATTCATATTATTTCTGGCAATCAATTTGATAGATGAAAACTATTGATATTAATGAAACTATCCGGAAATTGCGTGGCAAACAAAAGGAACAGCAGCACTGATGCTGGCAACTTCGGCCTATGCTGGACTACCGGAAACCGCAATCACGCGTCACGTCGCCAGCATGTATGCCCGTCTATACAATGAGATCGTCAAGGGTAGCCAAACCGGTCATGCTACCTAGCACACGCGTGCTTTTGCATTTATGACTGGTTAAGTTTGCAGCCCTGACAGGTTAATGTTTGCAGCCTAGTTAAACCACTGCCTCTTCCTCTACATACTCGTCTTCAACCTGGGCTCCGATTTTCGGGATCCGAATACTGACCGTGAATTTAAGTGATTCCGGCAAAGAAAAGTCCAGCCCATACCCGTGCTGCTGACAAATATTATTAATGATGGAGAGCCCTAAGCCAAAACGTTCATTATTAGTGCGCGAGTCGTCAATCTGAAACAGTGGTTGCACCATTTTATCCAACTGCTCCTGAGAAATCGTATGATTGAGATGATTGGAGATACTGAGTTCGTAGTCACCATCCTGTTCATGCCAACATGCTTCTACTTTGGTTTGCGCGGGGCTGTAATAAAGGGCGTTATCAAGCAGATTGATTAAGATGGTTTCCAGGCTGAAACGATCCGTCAAAAACCATTCATCGGTCTCGCACTTCTGCTCCAACCGCTGCGCCACATCCGGGTACTTAAATTCAATATCATGCTTTACCTGAGCCAACACTGAGCGAATCGACAGTGCCTCTTTACGCAGATTCAGCGACGGTGACGCGGTGCGTTGCAGTAACAACAGTTTCTCGACAATCGATTTCATCCGCTTGGCGATGGCCAGAATATCATCCGGATAGGTTTTGCTGATCCGCTCATCATCCGGATAGCGAAGATACACTTCACTCAGTGTAATCATCTCTGCCAGCGGGGTTTTCAGTTCGTGGGCAATATCGCCGGTGATACGCTGCTCATTTTTAATCAGCTGCTGGTTACTGCGGATAAATCGGTTCAGCTCTTTACGAATCGGCTCAATTTCTTCCACTCGCTTGTCGGGCAGATCAAGTTCAGACACGGAATGCTGGTCAGTCAGACTGAGCGCTTTTAAGTCCTCATTGAGTTTATCCAGCGGCGCCAGGCCACGGCGGATAATGGTTTGGGTGACAAACCTCATCACCACAATCGCTATCAGGAAACTGCTGATGAGTAGTCCGTCCACCAGCCACAGCAGACTATCCAGGCCGCCGGCTGACTCATAAATCGTCATTGATACCGGTTCAATACTGCCGTCATCACTTTGCGGAACAAAATTCGACAACGTCGCTTTACCCAGTTCTCCGTTTGGCATCACCACATCAATAATGCGCTGTTCACCAATGGCAATATCCGGCGCAATCAGATCCACATTCGGATACGATGACAAGTTCGGCGAGCGGCCAATCGTTTTTCCATCATGCCAGATTTGGAAATAATGCGGATCTTGTTCGGAACTGTATTCAGGTAAAAAACGCAGGTCAGCGGTAAACTCCACTTTATCGTGATTAAAGCTGATTTCCGATTTAAGGTAATTGGCCTTATTCAACATCGCCTGATTAAACTGATCTTCGACCCAGTCATCAAGACCGATATCAACCGACAAAAATACGGCGAACAGAAAGAAACCAAACACCAGAGAGACAGAATTGATCAGTTTACGTTCTATCGAGGTCAAGCGCGCACTCTGACCCGAGGCCAACTGCTGATACACTGATTTTACTGACATCTTCAACCTCAACTAACTTTTTCCATCACATAACCAAAGCCGCGTTTGTTTTTAAGCGGCAGTGAACCCTGTGCACCACGCACTTTTTTACGAATCGATGAAATGTGCGCTTCAATGGTGTTCTTCGATAAATAATCGAAATTACCCACCACCGCTTCACTGATCTGCTCAACGCTGACGACCCGGTTGGGCGCACTGAACAGACAATGCAGAATTTTGTACTCGTTCGGAGTCAGTTCAATACACTGCTCCGCGTAATAGAAAGTTTTATCTTGCTGGTTGAGACGAAAATCATCCACCACCAAATTATGATCGACTTGATCCAACGAACCACGCCGCATCAGAGTCAGGATACGGGCATGTAACTCTTCAAACGAGAACGGTTTGGTCAGGTAATCATCCGCACCGAGCATCAGGCCCTCAACCCGCTCTTCTGTTTTGGTCTTAGCCGACAGAATCAGTACCCGGGTTTGCTTTTTTTGTTTCCGCAGGGCGCGCAAAATATCCAGGCCACTAACGTTTGGCAACATCAGGTCAAGAATTATCAGGTCATAATCGTGATGAGTCGCCAGGCTAAGTGCTTCCTGACCGTCTCCGGTTTCATCAATGGTAAAGCCAAGATGATTGAGACCCACGACCAGACTGCGGCGCAGCGTTTCTGAATCTTCGATGATAAGTAATTTCACGCAAGTATCCGTGGTTGTTGTTTATTTGGTTAACTTAAGACGTGTTCGGTTAACTGATGACGTATTAGCTTACTCGAAATCCGTCCCAATGTGGATCGCGTTGCCAGGCAAGAACGCCAGGGATATGTGAATCGGCCCAAAACAAAAAGCTCCCACCGGAGTGAGAGCTTAACGTATCATTCAGATTAACGGCTGATTAGCCGATCATGCGTTCGCAGTTGGCCACTTGCTCGTTAAACACCACGGTTTGCGCGCGTTTAAAAAAGTTAAAGTCGGTTGCGGTTGCACTGGTGTAGGCACCCATCATACGACCGATGATCAAATCACCGTTGTCCAGTTTAGGCAGCATGATGTTTTCTGCAATCACATCAATACTGTCGCAAGTCGGGCCGGCGAGCACACTTGGTGCACACTCGTCACCTTGTTTCAGAGTCACCAGCGGGTACTGGGCATCATCAAAGATCAGTCCGCTGAACGAACCATAAACACCGTCATCCAGGTAGTACCAGGTCTGACCATCGCGCTCTGCCTGACCCATCACTGAAGCCACGCTCATCATCGACTGCGCGACAATAAAACGACCCGGTTCTGCGATCACTTGTACGGTTTCTGGCAGCAGGCTCAGCGCTTCGTTGATCGGCACACAGAACTGATCAATCGGCATGACTTGTTTGGTGTAGTTCACCGGAAAACCACCGCCGATATCCAGCGTACTCAGTGCTGGCAGGCCACGTTCAACTGCCTGTTCCATCACCACTCGGCAAGTATTGATCGCTTCCACATATTTTTGCGGGTTCATGGTTTGAGAACCTACATGGAATGACAAACCTTTAATGTGGATATTCCACTCTTTCGCCGTTTCGATGATGGTCAGCGCCTGCTCAGGAGTACAACCGAATTTCTTCGACAGGTCAGCAAAGGCTTCAGAGTTACGGAAACTCAGACGCACCAGCAGTTCAACCTGATCATTGTAAGCTTTGAATTTTGCCAGCTCATTGAGGTTATCCACTACGAACACGTTACAGCCGTACGCCAGTGCGTCACGGATGTCGGCATCGCGTTTGATCGGGTGCGTGTGAATCGTGCGTTCTGCCGGTACGCCTTCCTGCGCCACCAACTCAACTTCGCCACTGGTTGCCAGGTCAAAACTCGCGCCTTCTTGCAGCAGTGTTCTGACCACCGCTGGGTGCGGCAGTGGTTTCAGTGCAAAGTGAAGAGTCACGTTTGGCAGCGCATTACTCAGGGCACGGTATTGCTGACGGATAATATCGCAATCCAGCATCAGTAATGGCGCACCAAACTGCTCAACAGACGTTTCGATCAGTTGAACGTCATCAGCAGACAGAGCCTGAGAAGTGAAAGATTGAAAATTAAGAACAGAACGAGAACTAGCCATGGCAAACCTCCAATGTGGTTATGACACTTTTCACCTGGTGTTAGCGTGATGATGAAAAGTGGAGCGTCAATAAAAGCGCGTAAATGCGCTGTCAAAGTCACTCTTGGATAGTTGCTCTATCGCCTTGCCACAAAACAGACTGTGATGTACTCGGATTGGCTATCATCAAGAAGCGAGGCGATAATAGGGTCATAAGAAACTCAGCGCAATAAAAAATGCGCCTTTGAAAGCAAAAGGTTTTTGTGGTTAAGATTCGATTTATTAATCGTTATTTGCCGCCTCAATTTCAGGGTTTTATGCACAAGAATTGAGGTTAAATTCGCGCCGCTGAGAACTCATCATATACATCGCACCAATAACCTGTTAAAACGCTGTTAGAGCTATCAATGATTTAACGTTTAACCGCCACAGCAGGCAGGCCGGTGTGGTGAGTAAGATAAAAATTCAGCGCCTTTTTAACCAGCAGTGAACTTAAATCCTCATGTCCGAGATCGTAACTACTTCGAATCCATCCCAGTCCGTTCCGGTAAATATCGGCTTTATTCTGCAGCCCCACTTTTCTCTGATGGCGTTTACCGCTGCGATGGATGCCTTGATTACGGCGAACCTGGTGCACGAACGTCCGCTGTACCAGATTCATACCTTTGGTATAGATTCGCGCAAGGTGCTGAGTGACATCGGCATCGACATCGCAACCGATGCAACGGTGGAATCACTGAACCTGCACAATCGCGGATCGATGGACTGGCTGTTCGTTTGCGGCGGCTATCGCTGTGATACGGCCTCAGCCGATGAACTGACTTACTGCCTCAAAGCGGCGTACAACCAGCAGATCAATCTCGGCAGTATCTGGAACGGCACCATTGCCCTCGCCCATGCGCAGGCCATCGATGAAGATGTGGTTTCAGCGGTGCATCCCAACAGTCACCACTACATTCGTACCACCTTTCCAAACCTGAAATTGGCCACTCACACCTACGAGGTAAGCGAGCACAGCGCGAGCTGCTCCGGTCCTAACAGCGCGATGGAAATGATGCTGAATATGATTGAAGGTCAATTTGACCGTCAGTTAGTGCGGGCAATTCGCGAAATCCTCAGCTGCGATCAGGCTTCGGAAGGTCGTCAGGCGATCCTGCATGGCTCCGCACCTGAGCCGGCCGCACCAGTACAATCTCGTCCAGCGGCTTTACAGGAAGCCATCTCACTGATGGAATCAAATATTGAAGAGCCGCTGACCCCGGAAGAACTGGCACGCTGTCTGGCGATGTCGCGCCGTCAGCTGGAACGTTTGTTCCAGACCCACCTCGATACTTCGCCATCGCGTTACTACCTCAAATTGCGCCTTGCGTTTGCCCATAAGCAGCTGGAAGAGAGCCGCGAATCGATTATTCAGGTGGGTCTCGGCTGCGGTTTCGTCAGCAGCAGCCACTTCAGTAACTGCTTTAAAGATCACTTTGGTTATTCACCCACTCAGCTCAGACAAGGCCTCAGCCGCAAGCACTAATACTTAGGTTACACTGCCACCAATACAAAAGCCCCCGCATCACTGCGGGGGCTTGCGTTAGCCGCTCCGGTCACATCAACTCTAGCCAAATCAACACTGGTCATTCACGCTAAGCGAATCGCGGCGGATTACTCCGTAGTCGCACTCTGATCCCGGCTGCTGGAGTAAATAAAATAGAGCGCGATGCCAAGGCACACCACCGCCGCCAGGCGATAAGGTGAAAACGCCATTTCACTATTGTTCATCCAGCCAAAATTATCAATCAGCAGGCTCATCAGCAGCTGACCAAAAATCACCGCAACCGTGGCAACCGCCACGCCGATGCGCTGCACCGCCAGCACCATAATCACAATATACGGCACGCCGCACATCGCTCCGAGCAGTTGCCATTTCGGTACATCCAGCAAGGTCACACTGTGTTTCGGCTCAAAGTAGAAGATCAGCAGCGCTGTGACTAAAGCACCGATAGAAAAAGTGAGAAACGCGCAGCGAAACACACCGACTTTGTTACCAAGCTGGCCATTAATCGCAGCCTGAATACTCAGTAACGCGCCGCCCAGCACCGCCATCACAATCATTAACAGGGTCATAGTGTCTCCTTAGCTTTTGGCAATCAGCAGCAGTGCCGCCACGATAAACAGAAGAGCAATCAAACGCTTGCGGTCAATTTTACGATGCGGCGTCCCCAGCAGACCGAAATGGTCAATGATCAGGCTTTTTGATACCTGACCGGCTAAGATGCCAATCATGGTCATCGCGATCCCAATCACCGGCGTGGTCATAGTCAGGATCACCACATAACCGGTCCCCAGAATACCACCCAGCAACTGCCACGAAGGCTGCTCAAAGAACGACGGACTGTTGCGCGGGCTAAAAAACAGCATCAACAAAAACGTCAGCGCCGCACCGACGCCAAAAATACTGAAAGTGGCCCACAGATGGCCGACCTGCTCCCCGAGCGGGCCGAGAATACCCGCCTCCACGGATAAACCCATCCCGCCGACAATCACGAGTAGGATTAACAATAACTGCATATAACAAGGCTCCTAATAAGTCAGGCGCGCATGATATAGTGGTGAATTAAAAAGAAAAACGACATAATATGGTAATCACCTTTGCAGAAGTTGCACAAATGAACCGAACCAATAACATTGATATCCGCGCATTACGGTTTTTTGTCAGCGTGTTTGATGCCCAGAACTTCTCTGTGGTCGCGCGGCGCGAAGATGTTTCTGCGTCCATGATCTCGCGCACGATTCATAATCTGGAAGATGCTCTCGGCCAGCAGTTGTTCTACCGCAATACCCGAGCGGTGGTACCAACCGAAGCCGGTAAACTGTTTTTTAGTTATGCCAAAACCGTGATTGAACAGCTTGATGAAGCGCAGGAACAGCTGCAGGATCGCGCAGCAGAGCCGTCCGGCTTAGTCCGGCTCAATGCGCCGGTATTTTTTGGTGAGCGTCATATCGCGCCCTGGTTGCAGCAGTTATCTGAACGCTACCCCAATTTGGCGATAGACTTGACCCTGACCGATGAATATATCGATCCGCTTAAAGACGGTACCGACATCATTTTTCGTATCGGTACGCTGACCGACTCGTCGTTTCACGCCCGCATTCTCGGCAATCAGCGCTACCATCTGGCGGCGTCTCCCGCCTATATCGCTAAATACGGCATGCCGGATAGCGGTCACGCTCTGCAGCAGCATCGCTGCCTGGTATACAAAGGTTTTGAAGGGGCCAACCGCTGGTACCTGCGCCAAACAGATGCTGACTGGGTGCACTACCCAATTACACCATCTCTGAGTTCCAACAATGCCCAAAGCCTGCTGACTGCCGCACTGGATGGCATGGGAATCGTCTTGTTCCCAGACTGGCTGATTGGACAGGAATTGCAGCAAGGCAAACTGATCAAAATCATGCCCGACTATGACGCTGCTATTAATACTCAGCCCCAGCATATAGCGGCTATCTATCCGCATGTCCGTCATCCACCGCTTAATATTCGCGCGGTAATTGATTATTTTACCCAGATATACGGCAATCCCTTATACTGGCAGCCATAATTAACAACTGGGTAGCGCACTATTTGCATGTCTTTTGTTACCCTGAACTAAAGCGAGGCTCGTTATGTTAATCACTTTCCGATGTAAAGCGTACGCCAACGTCACCATGTTTGGCTCCGTAGGGCTGCAAATGATCAAAATGATGGGTCATAGTGGCACGGTGCCGGGTGCCATTGGAGCTGACGATATCCCCCATGCCCTTGATTTGCTCAAATTGGCCATTACGGCAGAGAAAAAACGGGAAGATCAGAATGATTCAGAGCAGGATGATGACGATAAACGTGACGATCCGCCGGTCAGTATCTCCCATCGCGCCCTGCCGCTGGTCGATATGCTCAATGCTGCCATCAGTGCAGAATGTGGCATCATGTGGGATAGCGAGTAATCAAGGTTTGACCAATAAGTGACAACGTCACTAAAATTACGCCTATTGGGCGTTTATAATGCGACTTAGCGTTGAAAAATCAACATGCTGCCTTTACCCACTGCCTTTATTTGCGCGGCGTGAGCCAGTAGAATACTAAAGATATACAGCAAACCGAGAACAACATGGCAAAACTGACACTCCAAGAGCAAATGCTGAAAGCAGGCTTGGTTAATGAAAAGAAGCTGAAAAAAGCAAAGAAAGGCTCAAAAAAATCACGTGTTCAGGCACGTGAAGTAAAAGAAGCGGTTGAAGAGAACAAGCGCCAGCAGCTTGAGCGCGATAAAGCACTCAGCGCACAGCAAAATGAACAGCGCCAGAACAAAGAGATTCAGGCGCAGATCAAACAGCTGATCGCGATGAACAAGCTTGATCTGGGTAATGGTGACATCAAGTATAACTTCACCGACGGCACGTTGGTGAAATCACTCTACGTTGAGTCACTGGTGCGTGAACAGCTAAGCAAAGGCATCCTGGCGATTGCCCGCTTTGAAGAAGGTTACGCCGTGATCCCAAGCGTGGTAGCCAACAAAATCGCCCAGCGCGATGAGCAAGCTATCATCGATCAGAAAGAGCCGGAATCGGACGCGATCGACGAAGACGATCCGTACGCCGACTTCGTGGTGCCGGATGACCTGATGTGGTAATCCGTCCGCGGCTTGCCTGAACTGACGATGGTTCATCTCCGCAAGTCGCCCCGCTCCCATGCCCCGGCGTGGGAGCGACTATCTTCCCCCTATCCATCATCAACGAGCAATCACCAGTGGCAAAACGTACTCCAGTAATTGAAATAACGTCCTTCGGGATTTACTCCCATTGGGACGCGAAAGCCAAAGAGCTGCCGAGAATCAAAGAGTTCACTCAGGTCGTCACTGCCGAGGAAGATGTCGAATTTGGTTTTATCGTCAATATCAAAAAGGCCAAAGGCGAGCTGCTGCAGTTTTGCATCCATCATCCCGGCATCATCAATAAAAAAGGCCAGGTATTGGCCCCGTTTGACGGTGAAGTGTACGTTCGCAGCAATGACTGGGATTTCTACCTGGGCGATACCATCCAATTGCTGTGCCCGGTGAACGGCCTGGAAAGCAATCTCGGTGAATGGCGCATGACGCTGGAAATGCAAGGCAGAACCATCGCCGAGAAGACGTTCAAAGTAGTAGGACGTGATGAGGGGCAGTTCTGGAAGTCGAGAGGGTTTTAGTACCCTTCATCCGGGCGAACTTATAAATGTTCCAATCAAAGTGTGTAGTCAGTAAGTGCCAAACGGATATGCGCCGATCTCCACGGCTCTTTGGCCTGAATATCGGAACCAGAGACTATGAGTCATATCAGCCGATTCGATTTCAGCAGGCAGATTGAGCCTCAATTGTTCCTCCTGAGATAACGACCTTGGCCATAATGAATCATCATTCCCACAAAACTTAAACACAACAACCGAATCGATTACTGCTCAATGAGGATGGCAACGCCACTCGTTAGTCTTTAACCCTGACACGTTTGTTATACCGTGCTCCGATGCTCCTTGCAGGAAGTTCTTTATCAATTGCGATAGTCCCGTATAATCGCGGCCAAATTACACCACACCAATCATCAGTGAGTTGCACATGTCCAAACTATTTTTCAAAGGTCGAATCGATGCTAGGCAGAACCACGTCATTTCAGGCTACAACGTAAAACGTGATGTAAAAGCAGGCACTGAAGAAGCTCCAATCAATATTGTCGTCCCAACTGAAGCTCGTAAGGCAGAGATCGAAGCATTAGTTTCTGAGCACGCTATTGTGGCCCATATTGCCGTAGACTCAGAGCAACCAGAGAACACCGTTGAGCTTGATACACTATTAAGCAAGCCTCAAACGATTACCTATGAAAAAACACCGAACCGTAATGAAGCGTGCATTTGCGGAAGCGGGAAAAAGTACAAAAAGTGCTGTGCCTAAGCGCTCGCTAGTGACACCAAAAACCGTCTTCTGACGGTTTTTTTGTGCCTAGGCTAAACTGATAGAACAAATGGCAAGGATTCCCTTCTACTACCGAGGAACTGTTACTCGCTCTAACTTACTGACCCAAAAGGCACCGCAGTCGTACGAAGTCATCAGGATCACGGTGTTGCGAATTAGATTTAAAGCGCTTGTTATGCGTGCGCAACCTACCGGGCACACACTATTCACTTCCACTGGGCATCGTATCAAATTGCGGCAGGCCATCGTTTATGAAACCCACGTCCCAGCTTGCACGAGAACTGACATAGACATGAGCAGAAACCTTTGTATCTACAGGCTCTGACAGCAACCCCGCAGGAACCCAATACGACTTACCATCTGAACTGATATTGGGTACTGGACTACCGCATCGACAACAAAACTCAGATTTAAAACCAGAACTCGTAGAGAATGACCTAATTTGATGTTTGCCGGAGATCCATTTAAAACTAGATGAGTTAACTATCAACGCTGAATTTGATGAAGAGCCTGATACTTTGCGACACCTCATCACAAATTTTGACTGAGTTGTCCCGCCACGTTCAGCAACTGCGTCTTGGTGTGCTCAATATCCTCAATGTGATGATGTACCGTAATGGAGTTGAGTGTCATGTACGGCACCGTGATCACCGCCATCACCTCCCCTAGCACGCCGAAAATCGGTACGCTAATGTTGGTTACCCCGGAGATCTGCGGACTTTCGCCGATGTAAAAACCTTGTTCGACGGTCTTGTCGATGTGGCTCAGCGCGTGTGCCACTTCATCGGCTGTGGCGCGGGCTTTTTTGAGGATCTCTTTTCGCTGCTTTTCTTCACTGAAACTGAGTAGCACAATCCCCGATCCCGACGAGCAAACATCAATTTTCGAGCCCAAACGCAGGCTGAACCCCATTTTGTACGGGCTCTCTTCGCGGGCAATCACCAGCAGCTCACCATTTTTGTAGCTACACAAATGGCACGATTGATTGACCTTGTGACACAAGGCTTCCATCAGCGGGTTGGCGCGTTTGAGCATCTGCGCAAGCGGCGGGTGTTGGTTGGAGAGCGCGAACATCTTCAGTGTCAGCGAATAGCACGAAGTTTCGCTATCGTACTCAATGTATTGCCGCTCCATCAGAACCGACAACATACGAAAGATTTCATTAATACTGCGGTTCAGCTTTTCTGCGATCTGCTTTTTCGACAGTGGTTCCGACTGCTCAGCCAGCAGTTCGAGGATCTCAAGCCCCTTCTCTAACGCTGGCGCACGATATTCTGTTTTCTTATTGCTTTCCATAGGGATTCTTACTCAACACGACCACCTAAGAGTACTACATGCCGCCCGCGGCCGCTATTCGTGCGCCGCGCTTATCCGAAAGCAAGCACCCACAAAATGAGTGCTTGCTCCCGCGTTTATTTAATCAACCCCATCATTTCTGGTAGCGTCATGGAAATGGCCGGAATGTACGTAACCAAACCCAATACAAACACAATCACCAGGAAGAACGGCAGCAACGTTTTGATGACGTGGTCGATGCTGATCCCGCTGACTTTACAGCCGGTAAACAAAATCGGCCCAACCGGCGGGGTGATAGTGCCCAGCGACAGGTTAAACACCACCAAAATACCAAACTGCACAGGATCCATCCCCAAGCTGACACAAATCGGCAGGAAGATTGGCGTGAAAATCAGCACCGCTGGCGTTGGGTCCATAAACGTGCCGACAAACAGCAGCACCAGGTTGATGATCAGCAAAATGATGATCGGGTTGTCGGTCAGTGACATCAGCACATCGGCAATCATGCCCGGAATCTGCGTAAACGCCATTACCCACGACATAATCGAAGACGTTGCCAGCATGAAGATAACAATCGCCGACATCTTCGCAGTATTGAGGAAGATTTCTGGCAGCTTGCGTAACTCCAGCGCGCGATAGCAAAGGCTGAGAAACAGTGAGTAGACCACCGCAATCGCCGAGGCTTCCGTCGCGGTAAAGATACCGCCGAGAATCCCGCCAATCACCACGATGATGAGCGACAGACTCGGAATCGCATCCAAGGTCACTTTCATGCAGTCTTTCATCGTCATGGTGTTTTGGGCGATGTAACCGCGGCGTTTGGCCATAATGCCCGCCACAATCATCACGCCCAAGCCCCACAAAATGCCCGGTACATAACCGCCCATAAACAACGCCGAAACCGACACACTTCCCGCCACGGTCGCGTACACAATCAAAGTGTTGCTGGGTGGAATCAACATGCCCGTCGGAGCTGAGGCAATGTTCACCGCAGTGCTGAATGCCGTGTCGTAACCTTCTTTTTTTTGAATCGGAGACATGATGCCGCCGACCGCTGCGGCCGACGCCACGCCCGAGCCACTGATCGAGCCAAATAGCATGTTCGATACCACGTTGGTTTGTGCCAATGATCCTGGAAAGAAGCCGCTGATAATTTTGGAGAAGTTAATCAACCGTATAGCGATACCGCCGTTGTTCATAATGTTACCAGCGAGAATAAAGAACGGAATCGCCAGCAGGGCAAACGAATCCAAGCCGACAAACATCCGCTGCGCCGATGCCACCATCGCGCCCTGTCCCGGTAAAATCACCAGCATGGCCGCGAACGAGGAAATTCCGACGCTGATCGCAATTGGCGCGCCAATCACCAAAAAGAATATCACGCCACAAAACATAATCAGCGACGCTGTGAGAGCTAAATCCATCCTAGGCTCCTACGAGTTGGTCTGAATGAGTTGTTTGAGTCGAATCGACAGGTGCATTTCGTTGTAGAGGAAATAAAACACCATCAACGCGCCACTGATGGGAATCGCCGTATAAATCACGCCCATGGGAATTTGCAGCGCCGAGTCCATTTGCCACATTTGACGCACTGAACTGTTGTAACCGCCGATGATCATGATTGAAATCGCAAACACCACCGTAACCATCTCGATCAACATCTCCAGTACGATCTGGGTTTTCTCGGCAAATTTTTGTTTCACAAAACTGATGGCCATGTGCTCTTTGAGGCCAAACACATACGCTGATCCAAACAGAACCAACCAGATAAACAGGTAGCGCGACAGCACTTCACTCATCGCGCTCGGACTGTTAAACAGGTAGCGAACCACCACCTGATACGTCACCAAGAGCGTCATTGAGACCACGATAGTGATGCAGATCCACGACAGCAGTTTATCTACCCATTGTTTTAAGGTGTCGACTTTCTCAATCAAGTCGTGCTTTTGCTGTTCTGACATATTTTTTTACCCTGACAGGGCCGAAGCACACTCCGGCCCTCAAACGTTCAAACGGCTTATTGCATCGCGGCAATCTTCTCTAGCAGCGTTTTTTGTGCGGCAGTTTC
This sequence comes from Vibrio sp. ABG19, assembly GCF_029962385.1. Classification (NCBI taxonomy): domain Bacteria; kingdom Pseudomonadati; phylum Pseudomonadota; class Gammaproteobacteria; order Vibrionales; family Vibrionaceae; genus Vibrio; species Vibrio sp. ABG19. The sequence continues at coordinate 2,806,775 of NZ_CP071708.1, read as the reverse complement.
CGCCAGATCGCTTTGCAGTTGCTGACAGCTTTGCTGGAATGGCGTAATGTCGACTTCCGTGAAGGTCGCCCCTTTAGAAGACGCTAATGCTTTCGCTTGTTCGATTTGCGCATTCCACAGTTTGAATTCGTTTGGTGTGCTCTCTTTGGCAAGTCGGCGCAGCGTCGCTTGGTCTTCTTTCGGCATGCTATTGATGAAGTGGCTGCTGATCACTACCAAATCCGGCACCATCAGGTGCCGCGTCGCGGTAAAGTAAGGCGCAACTTCGTACTGTTTCAGGTCGGCATAGGTGATTTCGTTGTTTTCCGCGCCATCCAACACTCCCTGCTGCACCGCGGTATACACTTCGCCTTGGCTCATCGGTACCCCCGTTCCACCCATGCAAGACAGCATTTTGATCATAGTATCGGACTGCATCACGCGGATTTTCTTACCTTTCATTTCGGCGATGGTTTCAGTCGGTGCGCCTTTGGTGTACATACTGCGCGCTCCTGCTGTGTACGCAGTCAGCACTTCAAAGCCATAACGCAGCGTCGAAGCAAACAGGTCGTCCAGTACGCCAGAGGTAAATACTTTTTCCTGATGCTCCGGGCCAGTGTAGACATACGGCATGCCGATCATGCGGAACGTTTTGTCGTAGTTTTCCACCAGCGGGTTCGCGACAACGGCCATTTGAATCGCACCGTTTTGCACCAGTTCTAGCGCCGCACGTTGATCGCCCAGCAGTTCGTTCGGATAAATCGTCAACTTGTAGCGGCCATCGGTTTCTTGGGTCAGTTTCTGACCGAACTCTTGCAGCGCCTGATATTGAGGGTGTTTGTCAGATTGGTTAAACGCCGCTTTGATTTCCGTTGCCGCAGACGCGAAACTAGAAAACCCTAAAGCAGATCCTACCACGGCAGCGAGTGTGGCAATTTTCAGTGATTTGTTCATCAGCATGTTGATTACTCCATGTAAGGTACAGTTATTGTTCTATATCTTGGTGTTGTTATGGGTGGTTAGCGGATGGTGTTCATATCCACAAAATCCATATCATCGAACGTCTGGTTTTCGCCCAGCATGCCCCACACAAAGCTGTAGTTTTGCGTGCCGCAACCGGAGTGAATCGACCAACTGGGTGACAGTACCAACTGCTTGTCGCGAACAACGATATGACGGGTTTCCTGTGGCTCTCCCATGAAATGGAAAACCACTTGCTGCGGTGCAACATTGAAATAGAGATAAGCTTCCATTCGGCGCTCATGTGTGTGCGCGGGCATGGTGTTCCACACGCTGCCCGGTTTGAGATGCGTTACGCCCAAGCACAACTGGCAGGTTGGCAGTACGTCGGGATGCAAGTATTGCGTGATGGTACGCGCGTTGGCGTTTTCGCTGTTACCCAGCTCCACATGGCGGGCTTGCCCACGCAAAATGGTGCGCGACGGGTACGTGTGATGCGCTGGCGCGCTCAGGCAATAAAGCGCTGCGGGCTCTGCGGGCTCAAGCGACATAAATTCCACATCTTGCTCGCCCATCCCCAAATAGAGAGCATCGAGGTGATTGAGCGTGTATTCCTGCGTCGCCGTTTTCACCGTCGCCGCACCACCAAAATTCACCACGCCCAACTCGCGGCGCTGCAAGAAGAACTCTACGCCAAAGGCTTTTGTATCGACAAAATCATTCAGTTTTAACGTGCGCTCAATCGGGCTGACGCCCATCGCCACCACGCGGTCAATGTGGCTATAAACCAATGTAATTTCGTCGTTTTTAAATAAATCTTCCGTCAGAAACTCCGCACGCAAGCGGTCGGTATCGTACGTTTTCGCATCCAAAGGATTGCTGTTGTAATTGGTGTGCATGGAAACCTCCTGGTGTTGGAATTAGCCTAACACTCATTCATATTTGATCAATACCGTTTAAATATGACAAGATATCATTTGTGATCGAATCGAACATAATTATTGAAACGGCGTTTATTTTTTTGAGGTGTAACAAAAAATGACCACTTGGTTAAGAAAACACCAACAGTTAAACCGGAACGACAGACACAAAAAAGGCCATCAATGGATGGCCTTTGGGGGGATGGTTTCAGGGCTAGGCACAATGCCTAAATTGCGGATATTGGGAATTATCCTTGGATGCTTGTTATACGAATTCTACCGCCAGTTCCTTTAAATCTATGTATTCAAGCAGCTCTGGTAATTCTTGGAACTGTTTCCAAAGCAAAAATGACTTGAATACTACACTACCCCCCCCAACCCGCTGCGGGCGAAGCAGGAAAACCCAAAAAAGTGTAAGCGCGTCATAAACCCCGCATTCTAATCGCCAAGCACGAATATTAAGATTCAATCTCCAATCATGAGGAGATTTGAAATGGCTAAACGACGCACTAACCAAGAGTGGCGAACCCTATTCGAACAATATGAATCCAGCCAACTATCACAATGATTATTCTGTGAACGTAACGACCTGAGCCTTTCCACTTTTTATGCTAAGCGCCAACAATTAAAGCACATTGAAAAACCGTGCGCTGTCATGAAACGTATGCTCAGCGCCCCAGAGATTTATTTATATCGTGAAAGTGTCGATTTTAGAAAATCCATCAACGGCCTTGCCGCGATTATCGAAAGTGTTGTATTGGGATAAAACAGGCTTTGCTCTTTGGTACAAGCGCCTTGAAAAAGCCAAGTATAAGTGGCCTACAAAAGAGAAAAGTGAAGTGTTTACTCTGACTCAATTTGAGCTTGACAGGCTGCTTTCTGGCTTTACGATTATCGGCCATAAACCCGTTAGAATAAACGATTTTACAATGACTTAATCGATAATAAAGCCTTATCCACCAAGCGTTCATTGCAGCATTTTAGTATAATGAACGCCATGAAAAAGACGCCAAATATTAACCCCGAAAGCCAAGATGTTGCCGAGCTACAAGCGATGGTGAAAGCCCTAATGACCTAGCAAGAGCAAAAGGAATCACAATGGCAACAAGAGCGTCAATCGCTGCTTGAACAACTCAAGCTTGCCTTCGACCGTCAGTTTGCTAAACGCTCGGAGGCGTTAAAGCCTTACGATGAATCCCAAGGTGACCTCTTCAACGAAGTGGAATGCGAAGCCGCGAAAGAAGAGGTGGAAATTACAACCAATAAAAAACGTGGTAAGCGTCAGCCCACTGCCAAAAAACTTGCCTCGTGAGACTATCAAACTCGATTTAGACAACGATGAAAAGCCGTGTTCTTGCTGCAAACACAGCCTGCATAAAATCGGTGAAGACCGCAGCGAAATTAGAGTTCACACCTTACTTAGCAGGAACTTACGCAAATCTCTCTCAACACGCATGACAAACAGAATAAATACTTTATCACCGTCTTGTTTATAGAAAACACGACATGGATTAACGACAACTTCTCGATAACTTAAATGTTCTAGTTCGGGCGGAATCCGACCCGATTCAGGGAAAGTTTCTAAACGTTCAACTTTAGCGAAGATCGTTTGAACCAATTGCTTTGCAGCTACAAATTTTTCAAGTGCGATGTATTCAGCGATATCATCTAGGTCAGATAACGCTGGCTCAGTCCAGATTATTTTAGCCATTTTGACATTTTGTCTTTGGCTTCTTCATGACTCACCATTTTACCATCAGTTAGTGCACGTTCGCCTCGCGCAATCCCCTCAAGAATTGATAAACGGTTTTGCATAAACTCGTAATCATCAACATCTACCAAATATGCAGACGGTTTACCATGCTCGGTAATTAATACTGGTTCTTTGGTATCGTGAAGATCGGCAAGGATCTTAGTGGCTTGGCGCTTAAGTGATGTTACTAATTCTACTTTCATGAGAGCTGCTCCAAATAATACTAGAGTGATACTATTCTATCACTTTTAGTATAGCAAGCTCCATGACGGCTAACGAATGGCATGGATTCCCCTCCCGAGGATCTGCCACACTTACGTGGTACTTATTAGCACTGAAGGCACCATGTCTGATTATTCTTATTTTGGCGGTATCGATTTAGCTAAAAACCACTTCAGTATTCATGTCGTTGACTCGAAAGGGAAAGATGGAGATAGGTTAAGACCACTAGCGGAGAGCCTGTTAATGCGGCGGACACATATGATGTCATCTAACGAATAAGGCACCGCAGTCGCGCAAAGTCATCAGGGTCACGATGTTGCGAACCATCGATTATAAAGACCGAATGTAGAGCGGCAGTCCAAAACCCCTCACTTGAAGTTTAGCGGATGTTTGACAACCGGGGGAATCCATGTAGCCGCATTAAGGTGTGAGCGGCGCTTGGCTATACTTGGAGGGCGTTCAGAATTCTGTGTCAGCTAATTTTGGCTAAATATCTAAGACGTCATCCAAGCGACCTTCAAAATGAATCGCCAGTTGAGACAATGTCATATTCCAATTCTGTATTGGCATTGTCCATTTCTTAGAAGCATTCAATATCCCAGCATACAGTAGCTTGAGCAAGCTATTTTCATTTGGGAACCCTCCCTTAGTTTTGGTCAGTTTGCGGAATTGGCGATGTACGGCTTCAATAGCATTTGTCGTGTAAATAGCCTTTCGGACGTATTCTGGATATTTGAAGTAAACCGATAAATTTGCCCATTTGTTCCGCCAGGAACGAATCACTATTGGGTATTGCTGTCCCCATTTGGCTTCCAAACTATCCAACTCCATCTCGGCCGCTTCTTTACTCACAGCCCGATAGACTGGCTTCAAGTCGGCCATAAACGCCTTCTGATGCTTAGAGGCAACATATTTCATAGAGTTACGGATTTGGTGAATGATGCATTGCTGAACTTCTGTATCAGGATAGATGGTTGCTATCGCTTCTGGGAAGCCTGTTAGCCCATCTACGCAGGCGATCAAGATATCTTCAACGCCACGGTTATACAAATCTGTCAGCACTGATAGCCAATAGTTTGCCCCTTCTGACTCTGATAGGTACAGCCCAAGAAGTTCCTTTTTACCTTCAATGTTTAACCCTAGGATTGTGTATATCGCTTTACTGACATAGCGTCCGTCTTCTTTAATTTTGTAGTGGATTGCATCGAGCCAGACAAACGGATAGAGCGCATCGAGCGGACGTTGCTGCCACTCCTTCAGTTCAGGTATCAAACGGTCGGTAACACCTGTGATGGTGGCCTCAGAGACCTCAATGCCATACATATCTTCGACGTGACCACGGATATCACGGTAGCTCATACCGAGCGAGAACATGGATAGGATCTTACGGTCGATCTCATCGGTCAATTTAGTCTGGTTCTTCTTAACTAACTGGGGTTCAAATGTTCCAGAGCGGTCGCGTGGGGTATCCAGTTCAAACGTGCCGACAGAAGACTTAATCGTTTTCTTGCTTGAGCCGTTCTTACGGTTAGGTTGCTCATCACCTTCAAGGTGCTGTTCGAGTTCTGCTTTCAAAGCAGCTTCTGTGATTTGTTTAATGAGCGGAGTTAAGAAGCCATCTTTACCTGTCAGGTCTTGGCCTGACTGAAGGGCTTTAATAGCTTGTTCTAGATCGAAGTCTTTGTTCATGTGTCATTCCTGTTTTGTATATCATACTGAAATGACACAGATTTCTAAACACTACCTATACTGAGCGAAGCGAAACTGCCAAGCGTTGCGAATCACTCTTAAATGCTTGTATGCCTGTGGTTATTGGGACGCTTTTGTTCGATTAATCTACGTCCAAGCCAGACCTTTTAGCAATTTCAGTTTCAAAACCATCGATACTCTTTTGGTTCTTTTTGAGCCAGTATTTTTCTATACCCTCTGCACCTTGCTTTTCTGACCAATTAGCTAAGTCTTCACGGTCTCCTTCATAGGTAAAGTAAGGAACTGACATTCCACAGGAAGACTGCACCAAATCGACATCTAGGACAAAGATTTGTCTCGCAGCAACACTTTCCGGAAACAGCGGTGCATACTTGTCCCAACTATCGTCTTGAGAGTGCAAAACCGTAGCTTTACCATAAGCTCTCAGGATTAGAGGAGAGCCTTCAAAAGCACAAAACATAACAGTCATTCTTGGGTTTTGAATAACATGTGATGCAGACTCATTGCCACTTCCTGTAAGGTTCAACCAAGCTATTTGCTTTGGGTTGATAACTCGCAAAGAATCTCCACCTTTAGGGGACAAATTCACGCTACCACTTTCTGCGGCAGTAGCTACAAAATAAATTTTTTGCTGTCCAATAAAATCAATATGTTTATCGGCCAACTCTGAAAATTGCTTACCCATAACGATTAACCTCCATGTTAAATTTCGATAAAAAGCATAACGCCGCAAACAGTGGCGCTTTCACCAATGCCACAACATATTTAAAACCTAAAACAATAAGTAACCAAGCGTTAAGCGTCCATTGATTTGCTTTGTATGGGAAATTATTCCCATTAATCGACCTGTTTCGGGTAATGTGAGACCCAGGCTTTAGCTGCAACTAAAGCTTTCTATGTTGTAGTTCGATTGAGCGCTGGCTCCTCTATCGAGAGACCGATAACAAACATGAACGCGACATAGAACTCCAAGCACCAAACTCGAATACTCGACTGGGTCTCGAACCCGCATTACGCAAGCAAGAGTTAGCTTATTATGAATACAAACACACTTCAAAATATTAATGTCGGTGTTGATACCGGCAAAGCAAATCTAGATATCTATATCCGCCCACTTGATATCTTTTTTACGGTTTCTAATGATGATAAAGGAATAAAAGAAGCGGTAAAAATCATCAAGAAACATCAGCCTGAACGCATCGTTATCGAAGCAACCGGCCGCCTTGAAATGCCTTTTATTATCGCCTGTTCCAAAGCCAATTTACCTTTTGTGATTGCCAATCCTATCCACATTAAACGCTTCGCCAGCGCTATTGGCCGCAGAGCTAAAACGGATAAACTGGATGCTCAATTAATCGCTCATTATAGCGAAGCCATCCAACCTCAACTGACCCAGTTAAAACCAGAAATCATGTGTTTAATGAGTGACTTAGTCGCTCGTCGACATCAAATTTTAACGATGCAAACCATGGAAAAGAATCGCTTACAACAACTCCCTAAAACGCTTCATTCCACCATCAATCCAATCATTACTTCTTTCAAAAATCAGATAGAGAAGATCGAAACACTCATCATTGCTCTCATTGAAAAAACGCCTTCTTATCAGAGCAAAAATATCATTTTACAAAGTGTCCCAGGCATCGGAAAAGTGAGTGCGGCCGCCATCATTAGCAACGTTCCTGAACTGGGTTACATCAACAATAAACAAGCGGCTTCTCTAATAGGTGTTGCTCCCATGAATAGAGAAAGTGGCCGCTATAAAGGCAAACGAATTATCCAAGGTAGGCGTGCTCAGGTGCGTACAGTCCTATATGGCGATGATGTCTGCAATGCAATCTAACCCTGTTTTTAAGACCACATATCAGCGATTACTGGAAGCAGGAAAACCCCAAAAAGTCGCCATCATTGCCTGTGTTAGAAAGATGGTTGTGATCCTAAATTCAATGCTAAGAGACGGAACTATGTGGAATGAAAATATGGCGAAAAATTAACTATTGACGCCATACTCGTTTGTTATGAGACTTTTACGCCCCAATTAGGTTAACATTTCGTTAAAAATGGCACCAAGTAAAGCGGAAATCACAGCGACACCCCATTTATTTGAAAAATCCAATGCACTATTTAATAATTGCCCGCGATTTTTTATATCCACAACTAAAAGATATTTTATAAATAGATATTCATATAGCGTTGTGGTGTAAGACCCGTAAACACTTGATGCTCTTGTATAAATGATGAAACGACGCATACACTTTTTAATAAAACCATCTGTAATATCGTCAGGAGATATACCGTGTGCAATTATTATACTTGTTTCCACTCTACGAACCCATTCCGACTTGTAGGGGCGAATAGTAACTACCACGTCCCCTTTAGGGGACAATGAAAAACATAGCCCTGCTCCTTTTTCAAAATCTAGTTTGGAGCCACCATTCGCTAACTTTTGAGTTATACCCGTATAATTGGATTCAGCAGTGATCTGAATCGAATCCAAATTTTCAAATTCATTATTATCTTGGCAAAATAATATAAACGGATACCCAGTATTTTTTTCAGAAAGTATAAGCTCATTAAAATGAAACTTAATTTTATTCTTAACTTCAAGCTTCCAATTAAGTCGCTTTCTCTCTAGCTCAAAATGACTTTTTGCCAATTTCTTCGATTCTATTTTTAAGTTCATAAAGTCCATACTTTCTGACCGGTCTCATAACGTGTAGTTCAATTGCCGACTGCTGGCGCTAATTTTGGCAACCAAAATTCGTGACAGTGGTAGGTCAATTGGAACGTTTTGTTAGGCATTACTGACTTGAGGTAGTTATGACTTGAACTTCCCAACCTAAGCTTTTACATGACTCGACAACTTGAGTTGGTTGAACCTCATCCTCATATTGTAGGGCTTTCGAAAGCTGTCCATCGATTTCTCTATCTGCTAGAAGTACCAGTTTCGAGCAAAACATATCGTATCTTTTCCTGACTAAGTATCGCCCCAAACTGCACTTACTATAAATTTTCTCTGTTGTTTCGACACCAAATGAACTTCTAGTAGCAAGTGCCATTAATTTATATACCCCGAAGAGAAATACGGAAACCACCCCAAGCACTCCAAAGTAAACGAAAAGATTTTCGCTAGAAATCGTAAATATTGAGATAAAGAAAACGATCATTAGTAAAAATTTGTATAGTGGCAAGATTGTAGTAGCTAAAGCGTGCACCCAAGTATAGTCCTTGGCTTTTACTTCCGTCGAAAACCTCATTAACTGAGCATGTTCATTTCCTGTCAGATCATTTGGTCGATTAAGAAGAATAACTTTGGATTTATCTTTCAGAAAATCGTTTAAGGTGATTTCTCTTACATCGTGATACTCTTCATTGCTGTTACTTTTTACCGCTTCAAGAATTTTATTGTTACAGGTGGCAATAGCGACATGACTCCATTCGCCACGAGTCCAAAACCTAATAAACTTACTTACGAATCCACTAGATTGAGTTGCTAATATATCTCCAGCTTTCATGACTTCTCACTTTCAGTTATTCCGATGTGGTTGCTTGTAATGCCTAACAGTTCTTAGACAGACAATGTCTGTATTTTCTTGTCTATCTATATTTGATGTACTTTTCTCGCCACTTTCCTTTCACCATTAGGGCGCCAGTATGAGAGAAGTAGGATTTTACGCTTTTGGGATCACAAAATACCGACATTGTCTGTTTAATCTATCCACAGGCATCACTTACAATAACTGTACATTTAAACAGCATTGGTATTTGTATGAAATCGCCCTTTTTGACGAGTCTACAAGAGTTCATGTTGGCGCGACATTACGCCCGTAAAACCATTCAAACGTATCGGTACTGGATAGTTCAGTACATCCGTTTTCATCGGAATCAGCACCCGAGTAAACTAACCAATGCCGATGTTGAGACATTTTTGACATTTCTCGTCTCCCAGCTACATGCTTCGGCTTCGACGCAAAATATTGCGTTAAACGCATTGGTTTTTCTTTATAAAGAGTATCTCCAACAACCCCTTGATATGGATTTGCGTTTCAGAAAGTCAAACAAACACAAGAAGTTACCCGTTGTTCTTACCCCACGAGAAGTGAAGCTATTATTCGATGCTATACCGTCTCAATCTTTGCTGCCTTATCAGTTGATGTATGGCTCTGGCTTACGTTTGATGGAAACCGTTCGCTTGCGCGTTAAAGATATCGATTTTGATTATGGCGCGCTGCGAATTTGGCAAAGCAAAGGTGGAAAAAACCGCGTGGTTACTTTGGCAAAAGAGCTATATCCTGCTTTACATCAACAAATTCAAATTGTCCGTCAACTCCACCAGCTCGATCTACAAAATCCGCTTTATGAAGGTGTTAACTTACCCACTCGTTTGAAAGAGAAATGTCCCAACGCTGATAAATCATTGGGTTGGCAGTTTCTTTTCCCTGCTCGGTATCTTACTCAATATGGACTCAATGAAGGTTGGTATCGCCATCATATTCACGAGACCTCTCTTCAAAAAATGATCACGAGGTCTCAGTATAAACTTAAGTTAAACAAGTCAATTTCTTGTCATACTCTGCGCCATTCATTCGCAACTCATCTATTAGAAAGTGGAGCCGATATCCGCACAGTGCAGGAACAATTGGGCCACAGCGATGTGAGAACGACACAAATTTATACCCATGTCATTGATCGCGGAGCCGCAGGCGTGAAAAGCCCTTTATCTGCGTTGTTCTCTGAACCCTGAATTTCAGAGACGCTACCGCCATACCTTGTCGATAGCAAAGCCGATGAATGACAACAGAATGCATAAGTTTATATCAAATTACCGACCTCATTCCTACGGCAATATCAAAGAAAAGGCAGTCGGCGTGATAAGTTACGTTGGAGAATACTGCTAACAGAGGCGATCGCCAAAGGAGAAGGCTTAGATGAACCTGGCACTTTGCGTTTATGTATTATCGTTACCAACATCCGCTTGAGGTGGTTCCGACTCGAGTATGTCTGGATTGAAAAACCTCATTAATTCAGTCCCTTAAGCGTTTCTTAAGTTTCGTTGCGTAGCTTTGCTTAAAAGTTTTAATTAGATATTCAATGAGTTTGTTATGGAATCCTTAAACCACTGGCTATTTCTGCTGATTAACCCCTCTCATCAACCCAGTCCTGCGCTGTTGGAAATCGCAAAACTGTGTGCAGAACTGCCGGTTTTTCTCATCCCATTGTGCCTGGCGCTGCTCTGGATGCGCGATAAACACGCTAAAACGGTGGCATTTAACGCCGGGTTAACGACCGTATTGGCGCTGGCGATAAACTATGCCATTTCACTTGTCTGGTATCACAACCGCCCGTTTGTCGATCATTTAGGCATCAAGCTGATCAGTCATGCCAGTGATTCTTCGTTTCCCAGTGATCACATCACTTTGTTCGCCAGTGTTGCTTTCTATCTGTCCTTCGAAAAATCCTTGCGCAAGTTAGGGCTGGTGCTTTTAGCCTTGTCGTTAAGCACCGGATGGGCGCGGATTTTCGTCGGCGTGCACTATCCTTTCGATATCTTGGGTGGATACCTGATTAGCGCGCTGACTGCATTGCTATTCAAGCACTATTTAGCCACTCGGTTTGCAGGGTTGGTGAACTTGATGATTGAGTTAAGTGAGCACATCGCTGGCTGGTTGGTCAGAATGAAGAAGTCTGCTTTGTAAGCTTACCGCGCAAATACTAGCGGCTATTTTAAATTTATCGACACATCCCCCCACAGGCTTTTGCTGCTCCTGACGGCAAAAGCCTGCTCTTTCACCTGGTTTCAGAGTCTCTGCCCTTGATATCCAACCAGTTTAAGTTGCCAGACCCCGCGCAATATTGTTATGTTGTAACACCAAATCAGAATAACAACTTCGCATCGCTGCAACTCAAGCCCTGGACGTGAGCAAAAATCACTATGAATGAACAAGCAAACACTATCCCGACCAATATCATCACCGGATTTCTTGGGGTCGGAAAAACCACCACCATCAACGCCCTGCTGGCGAAAAAGCCGCAAGGTGAATCTTGGGCTGTGCTGGTCAATGAATTTGGTCAGGTAGGGATTGACCAGGAGATGATGCCGACCGAAGAGGGTTTGCATATTAAAGAGTTAGCCGGTGGCTGCATTTGTTGTTCACTTGGCGCGTCGCTGGGTCAGACTGTGCGAGCTTTAATCGAACACGCCAATCCTGATCGTCTGATCATTGAACCGACCGGTATCGGCCACCCGGAAGGTATCATCGACACACTGATGGGACCGGGGTTTAAAAACGTGCTGGATCTGCGCGCTACGGTTTGCCTGCTCGACCCGCGCTGTCTGGCGCAGGAGGAAGTCCTCAGCAATCCGATTTTCCACGATCAGCTTAACCTGGCCGATGTGGTTCTGATCAACAAGTGCGATTTGGCAGAAGAGCAGCAGATTGAATTGGCAGAAAGTAGCTTAGGGAATATGTTTCCGCCGAAACAGCATCTGGGCCGGACGATTCGCGGCAGGATTGAACCTGCTCTGCTCGATCTGGTGCGCAATGGTCAGCTCAAAGCGCAGTTCCCGGATGCTCATGCTCACAGTCATGATCATGAACACGAACATCATGACCATCACCACGAGCACGCCCACGAACATCATCATAAGACTGTTCCTGAACCGGGTAAACCGGTGCGTAAAACCGGTCACGGCAGCGGTTTATACAGCTGCGGCTGGCTGTTCCACCGCGACGATTGCTTTGACTACTGGGCGCTGGAAGAGATATTAACCGGACTGACCGATGTGCAACGTATCAAAGGGGTGATCCGCATCGGTAACGCCTGGGTCTTCTTTAACCGGGTTAATGACGAGCACGACTTCGATAAAGTCGCCTATCGCCGCGACAGCCGTATCGAAATCATCACTACCCGGGAATTAGACTGGCAGCAGATCGAGCGCGCTATGTTGGCGTGCCAGATTAAAGGTTAACCCCTCTTCCCATTGAGTATTACGCTCTGGTCTTATCAACCGAATGAGACCAGAGCGGACCGTTCGGACTCAGACATGTATTTCCATCTTGATCAGACCGTCCGACTCGCCCACCACTTGCAGGCCAGATTGAGGGCCGTATTTTCACTGAACACCATCAGTCTCAAACGACTTAAACCCTCAGATGTCGCTTTGCGACGTGCATAGTGGAGGCATTGACTTCCTATTCCCCGCTGTTGATACAGCACTTCAATCTGCAAATCACGGATATCAAGCGCACAGTTCGTAAAATTTCACACCCGCTCTTATTGCATTTTTTAATTAAAAAATGCAAATATACATGAGGTGCATTTTCCAGCTAAAAAATGCAGAAAATAAAAGTCAGCCCCGTTCTGGTCTCAAGAAGCAAGGAAGCTTTCTATGCCCTCTCCCCAATCTATTGTTTTAATTTATAAAAACAGCTCAAGCATCCCTGAACTGGTCATCGAACAGATCAAAAGTAGCGTCCCTACAGGCTTTGCTCTCCACCTTTGTGACCAGACTACCAGTGACGAAGAGCGTCGTTCGAAACTGGCCAACACACAGTTCGTGATGATTTACAGCGTGCCGTTTAACGATTTCGACGTTTTGCACAATGTAAAACTGGTGCAACTACTCAGTGCCGGCTCCGATCTACTCGATCTGGACCGCTTCACACAACTGGACATTCCGGTCGCTAACAACGGCAGCGTTAATTCTTGGACCGTTGCCGAGCATGCCGTTCTATTGATGCTGAGCCTGTTACGAAAACTGCCTGCACACCACAACGCCATGCAAAACGGAGACTGGCTGGGCCATCAACATGCACTGAGCCTGGGTGAGCTTAGAGATAAACAAGTCGGCATTATCGGGTTTGGCCACATCGGCCAGGCTGTGGCGCATATTGTTGCGGGATTTAAAGGCAAGGTGAACTATTACTCGCGTTCCAGAATCGCCACAGAGACGGAACAAAGCCTAAACGCTACCTGGATGCCACTGGATCAGCTGCTTACAGCCTCTGACATCATTACCCTGCATACACCTTTGGTAGCAGAGACCCGCAAGATGCTTAGTTTTGAGCAGTTTAGCCTGATGAAACGCAATGCCCTGCTCATCAATACGGCGCGCGGGGCCATTATTCATGAGCCGGCCTTAATCGAAGCGCTGGACCAGGGACTTATCGCCGGCGCGGCACTCGATACTTTTGCAGTTGAACCGCTCCCCGCTGCTAACCCATTCACCAACCGGGACAACGTTATCCTGACTCCGCATATGGCGGGAACATCGATTGATAACTGGCAGCGCAGAATCGATTACTGTTTTGCCAATATCCTGCGTTCTGTTCACGGTGAGGCGCTGCACAGCGTCATCAATGGTTAATATCGGTTAAAAGAGAGTACATCCAATGACAAAAGCGTCTGTTATTAATGACTTCCCGTGGGAGAACAAAAGCTACAAATACGTGGATTTGCCGTCCTTGTGCGGCCAGCAGCTCAGCGCTTTCCCTTATGTGCTGCGTTTGCTGCTGGAAAATGCCGTGCGCAATCACTCAGGCGATGAGCGTTCTGCACTGATTGACACCATATTTGACTGGCTGCCGGCCACCAGCAGCGATAAGGAAATCCCCTACTATCCGCGGCGGGTATTAATGCACGACACCACCAGCACTCCAGCTTTGGTTGATATGGCGGCCCTGCGTGACTGTCTGGCAGAACAAGGGATTGACCCGAAGAAGCTTAATCCCTCACTGCAAGTTGATATTTCTGTCGATCACTCTCTGGCCGTTGAATATTACGCCGATCCCAACGCGGCACCTAAGAATCTCGCTTTAGAGATGCAACGTAATGAAGAGCGCTACCGTTTTTTACGCTGGGCAAGCAAAGCGTTTCACAATGTGCGCATTAATCCACCGGGCACCGGCATTATGCACACCATCAATCTGGAACAACTGGCGAGCGTGGTGACTACCTATCAATCGGGTCCGGAGCATTGGCTGGCGCCGGATATGATGCTGGGTACAGACAGTCACACGCCTATGGTCAATGGCATTGGAGTGCTTGGCTGGGGCGTCGGCGGACTGGAAGCTCAAAGCGCAATGTTTGGCATTCCGACCATGCTGCGCATTCCGGATATTGTCGGAGTAAAACTGGTGGGTGAACTCACCGGCACAGCGCAGGCGACTGATCTCGCCTTAGTGGTGACACAGCGTTTACGTAGTCTTGGCGTGACCGGAGATTGTGTCGAATTCTTCGGGCCCGGCGTTTCATCGCTCAGTGCCGACGACCGCTGCGTGATTGCCAACATGGCGCCTGAGTATGGCGCAACCACTGGCTACTTTGCTGTCGATAGCCAGACTCTGGACTATCTGCGCCGAACAGGCCGCACGGCGCAACATATCAGCCTGGTCGAGCACTATTGCAAACACAACGGTCTGTGGTTTGAGCCCGACCAGACACCTGAGTATTCGCGCGCTATTGTTATCGATCTGGGCCAGATTTCAACGCAGGTCGCCGGGCCAAAACGGCCACAAGATTTGCTCGACTATCAACACATTCCGGCTTCGCTGAATCTGCAGTGCATCAAACGCACCGCCAGCGGTGAGTTGCCGAGTTATCCTGTCGCGATAGCGGCGATCACCAGTTGTACCAACACCACACATCCTGCCCTGCTGATTGCAGCCGGATTGTTAGCCCGTAAAGCTAATCGCTATGGCATGACCATTCCCGACTGGGTAAAAACCTCACTAGCACCCGGCTCACCAGCCGCAGCCAAATATCTGCAGCGGGCCGGCCTGCTGGATGAACTGTCGCTGCTCGGCTTTGATATCGTTGGCTACGGTTGCAGCACCTGCATAGGCAACTCCGGCCAACTGCCGGAAAAAATTCAACAAGCTCAGGCCAGAGGGGAAATCACTCCGGTGGCTGCGATTTCAGGTAACCGTAATTTCCCGGGCCGGATTCATCCGGATCTGGAACTGGGCTATCTGATGTCGCCGGCTCTGGTTGTCGCGTTTGCCATCGCGGGCGATGCACACATCAATCTCGAGTCACAGCCTCTGCACATTACAGCGCAAGGTGAGGCGATATTTCTGCGTGATATCTGGCCAAGCAGGCAAGAAATCTCAGACAGCGTTAATTTTGCGATGGATGCGAACGATTTTAAGTCTGAATTTAAAAAAGCCAGTCATCAACCTGGCTGGGATAAGCTCAGTGTGACTGACTCGCCGCTGTTTGCCTGGGACAGTTATTCAACCACGATTCGTCGTCCGCCATTTGTTGATAAGGATGCACCAAGCAGCCTTGGCTCCTACAGTGCTTATCCGCTGATGATACTGGGTGATGATGTGACGACCGACCATATTTCTCCGGCCAGCGCGATTCCGCAGCAGAGCTATATTGCCGATTTTCTGGTGCTACGTGGTGAAGACCGCTCTGATCTGAATGTGTTTTCCTCACGCCGCGGAAACTGGGAAGTAATGATGCGTGCCGCTTTCTATAACAAAAGCCTGCTCAACCAGCTCACTGATGATCTCCCGGTCGGCCATACCCTACACATCCCAAGCGGTGAGGTGGCGCCAATCTGGCAAGTAGCGAATAAATATCGCGCAAACAGCCAGCCTACCGTGATTATTGCCGGAGAACGGTATGGTATGGGCTCGTCCCGCGACTGGGCGGCAAAAGGACAAAAACTGCTCAATGTCCATGCGGTGCTGGCACTGAGCTTCGAGCGTATCCACCGTTCCAATTTAATTGGTATGGGGATCCTGCCTTTAGTGCTATCACCTGCGCAATTAGCCGATTTAAACCTGCAACATGGCGATCAAATTGAAATCTGTGCCGAGCCGCAACACATCCAGCCTCAGGCACAGGTAACGGTTGCGGTGCGCAGAGCTAAACCAGATGAAGAGCGAGTGACATTTAGCGTTAGCGCAGCAATCGAAACCCGGCTGGAAGCAGATCTGCTGCGTCAGGGCGGAGTTTTTCGCCATATTCTCAGCCAATACGCGTGTGATAAACACGCAGATTCAATGATAAGTTGATTCATATAATCAATAAGTTGCAACAGATACCCCGCTCGTTAACTCAATTGAGATTTACCATCGACTGGGGTATCTTTGATAGCTGATCAACCACTCCCTTTAACAGTATCCATATGTCAGACGAATATACAGTTCCCGCACAAATTATTGAGTATATCTGCGACCAGCAGTTGTCTGCGGGTGCCCACCTTTCGGCCCAAGTTATCGGCGACCATCTCTCTTTGTCCCGAACCCCAGTGACTAAAGCCCTGGCGATGCTTGAGAAAAAAGGCATTGTGGTACGTCAGCCCAATAAAGGCTACTTCGTTAATCAAACGATAGAACAACCGGTTGAAGCGTTTTTATCCAGGCATAACCTGCAACAACAAGATTTGTTGGATAAGGTCTATTTCCAGATAACAGAAGACCGCCTGTCCGGTCTGCTAAATGATGAGTTTTCCGAGCAGCAGATTAAAAAACGCTACGCTTTGACTGCCGCGCAGCTACAAAACGTTCTGAGCAGAATTGCAGAGGAAGGCTGGGCCAGCAAAAAGCCAGGGTATGGCTGGGTGTTTTCCACCATGCTGACGACACCTGACAGCCTGATTCAGACCTATCGCCTGCGCTTGGCACTTGAGCCGGCAGCCTTGCTTGAACCCGGGTACCACCTTGATCCTGCTATTCTCAATCGTTGCCGGGAGATTGAACTTGCTATCCTGGAACATGGCACTGACCATTTCAATGTCGAACAACTTCATCAGCGTGGTGTCCAGTTTCACCAGGCTTTAGTTGAAGCATCGGGTAACCCGTTTTTTATTGATGCTCTGAACCGGATTCACCGTATTCGCCGTCTGCTATCCTATCGTTCGATGCAGGACAGACAACGCTATCGCGATCATGCTATTCAACACCTGCACATCCTGGATTTACTTGAGCAAAATAAACAGGTTGAGGCCTCTCAAGCATTACGTGAGCATTTGCAGCATACGATTAGCAGTGTCGCTCAAATCAGTCATCTGCTGCGCTAAAGCAACATAGAGGAGCAGAAAGGCAGCGCAGTTTAAGTTAACATTATCACTCCTTCGATATTGGCGATAATCCTCCAATACTCTGGACTGCGCCCTAATTTCTGTATGACCTTTCGCCTGCAAATACTCAGCGATCAGCTGCTGTTAGTCACCAAATACCCAAGAGACCGCCGCCTGTTCGACTGGCTTACTATTCGCGATCGCTTCATCTATCCAATGTTGCGCCATCCCGCTCTGTCGTCCAGATAGTGTCAAAAGTAATAATAAGATAACGACTGTTTACCTATCATTGACACAAATCCGCCACCAAGCGGCTAGGCTTCGCGACAGATATTTCTGAGTGAAACCTGTACCTGCCCATGCCTAGAAGACGTTCATCTCTACCGATCAAATCCCCTTGGTTACGCCGCATCACGCAACTTGTTTGCGCGCTGACGGTTGTGTTGGTTTTGGCCGCGATTTATACCGGAATTCAATTTAACAACCTGGTTAAAGATAAGTTTGAAGGTCAGATGTGGCAGTTGCCAAATGTAGTCTATGCCCGTCCGCTGATCCTGAGTCCCGATAGTCCGGTCAGCCAGCAAATCGTACTCAAAGAATTGGCCGAATTACACTATCGTCAAGTGGCCAATCCGGTCAGCAGCGGTGAATACAGCGTCTCTGGGCGAACTGTCCGTCTGATTCGCCGCCCGTTTGTCTTTCCAGATGGTGAACAACCTGCGGTGCAGGTCAAGATTCGCTTTGCCGGACAAGGGGTAGCTTCCATGAGCGATGAAGCCAGCGGTCATCCAATCGGCCTGCTGTCGCTTGAGCCGAGAATCCTTGGCATGCTGGACGACGATAACACGGAAAAACGTCTCTATATGGCAAAAGACGATATGCCCGAGACACTGGTCGCCGCACTGCTGGCCACCGAAGATCGTGATTTCTATCAGCATGATGGCATCTCACCTCTGGCTATCGCTCGCGCATTTATGGCGAATATCAGCGCCGGGCATAATGTGCAGGGCGGCAGTACCCTCACCCAGCAACTGGCCAAAAATCTGTTTCTGTCGCGTGAGCGCAGCCTGACCCGAAAAGTCAAAGAAGCTTATCTCGCGCTTATTATGGATTATCGTTACAGCAAAGATCAGTTGCTGGATGCGTATCTTAACCAGGTCTATCTGGGCCAGAACGGCAATGATTCCATTCATGGTTTTGCCCTCGCTGCACGCCATTATTTTGCCCTGCCCCTTTCTGAACTGCGCCTGGATCAGCAAGCTTTATTAGTAGGGATGGTCAAAGGACCTTCATATTATAACCCGTGGCGCTATCCGGAGCGCGCCAAAGCGCGCCGCAACCTGGTACTGAAAATGATGGTCGAAACTGGTTCACTCGAAACCGATGATTACCAGCGTGCCATCGACAAGCCACTCTCTCTGCGAGCACAGGGCAACGAAAATGCACTGCAACCGGCCTATTTTGATTATGTGAAACAATCACTGCAGGAACACGGCATCGACTATAACAGCGGGCGCGGTCTGCGTCTGTTTACAACCTTTGATCCTGATATCCAGCAGCATGCTGAGCAGTCGGTGTATAAGATCATGCCTCAACTGGAGAAAAAAACCGGCCAGTCGCTGGAAACCGCAATGATTATTGCCGACAAACACAGCGGTGCAGTCAATGCGATGATAGGCAGCCGTAACCCGACCTACCACGGGTTTAACCGCGCCTTACACGCCGAACGTCAGATTGGATCGTTGATTAAACCGGCGGTGTATTTGACTGCGCTATCGCAGCCACAAGTTTACACTCTGGCTACTCCGTTATCAGACCGTCCGATCAGTATTCGTAGCGAAAATGATGAGCTATGGTCACCACGCAATTATGACCGTCAATATCGTGGTCAGGTTGCCCTTTATCAGGCACTGGCCCACTCTTACAACGTTCCGACTGTGAACCTCGGCATGGCTCTCGGCCTGGGGCGGGTCACTCAGACCCTGAGCGCCCTGGGGATCGATTCGCAGCAGGTGCCACAACTGCCTTCGATGCTGCTTGGTGCCGTGACGCTGACACCGCTTGAAGTCACTCAGATGTATCAGACCCTGGGGAATCAGGGGAAACGACAGACGCTATATGCCTTAAGCGCGGTGCTGGATGAGCATGGCAGTGTTCTGTATCGTTATCAGCCTGATGGTGAGCAAACGGTGGATGAGCGTGCCGCCTGGCTGACCGAATACGCCATGACACAGGTCGTCGAGCAAGGTACGGCGCGCTATCTGAAGACTATTGTCCCTTCGCGCACACAGCTGGCAGGAAAAACCGGCACCTCAGATCAGGGGCGTGACAGTTGGTATGCCGGCATTGATGACAGCCAGGTGGTCACCGTCTGGATCGGGCGCGATGACAACCAAGCCGTGAATCTGACTGGTTCGAGTGGTCCGCTGCGAATTTACGCCGATTTCTTAAAACGCAACGGTTACCGTTCTTTGGACACGCCGCAACCCGATCAAATTGAATTTGCCGACTACCGCTCAGATGCAAATGGCTTCCTGCAGCGCAGCTGTCTTGGCCAGATAAACCTGCCAGTGTGGAACATCTCCGGCGAGTCGCAAGATGATTGCTTAACACCGCTGGAAGATGGCCTGAACGATCTAGGTAACGAAATCAACGAAGCCGGTCGCCAGATTGGCGGATTCCTGAGAAGTTTATTTAATTAATTTCTTAAGTCTTATAGAGCAGCGGGCGATCTAAGAAACTTAGCCGCCCGCTTTTTAAGGGTTAAAATAGAACGTTCAAACTGATAGACCCTGCTTAAACATGATTACCACCAGGCTTCAATTTGTACACCATAGTTAATCGTGTCATCACTTTTACCACTATTGAATGTGTTGCCGTTTTCGTTGTCTTTAAAATAGCTTGCGTAGAAGCGAATCTCTGGTCGAGCGAAGAAGTCCTCACCGGTAGACAGCGCGTGGGCGATGGTAAATTTAGTCCCGCCAGATTTTTCACTCACGCCTGAATCCCAGGTTTTCTCTTGATCAAAGTAGCCAACTTCTAACATTGTTTTGTTATAAGATGACCAGCTATAAGTCGGTCGGGCGACAAAAGAGAACATTTCTTCTTTATCCAGCCAATCACCATGGTCCTGAGCTTTACCATAAGTCAGAACATGATTGATAACGATACTGTCACTGAGCTTCAAATCACCAGTACTGATAAAACGAAAAGCTTTTGCATCGCTGACATCACCGCTCCAGTAATCATACCAACCACCACCTTGCGAAATGGCATTCTGTGCTAAACCACTCGTCATATATTGCATAACAAACTTGTTATACCCTAATGAAAAACTCTGACTTAACTCGGCGGTCACCATTAGACCATCGTCAAAATCTTCTGTCGCGGCTTCCTGTTCGTCAGTTGGATTGACGATTGCATAGTCAACACCGACTTCTGTCCATGCACCTTCCCAAGGACTAAATCCAGCGTAGCGTAAATCCATGTAGTAGGTATTAAGCTCGCCTGTTGTGTCATCAACATCACTATCCGCTCGTACCACAGCTGCTGATATCGCTCCCGAGGTTAACTTAATATTTTCAATACCGACACCGTAACCAGAAATGTTCCAGTATTTAGTATCGATAATATGCAGATCGTGACGTTGATAAAAGCGCTTACCAGCCCAAATAACGGCCTCAGGGGATGCCGGTATATAACCTTTCGCTTGAATATTGAGCTGCTTAATGGCAAAGTTAGCGCTATCGTCTTTTGTCGACTCAGATTCAAGATTACCATCTGATGACATTTCAAACATACTTTCAAAATACATTGAATGTCCATCCTGATTGAATAACTCCTGACCCAAACCTATCTCAGAATAGGTATCGTATTCGTTACCCAGGCGACCCAGTTTAGTTTTGTTGAATTCATCGCCTCCTTCCGTGCCACCGCCATCAGCACTTGCTCCGAGCCCGGCGCGAACGTAACCATAAAAATCTACCGCCGAAACTTGTGTTGCCATCAATGATGCGAGTATTGCGACGGTCAGCGTTGTCTTCTTCATTGTGAATTCCTTTTGTTTTAATAAATGGTTATTGGTGGAAAATATTGCCCGCGCAGATATTCGGGCAATACTCATCCCAGAGAAAATAATTTCTCTTATTCTTTTTATTAGGTTTACCAGCCTTAAATTTAGGGCTGGTATTATTACAGGTTTAACTTATTTACTATTGTCACAACTTGATATGGGTTTATTTTTATCTCCCCACATAAATTATTATTGTCTTGGTCAATCCATTCACCATCAGGACAATTAAACCAACGGACTTCATTACAAAAGTTCATGATAAACAAGTAACGATTGGCATCGTCTTGCCTTAAACTGATGGAAAGGCCATACGGAACGTTATCAACCAGCGGTTTAATATCAGACAACCTAACGAGTTGTTGATAAAACTGGCTATTGAAGCCATGTTCGGTTCTAGCGGCGATATAATAGCTGCACCCTTTGCCATAGGTGTTTCGTGTAACCACCGGTTTACCTTCAAACATATCTGATCTGTAGCATGCCAGAGCTTGCGCGGTTTCCAGGTGAATGTGTTCCATCAAGTGCTTTGCTTCAAACTCACCCTCTAAAGGAAATTCAGCTGTTGATGTCATAGCAAATTCTACCCGCTCATGATCATACATAGAGTCAATCTCTTCAGCCCAGATCCCAAGCACCTCTCGTAACGGACTATTCTCACCACCAGGAAAACCACCCAGGAAACAAAGATCGTTTTCATCAACAATGCCGCTCCAATAGGTAGCAACGAGAATGCCGCCATTTTCAACAAATGCTTTTAAACGTTCCGCTACCCCGGGTTTAACCAGATATAGCATTGGCGCGACCACAATTTTATAAGGGGTAAAGTCACTCAGTTGCTCAATGATGTCGCAATTAATTCCCTGTTCCCAGAATCCACGATAGTGATCACAAACGGTTTGTTCATAATGCATACCTTGGTTACGTGGCCCAGAAGCATCATCCAATGCCCAGCGATTTTCCCAGTCAAAAATAATGGCAACATCCGAAGTGATTTGAGATCCCGCCACTGAATGTATCTGCTTGAGATACTCTCCTAGCGCTGTAACTTCTCGGCCTGTGCGCGTATCAGCGTGACCGACATGGTCGATGACCGCACCATGAAATTTTTCCACTGAACCACGGCTTTTTCGCCATTGAAAATATTGAACCGAGTCTGAACCATGAGCGATTGCCTGTAATGAAGACAGCAAATGCACACCATCTCGTTTTAACTTAGTAATCGGTTGCCAGTTAGTTTGACTTGGTGTCGATTCCATCAGCAGGAACGGCTGCTGTTTCAACGTGCGCATAAGATCGTGATACATCGCCGTATAACAGGCCAATGCCACTTCATCATGGTCCCGATGCCACAACGGATAACTATCCCAGGAGATAACGTCGATAGCTTTAGCTAATTGCCAATAGTTATAGTCGTAGAAATATTCCATAAAGTTTGCAGTCGTCGGCAACTCAGGATTGATGGCCTTCAACGGGGTAATCTCGTGCTGACAGAAATTAACCACTCGATCAGTACAGAAACGCTTCCAATCCAGCTTTAATCCATGAACTGAATTCTCACCGATTGGCGACGGGGACTCAATTTGCTCCCAGTCACTATAGGTATGGCTCCAAAATGAGCTCCACCAACGCTTATTAAGGTTTTCTAAAGTATGATATTTATCCTGTAACCAAAGCCGAAATTCTTGCTGGCAATAGTGGCAGTGACAATCACCACCATACTCATTTGATACATGCCATCCGATAACTGCTGGGTGATGACTATATCGTTCAGCCAATTTCGTATTAATGGCTGTGACTTTAGCGCGATAGTTCGGTGAACTGTAACAATGGTTATGTCGCTCTCCATGTAACTGTTTCACTCGTTGACTATTGACGCGTAGAACGTCCGGATAACGTTGTGATAACCAAGCCGGACGTGCACCACTCGGCGTTGCCAGGAAAACAGAAATATCGTGCTGCGCTAAGCTATCCAGTACCTGATCGAGCCATTCAAAGTGAAACTCACCTTCTGATGGCTCAAGTGCAGACCAACTGAATATGCCTACTGACATGACATTACATTTCGTTTGCTTCATTAACTCGATATCCTTTTCGAGGATATCTGGTCGGTCTAACCACTGTTCCGGGTTGTAATCTGCTCCATGGAGCAGCCCTTTCATCTTGGGAATAACCAATTTCTTGCTTTTCATTACTTACCTTTAAATACGTTTAATGATGGCAAAGCATTACCTTCAAAGTTAAACAACGCTTGGTTCTCCCATGAATTACCAATATCCCAAGAGTCACCGCTATAATCCATTCCAGCCTTCGTTGACCAAGTTGCCCCATTGATAGGTAACCAGGCAGGTTCCCAGTAATAGATACCCAACCCTTTGTTCTCAGGTAAAGAATTAACTAGTTTCATCATGTCGGATAAATATTGAGCCTGACCTTCAACACTGACGTCATATCCGTCGATTGGCCCTGACTCAGAGTAACTGTTAGATAATCCGTCACCATTTTCGCTGGTAAACGGAAATGCAGTTTCAACGATAATCACGGGTTTATGATAGCGATTGATAACATCCGTCATATTGGCTTTAACTTTAGAAATAGGCCCGTGCCACCACGGATAATAAGACATGCCTATGACGTCAAACTCAACATTGCGCTTGGTAATTTCATCAAACCACCAACGAAATAAACCGTTATCTCCCGCTTCCGCCAGGTGTAGCATGACCTTAATCTCTTGGCCGGCGCTATTCTCACGTACGGCTCTAATTCCCGATGTTAGCAGCACTGAAAGTCGGTCGAATTCATTCCCATCCTGTCCCCAACTTTTTCCATCCGGCCAAAGCATTCCACCATTAAGTTCATTACCAACCTGAACCATATCCGGAATTACACCGGCGCTGATATGGGCCTGCATAACTTCCGACGTGTACTGATAAACTTTGCTACTCAGTTGTTCAAAATTAAGACTATCCCAGGATTTAGGCTTTTTTTGTTTTTTAGGATCAGACCAAAAATCGCTGTAATGAATATCCAGCAGGAAGCTCATTCCTAAAGCTTTGGCTCTCTGGCCCAGTTCAATCGAACGCTGCAAAGTGTTATTACCACCTCCGTATTGGATGCCCTTTTCAGATTCAGGATTCACCCATACTCTGGCCCGAATTGAGTTGACTCCATGTTCCTTCAAGATTTTAAGTAAATCCTCCTGATGGCCGTTTTCGAAGTACTTTCCCCCCAGTGACTCAATTTCTGGTAACATCGAGATATCCATACCCTTAATAAAATCATCTCTCAGTTTAGGAGCGCTGATAGAAATATCTTCATTGATCAATCCTACCTTTGCAGTGTTTGACTTAATTTGGCTGGAAGACTGACAGCCAGCAATAGCCAGTACTGCACCAATTAATGCAATTCTAAATTTAGTATCCATATCGTTCTCTCTGAAATTAGCCTTTCGTACTACCAGCGGTTAAACCTGATACGAAATATTTTTGTAGTGATAAATAAAGCAATGCAACGGGAATAGAAATAATTACAGCACCTGCAGCATAAGTGGTATAACTAGCTCCCATTTTTTCAACCACAAGGTTATATAATCCAATAGGAAGGGTGTAATTTTCTGGAGTTCTTAATATTGTCGTTGCAAGAATAAAATCCCCCAAAGGTCCCGTAAAAGAGAATAATGCTACTACTGCTATAATTGGCTTGGAAATTGGTAATATTATTTCAATAAAGATCGTTATATTACTTGCCCCATCCATCTTTGCTGATTCATCCAGATCAATAGGGATAGCATCCAGGTAGCCTTTCATTAAGTACGTATTCATAGGTATCATTCCGCCAACGTAAACTAAGACTAAAGCCAGATGGCTATTGATTAGCCCCAACATCTGAGCAAGTACAAAAATAGCAATCAAAGCGGAAAACTGTGGAATCATCTGAAGTAAAAGAAACAACATCAGACCATTTTTTCTACCTCTGAAGCGAAATCGAGAAAACGCATAGGAAGTGCAAGACACACTAAACAATGTTAACACCATGGTTAAGAAACTGATTTTCATGCTATTCCAAAACCAAGTTAAATAAGCAACTTTGTCATTAGCAAAAAGAGTTGCATAATGACTCCAGGTCGGTTTATCAGGAAAAATTGATTCACCCATAATACTGTTACCCGGATAAAAAGAAGCCCCAACCGTCCAGATAAGTGGATAAATTATAATAATAGAAACAATTAGAATCAGAGAATAACTTAGTGCCAATCGAATTCGATTACGACGTTTAATACTCATAAACTATCTTGCCTCTTCTTTGAATGAGTTCGTCATACGGAACTGCCACAGAGCTATCCCTACTACAAATATTGATAATAATAAAGTGATGGCAGAGGCAATACTGTATTGAGATGATGACATCGTGAGTTTATAAATCCACGACACCAAGATATCCGTTCCTCCTGCATTACCCCCGATTACCGCAGGACCACCATTATTAAAAAGATAAATAATATTAAAATTGTTAAAATTGAATGTGTACTGAGTAATAAGAATAGGTGCAATTGAGTAGAAAACTAATGGTAATGTTATTGTCCTTAATTGCTGAATCTTACTTGCACCATCCATAGTGGCGGCTTCATATAAATCATCCGGTATCGCTTGTAGTACACCAGTCGTCATTGCAAATACAAATGGAAAACCTAACCACGTTTGAATCAAAATTAACGCAACTTTAGTCCAGAAAGGATCTGTTAACCAAGCTTTTGGCTCGATACCAAAAAAATCCAGAATGACATTATTAATGACGCCAAAGCTATCGTTGAACATACCGGTAAATATAAGAATGGTAACAAAGCCAGGCACTGCCCATGGTAAAATAAATATTGTTCTAACTAACGGTTTAAACTTAAGATCTTTCTGATTGACCAAAACCGCCAAAAGTACTCCCACGGCACACTGTAAGGTCGAGGCCAACAGCGTCCAGACTATCGTCCATTGCAAGACATCGAAAAATGTATTTCTCCAGAGATTTATCTGAAAAATATTAAAAAAATTCTTGAGACCGACCCAATCTACCAACTTTGCTGGCGGCGAGTTATATAAATTATAATTTGTAAATCCAATAGCAAAACCAAAAATGATCGGGAATACAACAACAAAAACAAGCAGTATAAATCCGGGACTTATCATCAAATACGGAAATCCTGCATTTATAACATTCCGGTATTGAATACGAATTGAATTAAGCGGTCGGCCTTCATCAATTCTTAAGCCATTTTTATACGCATCAAAGAAACTCAATCCGTAAAGTGTCAACCCAAATAACAACACTAATAGTGCGATAACACCTTTTGCTAATAGAAAGACAGAATTGTCCTCAGGTAAGTTTTCCCCTAATGTGGTAATCCCCCACATTCCATGCAAAATAAATTCTCGGCTAACACCATAAAAGCTCATCAAAAGCACAAAGAACAGTAATCCCTTGGCAAACTGGCGGTTATAAAACTGCCCCATACCAGGTATCAAAGCGCAAAGCATGGCCATAAACCTCTGGGAACGGTAGAAGCCTACTCCAGGTTCTATGTGTCCACTCATATCAGACATCACTTACAACTCCTTACAAGAGACCATCATGTTAATGTCCCCCGCGAAAATACAAACGGGGGAGACGACCAATACATAGTAATCTCAATCGATTATTGGCCCATCATTGCGTGGTTTGCCTCGATTTGCATATTGATACTAGCAACCGCCGCATCTAATGCACTTTTCGGATCTTGTTTATTAGTTGCAATGAGTTGTAATGCGCTATTAGCCGGCCCCCAAACCTCATTCATTTCAGGAATAGATGGCATAGAGGTTGAATAGATAGATTGCATAGCCACAGCTCGTGCACCAGGATCATTTTTAATCACAGGATCATCGATGAGAGCCTTTACAGCAGGAACCTCACCGGTCAATTCAAAACGGCGTTTAGCATTATCATAATTGTTGATGAATTCGATAAATTCTTGAGCCAGAGGTTTATTCTGAGAGAAAGTAGAAATGCTGTAGCTTTTCACTCCCATGAATGCGCCCATATGTTTACCTGAAGGCAGTTTGGGTAGTGGGGCTACACCATAATTAATGCCCGCTTCTTTATATGGCTGAAGTGACCATGGACCTGTCTGTACAATTGCAGCTTTACTTGAAGTAAACAACGAATCGATGGCATTTAGGCCATTATTTCCAACAATACCTGCCGGAAATACTTTTGACTGATAAAACTTCTGGATATATTTAGCACCTTCGATTGCCCCTGACTCGTTGAGCAATACTTTATTTGAGTTATAAGACCCATCTTCTTTCTTGGCGAAGACATCACCACCCATACCACTGAGGATCCCATAGGTATAATAAAGCTCATCCCATTTCGCCAATAGGCCATATTTACCTTCTGCCCGGAAACTCTTGGAAAGTTCGTATATTTCATCCAGTGTTTCAGGCAATTTATCAATCATATCTTTGTTGTAAACCATAAACAGTGTTTCCACTGATTTTGGTAAACCATACAGTACACCATTATAAGTTAACGCCTCTATCGAAGACTCACTGAATGTATCCACTACGTTTTCACTTTCAGTAATTGGCGCGAGCAAACCCTGTATCACGGCACCGCCAATCTGGTCATGTGGAATAAGTATTACGTCCGGACCAGTGCCAGCCGGCCCATCCATTCGGAGAGATTCGACTTGTCCACCGTAAGGCATTTCAACGACATTAATTTTGACATCATGTTCTTTTTCAAACGCTGCAACGGCTTCTTCATTACCAAAGGATTTTTGAATATCTTCCCAAACCAATAGCGATTGCTGTGCGAAGGTTAATGGTGAACAAAACAGGGCAACAGTGGCAGAAATAAGATTTATTTTTTTACTAAATTTTTTACTATCCATGAAAAATCACACCTTATTTTTTATTAGCAGAAATAAAATTTATGGTGCAAATATGCTGTATTGTGTTATTTTTTCCTACAAAGGTTATCTACAGATGTGATTTAAATCACTGTATGTAGTAAAGATTGTGATAACCAAAACATGTGTAAATAAAATTTACTAAATAACAAAGAATCTGATCACAGCGATTACTAAAATTTTATCTGATAATAAGGAAAACAAAATGTCTTCTATTCTGCTATCTAACGTAGTTAAGCGCTTCGGTGACAATCAAACTATCCATGATGTCAATTTGTCTATTGAAGAAGGTGAATTTGTTGTGTTTGTCGGCCCATCAGGCTGTGGTAAGTCAACATTATTAAGAATGATCGCGGGCCTGGAAGATATCAGTGATGGTACCATTTCTATTGCGGGAAATATTGTCAATGACACGCCACCTTCTGAACGTGGTGTGGCGATGGTCTTCCAATCTTATGCTCTATATCCCCATATGACCGTAGCCGAAAATATGGGTTACTCGTTAAAAGTGAATAAGGTGCCAAAACCTGAGCGTCAGTCAAAGGTCAAGTTAGTCAGTAAAGCATTGCAACTGGAACATCTACTCGATAGAAAACCCGCCCAACTATCGGGAGGCCAACGTCAGCGCGTTGCCATTGGCCGCGCGATTGTCCGAGATCCTAAGGTGTTTCTGTTTGATGAACCTCTTTCTAACCTTGATGCTGAATTACGTGTCGACATGCGTCTGCATATAGCAAAATTGCATCAGGACTTACGCTCAACCATGGTTTACGTTACCCATGACCAAGTAGAGGCAATGACTCTCGCCGATAAAATCGTGGTATTGAGAGACGGAAAAGTAGAACAAGTTGGCTCACCAATGAACCTTTACCAACACCCAAAAAACAAATTCGTTGCTGGTTTTATTGGCTCTCCAAAAATGAACTTCATTGATTGCAAGGTCGAACATTGGGATGAATTAAGCTTAACCGTGAAACCTCATGTGGGGGATTCATTAACACTACCGATAAAAACTGAATCTTTGCAAATCGGTACAAGCTTAACCATCGGGATTCGCCCGGAACACCTTTCCACAGAGCTGAATATTGTTAAATTAAACTTCCAATGCGAAGTCATTGAACGACTTGGTGGCATGACTTATGTCTTCGGTCAATGTGGTGGTATAGACGATTTCAAATACCTTCAGCATGGTGATACTCTAGTTAGACCGGGTGATATTATGCCTTTGTTTGCATCTCCATCAGCATTGCATCTGTTTGAAGCCAGCGGAGAAGCTATCAATTTTACTCAGGTTGATTCCTTACACTAGTTGGATATTCAAACCATTAAGTTTCGGCCAAAGAATGTTGCGAATCCTTTGGCCTAGTCAGTTTAGATACGATAAGAAGGCTATTATTTTGACAACTTTAAAGGACATAGCTGTAAGAGCGAATATTTCGACTTCGACGATATCACGCTTTTTAAATAATGACCCTACTCTCTCCGTTAGCGATAAGAAGAAGCAAGCGATTCTTGAAGCGGTTGATGCTCTTGGCTACAAGTCCCCACAACGAAGTAAGAAGAACTTTAATCAAACCAGTTCTGATGATACTCAAGATTGTGAGATTAATTGCGAATTGGTTTTAGTGAATTTTCTGACTCCCACTCAAGAGATAGATGACCCTTACTTCACTTCAATACGAGCCGGAATTCAAAACCGTTGCCTTGAAAAAGGCATCACCCTACGTAGTTTGCATATCCATCAGATAGAAGCCAATAAGGTATTACTACGAAATGCAGCAGCAGTTGTTGCTGTCGGACACTTCTCCAATGAAGAAGTTTCGTTATTATATCATACCAACAAAAATTTAATCTTCGTCGATTCAAATCCGCTCGGATTAAAAACAGATTCAGTGTTAATCGACCGTACGGCACTTGCACATGATGTCATGAGCTTTATTATCACCAGTCAATGTAAAAAGCCCGCATTTATTGGAAATAATGAAGAAAGACTCCATGCTTTTCGAGAAGTTACTCAAAGTTATGGCTTGTATATTGAAAGTCTGTGTAAAGTCAGTAAAGAGTATTGTATTGAATCTGGTTACCAGGCAATGAAAGAGATGCTACAACACAAGACATTACCAGATGTAGTGTATGCGGCCACCGACATGGTCGCAGTAGGAGTATATCGTGCCATTTATGAACATGGCCTTTCCATCCCTGAAGATATCCAGGTGATTGGTACCAATGATATCTCATCTGCCAGGCATATGAGCCCCAGCTTAACAACGATGCGGCTTTTTCCCTTTGAAATGGGCGAAGCCGCGATTGATATGTTTATAGAAACACTAGCAGGGCGCAGGCACAAAAAAACCGTTCTGTTTAGTCATGAATTTATTTGGCGTGATAGTTTTACAAAAAAATAGATATTATCTTCGCCTTGGTTAATAGGACTAAAATCAAGGCATCCCATCCTTAACTTTATGATGCCGTGATAACATTTAATTAGGTAAATTTTAATAAAACCTGGATCAACTATCACAAACTAAACATTAATTCATTATTCATATCTTAATAATAATCCTAGTCAGGTTTATTTTCTTACATTAGTTGCTAGGTTTTAAATGATATTAACCCAATATCAATTTTATAAATCACAAGGCAAAAATATGTTAAGAAAAGTAAAACACTCGGTATTGCTCTGCTTGTTAGCGTCTACCTCTTATGCAAACGCATTTACGAAAGGTGCGGATATCAGTTGGATAACCCAAATGGAAGACAGTGGTTACGAGTTTTACAACGACTGGGGCTATCGGCAAGATGTACTGTCGATACTACGAGATCATGGTATGAACGCCATACGTCTTCGCGTTTGGGTCAATCCAAGTGACGGATATTATCATTCGTTACAGGACGTGCTGGTAAAGGCTCAATGGGCCAAAGCTGCCGGTATGGATGTGATGATTGATTTCCACTACAGCGACACATGGGCAGATCCTGCAAACCAATGGAAACCCTCTGCGTGGAATAGTCTCAGCTTTGAAGAACTAATGGATAAAGTCTGGACTTACACCAGAGATTCCCTGATTACCCTCAAAGAGGCAGGAATCACTCCTAAATGGATTCAAATTGGTAACGAGACCAACAACGGAATGCTTTGGAATGATGGGTTAGCCTCCAGTAATATGCGTAACTTCACTTGGCTATTTAATAGTGGCAGAAATGCCGCCAAGGAAATATTCCCTAATGCAAAAGTCGTCGTACACTTAGCCAACTGTCACGACAATGGTAATTTCCGCTGGATTCTGGACGGACTACAGTCAAATGGTGCATGGTGGGATGTGATTGGTGCATCTTCATACCCCAAGAATGCCGCGGGGATTACCTGGCAACAAGCCAACAACCAATGTCTTAACAACTTAAATGACCTCGTTAGTCGATATGGAACAGAAGTCATGATCAGTGAAATTGGCGTGCCATGGGACGATCCAGAATCTAAAACAATAGTCGCTGACCTCATTCACAAGATCCGAAGTGTCAACCAAGGCAAAGGAATCGGTATCTTTTATTGGGAGCCGCAAGCCTATAGCTGGCAAGGTTACACTTTAGGAGCCTGGAACCCTCAAACGAAACAACCAACCGAAGCCCTTGATGCTTTTCTGGAGTGAATTCTGCTCTTTGTGCACAGTAAGGGGACCAGTTCCCCCTTACTGTCAGTGTCCGACCAGCCTATAACTTCTTTACAAGCAGTCTTAGATTCGACTCATGCAATACTAATGTCACATCCGATAGATAACTTATGCGGCCATTACTAATTTATCCTTTCACATCGTAAAGTTAGGTGTGAAATAAGTGAGCATGCATGACGAAAGAATCACATCCTTTGGACAAGCGAATCATCAAGTTGATGCAGGAAAAGCGCGGCCTGCTTAAGAAAGAAGCCAAAGCGGTACTGAAACAAGAGGTGTACCGGCTTAACCCGGATGAAATCCAGAAAGTGAAACTGTACTCAGAACATTTTGGTTTGAACTCCCAGCAGCAACTGTTGAGTGAAATTCTCGATCTGCGTCGTGAAGCCTTAATATCACAACTGTCGATTTGAGATACCGCCCCACCAAGTACGTGCCGGTGCCAATTCAACATTTATGCTGATTCAACTCTTTTGATGAATAATTGTCTCGTCCTAAACCACGACTACCACCGGTAATAATTACCGCCCGGCGATAAAGGTCAGCAGATTTTCAAACGCCGTACGAAAATAGAGCTCGTAGCTGTTGCGTTCCACGTAGCCTAAGTGGGGCGTGGCAACGACATTAGGCAGTGATAATAAAGGCTCGTTTTGCGTTGAAGCAGGTTCGTGTGCAAACACATCCACCGCGGCCCGCTTCCCCGGACAGGCATTCAATTCCTGATACAGTGCGTTACTCTCCACCAGCTCGGCACGACTGGTGTTGACAAACAGCGAGTCCGGTTTCATCTGCCGCAGATCGTCTGCAGTCACGCAGCCTTTGGTGACCTCATTCAAACGGAGATGAAGTGAGAGAATATCGGCTTGCGAGAAAAATGCCGCTTTGGACTCTGCGGCCACAAAGCCATCTTCTGTGGCGCGCTGCCGCGACACTTCGCTGCCCCACACCAACACTTGCATTTCAAACGCGTTTGCATAGCG
Organism: Vibrio sp. ABG19; assembly: GCF_029962385.1. NCBI lineage: Bacteria > Pseudomonadati > Pseudomonadota > Gammaproteobacteria > Vibrionales > Vibrionaceae > Vibrio > Vibrio sp. ABG19. Next base: position 2,773,543 of record NZ_CP071708.1, on the reverse strand, counting down.
GGCAATTCGCTGACCAATCTTGCCATAGCCCCAGATGCCGAGCGTAAGGCCATGCAGATTACGGCCAAGACCGAGTTGGTTGCTGTCCTGCCAGCGATCTTGCCACAGGTTGCTGCTGTAAGCGGGAATATGGCGTGATGCCGCCATGATCAACGCCCAGCACAACTCTGCCGGAGCGACAGGTGAACCGATTCCTTCCAAAACCTGAACCCCAAAGCGGGCGCATAGTTCGGGATCAATATGATTGCTGACCTTGCCGGTCTGACTAATCACCTGCAACTTAGGCAATGCGTTTAATAAGGAGGCGGTAATTTGTGTTCGTTCGCGAATCAGCACCAGAGCATCCATATCCGCCAGTTTGTGAACTAAGACACTCTCGGGTAGTGTTCGCGTGATTACGGTCACATTGTGTCCGGCCAGTAAGCCGAAACAGTCAAGTGATTGCACGACGTCCTGATAATCATCCAAAATCGCTATATTCAACAGCTTCATCCTTATACTGAAAACATCATTGCCGATGAATAAGCACGGTGCTTATTCAATAGCTACGCCAATAACATAGCATCTGGATTCGGATAAAAATCTGGTTGTGGAGCAATTATGATGACTGGGTTTGAAAAAACTCGTCGCGCTCGTCACGGCATTCGTACGATCCCATTTCAAACTCACGACAAATCCAGGGGCGGTTCTCATAGATGGTGCACATGAAGGTTTCTCGGTCGATGGCCGCGCACCAACCATCATCCAGGCGTTTCATCGTTTCACCACCCCACTTATCACGGCTGATGAATTCATCAGGCACACCGGTATCGGTAAGGATCATGACTTCCAGACGGCAGCAGCAGGCCTTACAGTTAGAGCACAAAACAGGCGGGTTGGTATCGGTTTTAACGGGAATATTCATAGCACAGGCCTTGGTTCAATTGGCCATCATACCTGTTATCACCTGTGCTGTAACCCGAGATCGCGGGTTATTTTTAACGATCACGACCGTCATTCGATGTCAGCGACCATACAAGAGATTGTCAGATGCGTGCAGGTTGAGAACTGGCGATGCAACGTTTTGAATAATTTTAAATTTACACTAACATAACGACTTGTTCTCACTCACTCGCCACCATAATCAAATAAATAGGATCGTTATGCGCTTAACAAGGATTTTAATCGCCTCAGCTCTGCTGTCTTTCAACACGTTTGCCGCACCGGCACCGGATCAACTTTTTTCAACCATCAATCAACGTCTGAGCTACATGGAAGACGTTGCATTATACAAAGCGAATCACCACAGGCCGATTGAAGATATTGAGCGCGAAGCGGTCGTGATCGACAAAGCGAGTGATTCCGCCCAGCAGCAAGGGCTTAACAAGCAAAGCATTGTGGGATTTTTTCAAGCTCAGATTTCAGCAGCAAAGGCGATTCAATATCGCTACCGCGCTGATTTGCTCAGCCAGAACACCACGGCTCAACCACGTGATTTAAATCAGGTCATCCGTCCGGAACTTCTCAAACTGGGTAAACAGATTAACAGCGAAATCGCGCATTTTCTGCTGCAAGGCGGGACATTCAGCGCCGATGAACTTCCCCGCTTCAAACAGGCACTCACCGCCCGCTATCTGAGTGACAGTGATAAAGAAATGCTGTTTGCCGCTTTGGCTGAGATCAAACTGCAATAGAACTGCGCCGCGCAAAATGAATATTGAAAAATGGGCACCGTCAGTGCCCGTTTATCTGTTGATGAATCAACATCCCCGTTAAATTACCACAGACGCACACCAAAATATTTCGCCACCAGCCAGAACATAGGCCACCTTTGATTGATAGCAACACGACTGCAGCAGCAACTGCCATGAATAACGCTGTCCATGAACTCACTTCTCTGCGTGTTTGTTCAATAGTTAATGATAAAAACCATATATCTGTCAGCAGGTTAAACAAAAATCATAAATACGCGCAAACCACCGACAAGCCATGATTCACCCGCTGCTCCTTTTCCCCTACAGGAGCCGTATAGTGTAGTGCCACACGTGCCTGCTCAGTACCTGCCAGTTTTGCTATCACCCAGGCAGCCAGATACTCAGAGGCCAGACATCCACCGGCCGTCGCGATATTGCCACGGGCATAAAATGCTTGTTCCAGCACAGTCACACCCGATTCCATCACCCAGGGTTTGGTGGTCAGATCGGTACAGGCCGGAATATCATTGAGAAGACCCAGTACCGACATCAACAAAGTGCCGGAACACTGGCCGCCGATCAGTTGAGTCTCCGGACTAAGCTTAAGACGCGACAATACCTGTTCATCATGCGCAATATCCCGGGTGTAGATGCCACTGCCAAACAACACCACGTCCGCCTGATTGGCAAACTCCAGCGGCTGCTGCGCTTCAATCGTCACTCCGTTCATTGATGTCACTCGTTCACTTGGACTGCAGATCTGCACATTCCAGCCGTGGGGCGTCATCCGGTTAAGAATGCCGGCGGCAATAAAGGAGTCCAGTTCATTAAAACCATCAAACGTGAGTACTGCGATATTCATATTGGCTTCCTTTATATTCTCTGCAGGTAACAATCCGGCTTCTGACGAGCTTTAACACGGCTCCTCGGCTGAAGTGACTTTTTGATGTATCCAAAATAAGCAACTTATCTCGTATTAACAAGCATTAATCCTCGATACACCCGGCACGTTTGTCATTCGCTTTGGGTTGCTTATCTCCCGTTTCATCGCAGGTTAAAAAGACCACTGAGTATATTTAAATCTGGGGCCGAGTTGTTGCTGAAGGTTACCTGCTCAACGCCGGCTGGATACTCCTGTGCGGCTTGTTCACGATACAAGCGAGCTTCGCGGCGGAAAAGAAAAACGGCGCCCCGAGGGACGCCGTTTCATCTTGGCCGGCAGTAACAGACGAGATCACAGAGAATTTTCGATAGCACTGCAGCTGGTCACACTGACTGCCGCCCAGAGATGAACAGGGCACACTTGAATGTCGCGATTAACATTCGATCACGTTAACCGCCAGGCCGCCACGTGATGTCTCTTTATATTTGTCCTGCATGTCCATACCGGTATCACGCATGGTTTTGATCACCTTATCCAGAGAAACAAAGTGCTCGCCATCACCACGTAATGCCATTTGGGCTGCGTTGATTGCTTTCATTGCTGCAATCGCATTACGCTCGATACACGGTACCTGAACCAGGCCACCAACCGGGTCGCACGTCAGACCCAGGTTGTGCTCCAGACCAATTTCCGCCGCATTCTCGATTTGGCCCGGCGTTCCGCCCAGTACCGCACACAAACCTGCCGCGGCCATCGCACACGCAGACCCCACCTCACCCTGACAGCCCACTTCCGCACCAGAAATCGACGCGTTTTTCTTACACAAGATGCCAATCGCTGCCGAGGCGAGCAGGAAGTCAACGATGTTGTCATCCGTAATCTCAGGCGTGAACTCGGTATAGTACATCAGCACCGCCGGAATGATCCCCGCCGCGCCGTTGGTCGGCGCAGTCACCATACGCCCGCCCGCGGCATTCTCTTCGTTCACCGCCAATGCATACAAGTTGACCCAGTCCATCGCGTTCAGCGTAGAACTGATCACATTCGGCTTGGTGCAGTACACCAGAGACTCATGCAGTTTTTTGGCGCGGCGTTTAACGTTCAAACCGCCCGGCAGAATACCTTCGGCCTTAAGGCCATTGGCAATACAGGTTTCCATTGCACGCCAGATGCCAATCAGTTTTTCACGGATTTCGCTTTCCGGGCGCCAGCTTTTTTCATTTTCCATCATCAGCTGCGCAATGTTCATATTATGACGTTTGCACAGTTGCAGCAGCTCTTCACCGTTACCGAAATCGTACGGTGCCGATACTTCTGCCGGATGTTCGTTAGTGGCCTGAGCTTCTTTCTCATCCAGAATGAAGCCACCACCAACCGAAAAGTAGGTATTACGGTAAAGTGTCTTACCATCATCCGCCAACGCGATAATTTCCATCGCATTAGGATGATAAGCATGGGTATCATTCAAGAACTGCATATCGTCTTTCCAGTTAAATGGAATCGACTTCTGGCGTTTTACCCACAGGTTGCCGCCTTCTTTGAGCTCTTTGGTGACCAGAGGGATAATTGAGGTGTCGACCGTATCCGGCAGTTCACCCATCAACCCGACCAAAATAGCGGAATCTGTACCGTGTCCAACCCCGGTCGCACTGAGCGAACCTAAAAGTTTTACTACGATACGACCGGTCTGTTCCAAGTAGCCGCTCTCGTCGAGTTCGTCGACAAAACGCTTGGCCGCAACCATTGGACCAACCGTGTGGGAGCTCGAAGGCCCCACACCAATTTTAAACAGATCAAATACACTGATTGACATTGCCCCAACTCCTGTCAGTGGCTAAGAATAATTGTGCGATCACCAGACAAGAACACACGACGTTCAACATGATGCTTAAGCGCGTTAAACAGCGTGATACGTTCGACGTCCTGACCTTTTGCGATCAAATCTTCCGGATAATGAGCATGCCCCACTTCCTGAATGCCCTGTGCGATAATCGGACCTTCGTCCAGGTCATTGTTGACATAATGAGCGGTCGCACCGACCATCTTCACGCCTTTTTCCCAGGCTTGATGGTAAGGTCGTGCCCCTTTAAAACCAGGCAGCAATGAGTGGTGGATGTTGATCGCTTTGCCGTCCAACTGCTCACACAACCAAGGTGACAGCACCTGCATGTAGCGCGCCAGGACCACCAGTTCGATATCATATTCGTCAAGCAGGCGAACAATTTCAGCCTCTTGCTGTGGTTTGGTTTCTGCGCTAACCGGAAGATGGTAGTAAGGGATGTTGTGCCATTTCGCTAACTCTTCCAAATCTGGGTGGTTAGAAATGATCAGTGGCACTTCCACTTTGAGCTGGCCGGTACGGTAGCGATACAATAGATCGTTCAGGCAGTGATCGTATTTCGACACCATGATAGCCATACGGGTACGATGACCCGGAGCCGTCAAATTCCATTCCATAGAGAAGTCTGCCGCACGAGCGCCAAACGCTTCATCAAATGCCTCGGGTGCAAACGCATCCTGTTCGGCCGGCAAAAATTCGATACGGATAAAGAACTGGCCAGAAGCTCGGTCATCAAATGACTGAATTTCTTCAATATAATGCCCTGCTTCAGCAAGGTAACGTGTTACTACGTCGACCGTTCCGACAACACTTGGACAGCGGGCAGTAAAAATCCACGGTTGAGTCATATTCGTCATAGATCCCTCTACTCAAATAAGACCGGCACATAAAGTGCCGGTGAGGTTAGATGTTGTGGTAAGTATTATTTTTCAATCGCTAAGCCGTATTCCAGGCTCGCATCCTGAAGCCACAACCACAGGTAATCAGCGAAGCTGCGGCGAATCACTAACTCGAAACGCTCATCTTCGATGCGGCGGATGATTGCGCCGCTTTTTGCGAACACACTCGATACCACTTTACCTGCCGGGAACTCGCTTGGGTGGAAATCGATTGGACACGATTTCTTCAGCACGTCGACCGCAAATGGGCCAGACAGTTCCAGAATGGTTGAGCCGCCACTGCCGTTGACCAGCGAGTAGTGTCCTGGCAAACGCTCACGGAAAGCCGCTTCGACATCAAATGCTGCCAGACCAGGAACGGTGATCAGCCACTCATCAGGAGATAACCAGCGCGCTGCGTAGTCACCTTTTGAGGTTGAAGTCAGCGGTTTCAGTGGCAGCGGGAAGCCCAGAATGGACTCCACTGCACTGGTTTGCTCTTCATTAGATGCATCACAGCGCAGTGTCAGGTGACCCATCAGTTTCAGCTCTTTCAGGACCACGCCTTTGCCTTTCGCCGGCATGCTGGCCAGTTTATCCAGCTCAGCGTGGTGCAGTGGCGATTCACCCAGGATTTCGCCACCAGGGATCTGGTTCATCAGGTCAACGCCACCTTGAACGTTTGCTTTATCAATCACAACAGAATCAGACATGTTGGCGCTCTCCTTTTGGATCCAAGAAAATAGGGCTACAGATTTCAGCTTCGATAACAGAGCCATCAACCTGCGGGTAGAATACTTTCTCACCCATGCGGTTCAGGCCACCTTTCACAAAGCCCATCGCAATACTGCGGTTCAGGTTCGCACTCCAGTAACTTGAAGTGATATGACCTACCATTGGCATCGGAATTGGTGCATTCGGGTCAAAGACGCCTTGTGAACCTTCCGGCAGTACCACGTTTGGATCAATCGTTTTCAGACCAACCAGTTGTTTACGGTTATCACGTACACAGTCTTCACGCGCCATACCACGCTTACCGATGTAGCTGAATGGTTTGCTGTTCGCCACACACCAGCTCATGCCAAGGTCGTGTGGATGAACACTGCCGTCTGTATCCTGACCTGCGATAATGAAGCCTTTTTCTGCACGCAGAATGTGCATGGTTTCAGTACCGTACGGCGTGATGTTGTACTTCTTACCGTGTTCAATCAGTTTCTTCCAAACGTGCATGCCGTAGTTAGCCTGAACGTTGATCTCGAATGACAGTTCGCCGGTGAACGAGATACGGAAGATACGAGCCGGAATACCCGCGACTGTTGCTTGCTGCCAGTCCATGAACGCAAAGTTATCTTTACTCAGGTCTGCGTCAGTCAGCTCTTCCAGCAGTTTACGGCTGTTCGGGCCGGAAATCGTTGCTGTCGCCCAGTGGTCAGTCACAGAAGTGAAGTACACTTCCATATCCGGCCATTCTGTTTGATGGTAAAGCTCAAGCCATTCCAGAACGCGCGCTGCGCCGCCAGTAGTGGTCGTCATCAGGAAGTGGTTTTCGCCCAGGCAGGACGTTACACCATCGTCGAATACCATACCGTCTTCACCACACATCAGGCCGTAACGACACTTACCGACGGGCAGTTTCGCCCAAGCGTTGGTGTACACGCGCCCCAGGAACTCGCGGGCATCTTTACCCTGGATATCAATTTTACCCAGCGTTGATGCATCCAGAATGCCTACTGACTCACGGACTGCCAGACATTCGCGGTCCAGAGACTGTTGCATGGTTTCATTACCTTTCGGGTAGTACCATGGTCGTTTCCAAAGACCGACATCTTCAAATTTCGCGCCGTTCTCCAGGTGCCACTGATGCATTGCAGTGTAGCGTTTAGGATCAAACAGCTCTTTACAGTTACGGCCGGCAATCGCACCAAACGTCACAGGTGTGTAGTTTGGACGGAATACGGTAGTCCCTGTTTCAGGGATGGTCTTGTTCAGTGCTTTCGCAGTGATTGCCATACCGTTGATGTTACCCAGTTTGCCCTGGTCTGTACCAAAGCCCATAGCGGTGTAACGTTTTACGTGTTCGATTGACTCGAAACCTTCACGACACGCCAGCTCGATACCGGCGGCAGTGACATCGTTCTGGAAGTCTACAAACTGTTTGGGTGCTTTAGACGTTTTCTTATCGTGCGGGATATGGAAAAGCGCCATCGGTTTTGCTGGAGTTTCAGTGTTCAGTGCTGGCATAGCAACGTCAACCGCGCTTAAACCAACTTCCTGAATCGCTTTGATACCAGCTTCGATACCTTGCTGCATTGCCGCTTCAGTGGTGAACTTACCAGTAATAGCACCGGCAATCAGTTGCTTCTGCTTAGTTGCACCCGGTACAAAACCAATCACTTCATCATCCCAAACCGGGCGGCTGCCAGTATGGCAAGACAGGTGCACAACCGGGCTGAAACCGCCAGAGGTTGCAATGGTGTCGGCAGACAGGATTTCGCCTTTACCACGCAAAGCATTACCGTTGGCGTCGATTGGAGCCACGCGAACACCGGTCACACGTTTGCTACCTTGTGCTTCAACCACTGCAGACCCTTTGATGACACGAATGCCAGCCTGAGTTGCTTTGTGAATCAGAACGCTGTCAGCCTGAGCACGGGTATCAACCACAGCCACAACCTGACGGCCGGCTTCATGCCAGTCCAGTGCAGTCTGGTAACCGCTGTCGTTAGTGGTCATGACGACCAGTTTTTCGCCTGGTACAACCGAGTAACGGTTGATGTAGGTTGAAATCGCACCACACAGCATGCTGCCTGGCAGGTCATTGTTACCGAACACCAGTGGTCGCTCGTGCGCACCCGTTGCCAGTACAACCCATTTCGCACGGACACGGTGCATGCGCTGACGGACAGTATTCACCGGAGCCAGATCAGCCAGGTGATCAGTACAACGTTCATGAATGGTCAGGAAGTTATGATCATGGTAGCCGTTCACTGTGGAACGAGGCAGTAGCATCACTTCCGGACAAGATTTCAGCTCAGAGACCACGTCGTTTACCCACTCTGTCGCAGGACGATCGTTGATTTTCTCTTTTGAGCTCAGCAGTGAACCACCCATTTCAGATTGTTCATCAGCCAGAATGACACGTGCGCCGCTGCGTGCTGCAGCCAGAGCTGCCATCAGGCCTGCAGGGCCGGCACCGACAACCAGAACATCACAGTGCTGGTTCACGTTTTCGTAGCGATCCGGATCGTTTTCCAGTGGAGAACGGCCAAGACCTGCAGCGCGACGAATGAATTTTTCGTAGGTTTCCCACATAGACTTCGGATACATGAACGTCTTGTAGTAGAAACCAGGAGGCATCATGCTGCCACCGACTTTACCAATGATACCCATCACGTCGGTTTCAACATTTGGCCAGCCGTTAGTCGACTGACCGACGAGTCCGTTAAACAGCTCTTGCTGTGTACCACGAACGTTTGGAACCTGAGTCGCTTCAGTGGCGCCAATTTGGAAAATTGCATTTGGCTCTTCTGCGCCCGCCGCGACAATCCCGCGTGGACGGCTGTATTTAAAACTGCGGCCAACAACATCAACACCATTCGCCAGTAGTGCCGATGCCAGCGTATCGCCTTTAAAACCACGATAAGACTTTCCGTTGAACTGGAAAGTAACAGGTTGTGAGCGATCAATACGGCTTTCCGCTGCAATACGATTTACCTGTGTCATCCTAACACTCCTTTACTCCGCAACCACTGATGGTTGCTCTCCAATTTTGTAGACTTCTTTGATTTCGTAAGTCTGTGTATCGCGGGTTACGTTGAAGAACTTGCGACAGCCTGCTGAATGCACCCACATTTCGTGGTGCAGACCACGCGGGTTTTTACGGAAGAACAGGTACTGACCCCACTCTTCGTCTGTGCATGAATCCGGGTCCAGAGGACGCTGAATGTGCGCCTGGCCCTTAGCATGGAACTCTTCTTCTTCACGATACTCACCGCAGTGAGGACAATAGATCAGCAACATAATACGTCTCCTGTTAGTGCGCTACGCCTGCGGCACCGTGTTCATCGATCAGTGCGCCATTGTTGAAACGGAACATTGAAAATGGCGCCGCCAATTCATGCATTTCACCTTTCGCCAGGCTCGCAGCAAATACGTTGCCCGATCCCGGGGTCGCTTTAAAGCCACCAGTACCCCAACCACAGTTGAAGAACAGGTTCTCGACCGGAGTCTTAGTCATGATTGGACATGCATCCGCTGTTGTATCAACGATACCGCCCCACTGACGGTTCATGCGAACTCGTGAGAAAATTGGGAACATTTCAACAATTGCCTGCACGGTGTGCTCAATGGTTGAATAAGAACCACGCTGACCGTAACCGTTGTAGCCATCGATACCTGCACCGATAACCAGGTCGCCTTTGTCCGACTGGCTCACGTAGCCGTGAACGTGGTTAGACATGACAACAGTGTCGATGATTGGTTTGATTGGCTCAGAAACCAGTGCCTGTAGCGGGTGAGATTCCAGCGGCATATCGAAACCGGCCATTTTCGCCAGTACGCCAGAGTTACCTGCCACCACACAACCTACGCGGTCGGCCATGATGTTGCCGTAACGGTTGGTTTTCACACCAACAATCGCACCATCTTCGATGATCATGTCAACCACTTCGGTTTGCTGAATCAGGTCAACACCCATGCTGTCTGCGCCGCGGGCAAAGCCCCATGCAACCGCATCGTGACGTGCCACACCGGCGTTAGGCTGCCATGAAGCGCCCATCACCGGGTAACGTGCGTTTTCAGAACAATCCATGTGAGGAACAATTTCTTTCACCTGTTTTGCGTCCAGCACTTCACCTTTAATACCGTTCAGACGGTTAGCAGCAACACGACGTTCGATATCACGCATATCTTGCAGTGTGTGGCCCACGTTCAGACAGCCACGCTTAGAGAACATCACGTTGTAGTTCAGATCCTGTGACAGGCCGTCCCACAGTTTCAGTGAGTGTTCAAACAGGAATGCGGCTTCGTCCCACAGGTAGTTTGAACGCACGATAGTTGTGTTACGTGCTGTGTTACCCCCACCCAGGTAACCTTTTTCAATCACGGCTACGTTAGTAATGCCGTGCTCTTTGGCCAGGTAGTAGGCTGTTGCCAGACCGTGACCGCCGCCACCAACGATGATGACGTCATATTTCTTTTTCGGAGTCGGATTACGCCACACGCTCTGCCAGTTTTCGTGGTGAGATAGCGAGTGCTTAAAGAGACCAAAGCCGGAATAATGCTGCATTGTTTTGTTCCTTCATTTCAGCCAAAATCCAAATGTCATCACTGACATTTACTGGTATGCCGGGAAATCACGACATAGCGCTTGGACGTTGTTGCGTACTTGTTCAATCACAAGTGCCAGCGCTTGCGGTTCGTTGAGCACATCCAGGATGTCTGCAATCCAACCAGCCAGAGCTTCACACTCAGTGACACCGAATTTACGAGTCGTCACCACTGGCGTACCGATACGCAGACCAGAGGTGACGAATGGAGACTGAGGGTCACCAGGAACCGCGTTTTTGTTCACAGTGATCCCCGCCTGGCCCAGTGCTGCATCAGCAGCTTTACCTGTCAGACCCTGACGAATCAGGCTCAGCAGGAACAGGTGGTTGTCTGTGCCGCCAGAAACAACATCGAAACCGCGCTCGATGAAGACTTTCGCCATCGCCTGAGCGTTTAGAACTACTTGTTTCTGGTACTCAGCAAATTCAGGCTCTAATGCTTCTTTAAACGCAACAGCTTTTGCTGCGATAACGTGCATCAGCGGGCCGCCCTGACCACCTGGGAATACAGCTGCGTTAAGTTTCTTTTCCAGCTCGGCGTCACGAGAGATGATCAGACCACCACGTGGACCACGCAGAGTTTTGTGTGTTGTGGTCGTGACCACATCAGCGAAAGGAACCGGGTTCGGATAAACACCAGCAGCAACCAGACCAGCAACGTGTGCCATGTCCACAAACAGGTAAGCACCAACTTTGTCTGCGATGTCACGGAAACGAGCCCAGTCAACAACGCGTGAGTAAGCTGAGAAGCCTGCTACGATCATTTTTGGTTTGTGTTCCAGTGCCAGCGCTTCAACTTCGGCGTAGTCAATTTCGCCTGTTTCTTCGTTCAGACCGTACTGCACGGCATTGTAGATTTTACCGGAGAAGTTCACGTGAGAACCGTGAGTCAGGTGACCACCATGAGCCAGGCTCATACCCAGAACTGTATCGCCTGGTTCACACAACGCCATGTAGACCGCTGCGTTTGCCTGAGAACCTGAGTGTGGTTGTACGTTGGCGTACTCAGCGCCGAACAGTGCTTTAGCACGATCGATCGCCAGTTGTTCAACATCATCGACATATTCACAACCGCCGTAGTAGCGTTTTGCCGGGTAACCTTCAGCATATTTGTTGGTCAGCATGGTACCCTGAGCTTGCATAACGCGCGGGCTGGTGTAGTTTTCCGAAGCAATCAGCTCGATGTGGTTTTCTTGTCGCTTTTCTTCTTTAGTGATCGCCGCCCACAGCTCGCTGTCGTACGATTCGATTGTCTGGTCTTTGCTGAACATGTCGTCTCCTTGGTATGATCTTTTTTCCTTTATTCGATTGATGCCGGATTCTGGTGTTATCTGGTACACAGTTGAGCCTTGTGTCATCCAAAAACAGAAACCGTAATCACAACGCAATAGTAACGAATCGGTAACATGCTACTTGCGTAATCGCGCCGTTAGATTGCGAATTTGCGACAAGGTCAAAAAACGCACATAACCTTTTGTTAAATATAAAAAAACCGGAGTTTATAACTCCGGTTTTGCTAAAAACGCCGTTTTACGACAGATAAAATCGCTACAATTTAAAGCGGCCGACAATAGAACCAAGCTGAGAATTGACGCTGGCAATCTCTTCCGCGTCACGCAGTGCCTGCTGTCCGTTCTTGTCGAGATTACTCACGATGTCGCTGATCGCATTCATGTTACGACTGACTTCCTGAGTGACGCTACTCTGTTCTTCAGCGGCAGTCGCGATCTGGGCACTGAGATCATTGATCTCATCGACAAAGCGGGTCAGGGTTTCCAAGCTCGCTTCCACATCCACTGAACCGTCTGCAGTTTCCTGACAGCGCTCTTTGGTGTAGCGCATCGAATCGACAACCGTCTGACAACCGCTCAGCAGGTCGCTCAGCGCTTCTTCTATTTCACCGGTACTCTCTTTGGTGCGACTGGCCAGTTTACGTACTTCATCCGCCACCACAGCAAAGCCACGCCCCTGATCGCCGGCACGCGCCGCCTCGATGGCCGCATTGAGTGCCAACAAGTTAGTTTGCTCGGCAATATCACCAATCACGGTCAGAATCGTGCTGATATTTTGCGTCTGATCATTCATCTTTTGCACGTCCAGTGACGCTTTCTCTACATCCGCAATCAAGGCCGATACGGTCTGTTTCGATTTGTCGACAATACGCCGTGATTCATCACTGGTTCTGTTAGCTTGCTGAGTCAGACTGGCTGTATTGGCAGCATCGGTCGCCATAGAATTCGCCGTTGCGTCCATCTCCTCTACTGCAGTAACAATTTGCTCAGTTTCGGTGACATGGCTTTGCAGAATATCCCTGTTGCTGCTCGACTGCTGACGCAGACGCTGCACGTTGTCCTGCAATGAGCCACTGGCCTGTTTGACTTCCAGCATCATGTTCTGCAGATCTTCGATAAAGCGGTTTACCCCCTGCGAAATCTGGCCGATGTCATCGTTCGAGGTTACGGTAAGGCGCTGGGTTAAATCGCCGTTACCACTGGACAGATTTGCAATAGTATCTCGCAATGAAATAATTGGCCGGTAGAGGAAATTAATTAGAACGAACGCAATCAAGACACACAGTGTTGTCGCCACCACAGTGACCAGAATAGCATTGGTTCTGGCATCTTCTAATTGAGCGAAGGCAACCGACTTATCCAGACCAATGGCGTAATACCATTTTTTGTCGCCGGCATGAATGATGTGAGAGAACAGAATTTTGTCCTGCCCGTTAAGATTGTACTCAAACACGGCTTTGTCTTTCCCGACCGCATTTAAAGCCGCCTCTTTAAACCACGGATAATCCGTACCTTTGTCGCCACCTTTGATTACAGTTGAAGACGATGCCAGTAACGTGGTGTTCTCATTCATGATCACAGCGACCGCACCCGGGATAGCCGTTTTGACCATATCGTTCAAAAACGATAAGGTCATGTCCGCGGATACGGTACCACCCTGCATTTTTTCGATGATGGTGACCCAGTTAGCTCCGTCAGTGCCCTTATACGGATCGGTGACTGTCACGCCGGAAGCGCGCTGCGCCGCCTGATACCAGGGCCGCTGGGTAACATCACCATTGAATTTGTGGTTTGGCCAGTTGGCGGTCGCGATGTTCCAGTAGGCATCACCGTTATCAAATGCCAGCACCGCGCTTTCCAGATTGAGTGCGTTAGCCAGAAACTTGGTCTGGTTAATCAGTTGATCGGCAGAGCCGCTCATCTGCTGATTTTTGTACTGTTGAGCAATTTTGCTCACGCCGCCTACTTTTTCATTGATGTAGGAGCTGATCATGGCCGCTTGCTCTAGGACAAAACTGTTACTTTGAGCCATAATACTTTTAGTTAAAGAAGTTTTTTGCTCGTAGTACGAGGCGAAATTAGCCAGTGCTACGGAGATTGCAACCAGTAAGATAACGGACAATAATAAAGTCCTTTTTAATCCCATGTTTTTCATTTATTTTTCCATCTCGAATGGTGATTTATGGCAGTATTAACTGGATACTTTAATATTAAGAGAGTTTCATACCTAATGAAAATGACCTAAATCATTTTCTTGGAAAAAGAGTAGCACTCATATCATCTGAGTGCTTAGCTTCTCACGACATCTAGTGAATTTTTATAACCAATAATGGAGAGAAAATGAGTAGCGATAACGGTGGTGTTCCCCACCCTAGTGGCAAAGCAAACCCGATTGATACGGATTACACCGTTGGTCAGGACAATGTTGTTCTGTCCGTCGGTCCGTTTGGTCTGGACATTCATAACCGTGTTTTCGCGGTATCAGGTTTGGCGATTGTCATCTTTGTATTTGCAACCCTAATCTTTCGCGAACAAGTCGAACCGCTGTTCCTTGACCTGCGGGCATGGCTGACATCCAGTCTGGACTGGTTCTTCCTTCTTTCTGGTAACATATTTGTTGTCGTCTGTCTCGGACTGGCCATATCTCCTCTCGGCCGGGTACGGATCGGCGGTACGGATGCAACACCGGATTACAGCTATTCAGGCTGGCTGGCCATGTTATTTGCGGCCGGCATGGGGATTGGCCTGGTCTTCTTTGGCGTTTCTGAACCCATGACCCATTTTACAACCGCGCTGGGCGGCCCCACTCTAGAAAATGGTGTGCGTACCGACTGGGCACCGCTGGGTGGTGCGATGGGCGATAGCGAAGCCGCACGTTCGCTCGGTATGGCAGCGACGATTTACCATTGGGCACTGCACCCTTGGGCAATATACGCATTGCTGGCTCTGGGACTGGCTATTTTCTCGTTCAACAAAGGGTTACCACTGACTATGCGTTCAGTGTTCTATCCGCTGTTTGGTGAACGCGTTTGGGGCTGGACCGGTCACATCATTGATATTTTGGCTATCGTGGCAACAGTGTTCGGACTGGCGACATCTCTGGGCTACGGCGCGTCTCAGGCTGCGACCGGGTTAAACTTCTTGTTTGATATCCCACTGACCGACACCACGCAAATTATCCTGATCATTGTGATCACAGCATTTGCACTGCTGTCTGTATTGGCCGGCCTGGATGGCGGCGTAAAACGTCTGTCAGAAATGAACATGCTGCTGGCCGCGCTGCTGCTGTTTTTCGTGGTAGTCATTGGTCCGACTGCCGCCATCCTGCTCGGTTTTTTCGACAATATCGGTGCTTATCTGACCAACTTCCCTGCACTGTCTATGCCATTTGGCCGTGAAGATGTGAACTATTCTCAAGGCTGGACATCGTTCTACTGGGCATGGTGGATTTCATGGTCACCATTCGTCGGTATGTTCATTGCACGTGTATCACGCGGTCGGACCGTACGCGAATTTATCGTCTGCGTGCTGATTGTTCCGTCAACCGTGTGTGTGTTCTGGATGACGGCATTCGGTGGTACCGCGATCAGTCAGTACGTCAACGACGGTTATAAAGCCGTGATGGAAGCAGACCTGCCATTGAAACTGTTCGAAATGCTGGAAGTCATGCCTCTGCATGAAATTACATCATTCATCGGTATCGTCCTGGTCGTTGTGTTCTTTATCACATCATCGGATTCAGGTTCACTGGTTATCGACACCATTGCTGCCGGCGGTAAAGTTGATGCGCCAACACCACAGCGCGTATTCTGGTGTACCTTCGAAGGCTTGGTCGCGATAGCATTGCTGCTAGGTGGTGGTTTGGCCGCGGCGCAGGCCATGGCGGTGACAACCGGCTTCCCGTTCACTATCGTCTTGTTGATCGCGACAATATCGCTGATTAAAGGCCTGATGAGTGAACCACGGGTTAAGAAAGCCAAATAGCGGTTGACTTTAAACGACAATGGGCAGGCTCCGTGACCGAGTTTGTGTAACGGAGCCACTCATTGATAAAGAGACACAGATACGAAAAAAGCCTCGCAGTCTTCACTGCGAGGCTTTTTATATGAGCACTAAACGCTAACGGCAGAGCATCAGGCCTTGTTCTGGCCCAGCAATTCCTGCGCTTGCGGCTGTGTCATCGTAATATGCAGATCGCGCTGCGGAAAAGGAATGGTCATGCCTGCTTCCTCAATCTTACCTTTCACCTGGCGCTGAATGCTCCAGTAAGTTTCCCAATATTTATCTGTGGTACACCAGGCACGTAATTGCAGATTCACTGAGCTGTCCGCCAGCATCTGAACCATCACCTGAGGTTTCGGATCCAGCATGACCGCTTCATGGCTGAGCGCTAAATCCTGAAGCACTTTCAGACCGGTTTCAATGGAATCCTCGTAAGAGATACCCACCACAATTTCCATACGACGACGGCCATTTCGGCTGAAGTTACGAATAGTGGCGTTCCAGACAGTGCGGTTCGGGCTGGAAATATACAGGCCATCACCGGTTTCAAATACTGAGGTAAACAAGCCGATATCTTTTACCGTACCGCTGTAACCGGCAAACTCAACGAATTCACCTTTTTTAATCGGTTTCAGGAACAGAATCATAATCCCCGCAGCAATATTGCTCAGGGTATCTTTTAATGCCAGACCAATTGCTAAACCGGCAGCACCGACTAAGGCAACCAAACTGGTGGTATTGACACCAAACAGATCGAGAATAATGACCAGAGCGAGAATGTAGACAATATAACCACCGACTTTAGACATCAGAGAAGCGACAATCTCATCACCATTGCTCACTTTCATGATGGCTTTCTGAATACCGGCACGCAGCAGTTTTGATGCGATAGAAGCAATCACTAAAATAAGCAGGGTTAAAATTGAGTTCTGGATGATATCCAGAATCAACGCCTGATGTGTCTCGTAAAAGCTGACGAGTAACTCCATTTTTATCTCCGTAACGGGTTATGGATGTTGTAAAACAGTGCCCGGTGATATCCGTCGGGCACCAGCATTTGACAGCGCTAACCCACGCTGCCCTGAATCAGGTAAATGTTATAACTTAAATAACACAGAACGAACACTCCCCCTTCCAGGCGGGAAATGGTTTTCGCTTTGCCAAGTTTGACTGCGGTCAGCAACAACAAAGCTGTAAAGAACAAGACCGATGACCAGTCGCGCCAGAAAATTTCCGCGCCAACATCAGAAATGGGTTCAATGACACCGGCAATACCGACGACCGCCAACGAATTAAACATGTTCGAACCGACAACGTTACCTACGGCCAGATCATGCTCACCTTTGCGGGCGGCGGCTAATGAAGCGGCCAGTTCAGGTAAGGAAGTACCCAGCGCGACAATGGTCAAACCTATTGTCAGCTCACTGACACCCAGTTCCTGTGCAATATTGACCGCACCCCATACTAAGATACGTGAACTGGCGACCAACAGTACCAAACCGGTAACGAGCCAAAAAATAGCGCGGGACAAGGTCATAGATTGCGGCATCACCTGTTGTTCCACTTCAGCCGGTAGCTGGCTTTTTCGCGAGCGCAAAGCACTCAATAGTGACCAGCCGACAATGCTGACGAACGCCGCTAAGAGCAACCAGGCCTCAATAGAACTGATATCGTGATCCCACAGCATCACCCCCAATACCAGAGTGATCAGCAGCAGAATTGGTAACTCTTTCCGAATAATGGTCGAGTGCACAGCTAACGGCGCTATCATCGCCGTCAAACCAAGGATAAGACTGATGTTGATGATATTGGAGCCGAGTGCATTACCCAAAGCCAACGAGGGATTGCCATCCAGTGCGGCCATCGCGGATACCACCATCTCAGGTGCTGAGGTACCAAAACCTATCACCAGCATACCAACCACCAATGGCGGTGTACCGGCATAACGCGCACTGACTGCAGCACCTTCGATAAATCGGTCTGCACTCCACATCAGGAGAATGAATCCGGCAACAATTGCCAGTATCGAAAACAACATAGTTTCAGTCCTACTATCTATACATGCTTAAAAACGGGGAAATAAGAAGGATGTATGAGTCAGTATCAAACTATGGCGTTGTTCTAATAAGTATACCAAATTATCACTTTCAATTGTGACAACAATTTGGGCTCACCATGCTTATTTTTGCAGTCGGTATAAAATTTGTGGTCGGCATAAAATTCAGCCCAGCCGAACATTCGGATGAGCTGACTGATAAATCAGATTAGATAGACGCTAGAGCTTCTGATTGAACTGGCTGACCGCATCCACAACTCGCTGTGAACCACGCTGAATATCTTCCATCACCTGTCCGGCCTCTGTCGACAGCTCCAGCGTTTCGGCGGCCTGGGACTGACAGGCAGCAATCAGTTCCACCGCATTACGGGTTCGTTTCAGGTTTTCGGTGACGACAGTACTGATTTCTTCCGTGGTACTGTTGGTACGTGATGCCAACTGTCTGACCTCATCAGCAACCACCGCAAAACCACGGCCCTGTTCACCGGCACGCGCTGCTTCAATAGCTGCATTGAGCGCCAGTAGATTTGTCTGGTCAGCGATACCACTGATACTGGCAACCAGATCATCAATACGTTTAGACTGCTCATTAAGTGCTTCAATGCCCGCACTGGCCTGTTTCATCTGTGCGACCAGCGCGTCCATTTTTGCAATAGTCGTACTGACAACCTGTTGCCCTTGCGCAGTCTGTTGGCCGGTAATTTCCGACACATCAAAAGCGATTTTTGCCGCTTGCGACACCGCAATTTCCTGATTAACCAGCTCGGTGATCACGGTCGCGAATTTCACCACTTTATACAGCTCACCTTCCGAGTTATGAATCGGGTTATACGAAGCCTCAAGCCAAACGTCCTGGCCGTGACTGTCTATACGTTTAAAACGGTCAGAGACAAATTGACCCGTTGCCAGTTTACGCCAGAACTCTTTGTATGCGGGTGAATTTACCTCAGCTGAATCACAGAAAATACGGTGATGTTTACCAGCGATCTGCTCATTATTGCGATAGCCCATGGTACGCAAAAAGTTCTCATTGGCGCGCAAAATAGTCCCGTCAAGCGAAAACTCAATCACCGCGGTGGAACGGTTGAGCGCCTTAAGCATATCCTCATGCTCTCGGGACGTTTTGATGGTCCGTGTCAGCTCAGAACCATAGAGAATAAAGCTTTCCAACTTACCTTTACTATTCAGGATCGGCTGCAGAATGACGCGTATCCAGGCGTCATCACCGTTATTTTTTTCGATCTGCAGAGCGCCATTCCAGTGCTCTTTAGTCTCAATAGCCGCTTTCATACGATTAAAATGCTGGGTGGTTCGGGCTTTCTTGGGTACAAGCTCTACCAGAGGCTTGCCCACCAGCTTTTCAGCCGCCAGACCCAATTCCGTTTGCAGACGGTGATTGACGGAAGTCACGACTCCATTAGCATCCAGACTGATTCGCATCATATCTTCGTCAAGACTGTCACGTACCTGCTCTAAAGAATAAAGTGCTTCACGAAGCCGCTGATTTTCCAGCTGTAATGACTTATTGAAAAACATAGTGACCCTTTTAAAACGCCGAAAGTATAAAAACAATTCTAGACCATTACCGTTCACAGAGCGGATTCTGACCTGAATGATGAAAAATGCTTCTGATTGAACAGTGTAATAGGTAAGCCTCAAAACATGCCAGATTTTTGTTTCTGTTGATAATTTTATGGCAGACGAACGGCAATTTGACGCTTGATACACGTCCATCATGTACCCAGATAAACCAGAGTGTATCGCCGTTGATACATTCACAAAACTGAATACCGCACAACAAGAATGAAATGGTCACCGACCATCCAACAACCAATAATAACAATTCAACAACAAGATGAAATAATGATTCATTGACAAAACCCGTTCGCAATCAGTGAACACGGCACCGCCACTGATCGTAAGTGACGAACGATGTCAGTGCATAGTTATTTATCAAACCGATAACTATCTCTTACCTCGCAACTATAAGGAAATTGCTATGCTTAATGGTCTGCCAGCCGTGATGCTTTGCGTTGTTTCAGTCTCTGCATTTGCTCAAACGGATGTGATTCTACTTGGAACCGGTACGCCGGTTCCTGATCCGGAGCGTAGTGGATCTTCAACTGCCATTGTCGTTGATAATGAAGCGTACATATTTGATGCCGGCGGCGGCATGGTGCAACGTGCCCTACAAGCTGCGCAGCGATACCAACTGGAGGCGCTTTATCCGACCAATATTCGTCATCTGTTTTTAACCCACTTGCACAGTGACCATATCCTTGATGTCCCTGAATTAGCTGCGACCTACTGGTGGCGGCGCGAGCATCAACTGGAAATTTACGGTCCGGTGGGCACCCAAAAGTTCATGAATGGTTACTATGATATGTTATCGGTGGATACTGATTTACGTAATTCGGGTAAACAGCCCGTGAAAAACCCAACCTACTATCAGGCCAAAGTCACCGAGTACAGTCAGAGCCAGGTAGTGTTTGACGATGGTAAAGTCACGGTCGAAGCCTTCAACGTTCCGCACGGCGCGATCACCCCTGCCTTTGGTTATAAAGTCACCACACCAGACAAAGTGGTGGTGATCAGCGGCGACACCGCCTATACCGACATCATGGCCGAAAAAGCTAGCGGAGCTGATATACTGGTGCATGAAGTCATCAGTGAGCAGGGGCTTTCCCAACTGACTCCGTTCTGGCAAAGCTATCATTCTAGTAGCCACACCACCACATCCAAACTGGCACAAATTGCCCGTAAGGCCAAGCCCGGCAGCCTGGTTTTAACCCATATCTTGCACTACACTGCACCGATTGAAAGCGTGAAGACCGAAATAGAGAGCCAGTATGGCGGTACTGTGGTACTGGGGAATGACCTCGACCGTTTCTGATCAGGCCTTTCCATCCTCGGCAACTCACCGCAAGTAACAAAAAGCCACCGTGATATAAGGTGGCTTGTTAGACTATGGGCTGATTTAACCTAGTTGTCCGGACAACGCCGATACGTAATGAATGGCATCGACCAGCTCTTGTACACTGATGGTGCGCGGCATATTGCCCATATCTGAGGTATTGACCGACGCAGTGGCAATATCAAACAGTTCCGTCTCTGTCAGTTCGGCAATGTCAGCCAGGGTGACCGGAATACCACAGCGTTTTGCTAAATCAATTTCTGCCAGGATTTCAGCGTCTGTTCGACCTTCCAGCACTTGCAGTACCAGGTTGCCAAAACCGACCAGCAAACCGTGACCAAAATCGCGGGTTTTCGGATTGGTGGTAAAACCGTCAAACAGTGCATGCGATGCCGCAACGTGATCACCTACGCCCATAATTGAGGTAAACCCGGCAAACAGCACGATAGCATCGGCAGCACCTTCGAGTGCGTCGCTAGATCGTTGCTTCGCATTATCCTGCATCGCCTGCTCACCGTAATCACGGATCAGGTCGTAACACAAACGGCCATTCGAATATGCGGAATAGTTAAAGCTGCATTTAGGCAGGTTATCGGCAATCGCACGGAACTCGTACAGTTTTGCCAGCGTGTCACCCAGACCCGCCGACAGCCAGCGCGGTGGTGCATGAGCAAGGATATCGGCATCAATAACCAGAGCCAGCGGTGCTTTAGCCAGCTGCTTCATGCCCATATAGTGGCCTGACTCATCGTACATCACCGTCACGGTTGAAGATGCAGCACACGTGGCAGCAATGGTGGGAATGGTTACAACCGGCAGTTGCAGGTCATCGGCAACCCATTTGCCCATATCAATCGCTTTACCGCCGCCGATAGCAAAGATCACATCCGCACCGGCACGCTTTGCCTGCTCGCTGAGACGCTTCATATTCACTTCCGTCACTTCGCCGCCGTACCAGCTGTCGGTTAGTTCACGGCTGCCCTTTACGCGTTGCAGTGTTGGCAATGTCACTGACAGCGCGGTCTTGCCTGCTACAATAAACACACGTTGCAGCGAATCACTCAACGATGAAAAGACGTTATCCAGACAATGACTGCCTTTCAGAATTTGGTGCGGAAGTGAAACGGTTTGAGTTTGCACGGTAATAATCCCTGTATCCTTTATATCTGGCGCCAATCTACAGAGTAGGCCCGGTGATGAGTATCGAATTCTTTGCAACTGAGCCATGAATTAAATTCATCGCTCAGGCTTGTCATCATTATGGACCAACCGGACCAGTTCTTCATTATTCAACCGAATGGGTAATGAATATCGAATCAGTTAAGCCAGATATTTATCCATTTCGTCCGCAGGCACCATTCCGCCGCCGGTTGCCCAGATAACATGCGTGCAATCTGCCAGGCGGTCCATATCAACATCGAGCGATCGCAAATAGTCCTTGTGCTGGCTGACCACGACCGGGCCATACACCGCCGCCGCCGCAGAAGGTTCAACCCGTATATGCTCACTGCTGTCCAAGGCTTTCAGCCACCGCAGCATGTGTTCATCACTGATGGTGTAGTAGCCGTCAATCAAACGCTGCATGGCTCGGCCGACAAAACCGGACGGACGCCCGACCGCCAGACCATCGGCGGCGGTTTTATTATCAACCCCAATATCTTGCACACAGATCTCGTCATGCAGGCCGGTGTGTACGCCGAGCAGCATCGCAGGCGAATGGGTCGGCTCGACGAAAATGCAGTGCACATGATCGCCAAACGCCAGCTTGAGGCCAAACCCCACCCCACCCGGCCCGCCACCGACACCACATGGCAGGTAGACAAACAGTGGATGCTCAGCATCGACCACGATGCCTTGCTCATCAAACTGAGCTTTTAGACGTTCTCCCGCAACCGCATAACCGAGAAACAGTGTTTTGGAGTTTTCGTCATCAATAAAGAAGCAATCTGGATCACTTTCTGCTGCTGCACGTCCCTGCGCCACCGCCACTCCGTAATCCTGCTCATACTCAACGACTGTCACACCATGTGCCCGCAGCTTACGCTTTTTCCACTCGCGTGCATCTGCCGACATATGAACGGTGACATCAAATCCGAGTTTTGCACTCATGATCCCAATCGACAGACCAAGGTTGCCGGTTGAACCGACTGCGATGCGGTGGCGGGCAAACAGCGCCCGGCACTCCTCACTGAGTAACTTGCTGTAATCGTCACTGAGCTTGAGTAACCCGGCTTGCAGAGCCAATTTTTCCGCATGGGTCAGCACTTCATAAATGCCACCGCGCGCTTTAATCGAGCCCGAGATCGGCAGATGGCTGTCCTGTTTGAGATACACCGTGCCGATGGCTGCCAGACCGGACTCCGCAATCAACCGTTGTTGCAGTTGGCTGACCGGCGTCAGAGGCGATTCAATAATACCCTGGCTGGCGCGGGTGTCGGGAAACGCCTGCATCAGATAAGGGGCGAAGCGACTCAGACGGTCACTGGCGGCTTTCACATCATTGGCATCCAGACCCACATCAGGCAGGGCCGTTTTTAGGTCAGTCACCGCGGGGTTGAACCAGCAGGTTTCCTGTAACTGAATCAACTGCTGTACCAAGGGATAACGACTGACTAACGGTTCAATCTCGGACTGATTCATTTGCTTTCCTTGTGATCTCAGACGCTCAGGTCACGGCCAACGTGCACCTGAGCGCGATATAGTAAAACTAAAGCCACCTGGTCAGAGTGACCATAACGTCAGAGTAAGCGCTACAATGTCAGACAGCAACGGGCGACCACAGTTGCGCGCTCAGCGAAGGTATCGATAAAGCACGTTTCGCGCTCAGTATGCGCATAAGCGCCAACCGGACCGGTGGCACAAAGCGTCGGAATACCCATTGCCGATGTCCAGCCGGCATCTGAGCAGCCGCCGGTGAACTCTCCGTCCACCGAGAGGCCAATCTTCGCCGCTTGCTGCTTATACAGAGCCAGCAGCGATTCGCTGGCATGCTCTTCAAACGGCAGAAAGCCAGCGATTTTACTTAAGACCGCACGGGCGCCCTGTAAGCCATGTCCGGCGACGCACTGCTCCAGCAGCGCTTCAATTTCAGCCACCTGATCTAAACGCATAAAACGCACGTCCACTTTGGCCGAGGCAAACGGCGCCACCGTATTAGGCGTGGTCCCGCCTTCAATCACGCCCACGTTAGTGGTGATACCCTGCTCATAATCGGTCAGTTGATGAACAGCACTGATGATACGAGCTAAGGCTTCAATTGCGCTCACCCCGTCCTGATGGCACACGCCAGAGTGAGACGCCACGCCTGTCACTGCTATCTGATACGTGCCGCCGCCTTTGCGTGATTTCACCACATTACCGGACACCCGTCCCGGCTCAGCATTAAAGACTGCCGTGGCTGGCTTGAGGTATTTTTCAATCAAAGTTCGGCCCTTGGGTGAGCCTATCTCTTCATCTGCGGTAAAAAACAGATTGACCCGAAACGGCAGCGGCGTGACAGCATTCAGTTCATGGAACGCCTTTAAAACAAACATGTTCATCACCAAGCCGGATTTCATATCGGCCACACCCGGCCCGAACGCCTGATCGCCTTCAATCCGAAACGGACGCTCTTTAACAGTACCGCCTTTAAATACGGTATCCATATGACCGGTCAGAAAAATGTTCTGCTCACTACCGCTGCCGACCGAGGCAAACAGAGCATGGCTATCGTTTTCATCCAGCGCAGTCACCGCAATTCCGCTTTGTTCCAGTACCTGCTGCAATATGGCGCGTACTGCCTGCACGCCTTTCGGCTCATGGCTGAATGAGTCGATATTAACAATCTGGCCCAGTACCTCAACCATGCGGGGCTGATTTTCCTGCAACCAGGCCGCAACAAAATCCATTGGTTCCTCAAGCTGCATCGCGCTTCTCCTTAATGGTGCTGCCGATTTCTGCCAGTTCCCAGAACACCCCTGCCATCATTTGTAACGCTTCTTTGGCAACCGAGCCCAGCATATGTTCATTCGGGCCGTGCTGTAAACACGCCGGATAAGAATGTGGAATCCAAACCGTTGGTAAACCTAACGTTTTAGCAAAACAGTCGTTCGGTAGAGAACCGCCCAGGTTAGGCAGCAATGTTGGCTGTTTGCCGGTCGTGCGTGCCACCGAGTCGAGAATCCAGTCAACCCATGGGTCATCGGGATTAAGACGGGTCGCTTCCATTTGCACCACACCGGCGGCTTTGACTTCGACATCATCAAAGCCCTTTTCCAGCAGATGCGCTTTGATGTGCTCGAGGAAACGATTGCTGTCACTGCCGACCACGTAGCGGATTTGAGCATGCAGAGTCGCCGAACCAGGAATGGCATTGGCCGGTGATGCCGGGTTACCGGCTTTCATCGATAAGATCTCGAGCGTGTTCCAGCCAAATACACGTTCTGCAGGTGATAATCCGGGTTCACCCCAGTCAAGACAAATTTGCGGGTCGTTCGGCCCTGTGCCGACCGGAATATCCTCCACCGCTTTTTTCACCGCCTCGGGCAGCGATTGCGGCAACAGTCCCGGCACCAGAATGCGGCCTTTTGCATCCACCAGTGAGCCCCAGGCATGAGTCAGGCGCGTCGCGGCATTAGACAGCAGTCCGCCCCAGTTACCGGAGTGATGACTGCCATCGCGCAGTTTGACATTCAGGTCAAAATTGAGCGAACCGCGCGAGCCTAAAAACACGGTCGGCAGCTCGGCACCGGCACGCGGCCCGTCCGAGGCAATAAACAGATCGGCGGCCAGACGCTGCTTATTGAGCGCACAAAACTCGGCCAGACCGGGCGAGCCGGCTTCCTCGCCCATTTCCAGCAGCAGTTTGACGTTAAAGCCAAGTTTACCGCGCGTTTCCAGTACGGTTTTCAATGCCGCCAGGTTGACCGAGTGCTGGCCCTTGTTATCGGCCGTACCACGACCGAACCAGAAATCCCCTTCGACCGTCACCTGCCACGGCTGTAAACCATCACGCCACTCATCGTCATAGCCACGTACCACATCACCATGTCCATAGGTCAGCAGGGTAATGTCATCCGGGTTTTCAATCCGTTCGGCCAGCAGAAACGGCCAGGCAGCCGGGTCATCCGATGCCGGATTTGGCAGCACTTCGCAAGTAAAGCCCATCTCGGTTAAACACGGTATCATTTCATCGCGCAGATAATCGGTTAACGCAGGAAAACCATCCGGCGTCTGACTTTCACTGCGGATCGCCACCCGGGCGCTCAGCTCTTGTAGAAATTTACCTGAATCAAAGTATTTGGTGATCTGTTCAATCGCATTTTCACGACTCATAATGACTCCTTGAAGGCGTAGTACGTCCCACCCACCTTGGCGGACGCAGAGAGAAATTAAATACTAATGGAGAAAGGACTCAGGTCAGTTTGAGCACGCTGACCTGAGGAACTACTCAATCAATCGTGGCCGAAGCAATACTGGCTTAACTGGCCTCCTGCCAGTTTTCGATGTCCGGCAGACCCTGGCTTGGATCCGGAGTCAGTATCGAGGCCAACAGAGCACGGGTATAAGGATGCTGTGCATGATGGAAAATCTGCTCACAATCGCCCTGCTCAACCAGTTCGCCGCGATACATCACCATGACCCGGTCAGCCAGATGTTCCACTACCGCCAGGTTATGGCTGATAAACAGGTAGGTCAGCCCTAGTTCGCGTTTCAGTTCCAGCAGCAGGTTAAGGATCTGCGCCTGAACCGACACATCCAGTGCCGAGGTCGGCTCATCACAGACCAGAATTTTCGGTTTGAGAATCAAAGCACGCGCGATAGCCACACGCTGACGCTGACCACCCGACAACTGGCCCGGGTACTGCTCGAGTAAGCGCTCTGGTAAACCGACACGCTGGGCAATGTCGCGCACCTGCTGGTCCTGCTCGCTGCGGCTGCCGATGTTGTGTAGTTGCAGCGGCAGACGGATAATGTCGTCTATCTTTTTACGCGGATTGAGCGAAGAGTACGGGTCCTGAAACACCGGCTGAATCACTTTCGCCAACGCCAGTCGATCGCTCAGATCAATTTGCTTATCTTCGATCAGTACATCACCGTCACTGGGTGGCAGCAGGCCAAGAATCATCTTCGCCAGGGTACTTTTACCGCATCCCGACTCACCCACCAGACCCACCACTTCACCGGGTTTGATACGCAGTGAGACCTCATTGACCGCGGTAAAGCGGGTTTTCTCTTTCCACATCCCTTTCTTGATGTCGAAATGACGGGTCAGATTGCACAGTTCCAGAGCATAATCCATTATGACGCCTCCTGAATCGGATAAAGCTGATTGATACAACGTACCCAGTGTTCGCCGCCGGCCGACGCCAGTTCGACATCCTGCTGCGAACACTGCGCGCATGCACTCGGACACCGGTTAGCAAAAGCGCAACCGGTCTGATTACCGATAAGGCTCGGCACCACGCCGGCAATGGTCGCTAATGTCTCGCCCGGTTTGGTTTTGCCCGGAATCGGAATACAGTTGATCAGCCCTTGGGTATAAGGGTGCTGCGGTGAGGTAAAAATCTGCTCTGTCGAAGCGGTTTCCACCACTTGTCCGGCGTACATCACCGCGACCCGGTCCGCAATCCGCGCGACCACGCCCAGATCATGGGTAATGAAAATCACCGCCGTACCAAACTCCTGTTGCAGTTCGCGGATCAGCTTGAGAATCTGAGCCTGAATAGTCACATCCAGCGCCGTGGTCGGCTCATCGGCGATGATCAGATCCGGCTCACACATCAGCGCCATGGCAATCATCACCCGCTGACGCAAACCGCCGGACAGTTGATGCGGATACTGGTTCAGCCGCTCTTCCGGCATCGGCACCCCGGCACGTTCCAGCAGATAAATCGCCCGCTCACGCGCCTGCTGTCTGGTGACGTTTTTATGAGCCAGAATTCCTTCACACAGCTGATCGCCAAGCTTGTAAGACGGATTGAGCGAGGTCATCGGCTCCTGAAAAATCATCGACATACGCAGGCCACGCAGTGCATTACGTTCCTTTTTACCTATCGTCAGCAAGTCGTGACCAGCAAAATTCAACCTCTCGGCGCTGCACCGGGCGCGCTTAGGCAGCAGATCCATCAATGCCATTGACGTCATCGATTTACCACAGCCTGACTCACCGACGATACACAGCATTTCGCCCTTATTAACCGTCAGGTCAATGCCTCGTACTGCCTTGAGTGAGCCATTGGCTGTGGGCAGTGAAACGGTCAGTCCTTTAACATTCAATATCGGTTCCATCGTGTTTCTCCCTTTCATCCTTGAGCAGTTAACTGCGGTTTTGCGGCGCATTGAGGTCACGCAGACCATCACCAACCAGATTAATTGCCAGCACCAGAATCATCAGAGCTATACCGGGGATCGCGATAACCCAGGGCTGAAAGAACATATAAGATTTGCCTTCGGCCACCATCAGGCCCCACGATGGTAATGGGGGCTGTACACCCAATCCGAGGAAAGATAAGGTCGCTTCCAGCAAGATGGCATGCGCCATTTCCAGCGTCGCCACTACAATCAGCGGGCTGAGAATATTCGGCAGCAATTCGCGGGTCAGAATATAGGGCGTTGATGCGCCGAGCACCTTGGCTGAGGCGATAAACTCTGCTTCACGTAACTGCTGGGTCGTCGCTCTGGCCACCACCGCAAACCGGTCCCACAGCAACAGACCAAGCAGCACAATCACAATCTCGAGAGATCCCCCCACCAGGGAAGCCATCGCCAGTGCGACCAGAATCACCGGCATCGCCAGACGCGTGGTGATAAAGTAACTGATCACTGCATCAGTGCGGCCACCAAAATAACCGGCCAGCACGCCCATCACGGTGCCGATCAAGCCCGAAATCGCCGCGGCCGCCAGACCGATCAAGAGTGAGATCTGCGCGCCGTACAGCAGGCGACTGAAGTAATCACGCCCCAGTTTATCGGTACCGAGAATATGCTCCCAACTGCCCTTTTGATTCCATACGGGCGGAATCATGCGCTGGGTAACATCCTGTGCATATGGGTCGTGCGGGGCAATCAGCGGCGCGAGCAACGCACTTAACGCTACGATAAGCAGTATACCCGCACCCAGTGCCAGGCTGTGATGACCAAGAATGTTATTGAGACCTTTGCGCCAAGCCGGCACTTCCGGCAGCGCTGAATTCGCGGATGATGACAATGTGATCGTACTCATCTTAACCTCCTTGTTAAGCGAAGCGTAATTTAGGGTCGAGCATGGCGTTAAGCAGGTCAGCCAGGAACGTCAGCACGATATAAAATACCGCAATCAGCAACACAATAGCCTGCACCACCGGATAGTCATTACGGGCAATGGAATCCCAGGCCAGCTGACCAAGGCCATGTAATGAAAACACGGACTCAATCACTATCGAACCACCGAGCATAAAACCCAGTTCCACCGCCATCAGCGCCACGACGGGAATGACCGCATTGCGCAGCGCATGTTTGACCACCACCCGGGTTTCACTGATGCCTTTGGCTCTTGCGGTACGAATATAATCCGAACCGAGCACTTCGAGCATCCCGGTCCGGGTCAGGCGCATGATCGACGGTGTGGCGTAATAACCGAGAGCAATAGCCGGCAGAATATAATGCTGCCAAGTACCCGAGCCACCGGCCGGTAACCAGTGCAGATTGACGGCAAAGATGATGATGAGGACCAGGCCAAAGAAGAAGCTCGGCATCGCCTGACCGAACACCGCAATCATCAGCGCCACACGGTCAATCCAGGTATCCTGTTTGATCGCAGCAATCACGCCGAGCGGAATGGCGACCAGAGTCGCCACAGCCAGGGCAATTGCACCCAGTGACAACGTCACTGGCAAGCGCTCACTGATCAGCTCAATAACCGAGTTGGTAAAATAGTAGGACTCACCAAAATCGAGCTGCAGCGCGCCCCATAACCAGTTGAAGTATTGCAGTGTCATCGGCTGATCCAGCCCGAACTGGATCCGGATCTGCTCGATTTGTTCGGAAGTGGCTTCCGGGCCGGCGATGGCGGTTGCCAAGTCTCCCGAAAGATGAAGTAACATAAAACAGACCACGGAAACGGTCAGTGCGACGCTGAGCGCCATAAGAAAGCGGCGTATACAGTATCCCAACATGATGAACCTCCCTGTTCCATCACTCACATGATGAATTAAATGAAGCGTGTGATATCAGGGCTGCGTATTCACAAAATAGCGCAGCCCATAGTAAGGTTACTTCCAGCTTGCTTCCCAGAAGCGCGGCAGTTCATCCGGATACGCGGTAAAGTTCAGGTCTGAGGTAAACGCGTAGTTACTGGTGAAAGAGAACATCGGCGCCCAGTAGGCATTTTCCGTAATACGCGAAATCGCTTTCTGATAGTACTCAATGCGCTCTTCCGGTTTGATGGACGTGTCGGCAATCTCCAGCCACTCTTTAACCTGGGCATCTTTGTCACCATCATCGGCACTGCCTTTGAAGTAGACACTGACCATAGCGGAAGCATCATTGATCGAATATGAACCCCAGGTCTGGAACGACATCGGCACTTTACCGGCACGCAGTGAATCGCGCAGCGCAGCATAGTTCATGTATTTGAGTTTGGCTTTGATGCCGACTTTGCGCAGGTCGCCAATGATGGCTTCGGCATATTCGCGGTCGCGATATGCGTAAATATCGGTCTCAAAGCCATCCGGATAACCGGCTTCTGCCAGCAACTTCTTCGCGGTTTCCGGACTGTACTCATAGTGCTTGGCCGCCGATTCTTCACAACCAAACTGCTCAGGGAAACACGGCGTATACAGCGGGCGACTGCCTCCACGCACTAATTCATGCGCCAGACCATCGCGGTTGATGGCGTAGTTGACCGCTTCACGGACTTTGAGCTTCTTGAACGGCGAATCTTGTGAGTCTGTGCCCAGACTGTTCAGCGTCAGATAGCCTACCCGCATGGTCTCACTGCTCAGCACTGACAAATTCGGCATCATTTTCAATTGCTCTGCCTGATCCGACGGCACACGCCAAATCCAGTCGATCTGCCCTGTCATTAACTGGGCAATCTGGGTGTCCGGATCCGGGATGAGAACAAACTTAAGATGACCAATACTCGGTTGCTTGATTGGGCTGTCGGCGAAGTAATTCGGATTGAGCTTCATCTCCAGCGATTCACCATTGGTCACCTTAGTGATCTGGTAAGGTCCGGTGCCAATCGGCGCGTTGTTGAAGCCGGCTAGCCCGACTTGTTTAAAGTATTTTTCCGGATAAATCGGCAGAGGGCCAGAGAGGTATTCTAAAGCAGCGGGGAAAGGTTGTTTGAGTTCAAATTCGACTGTGTAAGCGTCGATTTTGTTGACTTGTTTAATCCAGTTGATGTTTTGCAGTGTGACGACTTTGGAGTCGGGAGAAAGGCCGTAATTGAAGGTGAATGCGACGTCATCAGCAGTAAAGTCATCCCCATTCTGGAATTTAACCCCCTGACGCAGCTTGAACACCAGATGGGTGGAATCTTTCCATTCCCATTCGGTCGCCAGCATAGGGAGGTAATTGCCCGTGGCCGGATCCCGATATATCAGGGTATCCCAGGCCAGATGCCCTAATACCGTCCCTTCGCGCAAATTGTTGTGGTACGGGCTGATATTTTCCGGCCAGCTGTTGGAGGCAAACACCAGGGTATCATCAGATTTGTTGGCCAGAGCACTGTGCGAACTCAGTGCCAGCGCACCGGTTACAGCCAGAGAGATTAGCTTTCTTGGAAACCACATAAGCACATCCTTATACTTAATTTAAAATCATCGACAAGTTGTTCACTGATATTTTCGATAAAACGATCCATAACATTTAAATTTATCTTGCTATTGAAAATACCAGCAATATTTATTCCACTTCCAGATTTTGAACCTCATCATCATTCACGACTTAGCCTTTAACTGCGTTAATATTCTTCGTCCATGAATGTGTAAATTTCATTAACTCCTTTTTGATGACCTTTAAATTGATGCTAGTTAAAACTCTCAATTGCCACAATTAGAGAATTAGCAATATTCCATTGCCGTTCTGGCAAACATATTGCTTTATCAAGACTTAACCGTGCCATCACCTGAACTACACAGAGGAGAACTTCATGGCAGCCGTTCACCAGCTTACTTCGCCGTCGCTACGCTACTTTCTTGAAGTCGCCCGTTGCGGCTCGATCAGCGAAGCCTCGTTGCACCTTAATGTGGCAACCAGCGCCATAAGCAGGCAAATTACCGGTCTGGAAGATTTACTCGGTACACCCCTGTTCGAGCGCCGCCCGCGCGGTATGGTATTGAGTGCTGCCGGTGAGCTGCTGACAGTCTACGCACGTAAAGTGATACTGGAGACAGACCGGGTTTTGGGGGAAATCGAAGCGTTAGAAGGATTGCAAAAAGGTCAGGTCACCATCGCCACAACCGAAGGGTTTGCAATGGAATTTTTGCCCAACGTGATCAGTAGCTATCAGAAGTTATTTCCGATAATTCATTTTAAATTAGAAGTTTACCCGCCGATTAAAGTCTCAGAAGCGATTCGTAATGGTGATGCTGACATTGGCATTGCGTTTAGCCTTAACCCGATAGCGGATATCCGGGTGGTGCACACCCAGCCAGCGCCGATTCATGCAATTGTCCATCCGGATCACCCTTTAGCCAGTAAAAATCGCATCAGTATTGCCCAGTTACTCGCCTACCCGATTGCGATTCCTTATCCGAATACGACCCTGCGCCAACTGTTTGATATTTGCGTCAGTCAACAGCAACTGACCTATGAGCCTGCGCTGGTCAGTTCTTATATGTCAGCGCTGAATCAGTTTGTGATCAACGGGGCGGGGGTCTCCCTGTCCGGAGAAATATCCGTCCGGCAGTTGATCAAAAATGGCCGGATGAAAGCCATCCCGATTACCGACAAAGCGATGGGATTGAGAAATATTGAATTACAAGTTTTAGCGGGCAGAACACTCCCAAAAGCGGTGCAATCTGTGCTCGAATTTTTAATTAACCAGCTAGAACCAAACCGGTGAAAAATTATTTTAATATGATGGTAACTTAAAAATAAATTCATACAACCACAAGAAAAATTTATTTACACCGTCATAAACCAGTAATGATAAACATTACTATTTATATTGAATCGACCATTAACACCACTGTGTTTAATAAAATTATATCAACGCAAAAAGCCTCGCTCAGCGAGGCCTTAAATAATTATGCCAACTTTAGCTACGGTGTCACGTTAATATTAACCGTTACGGTAGATGTAGCTGTAAGCGTTGATAGCCGGTACGCCGCCCAGGTGGGCATACAGAACTTTAGATCCTTTCGGGAAAAAGCCTTTACGGGTCAGATCAATCAGGCCCTGCATCGATTTACCCTCATAAACCGGATCCGTCATCATCCCTTCCGTGCGGGCTGCGATACGGATGGCTTCATTGGTCTCTTCCGATGGCACACCGTACTCCGGATAAGCGTAATCATCAATGATGACAATGTCTTCTTCGGTGATTGGTGTCGACAGTTCAACTAAATCAGCCGTATTCTGAGCGATACGCAGGACCTGAGCATGGTTTTGTTGCGGCGTTGCCGACGCATCAATACCAATCACATTACGCGCACGGCCGTCAGCAGCAAAGCCCACCACCATACCTGCCATCGTTGAACCAGTAACAGTACACACGACGATGTAATCGAACTTGATGCCCATCTCTTGTTCCTGCTGACGAACTTCTTCAGCAAACTGAACATAACCCAGGCCCCCGTATTTATGTTCCGAGGCACCAGCAGGAATCGGATAAGGTTTGCCCCCTTTCGCCTCCACATCCGCCAGCGCATTTTTCCAGCTTTCGCGAATGCCGATATCAAAGCCATCATTGACCAGTTCAACCTCGGCACCCATCACCCGGCTCATGAGAATATTTCCGACCCGATCGTACACTGCATCCTGAAACGGTACCCAGCTTTCCTGTACCAGACGGCACTTCATGCCAATTTTCGCGGCGGTTGCTGCCACTAAGCGGGTATGGTTAGACTGCACACCACCAATGGTAACCAGGGTATCAGCACCTGACGCAATCGCATCTGGCACAATGTACTCCAGTTTACGAATTTTGTTACCACCAAACGCCAGGCCACAGTTACAGTCTTCGCGCTTGGCATAAATGTCGACATCGCCACCGAGAAACTCAGACAAACGGCTCAGCTTTTCAATTGGGGTTGGGCCAAAAGTGAGCGGGTAACGTTCAAATTTTTCCAGATTCATGGGCAATCTCCTTATTGTCGCCTGATTCCGATTTCATCAGCAGAAATTGTCTGCCGTCTATGGATACAGACTACCCAAACCCACGAGAAATGTGCTTTCTAATTTCGAATTATTTTTAATCAATTATTTCCATAAATACCCATTAGTGTTTAAATAAAAATCATATGTATCGATATTATGGAAGGTTCTTTCATGAACATTTCGTTAGATAAGACCGATCGCAAACTACTGCAACTGTTACAGCAGGACGGACGCAAGAGCAATGCTGAACTGGCTGAGATGGCCAACATCAGTCCCGCGACCTGTCACCGCCGGGTCGATCGGCTATTTAAACAAGGCGTGGTAAAATCAGTGCGCGCGGAATTAAATCCGGCCGATATAGACCTGGGGGCACTGGTTATCGTCGGCGTGGTGCTGGACCGCTCTACCCCGGAAAGCTTTGCTGAATTTGAAGCCGCGATTGTGAAACTCAAAATGATCATTGACTGCCAGTTGGTCGCCGGTGAGTTTGATTATTTTCTCAAAATCCGCGTAAAGGACATGGCCAGCTTCAATCAACTGCACGCCAATCATTTATTGGCTCTGCCCGGCGTACGTCAAATCCGCACCTTTTTTGTGATGAAGGAAGTCAAAGAGAATGCACCACTGGCGTTTTGAGCCAGACGAGATAGAGGCTGGATTCAGGAACGTGGTGAGTTACCCACCGCAGTATCCGGCTCTATAGAACCCAAACGCGCCAAACGTGATGATTTGTGCCGCTCCTGATGCAGGATGCGCTGCGCACAACGCTCAATGCGCAATAGTTCATAATCCAGTCCGTTATAGTGCTGGGTTTCAAAATGGACGATGACCCGGCGCATACTGCGGATCAACTTGGTATCGTCACTGTCGATGGTTTGATAAGGGTCGAGGCTGAGACGTACCCGGACCCGCAGCTGATTCAATTCTCGCACATCCTGGGCAAAGACTTTCTCAGCCAGCAAGCGGTCTAAATCTTTAACGCTGTAGTAATGCTTCATCGCTAATGCACTGAAAGCAGAGACATCTTGCTTGAGTTGCGCCTGCCACGCCATTCGGTGCCGTGCATAACTGTGCGCCAGGCGATCTCGCCGCCCATGCTGACCGACTTGATAAACCACCCAAACTGTCAGCAACAGTACCAGCAGCCCTGCCACAAGCAAGAATCCATGTGATGCAAGAGTTTGCGCGTCCAATGCCGCCTCCATCCCCGGTCCAGATCCGGATAACCTCTTTGTGAATCTATGCTCAAAAGTGTAGTCGATAGCGCTTGAGATGCTGCGACCAAAAAATACTCCGATAGTCAGACAGTTTTGCGACGCGCATAAAAAACCACCGCATAACGCGGTGGTTCAGGTAATTCTTTGGCTTGAACGGATTAAACCGTCGTTAACCCATCAGGCCTTGTTTCGCCAGATACTCATCGTAAGTACCGTGGAAATCGTTCACACCTTCTTTGGTGATCTCGATGATGCGCGTTGCAATCGATGATACGAACTGACGGTCATGGGAAACAAACAGCAGTGTGCCTTTGTAGTTTTCCAGAGCCAGGTTCAATGCTTCAATCGATTCCATATCCATGTGGTTGGTTGGTTCGTCCATCAGCAGGATGTTTGGCTTTTGCATAATCAGCTTACCAAACAGCATGCGACCCTGTTCACCACCAGAAATCACTTTTACCGATTTCTTGATATCATTTTGTGAGAACAGCATACGACCCAGAATACCGCGCACGGTCTGCTCATCATCGCCCTCTTTCTTCCACTGACCCATCCAGTCCAGCAGTGACATATCTTCACTAAAGTCGTGAGCGTGGTCCTGCGCGTAGAAGCCGATGTTGTTGTTTTCAGACCACTTGATCATACCCGCCATCGGTTCCATCGCACCAGCCAGGGTGTTCAGCAGGGTTGATTTACCGATACCGTTTTCACCGATGATGGCGATACGCTCACCCACTTCAACCATCAGATTCACACCGTTAAACAGAATGTTCTCTTCGTAACCCTGTTTCAGACCTTCGACTTCCAGTGCGTTACGGAACAGCTCTTTTTCCTGCTCAAAACGAATGAACGGCGACTGACGGCTGGACGGCTTTACTTCATCAAGCTGAATTTTATCTAGTTGCTTCTGACGTGATGTCGCCTGCTTCGCTTTTGATGCATTAGCCGAGAAGCGGCTTACGAAGGTTTGCAGCTCAGCAATCTGTGCTTTCTTCTTCGCGTTATCAGCATGCAGACGCTCACGGGCTTGTTCTGCCGCAATCATGTACTGATCGTAGTTACCGTGGAACAGACGCAGTTCACCATAATCCAGATCCGCCATATGCGTACATACGGTGTTGAGGAAGTGACGGTCGTGCGAGATGATGATCATGGTACAGTTACGCGCCAGCAGAGTTTGTTCCAGCCAGGCGATGGTGTGCATGTCCAGGTTGTTGGTTGGTTCGTCAAGCAGCAGGATCTCTGGCTGCGCAAACAAAACCTGTGCCAACAGCACTCGCAGTTTCAGACCAGGAGCCACTTCACTCATCAGACCGAAGTGTTGCTCTTCCGGGATACCCAGGCCAAGCAGCAATTCACCGGCACGCGCTTCAGCCGAGTAACCGTCCATTTCAGCGAATTCAGTTTCAAGATCGCCCACACGCATTCCGTCTTCATCGGTCATTTCCGGCAAAGCGTAAATACGATCGCGCTCTTCTTTTACCTTCCACAGCTCTTTGTGACCCATGATCACTGTATCGATGACAGTGAATGCTTCGAAGGCAAACTGATCCTGACCAAGTTTGGCCATACGTTCATTCGGATCCTTTGCAACCGAACCAGAAGACGGCTCCAGTTCACCGCCAAGGATTTTCATAAACGTGGATTTACCACAACCGTTCGCACCGATCAGGCCGTAACGGTTACCATTACCAAATTTAATCGAGATATTTTCAAATAATGGCTTATCGCCAAATTGCATGGTGATGTTTGCAGTCGTTAGCACAGGGAATCCCAAGTTGTTGGATTGTAAATAAGCGAAAAGTTGGCACTGGCCAACTTTTCAAAGTAATCGGATTCTATCAGTTTTTGTGATTAACATCACCCCTAAAAAGCACATTGATAATCAAAGCATCGCTGCAGCGTGAGGCGGCTAAATCAAGATTATCACTAAATCACTTTTCATATATTGCACAACCGATTCATTCATTGCTATGCTGCGCTCGTTAGTCGGGGGGCCATTTGGCTGAGATCGCAAAGCGAGACCCGTTGAACCTGATTCAGTTAATACTGGCGTAGGGAACTAATCCAATCGCATGGCTCCATCGATTGATTATCTTGTGCTGTGATACGGTATCCGTATTTCTGCACCAGACTGTTCCTGCGCACGACACCCAGCAAGGAACAGTGATGAACCCAATCCAGTCAGTCTCTGCACGACTCAATGTCATTCCAGTCAGTCACCCGAACAGTGCGTTGAGCTTTGCTCACGTCGAACTGTGTTTCCCTGTGATTGAACAAGGGAATCAGCGTGCATAACTCATCCCCTGTCCTTGCCATCGAGGATTTAACGGTGCGCTACGCGCAGCAACCGCAGCCTACTCTGCACCGGCTCAGTCTGGAGCTGGGTGTCGGCCAATGGAATTGCATCCTCGGTCAGAGCGGTTGCGGTAAAACCACTCTGCTCAAATATCTCGCCGGGCTGCTGCCAGCCGAATGTGAAATCAGTGGCGGACTGCAAGCGCAGGCGGGTTCAGGCCTCTCAGGCAATATCGCTTATATGGCGCAACAGGATCTGTTGCTGCCGTGGCTGAGTGTACTGGATAATGTCTGCCTTGCAGCGCGTCTGAAAAATCAAGCCTGCCGGCAGGTCATCACCAAAGCCAAGCATCTGCTTGAGCTAGTGGGCCTAACTTCAGCTATCCATCACAAGCCCGGGCAGCTTTCCGGCGGGATGCGTCAGCGGGTCGCTCTGGCCAGAACCTTATTGCAGGATAAGCCGGTCGTGCTGATGGATGAGCCTTTTTCAGCGCTGGATGCCGTGACGCGTCATCAGCTGCAGCAGCTCTCTCACCAGTTGCTGGCTGGAAAAACCGTGGTGCTGATTACCCACGATCCGGCCGAGGCCTGCCGGTTGGCTGAGCGCCTGTTTATTCTGGAAAAGAGCCTGGACAAAAACGCCGCCCGTCTTGAGTCACTCGACTTACCGGTCACGCCAGCCCCCAGAGACTATGACCAGGCAACCACAGAATTACACAATCAGATTTTTGCCCGCTTGGGAGCCCGTCATGCTTAATCATCCATTCATGCACAGCTCAGCGGCAGCCCAACCACGCCGACTTGCGCGTCTTATCCAACTGACGTCAACCGTGATATTTATTCTGGCGTTATGGCAGGGTGCTATCGCTGTTTTTGAATTGCCGAGCTTTATTTTGCCCAGCCCCCAGCAAGTCTTCCTTAAAGCGCTGGCACGCTACGATATCCTGCTGGCCCATGGTTGGGTGACGTTACAGGAAATCCTGTTTGGTCTGCTGCTCGGTTTGAGCTGCGGCTTATTTTTCGCCTTGCAGATGCTGCTGTTTCAACCCGTGAAACGCTGGTTATTACCGGTTCTTATCATCAGCCAGGCGATACCGGTATTCGCTCTGGCCCCGATTTTTATGCTGTGGCTCGGTTACGGCATTGCTTCGAAAGTGGTGATAGCGGCAATCATTATCTTCTTCCCGATGACCACCTGCGCCTATGACGGTTTAACTTCCACCCCGCAGGGTTACCTGGATCTGGCCAAAACCATGAACGCGACCCGCTGGCAAACCCTGATTCAACTGCAAATTCCGCATGCGCTGCCGTCGATAGCGTCTGGCATTCGGGTGGCCTGTGTTGTCGCCCCCATCGGCGCGATCACCGGCGAATGGGTCGGGTCCAGCTCAGGATTAGGCTATTTGATGCTGCAGGCCAATGCCCGCATGATGATCAGTGAAATGTTTGCGGCTCTGCTGGTGTTATCACTGATTTCACTCTCACTCTATTTTTCCGTCGACCTACTACTCAAGCGATGGATCTCCTGGAAACCTTAAACGTATAGGAATACCCCGTGTTTAAAAATCTTATTACCTCACTAAGCTTGCTCAGCCTGACTGCGTTTGCCGCCCCGGCCAGTGCAGAAAAGTTGTCCCTGATGCTCGATTGGTTC
Organism: Vibrio sp. ABG19; assembly: GCF_029962385.1. NCBI lineage: Bacteria > Pseudomonadati > Pseudomonadota > Gammaproteobacteria > Vibrionales > Vibrionaceae > Vibrio > Vibrio sp. ABG19. Next base: position 2,734,222 of record NZ_CP071708.1, on the reverse strand, counting down.
GTCAACCCGAACCATGGCCCGATCGTGATCGCCAAGCAGAAAGGCTACTTTGAGCAGCATGGCATTGACGTCGACATCCAGGAGCCAGCAGACCCGAGTACTCCCCCTAAACTGGTCGCAGCCAATAAAGTCGCTTTGGCGATCACCTACCAGCCCAACCTGACCATGGACGTGGCAGAAGGGCTGCCGCTGGTGCGCACTGCCACCATAATCGCCACACCGCTCAACGCCCTGATGATGCTGGATAACGGACAGCAGCCAGAGTTAAAAGATCTGAAAGGGAAGAAAATCGGTATCGCTCTGGCCGGCAATGAAGAAGCTAACGTAGGAACCATGCTGCACTCTGCAGGGGTTAGCTATTCCGATGTAAACATCATTAACGTCGGCTGGGCACTTTCTGCATCCCTTGCCTCAGGCAAAGTGGATGCGATTTGGGGCGGACTACGTAATTTCGAGACTAACCAACTGGCGCTGGAAGGCTATAAGGCCGTCTCATTTTACCCGGAAGAACATGGTGTACCCAGTTACGACGAGCTGGTGATTGTTGCCAACCACGATCACTATAACCAGAAAGCGATTGTCGCATTTAATCAGGCACTGCAGCAGGCAGTCACTTACATCGTCAATCACCCTGAACAGGCCTGGCGTGATTTCGTCGCTTACTCACCCGATACACTGGATAATGAGCTCAATCATAAAGCCTGGCAAGATACCCTGACCCGCTTTGCCCTGCGTCCGGCTGCTGTTGATCTGCAACGCTACGATCAATACGCGGAGTTTTTGTATCAGCACAAGCTGATCTCGACATTACCATCCACTGCCGATTACGTTGTCAATCTGAACTGATCAGCAAGCGTATCTGGTACCCGATGAGCTATATCAGCACTCGTATAGTATAGCGCCACAGGCAAGATGACAAACCGCAGCCGCATGGCTGCGCAACATTAATGATGACGGGGCACCCCTCGCCCCGCCTTCTGATGTGTTTTTGTCGTCACTTTCTATCACGCTTCCGTTTTGAGTAACCATGTCTTCTTTGCCATCACGATCACGTGCTGTGAGCGTGAAGAGAGATCATCTGACGCCTGAGTCACATCAACGGACAGGTCTGAAGTAAAAGAAAACGGCCTTAAGTCGGTATCACAGACGAATAAGTGGATACCTGGTACTGCACGTGCTTTGGCAACCAGTTCACCCATACCTATGCGTATGATCACGTTTTTAAAATGACCTGAAGAGCAGGGAGACTGATCACCGAACGTACTCAGTAACTGATACAACGACGCCCTGGGCAAGCGTTGAAACGCACGCAGCACCAGACGTATCCAACAAAGAGAAAACAGCCAATGCCTTTTGCGCTGATTCAGGCATTGCAAAATATCAGACCCGGGAATCCCCTCATTGTGCAACGTGCGCAAAATATAATTCGGCAGCATAGCTCGTTCATTCGCGTTTAAGCCGAGCAGCTCAACAACCATGCCTTTGTCATTGACCAAGGATTGCGCAGTTTTCGCTGCTTTAGGCTCGATTCGGCGAGCCAGCAAACGACAAAACCAACGCACATCCGGGCTGAATAGGTACGATGGCCAAGCAATAATCACCACGGCAGCAAGCAAGACAAACAGCGTAACCACACCAAAAAACACGCCAAGATAGCCTATCTCCAATGCACGCAAGCCCGACGCAGACAGTTGTAGCACGGGAAAGCAGCCAATAATAATCACCAGTGCACGCACATGTTTTGCCACAAACCATCGCCAGGATGCGCCCAACCACTTCAGCGTGAGATCTGCCATTAATATGAAATTAACCAAAATCGCTAACGAAACCCCCACTGCAACACCAGCAAGCCCCCACCAAGAGCCAGCAAATGCACCTGCAGCCACTGCAACCACATAAATCGCAAGACGCATCGCCCTTTGATAAACCAACCCCGTGGCTTTGGTCAGCGGATCATTTAATTTGTAACCCATACGAAAAATCATGGTGCTGGCCAGAATCTGCAGAGGTAGCACGGTCTCATGCCAATCTGGCCCAAGGATAATCCGGACAATCTCAGGCCCCAGAACGACAAATAACACCAAGAGTGGCGCCATAACCATTGAACTTAATGACACCGCGTAACCAAAGTAGAGTTTGGCTTTCTCCTGCTCATTTTGCAGCCGGGAGTATACCGGGAACATCACACGTTCGAGCACTTGCCCAAACAGCATCGTCGGCATCCCCACTAATTGATATGCGCGTCCGTAGACACCAACCGCGGCAGAGCTCATGATTGAGGCCACAACTAAATAATCAATTTGTGTGGCAATATAGCCCAGTACTTTAGCAGCACTAAAACCGCCGGACATCCACAAAATATGACGAAATGCCGCATAGTTGAAGCGGATTAATAGTGTTTTAGGTTCGAGCCAGACAACGACAAGACATTTGATACAAACTTGAGCCAGATACGCCCAAATAAGTGCCCTCACTCCCAACCCGGCCAGAGCCAGCGTAACCCCGACTAAGGTATAGCCGAATAAAAAAGACAAAACCTCCGCAAAAGCAATACGCGAAAACTTTAACTCCCGGTATAACAGGCCTTCTGCCACCAGTGACGGCGCCTGAATAACAAACACCAAAGATAACGTCTTTATTACCGGTACTATCGCCGGCTCAGAAAACAGCTGACCGATCGCCGGGGCGCAGGCCATTAGCAGCACTAATGCAAAAAAAGCGAACAGCCATGAAATAAATGCGGCTGTACCGATATCCTCACCAGTGAGAGTTTGACGCTGAATGATCACCGGCCGCAGTAATGCCTCGGTAAATTGCCGGCCTAAACCAATTAATACTAATGTCGCGGTGACCAGGCCAAACTCGGCTTGGCTCACATATCGCGCTAGTACCGCCAACAGCACAATTTGACCAATCCCCTGGGTCAGCGCGGCAACCGTTGTTACTACTGCGCCATCCAACACATGTGAAGCGCGTGATTTATCCGCGTCCATACAGTACCTTTTCAAGCACTTGAATGGCTTTTTCGCGGGTTATATCGAGTCCTGCATCGGTATCAATGTGAAACACCCTCTCGTTACCCATACGATTCCAGTCCTGAGCATCTCGACGCCGATTTCTCATGTACTCATCGCCCTCTTTGTCGGCTTTGATCCGCTCACGATTACGCAGGATCGCCGTTTCAAAGGAGACGCTGAGCTGCAGCACAACATCCGGCGGCGGAATTTGCCGATAGATGTTATGTTCTAACTTGGCCAGTCGATTATAAATAGAAATTAACCACCCTTTCGCCTCAGTGTTGACCGTTAACCGCGCGCTATCTAACAGACCAGGTCGATTCGACGCATAGCGATCACAAATGATAAACGTATTGTTCAGCGCCGCCTTGTGGCTCTGTTTGAGCAGTTGACGCCGCTCCCAGGCGACACACAGGCTCCACCATGCATTGATCAATGTTGACCACCGAATTTTCTCCATCTGTGGTGCCATCTCCGAACACAGGGTGGCGGCCGGTGGCGCTGAAGGCGCATATCCCTTCATGCGTGACGTTCGGCAACCGGGCAATAAGACCTTCAGTAAAGGCAATATCAGGTGCATCGGATAAGTTAACCAGGTTGCAGGCGGTTTGCCGACATGAACAATACGCACGTTAACCAGCGGCGCCAGCCAATTTTGCAGTTCATAAGCTAAGGTCGATTTTCCGGTTGCCTCCGGGCCGACCAGGGCGATCACCGCCGCACGGCGCAGGATTGTGTTTTGCTGTGCCATACTGTTAGCCATTGACCAAATGTTTAATCACAGAATAAATCTCCGCACCATCCGCAGATAGCGATAAATCGGTACGAATGGTTCCGTCATGACTGCTGACAACCACCAGTTTGCATCTGAGGTCAGGACATTGACGAATACATTCCGAAACCGCCAGAGCATGGGTAATGAAATTCTCAACAGCCTGCGGCGATCCTGAGGTCACCCGCCCGTGTCCGCGGGCTAAAGTGCGTGTAATCAGCTGCTCTCGTGCAGCCTGCAGAAATACCCCCCCATCCGGTATAGGAACTAAAGAGATAAACCGTTCTATTTGCACAAGATCGGGGCTTAACGTCTCGTAAACAAACAAATAGTGAGCTATGTGTAACGTGCCTTCATCAACGATCACGATATAGTCAGGACCATCAAAGTATTTAATACAGCGATGCAGTCCAATATTACGCGCCACTATGCGGGCGATCTTCATTCTCTCTTTGAGCCCAATCTCGTCGGGTAGGTGGCGAATGAAACCATAACAAAAAAGCAGCAGTGTGCGATGGTGACGCAAACCTGCCAAACACCAGATCAACCCTACCAGCGTCATCACGATGCGTTGCCCAGCTTCGTGCGCGCACCAGGACAGATGCAGTTTATGCATGATCAGAGTTTGGGCAGAGATCACCTCCAGACTCTGCCCCTGATGACGAGCGATTATCTTGTGCAGCAAGGTTGACTTTCCTGACCCGGTACAACCTGTGAGTTCAATAATCATGACGCCTCCCCAGATGGAACGGCTTTTGACACACTAAGCTTCACGCGCGCGGCTGCCGCTCGCGTATCTGACTAAAGCCGAAATGAATTATCGTAGTAGTCGCGGAAATCCCTGTCTTTCGATGCAAATGGTACATCTAATCCGTTAATCACTATGTTGATCGGTTGCTCTTTGACCCGTTCAAGTTTTTCGATGCCACTTTTCACCTGATTGATCGGCGTCGAATCTGAACGTACAACGTAAATAATCATATCGGTATAGGTCGAAATAATTTCCGGGTCACTGACAATAAGAACCGGAGGGCAATCGAGAATAATCCGGTCAAATTGTGTTGCCAGCGAGGCAAGCAGTTGATCAAACCTAGGCGAGCCAATGATGGATTTGGAATCGTTGACCGACTGCCCTGCCGTGATCACTTGATAACTTTGATGAGTCGTCAGGCACTCCTCAATACTGTTCGTCCCTTGCACCAATTCAACTAAACCAGGCTTGAGAGGATCGATATCCAGTTCTTGTGCCATGACCGGTCGGCACAAATCACACTCAATCAGGACAACACGTTCAAACAAACCGCACACTTTAGCCATATTGATAGCGAGATTTGATTTACCCTCATGACTCAGACTGGACGTCACCATTACCGTTTTGTTCAGTTTCCCCTTGAGAAAGATTCCGGCTCGCAGCGAATGTATCGCTTCCAGAAAACGGCGTTCACGCAAGTCTCCGTTACGTTGACTGATCAATTTTGGCCGCGGTTCGTGGTGAGGGTTTTTGACCATAGGAACCACACCAAGCAGCGGATAGCCCAGTTTGCATTCAACGTCCACTGCATTGGTCAGCCGGTTACTCATGGCATCACGCACAAAGGCGAGAAATACACCAGTGAACAGGCTGGTTGCAAAAGCCAGACCGATCATTAATGCCTTTTGGGGTTTAAAAGGAACATAAGGGATAATCGCAGGCGCAATGACTCTGGCATTCACGACCTGACCGCCGCTCATCTCTGTCACTTGCTTAACCCGAGTCGCAAACAGCATGTAAAGATTACGGTTTGCGTCCACTTCCTGCTTCAACGCGTCCAGAACCGATGCTTTTTTCCCAAGTTCATGATAGCGGTTTTTGGTTGCCTCTATCGATGCCTGAATCGACGCTTCGTTTGCCCGTGCCACTTCGTATTGTTTTTTAATCCCTTCAATCACACTGCTGATCTGGCCCAGTAAGTTGGCTTCAATCGTTCTCAGGTTCTGTTGCGCTGCGACCATCACCGGATGCCGGGGCCGATAACGCACCGCTAACTCGTTCACTTTTTGTTTTGCTGCGCCCAACTGATTTTTAAGTTGTTGAACCAAAGGATCAGCTAGAACATCAGCCACTGCGGGAATAGCCGTTACACGAGCAGCCGAATTCTGTCCCCAATTTTCCACCTGTGAATAGGTATTCTTTATCGACGCCAGTGCCTGCTGGGCGTTAATCAACTTCATCGTCAATTCATCCAGCTTCAACGCGGGTAAGTGTTGGATACCATCAGCATCGATCAACATTTCTGACTCGCGGTATGCTTGCAGATTTTGCTCTGAGTCGGCCAGCGACTTTTTAAGCGCTGATAAGCGGCCTGCCATCCAGTTCTCAGCTGATTTGGTCAACAGGAGCTTAGCTTCCAGATTAGACTCTAAATAAAGATTGGCGTGAGCATTGGCAATGGTTGCCGCCAGCTCCGGATTTGAAGCGCTGAACCTGATTTTAACCAATTGAGTACTGACAACCGGCACTATCTCGAGCTTTTCCAAATAACTATCAACAGCCAGGTTCATCGGATTAATCGGTTGATCTGTTTCAGATGTTGCGCCACCCAAAGCGGCAATGAGGCGGTGCCAACCTGCTGACAGATAGTCCAGCGCAGATTGTAAGTGCAACTTTTCCAGCCACACACTCTTGTCGCGATTAGCTAACTTATCAACCAAATCCAGAGATAGAATGACTCTCTCAGCAATCGGACGAGATTTTAGGATCTCGTATTGCGTCTTGTAATACTCTTCACTGTTCTTGTTATTCATCAGATACACGTCATCGACAGGTAAAATCGTGGTCGTCTGAGACTCAAATATTATCGTGGCCGTCGCTTTATAGACTGCCGGCATCAATGACACGATGAGCGCCACTGACAGAGTAACCACACCCACAAGTATCAGAATTTTCCACCATACGCGCTGAATCACACCAAAATAATCACGCAGAGAAACTTCATTCTCTTTACTCCAAGGCGAGTCAGAATCAAATTTAGGAAAGTGATTAATAGACATAGTAAACAACCCCCCCACGCTACAGTAATCAGCGCGCTTGGTTTACAGATTATTCAGCTAATTGCTGCCTAGCCGATTAACTCCGTAAATCCGGCCATTTAAAATTGGCACCAATAACATTAAGACACTAGTTTCTTATCTACTTTTTTTATGCAACGACGACTGATATCGCCACTATTAATATTAGTATAATTAACAGAAATCGACGCATGAACAGACAGGTATGCAACGAAAAAAGATAAGAAAAATACTGTTTGCGGCCCCATAGAGTCACTCATCATATTCGACAATAGATAAGCAAAAATTGAAAACTTGCATACTCGGGCCCGACGGATGCTCAATCTGTCAGCCGAAGGTTGAATACGAAAAAAAACCAAAGAATAAATAAAGATCAGCATGCCAACCATTCCTAGCGGACCAAAAATACGCAAATAATCGAGTATTAAATTATGACTATGGGGAACGGAACCAGGTAAAGTACTCGTCACTCCTTCGCCGATATAAGGATAGGTCATACCAATATCCCAGGAATAACGCCAAAGATCCATTCTCGAATCTATGGTACGATATTCGAGCACGCTATCAAAAGATAAAGATGATAAAATATCAAAAAGTCTCGGATTAACAGAGACTAATATTTGGCTCTCTTTTACAATCACCACGGACAAGATGCCTACAAATACAGCAAAAAGCAATTTCGATAAAATGTTCGCTTCAATGTAAAATCCGATAAATACGACTAAGATGCACCCGGAAACGATAACGTTCGTTTTGGAACCAGATAGTACCAGTAACACGATGCACGTCAGTAACATAACTGTTGGCCAAAGCTTACCACGATAGCTTTTCTTATCACGATAACTAGTTCCTGAGCATAATTTATCGACATAGTAAACAAATGTTGTCGATGAGAAAATGGCAAGCTGATTCGGATTAGAGAAAAGTCCGGTAAACCGGTCATAACCATCGTAGTAAGAGGTACCCAGATTCATTCCCTGTTTCTGCATTATCGCAGCAATAAGGTTGATAATAATTCCTAAACTAATAATAATATAAGCCCGATCAAAAAAGCTGCTATCATTGTAGAAAACAAATGAGAAATACCAAAAGCATGTGAGAAATATAATTAATGACATTAAAGTCCGTGAAATAAACTCATCAGGATCAACAATAAACCGTAACAGATGAAGCATAAATAAAAACGTTAATGCCATCATCAGCAACTTGTTTCTTGATGCTTGAAAATTATAGAAAGATAACACTGTTTTGTCTTTTAGGATGATCATAATCATTAACAAAAAACAGAGTAATATATAACCATAAGAGAGACTCACACTGGAACTGCCCAACCTCATCAAGCTGGGCATAAACGAAACACCAAGCCCGATTGCCATGAGCAATTTGAATGGTTCAGTTAGATAGTGTTTTTTCATTCATCTCAATATTGAATGAGTACGCCAACTCAATCAATATTCTCCTCGATAAAGGCTCAACCATTGTGTCTTAACTACATTGATATCGAAATCACTCTTAGCCAAATTGAGGGAAGAATTTTTCATATTCGCTAACAGCTCAGGATCATGTTGCAATTTATCTATCGCAACCACGTAGTCAGAAATATTCTCACAGGAGAAGCCATTGCTGTATTCACCTTCTGCTTGCGGCAGCAAACAGTCGAGATTCTGCTTGCAGGTTGAAGTCACAATCGGCAATCCTAATGAAAGCGATTCAATCAGTACACGTGACAATCCTTCCCAACGGGATGGATGCAAAACCACCGAAGAATGAGTCATCCTGGAGAAAAGTTCACCCTGCTCGCTGTAAGCAATAATTTTGATATTGTCAGGCAAACTCGGGTGTTGCTTCATCACCGCATCCATATATTGAGGGTCTGGCGACCCTACCCAAACGAACTCTTTATCCTTCAACGCCTTGGCAATCTGAATAAAAATATCAAACCCTTTTTGATAACAGATTCTGCCAACAGATATCACTCGAAATTGATCATCAGATCGTTGAGCAGGCTGTTCCTTAATCATCACCGAATTATTGATATTACAGATATGTCTCGAGAAGCGTTTACCAATGTTAAATTCACTCTTTCCGCAGGTGACGGTCCGGCCTAAAAATGACAGCAGTATCTCCGCCATCAGAAAGATAAATCGGCTGAAGATGTTGAGGTCCTGGCGCAGGAACGCATAACCTCTTGGTGAGTATAAAACCAGAGGAACATGCTTACCAATTGCAGCTATACGCACATACAACCCAGCAAAACTGCTGTGCCCGTGCAATGCAAACGTCGATGATTTAATCAGGCGACGCACCATAAGAATATTTTTGAGGTGACGAAAGCGGCCATCTGAATACATTTCAATCCACTTAATATCGCTGTCGGCATGCTTGATTTCGTTATCACTATCATCACGCCGACAGTAGCAAACAGTTATCTCGTACTCGTCTTTGAGTAATTCACACAGTTGTTTGAGCGATTTTGCTGTGCCATAAGCAAAACACTCTGTCACCTGAATGATTTTCTTTTTTGCCATGGTCCACCTCCACACTGTTAAACTTATGCTGAACTCGCCAGGTCAATAAGCATCATGCGAAAAAATCTTGAATGGTGTTAACAGCAAAATTTTCAGATCGAGTAACAAGCTCCAGTGATTAATATATTCAATATCATAGGTTGCCCTTTTCTCCATGATATCAAGGGTTCCGACCGTGCAGTCATCCCCGCCACGATAACCACAGATTTGGGCCAGGCCGGTAATACCGGGTTTGATACGATGCCTCAGCATGAAATCTGGAATATGCTGGCTGTAGAACTGGTTAACCTCGACGGCATGCGGCCTTGGACCAACCAATGACATGTTCCCCTGTAATACATTGAAAATCTGAGGTAACTCATCGATGCTTGTTTTGCGGATAAAACGACCTACAGTGGTCACTCTGGGATCATGACGTTTAGCCAGTTCAAATGAGGTCTCAGCTTTAGGGGTATACATAGAACGGAATTTCCAGATTTCAATTTCCCGACCATCCCAGCCGTGACGTTTTTGTTTAAAGAATACCGAACCTGGTGAAGTCAGTTTGATAGCAATTGCCGTCGCAATGAACACCGGGGATAAGGCAACCAACAGCAGTACTGCCAGTACTCTGTCCATCAATGATTTAATCAATACGGCTTTAATACTGGTCATCGGACTGCCGGACAAGACAAGTAGTGGCAAGCCGGACAACTCACGAATGCTTCGGTCTATGGTATGAATCGATAGAATGTCTGGCACCCAAATAATGTCCACGCACTGATTATCAAGTAAACAAACGATATCCTCAACTTTGTTTAGATCCTTGAGGAGTAAGGTGATATAAACACGCCTAATACCATAACGAATAATCACATCACGAATATCACTGAAATTACCGACGATAGGTGCACTATTATCCCATTCCAACGTGGAGTCAGGATCACTGCCTAATACCCCGACAACCTGTTCAGCCAACCAGATATTGCTATTTAATTTGGAAATCAGATTCTTACTCAGATCATTTGTCCCGATAACTAAACAAGGTAAAGGAGTAGTAAATATTTGATGAAATCTTTTGGAAGCAAAATAAACCATGGCGTAAAACAGGATCTGAACAATAAGTCCAATTAATGACCAGAAAATAAATACCATTCTGTTCAGTTCACCAGTCTCTAACACAAGGTAGATGAAGAACGCCATGGCTAATATTACCACTGACCAAGCTTTCGTCAGCACCCAAAGCCCGAACAAAAATGTCCTTCGTCTTCCGAATAACATGCCATTGGCCTGGTGAAAGACGCCAAGCATCTGATAAATAATAAATATAGTTAAACAATTAATAACAGCCATGACTTTATACAGCTCGATATAAGTTTCTTCGAACCAATATGCCGCTGTGACCAAAATGATACAAGACGATGCCATACTAAATAGCAATTGCCCGTGTACTAACAGTGTTTGATGATAGCGGTACAATCTTTTGTGTGCATACTGCTCGGAAAAATAATGGTTCTCATTGGATTTTGATTTCATATCACGCATTTATTTTTGTCCGAACATCAGTTAATGATATTTTTAATTATAGGTGCGCGTTTATATCAGACATTAAATTGACGTATTATTTTTGAGACAACCACTCTAATTTAAATTACCGCTTAATAATCAGTCAATTGCAACGCTAATTCTAATCATAATTTAGTACTGAACTGATTTAGGACCGGAACATAATCCGGGAAAAGACCGCGAATTTAGATCAATAAGGTAGTCATGGATATCCAAGATAAAAAAGCGGTGACAAGGTCACTCATAGCTTAATGCGACATTACCTCTATGAGCTAAAAATGAAAGGCAGAGAAAACCGCCTTCTCTGCCTGATAGTGAATCCTGTCTGTATACTATCTGGTTATCCATCGCGTACCGACATGACGTGATAACCTCAAGGTTACCAATTATGGACGCGAAGAACAGATTCTGTCAGTTCATTGAAACCGGTAATGGTCGGCAACAACAAACTTATCACCCGGTTCCAGCGGGCAATCGGAGCCGCTGTGACATAAACAATGTCGTAGGGCTGCAGGTTAAACTCCGTACCAATCACTAACGCGGAAGCATCCTGAATATTGAGTTGGTAAACATCTGCCAGGCGATCAGATTTGTCATTTGACGTACGAATAACAAAAACTCCGGTCGCATCCGCAGAAAGCTGGTTAATACCGCCAACATTGCTTAACGCCTCAGTTAAGCTCATTCCGGCACGGTCAATTTTGAGTAACTTAGGATGATTGACCTCGCCCATCACGAACACTTTCTGGCTATCGTTGCGGGGCACATGAATAATATCTCCGGCTTGCAGTAGCTGATTTTGCGTCAAATCACCTCTTTGCATCAAAGCATAAAGCGATAGACTGGTTTCCTCACCATTTCGGGTTAGAGTCACATTACGCCAATCTGCGTCTGTGCCCAGTCCGCCGGCATTATTGATGGCATCTAACACCGTTAGAGGTATGTTGGTGATGGGCTGTTGTCCTGGTGAAGTCACTTCTCCGGTGATGTACGCCTTCTGGGAACGAAACGCAGCGACATTAACATCGACTTGTGGCTTCTCGATGTAATCGGCCAGTCTGAGTGCGATGTCCTTTCGTATCTCACGCACTGTCTTACCAGTCACGCTGACAATACCAATATATGGATAAAATATGGTTCCGTCGGCGTGCACCCAGTTCCCGGCCTCTGATGCACTGCGATAGGAGCCAGCAGGTATGGTCAGTTCAGGGTGGTCCCAAACGGTCACATTCAGAATGTCACCGGACCCCACCCTGTATTCATACGCCGAAACAAGCTTATCCAACAACAGATTAGGCTGAGAACGATAACTCAAGGGGGATTGATAACGACTCACTGAATAGGCATCAAGCGGATAAAGATTAATCTGGTCTGAAATATCTTCTGTATTCGTCTCCCGAATGACAACATTTTTGCCCGTTGGTGAGAGGTGTGAACCCGGAACAACAGTACATCCGACCAGAAAAAGTGGTAACACCATCGTAATGAGTAACATTTTTTTAGAATTCATAATTTCACATTCCCGTAAACGCCATTTTATTTTTCCAGCCAGAGAAAACGTTAAGAGACAGGGATTGCTCTGCCCGGTAAAATAAGTAAAAGCTCTACTCTTAATCAACTAACAATAGACTATAAATTCTCGATACCTTGCGATAATTTGCGCTGTTAATGGTTTAAATCAATGTAACACCTCTATGACATAGTTATATTTTTCAGAAACATAGCTATACATACGATTTAACACTCTGATTTAATCCATTGAATAAAAAAGTATTCATCTTAATAAAATGAAATCACTTGCATAGTCATAGGCAATCTATTTCATTTTATCAAATCCATATCTCCAGCAGGAGAACATCTTATTAATCATCTAGATAATATTTAGCCATAAATCATCACACCCAGCGTCTTATAAATGAGAAACATATTCACGTGATTAAATAATTTAAGTTATTTTCTGAATTATAATTGTTGGGTAATCGAGATATACCACTACTCGCCTACAGGGATTTAACAGAGATAGTCGTTACTAAAGGCATAAAGTCATGTTTATCAATAGTCTAGAAGAAGTCTGCGCCGGAAGACATTATCTGGCTTTAAGAAGCACCTGCCTTATCACCGCAGTCGGTATAGCATTGATGTCTTGTATCTCCGATGTAAACGCATATGAGGCTCATGCTGATCTTATCCAAGCGTTTGATACTTCTAATTATCCCAGTCCGGATCCCGCAGGTATTGTTTACTTACCTTCTGACGACAGCCTCATCATCACTGACAGTGAAATTAATGAAATGGCTATATTCCCCCCCGATCAAACCAACGTTTTCAAAATAGATCGCAGCAGTGGTGTGTTGCTAAAAACCTATTCTACTATTTCTTTTTCTGATGAACCCACGGGAATAACAATCAACACTGACAACAACCATTGTTTTATTTCTGATGATACCGGCCCGAAGTCCGTGTATGAAATCGCCCCTGGCAACGATGGTATTTGCCTGACTGAAGATGATAGTGTGAGCGCTTTCTCAACTGAAGCTTTTGGTAGTTCCGATCCCGAGGATATTACTTACGGTCAAGGTTCTTTATACGTCATGGATGGTATCTCTCACATCGTATATCGAATAACACCCGGACCAAACGGTGTATTCGATGGGGTTACTGTCGACGATGTGGTCAACAGTTTTGACGCCCGAGAACTGGGGTTGACTGACCCGGAAAGCATCTACTTCGATGCCATGACGAGTACTTTGTATATCATTAGTAGTACCGGTCAGTTCATTGTGCAGTCCACCACCGAAGGGCACTTGCTGCGAACTATTGATATCTCGCAGATCAACCCGAAAAAGCCGTCCGGGATCACTATCGCCCCCAGCAGTCTGGACCCGAGTCTTAACAGTATCTTTATGTCTGCCCGAGGCTGGGACAATGACAGTGACCCAACCGAAAATGACGGCATGATATATGAAATCACATTACCTCCTTACACTCAGGGTAATGCTGCGCCGGAGGTTTTTGCCGGTGATGACCTGGCGGTGGTAATGCCCGCACTTGTCAATCTGACCGGATCGGTGACAGACGATGGTTTGCCGGCCAATTCACTGACGACCTCCTGGAGTAAAATCAGTGGACAGGGAGATGTTGTTTTCTCCGATCCCGGCAGTACTGAAACGACGGCCTCATTTTCAGCGGCCGGCGATTATATCCTGCGTCTGACCGCATTCGATGGGGAATTACAAAGTGAAGACGAGGTAACCGTCAATGTTTCCGCTCAGGAAGGCGTTTTCACACTGACACGTCGCATCAATGCTAGCAATGATGATGCGGAAGAGCTCGCCACCGGCAGAATGCGTACCGTCAGCAGCGACTTGGAACTCGTTTATGATGGCTCCAATCAAGTCGTTGGTTTGCGCTTCAATACCATCAACATCCCGCAAGGAGCGACCATCAACAGCGCCTACATCCAGTTTCAGGCTGATGAAGTAAAATCGGTAGATACCACGCTGACGATTCGCGGCGAACTTTCTGCCAGTGCAACCGCCTTTCAGAAGGAAACCGCTAATATTTCAGCACGCATAGCCACCACCTCCGCCATATACTGGTCCCCCGCTCCCTGGTTGATCGTGGGCGAAGCGGATCTGGATCAGCGTACCCCCGACCTTGGGCCGATCATCGCCGAAATTACCTCTCAAAGCGGTTGGGCGGAAGGTAACTCTTTGGCAATACTGATTTCCGGTGACGGTGAACGCGTCGCTGAGTCCTTTGACGGCGACCAGGCTGGCGCGCCACTGCTGTACATCGAATATAGCTATGTTCCAGGAAATCAACCGCCATTAGTCGAAGCCGGTCAAGCTCAGACGATCACGTTATCACAAAGCGCCGTGCTTACCGGTGCGGTATCTGACGATGGTATTCCTGGCGATACACTCACTCAGAGCTGGAACAAAATCAGTGGTCAAGGCAGTGTGAACTTCACTAACGCAAGTAGCGCACAGACAAGCGCGACATTCTCGCTGGCCGGCATTTATGTCCTGCGCCTCACCGCAAGCGATGGCGATCTGACCAACTTCGATGATGTCGAGATCACCGTCACTCAGGATGGTCTGCAAACCCTCAGCCGGCGTATTGCGGCCAGTTCGGATGATGCCGAAGAGAAAGCGGATGGCAGTGTTAAGACTAACAGCAGTGATTTAGAGCTGGTTTACGATGGTTCAAATCAAGTCGTCGGCATGCGCTTTACTCAGATTGATGTTCCACAGGGTGCCAACATTGTCGGTGCTTATATCCAATTTCAGGCTGATGAAACGAAAGCGGTGGAAACCACACTGTTGATTCAGGGTGAACTCGCGGCCAATCCGGTCACCTTCGTCAGGGAAAGCCACAATGTGTCCTCTCGGGTAAGGACGGCAGCCTCTGTCACCTGGACGCCTCCCGAATGGAGATTAGTGGGTGAATCAGACAGTAAACAGAAAACCCCGGACATCAGTGCGATCATATCTGAAGTTACATCGCAGGCTGGCTGGGTGCCAGGAAATGCACTGGTCGTCATCGTCACCGGTATAGGTGAACGGGTCGCAGAGGCTTACGATGGTGAACCTGACGGCGCCCCGATTATTCATATTGAGTACACGCTCAATGATTAAATAAGGTTTATCTCAAGCCAGAGCTATTACCCTTGTGTCATAACTATAGGAACCAAATCAGTGGGTATCGTAACGCTAGACGCAAACACGCAGGCCAGGTTGAAAGTTGTTACTCATTTCTTTCGCAAGATGGAACAGGCCAATATCGCCTATTGCCACTGGAAAAGTAACGAACATTTGCAAGAAGGCCTGCTGGGCATTACCGATCTGGACGTGCTGGTAGAAAGAGGTAAAACCCGGCAGCTGAATCGCGCCTTATTTGATTCCGGCTTTAAATTGTTTAATGCGATGGCCACTCATGGTTACCCGGCAGTAGAAGATTACCTCGCTGTAGATGCCTCAAGCGGCAGCATGGTGCATCTCCACCTCCATTATCAACTGATTTGTGGCGAACCACACCTCAAAGGGTATCGTTTACCCTGGGAACACCTGATACTGTCAGAGCGTCAGTATCAGGAAACTGAACACGTTTTTATCGTAGAGCCTAATATGGAAATGCTACTGCTTATCGTACGTTCGGTACTCAAACTTCGCAGTAGGGACAGAGTACTAAATGCGTTAGGCCAGCCTTATTTTCGTTCAGAAAGACAACGCGAGTTTGCCTGGCTGCAACAGCAGCTCGACGTTGCTCGCTTAACAGATTTAACGGAGCATCTGTTAGGGCACGAAGCAGCTCTACACATAGCCAGCATAGTGCGTTCGGCGGCACCATCGCTCAAACAGATATTGGATTTCAAACGCTGCGTGCAGGCCAAACTGAACCCATTCCGTACCTATATGCCTTTACATGCTCGCTGGCGAAGAACCGTGCGCGAATTTTTCTGGATCTGCGGGGGAATAAACAAACACTATATTCATGCCCCTGTTCCATTGCGCCGCATCAGTGCCAGTGGCGGATTACTGATTGTATTGAGCGGTTGTGATGGTTGCGGTAAATCGACCCAGGTAAAATCGGTTCAAAAATGGCTGGCATGGAAAATAGATGTGATCAGCCTCTATTTTGGAAGTGGCCAGGGATCAAGCTCTGTGTTGCGCTGGCCGTTGAAAATGGCCGCCAAACTGCTGCGCGCAGCAAGCCCCGAAAGACAACTCCAATCAGACCCACTAGCTGAAACTAACGCATCATTGAGCCATCAAAATCCATCACTAACGGATATGGAGAGCAACACACAACCATATTTTACTCAGACGGTACCTTCATCCTCACGCCTGAAGCAGATTGCGAAAGCGATTTGGGCGCTAACGCTGAGCCTGGAAAAGCGTCAAAAATTACGCCAGGCGAGTCGCGCGCGCAATCGCGGTATCGTGGTCCTATGCGACCGCTATCCTCAGAACCAGATCATGGGTTTTAACGATGGTCCATTACTAAGCCATTGGTTATCTCACTCAAGCGGTATGCTTCGCGCCCTTGCGCGTTGGGAAGCACAGCCCTATCGCACCGCTGAATTTTATCCGCCGGATCTGGTCATCAAATTAAATATCTCCGCACCGGTCGCGATGGAAAGGAAATCCGACATGAGTTTTGAGCAGTTCAAACAAAGAGCGGCGGCCAACCTGGCACTGAATTACCCTTCCCCGACCCGCGTCATCAACATTGATGCTGAACAACCGATCGAACAGGTTTTACTCGAGATTAAAAACGCAATATGGCGTGAGTTTTGAGAGTTTGGAGTAAACCACGCCCCATCATGCCTATCGTGACTAATTTTTTATTATGTGTTTACGCTGACAGGCGCCCCCGATAAACCGGAACGCCTGCACGTTTGACTCCTCACCGCGTATGAACATTAACGGAGCCGTATCTTAAAACTTCGGGAATCACGGTGTTACTACAACAAACGGAAACACTTCATAGTCTGCCGGCGATGCCAGGTAAGGGAAAGCACCGATATCGCCACCGGACAAAGACCCAACCAGAACACCGTCCGGGCACAAAGTCTCGCCATTCTCATCCGTTCCAACCACAGACCGACAGGTGATGGTGACGGATTTTCCGACCGCCGGACTGTCACTGGTCAAGATAAAACTATCAACACCAAATACTTCGGATTCCGGTTTCAATGACCAATATGGCTGGCCCTTATCAACGACTTTTAAATTAAAATTGCTGAATTTTGGACTGGTACCCCGTTTGGGGATATCACCGATACTGTTTTGCTCCGCTTGATGTTTCAATTGCAGCTCAGCGACCGTATCCTTCCCATTGAGTAAGGGCGCTTCATCGTTTCGGTTTACCTTCCAATATAGATTTCCGTCGACAATCTGATCTTTACCTAAATCATAGGACTTGATAATTTCACCGTTGATCATCACCACAATATTATTCGCAAAGGTGGTGCCATCGGGATATTTCGGGATAGGAACAATACCGTCGTCAGAATTTAGCATCACTAACGTATTGTTATAATAATGGGCATTCCGTGCGACGTAATCGCTGCCTGCCTGCTTGAACATCTTACCGTAACCGAATTGGCCACCACCATTCCATGTATTAATCTCAGGTTTACGGTTGACCGGATGATCGCGCAGTAGCAGTACAACGTTATGGTAGAAAAGCAGCGGTCCGCTCATTTTCTCTGTATCCTGCCCAAGCGAAACGGCAACCAAACAGTTAATAATCAGATTATCATGGATAATCACCTGACCAATATTACCGCTGCCACCATTTTTTGCCGCTCCTTCAATCTCAAATGCATCATCGCCGCAATTTTGAATCCGGTTATGATGAACAAATATCCTGTCCTCACCATTGCTGACCGCAATCAGATCCTGACCCGACCCACGAATTAAATTTCGGCTGATTTGCCAGTTTTGAGTTCCGCCTTTCAAATTAATCGAGGTGCCTCTTGCCCGGGTCGCAGGAACCGGATCATCTTTCATATCACTCCAGAAAATCCAATAGGGATCATCACCTAAAATCTCAGAGTTGGTGATGGTGATATGATTTACATCACCATCATTGGTCGAAATGGTGGTATTCCCCATCCAGGCTTTTATGCTATCAAAAACAATATGATGAGCACCGTCGTCAAGTTCAATCGTATCTTTGGCCTGGTTAAAGGTCAGATTCTTAAACGTCAGATAGCTGCCTTTCACTTCCAGGGTATTTGAGCTCTGAGAAAGGATAATTTGAAAGTTTCTGGGGTCGCTATTTTCGTCTTCAAAAACCACGCCGTAGCGGGCTTCTGCATTTCTCATCGCGTCTGTTTTAGAAAGGCGGATATGACATTTATCGTCTATCTCCATCGTACCGGGTCCAACATAGAATGCGCTTTTCTCTCCTTTATACTCATCCGTTGTGGCATGAAAAAACTTCTCTTCTTTATACGGAATTAACTTCATTTGCTCATTAGCATATCCGGGAATCCCGGCAACATAACCGTAAATATCTTTATCTTTGCAGCTGACAAGCGAACGATATTCGCCAAGTTTTTCGTTCACCAATTCCCAATCACTGTTACCTGCATTACGAAACTCAGTAAAGCCTGAATCAATGATCGCGGTTTCTCCCTCTAGAGCGGCAATAGTAATCGGAGCATCTTCACGACCACTGACTTTGACCTCGACCGCTTCAAAGTAAGTACCTGATTTTAGATAGAGAGTATCACCCGGTCTCAGTTTCTTGACGGCATAATTAATACTCTGAAAAGGACTGCTTTCCCGCCCAGCATTCTCGTCATCGCCCTCAGGCGATACGTAATAGTTTTTTGCCCAAACGGAGGGTATCCCCGACAACAGCAGGCAATTGAATAACAGACACGCATGCATCCATTTGTTAATAGCCATAATTTATTCCCTTATCTATTCGCAACAGGAACCTGCTTTCATCAGGAACTAACCCGATGAAAGCGACGTTTAATTCATGACCAATAAATTGCTAATAAGAGTAGTTGAAGTTATGTAGAGCATCCACGCTAACTTTGCTGGATCTGAGCGCAACAGAAGTCGCCTGCGCTGGGGGCCGCGCTGGCATCACCAAGACGATCAATATTTTATATACACTCTTTCCGGTCGCCCTACTTTACCGTACTCATTCTGACTGACGATCAAACCATGAGTTGAGCAGTACTCGAGATAACGGCGCGCGGTGGTTTTACTGACACCGGTACTCTGACTGACATGTTCAACGGTAAACTTTTGCCCGCTATGGCGGGAAAAGTGGCTGATAAAACGGTCTAAAGTGACCTGCTCAATCCCTTTGGGCAACAAATTAACCTGCTGTTTTCGGTGCTGCAGGTTAAACAGATCATCAATATGCTTCTGATTGAGATTGTCGTACGCTTTCATCGCATTGTTGAGGTTGAGATAACGCTGCAAGGTTTCTTGAAAACGGTCGAATGAGATCGGTTTGAGTAAATAGTCAAAACATCCCAGTTGCATGGCTTCACGCACCGAATCAACATCGTCGGTGGCGGTAATCAGTACCACATCCATTTTTCTTTTCTTTTTCTGGCTGATCAGATCACGATATAAATCGATACCGAGACCATCTGGCAGATAGTTATCGAGCAGAATCAGTTGCGGCTGATAAGCCTGAATGATGGTTTGGGCGGTTTTTAGGGTTTCGGCTATTCCGACAATCTGAAATCGAGTCGTGGTCTTAATGATCTCCTGATAGATTTGGGTAATGTTAGGATCATCCTCGATGATAACAACGTCTATTTTGTCCATTTCACTTCCTCGTTCCAAAACGGCTTTAAGGCCAAGCCCCTGCCCCCAAAGGCATCAGCGTAACACGTGAGCCTTTTATCCCCGGACTGCGGTACACCCGCCGCCGGGAAGGCCCGCGTCTGGTTCGGAATTAAAGCCGATAATTGTGCTGACCCGACTGCAATGGCATCTCATCCAATACCGGGCGTTTTATGTTTATATTTATGGTTATGGTTTTAGCGACAGTTATGAGTTTATGGTTCAAGCGGGCTATTCGGGATAAAGACCGAAAAGATACATCCCTGCGGAATGGCATCATCAATGTTGATAAAGCCACCGGCCTGTTCCACATGCCGTTCAACCAGATACAAACCGATGCCATGATTGGCAGCATCGGCTTTACGGGTCGAACCTCTGGCAAAAATAGCCGTCTTCTCTTGCGCGCTTAATCCTGTGCCATTATCTGATATTTCGATGAGCAGATCCTGGCCGGCATCCGTGATCAGAGCCCCCACTTCAGGGGCTGCGACACCGCTCAGACGACAGGAATCAAACGCGTTATCGATCAAATTGCCTAAAATAGTACACAGCTGATTTTCATCCAGTTTTCCTTTCAGCGCTAAAAGCTGGCAAGTCGGATCCAAATTCAGTGTGATCCCCAGCTCTTTTGCTCTCAGGGCTTTGCCCAGCAAAAATGCCGCGACCTGATTGAGTAAAATAGTCTGCTTAATAAAATCCAGGGTAGCCTGCTTGTCATCGCTTTCACTGTTGATGAGCTGCAGCGCTTCATCCGCCTTCCCCATTTTTAATAATCCGGCCAGAGTGGTCAGTTTGTTAGAAAACTCATGCCGTAATACGCGCAAATTATCACTGTACTGTTTAATCTGGGTCAGGCTGGCACTCACCGCATGAATATCGTTCTGTTCGCGCAAACTGATGACCCAACCGACCAGTTCATCGCGATGCATGACCGGCTCGCGATTCGCGACAATTTGAAATCCATTGAGCTGATAGAATTCATCTTTTGGCTGACGACGCAACGGATTCAACTCGGTTTGCTCCAGCCAGGCGCAGTCATCGAGATAATCAGCGATGTTCGCCTGATACCGGTTCGCCGCTGCTACCGGTAAATATTGCTGCGCTGAGGGGTTAACGATCATCATTTGACCTTGGCGGTCCACCGCTATGATACCTTCATAAACCGCATTGAGAATTGAGCGCTGGATTTCCCAGGAGAGAGCTATCTGCTCCGGCTCCATATTGTTCATTTGTTTCTGAATGTGGCGGGTAAACAGCCACGCCGATACAAACACCAAAATCAGTAAAACCAGCATGTCCACTATGAGAGGCTGCAAATACTCTTTCAGCCAGTGATCAAAGCGAGTGAGCAGATATCCCACTGAAACGACACCAATGATCTGCCCACTGGCATTCTTGATCGGTGCTTTTCCGCGTACACCATAGCCAAGGAACCCCTCTCTTAATGAGGTGTAAGACTCGCCGCGCAGTAAGGCGCCATCATTATCGCCCCCTTGCATCGCACGCCCAATCCGGTCATCCACCGGATGAAACAGACGAATACCATTTTGGTCACCAATGACAATAAAACTGGCATCTGAATCCCGCATCAACCGTTCTGCAATCACCCTGATGGTGTGCTTATCCCGGCGCCCGACGCTGGCAATCAACTCGGGATCGCTGGCAATTTCCCTAGCCTGAATCAGGGCGCGGGTTCTGACCTGGTGATCCACCGAAGAGGATAAAGTCTGATAGAACCCCCAGGCCATCACCAATGCCTGGATCAGCAATAAGGTCAGTAACAACAGAAAAATTTTATTTCTGAAACGCCAGCGCACCGGCACAGAGCCTAAAACAGGACGGCTCGATAACAAGCTGTGGTTTTTTTTAACAGGGGCTTGGCTTGGGATCGTCATAGGTGAGACAACATCAGATATACAACAACAAAGGCCCGCAAGAATAACACGGAGGTAACAGGATGGCATTTGGTTGAAACATATTTACTACCAAACTTTGATATGTGAAACATCTTCCTGCTATGCGAGGTCAATACCGATTCGTTAGACACTGACACCGAGTGAAATAACGACAAAAGCCAAAATCAGATGATGACTTTGGCTTTTGGAGAATCACTCAATCACATCAGCTCAAGGAGCATGATGTTCCGGGGGTTGTTATGCCGTTTTCAACTCGGATTGACGACGTAGTTTACTCAGCAGTGGCCACAACACTGAGATCACAGTGACCGCCAACAGCACCTGAGCAATACCGGACTGAACGAAAATACCCATTTCCTGGTTGGAGATTCTAAACGCCTGACGGAACGACTGCTCCATCTGGCTGCCCACAATCACCGCCAGAATCATAGGCGCAGTCGGGATATTCACTTTATGCATCACCATTCCCATCACACCCAGCACAATCAGAATGTAGAAATCGACGACCGCACTACTGATTGCATAGCAACCAACGAAAGCCAGACCCAGCACTATCGGGTAAAGAACGTTGGCAGGAATCGCCAGCATACGTACCAGGATCCCAGCGAGAGGAATGTTGACAAATGCCAGAATAATGTTGGCAATAAACAGGCTGGCAATCAGGCCCCAGGCGGTATCCGGATGTTGGGTAAACAGTAAAGGTCCAGGCTGGATACCCAGCATCAGGAGTGCACCCATCATCACAGCCGTTGTACCTGAACCGGGAATGCCCAAAGACAACATAGGGATCATCGCGCCGATAGAGGCTGAGTTATTCGCCGACTCCGGCGCTGCGAGCCCTTCTATCGCACCATGGCCAAACTCTTCCTTGTGCGGAGAAAGCTGCTTTTCATTGTTGTAGCACATCAAAGAAGCCATGGTGCCGCCCGCGCCTGGCAACGCGCCGATGATAAAACCAACCGGTGCACTACGCAGAATCGGCCATTTCGAGCGACGCCAGTCATCTTTGCTGATCCAGATACGTTTAAACTTAGTCTGCGCTTTTTTACTGCCATCACTCAGCGCTTCCATACTTTTCATTACTTCGCCCAAGGCGTAGATACCGATAATCACCACCAGAAAATCAACCCCGGTCTGCAGTTCAAGCACACCAAAGGTGAAACGGCTTAATCCTGACTGAGCGTCAATGCCCACGGTCGCAATGGCCAGGCCAATGGCCATAGAGAGGAAACCTTTTAGCATGTTGCCTTTCGACATGGACACGGTCATCGACAGTGCCGCCAGCATCAGCATAAAGTACTCGGCAGGTCCGAATCGAATCGCAAAATTTGCGACTGGCTCAGCCAGGAAGGTCATTAATACCGCGGCTATCGTGCCACCAATCAAAGACGCAATCGCCGAGATCGCCAGCGCCGATTCCGCCCGGCCTTTCATCGCCATCGGATAACCGTCAAACGTCGCCGCCAGTGCCGCGCCGTCTCCCGGAGTATTGATAAGAATCGAGCTACGGGAACCACCAAACATCGCGCCCATGTAGATACCCGTCATGGTGATCAGTGATGCCGTCGGTCCCATGGCATAAGTCATCGGTAGCAGTACTGCCACACCGGTTGCAGGTCCAAGGCCAGGTAACATACCAATAATGGTGCCCATCACCCCACCCAGAGTGATCAACATTAAATAATATGGCTGTAGAGCAATTCCGAATCCATTCAGAAGGCTAGCAAAAATATCTGTCATACCCTGGCTCCTTAGCTAAACATCAGAGAGGTCGGCAGATTAATTGCCAACAGCTCACTAAAAATAAAATAGATACCGGTCGAGAACAGTACCGCGATCAATAACGAACGTTTCCATACCCCGACACCGCTGGTAATAAGCAGCATCGCGAACATAAATATCGCCGTGCTTAGCATGTAGCCGGCATGCTCAAAAATTAGCGCGTAGACAAAAGCCGCTACACAGCTCAAAACAATCCGATAACGGTGTGTCTTACGCTGCGCGTGCTGCGCAATAAACTCTTGCACTGCTGCCACTGACGGTGCAACACGCCCGTTGATAATCAGCAGAATGCCAATCACAATCGTCAGCGCGGCAATCGCCAATGGCATAAAAATGGGTTCCCACGGGTTACCAAACATGGGCCGTGGTAACAAATAGGCATAGCCGCCATAGCCCAGACCAAACAAAATACTGACCACGCCGGTCAGTCCGTCCCAGTTTGCAGGCTGTGTTTGTTTGTTCATGTTAATGAAGTCCTTATTCCAGCTGAAACATAAAGGGCAATTCCCTTTATCAATCTGTTGGCTCCTTACCTGGAGCCAACAGCTATTGTTGTAATAATTTTTATCGGAACACTTCTTGGATCAGTGTTTTGTATTGTTCATTGGTCGCAGAGAGAAATTGCTCAAATTCAGCCTGATCCTGATACGCAGCTTCCCAGCCATTACGTTTCATCGCGGCTTTCCACTCGGCAGTTTCAGTCATTTTCTGCAGTGCATCACGCCAGTAATCCACCGCCTCTTTTGGCATATCTTTTGGCCCGAACAAACCACGCCAGTTTTCAAACGTGACATCGATGCCCTGCTCTTTCACGGTCGGGATCTTAGCCATCGCTCCCTCGCCAATGCGTTTGTCAGCTGTTTGTGCCAGTGCGCGCAGCTTACCGCTTTCCAACAGACCCGCGACATCGCCAAGCCCGGTCGAAATCAGATCAATGTGACCACCCAGTACCTGAGCAACGACGCCACCATCCTGGAAAGAAACGTAATCGATATCTCTCAGGTCTTTAACGCCCGCGGCTTTAGCCACCAGCAGGAACTGAATGTGGTCCATAGAACCCGCGGTGGAGATGCCACCAATTTTGATCGACTTAGGATCCTTCTTGAGAGCGTCCATCACCTGATTAATTGAGGTGTAAGGCGAATCTTGCGGCACAACAAATGCGGCATAATCAGAAATCAAACGCGCCAAAGGCGTGGTGTCTTTGTAACTATATGGCGTCATCCCCGTCAGATTGGTCAGCAGAATTGGCGGAGAATAGACCGAGATCAAGTCGCCTTTGCCTTTTTGAGTTTGCATGAACGTCAGGTTAACGGCACCACCACCGCCAGGACGGTTAATAACCGGCAGATTTGAGCTGACAAGGTTCTCGTCTTTCAGTGTTTTGGCCACGGTACGAATGGTTAAATCCCATCCGCCACCTGCGCCGGCAGGTGCGACCATATTAACGGTTCTTGGCGGGTAATCATTGGCAGATGCCGAAGACATTGCACCCAGTGTAGTGGCAGCAATCAGCAGGTGTGCAAAAGCAAATGTTAGCTTTCTCATAGCGCTATCCTTTAATTATTTTGTATTTGGGAATCCATTCATGAGCAACACGCAGGTAACAGTACCTCACCCGCGCGCTTCATTTATTGAGCAGATAGGTTGGACAGTGTGGCAAGCAGCGACTAAGTCCACAGCGAGAACCTGAACTGCTGCAAGCCTGACGATACTAATTAACAATTCGGTAATTTGTTGCGATAAAGGGCAACATTCGCGTGGCAAATAATGACGCTTATGGTTTTTATGGTGTTAATTATTTGCGCCAGATTTTGCGGGCGATATGGCCGAGGTGCTGGCAGCGGAATAAAGATTCGGCGGGCCTATACTTCGAGCGTACAAATCGGCTAAGGCTTGTAATGGAAAGCGTAAACGATATCGGGAAGATGCAGACGTGAATGCCGCTGCGGTCAGAAATTGAAGTGCATTCGAGCAAATGAAATGTATTAGTGCAGATGAATCGACAGCAACGATAACCAACCGCCACAGAGAAAAACTCACACTTCAGAAACGACAAAACCCGCTAAAAAGCGGGTTTTGTAAGAAATTTTGGTGCGTCCGAGTGGACTCGAACCACCGACCCCCGCCATGTCAAGGCGATACTCTAACCAGCTGAGCTACGGACGCACACTGCATGTTTATACACTTGCTGAGTGTTTTCTCTTGGTGCGTCCGAGTGGACTCGAACCACCGACCCCCGCCATGTCAAGGCGATACTCTAACCAGCTGAGCTACGGACGCTTTCCCTGAGAACGAGATGGATATTAACGACAGATTTTCATGCGTGCAAGTCAAATTTCTTTATTTTTGAATCGATTGGCTTTTCTGTAGACACTTTGTTGATTTTTTACCCCAACAGCGTGTCATTAATTGAGTTTTATCATATTAAAACAGTGGGCGCTGTGCTGAAGCAGTTCTCCTTTTGTGACTTTAATTCAACAAAACTCTTGATTGCTACCTACTTAGAGGTAGTATAAATTTTTATTGGTCGCTAAACGCACAATTGAGACAAAAGAACATGGATTCACGGTTGTTTGATCACTCGCACACACTACGAAGCTCTGTTCTGGCTGGTTTGAGTCTATTCTTGTTCGCAGTCGCACTGGCTTTCTCCTGGTTATACTTCAACAAACAGGAGTTTGTGCTCGCTTCAATTTACCTGTTTTTCACTCTTTACTCGCTGTACGTGTCCCGCCTTGCTGCCCAGCGTAAGCACAAACATCGTCACATCCAATGTTACGTTTACTTAATGATGTTTATCATCTGCATCAGCACCTACCTGCAACCTTTAGCAGATGGCCTCTATTTGTGGACGATCTTCTGCCCGATAGTGCTCTATGCCCTGCTCGGCCTCAACCAGGGCCGCCTTATGTCGGGCATTGTCCTGCTTGCTCAGGTTATGAGTGTCTACGATGACGTGATTCAGGTTTCGGCTTTAAATGCATTGACCACCATGGTCAACTTAATCTTGTGTTACTGCGGGGTCTGGATTGTTTCACATCGCTACGAATTCAACCGCGAGAATATCGAGAACTCCCTGACTTACCTCGCATCACGCGACGCTCTGACCGGGGCCCATAATCGCCTGTCACTGCGAGCGGCCTTTAACCACTTTGAGAAGCATCGCAGCAGCGTAGATTCACTCAGCCTTCTGCTGATTGATTTGGACTACTTTAAACAGATTAACGATCAGTACGGACATGATTCCGGTGACAAGGTGTTAATAGAAACAGCCCAAATACTGGCCAATGTGGTGGGCGAAGATAATTTGTATCGTATCGGCGGCGAAGAATTCTGTGTCACTCTGTTTGATACGGATCTCGAACAGGCGGAGAAGATGGGTGAGCGCCTGCGCAGCGCAGTTGGAACCCATTTATTCTACTATCGCGAGCAGACAATTCACTTGACCTTAAGTGTGGGCATTTGTGAGTATCAGGCCGGAGATAAACTGACCGATTTGATCAAGTTGGCGGATAAAGAGCTCTACCGGGCAAAACATAACGGACGCAATCAGGTTCGTATTTGCCAGACGGTCGAATGTGCCGAGTGCCAACCGCAAGCTGAATCAGGTTAGTGATTCTGCGTCTTCCCCATCATCATCCAGTTCAAATACCACATTGTAATTTTCTGTATAAGTACAGTGTGGCTGACGGCTGCAGGTAAAAAATCGACGACCTTTGAACTCGCCCTGACTGGCCACTTTGATGTTCATCGGGCTGCCACAACGTTTACAAAAACGAACTTCTTTGTCGGTTTCGATCAAGTCAATATGCGCGGCGAGTAACCGGCGCAGTTTGCCCACTTGATAGCTGTAACGGATATTGGCACCGATTAAAGGGATATTTGCCGTCTTACATACCTGCATCAGCAACTTTTCTCGTTCAACCTTAAGCTTGGTCAGCTCCTTGCCATCATCGAGTTCCACAACCACGCGCGGCTCCAATGTTCTGGCATCACACACCAGGAAATTAAACTGGCTGCGGGCCACCCGGTTGTTGGCAATAAACCACTGCTTCTTATTCAGACCTTTTGAAGGGGTAACCACCTGGGTCATACTGACTTTGGTCAACACAATTCCGTGCTCTCCTACTGCAGCGGTTAATGCGTGATAAAACGTGCTTTCTGCACTAGTCAAAACTGGCCCTTTACGACGGTAAGCGTAACTTTTGCTGTCATCATGGCGAATCACGTACTTTTGAATCACCACAAAAAAGACCACCAGCAGTGCCACAATGATGAAGATATTAGTCATGACGTTCCTTTAACCGCTATAAAATTCAAGCACTGCTCCCAAAGCCTGAACGATGAAATATCATCCCCGAATTCACCACCATCACTATTAGATTCGGAAGCTAACTCTTTCATAGATAACTGATGTTTTCCCGAAAGGCCAGCAGATTTCTCCGATTTTGCAGAATGTGTAAACCTGACACTAAGTTCCTCGAGCTATCTCCAGTCCATATAACTATCTCCAGTCCGGAGAACTATCTCAAAGCCGAAAACGCTCGCAAAGCCACACAACTATGGTGAAGCAGCCAAACTAACAAGAAGACCCGCCAATGCGGGCCCCAATCACTCAACAAAACGCAATAAGCTTAGCCGCGCCCCGTCATTACTGTGACGATTCATGTCACAATGCTGGCTCGCGCTTTAGCTCTGGTCGGAAGACTTAACTGAAGATTAAACCGTCCATTAAGGATACCAGCTTGCCAATTTGTGGTTTGGTAATGGTGTCATTGGCTCCGAGCGACAAAGCTTTGGTACGGTTGTCGTCACTCATCAGAGACGAGAACATCACGATGGGGGTGTTACAGTACGCTTCGGTATCGCGTAATCGCTTCAGTAAATGCATTCCATCCATGCGCGGCATTTCCACATCAGATACAATCGCATCAATAAGCTCACTGACCGCCAGATTTTCTTCTTTTGCGATACGCTCGACGTCCATCAATTTCTCATGCGCTTCACCACCATCTTTGCTGGCAATAACGTTATAGCCAGCAGTACTTAACGTATCTTGAATCAGACTGCGGATGAATGCTGAATCATCGACCACCATCACCGTTTTCGCATTACGCTTACTGACCATGGTCTGATTCAGGTTGACCGAGCGGTCGACTTTCACATCATACTTCTCCATACTCAATTCCGGATTGATGTCAGCAATAATCTTCTCGAAATCGAGGATCATGATCAGCTTGCCTTCTTTACGCACCACAGCAACCACACAGTCCTGTTCACCTGACTCCAGAAATTGACTCGGAGATTCGACATCATTCCAGGAAATACGATGAATGCGGCTGATGCTGTCAATCAGGAAGCCATTGGTCATACGGTTAAAATCAGTCACAATCACATATTTGTTGCTGTTTACCGAGCTGGTCGGTACACCGAGCCAACCGGCCAGATCCACTAACGGTGTCAAAATGTCGCGTGAAGAGAACACACCAATCATATGAGGCTGAGCATTAGGATAGTCGGTGGTGTCCGGTACACGGATCACCTCTCTGACTTTGGCGACGTTAATGCCGTAATAACAGGTTTTGGTTTCGCCATTTGCCAGTTGTTTTTCGAGATGAAATTCAATTATTTCTAATTCGTTGGTACCGCTTTCAAGAAGAATGTTACTGCTGGGGTTACTCATATTGGTCACTTCAGTTAGGCAAGTTATCGGTATTTGTCTAAAATGGCCTGATATAAGTTCACGCCATCTTTACCGGAAGTATCCCTAATTATATCAATCCCTTTTTGTAAGTCATTCACCAACTGCTGATCTATTTCTTTATTGAAGGCAAAATAGAGTAAGCCTTGCTGCAAAACAAAAATTGTCGCCAGATCTTCTGCCTGGTAGCCCGACCTGATAGCCCACCAGTGCGTCGCCTGTTCGTTATAGGCGATAAGATCGATACGGTTTTTGAGCAGCAATTCGGTCAGCACGCCGACATTGGCCGCTTCCTGCATCAACTCTCGCGGGATGCCGAGTTGGAGCAGGAGCTGTTCACCGACATCATCCCGGATAACGCCGATGCGATATTTCGCCAGGTCAATGGGCTGGTCAATTTTTATTTTGGTGTCACTGCGAGCCAACACGGAAACCCGGATTTCCCCTATCGGTCCGACCCAGTTGAACAGGGATTCGCGGTGCTGAGTCCGGGTTGCAGAAAACAG
Source organism: Vibrio sp. ABG19 (assembly GCF_029962385.1). Classification (NCBI taxonomy): domain Bacteria; kingdom Pseudomonadati; phylum Pseudomonadota; class Gammaproteobacteria; order Vibrionales; family Vibrionaceae; genus Vibrio; species Vibrio sp. ABG19. The sequence continues at coordinate 2,704,075 of NZ_CP071708.1, read as the reverse complement.
AACCGAACCGGGTTTGAGCAACACCGAGCGATAAGCTCTCGGCCAGGGCTGCATGACAATTTGCTCACTTGAAATTTCACGGCCAACTTGCTGGCTGGCCTGTTGCAACAAATCCACTGCAATGCCGGTAATCTGGCCATTATTTGAAAAATTATAAGGCGGGTACTCTTCAGTGTAGAAAGTCAGCTCGCTCATATCCGCAGCTGATGACACAGACCAGACCAAAACCGACACAACAGCCGACTTTGCTAACCGTTTCGTTATTCTCATTCTGATGCCCTTGCGACTCTACTGAACTTTAACGCTAGATGAGTCAGATGGGCTTAGACGAGAGCAAGGTCGCAAAAATTCTACTCTGCAATGACTGGCTGTCCGATTAACCTCATATTCGAGTGACTTTCTTATAGCTGCGCTCAGGACGGCCCACAGAACCATAACGGACATCCGCTTCCAGCTCTCCCGAACCAATCAAATACTCAAGATAGCGTCGTGCGGTCGTGCGGCTGGCCCCTATTTTCTCACCGGCCTCATCGGCAGTGAGAGTGACAGAATCGGCGAACAACTGGCGGATTTTATCCAGCGTTACACTGTCTATGCCTTTCGGTAACCGCGAGGCTGACATATCCTGCTGAGCAGAAGAGGTTAACATCTTATCCACCAGTCCCTGATCCAAGTCGGCCAATTTTCCCAACTCAACCTGACGTGCCAAATACTTTTTCAGGGCCGTTTCCAAACGAGGAAACATCACGGGTTTGAGCAGATAATCGACCACACCGCCGCGCATCGCCTGCTGCAGTGTTTCCACATCACGCGCCGCGGTAATTAGGATCACGTCACAGCGGGCATTACGGCTGCGTACCCACTGCAGAATATCCAAGCCCGTGCCGTCCGGCAGATAAACATCCAGTAACACTAAATCCGGTTGCAGCACTTCTAACTGCATCTCGGCTTCCGCTTGTGAGGTTGCAATCCCGACCACATCAAAGCCACCCGTCTGGTTAAGATATTTATGATGCAACTGAGCGATCGCCACATCATCTTCAATGATCAATACCCGGGTTGTCATAGCAGCTCTTCCTTGGGCAGATAAACCGTCATACGTGTTCCATATTCTTTGTCATTACTATACATCTCTAATTGACCCTGATAGCGATCAGATAACTGCTTGACCAGATACAATCCAACCCCCCGGTTATACTTCGCTTTACTCGATACCCCTTTTTGCAGCAACAGATCCGGGCTGAAATCCTGAGGCAAACCACAGCCCTGATCTTCAACCTCAAGTATGATTTCATTGCCGTAGTCGCTGATCGAGACATCGATAACACGCCTCTCCTTTGGAAAACGTTGCGAGTGGCGTATCGCAGTCAGTGTCGCATCAAAGGCATTGTCTATCAGGTTGCCCAGAATAGTCACTATGTCTTCCGCGTTGATATAACCCGGTAAACAGGCCAGATGCGAGCCATCATCGACATTAAGCTCCAGGCCAATCTCACGCGCTCGCTCTGTCTTACCCAGCAGCATACCGGCGATCAACGGGTCTTTAATCGTTTCACGCAGAAACTCGATCAAACTCTGGTAATGGGCGGTTTCCTGACCAATTAGCTGCTGTACCGCCTCCAGCTCTCCCATTTGCACGAGTCCACTGATGGTATTGAGTTTATTGCGATGTTCATGAGTTTGAGAGCGCAGCATTTCTGCGTACTCTCTGGTCTGGGATAGCTGCTCCGTAAGCTCGTTGATCTCACCACGCAAACGAAAGCTGGATACCGCCCCGACCACTCTGCCTTCAACAACAATCGGACTTCGGTTGGCAATCAAACGCTGTTTGTTGAGATACAACTCGATATCATGGTCTATGGCCCCGGTTTCCAGCACTTTGTACAGATCGCTATTGGGTAATGAGTCGGTCAACAAGCGATTAATGGCCTTATCGCGGTCGATACCTAAAATGTCACAGGCACTTTTATTAATTGAACGCAATACGCCTTTATCATCAATACTGAGAATACCCTCTCTGATCGTACTCATGGTGACATCCAGCTCGACATACAGACGGCCAATCTCCTCCGGCTCAAAGCCCAGAATCGCCTTTTGAAAACGACGTGACACATAACTTGAGACAATACCATTGGCAATTAGCACCAAAAAGGTGATCGCGATAAGGTACGTCAGAAATGGTTCGATCCTGTCTTGTAAACGAGCGAGCAGATACCCCACCGAAACAACGCCGATCACCTGGCCGTTGCTGTCAACTACCGCGGCCTTACCGCGCACCGACTGCCCCAGAGAGCCCTGTGCAAACGAGATGTACTCTTCACCGCCCAGCAAAGCGCGCTCATTATCACCGCCTACCATTGGCTTACCGATTCTCGCGTCAATCGGATGAACAATCCGCATCCCTTTATCATCACCAATCACGATGAAAGTGGCGCCGATCAATTGGGTTAAATCGCGGAAACGTTGCTGGATCTCATCAGAGTCATCCGCACGTTGAATAACGTCAATCACTATCGACGAGCGGGCCAGAAACGAAGCCACGCCCAGAGCCTTAAGCCCCATCTCTTCTTCCTGAGAATGTTTGATGTAGGCAAAGCCGGCGGCGACCAAGACCAACAACTCAATCAAGCCGGACAATGTCATTATGATCAGCATACGTTTGCGAAAGCTGATATCGTTCCATGTCATGAATATCTCCCTGTCCGCCCAAAACTAACACTAATTTAACAAAGGTGCGAAAAGCGGGTTCGATAACTGTGAACACAGCGTGTGTTAGCAACTTGCTCATTTTAGTGACAAATTTTCATACATCCTCGCCAGCATCAAATTGAGTAAAAAACCATCAACAACTGGATTTTTTTGCAACAATAAAACATGACATAGATCACATGCGATTTAGTTTTTTTTAGCCTGTAGAGGTTCATTCGGTCATATACTGATTGGGCAGTGAGGGCAGAAACGTTGCAGGCAGGGCCAACATAATAATTAACTCAATCCTGGTTTGTCGCTTGCGCTACTATCGTAAGAAGGATACTCACCATGGAAAGAGATGCGTTTGGAATATGTTTGTCGCAACAAATGCTGGCCGAGCACCTGCAGTCAACTTTTACTCATGTTCGTGCTTACGGATCAGAGCAGCAGGATGATCTGCAAGTCGTGCTATCGATACCGCAAATGACAGGACAAGATCTGCTCGATACCATTCAAAGCACAGAAGAGCTGGTGTGGCGCGCCGACTTTCACTGTCCCGGACGATGAGCCTGTCTACAAGCAGAAACAGGACTGGGCTCCTCAGCAACGATAGAGCCCAAAGGCATCATAAAATTGGCCTAACCAACGCTAAATCGACTCTAAGTCTACGCATTTGACTCTTGATGTGTTGATTAGGAAAATGCTGTTATACTCAACGGAAAACCGATAACATAGAGTATAAACTCTAATATCGACGTTTGAGCTTAAGCATGAAAGTGAAATCAATCAGTGTGCTGTTAACTTCTCTGTTGGCGCTCCCGTCAGCGTTTGCAGCGCCGATCTCCTTTGACCAGGCGTGGGAGATTTTGCAGCGTCAAAACCATTCGTTAGCCGCCGAGCGTGCCAACGTAGATCATTTTGAGCACCTGCATAACGCCACTTCCAGTCTGAATTTACCTTCAGTGACCGTGGGAGCCAATTATACCCGCCTCGACCAAGATGTGACATTGTCACTTAAGCAGGTCGCAGACAGCGCAGGGGGCATCGTCGCACCGGCTGCTCTAGCCCCTCTTTTCACCTCTCTCGGCTCTCTGACCTCTACCATCACGGAACGCGATATTTTCAGCTCTTCGATTCGGGCAGTCTGGCCTATTTTTACCGGTGGTCGCATTACTGCTGCGCAAAATGCTGCCGAAGGCAAAAAGGAAGAAGCACAAAGCCAACTGGCTATGGAAGTTCAGGCACGATATGAAGACCTGGCAAAATATTATTTCAGCGTGGTCTTGGCGCAGGAAGTGCTGCAAACCCGTATTGAAGTAGAAAAAGGGCTGACTCAACATCGGGACAACGCGCTTAAGCTCGAACAGCAAGGCCAGATCGCCAGAGTCGAGCGGTTGCAGGCCGAAGCATCGCTTGATAAAGCAACCGTTGAGCGTAAAAAAGCGCAAAAAGATCTCGATATTGCTCAAAGCGCCCTCACCCAAATCCTCAACCAACCACAAATGGTTGAGCCGAGCGGTGATTTGTTTATTAACCCCAGCTTACCGCCAATGAGCGCCTTCATCGATCAGACCCTGGCGACTTACCCGGGGCTGGACTTGCTCAACGCGAAAGAAAAACAGGCCAGCAGCCTTATCAAAGCTGAAAAAGGCAAATACTACCCAGAAGTCTATCTGTACGGCACTTACAACTTATACGAAGATGACTCCCTCGCCAGTGACCTGCGCCCGGACTGGTTAGTCGGCGTCGGCGTCAATGTGCCACTGGTGGAAAATACCGGGCGTAGTGAGCAAGTGAAAGCCGCCAGCAGTCTGGTCACCCAGGTGAAATACCGTCGTGAACAGGCTAAGCAAGATCTCAGTGTGCTGGTTGAAAAAACCTATAAAGAAGCCGAGCAAGCTCAGGAAGAAGTGGAAGGACTTAACTCGAGCCTGCAACTGGCTCAGGAAAACCTGCGCTTACGCCAGAAAGCCTTCACTCAAGGACTGTCGACCTCAGTGGATGTAGTCGATGCCGAGTTATACCTCGCCAGCATTCGTACCCAACAGGCGGTGGCCGGCTTTCACTATCTGATCGCACTGACCAAACTACTGGCTATTTCCAGTGAAATGGCCACTTTCCCGCAATACCAGCAAAGTGCACAGCCACTCAGTACAGCGCCGAATCCATCTGCTGCCATTTCGATGACGGAGAACCCAATTTCATGAAAACCGTTAAAACGCCTCTGCTCGCGATTATCGCTCTGGCCGCCGCAGGCTGGATCGGTTACAGCTTTTATCTGGCCTATCAACCAGAACCGGTGCGCCTGCAAGGTCAGATAGAATCCCAGCAATACAGCATTTCTTCCAAAGTGGCCGGTCGTATTGATCAGGTGTTCGTGCGTAAAGGCGATGAAGTAAAAAAAGGCCAGTTAATCTTCAGCCTGCACAGCCCGGAAATCGAAGCCAAACTCGAACAGGCGGTCGCCAACCAGAAAGCCGCTGGTGCCATGGCAAAAGAGGCTGAAAACGGCGCGCGTCAGCAACAGGTACGTGCGGCGCAAGATCAATGGTTAAAAGCTAAAGCCGCTGCAGAACTGGCCGAGAAAACCTACCAGCGGGTCAATAACCTTTATAAAGACGGCGTAGTGGCTGAACAGAAACGCGATGAAGCCAACACCCAGTGGCAAGCCGCCAAGTACACCGAAAGCGCAGCGTTGCAGATGTATAACATGGCACGTGAAGGTGCGCGCAGCGAAACCAAACAAGCCGCTCAGGAAAAAGTCAACGTCGCAGCAGGTGCCGTGGCGGAAGTTGAGGCCTACGCTGCCGATACTAAGATTGAAAGCTGGTTTGACGGCGAAGTCGCGCAAGTCCTGATGCAAAGTGGTGAATTAGCACCACAGGGCTTTCCCGTGGTCACCGTGGTGGATAGACAGGATTCCTGGGCAGTACTCAATGTGCGTGAAGATCTGCTCAGTCAGTTTAAAAAAGGCAGCACGTTCAAGGCCTATCTTCCCGCACTCGATAAGCAGATTGAATTTACCGTTTCCCATATTGCAGTCATGGGTGATTTTGCCACCTGGCGTTCGACAGATTCGGCGCAGGGCTTTGATCTACGGACTTTTGAAGTCGAAGCGCGCCCGACAAATCCACAGGCGGATTTACGTATGGGCATGAGCCTGGTGGTTGAGTTGTAGCCATGAAGCACGCTTCGGTTGACCGCAGTCATAGCGGCGCTCATCACGTGGCGAGCCGTGCTACCGACGGTACCAGTCCGGCTGAAGGCGACGCTGGTCGCCTGCCTGCACAGTGGCCGCTGCTGCGCAAGGATAAATGGTTGCTGGCCTGCCTGACCTGGTTGCCTATCCTGCTGGCGGCCAGTATTTGGTGGATATTCTCAGCCGGTATCGTTCATAACCTGCCCATCGGTGTGGTGGATTTGTCACACAGTCAGCTATCGCGTCAGTTGCAGCGCCATCTTGATGCGACGTCAACCTTAGCGGTCACCCGCCATTACCAGAATGTCGCTGCAGCGAAGCAGGACATGGTCACCAGCAACATCTACGCGTTTATTGTGATTCCCAGCCAGTTTGATAAGTCGGTCTATCGCAGTGAATTGCCGCAGGTCACCACGTTTTACAACAGCCAGTACATTCTGGTCGGACGGGTCATCAGCTCAGCAATCATGCAGGCCGTCGCAACGCTCAACGCTGAAATCGGGATCGTCACAAGCCTCTCCGCCGGCAATCAGACCACCCAGAGCGCAATGGGCCAGGTCGTGCCGGTACGCACTCAAATCACGCCATTATTTAATAAGAACACCAATTACGCCCAATTTCTGGTGTCTGCCATTATTCCGGCCATCTGGCAGATTGTTATCGTGGTGAGCACCATTCTGATTCTCAGCGCCAATACTCGAATTTATGGATTACATCGCTGGCTTGGCCAACGGCCCTTATTGCATCTGAGCCAGACACTGCTGCGTTACTATCCAATTTTCATTATTCAGGGCGCAGCGTATCTGTTCTGGTTCTACAGCGTATTGCAATGGCCGATGCATGGTAACCTGCTGGTCTTAATCCTGGCCCAGATGATTACCACTATCGGCTGTATGATCATGGGCGCCGTTTTTTTCTTCCTTAGCCTGGATCCCGCACGTGCTATGAGCTTCGCGGGTGCATTTACCGCCCCCAGTTTTGCCTTTATGGGCATTACCTTTCCAACCAGCGATATGGGGACGATTGCCCAGGCCTGGCGCAGTCTGCTGCCGGTCAGTCACTATATCGAAGTGCAGGTCAGTCAGGTCAGCTACGGTCTGGGCGGGTTCCAGTCGCTAACACATCTGTTGCCGATGTTCGGGTATTTATTCCCACTGCTATTAACGGTCGTCCTGATGCGCAAGCATCTGCGCACGACACCGGTAAGGAGTGACCATGCGACTGACTGATTTATTTAAAGCCGAATTAAAGGCCTTATTGAGCAATCCGGTCGTGATGCTGACCATGTTTGGTGGCGTGCTGTTTTACTCATTCCTCTATCCACTGCCCTACAGCCATCAAACGCCGCGTGAGCAGGCGATCAGCATCGTGAATCTGGATAAGAGTCAGATTAGCTATCAGCTCGAACGCATGGTCGATGCCACCCCGCAGGTCAAAGTGGTGCAACGGGATCATTCGCTGGAACAAGCAAAGCAGGCTTTTCTGGATCGGAAAGTGAGCGGAATACTGGTGATACCAGAGCACTTCTATAAAGATCTGCTACTTGGTACCAGCCCGACCCTGGCATTTGCCGGAGACGCTTCCTACTTTCTGGTCTACGGCACTATCGTTGAAGGTCTGGCGCAAGCGGGCGGCACGCTGTCGGCCCGTGCCCGGGTGACCCGCCTGCTGAGCCAAGGGGAACCTCTTGAGAGTGCGGCCCATCACTATGCCGCAGTGCAATCGAATTTAAAGCCGACTTTTAACCCGCGTGTCGGTTATGTCGATTACGTCGTTCCTGCGGTGTTTATCCTCATTCTGCAGCAAACTCTGGCGATGTCTGCCGGGCTGTTAACCGGCACGCAGCGAGCTGAGTCAGGCGACTGGCAGCAGATTCCGGTACTGCCCCTGCTCTTCATGCGTACCTTCATCATAGTGGCGTTCTACTACCTGCTCAGCATGTACTATTTCGGGGCCAGCTTCAGCTTGCAAGGCGTGAGTACAATAGGTCAGCCGATACAATTACTGACTCTGCTGCTGCCGTTTTTGCTCACAGCCTGTTTTATCGGGATCTGGCTCGGAGCGGTGACACCACGCCGCGAACTGGTCACATTGATCGTGCTGATAAGCTCAATGCCGCTGGTGTTTTCCGCCGGATTTATCTGGCCTCTGGAAGCTATACCTACACCTATCATCTGGCTGTCGAACCTGTTCCCGAGTACACCCGGCATCCAGGGCTTTCTGGCACTCAATCAGATGGGGGCAGAATGGCGCCAAATCGCGCCGCAATGGACCCTGCTGTGGGCACAAGCCGTGGCATGGGGCAGCCTCGCTTGGTGGCAGCTGCAGCGCAATCACGGCACTTTAACTGTGAAAGTCAGTCAAGCAGGATAGCTGTCAGGCTAGCCCGCCTTGTAACACCGCGGATGTGAGATGAGGGACGGTGGGGCAAAGCGCGCATTAAGCCGTGCTCGCTGATGTTAGTCCTGCCATTTTTTACGCATACGTTCGATGGTCGCCTGCTCTACGCCATGGATGTTGGGATACTCGCCACGACATACCTTAATCACCAGTTTTGCCCGGTACTGACGGGCGATTTTCTTATACGCGGTCATCTCCCAGTGCCGCACAAACGTGTTGGCGACCACTACGCTTTTGCCCTGCTTGAGGCAATTTTCTGTCTCTTGCTGACACCAGGCGTGTGCCTGTGCTATCTGCTCCGGACGGTAGTGATATTCGCCCTGCGCATTGATAAAAAACATATCCGCTTCAAGATGCACCGCCGGTAAAGACTGGGCTAACGTCGATTTTCCCGAGCCGGGTAAACCACGAATTAAGGTCAGTGTCGGAATCATATGTGTTCAAATTATGCAAATCATAGCCGGCATACTAACTTAATTTTGTGGCGCACGCATTTTGCTATCGACAACGCCTATCAGTTAGGTTATAAGTCTAGATGTATAGACGTCCAAATGTAACGCTTAGGGAGAAAGCTGTGCCGATTAAGATCCCCGATCAACTGCCTGCAACTGATGTTTTACGTACTGAGAATATCTTCGTCATGTCGGAAACCCGCGCATCGACCCAGGGTATTCGTCCGCTGAAGGTTCTGATTCTTAACCTGATGCCAAAAAAAATTGAAACCGAAACTCAGTTCCTGCGTCTGTTATCAAATTCACCGCTTCAAGTGGATATTGAACTGCTGCGTATCGATGATCGCCCAAGCAAGAACACACCAGAAGAGCACTTAAACGAATTTTATCGCCAGTTTGAACTGGTCAGACACCGTAACTTCGATGGTCTGATCATTACTGGTGCGCCTTTAGGTTTAGTGCAATTTGAAGATGTCGTCTACTGGGATCACCTGCAGCAGATTATGAAATGGGCCAAAGAGCATGTGACCTCAACACTTTATGTATGTTGGGCAGCACAAGCCGGCCTGAAATTGTTGTATAACCTGCCCAAACAGACACGTGAAGAGAAACTGTCCGGGGTTTATGTGCATGAAAACCTGCAGCCGTACCATCCGCTGCTGCGTGGTTTCGATGATACCTTCCTGGCACCGCATTCACGTTATGCCGATTTTGCGCCTGGTTATCTGGAAACTCATACCGACCTGGATATTCTTGCGACATCTGATGTCGCAGGCGTTTACCTTGCATCGACTAAAGATAAACGTAACGTGTTTGTGACTGGTCATCCGGAGTACGACGCACTGACCCTGCATAACGAGTACATTCGTGATCTGGGTGCGGGCTTGGAACCGGTCATGCCGGTGAACTATTATCCGAATGATGATGTTGATAACACCCCACGTGCCAGCTGGCGTAGTCACGGACACTTGTTGTTCGCTAACTGGCTGAACTACTGCGTTTATCAGCAAACGCCGTACGATCTGGAGCATTTCAGCGAAGATAAGTTCACCAAAGACGATTAATTCTCCATCGAGATTCGCCACAGTTCACTAACATGTTTTGATGACATTGGAAGGCCGCCCATCACGCGGCCTTTTTTCATCCCCTCAGCCATTAGGTCTCTCTCACAAGCCACAATAAATATGCCGGGTGGCTCGCATTATCCTCTCAGACCGCTGCCGCGCCACCACCATGCTGCTTACTATTTGTTAATCGAAGCAAAGCTAGCAGACGCTAAGGGGTTAGCTGCAAGCAAAAGTATCGCTGCAAGCGCGCAAAGCATCGTTAGCTTTGTACTGCAACGCGCGGTTGGGGTATACAGAGGTGGATAGAATGCAATTCAAACAACTGATGCTAGTGGGGATAATAACGACGGCAGGCTGTGTCACTGTTACCGATATCCCTGACAATCATCCTCAGGCGATGGCCGATTCAAGAATTGATCTGGGATTAGGCTATCTCAGCCAAGGTAATATGAATAAAGCACGTGAAAATCTTTACCGCGCTGCGCGTCATGCGCCGGACTACGCCCGTTCTCAATTAGCGCTGGCGCACTATCTGGACCAGGTCGGTGATACTGAAAAAGCGCGTCACGTCTATCTGCAAGCCCGGCTAGACCATCCTGAAAATGGGGATGTGTTGAACAACTTTGGCACATTTTTATGTAAGCACGGCGACTACCTTTCTGCTGATACACTGTTTAATCAGGCGCTGCAAAGGCCGGATTACAATCAGCCCGCCGCCACTTTAGAAAATGCGGCGCTGTGTGCAAACAAGTCCGGCAACCAAAAACAAGCGATACACTATCTTGACCGCAGCCTGGATTATGACCCGTCTCAAGCCTCCGCTTGGCTGGCACTGACCCGCATGCAATTAGCTGCGGGTAACACAGAAGGTGCTCGCAACACGCTGCGCGGGTTTAGCCAGCGTTTCGGTAACCCAAAGGCAGTGCAACAACTTTGGCTGGAAGTGAATGCGGCTTGGGGGGAGACACAAAAAAACCAGCGCTGAGCGCCGGCTTCTGTTGGAGTGAATGACTTATCATGTAAATCAACAACTACCTCTGTCATTTAGTCACTAGCGTTTTTGGTTGATATTGGTCGGACGGCCATCCTTGCCACCTTTGCGATCCCGATAATGGGTCCGGCGCAGGCGACGCACCTTGGTGGAACGGTTAATCTTTTTGTATTCACGATACAGGATGCGAATAAACAGCCCCAATCCGATCAAAAACAACACGGACAAAATGGAAAGTGAAGGCACACACAACCAATCCGGCTGACACGGTGAATAGAATTCGAATTCCATTCTACACCTCCTTGACTGTTTATTCCGTTGAGTAGGCTAACTTCTACATAAGTTTAGCGCTTTAAGCTTAACCACAGCTTGCGTTGCTCCGCATTGTGAAAAGTCCAGGCCACAAAACGACTGATTTTCTGGCCTTGCTGCATCTCTACTATCTGTATCGACGCCGCGCCGACTTTCTGAAGCTGTTTTTTCATCCAGCGTACGTTATCGCTTTTCGAGATCAAGGTCGTGAACCACAGAACCTGCCTGGCAAAGTGCTGACTTTCCTGCGCCATATTCTTAATAAACTCGGCTTCGCCTCCGGGGCACCACAACTCAGCCTTCTGACCACCAAAGTTAAGCGTATTCGCGCTATGTTGCGGCGCTGTCATTTGCACGACCGGCGCTCCACGTTTACGCTGGTTATCACGCAAGTTACGAATTTTACGTTCAGTGCCTTGCTGCGCTTCGGCCAGCGAAGCATGAAACGGCGGGTTACAAGTCGTCACATCAAAACGCTCATCAGCCCCGATAATGCCGCTGAACATCGCCTTACTGTTTTTTTGCAGTCGCGCTGCAATTTTTCCTTTCAATAGCGGATTATTGCTGGCAATCAGATTGGCCTGTTTGACCGATACCGGATCGACGTCGCTGCCGACATAACTCCAGCCATACTCGGTCACGCCGATGATCGGATAAATGCAGTTGGCACCAATGCCAATATCTAACGCTCGTATGGCTTTATGATTCAGCGCCAGAAAATCCTGGCTGAGCAAGTCCGCCACGCGGTGGATATAATCTGCACGTCCCGGAATAGGCGGACATAAATAGCCTTCCTGAATATCCCAGTTCATCACACCATAATGATGAGCCAGCAAGGCTTTATTAAGCAGTTTCACCGCCAGTGGATCAGAAAAGGCAATCGTCCAATCCCCTTTGGGATTTTTGATCAGGTGACGCTTGAGATCCGGTAAAGCCTGACACAAAGCATCAAAATCATAATTCCCTTTGTGACGGTTACGGACATGCAGACCGGCTTTTCCTGTCTGTTTCGCCGATTGCGGCTTCGCCGAGGGCGATTTGCCAGGCTTCTGACCCGGCGTTCGCTGACTCGCCGTTTGCGGATTTGTTTTGCCAGACGGCTTACGACCAGGTTTCACGTCCGACTTACGTTGATGCTCTGCTTTCGGCTGCTCTGCTTTATCCTGACGGTTTTTATAACGACGCGGTTTGTCAGTGACACGAGCTGGGTGGTTGCCGGATGATTTAAGTGGTGGTTTAGGCATGATTATTTTCCTGCTCTCAGTTCAAGAACCATCATGTATAAGCGCGCATCCAATTCGAGTTGATGGTAATTCGGTTCCATATGGCAACAAAGCTGATAAAACGCTTTATTGTGTTCCTTTTCGCGCAGGTGAGCCAGTTCATGCACCACTAACATACGCAGCAGCGGCTCCGGCGCATTTTTAAATGCACTGGCAATTCGAATTTCATTTTTGGCTTTGATTTTGTTGCCATGCACCCGGGAAACATAGGTGTGCAGGCCCAGCGCGTTATTGATGAGGTGAATCTTGCCGTCATACACTACTTTGCTCAGTGGCGCGGTCTTCTTCATGTACTGGTTTTTTATCTCCAGCGTGTAGGCATACAGTGCCTTCTCACTCTGGACGTCATGGCGCTGCGGATAACGCTGCTCGAACCAGCTGACCAGTTTATCGGCGTCGACCAGGCGTTCTACCGATTCGATAATGTGAGCAGGATAACCCTGGATATATTTCAGTACGGGATTCATAGTGACAACGCTTTTTCAGGTCAAACATGTTCGCGAAAAGTCGGGGGCGCAAAGTGTACCCGAAACCTGGCGCTGAATCATCCGCGATTTACTCGCCACGGATTCAAAAAATCCGTCAAGCCGGGGCAGAAGATTGAATGCTGACAAAACCGATGCGGGTTTGCATCTGATCCGCTGGATGGTTAAACTCAGCGCCCTTGTTCCATTTACAGGCCCGAACCATGAAACGAGTTGTACTTTACGTTAAAGATAAATGTCCGCATTGCAAAGATGCCCAGCGCCACCTGGACGCCAAAGGCATCAAATACCGTTTATGCAACGCGAAAATGGAACGCGGCCGTAAAGAGCTCGACGCTATGGGTGCACGCAGCCTGCCAGCGCTGAAAATCGGCGATCGCGTCATGATCGGCTGGAATCCCAGCAACTTTGAGCGCATTTACAACAGCAAAAACTAAACGCCCGCAGAAAGCCACCGTACCGAAAAGATTGACCGGCACTCATAGTGGGACGAACCTCTGGATCGCTCATGCACGGGATCACACGTACTGCTTCACAAACTCTATAAAGGTCCGGTCGGCATTGGATAAGTAGCCATCTTTGCGCCATGCCAGTGCCAGATCGAGCCACACCGGCGGATGGAACGGAATCGCTTTTACCTCCGGTTCGTTATCCGTAACCAGCTCCAGTAGCGCCGTTACCGCATATTCATGCTTCACAATGCTTAGGATCATCGGCAGCAAATTGGTTTCAAACGAGAAATTGGCGTTTAGCTTGTGCTCTTTGCAGACCTTGTCGATGAATTCACGGTGAAAATAACCCGGTTTGAACATCACCAGCTCGTGCCGGAAGAACTCTTCAAATTCAATTTGCTGATGCTGCGCCAGTTCGTGCTCTTTACCGACCACCGCAACCATCTGGGAAGCAAGCAGTGGATCCACTTCCAGATCCGGCGGCAAATCCTGATTGAGAATCACCCCGATATCCAGCTCGCCGGATAACAACATCTTACGAATTGATTGCGTGCCTGCGTCGACTACCGTCATCTTAAGATGCGGAAAGTGGCTTTTAAACGCCATCACAATTTGCGGAAAAAAGTAAGAGCCCATCATACTCGGTGCACCAAGGCGCACTTCACCTTTGACTAACCCTTTCAGCTCATCGATAGCCAGTTGTGCATCTTCGATTTGCTGTAAAATCCGCGTCGCATGCTCCAGCAGTACCTGACCTTCATGGGTCAGCGTCACTTTACGCTCATCGCGCTTAAACAGGACCACACCAAGTTGCTGCTCGAACTTCTTGATTGAGATACTCAGGGCCGGCTGAGCGATATGCAGCGCCTGAGCAGCATGAGTAAAACTTTCATTGCGCGCCACGGTGACAAAATGACGCAGGTGCCGGGTTTCCATCACTGACGTTCTCCATATATAAAATATATTACAACCATATTTTTAATATATTTTATTAATTCGCTTCACACTGGTAGTTTGATCACATTGCCGTAACCGCCTTATCCGAGTTGTTAACATGATCGAATTGCACAGTCCACAGTATCGTAAAGTCACTTTCGCCCTCGCCTTCGGCTCGTTCCTGGTCTTTTGTAATTTGTATCTTTTCCAGCCGATGTTGCCCTACATGGCCAAACACTTTGCGGTCTCTGAAACCCAGATCAACTGGGTATTCGCCGCCGCAACACTCGCGCTTTCCGTCAGCCTGGTGCCTTGGGCGATCAGCTCCGAAGCGATTGGGCGACGCCGCGTTATGTTGCTTGGTCTGTTCGCTATGCCGGCTATTGGCGCCCTGATGCTGATCAGCAGCGAATTCTGGGTACTGGTTCTGGCACGCGCATTAATGGGCGTCGCGCTAGCTGCATTCGCCTCAGTTGCCGTCGCCTATATGGTCGAAGAGCTGTCTCCACAAGCATTCAGTAAAGCGATTGGCGGTTATATTGCGGCGAACTCCCTTGGTGGTATCAGCGGCCGTATCGTCGGCGGGCTACTCACCGATGCCATGGGCTGGCAGCAAGCCGTGATGGCCATGTCCGCCTTTACTCTGGCCGGTGCCGTCATCGTACTCTTCTGTCTGCCGGTACAAGCACACTTTAAGCCCCAGCGCGGTATGTTCTTTCATCACAACCGTGCGCTGGTCAAACACCTTTCCAACCGCACAATATGGCTGGCGATGCTGATTGGCGGCACCAACTTCGCTTTGTTTGTTAACCTCTATTCGGTGATGGGTTTTCGTCTGGTCGCTGAACCTTACAACATGCCGATCGGGCTGGCTTCGCTGATCTTCCTGTGTTATCTGGCCGGGACACTGAGTTCAAAACTGACTGCCAACTGGAGCAGGCGTTATGCGCCGATTCCGGGCATGGTGCTGGGCGCTCTGCTCAGTATGTCCGGTATGCTGATTGCGATGATTGAATCTATTCCGTTTATGATGCTGGGGCTGATGCTGATCAGTTTCGGCGCGTTCTTTACTCACACACTGGCGTACGCCTGGGTCAGCCAGAAAGCGACCGAAGCCAAGGCCACCGCGACAGCCCTGTACCTGGTGCACTATTACGTCGGCGGTAGTATCGGCGGATTCTTCCTGCTCTATTGCTGGCAGCATGGCGGTTGGGAGATGGTAACCAGCGGTGGCATGGCACTGTATGCGATGCTGTTTACTTTGTGCTGGCGCCTGAGCCTGCGCCAGAAAAAGATCGTTAACAACGGCGCAACGGCAGTACTGAACTCATCACACCAGAATTAAGCTTAGTGCTCGCGCGCAACCGCTATCCAAGCGACAAATTATGTTATTCTTGGCGCCAATTTTATTCGCAACACTATTTCTACCGATAAAGGCGACAAAATAACATGAGCTCAACCATCAACAATCAGGCCATTGCTGCCAGCGTTAACCAATGGTTAGACGACGTAGTCATTGGCCTGAACCTGTGCCCTTTTGCCGCAAAGCCCCAACGCAATAAGCAGATCAAAATCCAGGTCAGCAACGCAACCCGCGAAGAAGATCTGCTGCAGGATATCTTGGATCAACTGCTGGAACTCGACAGCAAGCAGCCCGACGAACTGGAAACCACCCTGGTAGTGGTGCCGGACATGCTGCATGATTTCACCGATTACAACTTCTTCATCGACTGGGTGGAAGCACTGATCCGCCAGGAAAACTGGGAAGGTGTCTACCAGGTCGCCACTTTTCATCCGGATTACTGCTTTGCCGGCAGCGAACCGGAAGATGCCGAAAACCTGACTAACCGCGCCCCTTACCCGATCTTTCACCTGATCCGCGAAGAGAGCATGGAAAAGGTGCTCAAGCACTATCCGAACCCGGAAGCGATCCCCGACATCAATATCGAGCGGGTCTCCAACCTGAGTGAAGCCGAACGTAAAGCGCTGTTTCCTTATCTGTTTGGTTAATTCCGTTATCCGATGAGCTAACCGCCGATATCCGTAGCGGTTAAATGATGCTATACCCAAACAATCTGGAGTTGTAGCCAGCACCGCTGCAGCTTCGAGTAAGAAGGGGATATTTCTTGCTGTTACGGCAGGACAGGAACCAATTCTTAATGGGATTTAGCCGTTGAAAATGCTACTCTTACGCCATCATTCTTAGTGAGAGAATAAAATGAGCAAATTAACGACAGATATTCAAGCTAACCTTGAGCTGTTCATCAAAGAGTCCAAAGAAAACAACCTGGTTTGGGGTCTGCGCAATGAAGAAGGCTGGTTGTCTTGTGAGTCGACAGAATTTGAAGAAAGCGAAGTCATGCCTTTCTGGTCTTCAAAAGAAGATGCAGAGCTGCATAACGTTGAAGAGTGGGCCGATTTTGAAGTGCTGGAAATCCCGCTTGATATCTTCGTTGAAGACTGGCTGATCACGCTGGATGAAGACGGTGTACTGGTTGGTATCAACTGGAACGCGACACTGGAAGGCAAAGAGCTTGAGCCAGTAGAACTTGCCAAGCTGTATCTGTAATTGCTTTTAATTAAGGCGCCTGATGTGGCGCCTTAATTGTTTCTGCCACTCTCTGCCTTTACACCCTGTATCGGCCGACAAATCTCCAATCAGTCGACATCCTTTATCATGCCAATAGATGCGGGTCGCAACCTCTGTTACCATTAGTGTTTTGATTTTGACTAACCGGACTGACAGCATGCATTTATCTAAGCTGACGCAAGAGATTTTTGATCACCTTTACCGCGATATCACTGAGTTTCGCAGCACTTTTGACCTGCCGGTTGCTGCACCAGCCAGCCTGGACGATAAAGCAGATACGCTGCACACATCTCTGGCGATTGAAGAACTGACCGAGCTTGCTGAAGCCGACAACAAAACTGAACAGGCTGATGCGATTGTCGACAGCGTGTATGTCCTGATGGGCCGCCTGGTGCACCTCGGCGACGCCAAAGTCAGTGACAACCTGGCAATCAGCTATCTGATTGACCTGTTGCTCAACGTTGCCGTTAACCGTGGTATCGACTTCGTTCCGTGCTGGGATGAAGTACATAGCTCGAACATGAGTAAAGTGTGCCGCAACGAGCAGGAATACGCGGAAACTGAAGCCTTCTACGCTGAGCAAGGTATCAAGTTAATGGCAGTACAAAAAGGCGATTACATTATCGCGAAATGTGCTGAGGACTTCGTTGCTGAGGGCAAAACCATTCGTCAGGGCAAAGTGCTGAAATCCGTGTATTACCGCCCAGCCGATCTGGCCAAGCTGACTCAATAGTATGAGTCCGGCTTAGCAGCCTGAGTCAATGGGCCGGCAGTCATGGCAAAAAGCCAGAGCGATGCGAATCACTCTGGCTTTTTAGTATTATTTCTCGCAGATCACGTTACGCTGGAGCACTACATTCTGAGCGGCTAAGTATTCCTGTTGCAGATTTTGTTGCTGTTTACGCTTAATCTCATCCCATGAACCACCCGCTTCGAGCGTCGCCAGACGCTGTTGGTATTTGTCACAGGCCCGTTGAATCACAGATTCTACGCTGACACCTGCCTCTTTTTGCAGAGCTAAGATCGCGTTTAGATAATCCCACAGCACATCACCTAATTCATCTTCCAGATAACAGAGACGATGTTTAGGGATCTCCTCACTGACCTCATCCACTTCACTTTTTAACGCAGCTAAATAGGTTTCAGGCCCGGTGTACCAGGGATTATTTTCATCAAACCCGGCTTTGCGTCTGGCGATATCCAATAATCGTTCAAAATCCTGCATGTCATATCCTTCGCAATGGGTGACTCTAAGGAAAAGCTCAACGCTGTGCTGGCTCAATATGACGGACTTTGGCCGCAAATGCTCTCAGCTCCTGCTCAGAATACGGCGTATGTACCCGTTCGCTTGATGGCGGCCGTTGGGTAAGGCTGACTCCGGTACGCCATTCATTGTGCGGACGAATCGGACGAGCCACAAAGCCACCACCGCAATTAGGGCAGACGTTATCAAGAATCTGTTTAACGCACGAAGCGCAAAATGTACATTCAAAGCTGCAGATCATGGCCTGAGTGGAGTCAGGCTCCAGATCTATATCACAACACTCACAGTTTGGCTTTATTTGTAGCATGGTTGAGTTCCCTCTCCAATGATGATTTTTCCGCATAGTTAACTTATGCTTTTTCAACTGATAAAAACAATACGCAGAGAAAAATAAATCAGAAAATATCGTCTTCACCTCACACAAAAATTTAATTATCAGAAATGTCAGCACTATTATTCGTTATGTGTGCAGTCGTGCGAGCGATTCCCTTTAAGCACGATATTATCGCCAAATAACAAAATTTCGATAAACGGCTGACAAAATTTGCGCTATGGTGGGTAGATTGAAATATATCTAACGTCTTCACTTTCATCATATTAATTTATTAAGTTAACTAATAGGTGCAAATTATGAATTTATTTCCGCTTGACGCACAGCAGCAGCCACTCGTCACGATAAAACAGAGGCAATTGGCCGGGACCACGGCAGAAAATATTACTATTTTTAAAGGGATTCCTTATGCCGCGTCCCTGGTTGGCAACTTACGCTGAAAGCGTCTCAGCCAGCCGCCGCGTGGCAAGACACACGGCAGGCGGTAATTTTTGAGTCAGCCGGTACGCAGCCGGGAAATCCCTTCACCTATGTTCCGGGTCAGACCCGCAGTAAGGACTGCCTGTACCTCAATGTCTGGTCACCGGCAGCCGCCAAGACGAACCTCTGCCCGTGTTGGTATGGATACATGGTGGTGGATTCTCCTCTGGCTCGATTAGAACAAAGCAACCAGCGAGGCAAGCATGAACTGGGTAAAAGCGTTTGAGTATAAGAAGTGGGCCAATGACGAGTTATTAAGCCTGGGCGAGCAACAGTGGAGCGCGCTGCCAGAAGATGACGCAAAATTTTTTATCCGTATCCTCCAGCATACAACCGTCGTGGATGCTTTGTTCATCCATCGTATCCTGGGTAAACCTGATCCCTATCAGGCAGACAATGCGGAACAAACACCCTCGCCCATTGAGCTGCGTCAAGTAATGCAGCAAAGGGATAACTGGCTGATTGATTACAGCAAAAATGCCGATGAACAGGAGTTAAAGCGTGAAATTTCGTTTTGTTTTACCGACGGTAAATTGGGTTTGCTCACGGTCGAAGAAATCCTGCTGCATCTGTTAACGCACGGCAGTAACCACAGAGGCATGGCGTCCCGGACTCTGGCTGTGAACGGCTTACAGCGCCCGGCCGACACCTTTACCCGCTACCTGCATCAGGCTGAGCCAGGCCGCAGAGTCACGGCGGCCGAAGATCTGGGTTAACACCCAGCAAATCGCATCATAAAGAAGCATAGAGCGACTCCAAACGCCGCTCTATGCTTTAGAATATTCCCGTCAAACCGGCTAACTGTGACGCGGCAGTACCGTCAGTACCCGCACTACAAACGCATGCAGTTCGTGCATGTACTTTTGCAGGAACTGCTCTGTTCGCTCGTTGGTGATGGCGTGATTATCATCAATCATACCATCATGGTACTGAATATAAGCCTCCATCGTATTCATCAGCGGCGAATTACAAAAACACAGCACACTGCGCAACTGGCTCTGTGCGATGGCCGTACCAATCGCGCCAGGCGAAGTACCAATGACCGCCGAAGGCTTACTTGAGAAAGAGTTCTGGCCCCAAGGGCGGCTGGCCCAGTCAATCGCGTTTTTCAGGCAACCGGGAATCGAGCGGTTAAATTCAGGGGTCACAAATAACAAGCCATCACATTCAGCAATAGACTGTTTCAGCGCGCGCGCAACCGGCGGAAAATTATCATCGTAATCTTGGCTGTAAAGCGGCAAATCCTTAATGGGTATTTCGACTAACTGCATGTCAGGCGGTGCAAGTTTAGCCAAGGCCAGGGCGAGCTTTCTGTTTATCGACGTCGAAGATAAACTGCCGACAAAGTAACCTATTTTATAGTTAGCCATAGCAACTCCTCATCAGAATAGCGGCATCTACTATCGGTAGATTTTATCGCTGCCACCAAACCAGCACGCAGCAACGACTCGATTTAATCAGTATTGAGTCTAGTTGAAATAACGTCCTTTATACACGAGCAGGACTGAACCATTGGATTGGTTGAATACGGATTTGGCTGACGGCCAGCGATAGTCAGGAGTTCAGAAATCATGACGCCATGTACGGTCAGCAAAGCCTTGGAGAACAAAAAACCAACAAAGAAACCAGAAAATAGTCGGAAGACAGGTAAAAAAAGGCCACCTTGGGAGCAAGGTGGCTAAGGAGACTATAAAAAGCCTAACAAGAACGAGAATGTATCGATCTTACTAATGCCATAACTGTGCCAACTTTTAAAAACAACATAACTGTTTGTTTTTAATAAAAATAATGGATTGTGCTATTTTTAGCGTTCTGACTCTAAAGGAGTAGCTGAACCAGAGTTGTGCTCAGTGCACCAAATTAGTCGAAGATCAGGTAAGGTTTACCTTCCAGCTCAACCCGCTTGATTGAGGTTTCAAACACTTGGGCCAGATTTTCCGCACTCAGTACCTCATCTGCGCGGCCAAAGCGATGGACAACGCCCTGATTCAGCAACAGCACTTTATCGGCATGACGCAGTGAACGGTTAAGATCATGATTCGCCATAATCACCGTGATACCCTGCTCTGCCATTTGCTCAATCAGGGCATACAGCAAACCTTCCTGAGCAATATCGAGCGGAGCAGCTGGCTCATCAAGAATCATCAGCTTGGCATACGGGTTGAGTGGCAGCCAGACTTGCAGACAGCTGCCGGCTAAACGCACACGCTGCCATTCTCCTCCGGACAGATGATGAATGGAACGATGCAACTTATCCGCAATTTTCAGCATGGCGGTGATGGTTTTAATCGCCTGATTAACCTCTTCTTCCATCCCGGTCGCGCTGGCTGGTAATGACAATGCCAGATACTGGAACACGTCCAGATTAAAGGCAGGCTTTTCACTTTGTGACAGATAAGCACGATGCAGGGCTAAATCTGCCAAACTGGCCCCCCGAACATCCATCTCACCCACCCGGATGTCGCCATCACTGTCGAGTACGCCGGCCAGAGCCGCCAGCAGTGTACTTTTACCGCTGCCATTCGGGCCCACAACGTGCAGCACTTCGCCCGCCTGGCAATCAAACGAGAGAGGTAATAAACGTGAGTCTACATTGAGGCTTTTAATCTGAATCATGGCGTCGCAATTCCGGACAGTTCGAATAACAGGAGCTAGTGGTGATTTTTAATCAACATCCAGATAAAGATAGGTGCACCGAGTGACGTGGTCACTACCCCGAGTGGCAGTTCAGCAGAATTGAGTGCCAGACGTGCGATGGTATCGGCAAACACCAGCAGCAAAGCGCCACTTATCGCTGAAAGCGGTAACAACATACGATTTTCAGTACCTAGCGCCAGACGCAGCAGATGCGGTACCACCAGGCCAACAAAACCAATCACTCCGCCCAGGGCGACCGCCGCACCCACCAGAACAGAGACGGCCAGGATCAATTGCCAGCGCAAACGAGCGACATCAACACCTAACTGCTTGGCGTGGGTTTCTCCCAGCATCAGCTTATCGAGTGTTTTCCCCTGCAGCATCAGCCAGATGATGACTGGCACCGCGACCAGAGACAAAGTATGCTGATACCAGCTTGCCCCGCCGATACTGCCCATCAGCCAGTACATCAACTGACGTAAGCTGAGATCATCGCTAAAGTAAAACGCCCAGGTCACCACCGCACCGGATAAGATGCCCAGCGCCACCCCGACTAACAGTAACCGAGTTGTGGTGAGACGCATCGCTTTCGCTATTGAGACCAGCAGCAGAGTAAACAGCAAAGAGCCAATCACGGCCGAGATCATGAAAAGCTCCGGGCTGGCAGACTCTGGAAAGAAGAACAGCACCACAACCATAGCCACGCTGGCGCCGCCGGAAATGCCAATCACGCCCGGTTCGGCCAGTACATTGCCGAGCAGCACCTGCAAAGTCGCGCCGGAAACGGCCAGCGCAGCACCAATGACGATAGCGGCGAACAGACGCGGCAGACGCAAATCCAGCAATAGTTTCTGCTCCAACGGGCTCATGGGTTCGAAGGGTGAGACAAACAGTTCTCCGACCATCAGATAGGACAGACTGGCCACCAGCAACAGGAGCAGCATGACCACCGCGGCGCGCTGCCAACGGCGCTGTTTATGTTGTATTAGCTGACTAAAATCCATGAAACTCGGGCGATAAATAAGAATGGCCTAACATTAACGTTAAGCCACTCAAATAGAAAGAACTAACTTTGCTTGCAACCGACGCACCGCCGCATTAAGCGCCAGGCTGGTTACGCTTTAATCGTATACCAGTTGATCGTCTTCGTAACGAACATCAACTTTACACACCATCAAAGCGGCACGTTGACCAATCGCGACCCGGCGGTTGGGGAACACAATGGCTTCCCCTTCATTTTTCGCCATTAAAGGTTTATCACCATCATGACCGAACACTTCACCATGGACGAACGAAGTAAAGTTTTCGACCGCATCATCGAAACGGAAATCGAAATCGTCATGCAGACGCACAATGGTGCGACTGACCCGATACATGACTGCTTTTTTCGGTAAATGCTCGGAAGGTTCGCGCGAAATCAGGTCACGGGTTGCCAAATCAAAAGCAACCAGACGCTTCAAATCGTTCTCACCGATCCGGGCCACCTGGCCCAGTTCCAGCGTCAGTGCCTGGGCACCAAATGTCTCAGCGCTATACCAGCTGAATGTCGCCGAAGGGGCATTGGACAGCATCACCGCTTCAACATGAGCACTTTCAACAAAATCCATCAGGGCACGGCTGCGCACTGCATGGCGGGCGCGAGGGCTGACCGCAAACGAATAGTGTTTGGAACCACGGATCGCGCAGTGCAAATCAAGGTGCCAGCGCTGCTCCATCGGCGTATCGGCAAAAAACTCATGCAGTAAGATTTTAAGCTGATCAGCAATCACCAGCTCAGTGCTGGTTTCTCGCGGCTTGTCATCGAAAAGGCGGTTAAGGTTCTCTTCGATAAAACGGGTGTGCTGATTGGTAGCTTGCGGATGCGCGATAATCAGCAATAGACGCTCGTTGACCGGCTGGAAACCGCTCATGATATCTTCAACCAGCTTATCAATGAGTTCCATCGGCGCGGTTTCATCGCCATGGATACCGGTAGAAATCACAATGTGTCGGGTTTCGTGGTCAAGCCGGGCCGGTATCACTTCGAGAATACCGCGCTCATGGAGCTTAAGTGTCACCCCGCCGCCAGTTTGCATTTCTGCTGCACTGACCGCCTGGTCGAGATCTAAACTGTCAAAAAGAAAAGATTGGCGAAATAGAGACTTCGTCATGCGCTACTCCTTTATTGCACAGCGGTATGTTAAAGAATTGTGCAGCCAAATTATGTTGGTACGATCCCACTTATGGAGACCTGTTGGCCGGGTTCAGTCAAAAACAGCGACTCTTTAAATGCCCACACCGAATCATCAGATAAAAACAACGGGGTGACGAATTGCTGG
Organism: Vibrio sp. ABG19; assembly: GCF_029962385.1. NCBI lineage: Bacteria > Pseudomonadati > Pseudomonadota > Gammaproteobacteria > Vibrionales > Vibrionaceae > Vibrio > Vibrio sp. ABG19. The sequence continues at coordinate 2,680,187 of NZ_CP071708.1, read as the reverse complement.
TTAGCGCGAATTCTATCACTAACTGCTTCAGATACTCTATATTGAATTAGTTCAACACGTTATCTTTTCATTCACTATGAATTACTCACCACTAACCGGCGGGGCCGAGAGCTCACTGCCAATACACTTCACGCTAACCACTGGTGGCTGAGCAGGATAGATATCCAGCCGGGTCAGCGTTTGATTACCAATCGCCAGTGAAGCGAACCAGGCCGGGTTACGCCAGTCCACCTTGAGAATATGCGCCAGTAACAGCCGGATCGTTCCGCCATGGGCGATAATCAGGCTGTTATCCTGCAAAGAAGGCAACCAACGCTGCCAGGCTGCCGTGACTCTTTGATAGCAAGCCTGTAATGTTTCGGCCTGTGGCAGAGGATTATCGGCAGGTGAACGCCAGAACGCTTCCAGCTCCGTCCAGTACGGCGCAAGATCATCAAAGCTGCGCCCGTCATACAGACCAAAATCCATCTCCTGAAAGTCAGCTTCCAGGCTGACAGGCAACTGCGGAGAGTGCTGCTGCAACAACAGCGCTAAATCGGCGCAGCGGCTAAGCGGCGAGCTGATCACCTGCTGAAAGTGGTACGCTTGCAACTGACTGGCTACCTCACGCTGACGCTCCGGTGCCACCAAAACATCAGTCCGGCCATTTAACGCCGCCGGACCTTGCGTTTTGGCATGCCGTAACAGGGACACCCGAATCATGAGGAACTCTTCAGTGTCAGTGGCAGACCTGCCGCGACTAACACAACGGAGTCTGCGACCGCGGCAATCGCCTGGTTCATCCAGCCTGCGTGGTCGACAAACAAACGGGAGACCTCGCCCATCGGCACCACCCCCATGCCAACCTCATTAGAAACTAACAGTACCGTGGCTTGCGTGCGCGCCAGAGACTGAGCCAGCTGTTCCACCTGCTGCCTGATTTGCGTGGCATTCATCGTCTGGCCATCATTGTAAATGACGTTATTAAGCCACAGAGTCAGACAGTCAACCAGCACCACATCGCCGGCTTGCATCTCAGCCAGAGTCTGAGCCAGTTGCGTCGGCGCTTCATGCTCTTGCCAGTCACCACCACGCTGCTGCTGGTGATGGACAATACGTTCACGCATCTCGTCATCAAACGCAATCGCGGTCGCCACGTAATGCAAACGCCCGCCCGGAGTACTGGCCAGATGCTGCCTGGCCTGACGCTCGGCATAGCTGGATTTACCGCTGCGGGCACCGCCCAGAATCAGATGAATACTCATACAACCCCTACCAAAATGCGCATAGCACTCCTCCAAGAATGGTCATGCCGTTGTGTCCTAACCCAATCAAAAGGATGTAGAGCGCTAATTCAGTGATCTGCTGAACCCCGCCCAAACAGTCGCCGGTAAAGCCGCCCAAGCGCTTCATCAACCAGTGCTTCATTGCGTAGCGCAGACCTAAACAGATGAGCACAGCCCACAACCAGACCACCGCAGTGAATGCCAATAACGGCAAGAGACCACACAGACACAATACCACCAGTTCCAGGCGGCTCTGCCGGTTAGCTAACGGTTTGGATTTACTGCTGTCGGGATCGGAGACATAAGGCATGTCATAAATCAGCGTCGCGGCGACAGTGCGGCTTAAGGTGTAGCCAAGCAGCAGCACCGGAACCAGCGAGATTTGCCCGGCCAGCGTAGTCAGCAACACATACTTGCCAAGCAACGCCATGATCAGAGCTGATGCGCCGTAAGTGCCGATACGGCTGTCTTTCATGATCGTCAGGCGCCGTTCCAGCGTCATGCCACCACCGATACCATCCGCCATATCGGTCAGGCCATCTTCATGAAATGCGCCGGTCAGCAGTAAGCTGGCTGCCATGGTCAGTAATATCGCGATATTAGCAGGCAGAAACTGGCTTAGTAAGCCATACACCGCGGCACAAATTGCCCCCAGCAGCAAACCGACCAGAGCGAAATAGCGCCCGGCCTGATTCATTCGCTCACTGCTGTAAGGTAAATTTCGGGGTACTGGCAGACGGGAAAAGAAGCTTAATGCCAGCAGAAACAGCTGGCATTGATAAGTCATGCCGCGCAGCATTACACGGTTACTCCTGCCTCAGCAAAGCTGGCCATTGAGTTGTAAAATTCAGCTGCGGCGCGCAGCAGAGGAACCGCCAGCACAGCGCCGGTGCCCTCGCCCAGACGCAGGTCCAGGTCAAGTAAAGGTTGCGCTTGCAGAAGTTCCAGCACCGCTTTGTGGCCTGACTCATGGGAACGATGGGCAAACAGCATATAATCGCGGCATTCAGGTTGGAGCAGAGTCGCAATATAAGCGGCAACAGTGACAATAAAGCCATCAACCAGAACCGGTGTGCGTTGTTCACAAGCCCCCAGAAAAGCGCCCACCATCTGCACTATCTCAAAGCCACCCACTTGTGCCAGTGCGGCTTTTGGATCCGCACGCTCACAACGGCTGACGCCCTGGGCAACCAACTGACACTTTTTCTGGTACTGCTGTGCGGAAATACCGGTGCCTAAACCAACACACTGTTCAACCGGTAAAGCACTCAATGCCGCCAATAATGCCGCTGCGCTGCTGGTATTCGCGATACCCATTTCACCAAACATCACCAGGTTAGATCCGGATTCAATTACCTGTCGGGTAATCCGACGGCCATACTCCAGCCCTTGCTCAACTTGATCTGCCGTCATTGCCGGCTGCTGCGCCAAGTTAGCGGTACGCTCGCCCAGACGCTGCATCACAAAATCCTGATGGTCCGATTCCACTGGCATTAAAATGCCACAATCAATCACCTTCATGGCGACCTGGTTAGCACGACAGAAACAGTTAACGGCCGCTCCGCCAGCCAGAAAGTTCAGCACCATTTGTTGAGTGACAGCACTCGGTGCAATGCTGACCCCTTCATCGGCAATACCGTGGTCACCGGCAAATACCAACACTGTCGGTTGGTGAATCTCAATCTGAGTTGTCGCTTCACTGCGTCCCTGACTCTGAATCAAGGCAAGCTGCGCGGCAACAGTTTCTAATTGGCCAAGCGCGCCAAGCGGCTTAGTTTTTTGATCAATTCGCTGCATAATCGCATCGCGAAAAGAGAGATCTAACATGTGTGTTCCTGATTATTTCGGTCGTTGAAAACTGAATACTTTATCTAATGTGGCATATTCACCACCGCCCAAACGGGACAGCGGGTTGAGTTTACGTGCATCGACCTTCAGCCCTTCGCCATGTTGCTCTGCGATGTAGCTGGCCAGATAGACTTTTTCTACCTTAGCGATCAGCAGAGTTTGCGGCGTCGCGCCGATTTCCTGAATCTCGTACAATGAGCAACCAAAGGCCACCGGACAATTACTGACTCTTGGCAGCGAAAATCCTTCAAATTCTTCCAGTTCAATATCGTTAGCGGTCACTTCTGACTCGCCATGCTCAAGCGTTGCCGCAGTGCGGGTAACGCTCTTAGCTAATGAGCCATTAGCAATATGGATCACCAACTTACGTGTTTTTTTCACGTTGACCGCAGTGTCCTTGATATCTCCATTGGGCTTTTTACCAATCGAAATCATCAACAGAGGCGGATTACTCGACACCGGAGTAAAATAAGAAAAAGGCGCCAGATTGAAATTATCTTCCTGAGATTCGGTTAATACCCATGCGATGGGACGAGGGACGACGGTCTGTGTCATTAAATGATAAATGTTAGCCGGGTCCCACTGACTTAAATCAATATACATACAATTTATCCGTAAATTGGGTAAACACATTAAGATGAAGTCTTTTAGGCAGTCTAACCGTAATCGTTTACCGATAACAAACGAAACCCACTCGCCAGCCTATTTAAATCACAAAATCGATCAAACATTCACCATCGGATATGTAAAAAGTTGCTCATAAACTTAATAAGTGGTTGATAGAAATATGGTCTACACTAATTAATGACAAACCATCCTATCAAGGAGATGTTATGTTTGCTAATCAACGTTCACAAAAACAACCCGCAAAGCCTTCTGACCATAAGAAAAGCCATCAGGTCCCTCTGGGTTTAACATAACTGTGATGCTCTTTAAGACCGCCATTATCGTGTGTCTGTTAAACATCCATACACTCACCAACCGACTGTTAACTCACTAACTGTGTCAGTCACGCCGGCTCACCCTACAGCGACAGCAATGAATCATCATCACTCAGACAAAAAGGTACCTTCACCACCTATGGTTTCATCAGCTAAACCTACTCATTGCGTTATGATTGCCGGAGCCAGCGGATTGGTCGGCTCACATACTCTGGACCAGTTACTGCGGCATGCGGCGATCGATCAGGTCATCGCCCTTACCCGCTTTCCTCTCAAGGTTCAGCATGACAAACTGAGCGAAGTGATTTCGCCAGTGCTTGACACCAAAGACGGGGTAAAAGCGGCCATAACAATACAACTTGGCATCATCGCTTTAGGCACCACCCTTAAACAAGCCGGTTCAAAGTCTGCGCTGGAGTTGGTGGACTATACCTTGGTGTGTCAGGTCGCCCAACGAATGAAAGAGGCAGGAGTCACCCGTTTAGCGGTGGTATCCAGTTATGGGGCCCGTCCCGACTCAATGTCGCATTATCTGCGGTGCAAAGGGAGAGCTGAACAGACCATCAGTCAAATGGGGTTTGAACAGGTTATCTTTGTACGCCCCGGCCCCTTACTCGGAAAGCGGAAAGAAATTCGGTCCAGTGAGCTATGGTTGCAGCGCTTCATGACGTTTGGCCGATACCTGATGTTAGGCGAGTTAAAAAATTTTATTCCGATCTCAGCGAAAGATGTCGCTGCCGTGATGATAGACGGATTATTGAATGACCAGCACGCACCTGTTACGTGCTTAAATTCACAAGCCATGCGCCGGGTGCTAACCAAGACCGATAAATCGTTATAAGCACGTATTCCTTTTCGGACTGCTCATTCTTTCTGGGTGAGCTTTGGTTACTGCCCGTCAACACGTCCGCCAAGCCCAGTAGACACTCACTTTATTACCAGTGAATAGAAAATAGGCAAATTAACCAGAATTTACCGACAACACCCAAATAAAACACCAGTAATATAACTTTTAATTATAAATAATTCGGTTTTTATCTTTTCTATTTGAAATCATCCTCGCTAGAGTGCGCCCTGAATCACTGACTCTCTTGTATATCCAATGCAATTCGTCTTAATTGCATCGACGAGTTCCAGCCTGGTCTGGCTCGTGGATATAACCCCAATTTAAGGATTTTGACCATGTCATTTGCCTCTATCGCAGCGATTGCGGTATTTGTCGGCATTCTGTTCTTCCTATTCGGACAACAGAAAAAGTCACACACCCTGTCTCGTATGGTTTTAATGGGCCTGGTACTGGGCAGCGTTTTTGGCCTTGCCCTGCAACTTATCTTCGGAGAAGGCAGCCCTGTCATCAGCGATACTCTGTCATGGGTTGCTATCGTTGGTAACGGCTACGTTGGCCTGCTTAAGATGGTAATCATGCCACTGGTGCTGGTTTCCATGATTTCAGCCGTGGTTAAACTGGATAAGAACGGTTCACTGGGAAAAATCTCCGGTCTGACTATTTTTGTTCTGCTGATCACAACAGCGATCTCAGCACTGATCGGTATCTTTGTGGCTCAGGCTTTTGGCCTGACCGCTGCCGGACTGACTGAAGGTGCGCGCGAAACCGCACGTATCGCTGTACTGGAAAGCCGCGCTTCTACTGTGGCTGATTTAACTATTCCGCAGATGCTGTTGAGCTTTATTCCGACCAACCCGTTTGCCGATCTCACTGGCGCCCGCTCAACTTCGATCATTGCCGTGGTAATTTTTGGGGTGCTGGTCGGCATTGCAGCCCGTAAAGTGATCATCGAAAAAGAACAGCTGGAAACGCCTATCCGTACTTTCGTTGAAGCAATTCAATCGATTGTGATGCGTCTGGTTAAAATGATCATGGCACTGACGCCTTACGGCATTGCCGCTCTGATGGCGAAAGTTGTCGCTACCTCAAGTGCAGGTGACATCCTCAACCTACTGGGCTTTATCGTTGCCTCTTACATTGCTATCGCCCTGATGTTTGTGGTGCACGGCATTCTGGTCTCGTTTGTCGGTGTCAATCCGAAAACCTACTTCAAGAACATCTGGCCAGTACTGACTTTCGCTTTTACATCACGCAGCTCAGCCGCCACCATTCCTCTTAACGTGGAAGCGCAGATCACCAAACTGAATGTGTCTCCGGCAATTGCCAACCTGTCTGCGTCATTTGGTGCCACGATTGGTCAGAACGGCTGTGCGGGTATCTATCCTGCCATGCTGGCTGTGATGGTGGCTCCGACAATGGGCATCAACCCGCTTGATATTCAGTTCATTCTGTCACTGGTTGCGATTATCACCATCAGTTCGTTTGGGATCGCCGGTGTCGGCGGCGGTGCCACCTTCGCAGCACTGATCGTACTGCCAGCAATGGGCTTGCCTGTCACTATCGCAGCCCTGCTGATTTCAATTGAACCGTTAATTGATATGGCCCGTACTGCACTTAACGTTTCGGGCGCGATGACAGCGGGTACCATTACCAGCCGCGTGCTGAACCAAACCGCTGACAAACAGAGCCAAGGTGAACAGGCGTTGGCCTAAACATCCTGTCCCGCAATTCAAAGCCGACGCTCAGCCGTCGGCTTTTTATTATTGTGGACCGTCTAGTCACGCTGCCATGCCGTGTGGTAGCGGTGTCATAAAAAGCAGAAGCATGCGAAATCACAGGTACAAAAAAGGAAGCCTTTCGGCTTCCTTCAAACTGTTTGAATCTGAGTGCAATGCACCCTTTCATCATTCCCGATTATTCAGCGCTCAGAGACGCCATATCGATAACGAAACGGTGAGCAAGGTCACCTTGTGCCAGACGTTCAAATGCAGTGTTGATTTGATCGATGTTGATCATTTCACACTCTGGGTACACGTCGTGCTTAGCACAGAAATCCAGAACTTCCTGAGTTTCTTTAATACCACCGATCAATGAACCTGCAACGCGGCGGCGGCCCATAACCAGAGGTATCGTCAGTGGCTCATCCATCAGACCAATTTGGCCAACAATAACCAGAGTACCATCGACATCCAGCAGCGGAGTGTAGATGTTCAGGTCATGCTTCACTGGCGCAGTATCAACGATCAGATCAAATGACGATGCAGAAGCTTTCATCTCTTCAGCGTCTGTCGATGCCAGGATTTTCTTCGCACCGATAGCAACTGCTTCTGCTTCTTTCTTCTTGGTACGGCTGATTACCGTAACTTCAGCGCCCATTGCCACAGCCAGTTTAACTGCCATGTGACCCAGACCGCCCAGACCGATTACCGCAACGCGAGAGCCTTCACCGACATTCCAGGTACGCAGTGGAGAGAACGTGGTAATACCTGCACACAGAATAGGTGCAGTTTTTGACATATCCATGTTTTCTGGCACTGAAAGAACAAACTCTTCACGTACGACGATGTGCTTAGAGTAACCACCTTGAGTGATATCACCAGTTTGACGATCCGGCGCACCGTAAGTTGGTGTCATACCGTTACGGCAGTACTGCTCTTCACCATGTGAACACTGGTCACATTCCATGCAGCTATCAACCATACAGCCCACTGCAACACGATCACCAACGTTATACTTAGTGACGTCAGAACCAATAGAAGTAACCACACCTACGATTTCGTGACCTGGTACCAGCGGGTAAGGCTGTGGACCCCAGTCGCCATTCACAGTGTGCAGATCTGAGTGACACACACCACTGTATAAGATTTCAATCGCAACGTCATTTGAGCGAAGATCACGACGCTCAAAGTGATAAGGTACTAGCGCTGAATCAGCGGAGTGAGCCGCATATCCTAAAGTTTTCATTGATTTCCAACCTCTCGTTGTATCTATGAGTTTTTCGTAACATGCCCGAAGACATAAAGCCATTATCCAATAATAGATACTCAATTGGGCATACCCAATTTTATTTTTCTTTTGCCCATTCCTACAAAATTGTCCATAAACACTCAGTTGTCGCTCAGAAATCTGCCACAAAGCATCACTCCAACCCCAAAATGAGTTTTACGACGACGAAAAAAATCCGGCCTGGCTGGCCGGATTGAAGATTCAAGCGAGACGCTGAGAGTGGCGTTCAGTCATCAGAATTTGAAGCGTTTCACCAACTGATTCAGGTGCTCGGCCAGTTTGGCTAATTCAGTACTCGAGGCTGAAGTTTGGTCGGCCCCGGCAGACGTCTGCATCGACAAGTCGCGGATGTGCACCAAGTTCTGGTCCACTTCTCTCGCCACCGTAGACTGCTCTTCAGCGGCACTGGCGATCGTCGCATTCTGGTCATTGATGCTGGAAATCAGTGAGGAGATCTCTTCGAATGCCGCACCGGCTGCATTGGCTACATTCAGGGTTGAACTCGCCATCTCATTACTGTTATGCATATTCTGCACTGCTTTGTCGGTTTCCGCGCCCACTTCCGCAATCATCACCTCGATATCCTTAGTGGAAGTTTGGGTACGATGCGCCAGAGCGCGCACTTCATCCGCCACGACAGCAAATCCACGGCCATTTTCCCCGGCCCGCGCCGCTTCAATGGCCGCATTCAGTGCCAGCAGATTGGTCTGGTCAGCGATATTGCGGATAACATCCAGCACCGAGCTAATTTGTCGGATACTGTCAGCCAGCGCAATAACACTTTGCTCTGACAGCTGAATCTCATTTTTCAACGTATCGACCGTACTGATGGTCTCTACGATCTTCACTTTACCCTGCTGAGTTTTACTGTCCACAACCTCTGCATTGTTACTGGCCGAGTTCGCCGAACGAGCGACTTCATCAATAGCACTGGTCAGTTCGCTCACCGCCGTTGCCGCCAGGTTAACCTGGTCACTTTGCTGTTCGATAGTCGACGACGATTGCTTGGTCACTGCGCTGAGCTCTTCAGAGGTAGTAGCAAGTTGTTGTGACGAGTCTGAAATCAGTGACATCGCTTCTTTAAGCTGGTTTTGCATGTCGGTTAAGGCACGCATCATGTCTGCCGCTTCATCGCGATGATCATCAGAAAAACGTTGGGTCAAATCACCGGTCGCAATGGTTTGAGCGATAGTCACGGCACGACGTAACGGAGTAACCAGGCTGCGGGTGTAGAAAAAGGCGAGCAGCACCATAACCACAAGCGATGCCACAATACCACCTATCATCCAAGCCTTAGAGCTTTGGTAATTTTCGGTTGCCGAGTTGTTTTCCTGTTCTGCTCTTTCTCGTTGAAAACGGCTATATTCATCAATCGCATTCTTAAGGGCAATGGCCGCTATTGACACAACCTCCTCTCGATAGTCGGTTGCAGGCTCCATATTGCCTATCACGGATAATTCATACAGGCGAGGCAGCGTGGCTAAGAAGTCATCATTTAACTGCACAACGTTGCGGTAAATCGCCTGAGAATCCGGTGAAGTCGAATACTGCTGCATTTTTTGCTCAGACTTGTCATAGTTCGCAGAAATACTATTGATATCCTGAACAATTATATCCATCTGCTGTTGAGTATCGGCATCCGATAACTGAGCAATACGCAGTTGCATTAACATAATATCGCGACGCATGTCATTGACGGTCGCAATAGCCGGCATCCGGTGCTCGGTCAGGACATCAGTGATCATATTCAATTTGGACAGCTGCGAAACGGAGAAAAGCCCTAAAGCCAAAATGATCAGCCCCAAAAATCCAAATGCCACTGAGGTTCGAACCCCGATCCTCAAATTTCTACTCATATTTCCTTACTCCTAATTGACTGCCTCCACTATTTATCCGGAGTACAGCCGATACATTAATTCGTTGCTGAATAGACAAACACAGCGTCCTGAAGCCCCGAAGCCGAGACTGTCGTGACGTCTCACTCACAATAGGCAAAATTTACGCATTAGTCATCAACTGTATGTCTCTTTTTAACCAAGCGTATTATGTCTTTAACCAGACATAGTATGTTTTTCAACAAACGCATATCGTCCTGTCGGTAATACAAACCAATAGGGGAAAGGAATCATGGAATATTGTCACAAAGGCTAATAGGACCATTGTAACCCCTGCTCAGGTACAATATCATGGCTCATCTATGATGCTCGTCACAGATGCCTGATTAGCTTAGACAAGAAAATACATATAATACATTAACTTAGAAAATATAAGGTTTGGCGTGAAAGACACCGCACCCCACCAGCAGCAAGATCATCAACCGACATTCTTCTTTTTCGACTACGAAACCTGGGGCACCAGTCCGGCGAAAGACAGACCAAGCCAGTTTGCTGGCGTACGTACCGATAAAGATTTCAATATCATTGGTGAACCACTGGTGATTTACTGTCAGTTACCCAGTGATTACCTGCCTGGTCCGGAAGCGGCGCTGATCACGGGCATCACTCCACAGAAAGCAATGTCACAAGGCCTGCCTGAACCTGAATTTATTGCCCGTATCCATCAGGAACTGTCGACCCCCAACACGACCAGTCTGGGCTATAACAGCATTCGTTTTGATGACGAGGTAACCCGTTACACCTGCTACCGCAACTTCTTTGACCCTTATGCCTGGAGCTGGCAAAACGGTAATTCACGCTGGGATCTGCTGGATGTAATGCGAGCCTGTCATGCTCTTCGTCCTCAGGGTATAGAATGGCCGGAGAATGAAGACGGTTTCACCAGCTTTAAGCTTGAGCACTTATCCAAAGCCAACGGTATCGAGCATGAGAACGCCCACGATGCAATGGCAGACGTTATCGCGACTATCGAGCTGGCTAAGAAAGTGAAAGCCGCCCAACCCAAACTGTTTGATTATTTCTACTCGATGCGAACCAAGCGCAAGCTGAATGAACTGATCGACATCGTTAATATGACGCCGCTGATGCATGTTTCCGGCATGCTGGGACGTGAGTGCCAGTATACCAGTTGGGTCGTCCCCGTTGCCTGGCATCCGACTAACCAGAACGCCGCCATCGTTGTTGATCTGGCCAAAGATCCACAGCCACTGCTCGACTTAGATGTCGATGCTCTGCACGCCCGTATGTATACACGACACGATGAACTGGGCCCGGATGAACTGCCGGTACCGGTCAAATTGATTCATCTGAATAAATGTCCGATTCTGGCGCCGGCCAAAACCCTGACGGCAGAAAATGCCGATCAGATTGGGATTGATCGTCAGCAGTGTCTGGCTAATCTGGCACTGATTCGTCAGCATCCGGAAATCAGGGAAAAACTGATTGGCCTGTTTAATATTGAGCGCGAATTCGATAACAATCACGATGTGGATACCCAGCTTTACAATGGTTTCTTCTCACCCACCGACAAAGCGTCGATGGATATCATCCGCTCAACGAACCCTGAGTTTCTGGGAGAGCTGGGCATCACATTCAGTGACCCGAGAATTGAACCTTTGCTGTTCCGTTACCGTGCCCGCCACTACCCATGGACACTAAACGAAAGCGAACAGCGTCGCTGGAACGCACATTGCCGGGAGTACTTTGAAACTCATCTGCCCGACTATATGCTGAACCTGGAAAACTTAGTTCACGAACATGAGAGTGACAGCAAAAAAATAGCCATATTAAAATCTGTCTATCAATATGTAGAAAAACTAGCCAGTTAGACGCAGGGTACAAAGTGCTTGTATTGAAGGGGCCAAGGCCCCTGATTTCTTTTAAGTTAACAGGCCGGTCTTTAATTGTTCCACAAACTTGTTAGTTGATTCACAAAACGTTTAGTTGATCCATAAAACGTTTAGTTGATTCACCCTCTTTTTAATTGACTTATCAGGTCAGAAATGGATAACGGCTGATATTCATGGCAAAAACCATCGCACAATATATTGTTTCATTCTTACTGATTTTTCTCTGCCTGCTGGCAGGTACCAATCTGCAGAGCTGGCTGGAAGTCTCTATTCCGGGCAGCATTATCGGCATGCTGATTTTATTCGGCCTGCTGGCCAGCGGCCTGGTACCAGTCGCCTGGGTTAAGCCGGGAGCCAACATCTTTATTCGCTATATGGTTCTGTTGTTTGTACCGGTCAGCGTCGGCTTAATGGTTCACCTTGATATGCTGGCCGCCAATATCTGGATCATTCTTGCCAGCGCCATCGGCGGCACAACGCTGGTCATAGTCACACTGGGATTCATCCTCGATCGACTACTAAAAAAAGGTAAAAAATCATGTGGTTAATCGTTACGATACTGGTTTTCTTCTTTGCCCGCTGGGTCGCAAAGAAAGCGCGTTCTCCTTTTGTGAATCCGCTTTTAGTCTGTATTGCCATACTTATCCCACTGTTACTGACGTTAAAAGTCCCCTTTGATACTTACTATGCTGATAACCGTTGGATCAGCTACCTGTTGCAACCTGCGGTGGTCGCACTGGCATTTCCGCTTTACGAGCAGCTGCCACAAATCCGTGCCAACTGGCGTATCATTACACTGGCCTGCGGGATAGGCAGCGTGATGTCGATGCTCAGCGCCAGCTTGATCGCAGTTTATATGCACGCTGACATCACTTTAATTGCCGCCTTAATGGCCAAATCGGTGACAACTCCCATTGCAATGGAAGTGGCCAGCAATCTCGGTGGTGAGCCGTCGGTTGCCGCTATCATGGTCCTGCTGGTTGGTTTGTTTGGTGCCATCATGGCCTATCCAATCTACAACCTGCTCAATATTTCCCATCCTATCGCCAAAGGGCTGACCATGGGCACGGTTTCGCACGCGCTCGGGACTGCGACCTGTGCGGAGAAAGATCCCCGTGATGCAGCATTCAGTTCTTTGGCACTAGTGGTCTGTGGTGTCATCACTTCGATTCTGGCGCCGACCGTTTTCAGCCTGGCTCTCTGGCTGTCCAACCTCTAACGTTATTCTCTGGCCACTACTCATACTCTCTTCACTCGCTCGGCTTTCTCTCACAGAGGCCGAGCTAGGCTGTTATGCCTCGCTGCAATCGATACCATGTGTGACATCACTCTAATTATGAAATATTAAAATACGTTACATTTATTTAAGTGATATTGATCACATCCATTTAGTGTCAGTTGCCTAAAATACACTTCAATACACCAATAAGGATTGAGTATGAAAAGCCGTATTGAACAGGCGCTGGCAGGCATGCCACAACCCGTCAGAGAATATCTGGCTCCGATTGTGCTGGCTGATGACTTTGACGCGACTTTGTCTTCCGATCAATTTGACCAGTTACTTACCATCGCGGAAATGAGCGATGCCGAACTGCGTGTCGCCTTACTGCCACTAGCAGCTGCATACGCCTACGTGCCAATTTCGGAATTTTATGTCGGTGCGATCGTGCGCGGTCTGTCCGGTCGCCTCTATTTCGGCGGTAACATGGAGTTTTCAGGCGCACAACTGAACCAGACCATTCATGCAGAACAAGCAGCCATCAGCCATGCCTGGATGAAAGGCGAAGAAGGATTGGCTGATGTCACCGTCAACTACAGTCCCTGCGGCCACTGCCGTCAGTTTATGAATGAGCTCAACACGTCGCAAACACTGACAATTCAGTTACCGGAACGCGAAGAAAAGTCACTGCAATACTATCTGCCTGAATCGTTCGGCCCTTCAGATCTTGGCATTAAGTCCGCTCTGATGGCCAAAGTTGACCATGGCAAAGTCAGCGACGAAGATGATGCGTTACTGCAACACGCTCTCCGTGCACTGAATAGCAGCCACGCGCCTTACACCAACAACCTGAGTGGTGTAGCACTGCAAACTCAAAACGGGCATGTTTATCTGGGTTCATATGCAGAGAATGCGGCATTCAACCCCAGCCTGCCACCACTCCAGGTTGCTCTGATTCAGGTTCGCATGGCCGGCGAAGAGTTTGAGCAGATCCAGGCTGCAGCCCTGGTTGAAATGAACTCAGGTCGCATCAGCCATCTGGCCGCAACCCAGTCAACGCTGGAAGTCATCCATCCTGATATCCCAATGACCTATCTGTCACTGGACTGAAGCCATAACTCGTCTTCAATGGATAAACACATTTCAGGACGACATCGCCGCTAGCAAAAAGCCAGACTTGAAGTCTGGCTTTTTCTGTTTTACTTGGCTTAACCTGAGCCGCTCACTTCTCTCTCGGCTGCTGTGAGCCGAACGTCTGCAGGGTCTGCTCTGTACCATCGGCTTGTATAAGTAATAACCCAGAATTTCATCTCACTCATCTAACATTCAGGATTGTTATCCAGCACGACGACCTGAACCTAAAAGCCTGATAGTTTTAAACATCGTCATCACACATGGCGCTATCGTCAGCACTGAAGAAAAGGATTTCTATGTTTGCGCAGGTTGTTAGTATTCTCTTTCCTGTTATGGCCCTGGTTGCGGTCGGGTTTGCCATCGGCTATTGGCTCAAACCCGACTTTCGCCCCATCAACCGCATTAACATGGATGCCTGTCTGCCGGCCCTGGTGTTCTCATCGCTCTCGACCATGCCGCTCAGTGACGGGCAGTTGCCCTTAATTTATGCTTCTCTTATTGCGGTACTGGTACCGGGTCTGCTAATGGTGCCGATTTGCCGTCTGGGTGGCTGGAATTTTAAAGCCTGGGCGCCGCTGCATATGTTTCGTAATAGCGGGAATCTGGCTATTCCACTCTTTACATATACCTTCGGTGATGCCGCACTCTCTTCGGCTGTGCTGCTGTTTGTGGTTTCCGCGTGCCTGCACATCAGTCTGGGGCTGGCTCTGCTCAGCAAAGGCGGTTCGCTGCGCCAGATCCTGACCGCACCGGTATTTATTGCCGCAGCCACCGCAATGGCTTTGAATCTTACTGGCAGCCAGGTTTGGTCACCGCTGCATGAAGCAACAGCACTGCTTGGCCAGGCTGCGGTGCCCGTGATGCTGCTGTCGCTGGGTTCGCAAATGACGAATCTGCGCTTGTCCGGATTAAAAGTCGGCGTCATTGCAACCCTGCAGTCACTGGTTACCGGCGCGATTGCGTTTGCCTGTATCTACTATTGGGTCCCCTTACCTCAAATGCAGTTGCAGATGATGGTGCTCTTCACCATGTTGCCTCCCGCGGTAATGAACTATCTCTTTGCTGAGCGTTTTCATATAGAACCGGAACACGTTGCCTCTATGGTGTTATTTGGTAATTTTTTCTGTGTGCTCACTCTGCCACTGTTATTAATTTTCGCGTTTTCTTTGGCGAGTTAAAAATAATCACTCTCGCTTGCATTATCGATTATTAATAGTTATGCACATGACATCTGATTTTTAATCAAAAACTTAGGCGACTATACCCATCAACTGTTTGAGCAAGTGTCAGTGAATCAAACGGTCAGAGTCGAGGGAGGCTACGGACGCTTTCAGATCCCCGGCATGAGCAGCAAGTCTGGATTGGTGCGGGTATCGGCATTGTCCCGTTTCTCGCCTGGTTACAGGCACTGCGGATAACACCTTCGTCATCAGCGCGTCACATCGAACTGTTTTACTGCCGTGAAAATGAAAATCAGCGCTACTTTGTCCAGTTGCTGGGTAAATTGGTACAAGTTTTACCAAAGGTAACCCTGCATGTTTACACGGCAAGTCAGAATCAATACCTGTGCGCAGAGAGAGTTGCCCGGCAACTCGACCTGGCCCGCTCCAGTGTCAGCTTCTGTGGTCCGGTCGGATTTGGTCGCAGTCTCAAAAACCAACTGGTAAACATGGGATTAGCTAAGCATTGTTTCTATTCTGAGCGTTTCGTCATGCGATAAGATTACAGCATACCACTCTTGCGCAAACGTTTGCTTTTTTATTTGGATCCAGTATCATTACGCTGTTTTCGCTAAAGTCATAAGCATTTTTATAAGGATTCTTTCTGTATGTTCGGGACTGCAACTCGAGAAAGCGCAACGCGCGTACTGTTACTGGGCTCTGGTGAGCTGGGCAAAGAAGTAGCGATTGAATGTCAGCGCTTAGGGCTGGAAGTGATCGCCTGCGATCGCTACGCCAACGCACCGGCTATGCAAATCGCTCACCGCAGTCATGTGTTTGACATGCTTGATGCTGACGCACTGCAGAAAGTGATCGAACTGGAACAACCTCACTATGTGGTTCCGGAAATCGAAGCCATTGCGACCAGCAAACTGGTAGAACTTGAAGCTCAGGGCCTGAATGTGGTGCCGACCGCAAATGCCACTCGCCTGACCATGAATCGTGAAGGTATCCGTCGCTTGGCTTCTGAAGATCTGTCGCTGCCAACGTCTCCTTACCGCTTCGCTGACAGCTATGAGGACTTTATTGCTGCTGTTGAATTCGTGGGTATTCCATGCGTGTGTAAGCCAGTTATGAGCTCATCAGGCAAAGGCCAGAGTGTGATCAAAACTGCACAAGATATCGATAAAGCCTGGCAATACGCCCAGGAAGGTGGCCGCAGCGGTGCCGGACGCGTAATCGTCGAAGGCTTTATCGACTTTGACTACGAAATTACCCTGCTGACCGTGCGCGCAGTGGATGGCGTGCATTTCTGTGCACCAATCGGTCACCGCCAGGAAGATGGCGACTATCGTGAGTCATGGCAGCCACAAGCCATGTCTGAAAATGCGCTTAAAGCGGCAGAATACGTTGCAGAACAGATCGTTAACGCGCTAGGTGGCTACGGTTTGTTCGGTGTGGAACTGTTTGTCAAAGGTGACCAGGTTATCTTTAACGAAGTGTCACCTCGTCCGCATGACACCGGCATGGTGACCCTGATTTCTCAGGATGTGTCCGAGTTTGCCCTGCACGTCCGTGCTTTCACCGGCCTGCCAATTGGTCAGATTACCCAATACGGCCCGTCCGCTTCAGCGGCTATTCTGGGTCAGGGTCAGTCTGGCGATATCCGCTTCTCGGGTCTGCAGGATGCGCTCAGCGTTACTCAGTCTCAACTGCGTTTGTTTGGTAAACCGGAAATCAACGGTCGCCGCCGTCTGGGTGTCGCGCTGACACGTGGTAAAGATACCACTCAGGCGACTGATCGTGCGATTGAATGTGCTAAACAGGTAAAAATTGAATACTAACGGGACAGTATCCGTATTCGCTGAATAAAAATAACAACGTCAAACACCAAAGACATTCCCAAGGGCTTTTAAAAATAGCCCTGAAGGAATCGTTCAGGTTGGCTACAAACAATAGGCGCGCCCAAGAGCGCGCTTATTCATACCTATTGTTTACCTGCCAGACAAGCGACCAGCCGGACAATCGCCGACTTTAATCGTTAACCAACTGTCCGACCGTTTCAGCAACATTATTAGCGCCACCACGAATTTGTTCGATCAAAGCCTGAGTGGCCTGCAACTGCTGGTTACACTCAATCACTTTACGTTGAATGTCATCCATCGTCTGACCGGAGATCTTAGTCAACTCACTGTTACGCTGCACTATATTGCTAATCTCATCGGTCGCATTCGAGGTGTTTGAGGCTAGCTTACGCACTTCATCCGCCACAACGGCAAAGCCGCGCCCGTACTCCCCCGCTCTGGCCGCTTCAATCGCAGCATTCAGCGCCAGCAAATTGGTTTGATCGGCAATGTTAGAAATCGTGGTAACAATCTTCGCGATCTGTTGCGACTGTTCTGTCAGCTGTTCCATCAAGGTCGAGGCTTTCTCTACCGAGCGATCAATGTTGTTTGCGATCTCGGTCACCGCATCCAGGGTATTGGCACCATCGTTAGCCATACCGAGCGTATCCAGTGACGTTTGCTGCGCCAGTCTGGATGCACGCTGGATGGATTGCATATGCAGCACCCGCTCCGTGATCTCACTGGCAAACTTCACCACTCGAACCACATTACCATTATGATCAACAATCGGGTTGTAGGTCGCTTCCAGCCAGATAATGTCTCCCTGGCGGTTGAGGCGCTCAAACAGGCCGGACTTAAAATCACCGCGCGCCAGCGACGGCCAGAAATCACTCTGCTTTTTCAAAAACTCATCGGTGCAGAACATACGGTGATGTTTACCCTGAATCTCTTCCAGGCTATAACCGACGGTGCGGCAGAAGTTTTTATTCGCGTTGAGAATATGGCCATCAGGCGTAAACTCAATAAACGCCAGCGACTTTTTCAACGCATAGAAAATAGCATCCTGACGCTTGAGCTGTAATGTTTCTTTCGTCACATCACTGGCGACTTTAACCACTTTCACTGTCTTGCCACTGTAGTCTTGCACCGGGATATAGGTTGCTTCAATCCAAATATCACTGCCGGTTTTGGTTATACGTCGGAACGTACCGTGTTGTGGCTGTCCTTGCGCCAGTTCACGCCAAAAAAGTTGATACTCCGGACTACCAGCCAGTTTAGAATCACAAAAAATACGGTGATGCTGACCTTCTATTTCCTGCGCTGTATAACCAACAGCCTGCAGAAACGCATCGTTCGCCGCCAGGATCCGTCCCTCGGTAGTGAATTCGATATAAGGTACGCTCTGTTTAACAGCATTGAGGATGTGCGAAGCCGAGCTCATCTCACTCACTTGCTCTGGTGACAATTGGGGATTTTGTTTACGGCTACCAAAAAGAAACATACTAGGACCTCTGTTCTTGCGGCAAGCGACCGCGGTTTAAGGAATAGCCACAACGTTCTTTGCGTTGTTTATTTTTTTCCACCTCGCAAAAAGGAGGCCACCTAGCGAAAAAAGGAGGCGTATTTTAGCGTATAGCGCCCCCTTTGCAATCTCTATTTTGACAATTCAATCATCAGGTAATCGCGCGCTCTGTTACGACTCGATCAGCCACACTTCCTCGGCAAAACGAGTCAATGCCTTTTCGCCGCGCTTAGGTTGCTGGGCTTCACTGTCATCACGATGCAAACGGGTGACTTTAAACTCACCAAACAAAGCTTCAACCTCGTGTTGCGGCACACTAAAGGGAGGACCACTAATTTCGTTTTGATCATAATCCAGGCTAACCAGTAAAATACGCCCACCGGGACGCAGTAATTGCTTTAAGCGCTGCGCGTAGTCTGTACGCATCTCTTCGGACAACGCCACCAAAGCCGCTCGGTCATAAATCAGGTCAACCGACTCCAGCGGCGCTGTAAAAAAGTCTCCGGTGTAAACCGACAGTTCATCAAACTGATACAGTTCGTGCTGACTGTTTACCTGAGTCACCAATGGAGTATAGAAGTGTTCTGCAAAAAACGCGCGTACCGCGATCGGGCTCAGTTCAACACCCTGAACATCATCATGTTTTTGAGCTAACCACACCAAATCTTCGCTTTTGCCACATAAAGGCACCAATACGCGATCTTCGCGCTTGGGTTGTGTCGCATGCCAGTAGTCGGTCAGCAGCGTATTGACATCCATCTGATGGAAACCAATTTTATTTGCGGCCCATTTCTGGTGCCAGAATTCTGGATCTTTCATACCCGCTCCGTGAAGATTTCCGAGCCCGCTAGAGTACCCAATTCCGGCACGATTCGGTAGCCGCTTTTCAAATTCCGGTCAGCATTTTGTGAAAGACACACTTGGTTACATGCTTACACGGAACTGTTTATGCTAATAATCGTCTGAATTAACGAGGATTGTGGTGTGATCTTGACCACAGTGTCTACAAGACGACGCAGCGTAGAATTGAATTTTAGCGCTCTCACCCACACCTCATAGAAGAGCAGCAGCCGTTTATCTCGTGTTAGGGCCTTTTAAATGCCACGTTTGACCTAACAGCGTAAGTTAAGGAGAGGGAATGAGCCTACTGCTACGAACGACTGCTTTAATGCTTTTGGTACTGAGCCGTGCGCCGGCATTCGCCGCGACTCTGCCGTATGACGTGTCAGCGGAAGAGACACGTGAAGAGTCCCGAGATCAGGTCAGTGCCCGATTTTTTAAACATAGCCTGAGTGGGCTATACGCCATCCATACCAGCGAACGTAACGTGCTGCAGCCTTATCAGGATTTAGATACCCTATACAGCCATGCAGCACAGGCGCAAACCGAATTAGAAACTCTGTGTCAAAGCACCGCTATGCTAACCTCTACCCAAGCCTACTTTGCCGGAGTAAAGTCTTACCCGCGTGCCGCAAAAAAAGTTGAACTCGAATTTGATGGCAACGCACAGCGCATTACCGACCTTGCGCGCGCCACATTAATCGCCGACGACGTACCAAGCCTGGTCGAAGCTTATGAAGTACTCAGCCGCGAAGCCACCATAGTCAAAGTCAAAAACCGTTTTAAAAATCCGGCACCTTCCGGCTATCGTGACCTCATGGTTCTGATTCAACTACCCGGCAGCAAACTAATAGCGGAAGTCCAGTTGCATCTGAAAGCCATCGCTGATGTCAAAAGCGGCCCAGAGCATCAATTGTATGAAGAGATTCAGGCGATTGAACGCAGAGCAGGACAGGAAAAACGTGGTCTTAATGACTGGGAGCAGGCCAAAATTCATCACATACGACAGCACTCGCGCGATCTGTACCAGAACGCATGGCAGCCGTATATCACAACCCGGATTCAGGCGGCATAAACAGCACGCTGCGCTGCTTGACCCGGCAGGAAAAATGAAAAGACCACGCAGCGATGCGTGGTCTAATGCGCGGTCTTATTCGGACGGTTCTATATTCTCGACTCGGGCTTTTAGTTTTTGCCCTGGGCGGAACGTTACGACACGTCGAGCGGTGATCGGAATATCCTCACCGGTCTTAGGATTTCGTCCCGGACGTTCATTCTTGTCTCGCAGATCGAAATTACCAAACCCGGAGAGCTTTACCTGTTCGCCACTTTCTAGTGCTTTGCGAATCTCTTCAAAAAACACCTCCACCGTTTCCTTGGCATCCCGTTTACTAAACCCAAGTTTTTCAAACAGGTTTTCAGCCAAATCGGCTTTTGTGAGCGCCATAAAACTTCCCTCAAAGCTATGTTAAACCTTGCTGCCCAGTGGCAACACCAAAGCAACTTTTACTCAGCCAATCAATAACCTATCGGCTTTCTCTGGAAAGTGTATGCCAACCGTATGATTTTCGCCAACTTTTTTATCCTTCTATTACAATTCAATCAGTTACAAAAGGGCGATATACAGGTGAAAAAGCAACACGTGACATCAAATTGAGTAAAAAATCACTGATATTTTAGTCAGTTATCATGAGTATACCAAAATCTTCAGAGGTTCTCTCTAGTTAGAGAGTAGGAAATTTTTTTTGTTCCGCCAAAAATTTTTTCAAATTGATCGTAAAATCAGGTGCTTGCTCACGCTATTTCCACCAAATGCAGCAAAATAGCCGATAATTGACAAATCGCGAATAAAAAAAGAGCAGACCGAAAGGCCTGCTCTTTCCACTCATTACACCAGATTAGTCGCGCAGAGCCGCACCAAATGTCTCAGACACATGAGCAACAATCGAGTCAACAGCGCCTGCGATGTCCGCATCTTCCAGCGTACGCTCGCCGGATTGCAGCGTCAGCGCGATAGCCAGGCTCTTCTTACCTTCCTCGACACCTTTACCGACGTAAACGTCAAACAGTTTGGCATCTTTGAGGAATTCACCGCCCTGAGCCAGGCAGGCATTAACGATTTCACCGGATGCTACGTTCTCATCAACAACCACAGCGATATCGCGACGGTTAGACGGGAACTTAGACAGTGCCACCGCTTCTGGGATCACTTTGCTGTTGATTGCAGACCATTCAATTTCGAATACGATGGTGCGACCATTCAGGCCAAACTTACGCTCCAGTTCAGGGTGAACAGTACCCAGGATACCCACTTCTTTGCCGTCAACCACGATAGCCGCTGACTGACCAGGATGCAGTGCCGGATGCTTAGCGGCAGTGAAGCTGTACGCTTTGCCATTCGCGGTCAGTTCCAGAATCGCTTCCACATCGCCTTTCAGGTCAAAGAAATCAACCGTGGCGGTATCAATATTCCAGTGCTCTTCGCTGCGGGTACCAGAGATAACACCTGCCAGCATCGGCTCCTGGCGCATACCATTTTCTGCCGCTCGATCCGGGATAAAACGCAGACCTTGTTCGAACAGACGGACACGTGGCTGCTGACGTTTCTGGTTGTGAACCACAGTGTTCAACAGACCTTG
The DNA here is from genome assembly GCF_029962385.1 of Vibrio sp. ABG19. NCBI lineage: Bacteria > Pseudomonadati > Pseudomonadota > Gammaproteobacteria > Vibrionales > Vibrionaceae > Vibrio > Vibrio sp. ABG19. Next base: position 2,658,174 of record NZ_CP071708.1, on the reverse strand, counting down.
CAGCAGGCTCAAACGCATCGCAGACATATCGGCTGAAATCGGGTTAGGCAAAACCAGCGGCTCAACATCCGGCACGATCAGTTTTTGCTGCTCTGGCTCCACGAAGCTGTAAGTGATCGCTTCATGGTAACCACGGTCAACCAGCAGATCACGCACACGTTTCAGTGGCAGATTCGCTTCTTTGTGCAGGTTCATGTTCAGAGCCGCAGCCGGAGCCTGGTTTGGAATGTTGTCGTAACCGTAGATACGGCCAACTTCTTCCACCAGATCCTGCTCGATAGCAATATCAAAACGCCAGGTTGGTGCCGTTGCCGTCCAGCCTTCAGCGTGACTTTCAACACTCAGGCCGAGACGCTGCAGGATTTCAACCACGTCCGCATCAGCAATGTGATGCCCCAACAGGTTATCCAGTTTGCTGCGACGCAGAGTCACAGTGTTTGGTGTTGGTAGATCCGCCGCCGATTCAGCCGCCACCACTGGCGCTACGTCGCCACCACAGATGTCAACCAGCAGTTGAGTCGCACGTTCCATCGCCGCGTGTTGCAGTGCGTAGTCCACACCACGTTCAAAACGCATGGATGAATCGGTGTGCAGGCCGTAGCTGCGAGCGCGACCACGGATATGATCCGGTGCGAAGAACGCACACTCCAGCATCACGTCTTTGGTTTCTGCACTCACACCTGAGTGCTCGCCTCCGAAGATACCGGCCAGCGCCAGCGCTTTCGAATTGTCTGCGATAACCAGTGTGTCTTCGTTAAGTTCCGCTTCGTTGCCATCCAGAAGCGTCAGTTTCTCGCCCTGCTCTGCCAGACGCACCACGATGCCACCGTCGATTTGTGCCAGGTCAAATGCATGCATTGGCTGCCCCTGCTCCAGCATCACGTAGTTAGTGATGTCAACCACAGGGTCGATAGAGCGGATACCGCAGCGGCGCAGTTTTTCCTGCATCCACAACGGCGTTTTTGCTGCAACATTGACGTTTTTAACGATACGGCCAAGGTAACGCGGACAAGCAGCCGGCGCTTTCACTTCAATCGCAATGGTGTCATCAATAGAAGGCGCAACGGCTGCCACTGAAGGCTCAGTCACGTCAGTACGGTTAAGCACGCCCACTTCACGCGCCATACCGCGGATGCTGAAACAGTCAGCACGGTTTGATGTCAGGTCAACATCCACAGTCACATCGTTCAGACCCAGGAACTCACGGAAGTCAGTGCCGATAACCGCATCTTGTGCCAGTTCCATGATACCGTCAGAATCAACGTCGATACCCAGCTCAGAAAACGAACACAGCATGCCGTGTGAAGGCTGGCCGCGTAGCTTCGCTTTTTTGATTTTGAAATCACCCGGCAGCACTGCGCCAACGGTTGCCACAGCCACTTTCAGACCCTGACGACAGTTTGGTGCGCCACACACGATGTCGAGCAGTTCTTCTTCGCCCACATCCACTTTGGTCACACGCAGTTTGTCCGCATCAGGGTGCTGGCCACATTCCACAACGTGACCGACTTTAACGCCGTTAAAAGAACCCGCAACTGGCAGGACATCATCCACTTCCAGGCCGGCCATAGTAATTTGATGAGTAAGCTCGTCAGTGGTAACCGCAGGGCTTACCCACTCACGAAGCCAAGATTCGCTGAATTTCATAGTGATTAAACCTCTGGATTACTTGAACTGTTTTAGGAAACGAAGATCGTTTTCGAAGAACGCACGCAGGTCGTTCACACCGTAACGCAGCATGGTCAGACGCTCTACGCCCATACCGAATGCGAAACCAGAGTATTTTTCAGGGTCGATACCAACACTGCGCAGTACATTTGGATGCACCATACCGCAGCCCAGTACTTCCAGCCATTTACCGTTCTTACCTTTCACGTCCACTTCTGCAGAAGGCTCTGTGAACGGGAAGTAAGACGGACGGAAACGCACTTCCAGATCTTCTTCAAAGAAGTTGCACAGGAAGTCATGCAGGATGCCTTTCAGTTGCGCGAAGTTAACGTTTTCATCCACCAGCATACCTTCCACCTGGTGGAACATTGGGGTATGTGTCTGGTCGTAGTCGTTACGGTAAACGCGTCCCGGTGCGATAAAGCGCAGTGGTGGCTGGCTCTCTTCCATAGTACGAATCTGAACACCTGAGGTGTGAGTACGCAGCATCAGCTTCGGATTGAAGAAGAAGGTATCGTGATCAGTACGCGCCGGGTGATCGTCAGCAATGTTCAGGGCATCGAAGTTATGGAAATCGTCTTCGATTTCAGGACCAGACTCAACAGTAAAGCCAAGTTCACCAAAGAAGCTTTCAATACGCTCGATAGTGCGGGTTACCGGGTGCAGACCACCGTTTTCGATACGACGGCCAGGCAGGGTCACATCAATCGTTTCCGCAGCCAGTTTGGCTTCCAGTTCAGCACGTTGCAGGCTGTCTTTACGCGCAGCAATCGCTTTTTGAACCGTTTCTTTGGCGACGTTGATTTCCTGACCAGCAGCGCGACGCTCTTCTGGTGGTAGTTTACCCAGGCTCTGAAGCTGAGCGGTCAGCTCACCTTTTTTACCCAGATACTGAACACGCACTTCATCCAGTGCGACTAACGACTCCGCAGCATTGATGGCTGCTGTCGCGTTAGCAATGATCTCTTGTAGATGTTGCATCGTTTCCTCGTCTGCTAAGGAGCAGTTTCCTTAAGGAGCCCGAAAGGGTTACCTTGGTGCCCTTTTGGGGTACCGATAAGGGTGACCATAAGGGTTTCTTGGGGGTTTTTAAATAGCTGTACATAGTAACGAAAGCTGCTGTCAAAGCCAAATTGAAATCCGCTTTGACGCGACTTTCGCGTATTTGTTAGGCAGCTTTTTTCCTCTGGTTAAAGAATTGTTTCCAAACCAGGCCGGAAAAGGGCGCCGCCAAGACAAAAACAGCCCATCACGACTGGTTACGGCAACTAAATCTACCCCTGTCAGCTCAGGTTTTATGCTATGTTGCTGCACTAACCGCGATGAATAAAAACCGAATAATATGAGGTCACTCACTATGCAATCCAAGCAATCCGAGCAAACAGATATTTTCCCCATCTCAGCCGAATTTGATCCGTCAATTGGTGACATTATTCAAAAGGTCGGCGCGGAGTTCGGCGCTATTGGTGAAGGGTTCGGCCCGTCGGATGCCGAGGTCACGCAAATGAGTCACTATTACCGGCTGGATAATGGCTGGGGCTACTGGGTCGCGACACTGAATGGCGACGTGGTCGGCGGTGGCGGTATTGCTCCTTTCAATGGTAGCGACAGCGTGTGTGAACTGCGAAAACTGTTTCTGCTGCCGCAAAGTCGTGGCCATGGACTTGGCAAAAGACTCGCGGAGCAATGCCTGACTTACGCACGCCAACAGGGCTTTCGTGAATGTTATCTCGATACACTGTCGACGATGACCAGTGCTGTGCGCTTGTATGAAGCCCTTGGCTTTCAACATTTATCTGCGCCTATGCCCGGTACTGAGCATAACGGCTGTGATGTCTGGATGCTAAAGCAACTGTAAACACGTCTCCTCTTTACACACCTCTCCCCTGATGTAAATCCCACCCCTGATTTGTGCGGTTCATCCCCTGAACCGCATGATTCCAGACAGGCAAAATGTAACCGTTTCTTAACGCCTGACCAATTGCATATCTGAACTGCTAAGCTGTCTACAGTGACAACACATGTCTGTCAGAAACTATCAGGGAAAAGATTATGGTACGTTGGTTAAGCGGCACAGCTCTTAGTGTCGCGGCAGTATTAGCGGTCAATTCGCCAGCCTGGGCCTATCAGGCCGAAAAAGTCATGAGCGGTTTAATGGTTCCCTGGGGAATGAGTTTTGTCTCCGATACGCAGCTGCTGGTGACAGAACGCAACGGCGATCTGGTTTTGGTTGATCTGCGCTCGCAGAGTAAAACGTCGCTGCTCAGTGTTGAGTCTGTGTATGCCAACGGCCAGGGCGGTCTGCTGGATGTGGCCCTGTCACCGCGCGATCCGAAAACCTTCTATTTTACCTACAGCAAACAGCGTGATTCAGGTTCCGATACCACGTTAGCGGTTGCGACATGGGACGGAAAACAAGTTAAAGAGTGGCACGATTTATTGGTTACGACCTCTGGCTCTGACACTTCACGCCATTACGGCAGTCGCATCACTTTTGATGACCAGCATCTGTACTTTTCCGTGGGCGATCGAGGCAAGCGTCCGAATGGCCAGGATCTCAGTGTCCACTCCGGCAGTATTCTGCGCCTCAATCTCGATGGCAGTACACCGGATGATAACCCGTTCGCCGGCCAGGCTAATGCCCAGGCACAGATCTGGAGTTATGGCCACCGCAACCCGCAGGGGCTGTTTTATGATCAGCAGACTCAAAGCCTGTGGGAAATTGAACACGGGCCGAGAGGCGGCGACGAAATTAATCTGATTCACAAGGGTGCCAACTATGGCTGGCCGAGAACATCACACGGCAAAGAATACTGGGGTCCGCTCGATGTCGGTGACAGTGAAGAAGCGCCAGGGATTGAATCGCCGCGTCAGGTTTACATCCCCTCTATCGCCCCGAGTGGTTTACTGCTCTATCGCGGCCAGCGCTACCCGGATTTGAATGGCAAACTGCTGACCGGTGCACTCAAGCTGACTCACATCAACGTGATTACGCTCGATAGCAATCAGATAGGGGTAAAAGAAGAGCGCCTGGTCGATTCACTCGGCGAGCGAATCCGTGATATCAGCCGTTCACCAGACGATTGGATCTATTTCTCCACCGACAACGGTAATCTGTATCGGCTCAAGCCTTAGCGATGATTAAACCCCGGACACAAAAAAGCCTGACTAATGAGTCAGGCTTTTTTGTTTAGAATGGAGCGACACACGAGGTTCGAACTCGTGACCTCAACCTTGGCAAGGTTGCGCTCTACCAACTGAGCTAGTGTCGCATGTTCTGCATAAGCAGAGAGATGGTGCCCCGGGCCGGACTTGAACCGGCACGACTCGAAAGTCGAGGGATTTTAAATCCCTTGTGTCTACCAATTTCACCACCAGGGCACGCAAAATTGTTGCGATGGTAACGCCATCTAAAAGTATCGCTGTATCAGCCATACTAAAATAAAATATGGAGCGACACACGAGGTTCGAACTCGTGACCTCAACCTTGGCAAGGTTGCGCTCTACCAACTGAGCTAGTGTCGCAAATGGAGGCGCGTCCCGGAGTCGAACCGAGGTCCACGGATTTGCAATCCGCTGCATGGCCACTCTGCCAACGCGCCTTCGTGTACTTATTCGCTAACGCTTTACAACGTTGCTCCTGAGTACGGGATTGCATTCTACGGATTCGATGCCTTGAGTCAACACAATTTTTTTGATTTTAAATCGTTTGTCTATTTTACATTCAGAAAGCGTTAAATTGCTCATTTTGACGACAAAAAATAGCGTAATTTCCTCAACATAACCGACTTCTCTCCGCCGATTTCACGCTGTCAGCACTGCTAAAACGTCAAAGAAATAATGCCGAAACAAAAAACGGGCCGAAGCCCGTTTTTCTAATGATGTTCTGCGCTGAGTAAATCGTCTTTCGCGGCAGCGAGATACTGCACCATCGACCAGTAAGTTAGAATGGTTGCGATATAAATTGCGGCGTATCCCAACCAGACCATCCAGTCATCGTAATGCCAAATCAGTACCCACAAAGCAAACATCTGAGTCAGTGTCTTCACTTTACCAATCCACGACACGGCAACACTCGCGCGTTTGCCGATTTCTGCCATCCACTCACGTAGTGCCGAAATAATAATCTCACGCGCAATCATGGTGACAGCAGGAATGGTAATCCAGATATTGTGGTAGTACTCAGTGATCAAAATCAGCGCGGTGGCGACCAGTACTTTGTCGGCGACCGGGTCAATAAAAGCGCCAAAACGGGAAGTTTGGCCCAACTTACGCGCCAACATTCCATCCAGCCAGTCGGTGAAGCCTGCAACCCAGAACACCATTGCCGCAGCAAACGGTGCCCAGCTGTAAGGCAGGTAAAAAAACACGACAAATACCGGGATCAGGAAAAGTCGTATTAAAGACAAAATGTTGGGTATGTTCAAACGCATATTTTTAGGCTCTTATCAACTGCGCGTTAATGGTGCGGTATTTTTGTCATTGTTTCAATGCTTGATAAATGTTTTCTGCTAAAGAATGACTGATGCCGGGCACTTTGGCGATTTCTTCCACAGTTGCCCGTTTCAGCTCCTGCAAACCACCCATGTATTTCAGCAACGCCTGGCGACGTTTCGGGCCGATACCCTCGATACCTTCCAACGTACTGGTACGACGGGTTTTGCCCCGCTTTGCGCGGTGTCCGGCGATCGCGTGGTTATGACTTTCATCACGAATGTGCTGAATCAAATGCAGTGCAGGTGCATCACTCGGCAGATGGGACTCTTCTCCATCAGTAGTAATCAGAGTTTCCAGTCCCGGTTTGCGGGTCACGCCTTTAGCAATACCGATCAAACGTGGCCGCTTGGGCCAGTCCTGCCAACATTGCTGTAGAATATCATGCGCCCGGTTGAGCTGCCCTTTACCACCATCAATAAAGATAATATCCGGGATCTTATCGACATCCAGCTGTTTGCTGTAACGTCGCTCCAGTACCTGCCCCATCGCCGCATAATCATCACCGCCGGTAATGCCGGTAATGTTGTAACGACGGTATTCCTGCTTCACCGGCCCTTCCTGGTTGAAGACTACACAAGACGCAATGGTGCTTTCACCCATGGTATGGGAGATATCGAAACATTCCATACGGGCGATACTGGTCATCCCCAACTCTTCCTGCAACGCTTTGAAGCGTTGGCTGATGGTCATCTTATGATTGATCTTACTGGTCAGTGCCGTCAGCGCATTGGTGTTCGATAGATTCAGATAACGACGACGGATGCCGGTCGAGTTAGCATGAAAGGTGACTTTACGCCCCGCCAGCTGGCTCAGAGCCGCCCGCAGCGCGCTGGTGTCTGGCAGCAGTTCCTGATTGAGGATAATACGGCTCGGGACAGTGCGCGCCTCATTATGGCTGAGGTAATACTGACTGAGAAAGCTTTCGAACACTTCCTGCTGGGTGGTTTTGTTTGGGATCTTGGGGAAATGGCTGCGACTGCCCAGTACCTTACCCTGACGAATCATCAGGATGTGAATACAGGCGATGCCATTCTCCTGAGCAAAACCGAGTACATCCATGTCATCCATGCTGTCTTCCGAGACGAACTGCTGCTCTTGTACCCGGCGGATAGCATGAATCTGATCGCGATACTTGGCTGCCTGCTCAAAACGCAGTTCCTGACTCGCCTTTTCCATTTTGGCGATCAGGATTTCCAGCACCTGTTTATCTTTACCCTGCAGGAAAAGACGAACATAGTTGACCAGTTCGGCGTACTCTTCATCGGAGATAATGGTGCTGACACAAGGCCCGGCGCAACGCCCGATCTGGTACATCAGGCACGGTCGGGTACGGTTGCTATAAACCGTATCTTCACACTGTCGTACCGGAAAAATCTTCTGCAGCAGATGCAGCGTTTCACGCACTGCCCCGGAGTCCGGATAAGGCCCGAAATACTCCCCTTTGCGCTTTTTCGCGCCACGATGCATCGACAAACGCGGATGTTTATGGCCGCTGATAAAGATATAGGGGTAGGATTTATCATCCCGCAACAACACATTATATTTTGGCAAATACTGCTTAATATAATTGTGTTCCAGGATCAGAGCTTCGGTCTCGGTATGGGTCACCGTGACGTCGATTTTCTCAATATGACTGACCAGCGCCTTGGTCTTCTCACTGTCAATTTTCTTACGAAAATAACTCGAGAGGCGCTTTTTCAGATCTTTGGCTTTACCGACATAAATCACTTCAGCCTCGGCGTTGTACATACGGTACACGCCAGGCTGATTAGTGACAGTCTTTAGAAACGAAACAGAATCAAACGCAGACACTACAACTTCTCGGTATCCAGCATTCCGTGACGGATCGCCAGGTGCGTCAGTTCAACATCACCGCTGATGTCGAGTTTGGCAAACAGACGATAACGGTAGCTATTGACCGTTTTAGGACTCAGGTTGAGTTGCTCCGAAATATCGGTCACTTTCTGCCCTTTGGTGATCATCAGCATGATCTGAAGCTCACGTTCGGACAAATCTGCAAATGGATTTTCAGAGGCTGGCGAAAACTGGCTCAAAGCCATCTGCTGCGCTATTTCCGGAGAAATATAACGCTGACCACTGTGCACCACGCGAATGGCATTCACCATTTCATCCGGGGCGGCACCCTTGGTCAAATAGCCTGCCGCTCCGGCCTGCATAACTTTGGTCGGAAACGGGTTTTCTGTATGAACGGTTAACACGATGATTTTCACGTCAGGATTGAAACGCAGAATCTTTTTGGTCGCTTCCAGGCCACCGATTCCAGGCATATTCATATCCATCAATACAACGTCAGCATGGTGATTACGACACCATTTGACGGCTTCTTCACCGCTATCAGCTTCCCCTGCTACGTTCATTCCACGGACGTCTTCAATAATACGTCGTATCCCTGTGCGAACCAGCTCGTGATCATCTACAAGGAAAACACTTATCAAACTTGTATCTCCACACTTAACTAATGGCTCTGCACCCACCGAGGTAGTGGATAGCAGCATGGCTGCCCTAGTCTAACTTAAATTAAACTTTTTGCTTACCCTGAATATGTGCTGAAACGCAAACTTTAGCAAGCACTTATTAATCCTTAATGTCATTGATTATGCATTATTTATTAAATCAATAACTTAAGAAAACTTTCAACCTCAGAGTACCGCGCAGCACGCTTGCCGTCTACCCCTTTGAACAGAGCTTGCACAAGTGGCTGAATCGGTTCAATGAACAAAAACAGCTCATCTTGCTTAAGGTATCAGCAATCAGGCCCGGATCTGGTGGTTAAAAGCAGGATTGCGTCCGCTTTACACGAAAATTTGTTATAGTGCTCAGTCAACGACACCTCCAGCGACCCAAGAGCATGCCTGATGACGTCCCGGCACTGCCCTACGCGCAGTAACCACCCGTATTATTATATGCAATTTTCTTGGTCCGCTTGCGGACAAAGTCGCAGACTGGCAATGCTGAAGTCAATTATCGCCAGACGGCATAATAACCAGTCAGTCAACATAAATAGCGGATCAAGAACGTGAGTATTCAACAAGGCTTTTTATTAACCAGACAAGCCCGGGACGTCAGAGGTCAAACCCAGATCGAACTGTGGCTGGCGACTGATCAAGGCCCGACTCAACTGCTAATCCGTGGCGAACGGCCGGTGTTTTTTATCCTCCAGCAGGACATCGATGCTGCGCAGGACATCGCCCGTCAACATCGTCTGCAAGCCCAGTTTCGCCCACTGCCGCTCAAATCATTCGAGCAACAGCCATTAGCCGCTTGTTACAGTGATTCCATCCAGCATTCCAATGCGCTTGTCTCGCATCTGACGCAAGCGGAGTTGCTGACTCTGGAAGCGGATATCCGCCTTGCCGATCGCTATCTGATGGAGCGTTTTATCCGTGGTAGTGTCGAATTTTCCGGCCCGGCTCAATCGATGGGCTCCTACTCCAGTGCACGGCAGGTCAAGTGTCGACCGGGCGATTACATTCCCAATCTCAAGGTTGTCTCACTGGATATTGAGTGTTCAGAAAAAGGCATTCTCTATTCTATCGGACTCGACTCAGAAATGGACAGCCGGGTTATCATGGTTGGCAAGCCGCAAACGGCTGAGACTCAGATTCAGTGGGTTGAGGACGAATACGCCCTGCTGACCGCGATGGTAGAGTGGTTCGAACATTTTGACCCGGATGTCATCGTCGGCTGGAACGTGATTGATTTTGACTTTCGTCTGCTGCACAAACGCGCGGAGTGGCACAAGCTAAAACTGATGATCGGCCGTTCCCGCCAGCCAATTTTTTTTCGTACGGCCAGTCAGACGCAGCAAGGCTTCATCACCATTCCCGGCCGCGTCGTACTCGACGGCATCGATACCCTCAAAACCGCGACCTACCATTTCCGCTCCTGGTCACTGGAGTCGGTTTCCCAAGAACTGCTTGGCGCAGGGAAAGCGATTCATAACGTGCATGACCGCATGGACGAAATTAATCGCATGTATCGTGAAGACAAACCGTCCCTGGCCAAATATAACCTGCAGGACTGCGTGTTGGTAAATCGTATCTTTGCGCACACCCATTTGCTTGAGTTTGCCATTGAGCGATCCCGTCTGACAGGTGTCGAGCTCGATCGCGTCGGCGGATCGGTCGCCGCCTTCACCAATCTGTATCTGCCGCAGTTGCATCGCGCGGGTTATATCGCTCCCAACCTGCATTCGGAAAACTGGCTGGCCAGTCCCGGCGGCTATGTAATGGATTCAATCCCTGGCTTGTACGATTCAGTGCTGGTGCTGGATTTTAAAAGCCTGTATCCGTCCATTATCCGCTCATTTCTGATTGACCCGATGGGATTGATTGAAGGGCTGCAGCTTCAGATTGGCAACGCACCTGACCAGGCTGTGCCCGGTTTTCGCGGCGGCCAGTTTCATCGCAGCCGGCATTTTCTGCCACAGATGATCGAGAACTTGTGGGCCGCACGTGACGTAGCGAAAAAGAATAATGAGAAAGCCTTCTCGCAAGCGATAAAGATCATCATGAACTCGTTTTATGGCGTGCTGGGTTCCTCCGGCTGCCGCTTTTTCGATACCCGCCTCGCTTCCAGCATTACCATGCGCGGGCACGAGATCATGAAGCAGACCAAGCAGCTCATCGAAGCGCGCGGTTATCAGGTCATTTACGGTGACACCGACTCGACCTTTGTCTCGCTCGGCAGTGAACACTCGCAGCAGGATGCCGACCAGATTGGTCAGTCACTGGTACAACACATCAACCAATGGTGGCGCAAACACCTCAAACAAGAATACGCTCTCAATTCGATTCTCGAACTGGAATACGAAACCCATTACCGCAAATTTCTGATGCCGACCATCCGGGGGTCGGAAACCGGCTCGAAAAAGCGTTACGCCGGGCTGATTGGCGAGGGTGACAACGAAAGAATGGTGTTCAAGGGTCTGGAAAGCGCCCGCTCCGACTGGACTCCGCTGGCGCAACAATTCCAATCCGAGCTGTACCGGATGATTTTCCATGGCGAGCAGCCTGATGATTATATTCGCCGGATTGTCGAGGAGACGCTGGCCGGTGAACACGATAACGAACTGGTGTATCAGAAACGTCTGCGCCGTAAGCTGCATGAGTATCAGAAAAACGTGCCGCCGCAGGTGCGTGCTGCCCGTATGGCGGATGAAATCAATCAACGTCTCGGACGTCCGTTGCAATATCAGAACCGCGGGCTGATTGAATACTGCATTACCATCAACGGACCGGAGCCGAGAGAGTATCAACACAGCGCAATGGACTATCAGCATTACATCGACAAACAGCTCAAGCCGGTTGCCGATGCCATACTGCCGTTTATTGGCCGGCAATTCGACCAGCTCAGTGCGCCTCAGTTAGGCTTATTCTGAGCCTGGCGCACATACTCAAGTAAATCGTCACTATGGAGTGCTTTGGCGTAATACCAGCCCTGAACGGAAACCTCGGAGCGGGTTTCAATGCAGCTCAGCTGCTGCTCTGTTTCGACGCCTTCCACAATCACACTCAGATCCAACGACTCAGCCAGAGACTGCAGGCTGGCGAATACCTTTCTGCCTTTCGGATTGTCCAGCGCCAGCACAAACGAACGATCGATCTTAATACAATCGATATCAAAGCGGTTAAGATAGCTGAGTGATGAGTAGCCGGTACCAAAATCATCGATGTGGATTTCAACTCCCAGCTCACGTAAGCGTTTGAAGGCCGACATAATGTACTGCTCGTCCACCAGCAACGATTCTTCGGTAATTTCGATATGAACCAGACCACGTAGCGGTTTAATCAGTGCCGCGATAATATCCAGGCTATCGCGGTCGAGTAGTGTCTGCGGGCAAATGTTGACGCTCACCGGTAAATCAACTCCAAGAGAGCGCCAGTGACTCAAGTCCTGTGCAACCCGGCGAAATACCCATAAATCCATCTCTTTCATCATGCCAGCCTGTTCCAGCCACGGTATAAAACTGCCCGGATATTGCAAAGCACCCTTTTCATCCATGGTTCGAATCAGCGCTTCGCAGCCAGTCACCCGGCCAGTACTCAGATCCACCTGAGGCTGATATTGCAGACAGAATTCTTTACTGCTGATACCGCGCAGATGTTGCTCGACCGTATGCTGTTCACGTTGTTTTTGCTGCGCGAGCAGAATCGGGTCATCCTGCAGCCACTGCGCTTCTTCTTCACGACGCAGGTAAGAGGTATTCAGTGCAGAAATTTTGATTTCGCTGCCGGAATAGAACTTATTCATACGCTTCACTGCCGGGAAATAGATGGCACAACCCAGCAACACATTGAACAGTTGCAGCAACACCGCGTGCCAGTCCCCTTCTGTCGATACCCAGGCATTAAACAGCACCGGAGTATGAAAAGGCACCGAAACACTCGGGGCACTGACCCAGCCCCACTGTACCGCGAGCAGTCCGGTCACCACATTCAACATCGGAGTCAGCACAAAAGGCAGCAGCAGACGCGGGTTATAAATGATGGGCAGGCCAAACAGCAGAATCTCATTGACGTTGATAAACGCAATCGGAATGCTGGCCAGAGCAATCAAACGCAGGGTGCGTTGACGCGCAAACAGCAGCAAAGCCAATACCAGAGATAAGGTCGCACCACTGCCGCCGATAAACACAAACGTGCCCATAAAAGACAGGTTCATGACATAGGGTACAGCACCACCGGCAAGGACCGTCGAATAGCTCAGACTGCTGGCTTCCTGAAGCAAATCAACCATAGGTAACAGCGCATAATAACCATGGACACCGACAAACCACAGGAGTGAATTCAGAGCGGAAAACGTCAGACCAAACAACCACGGTTCATTGGCATAATCGGGGCTAAACAAGCTTTCAAACGGTAGATGGGATAAGAGGAGAAACAAACCACGAGTCACCAACATCACCACCGCGGCCACCATGATGGCCGGAATCACCATATTCAGTGACTCTTTAACGATGGATCCGGCACTGTTAGATGAGGTGATATTGAAGCGCTCAAAAGCGAGCAGTTTTGCCAGCAGAGGAACCGAGAACAGCGGGATAACGATCGAGAGCACGATATGAAAGGTCATCAGTGCCACATCAGAATGTGACATTGCCGCTGCCAGCACCAGATAAAAAATGTTGATCAGCGCTACCGGAGGCCTTGGCAGACGCCAGTGCATTGCCAACACGTAAGATAAGGTCGCTGTCATCAGATAAGGAAAAAACTCGCCGATAACCTGATTGGTGTTGTACATCACATCGACCCAACCCGGGCGTTCATCCAGCAGCCATTCACCCATGCTGGCCAGCAGCAGGGCAAACGATGACAAAATGAGACAAGGAATCAGCCAGACCATGCTTTCACGTACCGCCTGCATGGAACTAACGATAAACCGTGCGCCTTTATCCAGTAACCGCTCCCGACCAGAAGCGAGAGGTTTTGACAACTCAGGCATCTATAACTCCATTTACCCAGAGAACTCGATTTACTCAGAGAGCCAGAGCTTAACATATCAGTCACATATCATGATAATCCGCACGATACGTGGTAAATAAATCTTTCGGATATGGGAGAAATACCTCGATTTGAGCCGAATCTGAGTCTTCAGCCGATACGAAACTCGGTTTTTTCATATTGCTTCACTAACCAAACGCCAAAACTGTCCAGTAAACCAATTACCGAGCGCTTGGGAATGACTCTGGTGGAAAGCAGAATATTCAGCCGCTCTACCTCGAGCTGCTTTTCCGGATGGTAACGGACAAAATGCTGTCCACATTCCTTCGGATCGTCATACCAGTTTTTGTCGCGGTACATAATCAGCGAATAACTGGCGCGCAGCAGCTTTTTAGCAATGGTCTGCTGGGCCCTGATTTGCTCTTTGGCCGTGGCCGCTTTAGCGATTTTGTCCCGGTAGTAAACCAGCCAGTCACCCACATCCATATTCCAGTGTTTGGCGATTTCCCAGCTCGGTTCGTAATCACCAAAACAGTCGCCCAGGTTATCGCCATACACGCACACACAACAGTGGCGCAGCATCGGCCCCCAGGAAAAAATACTCTCCAGCGTCGCCACATCGCTCACCACAGCGGTTTTGATCGCCACATCGGTCACAAACGGGAAACTTTTCTGAAAACGCCAGCGAATCGTATTGAGCAGGGTAGCTTTCTTATCGTCAAAGTCACGATGAGTGACCAGCACCACATCCAGATTAGAGTGTCCGGGCTGGGCGGTTTTACGTGCCACGCTGCCGTAGATATAAATACTGTGCAGCACCTCCCCCAGCCCGGCCCGCAAGAAACGCACTAAGTCGTCAATGGCCGGCTGATAAGCAGGTTGAAAAGGCTGGTTAGGATCGATGACCGACAATGTCATGACAAACAGAAACTCCGCGCTGAATTAACTTATTGCTGTACTCATTGATATAATGTTCGCTGATGACCCGCCGCGAATCAATACCTTGCTGTTTACGCTGCCGAATAATCATCCACAAATACACTATCTTGAGGTCACTGTGTGCAGAGATATTCCTTTTTGCCCCGCCCTTTAGTTATAATGCCGCCAACTCTAGAACGAAGGATAAAAATCCATGCCAAAGGCAAGTGAACTGAAAAAAGGTTTTGCGATTGTTTCTAACGGCAAAACGCTACTGATCAAAGACATCGAAGTGACCACTCCTGGCGGTCGCGGCGGCTCTAAAATCTACAAACTGCGTTGTACTGATCTGACAACCGGTGCACGTGTTGACGAGCGCTACAAGTCAGACGATTTCCTGGATACCGTTGAGATGAACAAACGCAATATTTCGTTCTCTTACGTAGACGGTGACGAGTACATCTTCATGGATAACGAAGACTACTCACAGTTCGTGTTCAAACAAGCCGATATCGAAGATGAACTGCTGTTCATCACTGAAGACATTCAGGGCATGCAAGTGGTACTGGTAGACGGTACTGCTGTCGCCATCGAAATGCCTTCTTCTGTTGAGATGGTCATCGAAGAAACCGATCCGTCAATCAAAGGCGCCTCTGCTTCTGCACGTACTAAACCAGCGCGTTTTGCAACTGGCCTGGTTGTTCAGGTTCCGGAGTATATTGCGACTGGCGAACGTGTTATTGTGAACACCACAGAACGCAAATTTATGAGCCGAGCTTAATTATGTCTGATTTAATTTCTTACGACGATGCTATCGACGCCGCTTACGACATTTTCCTCGAAATGGCACCTGATAACCTCGAACCTGCCGATGTCATTCTGTTTACCGCGCAATTTGAAGACCGCGGTGCAGCAGAAATCGTCGAAGTGGGTGATGACTGGGACGCAGAAGTCGGTTTCGAAGTCGATAAGGAAGTGTTCGCAGAAGTACGCATTGGTCTGGTAGACGAAGAAAATGACGTACTGGATGACGTATTCGCCCGAATGCTGATCAGCCGCGACCCGGATCAGAAATCTTGTCACATGCTGTGGAAACGTGATTAATTTTCGTTTTTTGCGTTGATGCGGTTTTTGAGTTCATTCTGAACTGAATAAGCTCATCACAAAAAGTAAATACGCAGTGATAAGTCGAACGCCAACCTCAGGGTTGGCGTTCTTGTATTCAGGGCTGACAGCGCTCTGCTACACCAGCTGATAGTGAATCACATACAGCTCTTCGATACCGGGATAGATATCGACTATCACCTTCTTGAGCTGATCTAACGTCATATTCTCCTGCTCGGCATGAAATTCGGTCAGTTGCGAAAATTGTACCGGTTCTACTTTTTCAATCCGTAAATGGCAAAAATAGCGCCCCTCTTCCAGCGTTGACACTTCAACCACTGTACCCGGCTGATAGTCGCTCTCGCTTTCATCACGAATGGTGATCACTTTCTTGCCCGCCAGAATATCGGCTTCAAAACGGGCAAAAAATGTCATCGTTGTTGGCGCTGCCATACTGCATATTCCTTATTTAATACAATTAACTGACTGATATTTTACTATATCCAATCAAGGTATCTGCTGGTCAAGCCATACAAAATGTCCATTGGACGACACCAATTTAGATTGGTTAAATATCAACCTCATTTACGTTGATTAGGTTACTCTAGGATACATCATGATAAACAAGACCCGAAACGGCTTAATCGCTTTGCTGCTCTGCCCCTGTCTGTCGTATGCCAATAGCCAATATGGCCCGTTACAACTCTACGCTCAATCGCCGCTGCAGACCAACTCTCTGACCCCGCAGATACGTTCCGGTTTCTCCCTTCCGCAAGGCTCGATGGAATTTGCCACCAGCGGCACCATGGCCAGTGTCTGGGCTGTGACCGATGATTACGAAGCCGACTACTATCAGAATCAACTGTTTCTTGGTATGAAATGGCAGATGTCACCACGCTGGCAACTAGGCATGAATTATCGCTGGAACGTAGCATTCAACAACCATCTTGATGAAGTCACGATGGGATTCCATCGCATCTTTGGCCTCGATCAGGCAGGGCGAGAGGACGTCGATAGGGATCGGTTTTATCTCGACGTACCGGATCATGATGTCCATTACGATAACTTCGAGGGCAAAACATTAAGCAGTGCCCTGACGGCGTACCTGCAATATCAGCTGTATCAGGATCAGTACCAGGGCTTGTCATTGGGAGGCTCACTCTATTACAACGACCTCGACCACGGCTTACTCAGTAACAGTCGCTTCGAACAGGCACTGCAGCTCAATTACGCCTACCAATACCAACGCCATCTGCTCAACGTTCTGCTCGGTGTTTCTTTTCATCACAGTGAATCTGTGTTCCGCCATCTTGAATACCGTGACAATACCGCCACATTTGGCCTGAGTTACCAGTATGAGCTGGCCGCCCGCCATCATCTGATTGGCGAGGCTCATGTTTATGAAGGCGTGTCAGATGGCTTTAGTGAGATGTCCAAACCGTCAACCGAATTTGTGCTTGGTTATCGTTACCTGCTGCCAAACAGCGCGATTGAATTCTCTATGATCGAAAATGTATTCAATATGGACAATAGTACCGATATCGCGTTTAGCCTGGCCTACCGTCACCAGTTTAACCCCGGCTAAAACCGGATCCAGCTAACACCTTAAGATGAAAAGACAAACGATGAATTGCATTTTTATGCTCAGTTATAGATTATTTGTATATTCAAATTAAGGTTATTGTGTATGTCCTCTTCGCCCCTCTATCTGCAGATTAAACAGTTTATTCTGGACAACATTGAGTCCGGCCGTTGGCCGGTCGGTCATCGTATCACTACCGAGCTGGAGCTGACCGAGCAGTTCAGTGTCAGCCGGATGACCGTCAACAAGGCGATCCGTGATCTGGTTGCCGATGGTATTCTGCAGCGCCGCCCGCGTCTGGGGACATTTGTCTGCGCACCGGAAGAGAAAGCTGAATCCCCGTTGCTGGATATTCGTAATATTGCCGAGGAAGTGGTCAGCCGCGGCCAGCGTTACCACAACAAAGTCATCAGCCAACACGAGCTTATTGCCGATGACAACGTGGCGATAAAACTGGGCGTCATGGTCGGCACAGCGGTGTTTTACAGCGAGATCCTCCATTTTGCCAATGAGACCCCGCTGCAACTGGAGGTACGCTGGGTGAATGCCCGCTACGCGCCGCACTACCTCGAACAAGATTTTACCCGCATCACACCCAATCAATACCTGTCTGAGAATTGCCCGTTAAGCGCAATTGAGCATACGGTCGAAGCGATCGTGCCGGATAATCACATCAAAACCACTCTCGCCCTCAGCGCCAGCGAGCCCTGTCTGCTGTTAAACCGGCGCACCTGGAGCGGCGATCGCCTGGTCAGTTCCGCTCTGCTCTATCACCCGGGTTCCAAATACAAACTGACGTCAAAGATCGTTTTATCCTGATTGCCGGCATCTCCTGTTCCCTTTGATCTTTCAGGATTATTCACCTCGTGAAAGATCAAACCTCGCTTTACCGTAAAACCGCCCTCCATCGTAAGACGGAAAGTTGATCACAGTTTTGCAACATTCACCTTGTCGGTTGCGTTTAATTGCATCATTATTTGTATATACATTTAAGCAGACAATTAAATTGTCTTGTCACGACACAGCCAAACCACTGACGTTCAAAACAACGACGTTAAGCAACGAAAGGCCGGTGTCAAACAAGAAATGTCATAAGATCAAAGTACAGGCTAAATGACTTGTGACACCAAGAGGGAATTATGGACCTGATTCTGACCAATGCCCGGCTTGTCAGCATGCAGCCAAAAAATAGTGGCTACCAACCTACTGACCCGGTCAACATCGTGATTCGTGACGGCAAAATTGTTGCAATCAGCAGTGCAGCTGCCAGTAACGAAACCGTCAGCAGTGACAGTCGATACATCGACTGTAGCGGTAAACTGGTCACTCCGGGCTTGATTGACTGCCATACCCACCTGATTTATGCCGGTAACCGCGCGAATGAATTCGAAATGCGCCTTAACGGTGTGCCTTATCAAACCATCGCGGCACAGGGCGGCGGTATTCTTGCCACGGTGAAAGCCACCCGCCAGGCCACTGAAGAACAGCTGATTGAGCTGGCACTGCCTCGCTTAGACGGGCTGCTGCGCAGCGGTGTGACTTCGATTGAGATTAAATCCGGTTATGGCCTCACTCTGCACGATGAACTGAAGATGTTGCGTGCGGCGCAAGCCTTGCAGCAACACCGCCGGATTAAAGTCACCACAACATTACTGGCCGCGCACGCCCTGCCGCCGGAATTTGCCGGACGCGCTGACGCCTACATCGAACACATTTGTCAGACCATCATCCCGACAGTGGCTGAGCAGCAGCTGGCCAGCAGCGTCGACGTATTCTGCGAGTCGGTCGGTTTTAACCTGCTGCAGACCGAGCGCGTCTTTGCCTGCGCCCGTGAATACGGCCTGCAGGTCAAAGGTCATACCGAACAACTGTCGAACCTTGGCGGCAGTGCGCTGACCGCACGCTATCAGGGGTTGTCTGCCGATCATATCGAGTATCTTGATCAGGCCGGTGTGGCGGCGCTGGCACAATCAGGCACAGTGGCGACTCTGTTGCCCGGCGCGTTCTATTTTTTACGAGAAACGCAAAAACCACCGATCGAACTGCTGCGTAAATATGGCGTGCCGATGGCGCTGGCCAGTGACATCAATCCGGGCACATCACCTTTTGCCGACCTAACCTTAATGATGAATATGGGCTGCACTCTGTTCGGCCTGACCCCGGAAGAAACTCTGCGCGGTGTGACGCAGCATGCCGCGCGAGCGCTTGGTTTTGCCAAAACCCGCGGTCAAATTGCCACCGGCTTTGATGCAGATCTGGCGATCTGGAATATCGATCATCCGGCTGATCTCAGCTACCAGGTGGGCGTTCCGAGATTAGATGCACGAATCGTCGATGGAGTGCTGTGCAATGACTGATGCAATTCAAACCTCACACAACTTTACCTGGCAAGGTCGTCACGATGCCGAAGACGGCGCTTTAGGGACTCGCGTGCATCATGTGATGCAATGCCTGTCTGCGACCGGTCTTGAGCCCAACCAACAGGCCGTATCCATACTCGGCTTTGCCTGTGATGCCGGAGTAGCACGCAATAAGGGCCGCACCGGAGCGCAGCAGGCACCGGATCGGATCCGGCAGGCACTGGCAAATATGGCCTGGCATCGCGCTTCGCCACTGTATGATCTGGGCAACATTCACTGCCACGGTGACGCGCTTGAACAAACGCAAACTGACGCAGCCCGCGTGATTACTCAAGCCTTGCAACACACCCCGGTCATCGTACTGGGGGGCGGACATGAAGTGGCCTGGGCCACATTTCAGGGCCTGGCCGGGCACCTGCAGCAGACGTGCGCGCAGGCGCCGCGTATCGGAATCATCAATTTTGATGCTCATTTTGATCTGCGTGCGTTTAAATCAGAGCAGGCTGAGGTAAAACCCAGCTCTGGCACCCCGTTTTATCAGATTCAGCACTTTTGCGCCGAACATAACTGGTGTTTTCACTATGCCTGCCTGGGTGTGAGCCGGGCCAGCAACACGGCTGCCCTGTTTCAGCGCGCCGATGAGCTGGGCGTGTGGTATGTGGAGGACAAAGCACTCTCTTCACTCAACCACATCTATCACATGACTCAGTTACAGCATTTTATCGATGACTGTGACTACCTGTATCTGACTATCGATCTGGATGTCTTCCCGGCGGCCACGGCACCCGGCGTTAGCGCGCCGGCCGCCCGTGGTGTCAGTATCGAAGCGCTGAGTCCGTTTCTCGATCGTATCCTGCATTACAAAAACAAACTGATGATTGCCGATATTGCTGAGTACAACCCAAGCTATGACATCGATAATCAAACCGCCCGGCTGGCAGCCCGCCTGTGCTGGGATATTGCGAATACCATGGCGGACAAACCGCCTGCTTCACAGTGTGACTGAATCAAACTAACCCACACCAGCCTGCGTACGAGCAAGGCCGGATAAAACAGAAATACGCTCACGGACACCGAGCGATCTAACACTACGGCGCTGCCCCATACCCTACAAACTCAGGCTGCGCCAAGCTTAACCATGAAGGAGCTGTAACATGACCAAGCAAGCCGAACAAGGCACCCGTCTGGACACCAGTCGTATTATCCGCGCCCCGCACGGCACGACCCTGCGGGCCAAATCCTGGCTGACGGAAGCCCCGCTGCGTATGCTGATGAACAACCTGGACCCGGATGTCGCTGAACACCCGCAATCACTGGTGGTCTACGGCGGTATCGGTCGCGCTGCGCGTAACTGGGAATGTTATGACAAGATCGTTGAAGTTCTGGAACGCCTGGAAGACGATCAGACGCTGGTGGTGCAATCTGGCAAGCCTGTCGGTGTATTCCCGACCCACAAAAATGCACCGCGAGTGCTGATTGCCAACTCGAACCTGGTGCCACACTGGGCCAATTGGGAACACTTCAATGAGCTCGATAAACAAGGCCTGATGATGTACGGCCAAATGACCGCCGGATCTTGGATTTACATTGGCTCACAGGGCATTGTTCAGGGCACTTACGAAACCTTCGTTGCCGTGGCGAAAAAGCACTTTGACGGCAACGCCAAAGGACGCTGGGTACTGACTGGCGGCTTGGGCGGCATGGGCGGCGCGCAGCCACTGGCAGCCACCATGGCTGGTTTCTCAATGATCGCGGTCGAGTGTGACGAATCGCGTATCGATTACCGCCTGCGTACCGGTTATGTTGATAAAAAAGCCACCAGCCTCGATGAAGCACTGGCCATTATTTATGAATCAGACGAACCGGTCTCCGTCGGCCTGCTGGGGAACGCGGCCGACATCTTCCCGCAACTGCTGGAACGTAATATCACTCCGGATGTCGTGACCGACCAGACGTCAGCCCATGACCCGCTTAATGGCTACCTGCCACTTGGCTGGAGCATGCAGCACGCCGCCGACATGCGCAAAACCGATGAAGCCAAAGTGGTCAAAGCGGCTAAACAGTCGATGGCCATTCAGGTTAAAGCGATGCTGGAACTGCAACAGCGCGGCGCGGCCACGCTGGATTACGGCAACAACATCCGCCAGATGGCGCTGGAAGAAGGCGTAGAAAACGCTTTTGACTTTCCCGGCTTTGTTCCGGCTTATATCCGCCCGCTGTTTTGTGAGGGGATCGGGCCATTCCGCTGGGCAGCGCTGTCCGGCAATCCGGAAGATATCTACAAAACCGATCAGAAAGTCAAAGAGCTGATCCCGGATGATCCGCACCTGCACAACTGGCTGGATATGGCGCGCGAGCGCATTCAGTTCCAGGGCTTACCGGCCCGAATCTGCTGGGTTGGCCTGAAAGACCGTGAACGTCTCGGCCAGGCCTTTAACGAAATGGTCAAAAACGGTGAGCTAAAAGCGCCGGTCGTGATTGGCCGCGATCACCTCGACTCCGGCTCAGTTGCCAGCCCGAACCGTGAAACCGAAGGCATGCTGGACGGCTCAGATGCCGTGTCAGACTGGCCACTGCTGAATGCCCTGCTCAACACCGCCGGCGGTGCGACCTGGGTATCGCTGCACCACGGCGGTGGTGTCGGCATGGGCTTCTCCCAGCACTCGGGAATGGTGATCTGCTGTGACGGCAGTGACGATGCAGCCCAGCGCATCGGACGTGTCTTGCACAATGACCCGGCGACCGGCGTGATGCGCCATGCAGATGCAGGCTACGAGATAGCCAAACGCTGTGCGAAACAACAAAACCTCGATCTCCCTATGCTGAACGACGAACTCGCTCAACTGAAGTAAGGACTGTAACCATGTTGAATCTTGTGATTAAACCCGGCGCTTTGACCCTGAGCCAACTGCGCGCCGTGAGCCGCCAACCCGTGACACTGTCACTCGTTCCAGAAGCCATTCCTGCCATTGAACAGAGCACTCGTGTCGTTGAGCAGGTGATCGCTGAGAATCGTACCGTGTATGGCATCAATACCGGCTTTGGTCTGCTGGCCAATACCAAGATTGCTCCGCAGGACTTAGAAACTCTGCAGCGCAGTATTGTACTTTCCCATGCCGCCGGTATCGGCAAATTTATGGCCGATGAAACTGTGCGCCTGATGATGGTGCTAAAAATCAACAGCCTGGCACGCGGTTTTTCCGGGATCCGTCTGCAGGTACTCGAAGCACTGATGACGCTGGTGAACCATGAGGTTTACCCGTGCGTACCGCAAAAAGGCTCGGTCGGCGCCTCCGGTGACTTAGCGCCGCTGGCCCATATGAGCACCATTCTGCTTGGCGAAGGTCAGGCACGTTATCAGGGCGAAGTGATTTCCGGCCTGCAGGCACTTAAAATTGCCGGTCTGGAACCGATTACTCTGGCGCCGAAAGAAGGCCTGGCTCTGCTCAACGGAACACAAGCGTCAACCGCATTCGCACTCGAAGGCCTGTTTATGGCCGAAGACTTGTTCGCCTCAGCCACGGTATGTGGCGCGATGTCGGTTGATGCGGCGCTGGGCAGCCGGCGTCCGTTCGATGCGCGCATTCATCAGGTACGCGGTCATCAAAGTCAGATGGATGCTGCCGCCGCATACCGTCATGTACTGGATGAACGCAGCACCATTGGTGACTCCCATCAGGGCTGCGAAAAAGTACAAGATCCTTACTCACTGCGCTGCCAGCCTCAGGTGATGGGGGCCTGTCTGCAGCAAATCCGTAATGCTGCGGAAATCCTGCAGGTGGAAGCCAACTCCGTCTCTGATAACCCGCTGGTGTTTGCCGACGATGGCGACATCATCTCCGGCGGTAACTTCCACGCTGAGCCGGTGGCAATGGCCGCCGATGGTCTGGCTCTGGCGATTGCCGAAATCGGCAGCTTGTCAGAACGCCGCATGGCACTGCTGATCGACAGCGCACTGAGTAAACTGCCTCCGTTCCTGGTCGATAATGGCGGAGTCAACTCCGGCTTTATGATTGCTCAGGTCACATCAGCGGCGTTGGCAAGTGAGAACAAAACTCTGGCTCATCCGGCTTCAGTTGACAGCCTGCCGACCTCAGCCAATCAGGAAGACCACGTGTCGATGGCAACCTTTGCCGGTCGCCGCCTGAAAGACATGAGCGAGAACACCCGAGGTATTCTCGCGGTGGAATATCTCGCCGCCGCGCAAGGTCTGGATTTCCGCGCGCCGAACCTCTCTTCTGCCCGAGTGGAAGAAGCCAGGCAGATCCTGCGCCGTGAAGTCTCGTTCTATGATAAGGACCGTT
Organism: Vibrio sp. ABG19; assembly: GCF_029962385.1. Classification (NCBI taxonomy): domain Bacteria; kingdom Pseudomonadati; phylum Pseudomonadota; class Gammaproteobacteria; order Vibrionales; family Vibrionaceae; genus Vibrio; species Vibrio sp. ABG19. Next base: position 2,634,278 of record NZ_CP071708.1, on the reverse strand, counting down.
ACTTTGCGCCTGATATCGCCGCGGCAAATGAACTGCTGCTGCAGGCGGTACACAATCACCTGATGCCGGAGCAATTGCTGCCGAGTGTGGGGTAAAGGTTTTAGGGTTCTGGAACCTTAGAACCCGAATCCGACATTAAGATTGAATAAAGCAGCCAACACACTGGCTGCTTTTTTCGATAAGCGCCTCTGAGACCTAGGTGCTAGGTTCTAGAAACCGGGAACTTCACTGTCCGACATCTTTGCGAGCAATACTTCACTTCTTCCCAGCAATCGGCCCATTTTTTACGCCAGGTGAATGGCCGAGCGCACACCACACACTGTTTTTGCGGCAAATGCAGTTTTTTATGAGTCATGCTGTGTTTTCCTATACTGTGACGGGTTTCATTACGACTTCCGCTGCCAAAAGATCACGCTTTTGAGCTCTTATTATGTTGTTATTATGAATATTGTTTGTTCACTTCCAACTGATTGGACCATTAGACTCCGGGTTGAGAGCTATAATCCGTCACAGTTTTGTCGGAATAGCGTAAATTATGTTTCTAGCTCCTTACTTCTCAAATCAAGACCATCAATTCCAGTTCACTCGCGAACAGGCCAGTCACTTCGCCAAACGTGTAGCGGGCGACTTCAACCCGATCCACGATGAAGACAGCAAGCGCTTCTGTGTACCTGGCGATCTTCTGTTTGCAGTACTACTGAAACGTGAAGGCATCAGCCAGAAAATGCGTTTTGATTTCTCAGGTATGGTGGGTGACGGAACGGCTCTGCATATTGAGAACAAGTGCAGCAAAGAAAGCGCTGTCGTCGACGAGTCAGGTAAAGAATATCTGCACATGAACCGTGAAGGCGAAGTAAGCCATGACGCAGCTTTCATCGAACACGTGGTTACAAACTACGTTCAGTTTTCCGGCATGAACTTTCCGCACATCATGGTGCCGCTGATGGAAGAGCAGCAGATGATGATCAACTGCCAGCGTCCGTTAGTGATCTACGAGAGCATGGAAGTTGAATTCTCACGCCTTGACCTGACGCACCCTGAAGTAGAATTTACGGGTGCGACTTTCGATGTCGAGGGCAAACGCGGGATCGTGACGCTGAACTTCGCGTTTAAAGAAGAAGGCGAACAGGTCGGCAGCGGTGTAAAACGCATGGTAGCCAGCGGACTGAAACCGTACAACCAGGCAGATATTGATGATCTGGTTAGCCGTTTCAACGAGCGTAAGGACGCCTTCCTGGCAAAGTTCGCTAAAGCGGCCTAACAGCAGTCGCGTGCAAAAACCACAAATAAAAAAGCTTCACCACGGTGAAGCTTTTTTATTGCGCCATTACCTGGCCTAAAAACACTGATTTCAGGCTCACAGCCAGCGCCGTACCCGGGTTTTATAATCAACATAATCTTCCCCGAACAGGTGCTCCAGCGCCTTCTCTTCCGGAATAATCTGGAAGCGGTTCATGTACATCACAAATCCCGCCACCACAGCAAAACTTATCAGGTTCTGGTGCCAGTAGGCAAAACCAAACAGCAGCAGTAACAAACCAAGATACATTGGATTGCGGCTGTAGTGGAACACCCCGGAATCAACCACAGTGGTTGCTTTATAAGGCTGAATTGGATTGACTGTGGTTTTCGCACGCCGGAACTGCACCACACCGGCAATGCCGATCACAGCAGCCGCGACAAAACACACCGCAAACACCGCATATTTGTACGGCAGACTGACGTCAGTAAACGGAATCAGAACAGCTAAACGGTTGACCAGAACCAGAGCAACCAGAAACAACGCCACAGGCGGTATTTTCAATTCCAAAAAACGCATAATAGCTCCCAGACAGGTATTGCTTCATTATAAGCCTTTTTCTGTGACGATATAAAAACAAAGCCCGGTAAAACCGGGCTTTATCAATTAAATCAGTGCTAATCTGCTTGTTCCGCCCGATTACATCAACGACAGCAACGCCTGCAGAGGATGTTTCGGTTTGGCCTCTTCAAAGCGTTTTACCTGGCTGCGGCAGGAATAACCGGTGATAAGACAACGCTCTACCGGCAGCTTCTCAATACTTGGTTTCCAGCTCAGGCCGTAAATGTCTTTCGACATCTGGAATTTATCCACTTCGTGACCAAACGTACCTGCCATACCACAACAGCCGACCGGCACTGTTTTCAGTGTTGCACCAAAGTGGGCGAAGATTGCCCCCCACTCCTTCTCCGCGTTTGGCATCCGCGTTTTCTCAGTACAGTGCGCCAGCAGATACCAAGGTTCAGCCTGAGCAGACTCCTTAGCGTGGAATTCAGTCAGGCGTGGCTGCAGCCACTCGTGCACGGTAATAACGCTAAAATCTCCCCGTTCACTACCCAGCACCTCAGCGTATTCATCGCGGTAACACAGCACCAGCGCCGGATCGACGCCCACCATGGGAATGTTCAGATCCGCCACCTGGGACAGGAATCCTGCGGTATTGGTTGCTGTTGACTTAAACTGCTTGAGGAAGCCTTTAATATGCTGCGCCTTACCGTTGGGTTTGAACGGCAGCAGAATCGGTTTTTTGCCCAGTTTTACCGCCAGAGCGACAAAATCTTCCACCACATCCGCATCGTAATAGCTGGTAAACGGATCCTGCACGATAATCACGTGCTGGTTGCGCTCATCCTGCGACAACGACGCCAGGCGCTGCATATCAAACGGAGTCAGCGGATGGCGACGGGTGCGTTGTGCAAGCGTCGGCACAGACAGCATAGGGGCATCAACATAACCCACCGTAGACGCCGTGACCTTCTGTACCCATTTCTGAGCCATCACACCGTTGACCAATTTTGGCGCTTTAGCCATCACCGGCAGCATGGTTTCAATATTGGCCACCAGGTAATCTTTGGCCGGACGCTGATAACGCGAATGGTAGATATTGAGGAAACGGGAACGGAATCCGGGTACATCAACCTTAATCGGACACTGGCTGGCACACGCTTTACACGCCAGACAGCCATTCATCGCTTCGTACACTTCATGGGAAAAGTCATACTCATGACGCTGGTTGATACGGTTACGCACCCGGTCAATCATGGTCTTGATGGTTGGCGTGGTTTCCAGCGCCTTTTTCTCCAGATCCAGGATATCAATGCCCTGCTCGGTCAGTTGGCGCAGCCATTCACGCACCAGACCGGCACGGCCTTTTGGCGAGTGACGGCGATCGGCAGTGACCTTCATCGAAGGACACATCGGCGAGCTGGTGTCATAGTTAAAGCACAGGCCGTTACCGTTACACTCCATCGCACGTTTAAAGCTGTCGCGTACCTCGACATCAATCTGGCGGTCAAAATAGCCGCGCTTAGTGTCAGAGACTTTAACCAGTTCAAAGTTAGTATCGAGCGGCGTACAAATCTTACCCGGGTTCATCTTGTTATGCGGGTCAAACGCGGCCTTAACGCGGCGCAGTTCAGTAAACAGCTCGTCACCGAAGAATTCCGGACCGTATTCTGAGCGATAGCCTTTGCCGTGTTCACCCCACATCAGGCCGCCGTATTTCGCTACCAGCTTAACCACTTCATCCGACACTTCGTGCATCATCAGCTCTTGCTTCGGATCGCACATATCCAGCGCGGGACGCACGTGCAGAACACCAGCATCAACGTGGCCGAACATGCCGTAAGCCAGCCCTTTTGAATCCAGCAGGTCCCGGAACTCGGCGATAAAGTCAGCCAGGTTCTCCGGCGGCACACAAGTATCTTCAGTAAATGGAACCGGCTTGGCGCGGCCTTTCGCCGCCCCCAGCAGACCAACCGCTTTCTTACGCATGTTGTAAATACGGTTGATGCTCGCCAAATCATCACACACCTGGAAGCCGATAATCCCCGCTTCCTGATTCTCGACCATCACTTCCAGACGGGCGGTCAGCTGCTCCACCAGAGAACGCACTAAGGCTTCATCCTGATCAGCGAATTCAACAATATTGAGGCCGAGCATCTCTTTGCCCGGAACGCTGGTGATCAGGTCACTCACGCTGTGCCAGACAATGTCTTCACGCGCCAGATTAAGTACTTTCGAGTCAACGGTTTCCACCGACAGGGCATTCGCTTCCACCATCACCGGTGCGTTACGCAGCGCCGAATCAAAGCTGTCGTACTTGATGTTCACCAGCGTACGCGCTTTCGGAATCGGAGTCAGATTCAGCTTGGCTTCGGTGATAAACGCCAGTGAACCTTCCGCACCACACAGTACGCGGGTGATATCAAATCTATCATTGTCGGTATCAAGGGCGTTTTTCAGATCATAGCCGGTCAAAAAACGGTTCAACGGCGGGAATTTAGCAACAATCTGCTCACGCTTATCACGGCATACCGCTTCGGTCACCCGCATGGCCTCAGCAGCATAACTGCCAGCCTGCGGCAAACCTTGCGATAAATCGGTTTCCAATACCGAGCCATCAGCGAACACCGCCTGCAGGGAAAGCACATGATCCGAGGTTTTGCCGTATTTAAGCGAACCCTGACCGGACGCATCGGTATTGACCATACCGCCCAGAGTAGCACGGTTACTGGTCGACAAATCTGGCGAGAAGAAGAAGCCATAAGGGCGTACCGCATCGTTAAGCTGGTCTTTAACGACACCAGCCTGAACCCGCACCCAGCCTTCTTCGGCATTCACTTCCAGGATGTGGTTCATATGACGGGAAAGATCTACCACCACCCCTTTCGTCAGAGACTGACCGTTGGTGCCGGTGCCGCCGCCACGGGCAGAAAACGTGACGCGTTCAAATTCAGGTTTAGTGCTTATTCTACCGATGATCGACACATCCTGAGTCGATTTCGGATGGACAACGGCTTGTGGCAGTTGTTGATACACACTGTTATCAGTGGAAACAGCAAGACGACTTGAATACTGAGTTTCAATATCGCCGCTAAATCCCGCTGCTTCAAGTTCATGTAAAAACGTTAAAACAACAGGGTCAACATCGGATTGGAGGTGAAGTCTTGGTAACATTTGCTTCCTGCCCGTACTGCGCTGATCCTATCAGCTCTGGGTTATAAGTTATTTTTGGTATTAATATTTGAGTCATGTCACTTTACAACATTTAAAAAGGTGATCAAATCAGAATCTCAATGCCAGAATGAAATGAAACGGAATTTTTCACTAGTGATACCGACTTATGATTTATCACCAAGCCTGCTATGATGCGGTGTGGATTATTTCGCCCCTAACATGACGTTATACTGCGAATGGTGCATTTAATGGCACATCGGCTTAATGTGACCCAGTTTCTTCCATTACGCTTTGCGTCTAATCAGCTTTTACGGACAAATACATGAAAAAAAGTAAGATCGTCACCACCGAAGATATTTTGCTGAAACTATGCCAATCAGTGTCCAGCGTCCTGACTTCCGCCACCGCATCTAACATCTCTTACTCGGCGATGGTGCAGAAGATCAATAAAACGTCACTGAAACCGGACTTCGGTTGTTTTGTCCTGTTTGATGGCGGATTCAGCGGCCTGGTGGTCATCAACTTTACCGCCAAAGCGGCGCTGGAAGTCTACGCCAACTACATGCGCAACATGGGTATGCCGGAAGAAGAACTGGCCGTGCTGCACACTTCAGACGAAGTGGGTGATGTACTGGGTGAACTGATGAACCAGTTAGTGGGTGACTTCACCAAAAAAATACGCAAAGAGCTGCAAACTAACATTACCCAGAACCAGCCTAAAATGTTGTCGCTGAATAAGCAGGTCAATTTGTCGGTGGACACCAACCTGGATCGCCCGCAAGCACGCCGTGTCACCTTCTCGACCGAAAACAACAATATTTTCTATCTTGAGCTGGCGATGGATAAAACCGAATTTATCCAGTTGGAAGAATTTGAAATTCAGGAAGATGAAAGCCCGGATTCCATTTTAGCGGCTGCGCAACAGAAGATGGAAAGTAAGAAACAACCAGGCAGTGCAACGGCAGACGATGCCACTTCCGACCTGCTGGATGAACTCGGCCTCTGATCACAAGTTAGCCCGGCAGCGCCCCTGCTGCCGGTAAAACGCCCCCAATCACCGAACCGCAGGTACAAGACGGGCACTGATTCACATTCCTATTGGCTGCCCGGCTTTAAATTACGGCATAAAAACGGTAAAATAGCGGACTTTTCTCAATGCCGTAGTAACGTTTTTTTCATGTCGATGGATAAGCAAAAAGCCCTCAAAAAAATCGCAAAGTGCCTTGAACTGGGTAACTCCGCCAATGTGAACGAAGCCGCTAACGCCATAAAAATGGCGCACCGGCTGATGCTCAAGTATGGTCTGGATAAAGATGACATCGAGTTCATCAAAATGGGCAAAACCCAGTCCACCCACCTGCTGCCAGCCTCCATCTCATCCGCCATCTTGCGCGTGATCCGCGGCATCAATACCAAATTTGGCGTAGAAGCCGTGCTGCTTAACCATAAAGGCTTGAAACGAGTTGAATTTATCGGCGAAGCAGACCGGGCGATTTTTGCCGCTTTCGCCTTTGATATCATCTATCGGGAAATGAACGAGCAAACCGGGCAATTTCGTAACAGTTTTGCCGGTAGCGGTACACCAAATACCGAAGTCCAGCGCCGGGTAAACTCCTTTTTGTCCGGCTGGGTAGAAGGTGCGCTAGAGAAGCTGCCAGAGATAGCGCCAGACGATGAATCAGCCAACAAAATCAATAACTATATTGATAAAGAGTTTCAAAACATCGACCGGGAAACCTTCAAGCAACAGCTGCGGGAAGCCATGAAGAATCTGACTGAAGATTACGAAGTCGGACTTAAAAAAGGACGCCGGGTATCTGTAAGCCGTCCGATTGATGGTGGCCAGGCGCCGAAACTCCTTAAGTAAACGAATTTGAATCGACCGGCGGCCGATATGATTAAGCCGCAAATCGATAAGTTACTCAGTTGAATACGGTATTTAAGTAAATCCTAAGTCAAGAGTGAGTAAATTCGTCTATGCTTGCATTGACGTATGATCACTTTTCTCGTTTATTGCAATCCGGAAAACTGAATAACTCACGGAGATGAAGTTGTGAAAAAAATTACATTGGCTCTTGCAGTGTTAATTGCACTTTCTGGTTGTGCCGCCACACAACGCCAAAATGCGACCACGGGTGAAAACGAAACTAACTCAACCACCAAAGGGGCACTGTTAGGTGCGCTGGCAGGTGCTGCGGTTGGTTTAGCATCTGGTGATGACGCTAAAGAGCGACGCCAGAGAGCGCTGATCGGCGCGGCAGGCGGTGCTGCTGTCGGTGGTGGTGTTGGTTACTACTTTGACCAGCAAGAAGAAGCGCTGCGCCAGGAACTATTGAACTCAGGTGTTCAGGTACAGCGTGTAGGCGAAAACCAGCTACTGCTGCGCATGGAAAACGGCATCGGATTCCAGACCAACTCTTACCAGCTTGACTCTTCTATCCACAACACACTACGTGGCGTGGCACGCATTTTGGTTGAATACCCGGATACCAGCCTGGTGATTGATGGCCATACCGACAGCACAGGCAGCGACACCACCAACCAGGTTCTGTCTGAGCGTCGTGCTGAGTCCGTACGTTCATTCCTGTTGTCTCAGGGCGTAGCGGCAGGTCGTGCGGTAGCGCGCGGTAATGGTGAACGCTACCCGTTATGCAGTAACAGCACAGCAGATGGCCGTGCATGTAACCGCCGTGTAGAGATTCAAATCTTACCGCTGAAATGATTTAATAGGCGGGTGAGCAACGAATTGCACCATTCTGCCTGAATCGTTTAGTCGATACCCGTATGGATGTAGCCCGGCCTCAGTGCCGGGCTTTTTTGTTTTGTGGTGTGCCGTCCGCAATGTATTGACACATTGGCGGAGTATCATGACCGCTTCTGATATCCCGGCCAGTTGCATACCGTCGCTCACACGCAATTCACATCATGATAAAGGGAAACCAACCACAATGAAGAAAGCGCTTCAGGCATGGATAATCACATTGGGGTTACTGCTCTCAAGCCAGGCTGTGGCTGATCCTTCCGAGCTGATCCAACTGGCGAATCAAGGGGATCGCGCAGCACAATACCAACTAGGGGTCGATTATCAAACCGGCCACAACTTAACCATCAATCTGAACGATGCATTTTACTGGTTTCAGCAAGCGGCGCAGCAAGGTCATCCGCAAGCCATGCAGCAACTCGCCAACGCTTACCAGCACGGATTAGGCACCGAAGCCGATACGACTCAGGCGTTGTACTGGCTGACGCGCCAACTGCTCAGCGGTGACAGCAACGCAGCCATGGCCATCGGACAGCTTTATGAAAGCCTCGACAGCTCCCCTGCCCCGTCAGCGATGGCAGAGCTGTGGTATCACAGTCTGGCTGACCAGAATCCACAGGCAGAGCAGCGCTACAGCGCCATTTTGCAACAGCAGTTTGACCAGCAGCGTGCCCGCCAGGTCGCGTCAATTGAGCAACTCGAGAGTGCCATCAACCAAACCACTGCAGCCGCACAGAACCAAAACTCCACTCAGTCCGCCCCACAAACGCCAAGCCTGATGAGCGACTATCTGTTTGTCGTACTGTGCATTGTGGTTTTGATCGCGGGTCTATCCGTCTACCGCTACGTCAAAAAATCCAACAAACAGCAGACCCAGCACCAGAATTCACTCAATGAAAGCCTATCCCAGAAAGACAACCTGCTTAAACAGCAAAAGCGCCAGTTGGACACGCTGTATCATCAGTTGAAGAAGATGCAAAACCATCAGAGCCGTCAGACTCAGGATCAAAAGCTGCACCTGGCCTGCGCGATGTTTGGATTTGCACCGGGACAGTTACCAGAAGAGCGGCAAATCAAAATTCGTTACAAACAATTGTCGAAAATTTATCATCCGGATATGAAAGGCAGTGAAGACGAAATGAAGCGTCTTAACGGCGCGATGAAGGTGCTCATCAATGAAGTTAATAAATCGTTAAATAAAGTTTCATCCAACTGATGTAAAACCCTCAAAGCCCCAATTACGCTTGACTACGCAATCGATTACTCTCTCAATATTTACAACAAATGGTTAACAGGCAAGCCTGTGATATGCGATAATTCTGCGCGAATTTGGCACCTGCTTCAGGTGAGGAGACAACATGTTCACTATCTACGGTATTTGCGATTGGTGTAAAAAACCAAATCAGTTGACCAAACTCGAGTATCTCGACGGCAAAACCAATCACGCTTGTGAAAACTGTAATGACTTTGCTCGCATGGACGTAAGACAATTTAATATTGCCGAGCAAGCACAGCGTGAACGTCTGGCCAGCCAAAACGCAAACCGACCATAAACCCGATAAAAGCGCCAGGACGGCGCTTTTTTGATCCCTGCAATTGATGCCATCCAGCATTATCCCACCGCCAAAACAGACCACTGTATAACACTGGTATCCACCTTCTGCCCCGTCACTTAGGCGCAGCCGTTCTGCAGATACCACTAACCACAAGTACTGGATAGAAACTACTGTATAAAACCACTGTTCATACGCTAAAAAGTTAATTAGATCACAGAAAATCACACCAATCAGCGACTTTATCTCCGTATCAAATTTTTAAATTTATTAATCAAAATCAAATACTTAATATTGATTTCGTAAAAAGAAAGACAAGTTAAGGTCAATTTTTCATCAAATTCAAACTTGATCAGTATGATATTTAGGAATACTGTATAGAAATACAGCATGTATGAAAGGACAGTGTTATGCTTCATGTAGATTTCGATACCACACGTTTTGGCACCCAAACTTACACGACTGATAGCTACCGCCCGGTAAGCGTTAATCAGGACATGATGTCCCGCCTGGCGCGGCTTTCACAGCAGCAGCAATGGATTTTGTACACCGCGCAATGCCCGCGCCCTCAATACGATACCCTCGCCGCCCATCAGGTGCAGTGCGGAAAAATCATTCATATGAAGCCCTCACAATCCCAATCTGAGCTGGAGATCGTGATGAAAGCGATTCAGTCCGGCAATGCGAGCGCCATCGTCGCCTCCGGCGCGATCGATTTCGTCAACCAAAAACTGCTGCAACAGCTGGCTCGTGATCACCAGTGTGAAGTGTTTTTCTTGCACAGCACGCAGCACCATTTTCATTAACTTCTTATGTGAGTACTCACGGTGATTTTGCGCAATACACAGCAAATTTGAAGCGGGCAGCCGTATGTCCCGCTTAGATTTGGAGTCTGCTTTTTCACTGGATTTAGGTGAATCCACCCTGCCTATATTTTCAACATCAATTCCTTCTGAACCTTTGCTGAAACGAGGTTACGCATACAAAACAAGTGACATATCTAACAGTTTTATATCAAGGCACCTACATCATTAAATATGTGGTTCTAATATCATTAGAACTATTACGTATTTATTCTCAGGTTTGAAATACTATGAAGCTAAATCAAGTCTTAAATCATACCAATCAAGTAGAGCGTTCCAAGTTTGTAAACTGTATCGATAAACTTTGCCAAGATAACAAAAGCGACCCTGAATTAGCCAAACAGCTCAATAAGATTGATGGCCAGCTCAAATCTGCATCTGGTAACGAAATAAACCAACTTTTTAGCTTAGTAAAAAAACACTTCAAAAAACATATCATTGAGCAAGTATCGATAGGCGGTCCGCAAGCTTTTTTACTCATCAATATCCTATCACGAGATGGTAACTGTATAGCGACTATTCCTTGGATTGAACAGCTTTATACAAAAGAGTATCAGGCGATAGACACGCTCAGCAGGTCGCTATTAGAGGAGATTGAAGCTGACGAATCCAGCAATTTTGAACGATTAAATCGAATCGATATCTATAGAGATTGCATGCGAACCGCTTTTTGTAACGACTTAAAGGTTAATAGAACAGCAAAGATATCTGAGGATGAACGCAGTATTCTTAATGTACTGGCTCAACGCTTGGAACTTTCAAGAGAAGAAGTCAATGCTATTGAGCATTCGATAGACCCTATCCCTGAGCTTGGTATTGATAATGCACTCGAATACCTAAGAGAATGTGGCATCATAATGATCAACCGAAGACGTTCAGAGGTAATGGTTCCGGACGAAGTTGTTGACATTCTGCACGATGTATTAGGCAAAGAATTACACGATAAATATGTATTACGGATTTTGCGGTCACTATCAGATGCAGAGCTTTCTAGTACGTTGAAAAATCATGGGTGCAAAGTAAGAGGTGTGGATAGAAAGGAAAAAATAGCCATCATATCTCGCTCAGGCCTGTCTATTAAAAATATACTAGCAAACGACATACATTCTGAAGATGCAACACAAAATCAGAGAAAAGAAAGAATAAAACAACTCTTTGAAGATATGGATCTTGATATCACCAAAATAGGCTCTCGTTTGCAAGAGCGAATAGAGGTTTTAGTTGATCACCTTAAGAGTTCTGAAGAAGATGAGTTTAACTTGCTGAGCGTCAGTGGTTATAAAGAGCTTATGGAATCGCTTTCTCGCACCGAACCGAATGTTGAGAACCGTATACGCTCTGACTTCGAAATTGAAAACAAAGAATCTTTGGATCCTGAATATCTAAGATCGCTAAGTATTACACCTCTGGATATCCTTTATTTATATACCAATGATGAAATCAAGATTATACGAAATGATATGGGCTTGAGTCGAAGAGGTAATCCGAGAAGCCAAATCATCGATTATTTCGCCAGTGCCAGTGACCGTTTCATAGAGAACTACCATCTGCTTGCTAGTCGAGATTTACAAGGACTACATGATGCGGGCATCGATATCAAAGAATCCGATATTGGAATTAAATTCGAAGAAATCACTCGTTCAATACTGGAGCAATTAGGAATGAATGTAGATGAGGATCTGAGGAAAGATATTAATACAGCCAAAGATAAGACCGATATCATTGTTTCACTAGAAAACGATGACGTCATTATCGGTGAAGCAAAATCCTTTAAAAATGGCGAATTTGCCAAATACGCTACGACTTCCAGACAGGTAAAATCATACGTAAAACGCTGCGAAGCAAGCGGTCATCGCGTTGCCCAGGTACTTATCGTGGCTCCTGCGTTCTCGGCTGATTTCATTGATGCCGCAGATATGGATACAGAGATCAATATTTCTTTACTAGAAGCGAATGGATTACAAAAAATACTCGCAGCATACAAGCAACGGAGAACCCCCAATTTCTCCCCGAAATTATTGACAAAAGGTGGGTTGTTAAAAGCGGATCTAATTTCAAAATCAATCTAACCATTAGGCGTCCAATCCCCCCACATTTTCCTGTGGGGGGGCAAACAAGTATATTTTGGCCCCTGTTTACAGGGATGTCGAATGTTCCTCTTTTCAGGTACAAAGCGGAACCAGGAAATATCTTTAGCCCTTGGGCACTATCAGAGCCGATTTTATGCGTTCCCTGCGCCACAAACCTAATACTTCCGTCCTAGATTTTTGCCCTATGTATGAGTTCAAAACTAACGCTCTAGCGCACTTTTGGACATCTTTTAATTTTAGCAATGACTAGATTATAACCTCACAGATTATATCAGCTATTGCAAATATCTTTAGAGAAATTGATTAAGAAACGCATAGAAAGACTTGGTTATATTCACAGAGTTTATACATAATGACTTTCAGAAAGTTTATTTTCCTTGTCATCCCTCATATATAAGCTTTTGAAGATATAAAAAAATGTTCAGATTTTTTTATTTTCTCTAACGCACTTTCTCCATTAATTTTCACTAATTCTGAAGTAAGCCCTTCAACTAAACCAAATGCCGGTGTTAGAGATGGAAAAAAAGTAAGTCCTGTCGTCGGTATGTTTAAAACCATATCCGCCCCTATGGTAGCTGAAGCTGTTAACTTATCAGTAATAAACATCGTATTACACCCGGCAACTTTGGCTGCATTAAAGACCTGATTAATTTCTTTGGAAATGGGTTTAAAACCAATATGAATTACTACATCACCTTCTTCGAAATCACGAGTAAACTGTTCAAGATTACATGCTAAACCGTCAATCATATATACATTATTTTTAAACAACCTCATAATGTAATAGAGATAATAGGCAACAGAAAAACTCGCTCTAAATCCACATATGTATATTTTCTTTCCGTTATTGATTAAATTTGCAGCACCTACAAGGAGACCTACATTTAAAGACGAGGACTCCGTCATATTGTCTTGAATAGAAGAAAATAATGAATTGATAAACTCTTCATCGTCATTCATCAGAGATTGAGCTTTATCAGAATACCCTACTTCACTTGTCAGCCCGACTTCCTTTATCAAGTTATCTTTAAGATCCGTCCACCCTTTGTAACCCAACGCTTTAGCCACTCTTAACAGCGTCGAAGGTTGAACATCTGCATACGCAGCCAGAGAACGCATTGAATAGATAGCAATTTCATTCTGGTGCTCTAAAAGATAGCCTGCAGCCTTTTGTAACTCAGGAGTAAGCTCAGGAAAGTGCCTAATAATATTGTCGCTAACGGTCATTATTTTTCCTAAAAAATAAAAATTGATTAATACTGAACTAGAAGCTTAATAGAGTCAATTTAATCCAAACCCATTAGAAGCTAGAAGCGATAAGGTTGCCTCTATAATGGTGCAATTGAACCATTTTGTAGCAAGCTCCAATCAAGTTAACCCAAGCAAAACCAAACTAAACCCTAAAAACAATAATAAATACATGATATTCAGTTATTAATTAAAAATAAAACATATGTATCATTTATGGCACAAATAGTGCTTAAATGATACATATGACTCAAATGAGCCATTAATGATTCAAACGAATCATTGCGCCGCAAGCTAAGCAGCTCTGCGACCAAATCAAAATTTTCATTTTAGGATTAGTGATGATAATACATAAGAATCGACATGGAATATTTAGTAAGCTTAAACAAACTTTAGCTACTATGGTGTTGTTACCAATCATTCTAACAGGGACTCAAAGTGCGCAAGCAAGTGATACAGAGAAAATGACAGGCAAAATAAAAGTCGCCTCCGTTCAGTTTAACCCAGAAATGTATGAACTAGACAAAAACCTGGATCGCCTTGCTGAGGACGTTACTGTTGCCGCTAAGAATGGGGCTAAGCTCATTGTGACAACAGAAATGGTTACCACGGGCTATATGTATAGCAGTCGAAAGGAAATCAAACCGTTCGTCGATACTATTCCGGGAAAAACCACTGATTTATTTACCAAAATTGCCAAAGAATACGATACTTACATTGTTCTCGGCATGCCTGAAGTGGATCCTGAAACTGACCTATATTACAACTCTCAAGTTTTAGTCGGTCCAGAAGGCTACATTGGTAAATACCGTAAAGTTCACCAATGGGAAACCGAAGAACACTGGTCTGCCTGGGGTAACTTAGGCGTACCAGTGTTCGATACAAAAATTGGTAAAATTGCCATGATCATCTGTATGGATGGCGCTTATATGGAAACGGCTAGACTGGCGGCTGTACAGGGAGCAGATATTTTGGCTTTTTCTACCAACTCTGGTGGTCAAACAGTATCAGCATTACAGGGGAGAGCCGAAGAAAACGGTATGTATATTATTAGCTCAAACAGGGCAAATACCGAGCTTGGTTATCATAACGTAGGTGCAAGTGCTATCTGGAGTCCTGATGGTGAAAAACTTGCTGAATCACCAGCGGCGCCAACTAAAGACGATGACATTGACGAAACAACATATATCTATGCCGATATTGATACTGAGAAATATGACAACCCAGCTAAACGTCGTATTGCTGACGAAAGACGACCTGAACTTTACAAAGAGCTAATGCTATACATCGCTCCATGGGATTACTCTAAGGATAACACTGAACAAGACATTAGTGCTCTTGCTTTGCAATATGATGTTAATACATCAAGCAAAACAGAAAATATGTCGAAAATAGACAATATTATTCAGGAAAAATTGGATAGTTCTGATAGAGACATCAACCTTGTTGTACTGCCAGAGTTATCTCTGACAGGTTTAGTCAGCGATAAGTCGACTGCTGAATCTTTAGCTGAAGATATGAGTGGTCCAACTGTTGAGTACTTCCGAAAATTAGCTAAAAAATATGACACCTATGTGATTTTCGACATGATTGAACGTGACGGTTCCAAACTATACAACACAGCGGTTTGTGTAGAACCATCAGGTAAAATAAACGGGAAGTATAGAAAAACTCATTTAACTGCAAGTGAAAAAGCATGGGCGACGGCAGGCGATGAAATTCTTACCTTCAAAACTGATATTGGTCGAATTGGGATCATGATTGGGTACGAAGCAGCATTCCCTGAAATGTCAGGTTTAATGGCGGTCAAACGCGCTGATATGATTGTAATCCCATCAGCATTTAACGGTGAATTCGGTAGTGAACTAGATTTGAACTTAGATATCTATGCTAACGACTACCCTGAGCACAACACTAACTCAATTTGGCACGCTATTGGTTTGAACTCTCAAGCAACAACTATTGTTTCTAACTTTACGGGTAAAGATTACATGGGTGGTACTTCAATGTATGGATTAGACCCTATCTTTGCCTTAGACCAAGCAATTGTTGCTCCACGTGATTTCGAGGGTGCGATTGAGGTTGATTTTAAGACTGTTCAAAATGAATGGTGGTTTAACCAGCAAAAACTGATTGCTTCAAGACGGACAGACTACTACATCCCGCTGATTAAATAATTTAAACACCCTAAATTGAAATTAAGTAAATAATATTTCAACTAAATCAGCCTTACGGTTTTATATGACTGTAAGGCTTTTTTTAGGTTCATCGCGGCTTTCCGGGGAAAGCCGCTTTTATCTTTAAAAAAAGTAATGGCTTAAGGTTTTAGCTTGGGTTTATCTTGGTAGGGTCATAGGGGGGGCGGTGTGTGTCTTGATTCTAAGAGGGCGTTCAGAATTCTGTGTCAGCTAATTTTGGCTAAATATCTAAGACGTCATCCAAGCGACCTTCAAAATGAATCGCCAGTTGAGACAATGTCATATTCCAATTCTGTATTGGCATTGTCCATTTGTTAGAAGCATTCAATATCCCAGCATACAGTAGCTTGAGCAAGCTATTTTCATTTGGGAACCCTCCCTTAGTTTTGGTCAGTTTGCGGAATTGGCGATGTACGGCTTCAATAGCATTTGTCGTGTAAATAGCCTTTCGGACGTATTCTGGATATTTGAAGTAAACCGATAAATTTGCCCATTTGTTCCGCCAGGAACGAATCACTATTGGGTATTGCTGTCCCCATTTGGCTTCCAAACTATCCAACTCCATCTCGGCCGCTTCTTTACTCACAGCCCGATAGACTGGCTTCAAGTCGGCCATAAACGCCTTCTGATGCTTAGAGGCAACATATTTCATAGAGTTACGGATTTGGTGAATGATGCATTGCTGAACTTCTGTATCAGGATAGATGGTTGCTATCGCTTCTGGGAAGCCTGTTAGCCCATCTACGCAGGCGATCAAGATATCTTCAACGCCACGGTTATACAAATCTGTCAGCACTGATAGCCAATAGTTTGCCCCTTCTGACTCTGATAGGTACAGCCCAAGAAGTTCCTTTTTACCTTCAATGTTTAACCCTAGGATTGTGTATATCGCTTTACTGACATAGCGTCCGTCTTCTTTAATTTTGTAGTGGATTGCATCGAGCCAGACAAACGGATAGAGCGCATCGAGCGGACGTTGCTGCCACTCCTTCAGTTCAGGTATCAAACGGTCGGTAACACCTGTGATGGTGGCCTCAGAGACCTCAATGCCATACATATCTTCGACGTGACCACGGATATCACGGTAGCTCATACCGAGCGAGAACATGGATAGGATCTTACGGTCGATCTCATCGGTCAATTTAGTCTGGTTCTTCTTAACTAACTGGGGTTCAAATGTTCCAGAGCGGTCGCGTGGGGTATCCAGTTCAAACGTGCCGACAGAAGACTTAATCGTTTTCTTGCTTGAGCCGTTCTTACGGTTAGGTTGCTCATCACCTTCAAGGTGCTGTTCGAGTTCTGCTTTCAAAGCAGCTTCTGTGATTTGTTTAATGAGCGGAGTTAAGAAGCCATCTTTACCTGTCAGGTCTTGGCCTGACTGAAGGGCTTTAATAGCTTGTTCTAGATCGAAGTCTTTGTTCATGTGTCATTCCTGTTTTGTATATCATACTGAAATGACACAGATTTCTAAACACTACCGATTCTAAAAGCCGACCAGATTTCAGCGTGGTTTGATAGGTATCTACTTGAAGAAAGGCAAAGAGTAGACGTGATTGTGAAGCTCTAATATCGGTCTTTAGCATGATAAAAGCGAGTAGCCAAATAAAATGGTTCTCGCTTTTTTAATCAATTACCACGTTCGATTCGAGATAAAAATTACCCAGTAAACTCTTCAGAATCGGGACGATTGGTAAACTGCACACCATTTAAGAAGTCGCACAGCAGTTGGTCTTCACACTGTTTGTAGTTTTTGTTGTTTGGCTTGCGGAAATACGCACCAATTTCGTATTTACTTAAACTAGTACCAACCACTTCTAATACGTCCAACACATCTTCTGCTTTCATGTCTAGCGCAATGCGCAGCTTCATGAGAATCATGTTGTTGGTCAACGTGACTTCTGGCTTAGGTTGCTCGCCGTCTTTTTTTCCTCGCTTGAGGTTAATAAAGCCATTTAAGAATACCGCTAACTCTTGATCCTTCATCTTAACGCAAGATTTGTCGCTTTCATCTTTTAACCAGTTTGCCACTTTATCGTGAGCCACAGTGACTTCGGCCTGCCCGAAAGCTTTCATTATCTGCGCGTTTTTAAGGTTTAACGCGTGTTGGATACGACGTAAAATTTCGTTGTTAGTCACTAGGGATTCCTAAAATGAGTTCTAAGGGTGAATAAAAATCCATCAATGACATGCGATCTGTGGGTGTCTTTATTCAATAGCGTAGTTGACGGTGACTCTAACAGAGAACACGTTTCTTCGGTAGGTTAAAAAATAGAAATAAGACGGCCTATTCGAACTAGTTGGCTAAGTTGGTAAGACTCCACTTTCATAGACACTATGCTGATTAGAAGAAGTAGGTCAAACCACATCACTGTTATTTGTCAGGTAGAAGGTTACTGGCAAAGAATGGGGCAAAATCCATTTAGGTAAGTAACTGAAACCACTCCGCTAAGGCAAAAAATCAGGACGATTTTTTAGGTTTTCGGCGGCGGGAACGCCTAGCCACCAGCGCAACGAAATTGTGTTAGTGTTGTTGCAGGCAATCACAGCACGACGAGCATGATGAATATTGGTGAACTAGCAAAAAGAACCGGTTTAACTGCATCCAAGATCCGCTTTTACGAAAAGATTGGGTTACTCAAAACCGTGAAACGTAAAGCCAACGGTTATCGAACCTACCCGCCTGAAGCGGTGATGGTGCTGGATATGATTACCACCGGACAGCAAGCCGGATTCAGCCTGGATGAGTTACGCACCCTACTTCCAGGCGACTTATCGCAATGGGACCACAATCAACTGCTCGGTACGTTACAGAAGAAAGTGAAAGAGCTGGAAGACATCGAACAAAAGATCGCTCATAACAAGGCAAAATTACTGGCCGTGCTGAATGAAATAGAAGCCAAACCACAAGACATGGACTGCGCGCAAAATGCCGAGCGCGTGATGTCCCAGTTTGGCTGGGATATATTAACCCCCCATGCCACTAGCCCCGACGCCGCCAAATACAAATCATCCTGAGCAACATGCAACTTCGCCTTGACCTTAAACTAAGCTTTAATCTTACGATGCTGACTAAAGAATGCACATCAGGAGAAATCATCTATGCAAACCATTTTGGGAGCAAACGGGCAGATTGGTCGGGAACTGGCACTCAGTTTAAAACGCGACTACACCAGCCACATCCGCTTAGTCAGCCGACGTCCGCAGAAAGTGAACGAAAGCGATGAACTGGTTCAGGCCGATCTGCTCGATGCACAGCAAACCAGCGATGCGGTTAAAGGCTCAGAGATTGTCTATCTGACTGCCGGGTTACCTATGGATACGCAGTTATGGATAGAGCAATGGCCGGTTCTGATGAGTAATGTTATTGCAGCATGCCAAACTCACAACGCAAAACTGGTTTACTTTGATAATACTTATATGTATCCGCAAACCAGTACTCCACAGGCAGAAGATGCACCGTTTGTACCGAATGGCGGTAAAGGCAAAGTACGCGCTCAGAGTACGACGATGCTACTGGACGCTATGCAACGTGGGTCGATCAACGCTGTCATTTGCCGCGCCCCCGAGTTTTACGGACCGGGCAAAACGCAGAGTATCACGAACTCAATCGTGATTGATGCGCTATCAGCGGGCAAGCCGGCCAAAGTATTTTTACGTGACGATGTCAAACGCAGCCTGATTTTCACGCCGGACGCCAGCCGGGCGATGGCGCTGATCGGGAATACGCCTGATGCTTACGGTCAGACCTGGCATTTACCTTGTGACGATAATCGGCTCACCTATCGTCAGTTCATCGAACTGGCGGCCGGCATTTTCAACGTGCAACCGAAGTACCGGGTGCTGAAACGCTGGCAGTTATGGCTGGCGGGTAAATTCAACCCCACGGTCAGAGACGCGGCAGAACTACTGCCTCGTTATCAGACGGATAATATTTTTGTATCGGATAAGTTCAAACGCCGCTTCCCGGACTTTGCAGTCACGACGTTTGCCCAGGGGTTAACCACCATCAGGGATGAACGACAATAATCTTAGCCATGAGCCAGCCGTCAGGCTAGCTTGTTTGAATCATTCATCATTGCTCGGAAAGTAATACGGACAGTGGCTGAGGCGCATGTTGAGCTCGCAACGGCTCCAGAGTAACAAACGCCCCTTCAATTGTTTTTCCTTTAATCCACATAACGTTCCTATTGTGCTTATCACTCGTGTTTAGTCCGCTGGCAACCAGCGTACGATGAGTTGTAGCCATCAAGACAAGGCGAGCATCCGCAGATGCTCTCCTTTGATATCGCGGCGCTATGACGGCACGCTCAATCAGGCAAATTTTTCGCCGGTTGCCTGTTCAAACTCCGTTACCATCATCTCCCACGAGCTGTGGATATTATCAGCCAGGTTAAACAACCCGCTGCGCCCAATCACATAAATGTCCGGCTTGGCATCGTGAATCACTTTCCAGTGCTTCTTGTTGGTCGATCCATCCATCTCAATCTGATACTGGTAACCATACTCTTCACGCAGTTGACGCAGTTCGGTAATTTTATCCAGCATATTGACCAGGAAGCGCTGACCAGCAAAGCCAGGATCGACCGTCATCACCGTAACTTTGTCCAGCAGATCGATATACGGCAGAATCTCACTAACCGGTGTCTCCGGGTTTAAGACGATACCTGCCTTTAGACCCGCATCATGGATTTGGTCAATCAGCCTGAAAGCGATGCCATTGACGCGCTCAGCAGGCATGCAAATGACCTCACATCGAATATCAATCAGTTGCTGCACCCAGAATGACGGATCCGTCACCATCAAATGGGCGGACATCTCTTTATTGGTCAGCTTGCGGGTTTGTTCAATAAACCACGGCGATAAGCTGAGGTTAGGCACAAAATGGCCATCCATAATATCAATATGGAATGAATCGACATGGTCGTTTAAAAAAGTAATCTGCTCTTTGAACTGATCCAGGTCCATCGTCATTAACGATGGCGAAATATTAATATGTTCACTCATGGTTATATAATCCGTTCGTTAAAGAAAAGATAATCTGTTTTTCAGGGTGCAGAGACCCATCGACCAAAAAATTAATTAAGGCCGTTAAATAAACCGGATTGAAAATTAAAAAAGATATTTAGCTGATTTTTATATCGTCCAGGTCGATATCTTCCTCTTCATCATCGTTATTTATAACAACGTCACGAGGAACATCTTTCTTGATTAGCGCATAAACCGTGCCGGTCACTAGTATATAGACGACCAGCGCCATAATACCGGCCATGGGATTGGACATGGTCGGAATCATAAAAATGCCGCCGAAAGGTACTGTTGCGTCCGCACCGTAAACCATGGTCACCGCACCACCACAGGCACCGCCGATGGCCGCCGCAGAGATACCGCGCACAATATCATTCATCACGATAGGTATTGACCCCTCAACAATGTTCACCACGCCCATCGGTACCGCCGATTTTAAAGTTTCGATTTCTTCATTGTTATAAATGTTCTTGCGCAGAAGTTTACTAATGAAGTACGCCAGTCCAAAGCCGATAGGTGTGGCCGTATTGACTAACTGCAGTGCAGTAATCGGCTCGTTGATACCCTGCGCCTGAAGCGTGAGTACGAAGGCAAAACAGGTTTTATTGATCGGTCCGCCAAAATCCAGGATGCACAGAGCACCAATCACTGCGCCCAGTACCAGATTGGATGATGTCCCCATGCTTCTCAGGAAACCGGTCAGAGTATCGGTGAAGATGCCAATTGGCGTGCCGACGATATAGACCATAATTAAGCCACTGATCACCGAGGCAAAAAACGGCACAATCAGTGTCGGCATTAAGCCTCTGGCCCAGCTCGGCACTTTGACATTTTTAATGATACCCAGCGCGATATAACCGGCAATATAACCACCCAGAATCCCGCCAATAAAACCAGCAGAAATGGTGTTTGCCGCCAGGCCGACCACAAAACCGGGTGCGATGCCGGGTTTACCCGCAATCGAGCCGGCAATACCACAGGCAATCACAACGGGCAACAGTCCGAGCGCTTTGGCCCCCATGGTCGCCATTGACGTCCACAAATCAAACTCACCCAGTACCAAGGCGTCCTGAGGCTTGCCTCCCATCGCCATGCCGATGGCAATAATAAAGCCGGCACCACAGACAATCGGAATCAAAAACGAGATAGCGGTCAGCAGATGACCTTTAGGGTTAGCTGCTCTCCAGATGTCCTTTATACTCATAGATAAAACCCTCTGTTTGTTATTGTAATTCGTCTGGCTGAAATTACTCCGTCACTAACTGCTGGAGTTTTTCGATAAGCTTGTTAGGCGATTTAATAGCGACTTCTGTGGACACTTTAACGACTTTTTTTCCGGCAAATCGTTCTTCACCGGTGACATTAACATCGGCGGCTAACAGCACAATATCCGCTTGGGCAATATCTTCATCGGTCAATTTATTTTCGATACCGATCGTCCCCTGAGTTTCAATTTTTACGTTATTTCCCGCTTTTTTAGCGGCTAATTCAATTTTCTTTTGCGCAATATACGTGTGAGCAATACCGACAGTGCATGCGGTAATTCCTACAATATTCATCATTAACCTCGACAAGTTTATTTTTGGTTTAAACCACTAACGGATAGTTGAAAATAAATGAAAACCGTTATTCCGTTACCGTTTCCGGATTAAACAGCTCAACGATTTTTTGCGGATCTTGTTCTTGCAGCAACTGCTCAATGATCTCTTCATCTGCCAGTGCACTTGAAACTTGCGATAACAGACGAATATGCGTGGTATTCTGGTCAACCATGCGAACAGCAAACAAGATAATGCAGCGAATGTCACTGCCATCCATGGTTTCCCAAGGGATGTCGTTCTGGGTACGGCCAATCGCCAACGTAGTCTGGCGTACCGCCTCAGATTTACCATGTGGAATCGCAATGTGGTTTTCAAAACCGGTTGAGCCTTGTTCCTCGCGCAGCCATACATCGCGGACAAAATGCTCTTTATCAATCACAGCCCCATCGTCAACCAATAAATCGGTCAGTTCTTCAATCGCTTCTTTTTTGGTTGTAGCCACCATGTTTAATTTGATGTGCTTTACGCTGAGTACTTTTGAAATGTCCATAAATCACCTTCGATATCCTGGGATTAAGATTGAGTAACGTTGTATACATCGCTTGCGAGATGTAACTTTTCTGTTATGAGTTTTTCTGTAATTCGCTGCAGATCTGCATCGTTGAGAAACGCGGTGACATACACCACCGGAGTGTCAATTTCTGCCACATGAACCGTCGAGATAATCAGATCAGGCGCGAGTTCCTGATTGACGCTTTGTAAGTGGCTCGATGGCACCGTCGCCACGATTTCCCAATCGGGAAATGCCCGTACAATGCGGCTTTTGAGCAGGTGTGACGTCCCTACCCCGGTTGAACACACCAGTAATACGCGCTTGTGCGTGATCTGGCGTTCAATGGCAGCCTGAAAATGGACCGCCAGATAACCGACTTCATCATCAGAAACGGCCGCTGATATATCAGTGGTAAACACATCATTCACCGCAATACGAGTCAAATGATAGACATCCGCCAGCTCATTTTTAATTTCATCCAGCAGTGGATTACGAATGATAATTTGATAATGAAGACGGTTTATCAGCGGACGTATATGCACTTCCATGCCATCCAATAACTGTTTATCTGCAGCCAAATCAATATTAATCAGCTGCGAGAATCGTGTGACCAGTTGTAGGGAAATATCCCGTGCCTGATAACTGCATAATTCAGTATGCAATACACTGTTGTTTTGATTTTCAGACACCAATATTCCTGATGAAATAATGTACTGGTAAATAAACCACACCTCATTTTCCGGTAAAGATAAATCGATGTGCTGCTCGATTTTATCCACCATTTTACCCGCCACCCTGAATGCTGAATCCTTAGGATGCTGGCGCGCTTCATAGCATGGATTTCCCAGTAAATTACCCTTGATACGCCGGTGCATCATGATCAATATATGGGTGAAAATATTGATGTAGTAAGGTTCACCTAACGGATAGGCAAGATCTTCTTCCATGTCCTGTAGCAGAGCCTGAACAAACCCCACCTCGCCTTCGCCAAAATAGTGAACCAAAGCTTTATAGCTGCCCGGGTCAAGTCTTGAATGGTTCACCAAACCGGGATCCTGATGGTTGATTAGCCCGTTAATCAATGCCGCCATGGCCTGACGCACACTGTTCTCATCACCTTGAATTCGAGTGCCGCTTTGGCTGCGAATCAGTTCAAGCCCAAGTGGTGTGATCCAGTCTTCGATAACCTTTAAATCATTGACGATTGACGCATTGCTGATGTGGTGGCGCTCGGAAAGCTTGTTAATTGACGTTTCTTTAGGGGTTTCACTCAATAACCATGAGGCAATTTTTATCCGCCGCGCATGGCCCAGAACACCGTCGGAATCTTCATTGTCATCACTCAGTTGCAACTCCAGTTGCAAGAGGTCGGCGGTACTCTCAGCCACCAGCAAAACACCAGCACCTACTTTTTTATCGATTTGCACGTTCAAATCAGCCAGGTAGGCCGTAATAATATTCAGGTCACGCTGGATAGTTTTTGTCGACACACCAAGTTGTTCTGCCAGATTGAATAAAGTGACGTATTCCCGATGTTGTAGCAGGAATCGTAATAATCGATGTTGTCGAGAGGTAATCATTTTCATTTTTTACCTTGAGTTACAGATCAAATTAGTAAGTGTGACTATTTTTTAGTATTTATTTTTATCTGAGTGTTTATGCATCCTATGATGTTCAATCTAATGAGAATGTTCTAACACCACAATACTAAATAGTGTCCATAAGACGGGACAAAGGACAAACACGCAAGCATTGAATCAAGATAACGAATGAGGCGGAAGAAAAAGTATAAAGCGGAGGGAAACTGACTTAAGAAGCACGTATTTTAAGACAATTCTATTTAACAAGATAAATAGATCACAAATTTAAAAGTTTATTAACTGAGCCATTTAAAACAGATCAGAGGGAAATAGCTGTTATCAACCTGAGCCAGCCCCAGATCGCGGGCAAACTGCTCCGCCCCGTCACCGCGCCTTTAACCGCGTTAAACCAGATGCAATCTTCTAACCGGTTAACCGCCGCCTGAACGACATCAAGCGCATCCTTACATCAAAGAGTTTTTTGATACCGCAAAATTGATTTCGCACCTTGATACACTCTCAGCACTCAATGAAATAATCCCGACACTTTACTGCAATAGACTCTCATTAATTTATTCGTTTACTTTCCAGAAAAACCGAGAACCCTATGAATCACAAAGTCATTGTTACCGCCCTTGGTGCCTTGAGCCTGTTCATCCTGCCGGCGCACGCCAGCAATGTAAGCGAAGGTGATATCATCAGCGTCACTTTACACCAATTGAAACCCACGCAACCTTCCATCGGGTACGATCAAATCATGTATAAACTTGGCCGCTACCAGTTTGACCGGGAGAAAATGTTTGATGAGATCTGTGAAGCCAATGGTCAGAAAGGGGTAAAAAGCATTCAAGACAATGCCCAACCGAATGTACCTGCCACGTTCAAGTGCGAGTCAGAAGTCGGAACCCGTAAAAAAGACATGAAGACCATAGTGATTGCCCCAAATGGCGAATACTTTTTAACGGACGGCCACCACACCTTCAACGTCTTTTACCAGATGCCTCAGGGCGGCCCTGATTTCAATATCCATGTCACGGTAGATAAAGATTACCGTGATTTAAAAAACATGGATGAGTTCTGGAAGGCGATGGTAAAGGATGGCAACACCTGGCTATTTGACCAAAACGAACAGGCCATCACTTATCAGCAGCTTCCCACATCCCTTGGACTGAGTAACTTTGCCAACGATCCGTATCGTTCACTGATGTACTTTACCCGGGATATCAGCTGGGATAAGCCACCGCAACCTGTGCCATTTTTGGAGTTTTACTGGTCTAAACAACTTCGCAAAGAGGTCAATACCGCCGCCTTCGATTTAAACTCAACGGACGGTTACGCCAAAGCAGTCACCCGTGTGAGCGAACACATACTAGCGATGAAAAGCAGCAATGTGGGTGGATCTAACCGCAGCGTGAAAGAGATGGGACAGTTTGACCAGTTCAGCCAAAAAGGCTTCGATAAACTGTTCAAAAAAGGCGGCAAAATCGACTACATGCTGCGCTATAAAAACGCTTTAGGCTCAAATACCCACAGCAAAGAGTTAGCGGAAACCGCGGCCCATTAGGCTGTAAACGGGCCTGGCTTATAGGCTTGGTTCACTCCCCCCTCAATACCAACCTATGTCTTGGTATTGAGGGGGAACAGCAGAAAAGGCGCACGATGGCAGGTGTTGTGGGTGAACGCTGGGTTAAAGCAGCACATACCATTCAGCTGAGCTGAGATAAATGGTAAAACCGGAGCGGCGATGCCACACAAATCCAACCTCCCCGCTCGGCTGGACCCAGAATCACCGCATAATATAAACACTATCCTCGGCAAATCAGGCAAACGTTTGCTTTTTCTCTGGCGACAGAAAATAGTTCTGGTATGATGCGCTCAGTATTCGATATCTCATCCCGTTTTTACGCTACGGATATCTTCTCTCAACGACGTTTGAAACAAGATAGGAATGTCTAAATGAGCCTTGCTGACCAAGTTCTTGCCGTCAATGACGACCTCCCGATCCGCACCAACCAGCCGGTACACAGTGGTAAAGTCCGCTCTGTATACTGGTTAACCGAACAAGACAGCCGTCGCCTGATCAAAGAGAAAGGCTACAACGTGGCTGAAGATGCGCCGCTGGCGATCATGGTCATCAGTGACCGTATCTCAGCGTTTGACTGTATCTGGCATGCCGAAGGTGGTGTGCAGGGCGTTCCGGGCAAAGGCGCGGCGCTGAACGCAATCTCTAATCACTGGTTTAAACTGTTTAAAGACAACGGCCTGGCTGACAGCCACATTCTTGATATTCCTCATCCGTTTGTCTGGATCGTACAAAAAGCCAAACCTATCAAGATTGAAGCGATTTGCCGTCAGTACATTACAGGTTCCATGTGGCGTGCTTATTCCAAAGGCGAACGTGAGTTCTGCGGTATTGAACTGCCGGAAGGTCTGGAAAAAGATAAAGCACTGCCAGAACTGCTGATGACTCCGTCGACCAAAGGCATTCTGAAAGGCATTCCGGGCGTGCCGGAAGCGGACGATGTCAACATTACCCGTAAGAACATCGAAGACAACTTTGCGGCATTCAACTTCAGCAAAGCGTCAGACATCGCGCTGTACGAAAAATTACTGAAAGAAGGTTTCGGCGTGATCAGCAATGCGCTGCAGGCGATCGACCAGATTTTTGTCGATACCAAATTTGAATTTGGTTACGTCAACGATGCCAACGGCGTTGAAAAACTGATCTACATGGACGAAGTGGGCACGCCTGATTCATCACGTATCTGGGATGCGAAAGAGTATCAGGCCGGTAACATCGTCGAAAACTCGAAAGAAGGTTTCCGTCAGTTCCTGCTCAACTATTTCCCGGATCCGGATATCCTGCTGAACAAAGAGCGTATGCCGGAGCGAGAAGCACTGGCGCATGATAACGCTCTGCCGCTGGAAGCACTGATGGATATCTCACGCACCTACCTTGGTATTGCCGAGAAGATTGTCGGTCATAAGATTGAGCTGAGCGGCAATCCGAAACAGGAAATCATCGACGTACTGAACAAAGAGTACGGTCTGATCGACTGAGTGCTGAGCAGCGTCAGGTGAAAGATAAAAAACGGGGCCGATCATCGGCCCCGTTTTGTTTTACCCGTTGGCACTGAAAGCCTTCATCGTCACTTAAAGCGTAATAATGAACTCTTCCGGTGCGGTGGCTTTGATTTCAGCCTCGCCGCGCGCCTGGATGGCATTAATCTGCTCCGGTTCGAGCGAATAAGGCATCACTAATTTCAGTTCCTGAATCCCTTCCAGCTTGGCCAGTTTGACCAGAGTGACCAGATTGGATTCATCACTGCGACGGCTCGATAAGCGCTGAAGTGCCATTTCCCATAATCGCTCTTCATGGCTTTTGCCATCTCTGACCGTATCGTGCCATACGGTTCCGAATACAGGGGCAAATGAAACCAGGGCATCGGAAAACGTCCATTTTTTCGTGCAGGATGTGCCCAGGAAACTGGTGTAATCAAACACGACAGAGATTCGATTTGTGTTCGCCATTCTGTCCTCCGGCAGCTTTGGTTTCTCTTAACATCATCATATGCCGGATTTCTTATATAGCAATGCGATATATAAAAACGTTCTTTTATGCATCGTCTTCAACACTTAGTGCTATATAAAAATCAAAATGGTAACAATATTTGATCAAAGACAATAAACTCTCACTCCGCTTGGTTAATATTTCAGGCCGCTAACAAAATGGGGCGCTCAGACGATATCCACAATGCGGCTTGCTTTCTTAAACTGTACCTTGTAACCGGGCCACCGTGGCAGTTCCCAGCGTTTGGGCAGGGTTTTACGTAACCCGTTTTTGTATACCACATGGATAAGCTTACGTTTAATGTAATACTCCACGGTGAGATTCAAATCACCCAACTGAAGTTCAAACGGGTACGATTGTGCGAACTCATCCAGCTCCCAGTACGGTATGCCTTCAAACGGCAAATCGTCGGCCTCAAATAGTGCCAAATCGTCCGCGCTTTCCACACCAAGCGTTTCCAGTTGCTGTGCAAACCACTGTTCGAAGGTTAGATCATGATGCTGACTGGTGTTGGGATCCAGGCCGAGTTCGACATAGAGTTTCCACCAGGCAATCTGCTGCTGGCGCAAAGTAGCGAAACCGGGCAGGCACTCACCGGCCACCACCGCATCAACCAGAGGTTTGAGGGCCAGCTCACCGCTCGCTTCGACCATGCGGCTGGCGACCACGCGTCCGGCATAAACCAGGTTGAGCACAGTCTTTAACTGATGCTGTTCCTGCACGGTATCGGCCTGCTGCCACTCCCCCAGCTCAAGCTCTTCAATCACGGTAAAGGAAAGCGGCATCATCACGGTGGCGAGAGTCAGCGTCTGTTTTACCCCACGCCCGGGCAGGCTGTGCTGATCGAGCACAAGAGCCGCCTGTGCGCTGGCAGGCAGGCGACTGTGACGGCCGCACATCACTTCCATCCGGCCATTTGCCAACGCTTCGGTGCGGCGTTCGCGGCGCACAAACAGCAGCTCCGGATGCAAAGCGGCAATCGCACGCGCCAGATCGGGCTGTTGATAGCGGGAGGCAACGTCTAAGTCCGGTAACTGGTAGATGTCGCGCATCTGCTGCGCCAGTCCGCGCGCTTCACGTAGCGCTTCTGCATCCGGGTTGACGCCGGCAAATGACGCACCGCGTACCAGTTGGATCATCAAATGGGCGTCACAGCCCAGCGGTTCTTCCCGCGCCAGTTGCTCTAGCTGCTCTTCACTGCCTGATAGCGTATACAAGCTGGCCGGCACCGCTAATGCCGCCGTCAGGTCAACCATGGCTTCTTTGAGTGCCTTGGGTGCAATACGCGCCACCAGGTCGGCATATAAGGCATCGACCGGCAGCGGCGCCAGCTGGCGGCCATGTTCGGTAATATTACCCTCATCATCAAGCGCTCCCATGCCGGTGAGCCTGTCGCGCGCCTGAAGCAAGGTTTTATCCGGTAAGGATTCAAGGAACTCAATCTGGTCCAGCTGTACACCACAACTGGCAGCGGCCAGCATCGCTTCGGTCAGGTCTTCGCGCTGCATTTGTGGCGGCGTCACCGCATCCAGAGCCGCGTGCTGGCCGTATAAACGAATCGCCCGCCCCTGCATCACACGTCCGGCACGTCCGGCGCGCTGCTTGGCGCTGGCCTCGGAGATGGATTTGAGCACCAGCGCTGTGCGGCCATTACGTTGTTCATTGCGCCGCTCCAGTCCGCTGTCAATCACACAAGCAATATTGGGGATAGTGAGCGAGGTTTCTGCCACGTTGGTGGCCAGCACCACCTTCTGACGCGATTGCGGATTAAGCGCCAAGTGACGCTCACTATCGCTGACCGAGGCATGCAGAGGCACCACCAGCAGATCATTGTGGCTGCCAAGCAACTGTTGGCACTGCTGAATCTCTTTTCGCCCCGGCAGAAATACCAGAATATCCGCGTCCGTCTGCTGCAAGGCGGCCAGCACTTCCTGTTTAACCCGAATAGCGAGATCCCGGCTGTCCGGCAGTTGGCGGCTCTCTGTAGCGCGGTATTCAATATTGACGTCATACACTCGCCCGCTGGCCTGCAGCCGCTCGGCAGCCAGATAGGATGTAAGACGCTGCGCTTGCAGGGTCGCTGAAGTAATGACCAGGCGATGAGACGCGCTTTGCTTGAGCAGCGCAACCAGTAAGTCCGTATCCCAGCGCCGTTCGTGAAACTCATCCACCATAATGGTCTCAAAGCGGACCAGCCGATCTTGTGCAAACCAACGCAGCGCGACACCCGGCGTTACAAACACGACCGACGAGGCGTCACTAAAACGGTTTTCCAGTTTGATTGCGTAACCAATCGACGCTCCGACTTTCTCCTCGCGTTGCCCGGCGAGAAATTCAGCCAGCGATGTACAGGCGATGCGGCGCGGTTCGATGACCAGTACCCGGCCTTTTTCTGCCGCCCAAACAGGCAAACGGGTTGATTTACCTGAGCCAGTTTCCGCTTCAACCACCAAATCGTGATCGTTGAGCTGAGTCAGAAAAGTGGCTTTTAGCGTATCTATTGGTAATGAGTGCATAGTTAAACAAAAAACGTGAGTGAATAAGGATACTTATCAGATTGAATATGGCCTGCACCACATCAAAGCAGTGTTAACTGGCTATTTCTGACCTGTAATGAAAATATTGCTTATTTTTAGCAGAATAATCGCCTGATGGAGGCCGGTTGTCTATTTACAAGGTGCTGGCTAAGCCGTTATCATTTTTAAGTTTCCCGTTCATCCCTACAAAGGTCGAAAATGAATAACGACAAACGTCCGCTATATATCCCTTATGCCGGCCCAGCTCTTATGGGTACCCCTCTTTTAAACAAAGGCAGTGCATTTTCCGCTGAAGAGCGCGCCTCATTTAACCTTGAAGGGCTTCTGCCTGAAGCCACGGAAACAATACAGGAACAAGTGGTTCGTGCCTACCAACAATATCGCAGCTTTGAAAGCGATATGGACAAGCACATCTACCTGCGCAACATCCAGGATACTAACGAAACCTTATTCTACCGTCTGGTACAAAACCACATCACAGAGATGATGCCGATCATCTACACACCGACCGTTGGTGCTGCATGTGAAAACTTCTCTAACATTTACCGCCGTGGCCGTGGCCTGTTCATCTCTTACGCCAACCGTGACCGTATCGATGATCTGCTGAACAACGCAGCCAACCACAACGTCAAAGTGATCGTTGTGACCGACGGCGAACGTATTCTTGGTCTGGGTGACCAGGGGATCGGCGGTATGGGTATTCCAATCGGTAAACTGTCGCTGTACACCGCGTGTGGCGGTATCAGCCCGGCTTACACTCTGCCAATCGTGCTCGATGTCGGTACCAATAACCCGCAACGTCTGGCTGACCCTATGTACATGGGCTGGCGTCATCCGCGTATTACCGGCGCCGAATACGATGCGTTCGTGGAAGATTTCATCCAGGCAGTGCAACACCGCTGGCCGGAAGCGCTGATCCAGTTCGAAGATTTCGCACAGAAAAACGCGATGCCTCTGCTGGAGCGCTACAAGAACCGCATCTGTTGTTTCAACGATGACATTCAGGGCACCGCGGCCGTCACGGTAGGTTCTTTGCTGGCCGCTTGTCGCGCGGCAGGCAGCAAACTGTCTGAGCAGCGTATCACCTTCCTGGGCGCTGGCTCGGCTGGTTGTGGTATTGCTGAAGCGATTATCGCGCAAATGGTCTCAGAAGGCATTTCAGACGAGCAGGCACGCTCTCAGGTTTACATGGTTGATCGTTGGGGTCTGCTGGAAGAGGGCATGATTAACCTGCTCGACTTCCAACAACGTCTGGTACAGAAGAAAGCCAACATTGCCGAGTGGACCACTGAAGGCAGCGGTTACTCACTGCTGGACGTCGTCCGTCAAGCAAAACCAACGGTTCTGATTGGTGTATCCGGTGCGCCTGGCCTGTTCAGTGAAGATGTGATTAAAGAGATGCATCAGCACTGCCCGCGCCCGATTATCTTCCCGCTGTCTAACCCGACCAGCCGTGTTGAAGCGACTCCAAGCGACATCATTCGCTGGACCAATGGTGAAGCGCTGGTTGCGACCGGCAGCCCGTTCGATCCTGTGATCAACGAAGGTAAGACTTACCCTATCGCTCAATGTAACAACAGCTACATCTTCCCGGGTATCGGCCTGGGCGTACTGGCGGTTGGCGCAAAGCGTGTTACCGACGAAATGCTGATGGAATCAAGCCGTGCTCTGGCACTGTGTTCTCCGCTGGCGATTAATGGTCATGGCCCGCTGTTGCCGCCTCTGGAATCTATCCATTCGGTATCGAAGAAGATTGCTTTTGCGGTTGCGAAGAAAGCCATTGAGCAAGGTGTTGCGCTGGAAATCACAGATGAAGCACTGGAAGTAGCCATTGACCAGCACTTCTGGCAACCTGTTTACCGTCGCTATAAGCGTACATCGTTCTAATCAGAACGCTGACAGCACCCTAATCTCTCATGCTGACTGAGCATGGTTAAGTCGCGGCACTGTGAATTGCATCCTTTTGCATACCATAGTGCCGCGATTTTGTTCCGTCACAGGGATCATTAAAGACAGATACGGATATGATGAGTTTTTTCGCCCCGGCCGGGCATTACATCGCGCCCTACCTCAGTGAAATTTCTACCGCACTGATCGCCTGCTTGCTGGTGATGTGTGGCGGTGAAATCAACGCCCTGCTGCGCCGTTTGCTGCGCAACCAGCACTTTATCGTGCGTACCGTTATTTTTATTATGATTAACGCGTTTGGTTATGGATTAATCATAATTAAAGCAAGCCCTTACCTGACTCGGACACTTTCTGATTTAGAGCAAGGCATGATGTTTGCCATTATTTTCATCAGCTTTGTTGTAATTGGCCTATGGGCACAAAGAAACCGTCAAATTTAAACCCCAGAGTTATCCTGACTCGCTGCACAACCCTGCTGCGTCGCATGCGGTGGCGTGTGTGGCTGCGCCGCGCCCTGCTCAGCCTGCTGGCCGGAGTTGTATTAATCTTCTCAATTGACCGTTGGGTGAGTTGGCAAGCCAGCGATAAAATCATCAATGATATTACCCAGGTTCCTAAGTTTCAGGTAGCGGTGGTGCTCGGCACCAGCAAGTACCTGGGACGCACGCTTAACGATTACTACACGCACCGCATTAGCGCTGCGATTGAGCTTTACCAGCAGGGAAAAGTGAACGGCTTTCTGCTCAGCGGTGACAATGCTCATCGCTCGTATAATGAGCCGTGGACTATGAAGCGCGATCTGCTCAAAGCCGGCGTACCGGATCAGCAGATTTATCTCGATTACGCCGGGTTCCGTACTCTCGACTCGATCGTACGCGCCAAACGGATTTTCGATACTGATGATTTTCTGATTATCACCCAGCGTTTCCACTGCGAACGGGCACTGTTTATTGCCGAGCACCATGACATTCATGCCAAGTGTCTTGCCGTCGCCGGCCCGTCGAATCACTCTGGCTTCCAGGTGCGTCTGCGCGAAGTGTTTGCCCGCACCAAGGCGTTTTTTGATCTGTATATCTTCGATACCCAGCCAAAATTCCTCGGCCCGAAAGAGCCGATCGAGATACAGGATCCCGCGCAGCCGCCGCAAGCCACAGTTTCAGCTGCAGAAACCAGCGCGGACTCCGCCGCGGACGGTGCGGCTCAGTCCGCGACAGATACCGTTCCCTCATCAGCCACAGACAGCGCGCGATAGCAGACACACTGCCGCCTACCCGCTGTTTTCTGATAAACTATCCTAAGAGCTGGGCGCCGCAGGCCGATGCTGACCTTAGCGAGCGCTCAGCCAATAATAAATACATCAACCAAGAGTAATGTCATGTCACTAATCGCAACCGGCGTACTGGATAAAATGCGCGCCGATTTAGATGGAGTTGTCTCGTACCGACTGCCAGTCGGTGATGCCGAAATCGATCTTAACCCTTTGATCGGCCACACCATCACTTTGCAACACACCGGCAATATCTACTGCTGTTCATGCGGGAAAAAAACCAAAAAGAGTTACTCGCAAGGCCACTGCTTTGTGTGCATGAAAAAGCTGGCCAGCTGCGACATGTGTATCATGAAGCCTGAAACCTGCCACTTTGACCAGGGCACCTGCCGCGAACCGGACTGGGCACTGAGCCATTGTATGGTTGACCATTACGTCTACCTCTCGAACACCTCAAGCCTGAAGGTCGGCATCACCCGCCATACCCAGATCCCGACGCGCTGGATTGACCAAGGGGCCACACAGGGCCTGCCGCTGTATAAAGTTAAAACCCGTCAGATTTCCGGCTTGTTGGAAGTAGAACTGGCGCAGCACATCGCCGACAAAACCAACTGGCGTACCCTGCTGAAAGGCGATGGTGAACCACTGCCGCTGGAAGAGCGCGCAGCCGAGCTGAAACCTTTGCTGGCAGATAAAATCGCCGAGCTGAAACAGCGCTTTGGTGATGATGCGATTGTCGAAGTGAGTGATGCGCCAACTGAACTGGCTTATCCGGTTGAAGCGCACCCGACCAAGATCACCTCGCACAATTTTGACAAAGAGCCGCTGGTCAGCGGCGTGCTGCAAGGCATCAAAGGACAATACCTGATCCTCGATACCGGCGTGATTAACATTCGCAAATTCACCTCATACGAAGTCGAAGTGAGCAGCGACGTCTGACTGAGCTATTGAGCCAATGACAAGGTGAGCTGTCGAATAATCAGCAAGGGCCCGCGAACGGGCCCTTGTTATTCGTCCCGATCCCCACAGTTCATGAACGTAGCGCGCATCGCCCCTGCTTTGCCGTCAGCACAAATAGATCCATGTGGCCGCGGTTGTCATTACAGGCTCGAATCGGCTGAGCATTGTGCCACAACTGGTTATCCGCCAGCATCGCAATTTCACCATTGCTCAACACTTTACGGAAGAAAGGCTCTTCATCACAATTCTGGTACAGCAGAATATCCCCGCCCTCGATGTTATGACGATCGATAGCCACAATAGCGATATGATCGAACCCGTCCTGATGGACACCTTCAGGCGCTACTTGCGTTTCCTGGTACACGGTCGCGATGCGAATCTGATGAATCTCAATCTCCTGACCATCCGGTAAACCATTGGCCGCCACAAACAGTGCACACATTTCCCGCATGCCCTCACTGTCTAATGTAGCCGCAAGAACTGGTTCAAACTGACGGGCGATATTGCCTTGAAAGTGATTAAATTTGTCGGTCTGCATGAACTCATTTTTACCAGTATCAACCACCTGACCAGCGATAAAATTGATCACTGAGTAACGGCGCAGACGGTACTGTCCGTCCGCATGAGCGGTATGAGGCAAATCGACAAAAGAGGGAGCCAGCTGGCTCACTGAGTTAAGACTTAATTTGGTTATATGTAGCGTATTCTGGTGAGAATGTAACATCATCGACTCCATGAGGAATATACATTGATCAGCGAGTGAATTAACAAATATTTCACAACCAAGAATACGCAATCATGTCGTAAGATCAACTTTAAACAATAAATAAAACCAATATATTAAATAAATTAACATTATTAACTAATATATAAGGAAATATTAGCATTTAGGACCAATTTAGCGGTATCGATAGCTAAGAAAGCAAAGCTTTTCACCAATAAAATAATAAATCAATATTAATCAGTAATATAAATAAGATCAGACTTTATTAACCTATATTATTCCGTTTACGACTTTCGATTAGCACTGCAGAATTAAATTCTGCACAAATCGCAATATAACCACACATCATCAGATCAACCAGAATAAAACACTGTTTGGGGCTCGGCGCAGCCGCTCCGGGATACGCGCTCCGGGGTAAGCACAGCGACTCGGAGGATAAACGCAACCGCCGGGATGACCAGGGATAAAAAAGCCCGGCACAACCGGGCGATCGACAAAATTTACTCGGTCTGCGGTTGCGCTTGCTCGCCGCCGACCCGCTTCTCAAATCCGCTCATCACCGCAAAGGCCAGCACGATACTCAGCAGGCAAAGCAAAAATGGCGCTTTGAAACCAAAATACTGCGACACCAGCCCCATACTGCTCGTCCCCAGCATGGTACCGACTAACATCGCGTTGGTGTAAAACGCCGATGCTTTACCGATATTTTTGCCGGCATAGTCCTGCATCAACGTCACGCCGAGACCGGCAAAAATACCGAAAAACAGGCCGTTTAGCAGTTGCAGTGCCAAAATAGTCCAGACCGAGGAGCTAAAATAAACCGAGACATAATAAACCATGGCACACACAAAGGCGGCCTTCATAATCCATAGCTTGCCGACTTTCACGGCCCATCCGGCCACCAGCAGCATGACCGGGATTTCCACTGCCGCGGCCGCTCCCATCAACCAGCCCGGATAAGCCGTCGACAAGCCAAGATCTTTGGTCAGATACAACGGCATAGTGTTGATATAAGCGCTGTTGGCCATGTTGGCCAGTAACATCACCGCGCCCAACATCCAGACCTCATAACCCAGCCGGCTGTCAGCGATAGCACCCGTTTTGCTCTGTTGCTGATGATCCTCTTGCTCTGGCTTGGGCTGCTGCAAAACCAAAGTCACCCATATCATCACCAGTACCGCGATCAGCGCAGAAGTGCGAAAGTTGGCGGCAAAACCAAGCTGGTCGACTGAGAGAAATGCCAATGGCGGGCCAAACACCCACAACATGGAAACCGATGAACGCATTTGTGAGTTGAGCTTAGTGCTGTTTTTACCACTCGCGTCAGCGTAATGACGAATGATGGTCAGGATCAACGGAATCGATGACGAGGCGAACGGCATCAGCAAACACCCGACCAGTAACGCCTGCCAGAATTCGCTGGCCACAGAAAACCCTAACGCCGCAGCCACAATCCCCGTCAGAGAGATCAGCAGCAACCGTTTACCCGGAACCCCTTTGTCAATCAGCCCGGTCATTTTCTGACTGACCAGTACCGTCATTAAAGCCGTCAGCGTAGTATAAATACCAATATAAGCAGGCTCGGTGTGCAGCCCACTGACCAGAAACAGACTCATGACCGGTAACACCAGCGCGAACGCCAGCGCTGTAATGCCATTGGTTAAAAACAGCACCACGGTTTGGTTTTTTAACAACTGAGTATCCTTTGCGCTTAGCTGCGCGGTTAATGACGTCAACCGAGATGGTTCGCACTTTATTAGTCAGGCAGTAAATTGGGGGGCAGACGATAAATTATGTGTCGAACGGTAAACCATGCTCGGTTGAGCATTTACCTCTCTGATGACAAAGCCTGCAATGCCGCTAAAGCCTGCCCGGCCTGATGCGCCGGAACAAAAATATGGTCATGATAATAGGCCGCAATGACATTGGCACTGATCCCGCGCTGCGCCAGACAAGATGCCACCGCCGCGGTTAAACCGACCGCTTCCAGGCTGGAATGAACCGAGAGTGAAATCTGACGAAAGCAGCTTTCCACCGGCCAACCCTGTTGCTCAGCCTGCGCTTTACTGACCAGCAGCGTCAGACCTTCCCTTTCACGAATCATCGCCACAGGCTCCAAGCCGACATAATCTGCCATTTGACCCGCCACTGTACAGAAGACCATCTCACCGTTTAATAGTTCAGGTTGCATACTACGCAGCAGTTGATCGAGTGCGGTGATACCGGTCATATTAGGTTCCTGTCTGGTCAGTACGTCTCTGTCGCTATTCAGAATGCCATCGCTTTAACGGCTTGCTCGACGGTAGGGAAATAAATTTTGGTCACACACACCTGAGCAGCAGCAAACTCATGAGCCTGAATTAACTGACACACTTGTTCCGCACCATAGCGCTTGCCGGTCGGGCGCAATTCAATGTCTTGTGCGCTGTTCGCGCAACTCACAATGGCCGCACAACTCACAATGGCAAAGCTCTGACCACAACAATCAATCACATGATCGCCCTCACCGACGATCATCTCTGCACATTCTTCAATAAATTGCTGCTCGGAGGCGAGATAAAGCAGTTCATCATCACCGTCTAGTTTGAGCAGCGCAGGCCATTTTATCATGGGTACACTCCGCTTAGCATCAGCGCCAAACATACGCCTGATTACAACAGCTGTGCAAGTAATAACTCAACCTCCGTGCGTTACTGACAACAGCAACGATGAAAACCAAGGACTTCCCACGCGCCGCAGTTCACCATCGATAACGTTGACTGGCAACAAATCCAGCGTAGGTTAACAATTACTCACTAAAATGCAGAACCGGACCACTTGGGCAAAAAAACGACAACCCTATTGAATTTAAACATATTTTGCTAAGCATCAAGTTCTATCTAATAACGATTAATTACAGTTACGATGCCCCTTTATGCTTTTATTACCGTCCCAGATTTCCTACAATCGTTGCAATTTACTGAGCACTTCTAAAGTGGAGCAATCATGAGCGACGTGAAACATTGCAAACTTCTTATTCTGGGTTCGGGCCCTGCAGGCTACACGGCAGCCGTGTACGCAGCGCGCGCTAACCTTAATCCTGTTCTGGTAACAGGTATGCAGCAAGGTGGTCAGTTGACCACAACGACTGAAGTCGAAAACTGGCCGGGCGATGCAGAAGGCCTGACCGGCCCTGCTCTGATGGACCGTATGAAAGAACACGCCGAACGTTTTGAAACTGAAATCGTGTTTGACCACATCAACCAGGTTGATTTTTCACAGCGCCCTTTCCGCCTTAAAGGCGACAGCAGCGAATACACTTGTGATGCACTGATCATCTCGACCGGCGCATCAGCCAAGTACCTGGGTCTGGAATCAGAGCAAGCTTTCCAGGGCCGCGGCGTCTCTGCGTGTGCAACCTGTGACGGTTTCTTTTACCGTAACCAGAAAGTTGCCGTAGTCGGCGGCGGTAACACAGCAGTAGAAGAAGCGCTTTACCTGTCGAACATCGCCAGCGAAGTGCACCTGATTCACCGCCGTGACACGTTCCGCGCGGAAAAAATCCTGATTAACCGTCTGATGGATAAAGTGGAAAGCGGCAACATCGTGCTGCACACCAACCGTACTCTGGAAGAAGTGCTGGGCGACGACATGGGTGTCACCGGTGTGCGCCTGAAAGACACTCAGTCAGAACAGACGGAAGAATTTGATGTTATGGGTACCTTCATCGCCATCGGCCACCAGCCAAATACGGCGATTTTCGAAGGTCAGCTGGAAATGAAAGACGGCTACATCGTGGTTAAATCGGGTCTGGAAGGCAACGCAACCCAAACCAGCATCGAAGGTGTGTTTGCCGCGGGCGACGTGATGGATCACAACTACCGTCAGGCGATTACTTCAGCCGGAACCGGTTGTATGGCTGCACTGGATGCAGAGCGTTTCCTGGACGGTTTGAACGACAAATAATTACAAGATTATTTTTCAGTTTTGACAAGTTAGCAGCAAACCCGGTGGTATATCCACCGGGTTTTCTTTTGTATACTAGCCCACTTTCAAAATCATAAGAATTCAAGATAAGCCTTCAAGTATATGGATAAGAAAAAGCAACGGAGCTTGAATATCTGGCTCAAACAGCAGAGCAAACTGGCCAAGCGCTGGTTAATGCTGGCTATTGGGCTAGGCGTATTATCCAGTGTGTTTTTGCTCGCGCAAGCCGCTCTGCTCGCCTCGGTATTACATCAGCTCATCATTCAACATGTCGACAAGTATGAGTTAGTCCCCTACTTTGCGGGACTGATCGTCATCATTGCAATACGCGCCGCGTGCTCCTGGGGCCGCGAACTGGCTGGCTTTCGTGCCGGCAAAGAGATCCGGATCTACATCCGGCAACTGATTTTCGACAAACTGCGCACCCTTGGGCCTGCCTATATTAAAGGCAAACCGGCGGGTGCCTGGGCGACGCTGACCCTGGAACAGGTCGAAAATATGCATGACTTCTTTGCCCGCTACCTGCCGCAAATGTCCTTGTCTGTGCTGATCCCGTTTGTGATTCTTGTCGTGGTATTCCCGGTCAACTGGGCTGCGGGTTTGATCTTCCTGATCACCGCGCCATTAGTGCCGCTGTTTATGGCACTGGTCGGTATTAAAGCGGCCGACGCAGGGCGCAAAAACTTCAAAGCGCTGCAGCGCCTGTCCGGCCATTTTTACGACCGCCTGCAATCAATGACCACCATTCGTCTGTTTGACCGCACTGCTGCGGAAACCGAGCAGATGCGGGGCGCTTCGGAAGTATTCCGTAAGCGTACGATGGATGTGTTGCGGATAGCGTTTCTCTCCTCCGCTGTACTGGAGTTTTTCACTTCGGTTTCTATCGCCATTACCGCGGTTTACTTTGGTTTCAGCTTCATCGGTGAGCTGGACTTTGGCTACTACGGCGCTGGTGTGACCCTGTTCGCCGGTATTTTCATTCTGGTGCTGGCACCGGAATTTTATCAACCGCTGCGCGATCTGGGTACGTTCTACCATGCCAGACAGCAAGCCGTTGGCGCCGCTGAAAGCATCGTCGAGTTTCTTGATATCGACGTCAGCAAAGTCCAATCCGGCTCTGCGCAAATGCAGGATGCGGATGATGTCGAAATCATTGCCACTGATCTGCAGGTGTTCAGCCCCGAAGGTCAGCGCCTGGTTGGTCCGGTCTCATTCCGCCTCAATCGCGGCGAAACAACCGCCCTGGTCGGCCCGAGTGGTGCCGGTAAAACCAGCCTGATTAACGCGCTTCTCGGTTTTATGCCTTATGACGGCAGCCTGACCATCAACGGCACCGAGCTTAGTCAGCTTGATCACGCCAGCTGGCGTAAACACATCAGCTGGGTCGGTCAGAACCCGCTACTGGTACACGGCACCATTCGTGAAAACATTACCCTGGGCAAATCCAACATCAGTGACAACCAGGTGCAAGAGGTACTTGAGCACTCCTTTGCCGCTGAGTTTGTCAACAAACAGGGCCTGGATTACCCGATCAGCGACCGCTCCGGAGGCCTGTCAGTCGGTCAGGCTCAACGTCTTGCTCTGGCGCGTGCGATGCTGCAACAAGGCCGCTTCTGGCTACTGGATGAACCTACCGCCAGTCTAGATGCCCGCAGTGAGCAACTGGTAATGCAAGGTCTGACTCAACAAATCACCCACAAAACCGCGCTGCTGGTGACACACCAGTTACTGCCACTGCAATCTGTCAGTCAGATTCTGGTGATGCAGGATGGCGCCCTGGTCCAGGTCGGCGATTTTACTGCGCTGAGCCAGCAACCAGGACTGTTTGCCGATATGCTGGCGTCTAACCAGGCGCTGCACGAAGCCGATAAGGGGAACTTAGATGCGTGATTTATTACCCTACCTGAAACTGTATAAAAAGCACTGGTTTGGTCTGACGCTGGGCATGCTGCTTGGCCTCGCCACTCTGGGCGCGTCTATCGGCCTGCTTACCCTGTCCGGCTGGTTCTTGTCCGCCGCTGCGGTGGCCGGCCTGACCGTTGCGCGCGAAACCTTTAACTACATGCTGCCCGGCGCATTTGTGCGTGGTTTTGCAATGGGCCGTACTGCCGGTCGCTGGGGTGAGCGCGTGGTCAGCCACAACGCCACGTTTAAGCTGCTGACCGATCTGCGCATCTTTTTCTTCCAGAAACTGGCGCCAATGATCCCGGGCCGCGTGTCTAACCTGCGCGATGCGGATCTGCTCAACCGTCTGGTGGCAGATATCGATGCGATGGACCATGTTTACCTGCGCCTTATCAGCCCGGTCACCATTGGTGTACTTGGTGTAGCTGGCCTGACCGCGTTAATCTGCTGGTTTGATCAAACCCTTGGCCTGACGCTGGGCGCCATCCTGCTGCTTCTGCTGCTGACCTGGCCGGTGCTGTTTTACAAACTGGGTAAACGCAATGGTGCCGAGCTGACCCAAAATAAAGCCGACATGCGTGTCGCGACCCTGGACTGGCTGCAAGGTTACAGCGAACTGACCATCTTTGGCGCTGAAGCACGCTATCGCGCAGCGATTTACACCGCACAGGAAAAACTGCTGGCTAACCAGAAACTCAACGCCAGCTTTAACGGCCTGGCCTCTGCCCTGCTGATGCTGGCTAACGGCTGGACTCTGGTCCTGATGCTATGGCTCGCCGCAGACGGCGTTAACGGTCAGGCACCGGATCCTATGATTGCGCTAGTGGTATTCGCGACGATGGCCAGTGTTGAGCTGCTGATGCCGATTGCCGGAGCGTTCCAATATCTGGGCCAAACCCTGACTTCAGCGCGTCGTCTTAATGAGGTGATTTTAGCCGAACCGGATGTGGTATTCCCAACGGACACTACCCGCCACTCGGGCCAGTTTGATATCGCGTTTGATAACATCGGCTTTGCGTACAACGACAGCGAGCAGCCAGTCCTGCGTGATGTCAGCCTGACCATTCCGGCCGGCCACAAAACCGCCATCGTCGGTCAGACGGGCTCGGGTAAATCGACCCTGATCCAGCTGCTGTGCCGCTACTGGGATGTACAGCAAGGTGAAGTCCGCATTGCCGGAACCCGACTGCAAGACTGGAATGAAAGCGACCTGCGCGCGGCGATCAGCGTGGTCAGCCAGCGCGTTGATATCCTAAACGGCACGCTGCGTGACAATTTGA
The DNA here is from genome assembly GCF_029962385.1 of Vibrio sp. ABG19. Lineage (NCBI taxonomy): Bacteria > Pseudomonadati > Pseudomonadota > Gammaproteobacteria > Vibrionales > Vibrionaceae > Vibrio > Vibrio sp. ABG19. The sequence goes on along the minus strand of NZ_CP071708.1, from coordinate 2,591,770 downwards.
TCATGGCCAAACCGGATGCCGATGATGCCCTGCTGAGTGAAACTCTGCAACGAGTCGGCCTTGGTAAACTGCTTGATGCTCCGGGATTGGATGCCTGGCTGGGTGACGCGGGTCGTCAGCTGTCCGGGGGTGAAAAACGCCGTATCGGTATCGCCCGTGCACTGCTGCACAACGGCCCGATTCTGCTGCTTGATGAGCCAACCGAAGGTCTCGACAAGCAGACCGAAAAGCAAATCATGGCGCTGTTTGAGTCGCACTTTACCAACAAAACGGTCATCTTCATCACCCACCGTCTGGTGGAACTGGAAAAGATGGATACCATTTGCCTGATTGAACAGGGCGAGATTGTCGAGCATGGCAACCATCATCAGTTGCTGGCCGAGCAAGGCCGTTACTTCCAGCTCAATCAGACGCTGTAACCTAAACCGTATCAGTGCTGCTTAACCTCAGCCCCGCTTATCCGCGGGGCTTTTTCTTGCCTGAACAACGCCAGTCTTAAAACGATCCAGCGGCAGTAAAATAATCCAACGGCAATAAAAAAGGTTCATCGCGGCTTTCCGGGGAAAGCCGCTTTTATCTTTAAAAAAAAGTAATCGATATCTCGGTAACCGTAGCCCATTCGTTTGATTAACTTTATCTTGTTGTTTATCCCTTCGAGCGTACAGGTATTGAGTGGGTAGCTTGCAGAAGCAACGATGCCATGAAGATACGGTTTGAGCTTTCTCGCGAAGTCCATAAGCGGCTTGATCCCGCTTTCTTGAACTTGCTCCCACCATACGTCCCATAAGTCTTCCGCTTCTCTTTCCGACTGGCACCTCCATAACTCTTTAAGCTGAGAGCCAAGTAAATACGTCACCATTAAGTCCTTGTTCATGCTCAGTATCTCACTCAGATAGCTCTCCTGCTTACCGTCTAAATTAGCTCTGTTTTTGAGGAGAACCCAGCGTGAACGTTTCACCCATTGGCGCGTTTTCTTGTCCTGTTTGAGTTGATTAGCTTGGTCAACTCTGACTCTATCCATCACTTCCCGGCCAAATTTGGCGACCACGTGGAATAAGTCGTACACAATGCGGGCGTTAGGACAATGTTGCTGCACTTCAAAGTCGAAAGCCGTATTCATATCCATTGCAACCGCTTCTATGTTCTGGCTATGCTCACCGAGTAATTCAAAGAAGGGACGGATATCTTTTCGGCTGCGTCCGACGCCTATCCAAAGCACTTGATGCGTCTTAGCATCCGCGATAACAGTGGCATAACGATGTCCCTTGAAGAGAGCAAACTCATCCATGACCAGTTGTCTCAGCTCTGCCCAGTTAACCTCTGGCACCACATGTTGCAGCCGACGCTTATCTATCGCCTTAATCGTATGCCAATGAACCCCCGTCATCTGGGCAATATGTTTGATAGGAAGAAGAGGCAACAACTGCTCAATGTAACTTCTTAAGCGGTTAGTCAGGCGAGCAAAAGGTTCAAGCCAAGAAATAGATTCGGTTTTGATACCGCAGTCAGGGCACTTGATACGCCTTGTTTGTAGGGATAGCTCGACGGGTACGCCGAGAATCATCGCTTCCTTAATCGTGCGCCACTGATAATCATGTATGGCTTGAACATGTTGCCCACATGAACATCGAGCAGTTGTGCTGGGTTGGAGAGTAATCGTGATGAGAGAAGACGTTTGTACAGACTTTACGACATGAAAGCCTTCCCAGAACGATGATAGGAAAGTATGATTCGGCATGAAAACGGTAGTTTGTGTAAGGTTGTGTTTGGCGATGTAACCTTATCACTTACTACCGTTTTTGTTTTAAGTTCCCGCTAATCCGCGATGAACCATAAAAAACCCGAGCATGGCCCGGGCTTTGCTATTCAATATGTTTTATCACTGCTGCTGTCATCAGGTTACGATTAACCAGACTCAGACCAGAGCGGCTGACTTAACGGCCTTTACGTGGTTCACTGGCTGCTTTACCGCGAGAGCCACCCTCTTTACGACGAGAGTTGGCACGACCGCCGGCTGGTGTGCTGACGCGCTCTTCATGGCGACGAACTGCACGACGAATCTTCTGGCTGCGTGAACGCTCACGTTTACGAGAAGTGTTGTCTTTCGACAGATCCAGCATAGTGCTGTTTTCCGGCTTCAGTTCGACCAACTCACGCAGATAGTTAACGTCTTTCAGTGACAGTTCCATCCAGCCGCCACGAGGCAGTTTTTTATCCAGGAAGATGTCACCGTAGCGCACACGCTTCAGTCGGCTTACTGTCGTTTCCTGTGATTCCCACAGACGACGAACTTCACGGTTACGGCCTTCGTTGATCACCACGTAGAACGTATGGTTCATGCCTTCACCGCCAGCGTAGACTACGTCTTCAAAACGAGCCATACCATCGTCCAGCTCAACGCCGCGTACCAGGTTGCGTACTTTGTCTTCAGTCACATCACCGAACACACGCACCAGATACTCACGTTCAACCTGACGACTTGGGTGCATCAGACGGTTTGCCAGCTCACCATCAGTGGTAAACAGCAGCAGCCCCGAGGTGTTGGCATCCAGACGGCCCACCGAAATCCAGCGCGAGCCACGAATTTTTGGTAGACGATCAAACACCGTACGACGACCTTCCGGGTCGTGACGGGTACAAAGTTCACCTTCCGGCTTGTAGTAAGCCAGAACGCGACATACAACTTCTTCCTGCGCTTTAGCTGACACAACGTGTCCGTCTATACGCACGATGGCGTTTTCATCATCCAGGCGTTCGCCCAGGACAGCTACCTTGCCATTAACACTTACGCGCCCAGCTCGGATCAGAGCTTCCAGCTCACGACGAGAACCATGACCAGCACGTGCTAAAACCTTTTGTAACTTTTCGCTCATTTATCTACCTATGATGTCGTCTTCTCAGACGTCGAATAACAAGATGCGATCTCAAAATCGCGGTCGCGTATTATCGCAAAAAATCCGCGAAAAAGCATCTTTTTATTAGCGCCTGTTCGATTACTCAAATGGTGTCGGATCGCCCGCACCTAAACGCACCACTTGCATTTCATCTTCGCTGAAATCAATCACTGTGGTTGGTTGTTCGCCCAGATAGCCGCCGGCCAGAATGACATCAACCGCATGCTCAAGGCGATCGCGAATCTCTTCCGGATCCGATTCCGTGGTTTGGTTACCCGGCAGAATCAGCGAAGTGGACATCAGCGGCTCACCCAGTGCCTCCAGCAGATCCAGCGCGATCTTATTGTCTGGCACGCGGATACCTATCGTCTTACGCTTTGCATTCATCAGGCGACGCGGCACTTCTTTGGTGCCCTTAAAAATAAAGGTGTAAGGACCCGGCGTGTTGTTCTTCAGCAGGCGGAAAGCCGTGTTATCAACGCGTGCATATAAAGATAGCTCAGATAAATCGCGGCACAGCAGAGTAAAATTATGTTTGTCGTCCAGACGGCGGATCTGACAGATACGCTCCAGGGCATGTTTATTTTCTAACTGGCAACCCAGCGCATAACCGGAATCGGTCGGGTAAACGATGACACCGCCATTGCGAATAATTGCTACCGCCTGATTGATCAAACGGGTCTGTGGATTCTCAGGATGCACATAAAAAAACTGGCTCATTGTGATACCTCATCATTGAGTCTCTCGACTGGATGTTTGGAAAGATTGGTCCAATCTTTCCAAACAGGTTCTACTCCGGAAGGCAACCAAAGATTGCGCCCTAATTCCATCCACGGGGACGGGTAATGAAAGTCGCTGCCTTGAGAAGCTAATAGATTGTATTGTATCGCATAATCGGCAAGATTGCGTTTTTCTTGCGGCGCTTGTTGTGGCTGAGCCACTTCCATCGCATCGCCACCCGCTTCACTGAACGCCTCGATAAGGCGTTTCAGCCATTTCGTGGTCAGATCGTAACGGGCCGGATGGGCCAGCACCGCCTGGCCGCCGGCAGCATGGATAGCATCAATCGCGTCCTTCATTGTACACCAGTTCGGTGGCACATAACCGGGATTGTTGCGGGTCAGATATTTTTTAAATACCTGCTGCATATTCTTCACATAGCCGGCATCCACCAGCCATTTGGCAAAATGGGCACGCGTGATCGGCGCATCGCCGGCAATGGCTTGCACTTCTTCTAAAACACCTTCACGGGTCGCCTTTTCCAGACGCTCGGCAATCATTTCCGCCCGCGCCACACGGTGCGCTTTTTGCGCTTCAATTAAACGCAGCAGCTCCGGCGTTTGGATATCGATATTCAGGCCGACAATATGAATGTCTTTGTTTTGCCACACGGTCGAGAATTCAATCCCGTTGATCAGGGTAATCGCATGTTGCCGGGACTGAATATACTCACGTGCCGGTTGCAGTGAATCGACCGTATCGTGGTCAGTGATCGCCAGCACATCGATGTTAAATTCAACCGCTCTTTCAATCAGTTGCTCGAAACTCAGACGACCATCAGATGCCGTGGTGTGACTGTGTAGGTCAATTTTCATAATTTTTTTAATTTGCCGGTTATTTGGGCTTGACTTTCGACCTCCGCACTAGTTTACTAGTACACAAATACGAGAGCACAGTTTAAGGTTCCCATGTTACTAGAAATTACAGCAAACCATAATCCCCAATTCAGCCCTGCTGTTGCAGCGCTAAACTGGTGGCACACTTGGACAAGTTCTTAGTGGGCTCGCGTATACCTGTCTGACAGGAAACGTCTTTCAAGAAGCCCGCTGACTTAGCGGGCTTTTTATTTTATTTTTCATTATATTATTCGTCGGGTTTCGCTCCATACATCAGTCTGCATTACAGCGAACAAACCCAACCGGCAAACGCAAAATTCAGATAAGGAGGTCTTGTGAACAAGGCCATTGAAATCAAAAATCGCGCAACCATTGAAGTACTGAATACGACGTTGCCGTACACCCAGGATCCAACCGCACTGTTTCACGCTTTGTGTGAAGGTAAAACAGACTGCCTGTTGCTGGAATCTGCCGAAATCGACTCAAAACAAAACCTGAAAAGCCTGCTGTTGGTTGATGCCGCTGCACGCATCATCTGTTACGGCCACGAAGTAACCTTTCAGGCATTAAGTGATAACGGCCGTGCTCTGATCGACGTTCTGGCGCAAAACGTTGTGGCAGACATCCCGAGCCAGCGCAGCGAGTCAACCCTGACGCTGACGTTTACCACACCATGCGATACATTAGATGAAGATTCGCGCCTGCGTGAAGCGTCATCATTTGATGCGCTGCGCCTGGTGCAGCACAGCTTTGATCTTAGCGATAAAGATAAATACGCGCTCTTCCTTGGTGGTCTGTTTGCTTACGATATGGTGGCAAACTTTGAACCACTCGGTGAAGCCGCGGCAATCAACGACTGTCCGGATTACGTGTTCTATGTGTCTGAGAACCTGATGATCATCGACCACCAGACCGCGACCTGCCAGTTACAGGCAACGGCGTTTACCTCTGACAGTGCCGTCAAAGCAACGCTGCGTGCCCGTCAGGAAGAAATCAAAGCGCAAACGTCGCAGAACCTGACTCTGCCGCAGGCCACTAAGCTGCCAAACGTTGAACTGACCACTAATATTGAAGACGCACAGTTCTGCGATATCGTGCGCGATCTGAAAGATCACGTGATTAAAGGCGATATTTTCCAGGTCGTCCCATCACGCCGTTTCTTCCTGCCTTGCCCTTCCCCTCTGGCCGCTTACCAGCGCCTGAAAGAGAGCAATCCGAGCCCGTACATGTTCTACATGCAGGATGAACGCTTCACCCTGTTCGGTGCTTCACCGGAGAGCGCGCTGAAATACGCAACAGACACCAACCAGATTGAAATCTACCCGATCGCCGGTACCCGCCCGCGCGGTAAAAATGCGGATGGTTCGATTAACTTCGATCTCGACAGCCGTCTGGAACTGGAACTGCGCTGCGACAAGAAAGAGAACGCCGAACATATGATGCTGGTTGACCTGGCCCGTAATGATGTGGCGCGTATTGCCGAAGCCGGCAGCCGTCACGTGGCGGATCTGCTCAAAGTTGATCGCTACAGCCACGTAATGCACCTCGTTTCCCGCGTAGTTGGCCAACTGCGCAGTGACTTGGATGCCCTGCACGCTTACCAGGCCTGCATGAACATGGGCACCCTGACCGGCGCGCCGAAAATCCGCGCCATGCAGCTGATTCGTGATGTTGAGAAAGAACGCCGTGGCAGCTACGGCGGCGCGGTGGGTTACTTGACTGGTGAAGGTGATTTAGACACCTGTATCGTCATTCGCTCTGCGTTTGTTGAAAACGGTATTGCCCAGGTTCAGGCTGGTGCGGGCGTGGTGTATGACTCTGACCCACAATCGGAAGCCGATGAAACCCGAGGCAAAGCTCAGGCGGTGATTTCCGCGATTCAATTTGCACACCAGGCGTAAGGAGACTCAACATGACGCAAACAACTCAAACCGCCAATATCGTTTTTATCGATAACTTTGACTCTTTTACCTACAACCTGGTTGATCAATTCCGTTCTCTTGGCCATCAAGTGACCATCTACCGTAATCACATCCCGGCCGATGTGATTGAGCAGGCGGTGGCCAAACTCGACAACCCAGTCGTGGTTCTGTCACCGGGTCCGGGTGCGCCATCGGACGCGGGTTCCATGCCGGAAATCCTGCAACGCCTGAAAGGCAAAGTACCGATGATCGGTATTTGTCTCGGACACCAGGCTATGGTGGAAGCCTACGGCGGCGTTGTGGCTGGTGCCGGTGAAATCGTACACGGTAAAGTCTCTATGATGGAGCATAACCAGCACCCGATTTATCAGGGGCTGCCTTCTCCGCTGGCCATTGCCCGTTATCACTCTCTGGTTGCGACCGAAGTGCCGGACAGCCTGACCGTCACCGCTGAAGTGGATGGCCTGGCGATGTCGATCGTCAACGATGCCGACAAACTGTGCGGTTTCCAGTTCCACCCGGAATCCATCATGACCACTCAGGGTGCGACTCTGCTCGCGAACGCGATTAACTGGGCGATGGATAAAGCATAACGACGTCCCTTTCATTTGACGTCAGACCGAATTCGCAGACGACAGATCCGGCGCGAACACGACAGACAAAAGATTAACCGCTCGCTGAATAACTGATATACATCAACGAGCTGGCAGGATACGGAGAGAAAGCAATGCAAGCGATCATTAATAAGCTGTATGAACAGCAGGCGCTGACTCAGGATGAGAGCCAGGCACTATTTGACTACATTATCCGTGGTGAGTGTGAGCAACCTCTGATGGCTGCCGCGCTGACCGCACTGAAAATCAAAGGTGAAACACCAGACGAAATCGTCGGTGCAGTACGCGCCCTGGTAGCGAATGCCAGCCCCTTTCCACGCCCGGATTATGACTTTGCCGACATCGTCGGTACCGGTGGCGACGGCGCTAACACCATCAACATTTCAACCACCTCAGCGTTCGTTGCGGCAGCTTGTGGGGTCAAAGTGGCCAAACACGGCAACCGCGGCGTATCGAGCAAATCCGGTTCATCGGATCTGCTCAGCGCATTTGGTATCAACATGGAAATGAGCGCACAGAATACCCGTCAGGCTCTGGACGATCTCGGCGTCGCCTTCCTGTTTGCGCCGCAATATCACGGTGGTTTCCGCCATGCGGCACCAGTGCGTCAGAGCATGAAAACCCGCACCATTTTCAACATTCTCGGCCCGCTGATTAACCCGGCTCGCCCGAATATCCAACTAATGGGCGTATACAGCCCAGAATTGGTTCGTCCTATCGCCGAAACCATGGTACAAATGGGTTTGAAACGAGCCGCTGTGGTTCATGGTTCAGGATTGGACGAAGTGGCAATTCATGGAGAGACACTGGTTGCCGAAATCAAAGATGGTAAAATTGTCGAGTACACCCTTACGCCGCAAGACTTTGGCCTGGACAGCTACCCGCTGCAAGCCATTGAAGGTGGCGATCCACAGGAAAACCGCCTCATCATCGAAAACATTCTGACTGGCAAGGGTACATCTGCTCAGGTCGCCGCAGTGGCGGTGAACGTTGCCCTGTTGCTGCGCATGTTTGGCTTTGAAGATTTGAAAGCCAACGCACAACAAGCCATTGATGTCATGAACTCAGGCAAAGCGTTTGATCTGGTACAACAACTAGCAGAGCGAGGTTAATCCCCTGATGTCTGAACAAAACGTGTCTGAACAGAACAAAGCACACACCCCATCATCCGGACAATTGTCTGAGCACATTTCGGTGCACAATGCCCAGATGGCCGAAGTACTGGCAAAAATCGTCACTGACAAAGTGACCTGGGTTGCTGAGCGCAAAGCCTCACAACCACTGGAAACCTTCAAATCTCTGCTGACTGCTTCCGATCGTAGCTTCTACGATGCGCTCAGCGGCGACAACACCGTATTCATTCTGGAATGCAAAAAAGCATCGCCATCGAAGGGATTGATTCGTCAGCATTTCGATCTGGACTACATCGCGTCGGTCTACAACCAGTACGCGAATGCCATCTCTGTACTGACTGATGAGAAGTACTTTCAGGGCAGTTTTGACTTCCTGCCACGCGTGCGTGCCCAGGTTTCCCAGCCAGTGCTGTGCAAAGATTTCATGATCGACACTTACCAGGTTTATCTTGCTCGTCACTACGGCGCCGATGCTATTCTGCTGATGTTATCTGTACTGGATGACGACACTTACCGTGAGCTGGCTAACGTGGCTCACGAGCTGGGCATGGGCGTGCTGACAGAAGTCAGCAACGATGAAGAGCTGGAGCGCGCCGTGGCACTACAGGCACGAGTTATCGGTATCAACAACCGAAACCTGCGCGATTTGACGACGGATCTTAACCGTACCAAACAAATGGCACCGAAACTGCCAAAAGGTACCACAGTGATTTCTGAGTCCGGTATCTACACTCACCAGCAAGTACGTGACCTGTCCCGCTTCGCCAATGGCTTTTTGATCGGCAGCTCACTGATGAGTCAGGACAATGTTGAACTGGCCGTACGTAAAGTGGTGCTGGGTGAAAACAAAGTATGTGGGCTGACTCATGCCGACGACGCGGTGAAAGCGTATCAGGCTGGCGCGGCATTTGGTGGTCTGATTTTTGTGGAAAAATCGAAACGCTACGTTGATATCGAGACCGCACGTATGACCATGAGCGGTGCGCCGCTGCAATACGTGGGTGTGTTCCAGAATCACAGTATCGATGCTGTCGTTGATATCGCAACTGACCTGGGTCTGTTTGCCGTCCAACTGCACGGTGATGAAGACCAGGCTTATGTCGATGAACTCAACGCCCGTCTGCCGGAGCAGACTGAAGTATGGAAGGCGTACGGCATCGAAGACACGTTACCAGCCATGCTGAATAACGTCGATCGTCACTTGCTTGATGCCAAAGTGGGCAACCAGAGTGGCGGCACCGGCCGTGTGTTTGACTGGAACCTGATCGACAACCCACAACGCATTATGCTGGCCGGCGGCCTCAATCCGGACAATGTCAAACAAGCGGCCCAGCTGGGCTGCCTCGGTCTGGACCTCAACTCAGGAGTTGAGAGCGAGCCGGGTAAAAAAGACATGGCCAAACTGCGCCAGGCATTCAACGAAATCCGTAATTACTAATTGACCATAACCATAAATCGCAAGAAACGGTTATTGAAGGAATAAGATCATGGCAAAATTAAACGCCTACTTTGGCGAATACGGTGGTCAGTTTGTACCACAAATCCTGGTTCCGGCACTCGACCAGCTGGAACAGGCTTTTATCGACGCACAGGAAGATCCTGAATTTCGTTCTGAATTTATGTCCCTGCTGCAAGAGTATGCGGGTCGTCCGACCGCGCTGACTCTGACGCAAAACATCACCAAGGGTACCAAAACCAAGCTGTACCTGAAGCGCGAAGATCTGCTGCACGGCGGCGCGCACAAAACCAACCAGGTACTGGGTCAGGCTCTGCTGGCTAAACGCATGGGAAAAACGGAAATCATTGCAGAGACAGGGGCAGGTCAGCACGGCGTTGCCACCGCTCTGGCTTGTGCGCTGATGGGGCTGAAATGCCGCGTTTACATGGGTGCGAAAGACGTCGAGCGCCAAAGCCCGAACGTATTCCGTATGCGCCTGATGGGAGCGGAAGTAATCCCGGTTCATTCCGGTTCCGCAACGCTGAAAGATGCGTGTAACGAAGCGCTGCGTGACTGGTCTGGCAGCTACGAAACTGCGCACTACCTGCTGGGTACTGCCGCAGGCCCTCACCCGTTTCCGACTATCGTACGTGAATTTCAGCGCATTATCGGTGAAGAAACCAAGAACCAAATCCTGGCGCGTGAAGGGCGTCTGCCGGATGCAGTGATTGCCTGTGTCGGCGGCGGTTCAAACGCTATCGGTATGTTCGCCGATTTCATCGAAGAAGAGTCAGTGCGCCTGATTGGTGTTGAACCAGCGGGTAAAGGTATTGATACCGACATGCACGGCGCGCCGCTGAAACACGGTAAAACCGGCATTTACTTCGGCATGAAAGCACCGATGATGCAGGACGAAGACGGTCAGATTGAAGAGTCTTACTCTGTGTCTGCTGGTCTGGACTTCCCGTCAGTCGGCCCGCAGCATGCTCACCTGAACGCGATTGGCCGCGCCGAATACGAAAGCATTACCGATGATGAAGCGCTGGAAGCATTCCAGAAACTGGCCCGCAATGAAGGCATCATCCCTGCGCTGGAATCTTCGCATGCACTGGCTCAGGCAGTGAAAATGGCGTACGCCGAACCTGATAAAGAACAATTGCTGGTGGTTAACCTTTCCGGCCGTGGTGACAAAGATATCTTCACCGTGTTGAAGATTTTAGAAGAAAAAGGAGAGATCTAATGGACCGCTATCAATCGCTATTCCAGCGTCTGGCTGACAACAAACAGGGGGCTTTCGTTCCGTTTGTCACCATCGGCGATCCGAATCCGGAGCAATCACTGCGTATCATGCAAACGCTGATCGAATCAGGTGCTGATGCTCTGGAACTGGGTATCCCGTTTTCTGACCCTTTGGCGGACGGTCCGACCATTCAGGGCGCAAATATTCGTGCTCTGGACGCCCAAACGACTCCGAGTGTCTGCTTTGAGCTGATTGGTAAAATCCGTGCTCAGTATCCGGAACTGCCAATTGGCCTGCTGATGTATGCGAACCTGGTTTACGCACGTGGTGTTGACAACTTCTACCAACGTTGCCAGCAAGCGGGCATCGATTCGGTGTTGGTGGCGGACGTCCCGACCAACGAAAGTGAAGAATTTGTCGCAGCGGCAAATAAATACGGTATCAAGCCAATTTTCATCGCACCGCCGACAGCGAGTGATGAAACATTGCAATCGGTAGCCAAACTCGGTGGTGGTTACACTTACCTGCTGTCTCGTGCCGGTGTCACCGGTACCGAAACTAAAGCTAAGATGCCGGTCCTGACTCAGCTGGACAAACTCAACCAGTATAATGCTCCACCCTCTCTGCTTGGCTTTGGCATTTCCGAACCGGAGCAGGTTAAACAGGCTATCGCTTCCGGCGCAGCCGGCGCTATCTCTGGTTCAGCCGTGGTAAAAATTATCGAGACCAACCAGGGTGACGATGAGAAAATGTTAACAGAGTTAGCACAATTCACCCGTAATATGAAAGCAGCAACTTATCGGTAAATGCTGTTAAGATAAGTGTTTGGTTTCTTACTCATGTCAGAAACCAAACACTTTACTAACAAGTCCCCGTTTTATTCCTTCCTTATACTGTGCTAGTTCATTGACATTTCACTTACTTAAAACTTCAAAGCAAACGTTTTCGTGTGCTTAAAAATCCTACTCACGTCAATAAAATAGTTGTTTGATGCCAAATTCCCCCTGATTACATATTGCCAATTGTGACAGGAACGTGTAAAAAGCGGGAACAATACAATTATCCACTGAATATATTATGCACAGAGGGTAATACTGGACATTTCAATATTGTTAGCACAGAGGTTATGGAAGTGTTAAAAGAAAAGAACTTATTAAGCAACATCGGCGTTCAGGTCGTGATTGCGATGATCCTGGGTACTGCAATCGGTGCCACCATGGGTCAAGACGCCGCAATGTTTGCACCTCTGGGTGCCATTTTCATTAATTTAATCAAAATGCTGGTGATCCCACTGGTCGCCGTTGCCCTGATTTCAGGTGCAGCCGGTCTGGGTGACAGCCAGTCCGCAGGTAAAGTCGGCTTCGTAACTCTGGGTTACTTTGCTGTGACTTCAGCGCTGGCGGTAGCTCTGGCTCTGGTAATGGGTGCCGTATTCCAACCAGGTCTAGGCATTGATGTCTCCGGCGTGGAAGGCATGTTCTCTTCTGAATATGCATCAAAAGGTGAACTACCAACTTTCTGGGCCACCATCATTGGTATGATCCCAACCAACGTTTTCCAGTCACTGAATGATGCGAACATCCTGCAGATTCTGGTCTTCTGCCTGTTCCTGGGCGTAGCGATTTCTAAGCAGCCAAAGAACAAACGTGAGCCAGTGATCAATGGCGTAAATACTCTTGTTGATGCCATGGTATGGATGATCAACAAGGTCATGATTATCGCCCCTATCGGTGTATTTGGCCTGATGGCTGAAGCCGTGGGTACATTCGGTTTCGGCGCACTGATGGTGGTGTTCAAGCTGTTTGTTGTGTACGTAGCCGCTATCCTGATCTTCGGTTTCGTGGTTTACCCGCTGATGATCCAACTGTTCACTAAGACTTCAGCGAAGAAATTCATCAAAGCGATGAAGAAACCGCAAGCCGTGGCACTGTCTACTGCATCATCAATGGCCACTCTGCCAGTAACGATGGACACCGTTGAAAACGAACTGGGTGTGCGTAACTCTACCGCGTCATTCGTACTGCCTCTGGGCGCAACCATCAATATGTCCGGTAACGCGATTTACTACGGTCTGGTTGCTGTCTTCTTCGCACAACTGTTCCATATTGACCTGAGCATGGGCGCTTACGTTGCTATCATCGTCACTGCAACTCTGGGCGCTGTTGGTCAGGCAGGTGTACCGGGTCCGTCATTCCTGGTTGTTGCTGTACTGCTAGCGGCAGGTATTCCAATCGAAGGTCTGCCACTGCTGTTCGCTCTGGACCGTATCTTCGATATGATCCGTACTGCGCTGAACATCACTGGTGACGCCGCGTGTGCGGTTATCGTTGATGCTCTGATCAAAGAAGAAGCAGAAGCTGAAAAAGAGTACCAGAATCAGGAAGCATAATTCTGATTGAGCGGGCACTGCACCGACAAAATTGCCAAAGCCACTCTTCGGAGTGGCTTTTTCATATCTGCTATTTTCTCCTGACCGTTGCACCTTTTACGTCATCGACACGTAGAAAACTTTGAAACCAGACTTCGCCTGAGTGGCTTTACTAAGGAGGTCTACCATGACCATGCAACGCCACTGCTATTATGCTCTGATTCACCAAGGTATCGAAACCCTGCTGCACGAGCGATTCGGAGCCAGCGACAATAGTGCCTACCATCAAACCTTACGTGACATGACCGGTAAGTCGAGCTGTTTTAACTTGTCCGATGACGAGTTGGAGCAACTGGTCGAAAACCTGAGCAATGAAGGCTACTTGCACAACGCTCAAGCACTCTCCTGCCAGTTGTAACCAAGCGCAAACGCCGACAAATTTGTTTCAAATTATCATTTAATGTTTAGCTGGCGGTCTTAATTCGTTAGACTGTCAGCAAGCTACTATTCGGACGTATCGACACCATGAAACAATTGCTCGACTTTATCCCACTGATCATCTTTTTTGCCCTGTTCAAGTTCTATGACATCTATGTCGCCACCGGCGCACTTATTGCCGCAACGGCAGTGCAGATAGTGGTGACTTACTTCCTGTTTAAGAAAGTGGAAAAAATGCAGATCATCACCTTTTTGTTGGTGGCGGTTTTTGGTGGCATGACCATCTTCCTGCACGATGATAACTTCATCAAATGGAAAGTAACTATTGTCTACATGATTTTCGCGCTGGGACTGACGATCAGCCATTTAATGGGCAAATCAGCGATTAAAGGCATGCTGGGCAAAGAAATTACTCTGCCGGAAGCGGTATGGAGCAAGGTAAACTGGGCCTGGGTGGGTTTCTTCTCTGTGTGTGCGGTCCTCAATATTTACATCGCGTACCAGCTGCCGCTCGACACCTGGGTCAACTTTAAAGTGTTCGGCCTGCTGGCGGCGACTTTTGCTTACACTCTGCTGACCGGTGTCTATATTTATAAGCACCTGCCTAAAGAGCAGAACAACTCTGGCGAGTAAAACAGCAAACAGTGCCCGAAAGGTGAATCACTGATACTTTTGTTGTTATAATTCCTATTATTGTTGTTACAGCGACCTATACGGTCGCTGTTTTGTTTATTGCGGATATCAAGAATGAATCAGGAAGTACACTCACCGAAGGGCCAGATGCTGCTCAGAACCCTGGCAATGCCAGCCGATACCAACGCAAACGGCGATATTTTTGGTGGCTGGATTATGTCTCAGCTCGATTTGGCCGGCGGCATTCTGGCCAAAGAAATCTCCTGCGGACGCATCGTTACTGTGTCGGTGTCGAGCATTACCTTTAAGAAACCGGTCCGGGTGGGCGACGTCGTCTGTTGCTACGGCGAATGCACCAAAATAGGCCGTACATCGATGTCAATTAATCTGGAAGTATGGGTAAAACCTGTCAAAGAAAACGGAGTATTGGACCGTTTTCAAGTCTGCGAAGCGACGTTTAACTACGTGGCCATTGATGCCGATGGCCGTCCACGTCCGATTAAGCCAGGCAAATAATCAAAAAATCTGTTTTTTGCCCTTTAAAACTCAATCTGTTTCAGTACATTAGTATCTCTGACCTAATTTAGGTATACACTTACCGATAAGCAACTTATAAGGAAATTAATATGTGGTACGTCATCTTCTCACAAGATGTTGAAAACTCGCTGGAGAAACGTATGAGTGTTCGCCCGGCTCACCTTGAGCGACTGACAACTCTCCAGGATGAAGGCCGCTTGTTAACAGCAGGTCCGATGCCAGCGATCGATTCAGATAATCCCGGTGAGGCAGGATTCACGGGGTCAACTGTGATCGCAGAGTTCAATTCACTGGATGACGCCAAAGCCTGGGCAGATGCAGATCCTTATGTAACTGCCGGTGTTTATGCTAACGTTATCGTGAAACCATTCAAAAAAGTATTCTGATATGAAAAAATCATCCTTTGGTCTGGCGCTGATCGGCCTGGCGTTACTGGCCGGTTGCAGCTCGACGGCTGAACGTGAAAAAAATCTGGAACTGCTGGCCGCGAATCGCGCCAGTATTCTGAGTGCAGAGTTGCCACTTGAACTCGGTCCGCTGAATATTATGCGTGCCAGCTCCACAGGCAGTATGATTGAGATGATGATGGTCTATAACATCGACCATCCGAAAGCCAAACCGGCCAGCCAGGTGCTGCAAAACAGCATTCACAGCTTCTGCAATGACAAAGACATCCGTGCCAATCTGGATGTTGGGCTAAGCTACCGGATTAAGATGCGCAATACGCGCGGTCAGCTGATGATTGACCAAATGGTGACTGAAAAAGATTGCCCATAGAATACAGGAGGCCTGAGCCTCCTGTTTTTTTATCTGTCGGTTAACGTATTTGCAGGTTAACCATCAAAGCTTAAAGCGGCTGATGGTCGAGACGATCTGCTGGTTGACCTGAGTGATGTCACTCATACCCGCCAGAGTGCGTGAGCCAATCTCATCCAGCTCGGTGACAATCTGGTTGAGCTCGTTCATACTCTCGCTGACACCATGCGTGACGCTGCTCTGTTCCTCCGCTGCGGTCGCAATCTGAGTGCTGAGGTCGTTGATGTCGTCAATGTAGCTTGCCATTGTTTCCAGGCTCTCAGCGACGTTCTGTGAACTGCTGGCCGTGTCGTGACAACGCTGCTTGGTTTTACTCATTGCATCAACCACAACCTGGTTGCCCTGCAATAAACGGCCAATCGCATTCTCGATTTCCTGGGTACTGTCTTTGGTGCGGTTAGCCAGATTGCGCACTTCATCCGCAACTACGGCAAAACCACGCCCCTGCTCACCAGCTCGCGCCGCTTCTATGGCCGCATTCAGCGCCAGCAGATTGGTTTGTTCTGCAATTTCGCCAATCACAGTCAGAACCGAATGAATACTCTGAGTTTCTTCACTCATGCTGCGCACACTGTCGACCGTCATGTCCACGTCTTTAATCAGTGCATCCACAGTCGCCAGTGAACGAGCCATAATCTGACGTGACTCAACACTGGTATGGTTAGCCTGCTGGGTAATATTGGACGTGTTGGCGGCGTCCGACGCGGTTGAACCGGCGGTCGCATTCATTTCTTCCAGCGCGGTGACGATCTGCTCAGTCTCAACAACGTGATGGCGCAGCTTGTCGGCGTTACGCTGTGACAATGTCTCGACCGAACCGACGTTCGACTGCAGCATTTGTGAAGCCTGCTTGATCTCCAGCATCATACTTTGTAACTGGCTGATGAAGTTGTTCACACCCTGAGCTATCTGGCCAAGCTCATCTTGTGATTTCACCTCAAGACGTTGGGTCAAATCGCCATTGCCGCTCGACAGGCTGTGGATGGTCTGTTTGAGCGATAAAATCGGACGGTACAGCATCTGAATCACCAGATAAGCAATCAACACGCTGACCAGGGTAACGACCAGGCCTATCACAATCGCAGAGTGCTTAGAGTCGGTAAGATTGGCAAAAGCGATACCCTTACTTTGCCCAATCACAAAGTACCAGTTTTTATTAGCCACTTTAATCTGGCTTGAGTAAAAGATTTTGTCTTCACCGTTCAGTTGGTAGTCCTGCACGCTGTGCTCAGAACCAATAATGCTCTTAGCTGCACCTTTAAACCAGTCGCTTTCCAGAGTCTTGTCACCGGGTTTTAGTGCGCTATTTTGTGAAGACGCAAGCACCGTACCATCATGGTTGATGATCATGGCAGCACTGCCGGCCAGATCGGTCGATTGTTCCACCAGCTTGTTGAGAAAACCCAGTTTCATGTCGACACCCAACATGCCATCCTGAGTTCGCTGCACAATACTGACCCAGTAAGTGTTCGGATCAGCGGAATCCGGATACGGATCCGTCAGTGAAGGGGTCGTCGACTGACGTCCTTCCTTGTAGTAACTCATGGTGCGAATATCACCATTGAATTTATGTCCGGGCCATGCATCGGTAATCTGGTTCCAGTAGGCATCACCGTTGGATTCAAAGCCGATAAAAGAGCTGCCGGTCGCCAGCGTGGTGGCAAACAGCTCGGTCAGATCGATGTAATCCTGCGCCGAATTACCCGGATAAGGCTGATCTTTATACAGCTCGCCTATTCCTTTCACCGCCGTGATTTTTTCCTGAATGAAGGTCTGCACCAGGTTGGCTTTATCCTGGGTGTAGATCTCGCCGCTGCGAGTGATCATTGCACTAATCACTTCCGATTCCTTCAGGTAGGAGATGGTACTGGATATCGCGACTGATGCCGCGACCAAGGCCATGACCGAAACAAGAAGGATTTGTTTAAGTCCGAATGATTTTGTCATATTACTGCTTTCCCTAAGAGTGCTGAACAGTGGAAATACTCCTTATCCACCATGTGTCATATTATCGTTGCTTTATTGACCTTGGCAGAATAGCATTCGTTACCGCCATATTGAATAACAAAAGGTGGCTTCAATGAGGCCTCTCGCTTTTTTTTGTAACACGGTGACTCCCTCACACGACAGATTAGGTGTATACAGACCAAAGTCCGCTCACTGAACACCCTCACCGTAAAATGAACCCTCGCTTTGATATTCAACTTGTTTATTAAAATAATTCATGGTGAACTACTCCTACTTTAAGTTTATTTAGATTAAATAGACGTCTAGATGTTTACACACCTATAGAAACGGCGTAAATTCAAAAATATAATTCCAAGTTGGACTAGGCAACTCATGATAGAACTCAAGCACCTGCGTACACTGGTATCACTGCGGGACACTGGTTCGCTGACTTCCACGGCTACAGCGCTGCATTTAACCCAGTCTGCCCTATCGCATCAGATTAAAGATCTCGAAGCACGCATCGGCGGACAGCTGTTTCTGCGTAAGACCCGTCCGGTACGCTTTACCTCCGAAGGAGAAATCTTACTTAAGCTGGCCGATGAGGTACTCCCTAAACTCGCCAAAGCAGAAAATGAGCTGGCCAGTCTGAAAGAAGATGTGAACGGACGCCTGCACATGGCGATCGAATGCCACTCTTGTTTTCAGTGGCTGATGCCTGCTTTGCGTGAATATCAGATTGCCTGGCCAAGTGTGGCACTGGATTTCTCATCCGGTTTCGGCTTTGAACCTCTGCCAGCCTTGCTGGCCGGTGAGTTGGACCTGGTGATTACTTCCGATATTCTGCCGCGTTCCGAAGTGCATTATGAGCCGCTGTTCGATTTCGAAATGCGTTTGGTGACGGCAACCAATCATCCGCTGGCGGAAAAAGAGTTCATTACACCACAAGATTTAGCCGGACAAACCATGCTCAGCTATCCGGTGCAAAAACAGCGCCTCGACGTGGTGAAACATTTTCTGCAGCCAGCAGGTATTGAGCCGGCCAAATGGAAACAAGCCGATAATACGCTGATGCTGGTTCAGATGGTCTCGGCCGGACTTGGCGTGGCGGCATTACCAAACTGGGCCATCAGTGAGTTTTCGCGCCAAGGTTTGGTTACCAGTAAACCACTTGGTAAAGGACTATGGCGTCGCTTGTTTGCCGCAACCCGTAACAGTGAGAAAGATAAACGTTATCTGCAGGCCTTTTTTGCGACTGCCCGTCAGCAATGCAAAAGCCACCTTGATGGCATCAAGATGGCCTGACTGGATACATTTGCCAATGGGCCTGCTCTTAAGCAGGCCCATTGATTGACTCGCTGCCCTAGCTAGTGCCGGCACATTTAAACTGATTGGTCAGCGGATCGTACTGAAATCCGAGAGCGCTCAGTTTGTCGACCACATGATCCACATCCATTTCATAAGTGGTCACCAACTCATCAAGGCTGTCACATTCAAGACGTAACTTTTCATTGACGATTCCCAACAGAATGGCACTGTCTAACTTACCGGCATTACTCAAATCCATCATGGTGCTCCTCAGGTTACAGAACGATAGGACGTGCAGACCTGCAAGTCGGCTTCAACCAGGTTAATTGGTCATGTCATACAACGCCCTTTCTCCGTATAAGCTTAGAACGAAATCCCGACCTGCGGGGTGAATTTACCCCCCTGACGGAGAGCAGAGTGACGCAGCAAAAACAAAAAGCGCCCAAAGGCGCTTTCTCAATATCTCTCACTTTTCATCCAGGCCCCTATTACATCAGGTAAAGGCCGTGGAAACCGGTCGATGCCGCAAGAATCATAACCTGAGCCACAGCAAGCTGCACTTTATCAACCGTCTTTGACATCATGATGTGCCAACTCCAGACTATGATACCGGCAACCAACAGTGCAAAACTGACAAGCAATGGCTGAGTCATGGCATACAAGCTGTCACTATCGAGACTGTGCGCATAAGGCACGATGCATAACGTGGTTAACATGGCAGAAAGAATACCAGCCACGGGCAGAATACGATGGAAAGCCTGTAAACGAGTTCGGGCAATGGTCATCAGCAGGTGACCGAACATCGCCCCCAATAGCGCAACCATGGTCAGCAGAGATAATGCAGCCGACCAGCTGTGCGCGTCTCCCAGCAAAATTGCCACGTAAGCAATCGCCAGTCCATCAGCCAGATACAGCACCCACATCGGCCCGCTGTCACGGGTTTTCTTGGTCTGAACCTGAGAATAAAAATAGAAAAGCGCAGCAACAATCATAAAGGCTTCGATTTTAATTGAAGTGACAGCCAACCAGAGTACAGCAATGGCCGGTAGTACTTTATGAATGCGTCCGCGCTGTCCGGGGCAGATATCCCCTTTAACTAAAACCAGCGTCAGCAAAATTTGTGCACCCAGTAACATAGGCGCAAACACAGTGAGTAGTGAATACAACATAAACCCAACCATCAATGGCGTAAAATCTGGCGCTGATGATATCAAAACCAGCCCTGTCGTGCCTACTGTTGACTGCTTTTGGTTGGTAATTCATCGGCCCTATTGACGGCCCGGCCATTAGCCGCACAGTTTAAGCCGAACCATTGCAATATAAATATTTACCCTCTTGGCGCTATACCGCTATAGAGACGCAGCGCCAAACATAATTTTAAATCATTAATTGCCGTCGTCACATGGAGATTCGTGTTGAGTTGAGCTTTAATAGAAGCACAGATTTCAGGTACACTATCATGTTGTAGCACAAATAAATTGTGTTATAAGCTAGGCAGTAGTCCGGTATTGAGCCTTTAACTTGTTGTCTTGCAGGAATAAACCATTTGTCTACAGCCACTTTAAGCAGTTATCGTCTGTCCAGAATAAAAAAAGCCCGGTTCTACACTGGCTTACTCTTTATTGTCCTGACACTGTCTTCCTTTGTTGCCGCCTACCAATGGGTTACCTATCAATTAGCCGAACAAGCCAGAGCTGAAATCCGTAATGTGATTGAACAAATAGACCAGTTGTTTATCCAGTTGGATAAGATAAGCCGAGATATCAGCGCATACCCGGATCAGGATTGTGCCTCGCTGCAGCCAGTTTTGTTACGCGAAATGCTCAAAATCCCCGGCGGACTCTCGGCGACAAAAAGTCAGCCTCAAGGCTACTGTCATTCAATGCAAGGTAGCCTGGCTGCACTACCTTTGACCATGCAGGGACCTTCGATTGAACTCACAAACGGTATGCTCGAAGCTGAATCTGTACTGTATCGGACTGATGGAATGTTGTACGAGGTTTCCGAGCGCTACTTTCTGTCCCTGCTCGATATTAATCCGGCCTTTATTAAACCTTCGCTACTGATCAATCACAGGAGTGTACTGAGCCTGGATCAAAACAGCGCTCTGGTCAGAGGAGGAATACTCAAGTCGAATCTCTACGACTATAGTTTGCAGTTCAACTACGACAGCAACATGTATCACTGGCGGATAATCAAGCAGGTAACTTACTATCTGCTGATCCCTCTGATGCTGTATGTGTTTGCCAGTTTCAGGATCTATCGTTTTTTGTGTCAGCCGGCATGGCTGGCCGGAGAGCTGGCTTCGGGCATCGCCCACCAACAATTTAAACCTTACATCCAGCCTATTTTTGATAGTGGCGGGCGCATGGTGGGCGGTGAAATTCTGGTGCGCTGGCACCACCCGACGCGTGGAATTGTTGGTCCGTACGAGTTCATTTCTATTATCGAACGTGGCGGGCTGTCACAAAAGCTGACCGAGGCGCTGCTCGAACAGACTGCGACGCATCTTGCCCCGGTAGCCAAACAGCTTCCGGACAATTTCCATATCGCATTCAACATCAGCGCCGAGCAGTTAATCAACGATAAAATCGTCCAAAGCTGCCAGCGTTTTCGCCAGCTGATGAATGCCCCGCATATCAACCTGGTGCTGGAACTGACTGAACGTGAGCAGGCCTTTCAGGTAGCCGAGGTCATGGACACCTACCAGGTCCTGAAAAATGAACATGTCCGCATCTCAATTGATGATTTCGGTACCGGCCATTCGAGTCTGCTCTATCTGCAGATGTTTCAGGCCGATTACCTGAAAATAGACAAGAGTTTTATCGACTTGATTGGTGAGAATGAGTTGTCCAATCACATTGTCAATAACGTACTGGATCTCGCCCGGCGCCTGAATATCCCGACGGTTGCCGAAGGAGTGGAACGTAACGACCAGCTGGACTACCTCACTGTGCATGGTGTCGATTATTTCCAGGGTTACCTGTTCAGTAAGCCGGTAAGCATGGAAACCTTTATTGAACATTACTGCGCTGAACAGGCGAGTGAGACAAAACCACTACATGACGATATTTAAATCGACCGGGATCAGGAAGAGGTATTTTCGGGTGCATCCGGTATGGATGCCTGGTTGTGCCTCACCTTGAGAAGCATGAAAAATCCGCATGCAGCTCTTTTGGCCCGGGTCGGCTGTTCCCAGGCTGAACTGGCGACACTAACCTCAATAATCTATTGTCCTCTCCCTGCCCTATCTAATCCTCAGACAATGCGAACTGCACCGCCTGTTCAGCGTGAATGCGGGTCGTATCGTACAACGGAACCGCTGTATGCGCTTGCTGTACCAACAGCGCGATTTCCGTACACCCCAAAATCACTGCTTGCGCGCCCCGGCGCTGCAAATCCTCGATAACCGTCAGATACTGCTGACGCGAATCGGAATTTATTTTACCCAGACACAACTCCTGATATATCACCTGATGGACGATGTCACGTTGTTCTGCATCAGGAATTAATACATCAATAGCAAAATTGTCGCGCAACCGGCCGCGATAGAAATCCTGTTCCATAGTAAAACGGGTACCGAGCAGCCCTACCCGGCTGACACCATCTTTGATCAACTGCTGCGCCGTAGCATCCGCAATATGCAGGATCGGGATATCGATATGGGCTTCAATTTCAGCGGCGACTTTATGCATCGTATTGGTGCAGATCAGTAAGAAATCGGCTCCGCCCGCCTGAACCGACATCGCCGCCTCGGTCAACAGTTGTGCCGTCTCCGACCACTTCCCCTGATGCTGAAGTTTTTCAATCGGATCAAAATTAACACTATGCAGGCAAATTTTGGCAGAGTTCAGTCCGCCCAGCCGCTCTTTCACTCCCTGATTGATTGCGCTGTAGTAACTGACCGTGGATTCCCAACTCATGCCACCTAACATACCGATGGTTTTCATCTCCCTTTCCTCTCCTGACGTAGTCGCTTGCAAATAGAAACAGCGAAATTAAAGTAAAACAACGAATTTAAAGTAAAAACAACGAAATTTGCGGGAACCAGACTAACAGGCACAGGCCAAGAATTGAAACCAGCAAGAACGGAATCACCCCTCTGGCGATAGAAGCAAGTGAGCAGTTGGTGATATTAGCAGCCACAAACAGGTTGATACCAACCGGTGGCGTAATCAGCCCAATCGACAACGCTGTCATCAGCAGGACACCGAACCAGGTCAAATCAATATTCAGCTCACGTACCACAGGCAAAAAAATCGGCAGGGTGATATACATGATAGTCACCGCGTCCATAAACATACCCACTGTCAGCAAAATAGCCAGAATCACAAATAAAATCATCTGGGGATTTTCGCTGATGGTCAGCATCACTTCGGAGTAATCAATCACCAGCCCGTCTATCTCAATCACCCAGCCAAACAGGCCGGCAAAGGCGACCACGATCATCACTACCGCAGATGAACACGCGGAATGGGCAAATGCGACATAAATCTGTTTGAGATTAATGGTGCGATAAATCAGGCTGCCGACAATAATGGCATACACAGAAGCAATGATGGCGGCTTCGGTCGGGGTAAATATACCGCCGTAAATGCCGCCGAGAATCAGTACCGGCGTAAATAAGCCCCAAAAAGCGTGGGTAAACGCCTGGTAAAGACGCTGAAGATAAGTACCTTCCTGATTGTTGGCAACACGCAGTGAAATGGCCTGATCCGCCTCTGAATCTGCCTGATAATGGCGCGACAACGGCAACATGAGCAGCATCAAGCAGCCCAGCAGAATACCCGGCACTATCGTGGCCAGAAACAAATCACTGATCGACGTCTCGGCAATCACACCGTAAATGACCAGCCCGATCGAAGGCGGAATGATCAGCGATAACGCGGCTCCGGTCGATACCAGCCCAGCGGCAAACGGTTTACTGTAGCCGTCTTCGACCATGCCTTTAATAATAAGCGGACCTATAGCAGCAACAGAAGCCGGACCGGAACCGCTCACCGACCCCCAGAACAGACACACAACCGTACCAACCAACCCCATATTGCCGGGCAGTTTTTCAACCAGTACCCGGAAAAACAGAATCATCCTTTCGGCAATACCGCTGATGCCCATGATGTTGCCGGCCAGAATGAAAAAGGGAATCGCCAGCAAGGTATACTTTGAGCTGCTGGCAATGACTAAATCGGCCACCATATCGAGGCCGAAGTCCATCTGCCACATGGCAAACAACGCAGACAGCCCTAAACAAAACGCCACTGGCACACCAAAGATGATCAGAGCGAAGAACAAAATGATCATCTGGCTCCCAACAGATATATCCACAACTACCACCTTATTTTTTTAATTCGTATGCCGCTTTAACTGGGTAAACAACCACTCAATCTGACGAATGATCATCAGAACAAACGCCAGAGGCAGGATGGTTGTGTAGTACCAGGCTTTAATCTGAAGTGCACTGGTGAGAGTTTGCGATTGGTATTGGTTCATCAACAGATCGACCATGTAATACAGCATCACCACCAGGGTAAACACAATCGCGCCGCTAATAGCGACCTGAAGCAGCTTGCGAACACTTGGAGTGACTTTATCGATCAGAAAATCAACCGAAAGCAGTTGGCTGCGCTTAATGGCAATAGCGGTACCAAACAGAGTCAGGGCCACCATACCGTTGATGACAATCTCTTGAGTTGAAGCTAAGGAATAGTTGGTAAAGGTACGCACGATGACATTAGCAAAACCCAGCACCAGCATAACCACGAAAATCATTACGCAGATGGTTTCTTCTAATTGCCGCCATGCTTTGTTGAACAGTGTGGCTGTAGTCATTTTATATTTTTAATCGAGTATGAATGAGTGTGAAAGACTTGCATGGAGTGGGATGACAGGGCCTGTTGAACAGCTGAGACAAGGCTCAGGCAGGCAGATCGCGGGTTCAACAGCCCCTGCAGGCTAATTAGCCCTCAAATAAGCCGACAATATCTGTACCGACTTTTTCTTTCCACTTATTGTAAGAAGGTTTGGTTTTTTGACGGAACGCGTCGATCTGCTCCGGCGTCAGCTCCATCACCTGCATATTGTTGTCACGCAGCACCTGAACACCATCGGCGGTTTTCTGGCGAGAAATCTCTCTTTGATATTGCATCGCTTCTTGCGCCGCCTTGGATACTTTCTGCTGCGTCTCTGCATCCAGGCTGTCCCAGACTTTGCGGCTTACCGCCAGGAAAATCGGGTCATAAGAGTAGTGCCACAAGGTGATGTTGTTCTGAATTTCATACAAACGCTGCGGAACAATAATCGCGCCTACCGGGTTTTCCTGACCATCCACAACCCCCTGCTGCAGAGCCGGGAAAGTTTCAGCCCACTGGATTTGTTGCGGGTTAGCGCCCAAATCCGTAAACACATCAATATACATAGGGCCGGCAACACGCACTGACATACCTTGCAGATCGTCCGGCGATTTCACCGCTTTCACGCTGTTGGTCAGTTCGCGAAAACCATTCTCACCCCAGGCCAGAATAATAATATTTTTATCCAGCGCGATTTGTTCGATCTTTTTACCGCCCGGGCCATTAATCGCGTCATCGACAGCTTTATAGTCATCAAATAAGTAAGGCAGCGAGAATACTGCCATTTCCGGAATTAACGGCGTCACGTTAATAGCAGAAGTCAGGACAAAATCGATTTTGTTTGCACCCAGCATTTCTGCCTGCTTGATTTGATCACCACCGGTCAGGACCGAGTTCGGAAAAATGCGCACCTTCATATCACCGTCAGTTACTTCAGAAAGCAACTCGTTAAACTTTTCCGCTCCTTCCTGCCAGGTCGTGGTATTCGAAACGTTGTGTGATAAACGGTAGGTCTTAGCCTGGACAGAAAAACCAATCGTTGAGCAGGCAAATAAAATGCAGAAGCATTTTATGGCAAGGCGTGAATACATAATAACATCCCTATTATTGAGCTTTTTAATATTAAATTAATGGTAATAATGAGGTATTTTCGATAGATAAGGATATAAGTGTCAATCAGGGAACCTGAATTCTGTGAAGTAATATAACTTGTAAATCAAACTGTTAAAGCAATCAAAACTTATATTATGTTGCCTTTATTCTGAAATCAAAAACAACATTGTATACAAATTTAGATTGGTGATATTTAAATTTGCAAATGAAGCAATAAGCCCGTATTTATATCGAAATTCTCTATGCAACTCCCAGCCGGGTTCAAATGGGAAAACCGGACCCTATCTGTACGCACAGCAGACACCGTTAGCGCACGATATCTTCATTGCATCACACCTTTATTGCGTAACACACGGTTAAATCAAACAATGACTACCCTGCATTATCTATTTGGTTTAATGTATAACGCCTTTTCACGCAGTTCGCTCTGCTCTGATAGCTGAGTAAAAAAGACCCCAACCCAGTATGAATATCGTCAGCGTTGATAGCAGTAACCAGTATATTTATCTTAATTTAGCCCAGGCTTACGAAGCAGAATTTTCGCAGATCATGCAAAAGAAACCGGATGAGCACGGACGTTTCGGCCTCGACACCGAAATAGGCGGTGTGGTCAGCGGTTATCTGCTTTTTATCAACGGAATCCCGGCCGGTCATTGTGCGATTGCCGAAGAAACAGACGGCCATTTTGAAGTGTGTGACTTTTATGTGGTGCCCTACTTCCGTGGCCGGCAGACCGGCCAGCGTTTTATCACCAAGTTGTTCGAAGACTTGGGGGGGCGCTGGGAAATAAAACAGGTCGCAGGAGCCGAGCACGCCATTCATTTCTGGCGTAAAGTGATCAGCCACTATACGCGTGGCCACTTTACAGAAGATGTATTCGATGACCCGAAATGGGGTATGGTTACCCGCCAGCGTTTTGATCATCAGCAGTCATTCACTGCTCACAGCGAACACTCAGACGCGGCACTGGTGTGATTCGCATTTCTTCTATACCCAAACAACTTGGAGTTGCAGGTAGGCGGCAAATGAGTGAATCCCCATGAGCATAGAGACACTATGTGATTGGGGTGAATGAATGCAGCCAACACCGCTGCAGCTTCAAGTAGGAAGGGTATACATAGTTCTGACACAGTGATGGCGCAATTTGCTAATACCCGTATTACTCTTTAAGCAATTTATTGTTATTTTATCTTCCATATTGATAATTTAAGGAATAAGCCATGAAAACTGCACTGACTGCCATCACTCTGGCTCTGCTGCTAAGCGGCTGCGCAGAAACCTGGAAAGGCGTGAAACAAGACTCTTCTACTATCTGGAATGAGACCAAAGAAGCGACTCAGGCCGGGGTACAAAACACGAAAGAAGCCATTCACGAAGCCACCGAATAACCTCGACAGCCGGTAATCCAATACCGGCTTTTTATTGTCGGTAATTGCTGATCTGACATTCACTCAATAGTGTCTCACATCGCTCACCACTCATGGCGTCATGTTGTGCACTCGGCCTACCCAGCCACATCACCAGCTCGCACCAAAATGACTCTTTTTCACCTTGGTGGTGCAAATTCAACGCATTATGGTTCTCTGCTCAAAATATCAACCCAAGCCACAATCTCGCAATGTGTGCAAATGGTACAGTTATCCGTGCGACTAGTGTCCCTTGCGCACAGTGCAAACCGAAGTGGGGACTGCTTACGGGTTTTGGCACAAATGTTGTTTTGAATCGGGAGTTAAACATCAATTCAAGGAATGAATGTTATGAATACGACAAGTGATTATCCGTTAAGTGCTGTACCCGCCGACCAGCGTAAGGGAATGTGGTCAATGATGTCAGTATTGCTCGGCTTTACCTTTTTTACTTCCACTATGTGGGCCGGCGGTACACTGGGCAGCGCGTTTAGTTTTTATGAGATGTTGGCCATCATTCTGATTGGCAACGCTTTACTGGGCATCTACGCGGCGGCCCTGGCTTATATTGCCTGCAAGACTGGTCTCAATACCGTGTTACTCGGACGCTACAGCTTCGGCTTGAATGGCAGTAAGCTGTCCGATTTTGTGCTCGGCTTCACCCAGATAGGCTGGTATGCATGGGGTACAGCAACGATCGCTTTAATTCTGGTCAAGCTGCTCGAGCTGCCAGAATCCTGGACCGTACCGTTGATGGTTGTGTTTGGTTTTGGCTTTTGTATCAGTGCTTCCATCGGCTACAAAGCGCTGGAGCTGCTATCAAAAATTTCTGTACCGGCGATGCTGTTTTTCATTGGCCTGAGTTTTTACAAAGGTTTGATCGATGTCGGCGGCATCGGTGAACTCATCAGCAAGCAACCAAGCGACAGCATGCCGGTAGCCGCAGCCATTACTCTGGTGTTTGGCACTTTTGTCAGCGGCGGCACTCAGGCCACCAACTGGAGCCGTTTTGCCAAAAACGGCAAGGTCGCCGTGCTCACGACCCTGGCCGCTTTCTTTGTCGGTAACGGCCTGATGGTGTTTGTCGGCGCATTCGGCGCATCGATTTATCAGCAGTCGGACATTGTCGATGTTCTGGTGTCACAAGGCTTCATGCTGGCTGCAGTATTGATGCTGTTTACCAATATCTGGACCACTCAGGACAACACTATTTATAACTTTGCGGCGGCAGGCTGTAACATTCTGCGCACCGACAAACGTCGCCTCATCACCTGGATTGGCGCCGCTATCGGTACCGCTATGGCGATCATGGGGATGTATAATATGCTGATCCCTTTCCTGATCCTGCTCGGTACCTTTATCCCGCCGATTGGCGCCATCATCATGACCGATTTCTGGGTCAAATACCGTACGCAAATGCCGGATTTAGCCACCGCTAACCTGCCAAAATACAATTGGTCAGGTCTTTTGGCTTACGCTATCGGCTCCGGCTGCGCTTATTTCTCGCCTTGGGTCGCACCGCTGATCGGCATTCTGGTCTCCGCCGCAAGCTATACCCTTTTGTTGTCGCTGTCGGGAGCTAAACAACGCGCGATGCAGAGTGCACAGTAAGATGGTCACCATTGAGTCATTAGCGTGTATTCCCGGTCTGGAGCCTTTGCAGCTCCGGGCCGGGCAACAAAGCCGGCACAATATCATCCGCTGGCCCTACGTCGCAGAAAATGCAGATATCAAAGACTGGATCGAAGGCGGCGAGCTTATCTTCGTGACCGGTTTAAACTGGAACTGGCAAGCCAATGATTTTATCCAGCTGATTACGACTGCAAAAGCGAGAAATGCCAGCGGTCTGGTACTGCTGACTCACTCTCCTTATTTGGATGAGATACCACACAACGTTTTGGCATTCGCCGACCAGTGCGGCTTTCCCGTGATTGAGCAGCCATGGGCACTGCCCATGGTCAAAGTCACCGAACTGCTGTCGAATGCGATCATCATGACCGATCTGCAACACAAGTCGACCCGCTGGCTGATTCAACACCTGCTGGAATCGGCCGTGCCATCAGACATGACGTTGCTCAAAGCCAGCGAGCACGGCATAGAGGTTAACAGAATCTGGTCTGTAGCGGTCATTAACCCGGCTTCGAATCAGACCAGCGATCTGATACGCAGCCAGCATTTAATCAGCCAGTTCCTGGCTGATTTTAGCGGCGCTCTCCCCGTACTCGAATATCACCAGGGCTGGCTGGCGTGCCTGCCACTTACCTCAAACAGCCCCGACACTCTTACGGTGTGGCAGCAACTGGCACAGTATCTTGCCCGTCAGGGGATTGATTGCCATCTTGGCCTGAGCGAAGCCAGAACGCTGCGCAGCCTGCGTCAGGCGGTGTTACAAGCGCGGCAAAGTGCCGATTTCAGTGCCGCCCATCAGGGGTATCCGGTAGTCCACTATAACAGCCTTGGCATCGCGCAAATTTTCAGTCGCCTTGAGGACCCGCAATTTCTGGCTGACTTTTGCAAGCAACACTTGGGCGGACTGTATGGCGATCAAGACAAACAGAATCAGTTACTCAAACACACGCTAAGCTGCTATCTCGACCACCTGGGATCGCTGCGCCAAACCGCCGCTCACCTCAATATTCATCGTAATACGCTCAGCAACCGGCTAAGTAAGATAGAGCAACTAACCGATCTGAGCCTCAACAATGCCCAGCAAAGGTTGAGTATCCAATCCGCACTGATCGCAGAACGTCTGCTGTTTTCATCGGCAACCAATACGCAGCCATCGGCTGACAAATTGCACTTTTGAAGGAAGGAACCATGATTATTATTAACGCCAGCCTGAGAGGCAAACAAGGACTGTACAGCTTAGAATGTGAACAGGGCCAGTTTACCGCTATCACACCGCAATCAGGCATGATCAGTGACGCCCGTGCTGAGATTGATGCGGCAGGTAACCTACTGTGCGCCCCTTTCGTTGAACCTCATATTCACCTGGACGCAGTACTGACCGCCGGGCAACCCAACTGGAACATGAGCGGAACGCTGTTTGAAGGCATTGAGCGCTGGGCGGAACGTAAGCCGATGCTGAGCCGGGAAGATGTGCAGTCGCGGGTACTGAAAACCATGGAACTGCTCCTAGAAAATGGCATTCAGCATATTCGTACGCACGTCGATGTGACGGACCCTGATTTAGTGGCTCTGAAGGCCATTAACGAATTACGCCCGCAGCTGGCGCCTTTTATTGATTTGCAAATCGTGGCCTTTCCGCAGGAGGGAATCCTGTCCTACCCTAACGGCACCGAGTTGATGGAAAAAGCCCTTGAACACGGTGCGGATGTTATCGGTGGTATTCCCCATTTTGAATTCACGCGCGAATATGGCGTGCAGTCGGTGAAATGGTTAATGGATCTGGCGCAAAAACACGACAAACTGGTTGATGTGCATTGTGATGAAATCGATGATGAAGCATCACGTTTCCTCGAAGTGTTGGCAACCGTGGCACTGGAAAAAAATATGGGCGAACGGGTCACCGCCAGTCACACCACGGCCATGCACTCTTACAACAACGCATACTGCTCTAAGCTATTCCGCCTGCTCAAGAAATCAAAGATTAACTTTATTTCCTGTCCGACAGAAAGCATCCACTTACAAGGTCGCTTTGATACCTATCCGAAACGACGCGGCATCACACGGGTAAAAGAAATTCGCGCGGCCGGTATGAACATCTGTTTTGGCGAAGATTCCATTCAGGATCCCTGGTATCCGGTCGGAAACGGTAAGCTGCTACGTGTACTCGATTCCGGGCTGCATTCCTGCCATATGATGGGCTATGAAGACCTGGCAACCGCGCTGGATTTAATCACCGATAACGGCGCCAAAGCGCTGCATATCTCAGATCGCTACGGTATTGAGGTGGGTAAACCGGCCAACTTTATTGTCCTGCAAGGCAGCAATGATGTAGAAGTGATTCAGAAACAGGGGGAGGTGCTGTATTCGGTGCGTTACGGTGAGATCCTGATTGCCCGCCAACCGGCCACATTGCTCAGCCGAGTATCTCTGACTTCATCATAGCTCACGATACCATCATGATATTGCCTTGCGAGCCAGCTGCGTCGCTCACCACTAGGATTACTCGTCGTTGTGACAGTGAATTTTACTGGTGATGAACTGTTGTGTTTATTAACAACAGAAACAGAGCGACTTCGCTGAGAACGTGATACACTCCAGCGCTATTTTGTCTGGCGTCTTTTTTCACCTGCTATTATTGCAAGATTGAGGAAAAAAGATTTCCATTCAGACCGGTTTGAGCACAGGTTGAACAAGCCTGCTCTAAGCCAGCCAACAGAGCTGACAGCGGATGTCTTCGGCTCTCAACACGCGCAATGTATGCGGCCAGGAGTGGTCGTCAGTGACTGTTTCAGGCCATTCGGGTTACAAACAGATCGGCGCGGAAAGAATTTCGGGCGTTGAGTGTGCGACCACACAACACAGGCACAAAGCCATATTACAACCATGGTCATGCAGCCGCTCAGCCCTTAGCGTAAAGTGAGCACGTTTTAAACATATGAATACACCAAAGATTAACGAATACAAAAAGTACTGGGCCGAATGTTTTGGCACAGCGCCTTTCCTTCCCACCTCACGTCAAGAGATGGATGCTCTGGGTTGGGACAGTTGTGACATCATCATCGTGACCGGTGATGCGTATGTTGATCACCCAAGTTTTGGTATGGCGATCATTGGCCGTTTGCTGGAATCCCAGGGCTTTCGGGTTGGTATCATTACTCAGCCGGAATGGCAGAACAAAGAGGCCTTCACCAGTCTGGGTAAACCGAACCTGTTCTTCGGTATCACTGCCGGCAACATGGACTCGATGATCAACCGCTACACCTCAGATAAAAAGCTGCGTCATGACGATGCCTATACTCCGAACAATGAGGGGGGCAAACGTCCGGACCGCGCCACTCTGGTGTATTCACAGCGTTGTCGTGAAGCCTATAAAGATGTGCCTATTGTACTGGGCGGCATCGAAGCCAGCCTGCGTCGTGTCGCGCATTACGACTACTGGTCAGATAAGATCCGTCGTTCAGTGCTGTTTGATGCCAAAGCCGACATCCTGCTGTTTGGTAACGCCGAGCGAGCGCTGGTCGAAGTCGCCCATCGTCTGGCGAATGGCGAAAATATTGCTGACATGACCAATGTGCGCGGCACCGCCGTGAACCTGCCGGCTGCACCGGAAGGTTACACCGTGATCGACTCATCACGGATTGATAAGCCAAGCAAACCGTTTGTGCCGACCAACCCGTACGAAGTTGAAACCCAGTGCGAAACCAATAAGAAAGAAGAAGTCGAAGCCAAGCCGATTACCATTCGTCCGTCGCGCCACGATGCTAAAACCACCGCGGTGCGTCTGCCATCGTACGAAAAATTGCAAAACGACCGTATTCTGTACGCGCACGCCAGCCGTGTTCTGCATCTGGAAACCAACCCGTATTCCGGCCGCGCCCTGCTGCAGAGCCATGGCAACCGTGAACTGTGGGTTAACCAGGCACCTATCCCGCTGACGACAGAAGAGATGGACTTTGTGTTTGGCCTGCCTTACGCACGGGTTCCGCACCCGATGTATGGCAAAGCAAAAATTCCGGCTTACGATATGATCAAGACCTCAGTCAACATCATGCGTGGCTGTTTTGGTGGCTGCTCTTTCTGTTCGATTACCGAGCACGAAGGACGAATCATCCAGAACCGTTCGCAAGAGTCGATCATTAACGAAGTCAAAGAGATTCGTGACAAAGTACCGGGCTTTACCGGCACCATTTCCGACTTGGGTGGTCCAACGGCTAACATGTACCGTCTGGGCTGTTCTGATCCAAAAGCGGAGGCAAACTGTCGCCGTCCGTCGTGTGTGTTCCCGGGTATCTGTCATAAACTCAATACCGACCACAAACACACCATCGACCTGTACCGTGAAGCACGTAAAGTTGAAGGTGTGAAGAAGATCTTGATCGCGTCCGGGGTACGTTATGACCTGGCAATCGAATCACCAGAATACGTTAAAGAGCTGGTGACGCACCACGTCGGTGGTTATCTAAAGATTGCGCCGGAGCATACTGAAAAATCACCGCTTGATCTGATGATGAAACCGGGCATGGGTACTTATGACCGCTTTAAAGAGATGTTCGAGAAGTTCAGTGCCGAAGCGGGTAAGAAACAGTACCTGATCCCTTACTTCATTTCTGCTCACCCGGGCACCAAAGATGAAGATATGCTCAACCTGGCATTGTGGCTGAAACAGAACAACTTTGAGTGTGACCAGGTACAGAACTTCTACCCGTCACCGATGTGTAACGCAACCGCGATGTATCACTCAGAAGTGAACCCGCTGAAACGAGTGAAGTACAAGAAACGTGAAGACATCACGGTACCGAAAGGTGAGCGTCAGCGTCGCCTGCATAAAGCTCTGCTGCGTTACCACGACCCGCTCAACTGGCCTTTGATCCGTGAAGCACTGATCGACATGGGTAAAAAACACCTGATCGGTGACAAACCAAGTTGTCTGGTACCGGCCGAAGACAGTGACCGCAGCACGCCGGCTCAACGCCGTAAATCAGGCCGCCACGGTGCCAACCGCTTTGCCACCAAGCATACCAAGTCACAGCCAGGCTTCGATGCACTGCGCGGCGACCAACCCAAAGGTCAACGCAAAGGCGGAAAGGCCGCAGGACAGGGGCAGCAAGGCGGCCCGGGCAAACAAGATGGTTCAAGTAAGCAAGGTGGACCCGGTAAACAAGGTGGCCGTAACCAGGCACCAAATGGTAAAACAAGCGGCAACCGCGGTCAGGGTAACAACCCGACGCGTGCCCGTGGTAAAGACCAGTCTCAGGGACGTAGCGGGCAGCGTGCCAACTGATACCGGTATCCCTCGTTAACCCAAACTACCGCCAACGATGGTAGTTTGGGGATGTAATCGAAAGCCGCCGCCCTGGCGGCTTTATTATTGTCTTTCACTCCCCCGTGAGAAGTTTATTCACGCCTTCTCTCTACATAATAAAACGTTATTTCATCTGGCGTTTTTAAGACTCTTTGTCTTTATTTCCCTGCTGTAACTACAGACGGCCAAAATAGCCATAACAGCACTTTTAATATATTAATCACTAAGAAACAAATGCTTATAAACAGTACGACTATTACTCTTTGATAGCACTTCATTGAGAAAATAGCCTGTTTAGTCATAACCAGATTAGCTAAAAATATGTACAAAAATGCTGCATACCTGGATATTTGAGACTTATAACAGTACCAGAACGCTATTCCCATTACATTATTCATCAGTTGTAAATCAACGGATGAAAATACAATGTATAAATATAAGCTGCCTGTATTAGAAAAAGTGGGATTTGGTGCCGGTGATATGGCCGTCAACGTGGTCATCTCTTCGATGATGTTGATCATCACCTTTTTCTACACCGATATCTTTGGGATCAAACCCCAGGATCTCGCCCTGCTGTTCATCGTAGTACGCCTGATTGATGCGGTCACTGATCCGTTAATGGGCATGCTGACCGATAAAATTCATACTCGCTGGGGTCGCTACCGGCCCTATCTGCTGTTTCTTTCTGTACCGTTCGGTTTATCGGTGTATCTGGCTTTCAGTACCCCGGATGCCGACTACAACAGTAAACTCATCTACGCCTACGCGACCTACATTCTGGTCACGATTATGTTTACCGCGGTGACGATTCCTTACATCTCGCTCATTAGCGTGCTAACGGACGATCCAAAAGAGCGCCTGTCTGCCAACGGTTACCGGCTGTTTTTTGCCAAGATTGCCGCGTTTCTGGTCACCATTATCGTGCCGCAACTGTCCGAATTCTGGGGGCAAGACAATATCCAGCTCGGCTACCAATATGCGATGGGACTGATGGGATTGATGGGCACACTACTGTTCCTGTTCTGCTTTATGACCACCAAAGAACGGATTGAGCACAAGGTGGAGCAGCGCAGTTTCACTCAGCAGGTCAAATTGCTGGCCAGTAACGACCAATGGCTGGTGCTGTGCGCTGTGTGCGTCACTGGTACGGTGGGTTATGTGATACGCGGCTCTGTTGCCGCCTATTACGCCAAGTATTATCTGGGGGGCGATGCCGGTACGATTTCAGCCTTCCTGGCGACTGGTGTGGTAGCGGCAATTCTGGCCATGGTCGCCTCGACCTGGATCACCAAACGCTACTGTAAAATTAAGCTGTTCCGCTACAGCCAGATTGCCGTACTGCTGATCAGCGCCCTGCTCTATCTGCTGGTTGGGCGCGGCGATTTTGCCTTGGCGTTCATGCTCTATTTCCTGCTCTCATTTGTGGTGGATTTGCATGCGCCGGTATTCTGGTCGGCGATTGCCGAAGCGGTCGATTATGGCACCTACAAAACCGGCCAGCGCGTTTCCGGCCTCGCCTTTGGTGGAATTTCTTTCTGTCAGAAATTTGGTATGGGCATTGCCGGCGCCATCGTCGGCTGGCTGCTGACCACGTTCAACTATGTCCCTAACCAGGATCAATCGGATTATACCCTGACCGGCATCGCCCTGATGCTGACGGTCATTCCCGGTCTGTTCCACTTTTTGATGGGCGCGTTAATGTTCAAGTACAAAGTCACCGATCGTTTCTACCACTCGATGACCGCAACCAATATTCTCGAGCAGGATGAAAACCTCAGTACGGTTACTCCGGATAAGCCACTGAAAGGTCTCACTCATTAAGGTTCACATTATGCAAACCCTGACTAATCCAATCATTGAGCAGCGGGCCGACCCGCATATCTACCGCCACAGTGACGGTTACTATTATTTCACTGCGTCCGTGCCTGAATATGACCGGATTGAAATTCGCCGCGCGCGTTCCATTGCCGAACTCGCCACCAGCAATGAACTTATTGATGCGTGGCACAAACCGTCCAGCGGCCCTTACAGCGACCTGATCTGGGCGCCTGAACTGCATTATATTAATGACTGCTGGTATGTTTACTTCGCCGCCGCGCCGTCACGGGAGATAGTCGACGGCCTGTTCCAGCACCGCATGTACGCTATTTCAAACCGCAACGCCAACCCCATTAGCGACAACTGGGTGTTTGAAGGGCAGATTGAGACCGGAATGGATACCTTTTGCCTGGATGCAACCGCGTTTTCTCATCGCGGACACAACTACTATGTCTGGGCGCAGAAAGAGAATGGCATTGGCGGTAATTCCAATCTGTATATCGCCGAACTGGAAACACCTTTGCTACTCAAGACTCCGCCGCAGCGGTTAAGTATCCCCGAGTTTGACTGGGAACAACGTGGCTTCTGGGTCAATGAAGGCCCTTCAGTACTGCACCGCCACGGTAAGTTCTGGATGACCTATTCGGCCAGCGCGACAGATGAAAACTACTGCATGGGCCTGCTCTGGGCCGATGAAGAGAGTGACTTACTCAACCCTGCCAGCTGGCATAAGTCTACCCAGCCGGTCTTTGCCACCAACTGGCAACTCAAGGTGTATGGACCGGGTCACAACAGCTTTACTCAGGATGAGCACGGTAACGATTTATTGGTCTATCACGCCCGCGATTACACCGACATTGAGGGTGACCCGCTCTGGGATCCCAACCGCCACACCCGGGTTAAAGTGCTTGAATGGCAGGATGGTCAGCCACATTTTGGCGATGCCGTCTAAGTCATGAACATGCCCGGCAGGCCCCTGCCGGGCGGGCTAACTAGTAACAGAACCACTTCAGACAGGAGTCCTGATGAGTGCACTGCAACAAATGCGCGCCGGTGAGCGCTACTGGATTAATGATCCCGAACTGATTGAGATCCGCGATACCACACGGGATTTAGCCGCCGAATATAACCAGTTGCCCCGAAGTGCCCGTGAACAGCAACGTACGATTTTGCAGCGCCTGTTTGCAGCGATTGGCGACGATGTGCATTTCGAAAAACAGATCAATATCGATTACGGCATCAATACCACGATTGGCAGCCATGTCTTTATCAATTTCAACTTCACGCTGCTCGATTGCGCCCCGGTTACCATCGGTGACCACGTATTTATTGGCCCGAACGTGCAGGTTTATACCGCTCATCACCCGCTCGACCGTGCCAGCCGCGACCAACATATCGGCTGGGCCGAGCCGATTACTATCGGCAGCCATGTCTGGATCGGCGGCAACTGTGTGATCATGCCCGGCGTATCGATAGGTGACGGTGCGGTGATCGGCGCGGGCAGTGTCGTCACCCGCGATATTCCCGCGAATACACTGGCGTTTGGTCATCCGTGCCGGGTGCAAAAGAGCATTACACAGACTGACACGCCCTAGGGCTGCCCGCCAAACCATTCCCTCGGGTCTCAAACGGGGCAAATGCCAGGCACAAAAAACCCGGTGAAATCACCGGGTTTTGCATGAGAGTAACTCAGTCACAACCGAGCTGTCATTGTTCAACAAGCTTAGGCGTATTTCGCTTCGAACTCTTGCATAAAGTCTACCAGCGCCTGCACACCTT
The DNA here is from genome assembly GCF_029962385.1 of Vibrio sp. ABG19. Classification (NCBI taxonomy): domain Bacteria; kingdom Pseudomonadati; phylum Pseudomonadota; class Gammaproteobacteria; order Vibrionales; family Vibrionaceae; genus Vibrio; species Vibrio sp. ABG19. The sequence continues at coordinate 2,553,970 of NZ_CP071708.1, read as the reverse complement.
CAAGTGGCATTGCGTTGTAGATAGAGGCGCGCATACCGCCAACCGCACGGTGGCCTTTCAAAGAGGTCAAACCACGTGCTTCAGCCAGCTCCAGGAAGGTGGCGTCCAGTTCTGGTTTCGCCAGTTGGAATGGTACGTTCATCAGAGAACGGTTATCCGGGTGGATATCGTTACGGTAGAACGGAGAAGCATCAATTTGTCCGTACAGCAGCGCCGCTTTGGCACGGTTAGTCTTTTCAATCGCCGCCACACCGCCGTTCTCTTTCAGCCATTTGAACACCTGACCAGACAGGTACCAGGCGTAGGTTGGTGGCGTATTGAACATAGAATCCTGCTCCGCCAGCAGCGTGTAGTTCAGAATGCTTGGCAGCGTTTGCTGCGCAACACCCAGCAGATCGTCACGTACGATGGCAATACAGATGCCTGCCGGACCGATGTTCTTCTGTGCACCTGCGTAGATCACGCCATATTTAGAAACGTCGATCTCACGGGACAGAATCGTTGAAGACATGTCTGCCACGATTGGCTTATCAGTCACAGGCAGGTCGTTAATTTCAATGCCGTCGATAGTCTCGTTCGGGCAGAAGTGAACGTATGCGGAGTCCGAATCAATGTTCCACTCGCTCGCTGGCAGAATACCGGTTTTGCCGTCTTTAACGATTTTTGCGTCGAAAACGTCCGGTGTACAGTATTTGTCCGCTTCTTTTACTGCGCTTGCAGCCCAGTAGCCACCGTCGATGTAAGTCGCTTTAGTCTTGTCACCCAGCAGGTTCTGCGGCACAGCAGCAAACTGCGCGCGCGCACCACCCTGACAGAACAACACCTTGTAGTTGTCCGGGATATTCAGTAAATCGCGCAAATCCTGTTCCGCTTCCTCTGCGACCTTGATAAAAGGTTTGCTGCGGTGGCTGATTTCCATCACTGAAACACCCATGTTGTTCCAGTTAACAAATTCAGCCTGTGCTTTTTGCATTACAGCTTTGGGTAACGCTGCTGGGCCAGCACTAAAGTTAAAGACAGTGTCCGTGATCGGCTCCATGTGTTCTTTGCTCCTGCTATCGAAAATTAGTGTGATTAATACCACTTTTTTAGCTGGATAAAAAGTGAGAAAAGAGGTCTTAAGACCTCTTTTCGTTAATAAGCACAAAATTCCTTTCGCTACTAACCTTGTTGCATCATCAAAGTCATAAATAATGCCACCAGCGGGACTTTCGTGCCGTTGGCAAATTGCAGATTACCGTCTTTCACATCCGCTTTTAACTGATAACCTTTATCATCCTGAGTCGCCATTTCCATCACAACCAACTCATCTGCTCCCTGCTGTATCATCGGATATGCCGCCGCAAGTTGATTAGAAACGGACGATTCCAGATGCCCGGTGAGCGCGGACAGCACGATACCGGGATCCTGCATCACATTGTCCGTCCCTTCAGGAATAGACAAACTCCAGCTGGAAGTAAACTCGCCTTCCCCCAGAGATGCAGACAGCTTGTCCATCGTCAAACGAAAGCCTTTAGAAAATAAAGTGTCCAGATATGGCATCGCCTGTCCCATCGCTTCATGGGTCATTTCAGGATAGCTTTGGTAAATATTCGACAGTTGCTCAAACGAATCACTGTCAACATCCGCCAGAGTAAAATCAAGCTGCACATCACGCAGAATGTTGTCCTGATTGACCACCTGGCCGATATTCACCACATGCTGGCTGCTGAAACGCTGAGTAGCCTCATCTAACGTTGAAGTGAACTGGTAACTGGCTTTGTCAGCACTGAATGGCGTCGTGCCATCAATATCTGTGGTGGTCAGCGCATCCAGAGTCAGGCTCTGTTTACCGATCCAGAAACCTTTGATTTGCTTGCCCTGTCCGTCAATACGCAGATGGCTGAGCTGGGCTTTTTCACCATTGGTAAAGTCCATATCAATCGATGGAACAGAAAGTGAATAAGTCAGCTCACCCAAGCGGGTCGCACTGCCCTCCAGCACCGCCGGAGTCAGAGAAATGGTGAACGGCGTTTCACCTTGATTCTGGTAATGCCAGTTGTCACTCTCCACTTTAAAACGGGTATTGCCGTTTAAGCTAGTCGTGCTGGTGATGGTAAGCGGTAACTCGGGATACTCAGGAAAATCCGACACCGCCGTTAAACTTATCAGCCCATGGGAGATTTCACTGTCCAGTAAAAATTGGGCCGGAATACCCTGTTCGGCCAGTTGCGCTTTCAACTGAGGATCAAGAATGGTGTAGCGGGTTTCAACATGGGAAGAAAGATAGCCGCGATCATAACTGACCAGTTCAGCCGTCACCTGTTCGTTACTGAAATGAGCAATACCATCGGTGATGACATTTTGTCCAATCTGACCGACTGCCAGTGGCCAGCACAGTACCAGGACGACCGCGCCACCCACTGCGCCAATGCGTTTTATCGTATTCATGTGTTCGGGATTCCTTATTGTTTGGCTCAGTCTACCGTAGATGCCCAAAGGACGAAACAGTAACAGCTGCCTGTCAGAAACGAGTAAGCAAAGTATGAAGTAAATCAGGGAATTGGTTGCCTTTGTGTCAGGATTTTTTGACTTCTAACCAGGCTCGCAAATTTGGTGGCTAAAGCCTGATAAAGTCATGGATAGTGATAGCCCGTGCGAGAGTCTTGTGAACCGATATGCCCTGCTCTGTTTAGACAACAATCCGCTCAGCGTGCAACACTGGCGTAACGAGCTGAGCGTGTTCGCCAGCCGCTTTGATGTGCTGAGCGCGGCTTCTTTGCAGCAAGCTCATCAGATCCTCGAGCAGGTTGAGCAACACCACCAGGTCGTAGCTCTGGTGGTGGCCAGTCATCATTCTGCTGTGGACGGTTCCGACTTTCTTATCCAGCTAGATAAGATGCCGCACACTCGTAACGCCCGCAAAATACTCATCAGCAGTGGCCAGGATATTCAGGCAATCGTTAATGCCGTCAATGAAGGCAGGCTCGATTACTGTCTGACCGAGCCACTGGCGGATAACCTGCTGCGCAAAACCGTGCAACAGGAACTCACCACCTATCTGCTCGACCACGATAGCGACAACGTGCTCACTTACAGCAGTGTGCTGGACCAGTCGCGTATTCTGCGTGCTCATATCGACAATAAGATGCGCAGTTACCGCGAGGGCTTCATCAGTGATTATCATCAGATGTCAGATACGGAACTGGCCGAGCAAGTGATTGGTGCCCTGTACCAGTTTTTTGAACACAATGACGAGACTCGCGCCTGTCGTACTTACTCGGCCCAACACCTGCTGACGGAAGAAGGCAGCGAAAACCGTTTTTTATGGTTCATTACCTCAGGCGAAGTCGCGCTGTACAAAAAAGATGACCAAGGCCAGCAGCGAGAAGTGGTGCGACATCCGAAAGGCAATATTGTCGGCGGCATGTCTTTTGTCACCGGTGAACCCTCGTTTTCAACCGCCATCACGCTGACGCAGACCGAAGTGATCAAACTCGACAGAAGCGTATTTGCCAAAGTAATGCACTCCGACACCCGTCTGCTGCCGTTGTTCACCAATTTACTGTTACGCCATTTTAACCGCCGGTTGCAGCGCAGTATCACCACTAAAATCACACTGCAAAAAACGCTGGAGTCGCTGGAAAGTGCCCATCAACAATTGATAGAGCGTGAAAAAATGGCCATGCTGGGCCAACTGGTGGCCGGTGTCGCCCATGAGCTGAACAACCCCGTCGCCGCCATACTGCGCGGCGCAGAAGCGCTGGCCCGTAACATTGAATCGATTGTTGAACACTCCCGCCATCTGCCCATCGACCATCACGGCGCGCAATTGTTACGCCTGGCGCTGCGGATCAACCCGCTCTCAACGGCGGAGGTACGCGCGAAAGCGCAGGCTCTGGAGGCGCGTATCCAGCACAGGTTACTGGCTAAAAAGCTGGTCACTCTCGGGCTGGATACAGACCAGGCCATACTCACCGTGGCACAGCAGGATGCAGAGCAAGCCTTGCAACTGGTCAGCGAGCTGGCAAGTTACCACCTCGCCGGGAGCAATTTACGCTCAATTACCGTCTGCTCGCAACGGATTGCCGATATGGTCAAAAGCCTCAAGGGTTATGCCCGCCCGGACGATGAAACTTTTCATCTGGTCGATATTCATGAAGGACTGGAAGATACCCTGGTGATCTTTGAAAACCGGCTCAAAATGCACCGGGTAGAGAAAGAATACGCAGAGTTGCCCCTTGTTCGCTGTCAGCCGATCGCTTTGCAACAGATCTGGACTAATCTTATCGCCAATGCGATTGACGCCCTGCCGGAGCGCGGCACACTTCATATACGAACCAGGCTGGCCGTTAAAGAGGACAAAACCTACGTGGTGGTCAGTATTACCGATGATGGCTGTGGCATCCCAGCACCATTGCGGGACAAAATTTTTGCTCTCAATTTCACCACCAAACGCGAAGGCAATTTTGGCCTGGGGATCGGTTTATCGGTCTGTCAGCAAATCGCCCTGCAGCATCAGGGCTGGATTGAGGTCGACAGTAAGATTAACGCCTATACCTCAATGAGCTTATGGCTACCGTTATAGTTTTAACGGTGCCTGGTGATTTTTCGGTATACGACGAGTTTGCAGCTAACACTCTGACTCAGCAAATACTACAGCCACATACCGTCACGCTGACCACGCATCAGGATTAAGTATTAAGGAGAACAACATGAATAAATACATGATTTTATGTGTTGATGATGAAAGAGAAGTGCTGGATAGCGTGGTACAGGATCTTGACTGTTTCGAGCAGGATTTTGTACTGGAAGCTGCCGAGTCGGTCAGTGAAGCAAGACAGGTTATTGACGATTATTGTCAGCAGGATATTCATCTGGCACTGATTCTGTGCGACCACATTATGCCGGAGCAAACCGGGATTCAGTTTTTGATCGAGATGAACCAGAATCCGGATACGGCCGCAACCCGCAAGGTACTGCTGACCGGTCAGGCCGGACTGGAAGATACCATTGAGGCGGTCAACCATGCCAGCCTTGATTTCTATGTTGCTAAACCCTGGCAGGGTGACCAGTTGCGCCAGATGGTCAAAGATCAACTGACCCAGTACATCATCGACCATGAAACGGATTTGATGGCTTGGGTACAAATTCTGGATGCCGAGAAGATCCTCAATGCCATGGCAGCAAAACGCACCACTTTTGGAGAGTAAGCATCCAATCTCACCAATAAACTGCAAATTTGGCTGTCGAGTCAGACAATAAACACAAAAGTTTCATATATTTGGCATTTAAATTGCTTATTTTTACCTGAACGACAAAACAATGACATTTTTCGGTAGAGCTCGGCAACACCGTGATTTATGATGTCGACACTTTTAGAGCTTGGTTATCTTGCAAGGCATTACGTTTATATGACCTCACCGTTGACCATGGAATTAATCATAAAGAGATAGGTTTATCGTGATTATGCGTAAAACAATCATTGCATCAGCACTTCTTCTTGCTTCAGCCCATTCAATGGCTGCGGTCAATCCTAACAGCCCGGCTGTGATGAGTAACTTCAGCTACGACTACGTTGAAGCGCGCATCGGCGCGAGCCCGGTTACCTATGGTGCGGCAATCAGCACTTCTATTCACCCTAATGCTCACATTATCGGCCGTGTGGATTCTGAGTTCGAAGACGACTACGACGCAGCCGCTGGTTTCGGCTTCCACGCGCCAATCAACAACTGGGCTGACTTCACTGGTGAGATGCTGTTCCGCATTCATGATGACGAATCTCGCAGCAGCGCGGATACCGGTATGGAACTCAACCTTGGCGTACGCCAGTGGCTTGGTCCGCAACTGGAAGTGGGGGGTAAAGCCGGTTACGTTTCTATTGATGATAACGACGACTGGATTGGTTCGGTTTACGGTCGTTTCCACTCAACAGAGCTGTTTTCTATCGGCGCTGAAGCCCGCTTCAACGATGCGTACGGCGACCAACTGATGTTTACCGCTCGTTTCAAATACTAAACAGCACTCTGCGCACTGCCGGATCACTGTACGTAAAGCTGGCGTCGTATATTTGTGTCAAAAAAACCGAGGCTTGCCTCGGTTTTTTTGGGTTTGAACGTCACTGCCGACAACTGTCGAGCAACTGGCGTTTACGCGGTTCCTGGAGCAGTTCCCAATGCACTCCTTCGATAGCGCCGGCAAACTTCCACAGCAGACTGACATCCAGATCATTGCCGTAAATATCGCGGACTTTATTAAAGACCTTTGGCGCTCCCAGATCAACGAAAGTCGCCACGTCCTTGATGCCCGCTTTTTTTACCATGCGCTCCAGTCTGAAATGCATATTCGGCATATCTCTTAAACGCTTCACGTTACCCAGGTTCTGGCGACAGCGCGATGCCACTGCATACTCAATCGAACGATGGATCAAATCGTCAAGGCAAGCCTTCTCAGCACGGTATAAATCCGTCACGTCATAATAATTAACTGTCGCCGTGGTCTGCTTTTTTATATGACGGAATTTTTCACATCCTAAAGCCAGAAACTCATCATCCAACACACAGCCGCCACGAATAAACAAGCGCCCTTGTGCCAATAATGCAAACATAGAGTGATGCCGGAACAATCCTGTACCACCGAACATGGAACGCTTCTCCAACGGACCAAATTGATTGAGGAATGAGATGTATCTGTTTGTACTCATTGTGGTAACACCTTCTTATTGAATGAATAAAGAGGTCACCAGACAGCAATAAATAGTATCGGCTAGCCAACCGATTAAAGTGCAAAGTCCATTTATCGAACGTTTGCTTATATTTTCCTTTATCATAATGAACTGACAAAAAATAATACCATACGAAATTCACAGCAATTTATTCTCAAGTTGGCAAAAAAGAGATATGCATCACGGCGCATTAAATCTCATACTTTTGCAGTAACTTACCGGGGAAAATGCACAACAGATCATCGAAATGCTCATAAACGGTGAATTTGTACTTGATATGAGTTGCGTATATTTGTCACCACTTTGTAGAATGGGGTTCACTAAAACGATTAATAATTAAAAATGAATCATCTATCTTTTTTTTGGCTTCCGGAAAACCGCCACAAACTCATTGAAGGGCTAGAAAGTGAGTTCGCACAGATGGTTAAAAATTCCATCAGTACCGGTAAGATCTCCTTACCACCTATTCCTGAGGTGGTAGTGAAAATTCAGAAACTGTGCACGTTAGAATCGACAGGTATATCTGACGTGGCCGACTGTCTGACCGATGACCCAGGCCTGGCGGCTATTGTGATCAGGGTTGCAAACTCTGTGGTCTTTAATCGCCGCAATATTACCTGCAACGATTTGTTCACTGCGGTATCACGCCTTGGCATTATGCGGGTTCGTGACATTGTCACAGCTCAGGCAATAGAACAGCTCAAGCACTCCATCAATCTGAGCAAAGAGTGCAATGCCATGCTGGTCAACAGCGCTTCGGTATCCCGTGAATTGGGCGCAACCATGGTCATAGTGGTGCAAAGTTTTAAAGCGCTCGAGCCGGGACGTTACACCTATCTTGAGCAGGAAAAAGCACTCTTGGTTGGCCTGCTGGCTGATATCGGCCTGTTCTGCCTGGTGAATGAGTACTATCTCTATCTGGAGAGCGGCAACTATCTTGATCAGGATATCGCGCTGCAAATTTTCCAATCCAGTTGTTCTCAGACCAGTAAACAAGTGCTTAACCATTGGGGATTCGATCGTGATTTCCTTGAAGTGGCCTGTAATCAGTCGCTGATTCAGCATGAAGAAGAAGTGAGTTATCTCGATGTCGCTCGCATCGCCCACCATCTGTTGCTGTACAGAAAGCAAGACGATGCGTATGACGAGCATGAAGTCGAGATCAACGCGACTGGTGCCGAAGTACTGTTTGAACTCAGCAACCTGAGCGAACTCGATTTTAAAGACAAACTCAGTGCGGTAATCAACGCCAGCGGTTTCTGACCCCCGACTTTTGAGGATTTTATGCTTTCAGGGATGCTGTTTATCTTTGCCCCGCTTGTCGTGGGCTATCTGTTTCGCGTGCGTAATAAAAACTGGCTCAATAAGCTCAATCAGGTGACGTCTAACCTCGTCTATATCATGCTGTTTCTGATGGGACTGAGCTTAGCGGCTCTGGACAACCTAGGCGACAATCTGCAACTGATCATTAAGTTTGTCAGTGTCTTTTTCGTGGCTCTCGGGGCGGCTAATTTGCTCTTCCTGCCGCTGATTGATCGCTTCATGCCACTCCAGACCGACTCTTCCCACAGCCAGTTGCCTCTTTCAAGCATGGCGCTGGAATCACTTAAACTGATTGTGGTTGTCGGTGGAGGCCTGTTATTGGGCGTAGTGCTGAATCTGAACTTGCCCTGGGTCGACAATGCGATGGAATGGTGTTTATCGCTGCTACTGTTTTTTATTGGTATCCAACTGCGCAACTGCGGCCTGACACTGGGACAAATCCTGATTAACAAGCTCGGAATGATGATTGCGGCCGTCATGATTATCACCAGTTGGCTGGGTGGCTTAGTGGCGGCATTGGTACTCGACATTCCCGTTTATAAAGCGCTGGCAATGGCGTCAGGTTTTGGCTGGTATTCGCTGGCCGGCATTCTGATGGGTGATGCATTTGGGCCGGTCTATGGCGGCGCGTCATTCCTGATCGAGTTAATGCGTGAACTGGTTTCTCTGGTGATGATCCCGATGCTGATTGGGCGTAAACCGTGCACCACTATCGGCTATGCTGGCGCCACGTCCATGGACTTCACTTTGCCGCTAATCCAGACCACCGGTGGTGTACGATGTGTGCCAGTCGCTATCGTTAGCGGCTTTATACTCAGCGTGTTAGTTCCGGTATTGATGCTTTTCTTTGTGTCACTTGCAGGCTAGATCGCAGGAATAGTGTTACTTATCTTATACAATAGGTATCTTTTACAATAGGCCATCTTGCATAGCAACGGCCTACGGTGAAATGAGCAATCCAAACTGGACGTAAACCTGTAGCTCCCTAAGCGAAAGGGAGGTCGATACAAGTCAGAAAGGAACTTTTATGAAACGCTTTCTTGTCACTCTGCTGTTATCAGCCGGTTCGATGAGCGCCGCAGCAGCGGACAATTCGTGCTTTGCACAAAAGTATGACGCCTACATTGATGCTTCCCTGACGTGGTATACCGACCTGGCTGAGATGACAACACAAAAGTATCCAGATTTAGCGGAAGTCAGCCAATGGTTCCTGCAAGGTCGTAAGCACCATTTTGAACTCAATCGCGCCGCTGTTCACTACTACCTTGAGCACGATCCGTCCAAAGTTGCCACCGGGCAACCGGTCGAAGCCTGGCTGCAGCTAGAGCAACAGGATGTCAAAGTCCTCGCTTCGCGTAGTGATGAACTGGGTCAAATCGCGAAAACGACGTTTGATGATCGCCAGGCAGAACCACATGCCAAGAACTACGAGCTGCGTTCTGCTTTTGCCGATTTGCTCAGCCATCCGAAACAGATTGAATCTGCGCTCGACAAATACAATCAGGCGATAGCCAAAACTGAGCAGATCACCTGTAACTAATTTACCTGTAACTTATCCCGCATGGCTATCATGACGGGTATCCGGGCACAGTCACCAACCGAATAAACACGGGACAAGAGTCCCGTTTTCGTTTAGATTGTTGTACTTAAAATCGGAAGATGAAACTTAAAACGACGCTGTATGGTATCTGAACACAAAACCGCAAATGCGAACTTTGAATCTTTACTTCGCATATTTACGGTGCCAGAAGGGCCGGACTCAACACTGACCCGCATCGAAGAAGAGCTCTCCCGCAATCTGAATCAGTTTTTGCGTGAACACATAGTGGCCGAAGAAAAGCCGCTCAAGCAGATCGAAAAAGATTTCTGTGATGCGCGTATTCCTGATGAACCTGTCTTTGTCTCAGACCATACCCAGCATCTACTTGATACTCTGGTGGCACAGTCAGTACACACCGCCTCACCCAGCTTTATCGGTCATATGACATCGGCACTGCCCTACTTCATGATGCCGCTGTCCAAGATCATGATTGCCCTTAACCAGAATCTGGTCAAAATCGAAACCTCCAAAGCCTTTACCCCACTGGAACGGCAAGTGTTGGGCATGCTGCACCGCCTGATCTACGGTAACGATGACAGCTTCTATCAACAGTGGATGCACAGTGCTGAGCACTCACTCGGCGCGTTTTGCTCAGGGGGCACGATTGCCAACATTACCGCGTTATGGGTAGCCCGTAACAGTGCACTCAAAGCCGATGGTGATTTCCACGGCGTTGAAAAAGAAGGCCTGTTTAAGGCGATGCGTCACTACAATTATGACGGCCTGGCGATTCTGGTGTCTGAACGTGGTCACTATTCACTCAAGAAAGCGGCGGATGTACTCGGGATTGGCCAGGACGGCCTGGTTTTAGTCCGTACCGATGAGCACAACCGGATCTGCCCGGACGATCTGCAGGCTAAAATCACCGAGTTAAAAGCGCGCAACATCAAACCGTTTGCCGTTGTCGGCGTCGCCGGCACCACTGAAACCGGTAATATTGATCCCCTGCAGGCGATTGCCCGCATCTGTCAGCAAGAGCAGTGCCATTTCCACGTTGACGCCGCCTGGGGTGGCGCCACTCTGATGTCGGGGAATTACCGCCATCTTCTGGATGGAATTGAACTGGCTGACTCAGTGACCATTGATGCCCATAAGCAGCTTTATATCCCGATGGGAGCCGGCATGGTGCTGTTTAAAGATCCACACGCGATGAACTCGATTGAACACCACGCGCAGTATATTTTGCGTAAAGGCTCTAAAGATCTCGGCAGTCACACCCTAGAAGGTTCGCGCTCTGGCATCGCGATGCTGGTGTATGCCAGTATGCACATCATCAGCCGTGCCGGTTATGAACTGCTGATTGATCAGAGCATTGCCAAAGCCCGCTATTTTGCTGATCTGATTCGTGCACAAGCCGATTTTGAGCTGGTTTCACAACCTGAGTTATGCCTGTTGACCTACCGCTATCTGCCGCAGCAGGTCAAGACAGCGATGCACAAAGCAGACAGCTCGCAACGTGCGCAATTAAATGCACTATTGAATGAACTGACCAAGTTTATTCAGAAAAAACAACGTGAAACCGGTAAGTCCTTTGTTTCACGTACCCGTTTGAATCCGATTTGTTGGGATAAGCTTGATACCATCGTTTTTCGTGTCGTACTTGCTAATCCACTGACAACAAACGAAATTCTACACTCGGTCCTGGAAGAGCAAAGAGAAATTGCAACTCTGGCACCACTTCTGATGGGCAGAATTGAGCGTTTAACGCAACAAATTCTGGCATAACCTGCTCGGAGAGAATTACAGCAAACTGAAAATTTCTTTCGTTTTGCTGTAATTCACATATCAAGACGATGCGTCTCGTTCGTATTTTGGATATGTTTCGCGCCTAAAGCTGTAGTTTTTATGAAATTTAGTTTGAGGCTTGTCATATTCTCATCATTTGATACGTCGTTTCATTTCTGGATTATCCCTGCTTAGGTTTATACTCATCCCATGGCGTTGGTAAATGGGCTTTTGGAAACGATTATTTCCCTCCCCCTTAATGGTTACCTTACCAACGAGTTGTTCTCTACGCCCGCGTGAACACTATGAATACATTAGAAAAAATTCAAAAGAACCTGGAAAATTTTAGCAAGTCGGAACGTAAAGTAGCGGAAGTTATTATGGCTTCTCCGCAGACTGCCATTCATTCGAGCATAGCCACCCTTGCTAAGATGGCGGATGTCAGTGAGCCTACCGTTAACCGCTTCTGCCGTCGCCTGGACACCAAAGGCTTCCCCGATTTTAAATTGCATCTGGCTCAGAGCCTGGCAAACGGTACCCCTTATGTGAACCGTAACGTCGAGGAAGATGATGGTCCGGATGCATACACTCATAAAATCTTCGAATCGACTATGGCGTGTCTGGATGTGGCGAAAAACAGCCTGGATCCGATGCAGATTAACCGTGCCGTCGATTTGCTGACTCAGGCGAAACGTATCTCATTCTTTGGTCTTGGCGCCTCTTCTGCCGTGGCTCGTGATGCACAAAACAAGTTTATTCGCTTTAATATTCCGATTACCTGTTTTGAAGATGTGGTGATGCAACGTATGAGTTGTATTAACTGCACCGACAACGATGTGATCGTGCTGATTTCACACACCGGCCGGACCAAAAGCCTGGTTGAAGTGGCGAATCTGGGGCGTGAAAACGGCGCAACCGTGATTGCCATTACCGCCAAGGATTCACCATTAGACCGAGCCAGTTCGCTGTCTATCTGTCTCGATGTGCCGGAAGACACCGATGTGTATATGCCAATGGCAAGTCGCGTGGTGCAGATGACCGTTATCGATGTCCTGGCGACCGGGTTTACCCTGCGCCGCGGCTCTGGTTTCCGTGAAAACCTGAAACGAGTCAAAGAAGTGCTGAAAGATTCGCGCTACGACAAATTGTCCAGTATCTGATAACGCACTCGCCTGCTGAACAAAAAACGGATCACAATGTGATCCGTTTTTTTATTGTCATTCAAATATTGTCGCAACGAGTCTTCACCAAAAATAATCCGGGCTGCTGTCATAAACTGCAACATGCGACCTCCCTTAGTTCACACACCTCACCACAACGATGACACTTTGTACGGCTCTGGGCGCAAATCGCACCGATAGCTTTTACCTATTAAAAGAACAGGTAATTGCCGCTTTATTTTCTATGTTGGATCGGGCATAGTGACGTCAATCGAAACAAAGGAGAAAGCTATGTTCGTAGTGATTTTTGGTCGCCCTGGTTGCCCATATTGTGTTCGTGCGAAAGAGCACGCTGATACGCTGAAAGAGAAACGTGACGACTTCAACTACCGTTATGTTGATATCCACGCTGAAGGCATCACCAAAGCTGATCTGGAAAAAACCGTTGGTAAACCAGTAGAGACTGTGCCACAGATCTTCATCGACCAAGAGCACATCGGTGGTTGCACTGAGTTTGAAGCTTACGCAAAAGAAAACCTGGGTCTGTTCGACTAATTGGTCGATGATGTGACGACAGTACTAATACATGAGAGCCCGCTGCACTGCCAGCGGGCTTTTTTCATAAATAGTTATTTCATAGAACTGTAAAACCTTAAAATTTTCACTTAATTTTTTAATTAATTACGCTACAATCCGCATAATTTAACTACACCCCTCTTCCGCGCTTGAATTGAGCTAAATTGTGAACATCGACGTCGTACTTTTGCTAGACCAAAACCCTATTCTTCTCATCTTTGTTGTTCTGGCCATAGGCCTTGCTTTTGGCAAAATCCGCTTTGGCAGCCTGCAGTTAGGTAACTCTATCGGTGTATTGATCACGTCGTTGATCATGGGACACCTCGGTTTCTCCTTCAATGCAGAAGCCCTTACCATTGGCTTTATGCTGTTTATCTACTGCGTCGGTATTGAAGCTGGCCCCAACTTTTTCAGTATTTTCTTTCGTGACGGCAAACATTACCTCATTTTAAGTCTGGTTGTGCTTATTACGGCGACCGTGCTGACCTACCTGGCCAATCATTACCTGAATCTCGATTTAGGCCTGGCAGCCGGTATGATGGCCGGAGCCCTGACTTCCACCCCGGTGCTGGTTGGCGCGCAGGATGCTCTGAACTCGGGTTTGTCGTCCGTGCCGCGTAACCTGGATATTTCTCTGGTGCTGGAAAATGTCTCGGTCGGCTATGCGATGGCGTATCTGATCGGTCTTATCAGCATGATTATGTTCGCAAAACTGCTGCCTAACCTGCAAAAGCAGAACCTGTCTGATTCTGCCCAGCAGATCGCTCAGGAGCGCGGCCTGGGGGGCAGCGGACAACGTAAAGTATACCTGCCGATCATTCGTGCCTACCGCGTCGGGCCGGAACTGGTGCAATGGGTCGACGGACGTAATCTGCGCGAACTGGGCATTTATCGTCAGACCGGTTGTTACATCGAGCGTATCCGACGTAACGGCATTCTCGCCCACCCTGATGGTGATGCGATTTTGCAGGAAGGCGACGAAATTGCCCTGGTGGGTTTCCCGGACAGTCACGCCAGACTGGAACCCAGTTTTCGTAACGGCAAAGAGGTGTTCGACCGTAACCTGCTTGACCTGCGTGTGGTAGAAGAAGAAATCGTTGTCAAAAGCGATACCATTGCCAGCAAGCGCCTGTCTGATCTGAACCTGTCTGAGGATGGCTGTTTCCTTAACCGCGTAGTACGGGCTCAAATCGAAATGCCGATGGACCTGGATATCGTGCTGGCCAAAGGCGATGTTCTGCAGGTCAGTGGTGAACGCAGCCGCGTTAAAGGCCTGGCAGACAAAATCGGTTTTATCTCGATTCACAGTCAAATGGCGGACCTGCTGGCATTCTGCAGCTTCTTTATTCTGGGTATTCTGTTTGGTCTGGTCACCATGACCTTCGGCCAGGTCTCATTCAGTCTGGGTAATGCAGTCGGTCTTCTTCTGGCGGGTATCACGCTGGGCTTTTTACGTGCCAATCACCCGACCTTTGGCTACGTACCGCAAGGTGCTCTGAATATGGTCAAAGACTTAGGCCTGATGATCTTTATGGTCGGTATTGGCCTGAGTGCCGGCGGGCGCATGTTTGAACACTTATCCGAAGTCGGCCCGCAGGTGATCGGCCTGGCCTTTGTGGTCAGTGTGCTACCGGTTGTCTTCGCTTACCTGGTGGGCGCACACATTCTGAAAATGAACCGTGCGCTGCTGTTTGGCGCTATCATTGGCGCACGTACGTGTGCACCGGCGATGGACATTGTCAATGATTACGCCAAATCCACCATTCCGGCGCTGGGCTATGCGGGTACTTATGCGATTGCCAATATTCTGATGACGCTGGCGGGCACTCTGCTCATTCTGCTTAGTTAACGGATTTAACTCATAAAACGACAAGCGTCGCCATCGAGCGGCGCTTTTTTATATCGGTCAGAACAAGCGCGTTGATTTTATCTTTTCCAGATCACCAGAGCGCTTATCCGTACGCAAGCTCAACGATAACTCTCATTGACCATAAATCTCATAGACCGTTAAATCGCAATAGCCGTAAATCGCAGAGACAAAAAAAGGCGCTGAAGCAATCAGCGCCTTTGGCGAGTTATCTGGTTATCGATGTATCAAACCATACAATTAGATATCGATAACGTCGAATTCAACCTGTGGGTTTACGTCAGCATCGTAATCAACGCCTTCGATACCGAAACCGAACAGTTGCAGGAACTCTTCTTTATATGCTTCGTAATCGGTCAGCTCTTTCAGATTCTCTGTCGTAATCTGTGGCCACAAATCACGACAGTGTTGCTGAACGTCTTCACGCAGTTCCCAGTCATCCAGGCGCAGACGGTTCTTGTCGTCTGTTTCTGGCTTGCTGGCGTCGTCTTTGTACAGACGCTGGCTGAACATGCGGTAGATCTGCTCCATACAACCTTCATGGATGCCTTCTTCACGCATTTTCTTGAATACCATCGCGATGTACAGCGGCATCACAGGAATTGCCGAACTTGCCTGAGTCACAACTGACTTAAGCACTGCCACGTTTGCCGTGCCGCCTTTCGCTGCCAGTTTATCGTTCAGAGCGGCTGATGCACGGTCCAGGTCCATTTTGGCACGGCCCAGAGCGCCGTCCCAGTAGATTGGCCAGGTCAGTTCAGTACCGATGTAGCTGTAAGCAACGGTTTTGCAACCTTCTGCCAGTACGCCAGCGTCATCCAGGGCCTGCATCCACAGTTCCCAGTCCTGACCACCCATTACCGTGATGGTGTCTTCGATTTCCTGCTCTGTCGCCGGCTCTACACTTGCTTCGATGATGACATCTTTGTTGGTGTCAACCGCAGTAGAAGTGTAAGTTTCGCCGATAGGTTTCAGTGCTGAACGTACCAGCTCGCCAGTTTCAGGCAGCTTACGTACTGGCGATGCCAGTGAGTAGACGACCAGGTCAATCTGACCCAGATCTTCTTTAATCAGTTCGATCGCTTTCTGTTTAGCTTCGTTCGAGAACGCATCGCCGTTCAGGCTTTTCGCATACAGACCTTCTTCATGCGCCAGCTTATCGAAAGCTGCTGCATTGTAGAAACCTGCTGTGCCTGGCTTCTTCTCAGTACCTGGTTTTTCAAAAAACACACCGATGGTGGCTGCACCGCCGCCAAATGCCGCAGCGATACGTGAAGACAAACCATAACCACTTGAAGAGCCGACAACAAGCACACGCTTAGGCGCGTTCTTGATTGGACCTTGTGCTTTAGTGTAAGCAATTTGTTCTTTTACATTAGCTTCACAACCCACTGGGTGCGTTGTTGTACAGATAAATCCGCGAATTTTAGGTTTGATGATCATATTCAACTTCCTTCAAAAATCTCCGCTAGGATAAAAGTTTCGCCCGCAGATCGCATCCTATTTCTGTCAAAATGGCGGTATTTTATAAGTGGTTGGATCACTGTGTGGCGTTTTTTAACCCACGCCCCCCGTAATTTGACCATGATAGATGGTCAGCCAAGCGTGAATCCGGGTTAACCTGCCAGCAAAAAAGAAGGCTTCCTGTCAGAAGCCTTACTGTTGATTATCCCACTGAGCAATCTCAGGCCACGTGATTAAGCTTAAGCTTACCACTGGTGTGGGTCAAAACCTCGGACAGGTCATGACTGAAGTGATCGACCTGAATGGCCTGATAACGCAGTTTATCGGCAGCGACAATCGCATCCACTTCATCCTGACTCAGCACGCCCGCGTCAAGGGCCTGCTGCAATCGTTCAGTGAGCGGGCCTTTGCGGGCCACTTTGCCCTCTTTCACGCCCTTGTTGAGCTTACGTTCCAGCCCCTGCACGCCATAGAGCTGCAAAAATGCCCGTTCCATCAAACCAACGCTGTCATCAGGATCTGCTCCGATATAACACAAATGGGTCAGACGATCGCGATGCGCTCCCGGCGTCATCAGGCTCTGCGCGATTTGAGTCGTCAACTCATCACCCGGTGGCTGGAAGTGATTACCGAGCGGGAACAGCAGCCCCTTCATCACCCGACCAACCGACTTGATTGGATAATTACGGTAAGCATCATTGAGTGACTTCGCCGCATGGTGCAAACAGTATTGCATCGCAAAATGGACATAGTTCAGATCCGCCTGCTGCCGTCCTTCATCCTCATAACGTTTCAGTACCGCCGATGCCATATACAAGTAACTCAGGCCATCGCCCAAACGGGCCGAAATCATCTCTTTGCGTTTCAGTTCACCGCCCAGGGTCAGCATGGCAAAATCAGCACTAACGGCCAGAGCCCGGCTCAGGCGTGTCATGTGACGGTAATAGTGCTTGGTTTCGCCACTCATATCGGCACGGATGAAACGTGAGCCGGTCAAAGCGGCGCCCAGCGCCCCAAAGGTGTTTCTGGCCGCATGGCCAATATGTTTAAACAGCAGCTCATCGAACTCTTTCGCTCCCTGCTCCTGATCAGGATTGGCAGCGGCAGCCATCTCTTGCAGCACATACGGGTGACAACGCGTCGCACCCTGACCGAAAATCATTAGGTTGCGGGTCAGAATATTGGCCCCTTCCACAGTAATTGCAACCGGTATGCCCAGGTAGTGCGTCGCGAGATAGTTCATCGGACCGTCCTGAATCGCGCGGCCGGCATGGATGTCCATCGCATCGTTCAGAATGCTGCGGCCAATCTCAGTCATATGATACTTGGCAATCGCGGTCACGATGCCGGGCTTTTCTTTCATGTCCAGCGACGTAGTCGTCAAAGTACGGGTGGCTTCCAGCAGGTAAGTCAGGCCGCCGATACGCCCCAGCGCCTCTTCAACCCCTTCAAACTTACCGATCGGCATGCCGAACTGCTTACGCACATAAGCATAAGCGCCGGTAGTACGCGAAGTCAGGTGACCAATCGCGGTGCCCAGCGCCGGCAGTGAAATACCGCGCCCGGCCGATAAACATTCCACCAGCATACGCCAGCCTTTACCGGCGTAGTCAACTCCACCAATCAACCACTCCATCGGAATAAACACATCCTGACCACGCGTCGGGCCGTTCATAAACGCCAAGCCAATCGGGTCGTGACGTTCGCCAATTTCGACCCCGTCATGATCCGCAGGAATCAACGCACAGGTAATGCCAATATCTTGTTTATCACCCAGCAGGTTGTCCGGGTCGTACATCTTAAATGCCAGCCCCAGCACAGTTGCCACTGGTGCCAACGTGATGTAACGCTTATTCCAGTTAAGACGCACACCCAGCACCTCTTTACCTTCATGCTTGCCGTAACACACGATGCCCTGGTCGGGAATACCGCCTGCGTCTGAGCCTGCTTCCGGCCCGGTCAGTGCAAAGCAGGGAATATCAGTACCGTCTGCCAGGCGCGGTAACCAATAATCTTTTTGCTCCTGAGTACCATAGTGCGACAGCAGCTCACCCGGGCCGAGTGAGTTCGGCACCATCACAGTCACCGCGGTACTGATACTTCTGGTGGCGATACGCGACACTATGGTCGAGTTAGCCAATGCAGAAAACTGACGGCCACCGAATTTCTTGGCAATAATCAGTGAGAAGAAGCGCTCTTTACGCAGATACTGCCATACCTCCGGCGGTAAATCGCGGTCCTGTTTGATGATTTTATGGTCATCAAGCATAGCAAGCAGTGTTTCGAGTTCATTGTCCATGAACGACTGCTCTTCTTCACTCAGGGTTGGCTTGGGATAATGGTGCAGCTTTTTGAAATCTGGTTTACCAGAAAACAATTCCCCGTCCCACCAGACACTACCGGCTTCCATCGCCTCTTTCTCTGTTTCAGAGAGCGGTGGCAGCACTTGCCTGAACAGTTTGAAAGCGGGGTCGCTTATCCATTTTCTTCGTAGAGAGCACATAGTTCAGATCCTTTTGTTCACTGGTCTTTTAAACTGATTGTGTTTACTTAATACGTAAACTTATTATGTTTTGCTTTGTGTTAGGCTGAGGTTCTCCGACCTTTAACCTTCGGTTAGTTTGTCTCGGACAAGTCACCCTTATCCGGCCGCCATACCAGCCGCAAGATACGGAATAATCTGGTCGACCATCACCTTGGCATCGACCTGAGTACCAAAATCATTCTCGGCAATCTCAGTCAGCGCCTGACTCGATGCCATCGTGAATACACAGGTCCCCAGAGTGAAATGTAGCCGCCAGAACAGGGTTTCACGGGTCAACTGCGGATTGGCTTTTAACACCGACTGGGTAAACAGTGTGAGTACGTCGTCATAACGGGTAGTGATAAACCAACGTAAATGGCCTTGCACATCGGTGTAACCGCGTCCAATCAGCAGCATAAAACGGCTGGTACCATTCGGACGTAACTCGTTCAGCGCCCGGAGCGGACTGCGCAGCGACTCAAATACATCCGCCATCTTATACTCATCGCGCAGATTGAGCGTGATCAGTGCATCCTTGACGGCCGGCATAAACGCTTCCAGATAACGGTTCAGTACTGCCCGCACCAACGTTTTCTTATCCCCAAAGTGATAATTGACCGAAGCCAGATTCACGTTGGCCTTGCTGGTTATCGTTCGTAGCGACGTATCATTAAAGCCGTGCTCAGCAAACAGGCCTTCCGCTACATCGAGTATTTTTTCCTTGGTACTACTTCTTGGTGCCATTACTAACCCACTTACCCAAAACGTTAATCACTTGTATAAAACATCTGTTTGAAAATATACTCCGCACATTGAGGGTTAACAAGTAATTAACATCACACTTTTCAATAATGGTCAGACCAGACAGTATTCATTCGGTGTAATAGCTTGTCCCGACTCGCATTTTGAAAAATGTGAATTTTTTTTCTCTTTATCGGGAACTCTTTTTATGGGGCCCGGTCTGAATTATCGTAGTTGACAGAGTTTTAAAAGTTTTACAGATCGTCGAACTGTCTGTGGTACTGACAGCTATACCTATGCTGCTTTTTCTTATTAACTCCTATGTTTGTATCAGCCCAAAACGACCTTGTTTTGGGCTTTTTTTCGCTCCGGATTCAGGGCAAACTGGGCACCCATTTGCCAAAACCCCATGTTTGCCACAGCGCATTTTTTGCTGAGACCGAATGTTATGAAACTTGCCGACAGTCCCGTTACCGTCCATCAGTTTGATGAATTTCCCTTTTATCTCAAGCGTGACGATCAGCTGCACGCACAGTTCAGCGGGAACAAAGCACGTAAATTTATGCCCTTGCTGGATCAGGCATTACCTAACATTCAGACCTTAATCTGTTACGGTTCCGCGCAAGCCAACTCGCTCTATTCACTGGCCGCTCTGGCCAATCTGCGCGGCTGGCAGCTGGAGTTTTATGTAGACCACGTACCGGGCTGGCTGAAACAGAACCCGAACGGCAACTATCGTGCAGCGCTGGCGCTGGGCGCACAAATCATCGAAACCCGCGCGCTGAGTGACTTACCCCCCAAACAATACATTGACCAATGTCGCCACCCGGACAGTCACTGCCTGATGTTGGAAGAAGGTGGCCGCAGCCCAATCGCCAAACAAGGGGTGACGGCACTGGCTAATGAGCTGATCAACTGGATTGCCCGGCAACCAGAGCAGCCATGGCGAGTTGCGCTGCCCTCGGGGACCGGGACAACGGCGCTCTATCTGCATCAGACATTAGCACCGCATGGCATTGAAGTGGTGACCTGCCCGTGTGTCGGCGATCAAGACTATCTGCTTGAGCAGTTTGACCAGCTCATCGGGCAAACCCAACCTGTCGCCCACAACCAAACTCCGGCTGAGCGCTACCCAACCATCATCAGCCCTTCATCCAAACATCATTTTGGTCGCCTATATGCAGAGGATTACCGGATTTGGCGGCAGTTACGTGCCCAAACTGAAGTGGAATTCGATTTGCTTTACGACCCTTTGATGTGGCGTTTATTGCGGCACTGGCTGCCAACGCAGCCTGATAAGTCACTGCTGTATATTCATCAGGGCGGATTGCTGGGCAATGAGAGTATGCTCGCACGTTATCAGCGTCAGTTTGGTCATTCGCTGGCTTGAGCTTAAGCTGCAAGTATGGCGGTGCAGGGCTGGGTGGTGCTACAAATCAGGCCGCTACTTATCTCACCGGCAGAGACGCGCAGGCAATGGCGCACAGACAGCTATCGGGTTTAAACGGAGAATACAATGAATCATAAACTCATCATGGCACAGGCCATAGCGCTGCTTAGCAGTACGCTGAATTCCGCTGCGGCGCAAGCCAACAGCATTTCCGTCAGCACGCCAAAACCGGCCATCGTGCTTGATGGCGGTGACATGGGTAAACGGGTCTGCTACTACGAAGATAAAGCCTATTCGGAGGGCGCGGTACTGCAGGTCGGAGAAGTGTATATGTTGTGTCAGCGGGCCAGTCAGATTGAAACCAACGGCCCGCTGAAATGGCGAGTGTTTAAGGCGCCGGAAACGAAAACGCCCTAAACAGCTCTGAGGGTTACAGACCACCCATCAGGGTATATTTCATTTCCAGATACTCTTCCATCCCCTGGCGTGCGCCTTCACGGCCCAAACCGGATTCTTTCACGCCACCAAATGGCGCCAGCGTGGTTGAGATCAGCCCTTCGTTAATGCCGACGATACCGCTTTCCAGTGCTTCACTCATGCGCCAAGCACGCGCCAGGTTCTGAGTGTAGCAATAAGCGGCCAGACCAAAATCGGTCGCATTAGCCCGTTCGATCACTTCGTCTTCCGCGCTGAAACGGAACAAACCAGCCAGCGGGCCGAACGTTTCTTCGTGGGCAACCAGCATGTCATCACTCATATTGGTCAGTACATGTGGCACAAGCAGACGACTGCCGTGTTGCGGCAGAGTACCGAATTCCACTTTCGCCCCTTTCTGCACCGCATCCTCAATATGACTGCGTACTTTAGCCACCGCGGCATCGTTAATCATCGGGCCGATGTGAGTCCCTTCTTCCAGGCCATTACCCACTTTCAGTTGGCTGACCCGCTCGACCAGTTTTGCAGTGAAGGTGTCGTACACGCTGTCATGAACATAAATCCGGTTAGCGCACACACAGGTCTGTCCCGCATTACGGAATTTGGCGATCATTGCCCCCTCAACCGCAGCATCGATATCAGCATCGTCAAAGACGATAAACGGTGCGTTACCACCGAGCTCCAGCGAGAGCTTCTTCACATTCGCTGCCGACTGCTCCATCAGGATCTTACCCACACGGGTTGAGCCCGTGAATGAGAGTTTACGCACCAGCTTGCTCTTGGTCAGCACCCGGCCCAGGCTTACAGCATCACCGGTCACAACCTGCAGCAGGCCATCCGGTAATCCGGCACGTTTGGCAAGCTCGGCCAGTGCCAGCGCGGTAAACGGCGTATCCGGCGCCGGTTTGAGCACCACAGCACAACCTGCAGCCAGAGCTGGTCCGGCTTTGCGGGTAATCATTGCAGCCGGAAAATTCCATGGTGTGATCGCAACGACAACTCCAACCGGCTCTTTGGCCACCAGAATTCGTGCATCTGCCTTGTGACTTGGAATCATCTCACCGTAAGCACGTTTGGCTTCTTCGGCATACCACTCGATAAAACTGGCGGCGTAGGTGATTTCACCTTTAGCTTCGGCCAGCGCTTTGCCTTGCTCGACCGTCATCATCTGTGCCAGATCATCTTTATGCTGTTCAATCAGATTGAACCAGCGACGCAACACCGCTGCGCGCATGCTTGCGGTCTCTTTCGCCCACAGACGCTGCGCCTTGTCGGCCGAGGCAATAGCACGCTTAACCTGCTCGTCCGTCAATTGCGGTACTGTTCCGATCACCGAACCATCGTAAGGATTGGTCACCGTCGTCGCCTGGCCATCCTCACTGGCAACCCATTGTCCGTCGATAAAGCAGTGCTGCTGGAATAATCCAGAATCTGATAATTGCATTCCCATCTCCTTAACGATTGATTTCTTTTAACACGCATGAGTGTGACACCCGTTATATCACTAATACACTACAAGTGCCGTCATCACAGGGAAATTTGTGTGCAACAGAATAAAAAAAACACAGTTCAATAGAAGCCAAAAATAAAAAAAATCCCACCCATAAATCGGGCGGGATCTTGTTCATGAAACGTTAGCATATCTTCTCTTTGAACTTCGCGTACAACAGAGAATCCCCAGCAAAACTCGGTTTTCTTATATATAAATAGCTCGTTGTTGGGCTTAAAGCGATTGTCCGTTAGAAGCAATTACTTTCTGGTACCAGTCAAATGATGACTTCTTGTGACGCGCCAGAGATCCCTGACCATTGTTGTCTTTATCGACGTAGATAAAGCCGTAACGTTTTTCCATTTCCCCCGTTGACGCACTCACCAGGTCAATACAACCCCAAGGTGTGTAGCCCCAAAGCTCTACGCCATCTTTAATCGCTTCTGCCATCTGCTCAATATGCGCTCTCAGGTAATCAATACGATAGCTGTCGTTAATAGAGCCGTCATCTTCGACTTGATCAAATGCACCCAAACCGTTTTCCACCACCATCATTGGGAGTTCATAACGGGCATAGATTTCATTCAGAGTGTAACGTAAACCAACTGGGTCAATCTGCCATCCCCAGTCAGACGCTGCCAAATACGGGTTCCTCACGCCCCCCATCAAATTACCTGAGCCAGTTTCCATATTCGGATCGGCTGAAACACAGTTCGACATGTAGTAACTGAAAGTGTAATAGTCAACGGTACCTTGCGCGAGGGTTTGCTCATCACCTTCAGCCATATCAACCTGGATATTGTGCTCAGAGAAATAACGTTTTGCGTAGTAAGGGTATTTACCACGGACCTGAATGTCAGCACAAAAATGGTTGTGCATTTTGCCGTGTTCTTGAGCTAGAATCACATCGTCTGGATTACAGGTGAACGGATAAGTGGTCATGTATGCAATCATACACCCGATTTTATAATTCGGGTTGATGTCGTGGCCGATTTGAACTGCCTTAGCGCTGGCAACAAACTGGTGATGTAACGCTTGAAAACGCAGTTGTGGATCGTCGACTTGGTTGATAAAATCGGTGGTACCTTCGTTCAGAATACCCAGGCTCAGATAGTTACCCAAAGGAACCGTGCCAACATTGATTTCGTTGAATGTCAGCCAGTACTTCACCTTGCCGTTAAAACGTTTAAACAAGGTCTCGGCATAACGGGTATAACAATCGATAACATCACGTCCCGCCCAGCCGTTAAATTTTTCAGTCAGTGCGAATGGCAGCTCATAATGGGAAATAGTGACCAAGGGCTCAATGTGATATTTTCTCAGCTCGTCGATCACATTTTCATAGAATTTGATTCCTGCCTCATTTGGCTCTAGTTCCATCCCTGTAGGGAAGATACGCGTCCAGTTAATCGAAAAACGGAACGTTTTGAACCCCATTTCAGCAAACAAGGCGATGTCTTCTTTAAAGCGATGATAAAAGTCAATCGCCTCATGGGATGGGTAATGTACGCCCTCTTCAATGGCACGGGTAATGCGACGAGATACTGTGTGATTACCGCCACTAAACATATCACTGGTACTCGGACCCTTACCATCAATATTCCACGCTCCTTCGAACTGGTTTGCCGCAGTCGCACCACCCCATAAGAAACCGTCAGGGAAAACTGTCGTATTCATTATTTTTCTCCGTTTATTACATAAAACATCAAGCGTAAGGAAAGATAATAAGACGGATAAGTATCCCTCAGCTTTCCTCAGATCCAGCTAACATGATCAGGAGGCGTTGATAACACCTCCTGAGATTTTTACGCAAACAACTAGCTTGCTTTGGCTTGTTTTAAAGAGCTGACCTTAGCTTTACCATTACTCTTAACCCCATTCACCTGACCAAACAAAACGGTCAGCAAAGTCGCAAGCACGATAGAAAAAAGCGCTGAAAATATGGAAACCCATAGCGTGATATCAACTCCGGTTGGCGGAATAATTTGAGGAAAGATTAACATGCTCACTGACGCAAACGAGTAAACCCGGACTTGGAAATAACCTATCACTGCAGCACCAAGCGCCCCGGCCACACACCCAAAAATAAATGGACGTTTCTTCGGCAGGTTTACACCATAAATAGCGGGCTCGGTGATACCAAACAGACCAGCACTAAATGCAGAACCTGCGATTGCTTTAAGTTTCTTATCGCGGGTGATAAGAAAGACACCCAATGCCGAACCAGCCTGGGCGAGTACTGCAGGTAATAGCAGCGGCATCATACTGTCAGAGCCCATAACAGCCATGTTATTGAGTAGGATAGGAACAAATCCCCAATGGAGACCGAAGATGACCAGTACTTGCCACAACGCGCCCATGATAAGGCCCGCCACAACCGGACTCATGCTATATAGCAATTCGTAGCCATGTGCCATAAATTCACTCACGCTAGTGGCCACTGGACCAATAGCCAGGAAAGTTAATGGCACAGTCACCATTAAACACAACAAAGGCGTAAAGAAGTTTTTCACTGCACCTGGTAACATTTTGTTAAACACAGGCTCGAGCTTACAAGAGATCCAAGCAGCGAATATAATAGGCATAACCGAAGAGGCATAGTTCATAAACGTAATCGGTATACCAAGAAAAGTCAGCACTTCATAATCGGCTGCTTGACTGGCAGTAAACGCAGCTATCATGGTCGGATGAACCAGAGCTCCACCAATTGCCATGGTGACAAACGGGTTACCTTTAAATTTTGCGCCGGCGGTATAACCCAAAGCCAAAGGGAAGAAATAAAAAAGTGCATCACTGGCTGAAAACAGCACCTGATAAGTACCACTTTGCTGGGTGGTCCACCCTGCTGCAATAGATAAAGCGAGGATACCTTTCAAAATACCCGATGCGGCCATAATGCCCAGCAAAGGGGTAAAAATACCGGAAATTAAGTCAATGAGAGTACTAAACACGCCTTCTTTTTTTTTCTTCTCCTTAGGTACTGAATTGACAGTACCTGTGCCTCCCATCGATGCTTTAACGGCATTAAACACTTGACTAACATGATTTCCTATCACAACCTGAAACTGACCACCACTCTGTACGGCAGCGATCACTTCATCAAGACTTTTAACCGCATCTTTATCAGCTTTAGAATTATCATAAAGTTTGAATCTTAAACGGGTTGCGCAATGCACCACGCTCTCAACGTTTTCAATTCCACCGACACCTTTCATGATATCGGCTGCAACTTGTTCATATGCCATATAAAATACTCCACGATTTCCTATATCTGCTACAACCACTGATTTCTGGCATAAAAAAACCCGGATTGCCTCAAACACTATGTTCGAGTCAATCCGGGTTTTGCCCTGTCAGATGGTTACAATCCCAGTGAAACTAATTAATAAATTTTAGATATAAAAAACCTGATCAGTGGTTCTAAAAACAATAACAACTGATCAGGTTTTGCCCGCATTTACGGTTACAATCCAACTATCAAAACAATAATATCAAGTCATTACAAAATCAATCATTTAAATTATTAGATGTGAATCAAGTCCAATTTAAACATAAAAACTCATAATTAAAACATTTAATATCGTTATACAAACAGTAAAAACATGAGTATATTACCATCTTATACTTTGCCTCACCAAAGGGAAGATAAGAATATGCGGTCAGTTCTTTTTCATGACAATTAGTCACTATTTGGTTAAACAATATTGTTTTCTCTGTAGGCCAGTTTGGTAACATTTTCGCAAAGCGTTAATTTGGATACGTAATCGAGAATAACGTTCCTGGCTCACCGTTGTTCAACGTCTGCATTCTGATCTTGACGTGAGGTATACGATAGTAGTCCTGGGGATAATTTCCGTTCTGAAGATAGCGTTCGAGCAACACAATATTATCGTCTGATTTTATCGCTGTATAATAACTCAATTCTTGCTGATAAAATTCCGCAACATCTTCGATCGGACTTTCAGTAATAAACAAGGCGTAAGGTAATGTCAAAGTGTCATCAAAATTCATTCCATACGGCTTATACAAAACCATTAGTGCCCCATCAAAGATTGGGAAACCAATCATATCATTATCCTGTTTAATATCAGAATCACTGTTCCCCATTTGGATTAACAATTTCTGTCGAGTTTGTAATAACGTATCTGAATACACCTGGCGATTTACCGCGTGAACTTCTTCAGCAAAACTCACATTGAATATAAGAGATAAACTCAATGCCAAGGACTTTAATACCAATTTAAACATATCTATTCCCCTATACATTCACAGAACGGATGAGAAATTATTTTTGTATGGGTACAATAAACAAAATCTAATCGTCATTTATTGCCAAAGATATTAGCAATAATATTATTCATATAAGGTAAAACATGCGTAAAGTGCTCTTTATATGACTGACACAAATAGTTTTTGTTACGCAAGCCATTTCTTGATGCCAAGAACCTGTGTTTAGGGCAACCGCCATTACACATTTTTCTGACCGGACAAGTTAAGCAGTCCTGATCAATGTTCTTGAGCTTGCTATGAGAAAATTCTAGTTGTTGATCTGAGTTAATCAGCATACTCAACTTATCTTCATTGATATTACCGATTTTGTTGTCCGGGAATACAAAATGGTCGCAAGAATAAATGTCACCATTTGCTTCAAGCGCTAAATTCGCTCCGCATTCTGGTTCAAAAATACAAATCCCTCGCCCACCAACTAACTGCGTCATCGTCTGTTCGAAATTCATAACAAAGCAATGACCGATGTCATTTCGATACCAATGGTCAAAAATTTTGTTTAGAAACTTCCCATATTTATCGTTCGGTACTGTCCAAGGGGCGATGTCGGAAGCTCCGCTAAAGTCAGGTTTAATAAGATACAGACCATCCTCAGTAGGCTGGTTAGCAATACGCTCCACCAACGGGATAAACTGCATATATCTAGAGCCTAATTTCTTCAGTGACTCATAAACTTGAATCGGTTCATCAACGTTGGCGTCGCTGACTACAGTAAGCGTATTAAAATCCACCCCATATTGATTCATCAAACCAATCGCTTTTTTTACTTTATCGTATGTTGATTTACCTGATCGCGTTTTACGGTACGCATCATGATGTAAACTGTTACCATCAATCGAAATACCCACCAAGAAGTTATGTTCTTTAAGAAACAACAACCATTCTTTATCTAGTTTAATACCGTTCGTCTGGAAATAATTATTTATCTGCTTTTTTCCAGCGTACTTTCTTTGTAGTGCCACCGCCTTTTTGTAAAAGGCTAACCCAGCCAGTGTAGGTTCACCACCTTGCCAGATAAAGTCAATCGTATCCGCAGGCTGTGAATGGATATTTTTTTTAACATAATTTTCCAGTGTCACTTCATCCATTTGCCAATTATGCTTTCTTTCTGGATAAAGGTGCTCTTTTTCTAAATAGAAACAGTACTCACAGTCAATATTACATACAGAACTTGTGGGCTTAGACAGTAGTTGAAAATTATCTATTCTCGGCTTCATGACATTACTCGACACATTGACTAATTGTTAGACGTTGACTTCGCTCATATCTTCCACATCGATGTATAACGATGTCTTTGAGTCAGTACAGGATTTTAAACAAAAAAACCCAGCACTAGGAATTAACGTAGTGCTGGGTTTTGCCCATTAATTATAATGGTAACAATCCGAATTAGTTAGAGGTTACTACATACAATAATTTCGTCAATTACCACACTCGATTTTCGTGACTTACATCGCTTCATCAACCGATAGAGTACAAGTGGTCTCAATCAACAAAGGGCCAAGATATAAAGCTGGCACCTAGGGGGCCAGCTTCCATCATAAATCAAGCAACATTCTGATTAAAAAGATGTTTTACTCTTTTCTTCTGCAATTGCTTTTTCCAGTGCGTCTTCGCCTTTTTTCATCCCTTTGATGATCTGTTGTAGAAACTGATCTTTGTTTGGACGATCTGGGAACCAACCACGGTATTTATCTTCAGGGTTGTATTCCTCCATCCAGTGCTCAGGGAAATTCGCAGATTTCTGACCTTCTGGACCATGGCGTTGCACTACACCTTCAGAGCGTCGCATGTTGTAAGGGATAATGTTATTGCCATTATGATCTTTTAGTTTCTCGAACAACTCTTTACGCAGTGCGATCTTAGTCTTAATGATATCCTCATCTTTAGAGTTGATAAGATTATGCATCTCGTCAGGATCATCTTTCAGATTGTAAAGTTCTTCGGTATCCCAAAGGCCGTAATACTGAATGTACTTGTAAGTGTTGTTACGTATAGCAAATGTGGTTGGTGTGTAAGGGAAATTGTATTCCCAGAAATATTCATACACAAATGAAGTATCACGTGGCTTCTCGGGTTTAGCACCGTGAGCAAGCGGATAGAAGCTTGAACCATCGTACCAGTCAGGTGATTTGACGCCAGCCGCATCCAGCAGTGTCGGCGCGATATCAATGTTCGCTACCACATCTTCAACCACGCGACCTTTATCAAAGCCTGGGCCCGATGCAATCAGAGGAACACGAATTGACGCTTCATATGCAGTACGCTTATCAGTCAGACCGTGTTCACCAAACTGGAAGCCATTATCACCCATCAGCATGATGATAGTGTTCTCTGCAAGATCATGCTCTTCTAAATATTGCTGCACACGACCAACACTGTCATCTACCGAGCGCAGTGTTTCGTAATAATCACGTTGGAATTCGTTAAGATCGATATTTTTCATGTATGGGAAATCAACACCGTGCCAACTATTACGTTGATCTTCTACCCAGCGCGGCTTGCCTTTGTAGTTATCTTCGGTGTTTGCATAACTATCTGGAACAGGGAACGTCTTACCTTTTAACGTATCTTTATGGCGAGGCGCTGGCAGAAAGTCAGCGTGGACGCCTTTGTGGGACAAATAAACCATAAATGGCTTAGATTTATCACGGTGCTCAATGAAGTCGAGAGTGTAGTCAGTCAGCTCATCAGTGATGTAGCCCTTTTGATTGACCATTTTACCGTCAATATTTAACTGAGCTGGATTACCTAGCATGTTAACTGGGTAGTAATCACCTTGACCAATTAAGCCAACCCAGCGGTCAAAACCGGCAAAGCCTGCCGTCGCTTTCTCTTCAATACCTCCAAAATGCCATTTACCGAAGAAGCCCGTCTGATAGCCTGCTTTTTTCAACTCTTGTGGGAAGTAGTTAAGCTTTTCTGCTACCGGGTTGGGGTTGTTATCCACGATACCGTGGTTATGAGAATACATCCCCGTAAGAACGCTAGCTCGGCTTGGAGAGCTCAATGAACTGGTTACAAAAGCGTTTTTAAAATGTACGCCGTTTGCCGCCATCTTATCCATGTTTGGTGTCACCGCCACTGGATTCATAAATCCTAGCGCATCAAAACGTTGGTCATCGACGATAATATATACGATATTTGGCTGTGCGCCTTTCTCAGGAGCAGAAGCCATCGCATTACTACCAAAAGCAGTGGACGCGCAGGCAACAGTGACAAGTGCCGATAGCATCTTTTTTTTCATTTTGTTTACCTCATTTCGTTAGGTTTACCAATCACCCATGAATTAAACTTCAGATATAGTTAAAATTTAATATTACGACGTCTTTCAGATTAGACATTAGACTATTCAACATGGAAAACTGTATTATGATTACGTAAGGTTAATCCTCACATAAATATTAGAAGTACCATAAATCCACGGTAACGCCAAATTTTAACTGATGATCATCACCATCAAAAGTAACGTTGTCAATATCATTTTCTAGCGCTTCTAAATATGATGCATAAAAACGGATTTCTGGAGAGCTATTAATACCTTTCCCAAATTTAATATTATGGAACAAAGTCGCTTTGTAACCAGATTCATTTAATGTTTCGCCTTCAGATTTTGACGTTTGCTTGAAATACCCCAACTCCATTCCCGTTTGGTTAAAGTTACTCCAAATGTAAGCAGGGCGAATAGCTGTACGTACGTAGTTAATGTCTGAG
Organism: Vibrio sp. ABG19; assembly: GCF_029962385.1. NCBI lineage: Bacteria > Pseudomonadati > Pseudomonadota > Gammaproteobacteria > Vibrionales > Vibrionaceae > Vibrio > Vibrio sp. ABG19. The sequence continues at coordinate 2,522,972 of NZ_CP071708.1, read as the reverse complement.
TGCGCAACCAATGCATCTGGATCATAGATATCGCTAGAAGTGGCAACAGCAATAGCGTGTGCAATACCAAAATGATCACCGATAAAGTTCTCGCCCTGACTAACAAATCTCACCAAAGCACCACCGCTCTGCTGGCTATAGTAGTTGCCACCATGCGCGAGTACTGGGTTTGCACCATGAATACGAGCCATGTTAGTGGCTATACCGTTGTTAGCCGCTTGCAGAACAAATTCATTGAAGCTACCGTCATTTGACTTTTGACGAACTACCGCCCCAACCATACCCGCATCTTTTAGCTCAACAATCGTACCAGCGGCTTCTGCAGCCTCAACAGAGCTGGACTTATTCGCCATTGTATATTTGGTCATTAAACCTAAAGTCAAATCATCGGATATAGGAATATCGTTATAGTGCATCTCCAATGTATTCGTATTAGTGCTAATCCCCGTATTTGAAAGCGTTGTACTGAACATTGTGTAGTCATAACGAGTTAACGCCAGGTCCAATACACCGGGACCGATGTGTAAGTCATTTATACCCACACCAGCACCGGCATTGCTCATCGCATATTTCCAGTCAAACAACTTAACGACACGATTTCTTATACCATGTTTACCCACCCAAAATTCAGCTTTAGGGTCGAGTGAAATTAAGCCTCTGGTGCTTAGGTACATGTCTGAGAACGTAAAAGTATCACCATCGCCATTAGTAATTTGCGCTTTGCTATCTTGCATGTTCAGCGAACCATCCATCATAACAACAGCCTTAGCACTGATTCCTTCTTTATCGTAAAATTGTTGAGAGAACAGAAAATCATACCAACCGTAGTATTCATTACCAAAGCGCCCCAACGCACCTTGAGCCCAGTTACCACGCTCACCAAATCTTGTAGTCGCGTTAGTGTCACCATTGGTTGACGTTTCCCAACCCGCGCGAAAATAACCTGCAAAGTTAAAGTCATTTAGACGTTCAACTTCGCTTTCCAGTTTATCAACCCTTGTTTCAAAAGAGTCGGCTACCAATGCGGCATTTGTTTCGGCTGCTACGTACCCCGAGGACAGAACCATCGCAATCGCGAACGGTAGGTATTTAATCTTGTTCATTGTTTCACCTTTATTATAGATAGCTCTAAACACAACAAGGAATGGGAATATATCCTTGATGTACTACACGTTCTAATTCTACTGATTAAATTATTATTATTTGATGCTAATTATATTATCTTCATTCTCCGATTATGTTTTATTTTTCAGATTATCTACTTCTCAAATATTTATATGGTGTAATATTTTTCTATGACATTTCAGTTTTTTCTTCTTGATTGACCCGGCCTGCAAATACTGTTAACAAAGCTGCCAATAAAAAGGAAAAAGCCGAAGAAAAAATAGTGACCCAAAGAGTCATATCTACACCGGTTGGAGGAATAATTTGAGGGAAAATCAAAGCACTTGGCATAGCAAACGAATAGACACGAACCTGAAAGTAGCCTAGTACTGCAGCACCGAGAGCACCAGCGACACACCCGAAAACAAACGGACGCTTTTTCGGTAAGTTAACACCATAGATAGCCGGCTCTGTGACACCAAAAATACCTGCAGTACATGCTGAACCAGCAATCGCTTTCAGCTTCTGGTTTTTCGCGACCAGGAAAACCCCCAGCGCAGCGCCAGCTTGGGCTAAGACAGCTGGGACAAGCAACGGTAGCATGCTGTCAGAGCCCATAACCGCCATATTATTCAACAGAACAGGAACGAATCCCCAATGCAGACCGAAAATGACAAAGATCTGCCAACCAGCCCCCATGAGCAAGCCTGCGAGTTCTGGGCTTGAGTTATAAATCACTTCGTAACCATGAGCCAAAAATTGGCTGGCTGTAGTAGCGGCCGGCCCGATAACCATGAAGGTAAGTGGTACAGTCACCATCAGGCACAATAAAGGTGTAAAGAAGTTTTTCACCGCACTAGGCAGTACTTTATTAAATACAGGTTCCAGCTTGCACGATACCCAAGCAGAAAAAATAATAGGCATTACCGATGATGCGTAATTCATAAAGATCAACGGCACGCCAAGAAAAGTTAAAGCGTCATAGTCTGCAGCTTGCGATGCGTTGAATGCAGTAATCATAGAGGGATGCACCAAGGCGCCGCCAATAGCCATAGTAACGAACGGGTTGCCCTTGAACTTCACGCCAGCGGTATAACCGAGCGCTAGAGGGAAAAAGAAAAATAGCGCATCACTAGCGGCAAACAGAACCTGATAAGTACCGCTTGTAGAAGTCATCCAGCCCGCAGTGACCGAGAGTGCCAGAATCCCTTTAAGAATCCCTGATGCAGCCATAACCCCCAACAAAGGAGTAAAAATACCGGAGATCAGATCAATAAAAGTCGCCAGAATACCTTCTTTCTTTTTTGTCTCAGCAAGCTTACTCGTAGACGTTACCGTCCCTCCAAGAACGGCTTTCACCGATTCGCAAACTAAGTTGACATGGTTGCCCACAACAACCTGGAATTGACCACCACTTTCAACCGCAGCAATCACTTCATCAAGCTTTTTAACGGCCTCTTTGTCCGCTTTAGAATTGTCATATAATTTGAAACGTAAGCGTGTTGCACAGTGCACTACACTTTCGACGTTTTCAGCACCACCAATATTTCTTACAATATCTGCTGCCACTTGTTCATATGTCATATAAATGCCTTACTTAAATCGGGAAGCTTCTCTATTTTCAGACATAAAAAAACCCGGATTGACCCAAAAGTAACTTAGGTTCAATCCGGGTTTTGCCCTAAAGATGGTAACAATCCCGCTGAATTTATTAATTTTATTTTAGATAAAAAAAACCTGGTAGATCTCACAACACTATTTAAAGCGAAGCAATCTAACCAGGTTTTGCCCGTTTTCACGGTAACAATCCTTTCCGAACAACGATAGATTATGCGTCGCCAACCTTATTTTCAACTAGCTAAAACCTCAGTTGTGACCTACATCGACAATTAATTAAAAATGGGTGAATAAACAATAAACGGCGTCACAATAGTATGCCATTACATGATTTTTAGCGCATGTAATCTAGGAAGAATCTCTATTAACAACCAAGAACGAGTATTCACTGATTTCATAACTTCGAGTAAAAAAATATGTTTAAATCGGATGAAAACCTAAAATTAAATCAAGGTTCACCAGCATCAGGAGCACCGGTGAACCTTTGGGGGGGACTATCCGATTATTTCGTAGACTTTAATGCTTCACCTTGTGAGGAAATAACCGATTTATACCAATGGAAGCTCTTCTTACGTTTACGCCCTAAAGTACCTTTACCTAAATCATCACGATCAACGTAAATAAAACCATAACGCTTGGACATTTGAGCTGTCGACGCGCTGACCAAGTCAATCGGGCCCCATGAAGTAAAGCCCATTACTGGTACACCATCTTGAATTGCTTCACCAACCTGGAACAAGTGATCATTGAGGTAATCAATACGGTAGTCATCTTCGACTTCACCTTGCTCATTGAGTTGGTCTTTGGCACCCAAGCCGTTTTCAACGATAAATAGAGGAAGTTGGTAGCGATCGTACAAGAAGTTAAGCAGATAACGCAGACCGACTGGGTCGATTTGCCAGCCCCACTCTGACGCTTGAAGGTGTGGGTTGGCAATCATACTCAGCATGTTACCACCAGCTTTCTCTTGCTCAGATGGATCTGCACTCGCACATCCCGTCATGTAGTAGCTGAAAGAAATAAAGTCAATCGTCTCTTCCAATGCTTCTTTGTCTTCTTCGGTAATGTTCAGCTCTACGCCTAATTTTTCAAATTTACGAGTCATATAGCTCGGGTAGTAACCACGAGCCTGAATATCACCGAACATCAACCATTCACGGTTTTGTGTTAAGGTTTCCATCACATCTTCGGGCTTGCAAGTCAGCGGATACTGCATTGCGCCAAGGATCATATTACCTATTTTGGCATCTGGAATGATGCTATGGCATGCTTTTACCGCTTTAGCACTGCCTACCAATTGGTGGTGAATAGCTTGGTAACGAGTTTGTTCACTGCAGTCACGCGGCAAGCCTGAACCAGTGAATGGTTCATGCAGGGTCACATTAATTTCGTTAAAAGTCAGCCACAGCTTCACTTTGTTCTTGTAACGCTCGAACACAACTTTCGCATAATTTTCAAAAAAACCAATCACTTCACGACTTGCCCAGCCTTGGTATTGATTAGCTAAGTTGAGTGGCATCTCATAGTGAGACAAAGTCACTAGCGGAGTTATGTTGTGCTTGGCCATTTCATCAAACACACGATCATAGTAAGCTAAGCCTGCTTCATTTGGCTCAGCATCATTACCATTTGGAAAAATACGGCTCCAGGCGATCGAAACACGCAGGCAGGTGAAGCCCATTTCTGCAAACAAAGCGATGTCTTCAGCGTAACGGTTGTAGAAATCAATCGCGACGTCCTTAATATTGAAGTCACCTTCTTCACGATAGACTAATTCTCCCATCGCGCCAAATGGCTGCACGTCAGAAGTGGAAAGCCCTTTGCCATCTAGTACGTGAGAACCTTCAATTTGGTTAGCTGCTGTTGCGCCGCCCCAAAGAAATGAATCAGGAAAACGAAAACTCATTGGATTAATCTCCTTAAAATGAAATCGACATCGGTTTAGACGACTAGTTTACGCTGCGTACTCGCGCAACTATCGGCCCACCCCTTAAGAATGCGAATCGTGTAAACAAAACAATGCTTTACCCTATCTCAGATAAACAACATAGACTGTAAACTGGGCTTACTGTCAGTGCTGTACTGATTTCCAGGTACAAAAAAACCTGACCACTTACCAAGAAAGATCCAAGGGGTAAGTTCAGTCAGGTTTTGCTCACTTGCGCGATAACAATCCGTTTATAGTGAACACTCTACTCCGTTCTAGAGTACTCATACTAAATGCAGCAGTCACATTAGTAGTAGATCTACTACTTACTGCTAGGTTGAGGAGCACATTAATTCCGGCCAATTTTCAGGTCAACGCACTCAACCATCAAATGTGATTAGCATCGATTTAATTGGGCTTATCTCTCAAAATAAAGAGATTTTAATCACATTTGTAACCGGTTCCAATTGAAGTTGGACATTTCAAAACTTTCAGCAATACCAAAAATTTTCAGCAATACTAGTAGCTAAATGCTAGGAAGAGTCAATCTTAAGCGCGAGTGATACAATAGTGTGTATTTATTCACACATTCACTCTCCACATTTGAGAGAATAAAAAGAAAACGATACACTATGTTTAAATTACCGGATTGTAACTGCGACCAGCAGGCAAAACCTAAGCTTCAGGACAAATCATTTGAATGATCTGACCAGCTTAGGTTTTTTTATGCACAAAACTGCCTATTACTCAAAATATTATGCGTGTATCAAAAGTATTAAATAATAACGTTCTTATTTCTACAGACGCCAATGAGCGAGAAGTCGTGGTGATGGGACGAGGGATCGGGTTTCAAATGAAAGCCGGTATGGAAATCGCCGCTGACAAAATTGAAAAAGTGTTCACTCTAGCTAAAAGCGACGATGACGCCATCGACAATCGTTATCGTGAGCTATTAGAAGAAATCCCATTGGAATTGCTCACCGCGACAGAACAGATTGTTGAACTTGCGCAGCAGTCATTGAACACCGAGTTGCATCCGAGTATCCGGATTTCGCTGGCTGATCATATCCACTTTGCCATAGAACGGTTACGTTCCGGTCAAATGGTAAAAAACGGTATGTTGTGGGAAATCAAGCAGCTTTATCCAGTTGAGTTCAAGGTCGGTTGTCAGGCTTTACAACTATTAAAATCTGTCTCTGGCATTACCTTCTCTGAAGATGAAGCCGGTTTTATTGCCTTACATCTAGTAAACGCTCAGTTGAATGAGGACATGAACAACACCATCAACGTGACCAACTTAATTCGCGACATCGTGCATATGATTAAGTACAACCTTGGCCTGGATCTGAATGAAGACAACGATGAGTTCCGCCGTTTGGTTACGCATCTTAAGTTCTTCGTTCACCGTCTGATTCATCAGACGACCATTTCTGATGATGACGATTCACTATTCCAGTCTGTGCGGGGTAAATACCCCACTGCATTCGCTTGTGTTGAAAAAATCAGCCGTTATGTAGATAAGCGGTTTAAACATGCCATGACATCAGAAGAGATGATGTTTCTGACCATTCATGTTGAACGGGTGCGCCGCGCCACGCCAACCAACTGATCGAAACCATGCAAATATCCAGTGACTATTATGACCGTCTGGCCCGGCAGATCATCACCAAGCTCGGTGGCACATCAAATGTGATGCGGGTGACCCATTGCACCACACGTTTGCGCTTCCAGCTTAAACAGATCCCCGCAGATGCGGTGAAAGAGATCCAACAACTGCCGGAAGTGATCTCTGTGATGCTGTCCGGTGGTCTGTTTCAGATCGTCATCGGAACCCAGGTCGAGAAACTCTTTCAGTCCGTCACACCATTGATAGATACTGCGGAAAATCACAACCTGCCAGGACACGTTAACACCCTAATCAACACCATTACCAACATTTTCAACCCCATTCTCTGGTTTTTGAGTGCAGCCGGAATTTTAAAAGGCACGATTATTTTGTGTGTCATTATGGGATGGTTAGGTATCGATACCGGCACTTACCGTATCCTCTATTCTGCCGCCGATACTGTGTTTTTCTTTCTGCCGATATTACTCGGCTATACGGCTTCAAAACATTTTGGTTCTAATCCACTGTTTGGGATCACTATCGCCGGAGCGCTGGTACACCCTGAAATTACCAATCATGTAAATACGCTTTTTTCACAACAAGCGGCAGCAGAGCCCCCCCAGCAAGCCGATTTCCTCGGCCTGCCCCTCCAGTTTATTAACTATTCAAACTCGGTGATTCCTGTTTTATTCGCCACTTGGTTTAATGTCTGGATGGAGCGGCGTATACCTAAGTCGTTACCCGAATATCTTTATAAGTGGCTGGCACCATTTCTGTGCCTGATGATCACCATCCCGTTAACCTTTCTGGTCATCGGGCCGCTCAGTACCACAATCGCCCAAACAATCTCCACTGTCGTGTTCTTTTTGTATCACTCCAGTCCGGTCATCGCCGGCATGATCATCGGAGCGATATGGCAAGTGCTGGTCGTGTTTGGCATCCACTGGGGCCTGGCGCCCATAGTGATGAGCAACATCGCAGTGAATGGTTTTGATGTTATTCCACCACTATTGGTTCCCGCTGTGTTTGGTCAGGTCGGCGCCTGTCTGGGAATTGTATTGAAATACCGTAAACAACAAAGTGTTGCTTACGCTGGCAGTGCAGCAGTCACGGCGATGTTTGGCGTTACAGAACCCGCTATATATTGCATTACTCTACCCAGACGATGGCCGTTTATTTTTGGCTGCTTCTCTGCTTCGATCGGCTCAGGTATTGCGGCCTACTTTTACGCCAAAGCCTATTCGCCGACGATGCCGGGCTTATTTTCTATCCTGCAGTTCATTCCGCCAACGGGCGTGGACAACTCAGTGTATGCCACAATTTTAGGCACCCTGCTCACCCTACTGCTGGCGATCTCCCTCACCTACTTTTTTACCCCGACCAGCCAGGCTGGTGAAAAAACCATGGTGCCTGCGAAGACAGAAACTTCCGCCGAGACTGATATGTACAATTTACCGGCAGAGCGAGCCAAAAGCCGCCACTTTGTAAAAATCAGCAGTCCGCTTTCCGGCCAGGTGGTTGCTTTATCTATGGTTGGTGACCCCACCTTCGCCAGTGAAATTATGGGGCAAGGCGTCGCCATTATCCCAGATAGCGGAGAGCTGCGAGCGCCGTTTGACGGTAAAGTCGCTTCGGTGTTCAAAACCCATCACTCGATCGGGCTGCAAAGTGAAGACGGCGTGGAAATGCTGATTCACATCGGCATCGATAGCGTGAAACTGAACGGCAAGGGATTTGAATTGCTGGTTGAGGCAGGCCAAGAGGTAGCCCAGGGACAAATACTGATACAGTTTGACCTGCAAGTGCTGACCACCCTCGGATATGACACCACCACACCGATAGTCATTACCAACAGCGATGACTATTTAGATGTGATTGTCACTAACTCGGCCAGGGTCAGCAGTGGCGATCCGCTGATGACCCTGGTTTAAACAGCCAGAACAGAAGTCAGGCCCATCAGTTTGATTGAGGTTTGGATAACTATCAGAGGGAGCGTGAGTTCCCTCTTCTCATTGGTCAGGCCTGTTTGAGTCTCAGTTGAGGCTTTATCAGGTCATACACGTATTCAAATTCATCCGCCAGCTGGTACATATGGTTAATAATGCCGCCCGCCATGTGAGGATGACCGCCGCCAAAACCAATACCGCTGTCATTGAGAGCGCGGCGCACAATCTTAGCGACGTTATTGTGCTTACATTCAGAACGCAGTGACAAAAATGTCTTTTCTTTACTGCGTGCGCTCAGTACCACCATATCGATTTCGTCTACGCCGAGCAGGAAATCCCCTAAAACACCGAGCATATTTTTGCTGCAGCCTTCTGGCAGCGCCGCAAATGCGCAGTTTTTCTCGCGTTTCATATTCGCCAGCAAGGTATCAAACAGCTTTAACTCATGAAACTCAATCTGGTTACGACAGATGCGATTCACCATCGTCATGTCCGCTTTGGCTTGTAATTGCAGTAACGCATTAATATCGGCCGCGCCAACTGCACGGGTGAAATTGGCGGTATCAAAAGTCAGTCCCACCAGTAGCGCTGTGGCAATCTTGGCCGGAATCTCCAGCCCAAACTGATTAAAGTATTCGACCATGATTGTGGCGGTAGAGCCATAATCCGGGCGGATGTCAGCAAACCAGACAAAATCCGGCGCGTTAACCTGATGGTGATCAATGATGCCGACTTCCAGACCGGGAAAATCGGTGACATTCTTTTCACCGATGCAGCCGTCCACCACAATGATTTTATCGTTCGGAGTCAAAGTCAGCTGATGCGGCTGGACAATCGGTATATTGAGCCAATGAATCAGATTGCGCAGTGAGATGCGGTCAATGAAGCCATTATAGGTAATGAATGGATTCAGTCCTTGTTTGCGCAGCAAATAGGCCATAGCAAACGCCGATGACAACGCATCGTGATCGGGAAAATCATGCGCCTGGACAATCACCCGCGGCTCATTGTTCAGACTGGCTATCAGCTGTTCAAATTCAAAAAATTTCATGACGTTGTTGTACTACTCTTCGAATAGAGACCTGAATAAAAGCGCTTACATCCCATGAGGCTATTAGGATTACGCATTGTTATGTATAGCCAGATTACACGCTTCACACGGTAAAAACACAACATTAATTCCAAAATGACCGACATCAAATTGACAAAAGTCTCACATCATCACCTCTCAGCCAATTTACGTGCCTGTTTTTTCTTTTTCCGACTAAATTACTCAACTTTTTCACACCTCTGTGAGCGCACTCTCAGCATCTCTTTTTATCCTTCCCCAGCGTCGTAAATGCACCATTACGCGGCGCATTGCGACATATGGGTGCAGCACTTGAGGGCTATTTTCGGTATGCAAAGCAAGCAGATAAACCAAACAAAGTTTGTAGTCGCTCGAATAACGCCGCTTTATGGGGCAGTCATTGTCCGTCACATTCTCGTCCGAATGACGACCTTGACTGCCCTGCCCATCGCGCCGCTAACCAAACAAAATGAATTTGTCTGGTTAAAGGGACGCTACAACTATAAAAAGCCTCAACAAGGAGACCCTATGTCCTACGAAAAATCCAACCGTGGTGTTGTCTACAAAGGCCCAGGAAAAGTTGCTGTAGAATCTATCCCTTATCCTGAACTGGCACTTGGTAACCGCAAGTGCGAGCACGGTGTTATCCTTAAAGTTCTGACCACCAACATCTGTGGTAGTGACCAGCACATGGTGCGTGGCCGTACAACTGCTGAAGAAGGTCTGGTACTGGGTCACGAAATCACAGGTATCATCCTGGAAAAAGGTCGTGACGTAGAATTCGTGGATGTGGGCGATATCGTATCGGTACCGTTTAACATCGCCTGTGGTCGTTGCCGCAACTGTAAATCTGGTTTGACCGGTATCTGTCTGAATGTAAACCCTGCTCGCCCTGGCGCCGCTTACGGTTACGTTGACATGGGTGGTTGGGTCGGTGGCCAGGCTGAATACGTCATGGTGCCATACGCAGACTTCAACCTGCTGAAATTCCCGGATCCGGATCAGGCACGTGAAAAAATTCAGGATCTGACTCTGCTGTCTGACATCTTCCCAACCGGTTTCCACGGCTGTGTAACGGCAGGTGTTGGCCCGGGTTCAACCGTATACATCGCTGGTGCAGGCCCGGTAGGTCTGGCAGCGGCGGTATCGGCTCAACTGCTGGGTGCAGCGTGTGTTATCGTCGGCGACATGATTGAAGATCGTCTGGCTCAGGCACGCAGCTTCGGTTGTGAAACCATCGACCTTCGTGAAGAAGGCAGCATGGAAGACAAACTGGAAGCGATTCTGAACGAACGCGAAGTTGACTGTTTCGTTGACTGTGTCGGCTTTGAAGCGCACGGCTGTGGCTGTGGTCACAAAGAAGAAGCACCAGCGACAGTACTGAACTCTGCCATGCAGATCACCCGCGCAGGTGGCTCTATCGGTATCCCTGGTCTGTACGTGACTGACGACCCGGGCGCTAAAGATGAAGCGGCACGAGAAGGGGCACTTAGCATGCGCTTTGGTCTGGGCTGGGCTAAATCTCACTCATTCCACACTGGTCAATGTCCGACCATGAAGTACCACCGTGGTCTGATGCAATCTATCCTGTTTGATAAGGTGAAGATTGCAGACGCAGTAAACGTGCAGATGATCTCTCTGGATCAGGCACCACAAGGCTACGCAGACTTCGACGGCGGTGCAGCGAAGAAATTCGTTATCGACCCGCACGGTGAGTTCATCTCTAAATAATATGACCCAACCTCTTCTCGGAAGTTAAGTCATGAAAAACCGCAGACCTGTTCTGCGGTTTTTTATACCTGTCTGTTAACAGAAACCTGTCAGTTATGAAATGCCTGCCAGACTTTGTGTTCTCTAAGCGTGTCTTCTCTGTCAACCTTTGCCACCTTTCAGCCACTTGAAAAAGCAGCTGGCGCTACTGCATGAGGCCAAATTACGATGCTAAAACACCAGCCGCACCATCAGTGCAAAGTGCAGCGCTCAATAAGCGCAGTCAAACGCACTCAGCAAGCAGAGTCTTCGGAGAGACGCCGCAAAGAAGAGTTGCGCACCGTGCAAATGGCAAACACAAGCCGTACAAGTACAGGAAGAAAATACAGCGCACCAGTGACACCTGCAAAAAAGCCGCTGCGAGTGCAGCGGCTTAGCGGGTTCAAAACAGTGAGAATCAGTATTGCACCGCCGGTTTACCCAGCGGACGCTCTTCATTAATCGGCTCAAGGATCAATTCACCCTGTTCGGCCCACTGACGTTTTTCTTCTTCCGTCGCTTTCGGGCAAAATTTACCAAACGCCGCGTAGATAATGCCCAGTAACGGCGAAGCCCAACATGCCACGGCACAGACGATGTAGAGCAGGTTTTCGGTGTGGCCGGCAGCGATGCCAAGGCCCAGCGCATGAATCACAAACGCGCCACCTGCGTTCCACGGAATGAGCGGAGAAATCAGGGTTCCGCCCTCTTCTACCGAACGGGACAGACACAAGGTTGAGTAACCCATACCGCGATACGCCTGGCTGAACATACGTCCCGGCAGCGCAATCGACAGATATGGGTCACCTGCGACCAGGTTGGTACCAGCGGCGGTCATGGTTGATGCCAGTTGCAAGCCAAAGATAGTGCGTACGCGGCTCATAATCGACAGAACAATCGTTTCCAGACAGCGGGTTTGCTCCAGAACGCCCCCCAATGCCAAAGCAATCAGTACCAGAGTAATGATCCAGGACATCGATTGTATTCCGCCGCGGTTAAGCAAGGCATCAGCGGTGGCGTTGCCAGTTTCAACACTAAAACCATTTTGTAGGAACGTCAGCGCATCGTGGACTGATACCCCCTGCACCACCACCGCAATCAGCATACTGAACAGCACGCTCGCCATCAGGCTCGGAATCGCAGGCATCTTCATCAATGCCAGGCCAAACACGACCACTGCCGGTGTCAGCACCAACCAGTTAAATTCAAAGTGATCATTGAGGGCAGTACTCAGCGCTTCAATCTTAGCGATATCCACTTGCTGGGCATCAATGATGTTAAAGCCAACAAACAGATAGACCACCAGTGCAATACACATCGCCGGGAAGGTGGTTGGCAGCATGTTACGAATATGGGCAAACAGGTTGGTGCCCGTGACAGCCGGAGCCAGGTTGGTGGTATCAGACAGCGGCGACATTTTGTCGCCAAAGAAAGCGCCGGAAACCACAGCGCCGGCAGTCCAGTACATCGGTATACCAAACCCTTCACCAACGCCCATCAGCGCCAGGCCAACCGTCGCGGTTGTGGTCCAGGATGTACCCAGTGACACAGAAATCACCGCACACAAGATCATTGCCGCCGCCAGGAACGTTTGCGGGGTCAGCACCTGAAAACCGTAATAGATCATCATAGGGACGGTACCACTGGCGATCCAAATCCCGATAATCATACCGATGATCAACATAATCACGATCGCCGACGTGGCGACCTTAATCACGTGGAACAAGCCCTGCTCCATATGATTCCAGCGATAACCGCGCAACCAGGCAATCGCACAGGCAAACACAATCCCGATCGCTAACGGGGTATGCGGGGTAAAGTCACCAAAGTAAAACAGCTGGATACCGAGCAACCCTATCGTGATAGCGATCGGCAAAATTGCCAAAAATAGTCCCGGACGTTCAATTTGCTCTTGATAAGACTGCTGTTCTTTAGACCGACTTGCTTGTTCTGTAGACCGACTTATTTGCTCTTTAGACATAATGCCTCCTTGCGCAGAGCAGAAAATGATTCAGATGCCAGTACACCGGAAGTACACAAGGATTGCTCCTCAATCTGTTGTTGCTTAAACGCATCAGCACTCTGCCCGCGTTTATCCTCCGGCTTGGTAGGTTAAGTTGTAGCCCTATCCTGTCCACAAGTCTCAAACCACGCGTAACAGCTTGTAATTAAGTTGTAAATCAAGCCAAGTACCACAAGGACAGCCATATCCACCAAATATACAACAAATAGCAGTATTAAAACCCATTAAGTAACCGTTGATTAACATCGCATTATTTGCCTGTAGCACAACATTCATGCAGGCATCCGTTGTCCCTGCCTCTGACCCATCTCCCGTCATGATTGGGATTCTCACCACCTCCTGCCCGGCCGCCGGATATCCGGCACTAACCTGGTGCGAATGTTGCACTTTTGTAGGAAATCCGTTTCAGCGCGTTGACCGCCATGCAATCCTCCTGAGTACTCGTTAAACAGTGGTTGACAGCCATCAACCATAAGTAATAACAAGTAAAATTCAGCCAACAGATTGTGAAAGTATGTAAACCAAACGGATTAAAATGTAGACTGCTTCATCTCTGGCGGGCAGCAAGCTTGCTTATCAAGCAAATTAATATTTACAGTTGGTATAAAGGGAACGGCACTTGCTACTTATACGATTGCAAACCTGTATATCTACAGACGCTTAAACGTGTAAACAAGCCAGTCAATCAGCCGCACTAGAAAGGATTCTGATTATGACCCCCGTGGTAAACGCACAAGCTCAGATACTGGTGATCGACGATTCCGATGTCACCAGAGAAACGCTGGTCAGCTATTTTGAGGAAGAGGGCTTTATTGTCCATTCGGCAGAAACCGCCGAGCACGGCGAAGAGCTGCTGGCGATACATGATATCGACATGGTGCTGCTCGACATTCGCCTGCCCGGCAAAGATGGCCTGACCCTGACACGCGAATTACGCAGTGCATCAGAGATTGGCATTATTCTGGTCACCGGTCGTCAGGATCAGATTGACCGTATCATCGGCCTGGAATGCGGCGCCGATGAATACGTCACCAAGCCTTTCAATCCGCGAGAAATTCTGGCACGTAGCAAAAACCTGATTCGCCGGGTCCGAAAGCTCAAGACGCTGGAACGCAGTGCGGAAAAAGAACCTGGTGGTTTTATCGACATCGGACCGTGGAAAATGGACATCCATCGCCGCTGGCTGAAAAAAGCGGACGGCGATGAACCGGTCCAGCTGACCGAAGCGGAATTTCAGTTGCTCAACGCGCTGGCCACCAACCCGGGCCGCTCTCTGTCGCGCGATGAACTGATGGACAGATTAAGGAACCGCTCCTGGAACGCCACCGATCGTACCATAGATGTTCTGATCGGCCGTATTCGCCGCAAACTGCAGGATGACAGTTACAGTCCGAAATGGCTGATCACCGTGCACGGTGTCGGTTACCTCTACTCACCTGAATAACGCAGCCGGCATGAAAACGTTACTGGCTTTCGTTTGCCTGCTACTGATACCGCTCGCGCAGGCAAACCATTTTGATCATAACCGCACTTATAGAGCGTGCGGGCTGCCAATCTATCCGCCGATTTCCTGGGTCGATAACCATCAGGTAAAAGGCGTCGGCGCTCATCTGCTGCAACAGTTGTTTCAACGCTTTAACCTCACCCTCTCATTTGAGCAGGACTTTAACTGGCAACGCTGTTTAAAGGAAATGGAACTGGGCCATATTGATATCGCCACTGCGATGTATAAGGTCGCCGGGCGGCAAAACTACAACCATTATCTCTCGACGCCGATCGTCAAAGAGCCGATTGTGCTGTTTTACAATCGCCAGCACCCCCAAAAGTTTAGCCAACTGAGCGATTTGAAAGACAAAACCTTAGGCGTCATTCTGGGTGACTCCTACGGGGATGAAATGGACGACTGGATAGCGCGCCATATGCAGGTCGACTATGTGTCCAGTGGCGAGCAGAACTTCGCTAAACTGCTGCGCGGACGTATTGATATGATGCCTCTCGGTCGCTATGGCGGCCAGTTGCAAAACGAGCGCCTGGGTTATCAAGACATCATCGTCCCGCTGGAGCGTCCGTTGACCACCGATTACTGGTATATTGCGATTGCGAAAAAATCACCGCTCTCTGCTCATCTGACTGAACTGGATCAGGCCCTGCAACAGATCACCCGCCAGACTGATATTGGTGAATTGATGGCACAATACGCCGAACAATACCGGATATCGACCCGGAACGGAGGTGCGCATGACTGATACTTCTGCCTCCTGGCTTGGTAAAGCACGTGGTTACCATACCGATCACCCTCTGGTTTATCAGGTACTTAAACGCTTTCTGCTCTGTGGCCTGGTGCTGATTGTGGTCACCACTGCGCTACAGGTGTGGGCCGAATACCGCCGTGAACAACACAGCCTGCAGACTCGCCTGAGCCTGATCGCTTCTTCCCAGTTAGACGGTATCGCTAAGAGCGTGTGGAATCTGGATAAAGAGCAGGTCAACCTGCAACTGCAGGGCATCATGAACTTTCCCGATATTCAGGCCGTGACTCTCGACAGCGCTGACTGGCCGGAGAAGCTGCAGTTTGGCACGCTACCTGCCAAAGCCGAGGCCTCCAACCAGTTTGCGATTGTTTATCACACCTTGCAGCGCGAGCCGCGTCAGTTAGGTATCTTGACTGTCTTTCACGATGTGGCGGCAGTGCATACCCGGCTGATTGAATCTGCGCTGTGGAGCTTTCTGGTACAGTCGCTGATGATTTTGGCCACCAGCGTGGTGCTGTTTGGCATCGTACACTTTAATATCACCCGTCATCTGGAACGGATGGCACAGTTCACCCGTCAAATCAGTAAAAGTCATCTCCGACAACCGCTCACTTTGCAAAAACGCGCCCGCCAGCGCAGCAGTAATGAACTGGATCAGGTGGTCGAAGCGATCAATGAAATGCGCCTGGCCATTTTGCGTGATATTGAGCGGCGTGAGTCGGAGCAACAGGAGCTGAGGTACAGCCGGGACCAGTTGCAGGAACAGGTCGAACAACGTACCCGGAATCTGCTCGAAGCCAAAGAAAATGCCGAAGCCGCCAGTCAGGCCAAAACCAAGTTTCTCGCCACCATGAGTCATGAGATCCGCACCCCGCTCAATGGCATCCTGGGGATGGTGCAGCTACTGGGTCGCACTGAACTTTCGGCGGAACAACAAGAGCGTCTTAATACCATTTATCAGTCCGGTGACGCACTGCTGGAAATCCTCAATGGCCTGCTCGACTATGCCCGATTAGAAGAAGGCGCTTATATTCCGGAGAACCAGTTGTTTTCCCTGCATGAACTGGTCAGAACCAGCTGCCACCTGTTTTCTGCTGGTGCGCTGGAAAAAGGCCTGGATTTACAATTTGATATTGACCCGACGGTGACGGATGTTTGCCAGAGTGCACCGGGCGCGCTGCGCCAGATGCTGGCCAATATGATCTCCAATGCCATTAAGTTTACCCAGCAGGGCTTTGTGCATGTCACCCTCACCCGCTCCCGTACCGGGCCAGATCAGCAGTGGGTGCGTTTTGCCGTCAGCGACAGCGGAATCGGCATCGAACAAAGTGATTTAGCACGTATTTTT
Organism: Vibrio sp. ABG19; assembly: GCF_029962385.1. NCBI lineage: Bacteria > Pseudomonadati > Pseudomonadota > Gammaproteobacteria > Vibrionales > Vibrionaceae > Vibrio > Vibrio sp. ABG19. The sequence goes on along the minus strand of NZ_CP071708.1, from coordinate 2,506,331 downwards.
GAACGTTTCAGCCAGGCCGACGACAGCATTACCCGCCGCTTTGGCGGGACCGGGCTTGGCCTCGCGATCACCGAAAAACTGGTACACAGCCTCGGCGGAGAAATTGGGGTTACCAGCCAGCCCGCCTGCGGCAGCACATTCTGGTTTGAACTGCCGCTCAGCACACCACCTGAATTGGCGCAGTACCCGGCGTTAACCCAAGCCAGTCATCCAGCCAGGCTGGACGGGCTTCAAATTTTGTTGGTGGAAGACACGCCGGTGAATCAGGAAGTGACCATGGCACTGCTCAGTCAGGACGGTCACCAGGTCGAACTGGCACAGACGGGCAGTCAGGCTCTACTGGCGGCCAGCGAGCGTAAGTTTGATGTCATCCTGCTCGATGTCCACTTGCCGGACATCAGCGGAGTAGACATTGCCCGCCACATCACCAGCCAGTCCGGGCTCAACACCAATACGCCTGTCATTGCACTGACTGCCAATATTCAGCCCGGGCTGATTCAGAAATATCACGCCGCCGGTATGGTTGCCATTGAGCCGAAACCGCTCAAAATCGGGCGATTGTATAAAGTGATCAATCAGGTGATCGCCAAAGCAGAAATTCTGCCAGAGACAGAACCGCCTGATACCGCTGCCACCGCTGCGGCATTGATTGACTTCGCCGTTTTTCAGTCGCACAGCACGATTCTGGGCTCCGCCCGGGTAACCAATCTTATCCGCACACTGCAACGCAGCTGTGACAAGATTCTGCCCCGGATTGAACAAGCCATGCAACGCGGCGATCACTATGACATCGCAGAGCAGGCCCACCGTCTGGCCGGTGATGCGGAGTCTCTCGGCGCCAGTCAGTTAGCACACCAGTTACGGGCGCTGGAAGATTTAGCCCAGCAGGGTTTAGAAGAAGCTTTGACATCTCAGCGTGGCAGGGACTTGGCTCAGTACAGTCGGGCCAGCCTGGCCGAATTGACGCGCTTAACCGCCGCATTAAACGCACCAACATAAGATTCGTTGCCTGGCAGCATTTCGTTTTCTGGACGCTTTTGGTTTCCTGAAAGTTTTTGATCTGCTGAAAGCTTTTGATCTGCTGAAAAATAGGGGCTCGCCCTAGAACATCGCGCCAAATAAAGTAAAGCCTGAGCCCGGTTTACCGGGCTCAGGCTTGGCTATTTTGCTCCAAGTTCGCTTTATAAACACAACAGTCCAGACAAACCGCGTGCCTGTCAGGAGATTAAACGACTGCTGACGCGCTCCTGGCTCGCCTGGGTCGCCATGCCCCAGTCAAGCATATTACGGTGCTCGACCGGATCATACACGGTGTAACCGGCAACATGGTTAAGGATACGTGCCGCGCGCCAGCAGGCCAGGCTCAGTTGCGGCTCGGCAATCCCATGCGAGGCGATCCCGGCATTGACCATATAGATCCGGTTGTGCGGCGCGCCCTGCCAGTCGACACAGAAATCCGCCGACAAGATTGGCCGGCCATGTTCATCCCAGGATATCTGATCCTGCAGATCGCGCAGACAATGCGGCACGATGCGCTTAAATCCGGTACACATTATCACCACATCGGCGCTGATCTCACGGGTTTCTCCGGTCAGGCCGTGGGCCAGAGTGATGTGGTAACCGTCTTCATCCTGACGCATCGCCACCAGCGACTGGTTCGGGCAAATGTTCCACCAGTTAGGCTTACGCAATACATACTTATCGTGATACAGACGCTGGTAAATGCCTTGCAGACAGTCGCTGGTGATGCCGTCACTGGTCAGCTTCTGGCGTGCCACCTCGCGCTGTTTAGTGGCCTGATCAAGCTGATAGAAATCGTTAACGTAGTCCGGCATGAAGTACTGGTCGGTAAAACAGGCTTCATCCAGCACTTCAATATTGGCGCGGCGTGAAATCCAGTTCAGCTCGCGCGCGTGGCCGAATTCGCCGTCAAACGCATGCTGGAACACGTCCGCACCTGTTTGTCCGCCACCAATAATCGCCACCCGCTTATCGGTCAGCTGCGGATCGCGCAGCGCCAGTTCGCTGGCGTGGAAACAGTGCTTACCGACAAACGGCGTCACACACTCCGGCATACTCGGGGTCAGGCCGGTGCCCATCACCAGATGTCGGGTCAGGTACTGCTGCTGCCCGACTGAGACTTTGAACACGCCGTCGCTCTGTTCAATCGCCGTCACTTCCTGATTAAAGGCAACGTTCGGCAGTTGACTGACCACCCAGCCCAGATAGTCCGAAAACTCAAGACGGCTGATGGTCGTCTGGCCGGAGGCCATAAACGGATAGAATTTACGGTTGGTGACCAGGTAGTTGAGAAAACTGTAACGACTGGTCGGATCCACCGCCGAAACCAGGTCTTTAAGGAATGACGTCTGCATCTTGGCATCATTCAGCAGCAATCCCGGATGCCAGGCGAAATGTGCTTTCTTATCGAGGAACAGCGTCGACAATGACGCTTTCTCCGCCGCCAGTGCCGCAATACTGAGATTGAACGGCCCCAGGCCAACGCCGATCACATCATAGATATGTGCAGACTGGGGTTGAGTATCGTGACCTTTCCTTGTGTGTGTGCCTTGCATGATGAGCTCCTTAAAAAGCGAATTGCTGGAAAAAGCGTTCTCGACCGCACTGGATCAATGCTGAACGTTTGTGTGGAAAATCAAATTCGAACTGAACCTGCATACCCACCCGGGCATTCAGTTTCAGTACGCGCTGGTTATCGGCACGTGGTTCTCCGACCACAGATTCAGTGCGCGGCTCTTGCTGGAAGCAGTAATGGACAATCGATTTCGCCCAGGTATCAAAGTAAGTACCGCCACGATAGGCAAAGTTGCCCACCAGCATGTGCACACCTTTATCAAACAAGCCGTATTGGTAATGCGGTCCGATGCGGTCTTCTGCCGCCCAGTACACTTCAAGATAACCAAAGGATACGCCGTCAAATTCTGCGATTAAGCCGTAAATATGGTCATCTTGTTTCTGCTTATTGAGATACTGGCGATGCTCCTCCAGGCTGCCCTCCAGTTCCCACATCTGAGCCACCACCGGATGATTGTGCCAGCGATGGAAGGTCGGCAGATCGCGCTCAATCTCAATCACACGGAAAGTGAGCGTGCGTTTGAGGTGATAAAAATAACGCTGGAACACAACACCGGTCGGGTGCAGCGGGCGCAGCGGATGACGGGAACCATTCACCGCCGTGGTCATAGTGACAGCGCAAGTATCCTGCGCGGCATGCAGCCACAATGGCGAGTGCTCGAGAAATTCGGCTTTACTCAGCAGTTTGCTGCCCTGCGGCCAGCCGGGAATTCGAATCTGCTCCAAACGGGCGGTATAAAACGCATGTTCAATCGCGCTCCACCACAGCATGGCATCGCTGACATCGACACTCTCGCTGTGCAGTTCAGTGACATCATCACCACAGGTACGCAGCGAGAACGCGGCCACGCTGCGGCCATGCTCCAGCAGTTCGAACTGCGCCGCAGCGTCGGTATGCTGTTTTTCAGCAATCGTGATACGGCGCCCGCCCGGCAGCGGTTTGTGCACTCGTGACAGACTATTGTCGCCTGCAGGCCATTGCAGCGGGTTAGCAATATCACAGTAGATGATCGAAGGATCTTTCAGCGTTGCTTCATTGTGCGCTGACAGGAAGCAGAAGAAGTTACGTTTCCAGCGCAGGGTTGGCGATTGCAACACGTACTGATAAAAAGAACTGTCTTTCGGATGCTGTTTGGCCAGCGCATCCAGTTCCAGACGGCACAGTTGCCACAAATCGGCTTCACTGATGATGCCGGACACCGCAATAGATGCGATGGTATTGAGCAGGGTATTACCGATGACGTAGTAGGCGTGATAAGGATTGAGTTCATCCCATTCCATAAAATACTGCGGCGCTTCGTTATCGAGCACATCAGCGAAACGCTCTTTGGCCAGCGTGGTCAGGCCAAATCCCTGACAATCACGCACCGCCACACCGACCGGCATGCCGTGCTCAATTTCCAGCAGCAGATTCTGCTGATGGGCCAGCATCACAATGCCGTAATCGCTGCGCGCCACGCACAGTGGCGCCATCACGCGCTGCATAAACGCGCTCATCCAGTGGCGAGCGGCCAGCTCATTGGTGTAACCGTGTTGTGCGGCGTACGCTTTAATCCAGGCGGTGAGACGATTGTCCTTGCCAGCACCGGCATCCTGATTGAGGCTGGCCAGCATATAGAAGCGCTCACCATTAAGCGGCGCTTGCTCATCCTGCGCGGCATAAAACGGGTTATGGCGAAAGCTGACCAGCGGCAAATCCAGCGTCTGGCCATCATCATCCTGCACCGAACACCACATCGGCTCTTGGATAAAACAGGCATGTTCAAAGCGCTGCTGCAGCTCTTCACCCGCTGGGGTGGCCATCAGTTTGCTGAACTGGGTGCCACGCCGTGCTTCCGGCTCGGTCATCAAACGCAGTGAGTTGGTGAGGCGCACCGGCAGCGACACTTTCAGCATCCACGGACAGTGGGGATGGTAAATGGCGCGCGAAGATGACGTCGCGGTCCAGCCGCCACTGCTCAGCTTCAGATCCTGCACCGCATCGGCCGCAAGGTGATATTGTCCTCGGGTACGACGCCACTCTCTGGCCTGCAGCGGATGCAGCGGCAGCGGCAGCCACTCAGCGCCGGGCAACGCCGCCACACTCTGACCTGTCTGCTGTTCAAACAAGGCCATCAGCGCCTGCGCCATATCACCACCAACATACTCACCCACCAGGCAAGAACGCTTGACCGCGAACCATTCAATCGCAAACTGAGCGCCAAATTCCGGCAGATAGGCCTCTTGTTCCTGCTCGCTGAGCGGCTCATTGCACTTCGGTGCCGGGTGCATACTGTGCCCTCCGCTCAGGCTCTGCTCTGAAGCAATAAAGCCCTGCGCCGCGGCACGCGCGTGCAGCGCGGCATCCGCGCGCTGGACATAACTATCCGAGTCCAGCACACGCTGGACAAACTTAGCCTTATCGCTAGCCGCAACCGAATCAAAATAATGCTCGACAATCTCAGCCATAGCACTGTCAAAATCGACCGACAGCTGGCCTTGCGGTGTCGATAACAGCAGATCGCCGCGATAACGGTGCCTGCCCGCCGCCGATACATAAGCCAGGGGGATCACCAGTTCACGCCCTGCATTCAGAGGTAACCGAACCACCTGCTCTTCTACTCGCGCCGCTCCGGTTTCGAGCAAAAAGCTGTTTAAAAAGTGCTGCATGGTCAAAGCATGAGTCATAAAGTAATCCTTCATCGTTTGTAAGGTTAGTTAAGGCCTGGCCTGTAAAATGTGTGTCCTGAAAAATGTAAAAGTCTCTGTTGGCTGCCCACCGCCCCAAATTAGGGATGCACGAAGCCAAAGCTGGTCGTTACTGACAGCCGCACAGGGAGGTAAACAGAGAAAAAGTTGAAAGCTGGCCAGATAAGCCAACGGGGGAACCGACCGGGTCAGGCCGGTTCCGCCATTGAGATCAGCACGAGCGGTTAAGTCGTCATACCAACAACTCCTGAGCTTTGGTAAACGTTAACGGCTTCATGCTGCACACCTTAGAAGGTCGCGCTGTAACTGACCGCAAGAGTCCGGCCCAAACCATTGTGGGAGTAGATCTCCGGTGATGAGCTTGCGCCGTACAGCATCTGTGCACGTTGGCTCCAGATGGTTTCGTAGTCGCGGTCAAACAGGTTCTGAATACCGACGTTAAGGCGGCCTACCGGCAGTGCGTAGTACGCACTCAGGTTTGCCAGGGTGAAACTCTCCAGTTTCTCACCATCTTCATCTTTGTAGCTGATGAAGCTGTTGACACGCAGTTCAGCGCCATACTGGTAGTTATCAAAACCAAACCAGGCACTGCCTGAGCTCGGGCTGGCCGACGCGGCTTCCAGCTTCTCCCAGCTGCCGTCGACCTTGGTTTCACTTTTCACGTAATGCGCCTGAACACCGGTGTAGAAATCATCGTTGATCTGGTAAACAGTCTGACCTTCGATACCGTAGATACGCTTATCGTCATCTTCAACGCCGACAGCAAAGGTGGTGCGGTCATAAGACACCGTTTTATCTGACAGAGACAGGTAACCGGCGACCTGCACATCCCACGCTCCCTGCGACATACGCCAGCCGAGTTCGTAAGAGTTGGTTTTCACGCCCTGTAAACTTGCGTTGTCGACCGAAGTTGACCCAGACAGAGATCCGTCTAACTGGTACGTGCCCTGGCCAAAGAAGCGAGCCGGATCCGGCACGTCAAAGCCTTGCGAGAAGTTGCCCCATACCTGCATATTGTCAGTAAGGTGATAAACCGACCCTAAATTGAACAACCATTCATCGTAATCAATATCACCACCGGTAATCGCTTCCGGCTGATTTGGCAGCAAGCCTGCATCGTAGGCGTACTGCGCTTCAACACCGACATGGTCACTGATCTCATGTTCCATAATCGCATAACGGAAACCACCGCTGACCGACCAGTCCGGCATCACTTCCCAGTCCACCTGAGAGAACAGCGCATAGTAGTTACTGTCGATATCCGGATAACGCGAAACCGTATCGACCGGATCAAACACCAATCCGCCGGAAGCGAGAGCCTGGTTTGCATCAAAAATAGTCTGGTCCGCTTCAAATGAATCGCGCGAGGCGTCCATACCGTAAGTCAGTTTGACTTGTTCCCAGCGCTTGATTAACGCCAGATTCAGGCCATAAACGGTCGATTTCTGTTCCGATGCGCCGTACAGAGGAATCGTCGCTCCGCCAATCCGTCCGGTTGAAGGGTACGGGAAGTAACGCAGCGATTCAGTACGAAAATATGCCTGTGCCAGAAGTTGCAGCCCCAGCACATCATCGTGGCTGTATTGAGCATTCAGCATGACACGTTCAGTATTCGGCTGCTTGTCGAGTTGTAAACCTTTACGGGTTTCTACCACCGATGGGTCAGTAATACCCGTCAGGTTCGGACCGAGATACGTCGCATAATCCGAGTCCTGCTCACTGTTGTAATACTGCGCCGTTACCGACAGCTTCTGGTGATCGTCCGGCGTGAATTCGACATTACCCATCACATCAATGGTTTCATTAAACTGCAGGTCTGTCTGAGTAATATCCGGGCGAATCATTTCACCGTGAGAATCGTAAGCCCCACCGTTTTTTGAATACGCCACAGACGCACGACCACGTAAGGTATCGGTACCGCCGGACAGCGCCACCGCAACATTTTTATTGAGGTCATTGCTGTCATTAAAGCCGGTCTGGCCACCCACTTTGGTTTCAACCGTCAGTTCATTGCCGGTCGCTTTCTTGGTGATGATGTTGATGATACCGCCAGCCGCACCCGCGCCGTAAATAGACGTGGCACCTGACAGCACTTCCACCCGGGCAATGTTGAACGGATCGATGCTGTCGAGCTGACGGCTGATGTTACGAGTTGAGTTAAGAGACACACCGTCAATCATCACCAGTGCCGAACGGCCACGCAGGTTTTGCGAATAGTTGGTACGAGCGTTACTCCCGAAATCAAACCCCGGGATCAGCTCGCCCAGCGCATTCTTCAGATCAGCACCTGAATTGAGAGCACGCTCAAGTTTTTCCTGATCAACGACCCACATCGTTGAAGCCACATCTGCGATGGCTGTTTCCGAACGGCTGCCGGTGACCACGATAGTATCCGGTGATGCTGCCTGACTGACACTGGCAAAGATCATTAAAGCGATCGGGCTTAACTTCGCCACACATCGAGTGGTATTTTTCATAATGTTAGATATCCATTCTTCTAATTAGATTGCATAAAGGAACAAGTGCCGGACTCAGTGTTTTTCCTGAGTTTTAGCACGGTGAAGAGCAATAACAGGACCAGGGCAGAAATAAGCACGGATAAGCTCCATTGCTGATGTAAAAACAGCGAAGCCAACCCGGTTCCGACCATGTGTCCGGTTGTGTGAGAGCGCGTCAGATAGCCACTGCTTTTGGCTTGCCGGGCAGGTTCAGATTCCCGCTCCAACAAACGACTGGTATACCAGGCCGGTAAACCAGCGACAGCTAATAACAACCCCACCACTGCGAAAAACAAGCCCCACCAGTTCGCACCGCCTGTCACCAGTATTATCCAGCCAATAACGAGAGAGAGGAGTAAAACGGGCAACAATGCAGAGGAATAACTGCGACTTATTTTCGGGATCACGCGCAGTTGATAGACCACCAGCAGCACACTGGTCGCCAACATCATCAGCGCGTAAACTTTAGAACCTTCTTCACCCTCATAGCCGTGCGAGGTGATAAACTGCAGCACATAAAGCTGAAATGCCGCAACAAATCCGGTCGTCAGTAATGCAGCGCTGTAAACCACGCGTGCGTAACCGCTTTGTCCCCGGGCTTTTCTCTCCTCTGACGGACGTGCAAGTTGCGCAGACTGGCCAGAGGCATGACATTGACCCGGCAGGGCCATGAAGAGCACAGGCACCACCAGGGCAATCGGGACCAACAAGATGACCGGAATCGATACCGGCAACAGAACCAACGCTGGTCCGGCCAGGCGACCGATAGTCAAACCACCACTCAATGCCGACAGCGCACCGGGGGTCGCTTTGCCCTGCGCGGCAAGTTGCGCCTGGCTAAGCGGCAAAAACGCGCTGCTGAATCCGCCAATCGCAAAACGACACACGCCAATCAGCCAGATGTTGCCTGGCGCCAGCAGCAACAGACAGATAAAACTCAGGTTAGCCACTATGTAGCCGCAAGATGCCAGACGAATCGCTCGGCCGAATCCCAGCTTTTCAGCCACTCCGCCCCACCAACCGGCTCCCAGCCAGTAGCTGACCAAATTCATGTTCACCATCGCGACCAGCAAGCCAACCGAAGCTGCGGAATCACTCTGACCGACCCACTCAACCAAGGTGGGGATTGCGGACAGCAGTACAGTTTGGTTGATACCAAGCGATATCAAAGCCAGGGTTAAAACAGGCATCATGGAACGCAAACTTAAATCTAAATGATAATAGTTACTATTATGATTGCCTGATATGTAAAGATATGTCAATAATAACGTAAAGGTATGTCAGCGGTTTTGTAGCAACAGCACACAGTGCAACGTTAAAAAACCGTTGAACATGTCATTGATTCAATCCACTAACGACACGGAATTGCCCCTAATGAATAAGCAATACTGGCTTTCAGCCAACCAGCATCTTTGCGCTAAAATCATCACCGAATTGCACTATGAGGAGCGGCTTCAGCCCAGAGCTGCAGGTGCAGGTTGGGTGCTTGCCACTGCCGATCGTGAGTGGCGCTTTAAGGCTGACGTGACGGTGTGGGGCATGCTGAATATTGATGAGGCTTCACTGCATTGCTCGGACCTTCGCGAGCCACTCGCTGCGCAGCTACTGCTCGATGTCCAGGCCGATCTGGAAATCAACGATATCAATCTGGCCAATTTGTTAGAAGAAGTGCAGCAAACCCTGTACAGCGATATGCAGCGCTTAGCTCAGTTGCAGCACGTGACCGCGAGTGACATGGCGCAAATGCCTGAAACGCTGCGCCAGCGTTATATCGACTCTCATCCGAAAGCGATTGCCAACAAAGGGCGCCTTGGCTGGGGAGCCGACGATCTGCAGCGCTACGCGCCCGAATCCGGAACGGCATTCAAACTGCGCTGGCTGGCGGTGAGAAAATCCTTGTGTCAGTCTGGTATTGCGGCCGGGCTGGAGTATCAGCAGTTACTGGAAAATGTGCTTGAAGCGGAGACTCTGCGCGCATTACAGCACTCGCTTGGCAAGCAAGCGCAAAATTTCTGGCTGATTGCCGTTCATCCGTGGCAATACCAACGTTTTCTGACCGGGCAATACGCCGGCCTGTTTGCTGATGGGGATCTGATTGATTTGGGCGAACATGGCCCGGACTGGCTGGCACAACAGTCGATTCGCACCCTGAGCGCAGAAGATACAGCCGTCCAGTACGACGCTAAAACCGCGCTGAGTATTCTCAATACCTCCAGTTATCGCGGTATTCCGGGCAAGTTTATCGTTCAGGGACCAGAGCTTTCTGCCTGGCTGGCCAAAACCGCCGCCAGCGATCCAACCCTTGCTCAGCACGGATTGAAAGTGCAGCAGGAGGTGGCCGGATTCTACTGTGCTCACCCGTTTCAGGCGCAGATCAAACAAGGTCCGTATCGCTATGATGAAATGCTGGGCTGCATCTGGCGTGAGCGGGCCGAAGCCGTAGTCGGCGCCAGTCAGCGCCCGATGACCATGGCGGCGTTAATGCAAACCGATCAAAACGGTACACCGCTTATCGGCGCACTCATTGACGCTTCAGAACTCAGCGCCAAAGCCTGGCTGGCGAAACTGTTTAACCATGTGGTGGTACCGCTCTACCATCTGATGTGTCAATACGGCGTTGCGCTGGTGGCTCATGGCCAGAACATCACCCTGATCCTGGAAAACAATCAGCCGGCCGGCTGCATTATCAAGGACTTTCACGGTGACCTGCGCCTGGTCGATCAAGCCTATCCCGAGCTGGAAAGTCTTAACGCCGATATCCGTAATACCCTGACCCGCTTGCCGCCTAAATACCTGGTGCATGACCTGCTGACCGGCCATTTTGTTACCGTGCTACGTTTTATCTCACCGCATCTGATTGGCCTTGGCGTTACTGAACAGGAGTTTTATCAACTGCTGCGTCAGACACTGACCGACTATCAGCAACAACATCCGGATTTAGCCGAACGTTACGCTCAGTTCGACCTGCTATCGCCGACCATCGATAAAATCTGTATCAACCGGGTGCGCTTCCGCATCGGTTATGGCGACAGCAATGAGCGACCTCTGCCGGATATCGGCCAACCGATACCTAACCCGCTTAACCCTTAGAGCGGTCTAAAACACAACGGGCCATTTCTGCACAGGAAATGGCCCGTCAATACATCGGACATGAAGCAACGAATTTTCTTCAGGCAAAAAAAAGTCATCTCCGAGGTATAGGACTTAACTACCCCGAGATGACACGTTTCCGTATATACGGAACAACTCGTATATTAATAGGTTTGCAGTGGATTAATATTAATATGGGAGAAGAACTCCCCAACTTTGTTGACGAGAAAGGAAAAACTAGGCGGACAAGCGCTTAGGCACATCATCCACAGCCGCCGCTCAACGCCACGACTGACTATTCGGTTTCATTCTCATTTATCGCATTTACAGTGCTGTACATATTCCGTCGCGCGGGTTTCAAACTGTCTTAACACCCGGGTGGCGCATTCAATGTCTTCAGCAGAGACATCGGCCATCAGCTCCTGACGTAACTCATCGGCGACTTTAACCAGTTTTTGTGCTAATTCCGTACCCCGAGGTAATACATGCAGCGTTTTTACCCGGCGATCACCGGCCACTTCACATCGTTCCAGCCACTGCTCTTCTGCAGCCTGGTCCAGCAAACGCACCAGTGCACCTGGGTTAATCCCCAGCTCCTCGGCCAGCAATTTCTGGTTAATGCCGTTCGGATGTCGGTACACCAGCACCATTAGCATCGCCAGAGACATCGAAATATCGTATTCAGCAATCACTTCCGAGACGGCTCGTTGCCAAGCTCTTTTTACTGGCTGAAGGCTGTTGGTCAGCTCACATAAAAGCAACGCTTTGTCTGGCATTTTTTCTTCCTAGAGCCCGTAAAGTTTGTGTAACTGCGATTCGGAGTACAGCATAATAGAATATACTTGCTTAAGCAATTATTTTTTAGGCAACTATATCTTAGGCAATGATATTGACTAAGCTGATAATTTTGTACGGCCAGCGATGAAGGTTAATCAGTCGCCCGCATAACTGCGCCGAATCAACCTGGAACCAGGTTAAAATATTCACCTCAGACATCAGCCATATTTGTGAAAGCAATCATACGCAACAGCGTGCGCTCACTGATATGATACCGGTTACATTACAAGTACAAATCTATCGAGGTCTTAATGTTAAAACCGTTTCTGTCAGTCGCTATTTCTGCCCTCTGCGCCACACCGGCCTTCGCTGCCTGGCAAGCTGAAAACTACGACGATGGCCAGTTTACCCTTCCATACCAGCTCTACACTCCGCAGCAACATGGCAAGCTGCCGCTGATCATTCATCTGCACGGCAGCGGTGAAGCCGGGACTGATAATCAGGCGCAGATGTATCAGGGCACCAACTGGGGCCCGCAATATTTCGCCAGCGCGGAAAATCAGTCCATTCAAGCCGCTTACGTGCTCGCACCGCAAACTCCGGGGCCGATGCGCTGGGCAAGCACAACGTTAGCCCCCTATAACTATAAGAAAACGCCATCGACCGAGTCCATGACCGCTCTGCTCCACCTGGTGGATAGACTTCTGGTTGAAAATCCCGATATCGATCCGGCACGCGTCTACATCACCGGATTATCAAGAGGTGGTCAGGGCGTGTGGAACGCGATGATGCAGCGCCCGGAGTTGTTTGCTGCCGCACTGCCTATCGCTGGCAGCGCCGACCCAAAGCAGGCCAAAACCATCAATCATATTCCGACCTGGGTATTTCATGGCAGTGCTGACGAAGTCACTAATGTGGATTATTCGCGCCAGATGGTCGATGCTGTCATTCGATCAGGCGGCTCCACCTCAACCATTCGCTACAGCGAAATCGAAGATGGTGGCCACTCGGCATCCTGGGTCACTGCTTACGGTAATAGTGACGTCTATCGTTGGCTGATGAAACATCATAAACAGTAACTCACCGCGGCTTTACCACAGATACGAACAGCGGGAGGCTCACCCCGCTGTTCTGCGTTTTCACCCAAGACAAATACCCTTACAACAAGTGTTTCCTTACTGTCATAAAAGCCAGTCCTATCTATACTCATTAGTAGTTCAAACACCGGTAAGCCCAAGAGGCCCAAACCGGGTACCCTTTGCTGGCATAAAACAATAATCAACAGCAATGCGAACTTGAGGAGCACTTATGTACAAAGTTAAAGACGAGGGATATACACCACTGTTTTTAGCTGGCCTGTTTGTCGCCTTAATGCTTTATGAATTACTGGTGCAGGACGGCAGCGCATGGCTGTGGATTCCGACCCTACTGCTGGCGGGCGTAACCGCCTCACTGACCTACGTGGTGCACTGGCATCGCCAACATCAGGGGGGTGGAGAATGATCCTGCTTATCAGTGCCATCGGGCTGGTAGCCGGTCTAATCGCCCTCTACGCCGACATGATCCTGGTCTGGCTCGATTCGGTGATTTGACCTATTCACCCTGAACGTCATAAGACAAACCCCGGCTACTAAACCGGGGTTCTATTCGCTTGACTGAAATGATTATGATATGAGTAACGCACCTTCTACTTAAGCACGCAGCCCTGCGGCATTCATAAAGCTTTTCAGCAACAGAGAGACCACAAACAAGGCCGCCACACTGCCACTCCAGATAACCACCAGCCACATGACCTTTTTCCACCATGGACCCGGTGTTTTTTCAGTCGTGTTCATCGTGTCACCCCCCACGCGTTAATGGTAGTTCTCGCCTGGTTTCACTTTGCCGCGGAAGACGTAATAGCTCCACGAGGTGTAAACCAGAATGACCGGAATAATCAACAAGCCTCCGACCAGCATAAAGCCCTGACTTTGCGGGGGTGACGCAGCCTGCCAGATACTGATCGCCGGCGGAATAATATTCGGCCACAGGCTGATACCCAGCCCGGTAAAACCCAGGAACATCAGCAGCAAGGTCAGCATGAAAGGCAGATAGTGAGCATGATTATAGACCGAACGAATCAACCACCAAGAGCAGAGCACGACCAGAATCGGCACCGGCGCAAACCACAGAATCTGCGGCCAGGTAAACCAGCGCGCAGCGATGTCACTGTGCATCAGCGGTGTCCAGATACTGACAATAACAATCGCGGCGAGCATCACGTAGGTTAACGGCACAGCAAGTTCACACATACGCTTATGCAGGTCACCTTCGCTTTTGAGAATAAGCCAGGTACAGCCCAGCAACGCGTAAGCAACCAATAGTCCGAAGCCACAAAACAGCGGGAATGGTGCCAGCCAGATCAACGACGGGCCGCTGTAGGTTCGCCCGGTGACTTCCAGCCCGTTGATGATGGTGCCGAGCACGACGCCCTGGCTGAACGTCGCAACAATCGACCCACCGATAAACGCTTTATCCCAAAAGGCACGGTGCTCAGGAATGGCTTTAAATCGGAACTCAAATGCCACCCCGCGGAAGATAAGACCAATCAACATGATGGTCAGCGGGATAGCCAGCGCATCAGCTATCACCGCATAAGCAAGCGGGAATGCGCCGTACAAGGCTGCGCCACCAAGAACCAGCCAGGTTTCGTTCCCATCCCACACTGGCGCGACCGTGTTAACCATAACGTCACGATGCGTTTCATCTTTATTGAACGGGAACAGGATGCCTATCCCCAAATCAAAGCCATCCATCAAAATGTACATCAGGGTCGAAAAAACAATAATCACAAACCAGATAATCGAGAGATCAATACCCATGTTATTTCCCCCCTTCCGGACCATCAATTCTGTCACGCACCGCCGACAACGGCCGTGCTGGCGTGTGTGAGATATCCGGCTCGTCATGATGAATATCACCTTCTTCCGGCCCGATTTTAATCAGTTTCATCAGATAGACGTACCCAATACCAAATACCGAGGTGTACACCACAATAAACGCCACCAAGGTGAACGACATGTGTAACTCAGAATGCAGTGAGACCGCATCACGAGTGCGCTGCAAGCCATACACAACCCACGGCTGACGGCCAATTTCAGTGGTAAACCAGCCAGCCAGAATCGCAATCAATCCGGATGGCCCCATGTAAAGCGCAAAGCGATGAAACGCCCGGTTTTGATACAGTGTTCCTTTGCGCCGTAACCATAACCCGATAACACCCAGCAGTATCATCAGCATGCCGAGCGCGACCATAATTCTGAACGACCAGAAGATGATGGTAGAATTTGGACGGTCCTCTTTAGGGAAACTTTTCAGCGCCGGAATTTGTTTATCCAGGCTGTGGGTGAGAATTAAGCTGCCAAGATACGGGATCTCAAGCGCGTATTTGGTGCGCTCTTCTTCCATATCCGGAATACCAAACAAAATCAGCGGCGTCGGCTCACCGGGTTCGTTCTCCCAGTGCCCTTCTATCGCAGCGATTTTAGCCGGCTGATGCTCAAGCGTATTCAGGCCATGCGCATCGCCCACCACCGCCTGAATCGGAGCGACAATCAACGCCATCCAGAGCGACATTGAAAACATCTTTCTTATTGCGGGACTATCATTGCCTTTCAGCAGGTGCCAGGCAGCAGAGGCACCAACAAACAGAGCACTGGACAGGAAGGCTGCAATCGTCATGTGAAACAGTCGATACGGGAAAGAAGGGTTAAAAATGATTTCCATCCAGCTTTCCGGGATCACCACGCCATCCTGAATACTAAAGCCCTGTGGCGTGTGCATCCAACTGTTCGATGACAGGATCCAGAAGGTCGACATCAGCGTGCCCAGTGCCACCATGCAGGTCGCAAAGAAGTGCAAACCTCTGCCGACCCGATTCCAGCCAAACAGCATCACACCGAGAAAGCCCGCTTCAAGGAAAAAAGCGGTCAGCACCTCATACGTCAGCAGCGGCCCGGTGACACTACCGGCAAACTCCGAGAACCCGCTCCAGTTGGTGCCGAACTGGTAGGCCATCACCAATCCGGATACCACACCCATACCGAAGTTAACCGCAAAAATCTTCGACCAGAAATGATAAAGCGACAGATACGTTTTATCGTTTGTTTTCAGCCACAGCCCTTCCAGCACGGCCAGGTAGCTGGCCACACCGATGGTAAGTGCAGGAAAAATAATGTGAAACGAAACGGTAAACGCAAACTGTATTCTGGCAAGTTCAAATGCATCCAATCCAAACATTACCAACCCCTGTATTATTCGAGTTATAACCCTTAAACCCTAATTCAAGACCTCAGGATTTGCCAAAATTAGTAACAAATTTAACAAAGCAATACAGCACTTTCTGGCTATTTCAGGACCAGAAAATCACACTTATAGAATATTATTCAATAAAGTCATAGTGTTAATCTGGATTGTTGCAAAACTGCTCTGCATATTGGATACGAAGGTTTATCGGTAAAGGTTCACAGTGAATAACAGCTTATTTTGTGTGGGTAATTCGTGATTTAATATAATTTTTAAACTTGGACTGACTCTCTTCTTATTCAGATGATATTTATGTAACCAGTAAGTCACATGAAATATATGATCTTATCTAAACGTGCCTAAAAATACTAAAAATACATAATTAAATAGACTATAAAATAAGAGGAGCCGATACTTAAGAATAGTAATTAATCACAAGCTGTTTATCATATTCCCTTAAACAACTCACTTCTATGATGTGCTAGATATGGCTTGTGTTCACGAATGATCCTAAAAGACATATCTTCTCTGAGCCCTATGACTTCTGGCGCTTCAAGATACTCTGAAATTAGCACCTTGCCGTTGTCATCAAATGATATAAAGCCAAGATCAAAAGCTTTGTCCAAGTTGGCTAACAGCAATAACCCGTTGAACTTATCCAGCCTTTCGCGATTATTTGAATCACGCCAAGGCTTAATATGAGATGCAAGCAGAAGTTGAGTATTACGATATCCTGTCACGGCGCAACCACCCCACATTTGAACCAATTGAGATCTGAAGAGACCTTGGCCCATTCTGGTTTTAACCATGATGCTCTTTTCAGTATCCGTTAGCTTTTTGTTCGACATAACCTGGCGAATATCTGCGTTAACATCGATTTGAGCTAAGTCCGCTAGGAACTTGTGATAGTGAGTTAACGCAGCACTATACATCCCCTTACCCTTTCGATCCGTCAGCTTAAAAACTTCTAACTGTCTGACTTTCTCTTCATACTGGGTAAATCTCCGGTAGGATGTAATGTCGGTTAATGGCTCACAGATTTGGTACGTATCCATTAGCCAATTAGAAATTGAACCACGAATCGCTCCGAGATAGTTTTTAGCGGTTTTCTCCGACTTACCAATATCCATAAGCCACTGATAATATAATGCAGCTAAATCAGTAAGATTTGAAACCAGCGCTTCTTTAAGTTCGTTGCTGATGATAAAGCTCTTCATATCTTCAAAAAGCTCATCGTCTAAGTAGGCATACGCGATCGCTTTTGAAGAATAGCGACGAATAGTCGTTTCGTCATAACCAGCGTGATAGGCAAGGTGCCAGAACCCCTCGCTTCTCAGATGGAAGAATGGATTCTCTGGCGTATTCTTATCTTTACCCTGAGCAAAGCTGTTAAAGTGTTCTGTGAATCTGTCTTTTAAAGGCTGATTCAGTTCAATTTTGTTTGAAGCGATATGTCCCACTTGGATGAGATCCATGACCGCAAGTAGCATGCATACTTTATGAGGGATCTTCTTACCACCAGCAATATTCATGTTCAGCGTACGAAACTTATCGGCATAATATTCGTGTGACATGCTCTAGCCCTCCAAACCTAAGGTTTTCTTCATTACAACGGTTTGCCACATAACCTCTTCTCGGTTAAGGAAATCTTTTTCATCTTCGACATGACAGCAAACCAATCCGAAATCACCCGCTAACTTATCCAACTCCGAGACGGAAACACCAAAAGTCTCACGACCGTCTCTAAATCCACCGTGACGTAATGTGATAACTAGAATTCCATCGTCAACCAGAAGATTAGAAAGCACTTTAATTGCGATGGAACGTTGTTCGATAGGAATATGCATCCAGACAGCGGACAGCATCACTAAGTCATAACGCTTAGCCAGCCCTACTACATGACTTAAATAAGGTAACGAGTCATCTAAACAAGTAACGTCTTCAGAGCAGCTTTGCTGTACAAGATCACGCAGCCTGATTGATGGTTCCACAGCGACAACCGAACAGCCTCTCTCACTCATCCACCTCGCATCTCTTCCAGAACCAGCACCAACATCTAATACCGCTGCTCCCGACTTCGGCCAGTATTGAGACCAAGATTGGTGGACAGATTCAAACGCGAGGGAATTGTATTGCTGAGCTAGATGAGTGGCATTTTCGTCGTAAAAAGAGGTAGTTGCGGACATATATCAAACCAAGGAACATAGTACGTAAATCATATATGGCTCATTGACACAAGGCGATAAAGTATTAGAAAAGAATGAATAATTGTGACGACAATCGTATCTAAGCACCGGTTGAGCTGGAACTTAGGAACCGAAGTTTCGTGCTTAATAGTGAATAATCACTACGAACTGCCTCCAAGAATTGATCCCAAACTTCGTTAGTAATGCTTGTTAATGACACGAATCCCGTTTCAATACCGCTTGAAAAGCAATCACCAAAGATGAAGGTACAATCGTAATTTGAGCGGGACATAAAACACAACTCACCTAAACGTCCCAACCCCAGAAACGAGAAAACCCCAGCATTTCTGCTGGGGTTTTGAATGTGGCGGTGAGTGAGGAAGTCGAACTACTAGGTTATCCAGTTGAAATTTAACAAGTTATAGCAAGTCGATTTTCGGGAATATACACCCTGTCATACATTTCATTTCTGTGATATTTATCACAATTATCTTTAAGCAACCACACTCTAGGTTATTTAACTCAAAAAATATTCGTTCAATACTCATTAATAACGACTAACAAGTGTTTAGCTCTTGAACATGCAACATAGTAATCAGCTCGTTGAAAAATGGGGGACTCCCTGTTACAAGGGATATCTATGAGCATTATCGCGTCAGCCTCCAGGCCCTTAAATCCCTTAACTGTGGAGAACAAAATTCCCTTTCCTTCCTGCCAACGTTCTATGTCGTCAGTAATCTCAACTCCTCTAGCTTTACTTAACGTAGCTAAGGAAGAATTACTCTGCTTAAATGGGCTCAAAATGGCTACTTGATTTGGCTTTAACTTGCCCTTATTGACCCATTCATCCACATATCGCTCTACGTGCTTTTGAATTTCAAATCTATTATCTAATCGAACGATAACCGGCTCATCACCGACAGGTGCATCAACTTTAGTAGGGATTTGCTTATCAAGAATCTCGCTACACAAACTGGCTATAGATTTAGTATTTCGACAATTGACCGGAAGATTAAATGGCTGCCCTAACGCAGGTAAAGAAGGATCTTGATCTACATATAAATTCTGATTGGGATCATAGAAGACATACATAGCCCCCTCGTCACCATTTGTATTGATAAGCTCTAATGGCATCCACCAATCTGATTGAAAGTCTTGGCCTTCATCAACAATGACGGCATCATACCTATCTTCCAAAGTGTCAATTGCTTCTATCAACAGCTCTGGTGCTTCTTCCCGCCAAAACTCGTCTTCATTTTGAGTGTAAGGATTAAATGGAATTCGAGCTTTTCTACATAAATCTGAGCAAAGACCGTGAAAATGTGTAACCGTGATTCTGTCGGTATAAACAGGAGAGATGCTGTCCCTCAACCATTTTGCAAGGGCTTTGTTGTAACACACAAGCAGAGTCTTCATTCCTTGGCTAGCAAACTTCTCTGCTTGAGCTTGTGCCAACATGGTTTTTCCTGAGCCAGCTACACCATTTATGCAAGCTCTTTGTGTATGCGATAAAAAATCCAAAAGCATGAGCTGGTCGTTAGTAAGACGAAATAATTTTTCTTCTTGGTCTTCTATTTTCCGAAAAAGAACTGGAAGCAGAGCAAAACTTGGCGAAATGGACTTGTAGATTCTTTGTCTATCCTCTTTTGAAAGAGGAATTGGGTTTTCACGCCTAACCCATTGAGATAAGGCGGACTTAATTCTTCTGTCTAAAAACGGGAGGTCATTTGCAGATAGTATGACTGATGGTGTAGCTCCTGCCGGAGTCTCCCCAATATATTCACAATCAGGAAACACGGCGGCATAACCGTAACCAAATGGCAAACTGTTTGCTCCGTTATAACCCTTTTGCTTAATCTCCTTCTCCAAGAAATGAGTATTTCTTCGTGCCTGTTCAAAAGGGTCTTGAATTGACCTTAAATTTCCATTAGGTAAAACCCTGCTCCATTCACGAGTTTCGTTATCATATTTAATTTCCCCCCCCTTGACCTCAAGCACCAACATTCCGTGAGAAGGAAGGATAACTACAAAATCCGTTTCACCTTCTTTGAGCGTCGTATTACCTTTGTCATTTCTGTCGACCCTAAGCCATGGGTAACTATGGTAAATAACACAATCATCAGGTAACAAATCTACCAGAAACCTTGCGACATCCCTTTCCGACTTAACGCTTATATCTTCAATGTTAACCTTTGGTATTAATCTAGCCAAAATCAATATCCTATTTCTATATAAATTCCATAGCTAGTGGCATGAAATCCAACCACTCACTTTCATTTATTTTAATTTTCTCAGTCGGGCCAAAGCCCTTAACCGTCACAAGATAGTATTGCTGTCCATCAGCAATATTTTGCTGCTTATTCCAGCGATAGTTGCCCAAATACAGTTTTCCATCAAAGCTGATTATGACCAATGTGCCAGCTTTTGGCTTGCCCTGGTTAGAGTCACACTTGATAAATTCCCGCACATCTTTAAAGCCAGTTTTTTGGTTTTCAAACTCTATGCGTACGGGTTCACCCTCTTCCAATGCCTTTGGCGCATCATCTAAATTTATTGTGTTTTTATCTGTAAGCTCAGGAATATTCTTGTTTACAAAGACCGATGAAGTATACGGAAGAATCTCTTTAGAATTAATCATAGAGTTGAGTTGACTACAAATATCAGCCGGAATACTTCCTCCTTCAATATTGATGCCCATTTCTATATTTCTATCGAGCGCAGCTTCGGTCAAGTTCGCACTAGTTATAAATGCCCCTCGCCTATCAGCAACAGCGCACTTTGCGTGTACTCGAGCAAATCCACTTTGATACTTTTCTCTGTTCTCACGAGGCCAAATATACAACTGAATGTTTGGGATGTTCGTATGGAGTCTCTCAAGTGTCTTTAAAAAAACGCTTGATGACTCCTTATCCTCAGACTCCAAAAGCATTCTTACTTGTACACCCCTCGCAATTGCCTGCTTAAGTGCTTGCTCAACATTGGGAATATTCACCAATACGAACGAAACGATAAATAACGTCTCTTTAGCAGAATTTATAATGTCTAATAGAACTTGTTCGGACCTTCGAACAGGAAATAAGTTTGAGTCAGGGCCTGTCCATACAAGCTCTGTCGATTCATGCTCTCTTTGTTTTGATGACGCATAAGAGGCGCCGAGTATCAGCGCCGCTAACTCTTCACTGGTACAAGTACTGTTCTTCCAAGCACTTAAAAGTGAATTAAGTGCATCATTGGAAGCTTCTGCATTAAAAAAACCCTTTAATACAAAAGAATCCATTGATTCAGTCACTTTAATTTTCTTTGAAAGTGACTTTATTTTATCAAAGTGCTGATCTTTGACGACATCATAGATACACAGAAGTAAGTCATCCATCAACAGTCAACCCCAAAAAACGCTGCACCATCATTATCAAGCGTTGGTACTACCAACGCTCTATCTAAGTAGCGGTTGTTTTTTTCACATGACGTTTCAGCAGCAAAAGTACAAGCGTGGCAAGCCGCAGCATGTAAAGTTCGGTCTTTTTCAGGATTATGCTCTGAGCAGAGTGGATCCGATGAACAAACTCTCGCTCGATTTAGTGCTTGATGGAGTAGTCTTTCCAAGTTTTCAGCCTTGCCTAACTCAACTAACCCTCCGAGGGTACCATCAGAGTCAGCAGCCGCGGTGTATATCAAGATACCAGCTTGGTTGTTTTCACCACTTGTATCACCATAAATTCTTTCACGAATACTTGCTGCATTGTAGCCACATTCAAGAGCGAGCTCCCTAATTAGTAAATGAGCTATAGTGTGTAGCAAAACATAACGAACCCCTGGATACCCGCTATCTGGAGATAATCCCCTAGCTAATCTCCAGCCTTTATGGCCATTAATTAACTTTTCATTAATAACCTGAACAGCCGGAATCTGCTCCCATTGATTCAGTCCTTCCTCATTGAAGCGAATAAAGATACCTTCACCATGTACTTGGCTAGCTGGTACCCAGGTCGGCGTATCATTACATAACGAAGCCATTGGTGGCTGCTCATCAGGATTATTACTTTCCTCAGGAGCTTCCACTCGCGTGAAGCCAATCAAGGCATTCACTTCCCTCAACCGTTTTAGTAACAAAACATTGGATATTTGCTTTTTGTATTTTACCGGTACACTTGTCGCTTCACTTAAAAAATGCGGCCAGTCGGTTGGGGGCGTCGGATTGATAAACACATCCCACTCAGGGCCCTTGATATCTTCTTGGGTAACAGTTCCACTGACATCACCATTTCTAATCAATTCTAGAACTTTCCAAACTTCTTCTGGAGAATACTTATCAATTCCCGGTAAAAGCGCATTCTCCACTAGCAATTCCATTCTAATCTCTACATCAGCTGCTGACTTAGCTTTAGAAAGGTTATTCCAACCATCTTGAACCAGCTGAATAATTGGATCACGAGTTAGTGGGATAGCGAGAGCTGATAAAGTTACTGGGAACCAGCTATTCGTTGCTCCTAACAGTACGCCTTTGGCATCTTCATCACAACTAGAATCAAATTTGTCTAAATGAGGGTGTCGTCCCCTACAAGCAGGGAGATTATCCTTACCTGCTTTTCCAAAAGCTTGAGCTAAATTTCGTTTAGCGTCACATTCATCACACTTAACCCACAGGTTTTCTGTTTGCAACGAAGCACCGCTTTCGAAGAAACGTAAACCTCCAGTACAAGTAGAATGCCCACCATGCACATAGTAGCGCCATGGGAAGTCATCTAAGTGACCATTGCGACATGCCAAGAGAAAACGAGCAGGTACAGCATCAGCATCTTTCGCTGGTTTATCCCCTTTGGAACCTCGGCACATTGCATGTACAAATCTCGTTTGCTCCGGTCTGTATATATTCTCTTTAATATCAAAGAGGCCGGAATCATACTCAGCTAACATTCCACACTTAACACAGCGTAACCATCGAGGAAACGGCCTAACTGGAACTCCCACTCTTGCTTCCGCCGAATAACGGTCAGTCGTTTCTTTATTAGGAAAGGGAGGCATCCTCATACTTTCGACTTGCTGTCCAAGTACTTTTTTTACCGCAGACAGTAGCCGAGCTTCAGTGATAGGAGGACACCTATCTTTATCCCAACGGTCGATTCCCTGAGTAACAACCGATAGACTTGGCATATCTATTAATGCTCCTGGTCCATAGGTCCAAAGAAGCTGACTTGGCCTTACATCACCAACAGGAGTAATGTTTGAAATCGTCTTTTTACCACCGCTCATTATGAATCACCTTCTGTTGCACTTTTCTTCTTCACTGGAGGCTTCCAAGAAGGTCCATCCGGGAGCTTTTGAGTATTCATTTGTAATTTAACTCCAGGCTCAACTTCACGCATAGACATAGGAACAGTAAATCGCCCCCACTCACCTATACCTGGTTTATTAATCAAAGCAACTTTTGAGTCGACCTTTTCACCTTTTTTCTCATAGGCTACTGTTCGACCAGGAACGTTGGTTTCTTTTACCCACTCATCAACTCTTTGTTTAATAGCAGCGCTTGCTAATTTCTTTGACTCGGAGTTCTCTTCAACCAAGTGCACCCTGTTCGTAATAGAACTAATCGTTGTTTGAACAATACTTGAACTTGGCGATTTTAGTTTTGCTGCCCCATCATTAGGGTTCAACTCATCATCGCTTAAACGCATTAAACTCAGCATTGAGCCAGTCAGCCCTCTATCCATCGCTCGAGGGGAAAACGGAGTCACTGATTGCGCTTCAACATGTTTGTAGAATGTTGAATGATAGTGCTCGAAAGTTTCATAATGCGATAAATCTCTCGGCCTTGACCATGTCAATACGGTACAAACCAGCCCCGGAAAACTACGCCCAACACGGCTGGTAGCCTGGATATATTCGGCAGTACTCTTTGGCTGACCATTGACTGCCATCACTCCAAGTCTATTAACGTCAACCCCAACTGATAGCATATTGGTTGCTAGTACTATATCAATAGCGCGACTTTCTCCCTCATCCCACCTAGTAACATACTTACCTTCAACAGGATCGAAATCTGCCTTAAATTTGACTTCTAGCTGATCAAGATATTTAGGAATATCTTGGCTTGATACACGAGAAGTCAATTCTCGTATATTGTTGACACTTCGCTGCTGTAATCCAGGTCGCTCAACCAAACTCATTTGCACTCGGTAAGAACGAGTTTGAACATCATCCTCGGCCAGTCGTTTCATACCGCCTAACTCACGTAAAGAGTTGAAGTAACCAACACTTGTCATGTACGGGTCAGCTACTTGACCAAAGCGTTCAAACAACGCTTGAGATGCAGTCAAAAAGGCTGTGTACACACGTATTAATACTGCAGGTCTTGCACTGCCCGGGGAACACACTCCCATATAGCGGCGGCCGTAATGATCTTTGATTGGTCGCTGGACAGAAAAGAAGTTGTCTTCTATGTCTAATCCATGTGGTGGAAATACCGCGACTTGACGATTAAAAACACCGCTAACTTGTTGCTTTGCTTTCCTAACTGTTGCTGTTGAAGCGATAACTTTAGGTCGGATAGGCATACCATCAAGTGTCCATGAGCACAACTCATCGACTGCCGTTTCATATAAGCCCACCATCGTCCCTAATGGACCACTAATTAAGTGAAACTCATCTTGAATGATTAGATCTGGCGGGCGGATTTCAGAAATAGCTTTGACTTTTACTGTAGGACCTGCTTTAGATTTTGGATGATTACCATTACACGAATTTGAATCAGACCAGATCAAACCATGCCGCTCACATTCAAGGCTTGCTTTGCCAAACAAGTTTCTGATTTCACCTCGCCACGCCATCATCGCAAACTTATCTACCGTGGCAATCATCATTGAAGGTGGACGGTGGTACATCTCTTCATCAACTACTAGAGCAGGAATACCCGGATGTGCTGACTTGGCTGACTTGCCTTTAGAAAACTCACAGCGTGCTTTTTTATCACCACAGTAGATTGCTGTTTGTAACTTATCCTTGTTAACCTCAATATGCTTACCAGGGTCAATCTCTTCACCACACCAAGGACAACTCGTTAACTGCGCTGGTGATGAACCTCCTGCATTGTATTTATCAGGGTCTCGAATATCTTTTATCGCTTTTGCGCTATCATCAGTGCTACCGGGTGCCACCTTATTGCCAACCCATAAGCCGATCGTAAAAGGGGTTTCTCCAAGCCGCGTATCGCCATTTTTCACAGACTCCTGACGAATGACTTCCATCGCACAAATCAATGTAGTCGCACGTTGGAACTGCTGTAGCGTAAGCAGTCGTAGGGTGTAACGCATTATTACCGCTAGGCCTCGACTTGCATCATAGCCTCCTAAGTTGCCCTGCAAACGACGAATCGACATAGTGAATGCAGCCACACCAAGGTAAGCTTCTGTTTTACCACCACCAGTTGGGAACCATAACAAGTCGGCAAATGACTCAGCCGATTCTGTTCTATCTTGGTGATCTGGCTGTGCTAAAGCAGGAATAGACAACAGAAGAAATGCTAGCTGAAAAGAACGCCATGAGTAGTTTTTTGGATCTTTGTAAAGATCATCAACTTTTATGGCTTTATCTGTTCTGCGTTTATGAGCATAAATACTCTGTACACGTTGCTTAGCCATAGCAAGGTTTGCAAAACGAAATGCTTCCAATGCATTGTCGTTTTCGGGATCTGCTAATACCTCTATGCCTTCCTTTAAGCGCTGATTTATTTCCGAACAACTAGCAATAGCTCGATATGCAGCATCATCATGATTGACGACATCATCACCTATTCGGTGTTTCTGCTCATCTATCCAAGCGGTGTAATCGTCGGTCATCTGAGTTAACGCAACGACAAGGTCTTCTCTTGTCATTTCAGCTAACTTCAGCATATTCAAATAGCCACCGGATACCATTGCCTTTAGCGCTGGCCTGTCCCCATCACGGAGGCCTGGAACTTCCGTTACTGGCACTTCATATTGTGGCATGACAACGGTTTTGACTTTCGACGCCCTCTCTACGTCCTCTGATGACACATCTGCATGAACGGCGATACCGTGTCCTGAGGCAAATTCCACTTGGTTGCGATAAACCATTTCCAATGATTCTCGCTCCAAGTCTTCACCATCAGGTTTTAATACGGGGCGCTTACGGAAAACGTCTTTGTTTGAGGATTCGCTAACAGCAGAGGCTGAAATCTCAGGTTGAAAAACCCACGCTGCATCTCTGTTTGACTCTGGTTCTTCTTGTGTATTGACCAAGAAAACTGTAACAAGTCGATCGCCATTTTCATTTGGCTTTCTCACCGTTCCTTGAATAACGACCGCAGGGTTTTCTTTGTCGATAGCAACAGGCTTAATCGACCCCGTTTCTAACGGTAAATTTATGGAACCACCACAAGGTATACGTTGCCAAACTTTAACTTTGGCACCTTGCGATTCTTCACCTGTTTCAGGATCAGTATGAGTCTTGTACATATCATGCTCATAGAAGCGCTGATAACGTCCCCAAGAGGCTTGAAGCTCAATACTTTTTTCCTCACCAGACACACAGAATGTAAAACCCATGCTTGAGGGAATTAATGATTGGTTACTCGCAGCATCAACCTCTTCGCTAGAATCGGGGTCAGGCTTAACACTGCCAGACGGAGAGTCAGATTTCGTCGAGGTAGCTTTGACTATTAAATCTTCAGGCTCATCGTCCTCATCACCAGAGCCATCAATACCAAACTCCCCGCCTTTTTCTGCAGCATCCAATGGTGCCAAACGACCAACTAAATAGCGGTCACGAACACTCATATCAAGGATTTGCTCATGAGGTCCATTTGCAGGACCTAACAAATCATCCATCACTGCATACTGAAGCAGTTCCCTTACATAAACATCATCTTGAATGAGGGGGACTTCAGCTAGCGTTTTACCTAAGAGCTTAGGGATCTCTTCAGCAAATGTTGTCCACTCAATACGAGATATTTGACCTGAACGCATAAACGGCACTGCCACAGGTAGTTCAGATTTCAGGTACTTATCGAAAAATAATGTTGTTGAATCTAAATCACTACGCTGTCGATAAACACGTCCTACACCCAGTAGTACATTTGTGCTATCTACCACAAGTACCCAACAGCCTTCAACAATACCTGAGAACATTTCTCTCTTACCGTGCAACTGTACGCAATAATCCGAAAAACGTGAATTACCTAGTTTTGTAGTATTTAGTGCAATAAATGCTTTGTTCTTAGTTTTCCTAACCATTCAACTCTTATCCTTATTCAGCCTCATATCTAGCTTTATTCAACATTGAGAGACGATATAAGATTTCTTCTCTAGCCTTCTCACTAATAGTGAAGCGAGTATTTTTCCCTTCAGGTAAGTAACCCACACAGTGAAACCCATACTCTGGTTCTAAATCGTTGAAACCGTAGGCGGACAAAACAGCGTCGTTTAGAGCGATTTGCTTTTCTCGCAACGCACTAATCTCAAATGAATATAAAGTCTGATCATGTAAATCATTGTAAAACTTAGTCATGCCTTTTTGATTTTCAAGCATGTATTTCGCTCTCAAATCAAAGAATTCTTGTCCCTCTCGATTTAAATCGTCATGCGTGCCTTCCAACACTTTTTCTGGGAATGGGAACGTTTCAAATACATCACCATGAGTGTATCTAAGGTCTTGCTTCATTCTTGAGCCATGCTCCCAAGCCCAAACGGCATGGATATCTGATGATAGGCAAGCAAATAAAGACATACTGTCACTTGTTACTACACATAATGTATTAGCGTAAATATACTTGTTAGGAACAAATGTGAAACATGGGTATTTGGTCGCTCCAGTTGCAAAAACCAAGACCTTCTCCATCGGTTCCTGCATTACATCCCAATGTTTGGGATGCTGTTCAAATGAATGCCCCCTTCCAACCTTATGGTACAACTCTGGTCTTGGTCTCAAATGTCTCCACCAATATTCCTGAGCTCCTTTATCTTTACCAGATAACCTCTCTTGCTTTACATTTTCCTCTAAATGCACAAATGGCAATTCATATTTTTCAGCTTCTTCTATCTCCCAATCAAAAAAGGAAATAACCTTCCTTTCAGGAGAGTGCGTAGAACTCTGGTTTACTTCTCTACCAATTAAAAAGTCAAAAATCACATTTTTAGTTTCAGGCTGCTGCTTCACCCACTTTTCTGTTGTGTCTGAGTCAACCAAAAAACCATCCCCAAGGAGGATACTACCTTGGTAAACCATTTTTTTATTTGAGTTTATTTTTGCAGGGGACCAGTTATCTCTATGACTTAAACTTGGAGATATATAATCAACTTTCTGACCATTTATGGTTTTTTCTCCAGTCCAGCTCCCTTTGTATAAATGCACTCGGCTAGTAACTACACTTGCATTACCGGGCCAAACTTCGCTGGGTACAGCCTGATAAATGCTAGCACCTATTGCCAACATTTGAGATAGTGATATGTCTCTCGTATTTCCTTCCGCAATGGTATTAACTGCAATCAGTCCCATTGTTTTATTGGGAGCTAGTAGCTTATAAGCCTGTAAGAAAAAGTAGGCAACTAGGTCTGCAGAACCTCTTTTACCATCAGCTAAACATTCAACTAAATAATCGCGATAACATGTACCCATGAATCCCGTTATTTTTTGACCACCAAGGAAAGGAGGATTTCCGACAATTGCGTCAAAGCCACATCTTTCGGTACTGAATACCTCTGGAAACTCTAAACACCAATGAAAGGCCATTCTTGCTTTTTTCCTGTCTGTTAGGTCAGCAGACAATCCATCTAAGGCTGCAGACTTCAAGTCATGAGTACACTCTAAATCACCAGCTATGGATTGCGGTAACAAAGCTGCAAGAACGGAAGTGTCAGCTAACTTTCCACCAGACTTTAATGTCATACCAACCAAGGCATCTGCTACTAACTTTGGAAACGCTATTGCTTCTTTAACCTGATCAGCCGTGAGTTCCATTTCCGCTATATCAGACACTCTATTGATATCATGAACTGCAATTTGTTTTCTCAGTTCTGCAGCATCTGTTACCCGCTTTTTTACTTGCTCTGCAATAGGTAGCTCTACCAACTGTGATTTTTTAGCTTGAGACGGATTTAAATTTAAGAAGCAGAGCTGATCTAGGTCATGTATACCTAGTAAACTATCACCTGACTTTAGATTGTGATCTAAAAATCCAAAAGGTCGATCCTTAGATAAAGTAACAAGCCAAATTGATAGTTTTGCTAGTTCAACCGCTAGCGGGTTGATATCAACACCATAGAGGCAACGTTCTGAGATTAACCGCCTAGCGACAATCAAACGCTCTTCAGCATCAATAGGCAACAACTCCATAGTTTCATCGTGAGTCGTTGCTCCCTTCACTGTGACAAAAACACCTGTTTGCTCGGCTATTAACCATGATTCACACACTCGTTCAGCCAGCCATCGACACACTTGAACAAGAAATGCACCAGAGCCCATTGCTGGGTCACAAATTTTTAGATCAAGTAGTTCTTCTGGTGACTTAAGCTGCCACTCTTCGCGAGGTTTACCTTCAGCAGGCCCAGTATATACAACGGGCTCAAGCGTTTCGGTCACTATGGATTCGGTTAACGATTTAGGCGTATAGTGAGAACCTGTTTCTCGTCTATCAGTACCTGTTGTGAGCATAAAAGCACCTTTGGGGTAAAGCAAAGGGTTACCCCAAGCATCAAACCTTAAAAAGTGATAATAAGGCTTAATGCGCTGACACAGTTCCATGTCGTTATAGCAAGCTACCAAAAGCTTATCGACATCTGCGTCGGTCACTTCTTTATTCAAATCATTCG
The DNA here is from genome assembly GCF_029962385.1 of Vibrio sp. ABG19. Taxonomy (NCBI): domain Bacteria; kingdom Pseudomonadati; phylum Pseudomonadota; class Gammaproteobacteria; order Vibrionales; family Vibrionaceae; genus Vibrio; species Vibrio sp. ABG19. The sequence goes on along the minus strand of NZ_CP071708.1, from coordinate 2,476,391 downwards.
TGATTCGAGATGGAGAACTGCCAGTGCGTTCTTTGAGAAGACTCTTCAATGTAGGCAAACCATCAAGAGCTGCTGAGGCCAACTCCCCTAGCAGAACCCAAGGCTTTTTGCAGCTTTTGCTACCAGATAACTCCAAAGTAACATCAGGAGCACGCTTTACCGTCTGCTCCAACAAACCTTCATAGACATAACCAATTTGTTCTACATCTAGCGCTCGATAAGACAGCGTTCTACCTTGATACAGTTGAATTGCATCAAGGAACAATAAGACAGTACGGTTATCAATTGGTAGTGGTTTTGCGTCATCTTCAAGCCATTTGCTACCTTTTTTCCTGCCTTCTAAGAAAGGGAACCTATCGGGATCAAAAAGCGAGCCGCCCAATGCGGGCATTCGCATATTTTCATGTTCAACACCAGAGTAAACAGATCGGAAGATAGCTAGTAAACGCGCCCATGCATTTTTACGATAAGAGAGCACTTCATCACCATGTAGACTCGCATCTTCTCTTAACTTAGCTCGCAGTGTCGATATTGCATAATTAGCTTCATAGGCTTGATCACCTAAGAGCAATAGGCCACGTTCTTCCGCACAAAGTAAAAATACCAAGCGCATCATTAATGTTAAACCGGCCTCGTATAACTCTTCCGGCTCAACGCCCTCCAGCAGTTCTCCATTGTGATCATAGTTAATGCGGTCAATCGACTGAATAAGCACTTCAACCGCTCGACTTACTTGAACGCCAAGTGTTTGGGTGACATCATCTTGATGCTGCAATGATTCATCAATTAGCTCAGGAAGAGTTTTAGCTTCATCAAAGCCGTTAAATACAACTCCTATGTTAAACAGGCTATAGAATGCTTTTAACGTTATAGGTTCAAGTCCCCATAGACGAGCATACCAGCTGGCATAGGTCGTTATTCCACCAACAGGAGCATCAATGAACATCCATTGTTCTCCATTTGTGATCAGCCCCAGTCTAGTTCCAATACCTCGACATAAATGTGCCATGCGTTCCGCTGGCGTTGTAGACCAGCTGTCCCCCGGAAATACTTCACTCAGAGCCGTACCTGCCGGATAGAATTGTATCAACATATAAGGTTTGGTTTCGTCGCTAGCAATGACCACATAATCTGGTTTTATCGTTACTTGATGTCCCGGAATAGTAACTTCAATTGAGGCATGCATCTTAGATTGATCTTTAAGTACATCCCCATCTTCATCCTCGTCTAACTCCAATCCAAATTTTAAAACCCAGTTGGTCCATTGCTGATGAATCTTGTCTTTGATTTTTAAATCTTCTAGTGCATCACTATCAATGACTTCTCGCCATTCATCGTAAGTTTGACGAAACTGTCTCTTCTTTACTGAGTCTAGTTTTTCAAGTCCCTGTGGAAATGCTTGGTTTAGAATAGGCTCAGCCAGAAACGGGCCAGATACTTCAATGAGTGACAGCCAGTCAGCATGTTGATTTGTGGAAAATGCCATCAGTTCGCCTCACATAGGTTATCTGGTACCAGGAAAATTACCGCTACGGGGAATGTACGGTCGATGTAGTTTGCGTAGCGTTTCTCGATTGCTTCGGTCTCTGCCTTTTTGTCCGACTCGATTCGCTGCTGCCTTGCTTCAATTGCTGCTCTGTCTTTTCTCACTTCAGTCCTCTCATCTTCTCCAAATAAGCTCAACTGTTCGTGAAGAACACCTTCGAGTGATAGCTGTTCACCAATTGAATGATCTAACTCATCAAGCACGGTAGTAATATCGTCTATCTCTTTCTGTTTGAGTCGATCTAGAGTACTTTCCAAGTTGGTAAGGCGCTCTTTTGATCTTGCTTCTACAGACTGATGAATTGATTGGGCTTGATTCGTAAATCTGGTTTTTAGCGCATCTTTTGTTTGCTGAGAGACAGATGCTGGTGTTGATAGCTCAAGCCATGTGTTTATTTGATTCACACCTCGCTCTCGACTATATCCACTGTCTTTGAGATAACCACCAGCATAGGTAATTTCTTCATGTAGGCGGTTATGTGTCCCACCAACTACAACTAGCCTTGATGCAACAATCGCAACCACACTTTGCAGTTCTGATGAAGTAACACTTCTTACTGTAACTCGGTGGAGCTTATCGTCCTTCTCCCAAATTTTACTGCGTAGTAGTCGTAAGCACATTTGTACTAAACGATGATTTAAGTGCACAAGCACTACATCATCTCTCCCTTTAGCAACGTTATGATCAAACGTTATTGGCCTAATCTGTTTGGTAAATGGGTGGCGTAGACCTTTGTTGCAAGGCGCCCAAGAGCCTGTAAACTCTGGCATTATGTACACACTACCTTCAGGTGTATCTGCCAGAGTTGTTGGTTTTAGTTGTGGTTTCTGAGCAACTTCCAAGGCTGTCTGAACAGCAGCTAATACATGATCAGGTGTTAAGTGAAAATCTTCTTGAGTCGAGATAAGTTGCTGGTGTAGACGCTTTATCTTTTCTTGTAAGTCCCTCTCTGCTCTGACCGCCTTTCTCGCTTTGGCCATTTTGGCTTCAGCTTGTAGTGTATTGAGCTCAGTGGCTCGACCTTCAATTAATCCCGCCATTTGAGGAGCGATGACCGGGTTTACACTCCCCATATCTTCACGCATCGACTCTAGCTTGATAAGTGCTCTGATGATGTCATCTTTATGGCCACCAACAGTGTCACTATCAGTTGCTGAGCCAGCATCAACAGGGTGCCAAATTAGAATTTCCTTTGCTTTTTGGCCATGTCGGTCGATACGGCCATTCCGCTGCTCCATTACATTTGGATTGTATGGAATTTCTAAGTGTATTAGACAATTACAATGATTCTGTAAATCAATACCTTCGGAAGCTGCGTCTGTAGCTAATAATATTCTAACGTCAGATTGCTCTGGATGGGTTTGAAAAGCAGCTTTAACACCCTCACGCTCTTCATGATCCATACCTCCATTGATGATAGCCAGGCGTTTACCAGCCAACCCTTTTTCAGTAAGAATTTTTTCCAACCATTGTTGAGTTGTTCGATACTCTGTAAAAAGGATAACACGCTGATTATTCCAATTTTTACCATCTTTTAAATTGCGATTAATCCAACTACAAATAGCATCAGCTTTTGAATCTGACTGGTGTTGTGCTACTTGAGCCCAACTCCGCAATTCATTTATTAAAATGCGCTCTTGCTGACTCAGTGGTACCGTTCGACTGCTTGCCTCCTCGATAGCTTCTTCTTGTGCCAATTCAATATCTTGATCATTTGCGTAATCTTCGTCAGCTTTAAGCATCGCTTTGCGAAGGATACGCTCTTCAATAACTGTCGTTTGTGTTGACTCAGAGGCCTTGTTTAAAGTGTTGATATGTTTTTCTAGCGTTGATGCAAAAGACGCGGGTGAAGAGAAGAGTCTTTTCTTAAGTAAACCGTTAACAAACTTTGTTGCCATCGCATTTTTTGCATCAGCGTTTGATAACTCACGACTTTGCGCATACTGATCAAGCTTTTTATGCATGCTGCGCTCAAGCTCAGTGAAATTAACCTCCAAAGCTTGCAACTTTCTCTTCGGATAAAGAGCCTCTCCATTTTCATCGACAAGATCGGTTTTCAAACGCCTAATCATGACTTTCTGGAGTTGTTTCTCGTTCGGTAAGATATTACGAGAGAAACGCTGGTCATCAAGGATTTCTAACAGCGATGTAAATGACTCAGTGTAGCCATTGTGGGGTGTCGCCGTTAAAAACAACTTGTGCTGAAAGTGTGGCGAGATTTCTCGAATAATTTTTGTGCGCTGACTTGCAACTGCGTAATTGGCTGAACCAGAAGGAGCGGCATTATGCGCTTCATCAATGACCAACATATCAAACTTACGAGGGTACTCTGCTTTCGCAGGCATAATTTCTCGGAGTAGTCTTAAACCTTCACCACTTTTGATCCAGTCTTGAGAAGCGATAAGTCGAGGAAACGACGTCCAAGGGTTTGCGTGAATACCTCTTTCACGGCGAAGCAGCTTTACATAATCAGTATTAACAACTTTAAACTCTAGCCCGAACTTTTCTTGCATCTCATCTTGCCACTTTAACTGTAGCGACGCGGGACAAATAATAAATACAGTTCGAGCACGATGCCGTAATAGCATTTCCTGAATGACTAAACCTGCCTCTATGGTTTTACCCAAACCAACGTCATCTGCAATAAGGAGATTGACACGAGCCATGTTGATAGCTCTAACTAAAGGATCAAGCTGAAAGTTCTCAATGCTCACACCGCTGCGAAAAGGGGCTTGTAAGAAGTTTCTATCTGCATTGGTAGCAGCCCCCCAACGTACAGCATCTAGAAATGCATCCAGCTTGCTTGCATCATCAAAACCAGTTATTTCTGGCAGGCCTGATTTTTCGATAATGTGAGCGCCGGGCTCAATCTCCCAGATCACTTCAAGTTCTTCGCCTAAGCCATCTTCATCAATAGAGGATAACTTTACATAATTTTGCTTTTTATGAAATGAGGTTGGGAGTTGTGAGGAGTTCACATCAGCGACAATCCATTGTCGTTTTCTAACTTCAACCAGTTGGCCTGGTTCTGGAGTGACTGAATATTTGATGGTTTGTGTCATAGCTACTTATTGCTGATAGAGAAAGCAGCCTATGATTATAGCATTGAACACTCAGTTATGAGGAGTTACTTAAACGCTAAAGTTGCTTCACATCAATAAGTTAACTGTACATTTTTCACTCTAACATGTGCAAATCAATACTATCGAGCCTTAAAGTAAAAACTACTGATTGGGTTGCTGGTTGATATGATTCTGTAGGGAAGTACCGACTATTTCACCAAGACGCACAGGTACTGCGTTTCCAATCATTTTACCAAGGTTTTTTATCGCATATTCGCCATCTGGCTCAACGAACTCATAGTCATCAGGAAACGACTGTAAAATTGCGGCTTCCCGCAATGAAATTGCTCGGGCTTGAGTTGGGTGCCCAAAACGACCATTCCCAAAACCAAAGCATTGAGTCGTGATAGTTGGACTAGGCTCATCCCATGTCATGCGACCATAAACACTAGCATAGCCTTTTCCACTAGCTTTCGTATGGCATTTAGCCCGTAGTTCCTCAGGCCAATCTCGCCACGTGCCTCCTGGTTTTGATGCTTTTATTCGCTTCAGATTCAACTCAGACAAACTACTTGAGCGATGCAATGGATCATGCTTGCTAACACTACCCGCCTTAATTCTTGGCAGATGTCCTATAACATCTTTGACCGTTATGTATTTGCTTTTATCGTGAGTTGGTTTTATTAATTCAATTTTTCCAAGACGGGAAGCTAATAAAACGAGCCTACTTCTAGTCTGTGCCATCCCATAGTCCGGACAAAAAACAACTCTCTCATCAACGAAGTAACCTTCTGATTTTAGGCCTTCTTTAAAGTCAGTGTAGACTTTATGCTTATTCAAATCAGGAACATTTTCCATAGTAATGAAGTCAGGTTGTGATTCTTTAACTAGGCGAGCGAACTGATAAAGTAGCCCCCATCTCTCATCTTGTTCTTTAGGTTTCGCTTGAGTGTACTTAGAGAAAGGTTGGCAAGGTGCACAGCCAGCAAGTAACGAGTATGCACTATCGTCAAATCTTGACTTAATGTCTTCGGCTGTAACATCCGCTACACTTTTTAGAACAAACTCAGCACTGTTGTTGTGCTCATACGGAAATTTGCAGTTCGCCTCAATATCAAACCCAGCTTTTACATCAATCCCTGCCTTTTGTAAGCCATGGGTCAGGCCACCAGCACCACAAAATAGGTCAACACCTACGATTTTCACTTTAACTACCAAAATCAACTTTAACTTTGCGAGGACTATAGCATAAATCTAGTAAAGCATCGAGCACGATAGTGAAGTGTAACTATGAACAGCAAGAATCATCGTTACTAACAAACAGCTCGTTGATTATTGTAATATACCGCTCAGCCACAGTGCCAACCTCACGGTATGCCATTTCGAGAATCAGTGACACCTGCTCATTGTTCTCTAGAGGTACGTAGTTTTTCTCGTCCATATAAGATTCAATCACCGCAATCTTGTCATCCCGCCCTTCTAGAAACTCACGAAAATCTTTACTTGCTTTTGCGCTATTACATTCTCTACAGCTCGGTACCAGATTTCCGAGTCGATGCTCTCCTAGGTAAACCTTATTAATAGGAATTGCGTGCTCAATCACCAGTTCCTTTGACTCTCCACAATAAGCACATTGATGGTTGAAGTAGGCTTTGGTTGCCTGCCAATCCTCTTCAGAAAACTGCTCTGTTCCAAGGTTACTAAGGATATTTCGTACTATTAGGTTTTGAGCATTACCTATCGCATTACCACGGTAGCGGCTATTGGCTCTGGCAGTTGGTGCTGATAGCTTGCGCGAGGGGGTTGTTTTGGATTCGAGTAACTCACTCTCCAACGGAGATGGGTCATAGTCGATGCCGATCCGTTTTAAGTACTTAGCAAAGTAAACCGCGTCTTTTTCAAACCAGTGATTGCATGCACGAACAGTTTGCCCACGCACCAAGTAAACTTGGGTCCAGTATCGCTTGGATAAATCCGAAGGAAGACTGCTAATTGGATTCAAAAAAGGAAAGTTAAGGTTAAAATTGCGCTTGGAATAATCAGCATCGCAAAGACGCTCGAACTCATTGTGATTTTTTTGCTCGCAATACTCCAGCACCTTGGGTAGAAGTGTCTGTACTAACTTTCCAATTTTCATAGCCGGTCTGACCTCGTTCTGAAAATACTAATAAGTATATACTGTAGTGGTCAACTAAAATTGGCCACGGTTTTAGAGTTTTCCCAATACAGTCGTTCAGACTCATTGGGTGTTAGACCACCATTATATTGATGTAGCCTGAGTTGGCTGTAGTAGCCCGAGATGTATCGAGTTATATGTTCTCTCGCTTCGCTAAAACTCCGATAACCCGACACGGGTATCCATTCTGTCTTTAAGCTTCTGAAGAACCGTTCCATCGGACTGTTGTCCCAGCAATTACCTCGCCTAGATAAGCTTTGCTTGATTTGATAACGCCACAACAGTTGCCGATAAGAACGACTGGTGTAATGACTTCCTTGGTCGCTGTGGAACATCACGCCTTTGGGCTTACCTCGTGATTCAAACGCCATAGAGAGTGCCTTTCCTGTCAACTTGCTATCAGGCGAGACTGACACCGCCCAACCAATTGGCTTTCTCGCGAACAGGTCGATGACAACAGCAAGATACATCCAGCGCTGTCCCGTCCAAACATACGTCACATCACCTACCCAGATTTGGTTGGGAGCGGTAACGGCAAATTGTCGAGACAGATAGTTGGGGATCTCTACGTGCTCTTGTGATGCCTTTCGATATCGGTGCTTCGGTGTTTGACAGCTTACCAGCCCTAATAATTTCATTATCTTAGAAGCTCGATAACGTGTCAGTTTTATACCTTGAGCTGTCACCATGTCGGCAATGCTTCTCGCACCCGCAGAGCCGTTGCTTGCTGTATGAACTTCTTTAATAAGACTTTTTAGCTTCACCAACTCTGGAGAAACACGCTTAGGGCGACAACGCCAGTATTTGTAACTGCTGCGGTGGACACTGAACACATGACACAAGGTGGTTATATTAAAGCTCTGCCTGAGTTTCTCGATTATCGCGAGTTGTTCAGTGAATCCGACATCAAGAGAGCTGTAGCCTTTTTTAATATTTCATTGTGCTCTTCAAGGCGTGCAAGTTTCTTCTTCAGCTCTCGTATCTCAATCTGCTCTGGTGTCATTGGTGAGGCTTGAGGTGCTACTCCCATTCTTTCTTGCTTGAGCTGCCTTACCCACTTATCCATTGTCGATTTACCCACACCCATGGCTTTTGCGGCTTCAACAACGGTGTAGTTTTGGTCGAGAACAAGTTGCGCTGCTTCGAGTCTAAATTCCGCACTGAAAGTACGTCTGATTCGCTTAGTCATAGTTTCACCTGTCATTCTATGAGGTGTATCTTAACACCTCTAATCAGGTGGCCAAATTCACTATGCCACTACAGTAACATCGATATCCCCAATGACCTCAATAAGGCGGTCGATCTGAAGCCCGTACTCAGAGAGAGACTGAGGGGCCTTTCCTCTAAGCGTTGCAGACTCCACATAGCGCGCGAACACTTTTGATATAGGGTTCTGTGCACCTCTAGGGCTTGTAGAGACTTGTTTCACCGTTGGAGAGGACACAGACAAAGGATTCCCCGCGATAGACGTAGAAATCGGGTTATAACCAAAGTCCCGCTTGTGACGTGCTCGGCATAAAGCTTCTAGGCGATGCACGTAGTGGTAGAAGGCAACAGCCAACCGCCGGAATGAATCACTAAGTATAGAGACAACCAACCCTTCACGGTCGAGCTGTTCCAGCATGAATTCTTTCAAGTGTTCCGCTAGCTCTTGAAGCTGGCTATTAGTAGCGGTCTCAATCTCATAACCACTTAGTGGAAGGGTATCAGAGAGACCAAATTCGTGAATACTACCGTCAGTGTCACGGGTGAGCTTGAGGACGTCCCTATAGGCCCCTGTAGCGTCTAAATCGGCCTTAACGTGCTCATACCATCGCTCAGCGATAATCGCACATTCGATAGCATTCAGCTCGATATCAGACGAGCCTAACAGCTTCAGCTTAGCTAACTCAATCTGCTTTTGAGCTTCTTCAAGATAAGCGGGAAACAGACGCTTGGCATCTTTGAGGTTCTTGGTGCGTAGTGATGTTTTGAACTCGATCTTACCTATGGTGTCCCGTAACTCTTTCGGAACGCCCCTTCTGAAGAAGTGGACCCCAGTTCTAGGATGTTTGTGAGGTGATGATGCCCATTTGTACCTACCCTTTGTACCACTAGGTAGCCACGCCAGAAACAACTAAGCCCCTGTAACATAAGGATTCCTTACGCTACAAGGGCTTGCAGAAATTGGCGGTGAGTGAGAGATTCGAACTCTCGATACGTTGCCGTATACACACTTTCCAGGCGTGCTCCTTCAGCCACTCGGACAACTCACCGGTGCGTTAACCTCATCGGCTAACGAGGCGCTAATTTAATGATTATGCTGGGAATGGTCAAGTGCAAAACTAAAAAAAATCGCCCCTAGTGGTTTGTTTGTCTACTAATTGTCTTATTCGTGCAATTAAACGACGATTACACACTCTGATAGTAGCCAGGCACGCGAAACCAGCGGCGGCATAGATCGAGGAAATGGCCGTACAACACACCCATGCCGCAGGAAATCGCAGCGTTACTCGCCACCGCCGTGATGATTTGGTCAGTCGATGCGCCCACTGTATAAAGAATCGCGGCATATACCGGGGACTGAAACAGCACGTAAGCCACCAGGTCCGCGATATTCTTCATAACGCTACCCTCAGACAGCCTTCTCCCCTGACGCAGGAAAAAGTCGCGAAACACACCATAGGGCCATGCAATCGCGATATTGACCGGAATGGATAAGGTGCGTGAAGCCAGGGATTGCTCAAAACTCATCCCGGAAACAAAAATTTCGATGATCATGCCGGCTACAAAGCAAAACACCACCATAGCGAAAGTGTCCGCCGCCGCGTGCCTGATACAAAAAGGACCACGTGCTTTCATTTACATCCTCAAATAAAACATAAAACTATAAAATTGCGACTTTTGTAAAACATATTACTGGATATTGTTTTAATACCAGTTTATGGCGCTATTAAATCACAACAATAATAGTTTTAGGTTCCGTTTTTAAATTCGAATGGTAAATAAACTACCAAAAAGAAAGCACGAAGTAGCATCTAACGCTGATTTTACAAGCGTTTAACAAGCAATCGTTTATCTAAATGCCGGTTATGTAATTTAATTACAAAAATCCGTCAGTAGTACGGTAAGAACGTCCAGTTCTTTGGCTGGAGGCAGGCGTTTCCGACACAGGTGAGAAAGCAAAGACTGTATACTCTGCGACAGAGAATGATTGTCAGGCAGTTCCAGTGACTGCTGCAAGTTGTGCAGTATGCTGACGGCTGCTTCGGTCGAACGGTTATCCAGCGCAATATAGAGCTGAACCAGCAGCTCTTCAGTGTTCCCAGAGAAGGTCGGTAAACTGGCACCAGAGCGGAACTGATACAGTTTGTTGGTGAATCGGTACAGCGCATCATCCAGCTCGTTCTCATCGATAGGCTTAGCGATAATGGCATCCGCACCGGCATTAAGCATCTGCTCACGGGTTTCACGAAACACATCAGCGGTGCAACCAAAGATGAGCACACCAGACTGTCGGACATTAAGACGCCGGATACCATCAATGGCGGAAATGCCATCTTTGACCGGCATATGGTTATCCATTAACACCAAATCGAAGCAGCGCTCCTGCACCGCTTTGATCGCCAGAGCGCCATTATCCACACAGGTGCAGTCGAAACCTTTGTTCTTCATAAAGGCTTCGAGAATGATGCTGTTGGTGCGGTTGTCTTCAACGATCAGCACGCTCAACCCGGTGCAGTGAATATGGCGTGAGGGCTTATCTGCCGCGACTTGAGGCTCTGCCTTATCCACGGCGACCCGGACGATAAAATTACTGCCGATGCCGACTTCGCTGATAACGCTGACGCTGCCTCCCAATACCTCGGCGATTTGTTTAACGATGGCCAGGCCAAGTCCGGTGCCGCCAAAGCGCCGGGTGGTGGAAGACTCTTCCTGTTCAAACGGCTTGAAGATTTTGTCCTGCGCCTCTTTGGCAATCCCGATCCCGGTGTCACGAATTTGCATACTCAGATAGAGCTGTTCATGTTGCTGCTCTTCAGTAAACGTCACTTCAACCAGGCCGCGATGGGTAAATTTCACGGCATTGTTGAGGAGGTTAAACAGAATCTGGCGCAGGCGGGCTTTATCCGAGTAATACCAGCGATTGTCTTCTATATTGTTATAGACTTTGAACTGTAGCCCTTTTTCGTTGCACAGGGTTGAATAAACACTGGTGATACTGCCTATGATCGATTCCAGTGAAAACGCGCTGTAATCGAGCTCGAGGCGCCCCTGCTCGATTTTTGAGAAATCCAGAATTTCGTTCAGCAGCGTCATCATGTGCTCGCCTGATTCATACAAGCTTTTCATTTGCTGGCGCTGGCGAGGTTGCAGATCGCCTTTTAGCAGGATCTGTGCGGTGCCCAGTACTCCGTTCATTGGTGTACGGATTTCATGAGAGAGCGTGGCGAAAAAGGCACTTTTCGCCTGCGTTGAAGCCTGGGCCTTGATTCGCTCTGCCTCGAGATACACGGTTTTCTGGTTAAATGTATCGATCAGATAGCGAATCTCGTCCTGACTGTTGTAGTTCACCTCTATGATTCCCCCCTCGCGGGATTCATCGACCTGGCGCGCAATCACCACCACCGGGTTAATCAGGTAGCGATTGATCAGGTAATAGCCCAGCATGACGCACAACAACAACAGCGGGATCAGCCCCTGCTCTACCCGGGTGACCAGTTCAAACACTTGATCCTTAATTAATCTATCGGCATTGACCACATCGAGATGCCAATCATATTCACTGAATGGGTAGTGGGTAATATAAGCATCTTCACGTAAGCGAAAATTATGCTCGGTGATAATCGAGCCCATCGCATCGCGCAGCCTGACTCCCAGACCATACTCTTCTGTCTGCGCTTTGATGAAATCCGTAAAGCCTTCCAGGGAAATATCAACCGTTGCGACTCCGGCAGATTCGCCCTGTACGTAATAAGGCATGGAAGCGGTGATCATCGGCACCTGGGTGTAAGAGTCGACATAGACTGGTGACCAAACAACCTTGCCGGGACGTTTATCGACTGCGGACAAATACCAGTCTTCCCCGCTATAACCGCCAGCGGCGGGGTTATTCCAGGAAATGAGCTGATCGACCTGGCCGTCCGCCGCTTTGTTAAAAAACAGGCTGGCAAATTCCTTATTGGTAGAAACAGTGCCCGCTTTTGGCCAGATTCCACCGCTAATCACAACCCCGTCCAGCACTTCAAACAGAGAGCGCAGCATACGTCCCTGCTCACTTTGATCCCGCCCGCTCTGGCCAATACTAACAATACTCTGCAGTACACCGAGCGAGCTCTCGAGTGGCTGGCGAATCTCCGTCGCCAGCATCTGGGTTCGTAAATCAAAATTTTGTTGCGCCTGTTGGCGCAGCGGCGCTTCCACAACCCAATACGTTACCGAGCCGGCGGTGACCAGAAAGAGAAACAGGTACACCGCCAGCGCTATCATACTTTTGCGTTTGAGTGAGGAGTGAATTTGCATAACTGTTTGAATTATTTCCGTTTGAGGCTGGCATCCTGCAACCAGTATAGTGAAAAACTGCCTCAGTTATACCAGGCTGGATCTGAATTCGTGACTAAAGCAGTGCTTACTTGTCCTGCCGTTCGTCGCCGCAAGGCCAAACTCACTCGCGTTAAGCGGTGGTTTAAGGTTAATATGGGCGCTTTATTTCCACCAGATAAGCATGGAACTCTATTTTGACCTTAAACGACATTCTTTCCTTACCTGAACTTGAAGGCCGCCTGCTGGGCGAAGCGAAAACCCGTGGTTTTGTCACCGCAATGGCCTCCGCGCCGAATATTCTGCCACCGGAAGAGTGGTTGCCATTTTTGTGGGGCGGCGAAGAGGTCGCACCGTTCAAAGATGCTGAACTGATGGAAAGCTATTTTCAAACTATCATCGATATGTGGAATCTGTATCGCGCAGCACTGCTGGAAGGCAGCTGGGCCTGGCCGGAAGGCTGTGAGCTGGACGAAGCTGAGATTGTGAATCAGGCTGCACGTGATTTGTGTGAAGGCGTTCTGCAAGGCTGGCAATTAACCCGTGACGACTGGGAAGTGCTGATGCCACAAGAGAGCCAGGACAACGCGCTGCTGGGTGGAGTCCTGCTGTCACTGAGCATGCTGTTCGATCCGGAAACCTCGCTGGCGACCTTGTCTGAGCAAGGTCTGGAAGGTCTCGACCAATTCGAAGAAATTTACCACGCCATTCCGGTCATGCTGTGCGGCCTGACCCAGCGTGGCGTGGCGCTGGCAGAACAAATGTAAGCTCCGGCCTATCAGGCTATTTTGCGTTTTTGCTTTAGGACTGCGCATCATAGAAAAAGCCCGCTTCAACAAAAGCGGGCTTTATAATGTTTGCTGTCTAGATAATGTTTGCCGTCTGACGGTCAGATGCCGCGCCAGATTGTGTCACGGCGATAACAAATCAAATCAGGCGTTGCCTTTGACTTGCATGTTGAGCTGCTCAGCAAAATCGAGCATGCGGTTCAGCGGGATCAGCGATTTCACTCGCAGCGCTTCATCAACAAAGATTTCGTGCTCTTCGCCGCCATCACGCAGTGCTTTCTCAATCGCTTTCAGGCCGTTCATCGCCATCCAGGGGCAATGCGCACAGCTGCGGCACGTCGCGCCGGCACCGGCGGTTGGGGCTTCAATCAGCTCTTTTTCCGGCACCATTTGCTGCATCTTGAAGAAGATGCCTTTATCGGTAGCAACGATCATTTTTTGCTGTGGCAGTGATTTGGCCGCCTTGATCAACTGGCTGGTTGAACCAACCGCGTCGGCCAGTTCGACCACACTGGATGGTGACTCAGGGTGAACCAGAATTGCCGCATCCGGATAGAGCGCTTTCATTTTTTTCAGCGCGTCAGCGGAGAACTCATCGTGCACCACGCACTCACCCTGCCACAACAGCATGTCAGCACCGGTTTTATCAGCGATGTAAGAACCCAGGTGACGATCCGGGCCCCAGATAATTTTTTTATCTTCGCCATCAAGATGCTCAACGATTTCCAGGGCGATGCTCGAGGTAACAACCCAGTCCGCACGCGCTTTCACTGCGGCTGAGGTGTTGGCATAAACCACAACGGTATGGTCAGGGTGCGCATCACAGAACTCGGTAAACTTGTCCGCCGGGCAACCCAGATCCAGTGAACACTCGGCATCAAGCGTCGGCATCAGGATCCGTTTTTCCGGAGTCAGGATTTTTGCCGACTCACCCATAAAACGCACACCGGCAATAATCAGTGTGCTGGCCGGGTGGCGGTTACCGAACTTAGCCATTTCCAGAGAATCACCGACGAAGCCGCCAGTCTCTTCCGCCAGAGCCTGAATTTCAGGGTCCGTGTAATAGTGGGCAATCAGCACAGCGTCTTTTTCTTGCAGCAGCTGTTTGATGCTCGCGATATAGGTCTGTTTTTCTTGATCTGTTAACGGGATCGGTTTTGGTGGGAACGGGTAAACCGTATCAATCTTATCCAGTATATGACTCATTGCTCTGCTCTACGCAACTTCCTTTAATCCGCGCATTGTACACCGTAACCTCAGCGATAGGCAAAAGTGATTCCGGCCTGGGTTGGCAATTCAGGCAATCAATAATTCACAATATTCAGATAACAAAAAGGCCGCATACGCGGCCTTCGCAGAATCAACAAATCAGCATCACTTAAGATTTTCTTTGGCCAGGCTGGCCGAAGCGCTGTCGGGATATTCATCCACAACTTGCTGGTAATATTTGTTTGCCTGCTCTGCATTATTATTACGTTTGGCGATATCGCCCAGCTTCACCATCGCATCCGCACGTTTGTTTGAGTCTTTGTAGGCTAGCACAGCGCCAAAGCTCTTCGCGGCGTCGGTGTCTTGCTTCTTGGCAAAGTAAAGTTGTCCCAACCAATAGTGCGTATTAGGCGCAAATGAGGAGTCAGGGTAGTCGCTCTGAAATTTTTTAAACGCGGCAATTGCGCCAGCATAATCACGCTTTTTCAAAATCAAATCGACGGCGTTCTGATAAGCGGCCTGTTCATCCGCATCGCTGCTGAACGTACCATCCACAAGTTCCTGTTGCGCGCTGTTAGCGGCGGCAGCAGGCGCTGGTCGGGATTTGATTTCACTACGAACTTTGTCGAGCTCAACAAACAGTTCACGCTGGCGCTGTTGCATCTGCTGCATATCGTAGTTATTACGTTCGATTTGACCGCGTAAATTGTTCATTTCCAGGGACATATCGTCCAATTGCTTTTGCATTTGCAACTGAACACGATTGCGGTTATCCAGCAGGCGCTCTAACCGTTGCACATCGCTTTCGGACGAAGCCGAACGAGTGGAGGAAAGTTGGCTACTGTTACTAAGGTCCGATACTGGAGCTGGTGCAGCGAACGAAGCGCTCGCTGCACTTGCCAGTAACGTAAGCGTGAATACGCGCTTTAAGTTACTGAACATGAGGTTCATCCTCGATTATTAGTACACTAGAACTGCACGGCGGTTCTTAGAGTATACTTCTTCGCTCTGGCCAAGAAGTAGTGGCTTCTCTTCACCGTAGCTTACGATAGAGATTTGCTCAGCCTGAACACCCAGCGCCTGCAGGTATTTAGATACGGCTTGTGCACGACGCTCGCCCAGTGCGATGTTGTACTCTGGCGTACCACGTTCATCAGCGTGACCTTCGATAGTCACCTTCATGCCTGGGTTTTTGCTCAGGTATGCTGCGTGTGCAGCCAGCATGTCTTCGTAGTCGCTCGCGATAGTTGCGTTGTCGAATGCGAAGTAAATAGTTTGAGTTTCACGCAGAGCCTGTTCTTTCAGCTCTTGCTCAGAAAGTTGTGCATTCTCATCCATTGGCGAAACAACCGTGGTGTCCATGTTGTTTGCTGAACCTGATGTAGTTTGGTTGGTTTCAGAACCAGCGGCGCCTGTTGCTTCGTCGCTTGAACTACATGCAGTCACTGCTAGAACAGGTAGCGCAATCAGTAGCCCTTTAAGAACTTTGTTAAGTTGCATCTTATTTTCCTTACTATGTAATAGTTAGTTGCTATAAAAACGGAGACCAAGCAGGAGCTCTTACGCGCCCGTTTGTTGCCGGTAATCTAGCTTTAAATCGTCCATCTATTGAAACCATCGACAATACGTTTGTTTTGTTATAGATAGAACTGTAAACGACCATGCCACCATTCGGTGCAATGCTTGGCGATTCATCCAACAGCGTCTTGGTCAGAATTTGTACCGAACCGGTCTCAAGATCTTGTTTTGCCAAATTGAAACCGGAATTGCTGCGATTCACCATAACCAGGAATCGACCATCCGGTGTAATTTGACCACCCAAGTTTTGACTACCTTGCCAAGTCAGACGTTTTGTCGAACCATCAGCCAAATTTACTTGATAAATCTGTGGTTTACCACCCCGATCCGAAGTAAATATCAATGACTGACCATTCGGATTCCAAAATGGTTCGGTATTGTTCGAACGACCATGCGTGACCTGAGTCAGCTTACGGGTCGCCAGATCCAGAGTATACACTTGCAGGGTTCCGGTTTTCGACAACACCAATGCCATGGTTTTACCATCCGGTGAGAATTTTGGTGCACCATTGTGACGTGGGTATGAAGTCAGTTTCTCACGCTTACCGGTATAGATGTTCATCATGAAGATTTCGGCCTGGCCGTTCTGGAAACTCACGTACGCCAGCGTCTTGCCGTCCGGTGACCAGGAAGGTGACATCAGCGGCTGTTTAGAACGCAGTACTAGGCGTTCGTTGTAGCCGTCGTAGTCTGCCACACGCAGCTGGTACGGGTAGTCATCCTTATCGTTGACAACCACGTAAGCAATACGGGTCAGAAACGCTCCACGCTCTCCGGTTAGCTCTTCGTAGACCAGATCAGAGATGCGGTGTGCGTATTCACGCATGCGCTGCGCCGGAACGGTCGCGACCTTGTTCAGCAGAACATGATCTTTAGACTCCACCAAATTACCGTCTGCGCTTAAAGCGCGGCTCTGACCTTGGGTCAGCTGGCCACGCACCACATCGACCAGCTGGTAGCGAATCACATAGTTACCTTCCGCATTTTGGCTGATGCTGCCGGTCAGCAGTGCGTCCACACCCAGACTACTCCAGGCATCAAATTTTACATCGCTCTCGGTGTAGGGGGTTTGCGGCATTTTGTTGGTCGGAATCGGGCTGAACTTACCACTGCGCTGTAAGTCAGAGGCAATCACACCCGAGACATCCTGAGGTAATCGATTGGCGCCTTCCCATTTGAACGGGACAATCGCGATTGGACGCGCTGAGTCAATACCGTCTGTGATGACGATTTCCAGCTTGGCGAAGGCAAAACTGGAGAAGAACATTACCATCAAAGATAAGGCTCTTAGTGTATTCCCTTTAATAAACATACAAATCCCATTATTAAATTAAGGAGTAAACTTAAAATTAAAATCCCGGAACAAAGCCTGTAACTCTGGATCCTTAGGGAAATCAAACTCTCTCGCTTTCACTACTGCCGCTTTTGCCGCGGCGCAGAGTCCAGAGGGCCCTTCAATAATTGAAGCAGAGCGAACAAAGGCTTTGTTTCCGCCCGCTGGAGTAAGTTTAATATTCAAAACACACTCTCGCCCCCGATAAGAATCTTCCATCAACAGGTTTCTTTGCACCGTTTGCTTATAGATGCTGATGAAACGTGATTTTTCATCATCCAAGTGTCGGTTGCGAGCTGCAGAGTTACTTTGTGCTTCAGATTCCAGGCCGGAGAAAATATCATTCAAAGCCGCTTCCTGCTCTTTACGCTCACGTTCGGCACGCGCCGCCCGCTCTTTCTCCAGACGAGCCTTTTCAGCCGCTTCTTTCGCAGCCTTCTCTTTCGCGGCTTTCTCTTTCGCTAATCGTTCCTGCTCAGCTTTGGCGGCAGCAGCTTCACGCTCACGACGCGCTTTTTCTTCCGCTTCTTTTGCGGCTTTCTCACGCGCGATGCGCTCTTGTTCTGCTTTCGCTTCGGCGGCGGCTTTTGCTTCAGCAGCGGCTTTCGCTTTAGCGGCACGCTCTGCTTCGGCTTTGGCCGCAGCTTGTTCTTTGGCTTTGCGCTCAGCTTCTGCTTTTGCAGCACGTTCCTGCTCAGCTCGGGCTTTTTCGGCCGCTACTTTGCGTTCCTGCTCTTTCTGCTGGCGCTCTTTTTCAGCCTCACGGGCCGCTTTCGCTTCGTTGGCTTGCTGCTCTTTCAGCTGGCGAATTCGTTCTTCTTCCGCTTTGCGGCTTTTTTCCAGTTGTTCGCTTTCACGGCGCAATTTGTCCAGGCGCTCCTGCTCCTGTTTTGCTGCCGCTTCACGCTGGTTGCGGATCTGCTGCGCCTGCTGTTTGACCAGATTTGGGTCAATCACCACAGCTTCAACCATGTTGCCACTCGGCTCAGGTTTGGACATATTGAAATCAGTGCCCCACAGCAGCGCCGCGACTAATGCCGCATGTAATGCAACCGAAACAACCAGCGGTTTCTTGAAATCGTTGTTTTTCGATTTGTTCTCTTTCATGGGCAGTCTGTGGCCTATTCCTTGATATCCGTCAGCAAGCCCACTTTCGGGATACCTGCCTGACTCAATTCATCCAGCACCAGGACCACATCCGCGTACGGCGTCGCCCGATCACCACCGACCGCAACCGGTGAATTCGGATTGATGGAGCGTTCCGCCTTGATGCGCACAATGACATCCTGCAGCGACAAACCACGTTGCACATCTTCATCGTTCACGCTCAGGCCAAGATTGCCGTCTTTATCAATTTCAACAATGATAAAGCTGGCATCGCTGTCACCAGCGAGTTCCGAGGCCGGCTTGGCGGTGGAAGTTTTTGGCAGTTCAACGTCGACGCCCTGGGTAATAAAAGGCGATGTGACCATAAAAATGATTAACAGTACCAACATCACATCGATATAGGGCACGACGTTAATCTCAGCCGTCATCTTCCGTTTTTTCGGTTGATAACCTGCCATCGCTTATTCCTTACCTGCCATCGCCTGACGGTGCAAGATGCTGTGAAACTCTTCCGAGAACGTGGCGTAACCGTGTTCCAGTTTGCCGACTTTGTTACTCAGGCGGTTGTAGGCCATCACCGCGGGAATCGCAGCAAACAGTCCCATTGCCGTCGCGATCAACGCCTCAGCAATACCCGGTGCAACCATCGCCAGCGTCGCCTGCTTCACTTCGCCCAGTGCGATAAATGCATGCATGATGCCCCATACAGTACCGAACAGGCCGATATACGGGCTGATCGAGCCAACCGTCGCCAGAAACGGCAAGCTGGTTTCCAGTTCGTCCACTTCACGCGCAACGGCAACACGCATCGCGCGGCCGGTGCCTTCCATAACATAATCAGGGTGAGCTGCGTTGGTTTTACGCAGGCGGGCAAATTCGGTGAAACCTGAATAGAAAATCTCTTCGGTTCCGAACAGTTCATCACGACGCTTTTTGACATCCTGGTACAGTACCGACAAATCACTGCCAGACCAGAATTTATCTTCAAATGCTTCCGCGCTGCGGGTAGCCTGTGCAAGCACCTTACTGCGTTTGATGATCATGGCCCATGACACAATCGACATTCCCAAAAGGATAAGCATCACCACTTTCACCAGGAAACTGGCCTGCAAAAATAGGTCGAGGATTGAAATATCAGCAGTCACTATGGGTTAACTCCAAAATAATTGATTGAGGCATCGCCTTGGGTTTCATCTTCTCATTGTCGATACATGCTACCTTAACTATTGCTTTACACAATAGTTGCCCTTCAGGATTGACCAGCTCTTGACAGAAGGTCAGAGAGGCCTTTTTTAAGTCAGCAATTGAGGTTACGACGGTCAGTTGATCGTCAAGACGTGCGCCTTGCTTAAAGTCGATCTCAGCATGTCGGACAACAAAACCTACCCTTTGTTCCAGCAAAACCTGCTGTGACACGCCGATGGCGCGCAGCATTTCGGTTCGGGCACGTTCAAAAAATTTGAGGTAATTGGAATGGTACACCACGCCGCCGGCGTCGGTATCTTCATAATAAATGGTAATGGGCCAGTGAAATACTTGCATAATGGGCGTATACCGAGTCACTCGATGTTTGATCAATAGGTTACTATAACGCATCTGATCGCGGTTAGTACAAGGGCCTGAACCAGATTTAGCGGCTCAGGACTAAAATATCACGGACAATTGCTAAAAAAATAAGCGCTGACTCAGAGAGAAAGCGCTTATTCAGATAAATCATCAACAATATGCCTGTATCAGCTGAGACGTAAACCCAGCAGATACAGCAAAATCGGCAGTGAAATGTAAGGGCTGAACACTAACTGCCAAATCCAGCTGCGCGGTTTAAAGCCAACACCGAACACCATGCTGGAGCACACGGCCCATATCAGCAACGGGGCGACAAAAGCGTTAAAACCACCAATACTGCTGCTGTACGCCGCCGGATCCCACATCACCATAGCAACGTGATAGAAACCCAGTACCAGGGACAAAACCTTGATTAACGTCTTGTCCACCGGGGCGTGCATATTGGCCAGTTGTGTCGACCAGTTACTCACTGTCTTTGTCCATCATCTCTGAATGCTCTAACCAGAGAGCGTTGATGATGCCGAACGCGCAGGCAAGCAATACACCCAGAATCCACGCAAAATACCACATAAGTCAGGCTCCTTAGTACAGTGAGTTTTTGTTTTCTTCGATGAATTTGTCATCCAGGCGACCGAACATCTTGTAGTAACACCAAGTGGTGTAACCCAAAATGATAGGTACCATGACAAACGCAACACCAGTCATCAGGTTCAGCGTCATCTCACTTGAAGTCGCATCCCACATGGTCAGGCTATGGCTTGGCTCCAGGCTGGAAGGCATCACAAACGGGAACATCGCCAGGCCGGCCGTGAAGATCACGCCAGCGTTACCCAGGCTGGACGCCAGGAATGCAAGGCCGCCTTTCTCAACTCGGGAAGCAATCACGGCCAGCAGCGGCATCACTACGCCCAGCACCGGAGCCGCCCACAGCAGTGGGTACTGCTCAAAGTTATGCATCCAGGCACCAGCTTCCCGCACCACTTCTTTGCTGAGTGGATTCGACGGGCCAGCCGTATCGATCACGCTGGTGATCACATAGCCTTCAATGCCCTGCACCCAGAAACCGGCTGCAACAAACAGAATCACGGTCAGCAGGCCCATCGTCTGTGCCACGTTGCGGGCACGGACATGCACGGCGTCAGTGGTTTTCATCTGTAGCCAGGTCGCGCCCTGCATCAGGATCATCGCCAGGCTGACCAGACCACACAACAGTGCAAACGGATTCAGCAAACCAAAGAATGAACCATGGTACGACGGCATAGAGAACTCATTGAGCTGGAACGGTACGCCTTGCAGCAAGTTACCAAAGGCCACACCAAAAATGATTGGCGGTACAAAGCCACTGATCGAGATACAAATATCCCACACCTGACGCCATTTCGCGTCTTCCAGTTTAGAACGGTAGTCCAGACCAATCGGGCGCAGCCAAAGCGCAGCCAGAGTCACGATCATCGCCAGGTAAAAACCTGAGAATGACGTCGCATATACCAGCGGCCATGCAGCAAACAGCGCACCACCGGCGGTGATAAGCCATACCTGGTTGCCGTCCCAGTGCGGTGCGATTGAGTTGATCATCACACGGCGTTCATTGTCGTTTTTACCGATCACAGGGAGCAGTGCGCCGACACCCATGTCAAAACCATCGGTAATGGCGAAGCCAACCAGTAACACACCAATCAGCACCCACCAGATAAATCGTAGGATTTCGTAATCAAACATAATCTTATCTCCCTGCCTTACGCTTCGACTTGACGGCTAACTTTGTCTTCGACACTGTTACCAGCCTGCTCGAAGTGGTAGCGACCTGTTTTCAGGCTGCTTGGACCTTTACGCGCAAATTTCACCATCAGGTACACTTCTGCAATCAGGAACACAGTGTACAGTGCCACAATCGCAATCAGTGATGTCCACAGCTCTGCTGCACTTAATGCAGAAGCAGCAACATGAACCGGCAAAATTTCACCCACCGCCCAAGGCTGGCGACCAAACTCAGCCACAAACCAACCCGTCTCGATTGCGATCCATGGTAGTGGAATACTAAATAGCGCCGCTTTGAGTACCCAGCTCTTCTGTGTGATCTTCTGACGACAGGTCTGTACGAACGCAGCGCCAAACACCAACAGCATAATAAAGCCACAGGCAACCATGATACGGAATGACCAGAATAGCGGCCATACTGTAGGAATAGAGTCGTCCGCAGCAGCCTGGATTTGCTCTTCTGAAGCATCGGTCACCTTGTCGGTGTAACGTTTCAGCAGCAGACCGTAGCCCAGATCTTCTTTCACTTCATCGAATGCCGCGACGTTTTCTGGTGTTTTATTACCAGCGCGCAGTTGTTCAAGCAGTTCGTAAGCGTACATACCGTTACGAATACGATCGACGTGCTCTTCACGCAGGTCACGCAGTCCCGTCACCGGTGTATCAATAGAGCGTGTGGCAATAATCCCCATCAGGTAAGGAATTTTGATTGCATAATCAGTGTGCATATCTTCCTGATTCGGCAAACCAAACAGGGTAAATGCCGCCGGAGCTGGCTCGGTGTGCCATTCGGCTTCAATCGCAGCCAGTTTCACTTTCTGAACTTCACCGACTTCGTATCCGGATTCATCACCCAGTACGATAACCGACAGCACTGAAGCCATACCGAATGACGCGGCAATAGCAAATGAACGACGGGCGAAGGCAATGTCACGGCCTTTCAACAGGTAGTATGCGCTGATGCCTAAAATGAACATAGCACCTGTTGTGTAGCCGGCTGCAACGGTGTGAACGAATTTAACCTGGGCAACCGGGTTAAACACCACTTCCGCAAAGCTGACCATTTCCATACGCATGGTTTCAAAGTTGAAGTTCGCACCCACCGGGTTTTGCATCCAGCCGTTGGCGATAAGGATCCACAGCGCAGAGAAGTTAGAACCCAGAGCCACCAGCCAGGTTACTGCTAAGTGCTGGCGTTTTGACAGGCGATCCCAACCAAAGAAGAATAAACCAACAAATGTCGATTCCAGGAAGAACGCAACCAGGGCTTCGATCGCCAAAGGAGCACCGAAGATGTCGCCTACATAGTGAGAATAGTATGACCAGTTAGTACCAAACTGGAACTCCATGGTCAGACCGGTGGCCACACCCAGAGCAAAGTTAATACCGAACAGCTTACCCCAGAACTTGGTCATGTCCTTGTAGATTTGCTTATCAGTCATTACATACAAAGACTCCATGATGGCAAGCAGGAATGCCATACCTAGAGTCAGTGGAACGAACAAGAAGTGATACATCGCGGTCATTGCGAACTGCAATCGCGACAGATCAACTACGTCAATCATGGTAACTCCTTTGTGTCGGCTGAGTGACACTTTCGACATAAAGCAACCATAACTCACCTGGTTAATAACAAATCACATTTGTTAGTTATGCCACGTAAGTTGTTGCAATTATGTACCATTGTGGTTAGTTAATTGTTTAAGCATCAGCTAATATAGCTGCGGTGATATTACTGCCAAAAACCTCTTGTTTCAAAAGGTTTATAGGAAGAAAGCGCCTTGATACAAATCAATTTTTGCCTTCCAAAACTGTACAGAAATCACACAAAATGATGCAGATCAATGAAAGGCAAAATATCTTGTTAGGAATAGGTAAAATACGCCCTTGGTTCCACGAATCTGAAAACAAAGGGTTAACAACTACCCCCAAATAACTAACCCCTACTCATTAAGGGAAAATACCAAAATGTGATCTAGATCCACACATTGACGTTCTTAGTCTTTAGTAAACTTAATTGTAACCTTATTTTTCCAAGCCGAAATGCAGGTAAGCCCGGTCTGTCGCAATCCGTCCGCGCGGCGTACGCTGCAGATAACCCTGCTGGATCAAAAACGGCTCCAACACATCTTCAATGGTATCTTTTTCTTCACCGATGGCCGCTGCCAGGTTATCCAACCCGACCGGTCCACCGCTGAACTTTTCCATGATCGCCAAAAGCAGTTTACGGTCCATATAGTCAAAGCCCTGATGGTCTACATCCAGCATATTCAACGCTTTATCGGCGATGTCGACACTAATGTGACCATCACTTTTCACTTCCGCGTAATCTCGCACCCGGCGCAGCAAACGGTTAGCAATTCGCGGCGTACCACGCGCACGGCGTGCTACCTCAAGCGCGCCTTCGGCGTCCATGGATAAACCCAGGCAATCGGCACTGCGCTGCACAATGTGCTGCAAATCTTCGATCTTGTAGTACTCAAGGCGCTGGACAATACCAAAGCGGTCACGCAGCGGTGAGGTCAGCGAACCGGCTCGCGTGGTGGCGCCGATCAAGGTAAACGGCGGCAAATCAATTTTAATCGAACGTGCCGCGGGTCCCTCACCGATCATAATATCCAGTTGATAGTCTTCCATCGCCGGATACAACACTTCTTCCACCATCGGGCTAAGACGATGAATCTCGTCGATGAACAGCACATCGTTCTCTTCCAGGTTGGTCAGCAGCGCTGCCAGATCACCGGCCTTTTCCAGCACCGGGCCGGATGTGGTGCGAATATTGACTTCCATCTCGTTGGCGACAATGTTGGCCAGCGTGGTCTTCCCCAGTCCGGGAGGACCAAATATCAGCAAATGGTCGAGCGCTTCACTACGACGCTGCGCAGCCTGGATAAAAATATCCATCTGATCACGCACGTGATCCTGACCTCGGTAGTCAGCCAGTTTCTTAGGGCGAATCGCGCGGTCGATAACTTCTTCATCTTTAAATGAAGGGTTGCTCGGAGCAATTAGGCGATCGGCTTCAATCATTACAGAGTTCCTGTCGGCACACAGATGATGACTTTGACCATCATCTCAGTAAAAGTTAACAGACGTCGAAACAGAAAGCGGCCCTTCCAGCCGCTTTCTGTTTCACTCAGTCTTCTGGCTACACCATAGATTTTAGTGCTTCTCTGATCAGCTGTTCACTGCTCATCTCTGGTTTCGCTACCTGAGAGACCGCCTTCGAGGCTTGTGCCGGTTTGTAACCCAACGCCAACAGCGCGCTCACCGCTTCTTCCTCGGCGCTCTGGTCTGCAATACCAGACACAGAATCTAACGGTGCGGCATCGGTTGCCGGAGTAAACAGGTCACCCGCGCCCCATCCTTTAAGGCGATCTTTCATTTCGACCACCAAACGTTCGGCGGTCTTTTTACCTACGCCAGGCAGTTTGACCAAGGTTGAAATATCTTCCCGTTCAACACAGGCGACAAACTGACTGGCTGTCATGCCAGACAGGATCGCCAGCCCCATTTTCGGGCCGACGCCATTCGCTTTTATCACTTCACGAAACAGTGCTCGTTCATTGACAGTATTGAATCCATACAGAAGTTGTGCATCTTCCCGAACGACAAAATGGGTATAAATCACGACCTCGGTTCCAACATTGTCGAGCTCGTAAAAGCAGCTCATTGGCATTTGAACTTCATAACCGATGCCACCGACATCAATCAATACTTGAGGAGGTTGTTTTTCTATCAGGGTGCCACGAAGACGTCCAATCACAGGGAAAATCCTTGGTTTTTTATCAGTACGAATGGCAAAGATGATAATCAATAACTGGATGGATAGCCAGTGAAAGATAGGTAACCGGCGCTGGGGACGCCGGCTTTATCAAGGCTGGAAACGAGAGTTAACGGTATCGGCCGCGTCGGGCACTGGTCGCATGTCCGGCCAGTGCCACCAGGGTTTTATTGGTGTTGGCATGACAAATTGCCACCCCAAGCGCATCCGCGGCATCGGCCTGCGGCTTAGCCGGCAACTTGAGCATCTGCTGCACCATGTGCTGGACCTGTGCTTTGTCGGCGCCACCAGTTCCCACCACCGCCTGTTTAATCAGACGGGCTGCGTATTCAAACACCGGCAATTCGGCATTCACGGCAGCCACAATCGCACTGCCGCGCGCCTGGCCGAGTTTGAGCGCTGAATCGGCGTTCTTGGCCATAAACACCTGTTCAATGGCAAATACATCCGGCTGAAACTGAGTGATGATCTCGCTTACGCCAGCATAAATCTGCTTGAGACGCAGCGGCAGCTCATTTTCAGACATTCGAATACAACCACTGCCGAGATAGTGCAGATGCCGTCCTTGCTGACGAATCACACCGTAACCCGTGATGCGTGAACCCGGGTCAATGCCCAGAATAATCGACATGTTGTCTTCCTGTCCTAAAGCGAGAGCGTTGCGGCAATCTCATCAGAGATATCACCGTTATGATAGACTTCCTGCACGTCATCGAGATCTTCCAGCGCATCAATAAGGCGCAGCAATTTAGGGGCTGTGTCCTCATCGAGTTCAGATTTGGTTGCAGGAACCAGGGTCACTTCAGCATTGTCGGCGGCAAAACCGGCCTCATCCAGTGCGTCTTTCACCGCGCCAAACTCGTCCGGTGTAGTGTACACATCAATCGCGCCGTCTGCTGCGGTGTCGATGTCTTCTGCACCGCTCTCCAGCGCCACTTCCATCACCTCATCTTCTTCCAGTCCAGGCAGATAAGAGATGACGCCTTTTTTGTTGAACAGGTAATTAACACTACCGTCGGTACCCAGGTTACCGCCCGCTTTGGAGAAGGCATGACGAACACCGGACACGGTGCGGTTGCGGTTGTCGGTCAGACACTCGACCATTACCGCCGTGCCGCCCGGACCATAACCTTCATAAATGACGGTTTCCATTCCTTCATCACCTTCACCGCCAGCGCCACGCGCGACCGCTCGGTTGATAGTGTCACGGGTCATGTTGTTGGAGAGCGCTTTGTCTATCGCTGCACGCAAGCGCGGGTTATTTTCGACCTCTGCACCGCCCTCTTTGGCTGATACCACAATTTCGCGGATCAGCTTAGTGAAAATTTTACCGCGTTTGGCGTCTTGCGCCGCTTTGCGATGTCGGATGTTTGCCCACTTACTGTGACCTGCCATAGGATTTCCTTACTGCTTGGTGTCATGACTGGTGACGTTTGTGCGTGCTCGCAATCGTTGTCACAATGTTGTTGGTTGAGAGTTGTACGGATGAGCGCCATTGCACTGCCCCGCACAAGCTTGAAGACTGTACCGGCTGCAACCAGAGAGCCCGGTAAATACGATGATTGATGACTGAATCGTTATGATAATCACTGTATCGTTTTAGTGATAGCGGAAGCGTTCTAATGATAACCAATCGGCTGACTGTAATTCACCCGGCACTATTCACCTGGAACTAAAAGCAAAAGTGGGCGATAACGCCCACTTTATACAGCTGTTACTTACGACGCCAGGTCGTACCGTCCGGACCATCTTCAAGGACGATGCCCAGCTCGTTGAGTTTATCTCGTGCCATATCTGCGTTCGCCCAATCTTTGGCAGCGCGCGAATCGTTACGCAGCTTGATCAGAGCTTCAATTTCAGCCACTTCATCATCACTGCCTGCATCACCCTGCAGGAAGGCTTCAGGATCCTGATACAGAATGCCGATAACATCAGCCAGTTCACGCATCAGTGCACCCAGTGCGCTGGCTTTATCCATATCTTCGGTTTTAAGGCGGTTAACTTCACGCGCCATATCAAACAGCACTGAGTACGCTTCCGGAGTATTGAAATCATCGTTCATAGCGCTGGTAAAGCGGCTGAGGTATTCCTCACCACCGGCCGCCGCAACCGTCATGTCCAGACCACGCAGCGCGGTGTACAGGCGTTCCAGTGAAGCACGAGACTGGTTCAGGTTCTCTTCACTGTAGTTGAGCTGGCTGCGGTAGTGACCGGACATCAGGAAGTAACGTACCGTTTCAGCATCGTAATGTTTCAGAACATCACGGATGGTGAAGAAGTTGCCCAGTGATTTAGACATCTTCTCACGGTCCACCATTACCATGCCGCTGTGCATCCAGGTATTAACATACTGAGTGCCGTGCGCGCAGCAAGACTGGGCGATTTCGTTCTCATGGTGCGGGAACTGCAGATCAGAACCGCCGCCGTGGATATCAAAGTGATTACCCAGAATCGACGAGTTCATCGCTGAACATTCGATATGCCATCCCGGACGACCCGGGCCCCAAGGTGATTCCCAGGTTGGCTCACCCGGTTTGGACATTTTCCATAGTACGAAATCCAGCGGGCTGCGCTTCGCGGTTTCGATGTCCACACGAGCACCAGCTTGCAGCTGATCCAGATCCTGCTTTGATAGCTTGCCGTACTGATCAAACTTATTGACTTCAAACATCACGTCGCCGTTGTCGGCAACATAAGCAAAACCACGTTCAATCAAACGTTCAACCAGAGCAATGATCTCTTCGATGTAAGCCGTTGCGCGCGGCTCAACATCCGGGCGTTTGATGTTCAGTGCATCAAAGTCTGCGTACATTTCCTCGATCAGGCGCTCTGTGAGCGAATCACAGGATTCCTGATTTTCCGCCGCACGCTTGATGATTTTGTCGTCGATGTCGGTAATGTTACGCACGAAGGTCAGGTCGTAACCCAGGTAACGCAGGTAACGGGACACCACGTCGAATGAGACGAAGGTACGGCCGTGCCCGATATGACAGAGATCGTATATTGTGACTCCACACACGTACATGCCAACTTTACCGGCAGTGATGGGTTTGAATTCCTCTTTCTGTCTCGTGAGTGTGTTATAAATCTTCAACATGATCGCTATCTAATTACCGTTAAAACCAAAATAGTGCCACAGTATAACAACTCTGTTATCGTCTGGTCATCCATTTGATGTTTTGAATGGACAAAAAGTTAGGCTAAAATCGCCTATTCACACAAAACAAGCAAAGGTAATGCACATGATCACCCTTCACACAAACTTTGGTGACATTAAAATTCAACTGAACGAGGAAAAAGCGCCGGAAACCAGCGCAAACTTTCTGCAATACTGCCGTGACGGTTTCTATGACAACACTCTGTTCCACCGTGTTATCGATGGCTTTATGGTTCAGGGCGGCGGCATGACGTCTGGTCTGCGTGAAAAGCCAACTCGTGCACCGATTCGCAACGAAGCGAATAACGGCCTGAGCAACAAAGTTGGTACGCTGGCAATGGCGCGTACCATGGAACCGCACTCTGCAAGTTCTCAGTTCTTCATCAACGTAAACAACAACACTTTCCTGGATTTCCGCTCAGAAAGCCTGGATGGTTGGGGTTACTGTGTATTTGGTGAAGTGGTTGAAGGCATGGACGTGGTTAACCAAATCAAAGGTGTAAGCACCGGTTCTTACGGCATGCACCAGGACGTACCACTGGATGAAGTGGTCATTACTGGCACCACCATCGAAGAATAATCGACACAGGAGCGCCGCCCGCGGCGCTCCGAATCAAACTCTATGCATACTTTATTTATTTCAGATCTCCACCTGACCCCCCATCGCCCGGACATTACCGGTTGTTTCATTCAGTTTATGCGTAACGAAGCCGTCAATGCCGATGCGCTTTACGTGCTGGGAGACCTGTTTGATTTTTGGATTGGTGATGATGACCCGACCGACTTTGCCAACCAAATCAGGCAGGAATTCAAACGTCTGACTCAACATGGCGTACCCTGTTATTTTATCCACGGTAATCGTGATTTTTTGGTCGGCCGTCGCTTCGCCAGACAAACAGGCGTCACCTTACTTGACGAAGAAGCCACCATCGATCTTTATGGTACCAAAGCCGTTATTCTGCATGGCGACACGTTATGTACTCACGATGTGCGCTATTTGGCATTTCGGGAAAAAGTCCATCAGCCCTGGCTGCAGTGGCTGTTTAACCGCTTACCTTATTGGGTTAAAAAGCGTATTGTGGCGAAAATTCAGACAGACATCCGCAGTGATAAAAGTCAGAAAGCGATGGAGATTATGGATGTAACTCCAGACGAGGTTATCCGCGTGATGGAGCGCCATCAGGTAAACCTGATGATTCATGGTCATACTCACCGTCCGGCCATTCATCAGTTAAGTGATGACCCGCAAAAAACCAGGATCGTTTTAGGCGACTGGTACACACAGGGCTCAGTATTGGTCTATTCTGACAGTGGTTATTCACTGGAAAATCGGTTATTCACTCAGCAATCGTCGCCCTAATCGCCAGCGCCTCAACATCGTTTCTGAAGTTTGTCGCCGCTGGCACGATTTTATTGCATGATATTATTGCAGTAGTAACACGTTATTATATTCTGCCTGGATTAAGTTCAACCTAGTTTCGACAACGTCAATTTTTGGGGTAAATGCTGCCTTGGCCAATTCATATATCGCACGTCAGCCTATTCTTGATAGCAACCGAAAAACCATTGGTTACGAACTGCTGTTTCGTGATGGGCCTAAGAATACGTTTCCGGAGATCGATCCGGATTTAGCCACCAGCCGACTGCTGTCAGATCACTTTCTTTCCACCCATTACAGTACCCTGGGTAAGCATCTCGGCTTTGTTAATTTTCCTTATCAAAGCCTGATCAACTTAGTGCCGACGCTGTTCCCAACCAATAGCCTGGTGGTCGAAGTGCTGGAAGATTGCCTTCCGACTCCAGAGCTTTTAGAAGCGGTGCGCAAGATGGCACGCATGGGCTACAAAATTGCCTTGGATGATTTTGTCCCCAGTGTGGAATGGAAAGCCTTTTTGCCCTACGTTTCTATCATCAAGTTCGATATCCGGATTGTTCCGATCGAAAAGGCCAGACAATTCATCTATAAACTGCGTGAGTCCAAGATTGTGTTTCTGGCAGAGAAAGTTGAAACTTATCAGGAATTTGAGCAAGCAAAAGCGGCAGGGTTCAGCTACTTCCAAGGCTATTTTTTCAGTAAACCCGAAGTGTTACAGCGCAAAGCATTAGAACCTGCGTTCTGGACCATGGTTCAGTTGTGTAAAGAAGTCGCCAGTGAGGAGATTGACTACAAGAAGCTTGAGTCGTTGATCGTTCAGGACGTCACCCTGTCTTACAAACTGCTTGCTCTGGTGAACTCCTCATCCGTGGTCAGCTCTAAAATTCAGTCTTTTAAACAGGCACTGGTTTATCTGGGTGAAGAGCGACTACGCAAGTTTGTCTCACTGGTGGCTATCGCATCCACTCAATCAGACAAACCGGATTATCTGTATGGCTTGTCCATTCAGCGCGCTCGTTACTGCGAGCAGCTCTACGCCACGCTTAACAAGAATGGCGAAACCGGTAACGCTTTTCTGACCGGAATGTTCTCCCTACTCGACAGCCTGCTGGATCAACCCCTCGAGTCAATCGTCAGCGAGATCCCGCTCGAAGCTCAAGTCAAAGAGGCGCTGTTGGAAGAGAAAGGCGTGTTAGGTACTATTCTGGCACTGACCAAAGCGTATGAACAGGCACAATGGCAGAAGGTGTCGGAACTTGCCAGCCAACTCGGCATCGCCGATGCAGAACTGAGTGCCTGTTACGACGATGCCGTAAAATGGACTGCGGACTTGCTCAATATCAGTCCAGAATAACCCCTACGACTGATGCCTATTCACACCAATTCTCGACATGCGCACAGGTAGCCCATACACTGTGCGTCATTATTTTGTTACGTCAGAGAGTAGAACATGACTCAATGTTACTGCGGCAGTCAAAGCAGTTACGCTGATTGTTGCCAGCCGATCCATCAGGATCACCGTCAGGCAAACACACCGGAGCAGTTAATGCGCTCCCGTTACAGCGCCCATGTCCTCGGCCTGGTCGATTTTGTTGTCGCCACTTACCACCCAAGTTGTGAAGCCGAGTCCGAACGTGAGGCAATCGCCCAGTCGATTGATAGTGACTGGCAGAAGCTGGAAGTGATCGGCGCCAGTCCGGGTAGCCATGCGGACGAGGGGTTTGTTCACTTCAAAGCCTATTTTAGCGATGGGAGCCAAAGCTATTGCCTGGAGGAGCGTTCGCGCTTTATCCGTGAAAACGGCCTGTGGTTTTATATCGACGGCGAATTTCCGCGACAAAAGCCAAACGTAAAAGCAGGCCGTAATGATCCTTGCCCGTGTGGCAGCGGTAAAAAATTCAAAAAGTGCTGCGGCTAACCTCAGACGATAATAAAGACTGCACCAGAACAACAAAGGGCCGGATAATCCGGCCCTTTGTCTATCAATCTTATCAGTATTATTCCTGATCGATCATCCACTTGCGGAATGCTTTACGCTCTTCTTTAGATGCCTGCAGGTAAAGTCGCTGCAGGCCGCCCAGCACACTACCTTGTGGTGCAGGCTGCGTATCTACGATCTGGGTGCTTACTGCCGCTGCAGGACGCGCAGAAGCCGCTTGCGGAGCGGTCGCCATGTTGGCCGCTGGATTCGCGATGGTGACGTAAGTCAGGCCTACGGCCGCTTTACCACCTTTTTTGTTGTAGCTCTCGACTTCATCACTGAAGTTTTGGCCAAATACAAAACCGGACACTTCAACTTCATCGGTGACCAGTTTGATATCTTTGTTGGTCTTAGCATCAACCAGACCCCAGTTATAATCATTGATGTCACGCTCAGCTTCTTTAGCATCACGGTATTCAGGCACACGGAAAGTCAGCTCTTGATCCGTGGCTTCGAATTTCATAATAATTAATTTACTGTATACACGTTCTGCTTTATCACGCTGAACAAAATTATGTGAATAACGGAATGCGACTTGGTTTAAACCATCCGGTAGTTCAATACTGCGCACCGAATCAAATGCACTGCCGCTTAATTTTGGTTTTTCCAGGTTCACCACTTGTAAGTCTATTTCTTCCGGAACATTGACTTTCACCGCTGCTTGAGCGGTGGCTGACAACATCAAACTTACTACGAATGCACTACCTATATTTTTCAAAGAAGAAATAGCCACTTTTTTGTCTCCTACTAAAAAGCCCAGCTTTGCTGGGCTTTATATTAACAGTAACCGGTTGAATTACCAGTATACGCGAGCACCTAGTGCTAGCTTGTTAGAATCGTCTGAACCTTCTTCTGAGTGGAAGTTGTACTCAGCGTAAGTACGAGCCCAAGAAGCGAAGATGTATTCTACACCCAGTACAACGTTCTGAGTTTCATCAACGTTCTCGTCGAAGTCCCAGTACTGGTACTGACCGTATACAGAAGTTTTCTCAGCAACTTCGAACTTAGCACCCAGGTGGAAGCTGTTTGACTCAGAGTCGTTCGCTGAATCGTTGTTGTCATCCAGTTTGTTGTACGCGTAAGTCAGACCGATAACGCCTTTACCGATTGCGTATTCAGCAGTCGCTTCTGCGTAGGTAGATTCACGATCCAGAGTACCTACTTGGTTGTCCATGAATGCACCACCAACGTGTACAGACAGGTCGCCGAATGCAGTACCTACGTACGCTTCACCCATTTCTGCGTTCGTATTGTTTTCTGGCAGGTTGTACATAGCTTTTACCCAGAACTGATCAGTAGACAGTTGGTAAGCCATTGCGCTTGATTGCCAGAAAGTGTCATCACCTGAGAAGTCGTTCGCGTATGGTGACATATCGTATTGGTATGGGTAGATCGCACCGTAGATGTCATCGTAGAAAGGTAGGTGTTGACCGAAAGTGATCGTGCCGTATGCATCAGATGCAAAACCGATGTAGTGTTGACGAAGCTCTGCGTCGTCTACGTATACTTCAGCTTTACCCAGAACAGCCAGGTCGTCGTTTGCTTGGTAGCTTACGTTTAGACCCCAACGAGAAGAACTCTTGTCGATTTTCGCGTCGTCTTCGCCATCTACGTCTGAGAACTCAACGTATTGACGTAGTTGACCGTAGAAATCTACAGTTGCGTCGTCAGTTTTGTATACTTCAGCTGCATTCGCTGAACCGGCTGCTGCCATAACAGCAAGCGCTAGTAGCGTCTTTTTCATATTAATCCACTGCCTTTTCTTAGATGGGAAGTCCGTTTCGATTCCCTATTGTTTTTATTGATGATGGTTGCATGACTCTGCGTTCACTTACCATCGCCACTAATTTCGAGGTTTAGATTGCAAAAGATAATGCTGGCTGTCAAATGGCTTATAAAAATTTTATAAAAAGCAAAAAAATAAATATAAATCAATAACTTAAAGATAAAGTACATCTAAAAAAGGCCAATTTATAAGCAAAAAACTAAGAAAGCCTAAATGTTAAATACTTTAACATTGCAGAATTTAAAACCAATAAGTTCGGTTTATAGAGACTTACACAGAATAATATACATGCAACTATCCTTTTTTGGGGTTTTATATTTTTCATATTTCAAATTAAATTTAAGTGTATGAAGGTTCAGTTTTTTTTTGTGAACGGGATCTAGATTTAATGTAAAAGCATTCAATTTCGTGAACTACTTATCGCTTAGCAAAGTGTGCTAACATCCCGCTCCCGATATGCAGGTCCCGTTATGCTCACAACAAAAATTCAAAAATCGATCAAAACCAGCTACCAAAACCTCCAAAGTCAGCTGGACAATTTCGTCCCGCGACGCGCTCAAAATTTTCTGGTGGCGGAAATTGCCAAAACATTATGTGGCAATTATCACAAATCGACCCGAATGCTGGTTGCTGAAGCCGGGACCGGGATTGGCAAATCGCTCTCGTATCTGATGGGCGTGATTCCTGTCGCGGTGAACAACAACCGCAAAGTGGTGATTTCCACCGCGACAGTGGCACTGCAAGAACAGCTGATAAACAAAGATTTGCCTCTGTTTCGCCGCATCACAGACCAAAATTTCTCTTTTATTCTGGCCAAAGGTCGTCAACGTTACTGCTGCGCGGAAAAACTGGCCGTGGCGAGCGGAGCCGATGGCGGTCAGATGGCGATGTTTGAATCCAAGCCATCGCAAAACGACATCGAAACGCTGCAGGAGCTCTACAGCCAGCTTTCACAAGGTAAATGGGACGGTGACCGGGATTCATGGCCAGATACCCTGTCTGACGCGATTTGGAGCGCCATTGTCAGTGATAAACACAGCTGCAACGGCAGTTTCAGCGCTCATCGTCAGTGTCCGTTCCAGAAAGCGCGCTCAGAACTGGATAAAACCGATGTCATTATTGCCAACCATAGCCTGGTAATGGCTGATGCCGATCTCGGCGGCGGAGTGATCTTGCCTGAGCCGGAAAACACGATTTACGTGTTTGACGAAGCCCACCACCTTCCTCACGTAGCACGCGAGCACGCTTCTGCAGCCGCAACCATGAAAGGTGCAGCTTCCTGGCTGGAAAAACTCAATCAAACGCTGACCAAATTTGCCGGTCTGGCAGACGAGAAACGCGTGGCCCGCTTTCGTAATGAAACCCAGGTCGCCTTACAGCACCTGATTCCGACCCTGACCCAGATGCCCAAACAATTTGACCCGATGGCCTTTGAAGAGAAACGCTATCGGTTTGAGCACGGCGATTTACCAGCCTGGCTGGAAGAGGAATCAAAAGAGCTCAAGCGTCAGAGCCAGAAAGCCAATCAGGCGGTGGCTAAAATTGCCGATTTGATTGCCGAACGGGTCAAAGAAGGTGAACTGGCTTCACGCCTGGCAGAACCTGCCCTGGCCGAACTTGGGTTTTATATTCAGCGCCTGGAAAACCTGGCTCAGGTATGGCATTTAATGGCAGAACCAAAACGTGAAAAAGGCGCTCCCCTCGCCCGTTGGCTGGAATTAAGCCCGGAGCGCGAGGGGGACTATGTGGTCAACGTATCCCCGTTAGAGATTGGCTGGCAGCTGGATCAACAGATCTGGAGCCGCTGTGTTGGCGCAGTCTTGGTATCGGCCACCATGCGCGCACTCAATTCATTCAGTTTTTTCTGCCGTCAGGCCGGCATCAGTGATAGAGCAGAAGATGGCGTGCAATTTCTCGCTCTGGCCTCGCCGTTTGATTATCAGAATCAGGCAGAGCTGCTGATACCAGCGATGAAATATGAACCGCAGGCTCCGGAGTACACCCGTTATCTGGCCGATAAAATCGACACTTACATCCAAGATGGCAAAGCCAATCTGGTGCTTTTCGCCTCTTACTGGCAGATGAAAGAAGTCGCGGAAATTGTTTCCAAGTTATTCATCAAAAAAGGCTGGGCGCTGCAAGTTCAGGGTGAAAAATCGAGGAAAGAAATTCTCAATAAACATAAAAACCTGGTCGAAAAAGGTAAAACCAGCGTGCTTTTTGGCACCGGAAGTTTCTCAGAAGGCCTTGATCTCCCGGGAGAATTACTGGAAAACCTGATTATCACCAAGATTCCGTTTGCGGTACCAACCTCGCCGGTAGAACAAGCGCACGCAGAATACATCCAGAACCGCGGCGGTAACCCGTTTTTACAGATTACCGTACCAGAAGCGAGTAAAAAGCTGATTCAGTCAGTGGGGCGTTTGCTGCGTAAGGAGCGCGATTGCGGTAGAGTGGTGCTACTCGACCGCCGCATCGTTTCCAAGCGATACGGTAAGTCTCTGCTCGACTCTTTGCCGCCGTTTAAACGTAAAATAGAATATTGATCGGTTCGGATTCATACAGACACAGTACAATGGTGGGTTACCCTTGTCGGACGCCAGATGTGAACGCATTACGTACTTTTAACGCATAACGCACTTTGAACGCAAAACCTACCTGAACGGACAATAAGCTAAATTATGAGTGATTTTTCCCGTTTAAATAACCTGTTAGAGCAGCTTAAACAGAACGCTGCGCAATTAGATCGCCGCCGTGGTGAGCATCACCAACCGCTGTTTGATGAGGTGCTATTTCACTGCCACGGCAAACTGCTAACGCCATGTGTTCAGGAAGCGCAAAGTACCCTGACCACTATTTTGCGTGAACAGGAGGCGGGTAAACTGACTCAGCCGCGCGCTGAGTATCTGACCGAACGTCTTCTGGCCCAGATTAGTGCTATTCAGCGCGAGTTATCCACCCAGACAATCCGCAAAAGTGAACCGAAACACAGCAGTTATTATCGCAAACCCATCAGCGACCTGTATCAGGAGCTTGCCCAACACCAGGAGTGGGAACGCCGTCTGATGGAGATGGTCAGAGACAAACAATACGCCCTCGATAGCGCCCCGGCCTTCCAAAAACAAGTGGCCCAGACAGCATTGCTGACTGTTGAGCAGAGACTAAAACGCTGTCAGGATGCCAAAGCTAAAATTGAAAAACAGATTACTTACAGAGAGAAGAACCAGTAATGAACGAGCCTAATGTTCCCCTCAGTGATGCACCGGATGAAATTAAACTGGCCGTTGATTTGATTTACCTGCTGGAAAGCAATGAGGTTGACCCTGAAGTTGCGCTCAAAGCCCTCGAATTCGTCAAGGCTGATCTGGAACACAAGATTGCTCAGTCATCCTGATAAACGAGTTTATAGCCAGAGAGTTCTTAGGCACGAGCAAAACCCGCCTTCCTGCGGTCAAAAAAGAAAAAGCGAGAGTAGCCTCTACGCCACCCTCGCTTTTCGCACTGTCAGTAATTCAGCTCACTATGGGCAGAACGTCCGTCAACAGACTTACCATTCCACACACACCTTTCCAAAGTGTTGCCCGCTGGCCTGATAAGCAAAAGCTTCTGCCAGTTGCTCAAACCGGAACGTTTTGTCGATAACCGGGCGCAAACCATTTTGCTCAAGCGCAGTGATAAACTCCTGCTGATCCTGGCGACTGGCAACGATCAACCCCTGCAAACGGCCCTGTTTAGCCATCAGGGTCGCGGTCGGTAAATCACCCTGCACGCCGGTCAGCACACCAATCAGGGCGATATGACCGCCGACTCTGATTGCATTGATTGACTGAGCAAGGGTGCCGGGACCACCCACTTCCACCACATGATCCACCCCCAGCCCGTCAGTCATTCGCAGCACTTCCTGTGCCCACTCAGGTTGGGTGCGATAGTTGATCACGTCATCGGCGCCCAAAGCCTTCACCTTGGCCAGTTTTTCATCAGAAGACGACGTTGCAATTACCCGGGCGCCCATGGCTTTAGCAATCTGAATTGCTGCGATCGAAACTCCGCCGGTACCCAGGGTTAACACAGTGGCACCCGCTTTCAGCTGGCCATCAACCACCAACGCACGCCATGCCGTCAGTGCAGCCGTCGTAATCGTGGCCGATTCAGTATGACTCCAGCCTTGCGGAGCTTTGGTGAATGCGTTAACCGGTCGCACAACAAACTCAGCTGCCATACCTTGTACGCCATCGCCCGGCGTATGCCCAAAGTGACCAACACCCGCAAATGCTTTACCCGCCACCCAGTTGGGAAAGAAGGTCGACACCACACTGTCACCCACAGCAAATTCCATCACACCATCACCGATAGCTTCAACAATACCTGCGCCATCCGACATCAGGATACGATCCGCTTCTGTCGGTACTGTGCCATTTGCAACCAGCAGATCATGGAAATTCAGTGAACTTGCTTTGATCGCGACCCGGATCTCGCCCGGACCAGGCTGACCAGGATCGGCAACTTCACTGACAACTATCTGTTCAAGACCACCGGGTTGAGTCAACGTTAACGCTTTCATGAAACCTTCCTTCAATTGTAATTACGCCTATTCAGGACCAAGAATGCAATGGGCATCACTGTAGCAATGGATACCGCAGTTTTCGAATGCCAGCGGATTCAGTGATGCATGCAAAAGCCGTTCATTTCTCTTCATCCGCAATGCGGCGATTGTCTGTAAACAACAGCGAAAAGTGTTACTATTCCGGCTAATAGAAAACCACCACAGCATTCAAGGGGTTCCAGTTTATATGAAAGTGATAAGCTTTAACATCAACGGCTTGCGAGCACGTTTGCATCAACTGCAGGCGGTGATCGACAAACACCAGCCGGACGTGATTGGTCTGCAGGAAATTAAAGTACACAATGAGGCATTCCCGTTAGCGGATGTCGAAGCGATGGGCTACAAAGTTTACTTCCACGGCCAGAAAGCGCATTACGGCGTGGCCATGCTATGTAAGCAAGAACCGATTGAAGTACGCAAAGGTTTCCCGACCGACAGTGAAGAACACCAGAAGCGCATGATTATGGCCACCTTCCTCAATGAGCAAGGTGAAAAAGTGACCGTGCTCAACGGTTACTTCCCGCAAGGCGACAGCATTCATCACGAAACTAAGTTTCCGTACAAGCGTCAGTTCTAC
Organism: Vibrio sp. ABG19; assembly: GCF_029962385.1. Lineage (NCBI taxonomy): Bacteria > Pseudomonadati > Pseudomonadota > Gammaproteobacteria > Vibrionales > Vibrionaceae > Vibrio > Vibrio sp. ABG19. Next base: position 2,437,485 of record NZ_CP071708.1, on the reverse strand, counting down.
CGCGACCTCATGACCTACCTGCATGATTACCATACCCCTGATGACCAGTTAATCGTGATGGGTGATATCAACATCAGCCCTATCGATCTTGATATCGGTATTGGCGAACCGAACCGTAAGCGCTGGCTGAAAACCGGTAAGTGCTCGTTCCAGCCGGAAGAGCGCGAGTGGTTGCATACATTGCTGAACTGGGGCTTTGAGGACACATTCCGTAAGTTGCACCCTTCAGTCGACGACCAGTTTTCGTGGTTTGATTACCGCTCTCGCGGCTTCGATGATAACCGCGGACTGCGGATTGACGTGATTCTGGCGACACCGGTCTTGGCAGCGAAATGTAGCGAATCCGGAATTGATTATGAGCTGCGTGGTATCGATAAGCCATCCGATCACGCGCCGATCTGGTCGACCTTCAGCGCTTAATCTGGGTTCAACCCTCACGTGAGCACAAATACAAATAGCCCTGCAGATGCAGGGCTATTTTTTTCTGTCTCTTTCTGTTCACTAAACGATAGGCATTAACTCAGTGGGCGTAAATAAGCCAGAAAACGTTTTTCGGCTTGTTTGAAACACCAAATGATGATAAAGGTCAGGCACATGTAGAACAGACCTGCCGTCAGGAAAGACTCAAAAGGTGCATAGTAGCGCGAGTTAACCAGACGAGCGGCGCCGGTTAAATCCATAATGGTTACGATACCCGCGACCGCACTACCGTGAACCATAAAGATCACTTCATTGCTGTAGGCCGGCAGTGCGCGGCGCAATGCACTTGGCAAGATAATGCGGCGATAAATCTTCCAGGTCCCCATACCGTACGCTTTAGCGGCTTCCACTTCACCTTTTGGCAGGCCATTGATGGCGCCGCGGATGATTTCTGCTGTATAAGCAGAGGTGTTAAACACAAATGACACCAGCGCGCAGAACCAGGCGTTTTCCCACAAAGTATCTTTCACCGGGAAAAACTGGTCCATACCGTAATAAATCAGGTACAGCTGCACCAGCAGCGGGGTACCGCGGAAAAAGTAGATGTAAGCCCATGCCGGAGCGTTAAACAGATAATTGCGGCTGTTGCGTGCAATCGCTAACGGAATAGCAATGCTCAGACCGATAATTAACGACAGACCAACCAGCCATACCGTAGTCCACAGGCCGCTGAAGTAGATAGGTAAACTATCAATGATTAATGAAAAGTCCATATCTACCTCATATGAATACTGAATTTGCGTTCAACCAGTTTCAGTAAACCGGTAGAAATGCTGGTAAAGACCAAAAAGATGATCGACACCGCCATGTAAAAAGTGAACGGCATTTTCGTTGAACCGGCAGCGAGCGAGCTGACCCGCACCATGTCTTCCAGACCGATGATTGAAACCAGAGCGGTGGTTTTCAGCAGTACCAGCCAGTTGTTACCGAAACCCGGTAAGGCGTGACGTACCATCTGCGGCAGCAGAATACGGCGGAACGCCAGTACTGAGCTCATGCCATACGCTTTAGCGGCTTCCATTTCGCCTTTGTCGACCGCCATGATCGCACCACGAAATGTCTCAGCCATGTAGGCACCGAAGATAAATCCGATCGTCAGTACACCGGCGATAAACGGACTGACATCAATGTAATCCGGCAGATAAGAAACCCACTCGTGATTCGGATCACTGGAAGTGAACCAGTTATTCAGCCACTCATTGATGGCATACAAGCTGTTGTTAAGCAGGATCTGTCCGCCAAAGAAAATCAACATCATCAGCACCAGATCCGGGATGCCGCGAATAATAGTGGTGTAAACGGTCGCGACTGCGCGCGCCGAACGATAAGGTGACATTTTGGCAAGTGCACCCAACATACCAAGTACCATCGCAAGCAGCAGCGATAACAACGCGACTTCGATGGTCAGAACCGCCCCTTTTAGAATAGAGGCTTCATATCCCTGTAAATCCAGCATAAAAAAATGTTTCCTAGTCCTAGGGTCAATCCGGTTAACTCAATGGATTCGCTGTTCTCTCGAAAGAGTCATGTTAGTCACACAGGATCACCTGACCCTAAACACCTGGTTGCCGGGTACTGCTACGAACTAGGAGCCAGCAACCAGGAATGCCTTTTGTCTTTCAGCGCGGCCTTATGGCCGGCAGCCCAGCATTACCACTGGAGACAAGCGGGCTAATTATTCACCGTAAACGTCGTACTTAAAGTACTTCGCCGCGATCTTCTGGTATTCACCTTTGCTGCGCAGCGCGTCGATTGCTGCGTTCAGTTTGTCCGTCAGATCTTTATCTTGTTTGCGAGTCGCGATACCGAAACCTTCACCAAACCATTTTGGATCAGTCAGAGAAGGGCCAACGAATTCGTAGTTTTCGCCACCTTCTTTGTTCAGCACGCCATCTTCCAGCGCTGAAGCATCGCCCAGTACAGCGGCAATACGACCGTTTGCCAAGTCAAGGTAAGCTTCATCAAATGAACCGTAACGAACAATTTCTACCGAGTCACCGTAGTTATCTGTCAGGTATTTGTCGTGAGTAGTCGCACGCTGCACACCAATTTTCACACCTTTCAGACCATCAGCAGAAAAATCCAGGTTAGCGCCTTTCTTAGCGATAAATTTATTTGGAATCAACGCGTACTTATGAGTAAAGTCGACCTTCTTACGACGTTCATCAGTGATAGACATCGCCGCAATAATCGCATCGTACTTACGCGCCAGCAGTGACGGAATAATACCGTCCCAGTCCTGAGGGACGATCTTACATTGCACCTGCATTTCTGCGCACAATGCATTGGCCATATCCACATCAAAACCCTGCAGTGAACCATCTGCTTCAGTCCAGCTGAACGGCGGGTACGCGCCTTCAATACCGAAGCGTACGGTTGTCCATTCTTTAGCCTGTGCAACACCTGTTGCAGCTGTCGCGGCTAATGCTGCCACTAGTAACCACTTTTTCATTTCCATACTCCTGTGATCGTATTGTTTTGTTTATAAAATTTTTAATTAAAAAAATTAGTATAGGTGAACTGTCCGTCGCTGCCGTCTTACATCCTGTGCAGACCACATGACTCCTCTGCTTTATCGTCGGTACGAAGGCAATAAACTCAGTAAATCGAGGAAATAAACTGCTTCAGACGCTGTGAATCCGGATTCTTAAATAATTTAGCCGGATCACCCTGCTCTTCAACCCGTCCCTGATGCAAGAACATCACGTGGTTAGACACATCGCGGGCAAACGCCATTTCATGCGTCACCACCAGCATGGTGCGGCCTTCTTCGGCCAAGTCCCGCATTACGCCTAAAACCTCACCAACCAACTCGGGATCGAGAGCTGATGTCGGTTCATCAAACAGCATCACTTCCGGATCGACAGCTAAAGCCCGCGCAATCGCGGCACGTTGCTGCTGACCACCGGACAGGTGACCCGGATAATAATCACGCCGTTCGTATAAACCTACTTTTTTCAGCAATAGTTCGGCATTTTCAATAGCTTGTGCTTTAGGTACACCAAGAACGTGCACCGGAGCTTCAATCACGTTCTCCAGTACCGTCATGTGTGACCACAGATTGAAGCCCTGAAAAACCATCGCCAGGCGTGAACGGATACGCTGCACCTGTTTTTCATTGGCTGGTGAAGAGTGACCCTGACGGTCTTTCTTCATCTGAATTTGTTCGCCCTTAACCCAAATATCCCCTGCTGTCGGGGTTTCGAGCAAGTTAATGCATCTTAGAAAGGTACTTTTACCCGAGCCGGATGATCCGATAATCGAAATTACGTCACCCTTGTGAGCCTGAAGAGAAATACCCTTCAGTACTTCATTCTGGCCAAAAGTTTTGTGCAGGTCTTTTATATCCAGCGCTGGTACATCTGTCATGCGCTCTAACTCCCTGAATTTTATATCTGTCGAGCTTTCGCTCTTAATTTTCGATACAAACTAGCATTGTCACCCTTAACATGCAACAAATTATTAACCTGCAAAACAATGATATTTAGTTGTTTTATCTGAGTATAAATTCATATTTTAGCCAATTCATCTTCAAAATACGCATATAAACACATTGTACAAGCACAATATTCCACTCAGATTCATTAACATTTTCGTAAAAACACGAACTGGTACTAAATTTATCATTAACACATTTCACGTTTTGCTAAATATCTGTGTTCCACTTTGGAAATGGTAGTAAACATTACACACTGAAATATATTTTCCTGATGACTGAACGTTATGTGGCTGATTTCTCTCCCAATATGTAGCTTTCTTTCATTTCGGTTCTTTACCTGATCAAGATCAATCAGCCTCCGATTTAAGCACGTTAAACTCGCCACTAATAAAAGTATTAATAATACCATCCACTTTATAGGGTTAACTGTCTCCACACCGGCTCTCAGCCCGTGCGGTCAAGGTTTCCCCCTGTGACAACGACGTGTTTTTCAAAATTCAATCAAAAATTACTTACTTTTAAATATGAGGAATCTATGTCAGACGTAGCCAACCTAGAGCGCTCAGACATCGACACACAGAGCTACAGTGAGCTCCATCGTCCTGCATCTGAGTTTGCAAGCCGTTCCGATTATCTTGATCACGAACTGCAGATCATGAAACCGCGCCGTTTCGGTCTCAATTTGCCCGGACGTGATTTTCGTTTTGAACTGGAAGACCTGGTCCCCGCTCTGGCTGGTACTATCGGTATTATCGCGATGTATTCTGCGGTGATGATGTCCTGGGCCGATGGTCTGACTCAGGCCTGGGACCATATTAACCTCGGTAAAGAGTTCGCCATCGAAGTCTCCCGGGTAGAAATGCTGCTGCCAGCACTGTTTTTCTGTGTGCTGGCCTCTGGCTTTATTAATCCCAAAGCCAACCTGGCAGGCAACCACGGACCAATGATCCCTCTTATCGGCTCTATTGCACTGGCCGGTGCCCACCCTCTTGCATTGGCTATCCTGCTTGGCGTATTCGGTTTACTGCTGAGCTACTTTAAGGGTGGCTCCAAGCTGGTCAACCTGACCTCTGAAGGCACTGCCGGTGGTCTGCTCATCTTCCTTGGTTTTACCGGTACCATGAGTCAGATTACTTCGATTCAAACCTGGGCCACCAACCTGCAGTCTGCGGATGTCGTGGCGGGAAGCATGGGCTATGTCGGCTTAGTCGTACTGGGCATCAACATCGTTATCTACGCGATTCTGGCCAAGTTAAGTCTGCGCTGGCTGGCTATCCCGGTCTGTGCAATGAGCGGGCTGCTGATCGCCATGGTATTTGGCGCGGGTTTTGATTTGCGTTTTGAAACCCAGATGGGTCTGCCAAACCTGAACCCGGTCTACTGGTGGGGATCAACGACAGAAGGCTGGATGCTGGGTCTGCCAAATCTGCAACACTTCATCGCTTCGCTGCCGTTTGCCATCCTGGCCGTTGCAATGTGGTCACCGGACTTTCTGGGTCACCGAATCTTCCAGGAGCTCAACTATCCGCGTAAGACTGAAAAAGTGCTGATGGACGTCGATGACACCATGACCATGTGTTCGGTTCGTCAAATGGTGGGCACGGCACTGGGTGGCGGTAACATCACTTCGTCATGGGGCACCTATATGATTCCTGCGGCTATCGCTAAACGTCCGATTCCCGGTGGCGCCATTATTCTCGGTCTGCTGGTCATGACCATCGCTATTCTTGGCTTCCCGATGGACGTTGCCGTCTGGCCACCGGTCATGCGCTGTGCCCTGCTGGTTGGTGTGTTCCTGCCCCTGCTGGAAGCAGGCATGCAAATGATTAAAGACACTAAATCGTCACAAGCAGCTGGTATCTGTATTTTCGGCTCAGCCGTGGTTAACCCGGTTCTTGCCTGGGCACTGACGATGCTGCTGGATAACAACGGTTTGATTGGTGACAAAGAGCGCGCCGCTAAGCTTTCCTTTGTTGATAAAGTGGTCATTCCGGGTGGTGTGTTAATTATCTGTTTAGTGGCTATGCTTGCTGTGGGCATGCTAGAGAGCCAGTACGGCTTGCAAGCATGGCTGCACTGATAGGCGACATGAATCAACCGCATTGATAGCGCTTCGGCCTGTCACTTTAAAGTGGCTGACCGCAGTGAATTCAGCAACATTCTTGGGTAGTGCCAGTCACTACCCAAACTTTATTTTAATTTTTTAACTTTTATTGATTTAGTTTAAGGTTTGCGGATTTTTTTTAGCTTAAATTGTCAATCAAGGGAAACAAATACCAATATCTATATTCAAACAGGTGAGTATCTTTTTCGTGAAGTGAACTAGGATACCGAATTAAATTTGAATACAGATATTGTTATTAAGAGTGTACTGCTTCTCTCCTGTCAGAGAGATAGCTGGCTCAACGGCGAAACAGTACGTATATTTTTTTGCTACTAAAAAGGTAGGTATGTCATGGCAGAGCAATTTGCTAAAGCTTGGGAAGGTTTTGCAGCAGGTGACTGGCAAAACGAAGTAAACGTTCGTGATTTCATTCAGAAGAACTACACACCGTACGAAGGCGACGAATCTTTCCTTGTTTCTGAAGGTACTGAAGCAACCAACAAGCTTTGGGCACAGGTAATGGAAGGTATCAAACAGGAAAACTCCACCCACGCTCCTGTTGATTTTGATACTTCAGTTATCTCTACCATCACTGCTCACGATGCAGGCTACATCAATAAAGATCTGGAAACGATTGTTGGTCTTCAGACTGAAAAACCACTGAAACGTGCCATCATCCCTAACGGCGGTATCCGCATGGTTGAGGGTTCTTGTAAAGTGTACGGCCGTGAGCTGGATCCTCAAGTCTCAAAAATCTACTCCGAGTACCGTAAAACTCACAACCAGGGTGTATTTGATATCTACACACCTGACATCATCAAATGTCGTAAGTCCGGCGTTCTGACCGGTCTGCCAGATGCCTACGGACGTGGCCGTATCATCGGTGACTACCGTCGTATCGCTCTGTACGGTATCGACTTCCTGATGAAAGACAAATTTGCTCAGTTCAGCTCTCTGCAAGCGAAATTCGAAAATGGCGAAGATCTGCAACTGACCATGCAACTGCGTGAAGAAGTGGCTGAACAGCACCGTGCGCTTGGCCAAATCAAAGAGATGGCAGCAAAATACGGCTACGATATTTCTCGTCCGGCTGAAACCGCACAAGAAGCGATTCAGTGGACTTACTTCGGCTACCTGGCTGCAGTGAAATCGCAAAACGGCGCGGCCATGTCTCTGGGTCGTACTTCAACCTTCCTGGATGTGTACATTCAGCGTGATATCGAAGCGGGTAAACTGACTGAGGACCAAGCTCAGGAAATGATCGACCACTTCGTGATGAAACTGCGTATGGTACGTTTCCTGCGCACTCCTGAGTACGATGAACTGTTCTCTGGCGACCCAATCTGGGCAACGGAATCTATGGGCGGTATGGGCCTTGACGGCCGTACACTGGTCACTCGGACTAACTTCCGCTTCCTGAACAGCCTGTACACCATGGGTCCTTCTCCAGAGCCAAACATCACTGTGCTTTGGTCTGAAAGCCTGCCTGAAGGCTTCAAGAAGTTCTGTGCGAAAGTGTCTATCGACACCTCATCTATCCAGTATGAGAACGACGACCTGATGCGTCCGGACATGGAATCTGACGACTACGCCATTGCATGTTGTGTATCACCAATGGTGGTCGGCAAACAGATGCAGTTCTTCGGTGCTCGTGCCAACCTGGCAAAAACCATGCTGTACACCATCAACGGTGGCGTGGACGAGAAACTGAAAATCCAGGTCGGCCCTAAGATGGAAAAAATCAGCGCCGAAGTTCTGGACTACGATGACCTGATGCAACGCATGGACCACTTCATGGACTGGCTGGCAAAACAGTACGTTACTGCACTGAACGCGATTCACTTCATGCATGACAAATACAGCTATGAAGCGTCTCTGATGGCTCTGCATGACCTGGACGTGAAACGTACTATGGCATGTGGTATTGCTGGTCTGTCTGTTGCGGCTGACTCTCTGTCTGCTATCAAGTACGCGAAAGTGAAACCAGTACGTGACGAAGACGGCGTAGCGATCGACTTCCAAATCGAAGGCGATTACCCTAAATTTGGTAACAACGACCCTCGTGTTGATGATATCGCTTGCCAGCTGGTCACCATGTTCATGAACAAGATTCGTGCACTGAAAACTTACCGCAATGCGATTCCGACTCAGTCTATCCTGACTATCACTTCAAACGTGGTATACGGTAAGAAAACAGGTACGACACCTGACGGTCGTAAAGCAGGCGCGCCATTTGCACCGGGTGCTAACCCAATGCACGGCCGTGATGAGAAAGGCGCCGTCGCCTCTCTGACTTCAGTCGGTAAACTGCCGTTTGCAGATGCGAAAGATGGTATCTCGTACACCTTCTCTATCGTACCAAATGCACTGGGTAAAGATACTGAAGCGCAGAAAGCGAACCTGGCAGGTCTAATGGATGGTTACTTCCACCACGAAGCGGGTATCGAAGGTGGTCAGCACCTGAACGTGAACGTACTAAACCGTGAAACGCTGCTTGATGCAGTGAAACATCCAGAGAAATATCCGCAGCTGACTATCCGTGTATCCGGTTACGCAGTGCGCTTTAACTCTCTGACTACTGAGCAGCAACAAGACGTTATCGCTCGTACTTTCACTGACTCACTGTAATCGCTGAGCTGATTAACACACTCTGTTAATGCGCAATCCCCGCTCCTGGAGCGGGGATTTTTTCTTATCAACAGGCATCACCGCCTGCGCTCTGTATTCGATACCAACAACAGCAGCGCCCGGAGATTTGTTTAACGCAGTGAAAGTAACAACCTACTGATTCATAAAAAGTTCAATACTGAGAATGCCCCCTCAGTGGCGAGATGTCGCACGCAAATTTAACCTCACTTAAGGTAAGGTAAAGCTATTTTCACCCCCCATTTTGTAATAAAATAACGAAAACAGTCAGCAAACGAGAGCAGCTTATGTCTACTACTGGTCGTATCCATTCTTTTGAGTCTTGCGGTACCGTTGATGGTCCGGGAATCCGATTCATTATTTTTCTGCAGGGTTGCTTATTCCGTTGCAAATATTGTCATAACCGCGATACCTGGGATACCCATGTCGGCAAGGAAGTGACGGTCGATGAAATCATCACAGAAGCCAAATCCTACCGCCACTTTATGCGCGCATCCGGCGGTGGCGTCACCTGTTCCGGTGGCGAATCTATGCTACAACCTGAATTTGTACGTGACTTTTTCCGCGCAGCTCAGGCTGAGGGCATGCACACTTGCCTCGATACCAACGGTTATATTCGTAAATACACGCCTGTTATTGATGAAGTACTTGAAGCAACCGATCTGGTGATGCTGGACATCAAACAGATGCAGGATGAAATTCATCAGGATCTGGTGGGTGTCTCCAACAAACGTACCCTGGATTTTGCCCGTTATCTGCATCAACTGGGTAAAACCACCTGGCTGCGTTATGTCGTGGTACCGGGGTATACCGATGACGAAGAGTCAGCCCACCTGCTTGGCCAGTTTATCCAGGATATGGACAATATAGAGAAAATTGAACTGCTGCCTTATCACAAACTGGGGGCACACAAATGGGAAGCGATGGGCGAAGAGTATCCGCTTGAAGGCGTTAATCCGCCGAGCAAAGAAACCATGGATAACATCGTAGCAGTTCTTGAGCAGTATCACTCAAACGTAAAATACTGATTTAATCTGCGCCGCGAATCGTAAACAATACCAGCCTGATGCTGGTATTGTTTTGGAGTTTACGTGAAGCCTGAAACTGTCTTCTCTCTGATCATCGCCCTGACCTTTGTTGTCATTGCCTTGCGCGATGTGCGGACCAATTTCTGGCCCAAGTTTAGCGCTGATAAATCATTTCAGCATCTGACCTTTTTTGTCATCTTCGCCCTGTTTCTGCTCTGGTCAGCGCGCGCCAGCGTCAAGCAAGACCTGCACATTCATTTTCTCGCCCTGACAACATTAACCATGATGTACGGCTGGCGCTGTGCTTATTTCCTAACCATCCCTGTTATTGGCGCCCTGATGACAGTCGGCAGCCTCAGTGCTGCTGACGCCCTGCATACGCTGATGATTTCTGCGCTGCTGCCAATTTTAATCAGCTACGCAGTTTTTGCTCTCAGTTATCATTATCTGCCACGTAATATTTTTGTATTTATTTTCGTGGCCGGCTTCTTCAATGGCGGTCTTACCGCGCTGCTGCACCTGCTGTTCAACTCGCTGTATCAATACACATTCAGTCGCTACGACTGGGCGACCATCGTCGATAATTACCTGATGCTGGCCCCATTGATCGCTTTTCCGGAGGGGCTACTTAACGGCATGGCCCTGGCCATCCTGTCGGTATTCAAGCCTGAATGGCTGAGAGTCTTTTCAGATCGGGATTACATTTACAATCACTATCACAACAAGTAATCCGCAACTCTGTTTTCGTTACCTTTTGTGCCTGTAATAAGAGCATGCGTGACTGGGTAGCCTGTATCGGACCAGAGCAGAATTTGATCAAAGACGGGAAAGATAATTTTGATTTTCTGACGCAGATAGGTGGTCAGATCAAGATTGACCAATCATGAAAACTGGTAATCTTAATTTAGCAAAATTACACAATTTAACTTTAGTGAGGCCAGCGATGGAAATGACTAACGCACAACGTCTTATCCTGTCTAACCAGTACCAGTTAATGTCTCAGCTCGATCCGGCCAATGCCGCTCAGTACAAACGTCTGCGCACCATTGTAGAGCGTGGTTACGAGCTGCAGATGCGTGAACTCAATAAAGAGTTCGGATGTCTGTCTGAAGCACAATGCCGTGAAGTCATCGATATTATGGAGATGTATCACGCGATGCAGGAATCCCATAACCTGCTCAAAGATGCCGAGCGCGCTGACGTGGATAGCCGTCGCCTGAACTTCCTCGGTTTCGATCTCGCAGCCGAAGCATCGTTGGTCAATTATGTGCGCTTTCTGGTGAATTCAGAAGGACTGTACCCACAATTTGAACAAGGCGACCACCACTTTAACAGCCAGGTACCGATGTTGGATAAATATCGCCGTATGCTGGTGACATGGCATACTTGCCCTCGTCAGTACCATTTATCCGCGGCTGAGCTGCGTCAGATCGTCAGTGCCTGAACACCCTTGTCTTAAGAGCTGTACAGAATAAAGAAAAAGGCCGGATAAATTCCGGCCTTGTCACTATCAACATTGGTACATAATACCAATATCAGAACTGGTACATAATACCAATCGTACCCATGGTCGCAGCACTGGAACCGACCACCGGGCTGTCAGATACTGTACTGTCCAGGTTCGAATAACGGATACCACCGTTAACCTGAATATTCTGCGTCACCTGCCAATAGGCAGAAGCACCGATAAAGTATTGTCCGTCCCATCCGGCATCAAATTCTCTCAGCCCGGTGCGATCCGATTCCGCTTTCGACACTCCGTACAAATGGTTATTAAGCTGACTCGAGTTGTACGAGTAACCGATACTCGGGGTCAGGCCCCAGTTGCCGAAATTGAACGGCATGCGCCACGCAAGTTCACCGTACAAACCATTGTGCCGCCCGGCCACGTCACCACCAAAGGTCGCTTCCCATACACCAGCCAGGGTGCGCAATTGATAACTGACCCCACCAAGAGCGGTGGACTTACGTTTGTCCAGCTGGCGGATCTGCGCATCATCCGAATCTTCCGGCTGTAATGTACGAGGATCATAAGCAAGGCGGAAAATGATATTTTGCTGTGAGCCGCGAGGGAACAGACGGTACCCTGCATTGAAGCCGCGCAAAAACAGGTGTTCGCCTTCATAGCCAATCACAGGGATCACCGTGCGATCCGAGTCTGTGTCCTTATAAACCGCTGGCGAGTACGCCGCCGCCACCCCTACAGACCACGGAGAAGTGTCGGCTTGAGCTGCTGTAGCCATCAGCAGCGCAGCCGCAGCCACGCTTAACGAAGTAGAGTTTAATCGCATACTTTGTGAACTCGTTGCATATGTTTAAGAGCTAACGATGATATATCCTGCCCTGTGCAGACACAATCTTTGCCCCGTTTTTTCTCGGTTTTCCGCCCCAATCCGGTGATTTCTCATCCTGACCGCCCCTTCATGGCACTGCTTTTGCTGAGGATATATCCAGCATAACCATTGAACATTTAGTTCCTATTCATCGTAAAAACATTGTGAGCGTAAGACGTAATTTCAATCACGAAATTGAAATAAATACATAATCTCTAAGCAAAATCGACAATACCGAACTAGGCTTAAGTTGTTAGGGAATTGTGTTTTTAAGCGGTTGTATGTCACTACGACATTTTTAGAGGGGAATTACTATGAGTATTTTTGACCACTTTCAGGCACGCTATGAAGCAGCCAAGGACGAAGAGCTTTCCATTCAGGAATTTCTTGCTCTGTGTAAAGAAGACAAAAGTGCTTACGCCAATGCTGCCGAGCGCTTACTGATGGCCATTGGCGAACCCAAGCTTGTGGATACGTCCAAAGACTCTCGCCTGAGCCGACTTTTCTCCAACCGGGTCATTTCGCGCTATAAAACGTTCGAAGACTTCTACGGTATGGAGGAAGCCATTGAACAAATCGTTTCTTATCTGAAACATGCGGCCCAAGGCCTTGAAGAACGCAAACAAATTCTGTACTTACTCGGCCCGGTGGGCGGCGGTAAGTCATCGCTGGCTGAAAAACTGAAAGCATTAATGCAACAGATGCCGATTTACGTCTTGTCAGTCAACGGTAAACGCAGTCCGGTCAACGACCATCCATTTTGTCTGTTCGATGTCAACGAAGACGGCGACCTGCTGCAAAAAGAGTATGGTATCGAAAAACGTTACCTGCGCTCAATTATGTCTCCTTGGGCGGCTAAGCGCCTGCATGAATTTGGCGGCGACATCACCAAATTTAAAGTGGTCAAAGTACGTCCTTCCATTCTCGACCAGATTGCCGTGGCGAAAACTGAACCAGGCGATGAAAATAACCAAGACATCTCATCTCTGGTCGGTAAGGTCGACATTCGTCAACTTGAGCACTTCTCACAAGACGATCCTGATGCCTACAGTTACTCAGGCGCGCTGTGTCGTGCCAACCAGGGGTTGATGGAATTCGTCGAGATGTTCAAAGCGCCAATTAAGGTGCTGCACCCGTTACTGACTGCCACACAGGAAGGTAATTATAACGGTACCGAAGGCCTGTCTGCGCTGCCGTTTGACGGCATGATTCTGGCCCACTCTAATGAATCGGAATGGCAGACTTTCCGCAACAACAAGAACAACGAAGCATTTCTCGACCGGGTTTACATTGTGAAAGTGCCATACTGTCTGCGTGTGTCTGAAGAGGTGAAAATTTATCAGAAACTGCTCGACCACAGTGAACTGTCCAACGCGCCGTGCGCGCCAAGCACTCTGGATCTGCTCGCCCAATTCAGTGTGCTGTCACGCTTGAAAGCCCCGGAAAATTCGTCAATCTTCTCGAAGATGAGGGTTTATGACGGTGAAACACTGAAAGACACTGACCCGAAAGCGAAAAGCTATCAGGAATATCGCGATTACGCTGGTGTTGACGAAGGGATGTCCGGCCTGTCGACTCGTTTCGCCTTTAAGATCCTGTCGCGCGTGTTCAACTTCGACCAAATCGAAGTGGCCGCAAACCCGGTCCACCTGTTCTACGTGATTGAACAACAGGTTGAACGCGAACAATTCCCGCAGGAAACCGCCGATCGCTACCTGGAATTTGTGAAAGGTTATCTGGTACCGCGTTATGTCGAGTTCATTGGTAAAGAGATTCAGACCGCTTATCTTGAGTCTTACTCCGAATACGGTCAGAACATCTTCGACCGCTACGTGACGTATGCTGATTTCTGGATTCAGGATCAGGAATACCGTGATCCGGAAACCGGCCAGCTGTTCGACCGCTCAGCCCTGAACAGTGAACTGGAAAAAATTGAAAAAACCGCCGGTATCAGTAATCCGAAGGATTTCCGTAATGAGATCGTTAACTTCGTATTGCGTGCCCGCGCCAACAACAATGGCCAAAATCCGGTTTGGACCAGTTACGAAAAACTGCGTACGGTCATCGAGAAGAAAATGTTCTCCAATACAGAAGAGTTACTTCCTGTTATCTCTTTCAATGCGAAAACCTCTTCTGAAGATCAGAAGAAACACGACAACTTTGTCGCTCGTATGATGGAGAAAGGCTATACAGAGAAGCAAGTACGCTTGCTGTCTGAGTGGTATTTACGCGTGCGTAAATCCTCTTAACAGCTAGCCACCCCTGAGCAAAAAGGTGACGGCGCCCCAAGCGCCTCACCTGACTCCGGTCAGATGATGGTGACGGCACAACCGTCCCTCATCCATGAGTTCAGGGAATGCCCCAGGCGGTAGGAGCAAGTGATTGCTCACTGAGGGATGTTTACAGGGAGAATCTCATGGCGCAGTTTATCGATAGAAGGTTGAACGGTAAGAACAAGAGCGCAGTCAACAGACAGCGCTTCTTACGCCGTTACAAGGAGCAGATTAAGGAATCGGTTGCCGATGCCGTTAATCGTCGCTCAATCACCAATACCGAAACCGGTGAAGATGTCTCGATTCCGAACCGTGACATCAAAGAGCCCTCTTTCCATCAAGGCAAAGGCGGGCACAGAGAACGCGTTCACCCCGGCAATGACCAGTTCACCCGCGGTGACAAAATTGAACGGCCAAAAAGTGGCCAGGGAGGCGGTTCGGGTGAAGGTGAAGCCAGCCCGGACGGCGAAGGTCAGGACGATTTTGTATTTCAGATTTCCAAAGATGAGTATCTCGATATTCTGTTTGAAGATCTGGAACTGCCTAACCTGGAAAAAAACCAACTCAACAAGATTACCGAGTGGAAAAATCATCGCTCAGGTTTCCAGACAGCAGGTGTGCCTGCCAATATCGCTATCGTGCGGTCACTGCAGCAATCGCTGGCCCGTCGTACTGCGATGACCGCGGGCAAACGCCGTTTGATGCGTGAACTTGAACTTGAGCTGGATCGCATTCAAAACAGTGAACCGGCACAGTTACTCGAAGAGCGTCGCATCAGGCAGGAGATCGAGGATCTGCGCAAAAAAATCGACAGTGTCCCGTTCATTGACACCTTCGACTTGCGCTTTAAGAACTATGAGAAACGCCCGGTACCCTCTAGCCAGGCAGTGATGTTCTGTCTAATGGACGTTTCCGGCTCAATGGATCAGGCGACCAAAGATATCGCCAAACGTTTTTATGTTTTGCTCTATCTGTTTCTGACCAGAACCTATGAAAACGTGGAAGTGGTGTTTATTCGCCACCACACCCAAGCAAAAGAAGTCGATGAACACGAGTTTTTCTACTCGCAGGAAACCGGCGGTACCATAGTCTCCAGCGCACTGAAACTGATGGATGAAATCATCCGGGAACGCTATCCGCTTGGTGAATGGAACATCTATGGCGCACAGGCCTCGGACGGCGATAACTGGGCCGATGACTCGCCGCGCTGTAAAGAGCTGCTGACCAATAAGCTGTTACCGTGTTGTCAGTATTACGCTTACATCGAGATCACGCGTCGTTCACATCAGACACTTTGGCACGAGTACGAAAAACTCCAGCCTTCATTTGGTAATTTTGCCATGAAAAATATCCGCAGTGTGGAAGACATTTTCCCTGTGTTCAGAGAATTGTTCCACAAGGAAACGGCATAAGGGGGAGCGCATATGACGACGAAAACCAAAGCCGCGCCGAAGCGTAAGCCAAAAAGTAAGCTGCTGCCGGATGGTCCGGACTGGACCTTCGACCTGCTGGAGCGTTACCACACCGAAATTAAACGGGTGGCAGAACATTACCGGTTAGACACCTATCAGAACCAGATTGAGGTGATCACCTCTGAGCAAATGATGGATGCCTACTCGAGCATTGGTATGCCGATTAACTATAACCACTGGTCATTCGGTAAAAAGTTCATCCAGACCGAGCAAAACTACAAACATGGCCAGATGGGTCTGGCTTATGAGATCGTAATTAACTCCGATCCGTGTATTGCCTATTTAATGGAGGAAAATACGGTCACCATGCAGGCACTGGTTATGGCCCACGCCTGTTATGGTCACAATTCGTTTTTCAAAGGGAACTACCTATTCCAGACCTGGACCGATGCCAGTTCGATCATCGACTATCTACTGTTCGCGAAAAATTACATCGCCGAATGTGAAGAGAAGTACGGTGTCGCGGACGTAGAAAAACTGCTCGACTCCTGTCATGCGCTGATGAATTACGGTGTCGACCGTTACAAACGTCCGGAAAAGATCTCGATAGCGGAAGAAAAAGCGCGTCAGGAAGAGCGTGAGGCCTATCTGCAATCCCAGGTTAACGCCTTATGGCGCACCGTGCCGAAAAAGGCCCAGGAAGAAGAAGCCCAGCGCCACTTCCCGAGTGAACCGCAGGAAAACATTCTCTATTTTGTCGAGAAGCATGCACCGCTACTCGAGCCCTGGCAGCGCGAAATCGTGCGCATCGTGCGTAAAGTCAGCCAGTATTTCTATCCTCAGAAACAGACTCAGGTAATGAACGAAGGTTGGGCGACCTTCTGGCATTATACCATCCTCAACCATATGTACGACGAAGGCTTGGTTTCAGATAAGTTTATTCTGGAGTTTCTGCACAGCCACACCAGTGTGGTGGCTCAGCCGCCTTATAACAGCCCTTACTACAGCGGTATCAACCCTTATGCACTGGGTTTTGCTATGTTCCGCGACATCCGCCGCATCTGTGAAGAGCCCACTGATGAAGACCGGGAATGGTTTCCTGATCTGGCCGGCAGTGACTGGCTGGACGCCGTGCACTTTGCGATGCATAACTTCAAAGATGAAAGCTTTATCAGTCAGTACTTATCACCCAAACTGATCCGCGATTTTAAACTGTTTGCGATCAGCGATGATGACCATAAAAACTTTATCGAGGTGAGTGCCATCCACGATGACCTGGGCTATCGCCAGATCCGAGAAAAACTGGCGTCCCAATACAATCTCAGTAACTTAGAACCAAACATTCAAGTCTACAACGTGGATGTCAGAGGTGACCGTTCGCTCACGCTGCAATACATTCCACAAGATAGAATTCCTTTAGATCCAAGCTACGAGGAGGTGCTGAAACATATGCACCGTCTATGGGGTTTTGAAGTCAAACTAGAGGAGGTCAAAGAAACAGGAAGACGAGAGATCCTCTCAACCTGCCCAAAGAAGAATGATCACGACAGTAACGTCTGATCTGGGCAAAAAACACAACATCTAACACTCACTTTAATAACAAAGCCCCAGGATTCTGGGGCTTTGCATTTATTAGGTCGAGTTGTCAGGTAACCACAAAGGTCAATTGCCGTCAAAGACCGTTCAACCAGCAACTATCTTGCGTACTGCGGCCAAATCTTCCGGAGTATCGACCCCCGCCGGAGGGGCTTCCAGGGCCACGGCTACGTGAATCTTTTCGCCGTACCAGAGAACCCGCAACTGCTCGAGGCTTTCGATTTTTTCCAGCTGACTCGGCTGCCAGTTTATATAGGTATTAATGAAGCCTGCACGGTAAGCATAGATACCAATATGGCGCATCAGCGGTTGCACAATGTTCTTGTCCTGAGCGAAATTATCGCGATCCCAGGGAATCGTGGCACGGCTGAAGTACAGCGCATAGCCATCCTTGTCAGTGACAACTTTAACCGCGTTTGGATTAAACACTTCTTCCGCATCGCTGATTTCCACGGCCAGCGTGGCCATTGGCGCGCTGCTGGCAGCCAGATTATCCGCGACCTGGCGCACAATGCTCGGCGGGATCAGTGGCTCGTCGCCCTGCACATTAACAATGATGTGATCATCTTCGATGCCCATCAGTTGCACCACTTCCGCCAGGCGCTCAGTGCCTGACTGATGGTCAGCAGAGGTCATGCACACCGTACCACCAAACGCTTCAACGGCACTTTTCACCCGCTCATCATCTGTTGCGACGATGACACGTTCCGCACCAGCTTGCATTGCCTGTTCGTAAACCCACTGCACCATCGGCTTACCACCAATGTCCGCCAGTGGTTTACCCGGCAAACGGGTTGACTGGTAACGAGACGGAATAACGACCGTAAAAGACATTAGCGTCCCTCATCCATCGACATGGTACGCGCTTCAGTTTCAAGCAGGACCGGGATGCCCTCTTTGATTGGATAAGCCAGGCGGTCTAATTTGCAAATCAGTTCCTGATTATCTTTGTCGTAAGTCAGTTTGCCTTTACATACCGGGCAAGCGACAATCTCAAGCAGACGGTGATCCATACTGTTCCATTACCTCTTTAATAGTTTCCACAATGCACTGTTCATCTTCGGCGGCAATCTGCGCAGACACCGGCAGATACCACCAGTTATCCTGTGCAAAGCCGGTGCATTTCACGGCATCTTTTTCTGTCATTATGACGTTGTCTCCGCGCATGGCGAGCGCCTTGAGCTCGGAGACATCAAAATTCTTATGGTCGGCAAAACTGTGCGTCACTACAGGCGTCGCGCCCAGTTGCTGCAGGGTGTTAAAAAATCGTGGTGGATGACCGATACCGGCCCAGGCCACTACGTTACCCAACTCACTCACCGGCAACTGCTGTTTGGTCACCAGATTGACGGCTAAATCTGCCTGCAGTGTCATGGCAATTTCACCATCCTGCGCTTCACCGCCATTGGTGATGATAAAATCC
The DNA here is from genome assembly GCF_029962385.1 of Vibrio sp. ABG19. Taxonomy (NCBI): domain Bacteria; kingdom Pseudomonadati; phylum Pseudomonadota; class Gammaproteobacteria; order Vibrionales; family Vibrionaceae; genus Vibrio; species Vibrio sp. ABG19. The sequence goes on along the minus strand of NZ_CP071708.1, from coordinate 2,418,751 downwards.
ACTTCTTTCAGGCGTCGCAAGGATTCGCGCAGTGGCCCCAGAGGGATCATCTGTTCATTGCCAAACCGGCGTACGCCATCCACAACCACAAATTCGATATCACGTTCCAGGGCATAATGTTGCAGCCCGTCATCGGTCACCACTATATCCACACCCTGGGCCAACAAGGTTTTCACCGCGTTGGCCCGCACCGGATCGACGGCAACCGGCACTCCGGTACGCTGCTGAATCAGTTTCGGTTCATCACCGCAGTGCGCAGTCGGCGTCGTGTTCTGTACCAGCAATGGATAACGCGGTGCTTTGGCACCATAACCGCGTGATACCACACCCGGCTTATAGCCTAACTTTTGCAACGTCTCCACCAGCCAGATCACAACCGGTGTTTTACCGTTACCACCCGCGGTAATATTACCCACCACAATCACAGGAATCGGCGCGTGATAACGCTTTTTCTTCCCCGATTCAAAGTCGCGGCGGCGTGAGCGGCTTATCATGCCGAACACCCGACTCAGTGGCCACAACAGGGGCCACAATACATATCGCATCGGATGTTGGTGAAACCAAATTTTCTCGATCATGCTCTGTTCACCAGCCAGCGCTTAGCCTTCACCAAACTGGATACGGTGCAGTTGTGCATAAGCGCCGTCTTGTTGCAATAACTCGGCGTGTTTACCACGTTCAATAATTTCACCTTCATCCACAACCAGAATTTCATCTGCTTGTTCGATAGTAGACAAACGGTGCGCAATAACCAGCACAGTTTTGTTCTTCTGCAGTTCATCCAGCGCCGCCTGAATCGCACGTTCTGATTCAGTATCCAGCGCAGACGTCGCCTCATCCAGAATCAGTACCGGCGCATCACGCAGCAAGGCACGGGCAATTGCAATACGCTGACGCTGGCCACCGGACAAGCTGGCCCCGTTCTCACCAATCATAGTGTCCAGACCATCGGCCATGTTATCGATAAAGTCCATCGCATGCGCCAGACGCGCCGCCGCTTCAATCTGCTCGCGACTGTATTCACCTTCCGCTGCATAAGCAATGTTATTGGCAATGGTGTCATTGAACAGATGGACATTTTGCGAAACCAGCGCGAAGTGCTGACGCAGATTAGTCAGTTTATAATCGCGTACATCGTGCCCATCGAGCTCAATGGAGCCAGAATCGACATCATAAAAACGGGTAAACAGGTTCGCTATGGTTGATTTACCCGATCCCGAACGCCCCACCAGAGCCACGGTTTTGCCTTGCGGAATATGGAAACTCACGTGCGATAAAGCCGGCTTTTCTTTACCCTGGTAGGTAAACGTCACATCGTTCACCGCAATGTCACCACGCGCTTTTTCAGTGTGGAAAGAGCCGTTGTCACGTTCTGTCTCCAGCGCCATCAGGTCAAACAGCGTCGAGCTTGCCGCCATACCGCGCTGGAAATCTGAAGTAACGTTGGTCAGTGCTTTTAGTGGACGCATCAAGCCAAACATCGCCGAGAAAATCACGGTAAAGGTGCCCGGAGTCAGTTGGTCACGAATCGAGTCGAAACTTGCCAGATAAAGCACCGCAACCAGCGCCATCGACGCGATCATCTGAATGACAGGGTTGGCGATGGCCTGGGCAGAAACCAGCTTCATCGTTTGCTGACGCATCTTATTGCTGACCGCTTCAAAGCGTTTGCGCTCAACATCCTGACCACCATAGCTCAGCACCACTTTATGGCCTTTGAGCATCTGCTCAGCCGACGCCGTGACGTGGCCCATGGTGGTCTGCATGTTTTTCGAGATCTTACGAAAACGTTTCGAGACCACACGGATGCCGACCGCAACCAGAGGAGCCACCACCAGCAGGACCAGCGATAACTCCCAGCTGTTCCAGAACATCAGTACTAACAAGCCGACAATACTGGCACCTTCACGCACAATACTGACCAGCGCTTTACTGGTTGCTCCTGCAACCTGTTCAGTGTCGTAAGTAATGCGCGACAGCAGACCGCCCGTCGATTCACGGTCAAAAAAGCTGACCGGCATGTGCATAAACTGATTAAAAATCCGGCGACGCATCAGCATCACCACGTTGCCTGACACCCAGCTCAGACAGTAGGACGAGACAAAACCACTCATACCGCGCACAAACATCAGGCCGAGAATAATAAATGGCAGAGTCTTAAGAAAGTTGGACTCACTGTTGCCAAAACCTTCGTCCAGCAGAGGCTTCAGCAGGGAAATCATATAAGTATCAGAGACCGCATTAACAACCAGTGCGATAACAGCAACCACGAGCCCTGACTTGTACAGGCGAATGTAGGTCCACAAACGTTTAAAGGTTTGCCAGGTTGTTTCGTCAGAATTCAGTGACATAGATAGGCTTTATTTTGATGACAATATTGGCGCTCATTCTACCTCTTTACGCAGCATCTGCCTATACCAAGTCGAAGCTGTACTTTGGCGCATAGTCGATAAGTGGCGAGTTTGTGCGCGATATATCAATGAAACCTGGCCGCTCGCGCCGGTATCAATCCATTGTGCACCGGCCGCCTGATAGCGGGCAACCACCCGTGGATGAGGCAGATTCCATTGGTTGCCTTTAGCCAGTGACGCAATCGCAATCTTCGGTTGTACCCGTTCAATCAAGCCGGAGCTGGAAGAAGTCTGGCTGCCGTGATGTGGTACGATCATCACATCACTCTTTACCACCGAAGGCTCGCGACTAAGTAACCACTCACCGACAGCCGTCACATCACCGGACAGCAGCAGCGAGTGACCAAATGTTTTATCTTCAATCCGAATCACACAGGAATGCAGATTGTCAGCCCGCGATACTTGCGCAGGAGGCCACAAGGCCGTCAACTCCAGCCCCTGCCAATGCCAGCGCTGCCCTTTCGTACAAGCCAGCCAGTCAGGATGCTGCTGACTGGCAATAATCCAGCCAGGCTGCAGACGCTCAATAACATCGGCCAGGCCTCCGGCGTGATCATTGTCAGTGTGGCTGATGATTACCCCATCGAGTTTCCTGGCCTGCCAGTAAACCAGCAGTGGCTCAATCAGGCTGCGCGCAAAACTGCCGCCGGGCCAGCTACGTGCGGTGTCATACAGCAGATAATGTCCGTGGCGCTCTATCATTACCGCCAGGCCATGCCCCACATCGAGCACTTCAACCCGCCAGCCGTCCTTATGCGGTATCGACAACCAGTGAGTCGCAAATAGCGCACCGATAGCCAGCAGCAAGCGCCGACTGATCACTTCACGTATGGCCCACAACACTAAGCCGGTCAGCAGCAGTAAGCTGCTGGTTTGGCTGACAGAGACCCAACTCGGCCCAACCCAATCCAAAGCATAATCGAGCGGGATAAAACTGATACCCACCCAATCCCATATCCATACGCTGTCAGGCAGTATCTGACTCAGCAGTAACGCAATAAACAGTCCGGGCACAATCACCAGAGTAAACCAGGGAATAAACACCAGATTGTACAGGGCTGAGCTGAGACTGAATCCGGCGAAGAAAAACGCGGAAACCGGTAACATTAGCAACGTAAGGCTGAACTGACTATAGAGCAGTTTTTTCCACCAGGGACGCTGTGAAGCCGCATCGCACAGGTGATAAAGCACAATACCGACCGCGAGAAACGATAACCAGAAGCTGCGACTGAGCGAAGAGAATGGCGCCAGCAGCAAAACCACAGCCAAAGTGAGCAGCAGACGCTGCGGGGCCGTAATAGTAACCCGGCTGAGCGTCAACGCTACGTTGAGCCAACACATGATAAGCGCACGTTGTGTGGGGATGGTAAAACCGGCCAGCCACGCGTACCCCAGAGCCAGACAAGCACCAAGTAGCATCGGGCTCCACAACAGATGGCGATGAATACGCATCAGAGGCAGGCCAAGCAGGTAACCGATGCCAAACGCCATACCGATATGCAGTCCGGAAATCGCCACCAGATGAATCAGGCCGCTGTCACGCAAAGAGAGCCACTGCTGGTCTGAAATCAGGTCACGCTCGCCAAATGTCAGTGCCAGCACCAGGCCCTTAGCCTGACTGTGCTCCATCCATTCCCGTACTTGCTGATAAAGCTCAGAGCGCCAACTGGCATTAGACACGATACGAAATGAGGATGCCCGTTGCACCGTTGCCCGGGCAACCCAACCCTGGCTCAAATAGAAAGATTCGAGGTCAAAACCGACCTGATTCAGGCGGCCGAACACAGGCTTTACCGTCACAGAAAATTCAAAATCATCGCCCGGATAAAGCAGCACGGGCGATATTAAGCGTATAGTTGGATATTGATACTTGGACAGAGCTTGACCATTTATTGATCTGACTACCACACTTCCTTCATATCCGTAAGTAATTTGTTTAAAAAAGCTGTCAACTTCGCCTTTTATGGTAATATCTTGCCCTGCTTGAAAAATAGTGTTGGATTGAGATCTCACTAACTGTGCATGTGTTATGATAACCAGCACGGCGAACGCAATCCCTCCCACTCCTCTCAATCTGCCCGTCCATTGTGGCAGAGTAAGAGCAGCAAAGCACAATGCAAGGCATAAAAGTGCAACGCCCCATCCCGGCATCCACGGCCAGTAAGGCGCTGACAGTATGGTGAGCGAGAACGAAGCGAGCGTCCAGTAATTCGAAAAGAGAGTCATGTTCCCCGATGCCAAGAAAATACATTAAGCGGTTCATGCCTAACCCTGATGTCATCAGACGTCAAAAGGCATTAAAAGTTTTTGGCAATGTGCTGTATAACCCCAACCTGTGGTGTCTTAACCGACGCTCAGCGGCTGGTGCGTTTGCAGTTGGCCTGTTTATGGCGTTTGTGCCCCTTCCAAGCCAGATGATTATGTCCGCCGGACTTGCCATCGCCTGTGGCGTTAACCTGCCACTGTCTATCGCTCTGGTGTGGATCACAAACCCGATAACCATGCCGGTCATTTTTTATTTTGCGTATAAATTGGGTGCCTGGTTAATGAACGTACCACCCCAGCCGTTCCATTTTGAACTCAATTGGGACTTCATCATGCAACAGATGAGTACCATTGGACCTCCGTTTTTACTCGGCTGTGGTGTATGCGCTGTGGTGTCATCAATCATCGGCTACTTTGGTATCCGCGGTTTGTGGCGTTATTCTGTGGTGCGCAGCTGGCAAAAACGCCGCGTCACCAAACTGCCGCAAAATCTAACCTGATTTGCAGCTGGCTTGGCGTGATTTTGCCGGGGGTACGACCGAGCAGGCATTTTGCTCTGCAACGCTTGTTGAGAAAAACTTGCTGAACCAGACCTGTTAAGCGCGAACCGGTTAGGCAAATGGTATTCGCCATTACACAGTGAGCGGATATAACCAGCAGTCACTCCATCCAGCGCTGACTAACAGGCACAAAAAAAGGACCGAGAGGTCCTTTTTTGTGCCTGTTGACCCGTAAATAATTATTTACTGCTCAGTACACTGGCCGGATTGAGTTTGCTGGCCCGTTTCGCCGGATACCAGGTCGCAAGCAGACTGAGGACAATCGCCGTACCGGAAACCAGCAGCACATCGCCACTTTGTACCTGTGATGGCAGGAAATCGACGAAGTAAATGTCGCCGGACAGGAAGTGGTGACCAATCAGTGACTCCAGTCCTTTGATTAAAGTGGTCAGATTAAAGGCGACAAGTACCCCTAGGATACTGCCGACAATACTGCCCAGCACACCGGAAAAGACTCCCTGCCAGACAAAAATCCGTTTTACCAGGCCATCGGAAGCGCCCATGGTACGCAAAATCGCAATTTCTGCGGCCCGATCTTTGACCGCCATCATCAGCGTCGAAACAATATTGAAGCTCGCGACACCAATCACCAGCACCATGACCAGATACATGATGGTACGCACCATCTGAATATCGCGGTACAGGAAGCCGAATTTCTGTTGCCAGCTACGCAGATAGACATATTCGTTCAGGGTCTGACCGACATCGCGCACAATGCGGCTGGCATTGAGCACATCCGTAACTTTAATCGCCACTCCCGAGACAGCATCGCCAATCCGGGCATACTGCTGCGCATCTTGCAGCGGTAACAGAGCCAGACTGTGATCAATCTGACCATTGAGCGCCAACAAGCCACTGACCTGAACCCGCACCCGGCGCGGTGCCTGCACTCGGGCCGAGCCGTCACTGGCGGGGATCATCAGAGTCAGATAATCACCGACACCGACACCAAGCTGATCGGCCACACCTTTACCGAGAATGACCTGCTGCTGCCCGGGAGCAAACTGCGCCCAGGCCTCATCAGTCACATACTCGGACAAACGAGACACCGCCCGCTCACGCTGCGGATCCACGCCGCGCACTTCGATCGCTTTAAGCTGAGTGCCTTTTTCCGCCAGCGCGGTAAATTTGACATAAGGCGCGGCGGCCACCACCTGCGGACTCTTGGTCGCCTGAGCCATCAGTGTCTGCCAGTCATTGATCGGGCCTTTCACGCCTTCAAATTCACCGTGCGGAATCACGGACAACACCCGGTTTTGCAGCTCACGTTCAAAACCGTTCATCGCCGATAAGCCAATGATGATCACGGCAACACCGACTGCAATCCCAATCGTCGATGAGAGTGAGATAAACGACACCATCTTGTTGCGCTGCTTGGCACGGCTAAAACGGCCACCGATAAACAGAGAGAGAGAACGAAACACTCACGCCCCCTCTGCATTGAGCAACAGACCATCTTGCATGTGCAACTGGCGATCCATTTTGGCCGCCAACTCACCATCGTGAGTAACAACCAGAAATGCGGTGCCTGATTCGCGGTTCAGCTCACGCATCAGATCGTAAATCGATAGCGCGGTTTTATGATCCAGATTACCGGTCGGCTCATCTGCCAGCACCAGGTCCGGCTTATTGACCAGCGCGCGCGCAATGGCAACACGCTGGCGTTCACCACCGGACAGCTCGGACGGGCGGTGCTCAAGACGATGTGACAAACCGACTCGGGCCAGTAGAGCTTCCGCTTCCTGTTTCGCGTGCGCCACTTTTTTACCACCGATCAGCAAAGGCATCGCGACATTTTCCAACGCAGTGAAATCGGCCAGCAGATGGTGAAACTGATAGACAAAACCCAGATGCTGGTTGCGAATTTTCGCCTGTTTGTTTGAACTCAGCGTACTGAGCTGCTGGTCAAGAAACTCGACCTGACCTTCGGACGCGTCATCCAGTGCGCCCAGAATGTGTAACAGGGTACTTTTACCCGAGCCGGATGAGCCGATAATCGACACCAACTCACCGCGCTTGAGTTCAAAACTGACCCCTTTCAGCACTTGCGTTGCCAGATCCCCTTCCTGATAGGTTTTGCAAACTTGGTGACAACGTAAAAGGTTATTCATAACGTAAAGCCTCGGCGGGTTTAACAGAAGATGCCCGGTAAGAAGGGAATAAGGTCGCCAGCAGGCTGAGACAAATCGCCAGCACCACCACGATACAGATTTGCAATGGATTAATCACCACCGGCAGTTCGCCTCCCATCGGGAACAGCGCAACCCCGGTCGATTCCATTACTGCGTTAAGATTTTTGGCCAGTAATACCCCAAGGGTACCGCCTACAATAGCGCCAATCACGCCGCTGCTGGCGCCCTGCACCATAAAGATGGTCAGCACCTGACGGTTCGTCATGCCCTGAGTTTTGAGAATCGCGACTTCAGACTGCTTTTCCATCACAACCATGATCAGCGCAGAAATGATGTTGAATGCGGCAACGCCAACGATAAGCCCCAGCATCAACCCCATCATGTTCTTTTCCATCCGTACCGCCTGGAACAGTTCACCTCGCTGATCACGCCAGTCGCTCCACTGCCAGCCCTCGGGTAGGGGTTGCTGGGCCAGATCGCCAACCACAAACGGGTCATCGAAGAACAAACGCCAACCGGAAACGGTGTGATCATCAAAGCGCAGCAATTTACCCGCGTCATGCAAATGTGCGATCATCAGCTGGGCATCCACATCGGAACCGGTATTAAAAATCCCGGCAACGGTGAAATTACGCTGGCTCGGAATGCGCCCAAGCGGCGTAAACTGACTGGCGCTGGTCACCATCAGGCGCACTTTATCGCCCACCGACACATCGAGGTTGCGTGCCAGCGTGTGACCGAGGAAAACCCGGTACTCACCTTCCTGCAACGCCGCCAGACGGCCTGCGATCAGGAAATCACCAATCGGGTCGTCCTGATCCGGTGCAATCCCGACCAGTAACCCGGCCGAGAGCTCAGACGCGCTCTGAATGACAGCTTCACTGCGCACCACAGGTTCGGGCTCGCGTTGCGTAGACAAGGTACGGATAAACTCAGGTGCCTGCTCAGTGAGCGCAGTTTTATCCTGCTGCTGCGAAATCACCGCCTGAGGCAGTACACCAAGAATACGGCTCTTCAACTGCGCTTCGAAGCCATTCATCACCGAAAGCACGGTCACTAAGGCCATCACGCCAATTGTAATACCGGCAGTGGACATGTAAGAAACGAATCGACTAAACCTGTCACCGGAGCGACCACGCAAATAACGCAGGCCGATAAAGGTCGAAATCGGATGAAACATAATTAAAACCAATCAAATAGGATGGCGCTACTGTAACGATAATCCGCGCAAGGTTGTAGTTTTTCTTTGCTAAATCTCTGTAAGAGCGCGCTTATTTCACACCAATAACAATGACATACCTTGATTAGTTGGACTGTATGACGATAATCAACACAGAGGTGAGAAGGAACCGACTATGACAGAACAAGAATATTTTACCGTACACCACGCACTGACAATCAATGTTGAGCCGTTAGCGGCTGACTATGACCTGCCTTCTCCCACCGATTTCGAAGCGGAAATTCCGGCACCTTTTGTTGTTGCCAGTGAATTCAGCCAGCTTGATCAACTCAGTGAAGCGGCGCGCCTGGAACTGAAAAACAGCGATTTCAAAAATGTCATCCAGTTACTGGAAACTCAGAACTCTAAACTCAATCTGTTGCTGAGTTTTATGCTGTCACAGCAGGATGACTCGCGCTTTCGTACTCATACTACCGGCTTTGGCGCCAGTCAGTTCACTTATAAGAGCCCTCAAGCCGTCAACCCGGGCCACTTGGTTCGTGCTAAGTTGTTTCTGGAATATCCGGCTGCCGCCATTTATTGTTATGGCCAGATAGTGACCTGCGAACCGGCTGACGACCACTTTATGGCAACGGTAAAATACACCCTGCTGCGCGACACGGACCAGGACCTGCTGATTAAAGCGGCCCTGCATCAACAACAGAAGCTGCTGCGTCAACGCTCCTTAGACCGAGAAAAATCATAACTGTTAACATGACTACACATACTCTTTTTTCTTTGCCGTCGGCCACTAGGGCGGGCGATAAAAAACACATTGGTAATCTGCACGGCGCCAGTCTGGCGCTGGCGATCGCGGAACTGGCCAACCAGCATCCGGGCCATACCCTGCTCGCAGTGCCTGATCCGCAAACAGCACTAAAACTGCAACAAGAAATCGAGCAATTCTGCCAGGCCGGTGTGGCGCTGTTCCCGGATTGGGAAACCCTGCCCTACGATAGTTTTTCTCCCCATCAGGAGATCATATCGGAGCGTATTTCTCGCCTGTACCAACTGTCGGGGCAAAGCTGTGGTATCACCATCGTTCCGGTCAGCACGTTATTGCAACGCCAGTCACCGCGTGATTTCCTGCTGCAACATACCCTGATGGTGAAACAGGGTGACCGTTTCTCGCTCGACAAACTGCGTGTGCAACTGGATAACTCCGGCTATCGCCATGTTGATCAGGTGTTTGGGCCGGGTGAATACGCCAGCCGCGGCTCAATCCTGGATCTGTTCCCAATGGGTAGCAGCGATCCATACCGGATCGACTTTTTCGATGACGAAATAGACACCATCCGCACCTTCGATCCGGAAAACCAGCGCTCGATCGAAGAGATCCGTGAGATTTGTCTGCTGCCGGCGCATGAGTTTCCATCCAACGAGCAGGCCATTGAAGAGTTTCGCACCCGCTGGCGCCAGCGTTTTGAGGCGCGCCGCGAACCCGAATCTGTCTACATGCAGGTATCGAAAGGCACCTGGCCGGCCGGTATCGAATACTGGCAGCCGCTGTTTTTCGAGCATACCGAAACCCTGTTTGATTACCTGCCCGAGGGCAGTCAGCTCATCACCGTCGGCGCGCTGGAACAGTCCGTGGATCACTTCCTCAACGATGTTGATTACCGCTACGATCAGCGCAAAATTGACCCACTGCGTCCGCTGTTACCGCCGCACGAACTGTGGCTGAAAAAAGACGAACTGTTTGCGCGCTTTAAAACCCTGCCGCAACTGACCGTTTCGGTTGATGTGGTGGAAGAGAAAGCGGGCCGGGTCAATCCGGATATCCGCCCGCTGCCGGATGTTGCCGTACAACATCAGCACAAGGAGCCGCTGGCTGCACTGCGTCAATTCAGTGAACAGTTTGCCGGCAAAATCATCTTCTCGGTTGAGTCGGAAGGTCGCCGCGAAGCTCTGCTGGAGCTGCTGCAACGTATCAAGCTACGCCCGATCAGCCAGCCTGATTTTGCCACGGCGTGCCATAGCGATGAAAAATTTGCCCTGATTCAGGGCTCGGCCGAACACGGCTTTATTTTCGGCGATCAGCAACTGGCGCTGATTTGCGAAAGCGACCTTCTCGGTGATCGCGTTGCCAAACGACGTAAAAAAGAGCGCAAAGCGACCAACAGCGATGCAGTCATCCGTAATCTGGCCGAACTTAAGCCTGGCCAGCCAGTGGTGCATATCGACCACGGTATCGGCCGTTACGTTGGTCTGCAGACACTGGAAGCGGGCGGCATGACCACCGAATACGTCACCCTCGAATATCAGAACGATGCCAAGTTGTATGTGCCGGTGTCATCGCTCAATCTCATCAGCCGCTACTCCGGCGGTGCAGAAGAGGCTGCGCCGCTGCATAAACTGGGTGGCGAAGCCTGGGCTAAAGCGCGCCGTAAAGCGGCAGAGAAAGTACGCGATGTGGCCGCTGAACTGCTTGATGTCTACGCCAAACGCGAGCTCAAGCCAGGCTATAAATTCCAGCTTGACCGCGGCCAGTACGCCACCTTCAAATCCGGCTTCCCGTTTGAAGAGACCGACGATCAGGCGATGGCGATCAACGCGGTGCTGTCAGATATGTGCCAACCAAAAGCGATGGATCGTCTGGTGTGTGGCGATGTCGGCTTTGGTAAAACCGAAGTGGCGATGCGCGCGGCTTTTGTCTCGACCGACAACAGCAAGCAAGTTGCGGTGTTAGTACCGACAACCCTGCTCGCCCAGCAACATTTTGAAAACTTCCGGGATCGCTTTGCGAACCTGCCCATCCGGGTTGAGGTGCTATCGCGTTTTAAATCGGCCAAAGAGCAGAAGCTCATTCTGCAGGATGTAGCCGATGGTAAAGTCGATATCCTGGTCGGTACCCATAAACTGCTCTCCAGCGAGATCAAATTTGCCGATTTGGGTTTGCTGATCGTGGATGAAGAACACCGGTTCGGCGTGCGCCAGAAGGAAAAAGTCAAAGCGATGCGCGCCGATGTCGATATTCTGACTCTGACCGCAACGCCGATCCCACGTACCCTGAATATGGCGATGAGCGGCATGCGCGATCTGTCTATCATTGCCACGCCGCCCGCGCGCCGCATGGCGATCAAGACCTTTGTCCGGGAAAGTGACGATAACGTCATCCGTGAAGCTGCACTGCGTGAAATCATGCGCGGCGGCCAGGTCTACTTCCTGCATAATCAGGTCGAGACGATTGAGAAAGTCGCCGCTGATCTGGAGAAGCTGATTCCGGAAGCGCGTATCACCATTGCCCACGGCCAGATGCGCGAGCGCGAGCTGGAACGGGTCATGAACGATTTTTACCACCAGCGCTTTAACTTGTTGGTGTGTACCACCATCATCGAGACCGGTATCGATGTTCCGACCGCCAACACCATCATCATGAATCGGGCGGATTCACTGGGCCTGGCCCAATTACACCAGTTGCGTGGACGGGTTGGCCGCTCGCATCACCAGGCGTACGCGTATCTGCTGACACCGCATCCGAAAGCGATGACCAAGGATGCGCAGAAACGCCTCGAAGCGATCGCCTCACTGGAAGATCTCGGTGCCGGTTTCACGCTCGCGACGCACGATTTGGAAATTCGTGGTGCCGGTGAACTGCTCGGCGATGAACAAAGCGGCCAGATTCAGTCGATCGGTTTCACGCTGTACATGGAAATGCTCGAACAAGCGGTTGAAGCGTTGAAGTCAGGCAAAGAGCCGTCGCTGGATGATTTGCTGCGTGAGCAAACCGAAGTGGAACTGCGCATCCCGGCCCTGCTGCCGGACGATTACATCCCGGACATCAACACGCGCCTGTCGATGTATAAACAGATCGCCAGCGTCGGCCACAGTGATGAACTGGCCGAGCTGAAAGTCGAGCTTATCGACCGTTTCGGTAAGTTACCTGATGCCGCAATGAATCTGCTCTCGGTTGCCGAATTGAAACTGGATGCAGCCACGCTGAAAATCCGTAAAATTGAAGCACACGAGAAAGGCGGCTACATTGAGTTCTATCCGAATGCTGACATTAACCCGATGTTTTTGGTTAAACTATTGCAGTCTCAACCGAAACAATTTTCGATGGAAGGGCCGACCAAGTTCAAATTTGCCATACCTTTGGTCGATCGCCGAGAGCGAATTCAGTTCGTAGCAAATATGCTGGAAGAGTTTCAGCAAAATCTGCTACCAGCAGCTTAAACGTACCGGCGCAGCGCAAGCGCCGGACGCATAATGAACCAAGTGCGTTGCACTGAATGACGGAGTCATAATGAAAAAACTGATCCCACTACTGCTTTTGCTTGTCTCTATGCCAAGCTTGGCTCAACGACAGTTTGATATTGAAGTGATCATTTTCAAACGGGCAGTTGATGCAGAGAAAGTCAGTGAATCCTGGCCGGATGACCTGCCAGAAATTAGCATGAAACGTGCTGGCAGCTTTAACGACGCCAGTTATCGCCAGAGTAAAGGCGTGACCATGCTGCCTGCTTCGCAATATCAGCTTAATGATCAGGAACAGCGCCTGAAAAACCACGCCGGTTTTAAAGTGCTGATGCACACAGCATGGCGTCAGGGTGATGAAGGACGCTCCGCCGCACCGGTGTTTCATATCCGTGCTGGCCGCGACTATTCAGAACAGTTTCGCGCAGACGGCAGCCAGGCGGGACAAAGAAATGCGGCAATACCCGTTAATGATGTCATCGAACAGAGCGTCGCTAAACCTTTGTACGAACTCGATGGGACGCTGCAGATCTATGTTCAGCATTACTTGTACGCCGAAACCACTCTCGATCTGAAAGAGCCGAGTGTACGTGACGTTGTCATCAAAGACGCGCCGTTAAGCCTGGCACTAAACCCGCAAGACGAAGGCGCGACCGTGCAGTCCGGTAATCTGGAATCCGTCTCTCCGCAGGTAGAAACTGAGTCTTTCCTGAAAAGTTACCGCATGGACCAGAAGCGCCGCATGCGCAGCAGCGAAACCCACTATCTGGATCACCCACTGATGGGCATGATCATTCAGGTACGTAAAGTCGCCGACAGCCAGTAAAGATATCGGTATAAACGCCCCATGCGGGCGTTTATGTTATCGGCACAAAACCAGGTTATCACTATGAGCCCTGATTTTCAGATAGTCACCCAACACCTGCAACTGCGCTTAATCACACTCGATGAAACTGAGCAGTTAGCCAAGTGTGTGCGCCAGTCACCGTCACTGCATCAGTGGGTAGACTGGTGCAGTGCTGACTTTTCTGCTCAGGAAGCCGAGCGCTTTGTGCTGGCGACCCGCCTCAACTGGGTTAAGGCCGATTCTTACGGCTTTGGTATTTTCGACAAACGGCAGCAAACGTTGCTTGGCATGGTCGCCATTAACGAGTTCTATCACACCTTTAATATGGCCAGCCTTGGCTACTGGGTTGCTGACGATCATCAGCAACAAGGCGTCGGACGTGAGGCGCTGAACGCTCTGATTGAGTACTGCTTCAGTCACCTGAAACTGACCCGGCTGGAAATCGTCTGTGACCCGGACAATGTCCCCAGCCAGCGTCTGGCCATAGCCTGTGGCGCACAACAAGAGAGCCTGGCCCATAACCGCTACCTGTTTAACGGCCAGCCCAGAGATGGCATTGTGTTTGCCCTGATCCCCTGAAGCCGTCATTCTCTTTACTGCAACCAGAGTGAACCAAGAGCAGCTTAAGACATAATAACCTATGAACTTAAGAATTTTGGATATAAAAAAAGCCCCTTCCGGGGCTTTTTACGTTTCAGCCATCAATGCAACTTCAGGTTTGGTCGCAGTACGCGGTTAATGCGTCCGACCAGCATCATCAGGCCGGTTTTAAACACACCGTGCAGCGCCATCTGGTGCATACGATACAGCGAGATGTACACAACACGGGCAATGCGGCCTTCGACCATCATCGAACCTTTGGTCAGGTTACCCATCAGGCTGCCGACTGTGGAGAAACGGCTCAGAGAAACCAGAGAACCGTGGTCTTTGTACACGTACGCTTTCATTTCACGCCCGTTGAGCTTAGCCACGATGTTTTTGAACGCCTGAGACGCCATCTGATGCGCAGCCTGAGCACGAGGTGGAACGAATGAGCCGTTCGCCTGGGTGCACTGGGCCAAATCGCCGATAACAAAAATATTGTCATCACGTGTGGTCTGCAATGTGTCTTTCACCACCAGCTGATTAATGCGGTTGGTTTCCAGACCGGCGATATCTTTCATAAAATCCGGAGCTTTAATGCCTGCCGCCCACACCATGATTTGCGCCGAAATTTTCTCGCCATCTTTCGTCGTCAGGCCATCTTCGTCCGCCTGAGTAACCATAGTGGCAGTGCGCACGGTCACTCCAAGCTTAGTCAGCTCACTGTGAGCCGCAGCAGAAATACGTGGCGGCAGTGCAGGCAGGATACGTTCACCGGCTTCAATCAGGTTAACATTCAGCTTGCTGGAATCCAGATCGCCAAAGCCATAGGTACGCAACTCTTTCACCGCGTTGTGCAGCTCCGCCGACAATTCAACACCAGTCGCACCTGCGCCAACGATCGCGATATCGACGGTACCGTTACCGTTCTTCGCATGCAGCTTGAGGAACTCGTTGTTCATTTCGGTACGGAAACGGTGGGCTTGCTCAGGGCTGTCCAGGAAAATACAGTGTTGACGTACACCCGGCGTGTTGAAGTCGTTAGAAGTGGAACCGATCGCCATCACCAGCAGGTCATAGCTTAGTTTGCGGGTTGGCATCAGCAGTTCACCGTGCTCGTCGCGCAGTTCGCTTAACTGAATGGTTTTATTGTCCCGGTCAATGCCTTCCAGGCTACCCCATTGGAAATCAAAACAGTGGTTTTTGGCATGCGCACGGTAACTCAGTGCGTCCACGCCTTCATCAAGAGAACCCGTGGCTACTTCATGTAACAAAGGTTTCCACAGATGGCTTGAATTACGGTCTACCAGCGTGATTTCTGCGCGGTTTTTACGGCCAAGGGTACGTCCCAGCTTGGTTGCAAGCTCAAGACCACCCGCGCCACCGCCTACTACGATAATGCGTGTCACAACAACAATCCTCAAAAAACATAGATCAATTTTTATGGTTCGGCACGAAAACTCATACCGAGCGGAATCTGTTTAAACTGTCGTTTGGGTATCAATGCCTGTCTGAGGTTTCACTGTGTTCTATCGACACAAATATTGGCCTGAATATCGACTAAAAGGCGTCTCGGGACGCGAATTTCGGGCAAGTTTGCTTTCTTGCTCTTGCTGTATTTTTTTGACGGCTATCAAATTTTTTTTGTTAGTCCGACATTATATAGAGCTAAATGCGCCACGCAAGCCAATAATCACAGCTCGAAAGCGACACGACTAGAACAAAAAGCGGCCCATAACGCGGACCGCTGCAACTCAATATCATCAGGCATTTTTAAACGCTTTCATCGCCTGGAGATGATGGGAAATCTTCTTGAATTTGTGTGACTGGGCATCATCCCAGATGATCTGATAGTAATCTTGTAATTCAGCGGCTGTCTGACTGTTATCCAGTCGTTCATCATTGCGTGACAGCACCACCAGACAGCGACCTTTATTCTTAACCCGATACTGCTCAACACACTTGGTTGCGATGTCGTCGTACTCTTCCGGACGATCAATACGACCGACCATGTTACGTTCCGGATGCAGATTCGGGTTGAATATTACCTGTTTAATACCACACAGAAAGCCGATACGTTCAGACCAGTAGCCCCCCAGGCCAACACCACAAATGAGCGGATGCAGATCATCCGACTGCTCGATGGCTTTATGGACCTCTTTGAGCAGATGCTGCATATCATGTTTGGGATGTAAGGTACTGTAGTTGATGAAACGTACATCGTCGTCGATGAACTGAAGTTGCAAAACTTTCTCGTGGTTTCCCGGGCTGGTTGAATCAAACCCATGCAAATAAATAATCATACTATCCCCCAATTCCCTTAAGGTTTTAATCTACCACGAAAAGTAAGGCTTTGATGAATCTTTTACCGGATTGACGGCGCAAAGCCCGCAAAGCGTGATCCTATCAACAGAACGTTTCCTGCAAATGACACGCCTGTCGGTAGTACTCTTCATCACCCCACAACTGGTAAGCGAGCAGATACCACAGCAACGCCATCATATTGGTTCTTGGCAGCCAGGCTTTCACCCCGCTGACCCACTTATCGACATCTTCAATTTCACGCAGCTGGCAATAACGGAACACCGCATCGAGTATCTTCTCTCCTGCCACATTGATGCTTAATGCCAAATCGAGGCGCGGATCGGCAATCCCGGCATACTCCCAGTCAATCACCTTGTAACCCGATTCGGTTTTGACCATGTTATAGCCCGCCAGATCAAAGTGACACAGGCACTGGGCAACCTCAGCCAGATTGGGGGGATTACGCCAGTCCTCATATAAGGCCCGGACTTGCTCCGTTTTCAGCTCTGGCTTTATCTGCATCCAGTAGTGATCAACCCGGGCGGTAAAACTAAACGGCACCACCGGAATATGATTGATGGCCAGTTCATGAATACGCGCCTGCATACGCAGCAGGCCATCAAAGGAGGGCTTATCGGTAAGCGAGTCACCTTCTATCCATTCCACCAGCAATCCCCACTCGTTGACCAGCATTGCGGCCGGACTGAGCTGGCTGGATTGGATAGCTTTAAGAATTTGGTATTCCTGATAACGGGAAATAGAAAAGGCTTTGGTGATGAGTGTCGTCGGCCGCCAGACATACGCTTTGCCTTGCGAACAGACCACTTTCCAGCAGCGATTGGTGAGGCCGCCTGTCAGCGTTTGCGCGTATTCAGGCGGAAAACTAAAAAAATGAGTCAACCCTTGCAGGGTCGGATCCAGCTTGCATGCTTCTTTCCATGACATTCTTGCCATGACTCACCTCATAGTATTCAGTCACCGGGTTACAGACGGTTTACAGTCCGAACAGACTCTTAGACTGCTGTTTACGAATTTCGGTTTCGTCTGCCCATTCAATCAGGCCAGTCTTCAGATCCATCAGACGCATGGTCATTTTGTAGTAAACGTCTTTGTCACTACCGGCATTTTTCACAATGCTCGACAGGTTGCCGTACAGCATGTATTCCGCGCCGACCATTTTACCAAACTGGATAGCGGTGCTCTGGTTGACCAGTTCATCATTGTTCTGGAACTTGAGCTGATCACGAACTGATTCGACGCGGCCCATATCAACAAAACGGAATTTACCCGAGTTGAGAAGCTTAGTGCTGATAGTGTCAGTCACAGATTCGGTATCGATATGCTCACTGGTTTTGTTCTTAATCCGTTCAACAAACACAATCGGACGAGAATCACGGGTAATGGCGGCCACTGAGCCTGACATCATCATGCTGTCGACCATGTCCGCCGCTATTTTTTGCAGATCGGTAGAACCAAAATCCGCAGTAACGGTTTCAACCGCTTGTGCATCACCATAGCTGACTCGGTTAGCACAGCCACCTAACAGCATTACCAGACCCAGCAATGCAATAACACTTTTTTTCATGACGCTTCCTCTAAACTTAAACTACAAATTAATCATTTGCTGCACGAATTTGGACCCGGAACTGAGTACCGTCCGGTTTAACCGACACTTCAGACAGCGACACTGTTTCTTCACCATGGATCACGATCTGTTTCCAGGCACCAGGCTGAGTGTTCACTTCCAATCCCTGAGCGTCATACCAGTAAAAGCGGTATTGCAGATTCTGATCACCCCGGTAATTACTCAAAAGACGAACCACACCCCGGGTATGCCCGTTAACCATACTGGATGAGATATCTTCGATATGCAGACGTCCGGCCAGAACGTTATCTCCGATCAGCACTCGCTGAGTCGCGCCGTCCACCCGTAAACCTGCGGTATTATCGGCACAGCCCAGTAGAGCCAGAGCGGCCAATACACTGACAAACCAATTTTTCATCACAATCTTCCCAGTTGTTTATGCCATATTGTGGCGTTACGCCCCTGACGCGACAGCCACACCAAGGTTGTACCCTGTTGCGGTACATTGAAAGTATAGGTACGCCCTTCCACCTCGAGAACTTGCTCACCAGCCGCAACAGTTTGCTCTGTCGCATTCACTGCCGCAGGCAGCGTCAGCCAGCTACGCGTATCCGGTTGCTCGGTTAGCGTGTTGAAGACGTTAAAGAGCAGATTGCCAAGGCCGTCACCCTTGGTCGTTTCTTTACGAACCTGATCTTTGGCCACCACGCGTAATGCCTGACGAATCACCATTTTGGGCATGCGTTCGGACAAATCACGTTGCGCCATCAGATCCACGTCGGTCAGCCGCTCACTGTTCAGCGGCTGCTTATTCAATATTAGCGGTGCAAATTGAGACCGTGACTGCTTGGGATAATACGGTAACGCTATAGAGTACAACGCGGTATTGCCCCGGCTGTCAAAAAGCGGTAAAGATAAACGCCAGCTGTCGAGTGCCTGCACCACACCTTGTTCATCCAATACAATGACCCTGCCCTGTTGTTGCGACAAGGACGACACATCACCATAACGTGCTTTGAGTTGTTGCAAATCCTGCTGCATACCCAAGCGCCTGGCCACGCGCAAAGTGCCGTCGATCACCGCCCGGTTATCGGGTGCGACTGCCAGCGCGCGCCGGTAATCAACATAGGCGTTATTCGGGTCGTCCGCAGCCTCGTACAAAAGCGCCGATAAATAGAGCAAATAAGCGTTTTGTACCGCCTGCAAGGTTTTACCACCATCCGGATAACGGGCCAGCACACTACCAAGATTAGGCGTAACGCCTTTCTCTTCCAGCTCCTGCTGTGCCTGCTCAAGTTCGGCTTCACGAGTTTTACGCGCCTGTTCCTGCACTTGATTAGCGCGGCGCATTTCCACCAGAGCATCTTCTAAACTGTTGTTTTGAATATAGTTCAAACCCAAATAAAGATGCAAAAAACCCAGTTCATAATCTGCCGGCGTGTAGCTATTCAAGTTATCATTCACCGCCAGAGACCCAATACTGCTGGCGCTCTCACTCAGTGAAATGGTGGCTTGCTCCTGCTGCTCTCTGACTGCCTGATCCGACAGTTCTAATGCCGCCTGACTGTCCGGATACTGTTGGTTAAGAAAATAAACCCGGCCTTTTTCCAGGTTGTCCAGAATGCCACCGGCGACATAATCAGGCAGCTCTTCGCTCGCCTGCTGATAATCACCCGCTTGCAATGACTGGTAGAGATCTGAATTTTGCGCGCTGTAATGACTGAACAGATTGCCGGCGGTGAAATTGGCACAGGCACTGAGACACATACAGCTAAGCGAAACCGTCAGGTGTCGTAAATCAAACTTCACTGCACACTCCGCTTTAGGAAATGAAGACGGTTACCCGACTGATACGGGTAACCGGCCGGAATTAGCTCATCAATAGCGGTCCTAGCGGGCGGCCACCCACCAGGTGCATATGAATGTGGTAAACCTCTTGGCCACCGTGTGAGTTACAGTTGACCAGCAGGCGATAGCCATCTTCGGCAATGCCTTCCTGCTCGGCAATTTTTTTTGCCACGGTAAACATACGGCCCAGCGCCAGTTCGTCAGCTTCCTGTACCTCGTTGACCGTCGGGATCAGTTTGTTCGGGATGATCAGCACATGGCTTGGTGCGCGCGGATTGATGTCACGAAACGCCGTCACTAAATCATCCTGGTACAGGATATCAGCCGGAATTTCTTTGCGAATGATTTTGCTAAAAATTGTTTCTTCAGCCATGAAGGTCTCCACCAGACGTGTTTGCAATAATCGTTGTTGGAATGAGTATGCGACAAGGCGGATCAAAGCTCAATAATAAACACTGTTCAGTTAACAGAAACCGAGATTGCTCTACACAAAAAACTGCTTTTGTCGCCCCGATCATGAAATGTGCGCGTCTCAATTCATAGAATGTGGCTCATTTTATTAATTTTTAGACAGTTTTTCTGTCTTTGTGAGACTTCAGAACATGAATGTAACAAGGGAGAGACGTATGCAAGGTTCAGTCATCAGGCGCATGTACGCCGGCTTTGCAATCATCATTGTAATGTTTGCCGTCACGGTCGCCATTATGATGAGCGGTATGAGTCAGATTCATGCCAATTTTGAGGGCGTGTCCAAAACCGCCTTACCTTTAGTTTCACTGTCGAATAAAACCAGTGTTCAGTTGCTGACTGCCGACAAATCTTTCAAAGATTTTCTGACGACCCAGGATGCCGGACGTATGGTCAGCATGCGTCAGGATTTCGATAAAGCCAAACAGGCTTTCAGTCAGGTATTGGGGCAACTGGAACAGGCCAGCGCCAGTCACCCTGATCTGCAGGAAAAAATGAATGCCCTCAATGCGCTGGAAACCCGTTACTTCAGTGAAGCCAATGATGCGATGAACAACTATCAGGCCATGTTTGCCGCTCAGAGCAAAGTGCAAAAATCGGTGCGTGAATTCCAGCGCCTGCATTCAGAGCTGAGCATTGGTATGAAGGAATACGTGGATGATCAAAGCAGCATTTCCGTTAAGGTGATGGCCAAAAGCTATTTCATCAAACTCAAAGATGCCGAGCTGATCACGTCTGATGCGCTGGCCAGTTCAGATATGGCGTTTGTCGACAGTGCGGTACAAAAAAATAATAAAGCCGTCAGTCACCTTAACTACGCCTATCGCGGACTGACCTCACAACTGCCTGAACTTAAAAAAGTATTTGATGAACCGGTAAAAAAATTCACTCAGGATATCGGTGAGAAAGGTGGTGTTCTTGACCAGCACAACGAATATCTCAAAGCCCGTGCGGCTCTATACGCCAATATCACCAACCTGGCCAGGGAAGTCGACAATGCGATGGCACTGCTCGACAGCTTTAACCAGAGTGCTTCACAGGATCTCGACCGGGCCCTGGCTGATGCCGGCCAAGTCTATCAGCAAGGCGTTTACAAAGCCGTTGGTATCGGTTTGCTTGTGGTCCTGGTGGCCGGCGCTATCGGTTACCACATCGCAAGCAGCGTTCGTTCACCTCTCAAACAGATCCTGACCACACTGGAAAGCCTGACAGAAGGCGATATGACTCAGCGCATTCGCATCACGCATAATAATGAGTTCGCGCGCCTGAGCCGTCATATCAACTCGCTGGCTGACAGCCTGCAAGATATTCTGCTTAAGCTCAATGACGCGTCCGATAACCTGACCAAAACGGCAGGACACAACCAGGCCACCTCACAGCACGCGCAATCGCAACTCAACAATCAGCGTGAACAAACCGCCAATGTAGCGACGGCAATGACCCAGATGGCGCACTCAGTCCAAGAAGTCGCACAAAGTGCACAAAGCTCGTTGCAGATGGTGCAGCAAGTCGAAAACGCGGCCCAGTCCGGTCGTCAAGTGATGAGTGATAACATCAGTACCGTCAAGCAGCTTGAGGTCCGCCTGAATGACTCGGTGGCAGCAGTGACCGAGTTGCAGAACATGAGCAGCCAGATTGGTTCCATTCTGGATGTGATTCGCGGCGTAGCCGAACAGACCAACCTGCTGGCTCTTAATGCGGCGATTGAAGCAGCGCGCGCGGGTGAACAAGGGCGTGGTTTTGCCGTCGTGGCCGATGAAGTACGGGTACTGGCGCAACGCACTACCGACTCAACCACTGAAATCGAAAACATGATCAGCCGGTTACAAAGCAGTTCGAATGCAGCCAGCCAGGTGATTGAAAGCTGTAAACAAGGCATGGAACAATCGGTACATCAGGCCTCCAACGCCAACAGCACCATGGAAGAAATTCAGGCTCTTATCATGGAGATAAGCCAGATGAGCACCCACATTTCCCAGGCCGCGGCGGAACAGAGTGATACCACCAGCGATATCGCGCAACGCATTGAGGATATCAATCATATTGCGGACGAAAGCTTGCAGGCCATGAGCAACATCGCACACACCAGTGGCAATCTCACCCAACTGGCAGGGCAGCAAAGTCATCTGGTGCACAGATTCAAGCTTTAGACAATTCCCCGTTGGTTTTGTAAGGACCAGGTCAATTATCGCTATCCAGGGTGACTTTTATCCGCAGTCACCCTTGTTTTTTGTGTGGGGGATCGTTATATGAATAGTATGGCTTGCATCACGCTTTGCTCTACCTATTCCAAAAATTTCGCAAGCCAAACATGAGGATAACGTATGGCCGTTCATGTTGGCATCATAGATCAGGATCCGGTTCGCCTGATCACTCCGTTACTGGATAACCGAACCCAGAGTCGTCATATCGTCTTTATTGGCGACAATTCGCAACAAACCATGTATCAGCGGTTGCACGCCGTATTAACTCAACGCGGCATCACGTCTGAATTCTTTGAAATTCCCAACGGCTCTAATATCTCCGAAATCAAGGCTTCAATTAAACACTTAGCGGAAGATCTTAAACAACGCAATCTGGAAGTCCGGCTTAACGCCAGTTGTGGCTTACGCCACCGCCTTTTATCCGTCTATGAAGTGTTCCGCACTTATCACTGGCCGATTTTTGTTGTCGAACCAAGCAGCGACCGTTTGTGCTGGCTCTATCCGGATGGCAACAAAGATACCCAGGTGCAGGATCGGATCACCATCTCTGACTATCTGACCATCTTTGGTGCGCGCGGCGAATTCAGCGAGCACAACCTGCCTCCGCAGCTTGACCAGAAGCTGTATGAACTGGGCGAACGCTGGGCGAGCAACGCACTGGAATTGGGTCCGGGCCTGGCCACACTTAACTATCTTGCCACAACGTGTCGTAAAGAGCAGTGCCTCGATGTCGAGTTATCAGAAAAGCAACAAGGCTATCGTGAACTCAACATGTTGCTGACCGATCTGGTCGAGGCGAAGATCGCGACCTATGAGAATGGCATTCTGACCTTTGCGAACGAAGACGCCCGCCGCTTCTCTAACGGTGAATGGCTGGAAACCCTGGTTCATAGCACGGTACGCCAGATTCAGGACGACTTGCCAACCATTCAGGATCGCTCTCTCAACGTGCAGGTCTATCGCCAGCTTGGGGAACGCGAAGTGCGCAACGAACTCGACGTCGCCACTGTCGTGAACAATAAGCTGCACATCATTGAATGTAAGACTAAAGGCATGCGTGATGACGGTGACGATACCCTGTATAAACTGGAATCGCTGCGTGATTTGCTTGGAGGTCTGCAGGCAAGAGCCATGCTGGTCAGCTTCCGCCCGCTACGTTATAACGATATCACCCGCGCCGAAGATCTCGGCCTGGCACTGATTGGCCCGGATGAACTGAAAGATCTGAAAAACCATCTCAAAAACTGGTTTATGGCCGCCGGCGGCAGTGAAGACCTTTAATCGTCTTCAAAGTCGCAACTTTAGCTGCGCGGCATCGATGTGCGTAAACCAAAACAAAAAGCCCGCGTTGATCGCGGGCTTTATTATGTGTATCGATGACAGCTCAGATAAACTCAGCTGTCATCTTCTGTAAAGCTCGATGGCAGCGTGGTCTTCATCAGGTTCCAGACCTGTGCGCTGGCAATACCGTACTGACGAATCAGATTTGGCAGTTGTTCGCGATCACCGCTCTCACATACGTCCAGCAGATCACGATAAAAACGCAATGCCAACTGGCGCGCTTCCGGGTTAGAGAAGTAGTAACTGCCTACCCGGTCGTAAAGCTTTCTCAAGCCGTTAAAAATCAGGCCGTAAATTTGGTTTCCTGAGTGGAATGCCAGACGCTGGAACAACATGTAATCGTAGAAGTTAAACGTTTTAGCCAGCAGCAGTTGCTGACGTTTCTCTTCATCTTTCTCACCGTCATCTTTAACTTGCTGGAGAATCTTCTCTGCATAAGGTGACGAGGCGATAAACTCATCCCAGGATTCAGACGCAACCAGCGCTTCACACGATTCAATCACAGTGTGAATGGTACGAGCACTGTTTTCCTTATTTACTTTAAAAGCATAACGCATGAAAATCGGGCTGATGTTAGTACGAGCCGCCAGTAAGTCCTCAACGATGTTGGTCGCGTTATCCACGTCCAGCGTCATTAAGGTATCCAGAATATGCAAACCTGACGTTTCCATAAACTGATTTACTTTGGTCGGTTTGCCGTGCTGGATGGTCAGCCATCCATCGCGAGCCAGACGCTGTAGCACTTCACGCAGCGTGGTTCGTGTCACACCAATCAATTCGGAGAGCTCTCGCTCGGCAGGCAGAATGGAACCCGGTGGAAAGCGACCATTCCAAATGCTTTCAATAATGTATTTCTCTGCAAAGCCTGCTGGGCTTTTTGCCTTGATGACCATTAAGTACTTATCCAGTTTTCTATTTTTTCGGGTCGAATGGCACTCATCATACCACTAGTTTTCATCCAGCGGAAACAAACCATTGGTAAACTGGTAACAACCGCTCAAATAGAGTAAAAACTTTATATGCACTTGATTTCGCTCAAAGTAAGCCCAATTTGCTCACAAAACAGCTGGTTAAATTTGTTTCAGAATGTATCAAAATAAAGTTTGTTTCACATTTAGTAAATATATAAAGAGAACTTGCTCACATAACTATTTTTTATTTATTTCAAAATAAACTTACTGAAAAGTGGTATTTTTAATCAGCTAAATGATATTTACTCAAACCTGCTCTTGCTCTAGCCTGCTCAATGAAATTTTCCGATGCTTTGTGTTATGCTAACGTCGCTTCAAACGATCTTTACTGCGAAATAGTTGAGGTAGGTATAGCATTTCGACCTTGATTATTGACTAAAAAACCGCCCGCTGTATTGTTGCTGACAACGTAAGGAAAGCGTATTTTTAGGGAATGACGGTTCAGGAAAAGAGGCAAAACCCGGCCATTTCTTGTTCTAAGTCATTGTTGATAAAGATTTTTGTTTAGACTTTCATCAGACGTTACTGCACAATTAAATGTGCAGCTACAGAGCTATGTCTATCTATAACTAATTTAAGAGTAATCACCATGCCCATGTCGCTTGGAAGCGCATTTATCAAAAATTTCTTAGGTAAAGCGCCAGATTGGTACAAAGTTGCCATCATCGCCTTTCTGATAATAAACCCGATCGTTTTCTTTTTAATAAATCCCTTTGTTGCCGGCTGGTTATTAGTCGCGGAATTTATTTTCACCCTGGCGATGGCATTAAAATGTTATCCGCTGCAACCTGGTGGTTTATTAGCTATCGAAGCCGTTGCGATTGGCATGACCAGTCCGGAGCAGGTAAAACACGAACTGGTTGCCAATATTGAGGTGCTGCTGTTACTGGTATTCATGGTAGCGGGCATCTACTTTATGAAGCATTTACTGCTGTTTATTTTTACCAAAATTTTACTTGGGATCCGCTCAAAAGCGATTTTATCGATCGCCTTTTGTGTGGCTGCCGCCTTCCTGTCAGCCTTCCTGGACGCGCTGACTGTTATCGCGGTAATCATCAGCGTAGCGGTAGGTTTCTACTCAATCTACCACAAAGTCGCTTCCGGACGGCCGTTTAACCAGCCCCATGACCATACTCAGGATGAACAGATCCCTGAACTGACCCGTGATGACCTTGAAAACTACCGTGCCTTCCTGCGTTCGCTGCTGATGCACGCTGGTGTCGGTACTGCACTGGGTGGCGTGACCACTATGGTTGGCGAACCGCAAAACCTGATCATCGCAGACCAGGCTGGCTGGTTATTCGGTGAATTTCTGGTGCGTATGGCTCCGGTTACCCTGCCGGTATTTATCTGTGGTATCGCAACCTGCTTCCTGGTCGAGAAATTCAAAGTATTTGGTTACGGCGCTAAGTTGCCGCCAAACGTACGCAAGATCCTGATCGACTTCGATACAGAAGAGCGTAAAACCCGTACTAAACAGGATGTGGCAAAACTGTGGATTCAAGGCCTTATCGCGCTCTGGTTGATCCTTGGCCTGGCGATGCATTTAGCCGCCGTGGGGCTGATTGGTCTGTCGGTGATTATTATGGCCACCGCGTTTACCGGCGTGATTGAAGAGCATTCACTGGGTAAAGCGTTTGAAGAAGCCCTGCCATTTACGGCTCTGCTGGCGGTCTTCTTCTCTATTGTGGCTGTGATTATCGATCAGGGACTGTTCAAACCGATTATCGATGCAGTTTTGCATATCCAGGACAACGAAACTCAGTTAGCGCTGTTTTACATCGCCAACGGTCTGTTGTCGATGGTCTCGGATAATGTGTTCGTCGGTACTGTGTATATTAACGAAGTGAAAACCGCGATGATGGAAGGCGTGATCTCACGTGACCAGTTTGACTTACTGGCGGTCGCGATCAATACCGGTACCAACCTGCCTTCTGTGGCTACACCGAATGGCCAGGCAGCGTTCCTGTTCCTGCTGACTTCAGCCCTGGCACCGCTCATCCGTCTCTCTTACGGTCGCATGGTGATCATGGCTCTGCCTTACACTGTGGTACTGACCTTGGTAGGCTTAGCCGGTATCATCTACCTGGTGGAGCCGATGACAGCACAGTTCTACGATTTGGGCTGGATTACTCATCACAGCGTGCCGCATATGGAAAGCGTTGTCTCCAGCGGCCATTAAAAATTGATTGAATAGGAAACTATTCCAAGATACAAAGCTCTGAGTAATCAGAGCTTTTTTATTATTATCCAAGGACTGTCCTGTGAATATTTTATCGAGCCTTAAAACCTTTTCTGAAACTCGTCTGGCCTGGCTGTTACTGCTGCTGTTTGTGGTCTTTTTTGAGGCCTGTGCCCTATTCTTCCAGCATGTGATGATGCTGGCACCGTGTGTGATGTGTATCTATGAGCGTATTGCCATGCTCGGCATCGGAGCTGCCGCACTGATTGGTTTGGTTGCACCGCAGAATCCGGCTATACGCTGGATCGGATTAGCCGTTTGGGGCGGCAGTGCATATTCCGGCCTCAAACTCGCTTTGCAGCATGTCGATTACCAGTTTAATCCATCACCGTTTAAAACCTGCGACCTGTTTGTTACGTTTCCGGACTGGGCACCGCTCAACCAATGGGCGCCGTGGATGTTTGAAGCGTACGGCGATTGCAGCAAGGTAGTATGGCAATTTTTAAGCCTGTCCATGCCACAATGGCTGGTGATCATTTTTGCCGCCAACCTGGCAGCCGTGGCACTCTTTATCGTGGTGCAATACGCCAAACCAAAACGCTGAGCAGCTTGATAAACAGATGTTGCTTGAGACCAGAATGACAAAAAGGCGCCGGATGAGGCGCCTTCTTTATTTGCTCAGAATCTTTATTGGCTCAGAATCAATGATCTGCAGCGATAGGGCTAACTCAGTCGCGGGGCGGCGCCGGAGCCAGAACCTCGCGGTTACCATTGTGACCTGGCGCGCTGACAATCCCCTGCGCTTCCAGCTGTTCTACGATACGCGCGGCACGGTTATAACCGATTTTGAAGCGGCGCTGAACACCGGACACTGAACCACGGCGGGTTTCCACCACGTGCTCGACCACCTGGTCAAACAGCGGGTCCACTTCTTCGTCACTCTCCATTTTTTCACCAGGCAACAAACCTTCCGGCCCTTGATCGCCATTGGTAATTTCAGTGATGTAGTTAGGTTTACCGCGTGCTTTCCAGTTATTCACCACCGCATGCACATCATCGTCTGAAGCAAACGCACCATGTACCCGAACCGTATGGCTTGAGCCAGGCGGTAAGTACAACATGTCACCCATGCCGAGCAGTGATTCTGCCCCACCCTGGTCAAGAATAGTACGCGAGTCCGTCTTAGTTGATACCGTAAATGCAACCCGGGTCGGAATGTTGGCTTTAATCAGGCCGGTGATCACATCCACTGACGGGCGCTGGGTCGCCAGAATCAGGTGAATACCGGCTGCACGAGCTTTCTGAGCCAGACGGGCAATCAGCTCTTCGACTTTCTTACCCACCACCATCATCAGATCAGCAAACTCGTCGACCACGACCACAATATAAGGCAGTTTCTCCAGCAGTGGCGCTTCAGGGTCCATGCTGTCACCAGGCTGCCACAATGGGTCATGGATCGGATGACCCGCTTCAGCTGCCATTTTAAGCTTGTCGTTGAAGCCTTTAATATTACGCACGCCCAAAGCAGACATCAGCTTGTAGCGGCGCTCCATCTCGCCCACACACCAGCGCAGGGCATTGGATGCGTCTTTCATGTCAGTCACCACCTCAGACAGCAGGTGCGGAATCCCTTCATAAATCGACAACTCGAGCATTTTCGGGTCAATCATGATGAAACGCACATCTTCCGGCGTGGATTTGTACAACATACTCAGGATCATCACGTTCACACCAACCGATTTACCGGATCCCGTGGTACCTGCCACTAATACGTGCGGCATCTTAGCCAGATCGGCCACCACAGCTTCGCCGGCGATATCCTGACCCAGTACCACAGTCGTTGGTGATTTAGACTGCTCAAACTGCGGGCTGTTAATCACGTCTGACAGATACACGGTCTGGCGGCTCATATTCGGCAGCTCAAGGCCAACGTATGGCTTACCGGGAATGACTTCCACCACCCGTACCGCCATCGCGGACAGAGAACGTGCTAAATCCATCGACAGACTGGAAATACGGCTAACTTTAACCCCCGGAGCCAAATCCAGCTCAAAACGGGTGATCACCGGACCAGGGAAGATATCGACAACCTCAGCCTGGATCTTGTAATCAGCCAGTTTGGACTCCACCAGACGGGCAATCTCTTCCAACGCTTCGCGGTCAATAAAGTCTTCCCGCTTTTCCGGATGATAGAGCAGTTCCAGAGTCGGCATCGGTTCAGCCGGCTTAGGCAGATTGACCTCTTGCTGAACCAGGAACGGGTTCTGTTTGCCGGCCATATTAGCCTGGGCCTCAGAGACCATAGTCTGGAAGGCTTTCACATCCTGATCCTGGTCGTCGTCCTCTTCTTCCAGCCACTCAGGTTGAGAGTCCTCAGCAGCATCCTGGTAGTCAGCAGACATCTCAGGCTGTTGCGACTCTTCGTCATCCAGCACATCAAAATTAGAAATCGTCGGCTCAATATGCGCGTCATCCTGCTCGACATCAGCGATGGTTTGATCGAATTCCTGCACATCAACGCGAGGTGCGCTGAACGGCTCTTCCTCAATGACAGGCTCTGCGGTGTATGCAGCAGGCTGTGACTGCACCGGCTCAGTTTGGTGCGCTTGGTTCACTTCATCCCAAGGCAAGGTATCGTCTGCCCAATCATCCTGCTCGCGGGCAGCAAATTCCAGCTCTTCAATCGTAGAACCCAACTGAGCCGTGCGCTCCGGCTCATCGGAGTCATCCTGCGCGTAATGGTAAACCGGTGCCGGCTTGCTCACAGGCTGAGCCTGAGCTGGCTGGCTTGGCGCTGGCTGCACTTTACGGACCGCAGGTTCGCTGCGTTCCGGCATATGAATATTAAAGCGGCGTTCATTGTCTGAAGCCCGCGGCGAACTCACCTGCGCTTGTGGCTCAGGATTCGCTTGTCGGGCAGGCTGCGCGCTCAACATCGGCTCTGACTTGCCGGCGAGCGGATCCGCCACTAAATCGTCGTCTTCTGAATCAAATCCATCCAACAAATGGTGATCGGCAGCAAAGGCAGGTTCACTGCGCTCGTCGATTCGGGCAGACATCAGCTGCGGTGAAACCAGTTCATCTTTTTCACCGCGCATGCGATTCAACAGACGATTAAAACCACGGATGCTCGCCTCACCAAGACGCTCAACAATACTCAGCCAGGAAATACCGGTCAGCAGAGTGAAACCCGCGCCCCACAGAAAAAGCAGCGCCAGTGTCGTGCCAAGCACGTTCAGAGTCGGCAGAGCCAGGCTGGAGAGTACATCCCCGACCACGCCACCGGAAGAGAAATACCAGATATCGTCAAAGTTGATATCCGCTAAGCCGCAACTGGTCAGCATCAGAACCACTAACCCCAGCAGGCGGGTACCCCACAACATAAAATCGATGTTTTCATCGGCATCGCGGTTACGCAGCAAAATCCAGGCTGTTGCGGTCAGGATGACCGGCAGCGGATAGGCCAGTGAGCCAAAAACAAAAAACAGGGTATCAGCCACCCAGGCACCGACGATACCACCGGCGTTCTGGATATCTGAGCCCCAGGCCGTTTGCGACCAGGAAGGATCCGCCGGATTGAAAGTCAACAGGGCGACAGCAAGAAGAATAGAAGCCAATACGGCCAGAATCAGACCGCATTCACGAAGACGTTGTGCACCATTGAGGCGAGAAGACTGAGGCTCTTCACTCGTCTTAATAATGGTCTCAACTTTATTGTTGTTCTCTTTGAACATAAACCAACTTGACTATGATGATGGCCAACCTGGCTAACACTATACGCAGGTTGGTCTGGTGAAAACAGTCCGAGCGGCAAAAGCCGCTCGGTTTGTTCGAAGATTTAACCATATCAAGCACAAAAACCCAATTGTACAAAGTCAGAATGTGGCAAGAAGTACCACTATTCTGACTTTTACTCTTTAGCGGGTCTTGATAACAAGCTGGTTAGTCTGCTTCACTTCTTCCATAACCACGTACGTACGCGTGTCGTTTACACCCGGCAAACGCAGCAGCGTATCACCCAGCAGTTTACGATACGCGCCCATGTCGGATACGCGAGTCTTGAGCAAGTAGTCGAAATCACCCGATACGAGGTGGCATTCCTGAATATCATCCAGTTTTTGAACCGCAGTATTAAACTGTTCAAATACATCCGGAGCACCACGGTTCAGCGTAATTTCGACAAACACCAAAAGCGAAGCATCAAGATATTGCGGATTCAGCAATGCTGTGTAGCCCGTAATATAACCCTGACGTTCTAAACGACGAACGCGTTCTAAACAGGGTGTTGGCGAAAGACCAACACGTTTAGACAATTCAACGTTCGAAATGCGACCGTCTTTCTGCAATTCATTCAAAATATTGCGATCGATACGGTCTAGATCCTTGGACGGCCTTTTATAGTTGTCTGCCATTTTTTATTCCACCTTATTACTTCCTTGCAAAAAAATATACTACAACTTTTTAATATTCGGTATCAAATCCCACATAACGCTGACTATACTAGCAATAAATTCGATACAAAAACCTGCTGATAGTCAATACAACCACGTAAAGATAAGGAGTCAGGATGATCATTGGCGTACCGAAGGAAATCAAAAACCACGAGTATCGTGTGGGCATGATTCCGGCAAGCGTGAGAGAAGTGCTCTCACACGGCCACCAAGTGTTTGTCGAAACAAACGCCGGAGCCGGTATCGGCTTTTCAGACGATGATTACATCGCCGTAGGCGCATCCATTCTTCCTACTGCCGCCGACGTTTTCACGCAGGCAGATATGATTGTAAAGGTTAAGGAACCTCAAGCTGTCGAACGAGCTATGCTCAGAGAAGGACAAATATTATTTACTTATTTGCACCTCGCTCCAGATTTTCCACAAACTGAAGAGCTAATCAAGAGCAAAGCTGTCTGCATAGCCTACGAGACTGTAACAGATAATATGGGTCGCTTACCACTATTAGCACCAATGTCTGAAGTCGCCGGGCGCATGTCTATTCAAGCGGGTGCACTTGTACTCGAAAAATCACGCGGTGGCAGTGGATTATTACTCGGTGGCGTCCCGGGTGTCGCCCCGGCCAAAGTGGTTATTCTCGGTGGTGGCGTCGTGGGTGCCAACGCGGCGCGCATGGCCATCGGTCTGCGTGCAGATGTGACGATTCTCGACCGTAATATCGATGTATTACGCCATCTTGATCAAGAGTTCCAGGGCCGGGCCAACGTGGTTTTTTCTACTGAAGATGCCATTGAACACCATGTGCTGAATGCTGATCTGGTTATCGGTGCGGTCCTTATCCCGGGAGCGGCAGCGCCGAAACTGGTGACTGAGCAGCATATCAAGGCCATGAAGCCTGGCTCTGCGGTGGTTGATGTCGCAATCGATCAGGGCGGCTGTTTTGCCACTTCCCACCCGACCACCCATGCCGACCCGACGTTTATCGTCGATGATGTGGTGCACTATTGTGTCGCCAATATGCCCGGTGCGGTCGCGCGGACTTCAACCTTTGCCCTCAATAATGCAACCCTGCCCTATATCATCAAACTGGCTAACCTGGGTTACCAGCGTGCACTGAGCCAGGATCCCGGCTTCCTCAAAGGGTTGAATGTGATATACGGGAAAGTGACCTGTCAGCAGGTCGCCGAAAACTTTAACCTCGACTACGTAGACCCGGCACGTGCGCTGACCATGATTAGTTAAACGAATTCGGTTCAGTTAAGCAAAAACAATTCAGCTAAACGACGACGCTCCTGCCGCAATGGAACGGCAGGAGCGTCGCGTTATTCGATAAATTAGTTATTAATTATGAGAAAAAAATCTGACAAACCGGCTTCATCACCCGGACTTAACGGCATGAATCAGGATATTACGCGGCGTTGTGGCCCGGTCGCAGAATTCGCTCAGGGTCACCTGGTAACCTTGCTCGTTCAGGTAAAGCGCTTTATCCAGCACTAACCACATTTCCAGCAAACGTCTGAATCCCTGTTGAACCAGACTCAGTCGTTCCATTAACCAAAAGCGCTGCTCACCACGCTGCTGATAGCCCGCATAATCGACCTCAGGCAAACTGAGCTGTTTTTGCTGCGCCGCCCACTGGCAGAAAGCTTCAAAGCCTGCACTCAACTGAGATTTTTTAATGCTCGGCACAGGCAGGTATTGCTCCATGCTCAGTTCATGCCTGAGCAGTTCATCCAGTCCGAGCCGATAACTCATCTCAGCAAAACGGTGACGTCGTACCCGTTCGCCTCCAGTGACCGTTTCCTGAAGCGGAATACGCAATTCGCTCCGTGAAAGATGCAGAGCTGAATTCCGGGCGAATTGTGATAGTGGCTGATACGTTTCATCTTCAATCAAATGGTAACAGCACGGGGATAAGGTAATCGCACTCAGTGATGCCCGGCTGGCATATTGCATCAGACGAACATGCAGATCGCCGCAGGCGTGCAACGCCACCGCGTGCTGCTGCCGATGAAAAACGGCCTGACTCGCGCCATCAAACGCATCGCCCTGAATAAAGTGCATCTCCAGTTCCAGTGCGTCCGCGTCTGCCTGACCACTCTCACACAGCGCTTGCTGAAACTCAAAACTGGTCACGCGCTGCTGACTGTTTTGTGCCAGCACCCGGCCCAGATAACCTTTACCGGAACACCACTCCAGCCACTCACTACCGTGATGGTGTGCTAACGCTGCCCCGCCCATTAACCGAACCTGATCGTATTTACGGCCCGGAACACCCTGCTCAATAGCGGTCAGCTCGGGCGCACTGTGCTGACTCTTGTGCAGTGCCGTCAAAGTATGGAAATCAGTAAGATTGGCAATAAACGGCGCCAGTTGCTCAATCAGCGTATCCGGCTGCGCTTTGAATGTCTCTATCTGGCGCTCAGAGAGGCCAAGTAACCACTCTTTCAGCTTTGGCTCTGACCACGGCAGTGCAGGCTCTGCACTGTGATGAAATGGCTCGAAACGCCAGTAATTCTGGGTATGAGTCAGAAAGGTATCGAGCTGTTGAAATAGAGTTTGCATACGCATCGGTGTCGCCTTGCCGCAGGGAACGCTATTGTATGAATCCCGGCTACAAGATCAATCATTGCACCGCACAATCCGCACGGCTGTCGTTGACGAGCAACGATAATCGTTAACCAACCCATTCAATTGTTCGTAAACCAACTCAGTACTTAGCAAACTAATCGTCAACGTACCGGCAGGTCGATGTCGCGGAACATCTCTTCAATCTCGGCACCCGATTTAAGTGAAATGGCTTGTTCAACCACAGGACGAGTCAGATGAGGGGCAAAACGCTCCATAAAATCAAACATATAAGAACGCAGGAAAGTACCGCGACGAAAACCGATACTGGTTACGCTCGGGCCGAAGATATGGCTGGCATCAATCGCAACCAGATCTTTGTCCTGCTCTTTGTCCACGGCCATACTGGCAATCAGGCCGACACCAATCCCCATGCGGACATAGGTTTTAATCACGTCAGCATCGGTGGCCGTGAACACGACCCGCGGACTGAGACCAAAACGGTGAAACGCGGCATCCAGCTCTGAGCGGCCGGAAAAGCCGAACACATAAGTCACCAGCGGGTAAGCGGCCAGATCAGCGACACTGACCAGCTCCTTCTTTGCTAAAGGATGGTCTTTGCTGACCACAATCGCACGATTCCAATGATAACAAGGCAACATAATGGCATCCTGATACAGGTGCATGGCCTCGGTCGCAATGGCAAAATTGGCGCTGCCTTTGACTATCGCTTCTGACATCTGCGCCGGACTGCCCTGATGAAGATGCAGCGAGACTTTCGGATAGCGGGCAGTGAACCCCTTGATGACGCCCGGCAGCGCATAACGGGCCTGAGTGTGGGTGGTGGCAATATTTAAGGTACCCATTTCAGGATGGGTGTGTTCACCGGCCACCGATTTAATACTTTCCACCCGCGACAAAATCTCAGTTGCGATTCTGACAATATCTTCGCCGGCCTGGGTTACCTGAGTCAGGTGCTTACCACTGCGTTCAAAAATCTGGATACCCAGTTCATCTTCCAGCAAGCGAACTTGCTTACTGATGCCGGGCTGAGAGGTATAAAGACTTTCGGCGGTAGCTGATACGTTCAGATTGTGATTGACCACTTCAACAATGTATTTCAACTGCTGCAACTTCATAACCGACCCTGTAGATTTTGAGCGACGCACGTCATCGCAAATTCATAGTTTATAATTATTAGTTATAACGCGTTGAGAACATAATTCAAAGAGGAACGGCGAAATTGTTTTTGAAAACACTGCCCTTTTCGAGCAACTGAAGAAAAAACTGCCACCGGGCACCCAAAGTTACCAATCCGTTAAAGCGTCTGCGCAATAAACAGACGATAATACGATTTATAAAATTGTTGGTGTAGTAGAAAGTTAGGATAGTGTATCCTTTGTCAATAGGCCTTTGAAAATGAAGACACGGATTATATGAATATCGGTTTAATTATCGCTCTGATTGCCATCTTATTGGTGCTGGTTTTGGGCTATAACATCATGCTTCAGTACAAAGTCAAAGTTGAAACCGCGAAGAAGCAAGAGTCATCCCGTTACCTGACCATCATCGATGCCACTGAGGATCTCATCGGTAATGCGCACCATTTGCCCTACAGCAAAGAGTTATTGGTGTGCCTTAACAACCGGATTCTCGACGCACTGCAAAACATGTACGAACTCGATCCGAAGAACAAGCAACTGGCGCAGCGCATCGAGAACATGAAAGAGCAGATCAACAATCTGCAGCAAAATCATTCCGGCAGTGAGAGTACAACCTTTAAAGTGCCAAGCAGCGATAAACAGGCGATTGTGATGCTCAAACTGGTGAAGCGTCTGCGCGATACTATTCGCAGTGAACACAATAAAGGCCGTTTTGAAACTCAGGCTTATGTGGCAGAAAATGCACGCCTGGAGACCATTCAAATTCGCATCAACATCGAGAACGTGATTAAACGCGCCAACGACTCGATTGTGCGTGGTCAGCCAGGAACAGCAGTACAACTGCTGCGCAAAGGCCTTGATGTTCTGAGTTCGAAGAGCGACAGCTATTCGGTACAGGCTCGGGAAAAGCTGCAAACCATGTACGACGATCTCGAAAAACGTCGCCAGAGCAAAAATGCGGCGGATTTGGAGAAGAAAGAAGAAAGCGAACGCCAGCACGACATGGACATGCTCTTTGGCGAAAAGAAAAAATGGTAATATACTAGCCGTTTTCGAACCGATTAATTAACACAAAGGTCGCCAAGGCGGCCTTTGTTATTGTTGCGACCATGATAAATACCCCTGCGATTGAAAAACTTCTCGAGCCTATCCATCAGTTTCTGCATTGCGAGACCCCGGTTGAATGGATAGAGGAAGCGCGTAAGCCGGACAACCTGCCGGTCATTCTGCTTGATCACCTGATGTGTGAGCTCAAGGCAGGCCAGTCAGCCATGTATCTGATTCGTAAGTATGCGGTAGACCAACAGAGCCAGCACTCGCTGCTCGACTGGTTTAAACCTTATGAAGACTTTACCTATCGCAACATTGGCAGCATTGAGACGCTGAAAGGCAAAAGTCAGATCTCCAAGGCTATCATGGCCAAATCAGATTCGCCCTACAGCCAGGATCTGATTGATAAGATGGTATTACTGATCAAAGAAGAATTGCACCACTTCTATCAGGTACTGGAAATCATGCACAGCAGAGGCATCAGTTACGAATCAATTCCGGCCAGCCGCTACGCCAAAGGATTGCTGTCGCATATGAAAACCCATGAGCCGCAAACCCTGATCGACAAACTGATCATCGGTGCGTACATTGAGGCCCGCTCATGCGAGCGCTTTGCGCGCCTGGCACCTCACCTCGATGATGATATCGCCAAATTTTATATCTCGTTGCTGCGCTCAGAAGCGCGTCATTATCAGGATTACCTCAGGCTGGCTGAGCAGATTGCCGGGACAGACATTTCACAGCGCATTGCCTATTTTGGCCAGATAGAAGCAGAATTGATTCGCTCGCCGGACAGTGATTTTAAATTTCACAGCGGTAAGCCAGTGTTAAACTGAGGCCTGCGTTAAACAGAAGCCCGTGTGAAACAGAAGCTAGTGTGAAACAGAAGACTCACTGCCTGGCTATGCAAAGCCAGGCAGTAAAAAGGTCAGCCTGTGAGCTGACCTTTTTCGTTTTGTCCGAGCCTAGCAAAGATTTACACCAGCGAGGCGTTAATCGCCGTCAGAACTTTGGCCGGATCGGTGGCCTGAGTGATTGGACGACCGATAACCAGGTAATCCGACCCTGCCTGAAGCGCTTCATATGGCGTCATAATACGGCGCTGGTCACCCGCATCAGAGCCCGCAGGGCGAATACCCGGAGTCACCAGTTTGAACTCTTTACCCAGGCCCCGTTTCAGCACTGACGCTTCCTGTGCCGAACACACCACGCCATCCAGACCCGCATTCTTGGTCAGAGTC
Organism: Vibrio sp. ABG19; assembly: GCF_029962385.1. Classification (NCBI taxonomy): domain Bacteria; kingdom Pseudomonadati; phylum Pseudomonadota; class Gammaproteobacteria; order Vibrionales; family Vibrionaceae; genus Vibrio; species Vibrio sp. ABG19. The sequence continues at coordinate 2,381,163 of NZ_CP071708.1, read as the reverse complement.
GCCAGACGCATCACTTGCTGCGCAGGTGCGACATCCAAACCGATCCCGGCCAGGTCGCTCTGTTCCATACTGGTCAGCACAGTGACTGCGATCAGCAACGGACGATCTTTACCGTAGGGCTCAAGAATTTCGCGTGATGCGGTCATCATGCGTTCCCCACCGCTGGCGTGAACATTGACCATCCAGACACCCAGTTCAGCAGCAGCACGAACCGCTTTGGAACAGGTATTTGGGATATCGTGGAATTTCAGATCCAGAAAAACCGAAAAGCCCCTTTTGTGTAGTTCACGAACGAATTCCGGACCAAAGAGCGTAAACATCTCTTTGCCGACTTTTAACCGGCAACTGGCAGGGTCGATCTTGTCGACAAATGCCAGGGCATCCGCTTGGTTGTCATAATCCAGTGCAACGATCACTTTCTGGTCGTTCATTTCTACTCCTAAGATATGCTTTTAGCCTATAAAAATGCAGCTCATACAAGCTGCAAATCTGAAACAACCGGCGTAAGGCCAATCATTATTTATTCTCCGTCCAAGCCTCGAATCGGCTTGATCGAACCCCACCCCTTACATGAAGGACAATGCCAGTATAGTGAATGGGTAGAAAAACCGCAGCGGCGGCAACGATAATGCGGTTTGACTTTGAGCTGCTCACCAACCAACTTTTGCAAAGTCGACAAACTGGCCTTGGCACGGCCCTCTTCCGCTTCGGCAATATGGTAATCGATCAGGCGATAAAAGCCTTTCATGGTCGGGTTTTTAACCAGCTGACGGGTTAATAGCTCCTGTGCTGAAGCCACGCCTTCATGTTGCGCGACCAGTTGAGCCAGCATCAGCTCCGCAGATACCCCTGCCTTGTTCGAGATACATTCACGCAGAAACTGAACCAGTTCCTGCTCACGGCCGAGGTGGTGATAGCATTCCGCCAGTGTCGGCAGGACTTCACCAATGAAATCGATATCCTGTTCGAGCACCTTTTCCATGTATTGAATGGTTTTGTCATACTCTTCATTCTCGAGATGCAGCTTACCCAGAGAGATGCTGGCTCGCACGCATTTAGGATCTTCCTGCAAGGCCTTTTTAAACAGGTTAATCGCTTTGCTGTTATTGCTGTCTGCTTTTTCCAGCATGGCCAGCTCACACCAGTAATGGGCAATGCTGGTTTTCATCCGTTTACGGCCCATCTTGACCAGTGCCTGCGCGGCATCAATAGCTTTATGCCATTCACGGGTTTGCTGGTAGATAGACGCCAGTTGTTGCAGCGCCGACTCACGATGTTCCGGCTCATCGACCAACTGCTCAAAGATTTTCTCAGCCCGATCCAGAAAACCGGACACCATGTAATCTTTAGCCAGTTGCTGCAACGCCAGATTTTTCTGGTCTATGGTCAGCCCGGAGCGGGAGATAAGATTCTGGTGGATGCGGATAGCGCGATCCACTTCGCCGCGCGAACGAAACAGGTTACCCAACGCCAGGTGGGTATCAATGGTTTCATTGTCGACTTGCAACAGTTCAATAAAGTGATCAACCGCTTTGTCTGACTGATCAGACAACAGCAGGTTAAGACCCGTCACGTACTGACGGGAAATTTGGTGGGAATGTTTCTGCTTGTCTTGCTGGGCACTACGATTACCCATATACCACCCGTAAGCGGCAGCAATTGGCAATAACAAGAAGAGGATTTCTAACATCTAAAAACGACCTTATTCGATATTCGCTTTCTGCTCTGAAACGTCGTTGGCCGATGACTGTTTTTTCAGCTTTCTGTTTAGCTTGCGAATTTCAAGTTGTGATTTTAAATGCATGCTGCCAAAAATGAGCCAGGCAATCAGAAAACCAACCACAAACACTGAACCCAGAAGGGTAGATAAATGGAACTCGCCCTGTGCCAGCAGATAATTGAAAGTCACTATCTCCTGATTCTGCGAGCCTAATGCCAACGCAATCAGGAAGAGAGCAAGTAACACCACGATTTTTATTATTTTCATAATCCATTACCTATCTATTCACGAATACAAGCACCCTGATTATGCAGGAAAACAGCCTGACAAACCATGGCTATTATCGGTACTTCAGCGCTTTTAAACGTATTTTTGCAGCGTATGTAGACGCATTAACCGCTGCCCGATAAAGAGTGTGTTTAATTCAACACCAATCCGGGATCTCACCATAGTCTGGATAGCACTGACAGGCCGGGCACGACATCAGATCGCAAAAAAGCGGCACACTGAGACAGTATGCCGCTTTAACAAAATTCGCTACTTAAATCAGATAGCTTCGTTTACACGCTCACGAAGCTCTTTACCTGGTTTGAAATGAGGAACGTACTTACCTTCCAATTCCACCTTCTCACCGGTTTTCGGATTACGTCCGACTCGAGGCTCACGATAGTGCAAAGAGAAACTACCGAAACCACGAATTTCGATGCGTTCCCCATCTTCTAAGGTTTTCGCCATGTGCTCAAGAATGTCCTTCACCGCGTCTTCGATCTCTTTCGCAGACAAGTGGGTTTGCTCGGCACAGAGTCTTTCAATTAATTCAGACTTAGTCATAGTTTCCCTCTTCGAGTTTTTACCTGATTATAGTCAGTATTCTCAGTTCCAACAAACACTTGCTTAATATTGTAGGAAAAGATTTCAAACTTAACTAAATCTTTTCATCACTCAAATCAGCCGTTGACTGTGTCAGCACGCTGTAGAGCTTAAAAACAGAGGCTTTCAAGTGTGTGGTCAAGCAAGATAAAAAAAGGAGCCTTACGGCTCCTTTTTATTCAGCGATAATTAAATTATTCGCCTTTAGCTGCTTTGAAAGCGTCAGCCATTGCGTTACCGAATGCGCCGTCATCTTGCTTGTTGATAGATGCCATTGCTTCTTGCTCTTCAGCTTCGTCTTTCGCTTTGATAGACAGGTTGATTACGCGGTTCTTACGGTCAACACCAGTAAATTTCGCTTCAACGCTGTCACCAACGTTCAGGATCAGAGTCGCATCTTCTACGCGGTCACGAGAAACTTCAGATGCACGGATGTAACCTTCAACGCCGTCTTCCAGCTCGATAGTTGCGCCTTTCGCGTCAACTGCAGTTACAGTACCGTTAACCAGAACACCTTTCTTGTTGTCTGCAACGTAAGCGTTGAATGGGTCATTTTCCATTTGCTTAACGCCCAGAGAAATGCGCTCACGCTCTGCGTCTACTGCTAGAACTACTGCAGAGATTTCGTCGCCTTTCTTGTAATCACGTACTGCTTCTTCACCTGGAACGTTCCAAGAGATGTCAGACAGGTGAACCAGACCGTCGATGCCGCCGTCAAGACCGATGAAGATACCGAAGTCAGTGATAGACTTGATCTTACCAGTTACTTTGTCGCCTTTAGCTTGTAGCTCAGCGAATGACTGCCATGGGTTAGCTTTACACTGTTTCAGGCCTAGAGAGATACGACGACGTTCTTCGTCGATATCCAGAACCATAACCTCAACTTCGTCGCCAACATTAACAACTTTAGATGGGTGGATGTTCTTGTTAGTCCAGTCCATTTCAGAAACGTGTACCAGACCTTCAACGCCTTCTTCGATTTCAACGAAGCAGCCGTAATCAGTCAGGTTAGTAACACGACCAGTCAGTTTGTGACCTTCTGGGTAACGCTTAGCGATTGCTACCCATGGATCTTCACCCAGCTGTTTCAGACCTAGTGATACGCGAGTACGCTCACGGTCGAACTTAAGAACTTTAACTGTGATTTCATCACCAACGTTAACGATCTCAGATGGGTGCTTAACGCGTTTCCAAGCCATGTCAGTGATGTGCAGAAGACCGTCAACACCACCAAGGTCAACGAATGCACCGTAGTCAGTAAGGTTCTTAACGATACCTTTAACTTCAGTACCTTCTTGCAGAGTCTCAAGAAGTTCGTCACGCTCAACGCTGTTTTCAGATTCGATAACAGCACGACGAGAAACAACGACGTTGTTACGCTTCTGGTCCAGCTTGATTACTTTGAACTCTAGCTCTTTGTTTTCCAGGTGAGCAGTATCACGGATAGGACGTACATCAACCAGTGAACCTGGCAGGAATGCACGGATACCGTTCAGTTCAACAGTGAAACCGCCTTTAACTTTACCGTTGATGATACCAACAACAGTTTCAGCTTCTTCGTAAGCTTTCTCAAGAACGATCCAAGCTTCGTGACGTTTCGCTTTCTCACGAGAAAGTTGAGTTTCACCGAAACCGTCTTCAACAGCGTCAAGTGCTACGTCTACTTCAGAACCAACTTCAACTTCAAGTTCGCCAGCAGCGTTCTTGAACTGTTCAGCAGGGATTGCAGACTCAGACTTAAGACCAGCGTCAACCAGTACGTAGCCGTTTTCGATAGCAACTACAGTACCTTTAACGATAGTACCTTGTTGGAATTCAGTCTCGTTTAGAAACTCTTCAAAGAGTTGAGCAAAAGATTCAGTCATTTAATTAATCTTCAATAAGTAAACTACCACGGGTGTCCTACCACATGGGGTTATTAAATTCGCCGGTCATCATCCTTGCGACCAACGCTCTTAACTGACGTGGTTTATTCCGCCAGCTTCGATTCGATATATTGTAGTGCCTTTTCTACCACTTCGTCGATAGACATTTCGGTAGAATCAAGCAACAGCGCATCCTCTGCAGGGCGTAATGGAGCCACTGGGCGGTTACGATCACGATCGTCACGCTCTTGGATTTCGCTTAAAAGGGCGTCAAATTTAACATCAAGCCCTTTCAGTTGCAACTGCTTGAATCGACGACGTGCACGCTCTTCGGCACTGGCGTCCAAGAAAATTTTCACTTCAGCCTGCGGGAAGACAACCGTTCCCATATCGCGGCCATCCGCAACCAGACCTTTTTCATCGGCAAATGCACGTTGACGGCGCAACAATGCTTCACGAACACGTGGTAAAGCAGCGACTCTTGAGGCTGCCATTCCGGTCTCTTCTTTGCGCAGCTCTTTCGACACATCCTCGCCTTCCAGAATCACTTTGACGAGATCGCCTTCCGCAATAAACTGGACATCAAGGTGCGTTGCCAGCGGCACAAGTGCATCTTCTGATTCGATATCGACACCGTGATGAATGGCAGCCAGAGCCAGCACACGATAAATGGCACCAGAATCTAAAAGATGAAAACCGAGTTTGTTAGCCAACAGCATGCAAAGCGTACCTTTACCCGCTCCGCTTGGTCCATCAACGGTAATCACCGGTGTTTGAGAGGACATGTTTTACTCCACTTTGTTTTTGTTCGCGACGGATTCTGTCTGCGATTTACCGGCGGCAAATTATAGTTGGAATCGTCTCCGGGTGCTAGGCAGGATTGGGTAAACGGTTATATTTTGCTACAAAACAGAAAACAAAAACTCAGATCTGGGATCTGAGTTTTTTCTCATTATGGGCTGTGGCAGGTAACAGACAATAGCAACAGAGCAAGACTTTAGAAAAGAGCAGTCGCAACGTACTCTTGACCGCAAAAACCTGCACATGGCCCAATAGCGGATCTTCTGACTAAAGGCCTAGAGCAGAATGCGCGCTTCGTTTTTCGCCACGGTGGCCTCCCCTATCCCCTTAACCTTGGTCAGATCCTGCTTGGTTTGGAACTGTCCGTTAGCCTGTCGGTAATCAACAATGGCTTGCGCTTTTTTCAGCCCTATCCCGGACAACAGCGTCGCGATCTCTTCGGCAGAAGCTGAGTTAACATTCACCGTGATTTCGATACCCTGTGACGTTTCGGCTTGCACCGGATTCTCTTCTGCGGCAGCCAATGCATTTGCAGCAGGCCAGCTCAACGCCAGTAATGCAGACAACAGTAAAGATTTAAGTTTCATCGTGGACTCTCCTTGTTAGGTTATGAGCCCCGATAATAGGGGAAGCGGAAAGGCGCATCTAACGCCAACACGACAAAGTAAAATGGGCTGCATTCGCAGCCCATTCTGTTAAACATCTCAGTTACACTACAGCCATTACTGGCTCGCAAGGTAATATTCGATATCGGTATTATCACGCAGTACGCTGATCACACCAGACAAGTCCTGCTGGGTGCCGATACGGGAAAGCTGAGCGCCAATCTGATCCTGATACTGCTCATTCACTTTCGCTTCCACTTTGTTCAGCTCAACCACCACGACGTTGCCATCAAAATCTGTGGTCTGCGAGTAAGTCACAGCATCCTGCTCTGGCTTAGGCATCGCATAAACCGTTTCAGCCAGTGGTGAACTACGATCAATCATCTCAAGCTCGCCAAACGCCAGGTTATGCTCTTGCAGCAGAGATTTGTCACCCTGTTTCAGTGCATCAACCAGATTCGTGGCCAGCTCTTCGGCCTGCTCCTGACCTTTTTGCTTAGACAGTTCAGCAACAACCTGATCTTTTACTTCATCCAGTGGCAGAACCACCTGCGGACGCGCTTCTTCAACACGAACCACAACCACATGTTCAGGAGCGACTTCAATCACTTCTGAGTTCAGGCCGTCTTCTTTCACTTCCGGAGAGTCAATCGCCTGAATCACGCTTGGGTTATTCAGCACTGATGGCAGATCCTGCTCAGAGACAAAATCGGTCTTTTCGATTTTGGCTGACACTGCTTTGGCGGCGTCATCAAGTGAATCCGGCGATTCAAAAGCTACTTTCTGCAGCTCAGTTTGCAGTTCGTAGTAACGATCAATTGCCTGCTGGTCGGTCAGCTCAGTTTTGATCTGCTCAGCCACTTCCTCATAAGGTTTGGCAACCGGAGCTTTCAGCTCATCAAGCTTGATGATGTGGTAACCAAAGTCAGATTTGACCAGACCAGACACATCACCGGCTTTTTGCAGGGCAAATGCCGCAGCATCAAATGCCGGGTCCATCGTGTCACGTTCGATCCAACCCAGTGAACCACCGTCCTGTGCGCTGCCGATGTCTTCCGATTTTTCTTGTGCCAGTGTCGCGAAATCTGCACCGCCATTCAGCTCGTCAAGAATCGCCTGCGCTTTTTTCTCATCGTCGCCCTGAATCAGGATGTGGCTGACTTTACGCTGTTCTGCCGAAGAGTACTTGTCGAGGTGCTCCTGGTAGTACTGTTTGGCCTGCTCGTCGCTGACCGCCAAATCGCTCTTGAGCTGCTCGGCAGAAAGTTCGATATACGCCAGTTTTACCTGCTCCGGACGAGTGTAGTTATCCGGATTCTCTTTGTAGTACTGGGTAATCTCGTCATCCGTCAGTTTCACGTTTTTAGAAAACTCCTGCGGAGACAGGGTAATGGTGCGGATGTCACGCGTTTGAGCAACCAGTTCACCTTGCGCAGTGACTTCACCCTGCAGGGTAAATTCGCTGCCCTGCAGCGCAGAAACCAGCTGGTTACGCACCATGTCGCGGCGCAGATACTCAGCAAACGAATCCGGTGAGAAGCCAGCACGACGTAACGCAGACTGGTAAATATCCTGGTCAAATTTGCCTTCGTTTTGGAACTGAGGCATGTCCAGAATCGCCTGACGTACCTGGTCATCACTCACGCGCAGACCCAGAGATTCAGCATGCTGCTCAAGCAGCAGGTCGTTAACCATGCGATCCAGGACAGATTTACGGAATGATGCGACGTACGACGGGTCCGCCAGCAGGTTGGAGAAGTAATCACCCAACTGCGACTGCATACGGTTACGTTCGTTTTGGTAAGCTTGTTCAAATTCGCCGCGCGCAATCTCGGTTCCGCCGACTTTGGCTGCTGCATTATTGCTGCCGCTAATCAGGTAGTTACCTACCCCTGCGAAGATAAAAGAAAGGATGATTAATCCAAGGATAATTTTTACCGCGATGCTGTTCACGCCTTCGCGTAATCGATCCATCATAGTTTTACTGCTCTCCGGGTTTGAAGTGACACACTTCAGCCAAAAATTGAATAGCGCGATAATATCAGAAAAAGAAATGCGCATCAGTATGATGCGCATAATTTCAAAAGGTTCGAATTAATTTTGCCTCTAAACGGCCAAAATCATTCTATTTGATTAAAAACTGATGGGTCGCAACCGATGAACCGATTAGTTGCAAGCGTCTTTCAACGCTTTACCAGCTTTGAACGCAGGTACTTTAGCTTCTGCGATTTGGATTTCTTCACCTGTTTTAGGGTTACGGCCAGTGCGAGCTGCACGAGTGCGAACTGCGAATGTACCAAAGCCAACCAAAGCCACCTGATCACCTGATTGAAGAGTGTCACTAACTGCGTCGATGAATGCGTCTAGTGCGCGACCAGCTGAAGCTTTTGAGATATCAGCATTTGCTGCAATTTGTTCTACTAATTGTGTTTTATTCACTGTGAATTCCCCTTCGGCCACCAATTATTATTTTGTTCGGTGCCTATTTCGTTCCATTAATGTAAAAACTGGCCTAAAGCCTTGTTACAACTGGGCTCAAGACTTAGTGAGTAACGTTAGCGCCCAAAAAAAACGCTGACAAGCCTTTTTAGACCTATCAGCGTAAACTTTTACTTATTTTTGCTGCACATCACTCTTTTTTAGCGCCAAACTCGACACCAGTCGGGTCATTTTCCAGCGCTACCTGCAGCACTTCATCAATCCAGCGCACAGGAATCACCTCAAGATCTGCGATGACGTTTTCCGGAATCTCTTCCAGGTCGCGCTCGTTATCTTTAGGAATCAGCACAGTTTTAATACCACCACGGTGAGCAGCCAGCAGTTTTTCTTTCAGGCCGCCGATAGGCAGTACTTCACCACGCAGAGTGATTTCACCCGTCATCGCCACTTCCGCTTTCACCGGATTACCGGTCAGGCTGGAAACCAGCGCAGTGCACATCGCCGTACCCGCGCTCGGGCCATCTTTCGGGGTCGCACCTTCAGGGACGTGAACGTGAATATCACGCTTCTCGTAAAAATCAGGATTGATACCCAGTTTGTCAGCACGTGAGCGAACCACGGTCATGGCTGCCTGGATAGACTCCTGCATCACATCGCCCAGCGAACCGGTCTGCGTCAACTTGCCCTTACCCGGCATTGACTGCGCTTCAATCGTCAGCAGATCGCCGCCAACTTCAGTCCAGGCCAGACCAGTCACCTGACCCACACGGTTGAATTCATCCGCTTTACCGTAGTCAAAACGCTGTACGCCCAGGAATTCCTTCAGGTTTTCCTGATTCACCACCACTTGCTTGGTACCGCCGTTCAGCAGAATCTTCTTCACTGCCTTACGACAGATTTTCGAGATTTCGCGTTCCAGGTTACGCACGCCCGCTTCACGGGTGTAGTAACGAATCACACCAATGATGGCTGAATCTTCAATCTCGATTTCACCGGCTTTGAGGCCGTTACGCTCAATCTGTTTGTTAACCAGGTGGCGCTTGGCGATGTTGAGTTTTTCATCTTCGGTATAACCCGACAAACGAATCACTTCCATACGGTCCAAAAGCGGGCCTGGAATGTTCATTGAGTTGGACGTTGCCACAAACATGACGTCCGACAAATCGTAATCCACTTCCAGGTAATGGTCGTTGAACGAGTTGTTCTGTTCCGGATCCAGTACTTCCAGCAGAGCTGACGCCGGATCGCCTCGCATGTCGGATGCCATCTTGTCGATTTCATCCAGCAGGAACAGCGGGTTTTTAACCCCGACTTTCGACATTTTTTGGATCAATTTACCCGGCAGTGAGCCGATATAGGTACGGCGGTGACCGCGGATTTCCGCTTCGTCACGCACGCCACCCAGCGCCATACGCACATACTTACGCCCCGTCGCCGATGCAATAGAACGCCCCAACGACGTCTTACCGACACCCGGAGGACCAACCAGACACAGAATCGGACCTTTCAGCTTATTGATTCGGCTCTGCACGGCGAGGTACTCAAGGATGCGTTCTTTCACGCGATCCAGACCATAGTGGTCTGCATTAAGGATCTCTTCCGCTTTGGTCAGGTCTTTTTTCACTTTGGAACGTTTGTTCCAAGGCACGCTGACCATCCAGTCGATATAACTGCGTACCACGGTCGCTTCGGCTGACATCGGCGACATCATTTTCAGCTTTTGCAGTTCCTGCTCGGTCTTCTCGCGTGCCTCTTTAGGCATCTTCGCGTCTTCGATTTTCTTCTGCAGAGCTTCAAACTCATCCGGCGCGTCATCCATCTCGCCGAGTTCTTTCTGAATCGCTTTCATTTGCTCATTCAGGTAGTACTCGCGCTGAGATTTTTCCATCTGCTTTTTAACTCGGCCACGGATGCGTTTCTCAACCTGAAGCAGGTCGATTTCTGACTCCATCTGACCCATCAAAAATTCCAGACGTTCCGACACGTCCAGAATTTCCAATACTTTCTGCTTGTCGACCAGTTTAAGTGGCATATGCGCAGCGATAGTATCAGCAAGGCGAGCGGCCTCATCGATACCATTCAGTGACGTCAGCACTTCCGGCGGAATCTTTTTATTGAGCTTGATAAAGCCTTCGAACTGATTGATCGCACTGCGAACAATCACTTCCTGCTCTTTTTCATCAAGTTCTGGTGTCAGCAAGTACTCGGCGTCTGCCGAGAAGAACTCGCCTTCATGAAATTGGTGAATTTTAGCGCGCTGCTGACCTTCCACTAACACCTTCACGGTACCGTCAGGTAGCTTCAACAACTGAAGAATGGTGGCAACCGTGCCGACTTCGAACAGATCGGCGATTTTAGGTTCGTCAGTCTCCGGTTGCTTTTGAGCGACCAGAAGAACCTGCTTGTTGTTATCCATTGCCTCTTCCAGGCACTGAATCGATTTTTCGCGACCAACAAACAGAGGAATCACCATATGTGGATAGACCACCACATCGCGCAGAGGTAGTACTGGGATCTCGATACGCTCGGAACGTTCCAAGTTCATATTTTTCTCTCTTCTGCTTTCTATATATCGCAGTATATGGGGGCTAACTGACTGGATTCAATGACAGAATAAAAAAAAGGAGGTAATAATTACCTCCTTTTTCTCATTTAGTGACGGGATTTACTCTGCGCCGGCAGCCTGGCTTTCACTACCAGAGTAGATCAGCAGCGGGTCAGACTCGCCGTTGATCACAGACTCATCAATCACCACCTTCTCAACTTCGTTCATCGAAGGCAGTTCATACATGGTCTCCAGCAGCACGTTCTCAAGGATAGAACGCAGGCCACGTGCACCGGTTTTACGTTTCATTGCGCGAGCGGCAATGGCACGCAGTGCATCTTCACGGAATTCCAGGTCCACGTTTTCAAGCTCAAACAACGCCGAGTACTGTTTAGTCAGTGCGTTCTTAGGCTCTGACAGGATCTGAATCAGCGCTTCTTCATCCAGTTCAGTCAGCGTCGCCGTAACTGGCAGACGACCGATGAATTCAGGAATCAGACCGTATTTCACCAAATCTTCCGGTTCAACCTGAGTGAAAAGTTCACCCACGGATTTGCTTTGATCTTTCGAACGGACTTCTGCGCCAAAACCGATACCGGTACCGGTTGCCACACGTTGTTCAATCACTTTATCCAGGCCAGCGAATGCACCGCCACAGATAAACAGGATCTTAGACGTGTCTACTTGCAGAAACTCTTGTTGCGGGTGCTTACGACCGCCTTGTGGCGGAACGGAAGCGACGGTCCCCTCAACCAGTTTCAGCAGCGCCTGCTGCACACCTTCACCAGATACATCACGGGTGATAGATGGGTTTTCAGCTTTACGTGAAATCTTATCGATTTCATCGATGTAGACGATACCACGCTCTGCTTTCGCAACGTCGTAGTCACACTTCTGCAGCAGTTTCTGGATGATGTTTTCAACATCTTCACCCACATAACCTGCTTCAGTCAGCGTCGTAGCATCTGCCATCGTGAACGGTACATCAAGGAAACGAGCCAGCGTTTCAGCCAGTAGAGTCTTACCACTACCGGTCGGACCGATCAGCAGAATGTTACTCTTGCCCAGCTCTACGCCTTCACTTGTTGTATCACCGTTACGTAAACGCTTGTAGTGGTTATATACTGCAACCGCGAGCACTTTTTTAGCGTGTTCCTGGCCAATCACATAGTCGTCCAGATGTTCACGAATTTGACGTGGCGTAGGAAGCGCCGACGACTCTTTCTTAGGCAGAACATCTTTAATTTCTTCACGGATAATATCGTTACATAAGTCGACACATTCGTCACAAATGTAAACAGAAGGACCTGCGATTAGCTTGCGAACTTCGTGCTGGCTTTTGCCACAGAAAGAGCAGTACAGCAGTTTACTACTACCACCCTCTTTGCTTTTGTCTGTCATTCGCTAACCTCTTAGCCTTTACTCTCTATGGTTTGAGTGTATAACAATTTGAACCAAATTGCGTTAAACAATTCCCAGAACTGTTACTCGCCACGATGGGTCAGAACTGCGTCCACCAGACCATAATCTACTGCCTGCTGGGCAGACATGAAATTGTCTCGGTCAGTATCACGTTCAACCACTTCCAAAGGCTGGCCGGTATGTTCTGCCAGCAAGTGGTTCAGCTTATTCTTAATGGTCAGGATTTCCTGAGCGTGGATCTGAATATCCGACGCCTGACCCTGGAAACCACCCAGTGGTTGGTGAATCATGACACGCGAGTTCGGTAACACGTAACGTTTACCTGGCGCACCGCCAGCTAACAGGAACGCCCCCATTGAACAAGCTTGACCAATACACAGTGTGCTCACGTTTGGCTTGATAAACTGCATGGTGTCATAGATCGACATACCCGCAGTTACACTGCCACCCGGAGAGTTAATGTAAAGGAAAATGTCTTTATCAGGGTTTTCAGATTCTAAGAAAAGCAGTTGAGCCACGACAAGGTTCGCCATGTGATCTTCTACTTGACCAGTTAAAAAAATCACGCGGTCTTTTAATAAGCGAGAATAGATGTCGTATGAGCGCTCACCACGAGAAGTTTGTTCGACCACCATGGGTACTAGCGCGTCAATGATTGGCGACATTGCATTTTTTTCTTGGTAGCTCATAGTCTTATGTCCCTAAAATAAATGGCCCGGATGATGGGCAATCACACGGACCATTGTTAGCAGAATAGTTAACGTCTCGTCAACCTTTCTACACGAGAACTTGCTTATTAAGCAGCAACTTGAGGGTTCATTAGCTCGTTGAAGCTAACTGCTTTCTCAGTTACGTTTGCTTTAGCAATGATTGCGTCGATTGCTTGCTCTTCTAGAGCAACGTTACGCATGTTGTCCATCATTTGTGGGTTTTGCTCGTAGTAAGCAATCACTTCTGAAGGATCTTCGTAAGCAGTCGCCATCTCTTCGATCAGCGCTTTCACTTTCTCTTCGTCTGCTTTCAGTTCTTCAGCTTTGATCACTTCACCCAGCAGAAGACCTACTACTACGCGACGTTTTGCCTGCTCTTCGAACAGTTCACGTGGCAGTTGGTTAGCCGCTTCAACGTTACCACCGAAGCGCTGCGCAGCTTGCTGACGCAGTACGTTGATTTCTTGATCAATCAGAGCAGAAGGAACGTCGATGTCGTTCTCTTTTACCAGACCTTCCAGAGCTTGATCTTTGATGCGAGCTTTGATCGCTTGCTTCAGTTCGCGATCCATGTTCTTACGAACTTCAGCTTTCAGTGCGTCAACGCCACCTTCAACCACACCGAACTTAGCAACGAATTCGTCGTTCAGTTCTGGCAGTTCCTGAGCTTCAACTTTGCTTACTTTGATTGCAAACTTAGCTGCTTTACCTTTCAGGTTTTCTGCGTGGTAATCTTCTGGGAAAGTCACGTCAATTTCGAATTCCATACCAGCAGTCTTACCTGCGATACCGTCTTCAAAACCTGGGATCATGCGGCCTGCGCCCATTTCCAGAGGGAAGTTTTCAGCTTTACCGCCTTCGAATTCAACGCCGTCAATAGAGCCAACGAAATCGATAGTTACGCGTTTGCCTTCTGCTGCTGCTTCGTCAACTTGAGTCCAAGAAGCTTGCTGCTTACGCAGAGTGTCCAGCATTTCAGTTACGTCTGCATCCGTGATTTCTGTAGTTGGTTTTTCTACAGTGATGTTTTCCAGGCCTTTCAGTTCAACTTCTGGGTAAACTTCGAAAGTCGCTGTAAATACTAGATCTTCGCCTTCATTGTTAGCTACTGGAGCAAACGTTGGTGCGCCCGCTGGGTTGATCTTTTCTTTTACGATCGCTTCGATGAAATGACGTTGCATAACTTCACCAAGAACGTCTTGACGTACTGCTTTACCGTACATCTTAGCAACCATCTTCATCGGCACTTTGCCTTTACGGAAACCATCGAAACGACGGTTTTTCGCGATGTTGCGTAGTTCAGCTGATACTGCATCTTCGATGTTAGCAGCAGGAACAGTAATATTAAGACGGCGCTCTAGGCCTTCTAGCGTTTCAACAGTAACTTGCATTGTTTATAAACCTCAAAACTGGCTCAGTATTCCTGAGCGTCATGAGCCAGAACCCGGTTCTGGCTGCATCCTTGTGTGGTACCCGTAAGAGCACTTAACTGTAATTATTGAGCATCGGTATTCAAGCGCTTGTGGCCTCAATACCGGACTAATGAGTGATATCTTTGCCGCAATGAGCAGCCAACGGTATCTCTGATTAGTCTCAGGACAAAAATTTAGACGCCGCATTCTACCGACCAGAAGTATGGCTGTCGAGCTAATCCCCGGTCAGAGAAAGGTCAATGTCTTAAAAAGTCAACTGAGTGCTAAAAAATCCATCAAACCAAAGTGTGATTGCCATGAAATGGGGACAATAAAGGCTTTTTCAAGGGAATCGAGGCTTTTTTTTCTGCAAAAGCCCAAAAAGAGATCTTGCTCTTGTTTTGTGCTCGCAATTTACCATCTTTTAAACCACTCGACAGCCAACTCCCAGTATCATGGAGGCCGGGCTTAAACACCACGCGGGACAACAGGATGTTATCGATTCGCCGACTCAGTATACTGTTTTTTATCGTATTTATTACGGTCACCGCGGTTTGCGCCCATTTGGCCTGGCGTTACCAGTATCAGAGCCTGCTCACCGAGCAGCAATCGGAGCTGGATAAGTTTTCCAGTCACATCGTCACCAAGCTGGACAAGTACGCTCACATCCCGCGTCTGCTGTCAAAAGACAAAGAGTTAATTGATGCCCTGCTCAATCCGCACAATACGGCTCAGCTCGAAATCACCAATCGCTATCTGGAGCAGGTCAACGACGTCATCCAGGCCGCAGACACCTACCTGCTTGACGCTTATGGCAATACTTTAACGGCCAGCAACTGGAACCTTGAACGCACCTTCATCGGACGTAACTTTGCCTGGCGTCCCTATTTTTATCAGGCCATTCAGGGCAACAGCAGCCAGTATTTCGCCCTGGGCTCCACCTCAGGTGAACGCGGTTACTACTACGCCTATCCTGTGGTATACGCGGCTGAAATTCTCGGTGTGGTGGTAGTGAAGATGGACTTATCAGCGATCGAAGAGAACTGGCAAAGCCGCAACAGCTATTTTGTCGCCACCGATGTCAATCAAGTGGTTTTCATGTCCAGCCAGCCTGACTGGCTGTTCAAAAGCGTCGCCACCCTCAATGAACAGACCCGCGATGCGATCCGCAACAGCCGTCAGTATCTCAATCAGCCCATCATTTCTCTTGGTCTGCAAGGCGATTTTTCTGCCGCGCAAAGTGAATGGAAAAACCCCAGCCAGGGCTGGATGAAAGGCGACTTTATCGTATCAAGCCGGCGCCTGACCTCACCACAACTGACCATCCATGTCCTGTCCCCCAAGATTGAGGTGTTCTGGGACGTATTCGGACTGATCATGATTTTAACCATGTTGTTTATCATTGTTTATCTGGCGCTGTTGCTTAATCAGCACCGTAAACAGCGTCAGCGCCAGATTGACCAGTTGCAGCTCGAAGCAAAACAGAAGCTTGAGTTCCAGGTCATGGAGCGGACTGCTGAACTGCATGCCGAAATCCGGGAACGGATTAAGACCGAAGACGCCCTGCGTCAGACTCAGAATGAGCTGATCCAGGCTGCGAAACTAGCCGTCCTCGGCCAGATGTCGGCCAGCATCAGTCATGAACTGAACAATCCGCTGGCGGCGATTCGCAGTTTTGCCGACAACGGACGCCGCTTTCTCGCCGGCGGCAAACCGGAGCGTACCGATGAAAATCTGACCCGCATTTCCGCTCTGACCGAACGTATGGCCAAGATCAGCGAACAACTCAAATCGTTCGCGCGTAAAAGCAGCAGTGAAGAACGGGCTGACGCTCAATTACAACCGATTGTGGTTTACGCCAAAGAGCTGATGCAGGCCCAGTTTAAGTCGCAAGGTGTTAAATTTGAGGTCAGCACGCCACCGCAACCGGTCTGGGTCAGTATCAACCCGATACAACTCGAGCAGGTGCTGATTAATCTACTGACTAATGCAATGCAGGCTGTGGCAGATCAGGCGCAACGACAGGTTCATCTCACCTTAACCCGGGATAATCAGCGGGCCTATATCCATGTTGACGACAATGGCCCGGGCATCAGTGAAGACAAACGAGCTCAGCTGTTTGAGCCCTTTTTCACCACAAAGCAGAATGGTCTCGGACTCGGGCTGTCTATCTCACAACAGATTGTCCAGAGTATGGACGGTGAACTCGATGTCAGCACCGCGCCGCTTGGGGGTGCCCGGTTTACGATTCGTCTTCCGATCATTGCACCCCGTCAGCCAAGCCTGACCCCCTCTGCTGATTCAATACCACAAGTAACTACCCAAGGAAGTCAGGATGTGTGACGTATTTTTCATCGATGACGAAACCGACATTCGTATCGCTATCGAACAGAGCTTTGAACTGGCGGATATTGAAGCGCGCTATTTTGCCAGCGCAGAAGAAGCATTACTGGCAATAAAACAAGGGGAAATGCCCCTGGTTGTGGTCACCGATATCTGCCTGCCGGGGCTGAGCGGCCAGAACTTGCTGACCTCGATTCATCATCAGGATCCGGATGTGCCGGTGATCCTGATTACCGGCCACGGTGATATCTCAATGGCTGTTCAGGCCATGCACGACGGTGCCTACGATTTTATTGAAAAACCGTTTTCTCCTGAAAGGCTGATTGAAACCGTCAACCGGGCGATAGATAAACGCAAACTGACCTTAGAAAACCAGCAACTTAAACGCAGCCTGAAAGCGAGCCAGACCCTGGGGCCGCGCATTATCGGTGATACCGACAGTATCCAGTCCCTGCGTGATACCATCGCCACCGTCGCCGACACCGATGCCGACATTCTGCTGTTTGGCGAAACCGGTACCGGTAAGGAACTGATTGCCCGTTCACTGCATGAGCAGAGTTCACGCCGAGAGCAAAACTTTGTCGCGGTCAACTGCGGGGCGGTGCCGGAAAATCTGATTGAGAGTGAATTATACGGCCATGAAAAAGGCGCGTTCACCGGCGCTGACAACAAACGAATCGGTAAATTTGAACACGCCCAGGGCGGTACTCTGTTCCTGGATGAAATCGAATCAATGCCGATGCAGGCGCAAATTCGCTTGCTGCGGGTGCTACAGGAACGGGTGATTGAACGGGTTGGCTCCAACGAATTGATCCCGCTAAATTTTCGTGTCATTGCTGCGACCAAGGTCGATCTTAAACAAGCGGCGATGGAAGGTTCGTTCCGCCAGGATCTCTATTACCGTCTCAATATCGTCACCCTCGATCTGCCACCGTTGCGCGAGCGTAAAGAGGATATTGCGACCCTGTTCCACCACTTTTTACTGGTGGCAGCCGCGCGTTATGGTAAAGC
Source organism: Vibrio sp. ABG19 (assembly GCF_029962385.1). Classification (NCBI taxonomy): domain Bacteria; kingdom Pseudomonadati; phylum Pseudomonadota; class Gammaproteobacteria; order Vibrionales; family Vibrionaceae; genus Vibrio; species Vibrio sp. ABG19. The sequence goes on along the minus strand of NZ_CP071708.1, from coordinate 2,363,420 downwards.
GGCGACTGCGCTCAATGCCCAGGATCTGCAAACTTTGATGAACCATGACTGGCCGGGCAACGTGCGCGAACTGCGTAACGTTGCCGAACGCTTTGTGCTACTTGGTAAACTGGCGCAATTGGATGATGCTCCGGTCGTCAGTAGCTCCGGCAGCCTGGCCGACCAGGTGGCAGAATTTGAAAAAGTTGCGATCGAAAAGGCGCTGATTGAAAGTAACGGCAGTATTAAGCTCACCATGGAACAACTCAATATTCCGCGTAAGACGCTGTACGACAAAATGCAGAAATATCGTATCGACAAAGATAACTTTAAAAACTGAGTCGCCTACTTCACCCTGTCGGTGAGAGGTTATACTTAACCTATCGGGGTCCTAGGATCCGCAGCCACCGGTACGCCGTCATGAAAAAGTTACCTCTGGGTTATATTACCGATACAGTTCTGCATGACGGTGTCTATTACCCGGAAAAACGCTTTCATCGTGAACGCCGCACTCATCTCCAGAAATGGCGCTTTTACGAACGCAGAAAAATGCCCGGAAGCAGACGCCATCCGGGCAAAGTCATCGACGAAATCATCTGATTTGAAATTACTTCGTCAGGATTTCCGGCCCCATCAGTGTGGTTGGCAGCCAGGTAGAAACCCAAGGCACATAAGTGACGATGATAAGGAACAGGAACATCACCGCAACCCAAGGCAGGGCAGCTTTGACGACCCGCATCATCGACATTTTCGCTACCCCGGCGGTCACGAACAGGTTGAGACCAACCGGAGGGGTAATCATACCGATCTCCATGTTAACCACCATGATGATACCAAGATGAATCGGGTCAATGCCCAACGCCATCGCAATCGGGAACACCAGCGGCGCGACGATAATCAGCAGACCTGACGGCTCCATGAACTGACCACCAATCAGCAGCAGAACGTTGACCACGATCAGGAAGGTGATGGGTCCGAGACCGGCGGACAGCATCGACTCAGTAATCATTTGCGGTACACGTTCTTCGGTCAGCACGTGTTTCAGAATCAATGCGTTGGCAATGATAAACAGCAGCATAATGGTCAGTTTGCCCGCATCATACAGCGTCGCTTTGGTGTCTTTGTGCACCAAAGCCTGAAACACCTTGATCAGCGCCGGTTTAGTGTTGGTTTTATCGGCAAACGGGCCCATATCGCAGTAAACAAAGTTCGCAATCAAGAAGGCGTAAACGGCGGCCACGGCGGCGGCTTCAGTCGGAGTAAAGATACCGCCGTAAATACCACCCAGGATAATAACCACCAGCAATAATCCCCAGCTGGCATCTTTAGCTGCCGCGAAGGCTTCGCTCCAGCCAACAAAAGGCTGCTTAGGCAGGTTCTTTACCCGGGCTGTAATATAAATGGCGATGATCAACATCAGTCCTGCCAGCAAACCGGGGATCACGCCCCCCAGGAACATACGTCCCACAGACACATTGGTTGCCGCAGAGTAGACCACCATCACAATCGACGGCGGGATCAGAATCCCTAACGTACCGGCGTTACAAATCACCCCGGCAGCAAACTCTTTGCTGTAGCCGTTTTTGACCATACCAGCGATAACAATACTACCGATAGCCACCACGGTGGCCGGTGATGAACCGGACAGCGCCGCGAACATCATACACGCCACAACAGAAGCGACCGCCAGACCACCACGGAACCAGCCGACCATCGCAATCGCAAAGCGAATGATACGTTTCGCCACACCACCGGTAGACATAAAACTGGAGGCCAGAATAAAGAAAGGGATCGCCAGCAGTGTGTAGTGACCTTCAAACGCATTAAACAGAGTCTGTGCCACCGAAGCCAGCGAAGCTTCTGAATGCCACATCAAAAACAGAATACTGGATAAACCCAGTGACACAGCAATCGGCACGCCCACCAGCATGAAGCCAATCACCATGATAAAAAGCATAAGAATAGCCATGGCTTACTTCTCCTTACCGTTCGCGTCAGGCTTGGTGCCCATCACATCACCCGCATCTTTCAGCTCTTCTTTCAGCGCTTCCAGCTCCTCTTCCGCTTCATGACCGGCAATCAGACGATCCAGTTTTCCGGTCAGGATTTGATAGGCGATTTGCAGAAAACGGAAAGTCATCAATGCCATCCCCAATGGCAGGGCCATATAAGGAATGAAACGCGGCATTTTTTCGTAACGTTCACCCTCGTTGAACCAGTCAGCCAGGAACTGCAGCATGTCGGGCATCGGAATATCATCGGTTTCATACCAGGCGCGTTCGCTGATAAACGGATACCAGTAATTCCAGGAGCCAATCAGCAACAAAATAGAGAAAGCGAGACAGCAGGCAACCGAGAACAGAGCCAGCAGTTTACGCCCCCCTTCCGGTGCCAGGTTGATCACCACATCAACCCCGATATGGAAATGTTTCTTCACGCCGTAAGAAGCACCAACCAGAACCATCCAGGCGAACATGAATACGGTCAGCTCAAGCGCCCACAGAATGTTGTCGTTAAAAAGATAACGTAAAATAACGTTGACGAAAGTCAGCAGAGTCATGGCACCCAGGAAGAAGGCGATCAAGGTTTCCTCCGCCTTATCCGTCCATTGACCTACTTTTGCAAAGAAGGACTGTTGCATAAGATACATCGCTCTGATAATTGAGTATGGCGGGCAAATGGCCCCGGCGCATTCCCGGGGCCGCTTGCTTTACTTCTGATTTGACGCCAGGGCAGCGTCAATCAGGTCCGAACCAATATCTTTTTCAAACTTCTTCCAGACCGGTTTCAGAGCGTCAACCCACTGCTCACGCTGTTCCGGAGTCAGCTCACGCACCACACCGCCTGCTTCAACGATGTACTGCTTGTTCTGCTCTTCCACGCGGTTAGATTCAGCGTTACGGGTTTGAGTCACTTCCTGAAGGATAGTAGCGAACTGATCACGTACGTCTGCTGGCAGACCATCCCACCATTTGGTTGAGGTCACCACCAGGTAATCAAGAATACCGTGGTTAGTTTCAGTGATACCGTCCTGTACCTCGAAGTACTTCTGGCCATAGGTGTTTGACCAAGTATTTTCCTGACCATCGATAACTTTGGTTTGCAGGCCGCCATACACTTCAGCAAACGACATTTTCTGCGGGTTAGCGCCCAGCTGTTCAAACTGAGCCACCAGCACATCCGATGCCTGAACACGGAACTTGAGACCTTTCGCATCTCCAGGCACCAGCAGCGGTTTGTTCGCAGAAATTTGTTTCATGCCGTTGTGCCAGAATTCCAGACCTTTCACGCCACGACGGTTCATCGCATTTTTCAGCGCTTCACCCGACTCAGAGTTCTGGAAACGGTCTACGGCATCAACATCATCAAAAAGGAAAGGGAGATCGAACAAACGGAACTTTTTGGTGAATTTTTCAAACTTCGACAGTGAAGGTGCGGCCAATTGAACATCGCCATTGAGCAGCGCTTCCAGCACTTTGTCATCATCGTACAGAGTCGAGTTAGGGAACACCTGCATACAGGCTTTACCATTCATCTCTTCGTTAACGCGTTTTTCCAGCAGCGAAGCAGCGATGCCTTTCGGGTGTTTATCGGTGTTGGTCACGTGACTGAACTTGATCACGATTTCACCCGGATCACAGTTTGCGGCAGCGTTGAAGCTGGTGACAGCAAGAATAGAGGCAGTTAACAGAGTAAGAGGCTTGAACATTATAATTCTCCTTAGTTTCATTTATCAGCCCCATCTATGGGTGCTGGTTATTCACTAAGGAGCAATTAGCAGGCCAATATGCTACATTTTATTAACATTACTTATTTTACAAACAGTTACACTCTGTTACCTGATTTTTAACAATGACTAAGCCGCTGAAAGTCAGTACAAATGGGTGGAATCTGACCCATAGAAAAATAGTGGTTGGGTCATTTTCCATCCATATCCTTATCCCTGCGGATATCGGCTATTCAGGCTATTGACGTTCGACTAAAAAGTATCAACATTCTACGTGCCGACAACGACCAAGATGATAACCATTTGAAAAATTATGCTAAACAGGACAAAGCGGGGAAATATGAGGGAATGAGGGAAACGTTAATAGTGCCGAGAGTGAAGAGGTAAGTGCACTCTCCGTCCGGGTCGCAAGCCTGACCCGGCAACACCCCATAATTAACCCAAGTCTCCCCCGAGTACCTGAGTCATTGATTGGAGAGTGCACTTAAACTGGCGGGCTGGTATCACAGCACCAGCCGGTTAAAAATGAATGCGCTGCTCAGTCGCAGCGTCGAAAAACACGGCCTTTGACAAATCAAAATGCAAAGTCGCCGTTTGTCCAGGTTTGACCTGATACTCAGGTGACAAGCGACACGCCACCTCTTCATCATTCACTTTAACCATAGCAATAATATCCGGCCCTGTCGGCTCAAGTACTTCGAGCAGCAGTTCAAGTCCGGTCGATGTTTGCTCATCCTTACCCGGCTGCTCAGTGATATGCTCCGGGCGTACGCCGATGACAATTGAGCGGCCAGCTTGCTCACGCAGCGCCGCTGGCAGCTTGATTTCATGCTCTCGGGCATCACTGCCACGCACTTTAATCACTGGCTGCTGCTCACTGTTCCGTTCCACCAGAGTATGAATAAAATTCATCGAGGGTGAGCCCATAAAGCCGGCAACAAACATGTTGTTCGGATGATTGTAAATCTCCTGCGGCGTTCCTAACTGCTGCAACTCGCCATCTTTCATTACCGCAATTCTGTCCGCCAGCGTCATGGCTTCTATCTGATCGTGGGTCACATAAACAATGGTTGTTTTTAACTGCTGGTGCAGACGCTTAATCTGATGACGCATATCCACTCGCAGTTTCGCATCCAGATTCGACAAAGGCTCGTCGAACAGATACAGCTTAGGCCGACGTGCCAATGCGCGTCCCATCGCTACCCTTTGGCGCTGACCACCGGATAATTGCGATGGTTTACGCTCCAGAAGATGGCTGATTTGCAGCATTTCGGCGACTCGATTCACTTCCGCATCGATCGCCTCTTTGGCCATTTTGCGGATCTTCAAACCGAAAGCAATATTATCGCGCACCGTCATATTTGGATACAATGCGTACGATTGAAATACCATTGCGATGTCACGATCTTTGGGTTCAACATTGGAGACATCTACGCCATCAATCACAATTTCACCTGAGGTAATATTCTCCAGACCCGCGATGGTATTCATCAACGTTGACTTACCACAACCGGATGGGCCAACCAGAATCAAAAACTCACCGGACTCGATACTGATATCAATTCCCTTCAGGGTTTCCTGTTCCGCATTGCGATACGTTTTGCGAATCTGTTTTAAATCTAATGCTGCCATGCGGATTATCCTTTTACTGATCCTGCGGTCAGACCGCGTACAAAATACTTCCCGGCCAGCACGTACACCAGCAGCGTCGGCAACGCTGCAATGATGGCGGCGGCCATATCTACGTTATATTCCTTCACTCCGGTACTGGTGTTGACCAGGTTATTCAGAGCAACGGTAATCGGCTGTGTATCGGAGCCGGAATACACCACACCAAACAAGAAATCATTCCAGATGGCGGTGAACTGCCAAATAATGGTGACCATGATGATCGGGGTTGAAATCGGCAGTAAGATGCGGAAAAAGATGGTAAAGAACCCTGCGCCATCCAGTTTGGCCGCTTTGACCAGTTCATCCGGCACCGCAATATAGAAATTACGGAAAAACAAGGTGGTAAAAGCCATCCCATAAATCACATGCACGATGACCAGCCCCGTGGTGGTGTTCGCCAGACCAAGCTTGCCCAGCACCGCCGCCATCGGCAGCAGGATCACCTGAAACGGGATAAAACAACCAAACAGTAGCAGGCTGAAAAACAGGTTAGAGCCGCGGAATTGCCACTTCGTTACCACATAGCCATTGAATGCGCCCAGCAGGGTCGAAATCAGCACGGCCGGGATCACCATCTGAAACGAGTTCCAGAAATAACCTTTAATGCCGTCACAACTAACACCGGTACAGGCGCTGTCCCAGGCTTTTAGCCAGGCATCCATCACCCACTCCTGAGGCAATGAAATCAGGTTCCCGGCACGAATATCCGGCAAGGATTTGAATGACGTCAGCACCATCACCAGCAGCGGCATCAGATACATCAGACAAAATGCCAGCAGTAACGCATAGATTCCTAAACGGGCGAAATTCATTGAACGGTTCATGATTTTTTCTCCCTTAATTCGGAATAAAGGTATGGCACCAGAATGGCGAGAATACCGCCCAGCATCATCATCGCACTGGCCGCACCCAGGCCAATCTGACCACGGGTAAAGGAGTGCGCATACATAAACAGCGCAGGCAAATCGGAAGAATAACCAGGGCCACCGGCCGTCATAGCGGTCACCAGATCAAAGCTTTTGATGGCGATGTGCGAGGTAATGATCACCGCACTGAAAAAGACCGGGCGCAGACACGGCAGCACAATTTTCCAGTAAATGACCGGCAGACTGGCACCATCAATTTGCGCCGCTTTGATAATCGAGGCATCGATACCACGCAAGCCGGCCAGAAACATGGCCATTACAAAACCGGAGGATTGCCACACTGCCGCGATCACCAGGGTGTAAACCGCCATGTCTGAATCCACCAGCCAGTCAAACTGAAATCCGGTAAACCCCCAGTCATGCATCAGTTTTTCAAGCCCGAGCCCCGGGTTAAGAATCCATTTCCAGGCGGTACCGGTCACGATAAAAGAGAGCGCCATCGGATAGAGATAAATGGTGCGAATCGCTCCTTCCTGACGGATATTCTGATCAAGAAAGATGGCCAGAAAAACGCCGAGTACGATGGCAATCAGCATAAACAGCAGACCAAATATTCCCAGATTAGTAATCGAGGTCAGCCAGCGATCGTTGTCCATCAGTTTGCTGTACTGAGTGAAACCGACAAAATTAAAACTGGGTAAAAATCGGGAGTTGGTCAGTGACAGCGCGGCGGTCCAGAAAATAAATCCATAAATACACACCAAAGTAACCACTATGGTGGGTGACAGGACGATTTTCGGCAGCCAGTGCTGCAGTCTGTCGGCAAAGCTTCGCTTTGGCGCAGAATAAGTCGTTGGACGCTTCAAAACATGCTCCATAACTTTCCTTGTAAGAAAACAGCTTGTGACAAGACAGAGCGCAGATGCTCTCTGTCTTGCACAATTCAACAGTAACGGTTGGAGATTGAAGCAGCACTTACATGGCTGCTTTCACAGCCTTAGCCAGTTTCTGCGCCGCCTGTTTTGGATCGGCATCGCGGTCATTGAAGAAGTTAGTCACGACGTCAAAGATGGCACCCTGAGCATAGCTGGTGGTCGACATACCGTGCGCCATACTCGGCACCAGCCCACCATCTGTAGACGATGACTTGAACTCTTTCATTGAGTCCATCGCGCACTGGTCGAATTTCGCCATGTCCATATCCGTACGGACCGGAATTGAGCCTTTATTGAGGTTAAAGACTTCCTGGAACTGAGGTGAAATGATGGTTTTGGCCAGGGCTTTCTGTGCTTTGATGTTTTCTGCATCTTTCAGCTCAAAGAAAGCAAAGCTGTCCACGTTATAAGTAAATTCCCCTTGCGTGCCCAGAGCAGGGAAGCACAGGTAGTCCTGACCAGGCACCTTACCCGCTGCGGTAAATTCGCCTTTCGCCCAGTCGCCCATGATCTGCATCGCAGCATCACCATTGATCACCATAGAAGTCGCAACGTTCCAGTCTCGGCCTGGTGAGTTGTCATCGATATAGTTGTGCAGTTTTTTGAATTGAGTGAACACCTGAACCATCTTATCGCCGGATAAGGTATCCATATCCAGATCAACGAAAGCTTTCACATAGTCTTGCGGTCCGAGCACATCCAGAGCAACCGCTTCAAATACAGTCGCGTCCTGCCACGGTTGACCACCGTGCGCCAGAGGGATGAAACCAGCCGCCTTGATTTTGTCTGCTGCAGCAAAGAATTCATCCAGATTGGTCGGCACTTTCGCTCCCGCTTTCTTGAACACTTCCGGGTTGGCCCACATCCAGTTCACACGGTGCACGTTGACCGGTACTGCCACGTACTCGCCGTCATACTTCATCACCTGGTTGATCATCGGCGGAATGATGTCATCCCAGTGCCCGTCGGCAGCCACATCATTCAGATTGGTCAGAAAACCCAGCCCTGCCCATTCCTGAATATCATGACCTTTAATTTGCGCCGCTGATGGCGGATTCCCGGACACCGCGCGGGTTTTCAGTACCGTCATGGCACTTTCACCACCACCACCGGCTACAGCAAAATCTTTCCAGGTGTGGCCTTCTTGCTCCATCAGCTGTTTCAAAACGGCGACGGATTTCGCTTCACCACCGGATGTCCACCAGTGAAGTACTTCGACTTCACCAGCCTGAGCCAGTGACGTTGCGGATAGCAGAGAGAGAGTCAGTAGAGTTTTGGTTAGTTTCATTCTGGTTATCTTCCATGTTTGGATTTGGCTGTCGGCGCTTAAAGCGCTCTACAACCAGCATAGATAACTCTAAAACTTTGTCTGCAACATATAGTAACAACAAGGTAACATATGAGTTACATTAAACATCAATGTTAGGGGGAACAAAGACTTGCACTAATAGGCCACCCTGCAGCGAGTTGGCAATAATGAGATCTCCGCCGTGTCCGTGCAAAATGTTACGGCATATCCCCAGCCCTAAACCATGCCCCTCTTCATCATCAGCCAGACGAAAATAGGGTTCAAAAACCGCTTCCAGTTTGTCAGCCGGAATACCGGGCCCCTGATCCTGCAAAGTGATGACGATCCACTGCGGCGTTTCCCTTAGCGTCACTGTCACTTCCTCACCATATTTCACCCCGTTATCAATCAGGTTACTAAGGACACGACGCATCGCGAGCGGTTTGACAATCAAAGGCTCCATCGTTACCGGAGTAAAATGGACCCGTTCCCGCTCAAAATTGTAGCCTTCCGCAATGATCTGAATCAGCTCGCTGAGATCAATGTAATCATTATTTTCATGCAATTCAGTATCACGTACACATTGCAAGGCGCCTTTGACCATCATCTCCAGTTCATCCAGATCACGATTAAATTTGGCGCGTTTAACATCGCTCTCCAGCAGCTCCGCGCGCAGTCGTAAACGGGTGATCGGGGTCTTTAAATCATGGGAAATGGCGGCAAAGAGATGCTCACGGTCAGCGACATAACGCCGGATACGCTGCTGCATCCGGTTGAAGGCGCGGGTCGCCATTACCAGCTCACTTGCTCCCTCTTCACGCAGCGGCCGCTGGGCGATATCCATACTGAGATCATTGGCCGCCCGGGCGAGATTTTTCAGCGGCCGGACCTGACGCCGCACCAAAAGATAAGTCAGCAGCAATAAAATCGTGGTAGACAGCAGCAGGAACAGCAGTTGCTCACGGCCGAGCAGATTATCATCCAGATTGACATAAGGTGCGGGCAACAAGGCTGCAATATACAGCCACTCATGGCTGGCCAGTTCAATCTGGACCACCATGACCGGCGGATTGAGCGGCTCCAGCGTCAGAGTGTGATGCGCCCAGGAACGAGGCAGATCATTTAGATAAATGTCATTTTTCAATAAGCGCAGGTGCTCGGGACGGGTAAAATCGACCCGAATCTCACCAACGTTGTTGAGCTTTTGCTGCAACACCTGACGCACAGCACTGACTGACGCCAGTTTAAAGCGGGTATTTTCAATCGGGTCAACGAGCAGCTGCTGCTTATTGAACGAAACAAAGAAGCGGGTGCCGCCCATATTGCGGATCTGGTCCAGCACGATATGACGGTAACGCACCGGTAAGGACTGGAAAAAGGTTACGGTCGAGGCAAACATACCGGCCATGCTGGAAGATGCCGAGCGTATCCCTTCCAGTTCATTTGATTTGGACTGGCTGTACCATATCGAGGTTGCCAGCCCTTGTGCCAGTAACACCGCCAACAACGTCAGCAGCAAGGTACGCGCCACCAGCGAGGTCGGCTTAATAAACTGCAATATCCGGCGGACAGACATCGTCAGTACTCAAAGCTGACCGGCACAGACAGAAGATAGCCATTGCCACGTAACGTTTTGATGTAGTTAGGGTATTTGGCGCTGTCCCCCAGCCGTTGCCGCAAACGGCTCAATTGGACATCAATACCGCGTTCAAATGGCAGGGCTTCCCGGCCCCGGGTCGCAAAAGAGATGGTGTCGCGATCCAGAACCTCATTGGCCCGGGACAGGAACAGCATCAGCAGAGCAAAATCGCTGCCCGATAATTCATGTTCCTCACCACTTTGCTGATGAGTCATACGATGCGATAAGGTATCGAGTCGCCAGTCACCAAAAGCGATGCGCTTGGGTAACGGATCGGCCGATTTATCTTCACTGACTTGGGCCCGGCGCAGCAGAGCTTTAATGCGTGCCATTAACTGACGCGGGCTGAAAGGTTTGGCGATGTAATCATCGGCGCCAATTTCCAGACCGATGATCTGGTCGGTTTCATCGGAGACTGCGGTCAGCATAATGATAGGCACATCGGAACTGCGCCGGATTTTCTGACATAAAGTGAAACCGTCATCCCCCGGCAACATGACATCGAGCAGCACCAGATCCGGATAACCGTGCTGCTCGATATGAGCGAGTAACGCCCGTCCATCGCATACTGTCGCGACCTGATAACCTGATTTACTCAGATACTCGTCCAAAAGCTCACAGATTTCGCGGTCATCATCCACGACAACAATACGTGTGCCTTCCATTGCTCACCTGTCTTGTACAAATTTTTAACAAGCAGTGTATCGGGACGGATAGCGAATGATTATCGATATTTAACGGAAATTTGATGCCGTTCTAAACCAAGATCACACTTTCAGCCGCTCATGATGAGCAGCTGATTTCCAGCTTCTTACCCCACTCCGGCGGCAGACGGGCGTAATCTTCATACTGCGGCTGATCCTCAAAAGGCGTCTTGAGAATTTCTGCCAGGCGGTGCACCTCACTAAAGTCTCCCTGCTCTGCCTTATCTATCGCCAGTTGCGCCAGATAATTACGCAAGATGTACTTCGGATTAACACGGCGCATCGCACTGCAGCGCTCACCAGAGCTGAGCGGTTGCCCTACTGCGTCCAGCTCTTGCTCACAACGGCTCAAATAACGCTGCAGCCAGATTTGTGCTGCCTCGCGATCGATAAACAGGTCCAGTACTGCCTGCTGAGCATCACGATCTAACTCAGATAACTGACGCATGAAGCGGGTGTAATCAACTTTGTGCTTTTCCAGTAGCCCGAACATGTCGTCAAACAGAGCGCCGTCATTCTCCAGTCTGCGATTGAGGCCAAGCTTGGCACGCATCAGCGCACTGAAATGGCCGTTAAGCTGGGTTTCGTAGGCACTCAGCGCCGCTTCCAGCTCCGAACGCTCAACCAGCGGCGACAAAGCCTGAGCCAGCGCAGACAGATTCCACAACGCCACTCGCGGCTGCTGATCAAACGCATAGCGGCCCTGGTAATCAGAATGGTTACAAATGAAATCCGACTGATAATCATCCAGGAAGGCAAACGGACCGTAATCGAAGGTCTGCCCCAGAATCGACATATTGTCGGTATTCATAACACCATGGGCAAAACCGACCGCCTGCCACTGGGCAATCATCTGCGCGTTGTGATCAACCACCTGATTGAATAGAGCGGCATAAGGGGCCGCTTCATCGGCACAATGCGGGAAATACCATTCAATCACTTTGTCGGCAAGCAGCCGTAGCTCTTCATGTTGGCCGGTGTAAAAGAAGTGTTCAAAGTGACCAAAGCGAATGTGGCTTTGGGCAACGCGCACCAACAGCGCGCCGCGCTCTTGTTTCTCGCGGTAAACCGGAGTGTCACTGTGCATTAGTGCCAAAGCCCGGGTCGTAGCAATCCCCAAACCCGCCATCGCTTCACTACACAAATACTCGCGAATTGATGAACGCAGAACCGCACGGCCATCCCCCATACGGGAATACGGCGTCAGACCGGCACCTTTAAGATGGATGTCAAATACCTCTCCTTGCCGGGAGCGCATTTCTGCCAACAGCAGGCCGCGGCCGTCACCGAGATCCGGGTTATATACCCCAAACTGGTGGCCGGCATATTTCATCGCCAGTGGTGCAAACGCTTCAGGCATTGCCTGTCCGGACAGAGCCTGGAGCAACTCATCGTTCGGTTGTGCTGGCAGGTCAAACTGCCTTGCCAGTTCTGCGTTCCAGGCGACCCAACCGACATTCAGCAGCGGTTGTGGCTCAACCGGGGTATAAAACACCTCAGGCATCGCCCGAAAACGGGTGGATAATGTGACGCTGTCCCAAACCGACATACTTGTTCTCTCATTGACTGTTTGGGTAAAACGTTAGCAAATACCCGACTGCAATACTAGGTTTTACGAGACGACCAGCACTGAGCGGCAAAATTTAACTGCGCAAGGACTAGCTTGCGCTCACTCGCACGGCGGGCACTTCGCTCTGCGGCAAACCGGATGTCAGGAGCAACTCAATCGGGTCACAGTGCACACTTGCCTGTTGGTACTAAAAACCAACAGGCCCGCGGCAATACTGCTGCGGGCCAGTTTCTGTCTGCCAGCCGTGTGGCCATAGGGCGCTATGCAATCATTGGTCTGCAAACGTGATAATTACACCACACTGAACACGGCAACAATCGCAAAGAGGGAGAACAGAATGGTTCTGCCTACCACACCTAACACGCTGGGTTGAATCATTTCTTGATGCATTTTATCTCCCTTTGAATGTGACAACCTAATGACAATATGATGAAATTTTGCGCTGTTCTCAAGCATTTTAGATATTAAATTTTTGTTACATCCATTGTGATAAAAGGCGTCGACCGCGATCATTACGGTCTATTCTTGAAAGTGAATCTGCGTCAGATATATAGCCAGCAGCCTGTTCATTTATTGATTAAAGGTGTCCGTATGTTATCGATCTTTGATATTTTCAAAATTGGGGTTGGTCCTTCCAGCTCGCATACCAATGGCCCGATGATCGCCGGCCATCACTTTCTCAGCCTGCTCACTCCGCAACAGCGGGTGAAACGAGTGCAAATTGATTTGTACGGTTCGCTGTCATTAACCGGCAAGGGTCACCACACTGATAAAGCCGTTATTCTTGGCTTGCTGGGTAATCAGCCAGACACCATAAAAATGACCAGTGCCAACAATGCGTTGCAACGCGCGCTTGACGAAGGGGTTCTTCTGCTCGGTGGCCAGCACGAAATAGGCTTTGATTACGCTGGTGATTTGCTCTTTCATACCAGCAACCTGCCGCTGCATGAAAACGGCATGACTCTGACCGCATTCGACTCTCACGGCCAGCCGATAGGCTTTGAAACCTACTACTCTATCGGGGGCGGATTTATCGCGACAGCCGACGAACTCGAACATGGCACCAAGACACCTAAAGTCCTGGTCGATTATCCGTTTGACTCCGCCGAAGCCCTGCTTAAAAAAGCGGAACGGCATGGTTTGAGTCTGGGCGGGCTGGTGCTGCGCAATGAACTGGCTTTCCATACCCAAAAAGAAATTGATGACCGCACCGATCAGATCTGGAAAGTCATGTCGCTTTGCATGCAACGGGGATTTGAGACCGAAGGCATCCTTGATGGCGGCCTGAATGTGACGCGTCGTGCGCCGGCTCTGCTCAAAAAGCTCGAGGCGAATGCCAAAATTGAAAACGACCCGATGGAGATCATGGACTGGATAAACCTGTACGCCTTTGCGGTCAGTGAAGAAAATGCCGCCGGTGGCCAGGTCGTCACCTCCCCCACCAATGGCGCAGCAGGCGTCATTCCGGCAGTACTGATGTACTATCACCGCTTTATCCGCCCGCTTGATAGCAAACAGCTGAAAGACTTTCTTGCGGTGGCCGGTGCCATCGGCATCCTGTACAAAACCAATGCCTCTATTTCCGGTGCCGAGGTAGGCTGCCAGGGTGAAATCGGCGTTTCATCCTCGATGGCTGCTGCCGGTCTGACATCCCTGCGCGGCGGCAGTAACGAACAAATGTGCATTGCGGCAGAAATCGCGATGGAGCACTCGCTTGGCATGACCTGTGATCCGATTGGCGGCCTGGTGCAGGTACCCTGTATCGAACGCAATGCGATGGGCGCGATGAAAGCCATCAATGCCTCGCGCATGGCGCTCAAACGTACCAGTAAATGTTTAATCTCATTGGATAAAGTGATTGATACCATGTACCAGACCGGCAAAGACATGAATAAGAAATACCGTGAAACCTCCCTTGGTGGCCTGGCATTAATTCATCTCGCACCGCCATGTGAGTGAAACGCTTAAACAGATTTATAGGATGACGCTCTGCCAGGATGATTGAGAATTTTCTCAATCGCCTGGCGCTGCACGATCCATTGATAGCTGAGCGATAGAACACAAATCTCATAAGCCCAGGCCAGATAAGCAACCGGACCAATCAACACAGCCACCGCGACATGGTCAAAACTAGCACTGACCAACAGCAGAGCCAGCAGCGCTGGCAGCAAGCCGATTAAGACAAACAGAGCACCGCGATACTGACGAGAGACCTGCCAGGCAAAATATAAACCATACTCTTTATCCTCAACCGCCGTGGCGGGAATGGCCAGCCCCCAGCGCGAAATCACCCAGGCCAGCGGAACCATCAGCATCAGCTCTGAGCCAAGTTGTAACCACAGCACCTCGCTTTGCGTCAGCATACCAGCCAGTAAACAGATCAGCCCCACCAGCATGATGACCAGCACATAGCCCAGAATACGAACTTCGGGCTTCGCGCTCAGAACCACATTCTCCGGCTGCGCTTGCGACTGACGCATTAAAATAGCCCGGTGCCAGCGTACCGTGGCCCAGACCAACACCGCAATAAACACCGTTATGTTGAGCAGCGTTGCCAACAGGCCGTCATCAGACTGAAAATACCACACTCGCAGCGCCGTTAGCATGCTCACTAATAAACAAGGCCAGGAAAGACATAACAGCAGACGCCATTGCCGTTTCATCAGCGTTGCCGAGCTGACTAACATATAAAGAATAGGAAGGTGGTCATTTTTCATGTCAGGTTCCCTGAACGTACCTGTATAAACTATGACTCACATCGCCTTAGTTTACACTTCAAGCTAAGTGACCTTATTCAAGATTATATAACCAGTAAGTAATATATTACTTACTAATAAACCGATCCGGCCTGCCCTTTTCTCAGGACAAGAGCGCGTTAAAATTAACCACAGTGCTTGAATTGACCTAACAACTTGTTCAGTATGGATTAAATAACGGAAAGAATAAGAAGCCACTGAGGAATAAAGTGCATGAGTAGCGATACACCACGTTTAACATTACGTGTGATAGAAAAAAGCGATTACCCCGAACTAGCAGAACTGATGGATTTGGTTTTCCATGATGTGGGTGGGGCCTGGCCACGCATGACCATTATGGACTTGATCCACCAGTTCCCTGATGGTCAGATATGTATTGAAGACAACGGTAAAATCATCGGTGCCGCACTCACCATCAAAGTCGACTACAACCGCTTTTCCCTCCCTCACGTCTACACTGACATCATCAACGAACACAACGTCATCCAACACAACCCCAACGGCGATGCCTTGTACGGGCTGGATGTTTTCGTTCACCCGGATTATCGCGGCCTGCGTCTCGGCCGACGCCTGTATGCCGCACGTAAAGAGCTGTGCCGCAGCGACAACCTGAAAGCCATTCTGGCCGGCGGACGTATTCCCGGTTACATCAATTACGCGGATTCGATGAAGGTGACCGACTACATTGAGAAGATCAAACGCCGTGAGCTGTACGATCCGATCTTGTCGTTCCAACTCGCCAATGACTTCGACGTCAAACGTATGATGCGCCATTACCTGCCGGAAGATGACAGCTCGCGCGGTTATGCGACGTTACTGGAATGGGACAACGTTTTTTATGAGGAAGATGTTCATTCGATCCACGATATCGAAAAAACTCTGATTCGTATCGGTATCATCCAGTGGCAGATGCGTGCCATGTTAAGTGTTGAAGACCTGATGGATCAGGCGGAGTTTTTTGTTGACTCACTCTCCAAGTACCAGGCGGATTTCGCCCTGTTCCCGGAGTTTTTCAACGCCCCGCTGATGGGATTGCAAAATGACCAAAACAGCGTAGAAGCGATTCGTTTTCTGGCATCGTTCACCGACGAAATTAAAAGCCGCTTCTCGCGTATGGCGGTCGAGTACAACATCAACATCATCGCAGGCAGCATGCCGGTGATGCAGGATGGTCAGCTGTATAACGTGGCTTATCTGCTGCATCGTGATGGCTCTATCGACGAACAGTACAAGATTCATATTACTCCGCACGAAAAACGTGACTGGGTAATCGACGGCGGCAACCAGGTCCAGGTGTTTGATACCGATGCCGGCCGGGTGGGGATTTTGATCTGTTACGACAGTGAGTTCCCCGAGTTGGGACGTATGTTGGCCGAACAGGATGTGCAAATCATTTTCGTGCCGTTCTGGACTGATACCAAAAACGGATACCAACGTGTTCGTCTGTGCGCTCAGGCGCGTGCGATTGAGAACGAATGTTATGTCGCGATTGGCGGCAGTGTGGGTAACCTGCCCCGGGTCGACAACGTTGATATTCAATATGCCCAGTCAGCGGTATTTTCACCATCCGACGTGTTCTTCCCGCACGATGCGACCATTGCTGAAGCCAGTCCCAACACGGAAATGATCATCTTTGCCGATGTGGATCTCGACAAACTAAAGCAACTGAACACTGAAGGCTCAGTGACTAATATTCGCCACCGACGTCTCGATCTTTATGGAGGTTTCACCCAGCCCAAATCCTGATAATTGATTGACGACGTTCACATAATTCTAACAAAGTATAACGAACGGAATTTATAACATTCCGTTCGTTTTTTTCAATTTGGGAACCAAAATATAATTACAATCATTATATTAGGTTCACGCTTGTGTAAAATGCAACCAGCTTCGCAATTTGCAAAAACAAAAAACCTTAAAAATCATAGCGTTATACCGATCACCACTTAAGAGTTATAGACTATGCTCACTCTTGCATTAGGTTTTGAATCCTTTTATAAGAATCAGTTAATAGAAAACCCAAAACCATCACCCCTGAAAATACCATCTATTGCTGTTCGTTAAGGAGCCCAATATGAGCACATTTAAACTTTTTCGTCCGTTCATAGCTGCGCTGCTATGTACCTGTTCTGCATTGAGTTTCGCCAATGAAAACGATGCAATCCTGACCGTAAATGATCACGGCAAGAAAGCCTATTTCACCCTTGAACAGCTATTGGCTCACGCAGATCAGGAGATCATGACGGATACGCCATGGACCCAGGACAACACCAAGTTTGTCGGGGTATCAGCCCAAGAATTACTGAAGCTTATCGGACGAGATAATGCGGATCTGAAAGTGGTCGCATTGAATAATTACTGGTCAACCATTCCCTACAGTGATATCGAAAAATACAATCCACTGTTCGCGGTGAAAAAAGATGGCGAAGTGATGAGTGTGCGCGATAAAGGGCCAATCTGGGTTATCTATCCGCTGACGGATTTTGACGAACTGAACAATGAAGTTCTGCACAGCCGTATGGTTTGGCAAGTCAGCCAAATTGAAACGATGAACTAACTGCCGACAGGATTGAGTTTATCTGTGAGTATCAGCCGTCATATTGCATTTTATATCGTATTTGTTTTTGGACTGTTTCTGTTTTCCATCTGGACACTGATTTCATTCCATAATACCTATAACCTGCTGACTAAACATACCCAACTGTCCGCCTGGTCTCTGTCCCAGCTGGAGATAGAGACCTTGGAGTTTTCCAATCAGCTGGATCTGTTTTTGCTGCGCGACAGACGCTCGTTACGTCAACTCAATCTTAAGTACGATATTCTGTGGAACCGTTTCGATACCTTTCTGACCAGTGATGAAACTGAAGCGGTTCGCCTGCAGGGCAGCGCTCAACCTATCATTTCCGCTGCGTTCGACATCCTACGTAAATATGAAGCAGCAGTCATTGCTGGCAGAGTCGAAGCGCTCAATCAGTTTTCTGATGAACTGAAGTCATACATGCCGCTGATTCGCAACCTGATCATTACCACCCTGACCGGGGAAGAATCAGTGCGCAGCCGCGCCATTATTGAAGAGAACAAACAGACGGTTCTGTACAACATGGCGTTGATTTTGGTGGTTCTGGCCTACCTCTCTTTTCGGGTCTATCGCGATACCCGCTACCAAAAGTTCATGGCCTGGCACGACCCTCTGACCAAACTGAAAAACCGCAACTATCTGTTAAAGCAGATTCGCAGTCTGGGCAAACAGCGCGCCGATTTTTCACTGGTGCTGCTGGATATTTGCCATTTCCGTGAAATTAATGACGTGATCAGCTATGAATACGGTGACCGGATTCTCAGTGATATCAGCCATATCATCAACCAACACGCTGAGCATTATCAACTGCTGTGCGCGCGGGTTGGCGCAGACCAGTTTGCTATTGTGGTTGACCGTCTCGATATCAATCTTGATATGTTCATCGCCAGCCTGCGCAGTGAACTGGATAGTAAACTGCAATTTCTCGACCCTTCACGCCGGATGCACATCGCGATTGGTATCGCATCCAGTGATCAGGTTGAACACACTCACCCTCAGCAGAGTAAAAAATTCAGTGTCTTACTCAACAATGCCGATTTAGCGTTAAACGTAGCGAAGAAAAACGCCGCACAGCGGATCATCTACTTCACCAAAGAACGCGATCTGGCACACCGTAAAAAACGCGAACTGTGTGATGAACTGGAAGTGTTGCTGTCCATAGACGATCAACAGCAACTGTTTATGGTCTACCAACCGATAATCAATCCGGGCTGTGCACGTCTGGGCTGCGAAGCTCTGTTACGCTGGGATCATCCGACCTACGGTTTCATTAATCCTGAGTACCTGATTCGCATTGCTGAGGAAACAGGCCAGGCCAAAGCTCTGGGGCGCTGGATTATGGAGCAGGTTTATCGGGCTCTGTCCACCGACTGGCATCACTTCGATGCGCGGATTGATGTCGCGATCAACCTTTCAGACTCGCTGTTTGATGAAGAGTTGCCTGAGTTGGTGCAGGAGATTTTTAGCAGAGAGAAAAACTATCTCGACTCGATTGTGCTGGAAATTACCGAAACCATGACACTGGATGAAATTGACCGCAGTGTCAGTATTATCCGCCGTTTGGAAGATCTCAATATTCGTCTGGCTCTGGATGACTTCGGAACCGGTTGGTCATCCCTGTACAACCTCAATCATTTACGTTTCAACAAACTGAAAATAGACAAATCGTTTGTGCGTGATTTATGCACCATGGACCAACAGAAATTCTTTATTTCTGCCATCGTGACCCTCTCACATCAGTTGGGCATTAAAGTCGTCGCCGAAGGGGTCGAAGATGAGATCCAACTGCACCACCTGCAGCAACTGGGGGTCGACGAATATCAGGGCTACTACTTTTCCAAGCCCATCAGCAAGCAACAGTTTGCTCTGTTCAGCCAGCAGTATTTCGCCAACCCCCGGGAGAAAGTGCTAAGCAGCCACTACGCGTAACTACTTTAAGCGACTGATTCCGTTGTGAGAGACTAATTCCGTTTTGAGAGACGGATGCAATAGCGCTCTGTTTTCTGCTCGTCGCTTTCTAATCATCGCTTTTTACCAGTAGCGTTCATGCATGATATTGCCGCCAGTAGCCTGACGATAGCGTTCCAGACCCTGGTTTTGCAGTGACTTAATCGTGTCTTTAATCATATCCGGATTGCCGCATAACATGGCAAAGCTGTGCTGTGGTGACATCCGGACTCCGGCTGCATTTTGCAGCGCAGCGCTGTCAATCAGAGCAGGGATTCGCCCTTGCAGCGTATTTTCCACCGGCTCGCGGCTGACCACCGGATGATAACTAAGCTGGCCCTGATACTCATTCAATAGCTTGTGAATCAAAGCCTGATACGCCAAATCCCGGGCAAATCGCACCCCATGTACCAAAATGATTCTGCGCGGCGCAAGTTGCCGCCCCTGCAACAAGGAAAGAAAAGGTCCGATCCCGGTCCCCGTCGCTAACAACCACAAATCCTGAGTCTGCTCCGGGACAGAAGCCCGGGTCAAATCGCCGTGCGCACTGTCACCGACCCAGATGCTATCGCCCGCAACCAGAGCCTGCAGCGAGGGAGAAAGTTTCCCTTGTGGCACAGTCGTAATCAGAAATTCATGCCCGTTTTGTGTATCCGGGGCATTAACCAGTGAATACGCGCGGCTGATTAACTCACCATCAGCCGTTTCCAGGCCCAGCTTAGTAAACTGACCCGCGACAAAATCCAGTGGGGTATGAGAGACGCGCAATGAAAACAATTCATTGGTCCAGTCAACACGTTCAACAACCTGTGCGCGATGATATCCGGTATGTGAACTCATGATTGTTCCTCCTCACCAGTGAGTGGATCTTCACGTTACGCCTGACACCTAAATATGTAAAGTTTTAAGTTTACATATTTAGGTTAATATTTTGTTAACGACCTCACCGACAACCCTATCCGATAAAGCTTAGAATAATTAGTCTAAATTACCGCTATTAAGGAACCAAGGTATGAACGAGCTGCTGAATGATTTCCCGGTTGTCACTGAGATTCCGGTCGCCTGGGGAGAGATGGATGCGCTGCAACACGTCAATAATGTGGTCTATTTTCGTTATTTCGAAACCGCACGTATCGATTATTTCCACCATATCAATCTGATGGATGAACTCGCCCGTGACAACATAGGTCCTGTGCTGAGCGAAACCCATAGCCGTTACAAGATCCCGGTAACCTATCCGGACACCCTGCTGGTTGGCTCCAGAGTGTGTGATATTCACTCCGACCGCTTTAGCATGGAATATCAGATTGTCAGTAAGAAACTCGGTAAAGTGACCACCACAGGCACAGCGACGGTGGTGATGTTTGATTTTAACCACGGCAGTAAAGCGCAATTGCCGGACAGTATCGTCAGTGCTATTCGCCGTCTGCAAGGCTCAGATATGGCCGTTCCGGTACAGAGCCTGAGTGAAAACGATAACGCAGAGCGATAAGAGTAAAAAAACGGCCCGCAACGCATTTGGTATATTGCTTAACCGAGTAGCACGGATTATTGTTGGCCTTTCAACAACATCTTTTAGGCTTTGCTATGAATACCGCCCTGCTCGGCATGTTTATTCCGACCTTTTTCTTTGTTTCTATTACTCCGGGGATGTGCATGACTTTAGCACTGACTCTGGGAATGAGTATTGGCTACAAACGCACCCTGTGGATGATGATTGGTGAACTGGTCGGTGTGGCTGTGGTCGCAGTCTCCGCAGTGGTCGGTATTGCCGCCATCATGCTTAACTATCCGTGGCTGTTTGTGGCCTTTAAAACCGTAGGCGCAGCTTACCTGTTCTACCTTGGCATTCAGATGTGGCTATCTAAAGGCAAGCTGGCCCTCAGTGCAGAAACCGGGGCCACTTACCAAGGCAGCCAATGGGGCCTGGTGGTGCAGGGATTTGTCACCGCAATCGCCAACCCGAAAGGCTGGGCATTTATGATCTCGCTGCTGCCTCCCTTTATCGATCAGTCCGCCAGCCTGGCGCCGCAGCTGATATTTCTGGTCTCTATCATCATGCTTTCTGAGTTTGTCTGTATGACGCTGTACGCCACCGGAGGAAAAGGACTGAAACGTGCGCTGAGTAAATCCCAGAATGTACGCCTGATGAATCGAATCGCCGGCTCACTGATGATGGGCGTCGGTATCTGGCTTTTTGTCAGCTGATTGCCCCGCATCCCACCAATTTCTCTTGTAACCAGCGGCCCAGGCCGTTGGTTTTGTTTTGCAGCATAGGTTGAGCAGACCAAACATAGGTTAAGCGGACCAAACATAAGTTAAGCGCACCAAACATAGGTTAAGCAGCCATGGTTCCGGCAAATATGCTTCAAGCAAACATGGCTTGATGAAGCGCAGGTTTACATAAGATGACGAAACGGTATATTTATGAGCTATAACATCAAATAGACCCAAGTGCCGTGATGACCCAATATACCTATTCACGCTTTTCTCCGCGAAATCCGGATTTTCAGCGTAATAAGCAAGCGTTGCAGGCTGCGTTTCCCGCAGCGATTCATATCGAAGATTCAGCGCGCGGCCGGATGGCTCCACTGGAACGACCGGATTTCGCCGCTCTGCTGGCGTCGCTGCAGCCCGGCGATGTACTGATCGTCAACTGGCTGACGAGTATCAGCCGTGACTTTCAGTTATGTCAGCAAGTGATTGCCCAGCTAATAGAAAAGAGAGTCACGCTGCAAACCCACCAGCCTGCACTGGTCATCCAGCCTGACAGTGAAAGCGCCACAACCGTATTGGCATTGCTGCATGGTTACGCATTAGCTGATACCCGCTACAGACTGCAGGCGGCAGAATTAAGCCGGCAAGTGCTACGCGACGATCCTAAAGCATGGCAGGAAAAATTCCGCGGTCGTCCGGCGGACAAAAAAAAGCACCAGCAGATAGCTGCCTTGTTGTGGGAAGGCAAGACGCTCGATGAAGTCGCACAACGCTGTCAGTGCAGTTTATCGACCGTGAAACGGGTCAAACGTAAAATCCGCCATTTTGATGAATCCGATTCACTGCGCGACCGGACTAAGAAACCCGCCAACCATTAACGCTTTTTTGGGTGACGTCAAACAATCGCTAATCCGTTGAAAGTCACCCGAAATTAAAATCAAACAATTTCAGCACCTTAACTACATTTCTCACGATTCACACCTCCTCTCTTCACTCTGACTTGACGAAAAAGCGATCAAGCTCGCAGAACAATCGCAATTTGATAACAGGCACACACTTCACTTTGAAACCGGTTGCAGCAACCGGTTTCAAACTATACGCTGCAACCGGTTTCAAAAAATAAACACAACAGAAACAGCCCACTGAACGTTAAACAAAAAGGTGATAACTCATGGCTACCATCCGAGATTATGCCCAGCTGGCGAAGGACATCCTGTCCCACGTCGGCGGACAAGAGAACATCATTAGTTTTACCCGTTGTGCCACCCGCCTGCGCCTGGTTTTAAAAGAGGTTCCCGATTCTGCTGCCGACCAGATTAAATCCCTGCCCGGTGTCATCACTGTCGTGATCAGTGGCGGTCAGTTTCAGGTCGTCATTGGCACGCACGTTGCCGATGTGTACGAAAGCTTATCAGGCCTGGTTGACCAGAGCCTGCTGCAAAACAGTGACAGCAAGGTGCGTATTTTCGATGCGGTTATCGCATCGATGTCCGCCATCTTTGCGCCGATCATTTTCGTCCTCGCCGCAGCCGGTATTTTGCAGGGCGCACTGATCGTCACCCGCCATTTTGCACCGGGCGTCAGTGAGAGCGGTACCTTCGCGGTGCTGAACTTTATGTCCTGGACCCCGTTCGTGTTCCTTCCTGTGTTCATCGCCATGACGGCCGCCAAACATTTTCGCTGTAACCCTTTTATTGCGGTGCTGTGCAGCTGTGCGTTGATCAACCCGTCATGGGGTGAGATGGCTGCGCAAATCGCCAATGGCGAGCTCATCACCTTCCTGTCGATCCCGCTGGCTAAAACCGTCTATACCGCTTCCGTTTTGCCGCCGATTTTCATGGTGTGGGGCATGTCTTACGTGGAGCGCTTTGCCAAGCGTGTCATTCCGGCCGTGGTCAGCGAACTGTTCACGCCGCTGGTCTGTATGCTGGTGATGGTTCCTCTGACTCTGATCCTGATTGGTCCGGTTACCAGCGCTGCCGCGAGCGGTATTGCAGCAAGCTATAACTGGCTGTTTGATACCTTCCCGCCGCTGGCTGCCGCTCTGGTGGGTGGTGTCTGGCAGATGATCGTGGTGTTCGGTGTACACTGGGGTATTACCCCCGTCGTCATTTCCAACTTCGATACCTATGGCCGCGACTCCTTCCAGGCCTTTCAGTCAATTGCCGTGATTGCCCAGATGGCCGCTGCATTTGCCGTCGGCTTTAAGTCACGCAATAAACTGTTCAAAACCACCTCGTTCTCAGCAGGTATTACCGGGATTTTTGGTATTACCGAGCCCGCGCTGTACGGTGTCACGCTCCGTCTGAAAAAGCCGTTTCTGTGCGGCTGTATCGGTGGTGCTATTGGCGCTGTCGTCACCAGCCTGTTTGGCAGCTACTACTACGCTTATGCGGGTCTGCCTGGCCTGCTGACAATTGTCAACGCCATCAGTCCGGAGAACCCGATGTCCTTTATCGGTCTGCTGGCGGGTGTTGCGACTGCGATTGTCGTCACCACCACACTGGTGTACATGATTGGGTTTGAAGATCCTCAGTCTGAATCGGACCAGAAAGCAAAAGCGCCAACCAGCGAGTCACAACCTGCTGTGGAACCCGCAGCCAAAGCTCTGACCCTGCTCAGCCCGGCCAACGGAGCCCGTATTGCCCTGAGCTCAGTCAATGACGAAAGCTTTGCGCAAAAGCTGCTGGGTGATGGTATTGCCATCGTGCCAAGTGAGGGATTGATCACCGCCCCCTGTGACGCTGAAGTCTCTTCGGTTATCGAAAGCCAGCACGCGGTCGGGCTGACCTGCAGTAATGGCGCCGAGCTGCTGATCCATGTCGGCCTCGATACCGTCAATCTCAAAGGACAATACTTTAAAACTCTGGTTAGTGTCGGCCAGCAAGTGCGCGCCGGTGATGCCCTGATTGAATTCGACAAACAACCGATTGAACAAGCCGGTTACGATCTCACTACGCCGTTCATTATTCTCAACAGTGACGAGTTTTCACTGCAGTTTCTTGCTGATGACGGTCAGATTTCCACCGGTCAACCTATGATTCAAATGTCTTAACAGGAGTAGTTATGAACAACACATTTCCAAATGATTTTCTCTGGGGCGGCGCGGTCGCGGCACACCAGCTGGAAGGTGGCTGGGACCAGGATGGCAAAGGTATCAGCGTAGTCGACGTACTGACTGCCGGAGCCCATGGCGTACAGCGTCGTATTACCGATGGCGTGCAGCCGGATGAGCAGTACCCTAACCAGGTCGCGATTGATTTTTACAACCGCTACCCGCAAGACATTGCACTGTTCGCCGAAATGGGCTTTAAGTGCTTCCGCACCAGTATCGCCTGGACGCGTATTTTCCCGAATGGTGACGAAGCTGAACCGTGTGAAGCCGGACTGAAATTCTACGACGACCTGTTTGACGAGCTACTCAAATACGGCATCGAACCGGTCGTGACCCTGAGCCATTTCGAGATGCCGTATCATCTGGCTAAAGAGCACAAAGGCTGGATGAGCCGCAAGGTGATCGATTTCTTCGTCAAGTATTCTATGACCGTGATTGAACGCTACCAGCACAAGGTCAAATACTGGATGACCTTTAACGAGATTAATAACCAGAAGAACACCTCGGCGGATATCTTCGGCTGGATGTGCTCCGGGGTGAAATTTTCTGAATACGAACGCCCGGAAGAAGCCATGTATCAGGCGGTGCACCACCAGTTTGTTGCCAGTGCCATGGTGGTCAAGCAGGCCCATGCGCTTAACCCGAATCTGCAGGTCGGCTGTATGTGTGCCATGGTGCCTTTCTACCCGTTCTCTTCCAAACCGGACGATGTGATGCTGGCCGAAGTGGCGATGCGTGACCGTTATTTCTTCTCTGACGTCATGGTGAAAGGCCACTACCCGTCTTATGCCAAACGCGACTGGGCACTGAAAGGCTATCAGATTGCCATTGAAGAGGGCGATGAAGCCATACTCAAAGAAGGCAAAGCCGATTACATGGGTTTCAGTTACTACATGTCAAACACGGTTGATTCCACGGTGCGTAACTCAAACGGTGAGAGCATGGACGGCAGCAGCGAGTTCTCGGTGAAAAACCCGTATGTGAAAGCGAGTGACTGGGGCTGGCAAATTGATCCGGTTGGCCTGCGCTTCTCTCTCGCTTCGCTGTATGAACGTTACGAAGTGCCGCTGTTCATTGTCGAAAACGGCTTTGGCGCCGTAGACACCATCGATGAAAACGGCGAAATCAACGATGACTACCGTATCGATTATCTGCGCGAGCACATCCGCGAAATGAAAAAAGCAGTCACTATTGATGGTGTTGACCTGATGGGTTACACCCCTTGGGGCTGCATTGACCTGGTCTCCTTTACCACCGGCGAAATGAAAAAACGTTACGGCTTTATCTACGTGGATAAACACAACGATGGCAGCGGCACGCTGGAACGGATGAAGAAGAAGTCATTCCACTGGTACAAAGAGGTGATTGCTTCCAATGGGGAGACTCTCTAATATTGCTGACCTGACGCCAAGCCATTTCGCTTGGGGACACAAGCCTTAACCGCAATATGCAGTCAGCACCGCCAGAACAGTCAGCCCCCCGCGACGGTTCTGGCAGGTGTGGCACTGATAATGAATGGAAAACACTATGGTGACCATGCAGGACGTAGCCAGACGAGCTGGCGTATCGAAATCGACCGTATCACGCGTGCTGAACGGCAAAAACATCGTGCGTCCCGAAGTCACTCAGGCGGTATTTAAAGCAATAGAAGAGACAGGTTACCGCCCTAACCTGCTGGCCAGGCAGCTCGCCACGCAAAAGACTCACTTTATCGGCTTTGTCATGACCAACGCGCTGTATAACGGCCCGTATTTCTCCTCTTTGGTCTATCATGCCGCCGCTTTCAGCGAACAACATGGCCACCAGCTGGTTCTCGCCGATGGCAAACACAGCGCCGAAGATGAGCGCAACGCAATTAATTTTCTGCTCGATATGAAATGCGCCGGGATTGTGGTTTATCCAAAGTACCTGAGCGACCGGGCACTGACCGAGATTATCCAAGCGACCCCCACCCCGATTACTGTGCTTAACCGCAGTCTGGAACCCTACAGCGTAACCACCGATCACTACCACAGTGCCGTCATGATGATGGAGCATATCCTGCAGCAGGGCCATCGTCGCATCGCCTTTATCCGCGGCAGCAACGGCTCAGTAACCGGAGAGATCCGCTATCAGGCCTATTGTGACCAACTGGCACAGCATGGTTTAACGCCAGATCCTCAACTCATCGTCCAGGGTAACTGGACTCCCGAAAGCGGCTATCACGCTGCACAGCAACTTATCGCCCGCAAGACAGATTTCAGCGCCGTATTATCCGGCAATGATGATATGGCGCTGGGCGCGATGAAAGCCCTGATGGAACTTGGATACACGATTCCACAGGATATCTCGATTGCCGGGTTTGATAATATCAAGATGGGTAAATTTGTCACACCGAGCCTGACGTCCGTCAGCGTCCCGCTGGAGCAGATGATTCAAAAAGGAATTTTACTCGCTTTGGGTGAAAAAGAATCCGCCAACGCGCTTAGCCTGGCCGGAGAACTCAAGATCCGCGACTCAATCGCCGCACGCTAAGCGCCGGTTCAAAATATCAGCCGCAGTGGAAGAGTTTTGCCACTGCGGACATCAATGACTTCCTCCGGCGGAAAAGCTCTGCCACCATCAGATCCCAAAAGCGAAAAAACATAATATTAAATTGATTTTACTGAAATATTTTTCAGGTACGCTTTTTGCTTTCATCTGATCATTATTTGTATTGAGAGACTTCTGATGAATGCTAAGCTAACCATAACAGCGAACTTACTGGCTGCAACCCTACTGACCGGATGTGGCGGCGGTGGCGGTGGTGGCGGTGGCTCCACGCCAGCTCCGGTAGCGTATTTCAATGTCGATTTCATTAAGCTATATGCTATGTCAAATAGCACAACAACCAATTGTCAGATATTTGGCTACGATGACGCTGAAAACCCAGGCTCAAAAGTGATCGGCTATGAGGCGACCTCTGATTCGGACGAATACAGCTTTAGCATTGTCATCCATAATGCTGATGGTTCTGTTGCGCACACCTTTACATCGGCAAACTGGGGTGCAAGTAGTACTCATTACCGTTTCCGTCAGTCACTTGTACCAAGTGACGGCTACGTTAGCTTTGTTCGTAAACTTAGTGCGGGCGGCGTTGACTCTTTTGATGCAACAACCTTTTCTAAAGAAATGCTGCCAACCAATTTTGATCTGGCTGTTCGACGCACTACTGCATCAGGCGGTTCCTGTATTCTCGCGAATACCATTTCTTCTGTGGATAGGAATTCGTACATCGCCAATGCATCCACAGCTCAACAGTACTACTACGGATTTAACACTTATAACCAGGACTTATCTGACCTGACTGGTTATTATGCAAATCTGGGTACTAACTCCACCCCCTTAAGCTTTTCGACTTTATCGAACAAACAAGTACTAGCAGTTCGTTACGGTAACTCTTCAGATACCATCAACTATTTACAAGCGTTTAAAATACTTAGTCTTTCCGAACTCAGTGACTATAGTTTCTCATCACCGATTGTTCTGGATGATGTGACGTATTCTGATCTGGACTGGACTGCGCCAACCGACGTTGACACGCTCAGCGAAGCAAACATGTACATCTACCAGCAAGGTACTGGCGCGCTTCTATGGCAACCGCTGTCTGCTAATGATGAAAGCTATAGTTACAGCTCACAAATCAGTGATGACAACTATTTCGTGAATATGGCCGGGATTCGTAACGACTGGAATTTCGAACATACTGAAGCGATGACGACACCAGACATCTCACATGATTCCTCAACCTCAATGAGCAGTGTTAATTTGCCTGCGTCAGAAGCATTATCTATCGAATCTTGCAGCACGTCAGACTTGGGAACTTGTCTTGTTACCTCATCCGACCCAACTGCTCATGACGATACAATCCAGCGTCTGCTAGTCACGGTTTCCGCTGGCGGTAACAGTGCTACACAAGTCATCTACTCAGCTTATAACACTTCGGTGCCGGTGATGAGTTTTGATGACTCCATAGATGGTTTATGGTCAGGCAATACTGCAGCTAAATACGAAATTTCGTTACTACATACTGACGCCGACGATCTGGAAGAAGCTTTCACCTTCGGCCACCTCAATGCCTACCCGCTTACTAGTGGAGGCATCAACAGTGTGGATTTCGCTGACCGACTGCCGCTGCTTAGCTCAGTCCAACAACAAGAAGCTTATCAGGACGAACTGAAATACCAGCCGCACACCTGGCTGAGTGCTTCGTTCTAAACTGAAAACAGCGCCTGCGGGCGCTGTTCTTTTATTGCGGTTCAGATTACGCTGATAATTGCCACACCAGTGCCAAACTCAGTCGCTAGCATCACAAAGTTAATCGATGAGCTAGAATGCAAAAGGCCCCGACAGAAACTGCCGGGGCCTTTTTAAATAAATGGCACGCCCTGTAGGATTCGAACCTACGACCACATCCTTAGAAGGGACGTGCTCTATCCAGCTGAGCTAAGGGCGCGCTACAGGGAAAGGATTATACGAGTTCAAATGTGTAAATCAACGGCTTTCACTAACATTCTGTTTCAAATGACTAAAAATTTGTCACTTAGTGGGTAAGCGTTGAAAAACACAACAAAGCAAACGTTTGCTTATAGATGTTATCTCAAATTTCTGCGACAATGCGCGCGAAAATTTTCGCTACGAATGTGTAAAGGAAAGTCATGACCGCTCAAAATATTGATGGGACACTCATTTCTCAAACAGTCCGCTCCGAAGTTGCGGCCCGTGTTAAGGCCCGTACTCAGGCAGGGCTACGCGCTCCCGGACTGGCTGTTGTGTTAGTGGGTGAAGACCCGGCTTCTCAGGTGTATGTCGGCAGTAAACGCCGCGCGTGTGAAGAAGTTGGCTTTGTATCTAAGTCGTATGACTTACCGGCCTCAGCCACTGAAGCCGAGCTGCTGGCCCTGGTTGACCAACTGAACGAAGATCCTGAAATCGACGGTATTCTGGTTCAGCTGCCACTTCCAGCCGGAATTGACAGCACACATGTGCTGGAGCGTATTGTTCCTGAGAAAGACGTTGATGGTTTCCATCCATACAACGTGGGCCGTTTAGCGCAACGCATTCCAAAAATTCGCTCTTGTACGCCAAAAGGCATCATTACCCTGCTGGACCGTTACAATATCCCGCTGCGCGGCAAACACGCTGTTGTGGTCGGTGCATCGAATATCGTTGGCCGCCCAATGACACTGGAACTGCTGCTGGCAGGTTGTACCACCACAACGTGTCACCGCTTCACTAAAGATCTGGAGCACCACGTACGTCAGGCTGACGTTCTGGTTGTCGCTGTGGGTAAACCTAACTTTATTCCGGGCGCCTGGATTAAAGAAGGTGCGGTGGTGATCGATGTCGGTATCAACCGTCTTGATACCGGTAAACTGGTTGGTGATGTGGAATATGATGTTGCGCGCAGCAAAGCCAGCTTCATCACTCCGGTACCAGGCGGTGTGGGTCCGATGACGGTTGCCAGCCTGATTGAGAACACCATGCTGGCGTGCGAGCAATACCACACCAAGTAAGTGCCGTATCTCAGTCGGTCGATGTCCGAGTCAGCGCTGCGGCGCTGAACAGTAAAAAAGCACCCCAGCATGGCTGGGGTGCTTTTTATCCGGATAAAGGTCAGAGGCGGCTTACAGTGACAAAATCACACCGGCAATTGCCGCACTCATCAGGTTCGCCAGTACACCAGCTGCAATCGCGCGGAAACCGTATTGCGCGATAAAAGGACGACGCTCAGGAATCAGGCTGCCCAGGCCGCCAATCAGGATCGCCATACTGGAGATGTTGGCAAAACCACACAGAGCAAAGGTCACGATGGCCTGAGAATGCGCACTGAGCTGGCTCTTGACATCCATCAGCTGGATAAAGGCCACAAACTCGTTCACCACAATCTTGTTACCGATCAGCGAACCTGCCACCATGGCTTCGTTCCATGGCACACCAATTAACCATGCCAGAGGCGCAAACAGGTAACCCAGCAGCAGCTCAAAGCTCAGTTGCATGCCAAACAGGTCACCCACCCAGCCTAACAGGCCATTCAGCATCGCAATCACACTGACAAAGGCCAGCAAAGTCGCACCAACGGCAACAGCAATGCGCAGACCAGACATGGCACCATCTGCGACCGCTTCCACCACGTTGGTCGCTTGCGGCATTTCAGGTTTAAGATCTTGTGCCTGAACCTGCAACGGCTCCTGCTCAGGAACCAGCAGTTTCGCCATCAGCAGACCGGCTGGCGCTGACATAAACGCCGCCGCAATCAGGTAGCCAAGATCCACACCCAGAGATGCGTAGCCAACCAGAGTACCACCCGCAACAGAAGCCAGGCCGCAGGTCATCACCGCAAAGAACTGCGAATCGCTCATCTGTTTCAGATACGGCTTCACCACCAGCGGCGCTTCAACCATACCGACGAAAATGTTGGCTGTGGCAGACAAAGATTCCGCGCGGCCAGTGCCGAGCAGTTTCTGAATACCACCGCCGATCAAGTTGATAATGCGCGGCATCAGGCCAATGTGGTACAAGCCGGAAATCAGCGCCGAGAAGAAAATAATGATACCCAGCACGTTGATGGCAAAAACAAAACCGACACTGCCGGTCGCAATGCCACCAAACATGAAGTTGATGCCTTCCTGACCATAGTTGATCAGGTTCGATACGCTCTGGGTGACCGTATTGAGCACCTCTTTACCGGCCGGTACGTAAAGCACCAACAGTGCGAACAGAACCTGCAGCGCAAAGGCCAGGCCAACGGTACGCAGCCGAATATTTTTTCTGTCAGTAGAAAGTAACCACGCAATCACCAGAATTGCGCCAACACCAATAAGAGAAGACATACGCCATCCAATCACAAAAGGGAAACAGGAAAGGCGCCGGATTCTATAGCAGGAAAACGTGTGCGCAACCGATGTTTGTTAATCAGGTGTAGGGATGCAACAAGCTGACGACGTGTTAGAAATAAGCCATTGATCTGCAATAACTTAAACGTTTGCCTTGGCTTTTATTTTCTATATGGAAAAAATATTTTGAGCCTGAGAAATAATGTTTTGAGACTGGGAGCCATATTTTGAGGCTGGAAATCGTGTTTCACTCACGACAGGTCGCCGTTTGCTAACCAAACCGATCCGCCGGAACGCTGCGCGATCAATGCGATCAGAGCCGGACATAAGGCGCAAGACGGGCGTCCCAATAGCAGGGCTCACCAATCCGTTGCTTGAGGAAATCGATCACCGCTGAGGTTTTCCTGGGCAGATGTTTACGACTTGGGTAAACCGCATAAAATGGCATATTCTGACACGCCTGCCAGTCCGGCAGCAGCTGAATCAGCTGGCCATTACGAAACTCATCGCGAATCAGATAGGTCGCCAGGTAGGCAATGCCCCAACCGGCAACCGCCGCTTCGCGTACCGCTTCGGCCAAATCCACCGAGTAGTTGCCGGCCACCTTAATATTGAGCTGCTGCTCACTCTGTCGAAAGGCCCAACTGGTGTAATCACGTTCCCAGCTACGGTAAATCAAGCAGTTGTGGGTCTGTAAGTCATAAGGCGTCTGCGGAGTATCGTGATGCAGCAGGTATTCCGGAGAAGCGGCCACCACAAACTGGCAATCTGCCAAACGGCGGGCAACGTAGCCCTCCGGTAAATGCTCATTACTGGTAATCCACAAATCCAGCCCTTCACTGAGCATATCTATCTTGCCGTCAAACAGATGCACTTCAACCTTCAGGCTCGGATACAACTCTCTCAGCTCTTGCAATGCCGGCAGCACATGTAAGCTGTCAAATGACTGGGATAAACCAAGGCGCAGCAGGCCGGACACTTCCTCACGCTGACTGTCGAGCTCACTCTGAGCATCACTGACCAGCGCCACCAGCTGCTCGCTGTGCCGATACAACGCCTGCCCGGCTTCCGTGACCGTAAAACTGCGCGTGGTGCGCTGCACCAGTTTCATGCCAACCGAAGCCTCAAGCTGAGCCAGTTGTTTACTGACATGCGACACGGAGACACCCAGGCTGTGGGCTGCCGCAGTAAAGCTCTGATGTTTAATCAGCGTAGCAAACATCACCATCTGACTGGCCCGTTCAGCAAACACTATGGCACCTCAGGCAGCGGAATAGCCGCAAAAAATGGCAAAGACATAACAACCTTTTTAAATAAATAAGGGCTCTGATGAGCCCTTAAGATGAAATTAAAACTTAATCCGGTCGGCGAGATGGCTGACCGCGAGCGCAAAGTAGTACGAGCGGTTCCATTTCATCAACACGTTGTAGTTATTATAAACCAGATAAATACGGCCGCTTTCATCATCCGGCATGATCAGCCAGGCTTTGATGTCATTATCCAGTTTTGGCAAAGGCTTGCCGTCGTATCGGGTCACGCCCAGTTTGCTCCATTCCTGCAGCAACTTACCTTTATCGGCTTCACGTCCTTGCAGGTCATGATCAAAACCGTGCGGGATCTTCACCTGGCGGCCCCAGGTAAATTTGTCATCCCAGCCTGAACTGCTCAGATAGTTGGCGGTAGAAGCAAACACATCGGCTTTGGTGCCCCAGATGTCTTTCTTACCGTCGCCGTCGCCGTCAGCGGCAAAAGAGAGGAACGAGCTTGGCATAAACTGACATTGCCCCATCGCGCCCGCCCAGGAGCCTTTCATTTTATCTGCGCTGATATGACCCTGTTCGAGGATTTGCAAGGCAGCCATCGCCTCTTTACGGAAAAACTCCTCACGGCGTCCTTCGTAAGCCATGGTCGACAAGGCATCAATCACACTATAGTTGCCCATATGACGGCCGAAATTACTCTCGACGCCCCACAAAGCAACGATAAAGCGCGGCTGCACACCATATTGTTTGCCGATACGCTGTAGCTCGTCGTAGTGCTCGTCGTACAATTCCTGCGCTTGTTTGACTTTCCAGTCCGGTACCGCGCGCGGAATGTATTCATCCAGAGTGAGTTTTTTTTCTGGCTGATTGCGATCAGCCACCACAGCGCGTGGCTTGTACTCGACGCCGTCAAACGCCTCCGTCAGTATCTGTTCTGAAATACCTTCCTGACGCGCCTGCTGTTTAAGACCTTCGACATATTGTTCAAAGCTGACCTCATTGGCCAGAACGGGTGTTGCAAGGGTGAATCCCAGAATAACTGACAGTAATTTTTTCAAGATGCCCTCCCCGAGTCATCCCGCTCAGTGTTTGGTTTGAGCTTTTCGTTGTTTGTGTTGTTCTAACAGGTTCTCTGGTGGTGGCGGCAATTGCAAGAAGAAGCCTTGTTCGTCAAGCGAGGCTTTGACCTTCTCCACATCAACCAGCGCTAACTGGCGCTTTTCCAGATTCACCAGCATAACAAAGACAGGTTTACCAAACATCTGCATCAAAGTGTCAGGAACCTGTGAAAAGTCATCGCGTTTCGGAATGTAAAGGTAAGTACCTTCTTTCTTAGAACTTTTATAGATAGAACAAAGCATGAGGAGCCTTTTATTAACCTAATGGCGGTTTTTGTTTATAAATGGTCAACTTTTACCAAAATTGTGCCCAAATCACTCATTTGACCGCAAGACTGCTTGCTGCGTCAATGCGCTGAATATAACATGAGTCACCTAGTCTCAGGCAACGCTCTTTGTCATGCAGCCACGAGTTTATTGAGGTCAACGTTACAATGTCGAATACCCATGACCTGAAAGGTAGCAGTTTTACTTTATCGGTTTTACACCTTTCTGATAATCACATCGCCAGTGCGGTCGATTTTCTGAAACAGAAGGTGTCACAGGCGCCTGCATTTTTTGCTAATGCACCTGTGGTGCTCAATATTGCCAAAGTCGAACAGGATCTCGACTTTCCGGCCCTGAAACAGGGCATGAGTGAAGCCGGCCTGATCCCGGTTGGTGTGACCGGATGTAAAGACAAGCGTTGCCAGTTACAGGCATCAGAGGCCGGGTTTGCAGTGATGACCACCAGCAATAACCCGAATAAAGCGCCGGCAAAAATGGCACCGACAAAAATAGTCCGTACGCCGATCCGATCCGGTCAGCAGGTCTATGCTAAAGATGGTGACCTGGTGATCCTTAATCACGTCAGTCCGGGTGCGGAAGTCATTGCCGACGGGTCTATTCATATTCATGGCACACTGCGTGGCCGGGCAATAGCCGGGGCCAGTGGCCAGAAAGAAGCTAAAATTATCTGTCATGATTTACAAGCTGAGCTGGTATCTATCGCGGGTAATTACTGGCTGAGCGATAAAATTGAAAGTGAGTTCTGGCAGAAAAAAGTGATGCTCAGCATGACTGATGACTCACTGCATTTTGAAGTACTCACCATTTAAAAAAATTCGTAAAAAATTCGGAAGGAAAAACTCAAATGGCACGCATCATTGTCGTTACGTCAGGAAAAGGTGGGGTTGGTAAGACCACCTCCAGCGCAGCTATCGCGTCAGGTTTAGCGCTGCAAGGTAAAAAGACCGCGGTAATCGATTTTGATATCGGTCTGCGTAATCTGGATTTGATCATGGGTTGTGAGCGCCGCGTAGTCTACGACTTTGTTAATGTGATCAACGGAGAAGCCACACTGAACCAGGCGCTGATTAAAGATAAGCGCAACGAGAATCTGTTCATCTTGCCGGCTTCACAAACCCGCGACAAGGATGCCCTGAGTAAAGAAGGCGTACAGCGCATTCTTAACGAACTGAAAGAGATGGATTTTGACTTCATCGTATGTGACTCACCGGCCGGTATTGAGCAAGGCGCTTTGATGGCATTGTATTACGCCGATGAAGCGATTGTGACCACGAACCCGGAAGTCTCATCGGTGCGCGACTCTGACCGTATCCTGGGTATTCTGGACTCTAAATCACTGCGTGCTGAACAAGGCCTTGAGCCAGTGAAACAGCACCTGCTGCTGACCCGCTACAGCCCGCTACGTGTCACTCAGGGTGAAATGCTGTCGGTGCAGGATGTGGAAGAAATTCTGCATGTGCCTCTGGTTGGTGTCATTCCGGAGAGCCAGGCGGTACTGAATGCGTCTAACAAAGGTATTCCGGTCATTTTTGACGATCAGTCGGATGCGGGCCAGGCTTATCAGGACACAGTGTCACGTCTTCTGGGTGAGCAAGTGGAATTCCGTTTCCTGACCGAGCCGAAGAAAGGCATCTTTAAACGACTTTTTGGGGGCTAAACCGTTATGTCATTACTTGAGTTTTTTCGACCACAGAAGAAAACCTCAGCCAACCTTGCCAAAGAGCGTCTGCAGATCATCGTGGCCGAGCGCCGCAGCCAGAATGATCCGGCTCCGAACTACCTGCCGCAGTTGAAAGAAGACATTCTGCAGGTGATTGCCAAATACGTAGCAATTGACCCAAACATGGTCGAGCTGTCGTTTGAACACAAGGGCGACGATCTGGCAGTGCTGGAACTGAACGTTAAGCTACCGGATGACGAGAAGTAAGTGACAAAGAGCCGACCTCAGGTCGGCTCTTGTTTTTCTGCTATCCGGCTCAGCAGTGATAATGCTTGGCAATATACTGCTCAAACTGCTGGCATAACTCTTCATCAGACTGCTCATTCGACGCAATCTCTTGTGCGCCGTTGACCACCTTAATGGTTGCATTGAGCGATGCGACCGGTGCCCGCTCACGTGTCGCCAGCGCGGTTATCTTATCCTGCTGGACCTGCCAGGCCTGCTCTGGCGATAAGTTACACACATCCGCCAGGTACTTGGCATTAAAGCCCTCTCCGGTCAGGCTCTTGATTGTGTCATTGTGCGACTGACTGTTTCCGCAATGCCAGTAGTTTTCGGCCAGTAGCGGACCAATACGCGGGTTATCGGTCAGATAACCCAATGTGTCGAGGAAATAGGCCCGGGTCTGGTAAACCGCCATGTGCGCCAGCAGATAACCGTGATAGGCACAAGCCGATTCATCGGACAGCAGATGCGGAATCGCCAGCAGCGGTCGCGGACTGCACCCTAAACCGACAATACGCTGCTCCGTTTCACGCGCCAGTGCGGTAATGCGTTGCGGCGTTAGCTCTGCATCGCTGAGCTCATAGAGCGCACGTTCAAAGTACGGCACCAGCAGAATACTGCGCTCCTCATAAGCTTTAAATGGCTGGCGGCTGAAGACCATGCTTTTAATCACTTCATCCGGCACCGCCTCACCTTTAGCGTTAAGAGCGTAGGTTTTCAGCCAGTCAGCATCGGTCAGAAGACTGTCGCAGAACATTGACTGGGTTTCAGCATAGGCCATGGAGGTGGGCGCAAACTCCTGAGAAAAACACGGAGCGTTCATTTTCACGTTGGCAAAGTGCGCCGCGTGACCACCTTCATGGAACAGAGTGTTAATACCGTCGTAGCCGCTGCCGACCTGATCCGGCTTAGCGTTACTGGTGAAGTTGACTTTTGCCGCCACCCAGTGGCCCTGGTCATAAAACGACGGAATCGGCCCGTGGCAAAAACCGTTCGGATATTTGCCTTTGCGATCGAGCAGATCCAGAGTCAGCTCAGCACCGGAATAATCAATATTCAAACGACCAAACGATTCTACCCAGCGCCGCAGGGAGCGGGAAAACGGCACGTAAGGGTCCAGTTCACGCATCACATCGCCAGCAAAAGAGAAGATGAAGTTATGCCCGCTCAGCGACTGCTCACCTTTCTCATCGGCCAGATTATTCAGGCTGCGCAAATGGCTGTCACGGGTACGCAGCTCAAAGTCATCCAGGATGGTAAACAGCTGCTCAGTGGTCATTTTTTCTTTTTTCGCCACCGAGTAATCAAAAAAGGTGGCGTAACCCAGGCTGCGGGCAAATTCATTGCGCAGCTTCACCAGTTCAATAAAACCATTCTCCAGCAGCCACTGCTCCAGACCGAGCAGCGCCTGATGAGCACTCTCACGTACCGCTTCGTTAGCATGGGTACGAATAGTGGACGACAACGTCACAATCGAGGCTTCAACCTGCTCGCCCTGTTCATTACGGTAATAGAGCGGATGCTGCTGCTTTTTCTCAAACAGGTCAGACTCAAACTGAATCAGCCTGGATTTAAACTGCTGAGCCGATTGGGACTCCAGCGCATGAGATTCAAACATCGCCAGCCAGCCCTTGAGACCGGTCAGAGTCTGCTGTTTCAGATCAGGGTCGGCAATATTGTGGGCCGCATCAATCTGTGCCCGGATGGTGGTTATCTGCTCACCAGCACTGAGAAACTGGGTCCAGGCGGTTTGTGCCTGAGTCGATCCATCATGATCATCACTGATCCCCATATAGGTATCCCAGAAAAAGTCTTCTTTGACCCGATGAAGTTGCAGATAACGCTGATTGAGATCGTTGAGATATTGAGTCGCTGTCATTGGATTCCTTTTCAACCTTAACCGCCGTGCTCCAGTCAATACGCCTGCACCGCGCGATAAAGAATAATCAACCGAATCCATATCATAGCACAGCGAGGTCAGTGCTTTGCGATCCGGCAGGCAGAACCGGATACCGTTCGATACGCCAGAAAAGCAAAACCGGCCTCAAGGCCGGTTTGTCACGATATGCGTTCAGAAACTGGCCTTACACCAACGCCAGTAACTTGTTACCGAGCAGCGGCTGACGCCAGCTCTGCATCAGATCAGGCAATTTGGCCGGATCTTTATCTTCAAACCACACCCAGTTCAAAAGCTGGTTGATCTGTTTTTTAGACGCCAGAAACTCAGCCGCCAGACCTGAGGTTTGTGAAACATTTTTCACTTCATCTTTCAGCTTTTTGAACAGCTGCTTATAGCCCGGATAATCCATCAGCGGCACGATTTTAGCCGGGTACTGATCCGGTGGCGTTTGCTGCGCGGCTTTCACCAGGGTAATGATTTTGCTGCTGTGACGACGAATCACATGCGGGTCAATCCCCTCTTCTTCCATCCGTTTCGGACTGCGCAGCGCCAGACGGGCGATGGTCAGCAAATCGTTTTCACGAATCACAAAGTTGAGCGCCAGGTCGCGTTTAACCGCTTCATTATAACGCCAGGTCGCCAGAGGCTTAAGGACCGCCAGTTCACGCGGTTTAAGTTGCCAGGCTCCCTTGATATCCAGGTAGGCACACTCTGGATCGCTAACCCGGACACGCTTGTCCGACAACAGTTCAGATTCCTGCTGCGCCGCTTCCCACCAGCCGGCTTTCGTCACTCGTTCCAGCAACTGTTCATACATCGGCAGCAGATAGAACACATCCGCTGCTGCGTATTCCAGCTGCTTTTGCGACAGCGGGCGGGCCAGCCAGTCGGTACGCGATTCGCTTTTATCCAGTTCCACGCCTAACAGATCCTGGGCCAGTGCCGCAAAACCGGTCGACAGACCATAGCCCAGAAACGCGGCCATGATTTGGGTGTCAACCATAGGAAACGGCACACAACCGAAGCTGTTTTTAAACACTTCAATGTCTTCACCACAAGCATGCAGTACCTTGAGTACCGAGGTATCCTGCAACAACTCCACAAACGGAGACATCTCGTCCAACGCCTGCGGGTCAATCAGCGACAGGTTCTCGCCATCGAACAACTGAATCAGGCCCAGCTGCGGGTAAAAAGTACGGGTGCGGACAAATTCAGTGTCCAGCATCACCACGTCTGCGTCGCGTGCCAGGCTGCAGACACGTTGAAGATCATTGAGTTGATTGATTATCTGATAATTCACAAATGGCTCGCTTTAAGGCTCCCTGCTGAAATCGCCCTGACTCCATGGGAATAAAAATGCCGACAATTAAAGCCGGCATTGTAACATTAAATGGTGATATGTGCGTTACGCGCTTTTTCTCTGCTCCGCGTGCTGCGCTTCGTTTTCTTCACGCAAAACCCGGCGCAGGATTTTACCGACGTTACTTTTCGGCAGTTCATCGCGAAACTCGACCAGTTTCGGAACTTTATAGCCGGTCAGATGCTGGCGACAGTGAGCGATTACTTCATCTTTGGTCAGGCTGGCATCGCTTTTCACCACGTAAACCTTGACCACTTCACCGGACACTTCGTGCGATTGCCCGATCGCCGCCACTTCCAGCACCTTGCTGTTAAGCGCCACCACATCTTCAATCTCATTCGGATAGACGTTAAAACCGGACACCAAAATCATGTCCTTCTTGCGGTCAACAATGTAAATCATGCCCAGCTCGTCAAAGCGCACGATATCGCCGGTCGACAGCCAGCCGTCCTGATCGATCACCTCTTTGGTCGCTTCCGGACGCTGCCAGTAACCCTGCATCACCTGCGGACCACGCACCTGAAGCTCACCGGTCTGATCAAACGGCAGCACATTGCCCTCTTCATCGACGATACGCGCTTCGGTCGAAGGCACCGGCAGACCAATCGCACCGGAGTAGTCCACCAGATCATACGGGTTACCGGTCACCAGAGGCGAGCACTCAGTCAGGCCAT
Organism: Vibrio sp. ABG19; assembly: GCF_029962385.1. Classification (NCBI taxonomy): domain Bacteria; kingdom Pseudomonadati; phylum Pseudomonadota; class Gammaproteobacteria; order Vibrionales; family Vibrionaceae; genus Vibrio; species Vibrio sp. ABG19. The sequence goes on along the minus strand of NZ_CP071708.1, from coordinate 2,323,027 downwards.
AACCTTCCAGCAAATGGATACCGGTGATCTTTTTCCACTTCTCCGCCACCGCGCGCTGCACCGCCATACCACCGCCGACCGACAATGTCATATTGCTGAAATCGAGCTCGCGGAAATCTTCATTGTTGACCAGCGCATTGAACAGGGTATTCACCCCGGTAATTGCGGTAAACGGATGCTTTTGCAGCTCTTTAATAAAGCCGGGAATATCGCGCGGGTTAGTGATCAGTAAATTCTGCGCGCCCATTTCAATAAACAGCAGGCAGTTCACCGTCAGGGCAAACACGTGATAAAGCGGCAGTGCCGTCACCACCAGCTCACGCCCTTCCCGCAGTACCGGCCCATAGGCACCTTTGGCCTGCAGCACGTTAGCGACCATGTTGCGGTGAGTCAGAATGGCCCCTTTGGCCACCCCCGTGGTGCCGCCGGTGTATTGCAGAAAGGCAATGTCTTCGCCGGACATGAAGGGTTTGACGTATTGCAGACGACGCCCTTTGTGCAGCGCTTTGCGCATCGAGATTGCACCGGGCAGATTGTACTTCGGCACCATGCCTTTGATGTACTTGACCACAAAATCAACCACCGTGCCTTTGGCACGCGGTAGCATCTGACCCAGGCTGGTCAGCACCACATGCTTGACGGCGGTATTGGCGACGATCTGCTCTAGCGTATTGGCAAAGTTGGAAACAATCACGATTGCCCGCACATCAGCATCGTTGAGCTGATGCTCCAGCTCGCGAGGGGTATACAGCGGGTTAACGTTCACGGCAATCATACCCGCTCGCAGGATGCCGAACAGCGCAACCGGATACTGCAACAGGTTAGGCATCATTAGTGCGACGCGGTCGCCCTTTTTCAGCTTGAGTTCGTTCTGCAGGTAAGCCGCAAACGCCCGGCTTCGCTCCTCCAGTTTACGGTAGGTCATCACTGACCCCATGTTAATGAACGCAGGCTGATCAGCATACTGGCGGGCAGATTGCTCGAACATTTCGACCAATGACAGATATTGGTCCGGATTTATGCTTTCCGGTACATCACTTGGATAACGTGAGAGCCAAGGTTTATCCACGGTAAAACTCCTCGTCATAGGCTGGCATTATTATCGTTTATCATTATTAGAATGATGCTATTACAGCACAGCCGGCGAGCTTGAGCACGAAAGTCTCAAACACTTGTTTAAATTTTGTTAACTAAGCCTAAAATTAGTTCTGCGACGAGGCCGGGTTGCTCAAGATGGCAATGGTGACCACCAGAAATAGTAAACATCTCCAAGCGATCATCGGGGTAAATGCGGCGATCCTCTTTTAAATGAGGGTAACCTCGCTTACCCAGAATAACACGCTGTACACAGCGTATCTGCGCCATTATCGTCTCAGCGTGCTCAGGGGACATGCGATACAACGACTCACCTTTCAGTGCGCTGTCGTGGCGCCAGCGCCATTGTCCGTCCACTTGGGCAATGCCTCGTTCCACTACCGGCGTGATTAAGGGCGCGGCAATCTGATTGGCTTCGGCCCGTCGCTCGACTGCCTGCTCAAAGCTGCGATAGCCGCGCTCCGGTTTACGCCGCAGACGCTGGCGGCTGAGCACGCCGCGCCGTAAACGCTCAACACTGAGTTCAGGCGCTTCGGACAAAGGGGCCAGCCCTTCAATCTGAACTAATCCTACCACTTGGTCAGGAAAGGCGGCACTATAGCAACTTGCGATTAATGCACCAAGTGAATGACCGACTAATATCCGTCTGTTTGGCGAAAAATGCGCCAAAAATTGGTATATATCGTCAATATAGTGATGAAATGGATAAAAGTGGTTATCCGCTTTATGGCTGGATAAACCATGACCGGGCAGATCCACGGCACACAGATGCGCGGTTGGCCAGACCTGCTGCAGCTCTGCCATTACTGAGATAAAACTGGCGGCATTGTCCATCCAGCCATGTAAAAAAACGACCGAGAACTCGGCCGTTTGCAGGTCACCGGTTTCCAGCGCAGCAAGCTGACCACCGGCTATCGGATAAGAGGTTGAACGCAGCATTATTTCACTTCTTGAATCGCTCTATTTGATTCCCTGCATCGCTTTATTTGACTTCCTGAATGACACGCCCGTCACGAGGAAAATCATCAAAATGACGACAATAGAAATTGCGACACGGATAATGGTAAGGCCCGATATCGTCAATCACTACCCGCTCAGTCACTTTCCACAGATAATAGCCACTGGCTTTCATCACCGGCAGCATCTGCTCGAATTCACCGACTTTGCCCATTTCCGGCGATGTAGTGGTGCCGACCAGGGTAATCAGACGTCCCTGACCGTAGGTGATCGGATCAAGAAAGCCGTTCACATAGGCGACGAATCGCCCCTGCGGCTCGCTGGTCAGACTCGGACGCCCCACATCATCAATCGGCAGATTAACGATTTCAATCCGGGTTTTATCAGCCAGGTTCGTGACACTGGCAATCACACCACCGAGACGAACTTCGGCCTGACTGGCCGGATCAATCTCACTCCAGCGCGAGTAATCACTGATCACATTGTCGCTGTTTACCGTGAGCTGGGAAGGTAAAGTGGCGCAGGCTGACAACAGCAGAGCTGCCGCCAGTGCGGTAATAACAGACTGAATCTGGAAACGTTTCATAATGAGCCCCTATTCGATCAGACAGGCATATCTCGCCATCAGATATAGATATCGACTCCGAGTAACTGTGCCAGTTCCTCTTTTCTGGAGTGATTCATTATATCCATATACTCTTCGAGCGCCTTTCTCGATCGCCCTTCCGGCAAATCATACTGTACCTGAGCACGCTGGAAATCAGACGCATCCATATGGCGGATAGAGTGAGACACCGCCGTGGCAACTTTGCTGGTCTGGGCGACCTCGGACGCGGCATGGTCAGCCTGCGGCTTCTTCTTCGCTTTGGATGTCCGGTGGCCGCCCGGTATCCTTGCGGGAGGCAGACCGTTAATTGAAACCATACTGTGCGCTCCAGTTAAATGACGTTCACCTTCATTGTGGCCCAGGGGGCTGCATTATGCATTCTGTCCGTTATTCACGACCCGGCAGTTTTTTCCATGCCACAGTATCACGCAGATAGACCGGGCTGGAGTCCTCCACTGCGACGGTGTGACCTTGCTCAAACGCCTGCTTGGCCAGAATCACCATATCCTGCGCCTGCGGATAAAGCACTTCACTGCTCTGAATCGTCAGCGGTAGCGTCGCCAGCTCCTGCGGATAAGCATCCCAACCGGTCCCCACCGTGGCCCAGGTCTGTGCATCGGCGGCGATATTGTCAGCCAGAGCCTGAGGTGGAATCACACACTCTTCATCCACCGTCTGCCAGCTGCCGTCGGCCTGACGCACATAGCGTCCCCAGTACACTTCACTCATACGTGCATCAATCGCACACGCAACATGGGTTGCCCCCTGAGTCCGGTAAGCTCCCTGAGCCATTGCCGCCAGAGTCGACACGCCGATCATCGGCAGGTCGGCACCAAAAGCCAGTCCCTGCGCAATACCGATACCAATCCTAACCCCGGTGAAACTGCCAGGGCCACGACCAAACGCCAGCGCGTCTAACTCTTGCAGTGTTAAACCCGCTTCTTTCAGCACCTCATCGACCATCGGCAGAATCTTTTTGGTGTGATCACGGGGAGCCACTTCACTGCGAGAATACAGTTTATCGCCCACCAGGAGTGCGACCGAACATGCTTCGGTTGCGGTATCGATGGCAAGAATTTTTGCGCTCATGAATATCTCTAAATTATTGCTGTAGTTAATAAATCCAAACAAAGTCGCCCGGGCAGGATACCCCTACTTTCACTGGCCTACTTTGCCTGATGTATATGTTGCAGAAAGTCCTTCACCACTTCCAAGTCCCGGGTCCTCGGGATGGGCGGTAAACTACTGAGGAAGATACCGCCATAATCTCTGGTGACCAAACGGTTATCACAGATGATCAGCGCTCCCTGGTCTTTCTTATCGCGAATCAGTCGTCCGACGCCCTGTTTCAGGGTGATGACCGCCTCGGGTAACTGAACCTGTGCAAACGGATCGCCGCCACGCAGACGACAATCTTCAATTCGTGCTTTAAGCAGCGGATCGTCCGGTGCCGTAAACGGAAGTTTATCGATGATAACACAGCTTAAGGTATCGCCTCTAACATCGATCCCTTCCCAGAAGGCTCCGGTCGCCACCAGCAAAGCATTCCCCAGCTCCATAAATTCCGCCAGGGTCTTTTGCTTACTGGTTTCGCCCTGCATCAGCACTGGCAGAGAGAGCTGTTCGCGAAATCGCTCACCCAGTTCACGCATCATACTGTGTGACGTGCAGAGGAAAAAGCAGCGCCCCTGGTTTTGCTCAATCACAGGTGCCAGCATAGAGACCAGTTTATTCGCAAGACCGGGACTGTTCGGCTCAGGCAGATAGCGCGGCACGCACAATTTGGCCTGCTGCGCATAATCAAACGGGCTGGGCAGAGAAAACTGCGCCGCCGGCTCTAATCCGAGCCGATGGGTAAAGTGGCCAAAATCGTCGTTCACTGCCAATGTCGCCGAGGTGAATATCCACGCGCCCTGCTTCATTTCCATCTGTTCGTGAAACTTATCTGCCACGGTCAGCGGGGTAATATGCAGGCTAAACTGACGCGGTGTGGTGTCGTACCAGTAGGAATAACCGGTAATCGAGACATCACATACCCGCTCAACGCGCCCTTTGATCAGGTTAGCCCGTTCAAAAGCGGTATCGAGCAGTTGACTGCGGCCCAGGGCCAGTTTGAGCACGTCGATGGCAAAATCCAGACTCTCCCGCACCCGCTCTACTTCGCGGGCAATGGACGGCGACTGAATCGCCTCGCGCCAGTTGCCGCGAAAACCGGTATCACCCAGCGCGATGCGCAAATCCATCGCTGACTGCACCAGCTTATCGCCGACTTTTTGTAGCTGGCGCATATCTTTCGCTTCGGTGCGATAACCAATCTCGATGTCTTTGGCCAGCTCCTGAATCTGACGGCTGGATACCGACTGACCAAAATATTGGCTGGCGATATCAGGCAGCTGATGTGCTTCATCAAAGATAAACACGTCCGCTTCCGGGATAAGCTCCCCAAAGCCGGTTTCTTTTATCGCCAGGTCTGCCAGAAACAAGTGATGGTTCACCACCACCACATCGGCATCCAGAGCTTTGCGGCGGGCTTTGGAGACAAAGCAGTCCTGATAGCTGGCACACTCTTTACCCAGGCAGTTATCGTTGGTAGAGGTGATGGTCGGAATGATCATGCTGTCTTCCGGCAGCTCATCACAGTCACCCAGGTCACCGGTTTTGGTCTCCGACGCCCAACTACGCACTTTGACTAACTGGGTCAGCAATGTCGGGTCCGTCTGATTGGTGTGACTTTCCACCATCTGGCGACTAAGCCGGTCGAGACAAAGATAGTTCGCCCGACCTTTCAGCAAAGCAACACTGCCGTGAAAACCGAGCGCACCGACCATTAAAGGCAGATCGCGGTGAAATAACTGCTCCTGCAGATTTTTCGATCCGGTGCTAATGATCACCTTCTTGCCACTCAGCAGAGCTGGCACCAGATAGGCGAAGGTCTTACCGGTTCCCGTCCCCGCCTCAACCACCAGCTGCGAGTCGTCTGCAATGGCTTTAGCCACTGCTTCAGCCATATCGAGTTGCGCCTGACGAGCCTGAAAGCCGGGAATGGCTTTACCCAGAGCGCCCTGCTGAGAAAAGGTTTTTGCAATCATCCTGCGAGCTGTCGAAAGAGAGAATGCGGCGATTATGGCAGTTTTCCCCCCCGGGTGCGAATCCGATTCTATCGGCGTGATCTTAGCGGGTTACATCACCGAACCAGAAATAATGTGACCAAGCGCCCAGATAGTGGTTGAAACCATACGGAGAATCGATTAATTATAAAGACTGCTTGGGCAGCCTTACCGTTCCGGCTTGCCTACCCTGTAATACCTCTGACCTCATTGAAGTCGTGCTCGGACCACCAGCCGGTGAACCGACTGCCGCAGACCACTTCACCTCAGAAAGGTGTACATAACCAAAAAAGAAAATGCACGGAAGTTGTCATTAATGGAAAAGAAAACGCTGCTTACGCATTGTACCGATGCGCCGGGTCTGATCTCGAAGATCACCAATATTTGTTACAAACATCAACTCAACATCATCCACAACAGCGAATACGTGGATAACACCAGCGGCCACTTTTTCATGCGCACCGAGCTTGAGGGCTACTTTAACGATGAAACCCTGCTCGCCGACCTGGACAACGCACTGCCACAAGGTGCCAAACGCAAACTGATCAGCTCAACCCGCAAACGTGTGGTGATTCTGGTCACCAAAGAGTCGCACTGTCTGGGCGACATTCTGATGAAAAATTTCGATGGCAGCCTCAATGTCGATATCGCTGCAGTTATCGGTAACTATGATGTGCTGCAGGGACTGACGGAGAAGTTTGATATCCCGTATCACTGCGTGTCACATGAAGGCCTCAATCGTCAGGAACACGAGCAGAAGATGCTGGAAGTGATCAACCAGTACGATCCGGACTTCGTGGTGCTAGCCAAATACATGCGTGTGCTGACTCCTGCTTTTGTTGAGCAGTACCACCACAAGATCATCAACATTCACCACAGCTTCCTGCCAGCCTTTATCGGCGCACGCCCCTATCAACAGGCTTACGAGCGCGGTGTGAAGATCATTGGTGCCACAGCGCACTTTGTCACCAACGATCTCGATGAAGGTCCAATCATCAAGCAGGATGTGATTCCAATCGACCACACCTTCAGCGCAAAAGACATGGCGCAGGCAGGACGTGACGTTGAGAAGAGCGTGCTGAGTAAAGCGCTGAGCAAAGTGGTTAACGACCACGTCTTCGTGTACGGCAACAAAACCGTTATTCTATAACGCCAGTGACCGAATCCGAACCAACAGAGGGCGCCAAAAGGCGCCCTCATCAGTAATGGATACAGACAACGCCTGTCAAAGCGTCAGCGCTAGCGTGACTCCCTGACGGATGGCGCGCACAGCATCCAGCTCACCGGCCACATCCGCTCCACCGATAACATGCAGCTTATCGCCCAGCTGTTGCCACTTGTCCTCAAACGGACGTACCGACTCCTGACCGGCACAAATTACCACTTTGTCCACTTCCAGCAGCTGCGGATTACCATTTAACGAAATATGCAGTCCCTGGTTATCGATACTTTCATAACTGACTCCGCCTATCAGATGCACGCCGCGTTTTTCCAGAGTGCGTTTATGGATCCAGCCTGTAGTTTTACCCGGCCCTTTGCCAACCCGGCCTTTGCGCCGCTGCAGCAGCCACACTTGTTTATCACTCAGCATCTCCGGATACGGGTACAACCCGCCCGGATAGGCAATGTCGGTATCAATGCCCCATTCGTGCAGCCAGTCGTCGAGTTTATAAGCTGCAGGCTCAGTAATCATGGTTGCTACATCCACCCCAATACCACCAGCGCCGACAATGGCGACCTTGTCTCCGACCGGAGTTTTGTCACGGATTAGGGTCTGGTAATCCACTACCTTATCCGGATTATCAATGCCTTCAATCGTCACTTTACGCGGCGTAACCCCGGACGCCATCACGACCTCATCGTATTCATCCAACATCGAATAAGTCACTTCGGTATCGAGGTGCAAACGCACGCCGGTCTGTTCAATCCGGTTAGCAAAATAGCGAATGGTCTCCCGGAACTCTTCTTTACCCGGGATCTGCATGGCGAGGCGAAACTGACCTCCTATCCGGTCATTGCGCTCAAACAAATCCACCTGATGGCCACGTTCCGCCAGCATGGTCGCGCTGGCAAGTCCGGCGGGCCCTGCGCCGATCACGGCGATGTTTTTCTTCACAGCCGCCGGAGTGACCGTCAGCTCGGTCTCATAGCAGGCCTGCGGATTGACCATGCAACTGGCGCGCTTAGCCTGGAAAACATTATCCAGACACGCCTGATTACACCCGATACAGGTGTTAATCAGATTAGCCTGACCTTGCTCTGCTTTCGCGACAAAATAGGGATCGGCCAAGAATGGACGAGCCATCGAGACCATATCGGCCTGCCCGCTGGCAAGAATCTGCTCGGCCTGACCCGGGGTATTAATGCGGTTACAGGTAATCACCGGCACCTTAAGATGCGGTTTGATTTTTTCGGTCACCCAACTGAAGGCAGCACGTGGCACCTGAGTTGCAATGGTAGGAATGCGTGCTTCATGCCAGCCGATACCGGTATTAATCAGGGTGACACCAGCCTCCTCAAGCGCTTTGGCCAGTTGAACGACTTCTTCAAAGGTGCTGCCTTCTTCTACCAAATCAAGCATCGAGAGGCGGAAAATAATAATAAACTCTTCACCGACTGTCGCACGAATGGCCCGTACAACTTCAAGCGGGAAGCGAATTCGGTTCTCATAACTGCCGCCCCAGGCGTCATAACGCACGTTGGTACGTTTACAAATAAACTGGTTGAGCAGATACCCTTCCGATCCCATCACCTCGACCCCGTCATAACCCGCTTGCCGGGCCAGCAGCGCACTGTTGGCAAAGTCATCGATGGTGGACCAGATCTGGCGCTCGCTCATTTCTCCCGGCGCAAAACGGGCAATCGGCGCTTTGATAGCGGAGGCGCTGAGAGAAAATGGATGCATCGCATAACGGCCGGCATGCAAAAGCTGCAGGGCAATTTTTCCGCCGTGATGGTGCACCGCTTCGGTCACCACCTGATGCGCTTTTGCATGTTTGCCACTACTGAACTGAGCACTGAAAGGGTGCAGACGACCACGCAAGTTCGGAGAGAATCCGCCGGTCACAATCAGTCCGACGCCACCTTTGGCGCGTTCGGCGTAAAAAGCAGCGAGCTTTTGCAGACCTTCCTTGTGCTCTTCAAGGCCAGTGTGCATTGAGCCCATCAGGACCCGGTTGCGCAACTGAGTAAATCCAAGATCTAAAGGCTGAAGCAGATTTGGGTACATGGCAGCGTCACTTTTATCGTTATCTTTAATGGTCTGACCAGAATATGCAGTCATTTACCAAAAATCAAACAGGCGTTTACATTTCTGTAACCACGATCAATCTTGCGGTTGTTTGAGTATAATGAATAACGTAGGATGACGAGGATACCCAAGTGACTGGTCTTAAAGGCGAACCAAGCCGTCTCTCCTTTGCTGAGATCAATTCTGTGTGAGACTGCCCCTCCGGCGGGGCTGGACGTTACACTGTGCGCCATAATGCTGTGGATGCGCACTGCCGCTTAACCGCTTGTTCACTTTAAGCGGTAGTTCACTTGGTTGTCTTATCCCGGAATTACCCGCGTATCATCCTCAGCAAGCCATTTACTTGTTGCGTTGGAGACAAGATGAAACAAACATTTCGATTTATAGGCCTGATTTTCAAAGGTATTTGGAAATTAATCACCTTTGTCAGACTGGCTCTGACCAATCTGCTTTTTCTCCTCAGCCTGGCAGTTATCTATTTCATTTACATTCATGCTGATTCACCAGCGCCGACCGTCAGACAAGCCTCGGCTTTGGTTCTGAACCTGTCCGGCCCCGTCGTTGAGCAGAGTACTTACATCAATCCACTCGACTCGTTTGCCGGTTCTGTGCTGGGTGATGATCTGCCGAAAGAGAACGTCTTGTTTGACATCGTCGATACCCTGCGTCAGGCCAAAGATGACAGTCACATCAGCGGGCTGGTACTGGCGCTGCGCGACCTGCCGGAAACCAATCTGACCAAGTTGCGTTATATCGCCAAAGCGATCAACGAATTCAAAGCATCCGGTAAGCCGGTGTACGCGGTTGGCGATATGTACAACCAGAGCCAGTACTACCTGGCGAGCTATGCCGACAAAGTGTTCCTGGCTCCCGACGGCGCCGTGATGCTGCGTGGCTACAGCGCCTACAACATGTACTACAAGACTCTGCTGGAAAATCTCGACGTTAACACTCACGTTTTCCGTGTCGGCACCTATAAATCCGCTATCGAGCCTTTTATTCGTGACGACATGTCCGATGCCGCGCGAGAATCAGCGTCACGCTGGCTAAGCCAGTTATGGGGAGCCTATGTAGACGATGTGGCGACCAATCGCCAGATTGATGCGAAGACCCTGACCCCGAGCATGGATGAATTTCTGGTGCTGCTAAAACAGTCCTCCGGTAATCTGGCCGATCTGTCACTAAAAGCCGGCCTGGTCGACGAACTGGCCACGCGCCAGCAAGTGCGCGCACAACTGGTCGATGCCTTCGGCAGTGACGGTGAGGACAGCTACAATGCGGTCAGCTACTACGAGTACCGTTCATCAGTCAAACCTAAATTTGACATGAATGCGGACGATATCGCAGTGGTCGTGGCCAGCGGCACCATTATGGATGGTGATCAGCCACGCGGCACAGTCGGCGGCGATACTCTGGCCTCACTACTGCGAGAAGCACGTATCGATGACAAAGTGAAAGCCGTCGTGCTGCGTGTCGACAGCCCGGGCGGCAGTGCATTTGCTTCGGAAGTGATTCGTAACGAAATCGATGCCATTAAAGCAGCCGGCAAGCCTGTGGTCATTTCGATGTCGAGCCTGGCCGCTTCCGGCGGTTACTGGATCTCCATGGGCGGTGACCAGATTGTGGCTCAGCCAACCACGCTCACAGGTTCGATTGGTATTTTCAGTGTCATCACGACCTTTGAGAAAGGGCTCAACAAGCTTGGCATCTACACGGATGGTGCGGGCACCTCGCCATTCTCCGGCGTCGGCATCACGACGGGTCTCAATGACGGCATTAAACAAGCACTGCAAATGGGCATTGAAAACGGCTACCAACGCTTTATTTCTCTGGTGGCAGAGAACCGTGACATGTCAGTGGATGCTGTTGATAAAGTTGCTCAGGGCCGGGTTTGGACTGCTCAGGACGCACAAAAATATGGCCTGGTCGATAAACTGGGTGATTTTGATGACGCAGTAAAACTGGCAGCGCAACTGGCTAATCTCGACAACTACAACCTGTATTGGGTCGAAGAACCGCTCAGCCCGGCGCAGCAGTTTGTGCAGGACCTGTTTGCTCAGGTGCGGACCAGCCTGGGAATGGATTTCGCCACTATGTTACCAGAAGCGCTGCAACCGGCAGCGAAGCAGCTAACTGCCGATGCCAGTCTGATGAGCAGTTTCAATGACCCGAAAGGTTATTACGCGTTCTGCCTACCCTGCCAGGTACAGTAGTAACAATTGACGAAAAATAACATCAGATACCGTACGTAACACTGATCTTACCACTCGTTACACTGGGGGTGCTTTGTTAGAAGCGCCCCTTTTTATTGGCTAAGATTTCGCTATAATCCGCGCTCTGTTCCCTACAATAAGTGGTTTCCCCCATGACAAGAAAACATATCTATATCGCTTACACCGGCGGTACAATCGGTATGAAGAAATCCGACCATGGCTACGTTCCTGTTGCTGGTTTTATGGAAAAGCAGCTGGCTGCCATGCCGGAATTCCATCGTCCGGAAATGCCGGAATTCACCGTGCATGAATACGATCCGCTGATCGACTCGTCAGATATGACCCCGCAGGACTGGCAGAAAATTGCCGATGACATCCGTGAAAACTACGAAAAATATGATGGCTTCGTGATCCTGCATGGTACTGACACCATGGCCTATACCGCCTCGGCACTGTCATTTATGCTGGAAAATCTGGGTAAACCTGTCATCGTCACAGGCTCACAAATCCCGCTGGCAGAACTACGCTCAGACGGTCAGGCCAACCTGCTCAATGCACTGCACATCGCGGCCAACTACCCGATCAACGAAGTGACCCTGTTTTTCAACAACCAGTTGATGCGCGGTAACCGCAGTACCAAATCCCATGCTGACGGTTTCAACGCCTTCACATCACCGAACCTGCCGCCTCTGCTGGAAGCCGGTATCAATATTCAGGTCAGCAACAACGTCAAACTGGACGTCAAACCTGAAGGTGCATTCCGCGTGCAGAACATTACGCCACAGCCAGTCGGTGTGATTACCATGTACCCGGGTATCTCCCATGAAGTGATTCGTAACACTCTGCTGCAGCCGGTTAATGCGATGATCCTGCTGACCTTTGGTGTCGGTAACGCACCGCAGAACAAAGCACTGCTGGCTCAGTTGCATGATGCGTCTGAACGCGGCGTGATCGTGGTGAACCTGACTCAGTGTCTGGCCGGTAAAGTCAATATGGGCGGCTACGCCACCGGTTGTGCTCTGGCCGATGCGGGAGTCATCAGCGGTTTTGATATGACGCCGGAAGCGGCGCTGGCGAAACTGCACTACCTGCTCAGCCAGAATCTTTCTTACGAGGAAGTGAAAAACCAGATGCAGCAGGTGCTGCGCGGTGAGATGAGCTTGTAATTCGAACGACGGTGTTCCAAGCCAGGCCCTAGATCCTAGGGCCTAAACCCTACTACTCTTGGTTGGGATTAACCCGAACGATATCTTCCTGCCCCTGTTGAAAACGCTTTTTCAACTCTGCCTTTGACTTAAACATCATCTCGCCACCGGCACTGATACTCATGTGATCCGCATCTTTATTGTGCTTAGATTGATACAACATCACAGCTTGCATACAGTAATCTCGCTGCTCCGGAGAAAGTAGTGTACCCTCAGGCCACTTACCCGTTTCCACGGCGAATACCAGGCGTTCATACGCTTCGGGAGTGATGGCATCGATTAATTGATTAGCATCCATGATGATTTCCTACTTACTACTGTGTGATAAATTACGTGCTTGGGTCACAGTAACGACCTGGCGTATTCAGTCAAGATTAGCTAAATAAATAAGTGTATCGGATCACAAGCCATAATTATGAACAACGTCAAAACTCTAGTTATCTTGTCTTTGCCCCTGATCCTGAGCGGTTGTTTTGAAAACCGCAACAACACCGACAAACTGTGTGCGGACAATCCGGGGCTGCGCTGCGAACTGCTTAATATCGATGACGGCCAGTGCCGTGTCCCGCGCACGGATCTGATTTGGCAGCGTTTTGAAGTACTGAAAAAACCCAGCGTCGACAATAAAATTCACGAGTACCAACTGGTCAGTGAATACCGTAAATGCCTCGAACTGGCCGCGCAGATTCTGCCTATCGACCAAACCGAACTGAAACAAAAACGCTTTTCCGCCCTGATGCACAGTGGCGATGAACAACAACGTCTGGTGGATGAACTGCACCAGATGCGTACTCCGCAATCCCTCTATTTTCTCTGGAGCCAGATCGGCGATAATCAGGCGCGACGCGAGTTTTTGCAGATGGAAGGTAAGCCTGAACTGGATACCGCAGAAATGCAGTACGCTCTAGCCACCTTCTACACCAGCCGGGATCGCGAGAAAACTATCCAACTACTTAACCGCGCTCTGGAACTCAGCCAGGGACAAGCAGTGAATACCGAGATCTTTAAATCTTTGGCCAGCACCTATCAGGTACTGAACGACAAAGAGCACGCTTATGTGTGGGCCATGGTGGGTAAAGAGTATGGCGTCCCTCTGGCTTCGAAAGCAGAGCTGGACTTGTTGTATGGATTTGATGACGAGAAGTTTGAACGGCTGGAGAATGTCGCGGCTGAAGTTGTCAGTGCAATTAAAGCCGGCCAGTTCTCCAGCCATATGGTTCCTAATTCATTAGAATAAATTCCTAACTCATTGGAATAATGTAACCTTTTAACATCTCATTGCGCAGAATGGCGTCGGTTAGTTACTTTTGTTGAAAATTAACGACACTGAGTTAACACAGTAACGCTCCCCGGTCGTCTTCGGCCCATCGGGGAAAACATGCCCCAAATGGCTGTCACAGGCTGCACAACGAATCTCAGTTCTGCTCATTCCGTGACTATGATCATCTAAATATCGGATAGCACCGTCATGCGCAGGCGCATCAAAACTCGGCCAGCCACAGCCAGAATCGTATTTGTTCTCTGAGTGAAACAGTGCGGCTTCACAGCAGGTACAGTTATACAGACCGGTGTCCTTATTGTGCAGTAACTTACCGCTGAATGGCGGCTCGGTTCCCTGCATTCGGCATACGTAATACTGCTCCTCGTTCAGGCGCTCACGCCAGTATTCATCAGGCTTCTCGACGGTTTCAACTGTTGGATTCACGTTATTTTTCTTCCTTATACACTACCTAGTTATGTGCTTTTTTAGATAAAAACTTGCGCGTGGCGCGCTTTGTGGCACATACTTTCTCACCATAACATGGCGCGCTTTCTATTGGTAAGCGACCAACGATAATTTAGGGATTTTACATCAATTTGGTAGAGGACTCGCAGAGTCCAGTGTAAAAAATAGTCATTTGCAACCTAATGTTAAAAAAAGCGGTGCTTTTTTTTGACTTTAAACAAGTTAAGTCGGATTATCTGTTGCAGATGTTTACTGGATTTTGTAATTTTACTACCAGTTATCTTTAATCAGAAATTAAGTTGTGGAGCAACTATAATGACTATCAAAGTAGGTATTAACGGTTTTGGCCGTATTGGCCGTTTCGTTTTCCGTGCAGCACAAGAACGTAATGACATCGAAGTGGTAGGTATCAACGACCTGATCGACGTAGATTACATGGCATACATGCTGAAGTACGACTCAACTCACGGCCGTTTCAACGGTACTGTTGAAGTTGAAGGTGGTAACCTGATCGTAAACGGCAAAACTGTACGTGTAACTGCAGAACGCAACCCAGAAGACCTGAAATGGGACGCAATCGGTGTTGATGTAGTTGCTGAAGCAACGGGTCTTTTCCTGACTGACGAGACTGCACGTAAGCACATCACTGCTGGTGCGAAGAAAGTTGTTCTGACTGGCCCTTCTAAAGACGCAACTCCAATGTTCGTTAACGGCGTAAACTTCGACACTTACGCAGGTCAAGACATCGTTTCTAACGCTTCTTGTACTACTAACTGTCTTGCACCTATCGCTAAAGTACTGAACGACAAGTTCGGTATCGAATCAGGTCTGATGACTACTGTTCACGCAACTACTGCAACTCAGAAAACTGTTGACGGTCCTTCTGCGAAAGACTGGCGCGGTGGTCGTGGTGCTTCTCAGAACATCATCCCATCTTCAACTGGCGCGGCTAAAGCAGTAGGCGTTGTACTTCCAGAAGTAAACGGCAAACTGACTGGTATGGCTTTCCGCGTACCAACTGCTAACGTTTCTGTAGTTGACCTGACTGTTAACCTGGTTAACGGTGCTTCTTACGAAGACATCTGTAAAGCGATGAAAGAAGCTTCTGAAGGCGAACTGAAAGGCGTTCTTGGTTACACTGAAGACCAAGTTGTTTCTCAAGACTTCATCGGCGAAACTTGCACTTCAGTATTCGATGCTAAAGCTGGTATCGCACTGACTGATAAATTCGTTAAAGTTGTATCTTGGTACGACAACGAAATCGGTTACTCAAACAAAGTTCTTGACCTGATCGCTCACATCTCTAAGTAATGTAAGCATTAGCGATAAGCTTGTCTTTGCAAGATAAGACGTGAAGAAAGGCGGCTCTCGAGTCGCCTTTTTTGTCTCTGATTTTTGCCGATATAGCCGCATATTGCGTGATTGATGCGCTAATCTGTATCAAGCAAAACACTAATCTATATCAATCAAGACACTAAATTACATCAATTAGTACGCTGAGTTATACCAATTGATACACCAAGCGATGAGCCGTTGTGCACTGTGCGCAGCCAATGACCTTGCGAGCCTATGACCTTACAGTTCGCCAAATTCAGGAGCGTTACTTATGGATTTACACTCTCTGCCTGCCCTTACTGTCCTTTCCGATTGCGTGACCATTGTCGAACATGACCAGGTAAAAATGGTGCGTATCATCCACGATAAAGCCTCTGCCGCTGTTGCGCTGCACGGCGGTCACGTGGTCTCTTTCCAACCGGCAGGTCAGGCTGACCTGATTTGGATGAGTGACGCGGCTCTGTTTGACGGCAAGGCCGCATTACGGGGCGGGATCCCGGTGTGCTGGCCCTGGTTTGGCCGTCTGGCAACGCCGGCCCACGGATTTGCCCGAACCAGTGAATGGCAGCTGATCGAACATCGTGAAAATGAGCAGGGTGTCATCCTAGTCCTTGGTTTGCATGACAGCGAAACCACTCAGGCTATCTGGCCCTACCAATTCGATTTACGCCTTGAAGTCGAAGTCGCTGAGCAGCTTAAAGTCAGCCTGCAAGTCACCAACCAGGACGAAAAGGCCTGGACCTTCTCGGGCGCCCTGCACAGCTACCTGAATGTCGGCGATGTGCGTCAGGTGCAAACCACAGGTATGGGTAGTGAATATATCGACAGCCTGCAAGATGCCAAAGTATGTCAGGGCGGAAATACTCTGGTCCTGACCGATACCATTGACCGGGTTTATACCCAGCCGGCAGCGCAGATTGAAGTGCAGGATCCGCTGTTGGGCCGCTCTTTAGTGGTGGAAAACAGTGGCCACAACTCTGCGGTTCTGTGGAATCCGTGGGCACAAGGCGCTGCTGCCATGGCCGATATGACGGATGATGGCTACCAGACCATGCTGTGTGTCGAATCCGCCCTGCACTCACCTTGCCTGTCCGCAGGCCACACTCTGCAGCCTGGCGAAAGCCATACGCTCACGACCGCGATTTCAGCCCGCTAAAGCGCTGCCGTTTCAGAGCACAGACTCTTGCTCAGAGTCTGTTAACAAGAGCTAAGGACAGTCTGCACTGTCCTTTTTTATTGCCCGCTTGTTCAGGTCATTAACGCTTAAATTATCCCAATCATTCCGGCCGGAATTGGTATAGAATGAGCGCTTTGATTTTTTTAGCCGAGATGACCATGTCTTATCAGTGTCCCCTTTGTCAGCACTCTTTGCAGCTAACCGACCGTACTTACACCTGTGATAACCGCCATCAGTTCGATATGGCGAAAGAGGGCTATGTCAACCTCATGCCGGTTCAGCACAAGCGTTCCAAAGATCCGGGTGACAACAAGGAGATGATGCAGGCAAGACGCCGTTTTCTCGAAGCCGGACATTACCATCCGATGCGTGCGGAAGTCGCGCGTTTATGCGCCGAAGCTCTGCAAGGCAGC
The DNA here is from genome assembly GCF_029962385.1 of Vibrio sp. ABG19. Taxonomy (NCBI): domain Bacteria; kingdom Pseudomonadati; phylum Pseudomonadota; class Gammaproteobacteria; order Vibrionales; family Vibrionaceae; genus Vibrio; species Vibrio sp. ABG19. The sequence continues at coordinate 2,305,942 of NZ_CP071708.1, read as the reverse complement.
GAACACCAACTGCTCGACATCGGTTGCGGCGAAGGTTACTACACAACATTTGTGGCCGAGGCACTGCTTGCCCAGTCATCGCAAGCCCAAGTACACGGCCTGGATATCTCTAAAATAGCGATTCGTTACGCAGCCAAGCGCTACCACAACTGCCAGTTCGTGGTTGCCTCCAGTCACCGACTGCCGTTTGCAGACCAGTCTCTGGACGCAATTGTGCGTATTTACGCCCCTTGCAAAACTGAAGAGCTGCAACGCTGCGTGAAAGACAACGGCGTAGTCATCACCGTAACCCCGGCAGGCCGCCACCTGTACCAGTTTAAGCAAGGCATCTATCAGGACGTGCGCCTGCATGAAGAAGAGCCGGAGCAGATCGATGGCTTTGTGCTGGAAACCCAGCAAAAGCTTAATTATCCGATGACGCTTGATGGCGAGCAGGCCTTTGATCTGCTGCAAATGACACCGTTTGCCTGGCGCGCCAGTGAAGCATTCAAAGCAGAAGTGAAATCAGCGACGCAGTTCGAGTGTGAAGCCGACTTTATGATTCGCGTCTACCGGAAAACAAATTCCTAATTCACCGCACTGGGCCCGTGCTCCGGCAGTACTATTCATTGACTCTGGAAACATGGCACCTTGACTTCAGCAGTAGCAGCGCAGGACATGCTCTCCATCTCAGCTTCACGTGGTGCGTTTGCAATTCCTTGCCGACTCACTCACCATGCAGTGAACCTAAACGGAGAGTTTGCGATGCGCGCTATTATTTACTGGCTGAGCAGTATGATATTGCTGGGCTGTACCTCGACCCGGCCTGTCCAGCATTTTTATGATTACCAACTGGCCACGCCGCACGGCAAGCCTCTCACCCTGACGCCACTTCCCGCAACCTTGGCAGCCGCCGAAGTGATACTGGTCGGCGAATGGCACACCCACCCCGGCATCCATCGTTTCCAGACGGATTTGTTATATCATCTGCTGCAACAAAAACGACCGGTTGCTCTGTCGATGGAACAATTTGATCGCTCCGCTCAACCGACCCTTAATCAGTATCTGCGTGGTGACATCGGCGAACAATACCTCATCAAACAAACGAAAGCCTGGCCGAATTACCAAAGTGACTATCGTCCTCTGGTCGAGCTGGCCAAACAGTATCAGGCTCCGGTCATCGCCGCCAATGCGCCGCAAGATATTGTGCGCTGTATCGGGCGGCAAGGCCCCGAATACGTTGATCGTCTGGACAGCAAGCAGAGAACCTGGATCGCTCGCGAGGCAGATAGCTCTGATTCACCTTATAAACAGCGCTTTATGGCCTCGATGCACCATGGTACAGAGCAGCAAAACGAACGTCAGTTTGCCGCGCAAATCACCTGGGATGAAACCATGGCAGAGAGTATCAGCGATTATCTGCTTACCCATCCCGGACATCAGGTCATGCATATTGCCGGACTGTTTCACACTCAAGAGGGGCTAGGTATTGCCGCGGCACTACAGCGCCGCCTGCCGGATATCCATATCCTCATTATCACCCCAGTGAGCGAGATAACAGCCGACCACAGCGACTATCAGCTGCAGGTGTTAGCGCCACCCGTACGCTATATCCAGCCAGAGCATCAACGCCAGGCATTTCAAGCCTTAGCCCAACGTAACGATGATCTGCAGTGTAACCCTTAAGGCTCACCTTAGATGAAGTCACGGCCTCTGGCGTGTCTCTCTCGTGGTTAAGGCACATTCTTTGCTTATTGAAGTCATCATGACCCCTGCGACAATCTGAGAAAAAAGTGCAAAAGTTTTTCCTCGCCCTGTCGATATTATGACTGTAGCAAGATTAAGGAGAGATGTATGAATCTAGTAGGTGTAGGCACAGCGCAGCTGCACACTACTCAGACGGTGAAATCTCAGGCTCCGGTAAACACCGAAACCAAGGCTGAAAACCAGTCAGCCGCACCGCTCAAGGTAGAACAAAATAAAGTGACTTTGTCTGATGAAGGTAAAGCCTTGCTGGCTGCTCTGAAAGATATCGAACAGGGTGAAAAGCCGGACATCAAAGACAAATCGCTTGGCGACAAAGTCGAGTCTTTCACTTACGGGGCTCTGGGCATGGACCGTCCCGACGATGTGAAGAAAGATGATGATTCGTCCTACTCGGCAGGGAAATATCTTTCTGCAGCGGCCACAGTTGGCAGCTTGCTTCTTTTACTGGCATAAAGAGAAATTGACTCGCATAACTCGTGATTGGCGTAACGGGCAGGAGTATGGAGAACTGACTCCATCATTTACTCCGCCCTAATCGCCAGTGGCTGAGCATACACTTCAGTCAACAGCGCAAAAAACTGCTCAGGATGCCCCGCGATCCAGGTCATCGCCGCTTGCGGTTGAATCAGCAGCGGCATCCGTGCGTGATAATCACGACACTCCAGATTCGCTGACGTTGTTAAGGTCACCAAACGTTGGCCATTCTCCAGCGCAATACCCGCCATGTAGAGCACATCATCGTGCCTGGAAGCAAAGTGAAACTTGTGTTTTTTGCCCTGTTCTTCACGCCATTCATACCACCCCGAGCAAGGTACAACCACCCGGTGCTGTTCAAATGCTGCGGCAAACGTTGCTTTCACCGCCACCGTTTCAGCCTGAGCATTGATAATCAGCGATTTGGCCCAGTAAGGCTGAGTACCCCAGATCAAGTCAAGTTGACCGACTTCGCCATGACTTACAGCCACCGTCGCTACGGTTTGCGTCGGTCGCAGATCATGATTTGTTCTGGCGGTAAAACGGATGCCGAACATCTCACTAACCAGTCGGTTGAGCGGATCATCGATAACATTCAATCGGCCACACATATGTTTGTCTCTTTATGATGCCAATAGTAAGTGTAGAAGAAAATAGTGCAAAGAATGAGGTCGTGAAATAACAGCCTGGGCAATTCATGCCCGCTAGCACTATTTTAAAATAACGGAAAAACTCATCCCCCCTAACGGAAAATTTATTTCCGTACGGTAAAAAGGCCAGAAAAATGCACGCAAACCAATAAGAACAACAGACACTAATTAAGAAACACCTTAATTAAATATACACACCTTGAAAACCAAATAACTAATTAACAACAATAAAAACAAGCCCAAAAATTAAACAAAACAGCGTAATTTACCGTACTGTAAATGGTAAATATATTGGTTATAGACAACAGATGTATTATTAACATTATCAGTAATAAGTCATGAAATGATTACATTACTTCGTAAATCCACTGCATAAATGATTAATCAATAATTAAAATATTCATTATCCGGAAGTAATGTAACGATTATATAATAAAACTAAATTAAGACATGGACATTATTATTCATGTAATCTAATTTGCGCACTTCAACAAACCAAGGAGTATTATAATGAAATCTTTTTCTAAAGTTGCAAAATTAACGTTGGTTGGTGCTGCGTTGGCTATTCTTGCTGGTTGTACTGGTACCACTTACAACAAAGAGAAAAACTGCTCAGAAGATTACCTAATCCACCCTGCGATTTCTATCCCTTCAGTAATCGGAGCTTGTGACTCAGTTAATAAATAACTGTCACTACATGCTGATTTTGCAAAAACCCGCTCTCAAGGCGGGTTTTTCTGTTTACTGCTCCTTGCCCACTCAATATGCCCGACCAGCGCCTCCGCTTTCCACGCTTTGATCCTCGCTCCTGCGCGTGACCACAGCCAAGGTACACTTGATCCCATCACACCACTCTTATATTTTACCTCTCTGACCCTTCAACCAGCCTGACTATCCGCTTGATTGGCGCCGGACAGGTCTACTCAGGATAAAAATCATGCACATCAACGCCGACTTTGCTCTGCCTGTATTCATCACCCCCCAACAATATCAATGGGTATTGTCGACCCAATCCGGCGTCGAGCGCATGATGCTGGACAGAATCGGAGCGGAAAAAGCCCGCGCCACCAGCATAGTAAAATACGCACCGGAATCTGTCTTTCCGCAACATGCCCATCCCGGCGGAGAAGAAATTCTGGTTCTGAGCGGTACCTTTTCTGATCAGAGCGGAGATTATCCGGCGGGGTGGTACCTGAGAAACCCACCCGGTACCGCGCACAGTCCGCATAGCAAATCAGGGGCAACCATCTTTGTAAAACTATGGCAAATGGGTGCCGCAGACACTGAGACGGTAAGTATCAATACACACGATGAGCAGAACTGGCAGCAGCACACGGACCGACAGATCTGTCCGTTATACAGCAACGGTAACGAGACGGTGAGCGTGCAAAAAATCACTGCACAGCAACCTATTTTCACTGCGCCGGGCGCTGCCGCCGAACTTTTGATCCTGCAAGGAAGTATCGACAACGCCGGTAAGCAGTATGCTGCGGGCAGTTGGATCCGACTGCCCGCAGGAGAGTACCCGCCACTCAAGTCAGGCCCCGATGGCGTTACCCTTTATTTGAAACGTGGTGATTTCCCCAACATTGATTTTGACGCTGAATAGCAACTACCTGACCCACTTAATACCTACGCACTTAGTATGGGCTATTTAAATCAGCCGAGTCAGGTTAGCCCACCGTATGTAAATAAAGATTGTGCAAACAAAGATTACGTAAACCGATTGCTAAATTTAAGTGGTCTAATTTGATCGGTATCATCACAGGCGTAAACTTTTTCTGTACACAAATAGTAAAGTGTATAACTAAAACTCAGGCAATTGACTTAATCTATTGCCAATATAAATTATAAAAAACCTCTCATAACCCTACGTTATGTCTCCGTTATCATTGTGTTTTTAACGTTTCTGCAACCGGCTTACGCCTTGTCGGATTCAGCGAATATCTTTGATTGCGGTCAGCTAATAAGCAGACTCTGCTACACTTATTATTGCTATATCAATAACGATTCATCGGGTAAATAATTTCTTGCAGGTTTCATCTGCTGTTGCAGAAATCAATGTTCCCAAAACCGTCTATCTAGTGACACCGCTCTCAATGGCTTGGTTCTGTCAATCCATTGCGTGATTCAATTTTGTCCGGAGATGACAAAAACCGTCTATTGATACAGCAAAAATAGTTCAGCACTTCATCATTATTATTCTAAAAAACATTTAAATGTTAGGAATCAATGGAAGCTATGAATAAAAAATCTCCCCACCTGGAGACATCGGCTCAACAGATGTCACGCAGGAACATACTCAAAGGGGTGGCGTCAATCGGCTTGCTTTCGCTTGTTGCTCCGCTGCCTCTGAGCGTACTGGCTCAGGAATCGGCCTCCGTCGATCCTATTGCTTTGTTCACTCTTGTGTCAGAACGACTGACTCAGCATCAGAACCTGCCTCCCATCCTCTCTGAACGTTTCTTTCAGGCACTGCAGGCGCGTAACCCAGATTTTGAAGCCCATCTGAAATTATTGGTTAAAGAGATGGCGCAAATCGAGACTCGCTTGCTGGCGACTACGCTGTCGCCTTCGGCGCAGCAAACCGCCAAGTCCATCATTTCAGCCTGGTATACCGGTATTGTCGGTGCCGGACTTGATGCTCAGGTCATCACGTACCGCCACGCGCTGCAATTTAATGCCGTCGATGATGTCCTGGAGATCCGTTCTTACTGCCCTAACAAGCCCGGATTCTGGGCCGCTAAACCAATCGAGAGGAAAGCATAATGACCACCACCCAACAAGCAGATGTCGTCGTTGTAGGTTCAGGCGTTGCGGGCGGACTGGTCGCGCACCAACTGGCGCTGGCCGGTAAATCCGTCATCATTCTCGAAGCCGGTCCGCGTTACTCGCGTGGCGAAATTGTCGAACGTTTCCGTAACCAGCCGAACAAAATGGACTTCATGGCGCCGTACCCGTCAACGCCCTATGCGCCTCATCCGGAATTTAATCCGGACAACGGCTATCTGGTACAAAAGGGTGAGCAGGCCTATGACGCGCAGTATATTCGTGCGGTCGGCGGTACGACCTGGCACTGGGCCGGTTCGGCATGGCGTTTTATCCCGTCCGACTTCAAACTGAAATCGATTTACGGTGTTGGTCGTGACTGGCCACTGGAATACAAAGACCTTGAACTATGGTATCAGCGCGCCGAAGAAGAGCTTGGCGTCTGGGGGCCAGCGGATGAAGAACTGGGGTCACCGCGCTCCAAGCCGTATCCGATGGCCCCGCTGCCAATTTCTTACAACGAAAAAGTGATTAAAGATCGTCTCAATGACAATGGATTTTATGTCGTCACTGAGCCGGTCGCGCGTAACAGTCGCCCGTACGACAACCGCCCGACGTGCTGCGGTAACAACAACTGTATGCCGATCTGTCCGATTGGTGCGATGTACAACGGCATTACCCACGTTGAGAAAGCCGAAGCCGCCGGTGCCAAGCTGATCGATAAAGCGGTGGTGTACAAGATTGAAAAAGGTGCCGACAACCGTATTGTTGCCGTGCATTACAAGACCCCGGACGGTGAATCGGTCAAAGTCGAAGGGAAATACTTCGTTCTGGCCGCCAACGGAATCGAAACACCCAAACTAATGCTGATGTCCGATGTGGGTAACAGCTCAGACATGGTTGGCCGTAACCTGATGGACCACCCGGGCACCGGTATCCGCTTCTTCGCTGACGAGAAATTATGGCCAGGTCGCGGCGCGCAGGAGATGACCTCAATCATTGGCTGGCGTGACGGTGATTTCCGCTCTGAATACGCGGGTAAGAAAATTCACCTGTCGAACCTGTCTCGTACTGATCAGATGACGCAGGAAATTCTGGCGCAGGATCGTCTGATCCTGGGTAACGTGCTGGATAATGAGATCCGTGATAAAGCCGCTCGATACGTCCAGTTCGACAGCTTCCACGAACTGCTGCCGCATCCGGAAAACCGCATTGTCGCCAGCAGTTCAAAAGACGCAATGGGCATTGCCAAACCTGAGTTCTACTACGCGATTGATGACTACGTTAAACGCAGTGCGGTTCACACCCGTGAAGCTTACACTAAGATTGCTCAGCTGATGGGGGGCACTGAGATCCAGTACAGCGACGACTTCTCGAACAACCAGCACATTTGTGGCACCGTTATCATGGGTGACAACCCGAAAGACAGTGTGGTGGATAAAGACTGCCGAACTCACGATCACGATAACCTGTTTATCGCCAGTTCCGGCACCATGCCAACCGTGGGCACCGTCAACTGTACCCTGACTATCGCCGCATTGTCGCTGCGTATTGCAGCCACGCTGAACAAGGAGGTGTAAGCCATGACACTGAAACGGTTAATCCTGTCAGTAATTGCACTGGCTGTCATCGTCTTTGGCCTGATTGTCACTGGTATCTGGGGGCCAAACGGTCACAATCCGGCACCGGAGCAACAAGTACAAACCACGCAAACGCCGCCAGGCATGAGCCGGGGTGAATACGTGGCGAAAATGTCTGACTGTACGGCCTGTCATACCACCGAGAAAGACAAACCTTTCGCCGGCGGTCTGGGCATGCCACTGCCAATCGGTACACTGTATTCGACTAATATTACCCCAGATAAAGAAACCGGTATTGGCAATTATTCGCTCGACGACTTCAAGCGCGTGCTGCGTGAAGGGGTGCGTAAAGATGGCGGTCACCTGTATCCGGCCATGCCGTATACCGAGTACACCAAGCTGTCCGACAACGACATCGCAGCCATGTACGATTACTTTATGAACTCGGTGCAACCGGTCAAACAAGCCAACCGTCCGAATGATATTCCTGCGCTGCTGTCGATGCGCTGGCCACTGGCTATCTGGAACTGGATGTTCCACGAGCAAGGCGCTTACCAGACGCAGCAGGACAAAGGAGCAGAGTGGAACCGTGGCGCTTACCTGGTGCAAGGTTCAACCCACTGTGGTACCTGTCACACTCCGCGCGGCGTCGCGATGCAGACCACGGCCAATGATGAAATCGAAACCGGCTTCCTGTCAGGCGCTGATCTGGCCGGCTGGCATGCATTCAATATCAGCAATGATAACGCCAATGGTCTGGGTGACTGGAGCAATGACGAGATTGTCCAGTATCTGAAAACCGGTTCAGTGGCAGGCAAGGCTCAGGCGGCAGGTCCGATGGCTGAAGCGGTGGAAAACAGCTTCCGTTTCCTGACGGATGATGATCTCAATGCCATCGCAGTTTACCTGCGCTCAGTACCGGGCGTGTCTGAGGGCAGCACATCACGTTATGCACAGGGCGAAGCGGTGGCTCAGGATCTGCAACTGCGCGGTCTGCCAATCGAAACCACGCGTGAGGAGATGCCAGGAGAATACCTCTACATGGCCAACTGCAGCACCTGTCACGATGCGGACGGCAGCGGCTCTCCGGATGGTTACTACCCGTCGGTGTACCACAACAGCGTGGTGGGTAGCGAGAAAAGCGGCAACCTGATCCAGGTCGTACTGCACGGCGTGAAACGCGATACCAATGACGGTGAAGTGTTTATGCCCGCCTTCGGCCAGCATCTGTCTGATGACCAAATCGCCACTCTGGTTAACTTCCTGACCGATACTTATGGTCAGGGCAACGCTCAGGTTGAGCCACAAGATGTCGCCGAACTGCGCGCCACTGCCGAGTAAGTGCTCAGTCAGTGAAAAGCAAGTAAGTGATGAGGGAGCAGGTGTCTGCTCCCTTTTTTGTTAGCGTGGATTGACAGCAATGATGTCGCGCAATCAGTCTCTTATTTGACTGCCCTCAATCTTTGGAAATTGACTCTTCGGCCTGCGCCTCTTCCAGCCAGCGGTACAAGGTCCGGCGTGTCACGCCGAGGATCTGTGCCGCCTGCGCTTTGTTACCCTGGGTCTTTTTCATCACGTAGTGCACATAGTCTTGCTGCAGCGACAACAGTGGCGGCATGGCCTCAGACGATAAGCCCTCAAATACATTTTTCAACGCAGAGTCCTGCGACTGGCGCATACGTTGCGGCAGATGTTCCGGCATGATCTCTTCACCATCACAAAATACCGCGGCACGTTCTATCGCGTTTTGCAGCTCGCGCACATTACCGGGAAAACCGTAATTGAGCAGGAGTCGCCATGCCGCCTGACTGAGTTGATGTGCCTGCGTTTTACCCTTTTGCTGTTGCTGAGTCATAAAGTAACGGGTGAGCAGTGCAATGTCATCGCCGCGCTGACGGAGCGGTGGTACCTGCAGGGTGAAGGTTTCCAGCCGGAAAAACAGGTCTTCACGGAACTGATTCTCAGCCACCATGGCTTCCGGATCTCGGTGGGTAGCAGCGATAATGCGCACATCAACCGCCACTTCTTTATCACTGCCGACCGGACGCACCGTGCCTTCCTGTAATACCCGCAGCAGTTTCGCTTGCAGCGCGAGCGGCATTTCACCAATTTCATCCAAGAGTAGCGTACCGCCCTGCGCTTCGCGCAGCAGGCCCTGCCGGGACTTGCCCGCACCGGTATACGCCCCGGCCGCATGTCCGAAAAACTCGCTTTCTAACAGCTCATTGGGAATACCGGCACAGTTCACTGCCAGAAACGGCCCTTGCTTGCGCTCACTCTGCTGATGAATCGCTTTTGCCACCAGCTCTTTACCGGTGCCACTCTCACCCAGCACCAGCACCGGACTGTCAGCCCGCGCAACCTGTTCTATACTTTTGAACAGACTTTGCATCACAGTACTTTCACCCAATATGCCGTGAAAACGGCGTCCGCCGATACTTTCTTTTAACTGACGATGCTCTAGTAAGCGGCGTACCGTTAGCAGGCAGTGGTCCATATCAAACGGTTTGGTCAGAAAGTCGTCCGCCCCGGCTTTAAGCGCCTGCACGGCCTGGTCGACCGAACCAAACGCCGTGATGAGCAACATCGCCGGCGCATTGTTCATCGCCTTCACCACAGGCAGCAGAGTGATACCGTTACGCCCCGGCAGACGTAAATCAGAAATCACCAAATCAACATTGGTCGTGGCCAGAAGTGGCTCGGCGGCTTCTACACAATCGACCACCGTAACCTGATAGCCTTCGGCTTCGAGCTCTTCACACAACAATTCCGCCAGATCGGCATCATCTTCCACTAATAAAATATTCATGCTTTCACTTCCTCAGGAAAACGCAGTGACACTTGCAGACCGCCCGTCTGAGCATGGCTTAAACGCAACTCACCGTGATGATCGCTCACGATATTATGCACAATCGCCAAGCCTAACCCTGTGCCCTGCCCTTTGGGTTTGGTGGTAAAAAACGGCTCCAGCAGTCGCTGTGGATCGAGTTCAGCGTCAATACCAGCGCCATCATCCCACACCGACAGAGACCAGCTATCCGCATCGCTTTGATAACTCACGCCGACCTGAGAAACGGCCGCCTGACAGGCATTGCGCAATAAGTTCACCAACAACAGCTCAAAGCGGGCCGGATCGACCGTGACGCTGACCTCAGGCGGGATATCCACTGTAATTTTCGGAGGCACAGATGCCAGTTCATGTTTGATTGAATCCACCGCAGCCTGCACCGATTCACGCAGCTCAATCGCTTCACGCTGTGCACCGCTGCGTGAAAAATCCAGCAGTTGATGGACAATGCGGGTCAGGCGCTGCACCTGGCCACGAATGGCACTGAGTTCATGTTGTGCAGACTCTTGCTGATGATGCCGGCTAAGACGACGTGCCCGGCCATCAATCACATTGAGCGGCGCGCCGAGTTCATGCGCGATACCACTGACTAAACGCCCCAAAGCCGCCATCCGTTCCTGACGTTCCAGCTGCTGGTTTAGGGTTGCTTCCTGTTGGCGGTGTGCGGCAATCGCCTGCTGAGCCTGTTCGATATCATCCAGCATCTGGTTAAACGCCTCGGCAATCGTGCCCAGCTCAGTGGCACTCGATTGCGGCGCCCGCACTCCCAGCTGTCCGCGGCCCACATCCGCCATGACGTTGGTTAAGTTCGCCACCTGGCGGCCGACCGCCTGCCGATAGCCGAGCAGTACAATACCCAGCGTCAGCAACCCCACTACACCCCAGCAGCCCCACGCCCAGAAAATGATGCGGTCCATGGTGGCAGAGAAATCACTGGCGCGGCGAGTCACTTCCACCATGCTGGAGATTTTGCCGGTTTCATCGGTCACCGGCACAAAATGGGAAAACACCCGGCGACCGGCCTGATGCTGGTAGGCATCGCCATCCTGACCAACGCGCACCAACTGTTCAGCCAACGGGTTATCGGTACTGTCTTCCTGGCCGGCAATACCGGCTGCTGCGATACGCTGACCATCTTCGTTATAAACCGACGCGCCATACACCTGCCCGAGAGAAAACACCGCATCCAGCGTACGCCGAACCGTGGCTAAATCCCCCTGGTTAATCGCTTCACCGATGGGCACCCGGATCGCGCGCGCGATCAATTTAATGTCATCTTTGAGCTTACGCGTCTGCTGCTCAGCCATGTAATGAGTACCAATTCCTATCGAGGCTCCGGATAGCGCCCATAACGGCACAAACACCAACAGCAATATGCGCATGGTTAAGGTCATGCGATACTTTTTCTTCACAAGTGCCTCCGTACCCGTCTTTATTCAACTCAATCTCCCTTACGGTGACTGTCTCTTAAGGTCACTTTCTTCAGGAAAACCGCTGTTCAGGGGGCAGGATGCCCATAATTTGCTGAGTCGATGCATTTACTTCGGGCCCCTGTTTGTCCCCGCTCACCCGCTTCACGCGAGTGTATACTTTTGTCACAACCGACAGATTCAACCGTATCACAAGGACACATTACGGCTCACAATACGCAGGTCAAATTCATGTCAAAACTACAATTAATTCAATATAAACAAATAGATAATTTTAGATTTAAAAAGTTGGCAAGGTTCTCGCAATAGTTAGAGCGAATCACATAAAACGGAAGGAAGTTCTATTATGCGCAAACTAACCATGACCGCCCTGATGACTGCAATGCTAGCCTCTGTCACTGCCACCTCGGCATTTGCTGCCCAAGAGGGACAGACACAGCAGCAACAACAGCAAGCTGCTGCACCGCAGCAAGCTCAACCGATTGAAGTTAACGACGAGCAACTGGAGCAGTTTGCCGAGGCTCAGGCATCCGTCAATGAGATCCGTGTTGACGCGATGACCAAACTGAAAAACAGTGAAGATCCAAAAGAAGCACAAGAGATTCAGCAGCAAGCCAACCAGGAAATGGTTGATGCCGTGCAGGACACCGGTTTGTCCGTAGAAGATTACAACCTGATCGCGCGTGCCGTGCAGAACGACACTTCACTGCAATCGCGCTTACAGCAGATGAGCGAAGGTTAATGACCCATTGGCCGATATAAACAAGGGAGCCGCGCGGCTCCCTTTTCTTATGGTTAACTATAATTAGCAGCCAAGTTACTTAAGATATTTTCCCGGCTCTCCGATTTGTCCGCTACCGTTGAGTACCCAGATCCTGACCGAATATGCCGGTACAGTAAACGACAAAGACCCACCAGACACTTGCCTGGTTTCACCGGACACCACATCGGTGTACGAGCCATTCATCACCTGGCTCATCGTCACTTTCTGGTCACTGCCCGCAGCAAGCCCGACCAAGGCATAACTGCCCTCCGAGCTCAAATCGCGAATAAAACTGATACCCGCCCCCCACTCATTCACTGCACTCATCGGCGCTTTTTGCAAAGCAGGCACTGCAGCCCGGAGCATATTCAGTCGTTTGATATGCTGATAAAGCGGATGTGACCGGGTAGCCGCCACGTTGTCGAGATGCTCGCCGTAATACGCCCTGCCAGTTTGATCGAGGGTATCATTAGAGCTGGCAATATCCTGAGGTAAACCAGCCTGAAACATGATTTCTTCACCATAATACAGCGTCGGAATGCCACGTGCGGTCCACAGTAAATTGTACACCAATGCCGCATTCGCTTCGTCTCCGCCATAGCGGTATTTGAAGTCATTGTCGGGTCCAACATCATGGTTCTGGAAAAAGGTCACCAGCTGAGTCGCGTCACCGTAAATCCAGTCCATCGAGAAGATGCCGCCAATTCCGCCAAAATTGCCGCGGGTCACATTATCACGGAAGGTAGAAAACAAAGAGAAATCAAGTACCGAGAAACCTGAATCGCCGCCGCCATTCGGGTCAGACGGATCCTGAGTCGTGCGGGTGTACCACCAGGGACGGATCACCGCAGAAGCATTATCATTGGCGATTTCAGCCCCCCAACCGGTCCCTTTGACCAGATTCTCGCCGAATACAAACAGATCCGGCTTGTAAGCTTTCCAATTATTGACGTACTCCAGCAGTTCATCGCGCTCTACGTGCTTCACCGTATCGAGGCGGATGGCATTCACACCCATGTCTAAATACTGATGAATAGCACCATTGATGTAATCTTTCACATTCTGGTTACCTGTTGCCAGATCTATGGTATCCCCTGCCATGTGCTTGTTTTGCAGCGCTTGCGGATTTTCCCAATCGCCCCCTGACATAAAACCATCGAGATGGTACCACTGCGGATCCAATCCCTGGGCATCAATACCAAAGAATCGGTTCGGATCGTAACCGGCCAGTGGCAGCGTTACCCCGCTTTTCGGATCAACTATCGGTTGCATACCATCAGGATCCGATTGACAGGCCTCACGATACCAAGCCGGGGCAGTCGGGTTATCATCATCACAGCGATTGGCAGTAATATAATCCCCCAGGTTGCCCTGGTACGGGCCATTATCAATCAGCCCCTGCTCCGAGCCTTGCGGCACGTAATATTTGATTGGCATATGATCGATCCATACTTTACCGCGCAGACCATATTGGCTGGAGTGATTAATAACCACATCCTGAATGACTTTCAGCCCTTTCGCATGAGCGGCATTGATGAAGTCCTGATAAGTACCGCTTTCAGATTCCAGCCTCGGATCGACGGTATAAAAGTCATACGCATGGTAACCGTGATAATCGAGCCCCGAGCGGTTTTCCACCGGGGGCGTGACCCAAATCGCGGTAAATCCGAGGTCCGTGATGTAATCCAACTGCTCAATCAAGCCTTTGAAATCACCACGCCATTGCGGATCACCGGCTTTGTAACGGTCACGGTTGTAGTAGTTATTGCTGCTGTCACCATCATAAAAACGTGCCGTCATCAGAAAGTAGATGGTTTCACTACGAAAATCGCTGCTGCCAGCACTGGCCTCACCAATACGATACTGGAAGGATTGCAGACGCCGGTTTCCCGCGACATCAACCGCTAAGGTTCGGATCTGTAAATCGACCCCGAACGAGATATCGCTGGCCACGATTTCCTGACCGGTATAGCGAGGGCTCTGTTCACTGGGCTCGCTGCCATCGGTGGTGAAGTACAACAGCGGAGCGCTGTCCTGATTATCACTGACTGCCAGCCGGATCGACTGATTGTCCGCATAACTGCCCGGTGAAGGTGTAACTGTAACCACCGGAGGAATAGTGTCTTCGCCCTGCGCCAGAGTAGCAGAGATGGTTTTGCTCAGCGCGTTAAAACAAATCTGATAATCCCCAGCCTGTGCTAACCGATAATCCTGCGCCGGATAGCTTTCTGCCCAATCACCATAGTGATCGATTTTGAAGCGGGGGTCAGCGCTGTCAAAACTTTGTTCGGTACAATATAAATCGCCGCCCTCGGTAGCCATCGATTCACTGGACCATGCGTTGGACGTGCCACGGAAATACCATGTGTCCTCATCACTGCCCACCACCTCGACCGTGACACTGGCTTGTGCAGACAAACCTTGGTCATCAGTCACCGTCACAGTCACCGTTTGCAACCCGGCCTGTGCAAAGATGACATCGATTGAAGCCGTGGTTTGACCGGTATTCCACAAGAAAGACCTAATGGTCCCGTCCGGATCATAAGAGCTGGCGGCAGAAAAAGTGACGCTCTCGCCCTGCACGGCCGGTTGATCGGTGGAAGCCTGTATGTGCGCGACCGGAGCCTGATTAATCTCACCGGTTTTCACCAGTGTGTAAGCCAGTGTCTGTTCATTCACCTCGACATCATAGGCTCCGGAAACAGCAGTGACGATATCGTCGCCCGAGAACTCCAGCACACCGTCTTGGTTAGTGTCACCGTAGTTTTGCGTCCAGTCTCCGAGCACGTCAAACTTAAAGCGCTGATTCGGCTGGCCGTCGAAGTTAACCGCCACTCGCCAGACATTTTCCGCTACACGCTGCATTGGCGTCACAGCCCAATCATTGGCCGTTCCACGAAAATAGAGCTGACTAAACACTGGCTCGCTCTGCGTCGCACAACTGTCAACCGGCTCTGCCAAAACCTGTTTGCTGCTGGCGTTAAACGTAATCGAAACAACCTGATTACTACTGACGATATAGTCGCTGGCAGGATAACTTTCCGCCCAGTCGCCCTCTCGGTCAATTTTAAAACGCGGCCCACCCGTCGCATCACCTTGGTTGAATACTTGGCATATTTGATAAATATCTCCGCCCAAGGCTCTCATTTGGGCTGCGGCCCAATCGTTGGAAGTACCGCGGTAATACCACTGTGCTGACAACGGCGAAGATATCATCGCGAGCCCTAGCGTGCTCAATAGGAATTTATTCATGTGCAGTGCCCACCAATGAGTTACTAACGGTGATCTGCTTAGTCACACTGTTAAAATCAATTTGGTAACTCGCATTGTCACCGACCTGATAATCACTGACCGGATAAGTGTCGGTCCAGGTTCCATCATCGATTTTAAAGCGCGCCGGAGATTCCTCGCCCTGAAAACTTTGCACAGTGCTATACAAACCCGTGTCAGCATCATAACGCAGCGCCGTCAGCCCCCAGCCATTCGGAGTTCCGCGGAAGTACCAGGCTTCATCCCCGCCAGCAACTGGCACAGCACCACAACTCGTTAAAGGTTGCCATTGACCTGACTGGTAACACAGGTTTGGCGCAGCCGTGGCTAAATCAGCACTCTGATTGGCTCCGACGCTGCTGAAGATAAGATTCACGCTCTGAACATCCGTGCCAAAATCATAACAGTACAGCCCCTCTTCATGCGTCATGACCACACCTGGCCAGGTCGCATCAGCCACGGGCTCACCAGCCACGACATCCCAGTAATAAAGGGTTGGCTGAGTATGGCCGGCTGCATTGTCATAACACACTCTACTTTGGGTCACGGGCTCAGGTTCGGTATTTCCACCGTCTTCACTATTCACGGTAAAGCCACAATCCTGCAACGCACGCCACTGGCCGTTCGAATAACACTGGCCGGAACTCGCTATCAGGTCATCAGTTTGCTGTGCGCCGTTATCAGAAAAAATCACCTTCACACTGTCAACCACAACGCCTAAGTCATGACAAAAGAAATCACCGTTAGCACTCATCGCCGCACCAGGCCACGAAGCATCGGCGATACTTCCCGCTGGCAGGGCATCCCAGTAGTACAGGTTAGGATGATTCAATCCGCTTCGGTTATCGACACACAGCGCAGTGGCGCTGACCGCAGAATCCGGGACAGGAGTCGGTCCTGGCGTTGGGTTACTGCAGCCTGCACAAACTTTAGCGCCCACATGAATCGCCGCCGCATCATGCTGAGTCACGGTAAAGTGAGCCCAACCGGACGAATCAACCGCCACCGTCGGACCGTCACAGATCCCGGTTGCCGCATCGTAGTCACCGGCAATCACATTGCAATATTCGCCCTCCGGCATACCGGTTTGAAAACCTTGATCGATGGCTTTGCTGTCATCACGATTAATCACCACAAAGCCTAAGCCGCCACGGCCAAATGCAATCTGGTTATAACCATCATCCCACCAGTTGGTCACACGCCACTCGGCTGCAGTATGATGACGAAACGCCACCATATTGGCAACGCCACGCCATTTGTGCTCACAAACCCAGTTACCGCCGTCAAAGCCACAACTGTTTCCTGAGTGGACACCGGAGGGCGGTGGTCCTGCGTCGAAATTGTTGTTGAAGTAATAACCGGACATTACTTTCGGATAACCATACGGGTAAGCCAGGGTAAACACGTTCCCTAACATGTATAAATTACCGAAATCCTGATGACTTAAAACCTGGCCCGGGTTATGACGCTCTTCATCATGGTTAGTCACAAACGTCACCGCATTTTCACTCGACAGCCATCCGCTCCAACTGCCGATTCCCTGCAACTGATTAATACCACCCTGCTTAAATCTCGGTCCAATCGTGCGGGCAAAATTAAATTCCGTCACATCACCAATATAAGTATATTCACTTGGCTGAACCGGCTCACCGCCGGCACCAATCACTTCCTGAAAGATATACGGTGAACCATTTAACTTACTTTTAATCGCGGCAATATCCGCGGCAGGTATATGTTTCGCAGCATCAATTCTGAAACCAGCCCCCCCCATACTGATAGCATCATTCATATAATCCGCGATTTTCTGGCGCACATATTCCGATTCGGTTTTTAAGTCATTCAGACCGACTAAATCACAATTTTGAATCGACCATCGGTCGGAATAATTAATATCGCTGGTACAAGTATGAAAGTCATTCGCGCCAAAAGGCACTTCAGGAAAAGAACGATTCCCCGCTGCCATATGATTGATGACCGCATCCAGATAAATATCGACACCCGCAGCATTACAACGCTGCACCATGCTTTGAAATTCTTGCCGGTTACCACTGCGTCCTTCAAATGAGTAGCTTACAGGCTGGTATCTTGACCACCAGGCAGGATTATCAACACTTTTTTGCGGTGGTGATACCTGAACAGCCGCAAATCCCTTCGGCCCCAAAAAGGTTTCGCATTCGGTTGCAATATCGTTCCACTGCCATTCAAACAAATGTACGAATGTCGACCCGGGTACTTGATTTGCGAATGTGACAGAGGGAAAGGCCAGCCCGGTAATAATTAACCCTGCGGCCAAGCTTAGCTTGGTTTTCATTTTTATTCCTTATTTTCAGATTTATTGTCAAATAACATCAACAAATAGAAATTAAGGTAGGTGTAAATTAATTCTTTGCTATAAGTTGTTTTATTTCAACGTGAGCAAAATCATGAATGGTACTGAATATAAATATCAATATTAGATCAATATCACCGAACGTATATATAGCCAGTGAACATTATCGCTGAAAATTTTCAAACATATACTTATCAATATATTATTATGATTTTTAAAATATTATTTAAAAATCAAATTCCAATCACAGATTGCGGGGGCTACATAAAGTGATCTGGCCGACACAAGGTTAATATCCATCTCCGCCTTTCCAAACTAATTGAATATTGTGTCTGTGGCATTTATTGATGTTCTTGCGCGAAAAAGCATGAGAGCCAAGAGCTGGCACATAACGTCCATCTGGCGATGTTCTCTGTTTAACTAAGGGTTAGCCAAATGCTAACCCTGATAATCTATTGATACCTTACTATCTGTTCGGGTGATTCAAAATGTGATCTTCCCAGTCCACCACATCAATCTCGTACACCACTTTATTGCGTACGCTTTCGCCGGCGGCGTGCATGGCGGCTTTGGAGCCGGTGATCAGCGGGTGCCACTTTGGTAGGGTTTCACCGTCGGCCAAAAGGCGGTACGCGCAGGTGTCCGGCAGCCAGTGGAATTCATCGATCTTGTCGCGAGTCAGCTTGAGGCACTCTTCGCCTGAGCTGAAACGGTTCGGGTAATCTTTGCAAGAGCAGGTTTCGCTGTTTAACCAGCTGCACGCGACATTGGTGTAATACACCTCGTCTGAGTCTTCGTCCATCAGCTTGTGCAGGCAGCATTTGCCGCAACCATCACACAGGGATTCCCACTCTGCTTCGGTCATTTGATCCAGGGTTTTGCTTTGCCAAAATGGAGTGCTCATAACGTCTGTTTTTCCTGTCTTGTTTCAGGGGGACGATTTATACCCTCCTGCCCTACAAAGTTCAAGGATAAATATTCTGCGATCCCGCTGCGAGCCGCGACGATTTCTGGTAGGATCGCCGCCCTTATTGAGCGAACACACAAAAGTAGGTAAATGATGGAATGTAGACTGGGTTGCGGCGCATGCTGTATTGCGCCGAGTATTTCTTCCCCGATTCCGGGTATGCCCGATGGTAAGCCGGCCGGTGTGCGCTGTATTCAGCTCAATGATGACAATTTATGTAAGCTGTTTGGCAAGGCGGAGCGCCCTAAAGTATGCCACCAGTTCAAACCGTGCCCGAGTGTGTGCGGCAGCACTAATCAGCAGGCCCTGGACAATATCACCGAACTGGAACAGCTGACCTGAGCCTCACGCTCAAACGCAGCTCAGATTGAGAGATTAAAAAACCGCGCCATGATGCGCGGTTTTTTATTACAGTTTTTGTCGGCCCAGCAGCGAGTGAGACAAGGTGGTCCCGTCGACCAGCTCCAGTTCACCGCCCACCGGTACACCGTGGGCAATACGGCTGGCTGAGACATCGTGCTCGCGGCACAGCTCTGCGATGTAGTGCGCCGTTGCTTCACCTTCCACCGTCGGGTTGGTGGCCAGAATCACTTCGGTCACGTCACCACGTTGCAAGCGAAAATCGAGCACGTCCAGGCCAATATCACTCG
This sequence comes from Vibrio sp. ABG19, assembly GCF_029962385.1. Lineage (NCBI taxonomy): Bacteria > Pseudomonadati > Pseudomonadota > Gammaproteobacteria > Vibrionales > Vibrionaceae > Vibrio > Vibrio sp. ABG19. Next base: position 2,286,466 of record NZ_CP071708.1, on the reverse strand, counting down.
GCCCGATACCATCCAGCGGTGACAGGTGGCCCATCAGCACGAAATAGCGACCGGAGTACTGACCCGTGGCTTCTACCGCCGCAATATCTGCCGGGCTTTCCACCACACAGATCTGGCCGTTTTCCTGACGCTTCGGATTTTGACAAATATGGCAAATGTCCTCCTCAGTAAAGGTACGACATTCGCTGCAATGGCCGATTTCAACCATTGCCTGACTCAGAGCATCTGCCAGTTGCAGGCCACCTTTACGGTCTCTCTGCAACAAATGAAAGGCCATACGCTGCGCTGACTTGGGGCCAACCCCAGGCAGACAACGTAAGGCCTCCATCAAATGCTCCAGCATATGACTGGTGCGCATTAAACTGACTCGTAATTAAAACGGCATTTTCATACCCGGTGGTAGTTGCATACCTCCGGTAACGCTTGCCATTTTTTCTTTCTGAGTTTCTTCAACGCGACGCGCCGCATCGTTAAATGCGGCTGCAATCAGGTCTTCCAGCATTTCTTTGTCGTCTTCCATCAGGCTGTCGTCGATTTCGACACGACGTACGCTGTGACTGCCAGTGATAGTGACTTTAACCAGGCCAGCACCAGATTCACCGGTGATTTCCATGTTTGCAATTTCTTCTTGAAGCTTTTGCATGCGATCTTGCATCTGTTGGGCTTGCTTCATCAGGTTGCCCATTCCGCCTTTACCAAACATCTTTATCTCTCTGGTTTATCTCATTGTTTCACATACTGTGGGGGTAATTGAGCGAAATCTCAAGTCCACAGTCGCAGTTATATCGGTCTAACACTGTCTTTATCGAGAGCAGCGCTAAAACGGCGTTCAATAAATTGTACGTTAGGATCTGCCACAAGGTTATCAATCGCCTGTGAAAGTTTGCTCTGATACAGGCGCTCTCTCAATTCCAGCGGCGTTTCGCCCTCTTCACCAATAGTCACCGACAATTGACACTCTTCATTAAGTTGGTCATTTAATGCCTGCAGAAGTTCACTCTGGGCACGGTCGGTGTTGAGGTGGGCATGAGTCGCACGCAGAGTCAGCTCAATGGTTGCCCCCTGTTTACGGTAAGTCGAGTTAAGTGCTAACTGTTCCACCAGCTTAGGCGTATTGAGGCGCTGGATAAGGGCAGCCCACTCATCCTGGGCATTCGCCTCATCGATAAGCTTTTGCGTCATCTCCGGCGTTTTTTCATGCTCCAGCGCGCGTTTAATCTGGGTTGGAGTCAGCTCATTTTTTTGTGGCGCTTCAATCGGCGCTTCTTGCATCGGGCGCCACTGGTAAGCTTCATCACTCGGCGCTTGATCTTCGCTCTGCTGCGCAGTATAGGGCGACATCTGCGCGGCATGCTGACCACGCTGGGCTACACGCTCAAGAACCGAAACCGGCTTGGCAGATGTCGCATCAGACTTTTTTGTATCATTACCCTTTTGCGCTAGCCCCTGACGCTGCGAGCGCAGTTGATGGCGCAGCCCTGCAACCGGTGATGCCGGCGGAGCTTGTTGTGGGGTAACCTGAACCTGCTGCGCTGGCTGAGGTGCCGGTTCTGAACTATCAGATGGCATTGGCTGCTGATAGCCACCGCTTTCCGTCGAATTGGCTGGCATGCTTTGCGGGTTCGCAGGCATGCTTGGCTGAGTAGCCGGAGCATAGCCGGATGCCGGTTCTGAAGGCTGCGTCGCCGCTTGAGCCTGAACCGCCTGCGGCTGAGCGGCCGGAGTGTGTGTCGTATCCGCAGGAGCCGATTGCGGCCGGGCAATCTGCTGTGCAGCCGGCTGCGGCGCAATTACATTTGCCAGCGAGGTCTGTGATGGACGAAATGCCATCATACGCAGCGCAATCATCTCAATCCCGATACGCGGGGTGGGTGACAGCGCCAGATCATCACGGCCTTTGAGCGCGATTTGGTAATAGAGTTGGACATCCTGCGGCGCCAATGCTTTGGCGAGCCACTGAATTTGCTCAGCATCCGGCTGCGCTTTATCGACACTGGAAGGCAACGCCTGATACATGGCAACACGGTGCAATTGAGTCGCGAGCTGTTGCAACAGACCATCCCACTCAACCCCGTTTTGCGCCAGAGCGTCGATACGCTCCATCACGGTTTGTGGTTGCTGACTGCTGATGGCCTGGAGCAGATGGAGTGCCTGATCCGTATCGAGCGTGCCGAGCATATGCGCCACAACATCTTTTTGTACCTGGCCATTACCCAAAGCAATGGCCTGATCGGTCAGGCTGAGCGCATCACGCATACTGCCATCGGCAGCGTGCGCAATCAGTGACAGGGCTTTCGCCTCACTGTCGACCTGCTCTTGCTGCAGAATATGACTGAGCTGCTCAGTAATGGTGTCAACATTGATCGGTTTGAGGTGGAACTGCAGACAACGCGACAAAATGGTGACCGGCAGTTTTTGCGGGTCGGTCGTCGCGAGCAGGAATTTCACATACTCAGGCGGCTCTTCAAGCGTTTTAAGCAAAGCGTTAAAACTGTGGCGCGAGAGCATGTGCACTTCGTCAATCAGGTAGACTTTAAACCGGCCACGGGCCGGTTTGTACTGCACGTTATCCAGCAGTTCGCGCGTATCTTCAACTTTGGTTCGTGAAGCGGCATCGATCTCTAACAGGTCAACAAAACGGCCCTGATCAATCTCTTTACAGGTATCACACTCACCACAAGGGGTGGCCGTAATGCCCGTTTCACAGTTCAGCCCTTTCGCAAACAGACGACCTATGGTCGTTTTACCGACACCGCGTGTTCCGCTGAACAGGTACGCATGGTGGAGACGGTTCTGTGCCAGAGCATTTTCTAAAGCTGTTAATACATGTGCCTGACCCACGACTTCTTTAAATTTTGTGGGCCGCCACTTTCGCGCTAAGGCTAGATAACTCATGAAACCTTCCGATTTAGTGACCTTCAAATTCACAGATGCTGTAAACGTTCAAGCCTAAACCTTCCAGCCGCTTGTCACCACCAATTTCTGGCAGATTGATTACGAACGCCGCATGCTCCACTTCACCGCCCAGTTGACGAATCAGTTTTGCCGTCGCTTCGATGGTACCGCCGGTTGCCAGCAGATCGTCCACCACCAGTACTTTGTCGCCTGGCTGAATAGCGTCTACGTGAATTTCCAGTGTGTCTGTACCGTATTCCAGATCGTAAGTCTGACCCACGGTTTCACGTGGCAGTTTGCCTGGTTTACGAACAGGAACAAAACCTAACCCCAGCTCCAGAGCCAGTGGCGCACCAAACAGGAAACCACGTGCTTCTGTGCCCACTACCTTGGTGAACCCCATCTCTTTGTAACGATCAACAAACAGCTGGATAGTCGCCTGGTAAGCTTTTGCATCTTCAAGCAGACTGGTCACGTCGCGGAACAAAATGCCCGGCTTTGGATAGTTCTCAATGCTTTTGATGCTGGATTTAATCAGTGAAAGAGTTTCGGTTGTCATAACAAAATTAACTTTGATTGGCCCGACGCGGCATCTCTCCGCTTGGGGTATTTACGGTTTCTGCACTGTAAAAAACTTTCCATGTGCCGAAAAAACAAACGCCCACTCGAAGAGCGGGCACACTTCTCCACAATGCTAGTGATTTTCTTGTTGGTTAGCAACCAGCTCGTGAGTAGGAAGACGCAGAAACACGATAATCAGCACCACTAAACCGACCAACAGCAGACTCTTTAACCAAAGATGAGGAACAACAGCGATAGAAAGCGCAAAGCTGAGCACAATAAATACGCAACCGCGTTGCTTAACCTGCTTCGATACTGCTTTGTTCTGCTGCCAGTTGATAATGATCGGCCCGAACAGCGAATGCTCATGCAACCAGCGATGAAATCTGGGGCTACTGCGGAAAAAACACGCACTGGCCAGCAGAATAAAGGGCGTGGTGGGAAGAAGAGGAAGTATGATACCCAGAACACCCAGGCAAACGCTCAGCACACCAACAACATTGAGTACAGCATGTCGAATATTGATGGTGAACCTCACTTAACTATTGTGCGCGCTACCTGGTCAAAAGCATGGTTGCGCGTTGGTGGAATAACCGACAGGCAGCCGTCATTCCAACCTTAACCGATATCAGAACCCGGCGTAGCCATTGACCACACGAAGCCAGGTCAGGGTCGCAGGTAAGGTCGGTACTAACAGGGCCAGGATGAAACCTAAAAAGTATAAAACATTATAAGGTTCTTTAAACTCTTTGTCTGCCATGATTCGCTTCTCTGTTGTAGGTGACTTTTTGTTATTGCCGACTTGTTATTGCCGACTCCCGTCTCCGGTAAACCAGCTTATCCCCCGACTTTATGGCGACTTACTGCGGAAATAGGCTTGCTACAGCCGGCGTTATCCCAAACCGCACGCCAGGCGGTGGTTAATTATTGACGCTGACTATAACTTAAACAACCCACCATAAACACTGACTATAAACAGGGATATTAGTAACCGGTTAACTGGCTCACATTTGCCTTTGCACGTGATAAGCCTGATGCAAACCAGCTCAACTGCTGAAAAGAAAATGCAGGGCCAAAGCCCTGCATCTGACAAAATATGATTGACGTACACTACCCATGTTACCAAAGCAACTAAGTTACCTGAGGTAGCTAAAAGGGTAACTAAAAGCAACCGAGCCAGTGTCCATCGCTCTGGCCTGCTGTCAGTTTTAGTCTGCGATCAGTTATTGCTGCCCTGATAAATGTCCAGCACAAAGCTACAGGATCCGAGACAACTCAACGACAGCTGACAGGCATCGTGAATCAGTAAGTCTTTGGTAATGAAGTTTTTAAGGCAGTTTTCACCCAGGTTCAATCCCGCGGCTATGTGCTGCGTCATGTAACCGTTCGACCACTGGCTATCCAGCCCGGCGGGCAAGAGAGACAAGGTTCCGTCTGACAAATTAGCAACCCCAAACAGAGCCGCGACGGGCTCGGCGCACTCGGAGCATTCCAGTCCACGCTCGACAATCTCCGCCAGATCTTTCAGATCAGCACTAAAACTGCGCAAGTTACGTAAGTAATCATTAAACAGGGCACGGACCAGCAAAGTACCTGCCACCCCTTTGTCGTGGCTACTCGATGAATCCACCACATAAAACGCAAACTGACCATTCATCAGCCACGCATAGTCAAACACTAACGGCATCACATCCGCTGACTGCAACAGACGATAGCTGCATTTCCACGCGCCCTGCGCAGTGTCTTTTTCCGGCAGCAACGCATGTAACAGATCTTTGGCCGCACTCGGGTTGTCTCGCAAATACTCCAGATGCCAGTGCAACTCCTGCTCTTCAGGAATATCACCGCCGCCATCGACCTGGAACCACTGACTGGCAAAATCGCGTTGATCCGCCAAATGGTTACAGGTGTCCTCGAGCGTACTCTCAATGGCACAACTTAAGTGTTCATGATTGCCAATCGGCTTGGCGAGGAAATCTTTAATGCCATAACGCAGCGCTTTGGCAACGTCGGACATTTCGTCGGTGGCCGACACCACAATCATGGGCAGCGACGGATACTCCAAGCTGACCTCTTCCACAAACTCAATACCGTCCAGCACGGGCATCGACAAATCACACAGCACCAAATCCGGTTCGGTCTTCCTCAGTTTCCTCAGCCCGTCCAGTCCGTCTTCGGCTTCCATCACTTTATAGCCTTGCGCAGACAGGTAACCGCTGGTGATACGCCTGAATATCGGGTCATCATCCACCAGCATAATTAACTTCTCATCTGGCACTTTGGTAGCCGAAATATCTGGCGTTTCGATGTGTGTTTTGTACATAGCCCCCTACCCCACTATGCGTTTGCAATGTGTTTGCTGTTCACAATTTGAATTATTGTTATAAGATGGTTTCTCACGTTACTTAAAAGTAGCCTTGAAATAAGATTTATACAAATATTCCACTTTGCACCTGGGTTGCATACTATATGTATGGAATATCACAAATCGTCCAACAAGTTGACATCACTCAATCTTTGCCTTTGGATATCCGTATAAATTACTCAAATTCGTAAAATAATGTGTCAGGAACGATGAAACTAGATGATCTAAACCTTTTTCGACTGGTTGTCGAAAACGGTAGCTACACCGCCACTTCTCGTAAGACGATGATACCTGTAGCGACCATTACCCGACGCATTCAAGCGCTTGAAGATTCGCTGAATCTAAGACTTTTGAATCGCCACGCTCGTAAACTGTCGCTGACCGAAGCCGGTGAACGTTTCTTTAAAGATTGCTCACCCTTGCTGCAGCGCCTGGCTTCCATGACGGAAGAGATTACCGATGAATGTCGTGGTGCCTCCGGTAAAATTAAGATTTCAGCGCCCTACAATTTGACCAAACGCATGATGATGCCGATGTTCAATGACTTCATGCGCGAGTATCCTGAAATCAATATTGAGCTGACCACCAGCAACCATGCGGATCAGCTTGACCCAACCGAATGGGATGTCATTTTCCGGGTCGGACCACAACGAGATTCTAGCCTGATTGCCCGTAAAATCAGCGATGTGAAAGATATTTTGGTCGCAAGCCCGGAGTACCTGGCCACCAATCCGGCGCCAAAACATGCCGAAGATCTGGTGCGTCACTCACTGCTGAAAGGCTACCCGCTGATCAAGTGGCAACTGACCAGCACCAAAGGCGAAGTCGTCACCAACAACGACAAAGGACGCTTTCAGGCCAACGCACTGAATGTCGTGCGCAGCGCCTGCTCCGAAGGTTTAGGCATCACTCTGATGCCAGACGTCATGCTGCGCGAATTTATTGCCGACGGCAGCCTGGTTCGGGTGCTGGAAGACTGGAGTGCTAACCCGCGCGACATCTATATGCTCTACAACCATAAAGACCATCTGCCGGAGAAAGTGCGCTTGTTCATAGATTTCGTGATTGCCTACAACATTCACTAACAGGCTACAGTAACCCAATAAAATGCCAGTAACTTAGCGTTACTGGCATTTTTTGTTCTGGTCCGAACAGAAGGCATACAGGCTGACATTCAGCGCAGTTATAGGTATTCCACAAACTGGCTCAGCTCACGTTCCGGAGCTTTCATCGGAGTGCTGGTCGGGGTCCCAAGATACAGGAAACCGACGATTTCATCTTCACCTTCCAGACCAAATGCCGCACGCACATCGGCATGGAACATCCAGTTACCTGAACGCCAGATCCCCTGATAGCCTTGTGCTACCGCTGCCATTTGCATCGCCTGCACCGCACAGCCAGCCGATAAATGCTGCTCCAGTGCCGGAACTTTCTCATGCGGCGTGACCTTGGCAATCACCGTAATGACCATCGGGGCACGAAACGGCGCATTCTTCAGTTTGGTGACCACGGCTTCTTCACTGTTTTCTGCCAGCGCTGCCTTAACCAGAATATCGGACAGTTTCTGCAAACCGCGCCCCTGAGCAATCACAAAGCGCCACGGGGTCAGATTGGCGTGGTCCGGTGCACGCAGGCCCGCGCGAATGATGTTCTCCAGCGCTTTACCTTCCGGCGCAGGTGCTTCCAGTTTGGCGACCGAGCGACGGTTTAACAGCAGTTCAAGAGCGTCCATATTGGGTCCTTCTTAGGTTCTTGATTATTCGGGTAATGCTAGCACACTCGGCAGACAAGTTAGAATACCAGCCATCACGCATCGCCGCCTTTATTGGAAAGCGTAAGCCGGGAAACGTCAGCCAAGGCAAAGTCGGAGCAAATAAAAAAGGTTCATCGCGGATTAGCGGGAACTTAAAACAAAAACGGTAGTAAGTGATAAGGTTACATCGCCAAACACAACCTTACACAAACTACCGTTTTCATGCCGAATCATACTTTCCTATCATCGTTCTGGGAAGGCTTTCATGTCGTAAAGTCTGTACAAACGTCTTCTCTCATCACGATTACTCTCCAACCCAGCACAACTGCTCGATGTTCATGTGGGCAACATGTTCAAGCCATACATGATTATCAGTGGCGCACGATTAAGGAAGCGATGATTCTCGGCGTACCCGTCGAGCTATCCCTACAAACAAGGCGTATCAAGTGCCCTGACTGCGGTATCAAAACCGAATCTATTTCTTGGCTTGAACCTTTTGCTCGCCTGACTAACCGCTTAAGAAGTTACATTGAGCAGTTGTTGCCTCTTCTTCCTATCAAACATATTGCCCAGATGACGGGGGTTCATTGGCATACGATTAAGGCGATAGATAAGCGTCGGCTGCAACATGTGGTGCCAGAGGTTAACTGGGCAGAGCTGAGACAACTGGTCATGGATGAGTTTGCTCTCTTCAAGGGACATCGTTATGCCACTGTTATCGCGGATGCTAAGACGCATCAAGTGCTTTGGATAGGCGTCGGACGCAGCCGAAAAGATATCCGTCCCTTCTTTGAATTACTCGGTGAGCATAGCCAGAACATAGAAGCGGTTGCAATGGATATGAATACGGCTTTCGACTTTGAAGTGCAGCAACATTGTCCTAACGCCCGCATTGTGTACGACTTATTCCACGTGGTCGCCAAATTTGGCCGGGAAGTGATGGATAGAGTCAGAGTTGACCAAGCTAATCAACTCAAACAGGACAAGAAAACGCGCCAATGGGTGAAACGTTCACGCTGGGTTCTCCTCAAAAACAGAGCTAATTTAGACGGTAAGCAGGAGAGCTATCTGAGTGAGATACTGAGCATGAACAAGGACTTAATGGTGACGTATTTACTTGGCTCTCAGCTTAAAGAGTTATGGAGGTGCCAGTCGGAAAGAGAAGCGGAAGACTTATGGGACGTATGGTGGGAGCAAGTTCAAGAAAGCGGGATCAAGCCGCTTATGGACTTCGCGAGAAAGCTCAAACCGTATCTTCATGGCATCGTTGCTTCTGCAAGCTACCCACTCAATACCTGTACGCTCGAAGGGATAAACAACAAGATAAAGTTAATCAAACGAATGGGCTACGGTTACCGAGATATCGATTACTTTTTTTTAAAGATAAAAGCGGCTTTCCCCGGAAAGCCGCGATGAACCATAAAAAGCGGGGCCGATACTGGCCCCGCTGATGTCGGATCATTCCCGCTATTTATGTCGCCACTGATCCCGCATAAAAGCTCTCACCCAATCCTGCCCGGGTCAGCAGCCCATCACAAGGCGCAAAGCGGTCACCGTATTTTTCAGCGTGCTGGTTCATTATCTCAACCAGAGCTTTAATCCCAATCTGATCGATATAACGGAACGGACCACCGAGAAATGGCGGAAATCCAATCCCGAAGATAGCGCCGATATCACCGTCACGCGGACTGCGGATGATGCCCTCATCTAAGCAACGTACCGCCTCATTTAACATCGGCAATATACAGCGCATCGCGATATCTTTATCACTCAGCTTCGATTGCGGCGTCAGTTTAAGCAGCTTATAGACCGATTTATCCACCTCTTTCTTTTTGCTGCCTTTATAAAGATAGAAACCTTTACCGGCTTTACGCCCTTTGCGGCCATCCTTGAGCAGAGTGTCAAAGACCTCCGGACCTTTAAATCTCGGACCAAGCTCATTAATCAGAATCGGCATGATCTTGGCGCCAATGTCGACACCCACTTCATCGAGCAGCGTGATAGGTCCAACCGGGAAACCAAAATCAAGCAACGCAGAATCCAAACGCTCAATCGGCTCACCGCCCATCAGGATCTGCGCGGCTTCATTCATGTAAGGTGCAAGAATACGGTTCACATAAAATCCGGCACAGTCTTTGACTACAATCGGCGTTTTACCCTGCTTACGCGCCAGCTCGACCACAGTCGCGATGGTTTGATCCGATGTGGTCGCGTGCGGGATGACTTCCACCAGCGGCATTTTCTCCACCGGACTAAAATAATGCAGGCCGACAATCTGTTGCGGGCGCGCAGCTTTCTCCGCTATCTGACCAATCGGCAGAGAAGAAGTATTGGTAGCGAAGATGGTGCTGTCCTGTGCATTGGCTTCAATATCCGCCACCATTTGCTGCTTAAGTTTCAGATCTTCAAATACCGCTTCAATCACCACATCAGTGTGGTTAAAGGCAGTAAAATCGGTTCCACCACTGAGCAGGGTCATTTTAGCCTGCAACTGCGCCTGGCTCAGAATGCGGCGCTTACGCTGCTTAGTGAACAACTTATAGTTGTAACTTAATGCGTTAAGCACACCGTCATTAGACACATCTTTAATTCGTACTGGCAGCCCGGCTTTCGCAACACTGACGTGGCTGATCCCCGCGCCCATCAGCCCCCCGCCAAGCACACTAATCCGGCGCACTTTAGCGGGTTTAGCGTCGCCGCCATGGTCCTTTTTCATTTCTGTGGTAGCGAAGAAAATCGAGCGCAGTGCTTTGGACTCAGAGGTCATCACCAGTTCACCAAAGCGCTTGGCCTCAAGTTCCAGGCCAGGCTGCAATCCCTTTTCCAGACCATGTTGGATCACTTCCAGAATCGCTTTGGCGGCAGGATAATTATCGCGTGTCTTCTGCCGGGTCTTTTTCTCAGCCTGATCGAAGATCACTTTACGGCCGACACCGGTACGCGACATCAGACGTTCTTTTGCCGACAGCTTAAGCGGAGACTTTCGCTTACCCTTGTTGTCGATAAAGCTTCTGGCCACATCGAGTAACACCGATTGCGGCACACACGCATCCACCACACCAAGCTTTTTGGCCTTTTGGGCACGTAATTGTTTACCAGTCAGAATCAAATCTAATGCTGGCAGCAAACCGATTAAACGCGGTAAGCGCTGGGTCCCACCGGAGCCAGGCAGCAGCCCCAGCATGACTTCCGGCAGGCCCAGCCGGGTTTTATCATCATCGCTGCAAACCCGGTAATCACAAGCCAGAGCGAGCTCCAGACCACCGCCGAGACAAGGGCCATGAATCGCCGCCACTACCGGAAACGGCAGCTCACTCAATTGCTGAAACATCTGCTGCCCTTGCACTGCCAGTGCCTGAGCTTCCGGAGCAGATTGACACGCCTCCAGCATGCGCACATCAGCACCTGCGATAAAGTTGTCCGGCTTGAGTGAATGCACAATCAAACCTTTGAGCTGATTTTTCTGGCTGTCGAGCCGGGCAAAAACGGCAGCCATTTCATCGGCAAACGCAGCCTGCAAGGTATTCATTTTTTCACCGGGAACATCAATCGCCAGCCAGGCAATGTGCTGTTCATCCACACTCAGCTGGAACGCTTTCGCTTCACTCATTACTCCACCTCCAGAATCATGGCTGCACCGAGGCCACCAGCTGCACAGGCGGTATTGAGCGCCAACCCACCGCCGCGTCGTTTTAACTCATGCAGAGTCTGGGTGATCATGCGAGCGCCGGTTGCGGCAAACGGATGGCCGTAAGCGATAGAGCCACCCAGTACGTTAAATTTATCCATATCCACTTCACCAATCGCCTGACTGCGCCCCAGCTTTTGCTGGGCAAACGAATCACTGGCGAACATTTTCAGGTTAGCCAGTGTTTGCGCGGCAAAGGCTTCATGCATATCAATTAAGGTCAGATCGCCCAGGGTAATACCTGCTCTGTCCAGCGCCAGAGGTGTGGCATACGATGGCCCCATCAGCATGTCCTGTTCGACGCCAATCGCAGAAAAGGCGTAGGAACGCAGATAACCCATGATCTCCATACCCAGCTCTTTAGCCTTTCCTTCCCGCATGAGTAGGATTGCCGCAGCACCGTCGGTAAGTGGTGTACTGTTGGCTGCAGTCACACTGCCGTAATCGCGATCGAATGCCGGACGCAGTTTGGCATAACCTTCCAGGGTCGAGTCATGACGAATATTGTTGTCGCGGTCGATCCACTTTTTATACGGCTCAGGAAACGCCGTCATCACTTCATCACGAATTTTCCCTTCCTGCCATGCCTTAGCAGCCAGCGTATGAGAACGATGAGCCAGAGCATCCTGATCATGGCGGGAAATCGCATGTGACTTCGCCATCTGCTCAGCGGTTTGTCCCATTGATAAACCGGTCGAATACTCCGCGACCGCAGGAGGTACCGGCATCAGATCTTTCAACGAAAGGGATTTGAGAACCTGCAGTTTCTGGCCCAGAGTTTTGGTTTTACTCAAAGCCAGTAAACCGGAAGCAAGCTTTTTAGACACGCCAATCGGCAGTACAGAAGAAGAGTCCGCACCGCCGGCAATACCGATGTCTATTGTGCCGGCCATAATGCTCTCGGCGACATTCACCGCAGACTGAAAGCTGGTTGCACAGGCTCGGGTAACGCTGTAAGCGTCAGTATGGATGTTCATTCCGGTGCCGAGCACAATTTCACGCGCAATATTGGGCGCAGCAGGCATCTGAATAACCTGACCGAACACCACTTGCTCAATCAATGCCGGATCCAAATCGCAACGTGCCAGCATTTCGCTGACCACCATTTTGCCCAGATCCAGCGCCGGAACCTGCGCAAACTCGGTACTTTGCCGTGCAAAAGGCGTACGTAGCCCCGCAACGATAGCCACACGCTCTCCCGAACGTGTTGTGACTTGCTGAGTGCCCATTGTTTCTCCTTCCAATAAGAGGTCTGACCTGAACTCATTGTAACCAAGTTGTTAACACAATCAAACGAGCGTTTAAATAAACGTGATATGCACACTGAAACACACGATTTCTTGTTTACTCTCGCACAATCACCCCAGTTGTTAGTAAAGAGATTGAAAGTTTTTCAATAAACAGACAGAGAGCACGTATGCAGGTAACCTGACGCTGTGCCGGTAACCGGTACCGTCGGTTGGCAAATGACCGGCAAAAAAAAACCACACAGAACTGTGTGGTCGGAATGTATTCAAGCAATTAACTTACGCCAATTGAAAAGTAATCAGTTTCCTGATTAGGAGAAAGTAAAGTCAGCCTTCAAAAGGAAGTGTCATCTTGCTCAACACGCTAGCCACAAGGACTAACTAGATGACGTGAACCACTATAGCGCGCTCAGCACAGCACATTTTGAATTAGATCAATTTTATCGTGGTTTTGAAGGGGCATTACTGCCTAAACTTGATTCAGAACAATCTCTGACCACATTTCACAACCGAACCGGGACTCAGCCTGGTAAGTAAGCTGAGCACATACGGTTAGCGCACGGAGAATTTTGTGTCATTACTGAAAAAAATCGGAAAGAAATTTTCCAAACCTCCGGTCAATACCGGTATGGACAGACAAAAAAAATATGAAGCACTGGTTCGTGCTTACCACCGCGATCTCTACCGCTATGCCTACTGGCTATGCCAGGATCAAAGCGTGGCTCAGGATCTGGTGCAGGAAACTTGCCTGCGCGCGTGGAAATCACTCGATAGCCTGCAAGATGAAAAGGCGGCAAAATCCTGGCTGATCACCATCTTACGCCGGGAGAATGCGCGTCGTTTCGAACGCAAGCAATTCGATTTGGTCGATTTGGATGATTATAGTAGCGAAGCCAAAGTCTCTGATGATGCACATCATCAACAGGAATGGCTGCAGGCACAAATCATGAAACTGGACATCGACTACCGCGAACCGCTTTTTTTGCAGGTAATCGGTGGCTTTAGTGGCGAAGAAATCGCCGATATACTGGAGCTCAATAAAAACACGGTGATGACTCGTTTATTCAGAGCCCGCAATCAATTGAAAGACATGTTAGATTCCGCAGACAACTACAGAGGGCAGCAAAATGGATGAATTAGAATTCCGTCGTCGCATTCTGTCCGATCCGAAGCATCGCGATAAAGAGATACAACAGGCCATCTCGGCCAGTGACAGTCACGCCAGGTATGCGGAAGATATTCTCAATCTTGATGCGAAAATTGCCGAGGCGATGCGGGTCGATGTGCCCGACAGCCTGGCGGATCGTATCTTGTTCAGTCATAACGCCGTCAATGATAATGTTGTGCGTCCACGCTTTATGCGCCGCGCCATGGCAATGGCCGCCTCGGTCGCATTTGTGTTCGGCCTTCTGGCTGGCCAAGTGAACTGGGGTAACCTGTTGGTGCCACCTGCCCAGGCCAGCCTGGCAGAGATGGCGGTCAGCCACGTGTTGAATGAAGAAGGATTTGTAGCTTCGATTGACGAACAGGTCAGCTCACGGCAAATCAACGCCAAGATGCGCCCGTTCCATTATCAGTTCGACAAGAGCTTTCCGTATCACGTCTACTACCTTAACCACTGCGGTTTCGGAGACTCCAACGCCTTGCATGTGGTATTCCAAGGCGAAACCGGCAAAGTCACGCTGTTTTTGACCCATATGCCCGCTGAAGGCAAAGTCAATTTCAACCAGAATGGCATGACAGGCGTGATTAAACCGGTTGGTAATATGAGCCTGATACTGGTTGGTGGCGAGGGTGAAAACGTCGACAAAATCGCCCGCCATCTGATGCCGATGATAAAATCATCAAAATAATCTTTCCGACCCGCTCTATTGAGCGGGTTTTTAAATGTTAAAGTAGAGTTAAAACTCTAAATTTTTACATTTATCCGCATTTTCGTGCCAATTAACCTCCAATTCTGTAACTTTACCGTCCAATTAGACAATGGTCGGATTTCTATCTTATATACTAGCGTCTAGTATCAGCCACCAACTGAGCAATTGCTCAAACTAACGCCCGAAGAGGCGAAATAAAAAGGAAAAAAGCATGAACAAGACGCGTCTGTTTAAGCAGTCACTATTAGCAGTGACAATCTCTCTGGCTACGCAGCAAGCAGTAGCTGCGGGCTTCCAGCTCAATGCACAATCGGCAACCGGCCTTGGCCGTGCGTTCGCCGGTGATGCCGTAATCGCCGATAACGCAGCGGTTATGGCACGTAACCCGGCCGCCATGGCGCTGTTTGACAAAACCGCGCTGTCGCTGGGTTTCGAGACCATTACCACCGATATCGAAGTGAAAAATGCCACTTATACTAATGCCGCAGGCCAAAGCAAAAACGCCGATTATGACGATGCAGGTGCAACCTCGGTTGCTCCCAACATTCATCTGATCGTGCCAGTTAATGACACATTTGCCTGGGGTGTGGATGCCTACTCAAACTTTGGTACCAAAACCAAATTCAGCAGCTCGTACAACGGCGGTGAATACGGTGGTGAAACCGAGATTCTGAGCATGAACTTTGGTGTCGCTGGTTCATACCGCTTAAACAAGCAATGGAGCTTCGGTGCCGGCCTGGATCTGATTTATGGTCAGGGCACACTAAAGCGTACGTTCAGCGATGAGTACTACACCGGTCTGGTTGTCGACCAAACGACCGGGCTGCTCAATGCTCTGAATGGCCGTGAAGCTGTCGACGTCGATAAAGCGGATGGCTGGGGTGTTGGTTTTAACGTTGGTACCGTGTACGAACTGGACGAAAACAACCGTTTTGGCCTCGCTTACCGCTACAGCCCGGAAATTACCGCCAAAGACGGCGATAAAGAAGTGAAACTACCGCTGCCTGATATTGCTGAATTCTCCGGTTACCATCGTATCGATAACACCCCGTTTGCGGTGCATTACAGCATCCAATA
Organism: Vibrio sp. ABG19; assembly: GCF_029962385.1. NCBI lineage: Bacteria > Pseudomonadati > Pseudomonadota > Gammaproteobacteria > Vibrionales > Vibrionaceae > Vibrio > Vibrio sp. ABG19. The sequence continues at coordinate 2,271,006 of NZ_CP071708.1, read as the reverse complement.
CATCGGCTGGAACACGTTTGACCAAATCAAGTTCAAGAACGAGAACGTAGACAAAAAAGAATACGAATGGCAGGACGGCTGGCACTACTCAATTGGTGGTACTTATTACATGAATAAAGACTGGACCCTGCGCGCCGGTTATATGTATGACACCAGTGCGCAAGATGAGTTAACATCAATTTCAGTCCCTGACTCTGACCGCCAATGGTTCTCAGCCGGTTTCACCTATCATATCGACGAGCAGTCCAATGTCGATTTTGGTGCCACTTACCTGTTGGGTAAAGATGTGGACGTGTCTGAAGCGACCGAGGTGAGTGGTGTAACAGTCTCTAACCTCAATGGTACCACGCATGCCAACGCTATCCTGTTAGGCTTACAGTACAGCCGTACTTTCTAAGCGAACTGAGATCCGCAACACCACGTTAAAGGGCTGGCTTACCAGCCCTTTTTTGCTTTCAGAGTCCTACTGTTCACTCTTTCAGTGCACATCCGTTCGCCTAAAAACCAACTACACCCTACATGTGTACGCTGAAAATCCGATACCCCTACAATCAATATCAGTTAATTTAACCAAATATCGTACGTTTTGCGGTGTATTTATTCAAACAGCCACTTTGTGACAATTTTAATTTTTAAAGTAAAAGCTCTACCCGTAAGATCGCAGATCCACTTTCAGATAAATTCAGCGAACATGATAATGACAAAAAATAAAACTCTACTCTCTTCTGCTATTGCATGTGGTTTATTGAGCGTTTCAACTGTCACTCAGGCAGCTGGCTTCCAATTAGCCGAATACTCCGCCACCGGACTAGGACGCGCTTACGCCGGTGAAGCCGCTATGGCGGACAACGCCAGCGCCCAGTGGCGCAACCCGGCCATGCTAACGTATCTGAAAGGGACCCAAGTGTCAGTCGGTGCGGTTTACGTTAATCCGAATGTGGATGTCGACGGCAGCGTTTCTCACGCTCTGCTGGGCAGCACAAACGCCAGTGCCAGTGATTATGCCGATGACGCTATCATCCCTAACTTTTACTTTTCTCAGCAGATCGACGATCGCTGGGCCATCGGCTTTGCTCTGGGCACCAACTACGGCATGAAAACTGGCTTATCTGGTTTCAACGCCAGTCATTTTGGTGATTCAGCCAACATTGAATCCATGGAAGCCAACCTCAACCTGGCGTATAAGTTAACTGACGCGGTCAGCGTTGGGGCGGGTATTCGTTATGTTGAAGGTGAAGGCCACTTTGGTGCCAGCGCACCGACCCGTAACGCACTGTCACTGCCGCAGGGCACAACCTTGAAATATATGAAAGGGGATGACGAAAGCTGGGGCTGGCAGGTTGGTACTGCATGGCAAATCAATGACGCACACCGGGTAGCCATCACTTATAAATCTGAAGTCGTGATGGACTTCGAAGGACATGCTGAAGGCGTCAGCTATGGTACGCATAAACCGGGTAAGCTGTCTGTCACGCTGCCGGCGACCGCTGAACTGGCAACCTTCCACCAGTTGACACCAAGCTGGGCGGTGCATACCAGCATCAACTGGACCGACTGGAGCACATTTGATCAGCTGACGGCCGAGTTTAACGACGGCAGTTCGGATTTGATCAAATCGGAAAACTGGAAAGATAACTACCGCTTTGCTGTCGGTACCACCTACGCCCTAAACCAGGATTGGGTAGTGCGTGGCGGTATCGCGTATGACCTTTCCGCGGTCAGTGATGAACATCGCACTGCGACGATTCCGGAAACCGATCGTACCTGGCTGAGCATCGGTGCCGGTTATAACGTCACCCAACAACTGACCATCGACGCTGGCTTTACCTATATTTTTGCCAAAGATGCTTCCATATCTGAACCACGTGATGCATCCGACCAGACGGCAGCAGCGATTGGCGGCGCCTTCGATGCCCAGGTCACAGGTAATGTCTGGATCGCCGGTGTGCAAGCCAGTTACCAGTTCTGACGTCCTCTTTTGTGCTTATCCCCAGGCCCGATACGGGCCAGAAGGATGACAATAAAACGGCCCGCTGTGATAAGCGGGCCGTTTACATGTTGGAGCCGGGCCAAATCATTTGATCTAGCACTGACCTTTACTTTTCAGTTTGTGCAACAAACTGTCAGACGCCTCTTCAATCAAATCCAGCACCAGTTCAAAACCATTCTCGCCACCATAATAAGGATCGGGAATTTCATCATATTCTGAACGGCCATGGCTTAAGAACAGCGACAACTTATGCTGATGCTCTTTCGGGCAGCGATTAGCGAGGTCGTTGAGGTTTTCACTGTCGGCAGCCAGAATCATATCAAAACGGGCAAAATCCTCATCGGTTACTTTACGCGCCTGCATGCCTTCAAACGAGTAGCCACGCCTCTCTCCAGCAGCCCGTGCACGCGCATCCGGCGGATTCCCCTGGTGGTAACCGATCGTCCCGGCAGACTCAACATGCAATTGAGCGCCAAGCTGCTGCGCTTTTGCTTTCAGTACGGCTTCGGCTGTCGGCGAGCGGCAAATATTGCCCATGCAGACAACCAGAATTGATAAATCATCTGAGTTGTTCATTGTTGTCCATTCACTTATCCAACATTCCATCTTCCAATGAAACCGAATGCCTCGCGCAGGTCAAACAAGCAAGGCGGTTTTTTTAGTTATTCGTGTTATCGCTCACGAATAACTACTTAGTCGATATGCAGTTCACGTCAAAATAATCATCTGATGAATTTGATAATACTGCCATTCAGGTCGATATTTATCATTTGGGCCAAAATTAAGTTGTTGAGGGAAAAACATGTTTGGGTCAAACAAAATTAAAAGTGCCTATCGAGCATTAGAAAGTGAAAATCGTCAGTTACACAGCTTTAAAGAGTCCATTAAGGAGCAGGTTCCCTATATCGAATTTACTCCCGATGGGCACATTCTGTTTGCCAACTCACTGTTTCTGAATGTGGTCGGTTATCGCCTGGAAGATATCCGGGGACAGCATCACAAAACACTCTGTTTTCCGGAAGACACAGAGACCGAAGAATATAAGAAACTGTGGCAAGACCTGCGAAGTGGTCAGCCGGTGCGCGGACGCTTTATTCGTAAAAACAGTCAGGATCTGGCCATTTGGCTCGCCGCTACCTATTTCCCGGTTAAAGTCGAGGGCAAGGTTGCCTACATCGCCAAAGTGGCCTCCGACGTGACGCAAGAGCAACAAGAGCTCGAACGTAACCAGGCTCTGATCAAAGCCATGGATAAGTCGTTAGCCGTAATAGATTTCACTCCGGACGGCACCATACTCAATGCCAATAAAAACTTTTCACTCTGTATGGGGTATGACCGGCAGGAGATCATCGGCCAGCATCACCGCATGTTTTGCGATCAGGAATTTCTCACCCAAAACCCCAATTTCTGGAAAGATCTCGGCGCAGGAAAAATCCAGTCAGGCCTGTTTAAACGCGTAGATAAATATGGCCGGACTGTGTGGCTGGAAGCCACTTATAACCCGATTTTTAATCATGAGAACAAAGTGGTAAAAATCATCAAACTGGCCAGTAACATTACCGAGCGGGTTGAACAGGCGATGGTCGTTCGCGATGCTGCGAAAAAATCCAGTCAGATCGCAGAAGAGACTGTCGCCATTGCCCGTCAGGGGCAGGACTCGGTCGCCTCGATGCTCGCCAACTCAAAACAGATTAATGAAGCGGTCGATATGGTCACTGAACTCATCAACCAGCTCAATAATCAGTCCAAGCTGGTTGAAGCGATTGTCTCCACCATCAGCGATATTGCCGGACAAACCAACTTACTAGCGCTCAATGCGGCCATCGAAGCCGCCCGGGCAGGCGAGCAGGGACGCGGCTTTGCCGTCGTCGCCGATGAGGTGCGTAAACTGGCTTCTCGCACCTCACAATCCACCACCGAAATTGCATCAGTGATCGAAACTAACTCAACCATTATCAACCACATTGATGACAAGATTAAGGTGGTGCTCAGCAAAGCGTTGCATGGTGAGCAACAGGCAAATAGCGTGTCGGAAGTGATCGAAGAAATCATTGTTGATGCCGATTTGGTATCTGAGACCGTGAAAAAACTCGCCATTTAGAGAGGACGTTGACTACGTGGCTTTGTCAGTTGCCAAAGTCTGTAAGTCACCTCTGGTGACGATAAGAACAGGTAGCCTAGCCTGCCTGTTCTTGCATTCAACGCTGGCACTGACCAGCCAACAACTCGCCTCATCTATCTCCATACGAATCGTTGGTTTTTGCCATGCCTGAGTTACGCTATGATATGGGCCATAGTGATGATAGCGCTTAACGTTATCATCCCGATATCAATGAAATAAATCAAAAGGATTGCGCATGTCCAACGATGACATCAAACAAGAACGCCATCAGGCACGCCAGCAGAAAGTAAAAGAGAAAGTCGACGCACGAGTTGCAGCGGCTCAGGAAGTCAAAGGCCTGCTGCTGATCATCACCGGTAACGGTAAAGGTAAATCGACGTCAGGCTTTGGCACCGTCGCGCGTGCGGTTGGACATGATAAAAAATGCGCGGTTGCCCAGTTTATTAAAGGGACGTGGGACAACGGCGAACGCAACCTGCTGGAAAAACTGGGCGTTGAATTCCAGGTCATGGCCACCGGCTTTACCTGGGAAACCCAGAATAAAGAAAGCGATACTGCGGCTGCACAAATCGTGTGGCAGGAATGCAAACGCATGTTGCAGGATGAGTCTCTGGATGTGGTTCTGTTTGACGAGCTGACCTACATGGTGAACTACGGCTACATCGAACTGGACGAAGTGGTGGAAGCCCTGCAAAACCGTCCGCACATGCAGTCCGTGATCATCACCGGACGTGGCGCGCACCGTACTCTGATCGAAATGGCCGATACCGTTTCCGAAGTAAAAAACGTGAAACACGCCTTTGAATCCGGCGTCAAAGCACTACAAGGCGTAGACTGGTAATCGCAGGTCACCGTTCAGCTGTGCGGGCACTCGCGCGGCTCAGAGTAAACCGTCGCCCATCTCAATGGGCCGGTTCATAACAAAATTGGTTCGTTACAAAATTGGTTCGTTACAAAATTGGTTCGTTACAAAATCGGTTCATAACAAAATCGGTTCATTACAAAAGAAAGGGGCTGGAAATTCCGGCCCCTTTGTTTATCTTCCGCAATGGTCATTGATCAGTTGAACAGACCTTTCAGTAAGCCATCAACGGCCTTCTTGGTCTTTTCATCTTTGATCTTTTCATCCAGTTTCTCGTTCAGTTTTTCCAGACCGCGATCCACTTCTTTCTTGGCTTTTTCCTTCAACACATCGTCGAACACCAAGCGGAACTTAGGATCAGCCCACTGCCCTGAGACATTGATTGGAATGGTCACGTCACGCAGTTCATCCAGATTCTTACCGCCCTGTCCCTGCAGCGTACCAACAATCGAAGTGCGCACCAGAAAATCGACCGTTTCCTGAATGTAGTTCGCTTTACCTTCACCGTGAATACGCAGCAACGGTGATTGCATATTGAGGTCATTGGTCGTCACTTCACCCTTGCTCAATTTCAGCGTCGCGGTCATCGCACTGAAGTCGGTTTTCTGCACCGCTTTGGTTTCGTCAACCGCTTCGCCTTTAAAACGTGCGTAGTTGGTGCGGATCATCTGCGCAATGTTGATGCCATTAACCGCACCGTCAGCAAAGTTGATCCCGACGGTACCGGCCAGGTTCTGCTTGATACCGGTCGGCGTCAGGCTTTTACCCTGCAGATTCATCTCAATGTTACCGGTGCCTTCCAGACGATCATTATCGGCGACATCTTTGAGCAGAGGCTGCACTTTCACCCCGCTGACACTGTTTTTGACCGTGTAAGAGGCTGGCGACTGGCGCGCATCGATGCGTGCGTTCGCCGCGATACGACCTTCATACAGATTGGCACTGAAGGACTTAAGATCCACGATGCCACGGTTGACGGCAAAACTGGTTTTGACGTTCTGCATCTTGGCATTACTGGCCTTAAATTTATCGATCACGATATCACCGGCAACATCCAGCGTTTTCAGCGCAGACAAGTCCGGTTCCGCTTCCGCTTGTTTCGCAACCGCTGGTTTACTCTCCCCTGAACCCGCCGCTGCATCAGAGTCAACCGCCTTTTGATTCAGTCCCAGGAACTCATCCAGATCGATATCCGGGCTGTGCAGGTTAAAACGTACTTTCGCGATATCGCCCAGAACCACGTTGGCTTTGCCATCGAACTGCAATGCATTGGCGGTCAGTTTTTCCAGCACCAGATTGAGCGTGCTCTTGGTGATATCAAACGCCACATCCGATTGCATAGTCACTTTCATCGGTGACTGCGGTAACGCTGCACCTTCCAGGTTGGCAGTCATATCGAGTTGATTCACCGCCACTTTGGAAATGTCTTTATCAACTTCGACCGATGCGCCACCACTGGCATCCAAATCCATATCCGCTGCTTTGCCTTTGACCGCGAAAGTCAGTTTATTGGCTTTATCAAACTCAAAAGTGTCCAGCGTCACTTTGGCGGAATCAATCTTAGTCGCCGCATCGCTGAAGTTGGCGTCCAGATTAATGTTGCGCAGCGCGTACTGTGTGAAATCTTGTGACAGTTTGATTTCGGCCTGACCACTGGCACCAAACTGTTGCTGGTTCATGCTGCCTTTAGCGGAGAAATCCACGCTGGTCCAGGTATCGGCAGCAAATTCTGACACGGCAAGCTGAACATCATACAGCTTGGTCATGGTGCCGGCCTGCTGATCCTGGATTTCCAACAGCGCGTTGTTGACCGAAACGCCAGCCAGGTTAATGCTCCACGCCTGCTCAGTTGACGCTTGCTCGCTCGGTGTCGCAGATTCGGTATTGGCTTGAGAAGACGAATCGTCCGTCTGTTTTGACGCTACATCCTGCGCTTTACTCAGGCTATCGAGGTTAGTGCGACCATCTTTCAGCGTTTCCAGATGAACTTCGGCCCCATCAAGACGAATATTGCCGATATGCAGTTGTTTATCGAGCAACGGCATAACAGAGACGTCGATGCCGACACTGTCTACTTTGAATAAATTCGGGCTGCTAAAGCCCTGAGGATTCTTGAGCTCCGTTTTGCCCAGCTCAAAGCCGATAGCCGGGAAAAACTGCCAACCGATGTCACCTTCGATCACCAGATCAAGGCCGGTCTGTTTTTTGGTTTGCTCAACCAAAAGTGGCTTAAACTGGTTTGGATTGACCAGTGTGACCAGTGCTGCGATCGCCCCTAGCACGACGACAACTAACACCCCTACTACCAGGAACAGTTTTTTCATCTGTTTGTTTCCTTGTATGACGGATAAATGTGGTAAAACAAGTAAACTCGTATTACGGATAAAGAAAGTGGCACTTAAAGTGCCACTAAACTTATCAGAAATAAAGAACGCTATTGCTAAGCATCGGTTAAATTTACGATTTTAGCAACTTTGCGATGTGCGCTTTCAGTACATCGATAGCAATGCGGTTTTTACCGCCACGAGGCACGATGATGTCGGCGTACTGCTTGGACGGTTCAATAAACTGCATGAACATAGGACGCACTGTCTTCTGGTACTGAGAAAGCACGGAGTCCATGGTACGGCCACGCTCTTCAACGTCACGTTTTACCCGACGCAGCAGACAGATATCGAGCGGCGTATCCATAAAGATGCTGGCGTGCATCAGATCACGCAGACGAGGATCCGTCAGCAGCAGGATACCTTCCAAAATGATCACCTTCTTTGGCGTCAGAGGAGTCGTTTTTGCCGTGCGGGTATGTTCTGTGTAGCTGTATTCTGGTACTTCAACCGCTTCACCACGGGTCAGTTGCTGCAAATGCTCACACAGCAGATCATGATCCAGCGCATTCGGATGGTCGTAGTTGGTTTTGACACGCTCTTCCATGCTCAGATGGCTTTGGTCTTTATAATAGCAATCTTCCGTGATCACACCGATTTGATGGTCGCCTACTTTCGCACTCAGCTCGTTATAAATCGTTCTGGCGATCAGACTTTTTCCAGAAGCAGAGGCGCCCGCGATACCGACGATGACGCATTGATTATTATCAGACATGGTTGTGCACTCGATACAAATAGAAGAGGAAACTTGGGTAAACCGCCTGATTATAGGGAGTTCACAGGGTAGATACCAGTTTGTATTGGATCAAAATGTCAGTAATTTTCAGGATTGAACAATATTAGTGCAGAGCAAACGATTACATTCGCTCTGCAAAATAATGTGATCTACATCAATCGACTACCGTGAAGCTGATCGGGTCAGGTTTGGCGCTGCCGTGCCAATACAAACTGGCGCAAATTCGCTCTGCCAAATCGAGATAAATCGCGCTATGTTCACTATCCGGACGCGCGACGACGGTCGGTTTACCGGCATCGATATCTTCACGTACGTGCAAATGCAATGGCACCTGCGCCAAGAGTGACAAGCCGTACTCACTGGCCAGCGTCTGCGCGCCGCCGACACCGAAAATATGCTCTTTACCACCACAGTGACTGCAGATGTGGTAACTCATGTTCTCGACCAGGCCGACCACAGGTACTTCGACTTTGTCGAACATCGCTGCCCCTTTACGCGCATCCGCCAAAGCGAGATCTTGAGGGGTGGTGACGATCACCGCGCCGGTTACCGGGATCTGCTGCGCGAGAGTCAATTGGATATCACCGGTACCCGGCGGCATGTCGATGACCAGATAATCCAGATCCGGCCATTCGGTCTCATTTAGCAGCTGCGCCAGTGCTTTGGAGGCCATCGGTCCGCGCCAGATAGTAGCGTCAGACTGATCCACCAGATAGCCAATCGACTGGGTTGCGATCCCATGCGCCATGACCGGTTGCATCCACTTGTTATCGCGCACTTGGGGCTTAGCATTCAGCTGGGCAAACATCATCGGCACCGAAGGGCCGTAAATATCCGCATCCAGCAGACCAACTTTCGCGCCGCAAGCCGCAATAGCCAGCGCCAGGTTCGCCGCCGTGGTCGACTTACCGACTCCGCCTTTGGCCGAGGTCACTGCAATCACGTTTTTAACCCCTTTGATCGGGTTCGCGACTTTAGTCTGCATCGCTTTCGGCTTAACCACCACATCGTACGCAAACCCGGCCACCTGGCCTGAAGCTTGCTGCTCAGCAATCCATGCTTTGAGCTCTTGCACCACGGAATGCGCCGCAAACGGCAGTTCAATCTTAAACTGACCCGACGCAGCAACGGTCACCAGACCCGGCGCAGCGGCCCAGTCTGGCGTTAAATTCGGATGTTGAAACTGAGATAACCAGGCACAAAAGTCCTGTTTGGACGTAAACGTAAGCATAAGCCCTCCTTTTCGCATCATGCTATCACTCTCCCGCCTTAAGCAGAACCCACAAACAGTCAGGGCATTGGCTTGATCACCAAAAGAGCATCAGCCTTTGTATATCAAAGGTTTCTTTTTATCCCAAACTCAATAAACGCTCAGCTCCAGCCCCGACCCGACACTGACAACCTGCGACGTCCGCACGGTAATACTGAGCACAACCTTTGCCCGCCTCGGCACCATTCATACCTTGGCGTACAGGGCGTCATCAGGTAATATTGTCCATCACATTAAATACCTATCAAACAAAGCGAATAATTAAGTATGGCAACTGAACCAAGAAACTTTCCTGCCAGGAAAATGCTGGTAACTTGTGCCCTTCCGTACGCTAACGGTTCGATCCACTTAGGTCATATGCTTGAGCATATCCAAGCGGATATTTGGGTTCGTTACCAACGCCTGCGTGGCAACATTGTAAACTTCATCTGTGCTGACGATGCTCACGGCACGCCGATCATGCTTAAAGCGCAACAGATGGGTATGACTCCGGAAGAGATGATTGCCGCGGTCAGTGAAGAGCATCAGAAAGATTTCGCTGGTTTTGACATCAGCTTTGATAACTACCACAGCACACACAGTGAAGAGAACCGTGAACTGGCTTCTCATATCTACCTGGAGCTGAAAAAGAACGGTTTTATTTCCAGCCGTACCATCTCTCAATTGTTTGACCCTGAAAAAGAGATGTTCCTGCCGGACCGTTTCGTTAAGGGCACCTGTCCGAAATGTAAATCAGAAGACCAGTACGGCGATAACTGTGACGCCTGTGGCGAGACTTACAGCCCGACAGAGCTGATCAACCCGCGTTCTGCCGTCTCTGGCGCCACGCCGGTCATGAAAGATTCTGAGCACTTTTTCTTCGACCTGCCTCAGTTCGAGAGCATGCTGAAAGAGTGGACTCGTTCTGGCTCACTGCAGTCAGAAACCGCCAACAAGATGCAGGAGTGGTTTGAGTCAGGTCTGCAACAGTGGGATATCTCCCGCGATGCACCTTACTTTGGCTTTGAAATTCCTGGCGAGAAGAACAAGTTCTTCTACGTATGGCTGGATGCTCCGATTGGCTACATGGGCTCGTTTAAGAACCTGTGTAATAAACGTGATGACCTGGATTTCGATGAATACTGGAATAAAGACAGCCAGACTGAGCTGTACCACTTCATCGGTAAAGACATTGTTTACTTCCACAGCCTGTTCTGGCCGGCCATGCTGGACGGCAGCGGCTACCGTAAGCCAAACAACGTCTTTGTGCACGGTTACGTGACCGTGAACGGCGCGAAAATGTCGAAATCAAAAGGCACGTTCGTTAAAGCCAGCACTTACCTGAAGCATCTGGATCCAGAATGTCTGCGTTACTACTACGCCGCTAAGCTCAACAGCCGTATCGATGACCTCGACCTGAATCTGGAAGACTTCACCCAGCGTGTCAACGCTGATGTCGTCAACAAGATCGTGAACCTGGCATCACGTAACGCAGGTTTCATCACCAAGCGTTTTGACGGCAAACTGTCGGCTGAGTTTGCAGAACCTGAGCTGTACAACGAATTCGTTGCAGCTGCGGATCGCATCGCAGAGCTGTACGAAGCGCGCGAATTTGGTCGTGCGATTCGTGAAATCACGGCCTTAGCGGATAAAGCCAACCAGTATGTGGATGAAAAAGCGCCTTGGGTTGTCGCCAAGCAAGAAGGTCAGGATCAGGCACTGCAGGACATCTGTACTGTCGGTATCAACCTGTTCCGCGTGTTGTTGACTTACCTCAAGCCAGTGATGCCTGGCCTGGCCGCTCGTTCTGAAGCCTTCCTCAATCAGGAACTGACCTGGGATGGCGTTGCACAGCCGCTGACCAACCACGATATCAGTGCTTTTAAAGCTCTGTTTAATCGTATTGATCCAAAGCACATCGAAGCCATGATTGAAACGTCGAAAGAAGAAGCTGCAGCCGAGAAAGCCGCCGCAGAAGCCAATGCGCCAAAATCTGAGCAAACCGAGCTGAGCAAAGACCCGATTGCTGATGAAATCGAATTTGATGATTTCGCCAAAGTGGATCTGCGTATTGCGAAAATCGTGTCATGCGAATCGGTGCCAAAAGCGGATAAACTGCTGAAGTTCCAACTCGATATCGGCGGCGAAATGCGTCAGGTATTCTCGGGTATCAAAGCCGCTTACAACCCGGAAGATCTGGTCGGTAAATACACGGTTGTCGTTGCCAACCTGAAACCTCGTAAGATGAAATTCGGTATGTCAGAGGGCATGATTCTGGCCGCTGGCCCTGGTGGCAGCGAACTGTGGATCCTGGAGCCGCATGAAGGTGCTCAACCTGGCATGCGCGTAATGTAACCAGCTGTTCTGTAAGAACATTTAATTGAAGAACTCCCACTCTCTGTTGAGGTGGGAGTTTTTTTATTGAACCCGCTCACATTTTTAGTTCATCGTGCACACATTTAGTGCAAAATAAAGTTTAAAAACTTGTTAATTCGTTGATTTTAAAGAAATAAAAAATTGGCATCAACCCTGCACTGGTTTAGGTACAGAAACAGTAACAAGGAGTTGGTTATGTTTGTCTTAATATCAATGCTGATTTCTATCGGGATTTTAGGCCTGATGTTTTTCTTTGCCAAACAAAGAGAGTCAACCCTACAACGTAAATACGAGCTGCTGGTTGATCTGCGCCAGGTGCTCTACCTCTGCCGCCAACATCGCAGTGCGACTCATCATGCGCTGATGTTTGGTGAGCACCGAGAGACCGAACTGAATCATCTGCATGATCTAATCCATGAGAAATCTAACCATCTTATTGCTATCGCACACTTCGACAACAAACCTATGTACCGCATTTTACAGTTGAAGTTGAAAACGCTGATGAAAGAGTGGTCCGATCGCAACATAGCCCGCAACCAGATGGTACATGGTAAAGCGATTCGTCACTGTATGTTCCTGATGGATGAGGTGATGCTAGCCTGGCTGGTTGAATCCAACCGCGAAGATCTGAGTGACGAATACCACATGAACTGGCAGCAAGTGATTGATACCATGGAAGCACTGACTCAGCTGCGCATCTCTATCGAGGATATGCATAGCACCGAGGGGCGTGCCCGCATGCAGCATTACTGCGATGTGGTACGACGTAAACTCAATCAGCTGGCGCTGATTAGTCCACTCTCTATCGCCGCACCTGCGTGTTCAAAAGCGATGCACACCCTGTCCGAACTGCATGACAATCCATCCTATGAAATTGATGCAGAACGTCTCTATCAGCTGACCTCCGACGTGTCACTCAGCATCGCGCATGTGTATGACCATATGCTGGCCGAGCTGACCGAGAGCCTGTACATACCGCTTCCCAAGCTGGTGATTGCATAGTCTGTTGATTAATAAAGTAAAATAGATGGTAGAGTCAGCAAAGATAATAACCACTAACACGTTCATTTGGCATAAAAAAAGCGCCCTTGCAGGCGCTTTTCCTTTTCATCGTATCGGTCACAATCAGCTCAGCATCTTGCGCGCCGCTTCGACCACAACTTTGATCGAACGAGCTTCTGTCTCTTTCAGCGTCGCATGATCAGGAATCTCTTGTTGAGTACGGTTGATAATAACCCCGGCCACACAACCGGCTTTGAGGCCTGAGCTGGCACACATGGTCAGCAGAGTCGCTGATTCCATCTCAAAGTTAAGCACCCCCATCTCCTGCCACTCTTTCATCGAGCCCTGGAAACGGCGAACAACGCGACCGGTAAAGGTATCGTAACGCTCCTGACCCGGGTAGAAGGTATCGCTCGATGCGGTCACGCCCATATGCACTGTAGCGCCACTCTCTTCAGCCGCCTGTTTCATCGCCGTCGCGACAGCAAAGTCCGGGACTGCCGGGAATTCCATCGGCGCGAAGTGCAGGCTGGCACCATCCAGGCGCACTGAACCTGTGGTCACGATCATATCACCGACATTAACATGGGGTTGAATCGCCCCTGTGGTACCGACACGCAGGAAAGAACGCACGCCAAGCTGCGCTAACTCTTCAACCGCAATCGAGGTCGAAGGACCACCGATACCAGTAGAACAAACCACAACCGGCTGGCCATCAAGCTCTGCACGATACAGGGTGTATTCACGTTGGCTGGCGAGAAACACATGGTTTTCCATCAGGTCTGCAATTTTTTGTACACGGGCAGGATCACCAGGGATGATCGCCAGAGTTGCACCATTCAGATCTTCTTGAGTAACACCAAGGTGGAACACAGCTTGAGACATAAGTTTCTCCTAGATTGTGGCTTATTCAGCGCATAGGTATAGTTGGGTACAGAGCCACTTTAGCCGACTCACTGGCGACAATGAGTGACTAAAATCACAATACAATGAATACGAACACCTTCATTTTCACAATAAAGAGATAAAGATCACACATAACCGTAATTTAGGTACAAATAAGCACCAGTTCAGAACAATCACACCAGCCACCGACTTTCTGTCCCGCCAAGTATAGACCATTGCCAGACCAGCTTTGGCACGGCCAGAAACCCGCGGATGAATTACTGTTTAAACTTGAGTAAACGCAGTGCATTCAGGGTGACCAATGCCGTTGCACCACTGTCTGCCAGTACTGCGACCCACAATCCGGTAACACCAAACAGACTGGTCACCAAAAACAGCCCCTTTAAACCCAGCGCCAGAGTGACATTCTGAGTGATATTATCCATCACCGCGCGTGACAGCTTAATCATCCCAGCCAGTTCCGTGAGACGGTTATGGGTAAGCGCCGCATCCGCCGTCTCCAGTGCAACATCTGTCCCACCGCCCATCGCGATACCAATATGGGCTGCCTTCATCGCCGGCGCATCATTGATTCCGTCCCCAACCATAGCGACCCGCCGACTGTTTGCCAGCCGGGCAACATGCGAGACTTTATCCTGTGGCAGCAAACCCGCCGCGAACTCAATATTAAGTTTTTCGGCAATCGCCGCCGCACTGATTGCATTATCACCAGTCAGCATCGTGGTACGAATACCGAGTGCCTGCAATTCACCTATCGCCCGGCATGCATCTTTGCGCAAAGCATCCTGCCAGGCGATCAGCCCGATAGTCTGCTTGTCCTGCAACACCACAACCACTGTCTTGCCCTGCGCTTCTAGCTGGCGGATATTTTCCTGCAGGTCCGCCCCTGCGACTTGGTCGAGATAAGCCGGTGCGAGAATCTGATAATGGTGACCGCCGAGTTCACCGCTGACTCCGCGGCCAACTTGCACTTGTTTATCAGTGGCATGCGGCACAGAAATGTGACGTCGTTCAGCTTCTTGCACCACTGAAATCGCCAGCGGATGTCTGGATCCGATCTCGATCGCCGCGACACAGCGCAACAAAGCCTCGGGGCTCCAGTCCTGCACAGGCACCACATCCGTCACTTGCGGTTTCCCCTGAGTCAGTGTGCCGGTCTTATCAAATGCCACAGCTTCTACCCGGCCCAGGCGCTCCAATGCCGCACCGCCTTTGATTAAAGCACCGCGGGAAGCGGCGGCTGCCAATCCGGAAGTAATGGCCGCCGGTGTCGAAATTACTAAAGCACAAGGACAGGCGATGAGCAGCATAGCCAGGCCGCGATAAATCCAGGTGTCCCACGGCTGGGCAAACATCAGCGGCGGAACCAGTACCACCAAAAGCGCCACTGCCATCATTAACGGTGTATACCAGCGGCTGAATGAATCCATAAAACGAGCCACCGGCGCTTTATGCGATTCCGCCTCTTCGATCAAATGCAGGATGCGGTCAATGGCATTGTCACCGGGACTGGATGTGATGGTCATCTCGATTACCCGATCGACCACCACAGAACCCGCCGCTAACGCATCTCCGGCGATATGTTCCACTGGCATTGGCTCTCCGGTCAGAGCGCTTTCATCAATACTGGCCGCCGTATTCATCAGCTGACCATCAGCCGGTAGACGCCCGCCCGGTGCCACTTCCACCCGATCACCCGGGCGCAATTCAGAGACCGCCACTTCGACACGTTGCCCTGAGCGGAGACAAACGGCTGTTTCCGGCACCAGAGCCATTAACGCCTGCACACCACTGCGGGCACGTGATGCGGCAAAACCTTCCAGTCGCTCACCAATTAAAAATAGCAGCAATACCATCGCCGCTTCAGCAGTCTCGCCCAGATACAACGCACCTAATGCCGCCACTGTCATCAGGGTTTCAATCGCAAAGGGGGTACCGCTGCGCATCAGCCGCCATGCTTTGGTCGCAATCGGCACTAATCCCACCAAGCAGGTCGCGGCAAACAACCAGCCTCCCGTCTCAGGCTGCCACCACTGCACCCCAGCAGCAATCAACATCATCAGCACCAACATGACGATGCGGCCCGTGTCCGGCTGCAGCCAGGTATTCGTCGGTTTATCTGCAGCGGCAGACTGACTTTGACCGCTGCTGCGGATATCAAATCCGGTCTTGATCACGGTTTGCTCAATCGCCTGAGCGGTCGCCGCATCATTAAACTGCACCACCAGCTTTTCAGTGGCAAACAGCACTCTTACATCGACAATATCGGCTAACTGACCAACCGCATTTTCGATTTTGCGGGCACAGGACGGGCAATCCATCCCTTCGACCTGCCAGCTTTGACGGTAGTTACTGTGATGCGCGGTTGTTGCCTGATCCTCGGCCACTTTTGGCTGTGTTTCATCATGATGTGAGTGCTCACAACAGCCGTGGTGATCTTGCTGTTGGGCGTGATTGCTTTCACCCTGTGACTCACCGCTTTGAGACTCATCGCTTTGTGACTCTCGGCTCTGGCTCTGCGAATCAGCACTCTGTGGCTGAGAACAATGATGCTCAAAGCAGCAAGACGTTGCCAATTTAGATGTAGCAGGATTGGGATCTTTGGAATGCGATGCGCCGCAACCCTGATGTGACAGGCTCATGTTGGTCTCCTCTTATCGGCTATCAGGTCGCTGTCTCTTTCCGGCTGGCATTGCTGCTGCACACCTTTACCGCATGCAGCTTTGCCGTACTTTAAACGGCAGTATCAACAATAGATGGAAAGCGACATTTGCTAACAGCATACACCTTGGAGCTAACTCCAGGGTCAAGCCTTTCTGGTAAAAAAAACGATGATGACAAAACATAAAGACGATGCTTAAAAAGCACGAGGGAGATGGTGAATAGGCACGAGAAAGATAACTAATAAGCATGAGAAAGATAGTTATTAAGCACGAGAAAGATAGCTAATAAGCACGAGCGTAACAGGGACAAAAAACGGGCACCGTGGTACCCGCAGACTGTTTAACAGCATTGACTGACCACCAGCAGCGCTGGCTCAGCGTAATCGTTATACCGGATGCTTGAAGCAGGTCGTGAGATTTTTGCCAATTGCCAACAGCACATCCCGTCGGGTTATGATACCAACCAACTTATTATCGTCGACAACCGGATAGACTTTCGGTTTACCCACTTTCATCATCTGCGCCAGTTCGATGATCGACATTTCCGGCGAAACTGAGAGGACTTCTTCATGCATGCAGTCGCTGACAATATGCGTATCCTGACAGTGGTAGCTGACTTTAATCAGCTTTTCCAGTAAGTCTTGTTCGGACAAAAAGCCTATCACCCGCTCCCTGTCATCAATCACAGGCCCACCCAAATGGTTCGAATGGATTACCCTATCCAGCGCTGCGGTTAATGACATTTCAGGTCTAAATGTCACCGCTTTTTTAGTCATATAGTCTCTTACTTTTAGCGAATCCATGTCTGTCTCCTTAGCACACCGCTCCCTAAAGCTACTTATAGGTTAAGTGTTGACTAATTTCTTGATTTTACTAAATGGAAACTGTCAATTTTGTTGATAGTTTTTTCCAATCAACTCAGAACGCAGGCTGAAAAGAGATCATGGAGATGCATAAACCCAAATAATAACAACAGCTAAAGCAAACAGAGATAATCAGTAGGCAAAACAAAAGCGGCAGAGAGTTCTGCCTCTCTGCCGCTTTCCAAGTCAACATTGTCGCCGTTAAATTGTCATCCGCTTAAGAAAAATATAGCCGTTTAAGGACAATCTCTGTTTACGCGAAATAAATCGGGCTCATTTTTGCCAGCGTTGTGCGGCTTTATTATCCGAATCTCGTGACTCAACCCAACGCGTGCTGTCGGTCGTGCGTTCTTTTTTCCAGAACGGCGCTTTGGTTTTGAGGTAGTCCATCACAAACTCACATGCCTCAAAAGCCGCACCGCGATGGGCACTGCTCACACCAACAAAAACGATTTGATCGCCGATATCGAGCTCGCCAACCCGGTGAATGACACGCAACTGCAGCAGTGGCCAGCGACTTTGCGCCTCGTCGCAGATTTCCAGCAAGGCTTTTTCCGTCATCCCGGGATAATGCTCCAGATGCAGACCGGTCACATTGTCGCCCAGATTCATATCACGTACTTTACCGATGAAGGTCACCACCGCACCAGCTTGTGTACCCTCAGCCAATACCGCATACTCGTGCGCCACTGAAAAATCGTCGTGCTGTACGGAAACTCGGTTATCCATTTCAGCCCCCAGTCACCGGCGGGAAAAACGCCACTTCATCACCGTCTTGCAGAGCTGAATCGAGCGCCACAATCGATTGATTGACTGCCGCTAAAAGCTTGCCTGGTTGTAACGCCAGCTCCCATTTACCTGGCTGGGCCGCCAGATGGGCACGTAACGCTTCAACTGTTTCAAATGCCCCCTCAACGGTCAGACTGTCACAGTCCACCAGCTCGCGCGTTTGAGCAAAAAACAGAACTTTAATCATGCATCCACCTTAAAGTGCCCGGATTTACCGCCGGTTTTTTCCAGCAAACGGACCTGTTCAATCACAATATCTTTCTGTACCGCTTTGCACATATCGTAAATGGTCAACGCAGCCACAGATGCCGCCGTCAGCGCTTCCATTTCCACGCCAGTTTTACCCGCCAGTTTGCACACCGATTCAATCCGGACCAGGTTGTCAGCTTCTATCGCCTCCAGTTGTACTTCAACTTTCGACAGCAGCAGAGGGTGGCACAGCGGGATCAGCTCCCAGGTCTTCTTCGCGGCCTGAATACCGGCAATACGCGCCGTGGCAAACACGTCACCTTTATGGTGCTGGCCCGAAACAATCAGCTGCAGGGTTTCGGGTGCCATGCGTACAAAGGCTTCGGCACGAGCTTCGCGTACAGTGTCCGTTTTGCCTGACACGTCGACCATGTTGGCCTCACCGGAAGCATTGATATGAGTAAACTGGTTCATCCGCCTCCCCCTTACACTGACAAGTGTGGCATGAAGTTACACGGACGATGGCTGGCATCCATTTGCTGGCGGATAATCTTGGTCCAACCGGTACGGCAGGCGCCGGTCGAGCCAGGCATTGCAAAAATTACTGTGTGGTTAGCAAAGCCTGCCAGCGCGCGCGACTGAATCGTCGAGGTGCCGATTTCCTCATAAGAAACCATACGGAACAGCTCACCAAACCCCTCCACTTCTTTATCAAACAGTGGCTTAAGCGCTTCCGGAGTGCTGTCGCGCGAGGTAAAACCGGTACCGCCGGTAATCATTACTGCCTGCACATTTTCATCCGCAATCCATTGGGAAACAATCGCACGGATCTTGTACATATCATCAATCACGATCTGTTTATCCGCCAGTTTGTGTCCGGCTTCCTGCAGTTGTTCCGCCAGATAGCGGCCCGAGGTATCTGTCTCTTCAGTACGAGTATCTGATACGGTCAGGACGGCAATGTTAGCCGCTTGAAATTTGTTTTCTGCGTGACCCATTTGTTCACCTTTCAGTTCTTTGTAATGACATTAAGCTTTGAATGAAATTTAGCCTTGTCGGCAAGGCCATCATAAATTTGTGCTTTTGAACCGCTCACCGTCGGCCGTTTAGCCGCCGATAGAAGCGAGATGAGGCGTCATGCCCGGATTTCCGTCATGCAGAAAATGGCTGACCGATTTGGTTTGCAACTGGGACTGAATACGTTCAATCAGCTCATTCTTCTGCTCGTCCTGTTGTAAAAGGTCACGCAGCTCGACGCCATGCTCACCAAACAGACATAAGTGCAGCTTACCCAGCGCAGAAATACGCAACCGGTTACAGCTGGTACAGAAGTTTTTCTCATACGGCATGATTAAACCAATCTCGCCCTGATAATCCGCATGGACAAACACCTGAGCCGGGCCGTCATTGTTGGCGCGCGCCTTCAAAATCCAGCCATCAGCGATCAACTGATTACGAATGGCCGTGCCGGATACATGATGTTTGTTGAACAGATCATCCATCTCACCGGTCTGCATCAACTCAATAAAACGCAATTGAATTGGACGATGGCGAATCCAGTCCAGAAACTTAGGCATGTCCTGAGTGTTGAGATCTTTCATCAGCACCACATTGACTTTAACCTGTTCATAGCCCACCTCAAAGGCGCGTTCGATCCCTTGCATCACCTGATGAAAGCGGTTTTCGCCGGTGATCTGGTGAAACATACGCGGATCCAGGCTATCAAGACTGACATTAATATGGGTCAGCCCTGCTTCTTTCCATTGCGCCACATTGTTGGCCATACGGTAACCGTTGGTAGTGGTCGCGACCTTCTCGATACCGGACGTTGATGCGACGGCATGAATAATATCGGTAAAATCTTTACGCAGACTAGGCTCTCCGCCGGTAATACGGACTTTAGAAGTCCCGCATTCAGCAAACGCGCTCACCACACGTTCGATCTCTGGCAGAGTTAAAAAAGAGGAGTTTTTATTGCCCGACGGATGATAGCCGTCAGGTAAACAGTACGTACATTTAAAGTTACAGACATCTGTAACCGACAAGCGCAAGTAATAGAACTTGCGTTGAAATCTATCTTCGAATTGTTGCGCCACGATACACCTTTCCAAACACGGGAGGCAACGTCATTTCTAACTATGCCCTTGTGACACGAAGTCACTGGCCGAGACAGCTTATCTGACATATTTTTGATATATAGCAGACTTAGCTGAACTAAGCTCGGAGTTATGGCAACTAAAGAGAAACAGCTAAAAAGCGCTCAATAGCAGCATATTGGTAAAATACTTAAAAAGTATAAGTGATTCCACCCTCGGTGGAAAAAAAACTTATCCGGGGCGCAAATTACCCCGAAATAAGTATCCGTAGGGCGGCCTTTGCTCTACATTGTCTTGGGTTGTAATACTAAATACGAACAGCAGAATACAATGACGCTTTACAAGAATAAAAAAGTGGTCGCTATCGGTGGCGGGCACGGCTTAGGACGCATGTTGGCTGCGTTGAAAATATTTGGCTCAAACGCAACCGGTATTGTGACCACAACCGACAACGGCGGCTCAACCGGACGCATCCGGGATTGTCAGGGCGGTATTGCCTGGGGTGATACCCGCAACTGTATCAATCAGTTGATTACCGAACCGTCTATCAGCTCGATGATGTTCGAATATCGCTTTAAAGGCTCAGGCGAACTCGACGGCCACAATCTGGGGAACCTGATGCTAACCGCCCTCGATAACCTCTCGGTCAGACCGTTGGAAGCCATCAACCTGATTCGGACCATGTTGAAAGTTGATGTCAATATCGTCCCTATGTCAGAGCATCCTTCTGATCTCAAAGCCTTGTCCGTTGATGGCCTATGGGTTACCGGTGAGACCAGCGTTGATGAGATGGAGCAGGATCTAAAGCGTCTCGACCTGACGCCAGCAGTACCAGCGACCCGGGAAGGAGTCAGCGCGATAGAACAAGCCGACGCCATTATCCTCGGTCCAGGCAGTTTCCTGACCAGTATCATGCCACCATTGCTGTTGCCGGAAATCGGTCAGGCCATTGAAAACAACACGTCGGCCAAACTGATTTTTGTCGAGAATCTGTCGCCGGAATATGGCCCGGCAGGACGCATGTCACTGGAACAAAAACTGAGCTGGTGCGAGCGAGCCTGTCAGGGGCGGCGTATCGATGTCGTTTTAGGTGGTAAACCGCATCAGGCACCTTTAACCGATGCCTGGAACTGCGTGACCCGTGATCTGGCCTCACCCAACCGTGACTGGCGCCATGACCGGCTTAAACTACGCCAAGCTATCGAAGAACAACTGGCATTAATGCCGCTGAGTTAATAGCCTAAAGCTGAATTGGTTGTAGCGATTAATGAGGCTGGCAGAAACTGATTGGATTGGCAAAAATGCAGATCTGCATTAACTCATTGATACCAAAGTCATTGCATCTACATTGCCGCAATTCATAGCCGGCTAAACAAGCAGAGCCGCAAATTTGCGGCTCTGCTTGTTTAGGCGTGATTATCATCCTGAGATCAACACCCTTAGCGCAGCGTGTATTTCAGCAGGCAAGCTGTGAATAACGCTGATGGGTACGCTCAAGCAGTTCAATCATACTGGCGGTATCATGCGCTTCATCGATGCCCTCACCGGACTTGGCACGACTGTCGATCTCAGCGGCTTTCGCACACAACAGCTCGGCACCAAAACTCGCCGCGCTGCTTTTCAAAGCATGGCTGATCTCTTTCAGGTACTGCACCTTATCATCCAGCTGATCGCTGCTGAGATTTTGCTGGTACATATCAAGTTCACCAAGAAAAATTTCGACCAAAACCGGCACATTCTCTTCACCGATCTCCCGCGCCAGACTGTCTACCTTAGTTTGATTCAACACTTCCATATAGACCTACTTTTCATTTTCCTTTTCTTGTTCTTTTTCGTTCCAGGTCTGCAGCTTACGATAAATGGTCGATGGACTAACATCCAAATAACCCGCCGCACGCGGAATATTACCATCACACGCTTCGATAGCGTTTTCAATCGCCTGTTTCTCTGTCATCCATAATGGGAAAATTTCATGCACAGAAATGCGACCCTGACCAACATTTGGCAAGATATTTTCCGATTCAATCGGCTGACTCAGCGGCGGTGGCAGCATTTCAAGCGCGATCTCACTGCCTTCATTCAATACCACCACATTACGCAGCACGTTCTGCAGCTGGCGCACATTGCCCGGCCACTCGTACTTTCTGAACCGTTCGACCACCCCCGGAGCCAGGCGGACAAAGCCTTTGCCTTCTTCTTTAGACATGTAGCCCAGCAGGGAATAAGCAATTTCAATCACATCGTCACCACGCTCACGCAGTGGCGGTAAATGGAGCGGAATCACGTACAAACGGTAGTATAAGTCTTCACGAAAACGTCCTTCCTGCACCTCTTTCCAGGGGTCGCGGTTGGTTGCACAGACAAAACGGACATCCACACTCTTCATTTTCGATGAACCGACTTTCTGAAAGGTACCGGTCTGGATAAAGCGCAACAGCTTGGTCTGTAAGTCCAGATCCATTTCACACAATTCATCCAAAAACAGAGTGCCGCCGTCTGCCAGTTCAGCCGCACCCTGACGATCGGTGGCAGCACCGGTAAAGGCACCTTTTACGTGGCCGAACAACTCACTTTCGATCAAGTCTTTTGGAATCGCAGCACAGTTAATCGCGATGAACGGCTTGTCACCGCGCTTGCTGGCGGCATGGATGGCTTCGGCACACACTTCTTTACCTGTACCGCTTTCACCGGTGATAAAGATACTGGCTTTACTGCTCGCAGCCGAGTCAATCGTGCGATAGACCGCTTGCATATTGTGACTGCTGCCGATGAAGCCCTGGTAGTTCTGATTGGTGCTGTCGGTGTCATTTTTAAGCTTGCTGGCCTTGCGGATCGCATTATTTACTGTGACACGCAAACGGTCCGCTTCACACGGTTTGATAAGGAAATCCTGAGCACCGTGGCGCATCGCTTCCACTGCGGTATCGATAGAGCCGTGCGCTGTCATGAAAATCACCGGGACATCCGGCGATTGCTTCTTCACTTCGTGCAGCACATCCATACCCGTCATATCTGGCAGGCGTAAATCGAGCAGGATCAGATCCGGAGTCCGTTTCTCGATACTTTCGATCGCGTCACGCCCGGTACCGACAATATTGATATCGATCTCCAGAGGAGTCAGATAAGAACGATACAGCGCCGCGACCGAAGCCGTGTCTTCGACCATCAGCAAATACTTCGACTTTTGATGTATATCATTAAGTTGCATAACCTAGCCATTTATTTTTGCATTTTGCTTAATAATTGCATTTGAAATTGCATTTTGCAAACAAAAGGCAGATGAACAGCTAAAATAAGGTCAACATTCCGCCACTTAACCGCTTTTGTAACGCTGGCATACAAAATGCTTAAATCTGTATGACCCGCAAGGGTCACCTAGCCAACTGACGTTGTTAGTGAATACGATATTCACGATATAACAGCCAATAGACGATTACTATTGGCTTTTTTTTGGTTCATCGCGGCTTTCCGGGGAAAGCCGCTTTTATCTTTAAAAAAAAGTAATCGATATCTCGGTAACCGTAGCCCATTCGTTTGATTAACTTTATCTTGTTGTTTATCCCTTCGAGCGTACAGGTATTGAGTGGGTAGCTTGCAGAAGCAACGATGCCATGAAGATACGGTTTGAGCTTTCTCGCGAAGTCCATAAGCGGCTTGATCCCGCTTTCTTGAACTTGCTCCCACCATACGTCCCATAAGTCTTCCGCTTCTCTTTCCGACTGGCACCTCCATAACTCTTTAAGCTGAGAGCCAAGTAAATACGTCACCATTAAGTCCTTGTTCATGCTCAGTATCTCACTCAGATAGCTCTCCTGCTTACCGTCTAAATTAGCTCTGTTTTTGAGGAGAACCCAGCGTGAACGTTTCACCCATTGGCGCGTTTTCTTGTCCTGTTTGAGTTGATTAGCTTGGTCAACTCTGACTCTATCCATCACTTCCCGGCCAAATTTGGCGACCACGTGGAATAAGTCGTACACAATGCGGGCGTTAGGACAATGTTGCTGCACTTCAAAGTCGAAAGCCGTATTCATATCCATTGCAACCGCTTCTATGTTCTGGCTATGCTCACCGAGTAATTCAAAGAAGGGACGGATATCTTTTCGGCTGCGTCCGACGCCTATCCAAAGCACTTGATGCGTCTTAGCATCCGCGATAACAGTGGCATAACGATGTCCCTTGAAGAGAGCAAACTCATCCATGACCAGTTGTCTCAGCTCTGCCCAGTTAACCTCTGGCACCACATGTTGCAGCCGACGCTTATCTATCGCCTTAATCGTATGCCAATGAACCCCCGTCATCTGGGCAATATGTTTGATAGGAAGAAGAGGCAACAACTGCTCAATGTAACTTCTTAAGCGGTTAGTCAGGCGAGCAAAAGGTTCAAGCCAAGAAATAGATTCGGTTTTGATACCGCAGTCAGGGCACTTGATACGCCTTGTTTGTAGGGATAGCTCGACGGGTACGCCGAGAATCATCGCTTCCTTAATCGTGCGCCACTGATAATCATGTATGGCTTGAACATGTTGCCCACATGAACATCGAGCAGTTGTGCTGGGTTGGAGAGTAATCGTGATGAGAGAAGACGTTTGTACAGACTTTACGACATGAAAGCCTTCCCAGAACGATGATAGGAAAGTATGATTCGGCATGAAAACGGTAGTTTGTGTAAGGTTGTGTTTGGCGATGTAACCTTATCACTTACTACCGTTTTTGTTTTAAGTTCCCGCTAATCCGCGATGAACCTTTTTTTTTAGCTGTTGACGATAAACTGTTGACGCAACTGCTCAATGTGATCACGCTTCTCTGCTGCCAGCTCAAACTCAAGATCCTGAGCGTGCTTGTACATTTGCCCTTCCAGCCTGCTGATCTCTTTTTCCAACTGCTGTGGTGACATAGTATCGTAGCTGGCTGACGTTTCCGCAACCTTGCCCAAAGGCACCACTTTGCTGGTTTTCTGCTTACGCGACTTGGTGATATCACCTAACTCCATAATGTCTTTAACATTACGCTTGAGCGCCTGAGGCTTGATGCCCATCTTCTCATTGTGCGCCTGCTGTTTCTCGCGTCGACGATTGGTTTCATCCATCGCCAGCTTCATTGAGTTGGTAATACGGTCTGCGTACAGAATCGCCTTGCCTTTCAGGTTACGTGCGGCGCGGCCGATCGTCTGGATCAATGAACGCTCTGAGCGCAGGAAGCCTTCCTTGTCTGCGTCCAGAATCGCCACCAGCGAAACTTCCGGCATATCCAGTCCCTCGCGCAACAGGTTGATGCCGACCAGCACGTCAAACTCACCCAGGCGCAAATCACGAATAATTTCGACCCGCTCTACCGTATCAATATCTGAGTGCAGATAACGCACTTTGACCTCATGCTCATGCAGATATTCAGTCAAATCCTCTGCCATACGCTTGGTCAGTGTAGTGACAAGCACCCGCTCATCCTGGGCGGCACGCATACGAATTTCTGATAACAGGTCATCGACCTGAGTCGCAACCGGACGGACTTCCAGCTGTGGATCAAGCAGTCCGGTCGGACGCACAACCTGATCGACCACTTCACCGTCTGATTTTTCCATCTCATATTTGCCGGGCGTCGCGGACACAAAAATCGTCTGCGGCGCGATCGATTCAAACTCTTCAAACTTGAGTGGACGGTTATCCAAAGCCGAAGGCAGCCGGAAGCCGTATTCCACCAGGGTTTCCTTACGCGAACGGTCACCCTTATACATGGCGCCAATCTGCGGCACGGTGACGTGGCTTTCATCGATGACCAGCAAACCGTCATGCGGCAGATAGTCAAACAGGGTCGGAGGCGGTTCGCCTTCCGAGCGGCCGCTCAGATAGCGTGAATAGTTTTCAATACCGGAACAGAAGCCGAGTTCATTCATCATTTCGATGTCAAACTGAGTACGCTGCGAAATACGCTGTTCTTCAAGCAACTTATTGTTATCAAGCAGATACTGGCGTCGCACCGCCAGTTCTTGCTTGATCTGCTCAATGGCTTCAAGAATGCGCTCGCGCGGCGTGACGTAGTGAGTTTTCGGGTACACAGTAAATCTTGGCAAATCCCGCTGTTTGATAACCCCGGTCAGAGGGTCAAACAGACTGATGCATTCAACTTCGTCATCAAACATTTCGACCCGCACCGCTTCCTGCTCGGATTCCGCCGGGAAAATATCGATCACTTCGCCTCGCACCCGAAACTGGCCGCGTTCAAATGCCACATCATTACGTGAGTATTGCAGCTCAGCCAATCGGCGCAGCATATCGCGCTGGTTAATCACATCACCACGGCGTAAATGCAGCATCATTTTCAAATAGGAATCAGGATCGCCCAGACCATAAATCGCAGACACAGACGCAACGATAATGGCATCTTTACGCTCGAGCAGGGCTTTAGTGGCCGACAGACGCATCTGCTCAATGTGTGCGTTGACTGCCGCATCTTTTTCAATAAAAGTATCGGTCGTCGGCACATAAGCTTCTGGCTGATAGTAATCGTAGTAAGAGACGAAATACTCGACCGCATTGTTGGGAAAGAAACTCTTCATTTCGCCATACAGTTGGGCCGCCAGGGTCTTATTGGGCGCCAACAGGATGGCCGGACGCTGAGCCTGAGCAATCACATTAGCCAAGGTAAAAGTTTTCCCCGAACCGGTGACACCAAGCAGGGTCTGGTGGGCCAGTCCGGCGTCTATCCCCTCTAATAACTGTCGAATCGCTTCTGGCTGATCACCGGAAGGTTGATATTCAGACACCAATTCAAATGCTTTGCTCATGTCGTCCTCATCAGGCCTGTTTTTCTGTACAGGTTATTGTCGCCGTTCGCGCCGGGCAATGGCAAGCGAATATTGGCAGCAATGGCCGTTAAGATTAGATACGCAATTGTTGTGCTGCCGATCGACGAAATCACACAAATACTGTTGGCATATGCTGACGGGGTTTGTTATTATCTTCCACCCCATCAGCCGTTCGGCACATAGTTCCCTTTAAAATAATCCACTGGTTTTCCCCAGTTCACCCCATTTTGACTTTTTTCAGCCCTGACGCATCCCGCCACCTAGCAAAGATACAAACAGTGTATAACCTATAAAAAATCAAATAAAACAACAATTTAAAACAAAAAAGCAAACGATTACATTTAGAGTATTCACTTAAGCTTTGCCGATAAACATAATTACTAAGAATCCATTAACACACTTATCCACAAAATTAGTGGATAACTAAATCCAGCGTAAGCCCGGTAAGGGATACAGAAAAGTAAAGCCTTTCTCGCAAAAAAAATCTTATCTTTTTCTCGGAGAAAGGTTGACACATTCCGGCCAGCTGGATACCATCTTTCCCGCTTTAATCAATTCCCCCTTAGTTCAGTCGGTAGAACGGCGGACTGTTAATCCGTATGTCGCAAGTTCAAGTCTTGCAGGGGGAGCCAAATTCCAGAAAAAAGACGTCCTAGGACGTCTTTTTTTGTATCTAAACCTAGCTATTTCAAGGGATTGCATTCTCTTAACGTCTTTTCCCGACTCGTATTAGCTTAGAAGTTTTGGGACACAAATAGGTACATTGTCCGTATGTTCCAATTTACGGTGTACCAATCATGGCAAGAACAACTCAATCTTTAACAGATAAACAAATCTCTAACGCTAAACCACAAGATAAAGAGTACACGCTCTTTGATGGTAACGGTCTTCGTCTACGTGTAAAACCAAACGGCACAAAGACGTGGCTATTCAACTATACACGCCCACACAACGGTAAACGCGCTAACATGACGTTTGGCAGTTACCCTGGCCTTTCCCTAACAAACGCTTGTAGCTAAAACCATTGTGGTGAAGCCATTTGTTCATGCCAGAAACCGTGTAATCAAGTCCAAATGTCTCTTTAACGTAGTCGACAATTTGATGAGTGTGAGAATAGGTTTTCTCAGTCAAATGCTCGATTAGGTGCATGGTTTGAGTAGCAGAAAGTTTGCTTTGGCTTCCACCATTCTCAGGCTTAAGTTTTTCAGAAAGAATGTAGTCACTGAGGTGGCGGGCAACGGTCGATTCATGAATACGAAGAGCTTGTGAAATCATAGTCTGACTCCAGCCTTCAGAAGCCAGTAAAACAGCCTTAATACGGTCGCAGACTCGACTATCACGTTCAATGTCGTGCATTTGTTCGAGTTGTAGTTTCTGCTGAGGAGTCAGTGTAATTTTCATGGTTCATAACATGATCTTGATTCTAAAGAAAATTAAGCATCTTCAATGATCACAGGTATATATCAAGTTCAATGATTTTGTTCATCACAGGTTATCCCGTGTCTCTGGGCGACGCCAAATAAAAAACGCGCTAATACCCATTCCGAATGCAGCAACCGCAAGCCACAGATAGTCAATTTTCATGACCATCAGAAGCGTAAAACACGCCAGCATGGAAAGCGCCGAATGCACTTTGTTGCGTCTTGATATCACTCCACCATGTTGCCAGTTATCGATGATACAACGAAAGTACGGTACTGACATAATCCACTGGTGAATGGTCGGCGAACCTTTGGCTGCGGCCCAAGCGGCTAGAATAACAAACTCCGTTGTTGGTAATCCCGGTAGCAAAATTCCCAGCACTGCCATGGCAAGACTGGCAAGCGCCAAAA
Organism: Vibrio sp. ABG19; assembly: GCF_029962385.1. NCBI lineage: Bacteria > Pseudomonadati > Pseudomonadota > Gammaproteobacteria > Vibrionales > Vibrionaceae > Vibrio > Vibrio sp. ABG19. The sequence goes on along the minus strand of NZ_CP071708.1, from coordinate 2,242,145 downwards.
GCTTATACAGCCACATGGAGAGCGCTGAACGCTTATTAACTTGAACTGTCATCATCTTCATCGATTCCTAACTCCCCTGCCAGAACCTTATCCACTTCGATGGTTTTTTCTCGCGCTCGGTTAGATGCCACCACTTGAATGGTTTTAGGCGACAATAATGACGCAAAAGGCGTTAGCCCCTCTGACTGACGACAAAGCTGCACCACGATCACTGCGTTTTGATCATCTTCGCTATCCTCTTCTGGCATATCAGCACTGAACCTGCCACCTGCACTGAGCTCAGGACAAATACCCTCCAACGATCCACGTTTTAACGGGCTCCACGCCATACTGCGATCCAATTTCACATTGTAGATATAGAGTTCATACTCTCCGATATCCGCTTCTGGCATGTTTCGCGTAATCAACAGATTCAGATCTTTTGCACTGATATAGCGTTGAATGGAAATAATAGAGGCTAAGTTGTGAGACATTCGGTCGTAGTGGCTACGCAGTTGGCTGGCCGTATAAAGATCAGCAATGATGGCCACCGCCCCCACAAACATCCCCATCATCAGCGTCAATTCCATCAGAGCGAGCCCTTTGGCTTTACGTAAACTGCCTCTCATGATTCGTCCTCATCGTCATCAATGACCAAATCACCTAATACTTGTTGGAATTCATGCTGATACGATGTTCCCAAATTGAAAAGCGAAGGTAATGGGGTGATGAACGTTTGCTGTAACGTCAAGGTCAGGTTTAACACTGGCGAATTGGTATAGTCCGGCGTTTCATCGCTGTCACGGCTGTCGTCGCCGCTTTTGGTTGATGAACCAGAAAACTCACCCAAATTAGAAAACGTGTGCACCTCTAACGAGACATTCTCTTCATTCACCAAGCCATAAGACTGGTTCACGATCTTATCGGTAATCATCTGGTTAAGCTGATTTTGCTTTAGGGCGTAAAAATTGTCTTCAAAGCGCAGTTGTTGCACTGCCCGTTCCAGTGACGTGTTGACAGCGATGATCACCAGCGCAATTCTGGCTAACTCAAAAAACATCACCAAAATAAACAGCAACACCGGAAAAATCAGCGCGGCTTCAACCGACACGATTCCCCTTTGTTTGCGCTCAAACGCACGCAGCAACCTTGCCATCAATGTTCCTCCGCCAATTTCACTGGCGTTTGACTTAGTGCAGCAATTTCTATGCTGAGCGGTGTTCCTTGCTCGACACGCTGGCGCAGCTGTTCAAATTGCGTGATGGCTCGTTCGGTTTGCACTGTCGGTAACTCACTGCTTAACACTTGGCGCGCTTTATCGGTTCGCTCACTCAAAATGTAAGCCAATGCTAAATTCAACTTACCCGACAATGGCAAGGTATTTTGCCGTGCTTGGAGCAATTCAATGGTGCGATGGATATCGCCACTGACCAAGTAAGTCATGGCTAGGTTATTGAGTACCATAGGGTTATTGGCATCCACCTTCATCGCACGTTGCAAATAAGCCAACGCATCGGGTGTGCGCCCTTGATAATTGGCAATCACGCTTAAGCCATTTAACGCCGTCGCGTTATTAGGATTATGACTGAGCACCAGTTCAAAGTGACGCTGTGCTTCTTCTCGTTGTGCCAATTGCAAATAAGCTCGGCCTAAACCAAGTTCAATTGCCTCGCTTTGCTGAGGTTGAATCTTCTGCCCGAGCGCTTGTTGCGCTCGTTGATAAAGATGAATCGCCGTTTCTGGTGGAACCACTAACGCTGCAACGGAGGCGTATTCCAGTAGATACGCATCGCTCAGTTCATGCTTATCATCCATCTTTTGGTACACCTCATAAGAGGCTTTATAACGACCGTTATCACGCAGTAAATGCGCTAGAGTCAGCGCCTCTTGCGCTTCTCCTTGCAGCGGTTTAGTCGCCGCATTGAGGTTCGTTGATTGAGTTGCACAGCCGCTAAGCAGTGCCAATACAAGGCCAGTTAATACCAGTTTAGTGTTCATTGTCATGCTCCTTAATTGGCCAAAATCCGCACAATACGTACCATCGCGGGTGCGCCCATCATCGCGATCACTGGTGGCAAAATCAGCGTCATGAGCGGCACACTTAACTGAGCCGGTAACTTACCGGTTTTCTCTTCCAGCTCTAGTACCAAGGCCTTACGACTCTCTTCAGAAATGGTTTTCAACGCTTGAGATAAGGGGGTTCCGTAACGTTCCGCTTGTACTAATGTCGCTACCATGGCTGAAATGTTGTCGACACCACAACGCTCAGCAAGATTTGTCAGTGCTTTACGGCGATCGGTCAGAATTTGCATTTCCATGTAGGTGTAACCCAATTCTTGCGCCACTTCAGGGGCAGAGAACATCAACTCTTTGGAAATCACTTTCAAAATACGCGCGAGTGGCAGACCGGCCTCAGCACAAATCACCATCAGATCAAGGGCATCAGGCAAGTCATTTGATAGGCGTTCACCACGGCGTGCGGCGCGCACTTTTAGCCACAACTCAATGAAAAAGCCACTAAGGAACATCAGCATCAAGCTCCCCGCAAGACCTGTTAGCGTAAGGCGATGCCCTGCATCCAAGCCAAAGAGCAAAAACGACATCACCAACACCACACCGGTGGCGTATTTACTGGACGTGAGCAGACCAATAAAGCGGCGGTCTTGAAAGCCTGCCATCGCCAATAGGCGGTAGGTTTTCATCCGGTCAGATTGAGTACCTGCCAAACTCTCACCGGCTTTAGCAAAACCGAGCAGAAAAGGGAAACGTTCAAAAAGTGGTTGATTCACTGCGCGTTGCAGATCTTCATCTTTGCTTTGTTCTTGTGACACCGTGGTATTTAAACGTTCTGACAAAGTAACCTGCTTCGCAAAATGGTAGATGCCCATTAGCACTAACCCTACCGCTAAACAGATCAATCCCAAGCCAAGAAACAACACGTTAGATTCCATCATCGCAGCACTCGCTTAATCATAAAGTGAGTAATACCCAACCCAAGTGCCACGCTGCAGACCGCGTAGATCAAGACACTATTGCCGGTGGGATCATTGATTAAAAATTCAAAATCTTTAGGGGAGTTAAACGCCATGTACGCCAAAGAGAGCGGTGCAAGTAACGCCACAATGGTGGCAGAAGCACGGACTTCCGATGTTTTGGCTTTGATTTTTAGCGCTAACTCTTGGCGATCGCGCAAGGTTTCACTCAGCTTTTCTAACGTGTCACTGAGCTTGCCGCCCGTTTCTTGGTTAATCACCAAAATCACCACGAAAAAGCGGTATTCATTTAAAGGCACACGTGCAGCAGAGTCGCGCATCGCTTCACGCAACGGAACCCCGACTTTGAGCCAGTTATCAATCAACATAAATTCGGTTGCTAACGGGCCTGGTAAGTTGCTCGCCACCATGGCAAAGGTATTGGTGACAGGCACGCCCGCACGTGCGGCGCGAATAATCGCATCAATCGCTTGGGGCAAATTTTGCTTAAATTCATGGAGATGGCGTTTCATCGCACGAAAATAGGCAAACCATACCAAGGTGACAAAGAAAATCACCGTTAATCCCAACGCCAGCAGCAAAGGCGAAGTAGAAGATTTTGCTACAAAGATGGCAACCATAAACGATGGCGCCAGCAGCATCATTGCTCGTTTTTTCCATGCGTCTTGCCAGCCCAAGAGCGACAAATCCATCCAAAACCGCTGCGCTGCTTTGCCAATCAAAGGCCAAGAAGAAAAACGATCCTCTTCAATAAAGCGTCGAATTTCATCTTCTTGTTCACTCTTCTCTTCTGGTTGCGGGCCAATAATTTTCTCCCTCAATTGCGAGAAAAATGCAGTGCGCGATGTCTTCTCGTTGTGCGCTACTACAGCGTAACGCACACTTAAAATCGAACTGAAAATCAGCACAAACAGGGCTAATGTGATGAGATCCCACATTATTCATACTCCCTAAAATAGTGAGCATGTGAGCTGTAGAAATTCGGCTGCAAACCCGACGAGACATAGTGACCAATCACTTTGCCGTGACGATCGATTTCCTGAGTGGCAAAACCAAACAGCTCTTGCGTTTGAATCACATCGTCTTCCATGCCACACACTTCGGTAATCGACACCACGCGACGACCACCGTCACTCATACGTTCAACTTGGACGATCAAGTCCACCGCGCTGGCGATTTGGCGACGAATAGCCTCAAGTGGCAACTGCATGTTGGCCATCATCACCATGTTTTCCAAACGCATGATCGCATCTCTGGGTGTATTGGCGTGCACAGTACAGAGCGAGCCATCGTGACCGGTGTTCATGGCTTGCAACATGTCAAAGCTCTCTCCGCCACGTACCTCACCCAAAATAATCCGGTCAGGACGCATACGCAGTGCATTTCGTACCAAATCGCGTTGGTCGACTTTACCCGCGCCTTCTGCGCTCACTGGGCGAGTTTCTAAACGCACCACGTGAATTTGTTGCAGTTGCAGTTCGGCGGCATCTTCAATGGTGATGATGCGGTCTTCATTACTGATGTTTTGTGATAACGCATTGAGCAGCGTGGTTTTACCCGCACCAGTACCACCAGAAATAATCACGTTTAAACGCGCTTTCATCGCGCGTTTTAAGATGGTGATCATCTCGTCGTTCATCGCTCCTTTGTCAGCCAGAATTTCGAGTGACATATTGCGTCGCATGAATTTACGAATCGAAATAGTGGTACCATCAAGCGCCAAAGGATGAGTTATGATGTTCACACGGCTGCCATCTTCCAAACGCGCATCCACCATCGGATGGGTTTCGTCGATACGACGCCCTACTCGCGCAGCAATACGCTGGGCAATGTTGAACACATGCTCTTCATCGATAAAATGAATCGGTGTTAGCACCAATTTGCCAAAGCGTTCAACAAAGACCTGTCCCGCACCGTTGACCAAAATATCGTTGACTGAATCGTCGGCCAATAGCGGTTGGATTGGACCGATACCGATCATCTCATTGAACATCGTCTGACTAATGTGGCGCTCTTCTTCTGCAGAAAACTGCAAGCGATGGGTATCGCAAATCGAGCGGATCAAATCGTTGATCTGCTGCTGCAATTTTTCTGGCTTCATCGACGCCACTTTCATCGGGTCGATCTGCTCGTAAAGATAATCGCGCACCACACGTAAATGGGCATTAGCTGCGGCAGACTCGTTACTCGCTTGCTGTGAAGTACGCTCTACCTTCGTCAGCCCACTCTCTTGATCAGGCTGGATTGGCTCACTTTCTCGTACAGGTTCGCGCACTCTATTGCGCGGCATTTTCAACATCATGATGCTTTCCTCTCAAACACAGTTGAGAAGAGCGCTAAGAGATTACGCTTCTCTTTTTTTACGGTGGGACGACCACACGCTAAATCTACCAAATGCGCTATTGCAGATCTAAATTCTCCTAACTCAGAGACCTTTAACGGGCCTTTAAGCAGCTGCTGTTCCAATACCTTACCCGCGGTTGGCAATTGAAGATCGATACGGCGACCGATGAATTTTTCAAACTCTTCACGGCTGATCGATTGTGACGTCTCTTGACGCAGATTCGCCACGATAACAATGCGCTGACCGTCCGTTTCATCGCCGATACTCTCCAACAGGCGCAAGGTATTGCGCGCTGCAGTCACGGTGTAATCGACTACGATAATGCGACTTTGCGCGCAGTTGAGTACGTCAAGTGAGCCTTGCGGTTGGCTTGCTGGCAAATCCCACACCACTTGATTAAACATTTGGCACAAGGTTGCACCGAGAGTCAGCACGTGATCGTCAGCTAATCGCTCCGCCGCCACTTGATAGTTTGGCGCTTGGTTAAGCAGCGACAATTTATCCGACACTTGGGTCATCGAGCGGTGTAAATAGCGAACGTCCAGATTGTCTGATTTGAGAACGCCATCCAAACCGCCATCTTGATTGATGCCCGCCAGTAGACCTAAACAGCCATTGGTACGGTCATAATCGACCAGCGCCGTTGAAATACGCGACTGATTAGCCAACATTTGCGCAATACCAAAAGCGATAGTTGACGACCCTAAGCCCCCTTTCACACCAGTGACAGCAATTGTCCGGCCGATCAATTGCTCTTCAAGTACGCCTTTCTTCATGCTGCTTAACGTCGCGGCGAGGCGATCTAAGGTGACCGGCTTTAGCAGGTAGTCAAAGATGCCTTGCGCCAACATATTGCGATACAAATCAAGGTTAACCTGCGAGCCTAAGGCAACGATTTTGCACGTTGGGCCAGTCACTTCAACCAGGCTAGCTAGGCTCTCTAATGGGTAGTGCTCCTGATCGATATCAACAAACATCGCCATAGGGATTGCGTTGTCTTTTACCCATTGCGTTGCCTTTTCAATATTGCCGAGAAACACATTTTCCGGCGCACAGTTAAGGCGTTGAAAATCCTCGGAGTACAAGGCCACCTGATCTTTTTGAGTCGTAAACAGGACAATCGAACCGAGCTCATCTGCTGTGTATTGGAGTTGTTGTTCACTCATGATGCTCACCTCGTGGTTAATCTTCGTTGAAATCGATATCGAGCAATTCTTTTAGCTCATCTTCTTGATAACGCTTAACTGCTTGCAAAGCGGCTTCGCCATCGCCTGGCTCAAGCTCCTTGGCACGTAATAAATCGGCAGGATCGCTCACCATGCGAGCAAGGTTAGCGCGCGTTGCACAGCCTAAAGGACCAATCGCTTCATAAGGTTTTATCGTCCATGTGCTTGCATCGTGAATTCGGCAATCTGGCACCGTAACCACCAATGCCTGCGACTGCACGCGCAAGTCCCACTGCGCCTTATCGGCTTGATAGGTCATCGGCAAAATGCGCACATCAATAGCGCCAGCCTGCTGCAATGCGGCATGTAATTTGTTGGCAAACTGCTGACCATCATTGGAATAAGGCTGAATTGTGAGCTGCTGCTTGGTCAATCTGCCCTGATTGGTCAGCAACGAGTTGAGATTTTGCATCGATTCAGGGCTTAATCCCTGATGCTCAGTGAGTTGCAAAGAGACGGCGGATACCGTTGGCGCCACTTTAATCGGGTAATTTTTCCCGGTCGCAACGGTTTCATCACCTTCACGCCAATAGTTGATGGTTTGCTCACACCCGGTCAGCAGAACACATGCAATCGCTAAAGAAATGGTTAAACGCATAATGTCACTCCCAGATGATTAAAATAGGTAGCCAGCAGAGGCTTTTTCAGGAATCGAGTTATCCAGCGGTTTAATGCCTTTACCTGGAGTTTGCAGCTCACCAGCTTGAGTTGGACTCACCACATACGCGGTGGCGATGATCACCAGCTCAGTCTCTTCTTTCTCGTTAGATTCCGATTCAAAAAGACGGCCTAGCATCGGGATATTGCGCAGCCCAGGTACGCCATTGACGGTTTGGCTAACGTTAGAACGCAGCATGCCTCCCAGAGCAAAGCTCTGTCCGCTCGCCAGCTCGACAGTGGTATCAGCGCGGCGCACTTTAAACGCAGGGATAACATTACCCGCTAACTCAACCGACCCCTCATCAGAGAGATCGCTCACTTCTGGCGCAATGTGCAAACTAATGCGATTTGGCGACAGCAGAGTTGGCGTCATACGCATGATCACCCCGTACTGTTTGTAATCGATAGTGATGTTGTTGTTGGTCATAATGATGATTGGCACCTCACCACCCGCCGCAAAGCCAGCGGTTTCACCGGACATAGCGGTTAAGTTCGGCTCAGCCAAAATGCTCGCCATGCCATTCGAAGAGAGCGCCGTTAATACGCCTGCCAATTTACCGCTATGAGAAACACCACCTGCCATTGCATTGGTGACGGTGCTACCGGAAAAGACGCCCGTTGTGGCATCAAACAGAGAGGTGCCAGTATTGCGGATAAAGCTGTTGCCGTTATCAAGCAAGGCTTCCCAGCTAAAGCCCAATTGTGAGCTTAAGCTACGCGCCACTTCGACAATACGGACACTGATATTGATTTGCGCCGACAGTTCCACTTTCAATTGGTTAACCACGCGCACCGCCTGACCTTGACCGCCAGGCGCCCCTTGGCCACCTTGACCACCGCCGCCCTTGTTGTCAGAAGATCCACCGGTAAAGGCAGTAATCGCGTCAATCACTTGTTTAGACTGTTGGGGAGTTTGCACAGAGCCACGAACAATGATGCCGTTTTCCGTTGAACGCATCAGCTTAACGTTAGCACCTTCAATTTCGGTATTGATCTGTTTGGTTAACGCAGGCAAATCAAAATCCGCTTGAATAGCGGCAGCGAGAACCACTTTGTCCTCACTATTTAGCGCATATAAGGTGGTGCTGCCTGCGCTTTCTGCATACACGAAAATGGTATTGGTAGATGGCGTATGAAAACTGGCCACATTTGGATCAGCAATAAGAACGCGTGTCACCCTTTCAGGCATGGTCAGTAACGTGCCGTGTTTTACGGTCAAGTTAATCTTGTCCGTTACTTTGGCTTGCGAAAAAGCCTGAGCTGAGGACATGGTCTGCGGTGTGGTTTGACCCGCAGGGGCTGCTTGTGCCACAGTCATTCCGTAGCATGCGTTGAGCAACATAAAAGCCGTAAAGAGTTTTCTTGAAGAGTGAAAAGTCTTCATTAACGTTATTTCCTTTTATTCAGAAGGCTGTGAGAGATATGGGTAGACTAAACAATCTAGTTAGAGACTTGGGCTGCTTTCATGACTGAACCTTGATATTGAATGACGGTCGCCGCCGGACTCTGTAATTGTTTATAAATATCGGTCGTGTCACTTAAGGTCGTCACATCGCTTGCCGCGAGTTCAACGGTGGAAGCCTCTTCCGTCGTTGAATCGTTCACGGCACGAATCACCAATTGCAACTTGCCAAGCTCTCGCGCAACCGTTAGGCGTTCTGCTTGTTTTGGCGTTACTTCTAAAGTCACTGTTTCTGGGTAAACCGCTTTTTCTTTGGTCTTCTCTTCGACTTCTTTTATGCGCAGGGCACTGCGCTCTTTGTTGTTGAGCGCGAGCACTCGCACGTTAGTCACTAACGTTTGTGAAGCCACAAAAGGAAAGTTCATTAACACATTGTCTTTGTCTGATTTTTTGCCGCTTTGTTTATCTTCAAGTCCCAAAATGACATCGACATGATCCCCGGCTTGCACAAGACCTGAACTACTCGAAACCGCATCAGTCGGTATCGCAACCGCGCGTTTTCCTGGTGTTAATACCGATGCAATAAAGCCCGGCTGACCTGGTTTTACCACCACGTCATACGTAAGCAGTTCACCTTTTGGCACCAGTTGATTGACGGTCGAACCGTAAATTTCAGTTAAACCACCCGCCTCTTTTTTGAAATAAAATTCACTCGGATAATCTCGGTCAACTTGCTTCCAGTACACATCGTTTGCACCGATAAAATCGCCAGGATGAAGCTCACGGCCAGCGGTTAACACAGGGGCATAAATCGGAGCCGGCTCAGGGGTGATATCCACTTTAGGATGAACAGGCTTGGCCGGAGTAACGGTCATTCCTCGGACGATAAACGCGCCACCTAGCGCGAATACCAGAGCACCAGAAACAAACAACACTGATGAAATTTTCATAGAAAAAACAATCTCTAATGAGTTAAAGGAGTAGTTAGGGAGACAATAGCTCCAGCGGTGATCGCTAAGCCGTAAGGCAAACCGGCGGTATTGGGTCTTGTATACGCTGCTTGTGGCACTGGAATTCGTAGCCAAGGCATCATGGTCGAGAATTGCAAAATCCACTTTGCGCCTGCCATTTCAACGATGCGGATAAAGGGCATAAGCAATGCCAGCACGCCACCGGCGAGCGCTGTGATGAGCAGAAATGCGACCTGATTATTGCCACCGACCAAAAGGCACAGTACCGCCATCAACTTGACGTCCCCTGCGCCCATTTGCCCAATTGCAAATAAACCGAAACCGATGCACAACACAGCCAGTGCGCCAACGAGCGACCAACCAAACTGTGCTGCGGCATGCGTCAGCGAAAGTGAGGCATAACTGCCCAGTCCAACGAAAAACAGCACGCCATTACCCAGCGCCAACAACAAAAGAAACAAAATTAAGTGGTTATGGATCTTGCGATAAAACAGGTCACTAACAACGACCACGCCTAATGGAATAAATAAGCTTTGCAGCACCAATAAATTATTCATAACCACGTTTGCCTAGAACTTATTTGCCATCGGTGGTTGCGGTATCGGTAATTTGGTCAGCAATTGAGGCGAAACGCTCTTTCAATGCGGTCACAAATACACCATCAGAACCAAAAATAACGCCGATGGCTGCTGCCATTGCTGCTGCCAAAATTCCATATTCAATCGCCGTTACACCACTTTCATCAGCGATAAATTTTTTCAGTTGAGCTTTCATGTTTTTACTTCCTATTTACAAATGACAAGGAGAGAACCCATTGTGCGGGTGTCTCTCTTTTCTCGTATTAAGAGTCATTCTCATTTGCATTTCAAGATGGCAAACATTAAGAATGCTTAATAATGGAAGTAACAGTCTTTTCTAATTCTCTGTTTTTGCTTAAGTTATTACCCTAATAATGACCTAATAGGTAACATATCAAGCCCTTAGATCCCAATATCAAAAATAATTAAAATCGTTATACAATAACAGTTGATATTGAGAATGGTTATCATTATTATTGTTCGCGTTTTGTAAATATGTGTCAGTTTTGTCAACTAAGGAAAAACCATGCGTGTTCTCATCGTTGAAGATGAAATTCCTGTCAGTCATTGGATCAGCAGTAAACTGCAATCTAACGGGCACACATGTAAGCTCTCTGATAACGGAGCGCAAGCGTTAGCATTAATTCAAAACGAAGTGTTTGATGTGGTGGTATTGGATAATATGCTGCCTGAAATGACCGGGATTGAAGTATTAGAAAATTTGCAAAATACCCCTCACCCACCGGTATTAATTCTCTCGGCAAATGATCAAACATCCGACCGAATATTAGGCCTTAAATCGGGCGCAGATGATTATTTAGGCAAACCTTTCGACTTTACTGAATTATTGCTCAGACTCGAACGACTCTATCATCGTTCGCAAAAAATCACCTCGCAGCACACCACGCAAATTGGCAGTGTGAATATCGATGTAGAACAACAGAAGGTGACACGGAACGGCAAAAATGTATTGCTCACCAGCAAAGAATTCAAACTGTTACAAGTGCTGCTGGAGCATCGGGGCAAAACGGTGACTCGCAACATGCTGCTTGAGCGAGTGTGGGGCTATAACTTTGATCCACAAACCAATATTTTGGATGTGCATCTCTCTAAATTGCGTAATAAATTAAATAGCAATGAGGATGCAGAGCCGCTTATTCGTACTATTCGTTCGAAAGGTTATTCACTAGGGTAAACGTTATCTATGCCTGTTCGTTTAATTATTCACAGTAGCAGTTTTCGCCAAGCTGCTTATGTCGCCTTCTTTTGTCTGATTATTTCATCAGCCTCTATTTTATTAAGCGACAAATTATTAAAAAATGTCATGCTTGATCATGTGAAAAATATGATATTAGATGACATTAAAAATAAGCAAAATATGAATCTCTTCAGTAGCAGCCAGAAATTGGCTGACTACTTAAATCAACGTAAATTGACCAATCAGTACGATGAACTTATTACCTATACCTTTAATCCATTAGGCGATCTGCTCTATGGTGACGCGCAAATTCTCACGTTAGAAGAGATCCAGACAATCCTTACTCGGCAAAAAGCACATATCTCAACGCTCAGTTTTCATAAACCACAGAAAGAGCTGTATGGCATGGTGATTCCCATTGCCGATGGTGGCTCATACTATGCCTCTTACAATATGTCACCAATGCTCAATAGCACGCGTATTATTCCTCTGATGACGGGGGCGGTGTTATTTACGGTATTACTCTCTATTTTATTGATTAGTTTACCTTTTAGTATTAAAAACTTGCTGCGCGTAAACCGCATTTTGAAAGTGATGGAAGAATACGCCAAAGGCGATCACCATGCGCGTATTACCGATGCTGGTTATAACGACGAATTTGGTCGACTCAGCAGTGAAACCAACTTGCTACTAAGCCGCACGAAACTGCTGATGGAGCAAGTCAAAACCGCCAACAGCCACATCGCCCATGAACTAAAAACGCCATTAACGCGTCTCAAGCATCGCCTCATTAACACCTCTGAAATGGTCGATGGTTCAGCCCTTGACGAGCTGGATGCGGCAAGTATGGAAATCGACCGAATCCTCTATCTGTTTCGCGCCATCATGCAGTTGTCTGAAATTGAAAATGGCCAGCTGTCATTGCAACGAGAGTCGATTGACGCGCAACATTTGCTGTCTGAAGTGCGTGATTATTATGAGCCGTTATTAGAAGACAAAGGCATCGAACTGAAAATCAAAGCCACGCACAAGGCCGTGTTTTATGCCGACTACGCCTTGATTTTTCAAGCAGTGGCGAACCTTTTGGATAACGCCATCAAATACGCGCCACAAAGCTCGATGATCAAACTACAAGTTGAGCAGCAGCTCGAAACCACTTATATCCATGTGATTGACGAAGGACCGGGGATTCCAGACGACCAACTCAGCTTGGTGCTCAAACGCTTTCATCGCCTTGAGCGAGTAAAAAGTATCGAAGGTTTTGGCCTTGGCCTACCCTTTGTTCAAGCGGTTGCCGAACGTCATCAAGGTCGCTTTACCCTGGTAAATGGTCAAACAGGACTGATTGCGACCATCAGCTGCCGCGCTATGCCAATGTCCTAATGGGTGTCACTGAGAATCAATTTTTCTCATCCACACTGCGCCAATACGGCTATCACACCGAATCACCGACGCCCAAGTAATTGGTCAAGTATCCAATTCGAGATACACGACACTTCTGCGCACATTCTTTTACTTCCCCCTCTAACTCCCCCCTGATCTGACTGCATCGTATAACGATACTTTTATGCAGGGGGGGAGTTAGAGGGGGGATTGTGCGCAGAAGCCTATATTTGCCTCGTAATACACTGAATTTAAAAATATTAAACAAACACCGGTTTATAACTTGGCAGTCATTCTGTAGCTTCCCTCACACTAAAGCGAACACATCATTTACACAAACCTATCATTACAAACGGTATCGCTGGCACCTTACATCACCGACTCGCGGATCAGGACTTTCATTATGGCTTGCCACACACGACTGAGAATACTTTGCCCTTCTCCTTCGATGGTGACTTGGCCGCGCATTTGAAATGCGGGGGCGTTCGTGTCATGGACTTGCAACGTCGCTAGATAAAGGGCTTGCTCGGGTATCGGTTGATGGATTTTCCGATCAATGGTCGCGGCAATCGGGCCAAGATAAGGAGAGCTGAGTTCCGGGTGAGAGCTAAGGTTATCAATGGTGCCAAGTGATAGCTTGGATAGCTGCAGTGCAACTGGCGGTTGATTGAGATTTTCAGCCATAAACACCGCGGTTGTGCCTGCGTTTAGACGCCCGTATTGATGCTCATCGATATAGGCATCAACGCGGCTCTCTTGATTGCTGATGAGTGTCGCTAATACTTGCCCTGTCGCGAGCCAATCCCCTGCCAAAAGGTAGGGATTCACATCGACGACCTGTCCAGAGAATGGCGCACGCACGGTTAATTCGTCCAGTAATGTTTGCTGCTGAGCCAGTCGCTGAGTAATAACCACCAGCTCATCGCGGATGATGGCTAAATCCGCCGAGGCTTTTTTATCAAAAGGATAGGATTGCAACTGCTTGAGTAAACTCTTCTGGCGGTAGGTCAGCTCGGTTATGCTCTGCAAAAGTAAAGGAGAACTTAGACGAAACAGCACCTCACCCGCTTGCACTTGCTGACCAGATTGAACCTCGATGGTTTGCAACTGGGCATCTTGCGCCACAAACAGAGTTTGCTGCTTGGCTAGCCACATGGCTGGTGCACTGATGGTTTGATGCCACGGCACAATTAAGCCAATCAGTAACAGCAGACTCGTGATAAGTGTCAGTTTGGTATTGAGATTAAAGGTCATTTTTTGTTTTTGGCTCAGCCAATAGCGAATTTCATGAACACAAGGACGAACCAGCAGATACGCGATTTCGACCATAAACAGCACCACACCTAACGCTTTGAACACCAAGTGATAAACCCCAAAGGCAATGCCAAAATAGAGGGTTAAGCGATACAGCCACATGGCAAACGCATAGCTGATAACTAACCGTTGGCGCGCTTTGAGCATTGGTTCTGGTGCTGCATCCTGCCACCCCCACAACCATGAACGAATTTTCCATTGCGCCATTTTGGTTGCGCGCTGCTGCAAATTCGGCATCTCTAGCCAATCAGAAAAAATAAAGTAACCATCAAAACGCATTAAAGGACTGAGGTTGACCGACAGCGACAACAATAGCGACGTGGTGGCAAGGGTGAGTAACACGCTACGCGCGATCCCTGGGTCAAAGAAGTTCCACAGTAGCAGCGCCCACGCGGCAATAACCGCCTCGGTGAGCATACCAGCAGCACTGATCAGCATACGCGGGCGCTGCTGTTTTAGACGCCATGCTGTAGTGACATCGGTATAAAGCACTGGCCAAAACAGAATGAAGTTCACCCCCATGGTCGCCACTCGCCCATGATATTTTTTGCAGACAAATGCGTGTCCCAATTCGTGCAGCACCTTTACGACAATCACTGTAGTAACGGAAAGCACGATTCCAGAAAAGGAAAACAGATACGAAAACCCAGCGCTAAACTCCTGCCACTGATGAGACGCTAACCATAGCCCTATCAGCCAGACTAAGGCACTGAGTTGAATAAAGTGCCGGGACAACAATGGCCTCACCCAAGGCAATGCTTTGGTTAACCACGCATCCGGAGAGCAAAGCGGCACCCGAAAGGAAAGATGACGCTGAAACAGCCATTGCCACCATTTTTGAGCTCTTCGCCGCTGTTTATCTTGTTCGATAAGATCTTCACATTCAGCCTGCACCAATTGGTTGTGTTGCAGAAAACGAATAAACGCCCCAAGCTGTGTGGCATTGGGGCTTAAGGTCGTGGTTTGGCAAATGCGTTTAAGCAGCTCCTCTACCGATGACTGCCAATGGGCCAGAAACTCCGTTTCTAACCAACCCAGTTGAAAGAACAGCCCGCGAACGGGATCTTCCAGTGTCCAGCGCGGCGAGCCATTATCTGCGGCTGGCGCGGCATGCAAACGCAGCTCTTGACGCAGTGGAGGTAAGCATTCAGGCAAGCTTGAGCTCATCATAAGCCGCCCCACCACATGCGTAAGTGTGACAAAGGACGACGCAATAGGTAATACATTAACGAGGTACGCTCACCATAGATTTTTGCCATCCCTTTTAGCCCCATGGTGGGCGAGTCTTGTTCTGCGTCCATTTGTGCTTTGAGTTCAAACGCGTACTGGCCATCGTCTTGTAGAGTCGAGCGATAAGCAACGTTGCTTAACTTAGCAGGAATGGCATCCGTTGGGCGGCTATTAAGAAAAAAGCGCACTTCATCGCCTTGGCTAAGCGCCATTCGATCTTCCACTGCGAGCTGAATTTTAATTACGGTATGGGTAGGATCGGCAATGTCCATCAAGGGTTCACCTAAGCGAATAGGACGTCCAACCCAGTCCCCTTGATCGTCAAAAAGAGCAATACCATCTTGCTGTGCCACTAAACGAGTTTGTGCAACTTTCTCTTGCAGATAAACCACTTGAGAATGAGCAAGAGCCTGTTTCCCTTCCAAAATGGCAAGGCTGGCTTTACGACTGGCATCGTAAAAAGATTGTTGCTGCGCTACCCGCAGTTCCGCACTGGCAATTGAGAGCTGTTGCTGAGCTTGGGCAAGTTGATCATCGAGGGTTTGTGAATCAAGCTCTAGCAGCAGATCGCCCTTTTTCACTGCGCTATTGGGTTTAACCCACAGCTTTTTGACCACACCATCTAATGGCATGCGCACCGTCATTGGCGTAGCAGACACCACTTCTGCCGGAGCCAATACCGATTGACGCACCGGCACAAACAGCGCCCCAACAGCCAATACCGCAACCAAGCACCAAAGCTTTTTGTGATTCACCATTTTGCTACGCAAAGAACGACCTTCAAACCACGCCCGCGTTCGACTTTGCTGGGCTAAGGCTTGCCAAACAAAACCGACTTGTTCGCTCCAAAATGTGAGCAACCTTTTTTCTCTCAAAGAGAGCGCAGTGGAACGAAACAGCCATACCGCCGCTACCAGCTCATGGTGTGAATTAAGTAACGGCACCCACACCGCCACTTGGGTAAAAGCCTCTCTGTTTAAGGAATCTGTATTTGAGGCCTCTGGGTTTAAGCCATCAGCCTCAGCACTGAGTGTATCAAGCTCGACTTTGTGGATCTGTTTGCCCTGCTCTTGGCGAGCAACCTGCTGACTTAATTTGGCAATCCATTGACTAAACGGCGCTTTCGGGTCGACGGTGGTGACAGCCGAAGCGCCGCACACGACTTGGCGTTTGGCGTCCCACAGCACGGCTTGCTCATAATCAAGCAAGATTTTGGTTTGATTCAACACCACAAAATGAAGCTGATTCAGTGACTCGGCCTCGCGCGCTTTTTGCTGCAGTTGTAGCAGTGTCAGCAGGGCTTGCTCAATCTCGTTACTCTGGTGGAAGGTGCTCGTGTGTTGCGAGTGGGTCGTGCTCATCACTTGTTCCTATTACAACTGCGGAGTGAGCGTCATCTGCGCGCTCCCGCTCATACCCGGCATCAGAACCAGCCCTTCATGGGCCTGAATTTCGCCAAACACTTTAAACGATTGGCTTAGCGCATCGATCACACTGCCTAATCGGGTCACTTTGGCGGGATAGGTTTGACCGGTTTCATCCAACTGGACGGTAAAGGCTTGACCAATTTGCAGCGCAGTTACCCAACGCGATGGCACAATCATTTCCACATCGTACGCGTCAGTACTGTAGATATTGAGCAACTTAGTGCCTTCACTGACAAATTCGCCCGGCTCGACCATGCGTTCAGATACCCGCCCGGCAAAGGGCGCGTGAATTGCGCAGCGTTTGACCATGATATCGGCTGCGCGCTGCTCTGCCTTGGCTTTAGCGAAATCGGCACTCGCCTGCCCGACTTCCAGAACACTATTGGATTCGAGGGTATTTAGCCGTTTTGCCACTTGGTATTTTTGCTCAGCCAGCTCGCTTTGCGCCAAGGTTTGTTGGTATTTGGCTTGATACAAATCGCACTCGATGCTGGCGATAACGTCTCCTTTAGCAAAGTGTTGACCCTCTTTAAACGGAACACGTTGCAAGCGCCCAGCAAGTTCACTGGACACCACCAGCTGCGCGGCTGGTTCGAGTTGAATGCGAATGCTGTCTGTTAACTGCTGGCTTGGCATATCACTGGCAGCAGCATGAAAGCCAATCCCAAGGCAAACGCCGCTAAGCAAAGCGGCGCTGCATCCTTTAGTCAGTAAACCCTTACTTGGCATTCGTTTCCTCCACTGGGCGGGTGTAATCATGGATAATCGCCGCTTTCAGTGAACCTAAGGAATCGTAAACCGAAACATACTCAGCAGGCTTGGTGCTGTTGCTCTCGTTAGCCACAGATTGAGCAGGTGAAGTTGACTCGTGAGTGGCCACTTCCCCTTGTTTGACCAGCGCAATCACCTGCTGTTGCTGAGCAGTTAACGTGCCCTTGGTCAGCAGCTGGTTTTGCTCCGCAATCGCTTGAGAGAGCGTGGCGACACTGGCATCGTGAATGGTTTTTGGCAGTGGATCTAACCCTGCTGCTTGGTAAATCGCGCCATACGCAGTGTAAGCCTGTGCCAGCTGTTGATCGCGATGACGAGTGATCAGCGCCGTTTCGGTGAGCATTTTGATCTGCTCTAAACGCGATTTCAGGTCACTTTGGAAAGCACTTTGGGTTTGCTGAGCGATACCTTGTTGCAAACGCAGTAGCTCGGCAGCTTGCGCATATTGCGTTTGCGCTTGGCTATATTGTTGCCACGCCAAGTGAACTTGAGTGAGCACCGCCATGCGCAGCGCCTGACGTCTTAGCTCTGCCACGTCTTCTTTGGCTTTGCCCGCCTGTTTAATCGATGAATAGGAGAAGACATTCATCAAGTTCCAACTCACACGTACTCCAGCATCAGCCCAATGTTGATTAACCAGATAACTGTTGCTGTCGTAGTGACCGCCAACAAACAGCGATGCGCCCGGTAAGAGGTGCGTCAGCTGTGAGCGTGTTTCTAGCACTGCATTACGCGCTTTGTAGATCTCTTCATTGATTTCTGGACGATTAACCATCGCCAAGGTTTCTAAATGATCCAGTTGATAACCCACCGCTGGCAGTTGCGTTTTTGCCGTGGCAATGGGTGCCAGCGTAAACGGAGTACCGGGGGCTAGATTCATTAGGCTAGCCAGTTCGGTTTTCGCCATCACCAACTCTGCCGATAGGTTTTGTAACTGGGCAATCATCTGCAGCAGACTTTTTTGATACTGCATCGCTTCAATTGGCGCGACCAAACGCTCTTGTTCCGTCAACTTCGCTTTGGCTAACGCTTGTTTGGCCTGCGCCAGTGCTTGGTTTACAGTCGGCTCTAGCTGCTGGGCGGTCGCTGCTGCCCAGTAGGCTTTACGCACTTTTTGCATGATGTCGGCAACCACAGCGCGTTTTTGCTCCGCAGCCGCCAACACATTGTTGCCTTGGGCTTTGGCGCCAAAGTAACCAATACCAAAATCAAGTACGTTCCAACTCAATGATAAATCACCATTGGACAGATTGCGGTCTTGGCTGGTGGACGCCTCAAGTGATTGGGTGCCGGTAGATACCGATTCGCTGGATGACGCAGCTTGGTTATCACGGGTACGCCAACCGGCACTGGCTGCCATCGAAGGCAATAGATCATAGCGCTTACTGTCGAGCAATTGATTTTCGTAAGCGTGTTTCATCAGTGCTAAACGCTCTTGTAAGTTGTACTTCACTGCACGCGCCATCGCCTCTTCTAGGGTAATGGCATGCACAATCGGCTCTTGTTGTGCAAACATAGCGAGCTTATCTTGCGCCAACAGTGCACTTTTTTCCTGATCGGTCACGGCTTCAGGTGTTAACGAACAGCCAGATAAAACCACTAGGCTGGCCACAGAAAGACTTAATGCGCTCTTTTTAAAATAACGAGTTGTGTTTTTCACTACGGGTTACCACTGCTGATGAAGCCACTTTCCTTTTTGCTTGTTTAGAACGGGAAAGCTGGCCTCGATTAAAGGTGAATAAGAGTGCGCGGAGCGCGCTCTTATTACGGATTCAATTAGGCAAATCGTTAGCTCAGTTCTGCCAATAGACGTTGATTCTCCACGACCATCGCTTGCTGACTTACCTGTTGGGTTTGCTGCCCTAACGTCATGTGTTCAGAAACGGTGTGTTGCAACATGATGTGCTGCACACTTGCCTGAACTGATTGGCTATCAACCGGCACGCTTTGAATCTGTAAGGTCAGCTCTTTAACCTGACCATTGGCATCTTGCACAGTCACGGTGATGGTTGGGTTCGACAGTCGATTGGCAGCCTCACTGTCCACCGTAAGCACACCCGTCTGTGAGTTAAAACGGATACCATCAGGGAGTGGCTGACCGTGTTCGCCAGTGACATTCACCACTTTTAGCCCTGACAAAGCAGGCAGTTCGAACAGATCGCGTTGCACGCTAGAAGCTTCGTCTTCACTTGCAGATAACTCACTGTTTTCAGATCCATCATTTTGCTGCAGCTCTTGCCACCAAAGCTCCGTTGTTGAAACAGTACTGGCTGAAACCGTATTTAACGCTCCATTAAACAGCCCAGAAGCATCGGCAGTGTTGACTAGTGTCGTATCACCACTTGAGATCAACGATTGAGCTTGTGGCGCGCTATTCACACTATTCATACCCGCGCCCATGATTGGCTCTGGAGCAAACGGCTCTTGCGCCGAAAAATCATGAATATGAGTAAATCGCTCATCTCTGGCAGAATTGTTGCCATCGGGTTGTTCAGGTGAATTAGGATCGGTTGGTGTGCTCGGATCCGTAGGTGTTGACGGTTCACTTGCTGTGCTCACCGCCAAAACAAAGCTAAAGGTCGTGCTCATGCCGCCACTGTTAGTCACGGTGACTGTTATTGAATAATTACCAACTTGCGTTGGCGTACCGCTTAACGTGTGGGTAGTGGCATCAAAGCTTACGCCATCTGGCAAGCCTGCTATCTGCCACGTAAGCGCCAAATCTTGAGGGTCCGTGACGCTATCTTGGGCGAATTGATATTGGAACGCTTGGTCTTGCTCTGAACTTACCGAAGCTTGATCAAAATTCACCAGTGGCGGTTCAATAGCATCCACCACCGCCATCGTCCAACTGTTGCTGTTTTCAGCTCCTTCATTATCGGCCGTGGTTAATGTAAAGGAGAGCTGCTCACCACTGTTGCTATCAGCGCTAACCGTATACTGCACCGCGTGCAACAGAGTATTAATCTGGCTATGACTCACATTACCAGTAATGGTGAGAACCCACTGCCCATTAGTAAAGGCATAGGTGGCGACGGTTTCACCATTGAAAGTGATGTTGCCATCACTGGCAGAAAAACCTGAACTGCTGTCGAGAGAGAGGTTATCTGCCGACAAGTTGGCATCGCTGCTGGTGAGAGTAAAAGTAAATCCCGCGTATGAATCGCTCAACGCACTATCAGGATCGGTCACCTCAATCGTCGGCATGAGAACCCCACTACTGCCAATCGCTAGGCTAGGTTCATAAACCGTATGGTTAAAATAGGTAAACTCATTGCCACCTAGCAACAGATGTCCATCGCTGGTGACCTGTAAATCGGCATCGGTTGACGAGATAGCCACGCTATCGATCAATGTTAAGTTTGAGCCAGAAATCTGGTAACGCTGTAAATTGCCCTCACTGGTGGTGACATAGAGCACAGAGCCATCTGGCGAGAGTGCACTATCGACAACATTACTCAGCTCTGCTGAGCCAACGGTGGTAAAGGTATTACTCTCACTATCAAAGTGATACAGGCTGATGCCACTATTGGTTATTGCATAGATACTTTGCCCATCTTCCGCCACCACCAAATCTTTAATGTCCGTGCTTATCGACATAGTGGCACCGTTAGCATCGGTGTTGCCATTACGAATGTAACCCACCCAGTTCACACCCGAGTCTTCGATCTTATAAGCGATTAAGGTCGCCGATGAGTACTCAGTGGTGACGAACAGATAGTCACCGGAGACAGCAATGGCCGTCACTTGATAAATGTAAGGCTCAGACCAGGCACCACTGTAGGTTTGGACATTTGTTAATTCTCCCGTGGTGCTGTCAACCTGATAAGAGTAAAGACTGTCATCCGACGTAAAGAACAGATAACGACCATCGTCTGATAAAGTAAAGTTACTCATCGCATCGTAAACAGAAAAATCCGTTGAGGTCATAGAGACCACTTGCTGCTGCGTTAACTCGCCTGCGCTATCGACGGTATAGACGGTCACTTCGCTGTAGATAGTGCTGTATTGATTCAATTTAGAAGTAATGGCAAACAGTTGACTCCCGTCGGCATTCGTCACCAAGGTTTGTGCTGTACTCTCACCAGCCAAAGTGTACAGATGGCTAAGGGCACCGGTGGTGCTGTCCAGCGCGTAAACCGCGATATGTCCTTCATTATCAGAAACAAACAAGCGATTACCTGATTCAGATACCACGGTGTCGGCGATATCCGTAAGGTCAGTCAGTTGGTCAGAAGAGGTTATCGAATCAAGCAAACCATGATCGAACAAAGCCCCCAGCGAGGTGATCGGCGCATCATTGACTTGCGTAAACGCTATCGACTTGGTGTACACCTGCGATGCTTCCCCAAATGAATCAGTCACGGTTAACGACACCAGTGTACTATCGGCAAGCGCATCGGCATTGTTGGTGTAATGAATCAGCGATAATACTTGATTGACATCCGCGGTGGTCGGAATGGTTTTATACGCTTCGGTGAAGGTAATCGTAATCCCCGTATCGGTATTTGCGACCGTGGCTATCACTACACCATCTTTAAGAATCTGCTGCGATTTGTAGGTGTACGTATCATCGCCCTCGATTGTGATTTCGCCATCGGTATCACCACTCTCTTTGCTAATGGTGATAAGAGCACCGGCGTAGTTACCTTGCCCATCATTGCGCGCATCCATTTCCGCATCGGAGACGGAAACACCATCGAACAGAGTGTGTGCGCCGCTGTTTTCCGTGTAGGCAAGCGTGCCGCTATCACCGGTGATCTCCGGTAGCTCGTTTGCTGCAGATTGGGCAGTGATATTGACCGTAGCATCCACTGATGTCGTGCTCGCTGATGCATCACTTTCCATCACTTGCAGAGCAAAACTCACCTCACCTTCACTATTTGGTGTCGTGGAGCGATAACTGATGCTATTGATCACATCGGCTGATGACTGAGCGTCTTTATTGAGGAAGATCACCACGGTTTTCACCCCGTCACCACTGTTCATCACCTGATAGCTCAAGCCATTTTCAGTAGTACGAAAACCACTAAAGGTCGCCAAAGTAATAACGTTGCCATCGACTTTGATCGTATCCGTATCACTGGAGCCTTCAACCGTTATGCTCGCTTTCCAAATCGATTGCCCCTCTTCAACGGTATCAATGGTCACATCAGAAAACAGAGGCACATACTCACTACCCGATGTGTAGTCCAACGTGGTATTGGTTCCTTGCAGAACGGGAGCGTCGTTCACATCATTGATATTTAGGGTCACGTTGAGCGTGCTTTGTGCACCATCACCATCTGCCACGGTTACATTCATGGTGACATTGGCACCTGCCGCATCTGGGTCATCACTGGTATTGGTGTAGGCAATTTGTCTTAACACCATCTGCGCCGTGGCTTGAGAAACCGAAGCGGTGAAAGTGACTGAAGCCCCCGCTTCACTGGCGCTCCATGTACCAATGACGACACCATCCAACAGCAAGTTATTGCCATCAACTGTCAGTCCATTGCCCGCCAGTAAAGAGTAACTGTCATTGCTATTTTCTACCGCTTCAGCGCGGCTGATGCTGATCGTTGCGCCGTTATAATCCCCGAGTTGATCCAACTCTGAATCACTGACTAAACCATTAGGCAAAATGGCAACAGGATCGCTACCTTCGATGTAGGTGGTTGCTGCGGTTTGATATTGAAAAACACTAAACGCATTGGCCGTTATGGTGAGGATTTCCCCATTGGCATAGGCAACCCCGGTAACTCCCCCATTCAGTCGACCAGAACTGGAATCCATGGTGGTGCTGGAAGCCAATGTACCATCACTATTCAGGTGATAAGCTGTCACGGATGTGCCGAAGGTAAAGAGGGTTGAGCCATCTTGACTGAGAACTAATTGGCTCACATCACTTGCGACGGTCTCGGTCGCTTTTAGTGAATAACTGTGCTCAGAGGTGGATGATGTATCCTGAGTAATGATTAAGACTTCACGCTCATCACCGTTATAACGCAATAAATAGATGACGCTGGCATCGTCAGTTACCACCACCGACTGGATGTAGTTACTTTCTGCCCCTGTCACACTACCCACATAAGTCAGAGCACCGTTGGTAACAGAAAAAATACTCAAGACTTCACTGTCGCCATTACTGCTGCTGGCAAAGAGCAGCGAGCCATCCGCTGAAAAGGTCATGGAGGTATTATCGCTAATGCCTGCTACTCCATTTTCACCGTTAGTTTCAGTATCAAGCACCGTAAACGTCACACCACTATCCGCCGATTGCAGCGCATAGATTGAGCCGCCCACCGATGCATAGAGATAACCGTTATTCTCTTGGAGATCATCAATGGTTTGGCCGTTTAACGTTGCACTTAGATCCGTTTGACCAGAATAACTTAGCTCTCCACTTGCGCTGTCGCGGGTAAAAGTCAATAAGGTTTGATTGGATTCACTGTAAACATACACATGGGATTGGTCGCTCGAGATCTGCAGTAATGACACTCCACTCAACCCATCCGTTAACGAGGCTGCCAAATCACTGTTATGCAGAGTTTGTACTACCGCTATCGAGCCATCATCGGCAATGGAAAATACCGTGACCACCGAATTGGTATAGGAGATAGAATAGGCGTAATTGCCATCTGCTGACATCACCACACTATCGACGTTAGAGGTAAGATGTCCGTAAAATGTATCATCATACGTTTGCTCTTGTGAGTAACTGACCGCGACAATATTGTCTTGGTTGGTACTCACTTCTGGTGCACTATTGTCGCTGCTTTCATCACTGTTAGTGGTGTTCGTGCTCTCAGAAGCTTGCGTAGTGACGCTATTATCAGCGTGGGTAGTCTCAGTCGTATCAGTGTTCGTTATTTCGGCTGTAACAGCATTGTCAGCAACCTCAGCCACCGTGACAGCGACGTCACCATCAAACACAATTCGCGGCTCTAACATAAATGCGTGCAGCGATGACTCTGTTGGGAAACCTTTCATATCTCTTCCTAATGACGATCAGTTAATCATGCGAACGTAATAGTTACGGCGGATGTCTTTGGCGATATTTTCTAACGCAGTTTGAATTTGCGATTCGCCATCTTTAAAATTGGATGCATCGGCAAAATACATATTGCCCTCACCTTCAGTGCAAATACGCATCCCGGGACCTGCGACTTTATCGAACAACACTCGGCCAAATTCCTCTGGGTCACCGGGACGAACACCAATAAAATAGAGGTGGATATTTTTGGAGCGAATGCTGCGGCATAGGTCGACAAACCGTTGACGCGCAAAATCGGGGGAAGTGCCGGAGACATTTGCACCGCGATAGAAGTTGTAGCTATCGGTATCAAACCAATCGCCGGTGGTGTTAGCTAACATGATGATGGCTTTGTAATTGGTATTGTCTGAGCCAAAGTCCAACGGCAATTCGTTATCGCCCCAACCATTACTACCACGCATTTGCGGTGATAAAGCGGCAGCAGCCCAGCCCATTGCAATCGCATAGTTGAAGTTAAAACGCGATGTCATTTGATTAAGACGCGCTTCAATTTTGTCTTCCTCGTTAGTCAGAGGTAAAAGAGGCGTATTAGGACAACCTTTGTCGGCCACGATCCAGCGCGTATCTATTGCGCCCGTGTCGGGAAATTCTGGGTTTGGCCCCTGCCAAGAGATGGGTGTTGCACCTGGGCTACCGTTTTCTGGTAGATCATGACGGTAATACACGCCAAACTCGCTCACGGGGGATTGATCCCAAAAGAAGTTCTCGCCTTGACCTAGGCCGCGGAAAAGGCAGAGTAGATGAGCAGCTCGGTCGGGAAAACGCTCATCTGCCAGACTGTTGACTTTGCCGGTACGAAACAGACTGCGGAGTTCACTAGGATTAAGCGCGCCGCCAGCAGCCCAGCGAGTCAAACGACCAGGGTCGGATTCATCATAGACGTTAACGGATTGACTAAATGGCACCAAAGCGATCCAACGCTTGAGATCGTCAAGATTCTCGTCACCGCCGGTGTTAAGGAAATCTTTAGCAAACTGTTTGCCCAAACGCTTGAGTGCGGCAATATCACCATCACTTTCTGAGTTGGTATTGGGAAACATCATTGCCACTTCGGTCGGACGAGACATTACTTCCACCGTAGAGAAGATGGTTTTGTCCTCAACTTTCGTACCAAGCTCTGGGGCTTCAAATGAGGTAGTGACACTCACTTTGTAAGTGACCGCCCCGTCACTGGTTTCGCCTTTCTGCACTCGCACGGTACTTAGCTCAACTTGCTCGGCAAGACCAGAATCCAAACCCAAGTTTTGCTCAATGTAGTTTCTTGCCAGCGTAGTGAGGTCGCTATTTTTGCCCGTATTGCTGCTCGCTAATTCGGTATAACCCACCGCCATCGCGGCGGCATCAGTGGCACGCTTGAGCTGTGAAGCACTGTCGATCATCCGTGACGTATCAAAGCTATAAACGCTTACCAGTAACGCGCCAATAAATACCAACACTGGAAATGGCATCGCAGAGCCAGACTCGCACTGGATAAACTCAGCTAACTTAGTTTGAAGTTGGTTGACCGTCACTCGGCCTTTCATACGCTCGCGTACAAACGAAGCAATAGACATCAATGCAGCACACTTTTATGGTGAATAATTGATGAAGATGATAAGCATTCTCAACAAAAAGCGTAGTCCACAATCATTAATATTCGTTAATAATTGTTTTAACGCATTGGCTTATCTAAGGATTTAGGCATAACGAGAAAAAAGGGAACCATGTTCCCTTTTGATAGCAGTTTCAGTTTTAATGCTGGCAATATCCGTTAGGCGTTTTGTAACGCGTCAAATTCAGGGATGGAGGTCATAGGTTGGTGGCCCTCATCAAGATGCACCACATCGACAAGATCCGCGTTAGAGACTTGATACGCTTGACCAAAACCTTTGACATACAAACCATGTTCGGTCGTGAATTGATACAGTTTAAAGTCTTTCATCTGACTCACTTTACCGATGATGTCGCCAAAGCGAGCATCAAGTTGAGTCAATACACGTTGCCACAGCGGTGTATCACGTTCTACTTGGTTAGCATGAGCTGCAAAAGTGAGGCGTTTACGCGCATAAAGCTGCTTAGAGTGGCTTTCGTCTGCAATCATCATCATCGACAATTTTGGATTCTGTTTCAGGTTACGCGCATGTTGGGCGATTTCGGAAATCAGCACAAAGTAACCCAGTTCGTTGTAAACAAACGGAGCATAACTCACGGTCGGTTCACCACTTTCATCAACCGTTGCCAACTGTAACGTGCGACATTGTTGACGAAATTCCACGATCTCCGGCTCTAAGCGAGTTTGGAGGCGCTGCTGTTTTTCATTGGTATCCATAAATGTGCCCTTAATTATTCAAATCATGTTTTAATGCAACAAAGGCACTGACCTGCTCTGGCAGCAGTTTGCCTTGCTTGTCACGCCCCAAATACACTTTAAATACGCACTCACCCGCCTGATTAAAAAAGCCAAGGTAGTGACTGTCTCGCCCCATAAAGGGTTTACTAACCAAAGCGATACTGTCGATGAGATCCAACTTGAGATGACCATGCAACTGACCCGGCTCACCAAGCAAATTGAAATAACCACGGGCATTTTTACCCGCAGGTAACGGCGCTTTAATCTCAAAAATGGAACCGCCGGAGTGCACGATAACCGTCACTGTTGTGCGCCAGTCGGCAATGGTTTGCAGCAGTGGCTGCGCCAAAGCACCGGGTAATACCGTCACCTGCTCGGGTGGATAACAACGAATAATTGCCAGTTCATTGGTATTAAGTGACTGGGCAATCTCGTGGGGTAATTGATGCGGTTGTTGTTCAAGTATGGCGTTAACTTGAACGGCCAAATCGTCCATAAAAGTACCTTAAAGGGCTGTAAAAACGGCCTGCATAAACGACACCTAATGCCGCTGCAGTGGATGATGGGAGCATAATGAATACGAGAAGCGTTCTCAATAAAACACCCAGAGAGGACCATTAATATTTGTTAATGTGCGGCCATCGACGTGTCACATAAGGTCAGAGGTTGGTTTTCAACGTCTTTACCTTCGAGCTTCCAGTAAACCAGAATAGCACTTTGATAAATGTTGTAGCCTTGCTCATCATTGAGCTGCTCGTGAGTGGAACGTGTCGCGTAGAAGGCCCACTTGCCATTTCCAAGCAGCTTGTACTCTTGAACTAAGCGCCCATTGTAGAAATGGTGGTAGTATCCTTCTGTTGGTAGCCCCAAACGCTCACCAAGCTGCGCTGAAGGTACAACTAGGATAAAGGCTTCTCGCACTACACCAGAGCCTAAAGGCTTCACCTGCACATTGTCGGAGACACTAATTCCCAGAGCATTGGAAGCCACTAACCAGCGGGAGTTGCAGCATTTATTACCATGGATTCAGTCTACCAATTGCAGACATTGTGATTTCCACCCACGACACCCAGCTCATTGATAACGACTTAATCATTAACCAACGTATCCCGAACAAAAAATAGGGCATAGCTTGCGAGGTGTTCCCCTCCCAAACTATGCATTCTTGTATTGGTCAGCTTCCGCCGCTTCAACCGCCAACAGGTTAGCCCTTTCAGTCCCTTCAATACCCGAATGCAATTTGACCTTAAGACGCTGCTGCAGGGCGGACCGATTACTTAGACTTCATCCTGATTAAGCGCAGCTGTTCGACTGAGTGACTCGAATGATCGTCACAATCAACAAACTCCGCACAGATAGTGATCATCATCGGGCCATTTGCTTGCTCCGCAGACATTAAAATATTGCCGCTTTTCAGCTCGAGATTAGGTAGATTCCGCGAAGACTTCATGACCAGTTCTGGCCCATCCAGGCTTAACGCCGGATTACTATGATAATCACCACTGACGAGATCAATAATTACCGAAACATCGGCTAAAGGGGCGAGCTTGTGTTTATCGACTTTTGCCAACTGGTTAAAACTTCGTTTCACCCACTGTTCCAGTCGTCTGTCCAAATTCACATTCTGGGATTCATTGATATTTAAGCTGATTGTGTGCGCAGAATAACTGGTCATCTCAGTGCTATACAGCAGGTTACCAGGCAGCAAACCCAGGGCCATCGGATTGAAACGCTGCAGATAGGCCTTACGAGCCAGAGCATAAAGTAGCCACGCAATAAAACCACCGAACAGGGCACCCAAAAATAAAGAGAACGTTAAGCCGGCACCCTCACTCAAGGTTAAATGAGCGCGATAACCAATTACTCCGGCCACATCTTTAGGGCTGAGGGTAAAGTAATAAATCCCGTATTCAATTAAGTAATATCCGAGCACAAAGAAAAGCGCTCTAATCATAAATTTGTAGATTTTAGCCACAAAAGAATAAGTACACTTCTCGATATGTTTCATACTCATTGGATAGCCATCACCATAAAGTACAAATCGAGTAAAAGCCCAATAAAAACCCAGAATTGAACTGGCTAATATCCCTTGGACAAACAGCACAAACCACTCTGCCATAATGTTTCCTTATACGTAGTAAAATCAAATAAAATAACGACGCTGGATCGCATGACTTTTTGTTTATCCATTGATAAAAACGACCAAAGATAAAACCGTCCCATAGCCATTCTTTCGTCAATATCTGTCTCAGTCACCGCCGTTCGTATTCAAGAATCAGACCGCTTCATATGTAAAATAGAATGAGTGATTAATCAGAGTCGTCATTTCGGTAAATAGCCTTAAAACTCACCTTAGTGATGTTTTATTCCGCTCTGCAGCCGATTGTTGTGTAAATCCCATTCAAAACAGGAAATACCATTGCTTGCTGTAGCTTCACCCATCGAGAGAAAACTTGCCCGCCAACACAAAAAATTGCCCACTCCAGGCAACTTTTTACCTCACCAGAATAAAAAATCGCCAAATTCATGCAAATAAATCGCTTTGATTATGGCATAACATTTGAATAGTTAAGCGCATAATTTACAAGGTAAGTTATTGGCAAATTTCATGTTTAATTTGGTCGCCACTGAGCAGTTATTCATATTAGCCTGGCCGTTAATAACTTTATTGAGTTCATTCGGTTAAATTTCACTCAACTCTATGGAAATCACTTCAATGCAATACATCGATCTCGCGGCACTTGGGAACTTCAGTGCTTACATCGGTACCTCTATCGTCGCGTTACTTATCTTCAAATATCTGGTCGTGTTAATTACCCCATACAATGAATGGAAGTTGATCAAAGAACAGAAAAATACAGCTGCAGCAATTGCACTAGGTGGTTCCGTTATTGGTTACGCGATTGCAATTAATGGTGTACTTAGAAATGCGGTTAACTTCTATGACTTTATTACCTGGGCTGTAGTGGCACTTATTACGCAGATCATCATGATCACCATTGTACGCTTTGTATTTATGCCTAAGTTTGTTGCACGCATTGAAAATGATGAAACCGGCGCAGCGGTCATTGCGGCAGCAATGTATATCGCGGTGGGCTTACTGAATGCTGGTTGTATGACTTACTAAGGATAACATCATGAAAACCAAAGGTAACGTCAATATACCCCGCCATTTAATAGGTAAAAGAAAACCGATTGTGATGTTCCTGGGAGTGGGTACGGCATTGACTCTAAGTGGCTGTGACACGACTGACTACCCATACTATGCATTTACTTCGACAGAGAGCTGTAATACCGTCCTGCCCGGCCAGTGCGAAGCGGCCTATCGAAGAGCAGAACAAGAAGCCCGACGCACAGCGTTAAAATATATGCTGGAAAGTGAGTGTCGTCGTGACTTCGGCGACAACGTCTGTTTTCACGCAACGGGGGCATGGCAGCCACATATCGCAGGCTTCATCACCAACAAAAGCCCTACAAACGATTTCACGCAACCGTTTTTCACATCTCGCAATCCGGATTCTCCATTTTTTGGCAAGGCATTTACCGCCGATGGTCTGGTATTTGATGATTTGAAAAACGTAGACGGGAAAAATCTCTATTTAGAGGGGGCCTTAAAGCAAAGTCTGCCCAACTCTCATGTCGATCGCTCCTCCGCTGGTAACCAGGCCGCAACTGCTCTGGCCGCAGCAGCCGGGGGCTATATGGCGTCCCAGGCACTCAATAAGAACGGCACTCAGGCCAACTACCGCCAATGCGCCGATTCAGGACGTGATGACTGCTATACCACGACATCAGGTACTGCGTATGTAGCAACAACCCCCGGCAACAAAACGTACCGCTCCCCGAGCCAACTGGAAAAAACGTCAAAGAAGACGACTTATAAACATATGCAGACGGTCAGGACCCGCAGCAGCGGGGGTTTCGGAAGCTCTGGTCGCTCATTTGGCGGATTCGGAGGTTAATCTTTCATTATGCTGCAACGTGATATTGAACCCAGGCAAAACTGGCAGGAAAGATTATGCGAATTAGGGTTTGATTTTTATGAGGTGTCCAGCCAACACCCTTACTGGACCGATCATCAATACTTTCAGCTTAACCGCACACAAATCGAACAGATCGATTCGGTCACAGAAGAATTGCATCAGTTAACAATCAAGGCCATTGAGTACGTTTTTGAGCATGATTTATTGCATCTTTTTGGACTGCCTGAAAAACATCATGCCCTATTACGTCATTCGTGGGAGACGGATAAAACCTATCTATACGGGCGCTTTGATTTTGCCTGGAATGGCAAGGATGCGCCTAAGCTGCTGGAATATAATGCTCAGACACCGACTTCGTTATTCGAAGCGTCTGTTGCCGCCTGGGATTGGCTGAAACAGAATGTTGATGCGGGTCGCCTGCCTTCGCAAGCTGACCAGTTCAATATTCTTGATGAGCAGCTGATTGTTCAATTCAGCTTACTCAAGACAACGAAAAATCCGCAATCCCCTGTCCTTCATTTCGCCTGTGATGAAACCTCATCGGAAGACGTGCGCACTGTCACTTATATGGCCGCTTGTGCTGAAGAAGCCGGCTGGGAAGCGGTGATCGTCGATATCAACGCCATCCAACTCACCGATGACGAAAGATTCGCAGACCACAATTCCAAGCTGATTAATAACTTATTCTCACTGTATCCGTACGAATTCGCACTGTTGGATGAATACAGCGATTACCTGGCTTGCAGCCATTGCACCTTCATCGAGCCGCTGTGGAAAGTGCTTTTGTCATCCAAAGCTCTGCTGCCCATTTTGTGGCAGCTCCACCCCGGACACCGCAATTTGCTCGAATGCTACTTCGCCGACGATCCTCGTGCAGAGAGTCTGAAAAACAAAGTGATTAAACCCATTTTCAGCCGCGAAGGCGCCAATATCGGCATTTACTGTCAAGGTGAACAAGTTGCAGGCACCTCCGGTAATTACGGCCGCGAAGGTTTTATCTGCCAGCAATATGCGCCTTTAGCCCGCTTCGATGGCAGCCATTGTGTTGTCGGCAGTTGGGTGATTGGTCAGGTCGGTGCGGGTATCTCATTTCGCTTGTCGGACAACCTTATCACCAATGACGTTGCACGCTTCGTCCCTCATCTGATTTTAAACTAAGGACTTTTATTCATGGCAATTCACGATATCCAAACTTACCTCGAGACAGCCGATCATGATTGGCATGTATCTCAACAAGATGGCAGCCTAATCATCACCAACAGCGATGACCTGACCGCCATTTTAGTGCTGGCAGAGCAGCAAATGCTGATTGAATCATTACTTTTCCCGACCTCGGCAATTCAAGACCAGGCTCAATTTGACGACCTGCTGATGTACCTGCAAAAGCATCTTCCCCTGACCACAGTGGGTAAAACCCGATTACAGGGCGAGACCTACTACACCGCTTTTGGCTCTCTCTCCACCGATTCCAA
Source organism: Vibrio sp. ABG19 (assembly GCF_029962385.1). Taxonomy (NCBI): domain Bacteria; kingdom Pseudomonadati; phylum Pseudomonadota; class Gammaproteobacteria; order Vibrionales; family Vibrionaceae; genus Vibrio; species Vibrio sp. ABG19. The sequence continues at coordinate 2,209,849 of NZ_CP071708.1, read as the reverse complement.
GCTTGAGAACATTGAACTGGAAATCACCATGCTGTTCCAGAACGTTAATGAGCTATTGCACTTCTCTTCTGAGCATTTAACTAACCAATAAGGGCGAAATCATGGCATTTTCACGTTTACTTACTGCGTTTCGCGGTTTTCTTAATGATGCGGCCGAAGCAGAAGCAGATAAACATATGGTGACCGAGCAGCGCCAAAACATCCGTGATGCGAAAAAAGAACTCGATCAAATGGATCTCAACATCGCCAGTACCAAAGGTCAGCGTAAACTTGCAGACAATGAGGTTGCCGAACTGGCACAAAAAATCGACAACTATGAATCGGATGTACGCAACTTTGCCGCGCAGAATAAGATGGATCTCGCCACTGAGATTGCCGGACATATTCCTCAGTACCGTAAACAACTGGAAGCCGCTCAAGGCCGACGGGATATTTTGCTCAGCAATGAAACTAAAATGATCGCTATCGCCCAAGACCTCAAAGAGCGCGTGACCGCAATGGAACAAGAGCTGGCTCAAATTGAAAGCACGGCCCAGATGCAGAAGGCACAAGCCGCAACACTGAATGCCGTTTCTGGATTAGATTCCAAAGCAAAAACTGCACTGGAATCTATGGAGCGTATCAAGCAGAAACAGCAGCAAAAAGCTGCGCAGCTGGAAGCCGCGGCTGAAATGGCTGATGCGCGAAATGCACCCAATGATCTGGATGCCAAAATTGCCCTGGCAAAATCTGAGGCGACGTCGAATGCTCAATCAGAGCTAGAGCGTATTCTCGGCAATCCATAAACACTCCCCTAAGCCACTGGCGAGCAGAAGCTCGCCTTTTAGTCGGACCAACTCATGTTAAACACTCTGAAAAAAATCTTCGCGTTTAAAAACAGCTCCGCTTCTTCTGCGCCAGCCCTGCTCCCTCCGCAGGTACTGGGCCTGAAACTAGGCGGCTCGTTTACCATAGATGCGCTTAAACTTAAGCTGGCAGAGCCAATGCTGACCATCGAAGGGGCAGCCTCTGATCACATCATAGAAGCCGTTGGTGAAGTTCAGCTGGACCCACAGAGAAAGCTGCTGCGTTTTTACACCGATGATGAAGGATTTCTCCAGATTCAGCTGTTTGGTGAGCACATTGAAGAAATTATCCTGTGGTACTTTTATGATGTCAAAGCGATCAGCACTCCGCAGTGGAGCAAGGTATTGAATAATCAGGTGGCTAAATCGCACTATGCATTGGAGGATCAAACCTTTACTCAATTCTGGGAAGGGAATACACCGGTTGTACTCACCGAAAAGACCTATCACCTGGATGGTTCTGTCTCAGAGACCGACCAATTTTGTATGGCTTATACGCGTGAAATTGACAGTCAGCAATGCCCTCGCGAGCTGTTGCTGATTAGTGCGGAGGAAAAATATAACTCAGTGACCAACGACTTCGATCGGGAACTGGTCCGTTCGACCGGTTTTGCCCTCAGTAAAACCGATATCCAAGATAACTAGATCATGAAAATGAACAAAACGTTTATTGATTTGTGGGATAAGTATTTATCAAAAGTTGCTGACAATATTAATCGGCTCAACGTATCCCTGATTGCACTGGTATTTATCCTGCTTGTTTATGGCGCTCTGCACCTGCTAGGAGAAACACACCTGGTCGAAACTCCCGCGCGATTTCTTTATTTCATCGTTGTCGTAGCGTCGACGGTCGGGTTTGGTGACTACAGTCCTCAGACGGAAGGCGGACAACTGTTCACCGCGTTCTTTATTATTCCTATCAGTATTACCTTATTTGCTGTGGTTGCTGCAAAATTAGCGGCTAAAGCGGCAGCGTTGTGGTATCGCAAAATCAAAGGCAGACACACTATGAACTATAAAAATCACATTGTTATTCTGGGCTACAACCGCGAAAAAACCCCTCTTTTGATCCAGCAGTTGAAACGCGAAGAACAGAGAAAAATCGTACTGGTCTCGCGTGAGGAACAAGAAAACCCATTGCCTGAATTTGTTGATTTCATCAATGTAACCTCATTTACCAGTGCAGAAGAACTGAGTCGTTCCAATATAAGTCACGCATCCTGTATCGTGGTTGATACTGATAAAGACGATACAACCTTAACTCTGGCGTTGTTTGTGACGGGTCTGAATAAAGAAGCGCACTTAGTCGCGCACTTTACCGATGATATCAAAGGACAAATACTGAAAAGTATGTATCCCAAATCGGAATGTATTTCTAATCTAAGCACAGAACTGCTGGCGAAATCTGTCATCGACAGTGGCTCATCTCTGGTGCATAGCGAGCTGGTTTCTGCTCACCAGGGGCAGACTCAATATGCGATTCAGGTTCCCGACACCGTCGCACCGTTTCCACTGAGTGAGGTATTTCTATTGTTCAAAACTCAGGTCGAAGCCACCATTATTGGTTTGCGCCGATTCGAAAGTGAACAAATATTGTTAAATGCCAAACTCACGACTGAAGTGCGCCCCGGAGACACCCTTTTCTACATCAGTGACGAACGTATTCAGTTCTCTAGCTGGCCTTAAATCGCAAAAAATGCTTCGGCCTTGTGACTGGGCCTGGGCCTGGGCAGCTTATCTCAGCAAATTTTTTCCGCAGCCGACTTATCCGGGGAGAGGGTGTGCTGGGTATTTGAACATGACGACTCATTGTGCAGCACCTGATACCAGGCACCGAACAGCCAGGTTCTGGCCAGGAAAATATCGACGCAAACCAACAGGGGGACGGCAATCAACACACCCATTGCGCCCCACATCCAGCCCCATAGCACCAGCCAGACAAAAATAACCAAAGGATTCAGATTAAATTTGTCGCCGAGTAGTGTCGGGGTCACAAACTGGCTTTCAATGATGTTGAGAGCCAGGTACGCGGCCATGATGAACAGTGCGTATTGCAAGGAATCAAACTGCAGAAAACCGACCAACCCCAAGCAGGCGACTGAAATCATTGGCCCGAGGTAGGGTGCAAAATTCATCATGGCAGCGAATGCGCCCCACAAAAACGCATCTTCCATCCCCAGCATCGCCAGTACAGTGCCGACCGCGACTCCGAGGCCAATATTGACCGCAGTGATGGTGCTCAGGTAGCGGAATAAGCTGGTCTGGATCTCGCGTACCACTTCTATCGCGACCCTTTTGTCTGCAAAGCTGGGGAGCTGGCGTAAAAACTGTCGCAATAACGTACGTCCATAGCTAAGCATAAAGAACGCCATGAACAGCGCGATAAGCAGCTGAGTCACTATGGTCGGGGTCGCCTTCACCACTTCTTTGGCGACAGACAAAGCAGTATTGGCTTTGATTTCTCCCACATTGGCCTTTTCAATCACTTCCATAAAAGAATCATCGCCACCTGCATTGGCAGCAGAAGTGTGATTGAACTGCTGTGACATCTCTTTCATCACCGAGGGCAGTTTAGACCACCATTGCTGGGCGGGTTCGGCCAGAAAGCCAGCGCTGAGAGACAGTGCCGCTAACAGGGTCATCAGCAGCACCACCACGTTAATCAGGCGCGGGATCCCTATTTTGCTTAATCTTGTCACGATCGGAGCACAGAGCAGTGACACAAACCCGGCGATAAAAATGGGTAACATCAGAGATTGGGTAAAATAGAGTCCGATGAATAGGCTGATCACCGCCATCGTTCGGATCAGTGCAGCAGAATAGTTATGTTTCATCGTCGACTTCCTGTTATTTTTCACCGTTTTGGCTCAGCTGGTCCGACGCTAGCGTGGATCAGGCTGACGTGCCCGGTAAGCGGCCACTTTTTGGCGTATCTGCGGTGCCAGCATACGGGTAATCTGTGAACCCAGGGCAATTAGCGGCCGGAAGCGGCTACGGGTCAGACACACTGCGGCCAGGCACAAAATCCCCCCACTTTGCAGCGGATACGCGGTGGCGTAATTGAGCAGTGAGCGGGTGAACAAATTCCATGACAGCCGACATTGACGGCTCAGCATTCTCCCTTCACTGCGCTTCAACTTAATCGCCGCTTGGCGTTTGCTTACTGACCACATCCCAGCCCTCCTTAACCTGCGCAACGGTATGACGAAATCCAACCAAACTGGCCAGTCTGGCCTGCTGCCAGATAAGTCCGGCCAATACAACACCCAGCGCCACCACAAATCCGGCGTACCCAGCCAGCAGGCTGAGAGTAAAGTGGTACACCACCAGCCCGACCCCTGCACACAAACTCAGAACAAAAAACACCGCCAAACAAATCAGCAGTAGTTGCAGTACTATCATCTGCCGAATCGCCGCCAGGCTGGTCTTCAGCTCAAGCGAAAATAGCTCAGTGGTGGAATCCGCCCATGCCAGGAACCGTTGCTGACACAGGTTCAGTTGTTGCCACAAACTGTGCAGATCATTGACAGGGTCGGCTCCGTCTTGAGCGCTGCCTTTGGGCTGGGCAGACTCACGGGAAGGGGATTGGCCACCCTCATCGGTGGCCATAGTCGGTTGCTGTTCAGGCTTCATATCTATATGGGATTACTTGATGAGCTTTGAGATAGCCCAGCCAGCCAGGAATGCACAGCCCACACTGAGCAGAGGACGTTCTTTGACAAAATTCCCCGCCTGATCGGTGGCTGATCTCAGGCTTTCTTGTCCGGCTTCGATCTCCTCCATCACTTTTTCTTTGATTTGACCGACCGCCTCCAGAGTCGCCTCTTCTGTCTTGTGATAAGCGTCTTCGATTTTTTCCTGGGGTTCATCTTGCTGTTTTCTTGCTGTTGCCATGAGTTCCTCCACTTAATGCAAAATCTTACTGTTTCATCACTACTTGTTGAGCTGAATAACAACTTAAACTGCCAAGTATTTCTGCCGGCTTATGGATTGCTCATAAGCCTTATCCTAAACAAAGCCAAATTCATGCCAGGTTTAAAATGACCGAATAACGGATATTTAAAACAAGTAAATCCAGCAGTACTTGTAATATTTTCAGTCAACGTAACGCAAAACGTGTAAAAAATTCCATCCCCCACTGCCAACTGTTAATCAACACCGGTCTCAGGCCCGAAAATAGCGCCCTCAGATGATTTACCAAGGCTGGCACAATACATGCCTTATAGTAATAGTAAGCAGTAATAGTAAGCAGTAATAGTAAGCAGTAATAGTAAGCAGAAATATTGAGTAAAAAATGTCACTGCGAACAGAAAACCATCAGAGTGAATGTGGAGGCATTATGAAAAATCAAGATCTCGACTTTATTATCAACCTGATTGAAAGCGGTAATAATATCTACGCGAAAGCAATCGACAATATCGATAACCAAGGCTTGGCAAGAGAGCTGAATGAGATCATCCGCATCAAGGAATACGCGGCATTGCAACTGAGAGCGCACCGGGAGCCTGATTCGGACGTTGAGGAGGAAGATACTCCCTCCTATGCCATCAAAGCGCGTGAGTGGTATACGGATACGGTTAAAGATGTCAGCTTTGACAAAGAAAAAATGTATTTAAAGCAGCTACAAATGATTGAAGAAAAAACATTGAATGAGGTGAGCGACGTATTACGCAACGCTCAACCAGGAGATCGACAAGAAGTGTTATTCACGGTTCAGGAAGAACTCATTTCCTGTCAGAAGAAAATAGCCAATATAGCGATTATTGACTAATTCAAAGTGTGAATTGGTCGTAGATCATGGTTAATAGTGACTCGTTATGATTATTTTAATGAACAATCATCAAGAGATAACCGATATCATTGAAAAATTAAACCACCATTACATGGCGAGTATTAATCTCGCCAATAATAACTTGCACTCCAGCCTGGACCGCAGTGTCAACCGCTTTCGTCAGGTCGAGAAATCGATGCTGGATAAACTGGCACCATTTGAGTCATACCGGCGGGAAACAGATACCGGACAGTCCGGCAACAGAGTGACGCCCTTCGCCAGTCACGAGGTCATGTACCAGGCTAATCTCAGCCTGGTCACCTTTCTCAAACACAAACTGGCTGCGATCGAAAACGATGATATTCGGAGTTTTCTCTCTTATTGGGTCGCCGCGTTACAGATGGAAAATGACGAAATGGCTAAATACTTACCAGTTTCGTCCCTCTGACTACAAGTCGTAGTGAAAAAGCCAGGGGCTAACAAAAAATCTCGCCAGCGTAATCATCTACCCTGGCGAGATTTTTTCACGTTCCCACCTCATCAATAGCAACAGCAACGGCTGTTATGGCACACATACCTGTAACGACTGGGGCTTGATCTCAATCGTCAATTTATCGGCACTGTACAGTTCACCATCCACGACATAATCCATCTTTTTATCGGCGCTAATTTCAACCCGCCGCGCACTGGCGTAACTAAACAGTTCGCTTTTATCCTGAAAACCGACTGAAGCGAGAGTGATATCCGACAGTGCCAGTAAACGCTCCGCCACCGAATCAGCCTGCTCAAGATAAGTAATATGCAACAGACCATCCCCCGGCTCAGGCTCTCCGTTACCTTGCGCCAGCAGAGTGGTAAACGGCGCGGTATTGGCGACCACAAAGCTGCGCACCTGTAATGACTGAGGCGCTTGATCATCAAGGCGGCAAGTCAGCTCAATCGGGTTATCCGCCATCACAGCATTAAAGAAGCCGGTCAGATACGCCAGTTGCCCCAGTTGATTTTTCTCCTCACGCTGAGCGTATTCGATCATCTGTTGTTCAAACCCGATCCCCATCACCAATAGCATCAGTTGCTGATTACAATAAGCGGTATCTATCTGGCGGGTATTGCCAGACAAAATAGCTTCACAAGCCTTGTCGATGGGCGCGGTTTTACTGCCGATACCATACAGCACATGGCACAAAGCGTTGGCGGTTCCGAACGGCACTATTGCCAAGCGGGTATCAGAGTGATCAACCTCACCGGCTACCTCACCGACTGTGCCATCACCACCTGCGGCAATGATCAGATCGGGATTATGCTGCAAAGCCTGCCGGGCCAGCGCAGTCGCACTGACATCCGGCTCGGTAAACAGCAACCTTAAACGATAACTGCGGGTTAATTCGCGGATCAAACGCTGACCGAATGCCTGCCATTTTCCGCCGCCGGAAACCGGATTGGCGATCATCCACGCCGGCTCATCAAGCTGCAACAGCCCTTGTTGATGCATAGATTGCAGTGCCCTGACCTGGCGCCGGTTAAGGCGTGCGCTGCTGCGTACCGAGTGGATCTGTTGCAGCACCTGATCGACACTCTGACCGGGATTCTGACTGAGCAGATAAGCGGCAACCACAAACACCGATCGGCCGCGCCCCAAAGCACAGTGAACGACGACAGATCGTGACTGGCTTATTTGCGTATCGATCCAGTTAAGCGCGTGGCGCAGCTGGCGATACTTGGGGGCCTTGTGATCGAGAACCGGAATACTGAGATACTCAAACTGCTTATCTGTCATCGCACTTTCCAGACCGGCAAATTCGGCGGTGACATCGACGATACAGTTGATGTTATTGGCGTGCAGCGCGTCCAGATCAGAACGCAGCAGGCGGCGTGACACATACAGGTGGGGGGCAATCTGATGGATTGCGGCGACCTTATCATTGCGGCGCGAACAGTAATTATACAGCCTGACCGCCGCCAGAAACGGAATAAATGCCCAGCGGATCCACCAGGTCAGTTTTCCGTCACCGGACTTCATAAAAATCGAGGGTAAGTCAAAAAGATAAGCCAGAACGACCAGAAAAACGGACAGGCCTATCCAGCCTAAAACAAGACTGACCGCAAGGTTAGGGATCAGGAATGCAGCAGAGAAACAGGCCAGCACAATCAGGCAATAGTATTTAACGACAAACATTGTAAGCCTCTGATTAATATAAGGGGCCAGAAGCCTGCTGCTGTGTCGTAATGGCTGCGTCTTATCGCGGGCAGACCCGGATTGGCAGGTCAAAACCTCTTATCGGGAACGGCTCACAGGCCGAATATCAATACAGCGCATTCATTACAGACTTCAGGTCAGCATGTCACAGTTCAGGTCAATATTTAATTCTGCGGGTCAAGGTTGACGACTTCAGGCAACCATTAATGTCAGATCAACCATTAATTTCACATTAACCATTAATATAGCGGATCAGACACAGAACAGGGCGGTCACTGCCCGCCCTGTCAACGCTGAAATGTTAGCAATCGGTATCTTCAGCTTTGAGCTCACCTTTAATGTCTTCACATTTATCTTCAATCGCGTTTTGCGTGTCGGTCGCGGCTTCATCAAGCTGCTCGCCAGCCTGTTCCATTGGGCCTTCATCGCCACAGGCGGCCAGCAGACATACCAGACCAAAGGTTGCGAATCCTTTGTACATAACAGAACGTGTAATCATGATAACTCCTAGTACTGAGTGGTAAGGTTTATTAAGTAACGTTATTCGTTTTAGCTAGCGCTATCCCTCATTGGGTAAGATCAGCGGTTATTGAGTCACTTCCAGGTTATCGACTACATCGTTGACCTGGTCGGTATTGCGGGCGATATTGATGGCTAGATCATGCTCGGCATCGGAATCGACACTACCATTGAGAACAACCGTTCCGTTATTGGTTTCCACTTCGATGTCGGTGCCGCTTACATCGCGATTCATTAGTAACTTGGTTTTCACCAACGTGGTGATTTTCGTGTCCTGCAGTGCCCCCAGGGCCTGGTTGTCACTGCTCTGGTCTTGATCTTCCACTGTGAGATCATTATTGACCGACTCAACCCCTTCCAGGCCAGCGACCAATTCACCGGCCAGATCTTTCTCGGTACTGTTACTGACCTGACCGGTTAAGGTCACGACTTTATTTTCGACATCGGTATTAATATCAAACGAATTCAGATTAGTATTTAACAGTAAGGCCGTTTCTGCTTTACCATCGAGCCAAGCATCATAAGACTTATCTTTCCATTGATTGTCTGCTGCCATAACAGCAGAAGAAGAAGACACGAGTACTGATGCTAATATCAATTTAGGTGCGATGTTTTTCATTATTCGTTTCCTCTGTTCAGTGAAATTTATTAACTTCACTCCCACTAAGGCAACTGGCATGCCAAAATCATAACCAACTGATTTAATTTGCTATTTATAAGAATCACTAAAACCACCACAATCTTTCCCGGTTAAAACCTGAATTATTTACACGCAAGATTTGAAAAAATTATCTGCCCCTTAAGCTCTGAATTTATGTAATTAAGCCAAAGCTAAACAAGAGCAGATTAAATATTAATGATATCTTCACCTAACTCTGACTTTATTCTTTACTTGTGCTGAAATATAAGACAATAACTCTCTGGTGTTCGTGTTATGCTCAAAGCTGTTGCTGTGAATTGCAGAGGCGGACACATGCCATTACCTACGCTATTTGTTCATATCGAAGACAAAATACTCAAAGAAAATATTTCTGGTTTGGCAGTATTGGACAGCTTTTCGCTGCAATCCAATCCAGCCGGTCAGGACTGGATCGATCAATTACAACAGATCAGTCCGGATGTGGCAGTGGTCGAAATGACTCACTTCGACCAGGATGATTTACTGCGTTTATCCGGCTCGCAGGTTATTCAGACCACCGAGCTGGTGATCATCAGTGCCGGCATCCCCAATCCGCATATCGATAACTTAATGAAGCTGGGTGCTATCTCCCACTACCGCTTACCGGTCGATGTCAACGTGGTTGCCGATACACTGCTCGATTTCAGCCAGGACTATCAGCAGAAATGGGCTAAAGGCAGTACAATTTCGACCAGCACTCTCGACCAGTTTGGCATGTTAGTTGGCTCTTCAACGCCGATGCATAAGCTGTATCGAACACTGAGACGAGTCGCCAAAACCGATGCCAATGTGCTTATCGTCGGCGAAAGTGGTTCAGGAAAAGAGCTGGTCGCTCAGACCATTCATCTGGCCAGCGAGCGTAACCAACAACCTTTTATTGCCATCAACTGTGGTGCGATCGCGACCGAGCTGGTCGACAGCGAGTTATTCGGCCATGAAAAAGGGGCATTCACCGGAGCAAATAAAGCGCACCAGGGGGTATTTGAACAGGCACAGGGCGGAACCCTATTTCTCGATGAAATCACAGAAATGCCGCTCAGTCATCAGGTCAAATTACTGCGGGTGTTAGAGACTGGTGAATACCGCCCGGTTGGCAGCCAGCAGGTCAAAATTGCCAATGTGCGGGTGATTGCGGCCACCAACCGCGATCCGCAAGTGGCGATTGAACAACAGTACTTACGCGAAGATCTCTATTTCCGGCTGGCTCACTTCCCGATTCATATTCCGCCACTGCGTGAACGCGGCCACGATATCGTCGGGCTGGCCAAGCATTTTATTGCCCATCGCAATGCCAGCGAGGCAGTGACCAAAAGTATTCTCGATTCGGCTCTGGATAAGATTGCCCAGCACAACTGGCCGGGTAATGTGCGCGAACTCAAACATACCATTGAACGGGCATTTATTCTGGCCGATGACGTCATTAAAGACGATCACCTGATCTTTGATACCCCACCGCTGGAAAGCGGTACCGCGCTTGAAGAGATGGTGCCTTCCGGCGTCTCGCTGGAAGAAATAGAAAAGGCTGCGATTTTTAACACGCTAGAGGAGAATGGCGGTAACAAAACCGAAACAGCGCAAGAATTGGGCATCAGCCTGAAGACGCTGTACAACAAACTCGATAAGTACAAGGTCAATCAAGGCTGAGTCGCACCGCTCTGCCTGAGCAAGCGACACGAGAGCCCGTTAAAAATTCAACCCGTCGCATAAAAAGAAAAACCTCGCTGGCCAGGCTGTCCAGCGAGGTTTTTGTTGTTTAACTCAGAGGTGTTGGTCACGCGCAGTCTAATGCCTTTAATGACCACGATAACCGGAGTACATCGGATGACCGGAGATATTCAATTCCGGCGGGAACTCCACTTTAAGTATGGTGCCGGTATCCGACTCAGTGATGAACAGGGTGCGTAACTCTTTGCCGCCAAATGCGCAGTTGGTGGTACCTAAACCTTTTGGTGAACGCACCACCGCCACCGGACGCCCGAGGTTATCGTGCACCCAAACCAGCCCCATCCCTGTCTGACATACCACCACGCCATTTTGCGCCGTCAGCGCCAGCCCATCCGGCCACCGAACACAAAAAAAGAGGAAAGCATATGCCTTCCTCTTTATTTATCTGCCAGGGAGCGAGTCATGCGCTGGCATCACTCAGTTTGCTGTGCCGGACTTAGCTGGTCACCAAACGGCGTTGCGCCATCATTTTCCAGCGCAGCACGTCAACGAGCAAAAATAGCAACAGACTGCAACCGAGCACCGGCAGGGCCAGACCTAAACCAATCGCCACCAGCACGGTCAGCAACTTGCTGAGCGGAGCCAGATGAGACCAGATATAACTGATGGTTTCTTTCTCAGAGTTTACGGCCGGGCGGCGCTTCCACCACATGATGTACCCCATCACGATCATAAAGCACAGAGTCAGGCCGAAAGCAGCCAGCACAATTTGGTTCGGCACGCCAAACAACACCCCCATATGCGCATCAATGCCCCAGCGAATCAATTTGGCAATCAAAGGATAATCGCTAAAATTAGCCCGGCTGGTAATCGTCATCGATTGAGGGTCAACCGACACACTGTCGACCTGGGTCGGCCAGGAGCGGTCAATCTCACTCACTACCCAGGCGCGAGAAGCGTCATAAGAAGGGGTCAGCTCAATTTTGCTCGCTTCGATGCCCGCACTCCTTGCCAGCGCTAGCACAGGATCAAACAGTTGATCGATCAGTTGCGGTTGTGTACTCAGAGCAGAGTCAGCCTCGACAGGTAATGAGCGATTCAGTGACGGCGTGACCCAACCAATGCTCTTACGCCATTCGGCAATATTACTGCCCGCCCATTTTGACCAGGTTAAGCCGGTGGCGGAGAAAAACACCAATCCGACCACAATAATCAAACCCGCTTTCTGATGACGCTGCTTGGCTTTCAGGTACGAGTTTCTGCTGTTGCTCTTCGCCGGGCGTTTTGCACGATACCAGAGCAGTAAGCCGCCCAATGCCGCTAACCACATCCAGGATGCCGCCAGCTCACTGTAAATACGGCCTATTTCGCCGAGCAGCAACCCACGATGAAGGAAATCAAGCGTGGTCATAAACGGCAGGATGCCACTGGTGCCGTAGGTCGGCAACGTATCCTGCACAGCGAGCGTAACCGGATCGACAAATACAGTCAGGCGCTGCAGGCTATAATCCGGATCGGCAAACAACACCCGGGTAGTAAAACCTTCACCTGTCGCGGGCCGCACAGCGGTCAGTTTGAGCGGGCGCTCTAGTGACTGGCGCGCAACCTCGATCTGTTGCTGTAACGAATGCGCCTCACCGTGCGACGTGGTGGTCAGAGCATGCTGATAGAGCTGCTGCTCAATCTGCGGCGAGACCACGTACAGTGTGCCGGTCAGGGCCGCGACGAAAATAAACGGGCCAACGAACAACCCGATGTAAAAATGGAGCCTTTTAATGAGCGCAATGATTCCCAGGCGAGAATCTTGCGATTGATTACCTTTCATAGTGACTTTCTCTTGCTGATTTAATGATAGTTATGCTTCAGGCAGAGAAAAAAGGCGGTGCGCGCGATTGGAGATGGTCCAGCACCCAGCGGTTAACATTAACTGCATAGGGAAAGAGGATATGAAGGGTATTAACTGCATCCGCCACGCTCAGAGAGGCGTCGCTCTGACTATACCAGCTCAGATGCGACAGTAACTTACAGTAGCCACACCAATGATGCAGCAACGAGTTATCATCGCGGACGGCTTGCATTCCACTCTGCTCGGCCGACGCGTGCATATGACTATGCTGCGCCTGGGTCTGACTGGGCAAACCGGCGTCATGCGTCATTACCCATTGCGACACAATAGGTGCGGTATAAAGCAGGGCGACTGACAACAGGGCAGAAAAAACAAACAGCTTCACTGTCCACCCGAGTTGCCGGCGGGTATTTCTCACAAAAATGCAGGCTCTGAGCGTAAAGGAGCGCGTAATGTAACAAAAAACGGCCTGAAGTTACATCCCGGATGGCGGCACAAGCGAGCTTGCTAGGCCACGATTTTGTTAGCGAATGTTGACAGAAAGACCTCGCTACCCTCGGTCGGCACCTTTATCTCACCCACACCATCAGCCTCGCTTATCAGGCACCTCCGACTTCCCGACCCTAGCTATGCATCTGGGTTGAGCCAACCCGCCCCGATTGCGTATAATTTTTGTTCAGCAATCTAAAACCTTAACTTTCCTTGGTTGTTATTAGCGAAACAAAGCTGGATAATATCGGGATCGGAGTTGCAAACTTATAATATTATGACCGAATATCTTTTGTTGTTGGTCGGCACTGTGCTGGTAAACAACTTTGTACTGGTAAAATTTCTGGGCTTGTGTCCTTTCATGGGCGTGTCGAAGAAACTGGAAACCGCAATTGGCATGGGGTTGGCGACCACGTTCGTCCTGACTCTGGCCTCAGTGTGCTCATACCTGGTGGAAAGTTATATCCTGCGTCCGCTCGGCATTGAATACCTGCGCACCATGAGCTTTATCCTGGTGATCGCCGTGGTGGTGCAGTTCACTGAAATGGTGGTGCATAAAACCAGCCCGACCCTGTATCGCTTACTGGGTATCTTCCTGCCGCTGATTACCACCAACTGTGCCGTGCTCGGCGTGGCGCTGCTTAACATCAATGAGAACCATAATTTCATCCAGTCGATCATTTACGGTTTTGGTGCCGCGGTTGGCTTCTCACTGGTTCTTATCCTGTTTGCCTCGATGCGTGAACGTATCCATGTGGCCGATGTCCCAGCGCCATTCAAAGGTGCTTCGATTGCCATGATCACGGCCGGATTAATGTCACTGGCCTTTATGGGCTTTACCGGTCTGGTGAAATTGTAATGACAACTATTTTAATCGCTGTTTTAGCGCTTGCCGCGCTCGCTGCGCTGTTCGGAGCTATTCTCGGTTTTGCCTCAATCCGCTTTAAGGTCGAGGCGGACCCGATTGTTGACCAGATAGACTCTATTCTGCCGCAAACTCAGTGTGGCCAGTGCGGCTACCCGGGTTGCCGCCCGTACGCCGAAGCGATCGCCAATGGCGATGCTGTCAACAAATGCCCTCCGGGCGGCCAGGCCACGATTGAAAAACTGGCTGATTTGATGGGGGTCGATGTACCCGAGTCGGCCCACGATCTGAGCGAAAACGTCAAAACCGTTGCCTTTATTCATGAAGACATGTGTATCGGCTGTACCAAATGCATTCAGGCCTGTCCGGTCGATGCGATCGTTGGCGGCAACAAAGCACTGCATACCGTGATCGAAAGTGAATGTACCGGCTGCGATCTGTGTGTCGCGCCCTGCCCGACCGATTGTATTGAAATGATTCCCGTAGCCACCACTACGGAAACCTGGAAGTGGCAAATGAACGCCATTCCTGTTGTTAATGTGACTGACTCTGCTGCGGATGAAAATAATGTGTCAGGCAGTTCGCACAATAAGGTGAGTTAAGGACGGGTATGTTGTCATTAATCGAACAAATTCGCAGCGGTTACCTGTGGGATTTCCCTGGAGGCATTCATCCGCCGGAAAACAAACACCAATCGACCAAAACGCCACTGGTTGAAGCCAGTCTGAGCAAGGAGCTGGTGTTGCCGGTCAAACAGCACATCGGTAAACCGGGTGATCTGCAGGTCAAAGTCGGCGATAAAGTGCTTAAAGGCCAGCCGCTCACCACATTTTCTACCACCTTTATGTTGCCGGTCCATGCACCGACATCCGGCGTGGTCAGTGCCATTGAACCACGCACCGTTGCCCATCCGTCCGGTCTGAGCGAGTTGTGCGTGGTGATTGAGCCGGATGGCGAAGACACCTGGTGCCAACGCCACCCTGTGGCTGACTACACCCAATCCAGTCCGGAAGCGCTGATCGAAATCATCCGCAACTCAGGTATTGCCGGTCTCGGCGGTGCGGGTTTCCCGACTGCGAAAAAAATCCACTCCGGCCTGTCACGGGTCGAGATGCTGATCGTCAACGCCGCCGAATGTGAACCTTACATTACCGCCGATGATGCCCTGATGCGCGAACATGCCGAGGAAATCATTGCCGGTATTGGTGTGGTCGAACACATCCTGCAGCCTAAGCTGACCATTATCGGCGTAGAAGATAATAAGCCGGAAGCGATTCGTGCCCTGGAACAAGCGGCACAAGGCAAAGATATTGTGATTCGCGCCATCCCGACCAAATACCCTTCCGGTGGCGCCAAACAGCTGATTAAGCTGCTGACCAACCAGGAAGTCCCGGCCGGAAAGCACTCCGCTGATATCGGTGTCATCGTACAGAACGTCGGTTCTATCCATGCGATTAAACGTGCGGTGATTGACGGCGAGCCGCTGATCAGCCGTGTCGTCACCTTAACCGGTAACTCATTTAAACAGCCACGCAATGTCTGGGTACGTCTGGGTACGCCGATTCGTGCGCTATTGGAAGAGTTTGGTTATCAGCCGGATAAAAAGCTGCCGCGCCTGATCCTGGGCGGCTCCATGATGGGCTTCACCCTGCCGCACGCTGATGTGCCGATCGTCAAGATCGCCAACTGTATTCTGGCGCCGACCCGGAGAGAAATCCCCGAGCAGTCCTATGAGATGGCCTGTATCCGTTGTGGTCAGTGTGCTGATGCTTGTCCGGCGTCCTTGTTGCCGCAGCAGTTGTACTGGCACTCCAAAGCGGAAGAGTACGACAAGTGCGAAGAGCTCAATATCAAAGACTGTATCGAATGTGGTGCCTGTGCCTACGTCTGCCCGAGTGAAATTCCGCTGGTACAGTACTATCGTCAGTCCAAAGCGGAGATCAAAACCCGCCAGCGTGAGGCCGAAGCCGCCGAACGTGCTAAACAGCGTTTTGAAGAGAAAAACGCGCGTATGGAACGCGAAAAAGCTGAGCGGGAAAACCGCTTTAAGAAAGCTGCTGATGAGCGTCGCACAGAGATGAAAGCCAGCGGTGGTGATGATGCTATCGCCGCCGCTATTGCCCGGGTGAAAGCGCAGAAAGCCCAGGCAAGCAGCAGTGAAGAGGCACCGGTCAAACCTGCGGTCGCCGCTGCAATTGCCAAAGCGAAAGCCAAGCAGGCTGAAGCTGCCAAAGCTGGCGCGGCCGAACCGGACAACTCTGAAATGGCCAAGCTGCGTGAAGAGCGCAAACGCCAGGCCAGAGAGCGTAAAGCTGAAAAAGCTTCGGATACAGACAGCAGTGCAGAGCGCAGCGATAAACAAGATGCGGTTGCCGCGGCCATTGCCCGCGCCAAAGCACGCAAAGCGCAAGCCGCCGACGAAGTCAGTGAAACGCAGCCTGCAACAGACAGCGCCGAGCAGGATCCGAAGCAAGCCGCGGTCGCTGCGGCCATTGCCCGCGCCAAAGCACGTAAAGCGCAAGCTGCTGACGAAGTCAGTGAAACGCAGCCTGAAGCAGACAGCGCCGAGCAGGATCCGAAGCAAGCCGCGGTCGCTGCGGCCATTGCCCGCGCCAAAGCACGTAAAGCAGCCCAGCAGGCGCAAGAAGCGACTGACGCTGAGCCAGAATCGGACAGCGCTGAAGAGGATCCGAAAAAGGCCGCTGTCGCTGCTGCCATCGCCCGCGCCAAAGCGCGTAAAGCAGCCCAGCAGGCGCAAGAAGCGACTGACGCTGAGCCAGAATCGGACAGCGCTGAAGAGGATCCGAAGAAAGCCGCTGTCGCCGCGGCCATCGCCCGCGCCAAAGCGCGTAAAGCAGCCCAGCAGGCGCAAGAAGCGACTGACGCTGAGCCAGAATCGGACAGCGCTGAAGAGGATCCGAAGAAAGCCGCTGTCGCCGCGGCCATCGCCCGCGCCAAAGCGCGTAAAGCAGCCCAGCAGGCGCAAGAAGCGACTGACGCTGAGCCAGAATCGGACAGCGCTGAAGAGGATCCGAAAAAGGCCGCGGTCACCGCTGCCATCGCCCGCGCCAAAGCGCGTAAAGCAGCCCAGCAGGCGCAAGAAGCGACTGACACTAAGCCCGAATCGGACCTCGCTGAAGAGGATCCGAAAAAGGCCGCCGTCGCCGCCGCCATTGCCCGTGCCAAAGCGCGTAAAGCAGCTCAACAGGCACAAAATAGTGAACCGAATTCTGAGGAGAATAACTAGTGGGCTTTTTTATTGCCAGCTCCCCACATGCGCGTGTTAAGCGTAGCACCGCTGATATGATGAAATGGGTTGCCCTGTGCGCTCTGCCAGGTTTACTGGCGCAAAGTTATTTCTTTGGTTTTGGTACCCTGATTCAACTGACTTTTGCCATCATCATTGCCCTGTTGCTCGAAGCCGGGGTGATGCTGCTGCGCAAGCGACCGGCCTCATTTGCACTGCGTGACTACAGCGCTGTCGTCACGGCCTGGCTGTTGGCGGTTGCGATTCCGCCCTTATCCCCTTGGTGGATAGTGGTGATAGGCCTGATTTTTGCGATTCTGATCGGTAAGCACTTGTACGGCGGCCTAGGGCAGAACCCGTTTAACCCGGCCATGGTTGCTTACGTGGTCCTGCTGATCTCGTTTCCGGTTCAGATGACCAGTTGGCTGGCTCCGGGTGAACTGACGGCGGAACCTGTATCTCTGCTCAACTCGTTCTCTCTGATCTTTACCGGTTTTAATGTTGACGGCCTGTCGCTGCAGCAGATCCGGACCGGCATTGACGGCGTCACCATGGCCACACCGCTTGATTCGCTGAAAACGTCGCTGCGAGCCGGACACACAATGGCAGAAGCGATGGCGCAACCTCAGTTCAGCGGCCTGGCCGGTGTGGGCTGGGAATGGGTCAACCTGGCGTATCTGGCCGGCGGCCTGGCGCTGCTGAAACTCAGAGTCATCAACTGGCATATTCCTTTTTCTTACCTTGGTGGCCTGCTGGTGGCCAGCGTATTGATGATGTTGCTGGCACCCGGCACGACGGCATCACCTATGATGCATATGTTATCCGGTGCAACCATGCTCGGTGCGTTTTTCATTGCTACCGACCCGGTGACGGCGTCAACCACCACCAGAGGTCGCCTGATTTACGGTGCCTTTATCGGCGTGATGGTATTTATTATCCGCAGTTGGGGCGGTTTCCCTGACGGTGTCGCATTCGCAGTATTACTGGCCAACATGTGCGTGCCGCTGATCGACTACTACAGCAAACCACGTACCTACGGACATTAAGGAAGCGCACTATGTTATCTGCAATTCGCAAAAATGGCCTGATCCTGGCAGCCTTTGCCTGTGCATCAACTGGCGTAGTAGCCTTGACCAGCTATCTGACCCAGGATCAGATTAAAGCGCAGGAAAATGCCCAGTTACTGTCGGTTCTGAATCAGGTGGTACCCAAGCGCCTGCATGATAATGAACTGTCTCAGGCCTGTACCCTGGTCCGCGATCCGCTGCTCGGAACCGATCAGGCAATGCCGGTTTACCTGGCCAGCCGCAATGGTCAACCAACCGCGCTGGCGATTGAGTCCATCGCTCCGGACGGCTATAACGGTGCGATTAAAATTATCGTTGGTATCCAGAATGACGGCACCATAACCGGAACCCGTGTACTGGCACATCAGGAGACTCCGGGCCTCGGTGACAAAATTGATCTGCGTATTACCGACTGGATTCTCAACTTCAGCGGGAAAAAAGTCACCGCCGATAATCAGGCTGACTGGCGCGTACGTAAAGACGGCGGCCAGTTTGACCAGTTCACCGGCGCGACCATTACACCGCGGGCTGTGGTTAAAGCCGTGAAACAGACCGTACAGTTCGTCAATCAGAATCGTGCTCAGATTCAGGCGCAACCATTAAACTGCGGAGAATAAGACGATGAGTGATCATAAAACTCTGATCAAAAATGGCATGTGGAATAACAACCCGGCGCTGGTGCAGCTACTGGGCTTGTGTCCGCTGCTGGCGGTCTCTTCAACCGTGACTAACGCGCTGGGACTAGGCATTGCGACCCTGCTGGTGCTGGTTGGCTCAAACGTGACCGTCTCGCTGGTGCGTGATTATGTGCCGAAAGAGGTTCGTATCCCGGTCTTCGTGATGATCATTGCGTCCTTGGTAACCTGTGTTCAACTGTTGATGAACGCCTATGCTCATGGCCTGTATCTGTCACTGGGTATCTTTATCCCGCTCATCGTCACCAACTGTATCATTATCGGCCGAGCTGAAGCCTTCGCGTCAAAAAATAATGTACTGCCTTCAGCCCAGGACGGATTCTGGATGGGACTGGGCATGACCTCGGTTCTGGTGGTTCTGGGTACGCTGCGCGAAGTGATCGGTCAGGGTACCCTGTTTGACGGCGCTGACCTGCTGCTGGGCGACTGGGCAAAAGCCCTGCGCATCGAGATTTTCCATTTCGATAACAGCTTTTTGCTGGCCTTGTTACCGCCCGGTGCGTTTATCGGTGTCGGTCTGCTGATTGCGGCAAAAAACATCATCGATAAAAAAATTGCTGAGCGTCAGCCGAAACAGGAAAAACCAGCCATCGAACGTGTCCGAGTGACCAATGTGTAACACCGCACTGATGCCAGACAGCACCCGTCAAGGAAACCATCATCACAATGAATAACAGTAAACGTGTCGAAATTCTGCAGCGACTGAGAGACAACAACCCCAATCCGCAGACCGAGCTTAACTGGAACTCACCGTTTGAACTGCTGATCGCCGTGCTGCTGTCGGCTCAGGCGACTGACGTGAGTGTCAATAAAGCCACCGATAAGCTGTATGCGGTGGCCAATACTCCGCAGGCCATGTGGGACCTCGGCGTGGATGGCGTCAAAGACTATATCAAGACCATAGGTCTGTTTAACTCCAAAGCAGAAAACGTCATTAAAACCTGTCGTATTCTGCTCGATCAACATCAGGGTGAAGTGCCGGAAAACCGCGAAGCACTGGAAGCCCTGCCGGGTGTCGGACGCAAAACCGCCAATGTGGTGCTCAACACGGCATTTGGCTGGCCGACGATTGCCGTCGACACCCATATTTTTCGAGTTTCGAACCGTACTAAATTTGCCATGGGCAAAACGGTGGATGACGTTGAGCACAAACTGCTGAAAGTTGTTCCGAAGGAGTTCAAACTCGATGTACACCACTGGCTGATATTGCACGGCCGCTACACTTGCGTAGCACGCAAGCCACGTTGTGGCAGTTGCATTATTGAAGACCTGTGCGAATTCAAAGAGAAAGTTTACCCGGAAAGCTAGGAGTCCATTATGTCAAACAACCGTATTCTTCATACCATGCTACGCGTTGGCGATCTTGATCGTTCAATTGAGTTTTACACTCAGGTTATGGGTATGAAACTGCTGCGTAAAAACGAAAATACCGAATACAAATACACTCTGGCGTTCGTAGGTTACGGCGATGAGTCAGAAGCCGCTGTTATCGAGCTGACTTACAACTGGGGTGTGGAAGAGTACGAGCTGGGTAACGCATTCGGCCATATCGCGATCGGCGCAGATGACATCTACGCAACCTGTGAAGCGATCACAGCAGCGGGCGGCAACGTTACACGTGAACCAGGTCCGGTAAAAGGCGGCAGCACCCATATTGCGTTCGTTAAAGATCCGGACGGCTACATGATTGAGCTGATCCAGAACAAGCAAGCCAATGCTGGCCTGGAAGGCTGATTGTGCGGCTATCCGCCGCTAATTTGTCTGTCAACAAAACCGCCCGAGTGGCGGTTTTGTTTTATCTCCCTGCAATATACATGGTTTACATGATAATAATTATCATTTAGATTGTATTAATCCGTGTTATGTTGGTTGATGAGGAGAATCATTCATGACAATCAAAGAGTGGGAGCAACACACATTACTGGCCGATATCGCCATGCAGCAAGCCGATCATCTGCGTGGTATCCTGCACTACCAGCAGGCCCTGACCTTAAGCGATCGTATCGGTACCCGCTATGACGTTGAAATGGAAGATCGCCTGCTGATCTCCGTCATCTCCTGTCACAACATGGCCAGTTTCTGGCGCACGGTCGGCGATGATCAGTATGAGCTCAAGTATCTGGAGCTGGCATCAGAGCGGGTGCTGACGCTGATCCCGCAATGCCAAAATCCAAGCTGTGAAGCCTTCGTCGATTCATTGGGCTGCTGCAAAAAAGCCCTGATAGAATTTATGAAACGCCACCCGAATCCAGAGTTAGCGAAATTGGTTAAAGACATCGACAGCGCCTCCAGTTGCAACCTGATTGCCAAGTTCCGTCTGAACTAATTGCGTCTGAGCTAACTGCGTCTTAACGAATTGCGTCTTAACTAAGTGCGCCTTAACTCATTCCGTCGAAACTCATTTTGTGAAACAAATGAGCCGGCATAAACAGGGCTGACCAATCAGCCCCTCAGTCATGACCACTTTCCAGGCTGCGGTCTCAGACCTGAGTGCGGCCGAGAGAAATGACTACCCGACGGTTTTTGTCTCTACCGATTGGTGAGGCGTTGTCGGCAACAGGACGACGTTTGCCATAACCCTGAACCTGGATTCGGTCCGCAGACAACCCCAGAGACTGGAAGTAATTCTGCAGCGATTCAGCGCGCTTCTCAGACAGGCTCTGGCTTTCTCCTTTACCCAGCTCGGAATCGGTATAGGTCGACACCAGAACCAGATCGATGTCCTGATTGTAACGAATGTACTCGGCAATCTGCGCCAGACGTTTCTGCGAGGCTTTATTGAGCTCAATGCTGTCACCCCGGTCGTAATGCAGAATGGTGAACGAAATGTCTTCAAAGCTGTATGGCAGCAGGTTGGCGATACAGTCACTAAAGACATTATACTGTGGCTGGAACAACACCGAAGACAACGCCACTTCAATGCGCTGATTGCGACTCTGCCAATCCTGATAGCTGAAAGTCGGATAACGCCCCTGCTCCAGTTCGCTGAGCAGAGTCCAGGCAGTCTGTCCACCAATATAACCATCAAACTGCTTGAAAAACTGAATGTTGGTGATGCGGTCGGCACTTTCCCCCGGCCGCCAGGCCGGCGGCATGGAAATCAGGCTGACATCCCGCGTTTCGCCCATCGGACGACGCATTTTCAGTTCAAAGTCGAGGTTCATTTTTTTACTGGCGTGAGCCGTAAACACCGCATCGCCGTAATTGGGAATCGGGTGCACCAGCTGACACTCGAGTGGAGTGTTGGTCAGCATCTGCCAGCTTGACTGTTCCGGTTTTGCCACATAGCGTTTTTCCATTGCCGCTGCAGACATAGCGCTACAGACACTGACCGTCACCAGACTTGATACAACCCATTTATTCATAAGGACTTACTTCTCTTTTCCTGCTGCGTGGCAATGACGGTATTTTGCCACTGCACTGTTTCTTAGTACTAGGATGCAAAAAGCTCGCCAATCCTTAATTTTTAATGTGCAAAATAGCCGCGTCCGCCATACCGCTCAGGCTTTGACTGCTGTTTTTCTCGCACAGGAAACGGATTCGATCCCTTTGTGCTATCAGGCTCGCATCGGGCATCAATTAATTGCGTTTTAATCCGCTGTGTTGGTTTTTCTTACTGGGAGAATCTGCAATAATGCTGCCCCTATCACATAAGCTAGGGATCACATGACGGATACAAATGAAGCTCTGACCTTGAAAAAACGTTTTCGTGGCTATTTCCCGGTGGTTATCGATGTCGAGACCGCAGGATTTAACCCACACACCGATGCACTGCTGGAGATCTGTGCGGTGACGTTAAGTATGGATGAAAACGGTGACCTTCACCCGGCTTCTACCATCCATTTTCATGTCGAGCCTTTTGAAGGTGCCAACCTGGAAAAAGCCGCGCTGGAATTTAATGGTATTCGTGATCCTTTCAGTCCGCTGCGCGGTGCGGTGAGCGAAGAACACGCCCTTAAAGAGATCTACAAACAAGTGCGCAAAGAGCAGAAAGCGGCCGATTGCAGCCGCGCGATTATCGTCGCGCATAACGCCGCTTTTGATCACGGCTTTGTGATGGCAGCCAGCGAACGCTGCAAGCTTAAACGAGTTCCGTTCCACCCCTTTGCAACCTTTGACACCGCGGCATTAAGCGGATTGGCTTACGGTCAGACAGTACTGGCTAAAGCCTGCAAAGTCGCAGGGATGGAATTTGACAACCGTGAAGCCCATTCAGCGCTTTACGACACACAACAAACCGCGGAGCTATTCTGCGGCATCGTCAACAAATGGAAAGCCCTTGGCGGCTGGCCGTTGGGCGACGATGACAATGAACTTGAATAATAATTAATTTTTGCATTATTGACCGAGAAGTATATGAATCCTGTAGTTATTTCTGTCTGTGTCATGCTGATCCTGGCGCTGATGCGCGTAAACGTCGTGGTTGCCCTGACGTTTAGTGCCATCGTTGGCGGCCTGGTTTCCGGCATGGATCTCAATAGTACGGTGGCAGCGTTTGAAAGCGGCCTGGGTGGCGGTGCGACCATCGCACTCAGCTACGCAATGCTGGGCACTTTTGCCGTGGCTA
The DNA here is from genome assembly GCF_029962385.1 of Vibrio sp. ABG19. NCBI lineage: Bacteria > Pseudomonadati > Pseudomonadota > Gammaproteobacteria > Vibrionales > Vibrionaceae > Vibrio > Vibrio sp. ABG19. The sequence goes on along the minus strand of NZ_CP071708.1, from coordinate 2,186,397 downwards.
TTTCTAAATCGGGCGTCACCGATTTACTCGCACAAAGCGTCATTAAACGTATTCATGGTCGTCATAGCATGGCCGCGTCGACCGGAATGAAGTACGCGATTGTGTTCGCTCTGCTGCTGATGGCAATGTCATCGCAAAACCTGATCCCGGTGCATATCGCTTTCATTCCAATTCTTATTCCGCCTCTGTTGAGCGTATTTGCCAAACTGGGTATCGACCGTCGTCTGATTGCCTGTGTGCTGACCTTTGGTCTGATCACGCCTTACATGGTACTGCCGGTTGGCTTTGGCGGCATTTTCCTCAATAACATCCTGCTGAAAAACCTGCGTGATAACGGCCTTGAGCATGTCACGGCAAGCCAGATACCTATGGCTATGCTGCTGCCAGGCCTGGGCATGGTATTCGGCCTGCTGGTTGCGATGTTCTTCTCTTACCGTAAGCCACGTGTATACCAGGAAACCGAACTGACGACCATCAGCCAGGAAACCACCGCAATCAATAAAATGCACATTGCTGTCGCCGGCGTTGGTATCGTGGTTGCGCTTGCCGTACAACTGGCAACCGGTTCAATGATCATCGGCGCTCTGGCCGGATTTATGGTGTTCACCTTTGGTGGCGTGATTGCCTGGAAAGAGACGCACGACGTCTTCACTCAAGGCGTGCACATGATGGCGATGATCGGTTTTATCATGATTGCAGCGGCAGGTTTTGCCGCAGTAATGAAAGCAACCGGCGGCGTGGAAGATTTGGTTCAGGCTCTGTCGACCAGTATCGGCGACAACAAACCACTCGCGGCACTGCTGATGCTGGTTGTCGGTCTGCTGGTGACCATGGGTATCGGCTCGTCGTTTTCAACCATTCCGATTATTGCCACTATCTACGTTCCGCTGTGTATCGCGTTCGGCTTCTCGCCTATGGCAACCATTGCCCTGGTGGGTACCGCAGCCGCACTGGGTGATGCAGGTTCACCGGCATCAGACTCCACGTTAGGCCCGACATCAGGCCTGAATGCAGATGGTCAGCACGAACACATCTGGGAAACCGTGGTTCCGACCTTTATTCACTACAACCTGCCACTGATTGCTTTCGGCTGGCTGGCGGCGATGGTGCTGTAGTTTAGCGCTTGCATCACGCACAAAGGCTTCCCGCAGGAAGCCTTTTTTATCTCTCAGGGCCTCTCTCCTCCATTGCCCTGTCATCGATGCCCTCCTCTCACAGCCACTGCCGTTTGACGGCCAACATCCCGGGTAATGATAACGCAGCGGTTTGCTCTGCCGCTTCATTAACGCCATGCGACCAACACGGCGTCACTGCACAGTCCCAATAGTCGCAATAGTCGCCACAGCAACGCATTCATTACGGGGCAATCCTGGCCTGGATCGCTGTATTCCATGACACCACAGATAAGATGTCAGCGCACTTTACCCGTAAATTCATGGGCTCATGATCCTGTATGTATGAACCGATACGACCAGACAACCTGGCTGGCTGAACGGCAGGCATAAAAAAGGTTCATCGCGGCTTTCCGGGGAAAGCCGCTTTTATCTTTAAAAAAAAGTAATCGATATCTCGGTAACCGTAGCCCATTCGTTTGATTAACTTTATCTTGTTGTTTATCCCTTCGAGCGTACAGGTATTGAGTGGGTAGCTTGCAGAAGCAACGATGCCATGAAGATACGGTTTGAGCTTTCTCGCGAAGTCCATAAGCGGCTTGATCCCGCTTTCTTGAACTTGCTCCCACCATACGTCCCATAAGTCTTCCGCTTCTCTTTCCGACTGGCACCTCCATAACTCTTTAAGCTGAGAGCCAAGTAAATACGTCACCATTAAGTCCTTGTTCATGCTCAGTATCTCACTCAGATAGCTCTCCTGCTTACCGTCTAAATTAGCTCTGTTTTTGAGGAGAACCCAGCGTGAACGTTTCACCCATTGGCGCGTTTTCTTGTCCTGTTTGAGTTGATTAGCTTGGTCAACTCTGACTCTATCCATCACTTCCCGGCCAAATTTGGCGACCACGTGGAATAAGTCGTACACAATGCGGGCGTTAGGACAATGTTGCTGCACTTCAAAGTCGAAAGCCGTATTCATATCCATTGCAACCGCTTCTATGTTCTGGCTATGCTCACCGAGTAATTCAAAGAAGGGACGGATATCTTTTCGGCTGCGTCCGACGCCTATCCAAAGCACTTGATGCGTCTTAGCATCCGCGATAACAGTGGCATAACGATGTCCCTTGAAGAGAGCAAACTCATCCATGACCAGTTGTCTCAGCTCTGCCCAGTTAACCTCTGGCACCACATGTTGCAGCCGACGCTTATCTATCGCCTTAATCGTATGCCAATGAACCCCCCTCATCTGGGCAATATGTTTGATAGGAAGAAGAGGCAACAACTGCTCAATGTAACTTCTTAAGCGGTTAGTCAGGCGAGCAAAAGGTTCAAGCCAAGAAATAGATTCGGTTTTGATACCGCAGTCAGGGCACTTGATACGCCTTGTTTGTAGGGATAGCTCGACGGGTACGCCGAGAATCATCGCTTCCTTAATCGTGCGCCACTGATAATCATGTATGGCTTGAACATGTTGCCCACATGAACATCGAGCAGTTGTGCTGGGTTGGAGAGTAATCGTGATGAGAGAAGACGTTTGTACAGACTTTACGACATGAAAGCCTTCCCAGAACGATGATAGGAAAGTATGATTCGGCATGAAAACGGTAGTTTGTGTAAGGTTGTGTTTGGCGATGTAACCTTATCACTTACTACCGTTTTTGTTTTAAGTTCCCGCTAATCCGCGATGAACCATAAAAAAGGCTTCTCGAAGGAAGCCTTTAGCAATAAACCGTAGCTAATACTGATGGTACAGGGGCTTAAGCGCCTTCGTTGTACAACTCAAGGTTGGCCAGCTCTTGCTGAATCTCACGCTCCGTCTTGGCATCATCGCTGCGCATCGACTCCAGGAAGTCCAGGTATTGCTGGTCGATATCGCCCGTCACGTATTCGCCGTTAAACACTGAAGTTTCAAACTTAGCGATGTCCTGGTTACCCACGCGTACCGCATCAACCAGATCATCCAGTGTCTGGAAGATCAGTGCGTCAGCACCAATTTGCTTACAGATCGCATCGTTATCACGGCCGTGTGCAATCAGTTCGTTTGCACTTGGCATATCGATACCGTAAACGTTCGGGAAACGAATTTCCGGCGCCGCAGACACCATGTACACTTTCTTCGCACCTGAATCACGCGCCATTTCAATGATCTGCTCTGAAGTCGTGCCACGAACAATCGAGTCATCCACCAGCAGTACGTTCTTGTCTTTAAATTCAGAACGGATGGTGTTCAGCTTACGACGAACCGATTTCTTACGCTGTTGCTGACCTGGCATAATGAAGGTACGGCCTACGTAACGGTTTTTCACGAAACCCTGACGGTATGGCTTATCCAGCGCCTGAGCAATCTCCAGTGCGATATCACATGAAGTTTCAGGGATTGGGATCACGACGTCGATATCCAGGTCGCTGAAATCAGCCTTGATACGCTCACCCAGTTTTTTACCCATTTCAACGCGTGCGCTGTACACCGAGATTTTGTCGATGAATGAATCAGGACGGGCAAAGTAAACGAATTCGAAAATACATGGATTCAGAACCGGGTTATCCGCGCACTGTTTAGTGAACAGTTCGCCTTCAAACGTCGCGTAAATCGCTTCGCCCGGCGCGACATCACGCATAAAGTCAAAACCAACCGCATCCAGAGCCACAGACTCAGACGCCACCATGTATTCAGTACGGCCGTTCACTTCACGTTTCCCCAGACACAAAGGGCGGATGCCGTTCGGGTCACGGAATGCAATCATGCCGTGGCCGATGATCATCGCTGTCACCGCATACGCGCCGCGAATAGTACGGTGCACGTTAGCAATGGCACGGAATACATCGTCCGCAGTCACGTTACCTTTTACTGTGTCGATCTCGTGCGCCAGAACGTTCAGCAGGACTTCTGAATCCGACGTTGTGTTGACATGACGACGGTCTTTCTCGAACAGTTTCTGACGAACTGCCGTGGCGTTGGTCAGGTTGCCGTTGTGTGCGAGGGTGATACCAAATGGTGAGTTTACGTAGAAAGGTTGAGCTTCTGATGCGCTGGAGCTGCCAGCAGTCGGGTAACGAACATGGCCGATACCCACAGAACCCTGAAGACGCTGCATGTGCTTAGCTTCAAACACATCCTTGACTAAACCGTTCGCTTTACGCAGACGAAAACGATTGCTTTCGATGGTACAAATACCAGCGGCATCTTGGCCACGATGCTGCAATACCGTTAACGCGTCATAAATTGACTGGTTTACAGGCGTTGTACCCACGATTCCAACAATACCACACATGTCCTAATCCTCGATTTGCGACAATAGCCGGCGCTTAACGCGCGCCGGACAGAAAACTTGATGTTGCTTGTAAGTGTTCAAAGAACGGAGCAATAATGCGGCTAAATTCCGGCACCAGCTGCGAGCCCTTCCACCACTCAGAGCTTGGGAATGCGGTGAACGCATCCATAAAAAATAAGGCTGCTGCAACAATCAGAACTCCACGCAAAGCGCCGAATACGACGCCGAGAATTCTGTCTGTTCCTGAAAGCCCGGTCTTCTGTACCAACTGCGAAATCACGTAGTTGACAATAGCTCCGACAATCAGCGTTGCGACAAACAACGCTGCGATTGCTGTACCATTGCGAAACATTTCATCTTTAATGTTAGTAAAGTATACCGCCAATTTGGCGTAGTACTCGGAAGCGATGTAAAAAGCTCCGAACCAGATTACTAACGACAATGCTTCTTTGGCAAAGCCACGTACCAGACTGATCAGCGCAGACAGGCCAATCACACTTAAAATGACAATATCTAACCAGTTCATGAGTTCTTACATTCTAAGTTGGCGCGCATTTTAACAGAAAAAAACGCGACGCAAACGTTTTCTTATGGGTTTAGTGGTTTAAATTTAAGCAACTGACCTTTTGCGCCGGTAATTTCTTCTAATTCCAGCAGCTGTTTTTCCAGCTTACTTTTCGAAACATCCGGGCCAATGATCACGCGGGTAAAACCATTTTCTTGTTTGGTATGAGCCTGATAGCCTCGCTTTTGCAGATCCGCGACCATGTTTTTCGCGTTATCTGCATTCTTGAGCGCCATCAACTGAATCAACCAGGCACTGTCCTGATACTCATTTTTTTCCGCCACACTGCGGGTCGCGGTAACCAAAGATTGCGCGGACTCAGCCTCCGGGGCTGAGTCTGTTTTGCTCTCCGGAGCGGTCGCAATCGCGACTACCGGCGTTTCAGGCAAGGCCGCATCTTCTTCTACCGGTTCCACCACCTCGAACTTTTCCACTTCACTGTCCAGTTCAGGCTTAATGGGGATGGCGGTCATCTCTTCCTTGTAATGCAGCTTTTTGCCATCAAGCACATCGGGTAACACGATAACCCCGACCGCTACAAGAATAATGGTACCGACCAAACGGCTTTGGAATTTACTTGCCATCTTTACTCCCTTGGAATTACGACGGGTTGGATTGTTGCCAATGCTCCAGCACTTCACCGACGGTATGGAAGGAGCCGGCGACGACTATGACATCGTCCGCCTGCGCTTGTGTCAACGCCGCTTCAAAAGCCTCTACCGGGTTCGCATAGCGCACCTGATCCACATCCAGTGTCAGACACAATTCATCCGCTGTCGCAGCGCGAGGGCCGCTCAATGACGCCGGATACCACTGCTTTACGACCGGTTTCAGAATCGCCAACGTCGACTTCACATCTTTGTCGTGCAGCATACCGACCACCATATGCACGCTCTGATCCTGAAATCGTTGCTGTAACTGCGATACAAGATATTCTGCCGAATGCGGGTTATGCGCGACATCCAGTAAGATGGTTGGCGAGTGGCTGATTTGCTGCATACGCCCCGCCAGAGTCGCATTGCTCAGGCCATTGACGATATTCACGTCACTGATCTCCAGCGCGGCGCTGCCCAGCGCCATCAGCGCTGTCGCTGCGTTTGGCAGCGGCAAAGTCGGTAACGGCAGATCGCTCAGATCAAACGAGCCACAGCTCCAGTTCCACGTCGTGTCACTGGTTTTTTGGTAATTGAACTGGATTCCGACCTGATAGAAATCGGCGCCAATGTCGTCCGCATGTGCTGCTACAGTCGGCGGAGGTGTCGGCTGACCGCAGATTGCCGGCTTACCTGAACGGTAAATCCCGGCCTTCTCGAAGCCAATCACGTTAATATCGCTGCCCAGCCAGTCAACATGGTCAACGGCCAGACTGGTGATCACCGACACATCATGATCGACCACGTTGGTCGCATCGAGACGCCCGCCCAAACCGACCTCTAACAGGACGACGTCCACTTGCTCGGTCTGAAACAGACGCAATGCGGCCAGCGTACCGAACTCAAACAAGCTGAGCGTAATGGTACCGCGCTGCTGTTCAACAAACGCAAAGGCTTCCGTGTGCTTTTCATCAGGCAGATCCTGACCATTGACTCGGACACGCTCGTTGTAACGAATTAAGTGGGGAGAACTGTAGACACCAACTGAATATCCGGCATCGAGCAGAATCGCTTCCATCAATGCACAGGTTGACCCTTTACCGTTGGTACCGGCAACAGTAATCACGGTCGGAGCAGGTTTGGTGAGATTGGCTTTTTGAGCGACAGCCTGAACACGGTCCAGACCCAGGTCAATAGCGGAGGAATGAATATGGGTTAAATAATCAAGCCACACCGATAATGGCGATGTGGCTTGTGGAATTGGGTTTTGATTCATCTAACGTATAACCATTGTTTTGCTTGGTTTAGTTAGCGACTACTTTACCCTTTTTTGTCCGCTTCTGGTACAGAATATGGTTCTTCATTTGGCGCATCGTTCACAGAAACAACCAGCGGTGATTCCTGACGAGTCATTTTTGCCAACAGTCCAGCCACGCGCTGACGCATTTCACGACGGTCAACAATCATGTCAATCGCACCGTGATCCAGCAGGAACTCACTGCGCTGGAAGCCTTGTGGAAGGTCTTCACGTACCGTCTGTTCGATAACACGACGACCAGCAAAACCGATCAGTGCTTTCGGTTCACCAATATTGATGTCACCCAGCATCGCCAGACTCGCAGACACACCGCCCATGGTCGGATCAGTCAGCACAGAGATAAACGGCAGACCTTTTGCGGTCAAACGCTCCAGTGCCGCACTGGTTTTTGCCATCTGCATCAGCGACATCAGCGCTTCCTGCATACGGGCACCGCCACTGGCGGAGAAACAAACCAGACCACAGTTAGCTTCGATTGCAGCGTCAACCGCACGTACAAAACGCGCGCCAACCACTGAGCCCATTGAGCCACCCATGAAAGAGAATTCAAACGCACAGGCAACCACAGGAATGGTCATCAGCTCGCCTTTCATTACAATCAGGGCATCTTTTTCACCACTGCTCTTCTGAGCAGCTGCAATACGCTCTTTATAACGCTTCGAGTCTTTAAACTTCAGCTTATCTTGCGGCTCTAGTTCTTCCGCAATTTCGTAGCGGTTTGCTTCATCCAAAAATGACTCAAGACGACGACGCGCTTTCATGCGCATGTGATGGTTACATTTTGGACAAACTTCAAGATTGCGCTCTAATTCGGCGTAATAAAGCACCTGTTCACAAGATGTACATTTGGTCCACACCCCTTCAGGGATAGACGCTTTACGTGAACTACCGATGTTGCTTTTCTCTAAAATCTTCTCAAGCCAGCTCATGCAAGACCTTTTACTCTCTCATCTGCCGCCGTATTGCGACAGATTTTTATTCGACATTAACGCGTGTGGATTAAAGCACAGAAAATGCCAACTGTGGACAAAAAACTGGTTGTACCTATTTCCTGAACAGTTATCCCACGCACAACATTGTTTAATTTGAGCTAATCCAATCCGGTTAGTTCAAACTTTCTGGTAAGAACAGCGGTCCCATCGGCGCTTCAGGCAGCTCAAACTCCGGCGGGTAATCAACATCGACCAGATACAAGCCTTCCGCTTTGGCCGTCGCCCCTGCCAGGCTGCGATTTTTCGCCGCCAGCAACCACTCTATCCACTCCGGTGCCTGCTCACCACGACCGACCGCAATCAGGCTGCCGGTAATGTTACGCACCATATGGTGGACAAACGCATTGGCTTTAATATCAATCACAACGTAGCGCTCATGACGAGTGACGTTTAAGTGCATTATGTTACGCCAAGGACTGCGTGACTGACAATGTGCAGCTCTGAATGACGTGAAGTCATTCTCACCCAGCAGGAATTGTCCGGCTCGATGCATACGCTCAGCATCCAGTTCACCATGATAGTGACTCACACCAGAAGACAAAATTCCCGGGCGATACATGTGATTGTAGATCACATAGCGATATCTGCGTGCTGTTGCACTGAATCGGGCATGAAATTCGTCCGGAACCTCTTTTGCCCAGCGCACCGCAATGTCCTTAGGTAAATTGGCGTTGGCACCCATGGTCCAGGCCACCATTTTACGGCTCGCTGTGGTATCAAAATGGACAACCTGGCCAGTACCATGCACACCCGCATCAGTGCGGCCTGCACACTGAACTTCTACCGGATGATTAGCGATCACAGTCAGTGCTTTTTCCAGCTCTTCCTGCACGCTTTTAACTTCTCGTTGGCGTTGCCAGCCATAATAGTGAGTACCGTCATACTCGATACCCAGAGCGATTCTCATGTCGTTTTTCTCTTAAACATCTAAGGGAAATGGGGCGGGCAGTATAAACCCTCTGCATGATAAATTCTAATGCACAGAAAAAAGAGGCAACCCGGTTGCCTCTTTTCTTACCCAATTATGACACTGCCGATGCAATACCACTCATTATAAGGCGACAGATTAAGCCCGACCATTAATCACATCGATCAGATGCTTGGCTTGGCGGCGAATATCATCATTGCCATCAACAATCGCTTCTTCCAATAGCTTCACTGCCCCTTTGTGATCATTCATTTCCATATAAATCTGGGCCAGATCCAGCTTACCGGCGGCTTCAGCATTGCTGTCGACATCAATATCGGAAATGTCACCGATCACATCCGGAAACTCATTCAGCCCCACATCCAGCTTGAGCTCTTCATCGTCAGGAGAAAGGCCTATATCTTCCCGCTCAACCTGAGCCATCAGCTCATCAATGGTCATAAACTGATTCTGCTGCGGGTCGAAGTCCATGATGTCTTCTTGCTTGCCCCAGTTTTCAGTTTCCACTTCCGGCTGCTGATTCTGAATTTCCGGATGCCAGGCCGCCAGATCTTCTTCCGGCACATCATCGACGATGTCAGCCTGCTGGTCCGCCGTCAGGCTAAAGCCGTTCCAGTCTTCGCCGCCCATATCCAGCATGGCTTCAATGTCCATACCCGCACTGTCAATCGTTTGGGCATCAATCGGACCATCAAACGCGAAGCCGTCACTGTGAGGCTGTTCATCAAGCAACGCATTGAGCGCGTCCTCGTCAAATTCCTCTCGCGCCGCCATCTTGTCTGGTTGAGGTGATGGCGTATTCTCGCTTTCGCCATGCGGTTCAGGCTCAGATTCACCACCCATGGCATCTTCGGCGAAAGACTGCTCCAGCTCGGCAAACAACTCATCAGACAGTGCTTCATCTTCATCACCGTCAAAAATGAACTCTGATTCTGCTTCATATTCACTGTCAGCCAGAGCATCGGCTTCGCTGTACTCCGGCAGCTCTAAGTCATCGAAAGCAAACGCTTCATCTGCTTCGGCACTTTCTGGCGGCTCTGCTTGTGCTGAGCTTTCAGGCTGTGCCTCGGCTTCCGGCTTCGCGATGCTGTCAGCCAGAGCATCCGCTTCGCTGTATTCCGGCAGCTCTAACTCATCGAAAGCAAACGCTTCATCTGCTTCGGCACTTTCTGGCGGCTCTGCTTGTGCTGAGCTTTCAGGCTGCGCCTCGGCTTCCGGCTCTGCAACGCTGTCAGCCAGAGCATCCGCTTCGCTGTACTCCGGCAGCTCTAACTCATCGAAAGCAAACGCTTCATCTACTTCGGCACTTTCTGGCTGCTCTGCTTGTGCTGAGCTTTCAGGCTGCGCCTCAGCTTCCGGCTCTGCAACGCTGTCAGCCAGAGCGTCTGCTTCGCTGTACTCCGGCAGATCTAAGTCATCGAAGGCAACCCCTTCTTCCTCTGACTCAGCCTGAGTATCGGTAAATTGCGCAGCCAGGTCTTCCGCTTGTGGCTCATGCTCTTCAGATTGTGGATCAAGCTCTTGCGTTTGTGGGACAGACTCTGCACTCGCTTCAGCAGTCAGCTCTGGCTCTTGCGGCGTGGCTTCCGCCTCTGCGACCGCTTCTGGTTCAGATTGTGCTTCTACCGGCTGATCCAGCCCGGCAATCAACTCATCAGACAGTGCTTCATCTTCATCACCGTCAAAAATGAACTCTGATTCTGCTTCATATTCACTGTCAGCCAGAGCATCGGCTTCGCTGTACTCCGGCAGCTCTAAGTCATCGAAAGCAAACGCTTCATCTGCTTCGGCACTTTCTGGCTGCTCTGCTTGCGCTGAGCTTTCAGGCTGTACCTCGGCTTCCGGCTCTGCAACGCTGTCAGCCAGAGCATCCGCTTCGCTGTACTCCGGCAGCTCTAAGTCATCGAAAGCAAACGCTTCATCTGCTTCGGCACTTTCTGGCTGCTCTGCTTGTGCTGAGCTTTCAGGCTGTGCCTCAGCTTCCGGCTCTGCAACGCTGTCAGCCAGGGCATCCGCTTCGCTGTACTCCGGCAGATCTAAGTCATCGAAGGCAAACCCTTCTTCCTCTGACTCAGCCTGAGTATCGGCAAATTGCGCAGCCAGGTCTTCCGCTTGTGGCTCATGCTCTTCAGATTGTGGATCAAGCTCTTGGGTTTGTGAGTCAGGCTCTTGGGTTTGTGGGTCAGACTCTGCACTCGCTTCAGCAGTCAGCTCCGGCTCTTGCGGCGTGGCTTCCGCCTCTGCGGCCGCTTCTGGTTCAGGCTGCTGCTGTTGCTCCAACCCGGCCATAAAATCAGCCGATGACAGCGGTTCAATTTCCTCTACGCCCGACGAATCAGCACCAAGTGGATCGTCCAGTAACCAATCATCATCCTGAGGAACGCCAAATTCATTCGCGACCGGTTCAGGCTGATTGCTGACGTTTTGTGGTGCGACCGGCTCATCCGCTGGTGCTGCGGGTTCCGCTTCGCTTTCGCTGCCTTCAATTTGCGGGCTAAACTCAAATTCGTCATCGCTGTCGCTATCGAGAGAAAACTCACTCTCATCACCAAAATCGAACTCTTCCAGCAAAGGATCATTGTCTGGTACCGCATCCAACAAATCATTTTTGAAATGGGTACTGTTGTACTCTGACTCAGGCTGCTGCGCCTGTTGCTCGATTTCCAGTAGCTCATCAAAGAATTCAGTGCCGTCATCCAGTTCCGCCAGCGCTTCCGGCTCGTCTTCGCTGGTTTCACTGCTCTCCTGCTCTTTCTCCAGCCATTCATCCAACAGGCTGTCACTGTCAATATCGAATGCATCATCTGCCGTCTCAGACGCACTCTGCTCTAACAGTTCATCCAGCATTTGGTCACTTTCATTCTGGGCAGAAATCTCGTCTGATTCTGCCAGCAACTCATCAAGCAACTCGGTGCTGTTACTATCGATGTCGAGTTCGAGATCCTCATCCAGCATTTCATCCAGCAGTGCCGCTTCATCGCTCTGCGCTTCAAGCTGATCCAGATCAGCCTGGGCTTCAATGTTACTGAACAGGCTTTCTAGCTCCTCATCCGAGGTAACTTTGGCATCATCGAGACTGTTCTCGTCCAGCAGGCTGTCAAAATCGAGCGCAGCCAGGTCGTCATCTTCATCCGTGCTGCTGTTAAACAAGTCATCCAGCATCGACTGTTCCAGCATACCGGATTCGAGCTCTTCGCCCGTATCATTTTCTCCGAGCAACGTGTCGAGGTCGTCCTGCACCGCAGAATCATCATCCGACAGGTCGAACACCGCTTCGTCGTCATCTTGCGGCTCTTGCACCGCCTGATCCAACGTACGCTCCATCTCTTCCAGACCCAGCGCTTTTTCATCACCGTTGACACTGATGCCACTGTTACCGCCAAAGTCGGTATCCAGATCTCCGTCATCGTCGATACCGGCAAACGGATCTTCACCGTCTTCATCTTCCAGATTGAAATCGAGATCGTTTTCATCCAGATCAGCAAAAATATCATCCTGTGTATCGTCAGCTTCTGCGGTTTCATCGCTGAACGTCAGTTCGCTGTCATCCGCTTCGCCAAATAAGTCATCATCTAGCAGCAGATCATCTTCCAGACTCTGCAGGGTTTCATCTCCGGCCACAACCGCAGCGGCCTCAGCCTGAGGTGGCGGAGTTTGTTCGGCAGGTTTCTGTTCCTGATTATCGGTTTGCGAGCGGCGATTGAGCAGCATCAGCACCAGGAAGGCGATCGCTAAACCCGGGATGAGTGCCATCAAGCCGACCAACCAACCATTGGACAGAATTTGATCCCAGGTTGATGGTGCCAGCTTCTGCTCTGCCTGCTGCTTGCTGCGTTGTTCATCCAGCAATTTTTCCACTTCTGAGCGGATGCGGTTCTCATCACCCAGTTCGTTTTTCAGCGTATCCACTTCTGACTGCATCTCAGCCAACATCAAACGCAAACGATGGTTCTTCTCTTCCAGCGCCAGCATCTCTGAATCGGATGAAGCAATCTGCTGCTCAACTTTATCCACGTCGCTGCGGGTGACTGGCGCAGGCGTGGCGTCGGGGGCCGCTGGGGTAGCTGTCGTCGCTGGTGTGGCCGGTTGGGCTGCAGGGGGCGGTTGAGGCTGCGGGGCGGCGATTTGCACCGGGGCTACCGGTCGGGCTGTGGTCTGGTTGAGGCGCGCCTGATGCGCGTTCATGACATTGACCGCTTCCTGAGTGGTCGCGCTGCGGACCTGCGCCAGCGATGGCACACGCAGCGTACTGCCAGGCATCAGGCTATGGATGTTCTGATTTTCAAACGCCTGAGGGTTAAGGCGATAGATGGCCAGCAAGGTCTGCTGAACAGAAACACTGGGCGACGGTCGTAACCGGCTGGCGATTGACCATAACGTGTCCTGCTCTGACGTCGGGCCAAAAAAAGTCGACGGCTCATTGGACGGCATGATATTGGCCGCTCTGGCCGAGACAGGAGCCGTCTGTTGGCTACGTACAGAAGGAGGCGCAGCCTCTGAGGTGCGAGCAGGAACGACCTGTTCGCTGAATTGAGGCTCGGATTGCACTTCACCGCCAGGTCCGATCAGGCGGATGCCCTCTGCATATACGATGGAAGTCTGAGTCACAACGGCTACGGCGAGAGGCCATAGCAATCGCTTGAAAAATTGATGCATAAAAGGCTCAGCTGAGTGCTTTAACTAATGAATTCTGTGATCTGTTAAATATATCGGATCGGAGGGGCAAAACTATAGGGGATAAAGTAAAAAATGTACCTAAGCCACAATAATCGCAGCAATCTCACACAAAACCTGCGGTTTTGCTAAGACTTTGGGCCAGGATTACGCGTTATTGATAAAAAGAAAGCCAGCATGCAGCTGGCTTTCGGATCAGGTTACCATTCGCTCAGATATCAGGCGTTTTCAATTTTCGCCCAGGTATCGCGCAGACCAACGGTGCGGTTGAAAACCAGCGCCTCTGGCTGTGAGTCTTTCGCGTCGGCACAGAAATACCCCATACGCTCAAACTGGTAGCCGAACTCAGCTTCTGCATTCGCCAGGCTTGGCTCAACAAAACCGTGCAGTTTGACCAGAGATTCCGGGTTAATGGTGGCAGCGAAGTCATCCGCGGCACCCGGGTTTGGTACGGTGAACAGACGATCGTACAGGCGGAACTCGGCAGCAACACCTTGCTGAGCCGATACCCAGTGAATCACACCTTTCACCTTACGGCCATCTTCCGGGTTTTTACCCAGTGTATCGGCATCGTAAGTACAGTAAATGGTGGTGATGTTACCCTGCTCGTCTTTTTCAACACGCTCAGCTTTAATCACGTAGGCGCCACGCAGACGAACTTCTTTACCCAGCACAAGACGCTTGTACTTCTTGTTGCCTTCCTCACGGAAATCTTCACGTTCGATCCAGATTTCACGGCTGAATGGCACATGACGCTCGCCCATTTCCGGCTTATTCGGATGGTTAGCAATGCTCAGCATTTCAGTGCTGTCCGCGTCAAAGTTTTCAATCACAACTTTGACCGGATCCAGAACCGCCATCGCACGTGGTGCGTTTTCGTTCAGGTCATCACGAATACAAGATTCCAGCACGCCAAACTCAATCATGTTGTCTTGTTTGGTCACACCGATACGTTTACAGAATTCGCGAATTGAGCCTGAGGTAAAACCACGGCGGCGCAGACCTGAAATGGTCGGCATACGCGGATCATCCCAACCGTTAACCAGTTTTTCGGTCACCAGCTGATTCAGCTTACGCTTCGACATCACGGTATATTCCAGGTTCAGGCGGCTGAACTCGTACTGACGTGGGTGACATTCGATGCTGATGTTATCCAGAACCCAGTCATACAGGCGGCGGTTGTCCTGGAATTCCAGCGTACACAGCGAGTGAGTAATCCCTTCCAGTGCATCGGAAATACAGTGGGTAAAGTCATACATCGGGTAGATGCACCACTTGTCACCCGTTTGGTGGTGGTCTGCAAAACGCACGCGATACAACACAGGATCGCGCAGTACGATGAATGACGATGCCATATCGATCTTGGCGCGCAGACAGGCAGTGCCTTCGGCAAATTCACCGGCACGCATCTTTTCGAACAGTGCCAGGTTTTCTTCTACGCTGCGATCGCGGTATGGGCTGTGCTTACCCGGCGCGGTCAAAGTACCACGGTATTCACGAATCTGCTCCGGACTCAGCTCTTCAACATACGCCAAGCCTTTTTGGATAAGTTCCACCGCATATTGATACAGCTTGTCAAAATAGTCAGATGAATAACAAACATCACCGGACCACTCAAAGCCCAGCCACTGTACATCTTTCTTAATTGACTCAACGTATTCGAGATCTTCTTTTTCAGGGTTTGTGTCGTCAAAACGTAAATTACACTGACCCTGATAGTCCTGAGCAATACCAAAGTTCAAACAGATCGACTTCGCGTGTCCGATATGCAGATAGCCGTTCGGCTCCGGCGGGAAACGAGTATGCACGCTAGTGTGTTTACCATCCGCTAAATCTTTATCTATGATTTGGCGAATGAAGTTCGATGGACGAGCCTCAGCTTCACTCATCTATAGCACCTCAAAGTTTATTTAGTATTGTCAGAAAACGGTTTCTGCGAAGAAGGCGTAAAGCCCGGCAGAGCAGAAATATTGCCACTAATGATCCACAATTCTGAATGAATTCACAATAAAAACTGCGGTTTTCTTACGATTATTTCTGCTCGCGGGTGGTTAAATGCACAAACAAAAAGCCCCCGCATGATGCGGAGGCTTGGATTTAACCAAACTCAGACTACAACCTGAACACCAGCGATGCCGGGACAGTGGTTAATCTTGGGAACGAATATCTTTCATCTGACCGGCAATGATTTCCGCCATTGGCCCCAAGATAACCTGCAGGTTGTTAGCCCCCAGTTTTACCACGCCCATCGCGCCCAGCTCTTTGAGCTGCTTCTCGTCAATCACCGACATATCATTCACAGTCAGTCGCAGACGAGTGATACAGGCATCAATATTGGCCAGGTTATCATGGCCGCCCAGTACCGCCAGATATTGCTTGGCCAGTTCAGCGGAATCGCCCGATGCCGCGCTCATGGTCGCCGCTTGCTCTTCATCTTCACGACCCGGTGTTTTAAGGCCAAATTTAACGATGACGGTACGAAATACCACGTAGTAGATAGCGAAGAAGACCAGGCCCTGCACAATAAGCATGTACCAGTTGATCGCCAGTGGGTTACGCGAAGAGAGCACCATATCCACCAGACCTGCCGAAAATCCAAAGCCGGCCATCCAGTGCATCGATGCTGCGATAAAGACAGAAATACCGGTCAGCAGCGCGTGCAGAACATACAGCAGCGGAGCCAGGAACATGAAGGAGAATTCCAGCGGTTCAGTCACACCGGTAAAGAAAGAAGCAAAACCGGCGGCGATCATGATAGAGGCCACTTTCTCTTTATGCTTGGCATTTGAGGTGTGGTAAATCGCCAGTGCCGCACCCGGCAGGCCAAACATCATGATTGGGAAGAAGCCCGCTTGATACATACCGGTAATACCAGGAACCGCGGTACCTTCCGCAATCGACTTCGCGCCACCAAGGAAATTAGGAATATCATTAATACCGGCGACATCGAACCAGAATACCGAGTTCAGCGCGTGGTGCAGACCAATCGGAATCAGCAGGCGGTTAAAAAAGGCATAAATACCTGCACCTGTTGCGCCAAGACCTTGAATAGACTCACCAAAGTTTACCAGGCCACCGTAAATCGCCGGCCAGACGTACATCAGCACAAACGCAATCAGGATACCGACAAATGAGGTCAGGATTGGCACCAGACGCTTACCGGAGAAAAAGGCTAAAGCTTTATGTAACTCGACGGTTGAGTAGCGGTTGTAAATCTCAGCGGAAACAATACCGACCAGAATGCCGACAAACTGGTTATTAATCTTGTTAAATGCGGCAGGAACGGCAGAAGGATCAATACCCTGGATTTGCGCGACTGCGCCTGGTGAGAGCAGGGTTGTGACCACCAGAAAGCCAACGAAGCCGGACAGTGCCGCTGCACCATCTTTATCCTTGGACATACCAAACGCCACACCAACTGCAAACAACACTGACATATTGTCTATAATGGCGGCACCAGCTTTGATCAGAAACGCTGCCAGAGCCGAGTTCGCTCCCCAGCCATTCGGGTCAATCCAGTAGCCTATACCCATTAAAATGGCCGCCGCTGGCAGCGTCGCCACCGGCACCATCAGGGCCTTCCCTACTTTTTGAAAATATCCAAGAATATTCACCTTACGTTCTCCCTATAGGAATTTGGTATACATTGGCTGACTTATTTTAGTCACTCAATTTAGTCCATGTCAGTGTATGCGAAATATTTCGGCTCACAAATTAAAACCGATTTAAATGTGATCTTAATCAAGAGTAAATTGGAAAAATCAAGGAATTTGCTAGCGAGATCATAAAACTTATTTTATCATACAAAAAAACAAACTCGTAACAGTACTATCTGGCGTTGAGTTACTCTAAAATAGTGACAGATACAGCCGTTGACGCCATGATAACCCGAGCCGGGTCGCGTTCGGAAGTCATTGAACTGACAAACGGTTTATCACTTATTTTCAACCAGAGCCTGCGTCTCTGGAAATCAAAAAGATAATTTGCGACCTAATTGAAGTCAGCAAAGAAAGTTCTGCCTCACACTTTCTGCTTAACTGACTGGCCTTGCCACATGAATTGATCAGATCTCGATAAAGATAAGGACTCGCTAATATGTACGCGCTAACTAACTGTAAAATCTACACGGGTAGCGAAATGCTCACAGAGCATGCAGTCGTGGTTGATGGCGACAGAATCCACTCTCTGCAACCTGTCGCTGACTTACCGGCTGAATTAGCCACTATTGACCTGCATGGCGCCAACTTAAGTCCCGGATTTATCGACGTTCAGCTCAATGGTTGTGGCGGTGTAATGTTTAATGATGACATCAGCGCCGCCACCCTGCACACCATGCACCGCGCGAATTTAAAGTCCGGCTGTACCAGTTTTCTGCCCACCCTGATTACTTCATCCGATGATGATATGCGTCAGGCGGTGGCCGCGCAGCGCGACTACCAGCAGCGTTTCCAGAACCACTCCCTCGGTCTGCATCTGGAAGGCCCGTACCTCAATCAGATCAAAAAGGGCATCCACAGCGTCGATTTTATCCGCTCGTCAAACGACGAAATGATCCGCTTCATCTGTGATAACCGCGACGTGGTGACCAAACTGACGCTGGCACCGGAAAAAAACAATCCGGCCCATATTACGCAACTGGCAGAGGCCGGCATCGTGGTTTCTCTTGGCCATACCAACGCGACCTACGTCGAAGCACGGCAGGGATTTGAAGCCGGGATCAGCTTTGCCACTCACCTGTTTAATGCCATGACGCCGATGATCGGGCGTGAACCGGGGGCTGTCGGTGCCATTTATGATACGCCGGATGTCTATGCCGGTATCATTGTCGACGGCTTCCATGTCGACTACGCCAACATCCGCATTGCCCACAAAATCAAAGGCGACAAGCTGGTATTAGTGACCGATGCCACAGCTCCTGCAGGCGCTGAGATGGATCACTTTATTTTTGTCGGTAAGAAAGTATATTACCGGGACGGCAAGTGTGTAGACGAAAACGGCACACTTGGCGGCTCAGCCCTGACGATGATAAAAGCAATTCAAAATACGGTTGAGCACGTCGGTATCGCTTTAGACGAAGCCCTGCGGATGGCAACCCTATATCCTGCCAAAGCTATTGGAGTGGACAACAAACTGGGTCGAATCCGTCCTGGCATGATTGCCAACCTAACGGCGTTTGACCGCGACTTCCAGGTAAAAGCGACGGTAGTAAACGGACAATACGAGCAAAATGTGTAATGAATGGCGGACAAATAGGTAACGTAGATCTTGTTAAACAGCTCAACAGCGCAGCGGTTTATCGTTTAATTGACCAGCAAGGTCCGATTTCCCGCATTCAGGTTGCCGATGTCAGCCAGCTTGCTCCGGCCAGCGTCACCAAGATCACCCGCCAGCTTCTCGAACGCGGCCTGATAAAAGAGGTCGCGCAACAAGCGTCGACCGGCGGGCGACGTGCCATCTCTCTCACCACCGAAGTGGCTCCCTTTCATTCCATCGCGGTGCGTCTCGGCCGCGATTATATCCAGCTCAGCCTGTACGATTTAGGTGGCAAAGAGCTGGCTAGCGCCGAACACGAATTTCTCTATGCCCAGCAGCCGCAATTAATCGAAGGTCTGCTTGGTCATATTAAAGCTTTCATTGCCCAGCACAGCACGCAGATTGATCAGTTAATTGCCATCGGTGTGGTCTTGCCAGGCCTGGTCAATCCTGAAACCGGTGTGGTGGAATATATGCCACACATCGATATTGATACTCTGGATCTGGGCGATATTCTGCGCGAGCATTTTCATGTCGAAAGCTTTGTTGGTAACGATGTGCGCGGTATGGCACTGGCTGAACACTATTTCGGCGCCAGCCAGGATTGTCAGGATTCCATTCTGGTCAGTGTGCACCGCGGCACCGGTGCCGGCATCATAGTCAACGGCCAGGTATTTCTGGGCTCTAATCGTAATGTGGGCGAAATCGGCCATATCCAGATAGACGCGCTCGGCGATAAATGCCAGTGCGGCAACTTCGGCTGTCTGGAGACCATTGCCACCAACCCGGCGATCATCAAACGCGTCACCAACCTACTGGCGCAGGGTTATGAATCAAGCCTGGCCGGCATTGAGCCGCTGAACGTCGAAACCATTTGTCAGCACGCCAATCAGGGCGATGAGCTGGCCAAACAGGCGCTGGTTCAGGTCGGAAACCAGTTGGGTAAAGCGATTGCCATTACCGTCAACCTGTTTAACCCGCAAAAAATTGTTATCGCCGGTCAGATTACTGCGGCTCCGGAGATTATTTTCCCGGCTATTTTGCGCAATGTACACAATCAGTCGCTCAAGACCTTCCACCGCGATTTGCCTATCGTTGCCTCAGCGGTGGATAAGCAACCGACCAAAAGCGCATTTGCCATGATCAAGCGCGCGATGCTTAATGGCGTTCTGTTACAAAAATTGCTTGAAGACTAATCAGTTGCATATCCTATAATATAGGGCCGTATCTCTATGAAGATACGGCCCTTTTTTAATTAAAATAAGAAACACTATGGATTTGATCATAATCTCTGCGGCATTTCTGGCTGGGTTTATCGCACTAAAATGTCACCTTCCTCCGTTAGTCGGCTTTCTGATTGCCGGGTTTGCCCTCAATGGCTATGGCTTTGAGTCAAACGAAACCATTACCACACTGGCTGACCTCGGTGTCACCCTGATGCTGTTTACTATAGGTTTGAAACTGGATGTCCGTTCTCTGCTTGAGAAGGAAATCTGGGCCGGAGCCACCGTGCACAACCTGCTGTCGACCGCCATCTTCACCCTTATCCTGATGGCGTTCAAAACTCTGGGGCTCGACAGCCTGGCCGATGTACCGGTCTCAAGCCTAGTGTTGCTGGGTTTTGCGTTGTCCTTCTCAAGTACCGTATTTGCGGTTAAATCCCTGCAGGAAAAAGGCGAACTGAATGCCACTTACGGCACACTCGCTATCGGTATTTTGGTCATGCAGGATATCTTTGCCGTGATATTTTTAACCGCATCGACCGGTAAACTGCCGGAATGGTATGCCATCGGCCTGTTTATGTTGCCATTCCTGCGCCCACTGATGTTTGAGCTGCTCGACCGGGTCGGCCACGGTGAAATGCTGATTCTGCTCGGTATCTTCCTGGCCCTGGTGGTGGGAGCTGGTCTGTTCGAACTGGTCGGGATGAAGCCGGATCTGGGCGCACTGATCCTCGGTATGATGCTGGCCGGACACAATAAAGCTTCGGAGCTCTCCAAATCGTTGTTTAACTTAAAAGAGTTATTTCTGGTTTGCTTCTTCCTGAATATTGGCCTGTCAGAAGAACCGACCGCAACCGGCTTTTTCCTCGCCCTGCTGCTGCTGATCCTGCTACCGATCAAAGGTATGCTTTATTTCTGGGTTATTAATCGCTTCCATTTCCGGGTGCGTACCTCGCTGCTAGCGTCAATTTCGCTGTTCAACTTCAGTGAGTTCGGCCTGATTGTTGGCGGACTGGCCTTTAAAATGGGCTGGTTGCCGGGCGATATTCTGGTCGCCCTGGCCATCTCGGTACCGCTGTCGTTTATTGTCGCCGCACCACTGAGCCGCAAGGGGCACGAACTTTACCAACGCTCGTCACATTGGTTTGATCAGCCCGCGCCGGAAGTCCTGCATCAGCGCGACGCCTTGATTAACCCGGGCAACGCTCAGGTGCTGATCCTCGGTATGGGCCGTATCGGAACCGGCGCTTATGAAGAAATGACCCAACGCTATGGCCAGATCTGTCTGGGTGTCGAACTACGCGAAGACGCCGCCAAAGGTCACCGCGATCAAGGGCGCAACGTCATCAGCGGCGATGCCACCGACCCGGATTTCTGGGAACGTATCCTTGATACCGGACATGGCAAAATGGTGCTGCTGGCGATGCCACATCACCAGGCCAACCAGATTGCCCTGTCGCTGCTGAAAAAGCGTCACTTCCCTGGTCATATTGCGGCAATTGCCGAATACCCGGACCAGATGGACAGCCTGATTGCCGATGGCGCACACGCTGCGTTTAACATCTACAGCGAAGCCGGCACCGGTTTTGCCCGCCATGTTTGCGACCAGCTCAATCCACATTTCAGCCGCAGCTAAACTGGTGATGACAACAAAAGTTAGCGGCTTTTGTTGTCATTCCCGGTGACAAATTAGCCCTTTTCTAAATTCCGTTTAAAATATTAGCCCTTAAATTAAATAATATTCATCACACACTCTTTTCTTTAAACTTTTTCACAATTATGGGTTGCCTTTTTTAACCAAAGTGGCAAATTGAAGTCATCTGATTGAAACTCGTCTAATTAAGGAAAGTTGTATGTGTTCTATCTTCGGTATTTTAGACATCAAAAGTGACGCGGCAGCACTTCGTCCGGTCGCTCTTGAAATGTCTAAGAAACTTCGTCACCGTGGCCCGGATTGGTCAGGTATCTACGCATCAGACCGAGCAATTCTGGCTCATGAGCGCCTGGCTATCGTTGGTCTGAATAGCGGTGCCCAGCCTCTGTACAGCCCAGATAGAAAACTGATCCTTGCAGTCAATGGCGAGATCTACAACCACAAAGAAATCCGTGCCCGCTACGAAGGCAAATACGAATTCCAAACCGATTCTGACTGTGAAGTTATCCTGGCACTGTACCAGGACAAAGGTGCCGACCTGCTGGAAGAGCTGAACGGTATCTTTGCATTCGTCCTGTACGATGAAGAGAAAGACGAGTATCTGGTAGGCCGCGACCACATCGGTATCATTCCGCTGTACCAGGGTCATGACGAGCACGGCAACTTCTACGTAGCATCTGAAATGAAAGCGCTGGTACCGGTGTGTAAAACCATCGGTGAATTTCCTCCGGGCAGTTCCCTGAGCTCTAAAGATGCAGAGCCAAAACGCTACTACATCCGTGACTGGAACGAATACGCAGCGGTGCAGAACAACTCCACCAGCAAAGAAGATCTGACCAAAGCACTGGAAGATGCAGTAAAACGCCAGCTGATGACCGACGTCCCTTACGGCGTACTGCTGTCCGGTGGTCTGGACTCCTCGATCACTTCTGCAGTCGCAAAACGTTTTGCAGCAATGCGTATTGAAGACGATGAAAAATCCGCAGCATGGTGGCCACAACTGCACTCATTTGCCATTGGCCTGGAAGGCGCACCGGATCTGAAAGCGGCTCGTGAAGTGGCGGACAAACTGGGTACTGTACACCACGAAATGACCTACACCGTACAGGAAGGTCTGGATGCCATCCGTGACGTGATTTATCACATCGAAACGTATGATGTCACCACTATCCGCGCATCAACGCCGATGTTCCTGATGGGCCGTAAAATCAAGGCCATGGGGATTAAAATGGTTCTGTCAGGCGAAGGCGCTGACGAAATCTTCGGTGGCTACCTGTACTTCCACAAGGCACCAAACGCACAGGAATTCCACGAGGAAACCGTCCGTAAACTGCTGGCGCTGAACATGTTTGACTGTGCCCGTGCCAACAAATCTCTGGCAGCATGGGGTGTTGAAGGCCGGGTACCATTCCTGGACAAAGAGTTCATCGACGTGGCAATGCGCCTCAACCCGGCCGACAAGATGTGTGGCAACGGTAAGATGGAAAAACACATCCTGCGTGAGTGTTTTGAACATTACCTGCCAGAGTCCATCGCATGGCGTCAGAAAGAGCAGTTCTCTGATGGCGTAGGCTACAACTGGATCGACACACTAAAAGCAACTGCTGAAGCGAAAGTCACTGATCAGCAGATGGAAACCGCGAAGTACCGCTTCCCGTACAACACACCATCGACCAAAGAAGGTTACGTGTACCGCGAGATCTTTGAAGAACTGTTCCCGCTGGAATCAGCGGCGCACTGTGTCCCTGGCGGCCCTTCGGTTGCCTGCTCTTCGGCGAAAGCAGTAGAATGGGATGAGTCGTTCAAAAACTGTATCGACCCGTCAGGTCGCGCAGTAAAAGCGGTTCACAACGAAGCATACTAATCCCCTTTCCAGCTGACTGCTCAGCGGGAAAACCGGATACGTAAAAGGCGCCTGTGGCGCCTTTTTTATTACTCGGACCAAATTAAGCAGGATTAACCTTTCAGGTCGAGATGCTTGTTATCAATGCTCATCGCCACTGGCTGACTGATCATTTTCACCAGCATAATCGAACGGCTCTCACCGTCCGGCTCCTGATAGATAGCCTTCAGCCCTTTGAACTGACCACCTTTGACTTCAATTTCCTGTCCCTTCACCGGCCCTTCAGACTGGGACATCGCCTGCAATGCACAGCCGAACTGCTTCAGTTCGTAGACTAAGTCACCCTGGATCTCTTTAGGCTCAGAGCCGAAACGAATAAAATCCGCCACCCCGCGCGTTGAACGTACCGTGGTGAATGTCGGACCTTGCTGAAAATCAAAACGGACAAACATGTAAGACGGAAATAACGGTTCCCGCACTTTTTGCCGCTTGCCGCGTAAAATTTTCTCGACTTCGATTTCCGGATAAAAGCACTCTACCCCCTGATTTTCCAGATGGGCTTTCGCTCTGACCTGCTCTCCTCGTTTACAGTACAGTAAATACCAACGTTTCATTTCTAACCAACTTTTCTTAACAACTGTGAACTATGGTTTACTCCACTCTGGATGAAGCTGATTGTTATCTCTTTGCTTGTAACACATGATCTTCAAATATGGAAAATTAGATTTCCAGATCCCCCGCCGCCAGACCCACCGCTAACTAATTGTATTTTATACCATTTAACATACGGATTAAAATTCGAACAAATAAGATCATTGCAGTTTTATTCTCTTGCATGTATACGTATCGACCGAATAAAACCTTAGCAATAATGTATTTAACAATATTATAAGCCTAAGGAAAATCATCATTTATAACACTGCATCAAAAGTGATATCCACGGTTTGCACAACGCACCACCGTGAACATTCACCAGAGATGGTTTCTGTCACAGGAAGTACTTTATGTCAGACTTGAATATATTCAAGCAACCTAAACCATTCTATTTGATCTTTTCAATAGAATTTTGGGAGCGATTCGGATTCTACGGGATGCAAGCCATCCTGACCGTTTACATGGTCAAAATTCTGAATATGGATGAATCGACCTCTTTTGTTCTGTTTGGTGCCTTTTCTGCGCTGGTTTACGGTTTCGTTGCCGCCGGTGGTTGGATCGGTGACAAGGTCATCGGCAGTAAACGGGCCGTGACGCTAGGTGCCATCATTTTAATGATTGGTTATGCCCTGCTTGGCTTGTCCACCGCAGAGCAAAGCTTCGGTGGTCCGACACTTATCTTTATTGCCATGGGCTTTATCACTGTGGGTAACGGCCTGTTCAAAGCCAACCCGTCCAGCCTGCTGGCCAAAGTCTACCCGGAAAACGATCCTCGCCTCGATGGCGCGTTCACCATGTATTACATGGCGATTAACCTCGGTTCGTTCATTTCGATGATCATCACCCCAATCGTAGCAGAGCGTGCCGGCTACGGCATGGCATTTGGTGTCAGCGCGATTGGCCTGGCGATCACTGTGGTTAACTTCATCATGTGCCAGGGCATGCTGCGCAAAGTCGGCTCACCGGCTGATCTGGCACCGGTGAATAAAACCAAACTGCTGCTGGTCACCGTTGGCTCTGTTATTGCCAGCTTTGTATGTAGCTACCTGCTGCAGAACCTGGCACTGGCGCACGGTATCCTGGTTGTCGCCGGCTTGACGA
Source organism: Vibrio sp. ABG19 (assembly GCF_029962385.1). Taxonomy (NCBI): domain Bacteria; kingdom Pseudomonadati; phylum Pseudomonadota; class Gammaproteobacteria; order Vibrionales; family Vibrionaceae; genus Vibrio; species Vibrio sp. ABG19. Next base: position 2,161,218 of record NZ_CP071708.1, on the reverse strand, counting down.
TTGTATTTTTCTACTTTAAAGAAGCCCTGTCGATTCGCGGTATCGAGCGCCAGAAAATGCTGGTTGCTTTCGTGCTGATGCTGCAAGGTGTGGTGTTCTTCGTGCTCTACTTCCAGATGCCAACCTCACTCAACTTCTTTGCGATTCATAACGTCAGCCACGATATCTTTGGTATTGGTGTTGAGCCGGAGCAATTCCAGGCTCTGAACCCGTTCTGGATCATGGTGGCCAGTCCGGTCCTGGCGATGCTGTACGGCAAACTGGGCGATCGTCTGTCGATGCCGTTTAAATTTGCCTGTGGTATGGCGCTGTGTGCCATGTCATTCCTGATCCTGTCCTGGGGAGCGAACTTTGCCAATGCTGAAGGCATCATCAGTTCAAACTGGCTGGTGTTGTGTTACGCATTCCAGTCGATCGGTGAACTGCTGGTGTCCGGTCTGGGCCTGGCCATGGTGGCTCAGCTGGTTCCGCAGCGTATGATGGGCTTTGCGATGGGGATGTGGTTTTTGACCTCAGCAACCGCAGCCGTTATTGCTGGCTGGGTCGCAAGTCTGACCTCTGTACCGAGCCATGTAGCGTCCGCCACTGAATCACTGGCTATCTACGGTGATGTGTTTGGTAAGATTGGTTATGCCACTGCGGCCATTACCGTACTGACCTTCCTGATTGCACCTAAGCTGAGTAAAATCTGCCGTGGTGAGAACGAAGTCGTGCTGGAAACCGCGCAAGCTTAACGTCGGCCCGTCCAACATAAAAAGCCTCAGTTCGTGCTGAGGCTTTTTCGTCTCTGATGGTTGTGTATCTGAGCGTTGGGCTCTGGTATCGGTTAAGTCCGGCGTTACAGTCGTTCTCTGACCAGGCTTGCCATCATCGCGATATGAGCGGCTGAATCGTTGAGACACTCGATATAGTGGAATGTTTCTCCGCCGGCATGCAGAAAAATCTCGCAGTTTTGCTCGGAAATTTCTTCCAGGGTTTCGAGACAGTCAACCGAGAAGGCCGGACACAGAATATCAAGCTTTTTGACACCTTGCCCCGGCAGTGCCTGCAGGGTTTTGTCCGTATACGGCTGCAGCCACTCTTCACGGCCAAACCGTGACTGATAAGTCATCAGAACTTTCTCAGGAGCCAGGCCCAGTTCGGCAGCCAAAAGACGGGTGGTCTGCTCACAATGCTGAGGATAAATATCACCATTATCCGCATAGCGCTTGGGAATACCGTGATAGGAACAGACCAACAGATCACCCTGACCATTCTCCTGCCAGGACTGACGCACCTTGTCGGCCAGCGCTTGGATGTAAAGCGGATGATCGTGGTAATCGCGCACGAAGCTCAGATCCGGCACCACATCAACCTGTTTCATCGCTTTCGCCACACCGTCAAACACCGCCGCGCTGGTTGTTCCGGAATACTGCGGATACAACGGCAGAACAATAATGCTGTCCACACCTTGCTGCTGCAGCTTCTGAACGCCGCTCAGCAGGCTAGGCTCGCCGTAAGTCATGCCCAGTTCAACCGGTATATTGAGCGCCTGTTGCAAGCCCTGCTGCTGACGTTTGGAATAGACCATCAGCGGTGAGCCTTCATCCATCCAGATACTCTGGTACAGCTTAGCCACCTTTGGCGAACGTAACGGCAGAATAATGCCATGCAGGATCGGACACCACAGCCAGCGGCTCATATCCACCACACGCTGGTCGTGCAGGAATTCACTCAGAAAACGTTTTACCTCAGCCGCCGTCGGCGCTTGTGGCGTCCCCAGATTGGCTAACAGCACACCATAATTTTTGTTGTTTTGCATAATGTCCATTCAGGTTTGTCACGCAGCGTCACGCGCTGCCGGATTAAAATTGAATCTCGCAACATGACCGGCATCCCGGTCCCGGGCTGGAATCAACCGGTCTGAAGGTGCTTGTACGGACTTTTAGCAGAAAAAGTTCATAAAAAAAGCGACCTTACGGTCGCTTCACTATAACAAATATTCAGCTCAGGCTAAAATTGAGATTAAGCCAGTGCTTTCTCGATATCTGCGCTTACTTCAGCCACTTGCTTAGTGCCGTCGAATTTCAGGTATTTAGTGTTACCCGCTTGCGCTTCTTTACCGTAGTACTCAATCAGTGGTGCAGTTTGAGTGTGGTATACATCCAGACGTGCACGTACGGTTTCTTCTTTGTCATCTTCACGGATAACCAGATCTTCACCCGTCACGTCATCTTTACCTTCCACTTTTGGCGGATTGTAAACAACGTGGTAAGTACGACCTGAAGCCAGGTGAGCACGACGGCCCGCCATGCGCTCAACGATCACATCATCAGCAACGTCAAACTCAATCACGTAGTCAACGTCAACACCCATTTCTTTCAGACCGTCCGCTTGCGGGATAGTGCGTGGGAAACCATCCAGCAGAAAGCCTTTTTGGCAATCTTCTGCAGCGATACGCTCTTTGATCAGACCAAGAATGATTTCATCAGAAACTAGCTGACCAGCATCGATAACGGCTTTCGCTTGTTTACCAAGCTCTGTACCCGCTTTGATCGCAGCACGTAGCATATCACCAGTAGAGATTTGTGGAATACCGTACTTCTCCATGATGAATTGAGCTTGTGTGCCTTTACCTGCACCTGGAGCACCTAGAAGAATGATGCGCATGTTTAATCCTCTTTAGAAATGATATTTATACCGAAGCTCACAGCTCCTTGTGTCGCGAGACGGTAAGTTTCGGTATAACGAGACCAATAGGGTTTGTTGATGACTCCGCATGCCATAACGCAAACGGTTAAGCCCAACAAACAGGCGTGCCAAAATACACGCCTTATTAGTGACATTCAAGTCTGCTATTCTATCACAGAAATTCGTTGCACAGCGCTTTCTAAGACTAAAGAATACCCGTCAGCCGCCGTTTTCTCTGCAATTACATCAAAGATAGCGTGACTTCACGTCATATCGGCCCGTCGCCAATAAAAAAAGCTCGCACGCGGCGAGCTTTACCCTAAAACTTATTCAACCTTAGTCAAAAGCTGATTGATTGCAGTGACAAATTGTGACGGATCTTCCATCGCACCACGTTCCGCCAGCATCGCCTGGCCAAGCAGCACTTCGACCCAACGGGCAAACGCTTCCTGATCCGGCTCATCAGCCATACGTTTCACCATGGCGTGTTCCGGGTTGATTTCAAGAATGTACTTCACTTCCGGCGCCGCTTGACCGGCAGCCGCCAGCAGTTTCGCCATCTGTGTGCCCATTTCAAAATCATCAGTGACCACTACCGCAGGGGTTGAAGCCAGTTTGAAGGTGGTACGCACGTCTTTAACCCGCGCGCCCAGGTACTCTTTCACACGTTCAACGACAGATTTAAACTCTTGTTCTGTCTCTTTGTGTTTCTCTTTTTCCGCTTCGTCTTCAAACTTGCTCAGATCAAGGCCCGCTTTACTGATGGACTGGAACTGCTTACCGTCAAACTCGGTCAGATAGTTCATCATCCACTCATCAATGCGATCGTACATCAGCACGACTTCGATGCCTTTGGCTTTAAACTGCTCCAGGTGCGGGCTGTTTTTCGCTGCGCTGTAACTGTCCGCCGTCAGGTAGTAAATCTTATCCTGACCTTCTTTCATGCGTTCAACATAAGCACTCAGGCTGACATTCTGCTCAGCAGATTCACTGTCGCAGGAAGCAAAACGCAGCAGGCCGGCAATCTTCTCTTTGTTGGACATGTCTTCGGCCAGGCCTTCTTTCAGCACCATACCGAATTCTTTCCAGAAGCCCTGATATTTTTCTGCATCGTTGGACGCCATGCGTTCCAGCATGGTCAGCACCCGCTTGGTACAAGCGTTACGCAGCGATTGCGTGACCTTGTTATCCTGCAGAATTTCGCGCGACACGTTGAGCGGCAGATCGTTAGAGTCAATCAGGCCACGCACAAAACGTAAATAAGACGGCATAAACTGTTCAGCGTCATCCATGATGAACACGCGCTGCACGTACAGTTTCAGGCCATGCTTGTGATCGCGGTTGTACATATCCCAAGGCGCTTTAGCCGGAATGTACAACAGACTGGTGTAGTCGTTTTTGCCTTCAACTTTGTTGTGGCTCCACACCAGAGGATCAGCAAAATCGTGTGATACATGCTTGTAGAACTCCTGATACTCTTCATCACTGATATCAGATTTGGCACGAGTCCACAAAGCCTGCGCTTTGTTGATTTGCTCCCATTGGGTTTCACCGCTTGGCTTGCCTTCCTCATCCATCACCTGAGTCTGGATGTAGACCGGGATACCGATGTGGTCTGAGTATTTCGAGATCACATCGCGCAGACGCCATTCCGACAGGAACTCTTTACCTTCGTCACGCAGGTGCAAAATGATGTCAGTACCACGGGAAGATTTCGTGATGGTCTCCACGGTGTAATCGCCTTCACCTTGTGAATACCATTGCACCGCTTCTTCTGCCGCCAGACCCGCCGCACGTGAACGTACCGTCACCGCATCGGCAACAATAAAGGCCGAGTAAAAACCGACCCCGAACTGACCGATCAATTGTGAGTCTTTAGATTGATCTTGAGATAATTTTGAGAAAAATTCAGCCGTACCCGACTTGGCGATCGTACCCAGATGCTCAATCACATCGTCACGGCTCATGCCGATACCGTTGTCAGAGATGGTCAAAGTATTCGCTTCGCTGTCAAACGACAACTTCACTCCAAGATCAGCATCATTTTGATACAAATCTGCGTTAGATAACGCCTGAAAACGCAATTTATCCGCTGCATCTGATGCGTTCGAGATCAGCTCACGCAGGAAGATTTCTTTGTTGGAATACAAAGAATGTATCATCAGATGAAGTAGTTGCTTAACTTCAGATTGAAAACCACGTGTTTCTTTGTTTGCCATTGCAGTTTCGCTCATATTAGCTCCATAACATCATTTTTGCCCCCAGACTAAAATTTGGGGTATGAGGAACATCGATTTGGTATTAACATGTGGCCCCGGAATGTAAATTCAAGGTCAAAAACTATAAAAACTGAGTTTTTTGAAGTTTTTTTGATTATGCTCTATCCGAATTTTTATCAAGGAAGATAACCCCCGAATATTTCAACGTCGTTTTTTAATTCGTTCTACAGGGAAGGTTGTGGATAGTGGGTAGTCATTAGTCCAAGCTCTAAATACTAATTAAAAAGAAGATATCGATGAGTAATACAGCCACAAAGTTCATTCTTGCTGACAGATTTACTTTCGACCCAACGAGCAATTCGCTAGTAGACAAAGAAGCCGACAATGAGAATGTTCGTCTCGGAAGCAATGAAAGCCGCATACTATTACTGCTATCTCAACGCCCAAATGAAGTGATAACCCGCAATGAACTGCATGATTTCGTCTGGCGTGAGCAAGGATTTGAAGTCGATGACTCAAGCCTGACCCAAGCCATATCAACACTGCGCAAGATGTTGAAAGATTCGACAAAATCACCGCAATTCGTGAAAACTGTACCCAAACGTGGCTATCAGTTGATCGCAGAAGTTGAACCATTAGAAGCCGACGAAACTGCCCAGGCGCCGGATGAACAACCAGAGCAAACCGACAGCTCCGGTAGTAGCGTCATGCGCGCTGATATTCAGGTGACGGCAAACTCTGTCCCTGCATACACCACCAGCACGAATACAGAAAAGGCCGATCACTCACCTCTGACTTTACTGCACAAGTGCGATCTGCGGGTCAAGATCATGCTGATTGTCGCCATCTTACTGCCTTTATGTGTCATTTTGTTTACCAGCCCGGCCCCCTCCAAGCTGCGCCAGTTAGCCAATTACAATGGCGTAACGGTCAGTGCCCCTGTCAACCAGCCTGATCTGAGTGCCTGGATGCCACTGATTGAATCCTGCATCATCAAATACGCTAAGCTTCACCCGGGTGAAATGGCACCCAAAGAGGTCATCGCCACCGGCGGCCACAATAATCAACTGGTGCTGAACTACATTCATGCCCCTCAGTTTTCCGGACAGAACATTACGATACGTATCCTGTCCACCGAAGAAGATATTGATCAGATTTGCCAGTGAGGAGGCCCATGATGAACAGAAGAATTGCGATCCTGATTTTGCTGATTTCTGCCGCATTCAGCGCTTGGTTTTACTGGTTCAGTGACATCAAACTGCAACAGGTGCTGACCTCGCGCGAATGGCAATCCAAAATGGTCACCCTGATTGAGAGTAAACAACAAAATGATTCCGTTGGCCCGCTGCGCCGGGTTGATGTCACTTCAAACGTCAAGTACCTGCCTAACGGTACCTACCTGCGTGTGTCGTTAGTCAAGTTGTATGCGATGGATAAATCGGTACCGGAAGATGTGATCAACTGCTCGGAATCAGGCGAATGGGACGTCAGTGATAACTACCTGCTGCTGACACCGACCGATTTTAAAGACGTCTCTTCCACCCAGAGTAAAGATTTCACCCCCGAGCAGCTGCAATTGATCACCCAGCTGTTCCGCATGGACTCGGAGCAGAGTCAGCGGGTAGATATCGTCAATGATAAAACCCTGCTGCTGACCAACCTTAATCACGGCTCCACCGTGTTGTTCGGCAATAAATAGCCCTGTGGCTCAGCGCTGACAACCTTCAGCGCTGAGCCTCCTTTGTAACGTCAAGAGATAGTGCCATTATGGACAAAGCCCGTATCGATATTTACTACTGTCGCCAGTGCAACTGGATGTTACGTTCCACCTGGTTAACCCAGGAGCTGTTGCATACCTTCAGTGAAGAGATCGCAACCATCTCGCTCCACCCCGATACCGGTGGCCGGTTTGAAATTTTCTGTAACGGTGAACAGATCTGGGAACGCAAACAGGATGGCGGTTTTCCGGAGGCTAAAGTGCTCAAGCAACGCGTGCGTGATTTGATTGATCCGCAACGCGACCTCGGCCATTCAGACCGTAAATAATCACTATTCCTCATCTCGCGCCATGCCGTTGATCACGATATTATTGTAACTAACCATACCGATGACCCGACCATTTTCGATCACCGGTGCCCGGCTGATACCAAAGCGCTCGAACAGACGGGCGCAATATTTGACGTTCATATCCGGCGAGACCGATAACGCTGGCTTGGTCATGATTTCATAGATGTTGGTCCGCTTGGGCGAACGGTTGGTGGCCAGGACTTTTTTGGCAATATCGTTCATCAGGACAATACCGTACTCATCGTCCTCATGACGTTTATTGACGATTAACGCCTTCACCTGGTGCTGCTTAGCGAGACAGATCCCGTCATGGACCGTGGTTAAACCATCAACCATGACATAAGTATTCGCCATGACATCGCGAACGTGAATATTGTCGTGCCGACTCATAGGTTGTCCTCAATCACTTTGGTTAATGTTTCGACCTGATGCGCGACTCCGACTGCGTCTTCTATATCAATCTGAATCGCAATCCCCTGCCCCGATTCCTGATCAAACTCACCGACTTCGGCGATGGTTTCCAGAATATGGCGCGACAAATGCTCCTCCACCATCAGCAGCACCACATCTTTCTGCACTTCCAGGGTCAGGCCAAAAAAGGTGCGTTTTTTATTGAGCCCCTCGCCACGAGCATTATTAATCACTGTTGCCCCGGTAGCTCCCGCCTCACGCGCCGCGTCCAGCACCTCGTCGGTTTTGCTGTCCTCAACAAATGCGATAATCAGTTTAAACCTCATCATCTTTCTCCTTGCGCAACCTTGCTGCTGCCAGGCTAGGCTGACCAGAAACCGGCGCACTTTGCGCCGCCCGGCGTTCAGCCCTTCGGTTAAGCCACAGGGTTAACTGGGCATAGCCCATCACTGAAATCATCGGAAACAGGCTGGCAAAGGCAATCAAACCAAAACCATCCATCACCGGACTGCGTCCGGGCACCGTCGACGCCAGTCCGAGCCCAAGAGCAGCCACTATCGGTACGGTCACCGTTGATGTAGTGACCCCACCGGAATCATAAGCGAGCGGAACAATCAGCTTCGGGGCATAGAAGGTTTGCACCACCACCACGATATAACCGCCGATAATGTAAAAATGCAGCGCATCGCCGACCACAATCCGATAGCAGCCCAGCGTGATCCCGAGCGCAACCCCGAACGCCACGGCCACCCGCAGCCCGTTAACCCGGATACTCCCCCCGGACACCTGATTAGCCTTAAGCGCCACCGCGATCAGCGACGGCTCGGCAATCGTGGTACTAAAACCAATCATAAACGCAAACAGATACACCCAGTAGTAATCAACCCAGTGCAGGCTTTGTCCTGCGCTGAGCCTGAACTGCTGCAAAAACTGCAGATTGGTCAGCTGTTCAGCCATGGTTTTACCAAGCGGAAACAGTGCCAGTTCCAGGCCGAGTAAAAACAGCGACAAACCCAGAATCACATAAATAAAACCCACCGCTATTTTGACCGGATGCGCGACCGGTTTACGCAGCACCACCAGTTGAAAGCCAAAAATAATCACCACAATCGGCAGCACATCGCGCATGGTTGTGGTCAGGGTCTGGATAAATTCCGTGAGTCCTATCATGACGTGCCAGCCTTCATGTCATCATCATCCCGAAGACCATCACAAACATCATCGGCAACAGGGAAGCAAACGCAATCAGGCCGAATCCGTCCAGCATCGGGTTGCGCCCCTTAATGGATGAAGCCAGCCCCACTCCCAGCGCCGTGACCAGAGGCACAGTGATGGTCGAGGTCGTCACCCCACCGGAATCGTAGGCGATACCAATAATAAACGGAGGCGCGAACAGAGTCAGAATCACGACGCCGAGATAGCCAAACGCAATCATGTAATGAATCGGCCAGCCACGCAGAATGCGCAGCACACCAATCACAATCGCCAGTCCAACCGAGAACGCCACCGTCACTCTCAGACCGTGGGCATACTCATCACGCGTCAGCTCACTGTCCACGATAACGCCTCCGAGCGCGGCCACCCGCGCGGCTTCTTCCGCCACGGCCGTCAGCGCCGGCTCGGCAATGGTGGTACCAAAACCAAGGCAAAAGGCGAACACCAGCAGCCATACCACACTGCCTTTACGGGCCAGCGCCTGAGCCATCGACTCCCCAATCGGAAACAGGCCCATTTCCAGGCCGAAGATAAAGAAAGTCAGGCCGAAGACCACCAACACCAGGCCGGTCAGTACACTGACCAGATGGGGCAAAGGCTCCTGCAGCACCAGCAACTGGAAAAAAGCAATCACAGCGATAATCGGCAGCAGGTCACGCAGACTACCCATTAACGCTTTTAACAGTGCCACTACCCCAGCCATACCTGCTCCGATACAAATAGTTACACTTATGATGGCAAAGGATACATCACACTGATGTGACCCACCCGGCGCCGTGGCGAAAAAGTCAGCAAAGGTTAAAAAACAGAATGTTGGAACTTGAGCCAGATTCCTCTAAGCTGATGAGGCGGACGTGACAGCTATACTTAAACGAGCAAGCAAGGAGGCGACATGAAAATATTGATCACCGGGGGAACCGGCTTTATCGGACGTGAACTGATTAAGCTGCTGATGACTCATGATTTGGTCTGCCTGACCCGCAACTCTCATCACGCCCGCCAGCGGCTTGCCCACGTACATAATGACAAACTGACGTTCATCGAAAGTCTGGACGATCTGCACGATCTCAATCGCTTTGACGCTGTGATCAATCTGGCCGGAGAGCCGATTGCGGATAAACGCTGGACCGAACAGCAAAAGCAACGTATCTGCGACAGCCGCTGGAATCTGACAGAACGCCTGGTCGAACTGTTTCATGCCAGCACCAAACCCCCTCATGTGCTGATCAGCGGCTCAGCAGTCGGCTATTACGGTGACCAGCAGGAACACCCGTTTGACGAAAGCCTGCAGGTCAGTTCCCAGCGTTTTTCACATCAGGTTTGTGCAACCTGGGAGCAGATCGCTCTGCGCGCCCAGTCGGATCAAACCCGGGTATGTATTATGCGCACCGGTGTCGTTCTGGCTCCGGAAGGCGGAGCGCTGAAAAAAATGCTGCCGCCTTATCGTCTCGGCCTCGGCGGCCCAATTGGTTCCGGCCAGCAGTACATGCCTTGGATCCACATGAGCGATATGGTCAAAGCGATTGTTTACGTACTGGAAACCGAACATGCGCAGGGTATTTTTAACTTCAGTGCTCCGCACCCGGTCACCAATCGCAGGTTCAGCCGCTGTCTGGCACAAACGCTGAAACGTCCACATATTTTAACCACGCCCAAGTGGGCCATCCGTCTGCTGATGGGCGAAGCGAGTGAATTGTTGTTTGACAGTATCCGTGCCAAGCCGAAGAAACTGACTGAACTGGGTTTCCAGTTCACATACTCACGCGTCGAGCCGGCGCTCAAACATCTCCTGCAACATCACGTCTGACGATTTGACCTGAAATAATCCCTATCTGGAACTTGCATGACCCAATCGATATTAATTACCGGCTGTTCATCCGGTATTGGCTACATGGCTGCGACCGAATTACATCAGCGCGGCTACCAAGTGATCGCCTCCTGCCGCAAAGCAGAAGATGTACAACGCCTGCAGGCTGAAGGCCTGACCTGTATTGAGCTCGACCTCAGTGACGAAGCGAGCATTCGCCGCGGCGTCGAACAGGCCCTGCTGCTGTCGGACAATAAACTGTATGCCGTGTTCAACAATGGCGCCTACGGCCAGCCGGGCGCGTTAGAAGACCTGCCGACCGACGGACTGCGCGCTCAATTTGAAACCAACTTTTTCGGCTGGCATACCCTGACCACGCTGCTGATGCCGCACTTTCGCCGTCAGGGCTATGGCCGCATCGTGCAAAACAGCTCCATTCTCGGTTTCGCCGCAATGAAATACCGCGGCGCCTACAACGCGTCAAAATTTGCGATTGAGGGCTGGAGCGATACTCTGCGCCTTGAACTGCACGGCAGCGATATCCACATCAGCCTGATAGAACCGGGCCCGATAGAAACCCGCTTTCGCGCTAACGCTCTGAGTGCATTTAAACATTGGATCGACATCGACCATTCATTCCACAGCGCCAGTTACCATGCCCAGCTCAACCGGCTCGGTAATGATAAATCCAATAATGCCTTTGTGCTGCCTCCGGAGTCCTGCCTGAAACCTCTGCTGCACGCCCTGAGCTCGTCCAAACCGCGCTTACGTTATCGGGTCACCACTCCGACCAAAGTGTTTGCGCTGTTAAAACGCCTCCTTCCCGGTCGAACTTTGGACAAACTGCTGAATAAAGCAGCGTAAAATTACAATTCTGTCATTAATACGTCACAATCCGATGCGATGATGATTGACGAATCGTAGGATTCGTTTAACCGATTAATCAGCATTGCATTGGGTACACATCTATGACTTTAAACCAATGGAATTGGCTCGGTGTTGGTATCGCGCTGACACTCTTTCTTGTTTTATAGCGTTCTATTGAATTGCTTACCGCGCTTTGCGCTTCAACAGCTACCCTGACGGTAGCTGTTTGCTTTTCTGTGACTGCACAGCGCGCGTGACCTCTTTTGCGCAGCGGCCAGCTCTGGCTGTGATTCAGAACCATTTCAGCACGAAAAACTTTACCATCGCCTTGCTATGACTTGTGTTTTCAATTCATGCCCCCATCTATGGCTTAAAGCGCAAGCGTAAAAGGAATCATCATGCAATCACCTCATATTACTGACGTTACCCAACACAATTTCCGCGAAGTTATCGAAAGCTCAGCGTCCCGCCCTATTCTGTTTTACTTCTGGGCACCGATGAGTGAAGAAAGCGTACAACTTATTCCGCAATTGCAGCAGTTAACTCAGCAGTACAATGGTGCATTCCAGCTTGCCCAGCTTAACTGCCAGGACGAGCAAGCCATCGCGTCACAATTTGGTATTCAGGCTCTGCCGACCATCGCGCTGTTTTTCAACGGCCAGCCGGTTGATGGTCTGGGTGGCCCGCAGCCGATTGAAGCGATTCAGGACATGCTTAACCGTCACCTGCCAAGTCAGGATGAACAAAATCTGCAGTACGCACAGCAACTGATCAAAAACCAACAGCACCAGCAGGCACTGACTCTGCTGCTGGCGTTGCCGGAGCAGTGGAAGAGTAAAGGGGATGCCAAACTGGCGCTGGCCGACTGCTTCCTGGAAACCGGTCAGTTTGACGCCGCTAAAGCAGAGCTGAGCGCGATTCCGCTCGAATATCAGGACAGTTACTACAAAAGCCTGATCGCAAAACTGGAACTGCATGAACAGGCAGCTGACAGCCCGGAAATCCAGGCACTGGAAACCGCGCTGGCTCAAAACAGCAATGACGCCCAAATCGCTGTCGAACTGGCCACCCAGTACCATCAGGTCAAGCGTGATGAAGAAGCACTCGAGCTGCTGTGGAACTTCCTTAAAAGCGACCTCAACACACTCGATGGCGAAATGAAGAAAGTATTTATGGACATCCTCAGCGCGATTGGCCAGGGGAACAGCGTCGCCGCGCGTTACCGTCGCCAGCTGTACTCTCTGTTGTACTAACTCGGCTGTTGTACTAACTCGGCTGTTGTACTAACTCGGCTTTTGTACTAACTCTGCCCGACGGAGCCCGCAGTACCTCGCCAGGCTGACATCGAATCGATTCCGTCAGCTTGCTCCGTCAGGGAAGCTCACTATGTTTTTGATCATTAAGGCAGGATATCCTGCCTTAATTTTTTCTGGCGGCGATTAATTCATCACATAACATTGCCTATCCTGCCGCTATACTTGTTAATCTTTCACCTTTGCAAGGATAGGAACATGGCAATGGAATCTTTGATTACCATCGGCATTTTTGTCTTCGTCGTTATCGTGTTCATCGCCTCGGCGGTCAAGACGGTACCACAGGGCGATAACTGGACCGTTGAGCGCTTTGGCCGCTACACCCATTCACTCAGTCCCGGTCTTAACTTCATCATTCCTTTCATCGACCGCGTCGGGCGTAAAATTAATATGATGGAGCGGGTGCTGGACATTCCGGCTCAGGAAGTGATCAGTAAAGACAACGCCAATGTGGTGATCGATGCGGTCTGCTTTGTGCAGGTGATTGATGCCGCGCGGGCAGCTTATGAAGTCAATGATCTGGAAAATGCGATCCGCAACCTGACGCTGACCAACATGCGTACTGTACTTGGCTCAATGGAACTGGACGAAATGCTCAGTCAGCGCGATATGATCAACACCAAATTGCTGACCATCGTTGACCAGGCAACTAACCCCTGGGGTGTCAAAGTGACCCGGATTGAGATTAAAGATGTCCAGCCTCCGGCGGATCTGACTTCAGCGATGAATGCGCAGATGAAAGCCGAGCGTGAAAAGCGCGCCTCTATCCTTGAAGCCGAAGGAGTGCGTCAGGCGGAAATCCTCAAAGCCGAAGGGCAAAAACAGTCAGAGATCCTCAAGGCTGAAGGGGCCAAACAGGCCGCCATTTTACAGGCCGAAGCCCGTGAGCGCGCCGCTCAGGCGGAAGCCAGAGCCACTGAAATGGTTTCGAATGCCATTGCCCAGGGCGATATGAAAGCGGTCAATTACTTTATCGCTCAGGGCTACACCGAGGCACTAAAAGCCATCGGCAAGGCTGAGAATGGTAAAATCATTATGTTACCGCTGGAAGCGACCGGTTTGATGGGCTCGATTACCGGCATTGCCGAAATGTTTAAACAAACGGATACCCGTAAGGTGGATTCTTGATCGACTGGTTAACCCAATTTAATCACTGGCACTGGCTCGGACTCGGGCTGGCCTTGTTGGCGACCGAGCTGCTCGGGATGGCCGGTTATTGCCTGTGGCTCGGGCTGTCGGCGTTACTGGTGGCCGGGCTGATGCTCGGCATTCCGCTTAGCTGGCAACTGCAATGGTGCAGCTTTGCGGCTTTTTCGCTGGTCACGACCTGGCTGTGGTGGCGCCGTCAGCTCACTCACGACAAGCGCAGTGATGCCAGCCGAACACTCAATCAGAAGCAGAAACAGTTGATCGGGCGCAGCGCAACGGTCGCAGAAGATGTACCGGTTGGCCAGTTTCGCCTCCAAATTGGCGACAGTACCTGGATAGCAGAATGCGATACGCCGCTCAGCGCCGGACAGAGGGTCGAAGTCATTGCCGTCGATGGTACGGTACTGAAAGTCCGCCTACAACACGTCAGCCTACACCAACCCGCTGATCACTGAACTGTGCCTTTCCGCACCGTTATCCGGCCGCAACAGTGATGACGACAATAAAAGTGATCACGACAATAAAGACACTTTAGTCATCAGATGAGGCTGCCAGTGAATGCTGGCAGCAATGCCCTTTGAGATTATCGATGATTGGGCACTCACTGTTTTCATCACCGGGACACTCATTCACCCACTCTTCAAGCTGCTGCTTAATCAGGGTCAGCTCTTCCAGTTTTCTGCTCACCTGCTCCAGCTTGAGCTGGGCTTTTTCTTTGACCGCGTGGCTGGTACGCTGCGGGTTATTGGCCAGGGCCAGCATCGCCTTACATTCGTCGAGGGAGAAACCGACGCTCTTGCAGCGCGCTATCAGCAACAGATCATCCACATGACTCTGATTGTACTGACGATAGCCATTGTCAGAACGCACAGGGGCGGCAATCAGCCCTTTCTCTTCATACAACCGCACCGACTTAGCCGTCAGGCCGGTTTTTTTTGCCACTTCACTGATGTTCATCTTTCCTCCGTCGGGGCACTGCAGACAAATAGCCACTTGTCTGCAACGTAACCACTTGCCTCCAGCGGCTACCGCCAAATCCGGCACACAGTAACAAACAAAAAGGAGACAGGGTTAAACCATGCCTCCTTCCGGGGGTAATTGCAATGATTTGGCTCAGGTTACCGGCCAGGCGGCTTATCGCGCTTAACCCGTTCACGCAGGTAACCAGACCAGCACCATCAGCGGATCATATCAATCAGATCCTGTTCGCCACGCACTTCAATGCCAAGTTCCTGCGCTTTGGCCAGCTTAGAGCCCGCCGCTTCACCGGCAAACAGAATATCGGTTTTCTTCGATACGCTGCCGGTTACCTTAGCACCCAATGCCTGCAAAGCCGCTTTGGCATCACTGCGTGACAGCTGTGACAAGGTCCCGGTCAGAACCACCACTTTACCGGCCAGCGGCTGCGGCGTATCTTCGCTTTTCGCTTCGATATCCGGCCAGGTGATACCGAGATCGATAAGATCGCGCACTACGTTCTGGTTGCGTTCCTGAGTGAAGAAAGCATGGACATGGCTGGCGACTATCATACCGACATCCTGCACTTCAATAAGCGCTTCCACCGACGCCTGCATGATGGCGTCCAGATTGTAGAAATGGTGCGCCAGGTTCATTGCCGTGGCTTCACCGACTTCACGAATCCCCAATGCGTACAGGAAACGTGGCAGTGTGGTCTGTTTGGCCGCCTGCAGCGCATTGACAATATTCTGCGCCGATTTTGGCCCCATGCGATCCAGAATCGTCAGCTCCCCAGCGCGCAAGCGGAACAGATCCGCTGGCGTGGTGACCATCTCTTTGTCCACCAGCTGTTCGATCACTTTATCGCCCAGACCATCGACATCCATCGCTTTACGCGACACAAAATGTTTCAGCGCCTCTTTACGCTGCGCCTGGCACACCAGGCCACCGCTACAGCGTGCAACCGCTTCACCTTCTACCCGCTCAATGTCTGACTGACACACCGGGCACTGGGTCGGAAACACGATATCGCGTGCGCTGTCAGGGCGCATTTCATTCACCACCGACACAATCTGCGGGATCACGTCACCGGCACGGCGGATGATCACCGTGTCGCCGACTTTAACGCCGAGACGTTCAATCTCATCCGCGTTGTGCAGGGTCGCATTACTGACCGTGACCCCGCCGACAAACACCGGCTCCAGTTTCGCTACCGGAGTAATGGCACCGGTACGCCCGACCTGGAATTCCACATCATTGAGTAGCGTCATCTCTTCCTGAGCCGGGAACTTATAGGCAATCGCCCAGCGGGGCGCGCGGGCCACAAAGCCCAGCCGCTCCTGCAGGTCAATCGCGTCGACTTTGATCACCACGCCGTCAATTTCGTAGGCCAAATCGGCACGACGCGTCATGATGTCCTGATAGTACGCTTTCACCTCTTCCAGCGAATCGACCCGTTTGGTTTCCGGGCTCATCGGTAATCCCCAGCCTTTCAGTTGCAGAAAACGCTCATAATGGCTGCCGACCAGTTCACCGCCTTCAATCACCCCCACGCTGTAGGCATAAAATGCCAGCGGGCGCTTGGCGGTAATGCGCGAATCGAGCTGGCGCAGGCTGCCTGCCGCCGCGTTACGCGGGTTCACAAACACTTTTTCGCCTTTTTTCAGCGCTGCGGCATTCATTTTGTCAAAGCCGGCTTTCGGCATAAACACTTCACCACGGACTTCAATCCGGGTTGGCCAGCCACTGCCGCTCAGACGCAGTGGAATCGATTTAATGGTACGTACATTCTCGGTAATGTTTTCACCGGTCGCGCCATCACCACGGGTCGCCGCACGCACCAATACACCATCAACATACAGCAGGCTGACCGCCAGGCCGTCCAACTTAGGTTCACAACAGAAACGGGCCGATTTGGCCGCCGGAACGCGATCACTCATGCGGCGATAAAAGCTGTCCAGCTCGCCGTCATCGAATGCATTATCGAGCGACAACATCGGAATATCATGGGTCACCGGCTCAAAACCGCTCAACGGTGCACCGCCGACACGTTGGCTGGGTGAGTCCGGCGTGATCCAGTCCGGATGCTCAGCTTCAATATCCAGCAGCTCACGCATCAGACGATCGTACTCGGCGTCCGGAATGGTCGGGGCATCTTCGACGTAATAACGTATCGCATGATCATGCAGTATTTCTTTAAGCTCTTGTAAGCGTTGCTCTACGTTTTGCATTGCGTTTCTCTCGCAGTCAATCAGGTTCTATCATGAAAAAAGGCCCCGACACGGGGCCTTTCTTAACCAAACAAGGTTATGGAATCAATTATGTGCTGTCCGGTTCCGAAAGTCAGTAATTTGCTTACGGTAAGCGGCCAGGCGATCCGGTGTCATCAGGTTGCGCGCGTCATCGAGGACGTTGCCGCCCATATCATCGGCGATCTGCTGTGCCGTTTTCAGCATCAGCTTAAAGTTATGATCCGCTTCACCAAAGCATGGCAAGGTCATAAAGAATGAAATACCCTTGGTGGTGAATTCTGCCGGATCATCGTGTTTCAGCGTCCCGGGATGCATCATGTTCGCGACACTAAACAGCACCTTACCGGTACCGGACAAATCAGCATGGCGATGAAAAATATCCATTTCGCCGTACAACAGGCCGTTCTGCTGCATACTATCGAACAGCTTAGTACCAACAAAGGGTTCGTTGCCGGCACAATGTACATTCAACACGATAACCTGCATCTCATCCTGGGCCGGTTCTTCGGCCTGAGGAGCCGGTTCTGGCTGCGCTTGAGGCTTCTCTACCACAGGTTCAGCATCGACACCTGCTCGCGCAGTGCTGAACATCGGCTCTGATGGTGCTTCATAGACAGTCAGAGGCTCTGGCTGGGCTTCATCAACTGGCGCAGTTTCAGGCGCTTGAAATTCTGAGCGCACCTCACTCTGCTCTGTCAGCGGTTCTTCAGCAGCGGTGTAGCCACCGATCAGAGGATCCACCTCAGGCTCATCTTTAATCCCGAAGTCCGGCTGGTTGCGATCCTTACGAATGATTTCATAATCATCTTCCGGAGCAAAAGCACGCGCTGCCGCTACTTCATCTTCTTCAGGCTCTACGTCAATCCGGCCAAGTGGTTTATCACCAAACTTAGACTTCCCTTCTTTTTTACTGGTCCACAGACCATGAAATAGCAAAGCGGCTATCGCTAGCGCGCCAACAATAATGAGTACGAATCGCAATTCCTGCATCTTAAACTCTCAGTTTCTCGATTTTTGATGTCCTGAGCTTCAACGCTTGTCGTTAACGTTGCCAAAGGTAGGTTTTATCGGCTTATCAGTTTACTTTACCAAAAGTCAGCCCCTGTTTAGAACAACTTAATGTTAAAAGGTGCGTTAATGGTGTGATTTTTACCACGCTTTTCTTCCTCTGTTGCTCAGTTACAATAGAATGCAACTTTCACCGCTGGCAAATCGTATACGGAATACACTATGCAAAATCATAAGCGCTCAGGCTTTGGCTATTTTTTCTACGGCCTGGAACTGGCTTTATCACCCGGCATCCGCCGATTCGTGATTATGCCACTGTTGGCTAATATCCTCTTAGTTGGTGGCGCCCTGCTCTATCTGTTTTCACACCTCGACAGCTGGATTAATCAATGGATGGGACAAATCCCGGACTGGTTGTCCTGGCTGAGTTACATTCTGTGGCCGCTGTTGGTACTGACCATTCTCGCCACCTTCTCCTACTTTTTCAGCACGCTGGCTAACTTTGTCGCCGCACCGTTTAACGGTCTGCTGGCAGAAAAGGTTGAAGAAAAACTCACCGGTCACACGATTAATGACGAGGGTATACTGGCCGTCATCAAAGATGTGCCACGCATCATGGCAAGGGAATGGCGTAAACTGCTTTATACCTTACCCAAAGCCATCGGTCTGTTTCTACTGCTGCTGATCCCGGCCCTTGGCCAGACCCTGGGGCCGATTCTGTGGTTTTTATTTACCGCCTGGATGCTGGCCATTCAGTACTGCGACTATCCGTTTGATAACCATAAAGTCGCATTTAATGACATGCGTAATAATTTGAAACAAAAACAGGGCAAAGCGTATGGCTTCGGCATGCTGGTGTCGGTTCTGACAACGATTCCGATCATCAACCTATTTGTCATGCCGGTAGCGGTTTGTGGCGCGACCGCGATGTGGGTCAGCGAGTTTAAAGGGCATTATGTGACCCGATAGACATTTTGGCGGTGAAAGCCGCCGATACCTATAAGTTATAACTTTTTAATCCTTTTACCTTTTTAACCGAGCACATATTCTCTAAATCGTATCCGCAACGTATCGACTTATCGATAGCAAAACATGCGAAATGAAGGAACATCACAATGAGCAAAATTTACGAAGACAATTCTCTTACTATTGGTAACACGCCACTGGTTCGTCTGAACAAAGTCAGCAAAGGTAACGTACTGGCTAAAGTTGAATCACGTAACCCAAGCTTCAGTGTTAAATGCCGTATCGGCGCCAACATGATTTGGGATGCAGAGAAGCAAGGTAAACTGAAACCAGGCATCGAACTTGTGGAACCAACCAGTGGTAATACAGGTATTGCTCTGGCCTTCGTTGCTGCAGCGCGCGGTTACAAACTGACGCTGACTATGCCTGAGTCAATGAGTCTTGAGCGCCGTAAGCTGCTGAAAGCGCTGGGTGCAAACCTAGAGCTGACTGAAGCGGCTAAAGGCATGAAAGGCGCGATTGCTAAAGCGGAAGAAATTGTCGCCAGCAACCCTGAAAAATACCTGTTGCTGCAGCAGTTCGATAACCCGGCTAACCCACAGATTCACGAAAAGACCACAGGTCCTGAAATCTGGGAAGCGACTGACGGCCAGGTTGACGTATTCGTTGCTGGTGTTGGTACTGGTGGTACTCTGACGGGTACCAGTCGTTACATCAAAGACGAGAAAGGCAAAGCCATCACTTCTGTTGCAGTAGAACCGGCTGAATCTCCGGTCATTACGCAAGCACTGGCAGGCCAGGATATTCAACCAGCTCCACATAAAATCCAGGGTATCGGTGCCGGATTCATCCCTGGCAACCTGGATTTGGACCTGATTGACCGTGTTGAAACTGTGACTTCTGAAGAAGCGATCGAGATGGCTCGTCGTCTGATGGAAGAGGAAGGTATCCTGGCTGGTATCTCATCTGGCGCAGCCGTTGTTGCTGCTAACCGCCTTGCAGAACTACCTGAATTTGAAGGAAAAACTATCGTAGTTATCCTACCAAGCTCAGGCGAACGTTACCTGAGCACTGCCCTGTTCGCCGGCATTTTCTCTGAGAAAGAAAACCAGCAGTAATATGTGGTGAAATCAAATTTTGGTTTAAAAAAGCCCCCTTGAGGGGCTTTTTTGTTGATCCTAGCCTCACCTTTGGTAATATCAGGCATGTTTTATTTCTAGCTTCAAAATAAAGAAGCAGACAAGATTAGATTCAATGGCTGAGTGTCAACAAGGCGATTGATTATTTTTATACCAGTATCAGTTCTGACACGAAAAGCTCGTAGCTCAACTAGCAGAAACGAGCTGATACGGTTAAGCTAATTCTGGTTAATAAACTTACAAAAAATAAATTAATTGGGGTATAAAACATGTACGAGAAGCAAGTAGAAATCACTGCAGAAAACGGTCTTCACACTCGTCCGGCTGCTCAGTTCGTTAAAGAAGCTAAAGCATTCGACGCGGACATCACTGTGACTTCTAACGGTAAAAGCGCTAGCGCGAAAAGCCTGTTCAAACTACAGACTCTGGGTCTGGTTAAAGGCACTGTAGTGACTATCTCTGCAGAAGGTGCACAAGCTCAACAAGCTGTTGACCACCTGGTTGCTCTGATGGATCAACTACACTAATTCGCACCATTCCTGTCAAAGCCATTTTGTTCCCGCAAAGTGGCTTTGTTGGAAATAGGCTCTAGAATTAGCTACATATATCGTTAGCACAAACGTCCACTTATCTCCCGTTTACAGTTGACCAATTTAAGGTAAGGCTATGATTTCAGGCATCCTAGCATCTCCAGGTATTGCTATTGGTAAAGCACTACTACTTCAAGAAGATGAAATTGTCCTAAATACAAACACCATTTCTGACGCTCAAGTTGAAGCTGAAGTTGCGCGTTTCTACGACGCACGTAACAAATCTTCTGCCCAACTTGAAGTTATCAAACAAAAAGCCCTTGAGACTTTTGGTGAAGAAAAAGAAGCCATCTTTGAAGGCCATATCATGCTGCTTGAAGATGAAGAGCTAGAAGAAGAAATTTTAGCCCTCATCAAAGACGAAAAACTGTCAGCAGACAACGCGATTCACACTGTGATTGAAGAGCAGGCAGCTGCGCTTGAGTCACTGGATGACGAATACCTGAAAGAACGTGCTACAGATATCCGCGATATCGGTACACGCTTCGTGAAAAACGCCCTGGGCATCAACATTGTATCGCTGAGCGACATCAATGAAGAAGTGATCCTGGTGGCTTACGACCTGACTCCGTCAGAAACTGCACAAATCAACCTGGACTACGTTCTGGGCTTTGCATGTGATATCGGTGGTCGTACGTCTCACACCTCAATCATGGCTCGTTCTCTGGAACTGCCAGCGATCGTAGGTACTAACGACATTACCGCTCAAGTGAAAAACGGCGACATGCTGATCCTTGACGCGATGAACAACAAGATTGTCGTCAACCCAAGCGATGCTGAGCTGGAAGAAGCGAAAGCAGTAAAAGCCGCATTCCTGGCTGAAAAAGAAGAGCTGGCGAAACTGAAAGACCTGCACGCTGAAACCACAGACGGCCACCGCGTAGAAGTATGCGGTAACATCGGTACAGTGAAAGACTGTGACGGCATCATCCGCAACGGCGGTGAAGGCGTTGGTCTGTACCGTACAGAATTCCTGTTCATGGACCGTGACGCACTGCCAACGGAAGAAGAGCAATACAAAGCTTACAAAGAAGTAGCAGAAGCGATGGCTGGCCAGGCTGTGATTATCCGTACTATGGATATCGGCGGCGACAAAGACCTGCCATACATGGATCTACCAAAAGAGATGAACCCGTTCCTGGGCTGGCGTGCCGTACGTATCAGTCTGGACCGTCGTGACATCCTGCGTGACCAGTTGCGTGGTATCCTGCGTGCATCAGCACACGGTACTCTGCGTATCATGTTCCCGATGATCATCTCAGTTGAAGAAATCCGTGAACTGAAAGCAGCGATTGAAGAATACAAAGCTGAACTGCGTGCTGAAGGCCATGCATTCGACGAAAACATCGAAATCGGTGTGATGGTTGAAACCCCGGCAGCAGCGGCAATTGCCCCTCACCTGGCAAAAGAAGTTGCTTTCTTCTCTATCGGTACCAACGACCTGACCCAGTACACACTGGCAGTAGACCGTGGTAACGAAATGATTTCTCACCTCTACAACCCGCTGTCTCCGGCTGTTCTGACTGTGATCAAGCAAGTTATTGATGCATCACACGCAGAAGGCAAATGGACCGGTATGTGTGGTGAATTGGCGGGTGATGAGCGCGCTACACTCCTTCTGTTAGGTATGGGTCTGGATGAGTTCTCAATGAGCGGCATCTCTATTCCTAAAGTGAAGAAAGTGATTCGTAACACCAACTTCGCTGAAGTGAAAGCAATGGCAGATGAAGCACTGTCTCTGCCAACTGCAGCAGAAATCGAAGCTTGCGTTGAAAAATTCATCGCGAAAAACTCTCAATAATCTGCTAATACCAATAACATAGACGACTAAAAGTAGTCGTCTATTGTTAGTGAGTGGTATACTATACTTCACAGAATATATTAAAACGTTAGGAGCATGACACAATGGGTCTGTTTGACAAACTTAAGAAGCTAGTCTCTGACGACAGCGCTGACGCGGGTGCAATTGAAATCATCGCACCTCTTTCTGGTGAAATTGTAAACATCGAAGACGTGCCAGATGTCGTGTTTGCTGAAAAAATCGTTGGTGACGGTATCGCTATCAAGCCTACTGGCAACAAGATGGTAGCTCCTGTTAACGGTACTATCGGTAAGATTTTCGAAACGAACCACGCATTCTCTATCGAGTCTGACGATGGCGTTGAACTGTTTGTTCACTTCGGTATCGACACCGTTGAGCTGAAAGGCGAAGGCTTCAAACGTATCGCTGAAGAAGGTCAGTCAGTGAAAGTGGGCGACACTATCATTGAATTCGATCTGGCTCTGCTGGAAGAGAAAGCGAAATCAACTCTGACTCCTGTTGTTATCTCTAACATGGACGAGATCAAAGAGCTGGCTAAACTGTCTGGTTCGGTAAATGTTGGTGAAACTGCTGTACTGCGTGTAACTAAGTAAGCGGTTTGCAAAGCATTCAAAAAACGCTGCCATCGCAGCGTTTTTTTTCGTCTTTAATTTAGGGGGTTGCTTACATGTTAGGTCTTTGCTGACATGAATGCGTGAGCCGCGCCCCTCAACCAGGCCGCACCACAACAGGGTTACCGCCTGAATTATTCTGGCTGAGGTTTATAACCCCAGCGCGTAACGCAGTACCTGCTGCTTCACCGGCCCGGCATTGTCCGCCAGTTTCAGCGCCGCATTGCGCACCCACTTGAGCGGAGTGTGGTCATTACTGAATGCGGCATAGAAGAAGTCCATGCCACTTTGCATTAACAGGTTATCGCCCCGCCGCTGCCGCTGGTAACGCTCAAACTGTGCCTGGGTCAGTTCATCATGCCCGGCGGTTGCCTCCAGCAGGGCTGCGACATCCTTAAAGCCGAGATTCACGCCCTGCCCCGCTAACGGATTGATAGTATGCGCTGAATCGCCAACCAATACACAATGATTGCTGACATAGGTTTGCGCATGACGCCGGGTAAGCGGGAACGAGCCGTGCTGTAACACTTTAATATCCCCCAGCTCCGGCGGGAAATGACTCAGTATCTCTGCACGCAGCTGAGCCGGACTCATATGGCTAAGCTGCTTGATACGCGCCGGGCTGTCATACCACACCAAGGAGCCCTGATGACCGTTGAGCGGCAAAAATGAACGCGGGCCGGACGGGAAGAATTGCTGCCAGGTGATATCCTGCTGCGCCAGCTCGGTTTCGACATTAATCAGCATGCAGTGCTGGCGGTAATCCCAGGCGGTGATGCCAATACCGGCCAGGCTGCGCACCCTTGAGTTTGCGCCGTCCGCACCGATAATCCACTGACACTTCAGCTCAGTACCGGATTGCAGTGTGAGGGTCTGGCTGTCGCCAAACTCAATCGAGGCCAGTTTATCCGGACACAACAAAGTCAGATTCGGATAAGCACTAAAGGCTTGCCACAAACCCAGTTGAATCACCCGGTTTTCCACCATGTAGCCCAGTTGCTGCAGCCCCAGCGCCTCGCTGGAAAAACGAGTGCGGCATTCGGGATGCTCCCAGGTCTCAAGACGGCGATAAGGGCAAACCCGCATCGCACGGATACTGTCCCAGGCGCCCAGTGCTTGCAGTAAATCAACCGAAGTTTGCGAGATAGCAGAAATACGAACATCCATGGGCTGATCATCGTTAAACGCAGCAGGCTGATGCCCGTCCACAACCGCTACCCGACGCCCCTGCTGGGCAAAGCCGATGGCAGCTGCCGCACCGACCATACCACCACCAATGACTACTATGTCAAAATCGTTCATATCTACTGCTTCTACCTGACTGAATCGTAAAAACTAAGTCTACCACACAACCACTGTTTGGTCGGGTTGCGAGCGACAAAATATGACCATAAACAGCGGTTTGCTAAAGCATGGGGCAAGGTTGGTTTTCCTCTCGGCTCAAATTCCCTGCCCGGCAGAGAGGCAAAGCCAGTCACCACAACGGCTGGGGGTGAGAATGACTGGTCAGCTCCGGTTGAAACCAGTACAATACGCCGCTTAGCACCCAAGTGGTGGCTAATTTTTAACCAAGTCTGGCAAAAATATCCAGACGTCACTGGAAACACTGGGCGATTTGCTCCCTTAATTTAAACTAACGACCGAGCGAAGAACATGAGTAAAAAACTGCTAATCAAAACCTGGGGCTGCCAGATGAATGAGTACGATTCATCAAAAATGGCCGACCTGCTTAACGCTGCGAACGGCTATGAGCTAACTGAAGAACCAGAGGAAGCAGACGTACTTCTACTTAATACCTGTTCGATTCGCGAAAAAGCGCAAGAGAAAGTATTCCACCAGCTGGGCCGCTGGAAAACACTGAAAGACAAAAAGCCAGGCGTCGTAATTGGCGTGGGTGGCTGTGTCGCGACTCAGGAAGGCGATCATATCCGTGACCGCGCACCGTTTGTCGATGTTATTTTTGGCCCGCAAACTCTGCACCGTCTGCCAGAGATGATCAAACAATCTCAGTCAGATCATGCACCGGTGATGGATATCTCCTTCCCGGAAATCGAAAAATTCGACCGTCTGCCAGAGCCGCGTGCTGAAGGCCCGACCGCTTTCGTCTCTATCATGGAAGGCTGTTCTAAGTACTGTACTTACTGTGTGGTACCTTACACCCGTGGTGAAGAAGTCAGCCGCCCGATGGATGACGTGCTGTATGAAATCGCGCAACTGGCAGAGCAAGGCGTACGTGAAGTCAACCTGCTGGGTCAGAACGTAAACGCTTACCGCGGCCCGATGCATGACGGTGAAATCTGTTCATTTGCCGAGCTGCTGCGTCTGGTTGCGTCAATCGATGGTATTGACCGTATTCGTTTCACCACCAGCCACCCGCTGGAGTTCACTGACGACATCATCGCTGTATACGAAGACACCCCTGAGCTGGTGAGCTTCCTGCACCTGCCGGTGCAAAGCGGTAGTGACCGTATCCTGACCATGATGAAACGTCCGCACACCGGTATCGAATACAAGTCTATTATCCGTAAGCTGCGTAAAGCGCGTCCGGATATCCAGATCAGTTCTGACTTTATCGTTGCG
Organism: Vibrio sp. ABG19; assembly: GCF_029962385.1. NCBI lineage: Bacteria > Pseudomonadati > Pseudomonadota > Gammaproteobacteria > Vibrionales > Vibrionaceae > Vibrio > Vibrio sp. ABG19. Next base: position 2,135,575 of record NZ_CP071708.1, on the reverse strand, counting down.
TTCCCCGGCGAATCTGACAAAGACTTCCAGGACACCATGAAACTGATCCGCGATGTCGATTTCGATATGAGCTTTAGCTTTATCTTCTCGCCTCGCCCGGGAACACCAGCAGCGGATTACCCTTGTGATCTGACGGAAGAGACCAAGAAAGCACGTCTGTACGAGCTGCAACAGCAGATCAACAGCCAGGCGATGCGTTACTCACGCCTGATGATGGGTACCCAGCAACGTATTCTGGTTGAAGGTCCGTCGAAGAAAAACCTGATGGAACTTCGTGGTCGTACCGAAAACAACCGTGTAGTAAACTTCGAAGGACCGGCTGAGCTGATTGGCCAGTTTGTCGATGTCAACATTGTTGATGTGTTCCCGAACTCTTTGCGCGGTGAACTCGTAAGAACAGAAAAAGAGATGAACTTGCGTGTCGTGACTTCTCCTTCAGAAATGATGGCGAAAACACGCCGTGAAGATGAGCTGGGAGTAGCTACGTTTACTCCTTAAGTTTCAGTAACCCAAGACCGGCAAGATTTCGCGCAGAAACTCGCATTTCGTGCTGACTTGGGTATACACTGTCATGAGACGCCCGGTCAAAATCGGGCGTCTGAAAATGACATACTGAGAGGTTAAATTGAGCAATAAAATCGTTACTTTAGAGATAGATCTCGAACCTTCCGATAACCGCCGTCTTGCCAGTCTGTGCGGTCCTTTCGATGACAACATCAAGCATTTAGAACGTCGTTTAGGCGTTGAAATCAACCACCGTAGTAACTACTTCACGATTGTAGGTAAAGCACATACTGCGACTGCCGCGCTCGACATTCTGAAGACTCTGTATGTCGACACTGCGCCGGTCCGCGGCCAAATCGCCGACATTGAACCGGATCAGATCCATCTGGCAATCAAAGAGTCCGGCGTACTGGAACAGAGCACCGAATCGGAGCTGGTTACGCACGGCAAAGAAGTGTTTGTCAAAACCAAAAAAGGCATCATCAAGCCACGTACGCCAAATCAGGCTCAGTACCTGGTCAACATGGTGACCCACGATATCAGTTTTGGTATTGGCCCGGCCGGTACCGGTAAAACCTACCTGGCGGTTGCAGCCGCGGTTGATGCCCTGGAACGTCAGGAAATCCGTCGCATTCTGCTGACTCGTCCGGCGGTTGAAGCGGGTGAGAAACTGGGCTTTCTGCCCGGTGACCTGAGCCAGAAAGTCGACCCTTACCTGCGTCCGCTCTACGATGCGCTGTTTGAGATGCTCGGCTTTGAACGGGTTGAAAAACTGATTGAACGTAACGTCATTGAAGTGGCTCCGCTGGCTTACATGCGCGGCCGTACCCTGAACGATGCGTTTATCATTCTCGACGAAAGCCAGAACACCACCGTCGAACAGATGAAAATGTTCCTGACCCGGATCGGCTTTAACTCGCGCGCTGTCATCACAGGTGACGTGACCCAGATCGACTTGCCACGCGGTGCTAAATCGGGCCTGCGCCATGCAATCGAAGTACTGAGCGAAGTCGAGGAGATCAGCTTCAACTTCTTCCTCGCCGACGACGTTGTGCGTCACCCAGTGGTGGCTCGTATCGTCAACGCCTATGAGAAGTGGGAAGCCCAGGATCAGAAAGAGCGTAAAGAGTACGAGAAACGCCGTCGTGAAGAGCGTGAATCTAAACTGCTCGAGCAGCAGAAAGCTGAGCTGACAAGCTCAAGCGCTCTGGAAGAGTCTGGTGAGTCATGAGTATCGAACTTGATTTACAACTGGCCGTCGAGGATGAAACCGGGCTGCCGTCGTGTGACGATTTTGCCACCTGGCTGAGTGCAGCCGTCACGCCGTTTCAGCCTCAGGCTGAAGTGACGGTGCGCATCGTCGATGAACAAGAGAGCCACCAGCTCAACCTCGAATACCGCGGCAAAGATAAGTCCACCAACGTGCTGTCTTTTCCGTTCGAAGTACCGCCCGGTATCGAAATGGATTTGCTCGGTGATCTGGTGATTTGCCGCCAGGTCGTTGAACGCGAAGCAGAAGAGCAAAATAAGCCTCTGCTAGCACACTGGGCCCATATGGTTGTACATGGCAGTCTTCATCTGCTAGGTTATGACCATATCGAGGATGACGAAGCTGAAGAGATGGAGTCCCTCGAAACAGAAATCATGCAGAAAATGGGGTTTGAAGACCCATATCTGGCCGATAAAATCTAGTTTTCCGCTGCCATAACGGCGCGGTTAACTTAATGTGAGCTATCACACATCTGATAGCGTTACCGAATAGAGAAACAATGAACGAAGATAATTCGCCCTATTCTTCCGAAGGAAACAAAGAAAAATCGGACGGTCCGAGTAGAAAGTCCTTCTTTGAGCGCCTAGGTCAGTTATTTCAGGGAGAACCCAAGGATCGTCAGGAACTGGTTGACGTGATCCGCGACTCTGAAGTCAATGACCTGATTGACCATGACACCCGCGATATGCTGGAAGGGGTTATGGAAATTGCCGAAATGCGGGTTCGTGACATCATGATTCCCCGCTCACAAATGGTCACCGTCGAGCGTACCGATAACCTGGACTCGCTGGTCGCCTTGATTACCGATGCGCAGCATTCGCGTTATCCGGTCATCAGCGAAGACAAAGACCATGTGGAAGGCATTCTGCTTGCGAAGGACTTACTCAAATACTTAGGCTCGAACAGCTCCCCGTTTGACATCGAAGAAGTGATCCGCCCGGCGGTGGTGGTGCCTGAAAGCAAACGCGTCGATCGTCTGCTGAAAGAGTTCCGTGAGGAACGATATCACATGTCGATTGTCGTAGATGAGTTCGGGGGGGTTTCCGGCCTGGTGACCATTGAAGATATTCTGGAAGAAATCGTTGGCGATATCGAAGACGAAACCGACGATGAAGAGCAACTGGATATTCGTAAGCTCAGCAAACACACCTATGCGGTGAAGGCGCTGACCACCATCGAAGAATTCAACAATACCTTCGGTACCCGCTTCAGTGATGAAGAAGTGGATACGGTCGGCGGCCTGGTGATGACGGCCTTTGGCCACCTGCCAAGTCGTGGTGAAATCGTGGAAATCGATCGCTACAACTTCAAGGTAACGGCTGCTGATAATCGTCGCGTGGTTCAACTTCAGGTAACCATCCCCGATATGGAAGCTCTTCCGGAGATCAGCGAAGAGTAGTTCAAATCTCTCTTACTTCGGTAAGAGCATCAGAAAAGTTGCAGATGACGAATACAATTCATCGCCTTATGCGGCCGCTTGCGGCCGCTTTTGTTGGCGCCCTCACTACCCTGGCTTTCGCTCCTTATCAACTCTGGCCTGTGGCCATTCTCAGCCCGCTGCTGCTGTTATTGCTGCTCCATAAACAATCCGTCAAAGGCGCTGCGCTGATTGGCTATTGCTGGGGCCTGGGACAGTTTGGCATCGGTATTAACTGGGTTCATATCAGCATTGATACCTTTGGTGGTATGCCCAAAATCGCCAGTGTGTCCCTGATGTTACTGTTAGTCGGCTACCTGGCTATCTATCCGGCGCTGTTCGCCTGGGCGCTCAATCGCTTTTTCCCGGCCTCGGGTCGTGGCCGCTTATTACTTGCCGCTCCCGCTCTCTGGCTGGTCAGTGACTGGTTACGCGGCTGGGTGATGACCGGCTTTCCATGGTTGTGGCTTGGTTACAGTCAGATAGACAGTCCGCTCGCCAATTACGCGCCGCTCGGCGGGGTGGAACTGCTGACGCTAATGGTGATGCTGTCCGCTGGCGCACTGGCCCTGACGCTACTGAGTAAAAGTAAAACCCTTCTGCTGATCCCGGCGGTTATCTTTGCTGCCGGCTACGGGCTCAATGCCGCGCGCTGGGTCAAACCGGACACGGACAAAACCACCAAGGTAGCCTTGATTCAGGGCAATATACCTCAGGCACGTAAATGGCTGCCAAGCGAACGCTGGCCAACCATTATGAAGTACACCGACCTCACCCGTGAAAACTGGGATGCGGACATTATTATCTGGCCGGAAGCCGCCGTGCCGGCCTTCGAGTTTGAGCTGACTTCCTACCTGCACAACCTTGATGCGGCAGCACGCCTCAACCACAGTACCATCATCACCGGCATTCTGAATCAGACCGATGACAAGCAGTATTACAATAGCGTGCTGGCACTGGGTGATACTCCACAAGGCGAATACCAGTACGATGTGTCCCGGCGTTTCCATAAGCATCACCTGTTGCCATTTGGTGAGTTTGTTCCGTTTGAAGACCTGCTGCGTCCGCTGGCGCCGTTCTTCAACCTGCCGATGTCTTCATTTACCGCGGGTGACTATATCCAACCGAATATTATCGCCAGTGGCCATGCCCTGACGCCAGCACTGTGTTACGAAATCATCTTCAACGAGCAGGTACGTGCCAACACCACCGACGACACCGACTTCCTGCTCACCCTGTCCAACGATGCCTGGTTTGGCCGCTCGATTGGCCCGTTACAACATATGGAAATTGCCCGTATGCGCGCGCTGGAACTGGGTAAACCGCTGATTCGTGCCACCAATAACGGCGTGACCGCTGTGACTGACTACCGTGGTCAAATCACCGCCCAAATCCCGCAGTTTGAGACCGGCGTGCTGCGTGCCGAACTGGTGCCGACCCGTGGCCAGACGCCATATCATGCTCTGGGCAGTTGGCCGCTGTATATGTGGACTGCCCTGGCTATGCTGGCCGGCCTGTTGCTGCAACGCCGCCGTCACCATCCTGATGCAGATAGCTGACCATCAAAAACACTAAGAGCCCCGTCGGGGCTCTTAGTGTTTTTGCGTGTTACCGGAACGGATTCTTGTCGTATCACCAGGCTCTTGTCAGGACATCAGGCTCGGTGTCCGCATGAGCAAGTGCTAAGGCTTAAACGGCTGACGACTGAAAGCGGTCGCGCCGCAGCGGGTACAAGGGACAATTTCGGTCGGGTGATTGTATTCCATCCGATGGCCGCAGCTGTCGCACACCAACACGCCCAGTCCAATCATGTCCCCGGCTTTGTACAACCCCTGATGCTCGAGATCCTGAAACAGCTCGACCCACTCCACTTTGGTGCGATCGGTAATATCCAGCAGGCCCTGCCAGATGGAGTTGGTGATCATCAGATAAAACGGGCTGCTTTTTTCCTCTTCATAACTGTCAGCGAACTCTTTAAGGTCAGCTTTTATGTAGGCGGAAATCAGCGCCAGCTCATCTTTGGTCAGGTCATTGGCGGCGGCTACGACTTTGCCGGAAGTGTCCAGAATATGATCGACTTCTTGCGGACTCTTCTTGAGGGTTTCGACCACCTCTTCAACTAAAGCCTCGTAACCCGTTTTTTGTTTTGGCATATGTCACCTCTATCAAACCCGATTGGCTATTGTTGTGCTCCCTTGCTTTAGGTATTCTATGACGATCTATTAGTATCTGTTCAAACTGAACTCACAAATTCCAAGATAACCGGATATCATCGATGCAAGAGCAATACAACCCGCAAGATATTGAACAAAAAGTTCAACAGCATTGGGACGACAACAAGACCTTTGTTGTAAGTGAAGACCCAAATAAAGAAAAATTCTACTGTCTCTCAATGTTCCCGTACCCAAGTGGCCGTCTGCATATGGGTCACGTGCGTAACTACACTATCGGTGATGTGGTCTCTCGTTTCCAGCGTCTGCAAGGCAAAAACGTCATGCAACCAATCGGCTGGGATGCTTTCGGTCTGCCGGCAGAAAACGCTGCAGTCAAAAACAACACTGCGCCAGCGCCGTGGACCTACGAAAATATTGAATACATGAAAAACCAGCTCAAACTGCTGGGTTTTGGCTACGACTGGAACCGCGAATTTGCGACCTGTCGTCCGGAATACTACCGTTGGGAACAAGAGTTCTTCACCAAGCTGTACGAGAAAGGCCTGGTTTATAAGAAGACGTCTTCCGTTAACTGGTGTCCGAACGACCAGACCGTTCTGGCCAACGAACAAGTTGAAGACGGCTGCTGCTGGCGTTGTGATACCCCGGTAGAGCAAAAAGAAATCCCGCAGTGGTTCATTAAGATCACGGCATACGCGCAAGAGCTACTGGATGATCTGGATAATCTGGATGGCTGGCCGGAAATGGTGAAAACCATGCAGCGCAACTGGATTGGCCGCTCTGAAGGTGTGGAACTTAAGTTTGCAGTCAAAGATCAGGCGCAGGATCTGGAAGTGTACACCACACGTCCGGACACCCTGATGGGTGTGACGTACGTCGGCATCGCTGCCGGTCACCCGCTGGCAACGAAAGCGGCGCAGAGCAACCCTGAACTGGCTGCTTTCATCGAAGAATGTAAAAACACCAAAGTCGCCGAGGCAGAACTGGCGACGATGGAGAAGAAAGGCATGGCAACCGGCCTGACGGCGATTCACCCGCTGAATGGTCGTGAAGTACCGGTTTACGTGGCTAACTTCGTGCTGATGGACTACGGTACAGGCGCGGTGATGGCAGTACCTGCCCACGACCAACGTGACTACGAGTTCGCCACTAAGTATAACCTGGAGATCATTCCGGTCATCAAACCCGTTGACGGCAGCGAGCTGGACATTTCGGCTGAAGCGTACACCGAGAAAGGTGTGCTGTTTGACTCAGGTGAGTTCGATGGTCTGGAATTCCAGGCCGCGTTCGATGCGATCGCAGCCAAACTGGAAGCAGAAGGTAAAGGGGTCAAAACCGTTAATTTCCGTCTGCGCGACTGGGGTGTATCCCGCCAGCGTTACTGGGGTGCGCCAATTCCGATGGTCACCACTGAAGACGGTGAAGTTCATCCGGTTCCGGCTGACCAGCTGCCGGTCATTCTGCCGGAAGATGTGGTAATGGACGGCGTCACCAGCCCGATCAAAGCGGACAAAGAGTGGGCGAAAACCACCTTTAACGGTGAACCGGCTCTGCGTGAAACCGACACATTCGATACCTTCATGGAATCGTCTTGGTACTACGCGCGCTACTGTAGCCCGCAAGCCGATGACATCCTGGATCCGGAAAAAGCGAACTACTGGCTGCCGGTTGACCAGTACATCGGTGGTATCGAGCACGCGTGTATGCACCTGCTGTACTCACGTTTCTTCCACAAACTGCTGCGTGATGCCGGGTATGTGACTTCTGACGAGCCATTTAAACAGCTGCTGTGTCAGGGTATGGTGCTGGCCGATGCGTTCTACTACACCAACGAGAAAGGCACCAAAGAGTGGGTTTCTCCGACGGAAGTGAAAGTAGAACGTGACGCGAAAGGGCGCATCGCTTCTGCTGTCGACGGCGAAGGCCGCAACGTTGCACACTCAGGCATGATCAAAATGTCTAAGTCGAAAAACAACGGTATCGACCCGCAGGAAATGGTCGACAAATACGGTGCAGACACCGTACGTCTGTTCATGATGTTTGCTTCACCGGCGGATATGACGCTGGAGTGGCAGGAATCAGGCGTTGAAGGTGCCAACCGCTTCCTGAAACGCGTCTGGAAACTGGTGCGTGAGCACGCAGAGAAAGGCGCAGCCGGCGCGGTTGACGCGGCAGCACTGAACGCAGACCAGAAAGCGCTGCGTCGTGATGTCCACAAAACCATCGCCAAAGTGACCGATGATATTGCGCGTCGTCAGACCTTCAACACCGCAATTGCAGCGATCATGGAGCTGATGAACAAGCTGGCGAAAGCACCACAGGAAGAGGCTCAGGATCGTGCAATTCTGGATGAAGCACTGAAAGCGATCACGCTGATGCTGTACCCGATTGCACCGCACATCTGTTTTGAAATGTGGAATGCTCTGGGTCAGGCAGACATCGACAGCGCGGCATGGCCAACCTTCGATGAAGCGGCTCTGGTTGAAGACGAAAAACTGATCGTTCTGCAGGTTAACGGTAAGCTGCGCGGCAAACTGACGGTAGCGGCGGACGCGACGAAAGAGCAAGTCGAAGAGCTTGGTCTGAAAGACGAAAACGTGCTGAAGTTCACCGACGGCAAAACCATTCGCAAAGTTATCTATGTTCCGGGCAAACTGCTGAACATCGTTGCGAACTAATTCCGTCTCTGACGGTCTGTAAACAGGGCTTTTGGCCCTGTTTACTTATCTCAGCCCATCATGGTGGTGGGCTGAGATAAGTAAATCCATTTCATGAGAAAGTAGCCCCATGCGTTTGACATTGTCATCTACATTGAAGTTATCACTGGTTGTTCTGACCGCCTCCCTGCTCAGTGCCTGCGGTTTTCACCTGCGTGGTGACTACGATGTTCCGGAAGAACTGAGTACGATGTCGGTCACCAGTTACGACCAATACAGCACCTTTACCCGTTTAGTGAAAGGTCAGCTGCGCCTGAATGAAATCGCCCTGGTCAGCCCGAGCGAAAATGTGCCAAACCTGCATCTGCTGAGTGAAGGCATCAGTGAGCGCACTCTGTCGCTGTACCAAAACGCACGCACGGCAGAAAAAGAGCTGACCTTCCGCGCCTCTTACCGTGTTCTTATTCCTGAGCTGGGTGAAAAAACCTTCTCCACCAGCGTGACCCGCAGCTACCTGGATAACCCGCTGACTGCACTGGCAAAATCGGTCGAACGCGACATGATTGAAGATGAAATGCGCAAACTGGCCGCGAGTCAGATTGTGCGTCAGATGGCACGTCTTAAAGCCTCGATCGAATCTGGTCATATGGACGATCCGCAAACCGGTGATACCCATTCGGATTACCAGATCAACACCGTTCAAGAGCCAGCCGCTGCCGGCAACACTCAGTAGGCGGTCTGATGAGATTGTATGCTGACAAACTGGCCGACGCGCTGCAAAAGTCGCTGCTGCCGGTTTATCTGGTGTTCGGCAACGAGCCTTTGCTGATTCAGGAATCGCGCAGCGCGATTGAACAGCAGGCGCGCAGCCAGGGTTTTGAGGAAAAACATCGTTTTCAGATCGATGCCAGCCTCGACTGGAACGAAGTGTATGACTGCTGCCAGTCAATGAGTCTGTTTTCCAGCCGTCAGTTGATCGAGCTGGAAATTCCCGAGGCGGGTCTGAATGCCGCCGCAGGTAAAGAGCTGGCCAAGCTGGCTGACAGCCTCAATGCGGATGTTTTGCTGGTCATCGTCGGTCCGAAACCGACCCGGGCGCAGGAAAACAGCGCCTGGTTTAAGGCGCTGAGTGCGCACGGCGCGATGGTCAACTGCCTGACGCCCGACATCAGCCGCCTGCCCCAGTTTGTTACCACGCGCTGCCGGGCGTTAGGTTTACAGCCCGACGCCGAAGCGGTTCAGATGCTGGCACAGTGGCACGAAGGTAACCTGTTTGCCCTGGCCCAGAGCCTGGAGAAACTGATCCTGCTTTACCCGGATCGCCAGCTCACTCTGGTGAGACTGGAAGAGTCGCTCAGCCGCCATAACCACTTTACACCGTTTCACTGGATTGATGCGCTGCTGGAAGGCAAAGCCAACCGTGCTCAGCGCATATTGCGCCAGCAAGCGGCCGAAGGCGTGGAGCCGATTATCCTGATGCGAACAGCTCAAAAAGAGCTGTTTCAGCTGCTGCAGATGCGCCAGGCGATGAACAGTCAGCCTATCGGTAGCCTGTTTGATAAATATCGTATCTGGCAAAACAAACGTCCGTTATACGCCGCCGCTCTGCAACGTCTGTCAGTGCAGCATCTGCAACATCTGGTGCGCTTACTTGCCCAATGCGAAATTGTGGCAAAAACTCAATATGAACAGTCGCCCTGGCCGTTATTACACCAACTGAGCCTGGAGTGCTGTGTTCCGCAGGCAAACTTACCCTTGCCTGCCTGAAGCGTGCTATAGTGCCGCGCTTTTTTCATATCTTGTTATCGTTATTTATTTCAGAGGAACATTCCCTTGCAACGTGAAGAACTCAAAGACTTTCTTGCCGACAAAGCCGACGACATGAAAGCGGTCGACATTATTACCCTGGATGTGATCGGTAAATCCAGCGTCACCGATTACCTGATCATCTGTACCGGGACGTCGAAAAGACACGTTGCGTCCATTGCTGAGCATGTGGCCAGCGAAGCCAAAAAAGCCGGCATTGAACCGCTGGGCATCGATGGCGAGAATGAAGGCGAATGGGTCGTGGTCGATATGGGATCAACCATGCTGCACGTGATGCAGGAACAACAACGCGAGATGTACCAACTGGAAAAACTCTGGAGCTAAGGTGAAGATTCAACTGATCGCCGTTGGCACCAAAATGCCCAAGTGGGTCGAAGAGGGTTTTCAGGAATACCGTCGCCGCTTTCCGCATGATATGCCACTGGAACTGGTGGAAATCAGCGCCGGTAAGCGGGGCAAAAACGCCGACATTGCAAGAATTCTGCAAAAAGAAGGCGAAGCCATGCTGGCAGCCGTGCCAAAGGGTAACCGAATTGTTACTCTTGACATTCCCGGTAAGCGCTGGGACACCGAACAACTGGCGCAACAGCTGGAAAGCTGGAAACTGGATGCCCGGGATGTATCGATCCTGATTGGTGGCCCGGAAGGTCTGGCACCGGCGTGTAAAGCCGCCGCAGAGCAGAGCTGGTCATTATCACCCTTGACCCTGCCCCACCCACTGGTGCGAGTTGTGATGGCAGAAAGCCTGTACCGCGCCTGGAGTATTACCGCTAATCACCCTTATCACCGAGAATAGAGACTGATGTTACGTAAGCGTAACCCTATTCGAGACTATCTGGCAGAAGCACGGTTATTTCGTAACCGTGCTATTGTATCTTTTGTCGGCATTGTCTTGATGATGGGGATACTGGTCGCCAACCTGTACAACATCCAGGTGAACCAGTATCAGGATTATAAAACCCGTTCCAATGATAACCGCATCAAAGTCGTCCCTATCGCTCCCAACCGCGGCCTGATATACGACCGCAACGGTGTTTTGCTGGCTGAAAACCGCCCTGTCTTTAACCTGGAAATCATCCCGGAAAAAGTCAAAGACATGGACGACACCATCACGCGCTTACAACAGATTCTGCAAATCACGCCGGAACAAATCGCCGCGTTTGACAAAGAGCGTCGTCAAACCCGCCGCTTTAATTCGGTGCCGCTGCTGACCCAGCTGACTCAGCAGGAAGTGGCCAAATTTTCCGTTCAACAGTACAAGTTTCCCGGCGTGTCGGTGACAGCCAACCTCAAGCGCTTCTACCCGTACGGCGAAGTGCTGACCCACGTGCTCGGTTACGTATCACGCATCAATGACCGCGACATGCGTCGTCTTGAGCAAGAAGGCAAAGAAGCCAACTACCAGGCCACGCGTGATATCGGTAAGCTCGGCATCGAACGTTACTACGAAGATGTGCTGCACGGCACCGCCGGTTACCAGGAAGTGGAAGTCAACAGCCGCGGCCGTATCATCCGCACTCTGAAATACGTTCCGCCTACGCCGGGCAAAGATATCGTCCTCAATCTCGATATCGATCTGCAAGTCTATGTGCATAACCTGCTGGAAGGCCGTCGTGGCTCAGCCGTGGTGCTGGATCCGAAAGATAATGGCGTACTGGCCATGGTATCGAGTCCGAGCTACGATCCGAATGCGTTTGTGCACGGCATTTCAAGCAAGGCGTACAGCGCGCTGCTCAACGACAAAAACCGCCCGCTGGTTAACCGCACCACACTCGGGATTTATCCGCCAGCATCAACAGTCAAACCCTTTATCGCGGTGTCGGCACTGGAAGAAGGCGTCATTACACCCAACACCACCCGCAATGACCCGGGTTACTGGCGCATTCCAAACTCGAAAACCCGTCCGTTTCGTGACTGGTCCCGCTGGGGACACGGTACAGTGAATGTGACCAAAGCACTGGAAGAATCGGTCGATACGTTCTTTTATCAGGTCGCGTATGACATGGGCATCGACCGCCTGTCGACCTGGATGATGAAATTCGGCTTTGGCGACTACACCGGTATTGATATCCACGAAGAAAGTACCGCTAACATGCCTACTCGTGAGTGGAAAATGGCCCGCCACCGCACGCCTTGGTATCAGGGCGACACGATACCGGTGGGTATCGGCCAGGGTTACTGGACCGCGACCCCGATGCAAATCGCTAAGGCGACCTCGGTGCTGGTCCATCACGGTGAGGTGATTGCGCCGCACTTGCTGCGTTCAACCATCAACAATGGTGACAAATTCTCGACCCAGAAAGAGACCGAATACACCACCTATCCGCCGATCACCGGAGTACCGGACAAATACTGGAATATCGCCATCGAAGGCATGCACCTGGTCAACCACGGCAGCCGTGGTACCGCACGCCGCGCCTTTTACGGCTCTGAATACCAGAGTGCCGGTAAGTCCGGTACTGCTCAGGTATTTGGCCTAGCGGAAGGCCAGAAATATAACGCCGACGAACTGGCCGAGCACCTGCGCGACCATGCGCTGTACACCAGTTTTGCGCCGGTCGATAACCCGCAGGCGATTGTCACCATAGTGCTGGAGAACGCCGGTGGCGGCTCAAGTCATGGTGCACCGGTTGCCAGACAGATCTTTGACCACATTATTCTCAAGAAAGACGATAAGGCAAAACAGGAATGAAACTCGATCCTTCTACCGGCCGGAACCGGGCCTTTTTCGAACGCTTGCATATCGACCTGCCGCTGCTGCTGGGATTGCTGGTCGTGATGGGGTTTGGCCTGGTGGTGATGTACAGTGCCAGCGGCCAGAGCCTGGCGATGATGGATCGTCAGGCAATGCGTATGGTACTGGCGCTGGCAGTGATGATCGGCTTGGCCCAGTTGCCACCGCGTACCTACGAGCGCCTGGCACCGGGACTGTTTTTTGTCGGCGTGATCCTGCTGCTGGGAGTACTGTTTTTTGGTGAAGTCTCCAAAGGTGCTCAGCGCTGGCTGAATTTGGGCTTTGTCCGTTTCCAGCCATCGGAATTACTCAAACTGGCGGTGCCTTTGATGGTGGCACGCTATATCGGCAAGCGTCCGCTGCCGCCGAGTTTTCAGACTCTGATGATTTCGGCTGTCATGGTGTTCTTTCCGACCATACTGATCGCCAAACAGCCCGACCTCGGCACCTCGATTCTGATCGCCGCCTCCGGAGTGTTTGTTATCTTTCTGGCTGGTATCAGCTGGAAAATTATCGTCGCGGCGGCCATGGCGGTCGGTGCGTTTGTGCCGGTGCTGTGGTTTTTCCTGATGCACGAGTATCAGAAAACCCGGGTACGTACTCTGTTTAACCCGGAGTCCGACCCGCTCGGTGCCGGTTACCACATTATCCAGAGTAAAATTGCTATCGGTTCGGGCGGGATTCCCGGAAAAGGCTGGCTGCACGGCACCCAATCCAACCTGGAATTCTTACCTGAACGACATACTGACTTTATCTTTGCAGTAATCGCCGAAGAATGGGGCATGATAGGCATCCTTGCGCTATTGGCAGTTTACTTATTTATTATTGGCCGCGGACTCTACCTGGCAAGCAACGCACAAACCGCATTCGGTCGCATGATGGCCGGCAGTATTGTGCTAAGCTTTTTTGTTTATGTGTTTGTAAACATCGGGATGGTAAGCGGTATTTTGCCGGTAGTGGGTGTACCTCTTCCACTGATCAGCTATGGCGGTACTTCTATGGTCACCCTCATGGCAGGATTTGGTATTCTGATGTCAATCCATACCCATAGAAAAGCGTTTTCGAAGGCAAACTAATGATGCACTCCAAGCTCCTTGTTACCTTTTGCTGCGCCGCAATCCTGGCCGGCTGTAGTACCACCCCATCCGGGCGCTACGAGATCGACGATGATGTGGCGCCTGATACGCCAATGTCGGTCGATCATATTGAAGATGCCAACCCGCAGTACGAACCGTACAGTCTCGGGGGCAACAAAGATTACACCCTACGCGGTGTCAATTATCAGATTGAAAAACAGACGTCGGGCTTTAAACAGCGCGGCAAAGCGTCCTGGTACGGTAAAAAGTTTCATGGTCACCTGACCTCAAACGGCGAAATTTATGACATGTACTCAATGAGCGCTGCGCATAAAACCCTGCCGCTGCCGAGTTATGTCAAAGTAACCAATCTGGATAATGGCAAATCGACCGTGGTGCGGGTCAATGACCGCGGCCCTTTCCACTCCGGGCGCATCATAGATTTAAGTTATGCCGCAGCGTATAAAATCGGTGTGGTTCAGGCCGGCACCGCGAATGTAGAGATCGAGGTGATTGCCGTCAACAAAAGCAGTGATGCCAAGCCGAAATCCGGTGCACCTCAGTACATCATTCAGGTGGCATCTTCACAAAATGAACAAAGAGTGCGAACTTTAGCGCAAGAAATGGGTCAAAGCCTTTCAGTGCAAAGTTTTGTCGAGAGTATTGACCAAAGCCATCGCCTGTTTCTGGGGCCGTTCAGTGATTACACACAAACACAGGACACCCTCGAAAAGGTGAAAGCTCTGGGGTACGATACTGCCTTTATTAAAAAGCACTCAGTCACGCAATAATGGCATCCCAAGCCCGACCTGATTAGTCAGGTCTGGTTTGAGAAGTCGTTTCTGTTAATATAACGAACAATTAATTAAACAATTCGCATTCATCATGAAAAAAACCATCCTAAATTCTGTTTTAGCGTCTTCAATTGCGCTTTCCGCTACGTTCACCAGCACAGCTAACGCTTCTCCTGTCGTAATTCCAGATGCGCCACAGATCGCGGCAAAAGGTTTTGTACTGATGGACTATCATTCAGGCAAAGTTCTTGCCCAGAAAGAAATGAATACCAAGCTGTCTCCAGCCAGCCTGACCAAAATGATGACCAGCTACGTCATCGGCCAGGAACTGAAGCGCGGTAACATTTCTAACGATGATGACGTCACTATCAGCCGTAATGCCTGGGCGAAGAACTTCCCGGAATCATCAAAGATGTTCATCGAAGTCGGCACGACGGTCAAAGTACGCGATCTGAACCAGGGCATCATTGTTCAGTCAGGTAACGACGCCTGTGTCGCAATGGCAGAACACATTGCCGGCTCAGAAGATGCGTTCGTCGATCTGATGAACGCCTGGGGCAGCAGCCTGGGTATGAAAGATACCCACTTTGCCAACGTGCACGGCCTGGACAACGCGGACCTGTACACCACGCCTTACGACATGGCGCTGCTTGGTCAGGCTCTGATCCGTGACGTTCCGAACGAATACAAAATCTACTCAGAGAAGAAATTCACTTACAACGGCATCACTCAGTACAACCGTAACGGTCTGCTGTGGGATAAAAGCATGAACGTGGACGGCATCAAAACCGGTCACACCACCAACGCAGGTTTTAACCTGGTCAGCTCGGCAACCGAAGGCAAGATGCGTCTGGTTGCCGTTGTTATGGGCACCAAAGACATGAACGCACGTAAATCAGAGAGCAAAAAGCTGCTGAGCTACGGCTTCCGTTTCTTTGAAACCGTTGAACCACACAAAGCGGGCGAAACTTTCGTCAACGAAAAAGTATGGATGGGTGACAAGTCAACGGTTGCTCTGGGTGTAGGCGAAGACACTTACGTCACTCTGCCACGCGGCCAGGCGAAAGATCTGACTGCCAGCTTCGTGCTGGAAAAAGAGCTGAAAGCTCCTATCCAGAAAGGCGAAAAAGTCGGTACTCTGTACTACCAGGTAAACGGTGAAGATGTAGCACAACGTCCTCTGCTGGCGCTGGAAAACGTCGAAGAAGGTAGCATGTTCAGCCGTCTGTGGGACTACATTGTCCTGCTATTCAAAGGCTTGTTCTAAACCGACCGGCAGTGAGCCGTAAGGTGTAAACCTGTCAGACAAAGCCGCCTGCTGGCGGCTTTTTTGCGTGACTTGAGATCGCTGTCAATAGGCTGTACTATTCGACACCGTTATTGAATACCAAACTTGGAGTTTCCAATATGTTGACCATCAACTCTGATGCAAAATTGAAAGACCTGCTAGAGTTCCCATGCTCGTTTACTTACAAAGTGATGGGTCATGCGAAACCTGAGCTGCCAGAGCTTGTGTTGGAAGTTATTCAGCGCCATGCTCCAGGTGATTACAGCCCACGCGTCAAACCAAGCGGCAAAGGCAACTACCACTCAGTGTCAGTGACTATCACTGCAATTTCAATTGAGCAGGTAGAAGTGCTGTACAAAGAGCTGGGCGATATTGAAATCGTACGCATGGTACTGTAAGCGGCTCAATCTGGATTTATTTGATATATTCAATTTTTTTTGAAAGCAGCCACTGGCTGCTTTTTGTTTATTTATCAATAAATTAAAATAGTTACATAAATTTCAGGGTCAAAAATAGTGCTTCGATCTGTAGTTCAAAACGCTGAACACGTTTATAATCCCAGCACTTTATATATCACTGACGGACTTCTACGATGGATAACCAGCTTGTTGTCAGACGATTAGGTCGACAGGATTACCATCCTGTTTGGCAGGCAATGCATGACTTTACCGATCAACGCGATGACAGCACCTGCGATGAAGTATGGCTTGTCGAACACAGCCCGGTGTTCACCCAGGGTCAGGCCGGTAAAGCCGAACACCTTCTCAACACTGGTGACATTCCGGTTGTACAAAGTGATCGTGGCGGCCAGGTGACTTATCACGGTCCCGGTCAGATCGTCGCTTACTTCCTGATTAATCTGCGTCGTAAGAGCCTCGGAGTACGAGAACTCGTCACTGATATTGAGAACCTCGTAATTAACACGTTAAAAGCTTACAATATCGACTCTGCCGCGCGCCCGGATGCTCCTGGCGTTTATGTCGATGGTAAAAAAATCTGCTCACTCGGTCTTAGAATTCGTAAAGGCTGTTCGTTCCATGGTTTAGCGCTCAACGTCAACATGGACCTCTCTCCTTTTCAGCGTATCAACCCATGCGGTTACCAAGGTATGCAAATGGTGCAAGTGAGCGATTTAGGCGGCCCGGGTGATATCGCGGACGTCGAGCAACAACTCATAAAAGAACTCGTCAGCCTGTTTGGTTACGAACAAGTAGAATTCAGCACTGAAGCACCTGTCATAGGTAAGAAAGCATGAGCAAACCAATCCAAATGGAAAAAGGCGTAAAATACCGTGACGCCGACAAAATGGCATTAATTCCAGTTAAAAACATGCCTGCCGAGCAGAAAGAAATCCTGCGTAAACCGGAATGGATGAAAATCAAACTGCCTGCGGACAGTCAGCGTATTCAGGACATCAAGTCAGCAATGCGCAAAAATAATCTCCATTCTGTATGTGAAGAAGCATCCTGCCCTAACCTGGCCGAATGTTTTAACCACGGTACTGCAACCTTTATGATCCTGGGTGCTATCTGTACCCGTCGTTGTCCATTCTGTGACGTTGCCCATGGCCGTCCTCTGACTCCGGATGCACAAGAGCCGCACAAACTGGCTCAGACCATCAAGGACATGAAGCTGAAATACGTGGTGATCACCTCAGTGGATCGTGATGACCTGCGTGACGGCGGTGCTCAGCACTTCGCGGACTGCAACCGCGAGATCCGTGCTCTGAACCCTGAAATCCGCATTGAAACCCTGGTTCCTGACTTCCGTGGTCGTATGGATGTGGCGCTGGATCTGCTAAAAGATAACCCGCCAGATGTATTTAACCACAACCTGGAAACTGCACCGCGCCTGTACCGTAAAGCGCGCCCTGGTGCCAACTACAAATGGTCACTGGAACTGCTGCGTAAGTTCAAAGAGATGCATCCGGACGTTCCGACCAAATCAGGCCTGATGATGGGTCTGGGCGAAACCAAAGAAGAGATCGTCGAAGTACTGAAAGATCTGCGCGCTCACGGTGTGACTATGCTGACTCTGGGCCAGTATCTGGCTCCAAGCCGTCACCACCTGCCGGTAGAACGCTATGTGCCGCCATCGGAGTTTGATGAGCTGAAAGACATCGCACTGGAGCTGGGCTTCACTCACGCGGCCTGTGGCCCGTTCGTCCGTTCGTCTTACCATGCGGATCTGCAAGCGAAAGGCATGGAAGTCAAATAATTTCCCGCCTTTGCTTTAAAAACCGGCTTAAACGCCGGTTTTTTTATTTCTGTAGATCAGCCGGCAACGACAGCGCTTGAGATGAGCAGAGAAAATAGTCTACACTTTGCGCAACTATGTATATACGGACATGATGTCCTGTAAGGATGACCAGAATGACCAAACTGAGCCTGCTGGCTATGGTAGCAGTGGCGACAGCATCCGGCTGTGCGTCGAATACCACACAGGACAACTATCGCGAAGCCTCGTTTGAACTGTGCAACACAGAAGTGAATATCTACTCACTCAGTGACGACGGACGGGTGCGGATTGTCTGTGCCGACGGCGCTAAATTCGCCCTGCAGCAAGAGAGTACACTAGAAACCATGCGTGATATTAATATCGACTACTGTGATGGTGAAGGACTGGGTAAATTCAGCGAAAGCAACAGCTACTATCTGTTCAAATGTAAATCCGGCACTCTGCTGAGCATTGCCAAGTAATCCGGCGTGCTATCTGCCCGTGATACGTTTTGTCTATGGGACATGTTGTCCATGACACATCTGTCCGGGCGACGGACATAATCAGCGCCACTGAAGCACCTGTATTGAATCAACCTCAGTGCCGTTACTTAAAAAAAGATATAAAAAAGGCCTGCATCATGCAGGCCTTTAACGTCGATGGGCTCATTTACGCGTTAGCGTAACTGGCTTATCGGCACTTATGCGTAAACTGGCAGACGTTTACAGATTTCCAGAACTTTCTGTTTGGTTGCTTCGATCACAGACTCATCGTTGATGTTGTCCAGAACGTCACACATCCAGTCAGCCAGGTTCTTCGCATCTTGCTCAGTGAAACCACGACGAGTGATCGCCGGAGTACCAACACGGATACCAGAAGTCACGAACGGGCTGCGTGGGTCATTTGGCACTGAGTTTTTGTTGACAGTGATATTTGCTGCACCCAGAACGGCGTCTGCTTCTTTACCTGTGATGTTTTTATCAATCAGATCAACCAGGAACAGGTGGTTTTCAGTACCGTTAGAGACGATCTTGTAACCGCGCTCCTGGAACTGAGCAACCATAGCTTTCGCGTTTTGTACTACACGCTGTTGGTATGCTTTGAATTCAGGTTCCATCGCTTCTTTGAACGCGACGGCTTTACCAGCGATCACGTGCATCAGAGGGCCACCCTGACCACCAGGGAATACCGCTGAGTTCAGCTTTTTGTACATCTCTTCACCAGCGTTTGACAGGATCAAACCGCCACGTGGGCCAGCCAGTGTTTTGTGAGTTGTCGTAGTCACAACGTGTGCGTGAGGGATTGGAGTCGGGTATACACCCGCAGCAATCAGACCCGCTACGTGCGCCATGTCGACAAACAGGTACGCATCCACTTTATCTGCGATTTCACGCATGCGTTTCCAGTCAACGATTTGTGAGTAAGCAGAGAAGCCACCGATGATCATCTTCGGTTTGTGCTCCAGTGCCAGCGCTTCCATTTCGTCGTAGTTGATTTGGCCGCTTTCGTCGATACCGTAAGGAATGACGTTGTAGTGCTTACCAGAGAAGTTAACTGGTGAACCGTGAGTCAGGTGCCCACCGTGCGCCAGGCTCATACCCAGAACTGTGTCGCCCGGATTCAGCAGAGCCATGTAAACTGCGCTGTTTGCCTGAGAGCCAGAGTGAGGCTGAACGTTGGCGTATTCACAGCCAAACAGCTGACACGCACGGTCGATAGCCAAAGATTCTGCTTTGTCGACGTACTCACAGCCGCCGTAGTAACGCTTGCCTGGGTAACCTTCAGCGTATTTGTTAGTCAGCTGAGAACCTTGCGCTTCCATGACACGCGGGCTGGTGTAGTTCTCGGAAGCGATTAGCTCAATGTGTTCCTCTTGGCGAAGAGTTTCTTCTTGGATTGCTGCGAATAGCTCCGCATCATAATCAGCGATATTCATATCACGCTTTAGCATCTGTATCTCCTGACTCAGATTGTACTGAAATTGGCAAAAAACTGCACAATGAACCCAACGCAAACGTTTTCGTCACTCTAATGGCGCGCATTCTACATAATTTGATCTGTTGCTTAAAGTCCAAATTGCAGAAAATATCATGCAGTTTTTTCATAATGACAGACGAAGTGTTTTATCTTCCCGCAAAGGAAGTGTTCCTGACTTCGGGTTAAGGCCCACCATAGCATAAAAAGCGTGCTCCAGAAGGAGTTCCGCCCCACCACGTAGACCCGCCTCACAGTCTGCTTCGTCAAAGTGTCAATTTTATGCTTTACACCCTGTAAAGCGTTAATTACATAGGTTTACCTCAAATTTCCCCGCCTCGCTACCGAAATGATCAGCTTTTCTTTACTATCCGGAGCATTATCGGCCACTAAAATTTAAAGTTGATGGAAAAACACACACGTAAAGAAGATTGGATCGCGATGCTGACCGGTACCTTCCTGGTTGCCCAGGGAGTATTCTTACTCCAGGCCGGTCAGTTATTAACCGGAGGCGCTGCAGGACTGGCTTTATTACTCAGTCAAATCCTGCCTCTGTCGTTCGGCTGGCTGTTCTTTTTAATTAACAGTCCGTTTTATCTGCTGGCCTGGAAGCGTTTCGGCCACCAATTTGCCATCAACAGCGCAATGTGTGGTGCACTGGTATCAGTATTGACCGACCATCTTGCACTGGTTATCAGCTTCAGCAATGCCGAGCCGGCATTCTGCGCACTGGCTGGCGGCGTCCTGATGGGGCTGGGGATGCTGATTCTGTTTCGTCATCGCGCCAGTATCGGCGGCTTTAACGTACTGTGCCTGTATATCGAGGATAAATTTTCGATTCCGGTGGGAAAAAGCCAGATGGCGATGGATTGCGTGATCCTGGCGGTCTCGATGTTCTTCGTTCCAGGGCAGACCATCCTCACCTCCATTTTTGGTGCCGTGATGCTCAACCTGGTGCTGGCAATGAACCATAAACCCAAACGCTATATTGTCACCTATCGTTAGCGCCCTGCTGCGCAGAGCAATGAGCCCGCATTACGCGGGCTCATTGATGACACCATGACGGCTACCTTGTGTAAGGCTCACGCAGAGCAAGATTACTCATGAGTTGAACGCGAGCGGACATCGTACCCCAGTTCACGTTGCAGCTCGGCTTCCACATGACCAGGCGCCGCCGTTGAGCGGGCAATTAACTGGTACATCGCCGGTATCACAAACAGGGTCACCAGGGTTGAGAAGCCCATGCCAAAGAAAATCACCGTACCCACCGATACCCGGCTCTCATAACCGGCACCAGTAGAGAGGATCAGCGGTATCGAGCCAGCCAGCGTGGTAAACGCCGTCATCAGGATCGGGCGTAAACGTCTTGCCGCCGCATCGACTACCGCCTTTTCAAAGGCCAGACCACGGTCACGCAGCTGGTTGGCAAACTCAACGATCAGAATACCGTTTTTGGTCACCATACCAATCAGCATGATCATGCCGATCTGGCTGTAGATGTTCATGCCCTGCCCCATCAGATAAAGGCCGATAAAGCCGCCAAACACGCCCATCGGGACGGTAAACATCACCACCAGAGGGTTGATAAAGCTTTCAAACTGCGCCGCCAGCACCAGATAAGCCACCAGCAAAGCCAGAGCAAACACCACCGCCACACTGGACTGGTTCTCTTTAAAATCTTTCGACTCACCGGAGTAACTGATGGAGATATCGCTCGGCAGTTGCTTGATCGCCTGCTGATCGAGAAAATCGAGCGCGTCACCTAAGGTATGCCCATCGGCCAGGTTGGCAGTAATCGTGATCGATTTCTGCTTGTTATAGTGCGAGAGGCGAATCGATGATGCCACTTCGTCGATTTTGGTCACCGTATCCAGCGTCACCAGATCACCAGATGAGGTACGCATATAGATTTGCGTCAGATCGGTCGCATTATTAAAGCTGTTCTCATCACCACGCAGATAAACATCGTACTCCTGACCACGTTCCAGGAACGTAGTCACACTCTTACCACCCAGCATCACTTCCAGAGTATCGGAAATATCCTGTACACTGATACCGAGCTCAGCTGCGCGCTGAC
Organism: Vibrio sp. ABG19; assembly: GCF_029962385.1. Lineage (NCBI taxonomy): Bacteria > Pseudomonadati > Pseudomonadota > Gammaproteobacteria > Vibrionales > Vibrionaceae > Vibrio > Vibrio sp. ABG19. Next base: position 2,113,566 of record NZ_CP071708.1, on the reverse strand, counting down.
GGTCCACCGTCACCACCAGCTCGGGCGTTTTTTCCGAATAGTCAGTATCCACCCCGGTCATCACACCGGACTGACGCGCCTGCTCTTCCATCACGTCGGCCCATTTTTGCAACTCAGCGTAATCCGAGCCTCCGAGAACAAACTGGACCGGCTCGTTTGAGCCGCCGCGGAAACCGGGCATAAACGGGAACACCCGCACATCCGGAATACCGGCCAGCGCCTGCCGCACCAGGCCTAACCCGTTCTGAGCAGTCACAGTACGCTCTTTCCAGTCTTCCAGAATCATGATGACAAAACCGGTCTGGTCGCCGGCATTACCGCCAAACGCCGGCGACTGAATGCTGAATGACTTGAGAAACCCCTGCCCGAGCATCGGCATCAGACGCTCTTCAACCAGATCCATGTTGGCCGCCATGCGGTTATAACTGGTCGCATCCGCGCCACGCACAAACGCAAAAATCACCCCGCGATCTTCCGATGGCGTCAATTGAGCCGGTACCATTTGATTCAAACCGTAACTACCAACGATACAGGCCAGGATCACCAATGGAGCGGCCCACTTCAGGTTCAGGGCATGCGCCAGCCAGGCGCGATATCCCGACTCAAGCTTGCTGAACAGATGATCGACCGCGCGGTTAAAGCGGTTGGATTTCACATTGGCGCGCAGAATTTTACTGCCCAGTACCGGCGTCAGGGTCAGAGCAATCAGGGAGGAGAATATCACTGACATCGCCAGCAGCACGGAGAACTCGGTAAACAACAAGCCGACCATGCCATCCATAAACGAAATCGGCAAAAACACCATCACCAGCACCATGGTGGTCGCGATTACTGCAAATCCCACTTCACGCGCCCCTTTGAAAGCGGCTAGCAAGGGCTTCTCGCCCTGTTCAATATGGTGGTAGATATTCTCCATCACCACTATCGCGTCATCCACCACCAGGCCAATCGACAGGATCAGCGCCATCAAAGTGATCAGGTTGATAGAAAAACCAAAATAGTAAGCGGCAATAAATGAGGAGATCAGTGACACCGGTACCGTCACTGCCGGAATTAACGTCGCGCGCGCCTGACCAATAAAAATGTACAACACCAGAATCACCAGTGCGCCGGTAATAAACAGGGTACTGAACACCTCTTCAATCGAACGGTCAATAAACACCGTCGAGTCATAGTCAATCGCCAGGCGGGTCCCTTCCGGCAGGAACTGCTGAATGTTAGCCACCGCAGCATGGACCCGATCAGCGACATCGAGCGGATTAGCATCAGACTGCGGAACGATGCCCATACTGACGTTGACCACGCCATCGCTCTTAAAGGTCGAGTTTTCGTTCTCGGCCCCAATAAACACATCGGCCACGTCACGCAGATAAATCGGGCTGCGTCCGCTGGCATGCTTGACCACCAGATCCTGAAAGTCTTCTGGTTTCTGGTAACTACGCGCAGTGCGCACCGACATCACGGTCGAGTCGTTGCGCACTTCACCACCCGGGCTCTCGAGGTTTTCGCGGTTTAGTGCATCGGCAATATCGGAGGTCGTAACGCCCCGCCCCGCCATCAGCTCAGGCTTGAGGCGCACATACATCACCTTGTACAAACCGCCGGACACATCGACCGAACTGACTCCGGAGATCAGACTGAAACGATCAATCAGTACCCGGTCGATATAATCGGTCAGTTGAGTACGGTCCATCACGGTCGAACTGAGGTTAATGTAAACCGAAGCTTCGCCGGAGCCGTTATTCTTAAACACTTCCGGATCATCAGCCGAATCCGGTAACCAGCGCTGGGCACGGGCCACCGCATCACGCACATCACTGATGCCGGTATTGAGGTCATAACCGAGCTCAAATGTCACCGTAATCCGAGACATGCTGTTACGGGTAATCGAGGTGATTTCATCGATCCCGCTGATGCCCGCCAACTGGTCTTCCAGCACGGAAGTAATCTGGTTTTCGATGATGGTCGCCGAAGCGCCTTCATAACGGGTTGAAATCGACACCACCGGACTTTCAATATCCGGCATCTCACGCACTGCGAGTTTGGAAAAGGAGACCATACCGAACACGCACAGCAGCATACTCAGTACGACCGCTGCAACCGGTCTTTTTACCGAGACATCAGACAGCCACATTACAGTTCACCCTCTTTTGTCACCGGTTGACCGGAGACATCCACTTCTGTAATGGTCGCGCCATCTCGCATATTGACGATGCCCTGCACCACAATGTGCTGGCCAATTTCCAAACCATCTTCAATCACCACTTCATTCTCGATTCGCGCGCCGAGATGCACTTCACGCCGGCTGACGATGTTGTCGTCACCAACCACATACACATAACGCTTAGTGCCAGAGTATTCAAGCGCTTGAACCGGAATGATTGGCGCATTGATCGGGGCAAAATCAAGTTGGGCCGACAACAGCATGCCGGGTTTGAGTAAGCCTTGCGGATTCGCGAAATGAATCCGGACCCGCAGGTTAAGCGTTTCCTGATTGATGCGCGAATCAATCGCCACCACGTGGCCTTCAAACATCTCACCCGGCCACGCATTGGTGCGCCCGAGCACTTTCATGTCTTTCTGTAACTTGGAGAGATAACGCTCCGGCACCTGTAAATCGAGCTGCATCAGAGCAAGGTTATCGAGAGTCAGCAATTCTTCGCCGGCACTGACCAGTTTGCCGCGGCTGAAATCGATAAAACCGACCGTGCCGCTAAACGGCGCGCTAATACGCAGATCTTCCAGATTGGCCCGGGCAGCGTTGAGACGCGCCTGGGCGATTTCGACGCTGGCGCGCTGGGCGTCAATTTCGGTCTGGGTAATGGCGTTGCGCTTCACCAGTCGCTCAAACTCGCGCAGTTTACGCTGCTCATCACGCAGATACGCCGCGGCTTCGGTCACCGCTGCACGCGCTTTATCATCATTGAACTGGACCAGCAGTTGATCTTTTTTGACCTGCTGATTGGCTTTCACCGCGATAATATCGACTTTACCGGTCACTTCCGGGGCAATATCAACCGATTGATCCGCTTTTAGCTTGCCGACCAGTGACAGTGATTGAGAAACCGGGTGTGCCTCTACGCTTTCAATCACCACAGGTATAGCGCGCGACGCCCCGAAGGCAGACAACGGCTGAACAGTAAGGGCAGTAAGTAGGGTAACAAATAGACGAGTTGTTTTTTTCATAATAATGATCGATATATTGAATCTTATTATATTGTAACCGCTAATCTTTTTTTTAACGTCAACTAACGTAAAGATAGCTGGCAAAACTGTAAGCAATCCGCGCCAAAATGCTGTTTTATTAGCTTCTTTGACGAAAAAGCCAGCATTCGATTCAAAAACATAAAAAAAGGGTTTACAGAGAGAGCGAGTTTGATAATATGCGCTCCGCACTTGAGCGACGAGTTGGGAAAACGTCACTTAAGCTTATTCCGGTAGAGAATAAGAAAAACACCCTGGAGGGGTTCCCGAGTGGCCAAAGGGAGCAGACTGTAAATCTGCCGGCTCCGCCTTCGATGGTTCGAATCCGTCCCCCTCCACCATATTCTTCTCGTAAGAGAAAAACTTGATTGATGCGTTGGGAAAACGTCAGTCAAGCTTATTCTGATAAAGAATAAGAAAACCCCTGGAGGGGTTCCCGAGTGGCCAAAGGGAGCAGACTGTAAATCTGCCGGCTCCGCCTTCGATGGTTCGAATCCGTCCCCCTCCACCATATTTCTCTTTAAGAGAAACCCCTTGTTTGATGCGTTGGGAAAACGTCATTCAAGCTTATTCTGTGAAGAATAAGACCAACCCTGGAGGGGTTCCCGAGTGGCCAAAGGGAGCAGACTGTAAATCTGCCGGCTCCGCCTTCGATGGTTCGAATCCGTCCCCCTCCACCATATTTCTCTTTAAGAGAAACCCCTTGTCTGATGCGTTGGGAAAACGTCATTCAAGCTTGTTCTGCGAAGAATAAGACCAACCCCGGAGGGGTTCCCGAGTGGCCAAAGGGAGCAGACTGTAAATCTGCCGGCTCCGCCTTCGATGGTTCGAATCCGTCCCCCTCCACCATATACAGAAAGCCAGCTCATTGAGCTGGCTTTTTTGTTTTCAGCCACCGCTTCTTTTCAACCACATCGTGGCGAATCAGGCATCCAGCGACAGAATGCCTTTTATTTTACTTACTCAGAGACGTCCGCTACTCAAGCAAAATCACCAGGGTTTCATACGCGCGCAGAGTCTGCTGCTGAGTGACAGCTTGTTCCTCCAGCTGCGCATAATTGCCCAGCAGATAGCGCGCCCGCTCTAAATTCAGCGTCTCGGCCAGTTCGCACTGTACCGCATCGGCATAATAGTTGTTAAGGCAAATCAGGGTTTGCGTCGATGAGCGGCGCTGATAGGCAAAAATAGCCGGATGATCCGGTAGTAAGTCCTGGTAATCGCCCGTGGTAATCACCGGCACTTGCTTACGCAGTTCAATCAGACGCTGATAAAAGTAAAACACCGAATCCGGATCAGCCAGCGCCTGCTCTGCATTAATGGAGGGATAGTTGATCGCCACATCCAGCCACGGCTGCCCCTGACTGAACCCTGCATGAAGAGCATCGCGCCACTGCATCGGCGTGCGCGAGTTATCCCGTGATTTCTGCGCCAGAATCGCCATCATCTCCTGATGGGAAGTCTCTCCGTGGCGTACCATCAGATCATACATATTGATACTTTCCACATCGCGGTACTGCTCCAGGCGGGTATACCCCGGATTAGTCATGCCAATCTCTTCACCCTGATAAATATAAGGCGTGCCCTGCATCATATGAATCGATGCGGCCAGCATTTTGGCGGCTTCAACCCGGTACTGACCATTATCACCAAAGCGGCTGACCACCCGTGGCTGATCATGATTACACCAGAATAGCGCGCCCCAGCCTTGTCCGTTAAGCCCGCTCTGCCAGTGATTAAAAATCTGTTTGAGCTGCACAAAGTCAAACGGTGCACAGGCCCATTTATTGCCATCCGGATAATCGACTTTAAGATGATGGAAATTGAACACCATGGATAACTCGCGTCCATCGAGTGCTGAATATTGCTGGCAATGCTCTAAAGTGGTTGATGACATCTCACCCACCGTCACGCTGCCATAACGCTGGAACACATCACGGCTGATCTCCTGCAGGTACTGATGTACTTTAGGGCCATCGGTATAGAACCGCCGTCCGTCACCGCGCTCATCATCAACAAAGTCCTGCTGTTTGGAGATAAGGTTAATCACATCAAGCCGGAAACCATCGACCCCTTTTTGCGCCCAGAAACCGATCACCGCTTTGACTTCCTCACGCACCGCTGGGTTCTCCCAGTTGAGATCAGCCTGTTCGGTTGCAAACAGGTGCAGATAGTATTCCTTGGTCGCTTCATCCAGCGCCCAGGCACTGCCACCGAATTTCGACTGCCAGTTGTTCGGTTCGCGCCCGTCTTTAGGCGCCTTCCAGATATAGTAGTCACGATACGGGCTGGATTTGTCACCCAATGCCGCCTGAAACCAGGCATGCTCGGTCGAGGTGTGATTCACCACAATATCCATGATGATACGAATACCGCGCTGGTGTGCCTGCGCCAGCAACTGGTCAAAATCCTGCATCGTGCCGAACTGCGGATTGATGGCGTAATAGTCGGAAATATCGTAACCATTATCGACCATGGGCGACTGATAGACCGGCGTCAGCCAGATGGCATCAATGCCCAGCAACTGCAGATAGTCGAGCTTACTGATAATACCGCGCAGATCGCCGGTTCCCTTAGCGCCGCTGTCACAAAAGCTTTTCGGATAGATTTGATAAATCGTGGCGGTTTTCCACCACTCAGCATCGCCCTTATTGCTTGTCATACTCTTAACTCACTTACCTGAAAAATAAAAAATCCGCTATCAGGCTGAACGATAGTGACCACTCAACCTGAGTCACTGATGCCTGAGCCACTTATGCCTGCGCCACCGTCAGCTCGCCCTTGGCTTTAGCGCGCTTATACATCAGTAGAGTCAGCGCCACCGGCACCGCGATCGCAATTAACATCGCCAGTAAAAACACCATCCAGTACTGCGGCTGAATCGACAAAATACCTGGCAGACCACCAACCCCTATACCGTTTGCCATCACCCCAAAGCTGCCGCACACTGCAGCGGCTAGTGCGCTGCCGATCATGGCGCACAACATCGGAAACTTATATTTGAGGTTGATGCCGTACATGGCAGGCTCAGTAACGCCCAAATAAGCAGAGATCGCCGCCGGTACAGAAATATCCCGCTCGCCCTCTTTTTTGCTGATCAATATGATGCCGACCACCGCCGAGGCCTGGGCAATATTCGACAGGGCAATCAAAGGCCAGATAGGCGTGCCGCCGAGATCCTGCATGAGCTGCAGATCAACTGCGTTGGTGGTGTGGTGAATACCAGTGATCACCAGTGGCGCATACAAAAAGCCAAACAGCATCGAACCGATGACGGCAAAGTCACCGGTCATGGCTGCTTTAGCTGCGATACCAACCCCGTCACCGAGCATGCGCCCAAACGGGCCAATGATGGCGTGGGCCAGCAGCACCGACAGGAGGATAGAAATAAACGGTACCACCACTAAATAGAGGTAAGCCGGGACAATGCGTTTGAGGTTGGTTTCAATCAAAGCCAGCACCACACCGGCCAGAATGGCCGGAATCACCTGCGCCTGATAACCGACCTTATCAATCACAAACCAGCCAAAATCCCACGCTTCCGGCACCTGCTTACCAATCAGATAGGCGTTCATCAGTTGCGGTGACACCAGGGTTATCCCGAGCGTGATGCCCAGAATCGGTGTACCGCCGAGTTTTTTCACTGTCGACCAACAAACCCCGACCGGCAGGAAGAAAAAGATGGCCTCACCAATCAGCCATAGGAAGGAATGGACGCTGGCCCAGAACTGACTGATTTCAACCAGGGTTTTGCCATCAAACATACGGATGTCGCCGATGACATTACGAAAGCCCAGAATCAGACCGCCAGTAATGATAGCCGGCAGCAGGGGCACAAAAATCTCGGCCAGATGGGAAATTCCCCGCTCCAGCATGTTCATGTTCTGGCGCGCCGCCTGCTTGGCCTCATCTTTGGAAGCTTCAGTCTGGCCACTCTGTTGCAGCAGCAGCTTATACACCTGATCAACCTCAGTGCCAATCACGACCTGAAACTGACCGGCATTGGTAAAGCAACCTTTGACCATGCTCAGCGCTTCCAACTGCTTACTGTCTGCTTTAGCTGGTTCATTGAGCACAAAACGCAGCCGGGTCAGGCAGTGCGTTACGCTGGCAATATTCTCTTTGCCACCGACCAGCTCGATAAGACGCGCAACGTCTTGTGTCGCTATCTTACTCATATCCTCGTCCACCTTATTGGTTAAGTTCTTTTATCGTAATTAGGTTTTTTATAATAGTTCAATTGCATATGGGAACATTCCCATTGCGATGTAAAGAATAGTGACATAAGCAGAAATAAAGCAGAATGGGACTGTTCCCATTAATTGAAAAAGATCACATCCGGGGTAAGAGCGATGGATAAAAAAGCGATCTTGGTCGGATCGGGAGCCGGCCGCAGAAGCAAAAATGAACCTCAGAATGCCACCCGCACAACAGGCGGCAGGGTGAATCGCTAAAAGGGTTAATGGCTGGAAGGGTTAAATATCGTCGTCGCTGGTGCCTGGGTCAGATGAACACATTGGCTGATTTCACCCCGTAAGTGCTGAATCAGCAATCGGGCAGCCTGCTCTCCGGCTTCGCGATACCCGGGATCAACGCTGTACACCTTAGGAAACAAAAACGACAGCAGTTCATTGCCACCCACTCCGGTCACTGCCACGTCTTCACGCTGACACTCCTGTAGGCGTTTAATGACCCCCATGGCAATACTGTCGCTGGCACAAACAATCGCTTGGGTCTCGGCGGTCAGCACTTTGTCGACCAACTGATAAGCACTGTGATGATTCAGTTGCCCAGTTTGATAATTGGCCGCATAACCGTGCTCGGCACACCATTCAAGATAGGTATTAAGTCGCAGCGCTCCGGTGGTCTTATCTCCCGGGTCGACCCCGATATAAGCAATCCGGTTGAACTGCTGCTGCTCAAGATGAGCCAGCGCCGCGCGAATCACGCCGCAATTATCATAATTAATCGAAGAGACGCTGTCGCTGTCCATCGCAATCACGACGGCGCGATTATGCCATGGCGCCAGACTGACCATATCCAGCCCGGTAAAACCAAACACGATCACCCCGTCAACGTTACGCCTGGCCAGCACCTCGAGATGTTCACTTGTTTTAGCACGGTCGAACTGGCTTTCCATGATCACGACATCGTAGCCATATTGATAGAGTATCGGCAGCATACTGCTGACTGAGCGGTTTTCTGAAGGCGAGTCGAGGCGGGAAATAATCACACCCACCACTTTCTGCCGTCCGCCACGCATCGACTGGGCGGACTTGGATGGCACATAACCGTGTTCGGCAATCACCTGCTCTACTCTGGCACGGGTTTCCGGTTTCACTTTCGGATCCCGAGTCAGAACCCGGGACACCGTCGATTTACCAACCCCAGACAGTTTGGCAATATCCAGAATGGTGAGCTTTTTACTCATAGCAGGTCCAATGCAGTAAACCGGCTTATCAGCCGCGTGACTGCAGATACTCAGGCACGCTGCTGATGCTATCCAGTACAGCATCCGCCAGCGCTTCGCCTTGCTCGGTGACCGGTTTGCCGGTGCGCACCAGAATCTTAGTCCCCACGCCAGCGGCGGCGGCGGCCATCAGGTCTTCTGCTTTATCCCCTACCATGACCGAGTTCGCCATATCGATTTTGAGAAAATCACGCGCCGAGATGAACATCCCCGGTTTTGGCTTACGACAGTCGCAGTCTTCTTTATATTTACCTACGCCATGTTCAGCATGGTGCGGGCAATAATAGATACCATCAAACTCGACGCCGTTGTCAACGAAGTTCCAGTCCATCCACTGTGTCAGCGACAGAAAACGATCTTCACTGAACTTGCCGCGGGCAATCCCCGACTGGTTCGTCACCAGCACCAGCATGTAGCCCATGGCTTTTAGCTTTTTCGTTGCTTCGAACACACCGTCGATAAATTCAAAATCGTGCTCATCATGCACGTAGCCATGGTCAACGTTAATCACGCCGTCACGATCTAAAAACACAGCAGGTTTTGCCAAAATATTGCTCTCAAATAAGGTAGATAACTGGTTTTGATTATACCCGAGTCACCTCAAGATGCGAGTTTGATTGCACCGGTTATCAGCGGGCTCCCCGACAGCGCGCTGAGCCATCATATGCGCCTTATTTCTTTCCCTGCTATTTAATCACTTTCCCGTATTACATCGATCACTTTTTCGGAGTTAAAATTGGCCCATTTAGACGTCTAGACGTCAAAATATCGATTGACTTGATTGTCGATAAACCATAGCATCGTCTCCCCAGTGAGAGAGAGTTCAAAATTTTATACTGTTAATCACGGAAGGGCTCAGGATTATGAGCGTCGTCCGGTTCAGTATCCCTGCACAGGTTTAAACATGATTGAAATTAGTCACGTAAATAAAGTGTTCTACCAAGGTGATAAGGAAATTCACGCCTTGAAGGACATCAATCTTAAAATCGCACAAGGCACAATCTTCGGTGTTATCGGTTCTTCAGGTGCAGGGAAAAGTACTCTGATCCGTTGTGTCAACATGTTGGAAACTCCAACCGACGGCAGCGTGATTGTCGACGGTGTCGATCTGACTAAACTGAATTCAAAACAACTGTCGGAAACCCGCCGTAATATCGGCATGATTTTTCAGCACTTCAATCTGCTGTCATCGCGCACTGTGTTTGGCAACATCTCCCTGCCACTTGAACTGGCAGGCAAAGATGAACAGTACATCGAACGTAAAGTCACTGAACTGCTGAAACTGGTTGGTCTGGCAGATAAACGTGATACCTACCCGGCTAACCTGAGTGGTGGTCAGAAGCAACGTGTGGCGATTGCCCGTGCCCTGGCTTGTGATCCCAAAGTGCTGCTGTGTGACGAAGCCACCAGTGCACTGGATCCGGCAACCACCCAGTCGATTCTGGAGCTGCTGAAAGAGATTAACCGCAAACTGAACATCACCATGCTGCTGATCACGCACGAAATGGACGTGGTAAAAAGCATCTGTCACGAAGTGGCGATCATCGGTGGCGGTGAACTGGTTGAGAAAGGCAGTGTAGGTGACATTTTCGCCCACGCCAAAACTGAACTGGCGAATAAATTTATCCGCTCAACGCTGGATCTGTCGATCCCGGACGATTACCAGGCACGCCTGAATGAGCAGCGCGTGGCAGGCAGCAGCCCACTGGTTCGCCTTGAGTTCACCGGTGCGACTGTCGATGCACCACTGATGTCACAAATCGCACGTAAATATAATATTGATGTCAGCATTCTGAGTTCAGACATCGATTATGCCGGCGGCGTTAAATTCGGCATGATGGTAGCTGAAATTTTCGGCACCGAAGCCGACAGCGTTGCAGCAATGCAATACCTTCGCGATCACAAAGTAAAAGTAGAGGTTCTTGGTTATGTCCTTTGATGTTGTAAGCAGCTGGTTGTCACTCAACGGTGATCTTCTCCTAACTGCAACCTGGGAAACCGTCTACATGGTCGCCGTAGCAGGTATCGTTGGCTTTGTTTTTGGTATTCCTCTGGGTGTGATTCTGCACACCAGCAAGAAAGGCGGATTACTGGAAAACCCACGCCTGAACAAGGTATTGGGTGCTATTGTTAATATCGGTCGTTCGGTACCTTTCCTGGTACTGATGGTCGCTATCATTCCTGTGACCAAAATTATTGTCGGCACCTTTATCGGTACCACAGCCGCCATCGTTCCGCTGACTATCGGTGCTATCCCGTTTGTCGCGCGTCTGATTGAAGGCGCGCTGCTGGAAGTACCAAGCGGTCTGGTTGAAGCTGCTCAGTCAATGGGGGCAACCCCGATGCAGATCATCAGCAAAGTGCTGCTGCCGGAAGCCATGCCAACCATCATTAACTCAATCACCATCACGCTGGTGACTCTGGTCAGCTACTCAGCAATGGCCGGTACTGTCGGTGGCGGTGGTCTGGGTGACGTGGCAATCCGTTACGGCTTCCACCGTTACGACATCTCAGTGATGACAGTAACAGTAGTAATGCTGATTGTGCTGGTACAAATTATTCAGTCGGTCGGTGACAACCTGGTGCGCCGCGTCGATCACAGATAAACCGTTCTTTTCGTAAACACAACATAGTTACGTTAACCAACACAGATACGTTAAAAAGTTTATAACAAGGAGAATATTATGAAATTTAACCTTAAAGGTTTACTGGCTATCGCAGCCGCTGCATCAGCGCTGGTTCTGGCTGGTTGTGGTGATAAAGCCGTGGACAACAGCAAAGTAAAAATCGGTGTAATCGCCGGTGCTGAAGCTCAGGTTGCTGAAGTGGCTGCTAAAGTTGCCAAACAGAAATACGACCTGGATGTAGAACTGGTTACGTTCACTGACTACGTTACACCAAACGCGGCTCTGGATGACGGTTCTATCGACGCGAACGCATTCCAGCACAAACCATACCTGGACAAGCAAATTGCTGACCGTGGTTACAAACTGGCAATCGTAGGCAACACTTTTGTATACCCAATCGCAGCCTACTCAAAGCAAATCACCTCAGTTGACCAGCTGCAGGACGGCGCACGTATCGCAGTACCAAACGATCCAACTAACCTGGGCCGCTCTCTGATCCTGCTTGAGCAGCAAGGTCTGATCAAACTGCGTGAAGGCGCGGGTCTGGAAGCGACAGTACGTGACATAGCAGAAAACCCGAAAAACTTCCGTATTGTTGAACTGGAAGCCCCTCAGCTGCCACGTTCACTGGACGACGTTGAACTGGCGATCATTAACAGCACATTCGCAAGCTCAATCGGCCTGACACCAGAAAAAGATGGCGTGTTCGTCGAAGACAAAGAGTCTCCATACGTCAACCTGCTGGTTGCTCGTCAAGACAACGTCAATGCTGAAAACGTACAGAACTTCCTGAAAGCTTACCAGACTGACGAAGTAAACAAAGCGGCTTCTGAAATCTTCAACGGTGGCTCAGTCAAAGGCTGGTAATGCCTGCCTGGCACTGGCGTAGCAAATAGCGAAAATGCAGTAGCAAAGACAAAAAAGGTTGGCTTCGGGCCAACCTTTTTTATTGCGTGCAATCTCTGCTGCTGCCGTCAGATAGCCTGCCCCTGGCTATTTCAGGTGATCCCAGGAGATATTGGAGACAATCCGGCAGCTGTCGCATTTGAAGTGAAAAATATCATGCAGCGGCTCTGCAAGCAGCCATTCCCCGCCGCATTTCGGGCACGGCCTGGCCTTTTCGTCAGCCAGACTGCTGCCGCCGACCCGGTACTGGTAATAGTAAGTCGGCACCTTGGTCAGGTACTCAATCCGGCCACGCAGATCCCAGCCACGGCGGAACAAATCGCTGTCGGCGTCGCAGATTTCATGCAGCGCAGCGAACTCCGCCTTGCAGCCGCCCGCCATCTGGATTTCATCACACGCCTGCCACTCGGTCTGCCATTTGATCACCGCTTTGTGGTCACCGTTCAGGGTTGGTTCATTGCGATAAAGCGGGATCGGCAGCAGACTCTCGCCGCTGCGCAGCGGTGAACAGGTATGCACGTAAGTGGTATACAGTACCTGCCAGCCCGGCGTTTCCTCTTCGGCTGCCTGCTCTGAATTGATGTCCCGCCCCAGCAGGCGCACTTTCGGAGCCAGCAGGCTGGCTTGAGCCAGACGACCAATACACACCTTAACAAAATCAGAATGATTTTTCGGGTGCAGACTCTCCTGCTCCGGACACACGGCGCGGACAAAAAATTCGCCGTCTCCCAGCACTATAGGAAATTCACGCCCCAGCACCTGACCGTTGTAGCGCAGCGCGTCCATCAGACCATTCACGGCCTTATCCACGGCACTGATGGTGGTGTTATCAAAGCATTCAAACTGAAGTTCAACCACAAACATAACTTATACCGCCGGCTCTAACTGGGTTAAAAACTCGGCCACATCACAGCTCAATACCTGGCGTTTATCCGTGCCCAGCGTTTCCCGAATCACCTGGCCGGTCAGATTACAGATAGAGATCACGTCCATCTCGTCCTCTGTGGTCGCGATAAACACAGTTGGTTTTTGTTTCAGACGACGCTGCATCACCAGATGCCCCAGGATATTCTCCTGCAGACGGGCGAAATCTTCATCGCTCCACACCTGAAGCAAAGTCAGCGCTTCACCGCGCCAGGTTGCCGGCATATCAGCGGCAAACTGAGAACCGTAAAAATGGCCAATATCTTCATGTAAGGTCAGTTCCATACCACGCTCGACATTCGCCAGATCCACCGGCGTCTCACGCTCGACCGGTTGCCACTCGACACCATCGGCCAGAGTGCGCACCACACACTGAGAAGCCAGACCAAGCAGCTCCTCGTTGTAGGGCAGACTCTGATGCTTGTGCTGCACTGCATCAAGATAGCGTTGACTGAATGAGAATAAAGCCCGGGCCACGGAATGTGCCATGAAGTTCTCCATTGTTGAGTTAGTCGCGCCTGCCAGATGACACACGCGGCGGTATTGCGTAGAATTCCGGTTATTCTAATCGAATTGACTGTAAAGTATGAGCAAATATTCTGACGCAAAAGAACTGGCGGGTTTAACCCTGGGTAAAACCACCGAATACGCCAATCAGTACGACCCGTCTCTTTTGCAACCGGTGCCGCGTAGCCTGAACCGAGACGACCTTAACCTCGGCGATACGCTGCCGTTTCAGGGCTGTGACATCTGGACCTTGTATGAACTCTCGTGGCTGAATGACAACGGCCTGCCTCAGGTTGCGATCGGCGAAGTTGCCATTCCGGCCACCAGCGCCAATCTGATCGAGTCCAAGTCATTCAAGCTTTACCTGAACAGTTTCAACCAGACCCGTTTCGCCGACTGGCATAGTGTGCAGCAGTGCCTGGTCAAAGATCTCTCCGCCTGTGCCGGCGAAAGCGTCACGGTAGATGTCAAACCCCTCAGCGCCTACACCGCGCAGCCAATTGTCACCATGCAGGGCGAATGTATCGACGAGCAGGACATCGCGATCACCCGCTACGATTTTGACGCTAGCCTGCTCAATGGTGCCAGCAGCGATGAGATTGTTGAGGAGACCCTGCACAGCCACCTGCTCAAGTCCAACTGCCTGATCACCAACCAGCCGGACTGGGGCAGCGTCGAAATCGCTTACCGCGGGCCCAAAATCGACCGCGAAGCTCTGCTGCGTTACATCGTCTCATTCCGTGAACACAACGAGTTTCACGAGCAGTGTGTCGAGCGTATTTTCACCGACATCACCCGTTACTGTCAGCCGGAGTCACTGACGGTACAGGCGCGTTATACCCGCCGTGGCGGACTGGATATCAACCCATTCCGTTCCACGCAGCAGGCCGCACCTGCGCACAACCAACGTATGGCTCGTCAATAAAAGGATTTCGGACAGCATGACTCGTTTTCGCTGGCAGCACTGGCTGGGACTAACCCTGCTCTGTTTTGCAACCTGGTCTCAGGCAACCATTTACTCGTCTCCGACACTGAATGAAGCAAACGGCCTGGTGGAGATCTCTCCCAAGCAGGCCAAAGCACTCGCGACCGACTATCTCACCCAGCGAAAACTGGCTGATAAAGTGGAAAAAACACCGTCCACTATCAGCCGCGACGAGACCGACAGCCGGGTGCGTACACCCGGCAGTACCATCGATGCGATGAAAATCATTGCCAAAGCGCAGTACCAGCTTGGTTTTCCGCACATGGCATTCCAGGTCCTGGAGGAAGCACGTCAGTTGGCCCAGCAGTATCAGTTGGCCTATCTCGAGCTCGACGTCGACACCCTGCTGGTACGTCTGCAATGGATGGATGACGGCGATGCTTCTGCTGCGCGGGAAAAACTGCGTGACATCGCCAAACGCTACGAAGCGCTGGAAAATTCCGATCAACTCGCCAAGGGCATCAATTACAAGATGACCATGCTGCGTGCGGAAATCGCCTCACGCGCCAACGATGTTGAGCTGGCTGACCGTCTGTTTGCCGAAGCCAAGCCGTATATTGACAGCCTGCCGTCGCCGCAACAACAAATCGCATATCATCTTGAAGTGGGCCAGCATTACCTGACTCACGAGCGCTACAATCTGGCCCTGTCTGAATTACTGATGTCGTACTGGAGTGCGATTGAAGATAACGACGGTGCCCTGTTGGCGAAAACCAACACCTTATTGGCCCAGCTGTTCTATGAACGCCGCGTGCTGGATAAAACGCTGGTTCATCTGTCCCAGGCGGCTGATTTTTACGACAACTACGACAAATCGCCGGCTCTGGCTGCGGTCCTCAAGCGTATGGGCGACGTCTACTTCCTACAAGGCAAATATAACCTCGCTCTGGTGCATTACTTTAACGTCATCGACCATGAGAGCGGTGACAACAATCTGCACAGCGTGATAGAAGTGCGCCTCAGTCTGGCTGCCACTTACCTGCAACTATTCAACTATCCGCTCGCCGAGCAGTATCTGGTGCGAGCGGAAGATATGCTCAGCTACACCGATATTCCGCTGCTTAAAGGCCGGGCTGCATTGCTCAAAGCCGGCCTGGCTTACCATCAACAGCAGAGCAGCAAGGTGATTGAACAGGCTCAGCAGGCGCTGTCTATCAGCCATGATGTCGGCGATCTGGCGATGGAAGAGCAGGCTTATCACCTGCTGTCTCTGGGTTATGAACAACGTGGCGACTATGCCAACGCATTAAGCAGCGTCAAACACAGCAACTCAATCGCCAAGATCCGCCAGGAAAAGCTCAATCAAATCAGTGAAGATGCTTTCCGCCAGCAGAAAGAGTTTGTCGAGCAGACACTGCATCTGGTCGGCCAGGAAAAAGAGCTGCAGGATACCAAGCGCGAATACCGTAAATTCCAGAAAATCGCCTTTGCCCTGTTTATTGCCAGCGCCGTGTTTTTCCTGATTGTGCTGCGCCGCGGCTACCTGCTGCAACGCCAGAAAGAAGAGATTGCCGAGCTCAATACCAACCTGTATACCCACTCGCGCTCACGACTGCACAATCTGCGTATGCTCAACTCCAAACTGTTATCAACGCTGGAAAAAAGCAGCCAGAGCTATGAACAGTGGCATATCAGCGAGCTGATTCATGAACCGCTCAACGACCGCTTACGGTTCGCCATGATTGATGTGCCTTTCCTGCGTAATATGTACCTGCAGCACGGCTACAGTGCCGGACTTGAGCTCGAGCACGCCTTTGGCGAGTTTATTAAATCCAAGCTGGGCGAAGACGCGCGCTTGTACCACTTCTCTGATGCCAACCTGCTCTACATCGAACCGTGCAGCGACCGCGATCAACCACCGGAAGTACTGTGCAATAAGGTCCAGGACTGGATGCAGGAGTTTCAGCCGGAGCGGCCGCTCAACCGTACCATCCGGATGGGCATTGCCGATTATCCTTTCCTGCCGCGCGCTTATACCGCGATTAATGATAAAGAGTTACTCGATATTTTGCTGATGGCCGCCAGCGTAGCGCGTGAGCTGAGTATTCGCGAAAACAGCAGCCACTGGGTCTATCTGCGTGCGATTGATAACGCGCCAGCGGCCAGCTTTGCCTCAAACGATATTCGTAAATCATGCAAGCACGCCATCAACCAAGGGCTGATCAAAGTCCATTCTTCGTTCAAAAATGAGGAAATCATCAAAAAACTTTTAAAAGATGGGTAAAAGCTACGCGGTTAAGGCACTGAATTCGTGACGAATTCAAAATATTTGCTATTATCGACAAATCAGTAAATAGGATCGTACTGATCCCCTTTTTATTAGTTTGTTGTCGATGGGCATTCTTGAACAAGATATCCAAAATCAGTTAGACCAATTGCGTAGTAAATTGGAACAAACACGTTTGACACATCGGGATACTTCGTTCAAATTTAACCGAGAACAAAAAGTCCTGAAGCGCATCGTCGCATCGTTAAGTCAGGCTTGTCAGGGCGAGAATATCCAGTTAAACGGGTACCTTTCTGAGCTGCGTCAAGCCATCGAACAACAAACCGATATAAGCTCAATCATACCCCGACTGGCCGTACTGGAGCGCATGTTGAAGCAACAAACGTTGAACATGGATAAACAGAGTCACCACCTTGATGCTCAGATCAAAAGCAGTGGTGAAATTCTGTTACGCGTTCCCGGCCTGCCGGCAAAAATCAAACGTGACCTGCGTGATCTGCTCAGTTTTTCCGCCGCTCAGCCCCCCTCCAAAGTGGAACAGGCGATGCGACTGCTGGCGCTGTACGAACGCTCCGTCAAGATCATCTCCGCGAACCCGCAAGCATTGAATGCTGATTTGGCTGGCGGAGCTGACCAAGAGCTGTTGGCAAGTTTGAGTGAGGAACTGCAAAACCTGATCACCGAACTCGACTTCGACGGCGAATATGGTGACCTGCTGACCGACATCCGTGCCAAGCTGCTAAGCGGGGTGACCACCCAGTCGCTGCTGGAACTGACCATGGACGTACTCAAACTGGTCATCGCCGGCACCCACGCGGAACGTAAAGGCTCCGAGAAGTTTCTTGACCAAGTCAACACCTCCCTGTGTAACAACATCAAAAGCGTCAATCAGAACCTCGAGCAAAGCCAGAGCTACCAGGTGCACCGCGCGGAAATGCACGTGGAACTCAGCTCCCTGGTCGGACGCAGTCAAAGCACCCTGAAAGAAGGCACCGAACTGGCAGCCACCAAAGCCAGACTGGGGCCTATGCTGGATGAACTGGCTTCATTATCAGAACGTCTGACCCATGCCGAACAACGTGAACAGGTTCTGATTGAACGCATGCAGTACACCCGCAGCCAGATGGAAGCGCTGTACGAAATGACTCAGGATTATCGCCGCCGCCTTGATGATCAGGCCCGGCGTATGCAGCAGGATACCCTGACCAACGTCTATAACCGCAGTGCATTCAATGACCGGCTGGAACACGAATACCATCGTTGGATTCGTACCCAGAACAACCTGCGTCTGGTGATGCTGGACATTGATAAATTCAAAGCGATTAATGATAGTTTCGGCTTTATGGCCGGCGATAAAGCACTGCGTATTATCGCCCGCACTATCAGCAAAGAAGTCAACGAGACCGCGACCGTGGCAAGATTTTCCGGCGAAGAGTTTGTTATCCTGCTACCTGACCACAGTGATAATGACAGCTACCAAATCATTCAGCAGATTCAGCGCAATGTATCTAAACTGCCGTTTAAATTCCGCGATAAAAGCATCACCATTACCCTGACCGCGGCCAGTACCTGTTTTAAAGAATCGGACACGCCGGAAATCGTACTCGAACGCGCCTATCGAGCGATGAGCGATGCGAAGAAATACGGCCCGAATCAGATAGCCTGGAAGTAAAGCAGCGCCGTTCTCCAACCACATTCCCCATCATCAACGTGGCCATTTTTTGTACAACTCCACACGATTTTAGTGACCGCCTTCACATCTGCTGCGGCATAATATTTCCCAAAACTGTAGATCCGAACAAGATTGAAAGCGTAATATCAATTAGTTAAGTTATTAACTGCGGCTCAGTTTTCCCCATAACCAAAGTCACAATAAAATGCGCCGTCAGTGTTCCCATCCGGTGTAACGAGCAAAGTAATCACTACGCATTCCAACCCGCTCGCCAGGTGGACTCTCATTAACCTCTCAGCAAAGGAGGTCAGCATGATCACCCAAGTCAGCCCTGCGGGCAGTATGGATCTGTTGTCGCAACTTGAAGTAGAACGACTCAAAAAAACCGCGTCGAGCGGCGACCTGTACCAGCTCTACCGCAACTGTACCCTGGCGGTACTCAACTCAGGCAGCCACACCGACAACTCGAAAGAGCTGCTGGATAAATACAGCAATTTCGACGTCAACGTCCTGCGCCGCGAGCGCGGGATTAAACTGGAACTGACCAACCCGCCTGAGCACGCGTTCGTCGATGGACACATCATCAAAGGGATTCAGGAACACCTGTTTTCAGTGCTGCGCGATATCGTGTATGTCAATATGCACCTCGCCGACAGCCAGCGCCTCAATCTGACCAATTCGACCCATATCACCAACCTGGTGTTTGGGATCCTGCGTAATGCCGGTACTCTGATCCCGGGTATCATTCCCAATCTGGTGGTGTGCTGGGGCGGACATTCAATTAACGCGACCGAGTATCAGTACACCCGTGAAGTCGGTAATGAACTCGGCCTGCGCGAATTAAACATCTGTACCGGTTGTGGTCCGGGTGCCATGGAAGGGCCGATGAAAGGTGCTGCAATTGGCCATGCCAAACAGCGCTACCAGGAAAAGCGCTATCTTGGCCTGACCGAGCCTTCAATCATCGCCGCCGAGCCGCCAAACCCGATTGTCAATGAACTGGTGATCATGCCGGACATTGAGAAACGTCTTGAAGCCTTTGTACGTCTGGCGCACGGCATCATCATCTTCCCGGGCGGCCCGGGTACAGCTGAAGAACTGCTGTATATCCTTGGCATCATGATGCATCCGGAAAACACTCATCAGCCGATGCCTATCGTGCTGACCGGTCCGAAAGAGAGTGAAGAGTATTTCCGTTCGATTGATGAGTTTATTGCCGAAACTCTCGGTGATGACGCGCGTAAACACTACCGCATCGTGATCGACGATCCGGCTGAAGCGGCGCGCATTATGCGCAATGCGATGCCGACCGTGCGCCAGCACCGCAAAGATCACGAAGATGCCTACAGCTTTAACTGGTCGTTGAAAATCGAGCCGGAGTTCCAGTTACCGTTTGAGCCCAATCACGACAACATGGCCAACCTGGATCTGCACCTCGATCAGGCACCGGAAGTACTGGCCGCCAATCTGCGCCGCGCTTTCTCCGGCATTGTGGCCGGTAACGTCAAAGCGGAGGGAATTCGTGAAATCGAGCAGCATGGACCGTTTGAAATCCACGGCGACCCGATATTAATGAAGAAAATGGACAAACTGCTGAAAGATTTCGTGGCTCAGAACCGGATGAAACTCCCCGGCGGCAGTGCCTACGAGCCTTGTTACCGCATTGTCTCTTAAAGCACTGGCTACCCGCCCGTGCGGGTAGCAATCTCGAACAAACTCATTACAATAAGGGCCTTATCGCCCTTATTTTTTTATCTTGTCCCACGCCGGGCAGACAACCCAGGTAATCAACCCTTATGTCTCTTCATCTTGTCATCATCGATGCGTTAAATCTGATCCGCCGCGTCCACTCCGTACAACCCGATGAAAGTGACATTGCCCGTACTATCGACACCACGACCCGCACCCTGCAGCGCATCATTAATGAAGCGCAGCCGACCCACATTATCGCGGTGTTTGATCACCACCTACAACACCGTGGCTGGCGGGCAGAGATCCTGCCGGACTACAAAGCCAACCGTAAACCAATGCCGGAGCCTCTGGCACAAGGGCTGGACGCGATTCAGCAAGCCTGGTGGCAACTGGGCATCGATTCGCTGCTCTCTGACGGTGACGAAGCGGACGACCTGGTCGCGACGCTGGCGGTTAAAGTGGCCTCGCATCAGGAAAAAGTCACCATCATCTCCACCGACAAAGGCTATTGCCAGTTACTGTCACCGACCCTGCAGATCCGGGATTATTTCCAGCACCGCTGGCTGGATGCGCCGTTTATCGCCAAAGAATTTGGCGTCAAACCCGAGCAACTGGCCGACTATTGGGGGCTGGCGGGTGTCAGCTCAAGCCAGGTACCGGGCGTCCCAGGCGTCGGTCCGAAAGCCGCCAAAGAGATCCTGACCCAGTTTGCTGATATAGAAAGTGCCTACGCCAGTGAAGAACTGGCACCGAAGTACCGCAAAAAGCTCGACCAGCACATCGAACTGGCCCGGGTATGTAAACAGGTCGCCGGGCTCAAAACCGACATCGAACTGGGTTTTAATCTGCAGGATATCCGCTACGTTGTGCCGGGTAGTGAAGAATCTCAGAGCTAAAGAAAGCATCGCGCATAAGATCAGCCGATAAAAAACGCTCCCCGGGGAGCGTTTTTAGTCTGAGCAGCGAGCGATGAATGGATTAATACGGCGAAATCGTTTTCAGCACCTGAACATGCACCGTGATCTCTTCCCGGTCATGGTAAAGATGTTTCGCCTGCAGGCGGAATTTCACGTCATTGTCGCGCAGGAACAGCTTGAGGTTCTCAATATCTTCCAGCACCTCATCATAGCGCCCTTTCATCGGCAGCTTGAGGTTGAAAATCGCTTCTTTGGCCAATCCTCGGATCAGCCACTCGCCCATCAACTGTGCAACGCGTGACGGCTTTTCGATCATGTCACACACCAGCCAGGTGACGTTTTTACGCGGCGGTTCGAACTTAAAGCCATCCACCATGTGATGAGTCACCTGACCGGTTTCCATCAGACTGTCAGCCATCATGCCGTTATCAATCGCATGCACGAACATCGAACGTTTCACCAGTTGGTAGGTCCAGCCCCCCGGACAAGCACCGAGGTCAACCGCCCACATCCCGGAGGCCAGACGGGTCTCCCATTCTTCACGCGGAATAAAGACGTGAAACGCCTCTTCCAGCTTGAGGGTGGAACGGCTCGGAGCATCCGCCGGGAATTTCAGGCGCGGAATGCCCATAAAGAACTGCGAGTTGTTCGAGCTGTAAGAGAAACCGGCATAGCAATGGCCAGGCGCCACAAAACAGACATGCAGCACCGGCTTTTTCGGATGCTCTTTTGCCATCAGTAAGCCTTTGCCACGTAGCGCCTGACGCAGCGGAACCGTAAACTTGCGGCAGAACTTGAGCAGTTCTTTAGCTTCATTGGTGTCCGGCGTTTCGACACGCAGATCGCCGCAACGCGGAAAATCTTCTAACTCACCCAACCGGGACAAAATCGGTGAAATACGGTCATCTTTCGGCAGATCTTCAAACTCGGCCGCCACAGCAAACATCTGGCGGGCAAAAATCAGCGTCTGGAAATCAATCTCTTTGATCAGTTTCTGCGCATCACCTTCCTGGTAACACTCAAACATCACGAAACCACTATTGGTTTTCATGCGCGGAAATCCATACACTTCCAGTTGCGTGGCCTTGTCCTGAATCTCGCCGGCGCACTCTTTTTCAAAGCCCGCACGGCAATAGAGCATGACTTGTTTCACTGCTTCACCTCTTTAATACTCATCGCTGCCAAGGCAAACAGTCCCCAGCCGATCATAAACAGCAGCCCGCCAAACGGTGTCACCGGACCAAACCACTTGATTCCGGTCAGTGCCAGCGCGTACAGACTGCCGCTAAAACAAAAGATGCCGATAATAAAGCAAATCGCCGCGCGGCTAAAATAGTTTCGCGCTTTTTGTGCCAGTGGCAACTGCAACAGGATGCCGCACGCAATCAGCGCCGCCGCATGGATGAACTGGTACTGCACACCGGTTTGAAACACTTCCAGCAGATAAGGGCTCAGGATAGCTTTCAGACCGTGCGCCGCAAACGCCCCCAGGGCAACGGCAATGCCAGAAAACAGACCGCCAAATGTAAGTAAATACTTACTTTGCATCATACACCTCTTTAATAAACTGACTTAACCGCTCTACCGCCAGAGCAATATTGCCGGCTTCAGTGTGGCCGGACGCTTTGCGCGGTTTAAAGCTGTGGTCACCATCGGGCAAAAAACTGACCTCAATCTGGTCACTGAAGGTAAAATCGGCAAACTCATCCCGCGGACCAAAGGTATCGCGCTCACCCTGTAAAATCAGGCACGGTTTGGGCATGGTTGCCAGATGGTCACCTTTGAACTTTTCCGGTTTACCGGGCGGATGGAACGGAAAGCCAAGACAGGCAATCCCGACCACATGTGAGTGCTCACTCAGCAGCGAAGCCATACGCCCGCCCATCGACTTACCGCCAATCACCACGGGACCGGTGGCGTATTCGGCCAACACAGCTTGATAAGCATCGAGCAGCTTCGGTGCCCGATCCGGCGGACGGCGCTTGCCATCTTCACTGCGTTTGACCATATAAGGAAAGTTAAACCGCACCACCTTGATGCCGCGCTGCGCCAGTCCGGCTGCGACGGCAGCCATAAATTCATGATCCATATCTGCCCCGGCACCGTGGGCAAAAATAAATGTCAGTGGATGGCTGTCGCCATCAACGCGCACCTGCGTCATCGAGTAATTCCTCTTGTTCTCTGCGAGCTTTTTTCAGCATCCAGTCACGGAAAGTGGCGATACGCCCCATGTCCGCTTGTTTTTCATGGCACACCACATAGAAGGCGTTGTTGGTCATCAGCACCTGATCAAACGGAGCCACCAGCCGTCCGGCATCCAGCTCCGGCTGCGCCAGTACATTGTTACCCAGCGCGACCCCCTGCCCGTGTACGGCCGCCTGCAATACCATAGTCGAGTGACTGAAAATCGGCCCGTGGTTGACGTTAACGCCATCCAGGTTGTTCTCTTTGGCGAACTGCTTCCACTCTTTGCGTGACGTATCATGCAGCAGGGTGTGCTGACCAAGGTCACTCAGGTTAGCGAGCGGCTTACTGCCAATCAACAGGGACGGCGCACAAAGCGGGATCAGAAACTCCTGATACAACTTATCGGCGCGTAATCCCGCCCAATGGCCGCGGCCGTAATAGATCGCGACATCAACATCGTCGGTCAGCGATCCCTCTTCCATATCGACCGCTTTGATCCGCACATCGATATCCGGCTCCTGCTGATTAAAGTCCGCCAGACGTGGCACCAGCCACTGAATGGCAAAACTTGGCGGCAGACTGATGGTCAGCGCGCCTTTCTCGCTGCGTTCCAGCAGTTTGTCTGTTGCCTCTTGCAGGGAGACAAAGAGGTCTTTGATATCAAGAAAGTAACCCTGGCCCTCTTCCGTCAGCAACAGCGAACGGTTGCGGCGCCGGAACAGCTTAAGACCGAGAAATTCTTCCAGCGCTTTAATCTGATGACTAACCGCTGCCTGGGTGACAAACAGCTCTTCCGCCGCGCGAGTAAAACTCAGATGGCGGGCCGCTGCTTCAAACACTTTCAGCGAGTTTAATGGTGGTAATCTTCTCGACATGAGTACACTCTGTAACAGATTAGTTTTTTTAATCTGAAACATTATAAATTGTCCGTTGCTAACCAGCCAGAGAAAATCTATATTGCACCCCGCAACGCTGACCTGAACGGCTTGATTCTGTTTAGAATCAATGGGCTTAGTTGTTGCGATGTTGTGTTTGCAAACTCGGTTTTCGAGTTCGGTAGGTTTCTACCACCCTGTTTTGTGCAGTTATCCCCTGCTACAAAATATACTTCCTGTATTTATTTTTTGACCTGTCTGTCAAATTTTTAGCACCGCCTATATGGCGGTGTTTTTTTATCTGCCCCGCACAATAACCTGCTGATACTTACCTCAACAACTGTAACAATTCGTTAATAATACTAATTCGAAACTGTGATTTTGTGTCCGAAACGGCGCGCTTTTAGCCACGATTGAACCATTAACCAGCGGCCAATAAAAAAGCGCAAACCCGGCTGAGTTTACGCTTTTCATTATTCCAGACTGTTGCGGCTATGCCGCTGTCTGGTCGTCAGGCCAACCTTATGGGCGGTAGACCTTGATATTTTTAAAGCCCTGCTCTTGCAGATACAGCGCCTGCAGACGGCTCATCACACCACGTTCACAGTACAGCAGATAAGTCTTCGACTGATCCAGATCACCGAACTGAGTCGCCAGTTTGTAGAACGGCAGGTGCTGAACTTCAACCCCATCCAGTTCCAGCGGCTTATCATCTTCTTCATCCGGGCTGCGGATATCCAGTACCACGGCGTGCTCCTGCACGGCGGTGACCAGTTCCACTTCCGGAGCCTGCTGCTGCGACTCTTTCTCAATGTCACGAATGTCCATCTGGCGGGCATCGTAAACCACTTTTTCCAGAATAGAGAAGTCGAACTTGGCTTCTTCCGCTTCCAGCTTACCCTTCACCGCTTTCACTGTCGGGCTCTTCGAGATCACACCACAATATTCCGGCATGGTCTTGGCAAAATCTTCGGTACCGATGTCGCGCGCCAGAGTAATGATGTCATCTTTATCCCAGTTGATCAGCGGGCGCAGAATCAGGGTATCCGTCACGTTATCGATATGACGCAGGTTGGTCAGAGTCTGGCTTGATACCTGCCCCAGCGCTTCACCGGTCACCAGAGCCTGGATACCGAACTTCTCAGCCACCATACCAGCGGCACGCATAAACATCCGCTTAAGGATCACGCCCATCTGGCCGTCATCAACTTTTTCCAGGATTTCAGCCACCACCGGCTCAAAATCAATCGAGATAAAGCGCACTTTGGCCGATGAGCCGTACTTGTTCCACAAGTAGTGAGCGACCTGTTTAACACCAATCTCGTGCGCCGGACCACCCAGGTTGAAGAAACAGTAGTGAACTTTAGAGCCACGTTTGATGTGCAGGTAGCTCGAAACACCAGAATCGAAACCACCGGAAATCAGGCTCAGTACGTCTTCCTGTGTGCCCAGCGGGAAACCGCCCAGACCTTTGTGGCGGGCAATGATTTGGTTCAGCAGACCATCAACCACTTCAATACGAATGGTCACATCCGGTTTTTGCAGCTTAACGCGCGCGCTTTCCACCGCCTGATTCAAGCCGCCGCCAACATAGCGCTCAAGCTCAATTGATTTAAATTCGTGCTTACCACGACGTTTGGCACGCACTACGAACGTTTTGCCTTCGATCAGATCGCGGCTCTGTTCCAGTACCTGCTCATAAATATTGTGCAGGTCGGTAAACTCACTCTGCTTCACTTCCAGTACTTGCTGGATGCCAGGTGTGGTGGTCAGAATTTCCAGTGTCTCGGCGAAAAATTCATCGCTGTTGCCCGACACTTCAATATGATCACGACGGTTAAATACCGCGACACCTGTGGTACGGTTCTTGACGATATTGCGAATATTACCCTCAAGAATTTTAGTGAAACGCTTACGTACTGATTCACTTTTAACAAAAATTTCCGGATGTGGTTTAACTATAAATTTCATAAGGCTATTCGCAATTTAATGTGGACATTCTCTGGCTGACACTTCGGGTGGCGCTCAGTACTTCCGGGTCTGGCCGTTCATCATCGTGCTCTCACCAAGCATAGTGATGATATCACCAAGCATTCGGCAGACTCTAAGGGGGCCGGATTATACACGATCTCGGCCAAGAGAGGAAAGGTTAGAAAAAAGGCAAGCCGCCAGGCTTGCCTTTGTGACTAATACTACAGAGTTTTTTACTGGTTCTGAGTCTGACCGTCGCCCTGAGGGGCGGAAGGCACCTCATCGCTGTAGAGCGGTTCGCCCTGCATGATACTGATTTCAACCCGGCGGTTGCGCGCGCGCTGCGCTTCGGTATCGTTCGGGCCCAGTGGATCGGTATCGGCCATACCACGCACTTGCAGACGTTGGTGGTCAAAGCCTTTGACACTTTCCATCTCCTGTGCCACCGAGACGGCACGCTGGGCAGACAAGTCCCAGTTAGAGCGATACAGCTCTGAATCTAGACGCTGGTTGTCGGTATGGCCAGAAACACGCACGATGCCCGGTACATCTTTCACCAGTTCCGCTATCTGACGCACCAGAGGCCGGAACTTAGGCTGCAAGAAAGCGGATCCTTCCGGAAATGCCCCTTTCTCACGAATACGAATCACGATCTGCTGACCGAGGTTTTCCACTTCAATCGCACCCTGATCAATCTCTCGCTCCAGGGCCTTTTTAATGCTTTCGAGTATGGTTTCCATCTCTTCCGACATCGCCTGCGACTGCTGTTGCTGCATTTCAGATTCAGTGTTCTGATTGGTCTGAGTCGATGTCTCCGGTGACTGACCACCGGTCATCTGGCCCGCATCACGCTGGGTACCACCGGCGCGATCCGATTCACCTTCGTGGAATTCGAGTGTCTGCTGCGTGACATCAATCGTCTGCTGCATAATGACATCGATTGGCGTCGGTTCCGGGCGGCCGGGACGAAACTCCTGAGCGATAATACTGGTCCCTTTCGGGATATCTTTAACCTCCAGGCGGTTTTGTACCCCGAAGGCAAACTTCATCGAACCGGCGATCTGCTTAAACTTGAGTACGTCCATCTCTGAAAACGACAACAAAAGTACGAAGAAGCACATCAGCAGTGACATCAGGTCAGCAAAGGTCCCCATCCACAGCGGCAGACCGGGTGGCGGGCAATTTGGCTTTTCCTCATCCATTATAAGCTCCGCTATTCGTTATCCACATCAAGGGCGCGCTTACCTTCGTTGAGATAGTTTTTCAGGTAGCTGTCGATGACACGTGGGTTCTGACCATCCTGAATCGCCAGCACGCCATCCATAATCAGGCGACGGTTAAGCGTTTCCTGTTCGCGGCGCAGTGAAAGTTTGTCGGCAATCGGGAAAAACACCATGTTGGACAATACCGCACCATACAGCGTCGTCAACAGGGCGACCGCCATCGCAGGGCCGATTGACTTCGGGTCATCCATGTTGGACAGCATGGCAACCAGACCAACCAGAGTACCGATCATGCCCATCGCCGGAGACACATCACCAAATGCGCGGAACACGCTGGTGCCGGCCTGGTGGCGTTCATCGGTCAGAACAATATCTTTTTGCAGCGTGGCACGGACTACGTCGGCATCGTGACCGTCCACTAACAGGTCGATCCCTTTTTGCATAAATGAGTTGGAAATTTCCATCTCTTCCAGAGCCAGAAAGCCGCCTTTACGCGCAGCGTCGGCCATTTCAACCACCTTAGCAATCAGGTCTTCCGGCTCATCGGCTTTGAACATGAAGGCTTTACCGGCAATTTTGGCCGCTCCGAAGAACTGGCCCATGGTAAATTTCATCAGCACAACAAACAGTGAACCACCGACTACGATTAGAATCGAGGTGACATCGACGAACATCATCAGGCTGCCGCCCAAGATCATCGCCATAATAACGAAAGCTAAGCCACCAATCAGACCTATTAGCGTTGCTAAATCCACGAAGCGCTCCTCATGCTATTCATTCGCGTCTAAGACATTACTCTCGTTATCGGCAAGAGAATGCATTCTTTAACTTTTTTATCAGCTTGCGCTGCTCGATATGTTAGCTGGCGCGCTTTGCGACCAGATGACACTGAGCGCAAAAAGAAAAACGGGGCCAAGTGAATAAGCGCCAGCCTATGCAACACATCCCCCTGCGGCGAACCACGTGTCTCAGTGTATACTTAAACCCAAAGAATATGCACCCGCCAGCGGCACAGAAATGCAGGATAACGATAAGACTTTGGTGCCAATATGATCTTTCTTTCGACTGCCGGGTAAAAAACGTTGTATTTCTGACAAAATTGCTTGGTTAAATTTGACCATCACCACGCCCTGCGGTAACGTTCGTGCATCTTTCCAAAGGCAATATAATTATGGCGAGCAAGAAACCTGAAAACATGTCCTTCGAAGCGACCATTCAAGAGCTGGATCAACTGGTCGACCAACTGGAGAACGGGGATTTGGCATTAGACGACGCCCTGAAAAAATTTGAGCGTGGTATTGCCCTTGCCCGGTCCGGACAGAGTAAACTGGATGAAGCGGAACAACGCGTGAGCATTCTGCTCAGCAACAGTGATGACGCGCCGCTGACCGAATTTACCGATTTGCCTGAATAATTCTGAATTATTCTAAAATAACACTGAATTGCTAATGAGTGCCCTATGATTGAGGCCCTATCCTCTTTCCAACAAAGAAATAACCAACAACTTGATGTGTGGTTAAACCGTCTGCCTTATCAGAACCTGTCGCTGACTCAGGCGATGCGTTATGGCCTGCTGCTGGGCGGCAAACGTGCGCGCCCTTACCTGGTCTACATCACCGGCCAGATGCTGGGCTGTGAACTGGCAGCGCTTGATACTCCGGCCTCTGCGATCGAGTGTATTCACGCCTACTCGCTGATACACGATGATCTGCCGGCGATGGACGATGACGAACTGCGTCGCGGTCAGGCAACCTGTCACATCAAGTTTGATGAAGCCACCGCCATCCTGACCGGCGATGCGCTGCAGACGCTGGCCTTTACCATTCTGGCCGAAGGTGAGCTGTCGGCTGACGGTGAGTCCAACCGGATAAAAATGGTCCAGGCACTGGCTGAAGCCTCTGGCGCGCAGGGCATGTGTCTGGGGCAATCCCTTGATCTGGCGGCCGAGAACCGTCTGGTCACGCTGGAAGAACTGGAAAACATCCACCGCAATAAAACCGGCGCCCTGATGCGCTGTGCGATTCGGATGGGCGCGATGGCGGCCGGCCAGGCTGGTCTGGATATTCTTCCGCAACTTAACCGCTATGCTGACGCCATAGGCCTCGCATTTCAGGTTCAGGATGATATTTTAGATATCATCAGCGATACAGAAACCTTAGGCAAACCTCAGGGCTCTGACCAACTCTTGCACAAAAGCACCTACCCGGCTCTGCTTGGGCTCGAAGGTGCGATGAAAAAAGCTCAGTCACTGCTTAGCGAAGCGCTGCAGGCACTGGAAGATATTCCGTATAACACTGAGCATTTAGAACAGTTCGCCCGATATGTCATCGAGCGCAAAAATTAACACTATAAGCGCGCATTACTATGACTCTTGATATTTCAAAATATCCAACACTGGCTCTGGCAAGCAAACCAGATGAATTACGCAGCATGCCAAAAGAGGTGCTGCCTAAGCTTTGTGACGAACTGAGAACCTACCTGCTCAACTCCGTCAGTCAGTCAAGCGGCCACCTGGCCTCAGGTCTGGGTGCCGTAGAACTGACTGTAGCTTTGCATTACGTCTATAACACACCGTTTGATCACCTGATCTGGGACGTGGGCCATCAGGCCTACCCGCATAAGATTCTGACCGGCCGCCGTGAGCAGCTGCCGACCATTCGTCAGAAAGGCGGTCTGCACCCATTCCCGTGGCGTGGCGAAAGCAAATACGACACCTTATCCGTCGGTCACTCATCGACTTCCATCAGCGCCGCACTGGGCATGGCTATCTGTGCCGGTAAAGAAGGCCAGGATCGTAAAGTGGTCAGCGTGATTGGCGATGGTGCCATCACCGCGGGTATGGCGTTTGAAGCCATGAACCACGCCGGTGATGTCAAACCGGACATGCTGGTGATTCTCAACGACAACGAAATGTCGATTTCCGAAAACGTCGGTGCACTGAACAATCACCTGGCGCAGCTGCTGTCAGGCAACCTGTACACCTCCATTCGCGAGGGCGGCAAAAAAGTCCTGTCCGGCGTGCCGCCAATCAAGGAACTGGTGCGCCGCACCGAAGAGCACCTCAAAGGCATGGTGGTACCGGGCACTCTGTTTGAAGAGTTTGGTTTTAACTACATCGGTCCGATTGACGGCCATGATGTACTGGAACTTATCAAAACCCTGAAGAATATGCGTGAGCTGAAAGGCCCGCAATTTCTGCATGTGATGACCAAAAAAGGCAAAGGCTACGAGCCGGCAGAGAAAGATCCGATCGGTTATCACGGCGTGCCTAAGTTTGACCCGTCCCATAGCAGCCTGCCAAAGAGCACCAACAACAAACCGACCTTCTCCAAGATCTTCGGTGATTTTCTGTGTGACATGGCCGCTCAGGATCCTAAACTGATGGCGATTACTCCGGCGATGCGTGAAGGCTCAGGCATGGTGCGCTTTTCCAAACAGTATCCGGATCAGTATTTTGATGTGGCGATTGCCGAGCAACACGCGGTGACACTGGCGACCGGTATGGCGATTGGTGGTTATCATCCGATTGTGGCGATTTACTCCACTTTCTTGCAACGTGGCTACGACCAGCTCATTCACGATGTTGCCATCATGGATTTGCCGGTGATGTTTGCCATTGACCGCGCAGGCTTAGTCGGTGCCGATGGTCAGACCCACCAGGGTGCGTTTGATCTCAGCTTTATGCGCTGCATCCCGAACATGGTGATTATGGCGCCGGCCGATGAAAACGAATGCCGTCAGATGCTCTACACCGGCCACCAGCATCAGGGACCCAGTGCCGTGCGCTACCCGCGTGGTAACGGTATGGGCACCGAACTGGCAGCGACATTCAGCGCGCTGCAAATCGGTAAAGGCCGCATTGTGCGTCAGGCACAAGCTGCGGGCGAAGACGCCAAAGTGGCGATTCTCAGCTTTGGTACTCTGCTACCGGGCGCTTTGCAGGCAGCCGAAGCACTCAATGCGACGGTGGCCGATATGCGCTTTGTGAAACCGCTTGATGAAGCCCTCATCACAGAGCTGGCTAACAGCCATGATGTGCTGGTCACGCTGGAAGAAAACGTAGTCGCCGGTGGCGCTGGTGCCGGAGTGGTGGAATTCATGATGAGCAACAAACTGATTAAACCTGTGCTCAATCTGGGTCTGCCGGATCAGTTTGTCGCCCAGGGTACGCAGGAAGAAATGCACGCCGAGCTTGGCCTGGACGGTGCAGGAATTGAGCGCGCTATTCGCGCTTATCTGGCCAAATAATCCGCGCATCGCTTAGCCGATAAGCGTCTGAGAGCAGACAAAAAAAGCCTTCTCATTGAGAAGGCTTTTTACTAGGCAATGCTTGACTAAGTAATGCTTTACTCGGCAATATTTGCCGCGCTGTTGCGGGCAGATGCTATTTGGCCACTGTCTCGCACGGCTGAGGATTGTCCCAGCCAAAAGTGGCAAACAGACGCTGCCAGGTGTGGTCAAACCCGGCACGCAGCACCAAAGGCTGCTTGGTATACGGGTGAATAAAACTCAGCTCGCTGGCATGCAGCATCAGACGATGGCTGTCATACACCTCGCGATACAGACGGTTATGCTTGCCATCACCATGCGTCGTATCACCGACAATCGGGTGGCGCAGGTGTGCCATATGGCGACGCAGCTGATGTTTACGCCCGGTTTTCGGCTGCATTTCCATCAGACAGTAACGTGTGGTGGGAAATTGACCGGTTGAATGCGGCACTTCCACCTTGGCCAGCGGCTGATAGGCCGTCACGGCATCCTGAGCTTCTTTGTCCTGACGGGCAAACTTATCCGCAATCTTATCCAGCTCTTCTTTAAGCGGATAATCCAGCACATCAGCCTGCTCAATCCAGCCACGTACAATCGCATGATACGTCTTTTGCATCTCATGCTGCGCGAACATCGGCATCATATTCGCGGCGATCTCACTCGACAGGGCAAACACCAACACACCGGACGTCGGCCGGTCGAGACGATGGAGCGGAAACACATGCTGACCAATCTGATCACGCAGGGTCTGCATCACAAACTGAGTTTCGTGCTTATCAAGCCAGGAGCGGTGCACCAGCATACCGGCTGGCTTGTTCACCGCCACCATGTACTCGTCCTGATAAATAATTTCCAGCATTAGCGGCATGCCTCATCAATCTGGTAAAGAATCGTCATTACAGGGCCGAACTGTGTCTGTTCCAGCCAGACCTGCTCAAAATAAGGCGTGATGGCAAAACCACGCGGCAGCGATTGCCCGGATGCGATCATCTGCTGCAAACGCGG
Organism: Vibrio sp. ABG19; assembly: GCF_029962385.1. Taxonomy (NCBI): domain Bacteria; kingdom Pseudomonadati; phylum Pseudomonadota; class Gammaproteobacteria; order Vibrionales; family Vibrionaceae; genus Vibrio; species Vibrio sp. ABG19. Next base: position 2,080,908 of record NZ_CP071708.1, on the reverse strand, counting down.
CACAAAGATCCACTGTAGCCATTCGTGCGGCGCCAGGCTATCCAGCGCAAACGGCTGGCTGCTCTGCAGTGCCATCTCGTCTGGCGCCTGGCTCTGCCATACACCGCATGCTCTGAGTTCGGCTTCCAGCTGCTGCAATAAGGAAAAAAGTGTCGGGGCGGTCATTAATCTATACACTCTGGCCTTGAATTAGCCGCGAATGATACCATCTATTCAACACAGAAAGTTAGGACCAATTTGATCCCATGCAATCCATTCATACTCTGAGCGAACTGCTCAACAACAGTGGCTGCCAGTACCAGGTATTTGACCTGGGTCGTCGCATTCAGCCCATCGATAACGCGCAATTTGCCCAAGTCGAAAAAGGCGCGCAGCCGTACCCTTTTCCGCTGCAGCGTAAAGCTCATCTGGCGATTGCCTACTGGAACGAGAGTCAGCAACCCTGGATCTGGTTTCTGAAGTTCAGCCTCGACGAGCGCGGCCTGTTGGCCCAGGCCGATATCGGCCAGTTTATCAAGTATGTGATTGAAGCTATGGGCACACGCCTGAATCAGGAACTGAGCGAAGAGCAGCAACAGAAACTGGCCAATAACCCTTACACCTTCAAACCATCCGATGACAAAATGGCGGTGTTCCATAGCCAGATCCGTGCCCGCCTTAATCTGTCGTGCAGCCAGTATTACGAACATGCCCAGCATTATTTCGATGGTGGCCTGGGTTGGGATAACTGGCAGACCGTCGGCCTGCAGGGGATTACCGATATCTGTGCCCGCCTTGGCAAACAACAAAACGGGGTGCTAGTGCGTAAAGCCATCGCCCATCTGCCAGCGCAACCGCTGTATGCTCTGCTTGGGGCGCTGGAACACACGGCTCTGCCGGATAAACTGGCCCAGCGCCTGGTTGAATTTGCCGACAGTGAAATCCACAGCCAGGATCCGGATTTGTTCCTGCTGTCAGCGTTAGTACGTGCCTTGTCCGGCGCTCCGGCTGAGCACCAGGTCACGGTGATCGATGCGATTCTTGCCAGTGCGCGTTTAAGCCATCAGGAAATATTGATTGCTATCGCCGGACGCAACTGGTCAATGTTGAACGACAGCGGCCGCGCGCAGCGCTTTTTAGTGCGCCTGGCTCAGACCGGTAACCAGACCCTGTTTAACCAGCTGTTTGCCGATCTGGTGATGCTGCCTGAACTGCGTATGGTGTTATTGCCATTGATCCACACCAGCCCGTCGCCGGAGCTGGCGGACGCGCTGCTTAAATTGCAGCAGTCAGCAAAAGGATAACGTGATGATCGGTGACCTGCTCAGCATCTTGCTGTTTTGTCTGGCCTGTTTTGCGTTCTGGCAGCAGCGTCGCCAATCCGAAATCGCCAAGACTCGCATCAACCGCAAGTGTGATGAACTGGAACTGCAGTTACTCAGTGTCTCGTTCGGCCAGCACAAATGGAAAACGCCAGACAATCGCTGGCGTTGGCATACGGTGTATTATTTTGAATTTTCAGCCCTGGGTGATGACTGTTACCAGGGCCATCTGGTGATGCAGGGTTTCAGGCCGCAGGCATTCCACCTGCCGCCGCACCGAATGCTATAAAGTCGTGCTCTGCCCCTGAAGGCTCGGTCTGTTGCCATTCAAACGCATAGTAAGAGCCGAAGGCATCCTGGCGGGTAGCACTAAGCTGAAAGCCCAGTTTGTGTAAGATAGCGATGGCGGCATAATTGCTCAGACTGGTACGTGCCGTTACCGCCGTCAGATTAAGCCGTGCGCACGCCTTAGCAAAGAACGCCTGCAGAGCTTCGCTCGCCAGCCCCTGTCCCCAGTAGGCTTTATCAAAAATAAAACCCAGTTCTGCCCGGCCATCTTCGGCCTGCACAAACACATGGCCCATAAACTCACGGTTATAGTTATCGAGCACTGCCATCGCGTACAGACTGTCATCATGCAGCACACGTTTAAACTGCTCTCGGGCGGCAGAGACCGTTTGCGGACCGTTAAGTTGGGCGCGGTTTTTCGCACAGCAATTGAGGATGAGAAATTCAGACTCAAACGATTCTGTGTAAGGAATAACAAGCGTTCTGCGAGTTACTATCGTCACGGACAATCCTTGTTAGCAGCAATTCCGAATAGACAAACCGATCCTTCTCCGCCACCAAGCGCATGCTCGCGGGCGGGAAAATCGAAAAAGAGAACCAAATAGACGAAGTAATATTGATTTAGGTGGCGACCTTAGTTGTTTTAGAGCTGAGCCAATTTATGTTTTTGATTTTGTGCTCAATGATTGATCGCGCCACGCGAATGTCATCGTCATCAGGATCAGACGACAGTGGTTGAAAAAATATTAAGAAAAGCCCCGACACACTAGGTATCGGGGCTTAAGTCTTACTCGCAGCATTCCGGCTACTGATGTTGCTCCATGCATCATCCATAATAGCGACAGAATCCTTCTGCCTTGTCCTCGCATCGCCGTCCTAGCGGTGTCCTTAAATCCTTTATGCTGATAATCCCATCAGCGCACTTCACTTGTTCCCTGAGCGGTGTCCTTGCCATCGTCCTGATGGTATTCCGACCTCGTCCCGAGGTGTCCTTCGCATTCCGTGCCAGTTTACTCCGTGTAAACTGTCGAATCCGTTCGAAGTCCTGTCTTCCGTGCTGGCGACTATCCGTCATCGCCAATTTCATCCTGAAGCCACCGTCCAGTGGTGAATCCAAATCCGTGTCAGTTCCCTTCCGACAGGGTTCAATTTACCCCTTTGGACTTTTTGTGCAATGCCCGCAGAACGTTTTTTTTATACCAAAAACACCACAAACAACAAAACTATTTTAATATCAAAAATTTAAATCAATTACAGCGCATATTTCTCTGCTGAAAAATCCAATATCCTACACTGTTTGTAAGCGATCTCGCACAAGCCCCTCCCTCTTTTGCTCGTGGGGAATTCGCAGTATGATCGGGCTAACTCAAGCATAAGGACAAATCATGCTCACAAAAGATGTATCACAGGAGCTGGAAGCTATTCTGACCAGCCTGCAGCAAGAAGGAAAAGAGCCCACTGTCGCTCTGGTTAAATCCCGTCTCTCCACCCCGGTTCCTATGCCGGCGCTGATCACTACCATAAAAAGCTGGAAGAGTGCCAACCGGGTACCGAAAGTTGAAGTGGCCGCACCGGTCGCGAGCGAAACGGATCGTATCACGCAGCTTGAGCAGCAAGTCGCCGACCTGACCTCGCGCCTGCAGGCCCTGGAGCAGAAGCTGGCGGGTGAAGAATGATGAAACTATGGGTGGATGCGGACGCCTGTCCGAAAGTGATTCGTGAAACCCTGTTTCGCGCCGCGGAACGCACTGGCATTGAATGTACTTTTGTCGCCAACCACCAAATTCCGCTGCCCAAGCGCGACAATATCCGCAGCCTGCAGGTCGCCAGTGGTTTCGATGTCGCCGACAACGAAATCGTGCAAAGAGTCGAGAGCGGCGATCTGGTGATTACCGCCGATATTCCGCTCGCCGATGAAGTGATCAGCAAAGGTGGCCTGGCACTGAGTCCGCGTGGCGAGTTGTACACCCTGGAAACCATCAAAGCACGCCTCAATATCCGTGACTTTATGGATACCATGCGCGCCAGCGGTATTCAGACCGGCGGCCCGGCCGCTCTTTCCCAGACTGAGCGACGTGAATTTGCCAATCATCTGGACCGGATTCTCGCCAAAGCCAAGCGCTGATCGAAACGCGGTTCCCGGCAGCAAAAAACCTGCGTCTGTCGCAGGTTTTTTAGTGAGCGCTCAACACCGCCCGGAGTAAGCAGCGGTTGTCAGCGCTGATCAGTCCGCCTTTGTCTGTTAGCGCTGCACCGCTTTAAATCTCGGATTGGTTTTACAAATCACATACAGGCGTCCGCGACGTTTAACGATCTGGCAGTCCGGGTGACGTTGTTTGGCGCTTTTCAGCGAGCTGAGCACTTTCATCGATAATTCCTGTTCGTTACTGCACGGTTCTTAATGGCTGTATCAGCATTCATCACCGGGCAGAGGTTGATTAAATGAATCTGAATCAATAATAACAATTGTTATGTTATAACATAAGCAAATAATAATCCGATTGCACCGCTTTGCAAGTACTATTGCATCCAACCACGATAAATGACGCGATTGAGCGCAGATGACTGAGCGCGCGCCCGACAGCGCTTTGTCGGCCAAAATGTGTTATTTTGCCGCCATGTTCTCTACTTTGACTCCTGCCATGCATTCGATTGAACCGATAGCGATTATAGAAAGCCCGTATAAAGAGAAGTTTGCCGTTCCACGTCAGCCACGCCTGGTGCCCAGCGCCACTGCACGTGCCCGCTTAACTGGTGAGATTAACTGCCAGGAAGCGGTACGCGGCATCGAGCAGTTCAGCCATTTATGGCTGCTGTTTCTGTTTGACCAGAATCTGGCAGCTGGCTGGAAGCCGACCGTGCGCCCGCCGCGCCTTGGCGGCAATGAGCGGATTGGCGTGCTGGCCTCACGTTCCACCTTCCGCCCCAACGGCATTGGTATGTCGGCGGTCGAACTGCGCGGCGTCAGCAAACAGGACGAGCAGATCTATCTCGATCTCGGCAGTGTCGATCTGGTCGATGGCACCCCGATCATCGACATCAAACCCTACATCCCCTACTCGGATGCGATCAGCGATGCTACCGGCGGTTATGCCGATGCTGAACCTGAACGAGCCGAAGTACAGTTTGCGCCCGCTGCCGCTGCCTGCCTGGTTGGCCTGCCCGACGCCACAAGCAAACAGGCCGTGATCGAAGAAGTGCTGAGCCAGGATCCACGTCCGGCGTACAAGAAAAACAAGCCAGACAGCAAAGAGTACGCGGTGAATTTGTACGATATGAACGTAAAATTCATCGTCAATGACAACTTAGTGACCGTCACCGCAATAGAACGCTTTTGACGAGAGCATTTGGCTGATATTATTAGCGGCTAAATAAATTTATCACCGGTCAGCACTTACCAATACTGCGCCAGCGATAGCGGCAGCAGAGTGAATGACACGAGCGGTGATCCCATCAACTTTTGATAAACGGATACATAAATGCGTACCAGTAAATATCTTCTTTCTACGCTGAAGGAGACTCCAAACGACGCAGAAGTTGTGAGCCACCAGCTCATGCTACGTGCGGGCATGATCCGTAAGCTAGCTTCAGGTCTGTACACCTGGCTACCTACCGGTCTGCGCGTAATGCGTAAAGTAGAAAACATCGTTCGTCAAGAAATCGATAATGCAGGTGCAATCGAAACTTTGATGCCCGTTGTTCAGCCGTTTGAACTTTGGGAAGAGACAGGACGCAGCGAAAAAATGGGTCCTGAGCTACTGCGCTTTACTGACCGACACGAGCGTCCGTTTGTCCTGAGCCCGACTGCAGAAGAAGTGATCACCAGTCTGGTGCGTAACGAAGTCAACTCTTACAAGCAACTGCCACTGAACCTGTATCAGATCCAGACTAAATTCCGTGACGAACGTCGCCCGCGTTTTGGTGTCATGCGTGCACGTGAGTTTTCGATGATGGACGCGTACAGCTTCGACATCGACAAAGACGGCCTGCAAAAAACGTACGATGCCATGCACGATGCGTACTGCAAAGCATTTGACCGTATGGGCCTGGACTACCGTCCTGTGCTGGCAGACAGTGGTGCTATCGGTGGTAACGGCTCTCAAGAGTTCCACGTACTGGCAGAAAGCGGCGAAGACCTGATTGCGTTCTCAACCGAATCTGACTACGCAGCGAACCTGGAAAAAGCCGAAGCGCTGGCGCCTGCGGATGCGGCGGATGCACCCACTTTGGAAATGACTCTGGTTGACACCCCGAACGCGAAAACCATCGCGGAGCTGGTGAACCAGCACGGTCTGCCAATCGAAAAAACCATCAAGACGCTGTTCTTCAAAGCGTCCGATGTTGTTGATGCGCCAATCGTTGCCCTGCTGGTTCGTGGTGACCATGAGCTGAACGAAATCAAAGCGGAAAATCTGCCAGAAGTGGCTGCGCCGCTGGAAATGGCGACCGAAGAAGAGATACGTGCCCTGGTTGGCGCAGGTCCTGGCTCACTGGGTCCGGTTGGCCTGAAACTGCCATGCATCGTTGACCGCAGCGTGGCTGTGATGAGTGACTTCGCCGGTGGTGCCAACATCGACGGTAAACACTACTTCGGTATTAACTGGGGTCGTGACGTAGAACTGGGTCGTGTAGAAGACCTGCGTAACGTGGTAGAAGGTGATCCAAGCCCATGTGGTAAGGGGACCATCCAACTGAAACGCGGTATCGAAGTAGGTCACATCTTCCAGCTTGGCACCAACTATTCAGAGAAAATGAACTGTAACGTGCTGGGTCCTGACGGCAAAGCTGTGACTCTGGAAATGGGCTGTTACGGTATCGGTGTATCACGTGTGGTCGCTGCAGCTATCGAGCAGAACAACGACAAATACGGCATCATCTGGCCGGATGCGATTGCGCCATTCCAGGTTGCTATCGTGCCAATGAACATGCACAAGTCTGAGCGTGTTCAGGAAGCGGCTGAGAAACTGTACGCTGAGCTGACTGCAGCTGGCATTGAAGTATTGTTTGATGACCGTAAAGAGCGTCCGGGCGTGATGTTCTCTGATATGGAACTGATCGGCGTACCACACACAGTGATCATCGGCGATCGCAGCATGGACGAAGGCAACTTCGAATACAAAAACCGTCGCAGCGGTGAGAAATCTCCGGTTGCGATGGAGCAAATCATCGAGCACATCAAAGCGCAACTGGCCTAATACCAGACGGTTGATGGCAACATCGATGACGGAAAAGCTGCCTGTGGGCAGCTTTTTTTATGCCCATTAATCTGCCATTCATCTTGCCTGTCTTACACTTATCCGCAATCTGGTGAGTTAATGCCAGCCCTGAGACAAGCAAGGAGAACAGGAATGGATCTGAAATCACTACTTAATCAGGCACTCAATTCTGATCTGGTGCGCAAAGGCACACAGCAGGCTAAAGCCGCGACGCAAAATAAAAGCCAGCTCGCCACCTTTGGTGCTGGTGCGCTCGGCGGCGGTCTGCTTGGTGTACTGATGGGCTCGAAAAAGAGCAAGAAGATGGGTAAAACTGCGCTCAAAGTCGGTGGGGCGGCCGCACTCGGAGCCCTGGCCTATAAAGTGTATAACGACTGGCAGGCCAATCAGCCCGCTTCCGCTCCGCCGGCAGACAGTTTCGATGAAAACAACCCGCGCCATGAGCTCTTGATCGTCAAAGCCATGATTGCGGCCGCCAAAGCCGACGGGCATATTGATGACGACGAAATGGGCAAAATTAACCAGGCCGTCACTGAACTCGGCGCCGATGCCGGTGTGGCGCAGCTGATTGATCAAGAGCTGAAAAAACCGCTCGATCCGGCCGAAATCGCTCTGCTGGCCGAGACACCGGCCCAGGCCTCCGAGATCTACCTTGCCTCTCTGCTAGTGGCCGATGAACAGAATTTTATGGAAAAAGCCTATCTGGATGAGCTGGCCAAACAGCTGCGCCTTGACGACGAACTGGTCGCACGCCTGAATCAGCAGGTCAGTGGTGAATAAACCACCACTTACACCTAAGCCTTGCGCCAAAACAAACCTCAGGTTTTGTCTTCATACCCGGCTCTGTGTATATTGAGAACAGATACCATTTAGAGGGCAAAACCATGCAAGTGTATACCTGTTGTGACCTGGTGCGAGAGCTCTATGCCCAGATTGGCAGTGGCGATCAGGCTTATGTGCCAAAAGCCATTTCCTGCGCGGTACGGGCGTTGAACGACGTGGCGGCAGATACCTCCCTGCCACTGGCAACGCGCGAGAAGGCGGCCTTTGCAGCGGCGAACTTACTGATTTCAGACTTTGAGGACTAACATGAACCTGGCCAATTTCGAAACCATGGATCCTGTCATGCTGATGAGCATTGTCAACATGAAACTGCGCGATGATTTCTCCGGCGATCTGGACCAACTGGTGGCGTATTTTGATATCGATCGCGCGGCGCTGGAAGCTCGTCTGGCAAGCGCCGGCTTTGATTACCTGCCTGAAGCGGGCCAGTTCCGTTAACAACAGCGCTTTATCAACCACCCGACACTCACAATCAGCGGCCGGCCACGGCCGCTTTTTTTATGCTCGTTAACCAAATATGTCGCAAAAACCAACCGACCGTAAACGCAAAACCGTAGCAAACCGCCTGCTCATACGGCGGTTTGGGTTTCACAATGACAATAAAAAAGCGCAGACCGAAGTCTGCGCTTTTCATCAATCCGTCAGGCGTTTGCCTGCACAGACAGGGATTAACCCAGGTTCTTACGCGCGTTCTGGAACATACGCATCCAGGCGCCGTTTTCACCCCAGCTGTCCGGGTGCCATGAGTTCGCTACGGTACGGAATACACGTTCCGGGTGCGGCATCATGATGGTCACACGGCCGTCTGCTGTTGTCAGGCCGGTAATCGCGTTTGGCGAGCCGTTCGGGTTGTTCGGGTACTGCTGCGTCGGGTTACCGAAGTTGTCCACGAAGCGTACCGCTACCGTACCAGACTGCTCAAGCGCATTCAGGTGTGCTTCATCGCGCACTTCAACACGACCTTCACCGTGTGATACTGCGATAGGCATACGAGATCCCGCCATGCCATCGAAGAATACAGAATCCGACTTCTGTACTTCAACCAGGCTGAAGCGAGCTTCAAAACGCTCAGATTCGTTACGCACGAAACGTGGCCACAGGTCAGCGCCCGGGATCAGCTCTTTCAGGTTAGACAGCATCTGACAGCCGTTACACACACCCAGAGAGAAAGTATCCTGACGGTTGAAGAACTGCTGGAACTGTTCACGTGCCTGAGCATTAAACAGCACTGACTTGGCCCAACCTTCACCGGCACCCAGTACGTCACCGTATGAGAAGCCGCCACAAGCAACCAGACCCTGGTACTCGTCCAGTGCCGCCTGACCAGTCAGGATGTCGCTCATGTGAACATCGACCGCATCGAAACCGGCACGGTCAAACGCCGCGGCCATTTCAACGTGTGAGTTTACGCCCTGCTCGCGCAGAATTGCCATCTTAGGCTTAGCCCCTTTTGCAATGTAAGGCGCTGCCACATCCTGGTTGACATCGAAGCTCAGTGCCACGTTCAGACCCGGGTCAGTGTTGTCTTGCTTAGCAACAAATTCCTGATCAGCACATGCCGGGTTATCGCGCATCGCCTGCATCTTATGCGTGGTTTCTGCCCAGATAGTACGCAGTTCGGTACGCGAGCGATCCAGCAGTACGTCTGCACCAGAAGCCACCACAAAGCGGTCTGACGCTTGTACCGAACCGATAACGTGTGAACACTGTGCCAGACCATTGTCTGCCAGCGTCGCCAGTACAGCATCCAGTTCAGCGTTCTTAACCTGAACCACAGCACCCAGCTCTTCGTTAAACAGCGCCGCCAGAGCGTCGTCGCCCAGTGCTGCGATATCGGCCTGCACACCACAGTGGCCGGCAAACGCCATTTCCGCCAGAGTCACCAGCAGACCACCGTCACCTTTATCGTGGTAAGCCACCAGCTTGTCTGCGCGAACCAGAGTCTGCATCGCATCAAAGAAGCCTTTCAGCTGCTCTGCGTTGTCAACGTCAGCAGGCTTATCGCCCAGCTGCTTGTAAACCTGAGTCAGTGCGGTTGCACCCAGACGGTTCTGACCGTTACCCAGGTCAACCAGTACCAGAGACGTATCGCCCTGGTCAGTGCGCAGTTGAGGAGTCACTGTCTTGCGTACATCTTCAACACGGCCAAACGCAGTAATAACCAGTGACAGTGGCGAAGTCACTTCTTTGCTTTCGCCGTTCTCTTCCCACTTGGTCTTCATCGACATTGAGTCTTTACCCACCGGAATGGTCAGGCCCAGCGCAGGACACAGCTCTTCGCCGACTGCTTTCACTGCTTCATACAGACCCGCATCTTCACCCGGGTGACCGGCCGGAGACATCCAGTTTGCTGACAGTTTAATGTGTTTGATATCGCCGATATCGGTCGCCGCGATGTTAGTCAGAGACTCACCGACTGCCAGACGCGCTGACGCGCCGAAGTCAAGCAGAGCAACCGGAGTACGCTCACCCATCGACATCGCTTCGCCGTGGTAAGTATCGTAGCTCGCTGCTGTTACCGCACAGTTCGCCACTGGCACCTGCCAAGGACCAACCATCTGGTCACGCGCAACCAGACCCGTTACGGTACGGTCACCAATGGTGATCAGGAAGGTTTTTTCAGCGACAGCCGGCAGACGCAGTACGCGCTCTAGCGCATCATTCAGTTCGATGCCGTTGCGATCCAGCGCCGGGCTGTTGACTTTCAGAGTCGTCGCTTCGCGGTGCATCTTCGGCGCCTTACCAAGCAGGATATCCATTGGCATATCGATTGGCGTGTTATCGAAGTGGCTGTCTTCCAGCGTCAGGTGACGCTCTTCAGTCGCTTCGCCCACAACGGCGTAAGGCGCACGTTCACGCTTACAAATCGCGTCGAACTGGGCCATGTTTTCTGCCGCTACCGCCAGTACATAACGCTCTTGCGATTCGTTACACCAGATTTCCAGCGGGCTCATGCCCGGTTCATCGTTTGGTACGTCACGCAGCTGGAATTTACCGCCGCGGTTACCGTCATCCACCAGCTCAGGCAATGCGTTCGAGATACCGCCCGCGCCCACATCGTGGATGAACGCGATTGGGTTGGCATCGCCCAACTGCCAGCAGCGGTCGATCACTTCCTGACAACGGCGTTCCATCTCCGGGTTTTCACGCTGTACCGAAGCGAAATCCAGATCTTCAGCCGACTGACCAGACGCCATAGAAGAAGCGGCACCGCCACCCAGGCCGATGTTCATCGCCGGGCCACCCAGTACAATCAGCTTAGCGCCGACCGGGATCTCTTTCTTCTGCACGTGCTCGTCACGGATGTTACCCATACCGCCGGCAATCATAATTGGCTTGTGGTAACCACGAATTTCTTCACCCGCGTGAGAAGTGACTTTTTCTTCGTAAGTACGGAAGTAACCCAGCAGGTTCGGACGACCGAATTCGTTGTTGAATGCCGCGCCACCCAGAGGGCCTTCCAGCATGATGTCCAGCGCGCTGACGATACGGCCAGGTTTGCCGAAATCGCTTTCCCATGGCTGAACAAATTCAGGAATACGCAGGTTAGAGACGGTAAAACCAACCAGACCCGCTTTTGGCTTACCACCGATACCGGTTGCGCCTTCGTCACGGATTTCGCCACCGCTGCCGGTTGACGCGCCTGGCCAAGGTGAAATCGCGGTTGGGTGGTTGTGAGTTTCCACCTTCATCAGGATGTGCGCATCTTCGTGATGGTAGCCATACTGACGAGAATCCGGGTTCGGGAAGAAACGACCGACTTTAGACCCTGTCATTACCGCCGCGTTGTCTTTATAAGCAGACAGCACGTGATCCGGCGTGGTTTCAAAGGTGTTTTTGATCATCTTGAACAGAGATTTATCCTGCGCAACACCATCGATGGTCCAGTCTGCGTTGAAAATCTTGTGACGACAGTGCTCTGAGTTCGCCTGAGCAAACATCATCAGTTCGATGTCGTTTGGATTGCGACCCAGTTTGGTGAAGTTTTCCACCAGGTAATCAATTTCATCTTCTGCCAGAGCCAGACCCAGAGCAACGTTCGCCTCTTCCAGAGCTTTACGGCCACCCGCCAGAATATCCACTTCAGTGTGAGGAGCGGGTTCTGCCACGGTAAACAGCGCCTGTGCCGCTTCCAGTTCGCTGAACGTCACTTCCATCATGCGGTCATGCAGCAGCGCTTTCAGCGCCGCAACCTGCTCTTCGCTCAGAGCCTGTTCGCTTTCGATGTAGTAAGCCGTGCCACGCTCAAGACGCTTCACCTGAGACAGACCACAGTTTTGCGCGATGTCGGTCGCCTTTGAAGACCAAGGCGAAATCGTACCCGGACGAGGGGTGACTAACAGCAGTAATCCCTGCGGTTCATGTTCTTGAATGGTTGGACCGTAAGTCAGCAGCTTCTCTAACTTTTCGAGTTCCGCACCATCGAGATCGGCTTTGAGATCAGCAAAGTGCATAAACTCAGCATAGATGCCGGTCACTGGCAGGTTTTGTTCACGACAAGTTTCCAGTAGTTTGTTAACTCGAAACTCGGAAAGCGCTGGGGAGCCACGCAAAATTCTCATGTGCTTAGGTCTCTTATATGCAAGTGATTAAGATGTAATTGGAATGAATTCATATAAATAACAGCAGATTAGGCCATTTTTCACTGAACTCATACCGATTTCATCTGTCGTTTGCGTGCGCATTATAGAGGATTTTTTTTTGTGACGTAACATCAAAAGCAACCGTTTGCGTCATTTTTTTTCTTAAATTTGAATTTCCACTCATTTGCTCAAATGTTAGACGCAAATTCCAGCCATCACCTGCAAAACTTTGCCAAGTGGATGGGGTTTGGTATAAAGGCAACACTAGACGTAAGAGATTTCGAATTCATGACCAAGCTTTCCTTCGCCTCACTGAGTCGCATCGTATTGCTGGCCGCCTTTACTTTACTGGCCTCCGGCTGCCAGATAGACTCCGAACCTAAAAGTGAGCTCGACCATATTCTGGAACGCGGCGTATTGCGTGTCGGGACCCTCAACAATCAGCTCTCCTACTATATCGGTCCCGATGGTCCGGCTGGTCTGGATTACGAACTGGCGCGTGAGTTTGCCCGCGAACTGGGCGTGAAGCTGGAAATGAAACCGGCTTACCGCCTGGCGAGCCTGTTTCCGGCCCTGAAAAATGGTGAGATAGACATCATCGCCGCCGGTTTGAGTCAGTCCGAGCAACGGCTGAAAAATTACCGGGCCGGCCCTGCTTATTACTACGTATCGCAGCAGATCGTGTATAAGAAAGGCGAATGGCGGCCACGTAATATTGAGCAGTTGCTGGCAAAACAGAACGAACTGTACGAAAACAACGGCGAACAGCCCATTCTGAGTGTGGTGGATGATTCACACTTCGAAAGCACCCTCAACAGCCTCAGAGCGACCTATCCGGAATTTCACTATCACGTCGATAATAACGCCGACGTGAATGATCTGCTCAAGCAGGTTTCTGTGGGGGATCTGCCATTTACCATGGCCGATTCGGTCGAGATTTCACTGTCCCAACGTATCTATCCCGATATTGCGACGGCATTTGAGCTAACCGAAGATCAACCAATTTCCTGGTTTATGCGCCGCTCGGATGACGAAAGCCTGTACGCCATGATGATTGAGTTCTTCGGTAACCTGAAACAGTCCGGTAGTCTGGCCTCTCTGGAAGAGAAATACATCGGTCATATCGGCAGCTTTGACTATGTCGATACCCGTGCCTTTATCCGTGCTCTGGATAGCCGCTTGCCGAAATGGATGCCGCTGTTCCAGAAATATTCGGAAGAGTTCGACTGGCGTCTGATTGCCGCGCTGGCCTATCAGGAATCACACTGGAACCCGAATGCCAAATCACCGACCGGGGTACGCGGCATGATGATGCTGACCCTGCCGACCGCGCGTAGTGTCGACGTCACCAACCGCCTCAATCCGGAACAGTCGGTACGTGGCGGGGTGGAATACCTGCGCCGGATGATAGAGCGGGTGCCGGATTCAATTCCCGATCATGAGAAAATCTGGTTTGCCCTTGCCTCGTACAACGTTGGCTACGGCCACATGATGGACGCGCGTCGCCTGACCAAACTGCAGGGCGGTTCACCGGATTCCTGGGCGGATGTGAAAGATCGCCTGCCACAACTGCGTCAGAAACGTTACTTTACCCAGACTCGTTATGGTTATGCACGCGGGGACGAAGCACTGAGTTATGTGGAGAACATCCGCCGTTACTACCAGAGCATCATCGGCCACGTCGAGCAGAAACAGCTTGAGAACGATGACTCAGGTACCGACGACCTGGCAGTCATCAGCGTTGAAGAGCCTGACGATACCGAAGATGACATGCTGGAAGAGAGTGAGGACGAGCTGGCACCGATCCAGAGCGCAGCCACGCCTGCGCAGCCAACCAGCGCCGCGCCAACAGCCGGTTCGCAATAATTACTTGATTTTTGTCCTTAAAAACCATACATAGGAAGGGGTCAGCACACGCAATGCCGTTGGCTGCCCCTTGGTGTGCTCCCGGATGATCACGCCTCTGCAAACGCGGGGTAGCATGACATGGCGGTGTCACACCAACACATTAAGCTGTTATTTTTGGGTTTCCTGCTCACCTCTCCCCTTGTTCTCAGCCCCCAGCGGTGTTAAGCCGCGGACTTTGCTGTGCGGATGAGAGTGGCAGGGTTTCTTGTTTATAGTCAGTTGTAGGAGGGTGTTTTATGCTGCGACGTAAACGTCACACAAAACTCCTGAATAAAGCCAGTTCGGCCAGTCGCCGACGCCGTATGATGACCAACAGCAAACGCAAAGTGCTGGCCCGTCATCGCGCGTATGTTCAGTTATCAGGATAGTGCTCAGTTTCCGGACAAGGTCACGTTCTGCAGATAAGATAACCTTGTCCGGATGAGCTCCGGAATGCAAACATCTGCTGCCAGTGGATGTTTGCCAATAGCCCGTCCTCTGCCATTGAACCCAAGCTTCCGGTCATTAAACCCATTCTGCCAGCTCGCAAACCAGTTCTTGGTGTGACACCACTTATTCATTACCCGCTTGCTGCTGCGCTTGTTTCTCCGCCTCTTTACGAGCTTTAATTTCCTTACGACGACGTTGAAAAAATGCCTGCAACTGAGCCCGGCACTCCTGCTCCAGTAAGCCTTTTTCGACGGTGGCGTAATGATAGGCCGCCTGACTGCTGAACAGATCCAGTACGGTACCGGCGGCGCCCGCTTTGAGATCCGGCGCGCCAAACACAATCCGTTTTACCCGGCTGTGCAGCAAAGCACCGGCGCACATCGGGCAGGGCTCGAGCGTGACATACAAGGTGGTATCAAGCAGACGATAGTTGCCCAACACCGCTCCCGCTTTGCGCAGCACCTGAATTTCCGCATGCGCGGTCGCATCACAGGCAGTGATCGAACGGTTCCAGCCTTCAGCGATCACCGCGCCGTCTTTAACCAGTACCGCACCGACCGGCACTTCACCTTGCGCTTCCGCCGCCGCGGCCAGTTCCATCGCGCGGCGCATAAAGAGTTCATCCTGGGGAGTAAAAGAGAATGTGCTGTCTGTCATGAGGGCCTCAATAGTCAGTGAAGCGCGATTATAGCAAGCTCACAGGCCGGATATTCAAATTAAATTTCCTGTGCCGCTTAATTCACTGTACCGGCGACGTCGCTGCGCGGTGAAATTCCCGACGGCTTCAGCCCGGCAAATGCTGGGCGAGATAATCCACCAGCAAACGTACTTTCGGCGACAAATGACGGTTTTGTGGATACAGCGCCCATACCCCTTCGCGGTCATCCCGATAGCTGGGCAGTACTTCAACCAGACGCCCGGATTCCAGATGCTCGGAGACGTAATAATCTGGCAACTGCGCCAGACCCATACTTTTCAACACCGCATCGAGTAACACCACTCCGCTGCTGCAACTGATGCGTCCTTTGACCCGAATCGAGCGCGACTGATGATTTTCTTTAAAACGCCAGTGATCATACGTCCCAATCAGACAATAGTGCTGGTTGAGCTCCGACAAGGTATGTGGCGTGCCATACTGAGCGAGATATTCCGGCGTGGCACACACGTACAGATGGCGGTTACTCAGACGACGGGCAATAAAACTCGAATCATCAAGCTGGCCGAGCCGCACCGCAACGTCAACACCCTGTTCAATCAAGTCCAGCTTCTGGTTGCTGAGCACCAGATCCAACTCCAGCTGCGGGTAGAGCTGCAAAAAATCGTGCAGCAGCGGCGCGATTTTCTGCTCGCCGTAAGTGACCGGTGCGGTCACTTTGACCTTACCTTTCGGTGTCTGCTGCATCTGGGTCACGGCCAGCTCGGCCTGTTCCAGCCCCTCAAGCAATGCGCGGCACTGCAGGTAATACACCTGCCCGGCTTCGGTCAGTGACACTTTACGCGTGGTGCGCAGCAGCAGCTTGACGCCCAGACGCTCTTCCAGTACCGCCACCCGGCGGCTGACGTTGGCAACCGAGGTCGTCATACGCAGCGCGGCCTGAGTAAAACTGCCGGTTTCGGCCACCGCAACAAATTCATTGACCCCTTCCCAGCTTGCCATAGCCCCTCACTTAGCCTGATGATCTCGATAAGCTTATCGTAATTACAATTACTTACCGTTTGATTATTACAAATTCGTAAAAGTCATTCTCACTTTACCCCGATTATAACAAGCTGAGAAGCGTCTATACTGATTATCTTAGTTCGCGCTCCGGCGTCGCTTTCCCGAGCGATAACGCTCTGACCCGGATGCAGACAATTGAATCAGTTTGATGGTGTCACGCACTCCGTCTTTCACCTTTAATGTTATGAAAAGGAATCACTCCATGTCACAAGACAAATTTATCAAATCTCGTGCAGCGGTAGCCTGGGGACCAAAAGAGCCACTGAAAATCGAAGAAGTGGACGTAATGCTGCCGCGTAAAGGCGAAGTACTCGTGCGTATCGTGGCAACCGGTGTTTGTCACACTGACGCATTCACTCTGTCTGGTGACGATCCGGAAGGCGTGTTCCCGTCAATCCTGGGTCACGAAGGTGGCGGTATTGTGGAAATGGTCGGCGAAGGCGTAACCAGCGTAGAAGTCGGCGATCACGTTATCCCGCTTTACACTGCAGAGTGTGGCGAGTGTAAATTCTGTAAATCTGGCAAAACCAACCTGTGTAGCGCGGTGCGTGAAACCCAGGGTAAAGGTCTGATGCCAGACGGCACTACCCGTTTCTACAAAGACGGTCAGCCAATCTACCACTACATGGGTTGCTCCACGTTCTCTGAATACACTGTACTGCCAGAAATTTCACTGGCGAAAGTGAACAAAGAAGCGCCACTGGAAGAAGTGTGTCTGCTGGGCTGTGGGGTAACCACAGGTATGGGCGCCGTAATGAACACTGCGAAAGTGAAAGAAGGCGACACTGTGGCTATCTTCGGCCTGGGCGGTATCGGTCTGTCTGCGATCATCGGTGCACGTATGGCTGGCGCCAGCCGCATCATCGGTATCGATATCAACGAGCGTAAATTCGACCTGGCCAAGCAACTGGGTGCGACCGACTGCATCAACCCGCAAAACTTCGACAAGCCTATCCAGGAAGTGATCGTTGAGATGACCGACGGCGGTGTAGACTTCTCGTTCGAATGTATCGGTAACGTGAACGTGATGCGTCAGGCACTGGAATGCTGTCACAAAGGTTGGGGTGAGTCTGTCATCATCGGTGTTGCCGGTGCAGGTCAGGAAATCTCAACGCGTCCGTTCCAGCTGGTAACCGGTCGTGTATGGCGTGGTAGCGCATTCGGTGGCGTAAAAGGCCGTTCACAACTGCCTGGCATCGTAGACCAGTACCTGGCGGGCGAATTCGGCCTGCAAGAGTTCATCACTCACACCATGTCACTGGACAAGATCAACGAAGCGTTTGACCTGATGCACTCAGGTGAAAGCATCCGCTCTGTGATTCACTACGACAAATAATCGCGTAATCACTTACGTCGATTGCAAATAATCCCGACTTAGGATTATCCCGCACATTAATCAGGTTGCAGCACTGCCAACGGCGCTGCAACCTTGTGCTATCGGAATACTCTGTCCAAGGAGCAAGAATGAGTCTCACCAATCTCAGTCAGGCTAAGGTGTTTGAAGGCTGGCACAAACAATATCAACACCGCTCAGACGTGCTGAGCTGCGACATGCGTTTCGCGATTTACCTGCCACCGGAAGCGTCTTCGACCAATCCGGTTCCGGTTCTTTACTGGCTGTCAGGCCTGACCTGCACTGACGAAAACTTCATGCAAAAAGCCGCGGCGTTCCAGAAAGCCGCTGAGCTGGGTATCGCGATCGTTGCCCCGGACACCAGTCCGCGCGGCGAAGGCGTACCGGATGATGCTGAAGGCGCCTATGACTTTGGCCTCGGCGCGGGTTTTTACCTCAACGCGACGCAAGAGCCATGGAAGCAGCACTACCAGATGTACAGCTACATTGTCGATGAGCTGCCACAACTGATTGAAGCCCACTTCCCGGTCAACAAACAGAAAGCAATTTCCGGCCACAGTATGGGCGGTCACGGTGCCCTGACCATCGGGATGAAAAACCAGGATCAGTACACCTCTATTTCAGCCTTCAGCCCGATTTGCCATCCGATGACAGTGCCATGGGGCCAGAAAGCGTTCCGTCACTACCTGGGGGAAGATAAATCGACCTGGGAACAGTACGACGCGGTCGAGCTGATGAAAGCGCTGCCGGTCAAAACGCCGATTCTGATCGACCAGGGTGAAGCCGACAACTTCCTCAACGACCAGCTGAAACCGGAAACAATGCAAGCCGTAGCAGAGGCCAAGCAGCTAGACGTGCAGATTCGTCTGCATCCGGGTTACGACCACAGCTACTTCTTTATCCAGAGCTTTATTTCAGAACATCTGGCGTTCCACGCCCAGTTCCTGAAAGCGTAAGGTGAGTCAGCATTTCACCATCGCCCTGCGTTACCCCGGATACCCCCTAAGCCCGCAGCTGCGGGCTTTTTGTGACTCACAACAACATGATCCCCGCGGCAATCCATCGGTTTCGCCACAAGCGGTTTCGCCACTTATCATTCATCATCAGCCTGATATTGCGCATAGCGTGACAGCAGGGTACTTAGCTCTATGCTGCGTTCGACACCGAGTCGATCGCGCCAGATCACTTCGATCCGAATCGATTTCAGTACCGGGCTGAGTAGAGTCACACTCCAGACCAAGCGATAATCCGAACCCGCAACCTCTTCGCCGCTGACCACATCGCGCGCAAAATCCGCGACCGTCAGCTCAGACAACGAAGATTGCGCGCCCCGGGTATAAAACCAGGTCAGCTTTTGCTCTGCCAGAGCAAGCGCCTGCCCGCTGCGCTGTGCATAATCGCTGCGCTGCTCAATAAACAGTTGCCAGCTCATCAGCCCCAGCAATCCAACACTGACCAGGATAAAGGCGATCATGACTTCTATCAGGCTGAATCCGTTCGCCCCGGCAGCTATACGCCGCCTAACGCGGCTCGCTGCCATTCTCTCTTTCTCCGTCTGATAGCTGCTCTTACCATCGAAATATCCATCTCAGCGTGCGCTCCAAGATCCCGGCTGCCAGACGATGCTCTGCTGTTGCTCCGGCTCGCTTTCTGCCTCTTCACTGCTAGCAGTATCGGCCTCGACGACATAGGCCAGAGTCCGTTGTATACGCCGATAGCCGTAACTGGCCCCGACCGTCACCAATCCCGGCTGACCGGATTCGCTCGGTTGTACCATCTGGTAATCAAACCGCACTAAACCATGCTGATTACACAGCGCAATACTGGCCTTGTCCGGCAGTCGCCCCGATTGATGAGTGATACTGAACAGGCACTCCAGGCCGCCTTCCGCTATCCAGAACTGCTGGCGTGAAATCAGCTCATTGTGGGCCCGTTTGATTTGATAAAACAGAGCCTGATGCAGCCCTAGCGTCATCACTAACGCCAGCATCAACAGCAGTGACACCACCAGCAGGGTGACCATGCCCTTGGCGTTCGTGCTCATTTTCCGTTACGGGTTAAAAGCTGAAAGGAAAGGCTGTGACTGAACTGTGGCTGCCTGGTCAGCCGCGCGCTGAGCCTGACCTCGGTGAGCAGAGCGGTAGCCTGCCCGCCAGCCACACGCCAAGTCGTGACCCGAAACTCTGAAACCCGGATCTGGCGCGGTTCAAACAGCGAATAACAATTCCCGCCCCAGCCGGAGTCCGACGCCTGAAGAAAAGTGAGCGGTGCAGGCTGGGCTTTCTCGCAAAGACGCAGTACTCCCTCTTCACGGTCAAAGCGATACACTACGTTGCGATAAGCCTGCTCACCATTTTCGGCAACTCGGTACACATAACCCAGTGATGCCGCATCCGGCCCCGACTGGATGACATGACCGCCATCCAGCAGAGTCACGGATCCGCCGCGGTCAAATCCGGCCTGATAGAGATCCTCTTTCAGCACCTGCATAACACTGCTCATAGTCTGCACCAGCAGCAGTTGCTGGCTGCGCTCTGCGACATAAGCCTGGCCTTTAATCATGACCTGGCTGGTCACGGACAATGCCATCAGCCCGAGTAAAGAGGCCACCATCATTTCGATCAGCGTTACACCACGTTGACGTTGCAGGCCGCGATGAAACGGATTAATCACATTTTGGATAGCCATAGCTCTCTCCATCCGGCGCACAGACCATCACCCGGCTGGCACCAAATGACGTGGTAAGACGCAGCTCCGGAGCCCCTGCACCGTCGGGATGAAAATAGAAACTGCCGTTACTGACTTTGCCGCGCACACCATCAAACTGAATCCGGTCGCGCGCGAAGGTGGCTCTCAGCTTGAGCGCGTGGAACTCGCGGCCATCGAGTGCCATTAATCGTTCTCCGCTACCGGGTTCGCTGCTGTCACTCAAAATCAGACGCCAGTGACTGTCGTTGTCAGCCTCCCAGACAATATGCCCCCATAAATCGCGGTTACGCAGTACAGCCTGGGATTTGGCGTGCTGGATGAAGCCCTGTAACTGCCCCGCCAGAGAACGCATTGTTTCCCGGCCGGTCACCTGGCTGAAATCGGGTATCGCTGCCGTCAGTAAAATGCTCAGCATCACTACCGTTATCAGCAGCTCTAGCAAACTAAATCCGCGAACCATTTCCAAGAACCTCATGCAATCAGAGAGAGAACCCATAACCCGTCTTGCTATCAGGCTAACAAGTTTCACAATGGTCTGAATACAGACAGGAAAAGCGATGGAAATGATTCGAATAAATAACTGCAACAGAGGACAAAGCAACATTCAGGGTATGACGCTGATCGAATTGATCCTGGCGATGGCACTGCTGCTGATACTCTCAGCCCTGACCTATCCGCTCTATGCTGACCATATGCAGCGCGCGTACCGCGGCCTCGCTCTGAGTGACATGACCCGGATTCAGTTGCAGCTTGAGACCAGTTACCGCAACGGCTATCACCGCCAGGAGATATTTAACGCCGGCCACTGCCTGCTGTGCGAATCAGACCCAAACCGGTATCAGATAGGACTGGAGCTGTCTGAAGGTGGTTATATGATTTATGCCACACCGCAAACACAAACTGAGCAGAACAGCGACAGGTGCGACGGACAGCTCTATACCCGGCTGACACTCAGCAGCCAGGGCGAACGTGAGCCCGTTGCCTGCTGGCGCTGATCACCAGGCACAAAAAAGGCCTGCAATGCAGGCCTTGTTAATTCTCGCTTTAAGCTAATCACTATCATTTTACTTAATCACGATCGTTTTACTTAATCACTATCGGTTTAACAGGTTACCGGATTAACTTAACGAATAATGTGTTCAGCTTAGCTGGTCAGATCGTCGAAGAATTTCTTCACACCGTTGAAGAAACCTTCCGATTTTGGCTTATGCTTATTAGCCGCTTCGCCACCGCAAGACTCTTCCAGCTCACGCAGCAGCTCTTTCTGACGCGCGCTCAGTTTCACCGGAGTTTCGACAACCAGCTTGACGATCAGGTCACCAACCGCACCACCGCGCACACTCTTCACGCCTTTACCGCGCATGCGGAACATACGACCGGTCTGAGTCTCTTCCGGCACTTTGAGGTTCACACGGCCATCCAGTGTTGGCACTTCGACTTCACCGCCCAAGGCTGCCATCGCAAAGCTGACCGGTACTTCACAGTACAGGTTATTGCCTTCACGTTCGAAAATATTGTGCTCTTTAACGTGCACCTGTACGTACAGATCGCCCGCCGGAGCGCCCATTTCCCCGGCTTCACCTTCACCGGCCAGACGGATACGGTCACCAGTATCCACACCTGCCGGGATCTTCACATTCAGCGTCTTGGTCTGCTGCTTACGGCCCTGGCCATGGCAAGAATCACAAGGATCTTTGATGATTTTGCCTTTACCGTGACAGGTCGGACAGGTTTGCTGCACAGCAAAGAAGCCCTGACGCATCTGTACCTGGCCGTGGCCATGACAGGTGCCACAGGTCTGAGCCGAGGTGCCTTTCTTCGCACCAGAACCGTCACAGCTGTCACAGTGCACCAGAGTCGGAACCTGGATCTCTTTCGAAACGCCACGCACGGCCTCTTCCAAAGTCAGTTCCATGTTGTAACGCAGGTCAGCGCCACGCTGCGGACGCGGAGAACCGCCGCCGCGACGGCCACCGCCGAAAATATCACCGAAGACGTCACCGAAAATGTCGCCAAAGTCAGCAGAACCACCGCCGCCGAAACCGCCGCCGCCAAAGCCGCCACCGCCCTGTTCAAAGGCAGCATGACCATACTGGTCGTACGCCGCTTTCTTCTGTGGATCAGTCAGAATCTCATACGCTTCTTTTACTTCTTTAAACTTATCCGCAGAGCTGGCCTCACCCTGGTTACGGTCCGGGTGGTATTTCATCGCCAGGCGTTTGTACGCCTTCTTAATATCGCGCTCAGAGGCATCACGGCTAACGCCTAATACTTCGTAAAAATCACGTTTTGACATGTTCTAGGTCACCAATCTGTTACTGCAAACGACGTGGTTACGCCGCTTGGTGTTTGTATCGACATAGTTAAAGAATCTAGCCCCTAGGATCCTTAACTAAGTCGACAAATTTACGGGCGTAAGAGTTTCCCCCAACGCCCGCATCGAACTTCGTGTTTCCCGTGAGGGAAGAGTCGAAGATGAAGGGCCTGAATTGTACAAATTCAAGCCCCTTCAGACAAAGAATTATTTCTTGTCGTCTTTTACTTCTTCAAACTCGGCGTCAACCACGTCGTCATCTTGCGATGCTGACTGCTGACCAGCATCAGCGCCTTGCTGTGCCTGAGCTTTCTGCTGAGCAATTTCCATCAGTTTCTGAGAAGCCGTCATCAGCGCTTGAACTTTCGCGTCGATTTCTGCTTTATCTTCACCGCGCTTCGCTGTTTCCAGCTCGTTCAGTGCAGCTTCGATTTTCTCTTTCTCGTCTGCTGGCAGAGCGTCACCCGCTTCTTCGATTTGCTTACGAGTACCGTGGATCAGTTGGTCAGCCTGGTTGCGTGCAGTGGCCAGCTCTTCGAACTTTTTGTCCGCTTCTTTGTTAGCTTCTGCTTCCTGAACCATTTTCTCGATGTCTTCATCGCTCAGACCACCAGATGCCTGGATAGTGATGTTCTGCTCTTTACCCGTTTGCTTATCTTTCGCTGATACGTGCAGGATACCGTCCGCATCCAGGTCGAAGGTTACTTCGATCTGTGGCATACCACGTGGTGCAGCTTGGATGCCTTCCAGGTTGAACTGACCCAGAGACTTGTTGTAAGTCGCCTGTTTGCGCTCACCTTGCAGTACGTGGATAGTTACGGCGTTCTGGTTATCTTCTGCCGTTGAGAACACCTGGTTCGCTTTAGTAGGAATCGTGGTGTTTTTCTCAATCAGCTTAGTCATTACACCACCCATCGTCTCGATACCCAGAGACAGTGGCGTTACGTCCAGCAGCAGTACGTCTTTCACGTCACCCGCCAGTACGCCACCTTGAACTGCAGCACCAACCGCTACGGCTTCATCAGGGTTCACGTCACGACGTGCTTCTTTACCAAAGAAGTCAGCCACTTTCTTCTGAACCATAGGCATACGAGTCTGACCACCCACCAGGATAACGTCAGTGATGTCTTTCACAGACAGGTCAGCATCCGCCAGTGCCACTTTCAGTGGTTCCAGAGAACGTTGTACCAGGTCTTCAACCAGAGATTCCAGTTTCGCACGCGTCACTTTAACGTTCATGTGCTTAGGACCCGTCGCGTCTGCAGTGATGTACGGCAGGTTCACGTCGGTTTGCTGTGCAGAAGACAGTTCGATCTTCGCTTTCTCTGCCGCTTCTTTCAGACGCTGCATCGCTAGCGGATCGTTTTTCAGGTTGATGCCTTGTTCTTTGTTGAACTCTTCAACCAGGTAGTTGATCATGCGGTTGTCGAAGTCTTCACCACCCAGGTGAGTGTCACCGTTGGTTGCCAGAACTTCGAACGTTTTCTCGCCTTCAACTTCATCGATCTCGATGATTGAAATATCGAATGTACCACCACCCAGGTCGTATACCGCAATAGTGCGGTCGCCGCCTTGTTTGTCCAGACCGTAAGCCAGAGCAGCTGCAGTCGGTTCGTTGATGATACGTTTTACTTCAAGACCTGCGATACGGCCAGCATCTTTGGTTGCCTGACGCTGTGCATCGTTGAAGTAAGCTGGAACTGTGATAACCGCGCCGGTTACTTTCTCGCCCAGGTAATCTTCAGCCGTTTTCTTCATTTTCTTCAGAACTTCAGCTGAAACCTGTGGCGCTGCCATTTTCTGGCCTTTCGCTTCGACCCAAGCGTCACCGTTGTCTGCCTTAACGATTTTGTAAGGCATGATAGAGATGTCACGTTGTACTTCTTCGTCTTCATAACGACGACCAATCAGACGTTTGATTGCGAACAGCGTGTTTTCTGGGTTGGTTACAGCTTGACGTTTCGCTGGTTGACCAACTAGCGTTTCACCATCTGTGTACGCAATAATAGAAGGTGTTGTACGCTCACCCTCAGCATTTTCAATTACGCGAGGTTTGTCGCCGTCAAGCACAGCAACACATGAGTTAGTAGTACCTAAGTCAATACCAATGATCTTACCCATCAGGCTATCTCCGAATAAATTCTATGTTCGTTTTGCTATACCCCTTATGTGGGGGTAGAGAATCGGGTTTCAACCCTGCTCACCAACAAAAACGTTGATGTTTGTTTCTCGTATGCCCCATAGATAAGGGCGGCAAGAGCCTTTTCAAGGGCCAAAATAAAAAAAGTTTTAATTTTTCTCGCTCTGACGTGGCAAATCGCCGTTCCTGGCCAATAAAAAAGCGAAGCCGCTAGGCTTCGCTCTGAAATATAAACAGATTATATCGCTCTGCAGCACGCTGTTTTAGCGTGATTCTGTTGCCAGTTCACCGTCCGCTTGTTGTGCAGCCAGCGCGCCTTCACTTTTGGCCACGATGGTGTTAACCGCCGTATCACCCACCACGTTAGATGAGGTACAGAACATATCGTTGATCCGGTCGACCGCAGCGATAATCGCCAGACCTTCTGGTGGCAGGCCCAGTTGGTGCAGCAATACACCGACCATCACCACACCGCCGCCCGGAACACCGCCGGCACCAATCGACAGCAGCAGAATCGTCAGACCCAGAGTAAAGATATCGGCCAAGTTAATCGGCTGGCCAAACGCGTTGGCAACAAAAATGGTCGCCAGCGCAATATAAATAGACACACCGGACATGTTCATGGTCGCGCCAAGCGGCACACCGAAACCGGCTACCGATTTTGACACTTGCAGCTTTTCAGTCAGGGTACGCATCGTCACCGGGATGGTGGCATTTGAACTGGCGGTCGAAAGCGAGAACAGTACCTGCTCACGGGTCGCGCGCAAAAATTGCTTCGGTGAAACGCTGGTTGTCATGCCGACGACCACCGGATAGAAGACGAAAATCCAGAACACCAGCATCACTACCACCAGGGCCACATAACCGGCGACCGAGAACAAGGTATTCGCATCCAGCGTCGCACCCAGTTGAGTCATCAGGGCAAATACACCGTATGGTGCCAGGCTCATCACCAGACCGACCAGCTTCATCATGATTTCATTGGCCATTTTAAAAGTACGGATCGCAGGGCCACCACGAGAGTCCAGGGCCTGAATGGCCAGACCGGTCAGAATCGCCATAAAAATAATTTGCAGCATGTCACCGTTAGCAAACGCCTGTACCGGGTTACTCGGTACAATGTTTACCACCAGCGAGAAAATGTCCGGCGTTTCTGTTGTGGTCAGCTTAACAGCCTGCGCAACCGTCCCGGCCAGATTCGCATCCGCCCCCGGCTGGAAAATCATGCCAACGGTCAGTGCCGCCGTAATCGCAATAATGGTGTTAACCAGGTAAAGCGCGAAAGTTTTGGTTCCCAGACGTCCAAAAGCCGAGATGTCTTTCAGGTCAACAATACCGCATACGATCGATACGTAAACCAGTGGCACCACCAGCAATTTGATCAGAGAAACAAACATCCCGCCTGCGCCTTCTGCAGCGCCAAGCAGATATACATCAAACAGGGCAACGCCCGAAAAAAGATACTGAATACCGGTGCCGAGCACCAAGCCAGCAAATAAACCTAAAAAGATTTTTGTTGAGAGCGATTTATCCATCGTTCCACTCCAGATTGTTGTGTTGAGTATTTCTAGTTATACAGCCGTTTATGTCACACATTGTGCAAAACGTGCGCGCATCATACACAGCAAACCAACAACCCAAAGCATTTGTTTACAAAAATGTTACATTGAGCAAGTTAGAATAATGAACATTTTTTAGCCATCAATCCCGTATTAAACTCTAATCGGTTGTTTTTAGTGTTATTTCTATTATTAATTAGCAATTAATAATAGAAAGCCATACGCAACAGTGAGTTACTGCACTGTTAGGCATAAAAAAAGAGAGACATTCGTCTCTCTTTTTTTACTTGATTGTCATAGCCGTTATGGCAGATGATGCTTATTTAGCAACCATTACCATCGCCGGACGTACAACACGACCATTCAGCTCATAACCTTTTTGCATTACAAACATCACTGTGTTTGATGCATGGTCAGGGCTTTCCTGAATCGACATCGCCTGGTGCAGCTCCGGATTGAACACTTCACCTTCCGGGTTGATCTCTTTCAGACCAAATTTAGCAATCGTGTCGACGAACGTTTTATGAGTAAGCTCAACGCCTTCCAGAATCGGTTTAATCGCTTCTACTTCACTATCAGCCGACTGAATTGCGCGCTCCAGGTTATCAATCACCGGCAGCAGCTCTTCAGCAAAACGGCTCAGCGCGAATTTACGTGCTTTGTCAATTTCCTGCTCGCTGCGGCGGCGCATGTTTTCCACTTCAGCACGGGCACGCAGCACGGCATCCTGCTGCTCTTTAACACGCTCTTCGCTGGTCAGCAAAGCGGCTTCCAGTTGAGCGATCTTTGCTTCTTTCTCATCAAGTTCGTCTGCAGAGTCAGCGCCTTGATTCCAATCGATATCAGCATCAGTGCCTACGGCTTCCGCTTCAGTTTGTACCGCGTCTTGCTGCAGCTCTTCGTCTTTCATCTTGTTTTCTTCGTTGCTCATGATATCTCCAGAACTCTTATCACTTATGTGCTAAGGAGTTGAAATGCTTATGAGATTATTACTGTTTTCCTCAGTAAGTCGCTGATAATGACGACCTGGTCTAATATTTGACCGGAAAACCGCAATAAGCCCTCGTTTCCTGACACAAAAATTCGCATAAAAGCGTAACTTGCCTTTATTATGGGGATGAAGAATTCTGATTCAAGCCTAATTCGGTTGGAAAACTTATGAAAAACCCATTTGAAGTGATCGCCATCATTGGTAAACCCCGGGATCAACAAGCAATTCAGACACATAAAGATCTCTACCATTGGTTAACTTCTTTAGGTAAGTCCGTGTTTATCGATGATCGGTTGCGTGACATCCTGACCGATATCCCCGGAGACCACTTCGCCAGTCTGATTGAACTGGGCAAGCATGCTGACCTCGGCATCGTTGTCGGTGGTGACGGCAACATGCTCGGAGCCGCACGTGTCCTTTCGCGCTTCGATATTTCGGTTATCGGCGTCAACCGCGGTAACCTTGGCTTTTTAACCGACCTCAATCCGGAAGATTTTCAGGATCGTCTGATTGATGTCCTCGCCGGCAACTATCTGGAAGAAGAACGTTTTCTGCTAGAAGCAGAAATTCACCGCCACGGCCAGGTGAAAAGCCAGAATGCAGCCCTCAACGAAGCGGTGCTGCACCCGGGAAAAATCGCTCATATGATTGAATTTGAAGTCTACATCGACAACAATTTTGCGTTTTCCCAGCGCTCAGACGGCCTGATCATTTCGACTCCGACCGGATCTACCGCCTATTCACTCTCCGGCGGAGGCCCGATTTTGTCGCCGAGCCTGAATGCCATCACTCTGGTCCCTATGTTCCCGCATACCCTCTCATCCCGCCCATTGGTCGTTGACGGCAAGCGCCATATCAAGCTGATTGTCTCGCCAGATAATCGGGGCACGCAGGAAATCAGCTGTGACGGCCAGGTATCCCTACCAGTGTCACCTGGAGATGAAATCCATATTTATCAGAGCCCTAACGTGCTGAAACTGATTCATCCGCAAGACTACAGCTATTACCATGTATTGCGAAATAAGCTCGGCTGGTCGAGTAAATTGTTCTAAAACCAAGATACGAGACCCAGATCACACTTTCTCTCTGGTTAAGCAAAAGATTTCACCTGACCAACTTTACTGTATAAAGAAACAGTATATACTGTTTTCTTATACAGTATTGTTCAATTATACAGGTGCACAAAATGCTGGCTCATCTAAGTGTAAATAATTTTGCGATTGTTAAAGCTCTGCAACTGGAGCTGTCAAAGGGAATGACCACCATCACCGGTGAAACCGGTGCCGGTAAATCGATTGCCATTGATGCGCTTAGCCTCTGTTTAGGCGGCCGCGCGGAAGCCAGCATGGTGCGACAAGGTGAAGAAAAAACCGAAGTCAGCGCCGCTTTTGTCCTCGACAATAATATTCACGCCACCCGATGGCTGGAAGATAACGAACTGCTGGATGGCAAAGACTGCATTCTGCGTCGCACCATCAGCAAAGACGGCCGTTCACGCGCCTTTATTAACGGCAGTCCGGTACCACTTTCTCAGCTAAAATCCCTAGGTCAATTGCTGATCAACATCCATGGTCAGCATGCTCACCAGCAACTGATGAAGCCGGAACAACAGCTGGCGATGCTGGATCAATACGCCGGCCACGGTGAACTGATGAAAAAGACCCGTCTTGCCTACCAAAACTGGCGTCAGGCCAACAATCAGTTAAAACAGCTGCAAGAAAACAGCCAGCAGAATCTGGCTCAGCTGCAACTGCTCGAATACCAAATCAAAGAACTGAATGAACTGGCGATCGGCGAAGACGAATACGCTGAGCTGGAGCAGGAGCACAAACGTCTGTCCAACAGCGGTGAACTGGCGATGAACTGCCAGCAAGCAATTGAACTGCTCTACGAAGGTGAAGATGTCAACGCGCTTGGCATGCTGCAAAGCGTCAGCCATACCCTGATTGAACTGGCTGAAATGGACACAAAACTGGCCGTATTGCCAAATATGATCAGTGAAGCCATGATTCAGCTCGAAGAAGCCAACAATGAACTGCGTTCCTATCTGGATAATATCGATGTCGATCCGGAGCGCATGGCGTATGTCGAAGAGCGCTACTCACGCATTATGTCCTTGTCACGCAAGCACCATGTCCTGCCGGAAGAGCTGTATCAGCATCATCAGGATCTGCTGCAGCAAATCGAACAACTCGACTGCTCGGAAGAAAAAATGTCGGAGCTGAAAGAAGAAGTCGGCAACAAATACCAGTTACTGGTCAACGTGGCAGAGAAACTGCACAAATCACGCAGCCGCTATGCCAAAGAGCTGGATAAGCTCATCAGCCAGAGCATGCATGAACTGAGCATGGAAAAAGCCGAATTCAAAATTGATGTGTGTAATCAGGGCGGCCACCCATCGCCGCTTGGTTTTGACTCAGTGACCTTTCTGGTTTCCACCAACCCGGGCCAACCGTTGCAGCCAATCGCCAAAGTTGCGTCCGGCGGTGAACTGTCGCGGATTTCGCTCGCCATCCAGGTGATTACCGCGCAGAAAGTCGATACTCCGAGCCTGATTTTCGATGAAGTGGATGTGGGTATCTCAGGCCCGACGGCAGCCGTAGTCGGCAAAATGCTGCGTACCCTGGGCGAGTCCACCCAGGTCATGTGTGTCACCCACTTACCTCAGGTTGCCGGCTGCGGTCATAACCAGCTGTTTGTCGCTAAACACACCAAAGGCGGCACTACGGAAACCCAGATGGTTAAGCTTGATAATGAACAACGAGTAGCAGAGCTGGCTCGCCTGCTGGGTGGTAGCCAGATCACAGAATCGACGCTGGCCAATGCCAAAGAGCTGCTCATCGCGGCTTAATCGACAAAATTTGCTAATTTTTGTTCACGCTTTGCAACCTAATTCAAAATTCGCAGTCATAAAAAGCTCAGGGAGAGTGTGAAGTTTTTACTTCTGCCCTGAGCTTGTTTATTATCACCCCAGTTTTGAGTTTGATCAGCAGTAGAATTGAATATGCAGTTAACCAAGTGGCTTGTTGCCCTACCCCTTGCCGTGACCATGTTGTCAGGCTGTTCTGTCGTTGAGCGTCTGGTTTATCGTATCGATATCAACCAAGGTAACTACGTTGAGCAACTGTCGGTTGATCAACTGAAGTTTGGTATGTCTAAAGATCAGGTACGCTACGTATTAGGCTCGCCAATGCTGGTAGAAAACGGCTATCCGGATACCTGGTATTACATCTACCATCACACACCAGGACACGGCGACACCGAGCAGAAAAATCTGGTCGTCAATTTTAATAATGACGGCAACCTGATGGATATCGCCGGTGATTTTAAAACCAGTGATGACTTCTTTGAAAGCCTGAACTAAATCGTGAGTCGGCGCTTTCAAGCTATCTCGGATAGGTAAAAATCACAGATAGTCAAAGCATCACAGAAGATGAAACAACACCAAATAGCGGATAGCAAAAGAGCTCGCCTAAGCGAGCTCTTTTTATTGCGCCGTGTTAACTCGGGTTGTTTAAAATTAACACATCATCAGGCTTCTTCTGCTTTGCGCTGCGCACTCGGCTTGCCACCGGTGGCCGGGGCTGCTTTAGCAGCCGCTTTAGCTTGTTCAGCGCGCTTGCGGCGGATTTCTTTCGGATCAGCCAGCAGCGGACGGTAGATCTCAATCCGGTCACGATCACGCACGGTCGCATTCAGCTTCACATTACGGCTGAACACACCGACTTTGTTTTTGCTCAGATCAATCTCTGGATACATCTTCAGTACGCCCGAAGTCTGAATGATCTCTTCCACCGTCATGTCTTTATTGACGACCAGAGTCAGCACACGCTGCTCATGCGGCAAAGCATACACCACTTCAACATGGATCATGTCTGATTCAATACTCATTGCGCGTTAACTCTCTTCGCTTAAACCGTGTATACACAAGCTTGCTAATCACAAGCCGGTTATACATAAACCTGTTTGGCACGCGCGGTAAACGCATTCACCATATTACTGGTCAGCTCGTTAAACACCTTACCAAACGCCAGCTCAATCATTTTACTTGAGAACTCAAATTCTAGTTTCAGCTCAACTTTACACGCCGATTCATCCAGTGGAGTGAAAAACCAGCCGCCACGGAGAGTACGGAACGGGCCATCCACCAAGTTCATAATGATCGACTGACCATGGCTCAGCTCATTAGAGGTCGTGAAGGTTTTGCTGATGCCGGCCTTGGACACATCCACAGACGCCACCATCTTATCTGAGGTTGTCTCCAGCACGCGGCTGCCCGAACATCCGGGTAAAAATTCCGGATAGCTCGCCACATCATTGACTAAATGAAACATCTGATCCGCACTGAACGAGACCAACGCGGAACGACTGACTTGCTTCATCTTTTCTCCTCACCTTCGCGTGAACTGCACCAAAAATTCGTGCCTACATAACTATTTATACCTATATTCCGCTCAGTTGAGTTCAGTTCGGAATATCGTACCCACTCTGATTGTACTTTTATCCCTTAGCGAGCTCAAGTTACTGCATAATGCCTCTTGAGCTATGATTCGGTTAACCTTATGCTACACAAAGAAAACCATTCCCTAACTTTCCACCAATCCGTATAATGCGCCCACTATGGTAAAGAAAAATTCAAAGACAAAAGCGGGTAGCAACACTATCGCGCTGAACAAAAAAGCCCGCCACGAGTATTTCATTGAAGATGAAATCGAAGCTGGTCTGGAGCTACAGGGCTGGGAAGTCAAATCACTTCGCCAGGGTAAAGCCAACATCGCAGAAAGTTATGTATACATGCGTGACGGAGAAGCGTTTATCTCCGGCATGACCATCACGCCACTGCAGCAAGCCTCCACTCACGTGGTCGCGAACCCGACCCGCGTGCGCAAGCTGCTGTTATCGCGTCGTGAACTGGATAACCTGTTCGGTCGTATAAACCGTGAAGGGATGACGTTAACCGCGCTATCGCTGTACTGGTCACGTTCTTGGGTCAAGCTGAAAATCGGCGTCTCGAAAGGTAAAAAACTGCACGATAAACGTGATGACCTGAAAGACAAAGACTGGCAACGCCAGAAAGCACGCGTCATGAAGAGCAATAACCTGCGTTAATAGTAACCAGTTAATCGTATACCACTGGACACACAATACTTTTCTGGTAGTATGCGAGTTACAACCTTGGGGCTGATTCAGGATTCGACGGGAATTTTGCAGTCTGAGGTGCATGCCGAGGTGCGGTAGGCCTCGTTAACAAACCGCAAAAAAATAGTCGCAAACGACGAAAACTACGCACTAGCAGCTTAATACCCTGCTGAGAGCTCTCTCGCCCTAGCTTCCGCACGTAAGACGGGGACCAACGAGGGATCAAAACCAAACGCGCTAGCCCGGATTTTCCCACCTGAGAGATGAACGGCGAATTATAATTCAGGTTAGTCATTCATTAGCGTGTCGGTTCGCAGGTGGATGGCGAAATTAAAGATCGACTAAGCATGTAGTACCAAAGATGAATGATTTTCGGACGCGGGTTCAACTCCCGCCAGCTCCACCAATCGATTGGAAAGGGCGGTAACTCTCTGAGTTATCGCCCTTTTTGTATTCGCCACTTCAATATTAGGCTGTTTGTACTACATTTTGGTACTAAAACATGCGCTATTTATCTATTTCAAAATCTGGCATTTGGCAGTTTCGCTATCACATCCCCTCTGAGCATCGACACTTACTTGACGGGCTTCGTGAAGTTAAACGATCGCTAAAAACATCAAGCAAAGATAAAGCTACGCTTTTAGCATTAGAACTAGAGATACAGGTTCGTCGCACCAGCATATCCCCCGACTGCAACCACAGCACTAAAGCAAGTCAGATCCATTCATAACGAAAAAAAGCACCCACCAGCAAAACAGAAAAAGCTTAAGGTGTTATGCCCAGAAAAAAAAGAGTCTGTAGAAGAGATCATAGCTCGTTTAAG
The DNA here is from genome assembly GCF_029962385.1 of Vibrio sp. ABG19. Lineage (NCBI taxonomy): Bacteria > Pseudomonadati > Pseudomonadota > Gammaproteobacteria > Vibrionales > Vibrionaceae > Vibrio > Vibrio sp. ABG19. The sequence continues at coordinate 2,047,591 of NZ_CP071708.1, read as the reverse complement.
GGCCAATCGAGATGGAATCTAACAATGAGTGCATGGCCAATTCGATGGGATCTGCTGTTTCGATACTGAATGATTGAGATTATTGCGTCATGGCAAGATCGCTTGATTGTATTGCTTCCGACACCGTTACCGCCGAGGGTTTTAAATCCCGCCTGCCGTTTATTGTTTTCGGTTACCGTTCACCACTCGAGTGCTGCTGTGTCGGCCAAGCGCGTAAATACGATGTACACAGACTCCGTCCAACTGGAAATATGGCGACATCAGCCTGGCGGGCCGCTGCCAGCGAAAGGCTAAGATAACTCCCAACAGCCGATTAAGTTCGAATCACCGCGTGCACGTCTCCCGGTGGCCGTGTCACCACTCCACTACCAGCACCGAGGGTTGAACACCCAATGACGCCACGACAGCCGCACGGCACCTTACGCGCCGATTTGCTGTTTCAGCCAGTCTCTGAATACCCGGGTGGTCTCATTGGCGGTATGAGTAATGAGAAAATAACCAGCGTTGGCCGCGATGGGCTCAAACGGCGTCACCAGTTTGCCGCTCTCCAGCTCGGTGGTAATCAGCGCCATCCGGGCCATCGCGATCCCCACTCCCGCTTCCGCCGCCGACATCGCCATATCAGTACGGTTAAAAAAGTGGCCGCGCTGGGTCGCCAGTTCCAGTCCCATTTCCGAGGCCCAGTACAGCCATTCAAAATCGCGCGGCGCTTTAGCCCACGGCATGGCATCGTGCAGCAGCACCACCTCTTTCCAGCCGGATGTATGACCAAGATCAGGGTGTCCGGCAAGATAAGCCGGGCTCATCACCGGCAGCAGCGATTCAGCCATCAGTAGTTCGGCGTTGGCTTTCGGATAAGGTAACGGACCGTAATCGATCGCCAGGTCAAAGTCACGCCGGTCACTGTCAACCAAGGCGCCTTCAGCAAACATCTGAATCTGAATATCCGGATTGTGACGATAAAAATCATCCAGCCTCGGCACCAGCCATTTAAACGCCAGAGACGGGGTCAGTTTGAGCCGGATCTCCTTACGGTTATCGCCCTGACTCAGGCTTTGCACTGCTGAATCGATTTCCTGAAAACTGCGCTGTACCACGGTCAATAATGTCTGGCCGGCTTCGGTCAGACGGACACCGCGCGAATGCCGTTCAAACAGACTAAAACCTAACTGCTCTTCCAGCTGCAACAATTGCTGACTAATCGCACCGGTTGTCAGATGCAGATCTTTCGCTGCACTGCTGAAACTCGGGTACTGAGCGACCTGCATAAAGGTATATAACGCGGAAACACTTTGGCTTTTCAGCCTGTCACTGTGTTTTTTTGAGTGATGACTCGATGTATTCAATATTGCCTGCTTATAGAATTTCTAAACACTGGTGATAATTTTTATCGATTGTTAACAAAAGGTAAAGCAAAGAAACTACGCCCAATACAAAAAAACAGCCAGTCACATAGGAAGTCAATGATGGAAGTTATCGTTTTAGGCAGCGGCGTCGTGGGTTTAACCTCAGCATGGTATCTGTCACAGGCAGGACACAGTGTCACGGTGATCGATCGCCAGGCACGCAGCGCAGAAGAAACCAGTTTTGCCAACGCCGGTCAGATCTCTTACGGCTACTCTTCACCATGGGCAGCGCCTGGTATTCCGCAAAAAGCGGTAAAATGGCTGTTTGAAAAGCATGCTCCACTCAAAATCAAACCATCGCTGGATCCAAAACTGCTCGGCTGGATGACGCAAATGCTGTCCAACTGCCAGTTGTCGCGTTACCAGGTTAACAAAGCCCGTATGCTGGCGATTGCCAACCACAGCCGTGAATGCCTGAATCAGCTTAACAAAGAGCATAACGTGCAGTACGAAGGTCGTCAGCAAGGTACACTGCAGGTGTTCCGTGATGAAAAACAGCTGGTTGCGATTGAAAAAGACATGCGCCTGCTGGAAGAGAGCGGCGTGCGCTTTGAACTGATGAATGTTGACAGCTGCATTGCCCAGGAACCGGGCCTGGCCCCGGTCAAAGACAAGCTGGTCGGCGGCCTGTACCTGCCGGATGATGCCACCGGTGACTGTTACCTGTTCTGTCAGCAAATGACTGAGCTGGCCAAAGCTCACGGTGTGCGTTTTGAATTCAACACGCAAATTAAAGCACTGGCTAAAGAAGGCAATAAGATCGTCGGTGTCCAAACCGATAAAGGCCTACTTAAAGCCGATGCTTATGTGGTCGCTATGGGTAGTTACTCGACGTCATTGCTAAAGCCAATAGGCATTGATATTCCAGTCTATCCGGTCAAAGGCTACTCGCTGACTGTGCCGATCACCAATCGTGACCTGGCACCGAAATCGACCATCATGGATGAGACCTATAAAGTCGCGCTGACCCGTTTTGATAACCGGATTCGGGTCGCCGGTACCGCAGAATTGGCTGGTTTTGATCCGTCTATTCCGACCGCACGCAAAGAGACCATCGAAATGGTGGTACGCGATCTGTTCCCGCAGGGAGGCGACTTCAATCAGGCGGAATTCTGGACCGGCTTCCGTCCGATGACGCCGGATGGTACACCGATTATTGGTAAAACTCAGTTCGATAACCTGTTTACCAATACCGGCCATGGCACGCTTGGCTGGACCATGGCATGTGGTTCTGCCCATCTGCTGGCCGACATTGTCACTCGTGGTGAAGCTGCGATTGATACTAAGGGCCTCAATGTGTTCCGTTACCAGAGCGCCTCTTAAGTCGCTTTGTCCGTTTGACCTGGTTGCCGGTGCAGCCAGGTGAACTGTTGAAGTGTTTGATCGGTTTAGCAGCACAACCGGTTAACTTTGCCCCATATTTACCGCACTAAGTCTGTTAAAAATGTTGCCTGAGTGGCTGGCCTCCCTCGCTTTCTGCTCAGGCACATCAGCCCGAACCGCGTAATCTGCCCGGATAGGGCGCCATTTTAGCGTCGCAGAACGATCCTCTACTGTTCTCTCACCGACAAGTATAGTCATATCTACCAGTTACTTATTCATCAATAGTGATATCATTTGCTTTATTAAGCAATTACGCACCAATCGACCATTTATTAACCAAAAACTAATAAAGCATACCATTAATTTAACATTTACCTAGCATTTCGTGCTCTAGCTCACGCTCCTGCGCTTTCCCAGACAAATCAGTTAACATTTAAATTACAAAAAGATTATTATGTTGAACGGAAAAACTAACACAACTTTCTAATAACAGGGAAATATTCATGCAGTCATTTGTTGATTTTCTGAACGGAATCATCTGGAGCCCGGCACTGATTTATCTGTGTCTTGGCGCAGGTTTGTTCTATTCAATCCTGACCCGTTTCGTTCAGGTGCGTCACTTCTTTGAAATGTGGCGTTTGCTATTGTCAGGCAAAAGCTCCTCTAAAGGGATTTCTTCATTCCAGGCACTGGCCGTATCACTGTCCGGTCGTGTCGGTACAGGTAACATCGCCGGTGTAGCAGCGGCTATCGGTTTCGGTGGTCCGGGTGCGGTATTCTGGATGTGGGTAGTGGCCTTCTTCGGCGCAGCAACTGCCTACGCAGAATCCACTCTGGCGCAGATTTATAAAGAAGAAGACAACGGTGAATTCCGTGGTGGTCCGGCTTACTACATTGAGAAAGCCATGGGCCAGAAATGGTACGCCTGGATCTTCGCTATCTCGACCATCTTCGCGTGTGGCGTGCTGCTGCCGGGTGTTCAGTCCAACAGTATTGGTAATGCGGTTGAAGCTGCATTTGGCTCAGGTGACATGATTAACACAGCGATCGGCACATTCAGTTTTGCAAAAATTCTGACCGGTACTGTGATTGCCATCATGCTTGGCTTCATCATCTTCGGTGGCGTAAAACGTATTGCCAGTTTCACCCAGATCGTGGTGCCATTTATGGCTCTGGCGTACATCATTACCGCTTTCGTGATCATTCTGCTGAACATCGGTGAAGTACCACGTATCTTTGCCATGATCATCGGCGATGCCTTTACACCTATGGCAGGTGTAGGCGCGGCGATTGGCTGGGGTGTGAAACGTGGTGTTTACTCGAACGAAGCCGGTCAGGGTACAGGTCCTCATGCCGCGGCGGCGGCAAGCGTAGAGCACCCGGCTCAGCAAGGTCTGGTGCAATCATTCTCTATCTACATTGATACCCTGCTGGTTTGTTCAGCAACAGCGTTCATGATTCTGATCACGGGTGCGTACAACGTACACGGCGGCGCAGAAGGTGTGTTCCTGGTTCAGAACCTGGCCGCAGATATCAGTGCTAACGGTCCGGTCTTTACTCAGACCGCTATCGAAACCGCCCTACCGGGCGTGGGTAAACCATTTGTTGCCTTTGCACTGTTCTTCTTCGCCTTTACCACCATTCTGGCTTACTACTACATTGCAGAAACCAACATCGCCTACATCCGTCGTACCTTTAAAGTTGACGGCCTGATGTTCATCCTGAAAATCACCATCATGGCGGCGGTATTCTACGGCACGGTGAAAACGGCTAACCTGGCCTGGGCAATGGGTGACATTGGTGTTGGCCTGATGGCGTGGCTGAACATCATCGGTATTCTGATCATCTTCTTCCTCGCCAAACCAACCATGGCGGCGCTGAAAGATTACGAAGATCAGCAAAAACAGGGTGTGGATGAGTACATCTTCAACCCGGTAAAACTGGGCATCAAGAATGCGACTTACTGGGAAGAGAAATATCAGCGTAAAACGGGTAAATCCCCGCATACAGCAGTTGAAGCCAGCTCGGAAACAGCACAAGAAACTTCAATCTGATAACAGCTGATTAAAATAATAAAAGCAGTGGATTACACAAAACCAAGGGCCAGCAATGCTGGCCCTTTCTTATTGGATCGAGACCGCTATGAGTGATTAAAGTCAGGATAAATATCGCGCATGTCCTGCAAGATGGTATCAAACAGCGTCATCGCACTCTGAGTCATAATTTCCCGCTTCGGACGCACCATAGAAATCACACTGTCAGGAATGTTGTCCAGCAGCGGCACCACCGCAAATTCGTTCTTGATATAATCCAGATCGAGCGATTCGACCGAAAACAGCGCGGCAAAATCAGCAGTCTGGATCAAAGCACGGGCCAGTGTCATTGATGTGCACTCACGAATGCGTGACGGGATAGGTAAACCGTTGACCGAAAAAAGTTGATGGTGATAAGTATTCGGGTCATCCGGCGCATCCAGTGTCAGCCATTCGCTCTGGTGCAATGTGCGCAGCGAGCGGGTATTGCACAGCGGATGCGACTTGCGCGTCACGACCACATTCGGAATACGGCAGATAGCCTGCCATTCCAAAGCGCTGTCTATCACCGGAATCTGCGAGGTAATGGCAAAATCAACCCCACCCTGGCGCAATTGATTAAGCAACGGCGCCGGACGCAGTTCAATAATACGCAGCGTTACTTCCGGATAACGCTGCATAAATGCGTTCAGGCTGGTGGTCAGCGATTTGATCAAAGACGCCACCGGCGTTACGCCGATGGTAATACTGCAATTGGATACCCCGCGCATGGTATCGATGTCCTGTTTGGCACGCCGTGCAGTCTCGTTCATCATGCGGGCATAGCCGAGCAGACGCTCACCATAAGGCGTGAGTGTCAGACCGCCGGAAGTACGTTCAAACAGCGCCACCCCGTATTGTTGCTCCAGCTCTTTAATCGCTTTGCTCAGAGCAGGCTGAGTCAGGTGTAACTGCTCGGCGGCCGTTTTCAGGCTGCCGGCATTACTGACCGCCAGAAAGGCTTTAATCTGATGTAATTTCATCTCGTCCTGTTACCTAATGGCGCCCTGTTCTCAGCCATAGTAAGCCGGTATTAATCTGCACGCAGATAATCACCGACCAACCGGACCCAACAGGCCGCACCTATCGTTACTAACTTATCATTAAAATCATAGCCCGGATTATGCACCGAGCAGCCATGCCACTCGCCTAATCCGTTCGCCAGGGTAAAATAACAACCCGGACGCTGCTGCAGCATCCAGGCAAAATCTTCGCTGCCCGGAATGACCGGCGCGTCATCGCCGGCCACATTGTCATCACCCAGCACGGCTTGCACCGCCGCACGCGCTGCCAGCGTTTCCGCAGCCGAGTTATGCACAGACGGAACCTGGCGCAAATACTCCACTTCGCCGCTAATCCCAAATGCCTGACACTGACCGGCAACAATTTCGCGAATGCGTTTTTCAATCAGATCCTGATTAGCAACACTAAAGTTGCGCACAGATAGCGTCATCATCGCATCATTTGGGATCACATTTGGTGTTGTACCTGCCAAAACCTGACCAATACTGATAATACTTTGATCCGCGGGATTGATATTGCGCGACACAATACTTTGCAGCCCGAGAATGATATGGCCGATGGCAATCGTGACATCGTTGGAGAGATGCGGCAGAGCTGCATGACCGCCTTTACCGGTCAGACGTATGGTCACTTTATCGGACGACGCCATAAACACCCCACTGCGTACATCGGCCTGGCCGACTGCCTTACCCGGCATATTATGCAACGCAAAGATGGCATCACACGGAAATCGCTCAAACAGACCATCTGCGATCATGGCTTTGGCGCCCGATAATCCCTCTTCATCCGGCTGAAAAATCAGATTGAGCGTGCCATCGAACGACCGGTGACGCGCCAAATGATATGCCGCCGCAAGCAAGATGGCAGTGTGGCCATCATGACCGCAGGCATGCATGCGCCCGTCAATGGTACTGGCGTAAGGCAATCCGGTTTGTTCATGAATCGGCAATGCATCCATATCAGCACGAAGGCCGATCGTGCGCGCTGAAGAACCATTTTTCAGCACTCCGACCACACCGTGGCCACCGATCCCGGCATGGGTCTCATAACCCCACTCGCGCAGCAGGCCAGCCACCAGCTCGGCAGTTGCCGGAACTTCGGCACCGAGTTCAGGGTGAGCGTGAATGGTATGGCGGGTCTGGATAAATTGTTCGCAACTGGCGACAAAGTCGGCGTCATTCAACAGAGAGAATTCAGGTACTGTCATCGTCATTTCCTTATGTTGGATTCAGGTTACATCAGCACGGGTTAAGTGCAGCGTTTTACTTATGCGAGCATGTTAACTGCGGCGCTTTATGACTACAGTTCTTTATGACTACAGTTCGTTATGACTACGGTTCTTTATGACTAAGGCTCTTTAAGACTTAACAGCTTTAGCCGGAAAACGGCCCATCGCGATGCAGCTGACCACGATGGCGAACATCAGATAAAAAGCCGGTGCCATCTTGTTACCACTCCACTCAATCAGACTAGCGACCAAAAGCGGAGTAAAACCACCGAAGACGGTTACACCAAAGCCGTAAATCATTGAAATCCCACTGGCCCGGTACTGCTGCGAAAACGCTTCCATGATCAGTACCAGCAGTGACGCATTCGATAACGCAAACAGGGCAATCAACACACCAATGACCAGCAGCGCTTTGACCACAGAAGCATCGCCACCCAGTAACGTGAAGGCCGGATAAATAAACAGGAAGGAACCGAACATGCCGAGCAGCGGCAGTGTTTTTCGGCTCGCCAGACGATCAGCCCATTTGCCGAACACCGGCATCAGCACCATCAACATCAGCCCCGCCATGACAGCGACGGCAAAGGCCGTGGTCGAGGAATAACCCAGCTCTTTGATGAGGTAAGTCGGCATGTAAAACACCTCAATATACATGCAGGCCGTGCCACCCCAAATCATCAGCATACCGGTTAGTATGGTACCACCCTGCTTGCTGAGTACGGTCTTGAACGGAGTGTCCTGCGCTTTTGGGTCAGCCTGATGGGATTCATTGAGATGACGACGGATGTACCAGCCAACCGGACCAATCAACAAGCCCAGTACAAACGGAATACGCCAGCCCCAGCTATGTACCTCTTCAGCTGACAACAGCCCGTTGACGGCAAAACCGACCAGAGCCCCGACCAGGGCAGCCGCGCCCTGACTGGCGATCTGCCAGCTCACCATATAACAGCGCCGCTGATAGTTATCCGATTCCATCAAGGCCGCAGAGGCAGTACCAATCTCTCCCCCCGCCGACAACCCCTGCAGCAGACGCCCTACCACCAGAATAATCGTGGCAGCAATCCCTATGCTTTCATAGGTCGGCGTCAGCGCGATCATCCCGGTTCCGACGGTCATCAGGGTAATAGTCAGGGTCAGCGCCGCTTTACGGCCATACTTGTCGGCATAGTTACCGATCATAACCGCGCCCAACGGTCGCATGACAAAACCGACCCCGAATGTCGCGAGCGAGAGCAGTAAACCTGCGGCAGCGCCACCGACATTGAAAAATAACTCACCGATAATGACGGCAAAAAAGCTGTATACGGTAAAGTCGTACATTTCCAGTCCGTTGCCGAGCGAAATGGCGAAAATGGCTTTACGTGAATCTGCTGTCTTGGCTTGCTGAACTTGGCCTGATGCTACTTCAGCATCAAGTGAACTCGATAGTGTGCTGCTCATGGTGTCCCTTCCCTGTCATTCGTCGCGATTCATTCGCTATCAATGCTATTGATAATAACCATTGCCCAACTTTCCATCACAAACCAAAAGCTAAGCAAATAACTAAAAAGTTAATTCTGCGGGCAGCAAAGCAAACCATAATCGCGCAAAGCGCACTACTTACGGGCATTGGATCTCATTTTTTACCAATACATGCTCAACCTGAGTCATATCACCGTATAAACCCTGTAACCATCGACCATTATCATCTATATGTACGTGCACGAACAATTGACTAAAAGTTTGGCCGATAAAAAAAAGGAAACAAAAAAGAAGACCGAAGCCTTCTTATTGTCATGATTGAATATGAGATCCGCGGCGGGCTAACGGCTACTTTCAGCGTCAGGCTGAGCACTCATCTGAGACGTTCGCTTGCTCCAGTATCCTGCCAGTAAAGAGCCGGAAAGATTGTGCCAGATGGAGAAAATCGTTCCGGCCACGGCTGAAGCCGGGGTAAAGAATTTCATCGCCAGAGCCGTCGCCAGACCCGAGTTCTGCAAACCGACTTCAAAGGCGACCGTACGACAAATACTCTCATTAAAGCCTAGCCCCCGGCACACCCAGTAACCCGCGGTAATACCCAAACTGTTGTGCATGATCACTGCCAGCGCCACGATAGGACCAATTGTCTGTAACTGGCCAGCATTCAGTGCCACAACGATAGCGATGATCATCACAATCGCCACCATAGAAATCAAAGGCAGGACAGGTTCCAGTTTTTCGGTAACAGAGTGGAGGAAAACGTTGATCAGCAGGCCAATCGCCACGGGCAACAGCACGATTTTAATCAGGCTGAGTAACATGCTCATCGCAGGCACATCCACACTGTGTCCCGCCAGCAGCTCGACCAGCAACGGGGTAAGTACTACGCCGAGCAGCGTCGAGATAGACGTCATGGTGATCGACAGCGCCACATCGCCTTTGGCCAGATAGCACATCACGTTGGATGAGGTACCGCCGGCCACACTGCCCACCAGCACCATACCTATAGTCAGAACCGGATCGAAACCGAGCAGCAGACTGATCAGCAGCGCCGCCAACGGCATCACGCTAAACTGCAGAATCAGCCCGACGCCAATCGCCTTTTTATTGCTGACAACATTAAGGAAATCTTTCGGTTTCAGAGTCAGGCCCATGGCCAGCATAATAATGGTCAGTAAAGGGACAATCTGGCTTTTCAGGTCGACAAATAATACGGGAGAGAAATACGCCCATAGAGAGAACAGCACGGCCCAAAGCGGGAAGAGCTGAGTAATAATCCGTAGCATGGTGATACATTCCTGTTGTAGTTTTTAAATAGAATTGTTGTGTTTATAAAACACTCATCAAACTATCATTTAACCATCAACAAACAACCGCAAATTTAGTAGGGGCAAATCATTTTCGGCCGGGATGAGACCAATGAGTCAGTGGAATGAAACGGGTTAATAAGTCGGATTAGACTATTGATCAGCAGATTTAAACCAAGCTATCAAACCGCAGGCATAAAAAAAGCTGGCACCAGGCCAGCTTGTTGTCCGCACTCGTGTCAGCGCTTATGCAGTGATTTCTTGCGCAGCAGGCGCTGACGCTTTTTTCTTCTCGCCGATTGGCAGTACCACACGACCGTATTCGTTGTTCAGTACTTGTGCCATTGCGAAGTACACTGCGCTCGCGCCACAGAAGATACCTTCGAAACCTGCAATCATGCCGATGAATTCATTACCGGTGAAGTCACGAATCGCCAGCAGAGCAAACAGGATAGTCAGAGAACCGAATACCACTTGCTTCGCTACCGGGTAGCACAGTGAACCGATGAACATAAAACCAGTGAAGATGCCCCACAGTGCCAGGTACCAGCCCATGAAAGAAGCCGGGCTTGCAGGCAGACCCATTTTTGGCATCACGATAAGACCAACCAGAGTCAGCCAGAACAGACCGTAAGAGGTAAACGCCGTCGTACCGAATGTATCACCACGTTTAAAGCACATGATGCCAACAATCACTTGGCTCAGACCGCCGTAAAAAATACCCATAGCCAGAATCATTGAATCCAGCGGGAAGAAACCTGCGTTATGAATATTAAGCAGAATAGTCGTCATGCCGAATCCCATCAGGCCAAGCGGTGCTGGGTTAGCTAATTTAGTAGACATCAAAGTTACCTTCAAAAATGTGAATAAAAATTGCGCGCGAATTTTAAATGCCACAAGAATAAAAGATAGATTTTATTTATGCAAACTTAGATTTCATATATATAGTTATTGAGCAACTTAAAACCAAAAGCTACAACATCAGAAAAAATAATTAAAAGTTGTTATAAAACAGAACGTTAAATTACAATCGAGTTGGAACAATTACTCAGTGCCGTACTCATAACTCGTTTCTGTATTTTCACTTACCGTCGCCTGCCCTATATACGGAGCAGCGTTCTATATTATCCATAAAGATAACAGCAATGGATTGCTTATTGGCACTAACATAAATGAAGACAATTGATGATGTACTCACACAGGGTCAGAACAGTGGCGGAGGATCACTTTCTGATCTCAATGACATTGCACTGCAGCGCTGCAACACAAATACTGACAGAACAACTCACAACCTCGGTGACGATAGCCAAAAATGCAGTATGCTTAAACTCTTTGCCAAATACAGCGCGATCGGCATAGTGAATACCGTCATTCACTGGGGGATCTTTGTTCTGTGTGTCTACGGGTGGAACAGTAGCCAGGCAGTTGCCAACCTAACCGGCTTTATACTGACCGCCAGTTTCAGCTTTTTTGCCAACGCCCGTTTTACCTTTCAATCTCAGGCGACCGGGGGCCGCTATCTCCTGTTTCTCGGATTTATGGGCCTGCTATCTCTGGCCAACGGATGGCTGGCCGATCAACTGGTACTGCCACCAGTGCTGACCCTGGTGACCACTTCCCTGCTCAGCCTGCTGCTTGGGTTTATCTACACCAAGCAAGTTATATTTCGCCGCTGATCGGGTTGTTGTGTCACGCTGGTTACTGTCTGTTCCTAGAGCCTCAAAGCAACAAGCCCATGACAACATGGGCTTGGTCACAATCAGAATCAACCGCCAGGCTCAGAAGTGCCACTTAACCAATAACGAAGCGTTGCGCTCATTGGCATTATCGATACCAAATTTATTATTCCAGAACGAATACTCGATACCGAGATACAAAGGTGATTCCAGGCCGAGATGTTTACCGGCATTCCATTTGATTTGTGAGGTCCAATTCATCTCTGCCTTGTTAGTGTACGAGGCGGACGACCAGTCAAGAAAACCATCCCACAGGAACTCTTCTTGCGCAATCGTCACCGGCAGGCCCCAGGTCCAGGTCAGCTGCTCATCGTCATCATTATTATCGTTATCGGCTTTATAAAGGTTGATATTGAAATATTTGAAGCCGGGAACATCGAGTGAAAAGCCTACACCATATAGCAGGTTGTCAAACCCTTCCCCAGACTCCCAGGTACTCGCCAGCAGCACATCCTTAACCGGACCAAATGACAGCTCACTGCCGGACAGATTACTCAGACTCAGGCGCGGTGAAAACTCCATGTAGTTTTCAGTGGTGCCGTCATCCCATTTGAGCCGATCCATGAAGAAGAAAGTATCGCCCCAGTTATGACCACTGGCATGTTCAAAGGTAAATACCTGGCGATCTTTATCGCCCACTTCATAGTGACTGCCGTTCAGATAAGTCAGGCTGAAATCCTGCCATTTCATTTCAGCCCAAGCCGTTGAAGTAGTCATGGCACTGCACAGGCCAATCAACAAAGTTGTCTCTGCGTGTCTGGTTTTCATCAATTCGTCTTCCTTTACGTAGGTTTTTTCAATTATCCCCACCGTGCCCTGCCGCAAGCAGAATGCATCGGTGGCATACAGATAGCAAAAATCTGACCATCTGGTTAAAAAAAGAAAAACTAAATAAAAAAACCAACATCATCAATAAGATAAAGAAAAACCACAAACTTCAAAAATAATTCATACGAAAAGTGATTGCATAACTCATGTGCACAATACGCATACCATGCTCTTAAATTGTGCAGAGAACATAATTTCATCGTACATTCCTTTTGCTCCTCAACGACAACAGTGAGCCAGAAACCATGATTTCGTCGCTGTGAGAGCGGATAATTCTTACAAGACCGTCCGAACAGCAAGCGTAATATGGGATTCACAGATTGCTTTTTGAGAAGAGATTAGATCTAAATCACAAATGAGAGTTGTGCTAGTTGTTCACGACATTTAAGCAAGCTATTTTAGAAGCGTTATAACGAATCATCGTTTATCAGACTCAAATAAAAAACATGAGTTTAAAACGGATTGTTATCGCGAAAGCGAGCAAAACCTGACAGGATTAACTTCTAACGTATTGAGTATGAAGTTAATCCTGTCAGGTTTTTTTATACATAAAATTTGCTTTTTTCGATTATGAAACGGGATTGTTACCAGTAGTAGGGTATAACCGGCGGTATTGCTGTTAGAGTTTGTATTTATCTTTCCCATTTTTATGTCGACGAATCATACGGATTCTCAGCTCATTTTAGTATATTTTTTACTCGGAGTTAAAAAAATCTGAGCCCATGAAAATACAAAGTAGAGTTCACTACATTGACGGTAGTGAATATCGAAAAAATTAAGCGTCTCAATGATGACCGTAACTTTGTAAAAAATATTCAGACCGACATAAATACCGGCTGCATTATAAATACCGATGTGTAAAAGAAAACCGAATAGCCATTATTTCCGCGATCGGAACTTGGTTAATTTGTCACACTCTATGAAAATTATTCACAAGACTTTTAAAAAATTAAGGCCAAATTTAAAGATCATTTTTATGACTAAAAATACTGCCGATAACGAGGTTCAAACATAGCCTAAATCGGCAAGCTCTTTGATGTTTCTGTTTACTTTATAAAGGTGAAAATATCTCATGAAGAATATCTTAGTTCCATCATTGATCACGCTAGCCGTTAGTGGCCAGCTATACGCAAATGAATACACACCGCAAATAAATAGTGAACGTCCAAATATAGTTATTATAATTGCCGAAGATATGAGCTCTCGAATAGGGGCTTTCGGTGACGAGATTGCGACAACCCCGAATCTGGATGCTTTGGCGAAAGAGTCAGTTCGGTTTAATCAGGTTTATACGATGGCAGGGGTAAGTGCCCCTTCTCGCGCTGGTCTTATTACCGGTGCACCTCAACATAAAACAGGACTTCAACACATGCGAACCTCAAAAATGAAGTACGCCGGTGTGCCGCCATCATATGTGAAAGCCTACCCTGAGTTACTGCGCAAGAATGGTTATTTTACATACAACGATATAAAGACAGATTATCAGTTTGTAAACGGTGCTTTTGATACTGGACCATTTACTATTTGGGATGCGAATGGAAGCGCGAAGAATTTTAACGATTTCCTAGTACCCTCTGCATGGCGGCAGCATGATCTTCAAAATAAACCATTCTATATTAATTTGAACCCAATGATCACTCACGAATCGGGTTTATTTACTCCTGAGCGTACTCCCGAAAAGTTCCGTGCTATGCAGCAGTTGGTAGAGAAAATTCGCGCTCAATACACGTATAAAACTCCAGATTCTAGCAAGATTGAATTGCCGAAATACCTTGTTGACTCGCAACAAACTCGAGATGAAATAGCTCGATTTTATGAAAACATTCAGATAATGGATACTCAGATCGGGAATGTTATCAGCGATTTGAAAGAAGATGGATTATGGGATAATACGATTTTTATATTCACAACCGATCATGGCGACTGTTTACCGAGGAGCAAACGCGAGGGGTTTGTTTCAGGAACGCATGTGCCAATGATTATGCATGTACCTGATAAATACAAGCCTGATTGGATGCCAGAGAATGGCGAAGAAGTTGACCGTTTGGTTTCTTTCGAAGATTTAGCACCGACTGTTCTTGGTTATGCGGGGGTAGAATCACTGCCTTACATGAATGGTATCGATTTATCTGACGATAATCCTAAAGAGCGAGAATACGCGTTTTCAGATCGTGCTCGTATGGATTTGGCAGATCTACGCTCTTATTTTGTTAAAGACAATGACTTCCAATATGTACGTAATTTTTCTCATAACCCAAATGGTGCGACGGTCGAATTTCGCGATTATTTAAGCTCTGTTGATGACCTAAACCAAGGGCATAAAAATGGTACTTTGACAGCAGATCAAGAAATCTGGTTTACCGCGAAACCTGACGAAGAGCTTTATGACTTGAACGCAGACCCTGAGCAATTAAACAACCTAGCGTCTGATCCTAAATATAAAGAAACACTGGACCGTTTTCGTAATGTAATGGATGAATGGCGAAATATTGGCTCTGACACCAACTTGATCGATGAAAAAACACTCATTGCTGATTTATCTAGCCCTGATGGAACCCAAAAAACCACGTTGCCTCCCGTTGCTGAGCTTGACAAAGTCACAGGAAAAATATTCTTAACCCCTCGTACCGGAGGTGCTTCTATTGGATATAGTTATGACAATAAAACATGGCATGTTTACAACAGAAGTTTCCTACCAAATCAAAGTGAAAAGAAACTTTATATCAAAGCCGTACGCTATGGCTGGAAAGAGAGTGAAGCAGTGGAGTTCCTACTTTAGATAATCGACATGAGCGTGGATAAATATCCGTTGCCGTTTGTTCACGCTCATTTCAATCTTCTTTTCCTCTCTTCTTACATTACCGATGAATCATACCCATCAAAATACCACGGTCAAACCGTGCTTGGCGTTGCCAGACATTGCCAAAATATGACTAAGTCAAAAACAAAAAACCGATATTACGAGGTATATTGATAGTGAAATAAACAATGAAGGCAACAGGCGAGGTTTACCTCGCCTGTTATTTACGGGCGTTAACTTGGACTTGAGTGTTATTATATTCTTTATTATTTACGGATGTTTTCCAGAAGATAATCAACTCTCTGTGGCTTTAAATGTGACTTGGCTTTTAAGCTAGGGAGCTTCTTTTCTACTTTGTCTAGGTTTGTTGCTCGACCTACTTGGATCATTCCCACCATCCCCATCATTAGGTGAGGGGGACAGTAGTAGATATGAATACCTTCGGTTGCTAACTTTACAGTCGTTCTTTTATCCATTTGTGTTTGCCAACGCTTTGTACTTGCTGGTGTAATAAACGATTGTGCGTAATGACCGGAATGTTCAGGTATAAAAACCACGGTATCTCCAGCCTCAGCTTGAATCACTGCAGGTTCAAATACCATTGATTCATTGCCCGCGTAATTCAACATTTTTATGGTCCATTCTTTTGCCTGAGCTTGTGAAGTGAGCATAAACAAGATAACGAACACTAGCTTAGTAGAATGGCGAAAAATGTGTTTGCTGTTGTTCCGCAACTCTAACTCTGTCATAGAGATGTTCCATCTAAATCAATCGTGAAAGTCCCATGAGGGTTAACAGGCAGATACTTCTCATAGAAATTAAGATAGTTTTTCTCAGGTTGTAGATCTTCAAATAGCCCTGGGTACAGGGATTTTGCCAAATACTGAATCATGGTGTAGTCGATGATACTTCGAGAAGCTCCTTGATAAACTCCGTGAATCCTACCATTTTTCACAGCAGGTAAAGAGCTCCATCCCGGACGCAGGGAAAAGCCCGCCAAGCGAAGTTGAGCTTGCTCATGGGAGATGCCTTCCCCCATTGTCATCGCATCTTTTTGTTTTACGTTTTCCGTACCTGCGATGAATATAACCTCTGGTTTAGATGCTATTACTTGCTCTGGATTAATCGGCCCCCACCACTCAACAAATGGTGCAGCAATATTTTCTGCTCCGGCCAAATCAAGCATTGCTCCCCACATATTTTTACCATAAGTGAAGCTATACTCTGATGGCCCTTTGTTACCAAACTCAACGTAAACACGTGGTTTAGGTCGGCCAGATTTTTTAATCCGGGATTGAATATCTTCTATCGCTGATTGATACTCGTCTGCAATCTGCTTGGATCGTGCGATTTGATTGGTAAGCTCGCCAATAACTAAAGTGCTTTTAATATGACGCTCTAAAGTTTGAGCATTGTAATCCAAAACGACCACTGGAATTCCCGCGTCTTCTAAGCGGTCTATATCAAAGCCAAGACCTTTATATTGCCAGTCTGCCAGTACAACAACATCCGGTTTTAAACTGATAACTTTTTCTATTGAGAATGTTTGTGCCTCTACCTCACCGACATCGACAATATTGTCTAAGTCTGGGCGTACTTCGACGTATTGCTTCCAACTCGCTGGTCGCCATACCTGCCAAGTATCTTTAGAAATACCTACGATATTGTCCAACGCTTTATCTGTACCGACTGCTATGTAATCTTCAGCGTAAAAGCCAAGCACAACACGTTTTGCTGGTACATTGATGTTGATTTCGCGGCCCAGTACATCTTCAATAGTTCTTATTTCAGCCTGAACTGACCATGAGATCAGACTAGTAACCACAGCAGCAATTAGTAATTTAAACTTCATACGTAAATCTCTATGTTATTAGTTTATTTAAATGTTAGATGGAGAACCATTTTTCATGCTTATAGTACACATTAATAGTGATAATGCTAATTATTTTCATTTGCGTACAAAAGGCAAGCCATTCGGCTTTAAGTTGGGTAATCGCTACTCTGAACTAGCCGCATTGAGGCGAACCTAAACTGGTTTTACCAGTGGTGTATCAGTACGATCCAATGTGACACGTCTTTGCCCCGAAATCATTTCGCATTTAATTCCTGACCACTTTCTTAAGTCAGTTATTGACCGACTTTTCTTGATGACAGATTGTGAACCTAGTTGAACATTTGCAGCTATACAGACATGTTCTGCAATTTATGAGTGAAAGGAAGAATAAGACCTATATAACGGTATGTTGCTGCGATGCCATACAAACGATCAAGGAATCAATATACTTTTCCTAATCTGACAGAACCCTTTTAGACCATAAGGTTTAGCAAGGCTTGGTCCAGAATTACCACAGAAGATCAGTCTTCAACTCTGTGATGATGATGATCGGTTTGATGTATATGAAATGATGGCCGGGGCACCATCATCGGCCCGTGTGTTTCTTAACTACTTACATTTGCCAAACGGCCAGCATCACAATGAACATCACTGCGAAGAAACCAAATACCTCTGCAAAGTTTTGAGGAAAGCAAAAATCCATAAAAAATGCCAGTCAGTAAAACTGAGTGGCATTTCATTTATTTACAAAAGGCTTTATTAGCTATTTATGGCTAGCCCTACTCCCACTCTAATATAAACAAGCACAAAATACATCGAAATAACAGCTAGTTAGAAGGGATACCTTTCTCAATACCATCATCTATACCATGCACTGATTTTTCTTGATTTTTTGCAGTTCGTCGGCGTTTTAGTTCTGCTTTGTCCCAAACTGAAGATTCGGCCATATCACAACGAAGCTCTTGTTTCTCTTCAATAGTAAGCATTCGTGGGGCCGATGTAATTCTATCCATCTTGCGCCTCTAATTTATGCCGCACATTTTACATAGCACACTTATTCTTCCTCTTCGCCGGTTACGGCCTCAGACGACATCAGTGCTTCGCCGGTACCAACTTCATCAGCAGAAAACACACAATAACCGCTGCAGCAAAGTTATATAGCATTCCTGTCACAAACGCAGAGGAATACTGATTCGCCAACTCTACAGATGCGCTAGTCTCGGATAATGCGCTAGTAAATAAAATACCGATAATCGCTACTCCCAATGCAGCCCCAAGTTGCTGAACAGTAGATATAACTCCAGAAGCCATACCTGCCTGATTTGTTTGAACAAACCCCAAGACCAAATTCAATAATGGTGTCATTATTGCACCTTGCGCAAATCCAACAATAAACAAAACTGGAATTAGGTGAGTTGGTATTAAATCAGACCCAGCCTCATGCACTTGTAAAATCAAAGCACCTATCGATACAGCATAAATTAATGCGCCGACACCGATTACTCGTTCACCGCACCTGACAATGAGCTTAGGGATAACTAGAGAAGCGACAACAAAACCGATACTACATGGTGCAAAGATACTACCAGCAATAAATGGATCCACTCCAAACCCTGTTTGTACCATTAATGCAAAACTCAAGAAAAATGAGCTAGATGTGGAATAGACAAATAGCACCAGCAGCGTTCCTAATGCAAAGTGTCTTTGGAACAAAAGCGACATATCGACTAAGGGGAGCTTACCTAACTTCCGATGACGCTCCTGTTGACGATAGAACAGCAGCAGTGTCAATGCTGCCCCGAGCAATGAATACACAGTCCAATCAGGCCATCCTTTGTCCGGCCCTTCAAGCAATGGAATTAATAATAGTGATAAGCCTATACTAACCAATATTACCCCGCCCCAATCTAAATTTGGCCTTTGTGCCGCCCTCGATTCCGGAATAAACCGAGAACCAATAACGGCGATGATTCCAATCGGAATATTCATCAGAAAGAGACTACGCCAACCTAAACCAAAGAAATTTCCATGGACAATCCACCCACCTAATACCTGAGCAGCAATAGCGGCCACCCCAAGCGTCATCCCCAGTAAACCAAATGCACGACGGCTATCATCCCCAGTAAAGTTGACTCGAATGGAGGCATATACTTGCGGGAACAACAGCGCCGCTGCAAGTCCTTGTAATACTCTCGCCCCAATAAGGAGGCTCGCACTAGGTGCAATCGCACAAAAAGCGGAAGCTAAGGTAAAGGCCGTCATGCCTGATATAAACAAACGACGTCGTCCGAACATATCGCCTAGCCGACCTCCGGTAATGAGAAGTACGCCAAACGCTAATTCGTAACCAGCGAGAATAAGGCCTATCTGTGAAAAACTCGCATCCAACCCAGCTTGCATACTAGGAATAGCGATATTAACAACAAATAAATCAAAAATAGTGACAAAGCCAGCCAATAACAATACATATAAACCACGCCATGGCGCAGATTGAGAATGAACATTATCACTGGTTACAGGTGCAGAATCTGTACTCATGTTGTGTCTCCAAAGTCATAAAAAACTTATTCTACAACCCCAATAGACAGTTACAATTTAACACTTTATGCTATTACTTACAGTAATAGTCTCAGAGATCACCAACATGCGGACGATGAAACGAACGCGCGAAGAACTTGCCACTTTTTTGCGCACCCGCCGAGAGCGTCTATCCCCTCACGAAGTTGGATTACCCAGCGGCGGGAGAAGGCGAACGCCAGGTTTACGTAGAGAAGAAGTTGCGGCTCTCTCCGGTGTCGGACTAACTTGGTATACCTGGTTAGAACAAGGACGTGATATAGGCGTATCAACGGCCTTTCTAGATAACCTCTCCAGGGTTCTAAAGCTCGATGCCTCTGAACGTCGACATCTGTTTTTATTAGCGCATGAACGTCCACCAACAGATCCAGGAAAAACTTGGTGTGTCGTCCCACCTTTGATTCATCGATTAATGGATGACATCCCACAGCATCCAGCCTACGTTTTAAATCTACGCTGGGATGTGTTGGCTTATAACGAGAGAGCCAATCACCTGTTTAACTTCGAACAGCACCCTCCAGAAAGACGTAATCTGTTATGGATACTTTTTACCGACCCCGCGCTGCGAAAGGTGTTTAGCTACTGGGATAATGAAGCACCTCAGATATTATCCAGTTTTCGTCGTGACTATGCTCAAGCCAGTCAGGAAACCGATATCAGGGAGTTGGTGGATGAATTGAAGAAAGTCTCACCCGATTTCAATAAGTGGTGGAAACAACATGATGTACATGCGCCATGTAATGGAACCAGAGCTCTGCAAATCAACGACAAAACCGTGACGTTCGAACACTCATCTCTGATTATTGATGCAGACCGCCATTTACGCTTAGTGATTTATGCCCAAAGTGAACATGACTAATTAAAAGCAAGGGTAAGTTATCCTAAGGATATTGCATCAACCTATAAAAAATGCCATTCAGTATTACTGACTGGCATTCCATTTCTATTCTAATGGCCTAATTAGCTATTATAGCCCGCCCTACTCCCACTCGAATATCAACGGTCACAAAATACATCGAAATAACAGCTAGTTAGAAATATCAGCTTTCTCGATACCATCATCTATACCATGCGCAGATTTTTTTTGATTTTTTGCGTCTCGTCGGCGTTTTAGTTCTGCTTGGGCCCAAGCTGAGGATTCTTGCATATCACGACGAAGCTCTTGTATCTCTTCAACACTAAGCCGTCGCGGACCTGATGTAACTCTATCCACCTTGTATCTCCAACTTGTCACTGTATATTTTAGATAGCTCATCAAAACATGAGTTATCAGCAAGGTACCTTAAGCATATTTTTTAGATTATTTTTCATACACATATTAAAAATCATCAGAATTGAACAAAAATTGCGTAATGAGAAATATCCTTATTAAAGAAAAGGAATAAATTATGGCTTTGAAACCAGGGAAAACCAATAGCCAAGTCGACCGGCAAGCCAGATCAGCGTCGACATGACAACAAAAAAACGCCAGGCGACACTCCAATCCTAAAGCCTAGCAAATCCTCGACCAAGTAACGCTACCTAAAGATCGAGTTAGAATAAGCTGAACTGACTATTGTAGCTAAAACACAAAACACAAAACACAAAACACAAAACACAAAACACAAAACACAAAACACAAAACACAAAACACACTTTTGCCCCAATCCAAGTTTACGCAATAAAACCGTGAAGAATTTAAGCTGAGAATTATCTGACTTTTCCTAATGGTTGTAATATCTATTGAAGCGTAATAATAATGGGTCCAATTCAACGAGAGCACCATTTCAGGTACTGGTATTCCCGTATGAAATTGAAATACCAGAACACGTTTTGCTGATTGCTTGCTGAACAGGCAATGGTGAATGGTAGGCAATTTCTGGCAGTGGAGAAGATCAAGAGTCGTTGTACAATGCCAAAAACAGAAAATTATTGTAGGCGATGAGTAAGAAGTGACCTGATTCACCTCAAAGATAAAGACTTTATTACTCTTTCACAGTTGCTGAGTTGTTAACCGGTAATCGATGCAACGAAACGTTATAAGAGTTCTTTTATATGTTGAAGATTAAAAAGTGAAGCAACGCTCTCACCAAGATTCCTAATAATATTCCTGGTATTGCATATTTAAATAGTCGTACAAAACGATAGCTTAGACCCAAGAATATACCTACACCCGGCAAGTCGAATGTATTAACCAGAAATCCGGCGGAGGTATTTATCTGCGTAGCGGACATATTGCCTTGTTGAATCAAATCGGTCGCAACACCTAAATAAGCAGTCCCTCCACCTAGGTATTTTGCCAGAGTGGGCATAACAAACATGGAAGATATATTGACGGCGTTCAACAGAGGCAATAATGTTTGCTCTAGAGCTGTAACGGCTCCAGCGGCTTTGAGAATGCCGACAATAGTAATTGACAAAGTCAGCATTGGAATAGCACCTACAGCTAATCGAATTGCGTCAAGGCCGGCATCATTAATCACCTTTATTAAACCACTATGGGACGAACTGTCATTTGATTCTTGGTCTGAAGAATGGCTGTCTTTATCTGATAAATTTCGCCCTGAGAAATACCAAGTCAATGAAGATGCACATAATCCACCGATGATAGAAATGGCAATTGCCGCCGTCCAATTGAGGCCTAAAGGGATCATTGGATAGAGAATATTGCCTTGCGCCATTGCTAATAGCATCGCCAAGGTTGCTGCCAAGTGTCGGTCTGATACACCTCGACTTTGCATAATAGACAATGTAGCAAGTGGAGCCGCGAAACTGATAAAGTTCATCTGAAGTAAGGCGAAGGTGCTCATTCCGGTTAAGCCAAACGGCTTAAAAATTGGAGTCAGCTTCTTAACAATGATATCCATTATCCCCTTTGTTTCCAGTACTTTCATGATACACAGCATGACTATCATGACAGGGAGAAGCGTATAGAGCGCGATATCAACAGAGAACCGACCTGAAGACAGAATAATTTCAATGAATGACATGCTGATTCCTGAAAGATATTTTTAGCGTTAGAAGTAGGGGGTTATTAAAGTTGTGTTTATTTGATGGCGAAAATGGCATCTACCTGGAGAATCATGTTGAAAGGCAGTGAATTCGCACCCATAACAGAGCGAGTGTGACAGCCCTTTTCGCCTAAAACTTCGACCAGTAAATCAGAGCAACCGTTCACAACTTTGGCATGATCAACGAAGCTATCGCTGGCATTGACCATACCAAATAATTTAACGACCGAATCAATACGTGATAAATCACCTAATACATCTTTAGCAACGGCCAGTATTTGTAACCCCACATTGCGCCCAGCCAAATAACCTTCCTGAACGGTAAGATCGTTACCCAAAGTTCCTGCTATAAATTGCCCATCTTCGCTTCTTGGTCCTTGCCCAGATAAATAAAGCATGTTTCCAACTAAACGTGCAGGTTGATATTGACCTGCCGGTTTAGGAGCTGAGGGTAAAATAATATTAAGTGATTCAAGTGTTTTCTCTGGTGATATTTGCATACCAATCTTCTCAATCATTAGTGAATGTTATTTGTTCAGCTAAGTAATCGTGCGCTGCCTGACACTTTGATCCCAGAGCCAATTTGAGGTGAGATCTCAGCGGTTAAGCGTGAAGGCATACCCATATCTTCCCCTTGATAAATCACGATAGATCCCTGATGAGGCCAAGTGATATCTCTGAGATATCCAGAAAGTGCTGCTGCCGCCGCTCCAGTTGCAGGGTCTTCAAATACTCCTCCAACAGGAAACGGATTTCGCGAGTGGAATACTTGATTCTGCTCAGCGTAAATCAGGTTGAATGTCACCAGCTTTTCTCGAAGAGATAAATGACGACCATCTTCTTGGTTATACTGCATCGCTTGCAATGTTTGTCTGTCTTTTAAGGCAAGGATCAAGTGATCTCCACCGCCATGAGCTATCGCTGGTGGAATTCGTAGATCAAGATCTGCCTCACTGAGGCCAAATAAAGCGAGGGCTTCAGAGAGTAATTCCTTACCAATTGGGCGGCTATGAGTAGGTGGAGAGATAAATGAAGCCCCCCAGTCCTGCTCAGAGAAGTAGCCTTCGACACTGATTTGCGCGTGATTGAGTGTTAATTGAAAGGTTCCAGGCCCAAAATCTCGCGCAAGAGCGGAGCCGAGCGCAATGGTTGCATGACCGCAAAAGTCTACTTCAACTTCTGGTGAAAAATACCGAACTCGCCAACCTGCATCGTTAGGAGCTGCAAATACAGTTTCCGAATAACCAATCTCTGCGGCCAATGTTTGCATCGTTTTGGTGTCAGGCATCAATTCACATAGAACAACGCCGGCGGGATTTCCCCCTTCTGAACCGTTTGAGAATGCAGCAATACGCTGAATATTCATAATATTTTTCTCCGAAATTAGGGAATTACAAAGATATGCCAATATCTCAACGGGTAAGTGGTTCAAAGGAAGCCACTAAGTCTATTTCAACCAAAGCATCTTCAAGAGCCAGTTGTGAGATAACGGTAGAACGAGTTGGCAAATGGTCGCCAAATGCGCGGGCAAATGCGGCATCAAATTTCTGAAAATTATTTCGCTCGGTAATCCATACACCGGCTTTTACGACGTTTTCTGGCCCCAAATTATATTCAGCTAGGACCTTAAACTGATGAGCAAGAATTAAAGCTGTCTGCTCTTCAATATCCCCTTGGATTTTGCCGTTGCTATCAAACGCAAGTTGACCAGATAAGAACAGTAATGAGCCTGATTTTATTGCTGGGGAAAGATGTGGCATATTGAGATCTCCTTTGATTATCTTCTGGAGACGATTGTGTCAACATGCACTTTGGGAGGCAATATCTTAAATTTGCACAATACTCATGCATTATTTGCATGAATTATACTTAAAGATAGCACTAACTATTTCCATGGTACTGGCTGAAATAGTTGTGAAATCCATTCACCAAATGCATCTGTGCGAGCTGATACATAGTGACGCGACGCTCGAACCAGATAAATTCCTCCATCACTATCAAAATGCCATTGCGGCATTAGTTGCACTAAGGTCCCTGTATGTATGTCTTGAGCAACAAGCCACTCTCCGGCGCCAAGCACTCCAATACCAGCCCGTGCCGCTTCTAGCATGGCGATACTATCGTTAGTGACTAATGTTCCGTTGGTACGAACCATAGCTAGTTGCTGTCTATCGGAAAGGCGCCATATTGGATAGGAGTGAAGACTTGGGTTACCGATACAGTTGTGCTCAAGTAGTTGGTCTGGCTCTAGAGGCGTTCCATGCTGTTGCAAATAATTAGGTGACGCAACAAGAATTCGTTTATGGCTGGCCAGCTTACGTGCAACGAGACGACTGTCGGTTAGATGCCCAATTCGAATAGCAGCATCAAACCCACCTTCAATAAGATCGACATAATCATCGCTATAGTTAATATCCAGTTCTAGCTTTGGATATTTCGCCATAAATTCAGGAATTTTCGGTGCTAACCACAAACGGCCCATCGTGGCAGGAAAAGCCAGTTTTAGTCTTCCACTCAGATTATTCGCGTTTTCAGTCGCTTCTTCTTGCGCTTCTTCTATAAGGTCAGTCGCTATCCTATATTTATCAGCGAGACGTTTACCTGTATCCGTTAGTTGAACCTGACGTGTCGTGCGTTCAACCAAACGAACACCAAGGCGGGTCTCCAATGAAGCGATACGTTTAGAAATAATGGTAGGATGTCGTCCAATTGCTTTTCCGGCTGCGGCAAAAGTTCCGTTAGCAGCAACGGCTAGCAGTGCCGCAACTTCATCAATATGTTGGCTGTTTATTTTCATCATAAATAGGGGCCTGCAGTCTGGTAAACACCTGCGGAATTGTACGGAATCTGCTAGTGTTTTAATAATATACTAGGTAACGTCCTGATTTTTTCCTGTTTAGGTTAGCGATTCAGGAATTAAATATATCGAATAATTCTGGAACAGTATTATTCCATTGAATTTTAAGGCAACAACGTTTTTTTTAGTTCGTCAAGATCCTCTTCAATTGCTGTTTTCAACCCTCGTTTTTCTAGCCATTGCCTACCCCATATACTTAAATCCAAAACAAGCTTATTTAGTTCCCTCCCCTCTTCACTGAGTGAATACTCAACCTTCGGCGGAACGACAGCATAAACCTTGCGCAGAACTAGTCCATCTTCTTCCAGCTCGCGTAGCTGCTTCGTAAGTAATCGTTGATTAATACTAGGCATAAAACGTTGTAGTTCACTAAAGCGGAGGGTTCCATCTTTGAAGAGATGATAAAGGATAACTCCTTTCCATTTTCCTCCCATGATATGAAGGGCCGCCTCCATGGAGCACCCTGGGGCTGAATCGTAGTTGCGTAATTTCTTCATGTTCACCTCTAAGTTACCTTTAGGTAAGTATATGTATTTTTTTACTGTATTTAATAATTTTGTTTATATGTTAGTTTGATTAGCCTTAATAGCAAGTCACTTTCTGGAGTAATAATGTCAACCTTACTTTTTGAACCAATTACCATCAATGGTATTGAGTTTCGCAACCGTATTGCGATGTCTCCCATGTGCATGCACTCGGCGTCAGATAACGGGCATATTAATGATTTTCATGTAGTCCATTATGGTGCTCGAGCCCTTGGAGGAGCAGGCCTCATCATGCTGGAGACAGCCTCCGTATTACCTAATGGACCCATTGGACCTGGTGACATAGGCATATGGGATGATAGTCATATTGAAGGTCTATCACGGGTGACTAGCGCAATTCATCGTTTCGGTTCCAAAGCGGGTGCACAAATTGGTCATGCTGGGCGTCAACTGGGTATTGACTTACCTTCAATTGCACCTTCTGCGATTCCTTTTACTTCTGATTCTCGAGTGCCACAAGCTATGACTGTCGATCAAATTAAAGAGGTCGTTGAAGCATTTCGCCAAGGTGCTCGCCGCGCTCGTGAAGCCAGTTTCGATGTAATTGAAATTCACTGTGCACACGGATATTTATTGAATCAGTTTTTGTCACCATTGGCGAATAAACGTACGGATGAGTATGGTGGGAACCAGGAAAACCGCTATCGCATTGTGCGTGAAGTTATTGATGCAGTGCGGAGAGAGTGGGACGGCCCACTATTCCTTCGTATCTCTTCTACAGATTATGCTGAAGGCGGTAATCGGCCTGAGGATTTCCTCGTTTACGGTAAGTGGATGAAGGAGCAAGGTATTGATCTTATCGATTGTTCAACTGGCGGTATTGCTATGGTTGACGTAAACACTTATCCGAACTATCAGGTTCCTGCGGCTGAACTTCTTCGTCGAGAGTTGGACATTAAAACAGGTGCTGTTGGGCTTATCGAAACTGGTCGTCAGGCGGAAGAAATTTTACAAAATGGTCGTGCAGATTTTGTTTTTGTTGGCCGAGATATGCTCAAAGACCCTTTCTGGGCTCGTAGCGCAGCTGATGATCTAAAAGTGGCTATTTCAGTGCCACCACAATACACTCGTTACGGCTCTGGCTGGCAGCGGTCACAACCAAGATTACCTGCCGCCCCATTAGATATAACAGTAGAGTGCACGAACACCTGATATTCAGGGTTCGATACATTGCGGTGTCTTACCATCAATGAAATACAGTGAACTGTAATGTTATCCCCCTGATAGGGCATATCAAGGGGATAACCTCGTTGAAAAAACAGATTGATAAATCAGTTGCAATGAACCTTATCTTAATGCCTGCTAAATCGGAAACAATAGATTCAAATGTCGTAAAACCACAATCAAATCATAAGAATCTAAACCACTCTTTAAACAATTCAATACCAGCAGTGATTCATCAATTTCTAAACTGGTAAACCACTTGGCAAAACGTTGTCCAGATATAAATTGCATTTTCTATGGCACATAGCATAGGGGTCAGAGGTACATGAAAATAAGAGCCGGTGCACCATCACCGGCCCATGTGCTTTCTAACTACTGGCGTCGACCAAACGGCCAGCGTCTCTTTTTGTCGATTTGATCGACCGATCTCGTCATGTCCTTGTAAGCACGTCCGGCCAACCTGTTTTGAAATACCTCCATTTTGTCGGCAATGGCTTTCATCTTCGGGCCGTGCCCGGTGTTGTGCAGCCACTGGCCCAAAAAGTAGAAAGCCAGCATCACAATGAACATCACGGCAAAGAAACCAAATACCTCCGCAAGGTTTTGAGGATGAAGTGAGAAACCATAAAAAATGCCATGCATCGTAAAAACGCTCAAGATGTCGGATTAGTCTCTTCAGAGGGCCAACTCACCCGCTTTACCATCACAAACATCCAGCTCAACTGGGAGGCCTCGGGCGACTTTTGCAAAGCATCTTTCGCCAAGAGTTGCATGTTGAGACGCCCCCCAGACACGCCAAACACCATTTCTGTGTTCATGACAGCAGCAGTCACAGCATTTCCACCGGTGATACTTTTGGCATTTCCTACAAGGTGTTTGACTCGCCTGTGGGCGAAAACCTGTTGTTTGTCACCACACCGCACCGGTACACTTAGACCCGCTCGCCATTCGTGCCAGCATCGAACAGCTGGCCGCACTTGAACCCAGGTTTATATACCTGACCCACTACGGAACGGTGCAGCCGACGGCCGCGAATATCCGGCAGTTACTGGCATCACTGGGTGCCTTTGCCGCCATCGCCGAACAACACGCCAGCCCGCTTGAAGGTTGTCACCAGCGCATTGCCGAAGCCATGCTCGACTGGCTGACAACACAACTGGCGACCATCAACCCGGCGGCAGACCTGCAACAGGCCCGCGCCTAGCTGGCAACAGATGCCGACTTCAACACCCAAGGGCTGGAAGTCTGGCTGGACAAATCCAAGTCACTCTGAATCTATTAAAGTCCCGAAAAAGCTGATGTCCGGGTAACCAAGAACTCTGATAGCAGCATTTTCATCAATAATGACTTCGACCTCGTTAGCGTCTTCTGGCGGCTCCAGAGGAATTCTTCCCCCCGGTAGGTAAATTAATTCCTGATTTGACGAGCCCCTCCAACGAAGATTCGTATTCCTGAAAGAAGAAGAGTAGCGACCAGTTATCATCAAGTCACAATGTTCTCTGAGCAACGCCCAATCCCTGCGTTTTACTAGCTCACTATACGTAAAACCTGTATATAAAACCGTCGAGCAGCCAGAGGAGCGCCTGAAAGAACTTAATAACCAACGTGTGTTTGATGCCTGTTGTAGAGGCTCACCTCCAAGTAGGGTTATGCCATCAATATCTCTGTATTGAAGAATTTCATCCAATAATTGCTCCCGATGTATCAATTGTTTAGGCTCAAATGACCACATCTGCTGATTCCAGCATCCTTCACAAGCTAACGAACATCCCTGGAGCCAAATAACGTAACGTTTACCAGGGCCATATATATGGCTTTCTGGTTCAATATGGGCAACGTTGAAGTATTCGCCGTAATCCTTGGCCACGTCTACACCATCCGGGTCAGAACCAGTTGAATCTGGCCTTTGCTGTTGGTGGTTTCCTTAACCGAGTAGCCTTGGGACCTGGCTTTGTCAATGGCTTGCTGGCGCGTTTTTTCAACTCTGGCCTTTCGCTCTTCCTCAAGGCGAATACGTTCCTGCTCGGCAAGCTTTTCGAGATGCTTTGCATAAGCCGATTCGTAAGCACTGCTCACGTCACTCAGAAATCTGGAAACCTTGGTATAACCCTTTACTGAAAAGCGATCGACGGTTCGACCTGCATACTCATCTGAATCATGCATCATCACCCAGCGATCACGTTCAAATCGAAATAACTGACGGCCGTTGTAATCGCTTCGATTAGTTAGAATATCGCCAATCCGAAGTCGATTGCGCTGAAGCAGACCAAGACCATCAGAGGTAACTTTTTGTGGCTCAGCACCAACCACTGCCAGAGCTTCTATCAGCACCTCTTCAATCACAAATGGCGTAGTAGTTTTGATCACAGCACTCATCAGGATTTCCCCTTGAGCGACTGAACCCTGGTCGTTTGTTGAGTCTGCTGTTGATGAAATTCATCGGTCTTCTTAACACTGCTGACGACGCCTTCCAGATTCAGCAACTCGTCCAAAGCCTCCAAACAGCTTTCACCCTTGAAACCAACGGTTTTAGCAGTAATCGCTCCATCGTCATCAATCGTAAGCGTGATTTTCTGTTCAGCCATTGGTGGACTCCTTGTCACATACAATTTTCGCCTTCAGGCGTTGAGCATCCTCTCTGGCTTGATTAATCTGATCAGTATCAAATACCACCAGATAACGATTCTGCTGATATTTACGCAGTTCCGTTCCTTCTGCTGGCAGCTCTTCTGATGGCCACAGGAATTGGTTTTCAGCAGCTATATTACCTTTCAGACCGAGCTGTTTGGCAAAGGCATCGGATACTTGTTTCTGCTGATACACAAACGATGCACCGTGTTCATTCAGTGCTTTTTCTGCTCGCTCTTGGTCTACTTTGCTGTTATCCAGTGTTTTTTGAGCCTCCTGAATATCACGCTCGATTTTCTTCAGGCCTTGTTCACAATCAGCTAGGCAGCGTTCAAAAGCACTGTAATACTTTTTCCAGGCCTTTTCCTTGATGAATGTTTTCCAGTTGTTTGCCTGCCTTACATCCATGGCTTGCAGAGCTTCTCGTTTGACTTTTATACAGGCCTGGCGAGCCTGTTGTGTTAATTCTTCACGTCTGGATTTGGCTTGTTGAATAGATTCCTGTCGAGCCTGCTTTTCCAGCTCATCAGCGTCTTTTGGTGCTGCCAGAGGTATCTCTGGCAAAGCTTCTGCCAGAAACTGTTCAGGCTTTAGATCGTTGATTTCGATCTCATTCACCTGCTGATCTGTCAGCTTTTCGGCAGCTGCAACCCAGCTATCGCTGAATTTTCGCTCAACCTGAGAAGTGGCCTCGGCCTTATTCTTTTCCAGCTGCTCAAGATCAGACAACTTCTGTTTCAACAGCTCGTTCACCTTCGACTGATCGGCTTTTAATGCATCACGACGCTGCTCCCAGCGCTGGTTTTTCTCGGCTTTATCCAGCTCCTGCTCGGTATCGGCACCACGCCTACGAATTTTATCCTGCAAGGATTCCAGACGCTGACGATATTGATCTCGTTCCGCTGGCGTTGCTGTAATAACGCACCAATTTTTGAGGACGTCGATTTCCTGATTCAAGGATTTCACCGATTGTCCCTGCCCGAGCAAGAACCCTTTGATAAAACCTCTTAACTTGTCAGCGATGCCAGCTTGCTGTTGGTCGATGTTGAACTGGGCAGTAGTCAATACTTCAAGTCGTTGCTGCCAATCCTGTTCTGAATTTTTCCAAGCCTGATACAAGGTATCCGGCTTTACACCCTCCGGACAATAAGGTGGGTGTACGACCACGTCATAATCAATAAAGTGGGCAAGCTGGCTGCGTTGCCAAGCCGTCACCCCAGATGCCAACTGTTTGGCATCATCACTCAGGAAGCTGTCGATACTCTGGGTGCTGATATCCTCAAGCTCAATTTCACGAACCTCCTCAACCACACATTCCAGACCCGGTTGATCAGCGAAACGGAGCCGTTGTTGATAATCGCATTCGCCTATCGCTGTTTTGGCTTGATATTGCCAGGCGGCCTCCTCAAAGGCCTGTTCGTATGCTTGCTCAAGTTTATGGCTTTGCCGTATTGATAGCTTTAAGCACCAGTTGGCAGCAGAAAAATCCGTTTGATCTGGCAGTAGCCAGTTACCCTCATTCGATAACAACAATGACGGTATCCGGTTATCGCTAAGCACAACGCCTGTACGAGCCTGCTTTGAAATTTCACTGGACTGAGTTCCCAATAGCAACCGCCAGCTATCACCAGAAGCACCAAAACCGGAATGAGTGGCCGCTTGAAGATGTTCCAGCGTATCGCCCAGACAATCGTTCAATGTGCCGCATAGCTGATGGGAGTGGTTGGTAACGACAGCGCCATCCGGATGCTGAACGCTGAATTGCTGCTGGTTCTGTTGCAGGTATTCCTCATTGCTATTTTCCCAGAACAGTTTGCAGAAGCTGCGGAAACTGTCATCGATCTGCTGACGCTCCAGCTGGACTCCCCAGGAAGGTTGATCAGCAGATACCAAAGGCTGACCAGACATCAACAGCAGCCCTTGAGCCTGAGTGGTGGTGTGATCTACCAGCACCAAAGTACCTTGCTGGCTCACACCCGTGCGAATCAGACAACGACCAGACAGGGTATCAATCGCCACCTTATTGGCGTTTTTCTCGCCCAACAGCAGATAAATACGAATGCCTTTTTCTGTCTGCTCTTTGATGGCCTGAATCAGCGATTCGTCTTTCAGTTGCTCACAGGCAATCAGCAGGGTCAGACGAGCCATGGAGATAATCCGGCTGAGAAACTCACTATTCCACATCGGCAAAACGCTACTGAAGTCTGCATCAGACTCCTGTTTGCTGAACAAAGCCGGTAAATGCTCGTGCTGGTAATCGATTCGAAATTGTTCCTGACGAGATACGATCCGTGTCATCAGAGAGCCTCCGCTACGGTGTTATTGATCTGCTCTTGCAAGTATCGAGGCAACTCAGCCTCTTCTTTCGGAGTGAAGGTCGGTGAGCCATCAACAATAAATCGGCCACCACTCTCACGAATAAAATCTAGCCCGCTGCTGCATTCCCAGCACCAGGTATGCTCCGTACCGACCAGAATCCAGTAGCGACCGTGGTTATCATTTTGCTTTTGCAGGATTTCGCGCGACCAGCTGTCTGGCAGTTCTGCTTCTTTTCCGTGCTGCTTATCCAGCGTTAACAGCAAGCCATCAGCATCAGTAAAATAAGCAGCCACTGAATTCAGGTTGCGGCTCTGGCGTGGGGTATGTACATAACGATCTGAATAGATGAAGTGTTCGATATATTCACCACCTGTCAGCTGTTGCAATAACTCACCAAGATCCAGCAGATCAGTATTTACCAAGCTGATTGGCATCCGCAACTTGCGGCTTCTGGACGAAGTGAGATCCGCCATTGCCGCAACATGCCAATAAGCCTGCGGCTGACTTTCGCGTGGAATCTCTGACAGCAAGGACTGCTGTTCTTTAAGTGGTAACTCAAAGTCATTCAATGCAATATGATCCAGCCATTGTGCCTGATTTTTACGAGCCTCCGGCGATGAGTGGTACTTTCTGCTGTAGAAATCTTCAAGCCAGAAGCGCTGCCATTTCTCGGCATCAAGCTGGTCGACTGGTTGAATAGGAATATGCTTAGCCTGAACTGACTTAAACCGACCTATAACAGTTGAAAGACCCGAACAATTCAAGCTACCGATCTGTAATTTCTGGACAGCGGATGGATAACGCTGAATCGACTCCAGAGAAGCCTGCAAGCGACGGTCTTCAATCAACCAATCGCCGTCGAATTCTCCGGCAATAGCCGCCATGACATCGTTCAGGCGATCACCAAAATCGTCAATGGAGAGAGCCAGAGCTTCTGGGCGTGAGCCGGTTTTGTTCTGTTTGAATTGCAACATATCCAACTGGCCTTTTAGGCTGACTAGCGACTGCGAAAAGTCGAGCGTCCATTCAAGCTCAATCTGTCCTGATTTTTCGGGCGAGCAAATCACTTCGGGTTCGAGCGATGCCAGCTGCAGGCTGTAATGCTTAGGCTCAGTCTTGTTACGATCGACAAAGGACTCTTCCAGAACGTTTAGCTGTACAGGCTGCTTAACTTGGAATTCTGACCGAGCTGCGTCCGCTCCTTTTTTCCAGCCTTTCATATTGGGATCTAAGAACGCCGTATCTCGCTGCATCAAGACCGGACGAGTTCTCAGCAACGGATCATTATCTGTGTACCAGATATGATAAAGACCTCGCTCTTTAGCTTCGAACAAGCCGCTATCAATAACTTGCTGACCTTTATCCGTGATTCCGGATTCATCCCACAGCGTTTCTCGCTTGAGATATGCCTTCAGTCGAGGCGGCATATCCGCAGGATTGTTTTGCATGCCCTTTAACAGGGACACCAGATCAGGTCTATCACGCAAGAATGTAACCTTGGCGATAATGGGAAAACGCTTTAGCTGAACATTTCGACTGAGCGTTAAGGCTAGTGAGCCTTTTTTGTTTACATTCTCTTTGACAGGCGTGGAGTGGTTTTTAGCCTCACCTACCGGTTCATTAGCGTCAGCGATTCCTTTCAAGTCTGAAAAGGAACTCATCTGGTGTTTTTTATGGTTACTCATGATCGAGACTTCCCTTTCTTACCTGCATTGTGGTGCGGTTGTTTTTGGCTATTTTCAGTCAAAACATGGCAGGATTCTGCGAGTTTCTTTAGCTCCAGCGTACGGGAACGCTGAGAGAAATATTCATGATGCCCAACAATCACCAACTGGTAACGGGCACGGGTAATGGAAACGTTAAGACGGTTGGGCGAGTCCATAAAGCCATCACGGTAAGTATTAACCATCGACAAGAACACGACATCCGCTTCCTGACCCTGGAAGTAATCCACAGTCGCCAACTTGATCGATATGCCTTTGAAATTAAATCGTGCATAACGATAGGCATTACCCGGCAGCTTTTGAAGGGCTTCCCGCAGGGCTTTTTCCTGACCTTTGTAGAAGGTCAAAATCGCAACGTCGAAGGCTTCGCCTTTTTTGTTTTTGCCTTCTGCCCAATCACAAAACGCTTTCAGCTCAGTCATCAGAGCCTGTGTTTCCTGCTTGTTACTATTGCCCCGTAATGTGGTTCCCCGAATGTCCAACCAGATATTTCTGGAATCATATCGCGGATAGTTCCAGGCTCGGTCGGAAGTCGTTTTGCCTCCATCGGCCAAAACACCTTTGGGGTAAAATTGCTGTCGAGGGAATACCGATATATCCGGATGCATCCGATGTTGATAGGTCAGCGTCGTATAGCGTCGGGACTTCTCAGAAGCATCAAATCCCTGATTCAAGGTCGTTGGTTCGTCGCTCTTACGTTTGACCAGTCCATCCCCCGATAACGCCTCAAGAATCGACGGGAAGGCAATATTTTTGAGTACATGAATTCGGCCATCAGCTGATGCTGACTTGGGGAAAAGCCGTTCCAGAGTGTCCTCCAAATAGCCGGTTTTTCGCTTCTGGTTGGCAGATAATCGCAGCCAGTACTCACGCTCCAGACGCCAGCACACTTCTTCCGACCATTTAGTGCTGTCGATACGGTCGAGCAATTCTTTATGAACATGAACGGTATCCGTGTATTCAGAGGTTTTAACTTTGAACGACTTACAGCCAGTTCCCGAAACCTTATGCTGCGCCGCCTGGGACGTGCGGCACCAATCGGGATGCAGAATCAACATATCGTCCGGAATCCAGCCCGTCAGTTCGCCCAGACAACCTTCTTCGACAAAACATAAACTGCGGCGATACAGCTGATCTGGCTTCTGCTGGATCTGTTTCAGCCCAAGCTGATGGCTATCTGCATCACGTCCTGCGTTTGCCGTTACGACCATCAGGTTATCCAGGCCCTTGGCAAGTTTTGGCAGCGAAGTACGTGTTCGAATTTCTGCAGCCAATGCACTTGCAACGTCACGGGTAACAGGCACCAACACTGGATGGGAATAGGGATTCCGATGGTCACCTCGCAGCTCCTCCAGCAGGAAGCAGGCTTGCTGGACTGCAGCAGGAAGGTTCTGACCGGGTATTTTACCTTTTGGTGGAACCAGCATCAGATTATCGAGGTTGGCGACGATCTGCTCACGATCAGTGAACGGCGATAGCTGACGCACGTCGCCTACCAATACCCAGCGTTTGGCGAAGCGGGCAGGCACCAGGAATTCCTGAAAAGTGGTTTTACTGCACTCGTCGATGATCATCACATCAAACGGTGGCTCGCCGGTATCCAGCGACACCTCGCGATCATTGAACAGTCTCAGGATACCGATGGTAGTACCGCAAACCAGATTGGAAGAATCTACCATCAGCTGCTTGCTGAGCTGATCACACCCGTGGATTTTCTGAAGACCGCTGAGCATATTATCGAACTGGAATTCTTCAACACCGATGGCATTGTTTTCATCACCGATGCGCAACGGAAAGATCTGTGCTGACAGCGCTGGGTTTTCCTTGATCCGCTCCAGTACATTGTTGATCGCGGCATGGGTCGAAGCTGACAACAGAACACGCTTGCCCTGCAACACCAGCTGCATGATCAGTTCAAGAATGGTGGTGGTTTTACCTGTACCTGGCGGGCCATCCAAAATGGTGAAATCTTCGTTAGCCAGGGCTTTGGTAACAAACTCACGCTGACGATCACAACCATCGAAGTTCGGGTCTGTCAGTACTGTCCAGCCGGACTCGGAGATTTGCACCACAGGTACGTCTGGCCAACTCGTCTGCCCACGTTTTTGCAACATCTGAACCAGCGGCCAATGTCCCCGTGCAGGCCGGCTCATCAATTGGTTGATGGCATCTTTCTGGCGTTTGAGCTGACTGGTATCCACACTCACGCGGATCTCGCAGGACTTCCCTTGTTGGGATGGATAGTCGCTGCTCCAGTTTTTCTTGCCTTTGATATTTCTGGCCAAGAGGATCTGGCGCTCGTCCTGACGGGCCTTGAGTACGCGGAAGCCGTCATCAAATTTTCGTTGAGTAGAGTCCAAAATTTTAATGTTCTGGTTATCGCCAAAGAAGTAATCCAGATCAGACTTGCCTGTATCGTCGCCACCTTCATTTTCGATCAGCTGTATCCACTTTTCTTCGACGCGCGCTTTTTCCAGTTGCCAGGCGAGAGCTGGAAATACGGAGCAAGTGAGAGAATCGGAATCATTGAATTCCTGATTAGTACGACTTTCCAATATTAGGCTTTGCGCTTGTTTGCTATCTTCTACTCGCAGTTCCCAGTGATCACTTTGCAGGGATTGAGCTTGATATTGAAAGTGACCGCAACTCAGCTTAGCCAGCTGCTTACTGGTAACATTTTCAAGCTTGTGCCCGTCGACCTGCGGCGGGGAGTCTGCAAACAGTAGCCAACCATTACCTTCTGGTTTGGCTTGCCATTGTTTAAGCTGGGATTCGTCCAGCCCCTTGATCAAGGTGAAAGGCGTGTCTTGCCCGTCAACGGACAGCGTGCTGCTGGCTTTCACATGGCCTTGCACAGTCAGCCCAGCACCATTTTGCTGCATCACTTTACATAGTTGGCCATCAATATAAACAGAGTCCAGCTTGTCAATTTGAACAGCCAGTGGACGCAGTTCCAGCTGATAACCGCTCCATGAGATAGGATCGTCGTCTAATTCAAGGTCAGGCAAATACAGCTGATGCTCCGAGGCGCTATAACCATCGTTGGGGATATCTGTCTCTCGTCGACCTTTACCTTTGCCTTGTCGAATAGGGTCGTCCTCATCCGGGTCAAAATCAGCATCGGGTAGCTCTCCATCAACGGTGAGAATTTCAAACCAGCCTTGCTTACCAGCCACAACTTCAATTTTGCTCACCGGCATCAGTTGCCAGATCAGTTTGTCAGGCTTGAGCTGATAGCGCTTGTTGGCAACAGGCTTCCATTCGCAGCTGACTTCCTTGTTCTCCAGTGCCTTGATGCTGTTATTCAGGTAATGCATAAACGGCATCAGGACATTATTTGTCTGGCTGGCCAGTACTTCAGCCTTGAAGCCTTGCTGTTCAAGGGCCGTAAAAAACGGGTTTTCCATAACAAGTTATCCTGATTATTTTCTGACGAACGGGTTTTCGCCTTCCTGTTTTAGACGGGGCTTTTTACTGTTGAAAGTATCCAGAAGTTCTGGCTCTGCCGAGCTGGCAGGAACTGCGCGCCCCTTCGCCCAAGCACGGGTATCCTGAATCATTTCCGCCATAGTAAAAGACAGTGGAGAGGTGGCCTGAATGGCCTTGAGAATATCGTCCTTGTTTAACTGGTGGCCTTCGTCAAAAGCCAGAAACATGGCCTCCTTGACGGCTTCTTCCAGTTCAGCTCCGGTAAAGCCCTTGCTGGCGAGCGCCAGCTCATCCAGTTCTTCTTGCGTAAAATCATCGAGACGATTACGGCGCTTCAGATGAATAGAGATAATGTCCTGGCGATCCTGCTGTACCGGCAGGTCCACAAAGAAGATTTCATCGACACGGCCTTTACGTAGCAGCTCGGGTGGTAATTGGGCGATATGGTTAGCGGTCGCTACCACAAACACCGGTTTCTCTTTTTCCTGCATCCAGGTCAGAAAAGTACCTAATACGCGGGATGTCGTACCGCCATCTGTGGCACCAGAACTTTGCATGCCCGACAGACCTTTTTCGATTTCATCCACCCAGAGAATACTGGGTGCCAGCGCTTCAGCAGTTTGTAGTGCCGAACGGATATTAGCCTCAGACTGCCCCACAATACCGCCATAGATTTTACCCATATCCAGACGCAACAGAGGCAGTTGCCAGGCATTCGCCACTGCTTTGGCGGCCAGGCTTTTACCTGTGCCCGGCAAACCGAGCAGCAACACACCTCTGAGAGTTTCCAGACCAAAATCACGGGCGTCTTTGGTGAACGACTGACGACGGCGATTCAGCCAGGATTTGAGGTTATCGAGGCCGCCGATATCGTCGAGCGTGGCTTTCGGATGGAAGTATTCCAGATGTCCGCTCTTGCGAATCACCTGCTCTTTTTCTTTAACGATAAAAGGGATTTCAGATTCGGTGAGACGTCTGAACTGACAAGCGGCCTTTGAGAAAGCCAGTTGGGCTTCGCTGGTTGAGAGACCAAGTGCAGACTCGATCAGAGCGGATGACTCTTGATAGTCCCTGTCGCCCAGTTCATATCGCTGCTTGGCCTGTCGCATCAGAGTTTTGAGGTCATCGGTATCCGGTAATGGCATTTCCATCACCTGCACCTCTTTCTCCAATTCTGGAGGCAGTAAAGGAGCAGGCTGGGATAACACAACAGTGACGTTATTGATTTCACGGCTGGCAACGGCGATCGCAAATGCACGCAAGCGGCTGATCAGAGTGTGCTCATTCAGGAAATGATGGAAGTCCTCCAGAAGCAGGATGAATTCAGATTGGTCTTGCGAAGATTCAACCAGCCACTCCAGAGCTTCCTGAGGCTGTTCACCCTCATCCTCCGATTCCCAGGAATCGTCTTCGAAATCGTATTTTCTCAAGCCCTGCGGCATGTTCCATACGTAGAGGTCTCTGTTCAGGTCTGTGGCCACCTGAATGCAGCAAGCGCGAATACGCAAGGTTTCGTGACTGATGATTTGAATAACCGGTGCAGCTGTTTCCGTATTTATCTTGAACAAATCCCTAAATGTCACTGTCTAACCTCCATGTTGAATTGCCAGTAACTATAACTCATGTAAGATGTATATAAGCATTAGAAATATCAAGACTCTGCCAACACTCAGGCGGAGCTTCTGGCCCTGACCCACTGAAAATAATCCGTACAGACTGATCCCGCTGCAATAATCGCCCCCTGTTTATCCAGCACTGGGATACCCTCCAGATGATCGAGAAATAGCGTCAGCATACTGTCGACCATGCTGTAGTACTCACCGGCCAGCCATTGGTTCTGGCTCAGCTGCTGTTCAACAATCGCAATAAAGCCACGAGCCGAAAGTTGATAAAGGATGGTGCGCTCCGGGCGATGGCGCACATGCAGCGGTGCGCCGACACTCGGGCTGGCTTCCCTACCAACCAGCACCGATCACTCCCACTCGAATATCAATAATAAAGAAATAAACTTATATAACAGCCATTTAGCATAGTGGTCAACTAAAATTGTCACGCGTATGCACAGCTGTTGCCGGAGCTCCCCTCTCTACTATCGCGTCAGTCAGTGCTCGCAGATCTTCATGGATGATTTCGGTCAGCTTCTGATTACCAAATTTGCTCACTAACTCTCGGGCATAAACTGAGCGACGCATGTCCCGGGTAGAGTCCGCCATCTGATAGCCACGCAGCCATTTCTGAGCCCACGCACCAAAAGTTTAAGCATCTTTGGTTCTCGCCTTCGCACGGGCTTTCTCTTTGGCCGGTGACTTTCCATCAATAACCATTCGCTTCGCTTCATTGAGACGCTCACGAGCTTCAGCTAACGTGATGCCTCCTACTCCGTAGCGGCCAAAGGTAATGGTTTCTTGCCTACCATTGATCGAGTAGTTGTAACGAAAGGAGATAGATCCCGCGGTGGTGACGGCAACATAGAGGCCATCACGGTCATTGACTTTGTATA
This sequence comes from Vibrio sp. ABG19, assembly GCF_029962385.1. Taxonomy (NCBI): domain Bacteria; kingdom Pseudomonadati; phylum Pseudomonadota; class Gammaproteobacteria; order Vibrionales; family Vibrionaceae; genus Vibrio; species Vibrio sp. ABG19. Next base: position 2,007,837 of record NZ_CP071708.1, on the reverse strand, counting down.
GTTTATCTTTGGGTTTGAGATTGCGTAGCTTGGTATCAGTCAGCATGTTTCGACCTTTATTCTTGTTTGATACCATGCTGAAAAACCTCTAAATAATAAGAAGTTAATCTTTATAAAACAGATAGATATGAAAATTTAATACCATGTCCCATCAAAAACATTCAGCATGGTATCGGGCGTAATCCATGGCATTACTGATGAATCATACCCATCAAAATACCACGGTCAAACCGTGCTTGGCGTTGCCAGACATTGCCAAAAATGACTAAGCCAAAAACGAAAAAAGTCCGCAATTACGCGGACTTAAGTATGATTTAGTGCCTGTTAATGCCAGACCTTTCTTAAAGGAGGATTATTCCCACTCGATCGTCGCTGGTGGCTTACCAGAGATGTCGTAAACAACGCGTGAGATGCCGTCAACTTCGTTGATGATACGGTTGGAAACCTTACCCAGGAAGTCGTATGGCAGGTGCGCCCAGTGCGCGGTCATGAAGTCGATGGTTTCCACTGCACGCAGTGAGACAACCCAGTCGTACTTACGGCCGTCGCCCATTACGCCAACAGAGCGAACTGGCAGGAATACAGTGAACGCTTGCGATACTTTGTTGTACAGATCGGCAGCATGCAGTTCTTCAATGAAGATAGCGTCCGCGCGACGCAGCAGGTCACAGTACTCTTTCTTGATCTCGCCCAGTACACGTACGCCCAGACCAGGACCTGGGAACGGGTGGCGGTACAGCATTTCGTATGGCAGACCCAGTTCCAGGCCGATCTTACGAACTTCGTCTTTGAACAGCTCACGCAGCGGCTCAACCAGACCCATTTGCATGTCTTCTGGCAGACCACCTACGTTGTGGTGCGATTTGATAACGTGTGCTTTACCGGTTTTTGATGCCGCAGACTCGATAACGTCAGGGTAAATAGTGCCCTGTGCCAGCCATTTCGCGTTGGCCAGTTTCTTCGACTCTTCGTCAAATACGTCCACGAACACGTGACCGATGGTCTTACGTTTTTCTTCCGGATCAGACTTGCCTTCCAGCGCTTTCAGGAAGCGAGCTTCCGCATCAATCTTGATGATGTTCAGGCCGAATTTATCGCCGAACATATCCATCACCTGCTGACCTTCGTTCAGGCGCAGCAGACCGTTGTCTACGAATACACACGTCAGCTTGTCACCGATAGCGCGGTGAACCAACATCGCAACCACAGATGAATCAACACCGCCAGACAGGCCCAGGATCACTTCGTCGTCGCCCACTTGCTCTTTAATGCGAGCAATTGCGTCTTCGATGATTGACTCAGAAGTCCACAGACGTTCACAACCACACACACCCAGCACAAAGTTTTCCAGCATCTGCTGACCTTGTTTGGTGTGAGTTACTTCTGGGTGGAACTGTACGCCGTAGTATTTCTTCTCTTCGTTGGCCATGGCCGCGTAAGGACAAGTGTCGGTCTCACCCACTTTCACGAAGTCAGCAGGGATCTCAACGACTTTATCACCGTGGCTCATCCACACATCTTGTGTTTCAGCCAGATCTTTAAACAGCGCAGACTCGCCAGATACTTTTACCTGTGCGTAGCCAAATTCACGCTCGTTTGAGCCAGCGACTTTACCGCCCAGTTGTTCTGCCATGGTTTGCATGCCGTAACATACACCCAGTACAGGAACACCTGAGTCGAATACATATTGAGGTGCGCGTGGCGAGTTCAGTTCAGTCACGCTTTCCGGGCCACCAGACAGGATGATACCGTCCGGATTGAATTCACGAATATCCGCTTCTTCAACGTCCCAGCTCCACAGTTCACAGTAAACACCGATTTCACGGACACGACGAGCTACCAGCTGAGTGTACTGAGAACCGAAGTCCAGGATCAGAATACGTTGGTCATGAATATTTTTAGTCATTTTGAGCAGTCTTATAAGCTAGGTTATTAAAACAGAGGCGAGTGTACCCGCCTCTTCTTAATGCTTCAAGGGAAAAGCAAACGTTTACCTCAAGGGTATAAGCAGAAAAAACATGGCCAGTTTTACACTGGCCACATCATCATCACTTAACCGCGACGGTAGTTTGGCGCTTCCTTGGTAATTTGTACGTCATGTACATGAGACTCTTGCATACCTGCACCAGAGATACGAACAAATTCAGCTTTAGTACGCATATCTTCAATCGTTGCAGAGCCAGTCAGACCCATGCTTGAACGCAGACCACCCATTTGCTGGTGAACGATCTCTTTCAGACGACCTTTGTATGCGATACGACCTTCAATGCCTTCAGGAACCAGCTTGTCTGCCGCGTTGTCGGACTGGAAGTAACGGTCAGAAGAACCCTGAGACATCGCGCCCAGAGACCCCATGCCACGGTAAGCTTTGTAAGAACGGCCGTTGTAAAGAATCACTTCGCCCGGTGCTTCTTCAGTACCCGCGAACATAGAACCAACCATTACGCAAGATGCGCCGGCCGCGATAGCTTTACAGATGTCACCCGAGAAACGGATACCGCCGTCAGCGATAACCGGGATACCGTATTGGTTCGCCACTTCTGAAGCATCTGCGATCGCGCTGATCTGAGGCACACCCACACCAGTGACAATACGAGTCGTACAGATAGAGCCAGGGCCGATACCCACTTTTACTGCGCTCACGCCAGCTTCAATCAGCGCTTTCGCGCCAGCCGCTGTTGCAACGTTACCGCCGATGATGTCCAGGTCAGGGTAAGTTGCGCGAGTATCACGGATACGTTGCAGAACACCTTCAGAGTGGCCGTGTGAAGAGTCGATCAACAGAACGTCAACCCCCGCTTCAACCAGGGCTGCAACACGTGCTTCGTTACCCGCACCAGCACCCACAGCAGCACCAACGCGCAGACGACCACGTGCATCTTTACATGCATGTGGCTTACGCTCGGCTTTGTGGAAGTCTTTTGCGGTGATCATACCGGTCAGTTGGAAGTCGTCGTTAACAACCAGAACTTTCTCAACACGTGCTTCGTGCATTTTTTCCTGCACTTCTGCGCGGGTTGCACCTTCTTTCACTGAAGCCAGACGCTCTTTTGGAGTCATCACAACAGACACTTTCTTGTTCAGGTCGGTGACGAAACGTACGTCACGACCCGTGATGATACCTACCAGCTCGTTGCTTTCAGTGACGACCGGGAAACCGGCAAAACCGTGTTTTTCAGTCAGAGCAACCACATCAGCGATAGTCGCGTCAGGGTTGACGGTGACAGGATCCGTTACCACGCCCGCTTCGAATTTCTTCACGGTACGAACTTCAGCAGCTTGCTGCTCAATCGACATGTTCTTGTGGATAAAGCCAATGCCACCTTCCTGAGCCAGAGCGATAGCCAGACGGGCTTCCGTCACGGTATCCATCGACGCAGAAATCATTGGGATGTTCAGTTGGATGTTTTTCGTCAGCTGAGTGCGAAGATCAGCTGTATTTGGGAGAACGGTGGAGTGTGCTGGCACAAGTAGTACATCATCGAATGTCAGCGCTTCTTTGGCAATTCTTAGCATTTGCAATATCTCACAATTAATAGGAGTAAAAAGAACAATCCAAGCCTCATCGTTTCGCATAATGAGTTACAGCAGTGCTGTATTTGGATTAGATATTGCGGACGCATTATACGCCCAGAGCAATCGTTTGACCACACGTTTTTTCATTTTTTATTTGCATTACCCCCCTTGATATGTATTATATTGCCGCTAACTTCCATACTCACGTCTGAGAAACTTAGCGAGCCTTCCTTGACTAATCAAAACATCTACACCGTTTCACGCCTCAATGCTGAAGTCCGTTTATTACTGGAAAATGAAATGGGCGTGGTGTGGCTGATTGGTGAAATCTCCAACTTCTCCGCACCGGTTTCCGGTCACTGGTATCTGACCCTTAAAGACTCCCGCGCCCAGGTAAAATGTGCCATGTTCAAAGGCAATAACCGTATGGTGCGTTTTAAACCGCAAAACGGCCAGCAGGTACTGGTCAAGGCCCGTCTGTCGCTGTACGAACCGCGTGGCGACTACCAGTTGATTATTGAAAGTATGCAACCGGAAGGCGATGGCCGTCTGCAGCAGGAATTTGAACAGCTGAAGATGAAACTGGCCGGTGAAGGCCTGTTTGCCCACACGCTGAAGCAGCCTCTGCCGGAACATCCGCGCTGTGTCGGTATTATTACCTCCAAAACCGGTGCAGCCCTGCACGATATTCTCAACGTACTCAAACGACGCGATCCCAGCCTGCCGGTTATCATCTACCCGACTCTGGTGCAGGGTGAAGAGGCGGCAATCAGTATCGCCCAGGCCATCGGCCGGGCCAATGCCCGTGCCGAATGTGATGTGCTGATCGTAGGTCGTGGTGGGGGTTCGCTGGAAGATCTATGGTGCTTTAACCATGAGATTGTCGCGCGGACTATCTCCGCCAGCCAGATCCCGATCATCAGTGCGGTCGGGCATGAAATTGATGTCACCATTGCCGACTTTGTCGCCGATGTGCGCGCCGCGACGCCGTCTGCTGCTGCTGAACTAGTCAGCCGCGACAACAGCCATAAGAAACAGGCGTTTCAGGGCTTTGAGCATAAACTGGCCAGCGCAATGCGCCACTACTTTGCCGGGCACAAAGCTCAGGTAAGCCGCCTGCAGTACCGTCTCGACAAGCAACATCCGATGTATCGTCTGCAGCGTCAGCAGCAGCAACTCGATGAGCTTACGATGCGCCTTGAGCGCGCCACGCAGCGCCAGCTCAGTTGTATCCGTCAGCACCTCAACAAACAGCAGCACCGTTTAGAGCTGCAATCACCGGATAAAACCCTGCGCGAGCAGAAATACACTCTGGCTCTGCGCGAGAGAGCGCTGCAGGAGGCGATGCAACGCCTGGTGACCCGTTCACAACACCGCTTTGCCCGTCTGGCCGACAAGCTCAATACCGTCAGTCCGCTGGCAACCCTATCGCGTGGCTACTCAATCACCCAAACCGAACACGGCAAGATTGTACGCCAGCCACAGGATGTGCAAACGGGCGACCGTCTGGTGACCCGTTTAGCCGATGGCGAGATCTATTCCATCGCCGAGTAATCACGCTTTCGCAGGCTGAAATTCAAATCGTACCCGTGATTTGGATTTCAGCTCATTGCACTGGTTGCAAAAATAGCTTGCCGCACCACATGCCTGCAATTTTTCCATTGCAGCAGCGCAATCCGGACAAAATCCGACTTTGTCAAAATAGCACTGACACGGCTTGCAGTAATAATGCCCATCCCATTCCAGCTCCTGCTTACAGCGGGGACAACTATTGTTCATATGCTTTCCTCTTCTGCTGCCTGTCACACCAGCCTGGTTATTCCCCACCCGATCTGATTGACTCAATTTATCCTGAGCTCATCCTGTGTGATCTCAGAACTGCAATCCATGATCTTTATCACAAGCGCTGCTGCTATGCCTATTTTTTACCCCAGTGCTTGCTATGCTGAGCAGACAAAGATCGTCACCTGATCTTATGCTTTCTACATCTTGATCAGCGATCTACCCCGAAAAGAACATTTATATCACCACACACCGAAAGCATAAGTTACATATTCTGCATTTGGATTTTAAACAGGATTAAAGTCTTAAAATGAATTTAATGAGATCAAATAAAAGAATTTAATAAAAAGATCATTGTTCCGAAGTATGATTTACACGAGTGTGCATTTCGATATGCTGCTCATCGCGCTGCGTCAGCCGAACCTGCAGGCTGCTAAACTCGGTCAGACTCGCGGAATGCGTTCCGCCACAAGGGATCACGGCCAGATTCCCCTCCTGCAGATCACACTGCCAGTAACGGGAATCGGTCAGATGTTCCCCTTCGCAGCGCATAGTGATCTGCGCCTCGGTCGCCAGCCAGTTCGCTAACTGCTGATTAACCTTATTCTCTATTTCAGCCAGATCCAGCAGCATATTCTCACTGTTTAAGCCTCTTTTACGGAGTGTTTTACCAAGGCGGTAAGTATCCAGGCAGCTATCCTGGTCAACAAAGCTGGTGACCTGAGCGTAACTGTTGAAATCACAATGGCCGTGCGGGTCTTTCCGTTCGGCATCTTTACGCCAGTAGCCAGCGGCCAGCACCTTATTCAGCGCCAGATAGGCAAGATGACCGGCACTGTGACCGCGGCTCAAACTGTGTTGGTACTCCTCATCCACACTCAGTACCACGTCCTCACCGACGCTGACTATGCTGTCAGACGCCTCAATCACATGCACCACTACAAACACCCAGCCCGGCTCATCGCGTTTAACCGGGATCGCCTGACCGACATACAGCTCGCCGCTCGCCAGTTCAATCGCCCCCACCTGGCAATCCGTCACCGCATAGCTCGCCTGAGCCGTGCTCAGGGTGCCACGATCTGCAGGATGATCCGGCCAGATGTGGCTGACCGGATGAAACGGGGTCCGCGCGGTAACAACATACAACTGGTCGCCCTGGAGCTGAATCTTCTGTACCGGGCTCGACAGGCTGAAAATAGCTTGAGTAAAAGTAATCTGGGTTGGGGTGTAAGACATAATAACTTCTCTGCAAAACGAAATGGAAAAACTCGGCGCTTAAGATAGCAAAAAGCCCGGCGATTGCCGGGCTTGAGTTTATTTTTTGCGACCTTTCATCATGGTCATAAGACGCTTACGTTTACGCTCTTGCGATAACGTCATCTTATTGGTTTTACCCTCAAACGGGTTTTCGCTGTTCTGGAACTGAATACGAATTGGCGTGCCCATGATGTCCAGCGACTTACGGTAATAGTTCATCAGATAACGTTTGTACGAATCTGGCAGTTCGTTCACCTGGTTACCGTGAATCACGATGATTGGCGGGTTGTAACCACCGGCGTGCGCGTATTTCAGCTTCACACGGCGTCCGCGTACCATTGGCGGCTGGTGATCGTCGGTCGCCATTTTCATAATACGGGTCAGAACTGACGTACCAACACGGGTCGTTGCCGAGCGATACGCTTCCTGCACCGATTCAAACAGGTGACCAACACCTGTACCGTGCAGGGCCGAGATAAAGTGGATACGGGCGAAATCAACGAAACCCAGACGACGATCCAGCTCTTTCTTAACACGCTCTTTGACGTCAATGTCCAGGCCGTCCCACTTGTTAACCGCAATCACGATTGAACGACCGGCATTAAGAGCAAAGCCCAGCAGGCTCAGATCCTGGTCAGAAATGTTTTCGCGCGCATCAACCACCAGCAGCACAACGTTGGCATCTTCGATCGCTTTCAGGGTTTTGACCACTGAGAACTTCTCAACCGTTTCGTTGATGCGCTTACGGCGACGGACACCCGCGGTGTCGATCAGAACGTATTCACGTTCATCGCGTTTCATCGGGATATAAATCGAATCACGCGTCGTACCCGGCATATCGTACACCACCACACGCTCTTCACCGAGGATACGGTTGGTCAGGGTCGATTTACCCACGTTCGGACGACCGATGATCGCCAGTTTGATTGGCTGATCCTGCAGGCGCTGATACGCTTGCTCGGCTTCTTCTTCGGTGTAATCCAACTGCTCTTCTTCTACGTCGACCATACCGGTCAGATCGTTCAGCTGGGCCTGCTCTTCCTGCATCTGCTCAGCCACAGGGCTTAGCACGCGGTCAATCAGCGCGCCGACACCACGACCGTGGGCCGCAGCGATCTGGTACATGTTGTCCACGCCCAGTTGCCAGAATTCCGCACTGGCCGCATCGGCATCAATACCATCCACTTTGTTCACCACCAGCACAGCGTTCTTTTCAACGCGGCGCAGGTGGGCAGCAATCGCTTCATCTGCCACCGTCAGGCCGGCACGACCGTCAACCAGGAACAGAACGACATCGGCTTCATCAATCGCAGCCAGAGACTGCTGAGCCATTTTGGTTTCCACACCTTCTTCGGTGCCGTCGATACCGCCGGTATCGATGACGATAAATTCATGCTCACCCAGTTTCGCCTGACCATACTTACGGTCACGAGTCAGACCAGGAAAGTCCGCTACCAGTGCATCTCGTGTGCGGGTGAGTCGGTTAAACAGTGTCGATTTACCTACATTAGGACGCCCAACAAGAGCAACTACAGGTATCATAACAACCTCTACAATATTCATTTCTTATGTAGTTATAGGTAAACACTCGAGCCCAAGCGTTAAATTTTTAACTATAACCACAAGTTTGTTTTGACTAGACGGATAATAATCCGGGCAATAAAAGGCTCCTGGCCGTTACCAGCCAGGAGCCTTTTGTGAATTATATCACGAATTATTAATTGATCTTGAGTTTCTTTATGTCGCCGTCGCGGGTCATCACCAGATAACCGTCATCGAGTGCCAGCGGTGCCACAGCGAAACCGCTGTCGTCCACCAGTTGCTGGGCAACAAAATCACCGCTGCTGCGGTCAATCCAGTGCAGATAACCTTCACTGTCACCGACCACCAGGTAACCATCGATCAGAGTCGGCGCCGTCAGCTGACGGTTTTGCAATTTATCGTTGCTCCACAGCTCAGTACCGCTGCGCGCATCAACCGCCACCACGTGATCTTTATCCGTCACCAGAAACAGGTTTGAACCGTCACTCGCCAGATCAATCGCAGATGAGTAATTGCGCTTCCACATCGGTTTACCCGAACGCAGGTCAATCGCAATCAGCTGACCGTTGAACCCAATCGTGTACAGAGTCGCACCAATAATCAGCGGCGATGAATCCACATCGACCAGACGATCAATCTCAGTTGCGCCTTTCGGCTGACCAACCGGCTGCTGCCAAATCATCTGACCGCGTTCAATGATCGCGGCCGCCAGACGGCCGGCAGATGTCCCCCAGAACACACCGCCGGAAGCCGTAGCCGGGCGGCTGTCACCACGCAGAGTCAGGGTTGGTACTTCAGTACTGATGGTCCATTGCTGTTCACCGCTTTCCGGATCGAGCGCCACCAGAGCGCCGCGGCTGGTATTAACCAGCACCAGGTTGCTGTCAGCGACCGGAGCCGCCAGCACTTCACCTTCCACGCTGACGCGCCAGGCCAGTTTACCGCTCTCTTCATCAAGCGCGATCACTTCACCGTTTTCACTGCCAAGATAGATTTGGCCGTACGCCGAGCTGATACCACCGGACAAACGAGCCGGAGTGTCATTGTGCTCCAGTTCCGCTTCCCATAGGGTTTTACCGTTTTTCGGATCGAGCGCTTTCACTTCCCCGTCACGGCTGGCGACAAACACTTTATCGTACGCGTAATCCGGCGCAAGCTTTGAGAAGTAATGACCGACACCGTCACCCACGGAGCTGCTCCACTGAGATTCAGGTGTAAATGCACTTTTCACCACCGGCACCGGCGCCATGATGATGTTTTCTTCTTCTCCAGCACAGCCGGCCAGTAAACCTACGACAGCCGCAGACAGGAGCACTTTGTTGAACATTTTTTTCATCAAGGTGTGCCCTTATTTGGCCAGGTCATCCAGTTTCATTTGCAGAGTCTGACTTGCGTCATCCGCCTGCTGCGCTTCGCTGTAAGCTGCATAAGCACCGGCTTTGTCACCGCTGCGCAGGGCGATATCACCGCGCAATTCAGCCACACGACCGGTCCAGCCGTTTTCAGTGATGCTGTCCAGCTCACTCAGAGCCGCTGAGTAGTCACCCTGCTCTGCCAGCACGCGAGCCACACGGTAAGTAATCACCGGTTTCAGCGCTGCGTCCTGGGTGGTTGACTGGGCCCATTTCAGTTGCGCCAGAGCTTCATCAAGCTGCTTCGCTTCAACCTGCACTTTAGCCAGTTGCAGCGCTGCCAGCACGGCGTATTCAGATTCTTTGTTGCCATCAATAAATTGCTGTACGTCAGCTTCGCCCTCTGCACCTTTCGAGGCCAGAGTCGTCATTGCGGCCGTGTAACTTGCGGATGCGGCTTCCTGCGCTTCAGAGACAGAGTCCTGATAAAAACGCCAGCCAAACAGACCACCCAAGCCGATCACTGCGCCAAAGATGACGGCTTTACCGTTCTCTTTCCACCAATCTTTGATCGCTTCAACTTGTTGTTCTTCAGTATCGTAGAGTTCCACTTCCTGTCCTCTTAGTATGAAATCTCAAAAATTAGCGTTTAGACGAGGTGCGCCAGTTTGGCTGCGATCTCGGTTTGCGAAACGGTTTCCTGTTCGCCACCGGCCAGATCTTTTAGTACCACAGTACCGTCTGCCACTTCGTTTTCACCCAGTACCAGAGCGACTGCCGCGCCGACTTTGTCTGCACGTTTGAACTGTTTCTTAAAGTTGCCGCCACCAAAGTGAGTCATCACACGCAGGCCAGGAACCGTCTCACGTAACTGCTCAGCCAGCTGCATGCCCGCAGTCAGGGTACCTTCACCCGCGGTCACCATGTACACATCGACATTGCGACGCACTTCGTTCAGTTCCAGGGTTTCCATCATCAGAACCAGACGCTCAAGGCCCATGGCGAAACCGACTGCCGGCGTTGCTTTACCGCCCAACTGCTCAACCAGACCGTCGTAACGACCACCGCCACAAACTGTGCCCTGGGAACCCAGGCTTTCAGTGATCCATTCAAATACAGTACGGTTGTAGTAATCCAGACCACGTACTAAACGCTCATTAACGGTGTATTCGATACCCGCCGCGTCGAGAAGTTCACACAAACCGGCAAAATGTTGTTTTGATTCAGCATCCAGGAAATCAGACAGCTTAGGCGCTTCACCCAGAATTGCCTGAACATCCGGATTTTTAGAGTCCAGCACACGCAGCGGGTTGGTGTACATGCGACGTTTACAATCATCGTCCAGCACATTCTGATACTGCTCAAGGTATTCAATCAGCGCACTGCGGTATTCCGCGCGTGCTTCCAGAGAACCGATTGAGTTCAGCTCCAGACGCACATACTTGGAGATGCCCATATCGCGCCACATGCGTGCAGTCATCATGATCAGTTCCGCATCCACATCCGGACCATCCAGACCAAATACCTCAACCCCACACTGGTGGAACTGACGGTAACGACCTTTCTGCGGACGCTCGTGACGGAACATCGGACCCATGTACCACAGACGCTGTTCCTGGTTGTAAAGCAGACCGTTTTCGATACCTGAACGAACACAGCCCGCAGTCCCCTCAGGACGCAGCGACAGGCTGTCGCCATTGCGGTCTTCGAAGGTGTACATCTCTTTTTCCACCACGTCGGTGACTTCACCGATAGCGCGGCTGAACAGATGGGTCATCTCAACGATTGGCATGCGCACTTCGTTGTAACCGTATGCGCTGATCACGTTTTTCACGATGCCTTCCACTTTTTGCCAAAGCGGAGACTGAGAAGGGAGGCAGTCGTTCATGCCTCGGATTGCTTGAATAGTCTTTGCCACAGTAAATTACCGTATATCGTTGAGATTAATCTTGTTGTTTCACGTCGATGCGGTTGTTTGCATCTAACACAGCGGCTTTAGCGCGAATTTTGGCTTCCAGACGATCAACCAGATCATCGTTGTCAAAACGCTCTTTCTGACGCACGCCATCTTCGTAAAACGCACTTTTCTTGTTGCTGCCTGCCAGACCTAAATGCGACACCTCAGCCTCACCCGGACCGTTGACCACACAGCCGATGATAGACACATCCATCGGGGTCAGCACGTCTTCCAGGCGCTGCTCGAGCGCGTTGACAGTCCCGATCACATCAAACTCCTGACGAGAACAGCTTGGGCAGGCGATAAAGTTGATTCCCCGCGAGCGGATACGCAGCGATTTGAGGATATCAAAACCGACTTTGATCTCTTCCACCGGGTCAGCGGCGAGCGAGATACGCAGCGTGTCACCAATGCCTTCCGCCAGCAGCATGCCAAGACCGACCGATGATTTCACTGCGCCAGCACGGGCACCGCCCGCTTCGGTAATCCCCAGGTGCAGCGGCTGGTCGATCTTCTTCGCCAGCAGGCGGTAAGAGTCGACGGCCAGGAACACATCCGAGGCTTTAACACTGACTTTGAACTGGTCGAAGTTAAGACGATCAAGAATATCAACATGACGCATCGCCGATTCAACCAGCGCTTCAGGCGTTGGTTCACCGTATTTCATCTGGATATCTTTTTCCAGAGAACCACCGTTGACACCGATACGGATAGGAATGCCTTTGTCGCGCGCACAATCCACCACGGAGCGGATACGACCTTCGTTACCGATATTGCCCGGGTTGATGCGCAGACAGTCAACACCGTACTCCGCCACTTTAAGCGCGATACGGTAGTCGAAGTGAATATCGGCCACCAAAGGCACCGATACCTGTTGTTTAATCTGACGGAACGCTTCCGCCGCGTCCATGGTCGGAACCGAGACACGCACAATGTCGGCTCCCACATTTTCCAACGCCTTGATTTGTGCAACCGTCGCAGCCACATCTGTGGTGCGGGTGTTGGTCATGGATTGTACGGCGATAGGCGCGCCGTCGCCAATAGGCACGTTACCCACGTAAATGCGTGTCGATGGGCGACGTTTGATAGGAGACTCGTGTTGCATAGTAATGTCTAAGGTAAGGTGAATCGTGCTACTTTGCCTGAAGTATACCCAGAAAGGTCGACAGGTTCACTCGCAAATGTCACTGACACGCCTTCCGGAGCACCAAGAATCACTTGCAACGGCTTTTCACCACGCAGATTCAGCGTCTGGCCGGCTTTTTTAATGCCGGTTGACAGGGTTTTACCGCTTGCGTCTTTGACCTGAATCCAGCAATCGGCAGTAAAGTTCAGGGTCAGCAGATTAGCCACGGCCTGTTCAGTCGTGGCGGACTCTTCAGGCATCGCTTGTTCAGAAACAACTTGTTCAGAGGCAACTTGCTCATCTGCGACTGGTTGCGGCTCTTCAGCCATATCGGTGTCCGCAACCATTTCTGCAGCATCGCTGTCTTGTGCAGCAGAGATCTCATCATCCACACCGTTGATGGTCGCAAAATCCGGCTGCATCTCATCGCTGTTGCCTGCCACGGTGCTTTCCACCACGGCAGACACCGCATCAGCAGCGCTGTCCGGCTTCAAGGTATCCTGCTCGTTATTTTGCCACCACCACAGAGAAGACATACCAATGATCACCAGCAGGATGATCCAGGTAATGGTCATGATACGGCTATCGTGCTTGTCACGCTTGGTCTTTTTAGAAAAGCTTTGCATGGTCTGCTCTTGAGGTTGCAGCCCTTCCATCGCTTCGAAAGCATCCACGATTTCGCTTTCTGATAAGCCAACGGCTTTGGCGTAGGAGCGCAGGTAACCACGGGTAAATGTCGCCACCAGGTCGGACTTAAAATTATTGTCTTCCAGATTCTGGATAATGGTGATACGCAGTCGCAGACGATCCGCGACCTGCTTTTGCGTTAAGCCCAGAGCTTCGCGCTTTTGCTTAAGAAGTGTTCCTGGTTGTACGTGTGGCGTGCTTGGTGTGAGGTTGTCTTGTTCTGTGTTCATCCGCAATGTCAATCTCGTGTTTTTGTGCTCAAATCCACTGTCCCGCGCGCTTTTATTATTGATTGTTAGTAGCCGTCAGGTTGTGAGTTTCAACAACAGGAATGTATTGGTGTTATTTTATCAGTCTTTTGTCCAGACTTTGATAATAGAGAATCATTCTAATAGATAATAGGCGGTAAACAACATGCAATTGGGAAAGAAATTACAGACAGCTCAAGGTTTTTCGTTAAATTGACACAGAAAGCCCCGCCCAGCCTGCTGTTGCCCTGCCCTGACACCAAAAACAATAAAGCCAGAGAGAACTCTGGCTTTATTGTAACTATCTGTATTAAAGCGTTTTAACCGGAATGGCATTTTCCGCGCTTTGTTTGAGCTTAGTCCGCTTGGTACGGTCAATCACATCACCGACCAACTGACCACATGCCGCATCGATGTCATCGCCACGGGTTTTACGTACCGTCACAGTGATATCGTATTCCATCAACACTTTCTGGAAACGGTCAATGCGCGAGTTGCTCGGTTTTTTGTACGGCGAACCCGGATACGGGTTAAACGGGATCAGGTTGACCTTGCACGGCGTATCTTTCATCAGCTGTGCCAGCTCATGCGCATGCTCTGTGCCATCGTTGACGTGATCCAGCAGAACATACTCCACCGTCACTTTACCGCGGTTCGCGTTGGACGAGGCAATGTAGCGACGCACAGACGCCAGGAAGTCCTGGATGTCCCAGCGATCATTGATCGGCATGATTTCACTGCGCAGTTTGTCGTTTGGCGCGTGCAGCGAGATAGCCAATGCCACGTCGATGTTGCCGGTCATTTGATCCAAGCCAGACACCACGCCAGAAGTTGATACGGTCACACGGCGCTTCGACAGGCCAAAACCCAGATCATCGAGCATAAGTTCCAGCGCTGGGATCAGGTTTTTCATGTTCAGCAGCGGCTCCCCCATACCCATCATCACCACGTTGGTGATAGGACGACGGCCGGTCTCTTTTTCCATGCCAATTTCACGTGCAGCACGCCACACCTGACCGATGATCTCTGATACCCGCAGGTTACGGTTAAAACCTTGCTGCGCCGTTGAGCAGAATTTGCATTCCAGAGCACAACCAACCTGAGACGATACACACAAAGTCGCGCGGTCGTCTTCCGGGATGTACACGGTTTCGACGTCCTGATCGCCAACACGCATCGCCCATTTGATCGTGCCGTCACTCGAGTGCTGCGCTTCCGATACATACGGTGCACGAATTTCACAGCGCTCTTTGAGCTGCTCACGCAGTTTCTTGTTCAAGTTGGTCATCTTATCGAAGTCATCACAGCCAAAGTGATAGATCCACTTCATAACCTGCTCAGCGCGGAATGCTTTGTCGCCCAGTTCTTCAACGAAAAATTCGCGCATGCCTTTGCGATCAAAATCGAGCAGATTGACTTTTTCTGTGCTCATGTGGCCTCTCAGAGATGGAACAAGAATTAAGGGCGCGAATTGTACAGCCTTTACGCAGTGACAACAAGAGTTGAAAAACCATGACTTTACTAAGACATTAATAAAGCAATGATTAAATTTTAACCAGACAAACTTTGAACTGGCTCACACTGGCTGAAAGCCGTACTGAGCGCACCGCAAAGACAAAAAAAGCCCTCCGCAGAGAGCTTTCAACCGGTCAATTGCAACTGACTAAGTGTCAATCACTGACTTGCTAGGTGTCAATCAATGACAAATTTGCTGATTTGCTTATTTACTGCGTGGGCAAATTTCAGATTGCGGAAAGAAAAACTCGATTTCACGCGCTGCCGATTCCGGGCTGTCGCTGCCGTGCACTGAGTTGAGACGCATGCTAATCGCGTAGTCAGCACGCAGTGTGCCACAAGCCGCCTGCTCCGGGTTGGTTTTCCCCATCAGCTCACGGTAACGGGCAATCGCATTTTCGCCTTCCAGTACCTGAACCATGATAGGACCAGACGTCATAAACTCTTTCAATGGCGCGAAGAACTCTTTGCCTTCGTGCTCAGCATAGAAACCGCTTGCCTGTTCATTATTCAACTGCACCATTTTGGCCGCGATAATGCGCAGACCCGCTTTTTCAATGCGGTGGTAAATTTCGCCGATCAGATTACGTTCTACTGCGTCAGGCTTAATAATCGAAAATGTTCTTTCAAGAGCCATAAGATAGATGTCCTTTATTGACTATTTTAGTTATTTACCGCCCTCTCACTCCGCATACCGGTGGCATGCCGGCATTTGGCCCCTGAGAGCGGCCATCAGGGCAACTCAGGCTGCCCTGTGTGACGGGATGGGTTTACTTGGCTTCATCCATCAGAATGCGTGCGACAGTACGGATACCAGTACCGGTTGCACCTGCGCCCCATTTATCGCTGGCTGACTTGCGGTAAGTCGCCGCGCAATCGACGTGCAGCCATCCCTGCTTGTAGTTATCGACAAAGTACGACAGGAAGGCTGCTGCTGTGCTGGCACCCGGTGAATAATCACCTGAGCTGATGTTCGACAGATCAGCAAAGTTCGATGGCAGCATCTCACGGTGGAAATCGGCCAGTGGCAGTGGCCACAGACCTTCGTGCTCTTCTTTCGCGGCCGTCAGCGCGTTGTGCGACAACTGGTCGTCAAAGCTCAGCAACGCGTGGTAATCGTTACCCAGCGCGTTTTTCGCCGCGCCGGTCAGGGTCGCACAATCAATAATCAGCTCTGGTTTCTGCTCTGACGCGTAGATCAGACCATCCGCCAGCACCAGGCGACCTTCAGCATCAGTGTTCATGATCTCAACGGTTTTACCGTTTTTGTAGGTGATCACATCGCCCAGTTTCAGCGCGCGGCCGGAAACCATGTTTTCCGCGCAGCACAGGATCAGTTTAACCCGCTTATTGAAACCACGCAGAATCGCCAGACCGAGCGCGCCGGTTACAGTCGCAGAACCCCCCATGTCCGATTTCATCGCGGTCATGAAGTTCGATGGCTTCAGGCTGTAACCACCTGAGTCGAAAGTAATGCCTTTACCGACCAGACACGCGAACACGGGGGCGTTTTCATCACCGGTCGGGTTAAAGTCGAGTTGCAGCATCGCAGAGGTACGCTCTGAGCCGCGACCAACCGCGTAAATACCTTCCCAGCCCTCGGTAAGCAGATCTTTATCTTTCACGATGCGGTAAGAGACCGCATCAGGCGCCAGCGATTTAATGAATTCAGCCGCCATCGTGGCCAGCTGACGCGGTGCCACTTCTTCGGCACTTTTGTTGATGATGTCGCGCGTCCAGTCAGAGGTTTTGATGCGCGCCTGCAGTTCATTCTCTTCTGCAGCGGCCAGAGCGTTCCACTCCAGCGTATTCTTGCGCTTGGCATCACGGTAGCCCTGGTAAAACGCCCAGATAGCTTCCAGAGTCCAGCCTTCACCGTCGAGCAGTAACGCACGCAGTCCCTGACTATCGAGTTTACGTGCGGCACGTTGAATAGCGCCCAGATCATGGGTTTGATCGAGGTGAATGGTTGCACCCTGTTCAGAAAACGAAATAAGCGCCTTCTCTCCCCACTGAGGCTGGGCAGATTCTTGGCTAATAAATACAGACATCTGTGTAGACATGGTTACTCCTTGTCTTTATCGTGGCATTGCTTGGCCACGTCGAATAATGAACGTTCGGATGTTAGCATTTTGTCAGGTAAAAATGTCAAATTGATAAAAAAACGGACCATTTGGCCCGTTTCTTTTGCTCAAAACTGTTAACTTGGCTTTATTTCCAAACTCGTGGTTGCCAGGTTCAAGGCTTAAGCTTAATCGCGCTCATCCATCCAGCACAGGATTACCGCTTCGAGAATCTTTTCATTTGAGTGGTTAGGCTCATCATCAAAATCTTCCAGATCCAGAATCCACTGATGCAAGTCAGTAAAGCGTACTGTCTGCGGATCAATGTCCGGATACAGGTCGCACAGTTCAATCGCGATATCGCGTGAGTCGGTCCATTTCATAGCATCGCTCCTAGGATAAAACGCCCCGCATCCGTGAGGAAGCAGGGCTGATTAAATGAATAGAATTAATGATCTTCGCTGGCGTGGTTGAGCGAGTACTTAGGAATCTCGACCACCAGGTCTTCATCCGCAACCCGAGCCTGACAGCTCAGACGAGATTCCGGCTCCAGACCCCATGCTTTATCCAGCATATCATCTTCCAGCTCGTCACTCTCTTCCAGTGAATCAAAACCTTCACGAACAATACAGTGGCAAGTGGTACACGCACATGATTTCTCACACGCGTGGTCAATACTGATACCGTTTTTTAGTGCCACATCCAGAATGGTTTCTCCTGGTTGCGCTTCTAATACTGCGCCTTCAGGACAAAGGGATTCATGAGGCAAAACAATAATCTTTGGCATGGTTATAATCTCTTTAAATCTCGTCAACAGAATGACCGGCCAGTGCCGCGCGGATGGATTTATCCATACGACGTGAGGCAAACTCCTGACTGGCTTTGTCGGTATCTTTAATTCCCTGCTCAATCGCATCAGCATTATCGCCATTGCGCAGTTCAATCAGGCTTTCAATTGCCTGCAGCAGTGCCTGACGCTCTTGCTCATTGAGCAGGTCATCACCGTCTGCCTGCAGCGCTGAAATCAGACCTTCAATCACGCGGTCTGCTTCAACACGTTGCTCAACCAGAGCACGGGCCTGCATGTCATCTTTGGCATGGGCCATCGAATCTTTCAGCATGTCCGCCACTTCATTATCGCTCAGACCGTAAGACGGTTTGACCTGAATTTCGGAGTGCACGCCAGTACTTTTTTCCATCGCCGTCACCGACAGCAGGCCATCGGCATCGACCTGGTAGGTGACGCGAATGTGTGCCGCGCCGGCCGCCATCGGCGGAATGCCTTTCAGCGAGAAACGCGCCAGAGAACGACAATCGTCGACCAGTTCACGTTCACCCTGCACCACGTGCACGCTCATTGCGGTCTGGCCGTCTTTGAAGGTGGTAAATTCCTGCGCGCGGGCGACAGGGATCGTGGTGTTACGCGGAATGATTTTCTCCACCAGGCCGCCCATGGTTTCAATACCGAGCGACAGCGGAATCACATCCAGCAGCAGCATTTCTGAATCCGGCTTGTTACCAGCCAGGATATCGGCCTGAATCGCCGCGCCAATCGCGACCACTTCATCCGGGTTGATGCTGGTCAGCGGGGTACGGCCAAAGAATTCGCCCACCATGTCACGCACATAAGGCGTGCGGGTTGAACCACCGACCATTACCACTTCCAGCACTTCCTCAGCGCTGACATCCGCATCTTTCAATGCGCGGCGGCAAGACAGCAGGGTCTTTTTCACCAGTGGCTGAATCAGTTCATTCAGAGTCTCGCGGCTCAAGGTACCGCTCCAGCCCAGTACCGATACTTCGGTCTCTGCGCTGTCGGTCAGGGCAATTTTCGCCGCGGTCGCAGCATTCAGCAGACTACGGTAATGTTCTGCGCTCAGCTTACCGGTCTGGCCACTCAGTTGTTGCAGGTGCTCAGCAATCAGGTGGTCAAAGTCATCGCCGCCCAGCGCAGAATCACCGCCAGTCGCCAGCACTTCAAACACCCCTTTCGACAGGCGCAGAATGGAAATATCAAAGGTACCACCACCGAGGTCGTAAACCGCGATCACACCTTCCTGACCCGAGTCCAGGCCGTAGGCAATCGCCGCAGCGGTTGGTTCATTGAGCAGGCGCAGGACATGCAGACCCGCCAGGCTGGCGGCATCTTTGGTGCCGACACGCTGCGCATCATCAAAATACGCCGGGACGGTGATCACCACGCCCGCCAGTTCACCACCCAGGGTGTGCTCGGCGCGCTGGCCTAACGCTTTCAGAATATCAGCAGAAACCTGAATCGGGTTTTTGTCACCGCGTGCGGTTTGCATCACAGGTAAGCCATTGTCACTGGCTTTGAAGTGGTATGGCAGGTTGCGGTAACGCTGCTGGATATCCTGTAATGAACGGCCCAGCAGACGTTTCACCGAAATAATGGTGTTTTGCGGATCTGCCTGCGCTTTATCTCGTGCGTCGTAACCCACAGAAATCTCGTCGCCAGCGTAGTTGACTACGGATGGCAGAATGCTTCTGCCCTGCTGGTCGACCAAGGTAGACGCTGTCCCACTTCGAACCGAAGCAACCAGCGAGTTGGTGGTTCCCAGGTCAATGCCAGCCGCCAGCTTGTGCTGGTGCGGGGCTGAGCTTTGGCCGGGTTCTGCAATCTGAAGTAATGCCATGGATGGGTCCTTTTATTTGAATTAGCCGAGCAGTTTGTCTTCGACTCGTTCTATTTCATTTTTTAATTTGGCAATAAATTTGAGCTTACGAACGGTGTCAGCAGCGACATCCCATTGCATCTTATTCAGCTCCTGTTCTACCTGAGCTAAATGCTGTTTGTACATGCGGCTCACTTTCGCATCGAAATCAAACAGAGCACTTTCCGGGTCCGCGCTGTGTTCAACCGCTTCCAGTTCCTCACGCAGCTCCATCTGTTCCATCAGGAACATCGGATCCTGCAGCGTCTGCTGCTCGCCACGTAACTCTACCCCGTTGAGTGACAACAGGTATTCGGCGCGGTTAATTGGGCTTTTTAACACTTGATGGGCGTCATTAATCTGCGCCGCTTTCTGTACCGCCATCAGACGGTCGCGCTCAGAGGCGGTGGCAAAGTTATCCGGGTGGAAACGTCTTTGCAACTCGCGAAACTGAGAAGAAAGAAGGCTACCATCCAGATCAAACTGAGTTGGTAGCCCAAATAATTCAAAGTAATTCATGTAAAACCGGTCCCTATGCTCGGGCTCTGGCCGTACTCAACGTCCGCCAAAACACCGATATGATGCCCCGGTCAGAACCAGTCAGTAACAGATGATGCGCTCAGGGCTTGGGGGATGCTATCGACATCACACTTGGCCAGTCAACGAACGTCATCATCAGACAATGACTCAACTCACCGGGAGACAACCGTTAAACGTTGAAGCTTTCACCGCAACCACATTCACTTTTCGAATTTGGGTTGTCAAATTCAAAGCCTTCGTTTAACCCTTCTTTCTTGTAATCAAGCTGAGTGCCGTCGAGGTAAACCAGGCTCTTCGCATCAATGATCACTTTCACACCGTGATCTTCGAACACCTCATCTCCCTCGTTGAGTTCGTCAACGAACTCCAACACGTAAGCCATACCAGAGCAGCCCGTCGTTTTTACGCCCAAACGTAATCCAATGCCCTTGCCACGATTGTCAAGGAAGGATCTCACTCGGTTTGCTGCGGTTTCTGTTAGGGTAATGGCCATGTTACAACCTTTGACTGTCAATGAATAAAGGGGGGGAGCAGCACTCTGCTCCCACATAAATTACTGATCGTGTTTTTTCTTGTAATCCGCAACGGCGGCTTTGATCGCGTCTTCTGCCAGAATTGAACAGTGAACTTTCACTGGAGGCAATTCCAGTTCTTCTGCGATTTCAGCGTTCTTGATAGCAGCCGCTTCATCGATAGATTTACCTTTAACCCACTCGGTTACCAGTGAGCTGGACGCGATAGCACTACCGCAACCGTAGGTTTTGAATTTTGCATCTTCGATGATGCCTTCCGGTGATACTTTGATTTGCAGACGCATTACGTCGCCACAAGCCGGAGCACCAACCATGCCGCTGCCGATTGATGGGTCTTCTTTGTCAAATGAACCAACGTTACGTGGGTTCTCGTAGTGATCAATTACTTTTTCGCTGTATGCCATGATAGTTACCTCAAATCCTCTATATCCCTGGAACGATTAGTGGTGAGCCCATTCAACGGTACTCAGGTCCACACCCTCTTTATACATATCCCATAGAGGAGACATGTCGCGTAGTTTGTTGACTGCTACACGAATCAGTTCGACTGCGTAGTCTACTTCTTCTTCCGTCGTAAAACGACCGAATGAGAAACGAATTGAGCTGTGAGCCAGTTCGTCGTTCAGACCCAGCGCACGCAGTACGTACGATGGTTCCAGACTGGCTGATGTACACGCACTGCCTGAAGAGACGGCGATGTCTTTCAGCGCCATCAGCAGTGATTCACCTTCAACAAACGCAAAGCTGATGTTGAGGTTGTGCGGAACACGCTGTTCCAGGTCACCGTTGATGGTCACGGCTTCCATATCTTTCAGGCCATCCAGCATGCGGTTACGCAGTGCCAGAGCGTGATCGTAATCTTTCTGCATGTCTAGCTTAGCGATGTGGAACGCTTCACCCATACCTACGATCTGGTGAGTAGCCAGAGTACCTGAACGGAAACCACGCTCGTGACCGCCGCCGTGCATTTGCGCTTCGAGACGGATACGCGGCTTACGACGCACGTACAGAGCACCGATACCTTTCGGGCCGTAGATTTTGTGTGCAGACAGAGAAATCAGGTCCGCTTTCACTTCCTGAACATCGATAGGCAGTTTGCCTGCTGACTGGGCTGCGTCAACGTGGAACACGATTTTACGTGCACGGCACAGTTCACCAATCGCGGCGATATCCTGGATAACACCGATTTCGTTGTTCACGTGCATGATAGAAACCAGAACGGTGTCATCACGCATCGCAGCTTCCAGCTTAGCCAGGTCGATCAGACCATTTGACTCAGGCTCAAAGTAAGTCACTTCAAAGCCTTCACGCTCAAGCTGACGAGTGGTATCGAGTACCGCTTTGTGTTCAGTTTTGCAGGTGATGATGTGCTTGCCTTTCTTGCTATAGAAGTGGGCAGCACCTTTAATCGCCAGGTTGTCAGATTCAGTCGCACCAGACGTGAATACGATTTCACGCGGGTCTGCATTCAGAAGATCGGCAATTTGCTCACGTGCGGCATCTACCGCTTCTTCTGCCTGCCAGCCATAACGGTGAGAGCGCGATGCCGGGTTACCGAAGTTACCGTCCATCGTCATGCACTGAACCATCTTTTCAGCAACACGTGGGTCTACAGGTGTTGTTGCTGAATAGTCTAAATAAATAGGCAGTTTCATTTTTTACTCCAATGTAAACATTGCCGCTATGAGCGAACGTTAATACCAACGGGTGCCGCACCGATAGTGACGGTATTTGATTTCTTCTGGGACAACCCTTGGTTAACCGCGAGACCAATATCCTGGCGGTCTGAAATCTCTAAAACTTCGTTATCAATCATCAACTCACCCAGAGTGATGTTGTTGAGGAAGTCGCTGATGCGTGAGCTTAGGTCACGCCACAATGTGTGGGTCAAACAACGGGTTCCACCCTGGCAATCACCTTTGCCGTTACACTTGGTTGCATCCACGGATTCATCAACCGCTGCAATCACAGTACCGATTGAAATCGTGCTGGCATTCGCGCCGAGGCGGTAACCGCCACCAGGTCCGCGTACACTGGCCACCAAGCCTGCTTTACGCAGCTTAGAAAACAGCTGTTCTAAGTAGGAAAGCGAAATACCCTGACGTTCTGAAATGTCCGCCAGTGGCACTGGGTTCTGTTGCGAATGCAGAGCCACATCTAACATGGCTGTTACTGCATATCTTCCTTTAGATGTAAGTCTCATATCACACCGTATCCACATTGTTTCTGTGGTTAGGAGTGTTCCATACCTGACCAATATGGTCAAGTATTTATTTGACTAAATTACTCGGGTATTTACCCCTACCATTGACATGGTCAATAATGTCAGCCGTTACTGATTATCGCGCTGATTTTTCTCAACTGCCGTTAATATACCACGCAATATATTCAGTTCCTGCTCCTCAGGTCGCGCACGGCTAAACAAGCGACGCAACTTGTTCATCACCTGACCCGGTTTGTCCGCAGAGATGAACTGGGTCTCCAGCAACACCTTTTCAAGGTGGCTGTAGAACATTTCCAGCTGGTGATGACGTGGGTATTCCACTTCCGATGCCGGTGCAAACTGCGCCTCCTGCTGGTTAAGATACGCAACGCGGATCTCGTAGCACAGCGTCTGTACTGCCATGGCCAGGTTGAGCGAGCTGTACTCCGGGTTGGCCGGAATCGCGACGTGATAATGGCACTTTTGCAGCTCTTCGTTGGTCAGGCCAGTCCGTTCACGACCAAATACGATCGCAACTTTGTGATGCAGGCCTTCCTGGGCGAATTTTTCGCCACACTCACGCGGGTCGAGCATCGGCCATTCCAGCGTACGCGAGCGCGCACTGGTGCCCACCACCAGGCCGCAGTCATCCACCGCCTGCTCCAGCGTAGTCACAATCTGCGCGTTGAGAGCAATATCACTGGCACCGGCGGCCAGTGCGATGGCCTGAGCATCGACTTCACATTGCGGATCCACCAGTACCATTTGCTTTAGCCCCATGACTTTCATAGCACGAGCTGCGGAACCGATATTGCCAGAATGCGACGTTCCGACTAAAACCACCTTAACATTGTCTAACATTGCGTTATTACACCCCTAAAATTAGCGCGCCCGAATCTTAACATAAACCTGAGTAAAATGGTCAGACCCTTTCCCGCCCCCGACCGTTAAGCGCACAAAAAATAACCACTTCCCTTTTGGTAGAGTTTTGGTATACTGCCGCCCGCTTTTTCGTTCTTTAACATCCGTTGGGAAAACCGTATGCATCCTATGCTAAACATTGCTATTCGCGCAGCGCGAAAAGCAGGCAACCATATTGCCAAATCTCTAGAAAATGCTGAGAAAATCGAATCAACTCAGAAAGGCACGAACGACTTTGTTACTAACGTAGACAAAGAAGCAGAAGCAATCATCATTGCGACTATTCAAAGCTCTTACCCGGAGCACTGCATCGTTGCCGAAGAAGGCGGTCTTATCGAAGGTAAAGATAAAGACGTACAATGGATCATCGACCCACTGGATGGCACCACTAACTTCATGAAAGGTTTACCTCACTTCGCGGTATCTATCGCCGTGCGTTTTAAAGGTAAAACTGAAGTTGCTTGTGTTTATGACCCAATGCAGAACGAACTGTTTACCGCACAACGCGGTTCAGGCGCACAACTGAACAACGCGCGTATCCGCGTCCAACCAGTGAAAGATCTGCAAGGTACTATCCTGGCAACTGGCTTCCCGTTCAAACAGAAACAGCACTCAGAATCGTACCTGAAAATCCTGTCAGCTCTGTTCGTTGAGTGTGCAGACTTCCGTCGTACCGGCTCTGCAGCACTGGATCTGTGTTACCTGGCGGCTAACCGTGTTGACGGTTACTTCGAGCTGGGCCTGAAACCTTGGGACATGGCAGCAGGTGAACTGATCGCCCGTGAAGCTGGCGCAATCCTGACTGACTTTGCCGGCGGTACTGATTACATGAAATCAGGCAACATCGTTGGTTCAAGCCCACGTGGTGTAAAAGCGATTCTTAAGCACATCCGTGAAAACGGCAACAGCGCTATCCTGAAATAAGGCGCTGGTCAGCCCGTGCTGACGGCTGTGAAAACTGGACTACTGTAAAAACTGAATACCGCACGCGGTGGTTCAGGCAAGACAAATAACAAAGCCCCGGCACTGCCGGGGCTTTTTCGTTTCAGGCTAATGCTATCAAATGAATATAGCCATTAAGCCTCGCACAATCACTCTCAGCGGTTGAGAACGTTGAGCAGATCCTGCGTCGTGCCCACTTCACCCAACATGGGGAACACCGCGGCAATACTGTGTGCGTGGTTATCGAGATTAAGGTCGGTCATGGCATCGCTGCACAGAGTGACGTTATAACCGAGCTCAAACGCCTGACGCGCGGTCGATTCAACCCCGATGCTGGTGGCAATACCGATCACCACCACCTGAGTCACCCCCAGAGCCTGCAGCTGCTGATGCAGTTCAGTATTGATCAGCGCGCCCCAATTTTGCTTGGTGATCAGAATCTCATCACTATGCCGTGGCAGTTCATCCACCAGCGTGCTCCAGTTATCCGGCAGCGAACCATGTGACCCCAGGCCGCGGTCCACGCGTCCCGGCGCTGCACCGGCTACATTGACCAATACCACAGGTTGCTGATGCTGATGAAAAGCACTGATCAGCTGCGCTGCGTTCTCCAGGACACCCGGAACGGTCTGCTGCGGTGGCAGCGCAACAATGCCGTGTTGTAAATCAATCACGATCAGCGCAGTCTTGTTATCAATTTGAGTGATAGCCATGATCTCTCCTATTCTGGTTATCTATCCGCCGGGCGATTTTTCGCCCCGGCGCGGCCAATTTGCAGGCCTGAAAAGAAAAAAGCCACTGACAAGTCAGTGGCTTTCGTAATGTTATGGCAGCTCGTCCAGGTCAGCGCCCTCTTTTTCCACTTGGGGTGGCATGAGGTGCTCACGAGTTATGCCCAGTTTCAGCGCCAGGGCTGAAGCCACATAAATCGACGAGTAAGTACCGACTGTGATACCCAGCAGCAGTGCAGTCGCAAAACCGTGGATATTGGCACCGCCCTGTACGAACAGCGCAATCACCACAAACAGCGTAGTACCTGAAGTAATCAGAGTACGGCTCAAAGTCTGGGTAATCGAGATATCCATGACTTCAGGTGGCTCGCCTTTACGCAGTTTACGGAAGTTCTCACGAATACGGTCAAACACCACTATGGTATCGTTGAGTGAGTAACCGACCACGGTCAGCAGCGCCGCAACGATAGTCAGGTCCACTTCAATCTGCATCACAGAGAACACGCCCAGGGTAATGATAACGTCGTGTGCCAGTGCCAGTACTGCACCTGCCGCCAGACGCCATTCAAAACGCATCGATACGTAAATCAGGATACAGATCAGCGAGACCAGAATCGCCAGGCCGCCCGCTTCGGTCAGTTCATCCCCCACGTTCGGGCCGACAAACTCGATGCGACGCATTTCAACGTTTTCACCCGTGCCCTGCTTGATGGCATCGATGATCTGGTTACCCAGAGTTTCACCGGCAACGTTGTCACGCGGACGCAGACGAACCATCACCTCACGCGCTGAACCAAAGTTCTGCACCGTGGCATCACCAAAGCCTTTCGCTTCAAGTGACGTACGGATCTGCTCCAGGTTAGCCGGCTGCTCAAAGCCCACTTCAATCAGCGTTCCGCCGGTGAAGTCGAGGCCCCAGTTAAGCCACTTGGTCGACAGAGTGAAGATCGATGCACCGATCATCAGCAGTGAAAACACAAACGTCACTTTCGACCAGCGCATAAAGCCGATCGTATGGTCTGCTTTCATTAATTGAAACATAATACTTCCCGGCCTCAGATCGACAGTTTCTTGATGCGTTTACCGCCGTACGCCAGGTTGACGATACAACGCGTGCCGATGATGGCTGTAAACATGGAGGTCAGAATACCGATTGACAGTGTCACCGCGAAACCTTTGATCGCACCGGTACCCACAGCAAACAGAATGATGGCTGTGATCAACGTGGTGATGTTGGCATCCGCAATGGTACTGAACGCGTTAGCGTAACCTTGGTGAATCGCCTGCTGCGGATTACGTCCGTCGCGCAGCTCTTCACGAATACGTTCAAAGATCAGTACGTTGGCGTCCACGGCCATACCGACGGTCAGAACGATACCGGCAATACCCGGCAGCGTCATGGTGGCACCCGGAATCATCGACATAATACCGATGATCAGCACCAGGTTAGCCGCCAGCGCCATGTTGGCAATCAGACCAAACTTACGGTAGTAAAGCAGCGTAAACAGCATGACCGCGACCATACCCCAGATACAGGCCTGAATACCCATATCGATGTTCTGCTGACCCATTGACGGACCAATAGTCCGTTCTTCAACGATAGAGATAGGCGCGATCAGCGCACCGGCACGCAGCAGCAGCGCCAGGTTATGCGCTTCAGAGACCGAGTCGATACCTGTGATGCGGAAGTTACGGCCCAGGGCAGACTGAATGGTTGCCTGGTTGATGACTTCTTCATGCTTGGTCAGGATGACTTTGCCTTCCGGCGTCTTCTTACCGCTGTCTTTGTACTCGGCAAACACGGTCGCCATCAGCTTACCGATGTTCTTCTTAGAGAACGCCGCCATCTTGCTGCCGCCTTCACTATCGAGTGAAATGTTCACCTGAGGACGGCCGTATTCATCTGCGCTGGAGCTTGCATCCGTGATGCTTGAACCACCCAGAATGACACGTTTTTTCAGCACAACCGGACGACCTGAACGATCGGTTTTCACCTCACTGCCCGGTGGTACACGGCCTGCAGCCGCCGCTGACAGATCAACACTGTCATCGACTTCGCGGAATTCCAGCGTCGCCGTAGCACCGAGGATTTCTTTGGCACGTGCCGTGTCCTGAACACCCGGCAGTTCAACCACGATGCGCGTTGCACCCTGACGCTGAACCAGTGGCTCAGCCACACCCAGTTCGTTCACCCGGTTACGTAAAATAGTGATGTTCTGTTCTACGGCGTAATTACGGATTTCCTGCAGACGCGTTTCCGTAAAGGTTGCCGTCAGAGTGTAATCCCCTTCCGCATCAGAAGAGACAAACGTCATATCGCGATGTAAAGGCGTCAGGACACGACGGGCTTCATCCACCTGTTCAGCACTGCGCAGGATAATTTCCACCGAGTCGGACTGAGGACGAATCGCGCGATAACGAATTTTCTCTTCGCGCAGCTCGCTACGGAACGCTTCTTCCTGTTGGCCGACCAGCTTTTCCATCGCAGCGTCCATGTCCACTTCCATCAGAAAGTGCACACCACCACGCAGGTCAAGACCCAGCTTCATTGGCGCCGCACCGATAGACTCCAGCCAACCAGGGGTTGCCGGGGCCAGGTTTAACGCTACGATCTTATCACTGCCCAGCGCTTCGCCAATAACGTCGCGGGCACTAATTTGAGTATCGGTGTCTTTAAATCGAACCAGAATAGATCCATTTTCGAGAGCAATGGATTGATGAGAGAGATGCGCTGCATCGAGCGCTTGAGTGACAGCATCCAGCGTTGACATATCTACAGAGGCGCCACGCGCCCCTGTAACTTGAATAGCCGGATCTTCACCGTAGATATTTGGAAGTGCGTATAATGCGGAGATGGCAATAGCAAAGACTACCATCAGGTACTTCCACAATGGATAACGGTTTAACACAGCGAGGATCCTCTAGCTGTTTTATAGAGATTTCAGCGTACCTTTAGGCAGCACTGCAGTAACGAAGTCTTTTTTGATCACAACTTCATTGTTTGCGTTCAGTTCAATCGATACGTAATCGTTGTCTTCCGCGATCTTAGTGATTTTACCCACCAGGCCACCGCTGGTCAGAACTTCATCACCTTTTGACATGGATGCCATCAGGTTCTTATGCTCTTTTACGCGCTTTGATTGTGGGCGGTAGATCATGAAGTAGAAGATCACCGCGAACATGCCAAGCATGATCAGCATTTCAAAACCACCACCTTGTGGGGAACCTTCACCTGCTGCATGTGCTACAGAAATTAAACTCATTGAGAAACGTCCTCTAAGTTATTGTTGTCTAATTGTGGATTTTATTGGGCTGCGCCAGATTAAATTCAAGCTATTCAGCGTATAAATCTAACCTGGCGCACGAAATCACGCTTTTTCTGTCTGCAGTGGTGGCACTTCGCGGTTACGACGGGCGTAAAACTCAGTGACAAACTGCTCAAAGCGGTCTTCTTCAATCGCACTGCGAATGCTCTCCATCAGGCGTTGGTAATAACGCAGGTTATGGATAGTATTCAGACGTGCACCCAGGATTTCGTTACAACGATCCAGGTGGTGCAGGTACGATTTTGAATAATTTTTGCAAGTGTAACAGTCACAGTGCGGATCAAGCGGTGATGTATCCGTTTTATGTGATGCATTACGGATCTTAATCACACCGCCAGTCACAAACAGGTGACCGTTGCGCGCGTTACGGGTTGGCATCACGCAGTCAAACATGTCGATGCCGCGGCGCACGCCTTCCACCAGGTCTTCCGGTTTACCCACGCCCATCAGGTAACGTGGCTTATCTTCCGGCAGTTGCGGACAGGTATGCTCCAGTACGCGGTGCATGTCTTCTTTTGGTTCGCCAACGGCCAGGCCGCCGACCGCATAACCGTCAAACCCGATCTCGGTCAGGCCTTTTACCGACACATCACGCAGATCTTCATACACACCGCCCTGCACAATGCCGAACAGTGAGTTGGTGTTTTCCAGTTTATCGAAGTGATCACGTGAACGCTGAGCCCAGCGCAGTGACATTTCCATCGATTTTTTCGCTTCATCGTGGGTCGCCGGGTATGGCGTACACTCGTCGAAAATCATCACGATGTCCGAACCCAGGTCTTTCTGGATTTCCATCGATTTTTCCGCATCCATAAAGATCTTGTCGCCGTTGACCGGGTTACGGAAATGCACCCCTTCTTCGGTGATCTTACGGATGTCACCCAGGCTGAATACCTGGAAGCCGCCTGAGTCAGTCAGGATCGGACCTTGCCAGTTCATGAAATCGTGCAAATCTCCGTGCATTTTCATCACTTCCTGACCCGGGCGCAGCCACAGGTGGAAAGTGTTGCCCAGCAGAATTTCTGCCCCCGTCGCCGCCACTTCTTCCGGTGTCATGCCTTTAACCGTACCGTAAGTGCCCACGGGCATAAATGCCGGAGTTTGTACTGTGCCACGCTCAAAGGTCAGTTGACCACGACGAGCGGTGCCATTAGTTTTTTTCAGTTCGAACTTTAACTTCACAAAGCCTCCAAATGTCAGAGAAACAGTCTGACGGATTTACATCGCCCGGATAAGAGTCCTGACGACGATAGATTAAATAAGGTTTATTGCGTTTTTGCGCTGTGGCTGATTTATGCCGTACGCTTACGAATAAACATCGCATCACCATAACTAAAGAAGCGATACTGCTGCTGCACGGCATGCTGGTAGGCTGCCATGGTGTGCTCGTAACCGGCAAACGCACTCACCAACATGATGAGGGTCGATTCCGGCAGATGGAAATTGGTGATCAGACAATCCACCAGTTGGTATTCATAACCGGGGTAGATAAAGATCTCGGTATCGCCAAAGAACGGCACCAGCTCAGTACCGTTTTTCAGTGCATCCTGCGCCGCACTCTCCAGTGAACGTACTGACGTGGTACCGACAGCAATGATGCGCCCGCCACGTGCTTTGGTCGCAGCAATGGCATCCACCACTTCCTGCGGTACTTCCACATATTCGGCGTGCATGTGGTGATCGTTGATATTCTCAACCCGCACCGGCTGGAAGGTACCTGCACCGACGTGCAGCGTAACGTAAGCCAGTTCGACACCTTTAGCCGCAATTTGTTCAAGCAGCGCCTGGTCAAAGTGCAGACCAGCCGTCGGCGCGGCGACCGCACCCGGCTTCTGGTTGTACACCGTCTGGTAGCGCTCTTTATCGGCATCCTCATCCGGACGGTCGATATAAGGCGGCAGCGGCATATGACCAATCTGGTTAAGAATGTCCAGCACCACAGTGTCGGCAGTGAAACGAATCTCAAACAGCGCATCGTGACGCGCTTCCATCACCGCATGAAACTCGTCGTTTTCGCCCAGATACAGTTCAGTGCCTGGTTTGGGCGGTTTCGAGCAACGTACGTGGGCCAGAATCGAGTGCTCATCGAGCATACGCTCCACCAGCACTTCCAGCTTACCGCCAGAGGCTTTGCGGCCAAACATACGCGCCGGAATCACCCGGGTGTTGTTGAAAACTAATAAATCGCCCGGTTGCACACAGTTGAGCACGTCTTTAAAAGTGCCATCAACCAGCTCACCGGAGTTACCATCTAGCTGCAGCAGACGGCTGGCGGTACGTTCCGCCATCGGATAGCGAGCAATCAGCTCGTCCGGTAGTTCAAAATCAAAATCTGAAACTTGCATGACTTTCTGTTGATTCTCTCGGCTTTCGCCATTATCGGATGGGTGCGACGGTTTAATTCGCGGCGCGGCAGTATACCTCAAGATGAGAGATTCATCGACATTTGCGTGTTCGGGTTTGCAGTTTTTGCCTGCGCTGATTGTGCCGGATAGCAACCTGATTTGAAAAGCGCCCGATTGTAATCAAACATGACACTTGCCTTTCTCGTCCGCTGCAACAGATAACAAAAACCGACTGAACTCTCAGATATTTACCGGCAAAAAAACTATAGTTAGGGAAAAGAGATAATCCATGAACACGTTATCTGCCCGGTGCGGCAAGCAGGCGAGCCAGTTGCTGTGGCAGACTTTGCCAGGTGGCGGAGCGCTCAGCGCCTGCGACCGCAACAAGAACAGGAGTCGGTTATGATCAAGGTTGAAGATATGATGACGCGCAACCCGCATACTCTGGAGCGCACCCACACTCTCGCCGATGCCAAAAACATGATGGAAGCGCTCGATATTCGCCATATTCCGGTGGTGGACATCAACCGCCAGTTGCTGGGCATTGTCACTCAGCGCGATATTCTCGCCGCTCAGGAGTCCAGTCTGCATAAAAGTCCGCTTGAGCAGGAAGAGATTCAGCAAACTCCGCTCTATCAGGTGATGCATACCAGCGTGATGAACGTGGCACCGCAGGCCGGACTGAAAGAGAGCGCCATCTATATGCAAAAGCACAAAGTCGGCTGTCTGCCGGTAGTCGCGAAAGGCGAACTGGTCGGCATCATTACGGACAGCGACTTTGTCACCATTGCGATTAATTTACTGGAACTGAGCGAAGAGGTCGAGCCAGAAGAGCTGGAGCCGGAAACGGACTTCGACGACAGCGAGCTGTAAAGCCGACCCCATCCCATCGATTGGCTTGCAATAGATTGGGTTGGCCATCAATAGTGACTGCGGCGCGAGCAAAGCTTGCAACGAAAAGCATCGTCTCAAAACCATACCGCCTGGCGTATAAAGGCTGATGTAAAAAGCTGACGTAAAAAAGAGCGGCCGGGGCCGCTCATTAGATGGATGGTGACAGTAATGGTGATAAAGCAGTGCCCGTCCGGCACTGCTCTCCGGTCAGAACTGATCTTCTTCGGTTGAACCGGTCAGCGCCGTCACCGACGACTGGCCGCCCTGAATGGTGTTGGTCATCTTATCGAAGTAACCGGTCCCCACTTCCTGTTGGTGCGCCACAAAGGTGTAGCCTTTTTCTGCCGCCTGGAACTCGCGGCGCTGCACCATTTCCACGTAATGACGCATACCTTCACCCTGAGCATAAGCATGAGCCAGTTCAAACATGTTGAACCACATATTGTGGATGCCGGCCAGAGTGATGAACTGATATTTGTACCCCATGTCTGCCAGCTCCTGCTGGAAGCGGGCGATGGTGTCCGCATCAAGGTTTTTCTCCCAGTTAAACGATGGCGAACAGTTGTAGGCCAGCAATTGATCCGGGTACTGGGCATGAATCGCTTCGGCAAACTTACGCGCTTCTTCCAGATCCGGCTTGGCGGTTTCACACCACACCAGATCGGCATACGGAGCATAAGCCAGACCACGCGCAATCGCCTGATCGATACCGGCCCGTACGCGGTAGAAACCTTCTGCCGTGCGCTCACCGACAATGAAGTCCGCATCATACGGGTCGCAATCCGAGGTAATCAGATCCGCAGCGTTGGCATCGGTACGGGCAATCACCAGCGTGGTCGTGCCCGCCACATCCGCTGCCAGACGCGCCGCAACCAGTTTCTGCACCGCTTCCTGGGTCGGCACCAGAACTTTACCGCCCATGTGACCACATTTTTTCACTGACGCGAGCTGGTCTTCAAAGTGCACCCCGGCCGCACCGGACTCAATCATCGACTTCATCAGCTCATACGCATTGAGCACGCCGCCAAAACCGGCTTCTGCATCGGCGACAATCGGCAGGAAGTAATCAATCCCGCCCTCATCCTGCGGCGACTTGCCGGATGACCACTGGATTTGGTCAGCACGGCGAAAGGCATTATTAATGCGCTTTACCACGCTCGGCACAGAATCAACCGGATAGAGCGACTGGTCCGGATACATAGTGCTGGCGGTGTTGTTGTCTGCTGCGACCTGCCAGCCGGACAGATAAATCGCTTCAATCCCCGCTTTGGCCTGCTGCACTGCCTGACCACCAGTCAGTGCGCCCAGACAGTTCACATAGCCTTTTTTGGCATGGCCGTTGACCAGTGACCACAGTTTGTCAGCACCACGCTGCGCGATGGTGTTGGCCGGCGTCATGGAACCGCGCAGGCTGACCACCTCTTCCGCACTGTAAGTACGTTTGACGTTTTTCCAGCGTGGATTGGTGGCCCAGTCTTTTTCCAAAGCTTCGATTTGTTGGCGGCGAGTCAGTGTCATAATCATTCCCTCTTGTTATACGCTTGTGGCGCATGGTCATCCTTTTCGCTATCAGCACATCCCGGCCTGATATTGATGAGACGTTCACGTTATTGATTGTTGTTAAAATATGTCATCGGCACGACGCGAATGTGCGCCGGGCGGTATCCTGGCATCAATCCAGATAGTCATACCCGGGTATGGTCAGGAAATTACTCAGTTCATCACTGGTGGTCAGGCTTTCCATCAGCTCGGCCGCCTGCTCAAAACGGCCGGCCTGAAAACGTGCCTCGCCGATTTCCGCTCTGACCACCTCAATCTCCTCGGCGAGGTAAGCGCGGAACAGTTGCTTGGTCACGACCTGGCCGTTATCCAGCGCTTTGCCGTGCTGAATCCACTGCCAGATAGAGGCGCGGGAAATCTCAGCGGTGGCGGCATCTTCCATCAGGCCGTAAATCGGTACACAACCGTTGCCGGAGATCCACGCTTCGATGTACTGCAGAGCCACCCGGATGTTGTGGCGCATGCCCTGCTCTGTGCGCGGTCCTTCGCATGGCTCAAGCAGGTCCGCCGCATGAATCGGTGCATCAGCCATCCGGCTGACATCGAGCTGGTTACTGCGCTCACCCAAAACCTCACTGAACACGTCCATCGCGGTATCGGCCAGGCCCGGATGCGCAACCCAGGTGCCGTCATGGCCATTGGTGGCTTCGAGCATTTTGTCAGTGCGAATTTTATCCAGCACCCGCGCATTCTCCTGCGGGTCTTTGGCCGGAATAAACGCCGCCATGCCGCCCATGGCAAACGCGCCGCGCTTGTGACAGGTGTAAACCAGCAAGCGCGAATAGGCGCTCAGGAACGGTTTATCCATGGTGACGACCTGACGGTCCGGCAGGACACGATCCGGATGCTTTTTCAATGTTTTGATGTAGCTGAAAATGTAATCCCAGCGTCCGCAGTTCAGACCGACAATGTGCTCTTTGAGCGCGAACAGGATTTCGTCCATCTGGAATACCGCCGGCAGAGTTTCAATCAGCACGGTCGCCTTAATCGTGCCGGTATCCAGACCGAAATAGGACTCGGTAAAATGGAAGACTTCACTCCACCATTTGGCTTCCTGATGCGCCTGCAGTTTCGGCAGGTAAAAATACGGACCGCTGCCTTTTTTCAGTAACGCCTGATAGTTGTTGTAAAAATAGAGCGCAAAGTCGAACAGCGCGCCCGGGATCACCATGCCGTCAAACTGAACGTGTTTCTCTTTGAGATGCAGGCCGCGCACCCGGCAGATAAGTACCGCCGGATCGTTCTTAAGCTGGTAGCTCTTGTCGTTGTCCGGATTGGTGTAGCTGATGGTGCCATTCACCGCATCACGCAAATTGATCTGGCCGTCGAGTAACTTGTCCCAGGCCGGCGACATCGAATCTTCAAAATCAGCCATAAACACTTTCACGTTGGCATTTAAGGCATTGATGACCATTTTGCGCTCGGTCGGTCCGGTGATTTCGACCCGGCGATCCTGCAGATCGTGCGGAATCCCGAGGATCTTCCAGCTGCCTTCGCGAATATCCTGCGTCTCAGTAAGAAAATCCGGCAGCGCCCCTGCATCAATCTTGCTCTGACGCTGCTCGCGTTCAGCAAGCAGCCCGTCAACCTGCGGCGCAAAGCAGGCACACAAGTCAGCCAGAAACGCCTGGACTGGTTTTGAGAAGATCTGCGCCTGGGTCTGAGTCACATGGCCGGTCACATTGAGCCGGGTCAGATTGTCGCCTGATTGATGCCCGGCGGTATGCTGAGTTGCGGCGCTATCTTGAGTACAGGCAGAGCCTTGTTCTGGCGTTTGAGCAAGCATGAGTCCTTCCTTAGAATCGTTAACAAGCAACATTTGTAAGTTTTGAACTACAAACGCTTCTTGCGCCTCTTGGCAGTGAGTATCTTCCTTTTCCTCAGCCAGCGGTAAACTGCATTAAATGTTGCGCTGCGGCGGCTGAGGTTTAAGTGCTAAAAACATAATTAAAATCTACTCCAACAAGGAAGTAACGAAAACCCCCTCAAGCCACCAAAGCTGAAATTCGAAGTTTTATTCCGCTGCCGATTTAGGGGTATCTCACTAGGCAAATCCGTAACTAATTACGTAATAAAATTACAGTGAAATTGAGTCTGTTAAAAAGGGTCAAACAGCAGATACAGATGAGGGAAATATCGCCAGAGGTTGCACAGACGGGGTATCAGCAGAGTGACCCGAGCGGGTTTAAAACCGGTGACTAAGGAGTTTGTGTAAAATTTACTTTGTGAAGTTTTACGATTTTATGAAAGGTTCACTCAGAATGTTCTGTAAAATTTTACAATAAAAAAATCACCAGCAGAGTTTAATACTAAAAAATGCGCCTATATCAGCGCATTTTCACTAGTATTCGACCACTCTACGGCGCTGGCTACGCCAATTCTCGACCTGAGAAGACCTAAAGCAGCTCCGAAACCACCTCCGCCAGACG
Organism: Vibrio sp. ABG19; assembly: GCF_029962385.1. Classification (NCBI taxonomy): domain Bacteria; kingdom Pseudomonadati; phylum Pseudomonadota; class Gammaproteobacteria; order Vibrionales; family Vibrionaceae; genus Vibrio; species Vibrio sp. ABG19. The sequence goes on along the minus strand of NZ_CP071708.1, from coordinate 1,971,696 downwards.
CTCAAAAGTGTGACTCCGCGAAGAACTCGGGCGCCACACCAGACCAATTTCCCGCGATGCCTGCTGGCCGGGCGGGTCGATCACCACCAGATTCTGGTTATCAAGTAAACCGTGTTTGATCGCCATTTGCGGGATAAAGGTCGTCCCCAGCCCATTCGCCACCATCTGCACTAAGGTATGCAAACTGGTGGCAGTAAACGGATTGATCTTCTCTTTATCCGTCAGCTTACAGGCCGAAACTGCGTGCTCGGTCAGACAGTGTTCATTCTCGAGCAGAAAAACCGAGTTGTCCGGCAGGTCATCATATTTGATCGGCACCCGAATCGCGTCCGCCTGTTTACGGCTGATCACCATGCGGAACGGATCCTGGCCGACCACGCGACTTTCCATACTGCCGATATCCATCGGCAGTGCCAGCAGCAGCACATCCAGCTCGCCGTTACGCAAGGCGGTGAGCAGATTGGCGGTGGTGTCTTCGCGCAGCAACAGATGCAGCTGCGGATAGTGCACATTGACTTCCTGCACCAGATCGCCGAGCAAAAAAGGGGCGATGGTCGGAATGCAGCCGAGTTTGAGTTGCCCTTCCATTAAGTCGCCCTGACACTGTTTACCCAGTTCCATCAGATCCTGGCCACGCGCCAGCAGCTCGCGCCCTTGTTTCACCACCTCTTCACCCGCCTGGGTAAACACCAGCGGGCTTTTTTTATCTTTCTTTTCATACAATGGGCAGCCAATCAGCTCTTCCAGATTCTGAATCCCTTTACTTAGCGTCGACTGACTGACAAAACACCGCTCGGCGGCATCACTGAAATGACGGGTCTCATGGAGCGTCACCAGGTAATGCAGCTGCTTTAAACTGGGCCATTTATTCATCGTAAGTTTAGTCTTTGTTCTGTTTCTGTTTTTTTCGCCGGCAGATTTTTGGCTCATCGCTTTTTTCGATAAACTTAATCTATTTAATTCGCTTTTTTCTATACTACGATCTGTACTATAGTTTGTCTCGCAATTATACGGACTGGGTTAACTAATCTTGGTAACCCGGAACTAACCATTAATCTTAGGAGCAAAAAAATGGTACTAGTAGGTCGTCAAGCCCCTGATTTTACTGCTGCAGCAGTGCTAGGTAACGGTGAAATCGTTGATAACTTCAACTTCGCAGAATTCACTAAAGGTAAGAAAGCGGTTGTTTTCTTCTACCCACTAGACTTCACTTTCGTTTGCCCATCTGAGCTGATCGCATTCGACAAACGTTTCGAAGACTTCAAAGCTAAAGGCGTAGAAGTAATCGGCGTTTCTATCGATTCTCAGTTCTCTCACAACGCATGGCGTAACACTGCTATTGAGAATGGCGGTATCGGTGAAGTTCAATACCCACTGGTTGCTGACGTTAAGCACGAAATCGTTAAAGCATACGATGTTGAGCACCCAGAAGCTGGCGTTGCTTTCCGTGGTTCTTTCCTGATCGACGAAGACGGCGTTGTACGTCACCAAGTTGTTAACGACCTGCCACTAGGCCGTAACATCGACGAAATGCTGCGCATGGTTGACGCTCTGAACTTCCACCAGACTCACGGTGAAGTATGTCCTGCACAGTGGGAAGAAGGTAAAGCTGGTATGAAAGATTCTCCAGCGGGCGTAGCTGCTTACCTGTCTGAGCACACTGCTGACCTGAACAAAAAATAATTCACCTCTTAAACGCCCGCGCTCAAACCGGGTTTGTGGTTGGATTATAAGTGATACAACTCGCCAATCAGTTTAAGAAGTAAAGTCTGTAAAGCCCCGATCACCGAGCGGGGCTTTTTATTTGCCTTGTCCTCACTCAATGGCTTGTGCTCAGGCAATGGCGGAAATGCCTCACCATCCGCTTTACCTCTATTTCCTGCCCTCTGCGCTAGCGAACCTTGCTACAATCTGGGCTCTGTTTTCTGACTGGTCGCCAAACAATGCCTTATCATCTCGAAGTCTGTATCGACACCATTGAATCTCTGCCGCATGCTCTGGCTGGCGGTGCCACCCGTATCGAACTGTGCTCGTCACTGGCCCTGGGCGGCCTGACACCAAGTTTCGGTTTAATGCGCCAGGCCGCGCAACGTTCCAGTGTCCCGGTGTACGCTATGATCAGGCCGCGCCAGGGCGATTTCCTCTACGACGCTGACGATATCGCCTGCATGCAATACGATATCGCGGCGGCCCATCAGGCAGGATTGCAGGGCGTCGTGCTGGGACTGCTGACTGAACATGGTCAAGTGGATACACAGCGCTGCCGGAAACTGATCGAACAGGCGCACAGCCTTGGCCTTGGCGTAACCTTTCACCGCGCCTTTGACCAGTGTCAGGACGCGCAGCAGGCGCTGGAGAGCATCATTGAGCTTGGCTGCGAGCGGCTGCTCACATCAGGTCAGGCGCCAACGGCGCTGCAAGGTGCCGACCTTATCGCCGAGCTGGTCAGGCAGAGTAACGGACGGATTGCGATTATGGCGGGTGCCGGGGTGAATGCCGCCAATGCGCCGCTCCTGGCGCAGCACACCGGCGTGACTGAGCTGCACCTGTCGGGCAAAACCACCCGCGCCAGCAAGATGCGTTTTATCGCCGCGCAGAGCAAAATGGGCGCCGCTGCAGTGGATGACTTTGTGGTACCGGTCACCGACCGTCAGACGATTGCCGATACCGCATCAGCTCTCAAATCAGGAGCATAAGCCTGTTGATGCATTAGGTCGGTGCTAATATGCGCTTATCAAAGGAGTGAACGATGACCAAATTAAAAAGAAAAGTGTACGAGAAAGAGCTCGAACGGCTGCAGGTTGAACTGGTTAAGCTGCAAGAGTGGGTCAAACATGAAAAGCTCAAAGTCGTGGTCATTTTTGAGGGCCGCGATGCCGCCGGCAAAGGCGGCGTCATCAAGCGTATCACCGAAAAGCTCAATCCGCGGGTGTGCCGGGTTGCCGCTCTGCCCGCACCGACGGAAAAAGAGAAAACCCAGTGGTACTTTCAGCGTTATGTTGCCCATCTGCCGGCGGCTGGTGAAATCGTGCTGTTTGACCGCAGCTGGTATAACCGCGCCGGGGTAGAGAAAGTGATGGGATTTTGCAGCGGCGAAGAGTATGAAGAGTTTCTGCGCTCCTGCCCGGAATTTGAACGAATGTTGCAGCGCTCCGGGATTATTCTGCTCAAATACTGGTTCTCGGTCTCTGATGAAGAGCAGGAAAAGCGCTTTCTCGAGCGGATCAAAACCCCGATTAAACGCTGGAAGTTCAGTCCGATGGATCTGGAGTCCCGTCACCGCTGGGCCGATTACTCCAAAGCGAAAGACAAGATGTTCGCCTACACCGATACCAAGCAGTGCCCTTGGTGGGTGGTGCCTTCCGATGACAAGCGCAGTGCACGCCTTAACTGCATCAGCCATCTGCTCAGCAGCATCGAATATCGCAGCATTGAATATCCGCCCATCCACCTGCCGGAAATCAACAAGGAAGGCTATGTTCGCTCGCCGATAGAAGAACAGACGCTGGTACCGCTCAAGTATTAACCCGCACGATAACAGCGCCGCTTGCGTCGGCGCTGTTATTTGTAGCGATTGATGTACGCACCGCTCTTTATATACGCGCCGTTCTTTGTGTAGGCTCAGGTCTAACGCAGTGCGTCATCGATGCCTTCATCGCCAAGGTGGCGCACATCCTTACCTTTGACGAAATAGATGATGTACTCACAGATGTTCTGGCAGCGGTCGCCGACCCGCTCGATGGAGCGCGCCGACCACATCACCTGCAGAATATGCGGAATGTTTTTCGGGTCTTCCATCATGTAAGTCATCAACTGACGAATCACCGCTTCGTACTCTTTGTCGAGCTTGTCATCCAGCTTATGCACCAGAGCAGCCGCTTCCACGTCCATACGCGCAAACGCATCGAGCACCTGATGCAGCATATCTATTGCCTGACGACACAAGGGTTCGAGCGAGACATGAAACTGACTCTCTTTAGCATCCGGGCTCTCAATCGCCACATAAGCAATTTTGGTCGCCACGTCGCCGATTCGTTCCAGATCAGTGATGGTCTTAATGATGGCCATGATCAAGCGCAGGTCTTTTGCCGTCGGCTGGCGCTTGGCAATAATGCGCGTGCACGCCTCATCAATCGACACTTCCATCGCGTTGACTTTATGGTCATCGCGCACCACTTTGCGCGCCAGATCTTCATCACCTTTATTGAGCGCCTGCATGGCAAATGACAACTGCTGCTCAACCAGGCCTCCCATCGTCAGCACATGCGTGCGGATCGACTCCAGCTCCACGTTAAACTGTCCTGAGATATGACGACCTAATTGCATATTGATTCCTTTATCGATTAACCGTAGCGCCCAGTAATGTAGTCTTCAGTCTGTTTTTTCAATGGTGAAGTAAAAATAGAATCGGTATCTGCGTACTCGATCAATTTTCCCATATGAATAAAAGCGGTATGGTCACTGACCCGGGCAGCCTGTTGCATATTGTGGGTGACGATCACCACGGTGTACTTGGTTTTCAGCTCGTGAATCAGCTCTTCGATCGTCAGGGTGGAAATCGGATCCAGCGCCGAAGTCGGTTCATCAAGCAGCAGAACTTCCGGCTCAATCGCAATCGCACGCGCAATCACCAGGCGCTGCTGCTGACCGCCGGACAGCCCAAAAGCATTCTCATGCAGGCGCCCTTTAACCTCATCCCACAAGGCGGCCGCGCGCAGCGCATGCTCAGCGGCATCATCCAGCGCGCGGCTGTTACGAATCCCCTGCAGGCGTAACCCATACACCACATTCTCGTAAATCGACTTCGGAAACGGATTGGGGCGTTGAAACACCATGCCGACCCGGCGGCGCAGCGTCGGCACATCCACGTCCGGCGAGTAAACATTCTTGCCGTGCAGTTTGACTTCGCCCTCGACCCGGCAACCTTCGACCAGATCATTCATCCGGTTGATGCAGCGCAGCAAGGTCGATTTGCCGCAGCCGGACGGGCCGATAAATGCCGTGACCTGGCCTTTGGGAATCCGCATCGAAATATCGTTCAATGCCCGGGTCTGTTTGTAAAACAGATTGAGGCCTTCGATCGCAATCGCAGTCTGTTTATCGGTTAAGTTGTTGACGTCGAGCGGCGCCTGGTAACCCAGCGCCTGATTGACAGAAAGCATTTAATCTTGTCCTAAAGTTCGGTATTTCTCGCGTAAGTTATTACGAATGCTGATCGCCGTGAGGTTGAGCGCCACAATCACTGTCACCAGCAAAAATGAGGTCGCGTACACCAGCGGGCGCGCCGCTTCAATATTCGAAGTCTGAAAGCCGATGTCGTAAATATGAAAACCGAGGTGCATAAACTTACGTTCCAGATGAACAAACGGGAATTCCCCGTCCACTGGCAGACTTGACGCCAGCTTGACCGCCCCGACCAGCATCAGCGGTGCCACTTCACCCGCCGCACGCGCAATCGCCAGGATCAGTCCTGTAATCATAGCAGGGCTGGCCATCGGCAGAACAATGCGCCAGATAGTTTCAAACTGAGTCGCGCCTAACGCCAGAGAGCCGTGGCGCACCGAGAGCGGAATCCGGGTCAGGCCTTCTTCGGTCGCCACAATCACCACCGGCAGCGTCAGCACGGCCAGAGTCAGGGCTGACCACAACAGGCCAGGCGTCCCGAACGTCGGCGCAGGCAGACGCTCGGCATAAAACAGCTGGTCGATCGAGGCACCTATGGTGTAAACAAAAAAGCCGAGGCCAAACACACCGTACACAATGGACGGAACCCCGGCGAGGTTAATCACCGCAACCCGGATCAGGCGGGTAAAGGTATTGTCTTTGGCGTATTCATGCAGATAAACCGCGGCCACCACACCGAGCGGCATCACGATGACCGACATGATCAGCACCAGAAAAACCGTGCCGAAAATGGCGGGGAAAACGCCGCCTTCCGAGTTGGACTCACGCGGATCATCGGACAGAAATACCCACACCTGCTTGCCCCACTGCGCAATTTTTTCCCCCAGCGTCATGTCATTCGGAAACCAGTAATCGAGAATCTGACTGAGCGGAATCCGCACCTTGAGGCCATGCATATCTTCCATCAGCAGCGCCTGATGACTGAGCTGGGAGCGCAGAAAATCTAGGTGCTGCTCCGCCTCAACCAACTTGGCATCCAGCGCTTGCTTGCGCTCACGATAACGAGCCAGATAGTCGTCAGTTAGCTTGCCGTTCAGTTCATGACGGCGCCGCTCAAGACGCAGGTTTTCGACCTGATTACCAATCTGGCGAATCTGTTGATTAATCACGCCATCCATCTCGGCGCGCAGTTCCTCGGCCTGCTCCAGCCCCTGGCTGAGCAAGGTCTCGATGTGCGGGCTGATGTTGCCATTAACCTGTTCAAAACCAAGCGGCTTGCCGTAAAACTGGCCGTCACGGGCCCGCTCTATCACCATCCAGCCGGCGGGTTTGGTCGGCTCACTCAGCTTGAGCGCCAACATAGAGACAAAATCGCTGCCATACAGTTCACGGTTAGCAATTTTGATATTGAGCCGTGTCGCGCTGCCCGCTTCGATCACCTCGTCCGGTAGCTCGATATCCATATCCTTCAAATGGCTGACCGGCACCGATTCCGATGCATACAACTGCCCCACCAAATACTGACCATCTTGCGATTGCCACTGGTAAAGTGGCGCCGGCCAGAAATAGGTCAGCCCTTTCCAGCCGATCAGCAGCAGCAACCCCAGTACCGAAATCAGACTCAGGCTGACTGCACCACCGGTTAACCAAATCCATGGCGCGCCGGATTTCATCCAGTGCGAAATTTTCATCTGCAATCCATTAGTTTCCTTGGTAACCTATTAATTTCATTGGTAACTCATTAATTTCATTGGTAACCCATTACAACGAACGATACTTAGCGCGCAGTCGCTGACGTACCCATTCCGCCAGCGAGTTAACCGCAAAAGTAAACATAAACAGCAGTAACGCCGCCAGGAACAAAATACGGAAATGCGAGCTGCCCACTTCTGATTCCGGCAATTCAACCGCAATCGTGGCCGACAAGGTGCGCATGCCTTCGAGAATATTCCAGTCCAGGATTGGCGTATTACCGGTCGCCATCAGCACGATCATGGTTTCTCCCACTGCGCGTCCCAGCCCCATCATCATCGCCGAGAAAATACCCGGACTGGCAGTGAGCAGCACAACATGAATCAGGGTCTGCCACGGTGTCGCACCCAACGCCAGCGAACCATCGGAGAGGTGCTTCGGTACGGAGAAAATCGCATCTTCCGCGATGGTGAAAATGGTCGGGATCACGGCAAAGCCCATGGCAAAACCGACCACCAGCGCATTACGCTGGTCAAAATCGATACCGTGCTGGGCCAGAAAAACCTGAACGTCGCCGCCAAACAGCCAGCGCTCAATGTCTGTGCTGTACGACAAAATCACCACGCTCACCGCCAGCAGCACCGGGATCAGGATCAGCGCATGCCAGCCACCAGCCATTCTGCGCAGCCAGGTTTTCGGCAACGATGACCAGACCAGGCCTATCAGCACCGCCGACAAAGGTAAAAACAGCACCAGCGCGGCAATCGCACTGAGGTTATTCTCCACAATCGGCGCAAACCACAACCCGGCGAGAAAACCGATGATCACCGTCGGCAGCGCTTCCATCAGTTCAATACTCGGCTTGACCACCCGGCGCATTTTCGGGGCCATAAAATAAGCGGTATAGATGGCGCCCAGCACCGCTATCGGCACCGCGAACAGCATGGCATACAAGGCCGCTTTAAAGGTCCCGAACGCAATCGGCACCAGGCTGAATTTGGCCTCGAAATCATCACTGGCTGATGTCGACTGCCACACATACTGCGGCTCAGGGTAGCTTTCGTACCACACTTTCTGCCACAGAGACGAGAATGACACTTCCGGATAGCCGTTATCCACCTCAGCCACGCTGATGGTGCCACGATCATACGTCGCCAGATAGCGTTCATTGGATGACATCGCCGCCAGCTTCGGCACCTGCTGATAGGCGCGGGCGAACACCACCAGTTTGTCGCTGGTGGTGTAGTGACTCTGCACCGTACCGTTCTGATAAAAACTGTAAAAGCCCTTACTGTAAGTATCCGGCAGAATAAAACGCAGCTGCTCGGCCAGTTTAAAATCCCGGATCTGGGTCAGGTGGCGTTCGCCGTTGTGTAACACGTCAAACCATTGAGTGACCAGTCCGTCCTGATGGGAAACCAGCAGTGAGTAGGCACCGGACAACAGATAGATGGCACTGACAGCATGGTCGGCTTGACCCTGGCTGAGATCAATCACCTCACGCACGCGGTAATTCAGGCCGTCGCGCACTGCCACCGCCAGCTCAGAACCGGTGCGCAAATACAAAGTGCGTCCGTCCGGAGTCAGCTTGATCTCATCAAGCTGGTCAAACGGGGCCGCAAAAGTAAAGTCATGACGAATGGCCGGATTGCCCCGCTCAGCCCAATGCACAGAAACCTGATTATCCGACTGGTAAGTGGCTAAAAAGACCGTGCTGTCGCTGACCGCCAGCGCCAGTTGCTGAATATGAATTGACTCCGGCAACAGTGACCAGTCCGTACCGAGCGGCAGCGCTTCCAACTTAGGAATAAACAGACGCCCCTGCGCGCTGACGGTGTTGGTAAAATGGGGACGGGCGATATAGACCCGGTTAGCCGCGTCCGTCACGGCGAACCAGCGCGTATCGGCCATACCAGCCGCAAACTGCACCGGTTCCAACGGCAATGATCCGCGCCACAATGGCTGGCTGCGCTCATGATTGAGCGACCAGAATTCGGCCTTGCCCTGCGCGCTGAGGACAAACGCGTGCTCACCGTAATCATCCACCGCCAGCATCTTAGGCGCCGGCGTGTTAATCGGCTGACTGGCATAGCCGGTTTCCAGTTTCGCATCAGAAAACAGCGGCAGGACCACCAGAACCAGATAGATAAAGATCAGAATCAGGGCGCCAAGCACACTGACACCACCACCAGTCACTGCAAGACGGACAAGACGATCCTTAATAATTCGTTTTTGATCCCGCTCTTTCAATGAAAACTCGGCCTGTGCCATCAATCCCTCTACCTCTGCCGCTCCGCTACACGAAAATGTCATCAAAATGCGATTGCACGCCCGAATACGAGCAGGCCTTAACCTGTCTGAAGGGGAACGCCTGAAGAGTGTGACTCTCAGCGGTGAAATCCGGCCTGGGTGACAGAGTGCCTGTAAACCTTATGGCGACCGGTTTGCGCAGTGCATTTATTGAAGATACTCAAGTACAAGATTATAGGTCTGTTAAGTGACAATTATATTACAGATCACATTAAACAACTGAAAATAAAACAACTATAGAGAGTACGCACTTTTGCAATAAAAGTGTCATATTTAAAAACTAATTTGCAATGAATACCCCAGGGTTAATAACTAAACAATCATTAAAAAGTCATTTTAACCCGACACAAAATCATCAGAACAAGTCAGTAGGTAAGTCATGAGCGCGGAAAAGTTGTATATCGATAAAGAATTAAGTTGGCTCTCTTTTAACGAGCGGGTGCTGCAGGAAGCCGCCGATAAGACCGTGCCGCTGGTGGAACGTATCCGTTTTCTGGGCATTTTCTCCAACAACCTGGATGAATTCTATAAAGTCCGCTTCTCCGATGTAAAACGACGTATTCTGATCAACCGCGAACGCGGCGGCAATGACTCCAATAAACACCTGCTCAGTCGCATGCAGAGCAAAGCATTCAAACTCAATCAGGATTTCGACAACCTGTATAATGACATCATTCTTGAGATGGCACGGCGGCGTATTTTCCTGGTCAATGAAACCCAGCTCGATGAAGCGCAGCAGCGCTGGATCAGCAAGTATTTCCATAAAGAAGTGCTGCCGCACATTACGCCGCTGCTGATGAAAGATGACATTGATGTGCTGCAGTTTCTCAAAGATGAATACGCCTATATCGCCACCGACATGAAAAAAGGCGACGAATCCCATTATGCGCTGATCGAAATTCCGACCGATCACCTGCCGCGTTTTGTCATGGTGCCGGAACAGAAAGGTAAACGTCGCAAGACCATCATTCTGCTCGACAACATCATCCGTTACTGCCTGGACGATATTTTCCGCGGCTTTTTCGATTACGACTCGCTCAATGGCTACGCCATCAAAATGACCCGCGATGCGGAATACGATCTCAGTCATGAAGTGGAATACAGCCTGCTGGAGCTGATGTCGGAAGGCCTTAACCAGCGCCTGACCGCGATGCCGGTGCGTTTTGTTTACGAGCGCGATATGCCGGAGCAGATGCTCAATTTCCTGTGTGAAAAGCTGCAGATTTCCCATTACGACAGCTTGCTGCCGGGCGGGCGCTATCACAACTTTAAAGACTTTATCGGCTTTCCGAACGTGGGACGCGACTATCTGGAAAACCGTCCGCTGCCGCCAATCAAGTGCGCCGATTTTGAAGGCTACCTGAATGCGTTTGACGCCATCAAAGCGCAGGATATCCTGCTGCACTACCCGTACCACAGCTTCGAGCACATTACCGAGTTGGTCCGTCAGGCGTCCTTTGACCCGAAAGTGGTCAGCATTAAGATCAATATCTACCGTGTGGCCAAAGACTCTCGTCTGATGAACTCGCTGATTGATGCGGTCCATAACGGCAAAAATGTCGTGGTGGTGGTGGAACTGCAGGCCCGTTTTGATGAAGAGGCCAACATTGAATGGTCACGGGTGCTGACAGAAGCCGGCGTGCACGTGGTGTTTGGTACACCGGGAATGAAAATCCACGCCAAACTGCTGCTGATCACCCGCCGTGAAGAGAATGAATTTATCCGTTACGCCCATATCGGCACCGGTAACTTCCACGAAAAGACCGCGCGTATCTATACCGACTTTTCTCTGCTGACCGCCGACAAAGATCTCACCAACGAAGTGCGTAACGTGTTCGGCTATATTGAAAATCCGTTCCGCCCGGTGAATTTCAATCATCTGATTGTCTCACCGCGCAATTCACGTAACCAGTTGTACCGTCTGATCGATGAGGAAACCGCGCATGCCCTGGCGGGTAAAAAAGCAGCGATTACCCTGAAAGTCAACAACCTGGTCGACCCCGGCCTGGTCAATAAACTGTATGCCGCCAGCAGTGCCGGTGTGCAGATAAAGATGATCATTCGCGGCATGTGTTCTCTGGTGCCCGGCTTAGAAGGCATTAGCGATAACATTCGTATCATCAGTATTGTCGATCGCTTCCTGGAGCACCCGCGGGTTCTGATCACACATAATGAAGGCAATCCCAAGGTTTATATCTCTTCTGCTGACTGGATGACACGTAATATTGATCACCGTATCGAAGTGACCGCACCAGTGCGTGACGAGCGGCTGAAACAGCGTATTATAGACATCATCAATCTACAGTTTACGGATACCGTCAAAGCACGGGTGATCGATAAAGAAATGAGTAACCGCTACGTTAACCGCGGTAACCGAAAGAAAGTTCGTTCACAACTGGCTATTTATGACTATCTTAAAAATGTAGAAAAACAAACACGTAAGCATAAGGGATCAGCAGATATCCATGACTCAGCCCAGCAACACGCCTGACCACGCTAAGACTGAAAACGATCAGCCAGACAACGATCAGCCAGACAATACGACGCCTGGTAACGATACGCCTGCAACCGACAGCGTGAATGACACGCAGCCTGAACACGTGTCAGGTGATAGTTCAATTCGGGATGAGACCAGTACACGCGAAATCGCCGCGATTGACTTAGGCTCGAACAGCTTTCACATGGTGGTGGCTAAAGTCGTTGACCAGGATTTACAGCTGATCAGCCGCCACAAACAGCGGGTCCGTCTCGCTTCAGGTCTGGATGAGCAGCACAATCTCGATAACGCATCGATAGAGCGCGGCCTCGAGTGTCTGGCGATGTTTGCCGAGCGTCTGCAGGGCATTGATGCCGACAATGTACGTATCGCCGCGACGCATACCCTGCGTCAGGCCAATAACGCGCACATCTTTCTGCAACGCGCGCAGCAAGTGCTGCCCTACCCAATCGAGATTATTCCCGGTACAGAAGAAGCGCGCCTTATCTACCTCGGAGTCGCACATACTCAGCCCCAGGCAGAATCGATGCTGGTGGTCGATATCGGCGGCGGCAGTACCGAAATGGTGATAGGCAAGGGCTTTGATGCCGAGCTGGTCAACAGCAAACAGATGGGCTGCGTCTCCTATACCGACCGCTATTTTTCTAACGGCAAACTGTCGAAGAAGAATTTTGCTCAGGCGATGCTGGCAGCCGAACAGAAACTGGAATCGATAGCCAGTAAGTACCGCAAACTAGGCTGGAAGATCGCCTTTGGTTCATCCGGTACCGTCAAAGCGATTCACGAAGTGCTGATCGGCCTCGGATTTGATGATGGCATCATTACCGAGGAGCGGCTGGGTAAACTGATCGACAAACTGTGTGACTGGAACTCGATTGACGATATTCAGCTCTCCGGTCTGACCGAAGATCGTAAGCCGGTATTTGCGGCCGGAGTCGCTATCCTGAGTGCGATTTTCCACGCCCTTAAGATCAAAGAGATGTTCTTCTCCGACGGCGCGCTGCGTGAAGGCTTGCTGTATGAGATGGAAGACAGGTTCAAGTATTCGGATATTCGCCTGCGCACCACGGAAAACCTGGCGACTAAACATCTGGTTGATTTGGAACATGCCGCCAAGGTCAAAGGCCAGGCACGCGAATTTCTCGATCAGGTCGCCGCTGAACTGGGGCTGAAAAAGAACAACGAACTGTTCGATTTGCTGGAATGGAGCGCCCTGCTGCATGAAGTCGGTCTGAGTATCAGCTTGCAGGCATTTCACCGTCACTCAGCCTACATACTGCACCATACCAACATGCCCGGCTTTAACAGCGAGCAACAACTGGTGCTGTCGACGCTGGCCAGATTCCAGCGCAAAGCGTTAAAACTCAATGAAATGGCTGATTTTTCCCTGTTCAAGAAAAAACATATTCTTGGCCTTATCCGGGTGCTGCGCCTGGCCATTGTGGTTAATGGTCAGCGCAATGACGACCCGTTACCTGAGCTAAGTCTTAACATCAAAGACGACGAATGGCAGCTCAAATGCGTAGAAAAAGAGTGGCTGGAGAACAACAAGCTGCTGCATGCTGACCTGCTCAGTGAACAGGAGTACTGGCATAATGCCGGCTGGCAACTGAGCTTCTAGCTATCGGCTGACAAAGAGTAAAACATCGCAGGTCAAACAAGACGGACTGCTAACATAAAACAAGCCAGCACTGTGCTGGCTTGTTGCGTTTGCGGGGGCGCAAGCGGAGCAATAGGCGTTGATTTATTCGATACCGACCTTGTGCAACTCCTGATGAACCAGATCCGGTGAGATAGGCAGATATCCATCTTTCGCGACTATGTCCTGCCCCTGCCTGGAGAAGATAAAGCGGATGAATTCACGCTCAACCGGACTCAGCTCGCGGGTCGGATTCTTGTTAATATAAACGTACAGATAGCGGGATAGCGGATAGTCACCGGACAAAATGTTAGCGCGGGTCGGCTCAACATACTGCTCACCTTCTACCGCAATAGGCAGTAACTTGACCCCGGAGACACGGTAACCGACCCCGGAGTAACCTATGGTGTTGATGGTCGAAGCCACCGACTGCACCACCGAAGCCGACCCCGGCTGTTCGTTGACGCTGCGTTTAAAATCACCGCCGCACAGCGCATTTTGCTTAAAATAGCCATACGTACCGGACACCGAGTTACGACCAAACATCTGAATACCACGTTTCGCCCACTCATAAGACAAACCAAGTTGCTCCCAGCGTTCGACCGACTCGGTCGCGCCGCAGCGCAAAGTGGCGGAAAAAATACTGTCGAGCTGAGTGAAATTAAGCCCTTTGATTGGGTTATCACGATGCACGAAGATACCAATCGCATCAATCGCCACCCGCAGCGCCGTCGGTTTATAGCCATAGGTACGCTCAAACGCTTCGATTTCACTGCTGCGCATCGGCCGACTCATCGGACCAAACTGAGCGGTACCTTCGGTCAGCGCCGGTGGCGCAGTGGCTGAGCCGGATGCCTGCACCTGACCAATCACATTGGGGTAAATCGATTTAAACTCTTCCACCCACAAGGTGGTCATTCCGGCTAAGGTATCGGAACCAACCGTAAGCAGGTTACCGGCCACGCCGGGCGTCTTTTCATAGTCACTTAGGTCATAGTCACTTAAGCCATTGTCACTTAAGTCATAGTCACTTACGCCATTATTACTTAAGGCCTGTGCCGACGCCGGGCCATAACAGGCCGCCAGCAGCGCCAACAGAGTTATTTTTTTCCACATGCTTACTTCACCACCAGGCGCTTGGGCAGCACAAACGAGAACTGGCTGCCGACACCAACCTGGCTTTTGATGTCTAAATGAGAGTCATGATGCGACAAGGCATGTTTCACAATCGCCAGCCCTAAACCACTGCCGCCAGTGTCACGCGAGCGCGCTTTGTCAACGCGGTAAAAACGCTCAGTCAGACGATGCAGGTGCTGCGGCTCGATACCGTCGCCTTTATCTTCCACTTCCAGACAGGCGCCCTGCGGGCTTTGATACCAGCGCACATTGATCTCGGCGCCAGGCGGGGTATATTTGACCGCATTATACACCAGATTTGAGATCGCACTGCGTAACTGATCTTCATCCGCCAGCACGCGCAGTTTTTTATCCACCTCAAAATGGAGCTGATGCTGATCATCACCGCTCAGGCTGACCGCTTCTTTTTCCAGAATCTCCAGAATCGACGGCACATCAACCACTTCGTCCAGTTCGTGAATCGGCGAGGCTTCAATCTTGGACAAGGTCAGCAGCTGGCTGACCAGACTGTTCATGCGGTTGAGCTGCTCGGTCATCACACCGTGCGCTTTCGGCCACATCGGGCCGACCAGCATATCCGGGTCTTCGGTCATCTCCAGATACCCCTGCAGCACCGTCATCGGGGTACGCAGTTCGTGCGAGACGTTGGCAAAGAAGTTACGCCGCATACCTTCCAGCTGCTTGAGCTGAGTGACATCACGCACCACCATCAGGTGCTCGCCCTCGGTATACGGCACGATCCGCAGTTCGAGCGAACGTTCCACATTGAGCGGCGAACGCATGTCGAGCGGCTCAGTGAAGTCGCCTTTTTGCAGGTATTTGATGAAATCCGGAGTACGAATCAGGTTTGAGATCGGCTGTCCGGCATCATCCGGCCAGCGAAAGCCGAGCAGATGCTGCGCCAGGCGGTTACACCACACAATGTTGCCTTCACCGCGAAACACCACCACCGCATCGGGCAACGATTCTGCCCCGTTGCGAAAACGACGGATCAGATTGGTCAGTTCTTTGCGCTTTTTGCGCTGGCGCTGCTGCAGGCGGTAAATGCCGTTAAACAGCGACTCCCAGTTGCCGGACCCGGAGGGCGGCGTGAGGCGCTTTTCATCCCACAGCCAGGCAGAAAGTCGCATCTGGTTATGTAAATGCCACACAAGCTGCAAAGCCGTGGCCGCCAACAGCAACCACGGCATGTAGCCGAATATCCACCCGACCACAATCCAGGGCAGGTAAAAAAAAGCCAGCTCCCAGGCCAGCTTTTTCCAAGTTAAACGTTCAACCATAATGTCTTCATGCCGCATCCGATTCGGCGGAATCCAGGACCGGCGTCAGTCCCCTTACGCTTTGGTTGAGAAACGGTAGCCAGCGCCGCGCACCGTCTGGATCAGCTTATCGTGACCCGCTTCTTCCAGTGCTTTACGCAAACGACGGATATGCACATCAACGGTACGGTCTTCCACGTAAACGTTCGTGCCCCAGACGTTGTTCAGCAGCTGCTCGCGGCTGTACACCCGTTCCTGGTGCGTCATAAAGAAATGCAGCATTTTGAATTCGGTCGGACCCATATCCAATGCATCATCATTGGCCGTCACACGGTGCGAGACCGGATCCAGTTTCAGGCCCTGCACATCAATCACGTCTTCCAGTGCCGTTGGCGTCACACGGCGAATGACCGCTTTGAGACGAGCCACCAGCTCTTTAGGAGAGAAAGGTTTGGTAATGTAGTCATCAGCGCCGACTTCCAGGCCACGGACTTTATCTTCTTCTTCACCACGTGCGGTCAGCATCACAACCGGAATGTTACGTGTCAGCTCTTCACGTTTCATATGCTTGATGAAGTTAATGCCGCTGCCACCAGGCAGCATCCAATCAAGCAGAACCAGATCAGGGAAGGGTTCAGCCAGTTTATTCACCGCAGTGTCATAGTCTTCGGCTTCCACTGCCTGATAACCTTTTTGTTCAAGCACGAAACACAGCATTTCACGAATCGGCGCTTCGTCTTCAACAACCAGAATCCTTCTAGACATAATTGAATAACCTTTTTATTTAATCAACGCTGTGCATTATGAGAAATGATTATGACACTTTTGTGACCTTTGCAAACAATTTTTAATATAACTTTCTTATCAAATTCATCGTTATATCAACCTGGTTTCGGGTGGCAATTTTTTGAATTCGCCGTGAGACATTGCCAGAGAGATGTCCTATGATGTCACGCTTTCGAACAAGGAAAAGAAATAGATATGTGGTTTAAAAACTGTATGGTCTATCGCGTCAACCGCGATATCAACTTCAATGCCGACCAGCTGGAACAGCAACTGGCAGAGTTTCGCTTCACCCCTTGTGGCAGCCAGGACAAACAGAAATTCGGCTGGGTACATGCGATGGGCAAACATGGCGACATGATGACTCACGTCAGTGAAGACCGCATTCTCATCTGCGCCAAGAAAGAAGAAAAAATGCTCCCGGCCTCGGTGATCAAAGACTCACTCAATGCCAAAGTTGAAGCAATGGAAGCCGAAGAAGGCCGTCCGTTGAAAAAGAAAGAAAAAGACAATATCAAAGACGATATCGTCATCGATCTGCTGCCACGCGCGTTCAGCCGCAGCCAGTACACCTTTGTGCTGATCATGCCGTCGCAAGGTCTGATCCTGGTCGACGCCAGCAGCTACAAAAAAGCCGAAGACGTGCTGGCGCTGCTGCGTAAAACCATGGGCAGCCTGCCGGTGGTTCCGGCTATCCCGGAAGTGGCCGTCGAAACCACCCTGACCCAATGGGTCAAAGACGGCAACCTGCCGCAAGGTTTCAACCTGCTGGATGAAGCCGAGCTGACATCGACTCTCGATGACGGCGCCGTAGTGCGTTGTAAAAAACAGGAGCTGACCAGCGATGAGATTCTCAATCACATCGCTGCCAACAAGGTGGTGACTAAGCTGTCTGTCAACTGGCAGGATCGGCTGAGCTTTATTCTGGCCGAAGACTGCAGCATCAAACGCATCACCTTCAGCGATGAACTGAAAGATGAGAACGAAGACATTCCGCGCGAAGATCAGGCGGCGCGTTTCGATGCCGATTTCTCGCTGATGTGCGGTGAATTTTCCGCCTTCCTGCCGAATCTGTTCGACGCCTTAGGCGGCCTGCCGCAAGCCGACGCTTAAGCCCCTCCCCGATTCAGGCCGGTCCCTTGTGACCGGCCTGACTTTTTTGAGACAGTCGTTATCCACCTGGCAGCAATCACTCTGTCAGCTCATCCTCTCTTATCACCTGCAATCTCAACTGGTCATGGCTCACATTTTGACGTAAAATTTGCGCCCCTTCCAATGCCATCAGGTGGCATTGGCCTGACTTGAGATCAGATTGAGATAAAGAAGCAATGACTACTGAGAAAACTTTCGTACCTGAACTGCTGTCACCGGCAGGTAGCCTGAAAAACATGCGTTACGCGTTCGCCTACGGTGCAGATGCTGTGTACGCAGGCCAGCCGCGTTACAGCCTGCGGGTACGTAACAACGAATTCAACCACGAGAACCTGCAAATCGGTATCGATGAAGCGCACGCCCAGGGCAAACGCTTTTACGTGGTCTGTAACATCCAGCCGCACAACTCGAAGCTGAAAACCTTCATCCGCGATCTGAAACCTGTGGTTGATATGGGTCCGGACGCACTGATCATGTCTGACCCGGGTCTGATCATGATGGTACGTGAAGCTTTCCCTGACATGGCGATTCACCTGTCCGTACAGGCCAACGCGGTCAACTGGGCAACCGTGAAATTCTGGGCAGCTAACGGCGTTGAGCGCGTTATCGTCTCTCGCGAGCTGTCTCTGGAAGAGATCGAAGAGATTCGTGAGCACTGTCCGGAAACCGAGCTGGAAGTTTTCGTCCACGGCGCACTGTGTATGGCTTACTCAGGTCGTTGCCTGCTGTCTGGCTACATCAACAAACGTGACCCGAACCAGGGCACCTGTACCAACGCCTGTCGTTGGGAATACAAAGTTGAGAAAGGCAAAGAAGACGAAGCGGGTCAAATCGTTGAACAATTCGATCCAAATGCCGCTCAGGCAATTGAAGTACAGGAAGAGCGTCCGGAAACCACCATCGGTCGTGGTAAGCCAATTGATGACGTTGTCCTGCTGTCTGAAAGCCACCGTCCGGAAGAGAAGATGGCCGCTTATGAAGATGAGCACGGCACTTACATCATGAACTCCAAAGACCTGCGTGCGGTACAACACGTTGAGCGCCTGACCAAGATGGGTGTGCACTCACTGAAAATCGAAGGCCGTACCAAATCATTCTACTACTGTGCACGTACTGCTCAGGTTTACCGCAAAGCGATCGATGATGCTGTGGCCGGCAAACCGTTCGATGAGAACCTGATGGGCACACTGGAAAGCCTGGCGCACCGTGGTTACACCGAAGGCTTCCTGCGCCGTCACACACATGACGCGTACCAGAACTACGACTACGGCTACTCTGTCTCTGACGCACAGCAGTTCGTCGGTGAGTTCACCGGTAAACGCCGTGGCGACATGGTGGAAGTGGAAGTGAAGAACAAATTCATTCTGGGCGACAGCCTGGAGCTGATGACGCCAAAAGGTAACGTTGTTTTCACTCTGGAAGCGATGGAAAACCGTAAAGGCGAAGCGATTGCCGATGCGAAAGGCAACGGCCACTTCGTTTACATTCCGATGCCGCAGGATATGGATCTGAACTACGCTCTGCTGATGCGTAACCTTAACGCTGGTCAGGATACCCGTAACCCAACAGGCAAATAATATGGCCTTATTGATCACTGATAAGTGCATTAACTGTGATATGTGCGATCCGGAATGCCCGAACGGCGCCATCTCGATGGGCGAGTCCATCTTTGAGATTGATCCGGATCTGTGTACCGAATGTAAAGGTCACTATGACAAGCCGACCTGTCAGTCGGTGTGTCCGATCACTAAATGCATCATTGTTGATCCGAACCACGTTGAAACAGAAGAAGAGCTGTTAGAGAAATTCGTGATCATTCAGGGTCTGGCCTGATAGGTTACGCCCCTTCACGGCGGCGCAACCCAGACAAAAAACGGTCTCAGCTGAGACCGTTTTTTTATGCGCTTTTTTCCGTCGCCCAACTGTAGTCATCAAGCTGAATCAACGGCGCGCGCGCCGCGTTAAGCACACAGGTAAACGCAAATAACGCCGCCAGCAGATAGCCGGTCTGGAACGCATCGGCCACTACGTCCTGAGGCGTCTCCAGTAAGGTACTGATTGAGCTGCTGGCATCAAAACCGGGGATTTGCGAGTAAATCAGGGTACCAAATACCGCCGTACCGACTGACGCGCCCAGCGAGCGCGACAGCGCCGCCATAGAGGTAATCCGCCCCAGGCTGGCTTTACCAGCCACGGTCTGTATCAGCACCTGGGTCGATGGCATCACAGTGCCCAGCCCGAGGCAGCATAAAAAACCGACCGCACTGACCGCATTCGGCCCCATATCGACCGTAGCTAACGTCAGAAACGCCAGGGTACTGACGCTCATGCCGCACACCGGAATCCATTTTGGTACTCCGCTGCGGGCAATCAGTTTACCGGTGATAAACGAGCCGGTAATAATGCCGGCCGAAAGCGGGATCATCAGCAGGCCGGAGCGGGCCGCGCTGACGCCCAGACCGATTTGCATAAAAATCGGCAGGAAAAACACCAGGCCAAACAAACAGGAAGCAAACAGAAACGTCGAAATCAAAGGCACATGAATCTCTTTACGCACCAGCAAAGGTAAAGGCAGAAAAGAGTGACGGACCCGCTTTTGTTGCCACACAAAGCTCACCACTAACAACACAAACACACCAAGTAGCAGCAGGCTGGTTTCTGATCCCCAGGCAAAGTAATGTCCACCGGCCGACAGCCAGTAGATAATCGTTGTCATCAGGGTCGGAAACAGCAACAACCCGAAAACGTCGATGCGGCTTCTGGCACTTTTAACCTGACTCGACTGCAGACGCGATAAACGAAACAGCGCCAGCGCGACCAGCGGCAGATTAATCCAGAACAGCCATTGCCAGGAGAGATAAGTCACAATCACCCCGCCCAGCACCGGGCCACCGATACTCGACAGCGCAAACAACGCCGAAAAGTAGCCCTGAAAACGTGCCCGCTGACGCGGCGCGACCAGTTCGCCAATCAGCGCCTGTGACAGGCTCATCAGGCCGCCACTGCCCAAACCCTGGATAATCCGCCCCGCGACTAAGCCCGGCATGTTGACCGCCAGAGCGCAGACCAAAGAGCCAAGTGCAAAAATGCTGAGCGCAATCCCGAGCATACGTTTACGACCGTATTGGTCGCCCAGCCAGCCATATATCGGCACAGAAGCCGCACCGGCCAGCATATAGCCAACCGCAATCCAGGAAGAGAGTTGGATGTCACCCAGCTCACTGACCATGGCCGGAGTAGCAGTGGCCAGCAGAGTCTGATCCACCGCGGCCAGAAACATCGGCAGAAACACCGTGGCAAACAAGCTGAGAAACGTTTTTTTATCAATAGGCTGAGACATACTTTGGTGCGACATAGTGTGATTTTATGTAATAGATTGAATACTCATGCATCATACACTGAACCCGGCGCAGAAATGCCAGAGAAGTGTGGTCGGGACAAAAAAAAGGCCACAAAGTGGCCAGCAGGAGTAACAAATCAGGAGGGTGACTTTTAGGCTTAACACCCCAGCAAGACAATCCCTGAATACAAGGTTCTTATGGATAAAGTTCTTACGGATAATGTTCTTATGGATAAAGCCCTTTGCCAAACATATTAAACAGCCGAGCCACACCACGGGTAAACAGCATCGGCTCAGTCAGTACCGTCAGACACAGGCAGTCCTGGTCCTGAGCGGTTTGGGGTGAATGATGCACACTGCCATCACGCAGAATGAAATCACCGGCGTCATAATGATCGTCTTCATCTTTGAACCCGCCGTGCAGCACCAGCGTTGATTCCGTGCCCAGATGAGTATGCTGAGGAATACTCACACCGGCACTGATGTACATTAGATTCATGTGCGTGTTGTCATCACTGTGCAGCGCCAGGCTGAACACCTTGCCGCCATAACTGCGCCATTTCGCATCGGCGCTCACAAAGCGCTTCAGCGCCCGTGGAACGGCAATCTGACGGCCGTTGACCGACACAACCGGCGCTTTGGCCCGGGTCAGTTTGGGCCGCGCAGGCGCATCACTGGCAAAAATCTGCTCCAGCATCTGCTGCCAGTGGGCATCGGCAGTGGGCGCCGCGGATGCCTGACTGGGTGTCATTTCTAAATTGAGTAGTGCGTCTCCGCAATGCTCTTCCAATTGCCGGGTTTGCTGACGGCAGTGTGGACACATCTCTAGATGAGTGGCCACAGACACGCCATGAATGGCATCGATAGAGCCTTGGGCATAGGCTTCAAGTAATGAAAAATCTGGATGGTAGCTCATAGCCGCTCCGCATCGATTGAAGTTCTGAGTTTTTCCACTGCCAGACGCAAGCGTGATTTGACGGTACCGAGCGGAATGTCAAACATGTCGGCCACCTGCTGATGAGGAATTTCCTCAAGGTAAACCGCACGTACCACTTTTTGCTGCGCTTCCGGCAGAGTGTCGAGAAATTTAAGCACCTGCTCTTTGAGCATTTCATGCTCCGGAGCGTAGTGCTCAACCAGGTCAGGCGGGCAGAAATCTCCCGGCCAGATATCGTCAGCAAGGACATGAGGCTCCTTGCCTTTCTGTTTACGCATCAGGTCAAAACACAAATTACGTGCAATGGTGTAGACCCAGGTCGATAACGAACTTTTTGAGCCATCAAAAAGATAGGCTTTATGCCACACGGTGGTCATCGCTTCCTGAACCAGTTCAACGGCGACGTGCTCGTTACCCAGATGCTTGAAAACAAACTGTTTCAGCCGCGGAGAAAAATAATGAAAGATAACTGCGAAAGCTTCCTTATCGCGTTGTTTCACTTTCTCCATACACTTGGTCCAGTCCTGACGGCTGAAGGTTTGTGGATTCACATTAGTCATGAGATGTCCTGTCCTTAACGGCCTGAAATTCAGGCCTTCCTGCACCTATCGCCTGTTGTACGAGCTGAGCATCCATTCAGATCACAGCAAAGCGGTCAGGCACCCTGCTTTCATTATAGTGCCAGCTTTTTCTGTTAGTGCGGATGGCCGTCGGTCACGTTGGAGGGAGTCAGTCGTCGTACGCTTCGATAGCCTGATTCAGGAAGGCCAGCGCGCTGTGGCAGGTTTCCTGCTGGGCCAGTTCATCAAACTGACCGTTAGACAGCGGCAACAGTTCCAACCAGCGCTGACTGACCCAGCTGGCATCATCGAAGAAACGATGATCATACAGACTGCCGATCTGCGGAAACTCCTGATACAACTTTTGCAGATGCTGACTGAGGAAAACTTCCCGCTCTGGCATTTGCTGAGTTGGCCAGTTCGGCAACCATTCCACTTTCGCGCGGCGCAACCCGTCGTGCTCGACCCGGATCTTGCGGATCACGAAGCGTTTCATTCCCACCACGGTAATGCCCAGCAGGCCGTCATCGAGCGTTTCGAAGTCGACAATTTTCACCCATGTACCAAATTCGGAAAGAGGATTTGCTTTTCCTGTGCTTTTGCTATCGAACAAACAGATCCCGAATCCGCTGGCGGTTTTGCTGCATTCCGCCACCATACGTTTGTATCTTGGCTCAAAAATACGCAGTTTCATCTTACCTTCGGGTAAAACAACCGAACTGAGCGGAAATAACATTATCTCTTCCATCTGGATTTCCTGCCTATGTGAAGTTGATCTGCTAACCAAGTGTGTTTGTTGTGCATACGCAATTTGCAAAACCCCAGATCACTGACTACGCGTTTAGGTTATTCAATAAGCTTAATATCCTTCAACCCAAACGTTTGCGTGACAAAAATCACAAATAAAATGCAAATTCTTGTAACACAAAAAAGTTCCGTAAATAAAATACAATAATGTGACCATGATCACCAAAGAAGCTAAATTTTGCACGCCGTATCACTTTTAATTGAGATTTTAGTCGCTATCATTCCCGCCAATTGGAAGAAGCAGTGATTAATTATTCTTCTGAATCAATACATACATAGAGAGTCCCCCTTATGCGCAAATTACTTTTAGCTCTTGGTCTACTGGCAGCATCCGCTGCACCAGCTCTGGCAGCTGACTACTCAGATGGCGATATCCACAAAAACGATTACAAGTGGATGCAGTTCAACATTATGGGTGCGTTCAATGAGAAAGGTGCCGCTGACGAAGATTCAAGCCACGATTACCTGGAAATGGAATTCGGTGGCCGTTCAGGCATTTTCGATCTTTACGGCTATGTTGATATCTTCAACCTGACTTCAGACACAAGCAGCGACAAGTACGGTCGTGATAAAATCTTTATGAAATTTGCACCGCGTGTCTCTCTGGACGCTCTGACTGGTAAAGACCTGTCTTTCGGTCCGGTACAGGAGCTATATCTGGCTTCTCTGATCCAATGGGATGGCGGTAGCGACGGTCTGAACACTCAGAACATCGGTCTGGGTTCAGACGTGATGGTGCCATGGTTTGGTAAAGTAGGCGTAAACCTGTACAAAACTTACGATTCAGGTAAAAAAGACTGGAATGGTTACCACTTTGCCACTAACTGGTTCAAACCTTTCTACTTTTTCGAAAACGGTACGTTCATCGCATACCAAGGTTACATCGATTACCAATTTGGCATGAAGAGCCAATACAACACGTCTAGCACTGGCTTTGACATGTTCAACGGTATTTACTGGCACTCAGACCGCTTCGCAGTGGGTTATGGCCTGAAGCTGTTCAACGATGTATACGGCTTTGAAAACGGCGAAGGTCTGCCATGGGATGCATCTGCAACTGCAGACTCAACCGGTATCGGCCATTACCTGGCAGTAACTTACAAGTTCTAAGTAAATCCTGCTCAAGCTTTGAGAGGGCGCCAATCGGCGCCCTTTTTTATTGCTTTCGCTCTGCGGGGCATTATCCTTAGCGCAAACCCTTAACCGAAGTTGTTTGCATGAATATCGTGATTGTCGGTCCCGGAGCCATTGGCAGCCTGTGGGCGACGCATCTGCACCAGGCCGGACATCAGGTGGCGCTGTGGGGCACTCAAAACGCCACACACTGGTCGCTGCAATGTGATGAGCAGCCCAAGCTCAATTTTGCCTATAATCAGCCTGACACGCTGCACCGCGCTGATTTGTTACTGATCACGGTGAAAGCCTGGCAAGTCGCGTCGGCTTTACCTGCCCTGCTTGAGCAAATTGCCGATGAGACCATCCTGCTGTTTATGCATAACGGTATGGGGGCGCTGGATGACCTCAGTGATCGCCTCGCGCCTTATCCTGTGCTGTTGTCGACCACCACGCATGGCGCGCTAAAACCTGCGCCGGACAAGGTGCTGCATACCGGGCAAGGGCAAACTCAAATCGGGCCCTTTAATACGCCGGGTGCCCGCTGCGAGTTTGTCTGTGACGTGCTGCAGCATGCCCTGCCCCAGGTGAGCTGGAACCAACACATTGAGCACGCCCTGTGGCAGAAACTCGCGATTAACTGTGCGATTAACCCGCTGACAGCGATTGAGCAAATCAGTAATGGAGAGCTGGCCGACCCGCGCTATCGCGCCCGGCTAGATAGCATCATTGCCGAAGTTGCCGCTGTGATGCGCGCGGAAGACATTCCGGTCGATCAACACTCGCTGCGCGCCACCGTCGATCTTGTCATTGCCGCCACGGCACGTAATCGCTCTTCAATGCATCAGGACGTTGTCCATCAGCGCCAAACCGAGATAGACTTTATCAACGGATACGTGGTGCGCAAAGCGCAGCAGCATGGTCTGGCCGTACCGGTTAACCAGCAACTGTATCAACACATTCAATCCTTACAACAAAGTTGGACCCAAGCATGACAAAACGCATTCTGATCCCTATCGCTCCGGGCACGGAAGAGATGGAAGCCGTCACTCTGATTGATATTCTGGTCCGGGCCGGTTATCAGGTTGTGGTAGCCAGCGCGGATTTCGACGGTCACCTCACCATGCGCGCGTCCCGAGGCGTGACACTGACTGCCGACTGCAAACTGGTCGACGTCGCCGATGATGAATTTGATGCCGTGGTGCTGGCCGGCGGTGTCGGCGGCGCAGAAGTGTTCCGTGACAGCACTGTGCTGGTCGAGATCATCAGACAGCAAAAATACGATGGCCGCCTGGTTGCCGCCATTTGCGCCGCGCCGGCGGTGGTCCTGCAGCACCACGACCTTTATCCGGGTGCGCTGATGACCTGTCATCCCAATTTTCAGCAGTGTATTCCCGCCGACTTGTGGCGGAACCGCCGCGTCACCTATGACGTCAACAACAATCTGCTGACCAGCCAGGGGCCGGGCACGGCGCTGGAATTTGCGGTCGAAATCATTGTCCAGCTGTCCGGAAAAGCGCTGGCGCGTGAAGTCGCCGTTCCGCTGGTTGCCCTGCCTCAGCTTAACTATGAAAAACTGGGTATCGAATAACATGCTGGATATTGCCGCGGTTCGCGCCCAGTTTCCGGCGCTCAAGCAAACCATTAATGATCAGGCGCTGATCTACCTCGACAGTGCGGCGACCACGCAAAAGCCGCAAGTGGTGATTGATGCCATCAGCCGTTATTACAGCGCGCAGAATGCCAATGTGCATCGCGGCAGCCACAGCCTGACCGCGCATGCCACCAGCCAGTTTGAAGCCGCGCGTGAACGCATCGCCCGCTTTATCAACGCGCCAAGCAGTAAAAGTATTATCTGGACCCGGGGCGCGACCGAAGCACTTAACCTGATTGCGCAGACATACGCCCGTTCAACTCTGCAACCCGGCGATGAAATCCTGGTCAGCGAAACCGAGCATCACGCCAACATCGTACCGTGGCAGATAGTGGCGCAGCAGACCGGCGCTAAGGTGGTCAAAATTCCGATGACCGCCAACGGCGAGTTTGGCCTGGATGCTTTCCACCACTTGCTGTCTGACCAGTGCAAAATTGTCGCGCTGGCCCACATCACCAATGTCACCGGCACCCGCCAGCCGATTGAAGCGGTGATTGACGCCGCCCATCGGGCCGGCGCAGTGGTGGTGGTCGACGGCGCGCAGGGCATCGTGCATGAAGAGATCGATCTCACCGCGCTGGACGCCGATTTTTATGTCTTCTCCGGTCACAAACTGTATGCACCGGCCGGTATTGGCGTGCTGTATGGCAAACTGGCGCTGCTGGAAGCGATGCCACCCTGGCACGGCGGTGGAAAAATGGTGGAGAAGGTCTCGTTTGACGGCACCACCTTTGCCGAGCTGCCGGGTAAATTTGAAGCCGGCACGCCGAATGTGGCCGGCGCGATTGCACTGGCGACGGCCATCGACTGGTACTGCGGGTTTGAGCGCACCGAGGTTGAAGCGCATCTGCATCAGTTGCAGCACACGACCTATCAGGCGCTGCTGCAGCTGGACGATATTCAGGTGCTGGGCTACCAGCCGGACTCAAGTATTCTCAGTATCGTGATGGACGGCGTCCATCATCAGGACTTGGCCACACTGCTCGATCAGCAGGGCATTGCGGTCCGTGCCGGCCATCACTGCGCTCATCCGTTAATGGATGCCTTCGCTGTCAAAGGCACTGTGCGGATCTCGTTCGGGATTTATAACTCGATGCAAGAAGTGCAACGCTTAATCGCAGCAATAGAAAAAGCAGTCGATATGCTGTAGTTGAGAGGAGAAGGGTTTTAGGAACCAGGAATCAGGATCCTAAAATCTTATACCCAAACAACTTGGAGTTGCAGGTAGGCGGCAAATAAGTGAATCCCCAATCACATAGAGACAGTATGTGTGATTGGGGTGAACGAATGCAGCCAACACCGTTGCAGCTTCAAGTAGGAAGGGGATATGTCGCCAGATGTTTAATCTGCTCAACAATCGCTTTCAGGCCATTGCCGCGCGACGGGCTGAGATGCGCAATCAGGCCCAGTCGGGCAAAGTAATCATCGATATCAAACGCCTGAATCTGGGCGCTGGTTTTACCTTCATAAGCCGCCATCACCAGAGCGATCAGGCCACGCACGATGCGCGCATCCGAATCGGCGCAAAAGTGCCACACATCGCCCTGCTGAGCCGCCAGCAGCCAGACCTGGCTTTCACAGCCAGCGACCGTCACTTGCTCGCTCTTTAGCGCATCCGGCATCTGTGGCAGCTTTTTACCCCACTGAATCACCTGACGATAGCGATCTTCCCAGCCTTTCATCTGCTGCATCACTGCCAGTACATCAGTGCTGTGAATGTCGCTGCCAAATGGCGAATCCGGAAAATCAGACCAAGAATAATCAGACATAAAGGCTCCGTTACGCGCGGTGTTTCTGAATCAGTTTTTCGATAATGCGTGACACCGCGACAAAGCCGAAGGTCGCCGTTACCACAGTCGCCGCACCAAAGCCGCTGGCACAGTCCATACGTTTCGGTCCTTCCGCACTGGATTTGACCGCGCACACACTGCCATCTGCCTGCGGATATTTAAGGTGCTCCGTGGAGAACACACAATCAATACCGAATTTACGCGCCGGATTGGTCGGGAAATTATGGAAACGGCGCAGACGGTCTTTGATCTTTTTCGCCAGCGGATCCTGAATCGTCCTGGTCAGGTCCGCGACTTTAATCTGGGTCGGATCGGTCTGACCGCCAGCCCCGCCAGTCGTGAGCACCTTGATTTTATTGCTGCGGCAGTAAGCCAGCAGTGCAGCTTTCGCTTTAACGCTGTCGATTGCATCCAGTACATAGTCGTACTCTTTGCTCAGGTACTCATGCTGGTTATCGGCAGTAATAAAGTCGTCAATCAGGTTCACTTTGCATTCCGGATTGATCAGTCTGACCCGCTCGGCCATCACTTCGATTTTGCTCTGGCCAACCGTACCGCTCATGGCGTGGATCTGACGATTGATGTTAGTGACGCACACATCATCCATATCGATCAGGGTCAGTTCACCAATTCCGGAGCGCGCCAGCGCTTCCACCGCCCAAGAGCCCACACCACCAATACCAATCACACACACATGGGCCGCACGCAGAATGTCCACTTCGCTGTTGCCGTATAAACGACGTGTGCCGCCAAAACGCTGGTTATAACTGTCAGAGGCTGGGGTATCGAGTTCGCGCATACTAATCATCCACAACAGGAAATGTCCGGATTACCACACGATCGGCGACATTTACGCGCCGTCTATTGGCTCCGGACCATCCACAATCAAAGGGTTCAAAAAAGAAAGAGTGCGATTTATACGCACTCTTTAACCAAAAGTCTAGCCGGGCAAGCCCGCCGGGTAACTATTGTAACTTCTCTGGCGGTGTAGCCCAAGGTGCTTGTGTCGGACTGTTTTCCAGCCCCAGTTTCCATACCCGGCCAAAGTGTTTGTAATGGCCGGCTTCGGTCCCGGCACGCGGCCCCATGCCGTGGTACAGATCGAGGTGATTCTGTTTTACCGCACCGCCGGTATCGAGCACAATCAGCAGGCGTAGCTGATGAGCGCCGGACCAGCTGCCATCGGCATTCAGCAGCGGTACTTCGGCCAGAATCGGCGTGCCCATCGGTAACAGCGAGCGATCTGCGGCCACCGAAGCCATCGGCAGCAGCGGGATCCCGGCACTACCCGTTACTGGCGCCGCAGCGCGCGGGGCAAAAAATACATACGACGGATTCTGCTCCAGCAGCTCTTTAACCGTAGCGTCATCGTTGGCCAGCACCCAGTCTTTAATCGCTTTAAGCGACATCTTGTCACGTTCGACCAGGCCACGCTCAATCAGAATCCGGCCGATACTCACGTACGCTTTATTATTCTTACCGGCATAGGCGAAATATTCCAGCGTGTCGTCATCGCCGAAATGGACAAAGCCACTGCCCTGCACTTCCATAATAAACGGATCAATCCGGTTAGCAGCGTAGCCTAATTCCAGCCCCTGACCTTGCAGTGCACCAGCGTAGATCTGCTCACGGGTCGGGCAGTCTGAACTGCAATCCGGTTTGGCATAGACCGGAAAATGAAACTCGTCATCCGGGGTGTGACGCAGCTCGATCACCGGCGAAAAATAACCGGTGAACAACACATTGCCTTTCTTATCACCGCCGCCCATCTGTGCAGCCTGAATACCAAACTGAGCCAGAGTCTGCGGATCGCCGCTTTGCATCGCCCACTCACTCAGTTGCTCGTACAACGGGCCGTACATCGCCGCCATCGAAGGCGATTTCGTCACCACCGCCTCACTCTGCTTGGCAAACTCGGTAAAATCACGTGGCGAGTTGGAGTGTACATCAGCGACCTGATTCAGTGGCTGGGCAAATTCGGGATCTAGGTACTGCTGGGCGCGATCAGTCGGCTGGGCACAGCCGACAAGCAGCGCTACCGGCAGCGCCAGAGAAAGATAGGAAAATAAACGTTTTGTCACTGGAGTTCGTCCATTTGCTGAATTAGGCAAAAGGATGACAAACTCCGCTCACAAGCGCAATTCAGGAATGGTTACTGAAGATGTTTTTTGTCATTTTCTGACAATTGCCCCGCCGGCGCTGACAATTGAAAAGTCGGATTATAGTGCGCTGACGAAGCTAACCTCATTTCCGTGTGCTCCTCATTTCGCATCTGAAACAGATAAGCCTGGCCACCGACCCGATAACGCAGCGAGTGCCCGTCATAGTCATAGCGGGTCGTCACCACCCGGCCATCCATTAACACAACATCCGGCCGGATTTCGATGGTTTGCGCCAGATACGGCGCGACATCTTTTTCTTTCCACACGCCGTACAGAGTGCTTTTCGGCGGCTGGGTCAAGGATGCCAACTGACTGAACAGATTGCCGTACAGCAGCAGAACCAGCACAGTGCCTGCCACCGCAATCGTTAGTAAACAACGCTCAACGGTTTTGCGCTGCACAGAGCGCAACGCGGCAAAAAGCGCTGCGAAAGCCTCATTATCTGACATGTTATTCCATTTTGAGTTGCATAATGTGGCAGCCGAGGCCACCATTTCACTGACCGGGATAACCGGCCCGACCCGGCTCTGTCACATCAAGATGATATTTTAAGCTGAAAGCAAAAAAATACTTGTTTACAGATGAATAAAAAGTCATTATTCAAACATAAATAAACAATCAACTTGAGTGTCAGGCCGTGAAAATTCGTAGTACCGCCCTTGTAAAGGGGTTCAGACAATCCGCACCCTATGTCAACGCTCACCGTGGCAAAATCATGGTGGTCATGGTGGGTGGTGAAGCGATTGCTGATAAAAACTTCACTAATATCATCAGCGACCTGGCATTGCTGCACAGCCTGGGAGTCAAAATCGTCCTGGTGCATGGTGCCCGTCCTCAGATCAACCAAATCCTCGAAGCGAATAATCACACCACGCCTTACCACAAAGGTATCCGTATCACCGACGAAGAAGCACTCGGCCTGGTTATGCAGGCTGCCGGTCAGTTGCAACTGGCGATCACCGCCCGCCTGTCGATGAGCCTCAACAATACCCCGATGGCCGGCACTCAGCTCAATGTCGCCAGTGGGAACTTTGTCATCTCCCAGCCGCTCGGCGTGGATGACGGCATTGATTACTGCCACAGTGGTCGTATCCGCCGCATCGATATCGACGGGATTAACCGTACCCTAGATCAAGGCTCAATTGTACTGCTGGGTCCGATTGCCAGCTCTGTCACCGGTGAGTGTTTTAACCTGCTCTCAGAAGAAGTGGCGACCCAAGTGGCGATAAGATTAAAAGCGGATAAATTGATCGGCTTCTGCTCGGAGCAGGGCATCATCGATGAGAAAGGCAACTCGATCGCCGAATTGTTCCCGGCCGAGGTTGAAAAACTGGTCCAGCGTCTGGAATCAGAAAGCAATCCGTCCAGCGATGATTCGACCGGAACCCTGCGCTTTTTGCGTGCCGCGGTTTCCGTCTGCCGCGCCGGTGTACCGCGCAGTCATTTGATCAGTTACAAAGAAGATGGCGCTCTGATCCAGGAACTGTTCTCGTTTGACGGTATCGGTACCCAAATCGTCATGGCGAGTGCCGAACAGGTGCGTCAGGCTCAGATTGACGATATCGGCGGCATTTTTGATCTGATTCGCCCGCTGGAAGAACAAGGCATCCTGGTACGTCGTTCGCGTGAGCAGTTAGAACAGGAAATTCATAAGTTTACCATCATCGACAAAGACAGCCTCTTGATTGGCTGCGCCGCGCTCTATCCGTATCAGGAAGAGAGCATGGCCGAAATGGCGTGTGTGGCGATCCATCCTGAGTACCGTGATGGTAACCGTGGTCTGCTGCTGCTCAATCACATGAAACACCAGGCCAAACAGATGGGCATTGAGCGTTTATTTGTCCTCACTACTCACAGCTTACACTGGTTCCGTGAGCAAGGTTTTACCGAAGTCGGGGTTGAGAGCCTGCCGATGGCCAAGCAGAGCCTGTACAACTATCAGCGCCGTTCAAAAATCTTAATTTTAAATCTTAAGTGAAATTTTCATCTATATTACTGCCATGAAAGCAGTATATAGTTCGAGCAAAGCTCAATATAAAAAGATTCAATCCGTTGCATCTTTTTGTTTATAAAATCAACACTTTTCAAGCCTGCCATAACTGTGTAAAATTCGCTCAAACGTGACAGGCATCACCTTTTTATTGCGGTGACCTTTTGTATTCAGGTGACCTTTGCTGCACGTTGCACTCCAATCACTTCGATTTGAATACCTGGCTTTGAAGCCTGCAGCTTAAGTGAAGCGGAGTCTCAGGATTATCAGCTAAGCGACAAAGCTTAGTACGCGCATGGATTGCTTTTATCACTCAACCAGTCGTTAAGAGCAACTTAAGATGAAAACCGTTATTTGTAACTCACTGCAAAGCTTTTGGGATATGGCCGATAACGAGTTCCTGGAAGGGTTGGACGTGCATTGCGTTTTCCCGGTAAGCGAGCAACTTCGGACGTTTATCCTTGAATCAAAACAACGCTACAAGATTCGTACTATTACTTTTACCAAAGCGTTTATCTGACGCGATAAAGGTGCCTGACTGACTCAATGTAGCCATTAAAGACATAGTCACTGACCCAATAGTTAACAGGCAGCCCAAGGGCTGCCTGTTTGTTTTTCCCAGCGCGATACAGCAAAATTCAGGACGCGCTTAAACGCTGCACCAAACCACTGGCACGCTGGGTTTTCAGCTTGATCGCCCGCTTCATCACGCCCATATCACAATACAGTGCCAAACGACGCTTGGCGCGGGTAATACCGGTATAGACCAGCTCACGGGTCAGGATCGGGCTGAATTCCGGCGGTATAATCAGCAGAGTAAAATCAAATTCACTGCCCTGGGATTTATGAATCGTCATCGCATAGGCGGTTTCATGCAGAGGAACCCGGCTTGGCAAGACCGCTTTTACGCTGCCGTCCGGCAGCTCAAAATAGACTTTAAGCCGTTGCTGATCGTCCTGCTCATCGCGCAGGCAGATACCAATATCGCCGTTATATAATCCCAGAGCGTGATCATTGCGGGTCACCATCACCGGGCGACCGCTGTACCAGAGCTCATCCTGAACTTTGATCAGTTTGCGTGCCGCCAGAGCGCGCTCAATCCGCACGTTGAGTCCGGTGACGCCAAAGTCACCCTCGCGCAGCGCGCACAATAGGCGGGTCTGACTGAACAAAGTCAGTACCTCGCGCGCTTTATCGGCCATCGACTCCGCAACGCGATCGGACTCCGCAGCCTGCAACGGCTGACGCAGGCGCTGCAGATACAGCGTATAACCTGTCACCAGCGACTGCAGCATCTGATGGTAATGCTCACTACTGAGCGCAAAATGGGCAATGTCGGCAAAATCTTGCTGCCACACCCGGTCAATCCACATTGCCTGACCGCTGTTGACGGCTTTGGCCAGCTGGCCTATTCCGGAGCGGGCATCGAAGCGGTAACTCTTTTGCAGCATACATAAACTGTCGCTAACCGCTGCGCGGGCACCTGCGGCAATCTCATCCTGACGCGGGTTAAGCGCCGCCGGCATAAATCCGGTTAAGCGCGCCAGCAGCTGACTTTGTTCGGCACTGTAACCCTGCTGCAGAAAAGAGCAGATATCGCCCAGCACCGCACCGGCCTCGACCGAGGCAAGCTGGTCTTTATCGCCAAGCAGGATCAGACGCGCGTGTGCGGGCAACGCATCGACTAATTTGACCATCATAGGCAAATCGACCATTGAGGCTTCATCAACCACCAGCACATCCAGGTGCAGCCGGTTAGCGGCGTGATGACGGAACTCCGCGCTGTCCGGGATAGCCCCCAGCAGCCGGTGGATGGTGCTCGATTCAGTCGGGATCAGCGCTTTAAGTTCCGGCTCCACCGCTAGATCCGCGACAGCTTTGCCGATCGACTCGGTCAGCCGCGCTGCGGCCTTACCGGTCGGCGCCACCAGCTTGATGGCCGAAATATGGCCCTGCTGCTGCGACTGGCTGATCAGCGCCGCAAGCAGTTTGGTCACCGTGGTGGTTTTACCGGTGCCGGGGCCGCCGGAAATCACCGCAAAACGGCGCGTCAGCGCAATCGCCGCCGCCACTTTCTGCCAGTTGAGGCAGTGAGCCTGCGGCACTAAGCTGTCCAGCACGTTCAAATCCGTCAGGCGCGGCGCCCCCTGCAACTTGGCATCAATCGCGTCCCAATCCAGAGCTCCCTCATCGACCACATCCAACAGGTCACACACCAGACGCTGACGCGCGACCTGATTGAGATCCGGGCTGAGCGCCTGATGCAAAAAGCGATAGTCACGGGCAAACAGATTATCCAGCCGCAGACGCAGATTATCGACCTCCGCAGGCTTTAGGATCATGGGTGTCCCAAAGCTCTGTAAGCGCTGCGCCAGAGTCACTTCATAGTGCCAGTAACGATGCAGATACAGCCGTTCACCGTCGTACATCAGCGGCACCGCTTCGCCCTGCACGCCAAGCAAAGTGCACTGCTTAACCAGCTCGGCCCAGTCACAGGCCAGCCATAACTGATTAAGCGGCAGCGCGGCATCCCCAAACAAGCCGAGCCGGGCGGCGAGATCCAGTGCATTGCCCTGCTCATCACGCAGTGGCAGGCAGATATGACCGCGCCCCAGCTCTGCGCTGACCGCTGCCGCCACCAGCAGCAGTACACTGCGCTGCGCCTCACTCAGTTGTCCGGCCGGACACTGCGCGGTTATAAAGCGCGCGAACTGGTAATCGATCTGGCGCAGCCCGCCCTGCTGGCTTAGCTGCTGTAAGGTGGTTTGTACCTCATCAAAGGTCATCATAAATCAAGCTCCATCTGCCCGGCAGAGGTGGTTCGGCTTTGCGGCTCTAATCCACGAATCAAATCATCCAGTTCCTCGAGCATCGCCTGGCTCGGTCTGGCGCTGAAAATACCATGATCCGATTCTCCATCCATGCCACGCAAAAACAAATAATATACCCCGCCGAAATGGCGCTGGTAGTCATAATCGGCAATCCGGCTGCGCAGAAAACGGTGCAGCGCCAGGGCATAGAGCTGGTACTGCAAATCATAGCGGTGCTCGGCCATCGCCTGCTGCAGGCGCGCGCCATGATAGGCGGCCACATCATCACCGAGATGATTGGATTTCCAGTCCAGCACGTAATACTTGCCCTGATGTTCAAACACCAGGTCAATAAAGCCTTTCAGCATGCCCTGTACGGTATAGAAGCAGAGGTCACCGGCCTGAGCCGACAGCGGATCGTGACGCTGCACCACCCGGTTCAACGCGGTTGCGCTCAGCACTTCGATCGGCAGTAAAAATTCCATTTCGGTCAGACGCTGCTCCGGCGATTTCTGATTAAGACGCAGCGCTTTACCGTCCAGCGGCGTGCTGAGCACAGTATCGACCAGCTGCTGCAACACTGGCAGCCACTCGCTGCCGACCTGCTCGCGCTCCATCAAGTCGCTAATAGCCTGGGTATTCAACTCACTGCCGGCAGGCTGGGTAAATTCCACCTCCTCAAACAGCGAGTGCAGAAAGGTGCCCGGCTGGGCGCCGCGCGGAAAGGTGAAAATTGAGCGCTCCGGTTCCGGCAGCCCTTCCTCATCATGTTCATCGGCCGAATCCACATCGAAACCGCCGATTTCCAGCGTGGCATCATGGCTGTGACTGCCCTGTTTGACCAGGCCGGAGTAGCTGGTGATGCGCCATAAACGGTCAATCTCGCGGCTCAGCGTACGCGCGTTCAGCTCAGGCAGACTCTCCTGGCGGGCGACAAACGGCTGCGGCGGCAGCTCCGGCGGCTCACTCGCAGCGACACAGGCCAGCGTATCGACCTGCTGCTGCACGCTGCTGCGCAGCAAATCCAGCCCACCCTGCTCACCATTTTGCAGCAGGTAACCCATCGCGCTTTGGTGTACCCCGGTCGGCTCTTTGCTTGAACGGCCATTGCGCAGTGGTGCCAGGCCGATGAAACAGCCGTACACCGCACGGGTCAGCGCCACATAAATCAGGCGCAGATCTTCTGCCAGGCGCTCTTTGTCAGCCTGCTGCAACGAAGCGTCCTGGGCAGTGATATCCAGCAGAGTCTCACCGCTCGCCGCATCA
Source organism: Vibrio sp. ABG19 (assembly GCF_029962385.1). Classification (NCBI taxonomy): domain Bacteria; kingdom Pseudomonadati; phylum Pseudomonadota; class Gammaproteobacteria; order Vibrionales; family Vibrionaceae; genus Vibrio; species Vibrio sp. ABG19. The sequence goes on along the minus strand of NZ_CP071708.1, from coordinate 1,935,674 downwards.
TAATATTTCCCTTCACTCGCTTCGCGGTAACTGAGCACAAACGGCAGAAACACCAGCTCATACTCCAGGCCTTTCGATTTATGAATGGTGACGATCTGAACCAGATTCCGCTCCGACTCAAGGCGCTGAATCGCCTCATCACTGCCGCCCAGCCCCTGCTCGGCATCGACAATCGACTGCGCCAGCCAGCGCAGCAGACCGTGGTCGCTGTCAATCTCCTGCGTCGCCTGCTGCAACAATTCACTGAGATGCATAAAATCTGTCAGTAAGCGCTCGCCATCACTTTCTTCCAGCCAACGTTCAGCGATATGACGCAGACTGAGCACACTACGCAGCATCGGCAACACGCCGCGATCGATCCATAACTGGCGATATTGCTTAAACTCATTGACCGCGTTTTCCCACTCATTCTCATCGTTATTGAGCGCATCCAACTGCTCGGCATTAAGCGCAAACAAGGGCGAAGCCAGCGCGGCACGCATCGCGCGATCATTTTCCGGTGTCAGCACCGCCTGCAGCAAACGCTGCAGATCCGCCGCCACCGCACTGCTGAACACACTATCGCGGTTGGAAAGGTAGACACTGGCAATGCCCTGTCTGGCCAGTGCTTCTTTGATCATCCGCCCTTCATTACCGGTGCGCACCAGCACCGCGATATGACCGGCTTCAATCTGCGCACCGTCACTGAACTTTGCGGCGCCCTGCTGGGCCGCGCTGAGAATATGCTGGATCTGGCTGGCGGTGGCATTGGCCATGGCATCAAAATAGCTGCCTTTGGTGACCGGCGCTTCGGCCTCAAGATGCCAGTAATTGAGCGCCGGCTGCGCCTGACCATCAAGTAACCAGCCACGCTGCGCGGCTTTCGGGCTCGGCTGCACCGGCAGAAACGGAATGTCGTCGTCGTAAATAAACGGGCTGTCCGGGCGTTCAAACACCTGGTTAACGGCGGCCACCATATCCGCGCTCGAGCGCCAGTTAGTACCGAGCGTATAGTGAGCACTTACCTGATTACGGGCACGGATATAGGTAAAGATATCCGCGCCGCGAAAAGCATATATCGCCTGTTTCGGGTCACCGATCATAAACAGCCCGCACTGCGGGTAATCAAGATAGATGCGGCTGAAAATACTGTATTGCAGCGGATCGGTATCCTGGAATTCATCGATCATCGCTACCGGATACAGCGTGCGGATGCGGGCCGCCAGCGTCCCTTGCTCATCGCCGTCCAGCGAGGCCGATAACTGCGTCAGCAGATCATCAAACGACAACCACTGTTTGCTCGCTTTGGCCTTCGCCAGCATGGTACGACAATGGGTAATCGCATGCGCCAGCAGCGGCGCTTCCAGCGTCACCGGCTGGGCGAGGAAACGTTCGATAGCCGCAAACAGCTCGTGCTGCGGCACTGCGCCGGAGGGCGTTTTCTCAGCCAGTACATTCTGGGCAAAGCGCTTTAAGTGCTCCGGCACGTCATAGCCGCTGGTCGGCTGCGCCGCCCAGTGCGACACGGTTTCAATCCATTGGGGCAGGGATTTTTTGGTATAGCTGCGTTTGTTGATGCCGGAACTGGCAATGCAGTCATGTATATCGTCCTGCGCCGCACGCCACTGCGCTTTCAGCGCTTCGATGCGTTGCAGATTGTCCTGATGCAGGGCCGCGAGATCGCCGTCCATCACCGGTGTGGTCAGTTTAAGCGGCGAGCCGGTCAGATAGCCGCCGATTTTCTCCAGCAAGGCCGCCGGTGATGCCCACAGGCGGCGCACTTCGGCGGCCAGATGCAGCGGCAGCGGATAGAACTGGCGCCGCCAGTAATCGGCCACCACCTGAGCTTTGAGATGGCTTTCATCGGTGACAAATTCATTATTAAAACGGCTGCCCGACTCAAACGCATTCTGGGTCAGCATACGCTGGCAGAAACCATGGATGGTATACACCGCGGCTTCATCCATCTGCCGCTCCGCATTGAGCAGCAGACTGGCCGCCTGGCGGTGGTCGCTCACTTCCTCAAGCAGGGGGGCAATCACAGGATCGCTGCTCACCCCGCGGCTGAATGCCAGACGCGCATCGTGAATCCGGGCCCGGATCCGATCTCGCAGCTCGGCCGTGGCCGCTTCGGTAAAAGTCACCACCAGGATCTGGTCAACCGTCAGCGGCACCGCATGCCGGGTTGCTTCGTCCAGTCCGTCAAATCCGGCCTCATGGCCGTGCCCCAGCAACAAACGCAGATAGAGACCGGCGATGGTAAAGGTTTTACCAGTCCCGGCAGATGCTTCAATCAAACGGGCGCCATGCAAGGGAAAACGCATGGTTTCCAGCGGTGTTGCCGTGATGTGGGAAGTGACACTCATGGTCTGATGCATCCTCAGTTGATGATTGACCACCCATTTCCGCTGCCGGGTAAACAGAGGATTATGTGATCCAAATTATAAAAATGTATGTATTTATGTAAATTTTTGTTTTAGCGCAAGGTAATGAGATCTGACTCACGATACGCACCAAGTTGGCACACTATACTGCACCCCATTGATGCAAGCCCGCCATACACCATCCGGTGAGCTCGCACTCCACCGCATTCTGTTTCAAACGACTACTGTTTCAAACGACTACTGCTTTAAACAAACGAATAATGGTCCCTCTGACCTGTGGCCGTACAGCGAACGCCCTACACTATAATGATTTTCTGGCGGCCACCCACTCTTACCCATTACTCTCTCTCCGCACTGTCTGTCAGTTGCAGCCTTGGCGCCTGAAACACCAGGCTTGCCAGCATACGTACCTGCTGCGCCAGTTCCTCATTCCATTGCGGCCATAAGCGCGCAATGTAAGCATCGTTACCTTCACCATGACTCATAAAGCCGTCATTAAAGGTATCTGCCATCTTCTTCAGTGCTTTCTCTTCGTCATCCACCCACTTACCGCGGCTGAAGCCGGCTTCAATACCCGCCTGCACCGTTTTAGGGAAATAAGGCAGCGGCTCGGTCATGCCCTGATAGAACAAGCGCACCAATTCATTGAGCTGCGCCGTCGCAAGGCTCTGACTCTGCTCAGCCGATTCACCGAGCGGCGGCAGCACCTGGTGCACCACGCCCTCTTTACGGTCATAACCGATCAAATGGGTGGTCACCCTGTGCCCCATGGCGGCAGCGGCCAGATGATCAATCCAGGCAGCGAGAATGTCCTGCGAGCGAATCGAGCCGCTGCGATAACGCACCAGCCCCGACTGAAAACAGCGTGTCAGCCAGCCGGTTAACTGCACCGGGCGCGATTCGCCCAGTCCATCCAGCGTGAGGTTGACCTCGCGGTCATCGAGCGGCGCCTGACACAGGTAATGGATTTTTTCCACCAGCTCTTCCGCCTGAACCCGGTTGGTTTCAAATTCCAGCTCACCAAAGGCGCCGACCGGCAGTTTACCCTGGGCGCGCTGCTGCTGATTAAACTCAGCCAGCACTGCCTGACGTTTCTCTTCATCCGCCGCACCGAGCAGGTTTTCCAGCAGCGCATCTCGCAGCTGATAGCTGGCCAGCCCGCCGAGGGCAAACGGCTCATCATCTTCCATCACCGGCAGCGGCGGCTCAAACACCACTTTAAGACGGCGGTTGAAAAAATAGCGCACCGGCAAACGCCAGAAGCGCTGCAGCTCAACCAGATCCAGCTCGAGCGGATAAACCACATCGAGCAGGTAATCCTCCAGCGCGCGCTGAAATTGTCCGCCCGGCTGGCCCTGGCGCAGTGCAGCCGGTAACCATTCACGGGCGTAGCTGCCAACATCAGACAAAAACGCCTGCGGGCTGAATGGCACCATGGCATGGCTGAAATGGATTTGATCCACCAGACGCTGGCCCGATTCGTCACACGGCAATGCGCTGTCAGTCACCAGGCAGTAATTCTGCTGACAATATTCCAGCAGCTCACTGACCAGTACTGACGGCACGCGCACGGTATTATCCTGGATCGAACGGCCGACGTAACTGATGTACAAGGTCTGCTGGGCCGACAACATCGCCTCCAGGAACAGGTAACGGTCATCATCACGCCGTGAGCGATCGCCGGGACGGGTGCGGCCATTCATCAAATCGAAACCTTCCGGCGGCATCGAACGCGGGTAGACGCCGTCATTCATGCCGAGCAGACACACCACGCCAAACGGAATCGAACGCATCGGCATCAGGGTACAGAAGTTGACCTGGCCGGCCAAAAAGCGCTGACTGACCCGGGTGCCGGACAGTTTATCGTGCAGGTACTGGCTGATAATAGCCGGCGCGATATCCTGCTGGTAACCGGCATCGCTGAGCTGCTCTTTCAGCGCCGCCAAGGTATCGCGAATCGATTTAAGCGCCATCTCCCCTTCCAGCTCGACACTGAAACAATCATCCAGTAGCGCGGAGAGCCGTTCACGCCAGGCATCGATCGACTGGGTCTTGGCCAACTCGCTGCGGTAATGGCTGATGGTGTCGATAAAGTGCGCCAGCTTACCGGCCAGCTCGGCACTCATGCCCTGCACTTCATTGTAAGGAGCCAGCATCTGCGCACCATTATCAAACAGACCGGCCGAGGTCGGCATCGCATAGCCCAGCAACATACGGGCAATACCGAACTGCCAGGTATTCTGGCCGGTGGGCGGCAGCTCAAACTCACTCGCGGTGCTGTCATTCAGCCCCCAGCGGATACCGGACTCTTCCACCCAGCGCTTGGCAATCTCGAATTCACTGGTATCGAGGGCAAAACGCGCCATCATGGCCGGTGTTTCGAGCAGCTCCAGCAGCTCAGAAGCGAGACAGCGCGACTGAGGCAGATTGACCAGCTGCATGAAGGCGTTGAGGATCGGGCTTTCCTGATCGGCGGTACGATCCGAAATGGAATACGGGATAAAACGCTCGCCCGGCGCGTTACCGAACACCGCCTGAATGTAAGGGCTGTAAGCGTTGATATCTGCCACCATTACAATCACGTCGCGTGGTTTGAGGTCCGGATCGCGGTCAAACATCGCCAGCAGCTCGTCGTGCAGCACTTCCACTTCCCGCATCGGACTGTGGCAGGCGTGCAGAGTCAGCGAGCGATCGCCGCTTGCCACCTGCGCTTTATGCGCGCTGCTTTCCAGCAAACGGTCATCCTGATGCTCTGCGAGATGGAGAATATCGGCCTGCAGCTGATGGAGCAGGCTATCGCGCTCAACCTCAATAAACAGTTCGTGCTCTTCATTCTCGCTCTGTGCCAGCAGATAAAGGTTATCGCGCCCGAGTTTACCGAGCGACGCGAGCAGGCTGTTACCCACCGCCTGCGCGGTGTGCAGTTCATCCTCCTGCGGATAGTCATCCAGGCTGCCTTTGAGCGGTGAGACCTCCGCACTGACTTCGACCCGGTCACCATCAAGCGCCAGCCGCTTGCGACGCTGGTTTTCGACCCGGGCGAGATATTTACGATCGCGAATGTCACCCCAGTAGTGCTGGCAAGGGTTGGTAAACATCAGATGGACATCGATGTGCTCCCCGAGTGCTTTCAGTGCGTCCATATAGCGCGGCGGCAACGCCGAAATACCAAAGATAAACAGCCGCTTAGGCAGTTTATTCAGCCACTCCTGACTGAGGCCAGGCGCGGCCAGCGCATCAATAAAACTCTGATACAGATTGGCACGGTGATAATGCGACTGGCCCTGCTCCAGGGTGTAATCGTAGAGCGCTTTCCACAGCAGCGGCTGCCACGGGTGTTCACCGTCGATTTCGGCCACATCCAGCCCCGCTTCCCAGCTGGCAATCCAGTCGGGACGGTACACCAGGTAGCCATCGAAGATATCGGCGATTTTTTCCGCCAGCTGATACAGCTTGGACTGATCGCTGTCATCCTGCAGATAGCGGCGCAGCGGCACGAATTCGTCCTGACCGAGCATGCCCGGCAACAGCTCCATCAGCTTCCAGGTCATCGCCTCTTTGTTAAAAGCACTGCGTTTCGGTACGTCCGGCAACACATGGGTAAACATCTCCCAGATGAAGGTGGCCGGCAGCGGAAAATCAATATTGGCGGCCACGCCCAGCTCCTGCGCCAAAGCCATTTTCAGCCACTGCGACATCCCCGGGCTCTGCACCAGAATCTGCTCTTTGGCAAAGGGATTGGCCAGCGGATCATTTTTAATCAGATGCACCAGCAGGATTTTCAGCGTATCAACTTTATTGGAGTGGTAAACGGTAAACACAAGGCACTCACGCAGCTCTAACCATAATAATATTCAGATTATCATAAGCATGCCCGGCTGTACGGGATAGAGTGCGCAAAGGGTTAAGCAATACGCAATTTGCCGTGCTTGTAACCGGTCAGATATACTGAACCTATTCTGATTGATGTTAAACACAACTAAACCTATGGCTGCCAATATTTCGCTCAAGCAATTGCGGGTCTTTACCACCGTCACCCAATATAAAACCCTGACTGCCGCCAGCGAGATGCTGTTCCTGTCCAAAGCTGCGGTTAGCATGGCGTTATCGGAGCTGGAAAAACAGCTCGGCCACGCGCTGTTTGACCGGGTCAATAACCGCCTGATCCTCAACCAGGAAGGGCAAAAACTGCTGCCGCTGGCCGATGAACTGCTCAGCCGCGCCAGAGATCTCGACCAACTGTTTAACGACAACCAGACCCTGTCCGGCCAGTTACGTATCGGTGCCAGTGATACGATTGGCAATCAGGTCGCGCCCTATCTGCTCAGTGCCTTCCGGGATAAATTTGACCATCATTCACAAAGCCTGTTTATTGGCAATTCGGCACTGATTTGCGAGAAACTGGTCGACTATGAGCTGGATATTGCACTGATTGAGGGGAAAACCCTGCACCCGCAACTGATGTCGACCCAGTTCAGCCAGGATGAAATGTGCATCGTCTGCGCGCCGCATCATCCGCTGGCTGCACAAGACAAAGTATTGCTGCGTGATTTCGAGCAGAGTGACTGGGTACTGCGTGAAGCGGGCTCAGGCTCACGTGAGTTTTTCCTGCGCGCGATTGCGCCGCGTATCGAGCAGTGGCATGAAGCGTTTGAACTCAATACCACCGAAGCGCTGATCAACAGCGTTTCGGCCGGACTGGGCTTTGGCTGCCTGTCGCGCCTTGCCGCCAAAAGCGCCATTAATGATGGCCGCATCAAGGTGCTCAATGTCCCGCTCGACATGAAACGCCGCTTCTGGGTCCTGGTACATAAAGAGAAATACCAGAGCCCGCTGCTACAACGTTTCATCGAATTCTGCCATCACTGGCAAGGCTGATTCAGACTGTTCATCCGCACTTAAGCACACGCCACAGTTTTCGCACTGTGGCTGGACTTCTGATTGCAAAAACTGTATAAAAAGCCAGTAATTTATTAGCAAAATGTAGAGGATGAACCATGGCTGTCATCGTTAAGTACGTGGTGGAACGCAACGGAGAAGAGAAAATGACTTTTACCTCGAAAGCCGAAGCTGACGCATATGACAAAATGCTGGACATGGCGGACGAGCTGTTCGAACTGCTGGGTAAAAGTGAACTGGTAGAAGACGAAAGCAAACAGGAAGAGCTGGCCATGTATCTGGCCCAGAACAAAGAAGAAGTTCTGTATGCCCTGGGTGCCAAACGTAAACCGACACCAAAGAAACCTAAAGCCGTCAAAGACGATCAAGCTGTCGACGACGCCGCTTAATCCAATCCCAAACCGCTGTTGTTGTTTTCCGGCTTAAGTCGTTGCTTTTCGGCTTTAGCGGGTAAACCGGTAGCGGTTTTTTTATTTTTTTCATGCAATTAACACGCAAAACCAGCATCACTACCGGCTAATTCCATCTAAAGAGATATGTCTCTCATCAGACAAAAAGTATCGTTCTACGGACGGATCCCCGCTTTGCACTTTCCTCACCGGGTGACTCTCTTTATGATGAGCTTAATCGTTTTGAGCGAATCATTTTTAAACAGACAGCAGCGCTCAACCTGCTGTAAACCGGATTACTAATTATAAAGTTTATGGAGACCAACATGGCAAACTTTGCACTTGGCTTTGGCAGCGCGACCAAAAACCGCGACGGTAAAATCATTGAAGCTTTCTTCCCTGCCCCAATTCTGAACCCAAGCGACAAGCTGATTGCCGATGTAGCAGCGGTTGCAGGCTACAGCGCAGGTAACCAGGCCATCGAAATCAGCGCAGAGCAGAGTGCCCAACTGGCACAAGCTTTCGCCGCCAACGAGCAGGCAGCAAATGCATCATTTGCAGAAAAAGCCGCCGCTTCAGCGCAGCCACTGGTACTGGTTGTACTGGCAGCAGACGAGCAACCACAGAGCGTGGCAGAAGGTTTCCTGAAACTGCAACTGATCTCAAACCGCCTGGTTCAGCCACACGGCATCATCCTGGATGGTATCTTCGGTCTGCTGCACAACATCGCATGGACGAACGAAGGTCCTATCGACCTGCCTGAACTGGCTGATCGTCAAATCGAAGCGCGCCTGGCTGGCCGTGCTCTGAGCGTCGATTGTGTAGACAAATTCCCTAAAATGGTGGATTACGTGGTACCAACTGGTATCCGTATCGCTGACACGTCTCGTGTCCGTCTTGGCGCGCACGTCGGCGAAGGCACCACAGTGATGCACGAAGGCTTCATCAACTTCAACGCTGGCACCACCGGTGTGAGCATGGTTGAAGGCCGTATCTCTGCTGGCGTACTGGTCGGTAACGGCTCGGATATCGGCGGCGGCGCATCTATCATGGGTACCCTGTCTGGCGGCGGTAAAGTGGTGGTTTCTATCGGTGAAAACTCGCTGCTGGGCGCCAACTCTGGTCTGGGCTTCCCGCTGGGTGACCGTTGTACGGTTGAATCGGGTCTGTATGTAACGGCAGGCACGAAAGTGCGCATGCTGGACAACCAGGGCAACGAAGTTGAAATCGTCAAAGCACGTGATCTGGCTGGCGTTTCTGACCTGCTGTTCCGTCGCAACTCTCAAACCGGTCAGGTTGAGTGTCTGGCGAACAAATCTGCGGTTGAGCTGAACAGCGAGCTGCACAGCAACAACTAAGGATCACTCCTTGATGATTAATGAGGCTGGCCATAGGGCCGGCCTTTTGTTTGTCCGCTCTTGCGGCTTACGTTGTTCTGCCCTTCCTTTGGTTTACCCTTCATTTACGCAGCCTGCTGAAAATTGGCGTTTTTCTCTCAATCGGTTATCATTAACCATGTTCCTATATAAAGTGGAACACACAACTGTTGCTTCGTATAACCCCACTGATAAGGTGTGGGGGTCTCTACCAGAATCCGTAAAATTCTGATTACGAAGAGTTAAGCGCATGATCGCTTTTCTCTTTGTATGGCCCGACACCACTGCCCAAGGCGAAAAGCGATTAATCTCTGTTCACTCACGCTGACCATACAGTCCGGTATTGGCGGCAGAACAGGCCAACTTTTTGATTAAGAGCCGATATATGAAAGAATTTATTCAGCAACTGCCAAAAGTAGAGCTCCACCTCCACATCGAAGGTTCACTGGAACCTGAACTGATGTTCAAACTCGCTCAGCGTAACCACATCGACATCCCGTTTGCTTCCCCCGAAGAAGTGCGCACCGCCTATCAGTTTTCTAACCTGCAGTCTTTTCTCGATATCTATTATCAGGGCGCCAATGTGCTGATCCATGAGCAGGACTTTTTCGATCTGACCTGGGAATACCTGCTGCGTTGTCAGCAGGATAACGTGATGCACACCGAGATCTTTTTCGATCCCCAGACGCACACCGCGCGCGGCATTGCGTTTGAAACCGTACTGAACGGCATCGTCGCCGCTCTCAATAAAGCAGAGCAGGAGCTCGGCATTACCAGCCAGATCATCATGTGTTTCCTGCGTCACCTGAGTGAAGACGAAGCGCTACAGACCCTGGAACTGGCCCTGCCGTATAAAGATAAAATTGTCGGTGTTGGTCTGGATTCCTCCGAACAAGGTCACCCGCCGGAGAAATTCAGCCGCGTGTTTGCCAAAGCGCGTGCGGCCGGCTTTATTGCCGTCGCCCACGCCGGCGAGGAGGGCCCAGCGCTCAATATCCGCAACGCGATTGATCTGCTCGGTGTACAACGGGTTGATCACGGCGTGCGCTGCGTTGAAGATGCCGCCCTGGTGGAAGAGCTGAAACAGACCCGCATGCCGCTGACCGTATGTCCGCTCTCCAATCTGAAACTGAAAGTATTCCAGCACATGACTGAGCACAACATCGTCGAACTGCTGCGCCAGGGGCTGTGCGTCACCATTAACTCAGACGACCCGGCCTACTTTGGCGGCTACATGACCGACAACTTCCTGGCGGTCTCTGATGCGCACAGCATGACCCATCAGGAGCTGGCCCAGTTCACCCGCAATGCGATTGAAGCCAGCTTTATCTCTGCAACAGAAAAAGCGCGCATGAACCTTAAGGTAGACGCCATACTAGAACAGCACTCTTTATAATCTTAACCATCAAATTTGAGTAAGGGTCGTCATATTGACTGCCCTTCTATTTCAGGAACTGATTAGGCTGCTTAACCAAGTTAATCACCTGTTGGCGTTTGTGAATATTCAGTTTTTTGTAAATTTTATACACATGGGTTTTTACTGTACTTTCTGCCAAAAATAAGCTCTCCGCTATTCCGCTGTTTGACTTACCTTGCGCCACTAATTGTAAAATTTGCTTCTCACGGTTAGACAATTGACTGAAACTGCTTGGTTCTTTATGCTCATGGGAACGTAGATGGTCAATCATTTTCTCCAAGTAATGGCGTGGAAACCATAATCCACCAGCCAAGATACATCGGACACAATTGACTAATTGCTCTACTGAAGTGTTTTTAAACAAAATGCCTTTCAAGAAGGTCCATTGGGGAAAAAATATGTTAAACATATCATTAGGTATATTATAAATTAAAAATCTAATTTCAAGTTGATCAAAGTCAGGCAAAAGATCTTGTTCATATAGATATAGAAAGTACTCATACTCAACTAGAACCATATCCACTTGTTGTACATGTATACTATCTAAAAATCGCTTCCCTTCACAAATTATAAGCTCCCCTGCCCCTCCAAGCTTGAGTTGCTGTTCTATCAAACTGCTCTGCAGGTTATGTTCTGCCAATATAATTAAAGGATTGTTTTCCATAACATTATTACAAATATCCTTAGCCATGAAATTAATTATAAAAATTTTAAGTTAATTTTCATAACATTATAGAACACCAAACCAAGTTATGCCGAAATATTAAAATCAACAGATTTCAAAATAGACCATATAGTCATATCACTACCAAAATATAAAATAAAATCCATTATAATCAATAAATTAAAGATATCTCATCACATATTTAACACCAAAATGACAATATGCAACCAAAGGTAGTATTATCCACTACAACTTTTATCCTATTTTTTAATACTATTCTCATACAATTAAAAGGATAAAAAAATATTTCATTTACAATCAATGGAATAACAATATTTTTTTAACTTAAAATAATTAAACGCATAGAAGTACTTGATCATTCTTTTTCCGGTCTAAATTATGAGACACCTAGTTTTTAGCATTTATCTACAATAAGTTTGCTTCGGATAAAAAATGTCTGGAGTTAGGAGTAGTAGTTCAATCTAAAGTTCGACAATATTGAATATCGGAGATAGAAAAATGCAAGTAAAAAATTCAACTCTAGCACTTATTATTGCATCACTATTTTTGTCTGGCTCTGCACTTGCGAGTGGTGGACATGATAGAAATAGTAACGGTGGTATTGAAGACAGTTTTAATACTGAAGATAGTTTCAATACCGATCTTGACTACAACAAAACCAATTCGTTTAATTCAAACGAAACCAATACAACTAACACGACTAATACCACTACAAATACCTCCAGTACAAATGAGGGCAACGACAACAGTAGCTGGGATTCCGAAATGAACATGAACAGCTGGATGTTTGTTAAAAAAGAATCTACTGATATTAGCATTGATGTCGATACTGTCATTGCAGAAAGTGCTTTGAGTGCCGAAGTAACAGGAAACACCGTAAGTTACGGAGCCAGTAGCTCACCAGCTTCGTCACGTGGGTTCGGCCGGGGTCATGGCCATGATAACGATGACAGTTGCTGCGGCGGTTTAACCGTCACACACACTAACTCGTTGAGTGGCTTTGATGGTGCAGCTGGTATCAATGTTGTTGGTCAAAATGCGGGTAACAACAGTTTGGTGCAACAAGCGATTTCAACTAACGCATCTGTATTTACCAACTAGGTTCTTTGGCTAGCAGGAGACAGCAATGCGTATTGCACTGATTGCCTTGAGTGCGATGGCAGCACTATCCGCTAATGCCGATGATATTGTCATGTCTACTAACGAGTTATCCGATGCAGTTTTGGGTAACTCGAGAGGTGGCCAATATTACATCGACATAGAGAACGTATCAGCTTCATCTGACATCTATGGAACAAGCACTGGTAATACTGCTAATAACTCTGTGACCGGCAACAACATAATGACTGCTGGTGCATTGGCTGGCAGTTCAGGTATAAACAGTGTTATCCAGAACAGTGGCAATAATGTACTGATACAAAACTCAACGGTCGTAAACCTAACACTCAAATAACTAGATGAATATGAAAGTATGGCATTACTCATTATGGGCGGCACTGGCACTGTCAGCATCCGCCCATTCTTTAGACTTTCTACCTAATCGTGGGCTATATTCCGTGCCGGTTAAAAGCTATAAAGAAATGTTGTTTGGCGATGTTTATCGACAACAATATGATTTTAGCTGTGGTTCAGCCGCAGTGGCTTCACTTCTGACTTATCATTACGAAACTCCAGTATCCGAACAGGATATTTTTAAAGTCATGTTCGATAACGGCGATCGGGCCGTAATTGAACAAAAAGGATTTTCTCTTTTTGATATGAAGAAGTATTTGGAGTCAAAAGGTTTTCGTGCTGATGGGTTTAACATTAGTCTAGAAAAAATCCGTGATGTAGGAGTACCAGGCATAACTCTAGTCAACTTCGATGGTTATCAACACTTTGTTGTCGTCAAAGGAATTAGTAATAACTCCATTATTGTAGGGGACCCGTCACGTGGGACCTTAAAAATGGACTTTGAACGCTTCAAACAATATTACCAGGGCGTGGTTTTACTTATACGGAACTATGCAGAAGTAGGCAGAGAGAGCTTTATCACCTCTGATGATTTCTCAGTACATACACCGTCACCTTTAGCAACTGGTGTTCGTCGAGAGTCACTAGGGATATTCAGTATTACCCTACCAGAAGCGGGTGAGTATTAGCCATTAAGGATATCAATATGACATATTGGAAAATACTCTTTGGAGTTCCGATGTTGTTCATTAGCTTACCGGGGTATGCATCACCAACCTCGGATATCTTGATAGAACAAGGAACTACTCTCGTGCCATTAGGAAATCAAGATCTATCGAAGTATCGCGGAGGATTCAGAATAAAAGATAATTACATCATTAACATAGGGCTAAGTATTACGTCATCTATTAATGGTGCTCAAGTTTTTCACAGCAAAATAGCGAATTTAATAATACGGAATGGCGTACTAAAAAAACAGTTGCCAGATAGAAAACAGCCGGCTCACCTTGTGAATGTAATACAGGCGGGTCAAGGTAATATCGTTGATAACGGATATGCCTCGAATACAGATAGTCCATTGGATGATAACGAGTACGGTGTGGACGTGAGCCCACCACATAGAAGTACCGATAACTCGCAGGCATGGTCAGAAAACTATGATATTTCGCAAGTTTTGGATGCCCCGGTCATGCCAATAGATTCTACAGGATTTGGATCACAGTCGATTACGAACTTAATCCAAAACAGTTTAGATAATAGTGTTATAGGGATAAGTACCATAGTCAATATTGATACACAGCTAGGTAATGTCATCAAACAGCTCCAAATCAATCAAAAATTGGAAAACGCAATTAACTCAAGATTATACTAACTATACATTTAACATTTTGTACATTTGCCATTGTATCAACTTCATAAATACAAATACGTAAAGTAAAATTCGCATTATTTACTGTTGTAATCATCCTAGCCCTAGGCGCTGGGATGATTTCTTTCTGTTGCTCTATAAATATGCAAATATTCTAAACAACGTGGAGTTTCAGTTAGGCAGCAAATGAGTGAATCCCCTATCACATAGATAGATACACTGTGTGATAGGGACGAACGAATACAATCAACAGCGCTGCAGCTTCAAGTAAGAATGGGATAAGACTTACATGCTAAACGGTACCCTAACAGTCAATTGGAAATCAGGGGCATCCTCTGTCAACCCAGCTTGTACACCAATGTTCAATGACGTTTTACGGTTAAATGCGTAATTCACCCCAAAATTAAATGTGTCCAATTGCAACATTCGTGCATTTTCTTGGGTACTGCCGTCCACTTTGCTTTTCAGGATTGTTTGGTGACTTAACCCCATACTCAATGAAAGGTCCGGGTTTATAGCAAAACCCATTCCCGCCCCCAACCCAATCGTATCACCTAAATCGACTTCAACAGAATTGCCGTCCACAGTCACATCGTCTTTAAAGTTATAAATATAGCTGATATTAGCGTATAAAACGGCAGGATCCGTGGGATATAGCATAGATAACGAAGGCTCAACACTCCAAAAGCCAGAACCGGTCGGTACTTCATTAAACGTACCATTACTGTTGATATCGACATCATATGGCGACTTACCAGTGTCTGATTTTACCGTTATGCCACCAATCCAGTAAGGCGTTGTTTCAAAATTAAACTGATGTCGCACGGCCAGTTCTATATCACCCAAACCACCGCCATCGAGCGAGTTTCGACTGGCAGAATCATCACCTTCACCAATTTCTCGGGTAAACACTTGATCGTTGCGGTAGACATAAGGAATGCGAAGCTCAATCTCAGTATCATCAGAAATACCATATCGGACCGCACCACCCGCGGTAATTGTTGTACGATCTGAATCGGACACCTCAATACGCCCGACCAGCAAAGTGGGCAGAATAGTATAGCCCACCACGGAGACTCTATTTGAAGAGTTTTGCGTATAACTTAACGATAAATCAAAAGCAAACTGCCCCTCCGGGGTCAATACGCCGGAACGCACAAACACATCATTAACGGTTTGGGGGCGCTTAACCAGTTCTGACTCTTCAGCAGAAAAGGATGACATTGAATAACAGAGTAAGGATAGGGGTAAAGCACAGTATGATTTAGTTAAACTTAGCATTCGACCACCTTTAGACAGTTTCCAGTAGATGACTATCCTTAAACCTAGACAGAAATCTGAAAAAAACCCAATCGAATACTGATTATTTATCCTGAATCACAGTTAAAATTTTGTGATGGGCAATTGTTTATGCAACAGGTATCTCTAGCGTTAAATAGTCATCTGATACTCTCTATTACTGAAACGTTCACAGCGCAATTGCACTGGTTTTCTCAATTGAATGTTAAGCATCGCGCCGACTGATCACCACACAAGCAATCTGTTTTTGCTTACCGAACCCGAGGATCTGTGACAAGGCTCTTTTACCAACCGGCACATAGCCGGACGCCACTGCATGATCTTCCGACTCGGCATGCGGATCGTGGAAAAAGAAAAACTTCTCACTCATCCCGCTCAACACGATCCAGTGCGGCTCTTTCTTGCCGTCAAAACGATAGGTACTGATCAGCAGCAACACACAAGCGCCCTGATTGACCCACTCCTCAAGCTGAGCCTGGGTTGGCGGCGCGTCAATGGTTTCAACATCTTCTTCAAGCAACTGGCGGCAAAAATCCTGATGAACCAGCTCAATCACTTCTTTTTTATTCGCATCACGCACACTGTCGATAAACGGTGTGCTGCGTGACTGACTCCATAACTCAACGTGAAAGCCGCGCCGCGCCGCCGCCAGAGCCAGCCCTTGTCCGCTGCAGCCGCCGTGCCCGGCCGCCATGAAAATCGTGGTCGCCTCACGCCACAACTGCATCTCTTTCACCCTGCTTGGTTCAAAGCTGTCATCCAGGCAGGAGAAGCTCATTAACAGACAAGCCGCGCCGCAGGTAAAAGGGGTGGTCTGAACGTATAACGGCATCGGTAGCAGAACTTTCGGGCCATGGGGCGTTAAACGCTTTTGCATGCGACGTCCATCACATAAATCGTCATAGTAATGGATCAATAGCTTCAAAGTTTTATAGCTCATTTTTTCATATAATTTAATGGCTGCTATATTGTCTTCACGAACTTCTAGCCGTAATGTAGTAGAGCCTTGATCAAGAGCGGCACGCTCGCATTGCTCAACTAAAGTCTGAGCAATCCTCCGCCCTCTGAAATCAGGTTTAACGGCAATCGAATACAACCTTGATAGCTGTGTACCTTGATGAAACAACAACAATGCATATCCAGCCAGTTCCTCACCGGCATCAGCCACCAACAAGATCGCCTGGTCGGAGTGTAAAAAGCGCTTCATTTGACGCGGAGAAATTTTATCGCCTTCAAACAGCTGTTGTTCTAATGCATTGAGCGCAGAGAGATCAGAGTCTTTCGCATGACGAAAGTCCATACGATGTCCTTACTGGGTTGACAGGATAGTAGTTGGCAAGATTGCGATATAATCATACACCTATTGCTATAGGAAAAAACGAAAGATGGCAAACCTTTTAATCGTGACCGATCAGGCCAGTGACTGGCAACAGTACTTCCCTTCCGAACAAGTGATCAGTGTCGATCAATACCTGGATGCGGACTGGAAAAACAACCACCGCAGCCTGCAGGTCGTCAACCTGTGTCGCGATTATGACTACATGAGCGCCGGCTATTACTGCTCGCTGATGGCGGAAGCGCGCGGTCACCGCGTGATTCCGCGCGTGATGGCGATTAATGATATTAATCAGCCATTTTTGCTCTCATCCGGACTGCTTAAACTCAATAAACTGTGCAAAAACACCGAGACTATCGCGTGTAAGATTTATTTCGGCCGCACACCGGAGCCCGGCCTGGACAAACTGGCCCGTCACCTGTTTGAGCAGTTTATGGTCCCGGTAATAGAACTGGAAATGACCAAGGGTCAGGGCCAGTGGCAAATTAGCAAAATCGCCCCGTTCCCGTTCCAGGACCTCAATGATCCGGAGCAGGATTTCTTCATCGAATCGCTCGAGCTGTTCTCGACCAAGGTGTGGCGCAAACCCAAACAAGAGAAAAAATACCGCTACGACATCGCCATGCTGGTCGATGAAGAAGAGAAAATGCCGCCATCAGATGCCTCGGCCCTGAAACGTTTTCGCCGCGCCGCCAACCGTTTAGGCATGAACCTGGAAAACATTTCACCGGATGACTTGTCACGTCTGGGCGAATTTGACGGCCTGTTTATCCGCGCCACCACCAACATCAGTAACTACACCTATCGCTTTGCCAAAACCGCAGAAAAAATGGGCCTGGTGGTGATGGACGACTCAGAGTCGATCATGAAATGTACCAACAAGGTATTTCTGACCGAACTGCTGCAACGCAATAATGTGCCGGCACCGAAAAGCGTGATCCTGCAAAGCTTTGACCCGGACTGGCAGGCCCATCTGCAGCAGCATCTTGAGTTTCCTATGGTGCTGAAGATCCCTGACGGCGCGTTTTCACGTGGCGTGGTTAAAGTGCGTAATGAACAGGAGCTGGAGAAGGAAGCCGCGGCGCTGTTTGAAAAGAGCGCGCTGATTCTGGCACAGGCCTTTATGCCAACCGACTACGACTGGCGCATTGGCGTGATGAACCGCCAACCGATATTTGCCTGTAAGTACATGATGAGCCGTGGTCACTGGCAGATTTATCAGCACCACAACAGCGGCCGCGTTTCATCGGGTGGTTTCGAAACTCTCGATCTGAAACAAGTGCCGAAAACGGTGGTCGACGTGGCGGTCAAAGCGGCTAACTTAATTGGTGGCGGTTTGTATGGTGTTGACTTAAAAGAAATTGACGGCCAAGTTTATGTTATTGAAGTCAACGATAACCCAAGTATTGATCACCACGTTGAAGACGCCTTCCTGGGCGATCTGCTCTATGACCGGGTGATGACTGAGTTTTTACGCCGCATTCAGATGCGTGGTTTCTAAGCTTGGCAGGCCGCTTGCGGCCTGCTGAACTTTCCAACGAAAAGGACCGATATGGATTTTCTCATCGATCACTGGCACTTTACTGAATCACAAGTTATTCGACCAACCCAGACACCGGACAGCATAGAAGCGGATCACTGGTATCACTGCCAGCGTGATGCGCCGGGCGTACGGGAGTGGCTGATCGACAACGCCATTCCGGCGTCTATCATTGACAGCCTGCTGGCCGAAGACACCCGCCCACTGTTTGAACAGTATGATGAGCAGAACTTTCTGCTCATTCTGCGCGGCGTAAACCTGAATGAAAATGCCGACCCGGCCGATATGCTCAGTGTGCGCATTCTGTGTTACAACGGCGCGCTGATTTCAAGCCGCAAGATCCCGTCTAAAACCATCAATGCGATTCGCACCGCGCTGAGCGAAGGGCGTGGCCCAAAAACTCTGGCCGAACTGGTGCTGGGTGTGATTGATGGCCTCAGTCGCAACATAGATAACTATCTAGATCTGGTGGAAGAAAAGATCACCGATTTTGATGACGAGCTTGAGCTGACCGAAGAACTGATGACCACGCACAAAGCACTGTTGAAAATCAAACGCTTTATTAAACCACAGCAATACGCGATTGACGATTATCAGAACTCGAGTGTACCACTGGCCGGCCACAAACAGTTGCGATTGCGCCATAGTGTCAACACCATCACCCGCATCAACGAAACGCTGGACTTTTATCTGAGTGAACTGGAAATCATCAAAGGTGAACTGCGTCAGTACCATGCGGAAAAAATGAACCAGAACACTTATCTGTTCTCTGTGATTGCGGCCATTTTCCTGCCAACCAGTTTCCTTACCGGCCTGCTCGGTGTTAACGTAGGGGGGATTCCCGGTACAGAATCACCGATTGCGTTTGGCCTGTTCTGTGCCGGACTGGTACTGATCTTCGGACTGGAATTGTGGATATTGCGCCGTCTGCAGTTCTTCGGCGGCAAGTAACCAGAGCTGCGATGCGCCAGCAGATAAGCGGCGTTCGCTCAGTTAGTGTATGTCTCTAAGCAGCAGGAACAGTTTATGTACATTTTCGGCTACGGCAGCCTGATGAATTCAGCCTCACGGCAACTGACCGGTAACACCGGGCAGGCTTTACCCGCTATCGTGCACGGCTTAGTGCGCCATTGGGGCAAAATTGACGACAGCTATGTTATTTCTCCTCTGGTGGTCAATCCTGGCCAGGGAGAGGTTAATGGCGTGCTGCTTGAGATTGATGATGCCGCACTGGTGGAGTTTGATCGCCGCGAACGTGGCTATCAACGCATTGCCCTCAGCGCCGAGCAAATTGAAACTGATCACGCCTTTGATCGCACTCAGCCCATCTGGGTCTATATCAAGGATGATCATCAACCGCCATGTGCCAACAGCCCGATTGTCCAGACTTATGTCGATACCGTGCTGGCGGGTTGCCTGGAAGTATCGGAAAACTTCGCGCGCCATTTTGTCGAACACACACTTGGCTGGCATCATCCGCTGGAAAACGATCGCCATGCACCGAAATACGGTAACCTGGCCGGCGTCAAGCAAGATCACCATCCGCTGATCGATGCCCTGCTGGCTGACGTTCGCTAAACACCCGGCACAGAATTCATCATTGACAGAAAGGCCCTCTGCTTGCAGAGGGCCTGTTATCATCTCTTTGTTCACCCCAATCACATAGATACACTATGTGATTGGGGTGAACAAATGCAGCCAACACCGCTACAACTTCAAATAGGAAGGGGATAGCTATGCCAGTTGGAACTGATACACAGTCGTGAACTTATATTCCTGCTCCGGTAACAAGATACAGCTCTGCTGAGCCCATTCTGGATGGTTGGGTGAATCCGGCAGAAACTGAGTTTCCAGCGCCACGCCTTGATAGCTCCGGTACTCACTGCCATTACGGCCCGGCGTACCTTGCAGCCAGTTGCCGCTGTATAGCTGCAGCGCCGGCTTTGCGGTAAACACCTGCATAACCACCTGTTCATCATCTGACACCAGAGTGGCGGCACACTGCCCGCCGCGACATGCATCGTTGAGCCAGTAACTGTGGTCATAGCCTTGCGACGCTTGTTGCTGCTCATCTTTAAGCAGATCCTGACCCAGGGTTTTCGCCTGCTGAAAATCAAACCCGCTGCCCTGCACCGGCGCTAAATGACCCAGCGGAATCGCGCTATCATCAATCGGCAGATACTCCGACGCCGCGATTGACAATCTATGCCCAAGCACGTCGCAGCCGGACTCGGCACCCATCAGATTAAAATAAGCATGGTTGGTGAGGTTGACCGGAGTTGGCTTATCGGTGCTCGCCTGATAGGTGATACTCACCTGGTTATCATCACCCAGCTCATAACGCACGGACGCGCTGACATGACCGGGAAATCCCTGTTCACCATCTTGCGATTCAATGGTAAAACAGGCGAAGTTGTCGCCCTGACTGTCCAGCGTCCAACGACGATGACTCCAGCCCGGAGCGCCACCATGCAGACAGTTATCACCCTGACTGGCCACCACCTGGATCTCTTCGCCCTGATAACGATAGCGCGCATTAGCGATCCGGTTAGCATAACGCCCGACCGATGCGCCCATAAACGCCCCCTGCGCTTCAAAGTCTGCCATAGTGTCCACACCGAGCAGCACTTCACGGCTTTCTTGCGCCAGCGGCAAGCGGCAGCTGAGCCAGGTTGCACCAACATCCATCAGCACAATACTCATACCATGACGGTTAGTCAGCTCCACCAGCTGCGCCGGGCGACCATCACCAAACGCCTGCTGCGTCATCGATTCAAACAACGAACTCTTCACCACATCCTCTCTTTTGGTTACGGAAGCGGCAAAACACCAAACGTGCAGGCTTCCTTTCGGGTCAATAACGCCAGTCTAGCAACTAACCCATTGAGTTGACTGTGAGTTAGCCCGCACTAGTGAAAACGTTTTCACTGATATTGGCGATACCATCTCCCCATCAATGATACGACTATCTAACAATTCACAGCTGTCGCGTAATTGTCATCTCACTGCGCTATTTTCTTACAACTTTGACGTTGAGCATCAAGTAGTAAGCCATTACATTTTCCTCAGTTAATCCAACGGGTGTAAGCAGCAGGCGGTTATGTTCGAGATATTTAAAATTTTCTTTGCCTTAGGATGGGTTAGTTTCGGCGGCCCGGCAGCACATATCGGCTACTTTCGTCACACCTTTGTCGAACAACGCGCATGGCTGAGTGATGAAGAATACGCTCAGTTGGTTGCGCTCAGTCAGTTTTTACCAGGCCCGGGATCCAGCCAGGTGGGTTTCGCGCTCGGTTACCAGCGTGGTGGCTTGGGCGGCGCATGTGCTGCGTTTATCGGCTTTACTCTGCCTTCCGTGCTTTTGATGCTGGCCGTTGCCCTGCTGAGCAGCCAGTTTCTACAGCAGCCACTATTTCAGCATATCGTGCATGGATTGAAACTGCTGGCGGTCATGGTGGTAGCAGATGCGACCTGGGGCATGTTCAAAAATTTTTGCCAGCAGAAGCTCACCTTGTCCCTCTGCTTACTCACCGCTATCGTTCTGCTCCTTATCCCCTCATTGAGCAGCCAAATGTTGGTGCTGATCATCGGTGCCTTAATTGGGGCCTTGTATCTGAAACATCCGACAAGCCCAGGAAAAACCAGCAGATTCTCGCTTTCGTGGCCGCCATTAGTCGCTTTTCTTGCTCTGTTTTTTGCGTTACCTCTGCTCGCGCCGTTATCATCCTACTGGCAAACATTGGATCAGTTTTATCAGGCCGGTAGCCTGGTGTTTGGCGGCGGCCATGTCGTGCTGCCTCTGCTGCAAAACGCTCTGGCAGATAACCTCTCTACCGACGCCTTTCTGACCGGCTACGCTGCCGCGCAGGCAGTTCCGGGCCCCATGTTTACCCTGGCGACTTTCCTGGGCTTTGTTCTTCATCCTGAAACCCCTGTGATCGGTGCTCTGCTGGCAACGCTGGCGATTTTCCTGCCGGGTTTCCTGCTGCTATTGGGCGTGATTAAGAACTGGCAAGCATTGTCGAACGTTCCTGCCATCGCCGGGGCGTTGCAAGGGGTTAATGCCTGTGTGGTGGGTCTGCTGCTGGCGGCGCTTTATCAGCCGGTATTTATCAGCGCTGTCGCAGATGCTTATGATCTTGCCTTTCTGCTGATCGGTTTTATTTTGTTAAAAGTCGCTCGCGCCCCCATCCTGGTACTCGTGCTGTACTTTGCCGTTGCAGGCATGCTGCTGGGATTCATTTATCCCCTTCCTACTTAAAGCTGCAGCGGTGTTGGCTCAACTCTGAGTTGTTTCGGTATCGATCAATCATGAGTGCAAAATATCGGCGCACTATTGGTCGTTTCCTTACTCGATCACCTAAACTTAACTGTTAGGAGAAAGGGGATCTATGAGGAGGCGTACCGATGGAAACACACAGTAAAACCAGCGAACACAGTTACTTTCCGACTGCTGGTACTTTGAATAATCAGTTGGCCGATATCCACCAAAGGTTACGGGTGGCTGAGCCGGAAATCGACCGGATTTCGTTTGCGCTGTATGACGCCGATAGCGATCATTTAAAAACGTATGCTGACAGTACTTTTCACGGCTTCGAGCTGATGCACTATGAGTTTCCGCTGGATGCACTGCCCTCACTTAAACAGTGTTCGCTGTCCGGTGAAAGCCGCTACATCAACGACATTCCACAAACGCTCACACCTCGTTATCCACACACGAAATGGCTGATTGAACAGGGCTTCCAGTCTTCAATGGCGGTTCCCGCTTATCACGGCGAACATTTCATCGGTTTTATCTTTCTTAACTCTTGCCAGAAAGACTATTTTAATGAAGTACGTAAAGCCTCGCTCAAACCCTATATCGAGATTATTCGCTTTATTGTTTCGTCCGAATACGATTTAGTCCACGCACTGCTGCAATCAGCAAACGATATGAATGCCAGTTCACCGGAACACTTTCAGGAATCGCACGAACACAAAGAACGCATCAGCCGCTTTGCGAAAGTGATTGCCCTGGAGGTCGCCCCTATTTATGACCTCGATGACGAGATGATCGAAACCATCAGCCAGTTCTCTAAATGCCACGATATCGGCAAATTATCGGTTCCGGCCAGCGTATTGAATAAATCCAACTCACTGGTGGATGAAGAGCGTGAACAGCTCAACGATCATGTCGAAAAAGGAGTCGAGATCATCAACCATATCATTGAGGATATGGGAGCGCCCAACCATCCTTGTGTATCAGTATTAAAAGAGATTGTGGCCTATCATCACGAATTTTTGGATGGCAGTGGCTATCCCTACGGGCTGACCCAGGATGATATCCCGATATCGGCTCGCATTATTTCAGTGGCCAATATTTTCGATGCCCTGACCAGTCACCACCCCTATAAACAGGCCTGGTCCGTTCCTTTTGCCTTGCTGGAGCTGGAAAAAATGGTGGTGGTTGGCAAGCTGGACAAGCATTGTGTGAATGCACTCCGTAGCCATCAGGACTACCTGAAAAAGGTGATCGAAGCCTATCCGGAACCTGATCCAATCGATAAGCTTTAGCAACGGCTATAAACAATAAGCGCAACCCTGAGGTTGCGCTTATTGTTTATAGGTAAAAATGCTGTTGATAGGTAAAAATCGGTTAAGTTACTGTACCTTGACTCGTGTGCTGTCGCTCGAGTTCGCCCGCACCTCAAGTAACGCACGCTCCAGATTTTCATTCGCCACCTTGTAGTAGGACGGCTTTTTATCAATCGCCTGTTGCAGGAACGGAATCGCATCTTCCGGCTTGCCCTGCAACATCAGGAAATAACCCACGTTGTTAAGCGCTTCCGGCGCATCCATAAAACGCATAAAGACATTCAGCGCCCGTTGGGCATCCCCTTCCGCCAGATAAATCAGCGCCAGATTGTTCTGCGCTCTTTGGTTATTGCTGTCCTGTTCAAGTGCAGCCTGGGTATAACGTTTGGCCGGAGCATACTCTCCGCTCATGTAATAGGAGTAGCCCATGTTCATCAGCGCCTTACTCGATTTAGGCTCGATTTGTAGCGCGTGACGATAGAAGCCTTTCGCCACATCATGATTGGCTTTAACATCATATAAAATGCCCAATCCCATATAGGCCAACGCCGGTGACTGATCATCGCTGCTCAGCTTATCAAGCTGTTCCACGGAAACGTTGGAAGTATCCAGTTTATTGCGACTTGCCAAACGTAGCTGGTCAGCATTGATGGCACGTAAAAAATAGCTTTCACCCTGCTTGGTATCGCCTTGTTTGGTGTAATTGGATCCCAACTGTTCCAGTACCTGAATGTTGTTTGGGTTGGCTTCCAGAGCTAACAAGTACGCTTGCTCGGCCAAATCCAGATTACCACGCGATTGGTGTATGCGCCCCACAGTGTAGAGTGTTTTGTCGCGGTATTGCGTATCAGGGAAATCCAGCGAACGCAGATACTCATACAAGGCCAAATCGGTATTGTTGTTTTTCAACGCATAATCGCCACGTTTGATCGCTTCGGTTTCAGTCATCGGCGCCGCGTCAGAGCTTAACGTTTCTACCGGACGACCATCGTAAAGGGCGTTCTCGAAAGGCTTGGGTTGGGTGGATTGGTTGGCGCAACCAACAAGCAGGCTGGCACAAAGAGCAACAACTTGATATCTCATAAACCTCTCCTTTACGAACCAAAATAGACTAACAAGAAAAGAATGGTAGGGCCTACAGCAACAATAAAGAAACATGGCCATATAAAAAGTAATAGCGGAAAAATCATCTTGGTGGGGATTTTTGCCGCAATTTCTTCGACTTCCTGATTGCGTTTGTCACGAAAATCTTCGGTATAGTCTCGTAATGTTTGAGCCAGACTGCCACCAATCCGAGATGCATGCGCTAACATGCTTACCAATCCGCTAATCTCGGTGATGCCGGTCCGTTCAACTAACTGAGCCAACGCCTGAGGAACTTCCACGCCAGCTTTAATTTTAGCGCAGACAGTATCGAGTTCATCCGCCAGTTCGGGATGAGAAATAACCAATTCATCCGCAACTCTGCGCAAAGCTGCATTAAAGCCCAAACCAGACTCAGTACAAACTACCAACAGATCGAGAGCATCAGCTATACCCCCTCTAATCTTTGATTTTCTTTTCTTGACTAAATGTCTTAAAACAACATTAGGACCAAAAAGACCAACAGCGATAGAGGTAACGATAATTAACAGGAGATTTTCCGTATTAGGAAATAAGAAAAAAACAAGAGCACTCAGAGTAATCGCTGCTAAAGTAAGCGCTGTTTTTATCGCATAGTACATATTTAGAGCATTAGCACTATGAAAACCGGCATGCATCAATTGATGACGAACACTATCTCGTTCCTTGATATCTCGGGGAGAGAACATTGGCGAGATGGATTCTAGTGTATTACTGATTTTACTATTTTTTTTTCGATGTAAGCTGGATGAACCAACCAAGCTCTCTTGTCTTATCTCGCCTAGTTGACGCTTAATCTGGTTTCTGCGCCCAGTAATGAGCAAAGCTACTGAAAAAAAGAGCAATACAGTTGAAATCATTATCAGCGCGAAGAAAATGGTTCTCTGTGAAATTTGCACTGAGGAAAAAACAGCCATAATATTTTCCATATCACACCTCAAAGTTGATTATCTTTCTCATCCATAAAGCACCAAAAAAAAGACTAACCACACCGTAGCTAATTAAATTAACTCCTCTAGGATCTTCGTATAATGGAGCTAAAAATTCAGGCTTAAATAGTGACATGGCAATAAACAATACAAATGGTGATAATACCAATATCCAGGCAGACATACGACTTTCCGCTGAAATAGTCTTTATTTTTCGCATTAACTTAAATCGGGAGCGTAAAACTTTACACACTTTGTCTAGGTTTTCCGATAAATTACCACCTGTTTCTTTCTGTAAAAGTACGGCGCTAGAAAATGCCAGCATTGACACTGTTGGAGTTCTGTCAGCCATTTGCATAATTGCTAGTCGCATATCATAGCCGTAATTGAGTAAGTTGAATGTGTTTTTAAACTCGATACCTATTGGCGCTGGCATTTCATCACCAACTTCCTTAAATGCTTGGGTTACAGGTTGGCCAGCCTGTAACATACGTCGAATAATATCAATCGCGTCAGGGAGTTGCTCTTCAAATTTAGCGAGTCGATCCGATATTTTCTTGTGTACGAAAACATGTAAACATCCCCATACAAAAACTACTGCGGCTAAACACAAATACCAAATCTGATTCAGTATCAATAAGCCTAAACCAGCCCCTAAGCTTAGTAACGCAGTAACCGCTAACGTTTGGGACAATGACCAGTCAAGACCTGATAATTCGAGATTTTTCTTAAACGAGGCCAGTAGTGGAATCTGTATTAACTTACGGTCAAGAGGCGTTAAACTTTTTAGATAATGCTCCTGGAGTAAAGAGCGACTTTCTGCATCCAGGTTAGCCTGGCTCTCTTTCAAACGACTCGCAAGTTGCTTATGTTTTGCTTTGTTACCTGCGGCAGGTAGTAATAATGCTTGTGAAATAATCACCACGGCAAAAAATAGCAAAACTAAAAACATGGTTAAATCTTGCATAGAGACCTCCTATTCTAACGGTGTGTCTCGCTAAAAATCTCATGCGGTAAATGGAAGCCTCTTTTTGATAACGCATCATGACACTGAGGCACTACACCAGTTGCAGTGTAATAACCCAGAACATTACCATCTTCATCCATTCCAAGACGCTGAAATTTATAAATTTCCGACATGGTAATAATATCACCTTCCATACCATTAATTTCAGTAATGCTAACCATACGGCGTTTACCATCTTCTTGGCGCTCCATTTGCACCACTAAATGTATTGCCGATGCGATTTGTGCTCGCAAATTCTTAGTGGAAATATTCCAGCCAGCCATCGAAAACATATTTTCTACCCGGCTCAACGCATCGCGCGGCGTATTGGCGTGTATTGTTGCAAGCGAACCATCATGGCCAGTATTCATCGCAGCCAGCATATCAACCGCTTCACTGCCACGCACTTCCCCCAAAACTATTCTGTCCGGTCGCATCCGTAACGAGTTCTTAACCAGCTCCCGCTGAGTAATTTCACCTTTACCTTCCAGGTTAGCCGGACGCGTTTCCAATCTGACCACGTGCGGTTGTTGCAGTTGCAACTCTGCTGAATCTTCAATCGTGATGATGCGATCTTCTTTGGGGATAAAACCGGAAAAAATATTCAGCGTAGTGGTTTTACCCGAACCTGTCCCGCCAGAAATCAGAATGTTGAGCTCACCTTTAACCGCAGCTTCAACAAAGGCAGCCATCGGTTCAGACAGGGAATTAAAAGAGAGCAGGTTATCCATCGTCAATTTATCAACGGCAAAGCGACGTATAGAGACTGAAGGTCCGTCCAATGCGAGAGGTGGGATAATTGCGTTAACCCTCGAACCATCTGCCAAACGGGCATCGACCATAGGAGAGGCTTCATCTATGCGACGACCAACCTGACTGACAATACGATCAATAATATTGCGCAAATGGCGGTCATCCAAAAACGTGTAGGGTGTTCTTTCCAATTTACCACGCCGTTCCACATAAACACTTTTAGCACCATTGACGAGAATGTCCGAAACCGTTGGATCATTGAGGAGAGGCTCCAACGGCCCTAAACCGAACACTTCATCTTCGATCTGCTTAATGACTCGTTTACGCCCCTCAGCACTCAATGCATGAGTTTGGTCTTCAGACATTAACTGTACGATAGAATCGTGCAAATCTTTTTTTGCTCGTTCTTTTTCAAGGCTTGAGAGTAGCGCTAGATCTAATGTTTCAAGTAATCGTTTATGATAAAAATGCTTGATTGATAGCTCTTGCTCCAGTTGCTTGCGCGCATCGTCTATTTCTCGATTTTTAAGTTCAGCCTCGCGAACTTTCCGCTCCAACTGGTTTTCATTTTTATATTCAGTTCGACTCGTTACCTCAGGCTCATCGGAGCCAACCACTGGATCCGATAAAGACTGATCTTGATATTCAGTATTAATATTTTTTCTCTTGAAGAACATATGGCCTCCGAAGAATCATGAAAACAATCGCTTTATCCAGCCTTTCTGCTCGATAGTTTCAGGTGCGAGAGTCTGAGAAAGTTCGATAATCGATTTAGTAATTGAACTGTTTTTCTTCAGCTCAACAAATGGTTTACCCAAATTGGCACTCTCAATAGCGACTTTAAAATCATTGGGAATACTATGAGTCTCCATACCAGGTAACGTTTGTTGAATATCTTTTAATTTTATCGATTGATTTTTTTCGTAACGATTGATAATTAACTCGATTTGATCTTTTGACAGACCGTATTCCATCATTAAAGACTTAACGATTCGCGACGCATTTTTTATTCCCACTAAGTTTTGCTGAGTCACCATAAAAACTTTTGCCGCTTGAGAAAGCACTGGTGAGAACATTCTATCAACACCCATTGATAAATCGATAAAAACATAAGGATAAAACTCACGTAAAGTTGGAATTAACTTTCCTAATTGCATCGCTTTATCAAAGTTTTCATTGTGATTTTCATGCTTAAAACTCAAAACATGTAATCCGGATGGATGCTTAGAAACCAAACTCTGTAATGACATCTCATCCAAGTCAGCAACATTAGCAATCGCATCATTGATACTGTAGGTCGGATTAATATTGAGATAATCCATAATGACACCGAAGTGAATATCCAAATCGAGTAACAGCACTTTACTGTCACATTGCATTGCAACTTCAACGGCAGTATTTAAAGCGATAGTAGTTGCTCCAGACCCGCCTTTTGTATTAAGAAACACAAATAACTGACCTAATTTTCGTGCAGAGATTTTTTCTTCCGCACTATTTTTCAAAAGTGGAACCAAATCCGATAAAGTTGCCTGATCAGAAACAAAATCAGTCGCACCGATGCGTAATGCTATTTTAAGCGCACCACTATCATTTTCATTACCAAACACAACCAGCGATGTGTTAGAGCCTTCATCAACCTCCATACTGTCATAGTTTTGCATTTCAACAATTTTTTGCGCCCAGTTAGGTCCGGTTTCAACAAAAATTAAATCCGGTGGATTAAAGCTCTTAAAGCTGTCTTGTTTCATACTATGCAAAGAAAATGCATTAAAAGTGATGTTTCGACACAACGACAATTCTTCACTCAGATGAATTTTAAAACGATCGCTGGAGTATAAAACCCAAATAGTTAAATTGGTTTTTAAACGAATATTTTCACTCTCACCACGAGATAAATGCACTGTTTCACCCATGCCCACTCCTTAACAATCCGTCTTCGCGTCTGGATCGTCGACTCTTAATACTCCCAAAGATTCAGCAGGCAGTGTCGTCTGAAAATCTGGTACGGTAATAACACCATTATCACTTAAAAAGCCAAGAGCCCCAGAAAACCCGTAATCGTAATTGATAACTCTGGCTCTGACATAACGAATATTGATATGCCCGGCAACAGGATCAACAATCACATCTCCATCTTCGTCAAGATAATTAATCTCTATGTTATCAGCGGTAAAATCTTTAGGCGTCCATTCACTAAACACTAACGTTTTAATCTCGCTATCATTAACTACACAGACTGTAGCAATACGTGCTGAGCGCCGACTGATATCATTGAGCGTCTGTAATGAATAAACAAATACCGCAATTTCAAAAATAGCAAATAAAATAATTAGCAGAACAGTGGCCACAATAGTAAATTCAATCACCGTCAGGCCATGCTGATTGTTTAACTTTCTCGTCATTGTGTCACCCTCATCACGGCAGAAGCAGTCAAAGTTACATCCGACAAAAGATCGTTTAGCCATGGACCAACCAGCGGCTGATAAGGATATGTGCCGGTAACCACAACATAATCATCGCCTGTACTATAGGTTACGGTCACGGTCATTGCCTCAAGTATTGGCTGCGTGTCCACTACTGTCTTTGGACTCCCATACATAACCGCTTGCTTAATCTTCTCATCGGAAGCAATATTTTCTGCTTTTGCGGTACCGTAAACCTCAGTGACAGCCATACGAGCACCATTTTGTACGGCTTTACTCAATATGTTGTAACGGATGAAAGCATTGCCAAACTCAGCGATGGCTGCCAGTATCAACAACAATACGGGTAAAACAATCAACAACTCGATCGAGGCTAACCCTTTGATATTTTTCACACGCGTCGTTTTCATTTATGAATCCTCATTTAAAGGATCTTTATACAAGACGATACGATAAGAGCCGCCGGTATTACTTTCACCATCATTGTGGCTGTTTTGTACCGTACAGTCGTACATGTACTCACCCACAATGGAGTCTTTACCGCTATTATTATCAGGGGCTTTCTCAACCAGGAAAAAACAGCCCACAGCGACCACAGAGAAATCCTGACTGCCAGAACTCGGAGAGCTGCAATCAACGATAGGTACAGCAATTTCTCTTCGCCCATTGTGTAAATCGTTGGCTAAATATTCATCATGAGTAATGTTTTCAGTGGTTACGCCATCAGAAGAGAAATCACTGCTGCTTGTTCCGCCTTTGTATTCGCCAAATCGGGTATTGATACCTTGCCCAACAGGACCAATGGTATTGCCGGGCTTAGTAGTAACAATATCATTTTTACCTACGCAGCCTTGGAAGTTACCCGCTAATTGATTGCGAATATGGTTGTCTTTGGCATTTTTATTTGCGCTCTCATCCACGTCCAAATCTAATAACTGAAAATTCCCCGGCCCCATTTCAGAGTTATTTTCACTTAGTTTGATGTCATAATTGACCCCGTCTTCAAACCCTGCGGTTTCTTCATCCGAAGCATCATTCGCACAGATAGCCATAGGCACGACATTACAGGTATCGCCCCCTGCACTAGGGC
Source organism: Vibrio sp. ABG19 (assembly GCF_029962385.1). Taxonomy (NCBI): domain Bacteria; kingdom Pseudomonadati; phylum Pseudomonadota; class Gammaproteobacteria; order Vibrionales; family Vibrionaceae; genus Vibrio; species Vibrio sp. ABG19. The sequence continues at coordinate 1,904,652 of NZ_CP071708.1, read as the reverse complement.
CGGCAACGGCACTGGCACTGATTGCTTTAGTATCGGTGAATAATTGGATGAAAAAACTTTGTAATGTCAGATCACTGACAGCCACTCGTACATAGCAATCCCCCCCCAGCACACAGCTACCACCGGTAAAGCGAGAATCGTTATTGAAAGTCACTGCAATATTTGCATCCGGAACCGTCACTTCTGCATTGCCCGAAGACTGTCCCATTTTGGTCAACGCATCTTTTGCTGCCTGACTGGCTGCATTCTGAACCGTGTTCTGGTCAACTCCGCTTTTATTTAGAACAACGGCTGCAGCCAGAGCAGCAGCATCGACCCCGTTTTGAAGTTTCGTCCGGTTCATAAACGCATGATTAATATCAATGGCTAGTGCAGCCGCACCAAGCATCGCCAACAAGGCAATAGTGACAATCACAACTACTACACCTTGTTGGCGCCGGCTTCGTTTATGTCCTGGAACCGAACGTCCAGGTTTAAATTGAGTTTTCATAGCACCCTCTCCGGGTTAAAAACCAGTAATGATCTGACTGGTCGATGATCCTTTTAAATCTTCACTCTTTTTGCCGGTATAGATACTGTAGGCATCTTCCATCCGCTCACCATTACCATCGGGAATGATTGTCATATTCTCCTGAGTTGCGTTCGGGTTGTAGGTTTGCAACTCTCTGATTTGCGCAACGTGTCCGCCTAACTTTTGCACCCCAACGTGGCTCTGATTAGCGCATCCACTCATGGCCAATGTAATACCCATACCGATCAGTAGCGTCGTTTTCATACTCTTCTCTCCCTATAACCCGTGGCCGAATGAGCCTTCCGAACCGCCTTTACCTGCAGTGACCGCAGGGTCATAGGAGGAAGAAGCCCGAGTGCGTTTTACATCACCGGGTGAAGCCAGATATGCACCTTGTCCGAGTAAGTAGTACTTCATATCAGTAGGTTCAACAAAGGCATCCGTGGGTAACGTCACTTTAGAGCGATCAATCGGTTTAGCTAGTCTTGGGGTCACCAGAATAACCAGTTCGGTTTCACCAGAAATATACTCCTGGCTGTTAAAAAGCTGCCCCAGCAACGGAATATCACCCAGCCCTGGCATTTTAGAAATGGAGTCGCGCACGTTCTCACTCAGTAAACCGGCAATACCGATAGTTTGGCCATCAGCCAGCTCGAGAGTAGAGGAAGCGCTACGCCGGGTAATCGGCGGGATAAAATAGGCAGCATTAGAACCGGTAGGCGTAAACGTTAAAGTAGTCGAACTGGCTATTTCACTCACATCCACCGCCATATTAAGATTGATTTTTTTATCGCTCAGCACAGTGGGGATAAATTTCAGTCCGACACCATAGGGCTTATATTCAATGGTAATGCCATCGTCGTCAGGCACTGGAATAGGAAATTCGCCGCCCGCCAGAAACTCAGCTTTAGCCCCGCTTAACGCAGTCAGGTTCGGCTCGGCCAACACTTTTGCCACGCCATTCTCTTTAGCGATATCCAGTGCCAGGGTAAACAAGGTGTCTCCGTCAATAAACGTAGACAGCAATCCGGTGCCTTCGATGGTTGGTGAGTTAAACACCGGACCAATCACACCAGGGGCTATGTCATCAATATAACCACCAGCTGATGTACCGCCCCAGGAGAACTTGCCGTTGTTTTGGAAAAAGTGGAAATTAGAGTCCAAACGGCGCACCAGGCTGCGCTGCACTTCAGCGACAGTGACTTCCAGCATCACTTGCTGCGCACCACCGATGCTCATCAGATTAACCACACCGGTTTTCTCCGCTTCTTTGTTACGCGAGTCGGTTTCTTTATCTGCCGACTCGCCTGCGGCATAGGTTTCTGCCAAACGCAGCGCAACATTCATCTTGTCTTGCGAGCTGACCTGGCCACTCAGTATCAGACGGTTTTGCGAACTGTGTACCGCGATATTCTCATCCGGCAGAAACTCGTAGAGCTTGGCTTTGAGGCTATTCACATCGTGGGTCACTTCGATATTGATCGATTCAATTAGCTGCCCGCGGCGATCCCAGGCCATTAGATTGGTTGAACCCAGTTTTTTACCAATCAAAAACAGCTCATTGGATTTAAGCATCACAATATCCAGCACTTCAGGGTCACCCAGAGAAACCCGACTCGCATTGCCCTGCAGCAGTACATGGGTCGATTTATGATGCGGAACGGTGACCACTTTACCGCTCTGAGTCGCAGCTGCCCAGACACTGAATGTAAAGAACACAGTCAGAATGACTAATATGTTTTTCATAACTCACCTCAATTCCTTACACGCACATTGGATGTGTCCGTTCCCTTGATAATCGTGACACTTGGTGGCGGAACGTATTTCACCACTTTCGGCTCGATGGCATGCGGGTTACGCAAAGCGAGCTGTATGTCTCCCTTACTTTTGGCACTTAAAAGCTTTTCAGCTTCTTTAGGGGAGACTTCTAACGTGACGGCCCGTACGATCACCGGTTTGTTGTCACTGGTACGTGCGGTCTGATCAACTGCCAAAACTTTAATGTCCTTAAGAACCGTATCTGTATTCGCGGAGTTCTTTCCATACTTAACAGTGCTCAATACATCCACTTTATTGCCAGGCAACAAAAACCCCGCCACACCAATCACATCATTAACCCGGATCGTTACTGCACGTTTATCTTCCGGCAGAACAGCAGCGAGAGTGGCACCTTCACCAGGAATGCTTAACCTTTGGTTCAGGACAACTTCATCCGGATACAAAGTCTCAGAAGCAATTTTTCCGATAACATCCGCCGGATCACTAAACTGATTGTCATTAGTCCACGATTTCTCTATTAGACGTGTTGTCAGATGCTGGGCTTCAATCACCGTCGTCACCGGTATCTCTGTAGCGGCAACAATAACTGGCACACGTTCTACCACTTCGACTTCGGTTGTGGGCTTAACTTGGTTATCCATCCACTGCTTGGCGAAAAACACTGCTCCCAGTCCCAACAATATTGAGACCAACAGTAATAAAACCACTTGATTGCGACTCATCTGGTACCTCCTCCTTTGCCATCGGCGGTGAAGTAAACCTCCCAGGCGCGCTGCAAAATTTCTGGCGTAACAACGGGTTGAGTATCTTCAAAAGCAACGATGTCTCGACTAATCCCAAGTAAGTCTTTTGGCAGGCAGGGATAAAATCCTATGTTATGCCGACGATGCAAATCATAAAGCGCATCAAAAGACGATGATTGAACAGTCATATTTTTGGTTGCAGCCATATCTTCCCACAAGGCGTGGTATTCGGTTCTCTCCAGAGGATGGAACTGAATCTTATATCCTAGCCGACGCAAGAACGCAGGATCACTGATCCTTTCCGGATCCAAGTTAGTGGAAAACGCTAAGGTCAGTATAAAAGGGATAGTCACTTGTTGACCGTTTGGCAATGACAGGTAGTCATAAAAATACTCCATCGGTACAATCCAACGGTTCAGAATAGCATCGACCGGAAACGGTTGACGCCCCAGGTCATCAATGATGAAAATACCGTTATTGGCCATCATCTGCAGCGGTGCCATCCAGACTCTGTTGTGCTCAGTATGATTCACTTCCAGCATATCCATGGTAAGCTCCCCACCGACCTGAATACTTGGCCTCTCACACAACACCCAACGCTGATCATGTTGATCCCTAAAAGACAAAGAATCTAAGCCTTTACTTTCTTCAACTCTGACGTGGTGCTGCTGAGAATAAACTTTGATAACATTGCCCATTGCATACACGGCATGTGGTATATAAACCGATGTGTTGAGCGAGTTGAGCAATCGGGTGGCGACAAAAGTTTTACCGGTCCCGGCATCTCCATAGAGTAACAGTGCCCGCCCTGAATTAATCGCCGGTCCCAACACCGAAATTAGCCGTTCTGAACCATAGACATCACTCAGAGCGTGTTCGACATCCGGACGAGTAATAATCTTAGAACGCACATCCTGGGCCGAAACCATCTGATTATAATCATCCAGCGAAACCGGAGCCGGCCCTATGTATGCATCTCTTAAAAATGCGCGTTCAGCTTCCCGTCCACCAGTCTCAGATAAACCGTATCTGACATGGCCAACAGTAGAGTGTGACTCTGCCTGAAATACCTCGACCAATGAACGCAGTCTCAGTAAGGCGAGCAACTCTTCCACCAGGTGGCTGCTGATGCATAAATACTTGCTAAGCTGCAGAACATCGATTTTGGGATAAGCAGAGAGATGCTTTAACACCAAGTTTTCCAGTACTGCTTTCGGTACTTTCAAGTCATCAAAACTTACTGGCACCTCAGGAGCTTTGGCTTGTGGCGTTAAAACCGTTCGATGAATATTATCTATCACCAATGTGCCCATTGACTGACTCCTTGGTTTCTAATCTTTGTCACGCAAAGTTCAAAACGAAAAATGTAAATATTGTGCTAAAGCGACTCCACAAACAACAACTGGAGCAAATGGCATTACCAGCCGATTATCTTTCAGATCGCAAACAATAAAACTCCGATATGGTTTAGCACTGAAGCAGAGTAAGGCTCTGAAAAAACCATCGATACTTATTTCTTTGTTAAATATTATAATTTTATTTAAAACCCAATACATACAACCTATAAATACCGAACTAACACCTATGCAAAATACTAAGTTCAGTAAATCATTAAAGCCAAAAATAAATCCAACTATAGCTAGTAACTTTACGTCTCCTGGTGCCATCCAGCCACAAAAATGGAATAGTAGAGCTATAGAAAAAAACATAGACATCGAAAGGAGATGAAGAAGAAAAGTATCAACATCTCCTTTTAAAACTGTGAGCTTTAATGTCACAAGCAGTACAATCAGGCCAAGAAGATAATTAGGTATACGATGCTCTTTCGCGTCATTAATGCCTACTATAAATAAAAGAAGCCAGAGGGATATATCCATAACCATATTGCCACCTTCGAACCTAGTGTAGATTAAGAGTCATATTCCTCTCTGGCTGTGTGTTGATATCTAAAATCAGTCTATGAACCGTCAGCAATATTTCCAATAATGGCTGTTATTTTTGTCTGTAACTGAGTTCCCATTGTTGCAAACAGACCAGCTAAGGCTACTACCAATAAACCCGCACCAATTACATATTCAACTACTGTCAACCCTTCTTCATCTTGCCAAAAGTTTTTAATCGCTTGAGTGAACTTATTCATGATTTGGTCTCCTTCCTGACACATTGAATGTTCATATTCAATTTAGATAGTTCTATCAGTAGCGGTTAGGACTTTTTTGTCAGGGTTTGGTACTTTCTTTAACATTAAGTAACAAAATACTCACTAACTATTGATTTAAAAATCATTTAAAGATGCGAAATATTTGGCACAAATAGCGTTTAATACCCTTTAGTAGTAACAACACGCACTGTTATATTGATATTTTTCGCTTTATTACTCGGTAAACAGGCCATAAACAGTCACCAGCAACATTCTCATTAGTGAAACAAACACAATAAAGTTACATTGCATATTCAACCATTGATCACTTGGAAATGTGCGCTAAACCAATTATTTGACCTAAGACCTTGGGAGGTTTATTTGCACTTTTTTGGCTTAATTCTAGGCTTACAATTAAGCCTCTTGCTTTCTCGGGTGGCAACTAGTGTGGTTTTAGAATCTGTGCCTTTCGAAGCTATAACTTTAGAAGAAGCTATGACTTTAGAAGCTATGACTTTAGAACCTTGGTGTGAAAATCTGTGGTGTGAGAATTCGGTATGGCAGGAAAATATCAGGGTCACTGGTTAGGTAGTCCGCTGACGACGCTCCCACGGCGTGTTCAGGACGTGTGTAAGCACTATTTCGATGTGGTTGAGCACGGCAGTGATGTCTCGGTCCTTAGTGAACCTGATGTCTCCTATGCGCTGTTTTTTTATCAGAAGGATCGCTGCCAGGGGTTACTGCTGACTTCACTCAAGATCTGTATGAATTTAAACAAGTACTTGATCATTATTCACGATGGCTCATACAAAAACAGTATCGGCCACCAAGAACCCGTTCTGGCCCTGCTTGATATCAGTGAGGATGAACCCTCGATGGCTATCTCTGGTATTTGCGAGAAGCTTAACAATAACGTTGACCAGCAGACCATTGAGCAACAAGTTCTGCATTCACCTAAATCTCCACATAGTCTAAGTAAAGAGATGTTAGATATTCTGCGTTATATTGATTTGAATATTACTAAAGAAATCCGTGAAGAAGATATTGCCGAATACTGCCACTATTCTATCTCGTACTTTTCAAAACGCTTTCACAAAGTGATTGGCGTCAGCTTTCGCGACTACATCTGCGATAAACGTATCGCCATGGCCAAGAGATTATTGGTGGATGAGAAAAATGCCAAAATCGCTTTTATCGCTTATCAATGCGGCTACCGGGATGTGTCTTACTTCTCGCGTATCTTTAAAAAGAAAACCGGCATCAGCCCCGGCGCTTTTCGCCAGCTTCATTCGCGCTGAACGCCCTGTCAGGCGCTTACCACTGGTAACACTTTGGGTATAAGTCCGTGTAATTAAGGCTTTATTTGCACAGTGCTTACTGCTAAAGTTAACAAAAATTTAACATAACAATAAACTCGTTTTGCCAAACCAATGCTGACTTTACTGACGACCTGAGCTCTCTGCAGACAGGCGGACAGGCGAGCAGCCAGGAGTTAGAGAATGATCCAACCTAACACATTGAGCAAATCAAACTGTGCTCTCCACACACCCGACGAGATGATTTTAAAATGGGCGCAACAGCGTCCGGACGAAATCTATCTCAAACAGATTATTAACCGCCAGTTTGTCACCTTTACTTTTGCGCAAGTGGCCGATCAGGCGCTGAGACTGGTCTCGGCTTTACAATCACTCGGTGCCGAGCCCGGCGATAAAATCGCCCTGGTCTCGAAAAACTGTGCTGAGTGGTTTATCTGCGATCTGGCCATGATGCTGGGTGACTTTGTCAGTGTCCCCATCTTCCCGACCGCAGGTGCCGAAACGATCGAATACTGCATCACCCACAGTGAAAGTAAGATTCTGATCGCCGGGAAACTGGATGATGGCAAAGCAACCGAACAGGTGCTGACTCATCTGCCTGACTTAATCACCATTTCACTGCCCTATGACTCAGCGCCAAAATGTCAGCATCGCTATACCAAGCTGATTGCCGAGCATACGCCCAGTGAATTTCGTCCTCAGCACAGCGAGGACAAACTGATGTCTCTGGTTTACACCTCCGGTACATCCGGGGTTCCCAAAGGCGCCATGCTGACCTACGGCGGGTTCTGCTGGTCGGTACAGCAACTGATTAACCATATCGGCATTGAACCCAATGACCGCCTGTTCTCATATCTGCCGCTGGCTCATATTACCGAACGGGTTTATATCTTTGGTTCCTCCGTGATGGGCGGCGTACCTACGGCGTTTCCGGAATCGCTCGATACTTTCATTGATGATGTCAAAATGCAGCGCCCGACACTGTTTATCTCCGTGCCGCGTCTGTGGACCTTGTTCCAGCAGCGGATTCAGGACAAGCTGCCACAGGCAAAATTAAACCTGCTGCTTAAGATCCCGCTGGTCAATTCGCTGATCAAGAAGAAGATAGCCAAAGGACTGGGCTTAGACCAGGCGCGCGTGCTGGGCTGCGGTTCTGCGCCGGTGTCGCCGGCGCTACTGGCCTGGTATCACAGCCTGGGTCTCAACATTACTGAAGCCTGGGGCATGACGGAATCCTTTGCCTACAGCACACTCAACTATCCGTTCCGGGCTGATAAAATCGGTACCGTTGGTAACGCCGGGCCGGGGGTAAAAATAAAAATTGCCGATGACGGCGAAATCATGGTGCAGAGCCAGGGGCTGTTCGCCGGCTATTATAAGAACGACATTGCCAGTAAAGAGTCGTTCAACAATCAGGGCTGGCTGCATACCGGAGATATCGGCACACTCGACAGTGAGGGTTTTCTCTCGATTCAGGGACGTAAAAAAGATACCTTCAAGACCGCCAAAGGTAAGTTTGTCTCACCGGTGCCGATCGAGAAGAAGCTGTTTGAATATAGTCGGGTAGAAATGATGTGCCTGATCGGGCTCGGACTGCCGGCACCGATCCTGCTCGTCGTGCCGCATGACTTTACGAACTTTAACCGCCAGCGTTATGAGCGCAGCACTGAGAAAGTCATCGCCAAGATGAATGCACAGCTCGAATCCCATGAACAGATCAAGGGCGTGCTGATGATTAAAGAGCCGTGGAGCATTGAGAACGGCATTCTCACCCCGACCCTGAAAATAAAGCGCCACGTGCTGGAGCAAAAGTATCACCAAGTGGGCCAGAACTGGCCAAAAGGGCAACTTGTCGTTTGGGAAGACTAGCCCTGTGACACAACAGCAAAAGGGAGCAATCAAAGCTCCCTTATTTTTCAATCTGAATAAGCCAGTTTTATAGTCCGCATTACAGATAGTCTCTGTAATCGTGGCGGTGAGGCGGCTTTTCCTGCCAACCAATATCCTTACGCAGGTGTTCATTTAACGGTAATGATTGTTGCGGCTGTTGCTTGTCCCCGCTTAGCTTGCGCCATAATCCTGAAATTACACGCCTTAAGCTGAATGTTTGCCGCAAGTTTTTTGTGCTGGTTGTCATGCTTACTTCCTGTACCCACTGCTTTGTTAGTCGTATTATGGAAATATTCCCGTCCGGAAACGAACGATCATTCACCACTCGTCATATAAGCAGAAGTTATGGACAACCGGTTACGTCACCTTTCCGGGCTGCGCTTTTTTGAAGCGGCGGCCCGCCACCAAAGTTACAGTGAAGCTGCGCGAGAGCTGTTTGTCTCTCAGGCTGCCGTCAGTCAAAAACTGCGTCAGTTAGAGCAGCAACTGGGCTGTAAGCTGTTTATGCGCCAGGGGCGGGAAATGTTGCTGACCGAAAAAGGCCAGCAGTTGTATCTGCAAGTCAGTCAGGGCTTTGAACGCATTATTACCGGACTGAACCAGATTCAGAATGAACCACTGGAAGGCATACTGTGCGTACGTACCCCGCCCTCTTTCGCCTCACGCTGGCTGATGCCACGCTTGTGGCGCTTTACCATGGAACATCCCTATATTCCGATTCGCCTTATCACCGATTGTGACAGCCCGAACATCCGCCACAGCGCAATTGATGTGGCTATCTGGCAGGGGAATGAAGATGTCACCGAGTCCGGCTTGAAGCAGGAATTTCTCCATGAAGAGCCAGTCTATCCGTTCTGTTCGGTGCAGCTGGCACAATCTCTGCAACTGGTCCATCCGGATCAACTGTTGCAATGCTGGCTGATCCACTTCGATTCACAAAGCTTTCCCTGGTCCGAGTGGTTTGCAACGGCCGGAGTCACGGTCAGCAAAGAGACCATGCAATGGATGGAAGTCAGTACCTTTGATATGGCGCTTAATGCGGTGATCGCCGGACACGGTGCGTGCCTGGCTACCGATAACCTGGCCGCTGACTATGTGCAACGCGGCGTACTGGTTAAACCGTTCGAGATCGGCCTGACTCCCGGCGTGCGTTACAGCTTGATCAGCGATCCCTCCTCTTCCCGCGCAGCGCGAATTGAAGCATTCAGCGACTGGCTACGACGGGAATTAGCTCAGACATCATTGGCTTAACGCCAGAACGGCTTGTTCACTTCCGCCATCACCTGTTCATACTCCAGCCCCAAATCTTTCCACAGGTGGGGCGGAAGTTCTGCCAGATGGCGGCGAGTGCGGTAGTTGCGATGCCAACGTCGCAACTGACTTAAGAATGCGTTAAGCCAACCGGATAATTCACTCTGTTCTGTCACTCTGGTTTCTAGATTCACAGCCTTCATAAGTCCTCCTTGAACCCTGCTCGGTTGTGACTAATAATCGTCATTAACCGCTATTTCCACAAACGATAGATTTTGCCATTCAGTTAAGGAAAACTAATGTGAGTCAACGTATACCGCCATTACAGGGGCTGTTCTATTTTTATACCGCGGCAGAAAGCGGCAGTTTCAAACTGGCGGCAGAGAAGCTGTTTGTCACTCCCGCGGCAGTCAGCCAGCAGATTCGTCTGCTTGAAGAGTGGCTCGGTGCAGAACTGTTTATCCGCCAGCATCGTAAAATTCAGCTCACTCACGAAGGCAACGTGCTCTATCAGCAGGCGCAAAAAGGCTTTGCCCATCTGCAGGAAGGCATTCGCCTTATCAATCAGGATCCCTCCCCTCACCAGTTATCTATTTCGACTCTGCCTTCTTTCGCCCAGCACTGGCTGGTACCGAGGATCGGTGATTTTCGTACCCATAACCCTGATATTTCGCTGCTGATAGAACCCACCAGCCAACTGGTCAATTTTCAGGACTCCAGTGTCGATGTCTGTATCCGCTACGGCAGCGGCGACTATAAAAACGTGCGATCGGAGTGGTTGATGGATGAAGTGCTATACCCGGTTTGTCACCCGATTTATCAGCAGCAACATCAGATTTATCAACTGGAAGATCTGGTACGCGCCGATTTGATCGAGGACATCTGGCCAGATATGGACTGGGGGCTGTGGCTGAAAAATGTCGGTCTGCCAAGCAACCAGCCGACGCTGCAGTACAACGGTTCCCAGTTTGTGCTGGAAGGCGCGTTAGCGGTGCAGGGTGTGGCGCTGGTCAAACATGCGACCGTGTGTCGCTATATCGAAGAAGGCAAACTGGTACAGATTGGTAATGTGGCGCTCAAACCCAGATTCCAGTTCTATCTGTGCGCGCCCAATGGTTACTTTAAACGTCCGAAGATCCAGGCTTTTCACCGCTGGCTACAAGCACAAATCAACCAGTTTCAGCAGCGTTACCCTTATCTGGGGGAAGTGCGTGACACCCGGTTTGATCTGTAACTTCACCGCAGAACAAAGCCGAAAGTCCGTAAGTCCGTAAGTCCGTAAGTCCTTAAGTCCTTAAGTCCTTAAGTCCGCTAATAAAAAAGAAAAAAGAAAAAAGAAAAAAGAAAAAGCCCCGTTAGCTTGCACTAACGGGGCTTTGTTATTACTTAGCTTAAAGCGTTTAACTTAAAGAATTACTTCTTCGCGTTACGCTCTTTAACTTCAGCAATTACTTTTTCAGCAACGTTTGCTGGACATGCTGCGTATTTTTCGAACTCCATAGAGAACTGACCACGACCAGAAGTCATAGTACGCAGAGTACCGATGTAGCCGAACATCTCTGAAAGAGGAACGTCTGCTTTGATACGTACGCCAGTTGCGCCAGCTTGTTGGTCACGGATCATACCACGACGACGGTTAAGGTCACCGATTACATCACCAACGTGGTCATCTGGAGTGAACACGTCAACTTTCATGATTGGCTCAAGAAGTTGCGCGCCCGCTTTAGGCATAGACTGACGGAATGCGCCTTTCGCTGCGATTTCAAATGCGATTGCAGATGAGTCAACTGCGTGGAAACCACCGTCGAACAGTTCTACTTCAACGTCCAGAGTAGGGAAGCCAGCCAGCACACCGTGCTGCATCATGCCTTCAAAACCTTTCTCAACTGCTGGCCAGAATTCCTTAGGAACGTTACCACCAACGACAGTTGATTTGAAAGTGAAGCCAGAGTTTGGCTCACCTGGTTTGATACGGTAATCGATCTTACCGAACTGACCAGAACCACCAGACTGTTTCTTGTGCGTGTAGCTATCTTCAATTGCTTTAGTGATAGTTTCACGGTAAGCAACCTGAGGAGCACCCACTTCCAGCTCAACGCCGTAAGTACGTTTCAGGATGTCTACTTTGATGTCCAGGTGCAGTTCGCCCATACCTTTCAGGATGGTTTCGCCTGAATCTTCATCAGTCTCAACCTGGAATGATGGATCTTCTGCAACCATCTTACCGATCGCAATACCCATTTTCTCAGTAGAACCTTTATCTTTCGGAGAAACCGCGATAGAGATTACTGGAGTTGGGAAGATCATTGGCTCAAGAGTACATTCGTGTTTTGGATCACACAGTGTGTGACCAGTTTGAACGTTCTTCATACCAACAACTGCGATGATGTCACCCGCTTGTGCTGAAGTGATTTCAGTACGGTCATCTGCTTGCATCTCAACCATACGGCCGATACGCTCAGTTTTACCTGTTGCAGAGTTAAGTACAGTGTCGCCTTTCTTCATCACGCCTGAGTAGATACGGATGAAAGTCAGAGCACCGAAGCGGTCATCCATGATCTTGAATGCCAGCGCTTTCAGCGGTTCTGCAGCGTCTACGATCGCTTTTTCACCAGTTGGTTCACCAGTTTCTGGATCAGTCAGATCTTGTGGATCAACTTCAGTTGGGTTTGGCAGGTAATCAACAACCGCGTCCAGAACCAGCTGAACACCTTTGTTCTTAAATGCAGAACCACAGAAAGTTGGGAAGAACGCCAGGTCACGAGTACCTTTACGGATACAACGTTTGATGTCTTCGATAGAAGGCTCTTCGCCGTCCATGTAAGCCATCATCAGATCGTCATCTTGCTCAACAGCAGTTTCGATCAGGTATTCACGGTATTCTTCTACCTGATCAACCATGTCTGCTGGAACTTCTTTGATTTCGTAGTTTTCTGGCAGACCTGAGTCATCCCATACGTATGCTTGACGGTTCAGTACGTCTACCACACCCACGAAGTCATCTTCACGGCCGATAGGCAGAGTCATTACCAGCGGAGTTGCCGCCAGTACGTTCTTCACTTGCTCTACAACGCGGAAGAAGTCTGCACCCATACGGTCCAGTTTGTTAACGAAGATCAGACGAGATACTTCTGATTCGTTCGCGTAACGCCAGTTGGTTTCTGACTGAGGTTCAACACCGCCAGAACCACAGAATACACCGATACCGCCATCAAGAACTTTCAGAGAACGGTATACTTCTACTGTAAAGTCAACGTGTCCAGGAGTATCGATAACGTTTAGACGGTGGTTTTTCCACTCACAAGTTACCGCAGCTGATTGGATAGTAATACCGCGCTCTGCTTCCTGCTCCATGAAGTCTGTAGTAGATTCACCATCGTGAACCTCACCAGTTCTATGGATTTTACCAGTAAGCTTAAGAATACGCTCAGTGGTAGTGGTTTTACCCGCGTCAACGTGCGCGAAAATACCAATGTTTCTGTATTTCGATAAATCTGCCATTGTCTTACTCTGTTAATAAGGTATAAAGTGCGCGCAGAGTATATCACAATCCATCAAGACTGATACCCCTGCGTCCATTTGCTGAAAAAAAATATTTATACCCTTACTACTTGAAGCTGCAGCGGTGTTGGCTGCCTTCATTCCCCCCAATCACATCGTGTCTCTATGCTCATAGGGATTCACTCATTTGCCGCCTACCGGCCACTCCAAGTTGTTTGGGTATAGACCCGGTTATTGCTGCTGAAATGTTCGGTCTATGCTGATGAAATATAGGTGATAGCACGCCATCACGCGAGGGGACCTGATAAATATTCTGACCTCCCCCGTCCGGACCAAACCCGGCCCCTCTTTAACTCATGTTCTGATTACAGTTCATCAAACGCACTGATCGCTTCCGACAATTTGCGTACCCCGTGAATCTGCATGCCCTCGATACCGCCTTTGGGCATATTGGCTATCGGTACGATGGCTTTCTTAAAGCCGTGCTTAAAGGCTTCATTGAGGCGTTCCTGCCCGCTCGGTACCGGACGAATTTCCCCCGCCAGACCGACTTCACCAAACACCACCACATCTTTCGGCAGCGGCTTGTCACGGAAACTCGACAACAGCGCCATCAGCAAAGCAAGGTCAGCACTGGTTTCTGTCACCTTAACGCCGCCGACCACATTGACGAACACGTCCTGATCCGCCATCTGCAAACCACCGTGTTTATGCAGCACGGCTAATAATAGAGAGAGACGGTTCTGCTCCAGACCGACCGCAACCCGGCGCGGGTTGGCCAACTGGGAGTAATCCACCAGCGCCTGAATCTCCACCAGCAGCGGGCGCGTGCCTTCCCACACCACCATCACCGAACTGCCTGAGGTTGCTTCTTCACCACGTGACAGGAAGATTGCCGACGGGTTACTCACCTCTCGCAGGCCCTGGCCAGTCATGGCAAACACCCCGAGCTCATTCACCGCACCGAAACGGTTTTTATGGCTGCGCAGGGTACGGAAGCGGCTGTCAGTGCCACCATCGAGCAGGACTGAACAGTCAATAATGTGCTCCAGAACTTTAGGCCCGGCCAGCGTACCGTCTTTGGTCACATGGCCGACAATAAATACCGCCACGTTATTTTGCTTAGCATAGCGGGTCAGCGCCGTCGCCGCTTCTCGCACCTGAGCCACACTGCCCGGTGAGGACTGTACGTCAGCCACGTGCATCACCTGAATCGAGTCAATCACCATAATGCGCGGCTGCTCGCGCTCAGCAATCTGGCAAATCCGATCGACATTCGTTTCCGACAGCATCTTAAGATGCTCTTTGGGTAAACCGAGTCGTGAAGCGCGCAAAGCAACCTGCTGCAACGACTCTTCGCCGGTGACATATAAGGTCGTCATCTGGGCCGAAAGCAGACACATGGTTTGCAGCAGCAGGGTCGATTTACCCGCGCCCGGGCTACCACCAATCAAGATTGCCGCGCCCGGGACGATGCCGCCGCCAAGTACGCGGTCGAGCTCTTTAAAACCACTGGTAAAACGCGGCACTTCCTGCAGATTGATTTCCGCCAGCGTCTGTACCGTGGCTTCCGTCGCGCTGCCGGCATAACCACTCAGGCGTTCATTGCGTGCTGCCTGCGGTGAAGCCGCCAGACGAACTTCTGAAATGGTATTCCAGGCGCCACAGGCGTTACATTGCCCTTGCCAGCGCGGAAAATCAGCCCCACAGTCATTACAGACGTAGGCACGTTTAGCTTTAGCCATGAAAACTTAAACCTCAAACCTGAAAAATGTTTAAAAGCTGTGAAGCGACAGCTTTTATAAATTCATGAATCACTGCAACATACTGCTAAAGAACCGGCCCTCCGGGCCGATGTATCAAGTATGAGAATGACACTCTAACAGAAAACTATGCAGCCACCTGAAATACTCTCGTTCACGGAACAATTGATTCCGGCCTATCACTCACCTGATTTTGAGTCGTTGCTCAATCAACTAACCGAAGGTCATCCGCCTTCGGTCAAACTGTTGGTTAAGATGGAACTCAAACGCCTGATGACACCGTGCACTAAAAGCATTGATCTGCGTGGCCGGGTTCAGGGCGAGTGCCGTGAGTATCAGTTGGACGGACTCAAACACTGGCTGGATGATGTTGCCTTTAACACTTATCACAAAGGGGTGAAAAGATTCGGCAGCTACACCGAAGGTGTCTGGGACCTTTTGTATAACACCCGCAACAACTTCCGGGTGATGAAACAGCGTGGCACGCTCAATCAGGGCAAGATCACCGAACCGAACAGCCCGTTTGAAGTTGAACCGGTCAAACTCGGCTACGATCTCAAACGCCAGGAAAACCGGCTGAAAATATCGTCGCAGGTAAAAATCATTCTGCGTAACAGCAAGCACA
Source organism: Vibrio sp. ABG19 (assembly GCF_029962385.1). Lineage (NCBI taxonomy): Bacteria > Pseudomonadati > Pseudomonadota > Gammaproteobacteria > Vibrionales > Vibrionaceae > Vibrio > Vibrio sp. ABG19. The sequence goes on along the minus strand of NZ_CP071708.1, from coordinate 1,889,133 downwards.
CCGTGCACGGCCTGAGTATTGATCTCTCCTCTTCCGGCGCCAAGTTTAAAGTCCCGTCCGCTTTTGATTACAAACTGGGCGACACTATTTCAGTCACGTTTACCGAAATGAGCGAGACCTCCGAGGTACCCGGCCTGGATCAGGCGATCGAATACCGTATTCTGGCAATTGACGACTCGTATGACAATGATGCCATCAAGTTTTTGCGTACTCTTAAGCTCACCGAGACCAATGTCATCGAACGCATCATCATTGAATCACTGCGTGACAACAGCCAGAAAGCCAAGCATGACAACCAGGACAAAATCATCCGCGCCCGCACACGCGGCTATGAGCACAGCTATCTGAAACATACGTCCAACCTGCCGGTGTTTTTCAGCGGCAGTGAACTCCAGCTGGTGCTGATGACCGAAAACAACCAGTCGATCTGGCAGTACTGGCAGGATGAGCGTAATCAGCAGGCACTGAGTAATCTGTTCAATAGCGCACGTATGGAGCAGCTGACCAAAGACGGCCTGCGCGGCAGCAGCAATGTGCTGTATGCCTTCAAACATGATCATCAGGGTAAGACGCTGTTCTTTTCGATGATGATGCCGGAAGCCACACGCGCTCAGCGCCATCTGTTCTGGCACATCGGTGCGCGGCGCAGCAGCTGGAAAGCGTTTCGTCTTTCAGTGTTTGAACTGTCAGATCAAGAACGCCAGGAACTTGCCAGCCACTCACGTGAACTGACCGATCGCTCCAGTGCCCTGACCCACTGCGCTATACTGCAGGAAATCACAGACAGCACCAGCGCCAAAGATTATCTGCTGGTCGAGAAGCCGGCCCTGGCGAGCAGTGAGCTGGCCCCGTTCCGCCATCCGCGCAAGGTTTCCCACACCCCGATTAACATTTATTACGATGCGCGCTCACGGCGCCGGGAGCCGCGCTATCGTTTCAAGACTCCGCTGCAACTGCACATCGAAGGTAACGTATTGGCTGAAGGCTTCACCATCGATATGTCCAAGCGTGGTCTGAGCATAGTGCTGGATAAAGCGGTTGACCTCAAAGCCGGCGATAGCGCACAGATCAACTTCCGCGAACTGCGTTTGTATGACAAAAGCCTGCCGCTTGATGCCCTGCCGTACACGGTGATCCGGGTCGGCCCGGAAGGACGTAAACTGCAGTTAATGGTTGAGGAAACCACGCAGACGTTAAAGAGCATTGCGTTTTTCAACAGCATCATCGAGAACAATCAGGATAAAATGCTGCGTAAAGATGAAGTGCTGCCGAGTGCCCATCTGCTCGAAGGGCTGCATAACATTCTGCTGGATAAAATTGTCAGCGCGCCGGTATTCGTGGAAAAAGTCGGCGCTAACCTGCGGCCGAAAGTCATCGGGGTTAACTATCCCTTGCCGCCGCATCTGGCGCTGCTGGCCAAACTGGGCCACGATAACCAAATCACGCTTGAACCTATCTACAAAGGCCACACCAATACACTGCTCGCTACGCCAATGCGGCGCATTGACGGTGCGGAGCCGCAGTATCACGAAGTCTATATTGCCGCGGCCAAATTCGGTGCCCGTATTCAGTCGGTCGAATCACGCCTCATCACCGATTTCGTCAACATTAAAGATCGTATCCAGTTTATTCAACATGCTCTGGAACTGGGCGAGCTGTTTGTGCTGCGCATCAGTGCAGCGCCGGTATTCGATCCGTTTACCACCCTGATGCGCAGCGATCTGGCCGAACTGGCGCAGATCAGCATGCCACATGCCAAAGCGCTGGAGAAAGAACTCGGCGCCATGGCCGGATTTGGCGAAATCATCGATATCACCGAAGAAGTACTGATTCGGCTTGAACTGACCCAGTAACAGTGCCCAGGCCGAGAGCGTAAGCTGAAACAGACCACTAGAAACTAATATAATCTAATAGAAACTAATAGAAAACGAGGCTCCATAGCCTCGTTTTTTTGTGCGCAGCTGTATCTGTGCTGCTTATGGTCAACGACTCAGCGTCGCAATATCTTCACTTACGGCTTAGCCTGCCAGCTCAGTTTCTGCTGCCTGACCAGACCGGCCGACAGAATGCACAGCACACCGCCCAGCGCCGAGAAACGTACGGAAGTCTGCGCCTGTGCTTCCACCTTAGGTTTCGCGTGATACGCTACGCCCAACCCCGCCACGCCCATCATGACCAGATCGTTGGCGCCGTCCCCGACCGCCACGGTATTGTGCATTTCAATGTCGAACTGCTGGGCCAGATCCGCCAGAATTTCCGCTTTGGTCTGCGCTGAAACCACATCGCCCAGCACTTTACCGGTCAGCTTGCCATCGACAATCTCCAGTGTATTCGACTGCGCGTGATCGAGTGACAGCATCTGCTGGAGGTGATCGGAGAAATAGGTAAAGCCGCCGGAAGCGATCGCGGTCTTCCAGCCGAACGCATGCAGAGTGCCAATCAGAGCCGGCAGTTCCGGCATCAGCGGCAGCTCTTTGCGCACCGCTTCAAGGATCGAGGCATCGGCGCCTTTCAGCTTGCCGACGCGCTGGCGCAGACTCTGTTCAAAGTCCAGTTCGCCCTGCATGGCACGTTCAGTCACTTCTGCCACTTCTTCGCCGACTCCGGCCAGTTTGGCAATCTCATCGATACATTCAATCTGAATCGCGGTCGAGTCCATATCCAGTACAATCAATCCTGGCTTGGATAAATCCGGCACTTCGCTGATCCGTGCATAATCGAGCTCTAATCCCTTGAGAATCGTCTCATGCTCAGCGGTCAGTTCACCTGACATCAGCGCCACTTCGTAATGCCCGACTTTCCAGCATTCGACAATGGCATTGAAATGGCCGGTAAAGAAATCCATGTCTTCAAATTGCTGCGCAGTCAGCGTCGGTGCGTAGACAATCCAGTTCGCTTTTGCTTTCTCCAGTCGGTTAGCTAAACGCGTTTCAGGCAGACGGTTAAGTAAATTTGTATGTTTTTTGATAGATAAAGTTGTTAAAGCGTCCATGTCCACTTTCCATTGTTGGTATTCCCTGACGTTACCCTATTGCAATTTCAAAAGGCAAGTCTCAATATGAGCCGGAGTTTATTTTTCTTTAGGTTAACGGTATGGATGGTTCATTATTCTCCTTTCGTATGGTGATGCGGGTGCTGGCTGTCATCCTGTTAGCCGTGATGTTTTTCATCACCATTCAGAACAGCGTGGTGATCAGCAAGGGTAATGAACGCATTCAGGCCAACCAGTTAGAAACCCTGACAAAAGTGCTGATTACCCAGGCGTCGCAATCGGCCAGCAGCATGATTGCCGATCAGGATCAGGAACGTTTGCTGGCGCTGACTAACCAGTTAGCCTCAGAACGTCTGGTCTTTGATGCCACCATTTATGATGCAGAAGGGGTCAAACTGGCCGCGAGTGATTCGGCCCTGAGTGTGCGTGAAGTACTGGGGCTCGATACGCCGCTGCAAACCGCGAGCATCGGCCGTCAGCAACTGGTTGAACCTGTGATGCACGATGGCAGCCTGATCGGCTTTGTGCGCATCACCTTTGAAACCGGTAAAGTGACTGCCATTTCTGACCACCACTACCGTAAAAGTGACCGCTACATGTACCTGATGCTGCTGATGAGCTTTATCAGTGGCGTATTGCTGACCTTGCTGCTGCGGCGTCAGCCGAAAGATAAAGGCGAGAACCTGTTGCTGAAAAATGCCGGGGAAATATAAACCCCGGCACTGTTAGTGAATGACCAAACCATCCGCTTAATGACCAAACCACCGCCCAGCCTGAGCTCTCGAATGCCTAAGGTGTGGCGGCTTTTTCCGCATCCGCGACCAGCACTGAATCGAGCGCTATCTCTATCATCTCATTGAAGGTGGTCTGACGCTCTTCTGAAGTGGTCTGTTCGCCGGTTTTGATGTGGTCCGAGACGGTACAAATCGCCATCGCTTTGGCGCCATACTCGGCCGCAACGCCGTACAGACCGGCGGCTTCCATCTCCACACCGACGATACCGTACTTTTCCATCACCTCAAACATCGATGGATCCGGGGTATAAAACAGCTCAGCCGAAAACAGGTTGCCGATTTTAACTTCAATGCCACGTGCCAGAGCCGCATTCTCGGCCGCTTTGACCATACTGTAATCAGCGATGGCGGCAAAGTCGTGATCTTTAAAACGTATCCGGTTCACTTTTGAGTCGGTACAGGCACCAAGGCCAATCACCACATCGCGCACCTTGATGTCATCGCTGACCGCACCACAGCTGCCAACCCGGATGATTTTCTTTACCCCGAAATCTTTAATCAGCTCAGTGACGTAAATCGAGCAGGACGGAATGCCCATACCATGCCCCATCACTGAGACTCGGCGGCCTTTATAGGTGCCGGTGAAGCCGAGCATATTACGGACATCACACACTGCCCGGACATCCTGTAAAAAGTACTGAGCAATGTATTTGGCCCGCAACGGATCGCCCGGCATCAAGACGACATCAGCAAAATCGCCCAGTTCAGCATTGATATGTGGAGTTGCCATATGTGTTTTCCTTTCGCGCTTATACCCAACGTCACTGTTATCCAGTAACACTGACCTTATCCAAGTCTAAGCGCTGAATCGGGTTTACGCCGCAGCGCAACCCGATCTTTACCTGGCAATGACACAGCGCCAGGTCAGGAATTAAAGGAAATTACTGCCGTAGTCCATCGCCGACACGCCGAAGTAGTCAGCCAGGCTCTGGCCGATATCAGCGAAGGTTTCACGCTGGCCCAGAGAGCCCGGCGCCACTTTTTTGCCGTACACCAGCACAGGAATATGCTCACGGGTATGATCGCTGCCCGGCCAGGTCGGGTCACAGCCGTGATCCGCGGTCAGGATTAGGACATCATCGTCCTGCATCAGATCCAGCACCTGTGGCAGACGCTGATCGAAATATTCCAGCGCAGCGGCATAACCGGCCACATCACGGCGGTGGCCATAGGCCGAATCAAAGTCAACGAAGTTAGTGAACACAATCGTGTTGTCACCGGCCGCCGCAATTTGCTCCAGTGTGGCATCAAACAGCGCCGGAATACCGGTCGCTTTGACTTTATCGGTAATACCGCAGTTGGCATAAATGTCAGCAATCTTACCAATCGACACCACCTTGCCCTGCTTCTCTTCGACCAGCTTTTGCAGCACAGTCGCCGATGGTGGCTCGACCGACAAATCACGCCGGTTACCGGTGCGCTCAAACTGACCCTTGCCCGGCCCGATAAACGGACGCGCAATCACCCGGCCTATGTTGTAATCCGCCAGCTCTTCACGGGCGATCTGACACAGTTCCAGTAAGCGCTGCAGACCAAAGGTCTCTTCGTGACAGGCAATCTGGAATACCGAATCGGCCGAGGTATAGAAAATCGGCAGACCGCTCTGCATGTGCTCTTCACCCAGATCATCGAGCACCTGAGTCCCGGAAGCGTGACAGTTGCCAAGGAAACCGTCCAGACCCGCGCGGGCCAGAATACGATCCGTCAGTTCCTGCGGGAAACTGTTCTGTTTGTCGGTGAAATAGCCCCACTCAAACAGCACCGGCACCCCCGCGATTTCCCAGTGGCCTGACGGAGTGTCCTTACCGGAGGAAAGTTCAGCCGCATGGCCGTATGCGCCGATAATATCAGCCCGCTGATCCAGCCCGGGCGCAAAGCGACCGGTCGCTTCCTGGTGTGCCATCGCCAGGCCCAGTTTAGACAGATTAGGCAAAGTCAGTTCGCCACGACGCTGGGCGTTATCCGCCGCGCCTGCGGCACACTGATCGGCAATGTGGCCCAGGGTATCCGAACCGACATCACCAAATTTGTCGGCATCCGGCGCCGCGCCGATACCAAATGAGTCCAGGACTAAAATGAATGCTCTTTTCATTGCTTGCTCCAGCATTAAATATCTTGTTCACGGATCTGACGGTACACATCCGGTGTCGCCACATAGTCGCCACCGATGGTAATCGCCTGTTGCAGCGCCTGTGCCGCCTGCTGCCACTGCGCTTCACTGCGCGCATGGATAACGGCCAGCGGTTTGCTGCTATCTGCGCTTTCACCCAGACGGATAAACTGATCAAAACCGACCGCATAATCGATGTTGTCGCTCGCCACGCGGCGACCGCCGCCCATGCCGACCACAGCCATGCCAATCGCCCGGGTATCCATCGCAGACACTACGCCGCTCTGCGTGGCATACACCGGCTTCACGATCTCCGCTTTATCCAGATAACGATCATAGTGCTCGACAAAATCGTCCGGGCCGCCCAAACCAGCCACCATCTGACCAAAACAGCGCGCCGCCGCACCGCTGTCCAGTGCCTGCTGCAGTTTCTGCTCGGCCTCAGCACTGTCTTTAGCCAGATTGCCCAGCACCAGCATTTCGGCACACAGCGCCATGGTCACGTTGTACAGACGCGGATTACGGTATTCACCACTCAGGAAGCGCACGGCCTCGCGCACTTCCAGCGCGTTGCCGGCCGAAGAGGCCAGCACCTGATTCATATCGGTCAGAATCGCGGTGGTTTTCGTACCGGCACCATTGGCAACCGCCACTATCGATTTGGCCAGCTCTTCTGAGGCTTGATAGGTCGGCATAAAGGCGCCGGATCCGACTTTGACATCCATGACCAGCGACTGCAGACCCGCGGCGAGTTTTTTCGACAGAATCGACGCGGTAATCAGAGAAATGTTATCCACCGTGGCGGTGATATCCCGCGTGGCATAGACGCGTTTGTCCGCCGGCGCCAGATCACCGGTCTGGCCGATAATCGCCACGCCCGCCCGTTTGGTCACCGCACCGAAGACCTCATTGCTCGGCGTGATGTTGTAGCCAGGAATGGATTCGAGCTTATCCAGCGTACCGCCGGTGTGTCCCAGGCCACGCCCGGAGATCATCGGCACATAACCGCCACACGCCGCGACCATCGGCCCCAGCATAAGGGAAGTAACGTCACCCACGCCCCCGGTGGAATGTTTATCGACAATCGGGCCAGCGAAGTTCATCGCGCTCCAGTCAATCACCATGCCGGAATCACGCATGGCACAAGTCAGCGCAATGCGCTCATCCATGCTCATTTCACGAAAGAAAATGGCCATTGCAAAGGCGGCAATCTGACCTTCCGACACCGTGTCGTCAGCCACCCCCTGGATAAAAAACTCAATCTCTTCGGCGCTGAGCGGTTCGCCGTCGCGCTTTTTACGAATGATTTCCTGCGGCAAAAATGGCACGGCACGCCCGCTACTGGCCGCGGATTTATCACTGAATGAAGACGACTTATCACTAAATGAAGACATAGCTATCCCCCCAAGCTCTGTTACAGAGCCATGGTTAAGAGAAAAAATACGTGGTGAATCGAAAATACTGATTAGTAGAAAACACTGATTATTCGAAAACACGGCGAGTAAAAGGTGATGCGTGACGCACCACCTGTTTACTCAGAGATGAAGCTGAGTCGATCAGTACGCCGCCGGATCAGCTTTGTCATTGCTCACTTCCAGCGTGTTAAGCAGATTGGTCAGCAGGCTTGAGGCGCCAAAGCGGTAGTGACGGCTGTCGACCCAGTTATCACCCAGGATCTCATCGGCCATCGCCAGGTAGAGCGCAGCATCTTCTGCCGTGCGCACGCCACCGGCCGGCTTAAAGCCAACACTTTGTGCCACGCCCATGTCACGGATCACTTCCAGCATCATGCGCGCATATTCCGGAGTCGCATTTTGCGCCACTTTACCGGTCGAGGTTTTAATGAAGTCCGCGCCCGCTTCAATACAGATTTGCGAAGCCTGTTTAATCAGCGCTTCCTGTTTCAGCTCACCGGTCTCGATGATCACTTTCAGCAGCACCTTATCACCACACGCCGCTTTACACTGTTTAACCAGCTCAAAACCAATCTGCTCATTACCAGCCATCAGTGCGCGGTACGGGAACACCACATCCACTTCATCTGCGCCATAAGCGACAGCCGCTTTGGTTTCCGCTACAGCAATCTCGACATCGTCATTGCCGTGCGGGAAGTTAGTCACCGTCGCAATACGCACGTCAGGTGTACCTTGTTCACGCAGGGTCTTCTTAGCAATAGGAATAAAGCGAGGGTAGATACAGATGGCGGCGGTATTACCGACCGGGCTTTTCGCATCGTGACAAAGCTGGATCACTTTGGCATCCGTATCGTCATCATTCAGCGTGGTTAAATCCATCAGTTTCAGTGCACGTAGTGCTGCTGCTTTTAAATCGCTCATTTCTATCTCCGATCAATAGTGTCAATTAGCTCACCACCCGAATGGTCATCTGACATCATTCCGGGCAGCAATAAAATGAACGGACTTGGTTCCCTGAAGACTCGGCAGCCGGACATCAGCCAGCCTGCCAATTGCTATCCTTGTCACCGCACAGTACCCGTTTACGCTCGGTTTCGGGCTCAGCAGGTGTATATAGGTACTGTTGAGACGGGCATGACAACTCCTGTCACCATGCTTACCGACCTACACAGTATAGATATTCACAGCAAAACTGTAGCGCCCTGCCCGGAGCAAACGGTTTGTATCTCAAAATAACAGACTGAGGAAATCAGCCTCTGTCGGGCCGGCGCGCCATAAAGCCAATCACGCAGGTCGGGTGGGTCCGTTCTGTCCACCCGACTTTTCTCCCGCCCTGAGAGAAAAAAATAAAAAAACCCCGCAGCATTCTCTTGCTACGGGGTGATGTTTAAACGGCGTCTATATATAGATTCTCGACTGACTTAGAAAGACAGGAAGAAGCCAGCAATGGTTGCTGCCATCAGGTTAGATAGCGTACCAGCAGCCACAGCTTTCATACCGAAACGAGCGATGTCGTGACGACGGTTAGGTGCAATACCACCCAGGCCGCCCAGCAGAATCGCAATCGATGACAGGTTCGCAAAACCACACAGAGCGAACGAGATGATTGCTGCGGTCTTCTCAGACATCACGGCGCCAGTTGTTGCCAGTACCTGCGCATTTTCGCCCACGTAAGGCACGAAGTTCAGGTAAGCAACGAATTCGTTCACTACGATCTTCTGACCAATGAAAGAGCCCGCCAGAGTCGCTTCAGACCAAGGCACACCGATAACGAATGCCAGTGGAGAGAAAACCCAGCCCAACAGCAGTTCCAGAGTCAGTTGTGGCATACCGAACCAGCCACCAACGCCACCCAGAATACCGTTGATCAGCGCGATCAGACCGATAAACGCCAACAGCATCGCACCGATATTCAGAGCCAGTTGCAGACCCATTGATGCACCACCAGCAGCGGCATCAATGACGTTAGCGGGTTTGTCGTCGCCGCCGTCGATGTCTACGTTACCCAGTTCTTCTTCCGGAGCGTCAGTTTCAGGTTTGATGATTTTTGCAAACAGCAGACCACCCGGTGCCGCCATGAAAGAGGCCGCAACCAGATACTCCAGTGGCACACCCATCGCTGCGTAACCGGCCATGACACCGCCCGCTACCGAAGCCAGACCACCACACATCACTGCGAACAGCTCAGACTGTGTCATTTTTGGTACAAACGGACGGACTACCAGTGGAGCTTCAGTTTGACCAACGAAAATGTTGGCTGCAGCAGACATAGATTCCGCACGAGAAGTGCCCAGCGCTTTTTGCAGGCCACCCCCCAGAATCTTAATAACCCACTGCATGATACCCAGGTAGTACAGAACTGAGATCAGGGCTGAGAAGAAAATGACGGTAGGAAGTACCTGGAAAGCAAAGATAAAACCGATACCGTCAACAGAGAAGTTAACCAGGCTGCCAAACAGGAAGCCGATACCGTCTTTACCATAATCGATTACGCTCTGAACACCAGCAGTGAAGCTTGCCAGCAGATCACGACCCCAAGGGACGTAAAGAACGAAACCACCCAGTGCGAATTGGATAGCGAATGCGCCACCCACGGTTCTAAAGTTAATAGCTTTACGGTCTTCAGACAGCAGCAGGGCGATGCCGAGCAGTACTGCCATACCGATGAGGCTCATAAACAGGCTCATAGTTTATGATTTCCTTATAAGTTTATTGTTGGCGTGTAACAAAATGGAGCTCAAAAGCGTGGCAATTATACTCACCCCTAGATCGATAAAGTAATGCACCCTTCACACTTTCTAATAAGATTCACTGTTCATTCATTTCAATATGTGACTTTAATCACCATTTTGTCACTAAATGTGACAATCGTACTACATTTCCGTTGGGATTCGTTCACAAATAGAAAAGAGCAAATTGCTGTTTTTCCAAACTGTACTAGCAACCGTTTGCTTATCCTCTTTTCGCAGCAGAACCAGTTCGTTCAATACCAGAGGCAAACGGCAGGGATGGTTGTTGTGGCCCTGGTATCCGCACAATGGCATATCAGGGGCATCGGTTTCGAGCACTAAATGCTCAAGTGGCAGAGCAGAAATTGTACGCCGGGTTTTATTGGCGCGCGGATAGGTAATCCCGCCGCCAACGCCGATTTTAAAGCCCAGATCGATAAACTGACGCGCTTGCTGCTCACTGCCAGAGAACGCGTGTAATACGCCACCGCCCTGAAAGCGTGTCTGCTTGAGCAGTTGCAATAAACGGTTATGGGTTTTGCGGCTGTGCAGCACCACAGGCAAGCCTGCCGCTTGTGCTAACGCCAGTTGGCCGAGTAACAGCGTTTCCTGCACCTTGGCGTCAATATCCACCATAGCGTCCAGCCCCACTTCTCCCACAGCGACACAAGCAGAGCTGCGGGCGTCGAGCGCCTGTTCAAGGTCATCTAATGGATTTAAACCAGCCGATGCTAAGAAATAAGGGTGGTAGCCCAGTGCATAATAGATGTGGTCCGGATAATCAGCAGCGAGTGTCGCCACCCGCTGCCAGTTTTGCCGGCCGATAGAAGGGATCAGAATGCGTTGCACACCCTGCTGGCATGCCAAAGCCAATTCGTCGGCAAACTGCGCCGCGAAGGCATCGAAATCAAAATGACAGTGAGTATCAAACAGAGGATACTCAGGCGTCGTCACGGCTGCGCTCATGGACCGGGTCTTTACGATACGGCACACAACAGCGTTTCTGCTCCGGCGTCAGTCCCATGCTGACACACCAGGCATCATAACGCGCCAGCCACTTTTTAAACCATGCCATCATACTCTGTCCTCTTGCGGCGTTAATTAAGCCTGCTCTTCGCGTTTGAATACCAACTCGGTCGGCGTCGATTCATCCGCGGCAAAATAGTAACCTGCCGTATCAAAAGCTTCGAGCTGCTTCACCGATTCAATGCGGTTTTCAATAATATAGCGTGCCATCATGCCGCGCGCTTTTTTGGCGTAGAAGCTGATGACCTTGTACTGACCGTTTTTGCAGTCTTTGAACACCGGCGTAATGATCTGCGCATCCAGTGCTTTCGGCTTCACCGCCTTAAAGTACTCGTTAGACGCGAGATTGATCAGCACATTATCGCCCTGCGCGCTGAGCGCCTCATTCAGCTTGTCGGTAATGATGTTGCCCCAGAACTGATACAGGTTACTGCCGCGTTCATTAGCCAGCTTCGTGCCCATCTCCAGACGGTATGGCTGCATCAGATCAAGCGGCTTGAGCAGACCGTACAGGCCTGAGAGCATACGCAGATGGCTCTGGGCATAGCTCAGGTCATCATCGCTCAGGGTTTGCGCATCCAGACCGGTGTAGACATCACCTTTAAACGCAAAGACAGCCTGACGGGCGTTATCCGTGGTAAACGTCTCGCTCCACTCGGCAAAGCGTGCCACGTTGAGACCGGCAATTTTATCGCTCACTTTCATCAGCTCAGAAATGTCAGCCGGGGTCAGTTGGCGGCAAACCTCAATCAGCTGTTTGGATTGCTCGGTCAGCTCCGGCTGGGTGTAACGTTCACTCGGTAGCGGTGACTCGTAGTCAAGCGTTTTGGCTGGTGATACCACAATCAGCATAATCATATCCTAGTTGTTTTCTTTGCCTATAGCCTACAAAAAAAGCCATGCATTGTCTGCATGGCTTTTCCAATAACAGCTATCGGTACAATCTTACAACCAACAGCCCTATAACGTATCCGTGGTTACTTATTGTTATCCCAGATACCGTCTTCCAGCTGAGATTTCAGCTCAGGGTACTCATTGGCATCAAAGGTCGGCACTTTACCCGCTTTCAGCTGACGGTTGTAGTCTTTGGCCAGCTTAATCACGATACCGGACAGCAGCAGAATCGCCACCAGGTTAACAATCGCCATCATACCCATCGACACGTCTGCCATCGACCATACGGTTGGCAGGGTCGCCAGTGAACCAAACATCACCATACCCAGGAACACGATACGGAAGATAGCCAGACCTTTCTTGTTGTTGTGTTCAAGGAAGATAAGGTTCGTCTCAGCGTATGAGTAGTTAGCGATGATTGAGGTAAAGGCGAAGAAGAAGATCGCCATGGCGATAAAGATGCTACCCCAGTTGCCCACTTGCGAGCTTAGCGCGCGCTGAGTCAGCTCGATACCGGTCACATCGCCGTGCGGCACGTATTCCCCCGACATCAGAATAATAGCCACAGTCGCTGAACAGATAACGATGGTGTCAACGAACACACCCAGCATCTGTACATAACCCTGTGAAGCCGGGTGTGGCGGGTACGGTGTTGCCGTGGCAGCCGCGTTCGGCGCAGAGCCCATACCGGCTTCGTTCGAGAACAGGCCGCGTTTAATACCGTTGATCATCGCCTGGGCAATCGCATAACCCAGACCACCAGCCGCCGCTTGCTCAAAGCCGAACGCACTCTTGATAATCAGAGTCAGCACTGCTGGCAGCTTCTCAATGTTCATCACCATCACAAACAGCGCAATACCCACATATGCCAGCGCCATAAACGGAACGATGATTTCTGCCGTGCGGGCAATCTTACGGATACCACCGAAGATCACAAACGCAGACAGTACAACAATCACAATACCGATGTGCAGCGGCTCAAAACCAAATGCGGTAGTCATCGCGTTCGTGATCGAGTTGGCTTGTACTGCGTTGAATACCAGACCAAACGCGATCATCAGGAAGATAGAGAACAGGACACCCATCCAGCGCATGCCCAGGCCTTTTTCCATGTAGTAAGCTGGCCCACCGCGGTAATTGCCGTCTTTATCACGAGTTTTGTACAGCTGCGCCAGCGTACTTTCTGCAAATGAGGTCGCCATACCGAGCATAGCGGTCATCCACATCCAGAAAATCGCACCCGGACCACCCATGGTCAAAGCCACAGCGACACCCGCCATGTTACCGGTACCGACACGAGCAGCCAGACTGGTACAAAGGGCTTGGAAAGAAGAAATACCAGCTTTGTCCTCTTTGCGGCTGTTCTTCAAAACTGAGAACATGTGGCCGAAATGACGGAACTGAATGAAACCTAAACGCAGTGTGAAATAAATGCCCACACCCACCAGCAGATAAACCAGAATTGATCCCCAAAGCAGATCGTTCATCAAATTAATTAAGTCTGTCACAAGAACCTCTCGTAGAGTGATTGCGCTAATCTGAGCCGATCGTCAGCACCACAAACGTATCTTCGCAAACAGCGAAATTATCAGAGTTATGGCATACGTTTGTTGTGATTTCCGCGGTCGGGATGACCAGTAGAATAAATCAGCGAATTTTTGACGGGCGGATAATGCAGGCTGCAATAGCAAAAATCAATATGCAGCAAAGTGCATTTTATTGTTATTTTTTACTATACAATCACCATTCATTAACACGTTACCAATCAAAAATAACACAAAGTCAGAACAATAGACCAGCAATTACGTAACATATCAGGATAAAAACACAGCATAAAAGCCTGGTTGCATAAAATCAATCTCATCCATTGAGAATAAAGGGATAAGGCGCAGAGCGACGTTATTTTGTCAGTAAAAAGTCATAATTTTAAATCAAGCGCACAAAAAACCATCAACCACAGATTGTCGCACGAACTCTTCAACACCTTTTTAACAACCTTCCCAGACCACTTTATCGTTTGCGTGACTCCAAGTGCTGCTTTTTTGCTCACCTCAATCGATGGAAATTGTGAATTTCAGACAAAAAACACATTTAATATTCATCTAAACGAAACAAATGAGAAATAAATCAAAGTTAGCCTGAGGCTAAACGTGCTATTTAGACAGCACTCATGGCGAGATGACAACAACAATGAGGCTTGATTATGGATGACTTGCACTTTGATGAAATGTTGGATAGGGAAATCACCAAGATTCGCACTACCCGTGCGAAACCGGCCAAACGAATGTGGCGGGAGATCGAAGCCATTCGCGATAAAAAGCGTCTGGAAAAAGAGCTGCTCGACATGGACGTCTGTCTGGAACTTGATGAGCTCAAACTATGATGTAGTTTAACCAGTGAGACGTCAAAGGCACCCTTGGGTGCCTTTTTAGTGTCTGGACTTTAGCCTGGCTATCGCCCAACGGCATTACCGAATCAGGTGCATTCGGATTCGCTTTTACGTACCCGGCGCGCAAGCTGAGTAAAGCGATCAGCAATGGTTTCACCAAACACTGGATCGTCTTCATTCTGGCTCCATTGCTCTTCCACTTTCTGCCAGTCTTCCACGCTAAAGGTGCGGCTGATAAGCGGTAAAATCGACTGCTCTTCCAGTTCCATATGGCGACGCTGCGCGCTAATAAAGCTTTCCATTTTTTCGATAAACACATCCTGCGGCACCACCGCGTCCTGCAGAATCATTTCAACCACATCGACAAAAGCGTGGGTTTGCTCAGCCAGACGTACGTGCTCTTTCTCCAGGTCCTCTACCGATTGGTTATCACCGTAATGGTCCATATAATAGCGGTAGAGAATGTCTTCTTTCGGATGATGCACCGTTTCAGAATGTGTCGCCAGGTAATCGACGATCTCTTTGACCAGGCTGTAGTTGATTGGCTGCTCATCCTTAAGCAATTGCAGCTTGTTACGCAAAATCGCCAGTAGCCGTGTCATGTAGCCGTGTTCGCGTCTGATTCTCTCGATCATCATAGTGTGTCTCCCGTACACTTACTTAAAGTAAGTGTATATAAGGAAGCCGGGACACGCTTTGATTCTGGTCGAAAAAAACGCAATTATCGCCCAAAGACGATATCTTACCCAACTCAGTCAGAGTGTGGCTGCCAGTCGATGGGTGCTAAACCTTGCTGCTCAAGTATCTGATTGGTTTTGGAAAAATGTCCGGAACCGAAAAAACCACGGTGGGCGGATAACGGGGACGGGTGCGGCGCGGTCAGCACATGGTGACGCTGACGGTCAATCATGCTGCCTTTTTTCTGCGCGTGAGAGCCCCACAACAGAAATACAATGCCGTCACCATGCTGATTAAGCGCATCAATCACTCGGTCGGTAAAGGTTTCCCAGCCGGTTTTGGCGTGTGAGTGGGCCTTGCCCTGCTCAACGGTTAACACCGTGTTGAGCAGTAATACACCTTGTTCAGCCCAGCTCTTCAGATAGCCGTGTGCCGGGATGGTAAAACCGGGAATGTCCTGTGCTAACTCTTTATAGATGTTCACCAGGGATGGCGGTGTTTTGATACCAGGTTGCACAGAAAAGCATAACCCGTGAGCCTGATTTGGCCCGTGATAAGGATCCTGGCCGAGAATCACCACTTTTACCTGGTCAAACTCAGTGAAACGAAACGCGTTAAAAACATCGTGCGCGGGAGGAAAGATGACTTTGCCGGCCTGTCGCTCGGCTTCAATAAACGCCAGTGTGTGCTGAAAATACTCTTGTTGTTTTTCGTTGCCGATGACATCGTGCCACGTCAGGGACTGAGCCATAAACCTTCCTTACTGTCTGAATGAGCAGGTGATTGTAACCTGATTTTGCTTCAGACGTCAGTGCCGTCGGACATGGCCCAGTGTGACAGCAGAACATCAGCTAATGATGGGGTCTGCTCGGTTGCGGTGAACGATGATGACCCTGACCGGTGACGTGGCGGTTTGGTACCGGCATACGTGGCACGGCGCGTGAAATCGTGGTGAGCGTAGCGCATGAAATGGTAAGTGAGGTACGAGTCACTGCTTGCATAATGGCATCCTTCTTTATCTGTTATTTAAATATCAGCTATAACATCAATGATTCAAACATGCGCCACGCAACGGCGAGTGCGCATGGGTAAAATCATAGTGATGAAACATCATCTACATATAAATGTAATGAAAGAAAAATGCCAAGAAAGAGAAATTAGCCGAATATTTTACGCCTGCTGATGAAAATGGCGTAGCGCCTGAATCTCATCCGCCCAGAGATCCGGGTCGATCGTTTCTAAAATCAATGGGATACCATTAAAACGAGTATCTTTAGCTATGTATTCAAAACAGCTCCATCCGATCTCTCCCGCCCCCAGCGAGTGGTGACGGTCGACCCGGCTACCGTAGGCCGACTTTGAATCATTAATATGCATTGCCCTTAAATAGTGCATACCGACAATGCGATCGAATTCAGCAAAGGTCGCTTCGCACGCTTGGGCACTGCGCAGATCATAGCCGGCAGCAAAGGTATGACAGGTATCTAAGCACACACCGACCCGCGATTTATCTTCCACCTGCGCGATGATTTCCGCCAGATGTTCAAACTTCCAGCCGAGGTTAGTGCCTTGCCCTGCGGTGTTCTCAATCACCGCAATCACATCTGGTACGGCCTGATGAGCCAGGTTAATCGATTCGGCGATCGTGGCCAGACATTCACTTTCGCTAACCTGTTTCAGATGACTGCCGGGATGGAAGTTGAGCAGCGTCAGACCCAGTTGCTGGCAGCGTTCCATCTCGTCAATAAACGCCGCGCGTGACTTATTGAGTTTTTCTTCTTCCGGCGCGCCCAGGTTAATCAGATACGAGTCATGCGGCAAAATGTGCTCAGCGGAAAAACCCAGCCGGGCACAGTTGGCTTTGAATGCCCGGATAGTGGACGCTTCCAGCGGCTTGGCCACCCACTGACGCTGGTTCTTGGTAAACAGAGCAAAGGCGTTGGCGCCGATCTCTTTCGCTCGCAACGGAGCCTGATCGACCCCGCCGGATGCCGAAACATGCGCGCCGATAAATTTCGTGGTCAGGTTGGTATTACTGTTTGTCATTCAATCACTACACACTTTCAGTTCTACTTGCTAACTGCCTGATGTCGGGCCAGGCAGAACACGCCAAGAACTAAATATGTAGTAAAATTACTACATATTTAGTTCTCACATAAATTTGAGTACTTACGACCAGAAAAGCATTGCTATGTTTTAAAACGCTTTGTTGATCATAATCAACATTTTAACCGTTATTGAATTGTGGCTTAATGTTGTTTATTGACCTAAATCAATACAATAAATAGGGATATTGGATATATAATATCAAGCTCAGCCCGCATTGAAAATTAACAACCATTCATGCCCTATCAGTGAACGAGGAGATTGTAATGATCCAAGGTATCCAAATTACTCAAGCCGCTAATGATGACCTACTTAACTCCATTTGGCTAATCGATAATGAAGCCAACGAAGCGCGCTGCGTTGCCGCTGTCGCCGGTTATCAAGCCGATCAGGTGGTGGCTTTAAACGAACTGGGTCAGTTCGAAAGCCGTGAAATTGCAATTGAGCGCACACCACGCATCGAAGGCGGTCAGCACCTGAACGTCAACGTCCTGAAACGCGAAACCCTGCTGGATGCAGTCGAAAACCCGGATAAATACCCACAGCTGACGATTCGTGTTTCCGGCTACGCGGTGCGTTTTAACTCGCTGACTCAAGAGCAGCAGCGCGACGTTATCGCGCGTACTTTTACTGAGACTCTGTAAGTCTCAGACCGACACTTAAGTCACAGGACAAAGTCCAGATGCAAAAAAGCGGTGCTCCAGGCACCGCTTTTTATTTACTGTGGCACAACGACTCATTTGCTCACCCAGAACAAACCGTCGCTCTGTATCGGCCGATTAAGACTGCACATTAACCAGCAGCGATTTCAGCGCGTCGAAGTCATTATCCAGATCCACCGACAGCAGCTCCATCGCCGCATGCTTGGCCAGAGGAGCCGGCAGTTCGATATCTGACTGCAGAATATCATCCACCACTTCTTTGAATTTCGCCGGATGCGCGGTACACAGGAACAGGCCAGTTTCACCCGGCTGAAGCTGTTCATTCAGGACGCGGTAAGCGATTGCACCGTGTGGCTCACACAAATAACCCAGAGCGTGCAGCTCTTTCACCGATTCAGCACTTTCGTTATCCAGCACTGCGCCTTTACCCAGAGTTTCCAGACCCCAGTCTTTCAGGCGGCACAACTCTTCGATACGCGGCCAGTTGTTCGGCTGGCTGACGTCCATGGCGTTTGAGGTGGTGGCAACCGTTGGCTTGGGATCCCATTTACCGGTTTGCAGGTAACGAGGCACCGTATCGTTGGCATTCGTTGCCGCGATAAAGCGCTTGATTGGCAAACCGAGTGCTTTCGCCAGCAGGCCGGCAGTCAGGTTACCAAAGTTACCGCTTGGTACCGAGATCACCAGGTTTTCGCGTTCAGCTTTGCTCAGCTGCGCGGCAGCTTCGAAGTAGTAGCAGATCTGCGCCATCAGACGACTAATGTTGATCGAGTTTGCTGAGTTCAGACCGATCTGCTTACGCAGCTCAGCATCATCAAAGGCTTTTTTCACCAATGCCTGACAGGCATCGAAATCACCGTTGATCGCCACAGTGTGGATATTGTTACCCAGGGTACAGAACAGTTTTTCCTGCAGCGGACTGATCTTGCCTTTCGGATACAGGATCACGACATTGATGTCTTCCATGCCGTAAAACGCGTGCGCTACTGCTGCACCGGTATCACCGGACGTTGCGGTCAGGATGGTGATTTTACCGCCGTCAGAGACGGCAGCCAGTGATTGCGCCATAAAGCGACCACCGAAGTCTTTGAACGCCAGAGTCGGGCCATGGAACAGCTCCAGTGCGTACACGCCGTCTTTGACTGACTTAATCGGAGCCGGGAACTGAAATGCCGCATCGACCATAGCGTTGACCTGCTCTTCTGCCAGTTCGTCACCAATCAGTGCCGACAAAATCTTGGTGCTACGCGCGACAAAGTCTTGCGCCAGCAGCGCATCGATGTCATCAAACTTAGGCAGTTCCGACGGGAAAAACAGGCCCTGGTTACGGCCTAACCCTTGGCGCACGGCTTGGCCAAAGGAAACTTGTTCATCATTTTCTTTTATGTTGTAAAGCTTCATAGCTCACTTCCTGTCACTTTCGAACCCTGCTTGTCGAGACGACAAACATGCACGAATCCTTCTTCATTTTGGACGTAATTTTGTTCCAGCCAACGCGCAACACGCTCAGCCACTTCTTTATCTTTGCAGACACTGAACAGGGTCGGGCCGCTGCCCGAGATACCGGTGGCCAGAGCGCCTGCAGAGGTCGCGTACTGACGCGCCTGCGCAAAGCCAGGCAGCAGTTTCTCACGATACGGCTCTGCGATCACGTCTTTGATCATTTTTGCCGCCAGTTCAGGCTGACCGGTATGGCAAGCGTGAATAAAGCCGGCCAGATAGCGGCCATGGGCAATAATATCCTGACGACGATACTGCGCCGGCAGAATCGCGCGCGCTTCGGCGGTGGAGACCTTGATGCCCGGATACGCCATCACCCAGTACCAGTCATCAAAACACGGGACTTCCTGGCTGATGATACCCAGCTCTTCCAGCATCAGTTGCACACCGCCCAGATAACACGGCGCCACATTGTCATAGTGGATGCCACCGGAAATCTTGCCTTCCATTTCGCCCATCAGCGCCAGCAGCTCGGTTTCATTCAGCGGCTGACCGTGAAAACGGTTCAGCGCATCGAGTGCGGCCACGATAGAACAGGCACTGGAGCCAAGGCCGGAACCAATCGGCATATTCTTTTCCAGTGTCATGTCGAGCGGTTTGAGTGCGATGTGCTTTTTGTCCAGTTCGCGGGCAAACACAGTCCAGCAGTCGTAAACGATATTCTCTTTCGGATCGGTCGGTAGTTTAGCAACAAAGTTACCAGCCGTGTGCAGAGTAAACGCTGCGCTGCCCGCTTTGACCATCACGCGGTCGCCGAGCAGAGTGCCGTCCACCGGGGACACCGCGGCCCCCAGTACATCAAAACCGACACTGACATTACCAATCGATGCCGGAGCATAAACGACGACACTCATATCACTTGAACTCATTGATTAAACCCCTAATTTCCAGCCTAAAGTACGCATCACATCGGCAAATACACCGGCCGCAGTCACTTCGGTACCCGCGCCGTAGCCGCGCAGTACCAGAGGAATTGGTTGATAGTAACGGCTGTAGAATGCCAGCGCGTTCTCGCCATCCTTGATCTTAAACATTGGATCGTTTTCATCGGCCACCGCAATACGCACGTGACACTGGCCGTCGCTGATCTCACCCACGTAACGCAGCACTTTGCCTTCTTTAGCCGCTTCATCACACAGCGACTTGAAGTACGCATCCGCCTGCGGCAGACGAGCCATGAAATCTTCCACACTGCCTGACGCATCAAAGCCCGGAGGCAGAGCCTGCTCGACATTCACATCCGCCAGCTCCAGCACCATACCCGCTTCACGTGCCAGGATCAGCAGCTTACGCGCCACATCCATACCGGACAGGTCATCACGCGGATCCGGCTCAGTGAAACCCTTCTCTTTGGCGACTGTGGTGGCTTCACTGAAAGAAAGCCCTTCATCGAGTTTACCGAAGATAAACGACAGCGAACCGGACAGAATACCGTTGAATTTCTCCAGCTCATCACCGGCGGCAATCAGGTTTTGCAGGTTTTCAATGACCGGCAGACCGGCGCCAACTGTGGTCTCGTACATCAGTTTACGACGTGAGTGGCGCGCCACTTCACGCAACTGATGGTAGTACGCCATGCTGGCCGTATTGGCTTTCTTGTTCGGTGTCACCACGTGGAAACCGGCCGACAGGAAGTCTGCATACTGGCTGGCAATCTCATCGCTTGACGTACAGTCGACCAGCACCGGGTTAATGATGTGGTTGCGTTGCACCAGGGCAATCAGACGCGCCAGTGAGAACTCTTCTGAAGCATCGTTCATGCGGTCACGCCAGTGCTCCAGCGGCAGACCGTCACTGTCCAGCAGCAGGCCTTTGCTGTTCGCCAGACCGCACACGCGGATCACGATACCTTTGTCTGCCAGTTTCGCTTGCTGACGATGGATCTGATCAACCAGTTCGCCGCCGACACCGCCGACACCGACCACGAACACATCGAGGAAGTGTTTCGAGTTGAACAGATTTTCGTGGCACGATTTGATCGCCAGCGACACTTTATCTTCCGGGATCACCGCTGAGATCGCACGCTCAGACGAGCCCTGGGCAATCGCCACGATATTGACGTGCGCTTCGGTCAGTGAAGCGAAGAATTGTGACGCCACGCCGCGTGTGGTGCGCATGCCATCACCAACCAGAGTGATGATCGACAGGTCATCGATAAACTCAACCGGCTCGAGCAGTCCATCTTTCAGTTCCAGCTCGAACGACTCGGCCAGCGCCTGTTGGGCCAGCGCTTTGTGCTGCGCTTCAATACAGAAGCTGATGCTGTACTCAGAAGAAGACTGAGTGATAAGCACAATCGACACACCCGCAGCAGACATAGCGCCGAACACTCGGCTCGCCATACCAACCATGCCCTTCATCCCCGGGCCGGAGACGTTGACCATGGTCAGATCGTTCAGGGTAGTGATGCCTTTGATCGCCAGTTTATCTTCACCGGTATCCTGGCCAATCAGCGTGCCCGGACCTTGCGGGTTGAAGCTGTTTTTGATCAAACAAGGGATATGGAACTGGGCAATCGGCGCGATGGTTTTCGGGTGCAGAACGGACGCACCGAAGTAAGACAGTTCCATCGCTTCCTGGTAGCTGAGTGATTTGAGCAGACGCGCATCGTCGACCAGACGCGGATCACAGTTGTAGACACCGTCGACATCGGTCCAGATTTCACAACAATCAGCCCGCAGACAAGCTGCCAGTACCGCCGCCGAATAGTCAGAACCATTACGGCCCAGGCACACCAGCTCGCCTTTTTTATTGCCGGCAGTAAAGCCAGGCATGATGTTGACGTGATTGGCTGGGAGTGGGTTCTGTTTAAAGCGCTGCGTGGAAGCATCCACATCCACCATGGCTTCCAGATAGTCGCCTTTGGCCAGCAGGTACTGCACCGGGTCAATCAGGTTAGCGGCCAGCCCCTTCGCTTCCATCACCGCTTTCATCAGCTGGATAGAAATGCGCTCACCTTTACTGATGATGCGGGCATTAACATAATCCGGGCAAGTGCCCAGCAGGCTCATGCCGTGCACATACTGACGCAGTTGCGCCATGGCTGTGCTGACCTGCTGCTCGAAGTCTTTACCATCGATATTCGGTAATACCGCTTTAATCGCTGCAAACAGCTCATGAAATGACGTTTCCAGTTCTGCGACCTGGAGTTCAGCTTCGCCGTTGCGCAGTGCATTTTCAATCACGGCCACCAGCTTGTTGGTGGTTTTACCCGGCGCTGAAAGCACCACTGCCACTTCTTCTTGTTGTGCATTGTTGGCAATGATATCGGCCGCTCTTAAAAAACGGTCAGCATCAGCTAACGATGAACCTCCAAACTTTAATACTCGCATCCCTTCCTCCGAATATTGTAAAAAACTGGTATAAAAAAAGGCCTGTACCGGTTGGGGTACAGGCCTTTTTTCGAAAATTTTACGCTCAGCAGCCTGCCCCAACATGCGTAATGTCGGTAATAATAATGGTGGTGGTCATTACTACTAGGCTGTTTGTAAACATATGAATTCTTGCGTAAGTCGTGTGTTTGCGTTCCCTTACGTTTAACCTATTTTTGCTTAAAGAGTCAACGAAAAATTTGATTTTTTGGCCTCTTTTTCAAAATTATCGCCTAAAGCTTCAAATCATCATGATTCATATAACTGCTTTATGGCCGAAGCGGGTATACGCTAGGTTGATGATTCAGAATCAGATTATTTCTTCGGCAGCCCCGCCGATTTTGTGCTTTACTTAAACGCAGTGCAGTGGACAGCAGACAACGATAAAAATGATAAGGAGGGGTGAATGAAAGTCATTCTCGGCATATCTTGCCTCGCCTTCGCCTTGTCGGCGCAAGCCATCACCCTTCCCTCGCTGCCATCGCAGCAGGTCACCTCACCACACAACATGTTTTTCACCACCGAACAGGACAATCAGGGCTTTGACAGTTGGGTGATTGATGGTGGCTACATGTACAACATTTTTCGCGATGTCGACCTGTATGTTGGTGCGCGGGTCAATTCATCGATTAACGGCGGAGAAAATGGTTTTCTCAGCGGCGTGCGCTATCAACTGACCGAGCGGGTATCGTTGAAAAGTACCGTGTACTCCCTCAACCGCAGTGATGATGACAGTAAGAATGGCAATGACTCCCTCTCAGCCGAACTCTCCAGCAGCCTGCGTCTGTCAGACAATCTCGACCTGCGTGCCACACTGGATTATCAGCAGTGGCAGCAAGGCATTGAGGTCGGTATCGGCTTTCGTTTCTGACGTCAATCGGACTCAGTCAGTCTGACTCAAAGAGAGCTTAAATCCAGTTGGTGCTGGGAGAGCAGCACACCATTCCAATCGGCATAAATGTAATCGCCCGGATGAATCATCTGATTGTGGATATTGAGGCTGACGTTGATATCTCCGGCACCGCGTTTCTCGGTTTTGAACGGACAGGCGGCCAGCGCTTTAATGCCTAAATCGATTTGCGACATGGTCACCACATCACGCACTGCGCCATTGATGATCACCCCTTCCCACTCATTTTCAATCGCACTGATGGCAATCTGATCGCCCATCAGCGCTTTGCGGCAAGAACCGTGGCCGTCGACCACCAGCACCTTACCCTTACCATTACGGCTCAGGACTTCTTTGACTTTAGAATTATCATGGTAGCAACGTACGGTGACAATCTCGCCCCAGAACGCACTGCGCATGCCAAAGTTTTGCAGTGGCAACTCAAGCAGCGTTACCTTGGATTGGTATTTATCACAAATATCCGGTGTTATATCTCTCATCATTCCTCCATGATTCTTGCTGGGCTTATTATGGTAATTTATCGCGCAGCGGGCCCAGGCAATACGCCTGATGAGGCACACAAGCGTGCAGCCACAACTCGCCGTCGCTGATATAGTAAATCGCATTCTGGCCAAACTCAGTGGCCAGCTGCAGCGCTGCAGCTAAAGGCATGGCTACGGCAAAACTGTCTTCAAACCAGTCAAACCTTGGGTCGCCGACCCGGACTCTACTCCAATCATAGTTGGCTATGGTTTGCTGTAAACGTTGATTATTTACGCAATTCTCACTGTCTGACAACCGAATACTTTTCGGGTTCCATGCGGTAATTACCGCAAAAGAGGCAAATAACGTCTCGTTTTCAAAGCAAAAACAGACATTTTGGTAAGCCTGCCATAATCTTGGGTCGATAGTGCTCATTCTCGTCTTTTTACAACTCGTTATTACTATTCATATCTGTTACATTTCAACCCTTGATATAAATCAACAAAGTTGTTGGAATTAACATCAGGCCGTTGTTAGCAAGCTGTTAACATTATAGAATTCGTTTTAAAGACTAGTAGAACCAGTGGGATATTGGATCTCAATGGCTAGTGTTATCCATGGAAGGCGGGCAACCAAAGTCAGCATAATCACGAAAATCTTTGGTTTATTATCAACATAAAATTACTTGTATGTTATGTTTTTGCCTAGAATAAGTTCTATTAGCACATTTTTTTCACAAGTTTAGGTACCGCCAATGCAAACCCCGCAGATTCTTATCGTTGAAGACGAGCAGGTGACTCGTAACACTCTGAAGAGTATTTTTGAAGCAGAGGGCTACGCTGTTTTTGAGGCCAGTAACGGTGAAGAGATGCACCATGTGCTGACCGATAACGCCATTAATTTGGTGATTATGGATATCAACCTGCCAGGTAAAAATGGCCTGCTGCTGGCTCGCGAACTGCGTGAGCAAGCGGACGTAGCCCTGATGTTCCTGACAGGTCGCGACAATGAAGTTGACAAAATTCTTGGCCTGGAAATCGGTGCAGATGACTACATCACTAAACCGTTTAACCCACGCGAGCTGACCATTCGTGCCCGTAATCTGCTAAGCCGTTCGATGAACGCCAGCAGCAGCCACGAAGAAAAACGCTCGGTTGAGAAATACGAATTCAACGGTTGGGTTCTCGACATCAACAGCCGTTCACTGATCAATCCTAACGGCGACAGCTACAAGCTGCCACGTTCAGAGTTCCGTGCCCTGCTGCACTTTTGTGAAAACCCGGGCAAGATCCAGACTCGTGCGGATCTGCTGAAGAAAATGACCGGTCGTGAGCTGAAACCACATGACCGTACTGTAGACGTTACCATCCGCCGCATTCGTAAACACTTTGAATCGGTAACCGGTACGCCGGAAATCATCGCCACTATCCATGGTGAAGGTTACCGCTTCTGCGGCGACCTGGAAGAGTAATCCAGGCTCTGCCAGCAGGTGTCAGCGCCGCTGCCATAACGACCTTATGCAGCACCGGATCTCGCCTCACCAGCTCACAAAGATGAAAAAGCCTCTGCATTAGCAGAGGCTTTTTTGTGGTTCATCGCGGATTAGCGGGAACTTAAAACAAAAACGGTAGTAAGTGATAAGGTTACATCGCCAAACACAACCTTACACAAACT
This sequence comes from Vibrio sp. ABG19, assembly GCF_029962385.1. Taxonomy (NCBI): domain Bacteria; kingdom Pseudomonadati; phylum Pseudomonadota; class Gammaproteobacteria; order Vibrionales; family Vibrionaceae; genus Vibrio; species Vibrio sp. ABG19. Next base: position 1,863,421 of record NZ_CP071708.1, on the reverse strand, counting down.
ACCGTTTTCATGCCGAATCATACTTTCCTATCATCGTTCTGGGAAGGCTTTCATGTCGTAAAGTCTGTACAAACGTCTTCTCTCATCACGATTACTCTCCAACCCAGCACAACTGCTCGATGTTCATGTGGGCAACATGTTCAAGCCATACATGATTATCAGTGGCGCACGATTAAGGAAGCGATGATTCTCGGCGTACCCGTCGAGCTATCCCTACAAACAAGGCGTATCAAGTGCCCTGACTGCGGTATCAAAACCGAATCTATTTCTTGGCTTGAACCTTTTGCTCGCCTGACTAACCGCTTAAGAAGTTACATTGAGCAGTTGTTGCCTCTTCTTCCTATCAAACATATTGCCCAGATGACGGGGGTTCATTGGCATACGATTAAGGCGATAGATAAGCGTCGGCTGCAACATGTGGTGCCAGAGGTTAACTGGGCAGAGCTGAGACAACTGGTCATGGATGAGTTTGCTCTCTTCAAGGGACATCGTTATGCCACTGTTATCGCGGATGCTAAGACGCATCAAGTGCTTTGGATAGGCGTCGGACGCAGCCGAAAAGATATCCGTCCCTTCTTTGAATTACTCGGTGAGCATAGCCAGAACATAGAAGCGGTTGCAATGGATATGAATACGGCTTTCGACTTTGAAGTGCAGCAACATTGTCCTAACGCCCGCATTGTGTACGACTTATTCCACGTGGTCGCCAAATTTGGCCGGGAAGTGATGGATAGAGTCAGAGTTGACCAAGCTAATCAACTCAAACAGGACAAGAAAACGCGCCAATGGGTGAAACGTTCACGCTGGGTTCTCCTCAAAAACAGAGCTAATTTAGACGGTAAGCAGGAGAGCTATCTGAGTGAGATACTGAGCATGAACAAGGACTTAATGGTGACGTATTTACTTGGCTCTCAGCTTAAAGAGTTATGGAGGTGCCAGTCGGAAAGAGAAGCGGAAGACTTATGGGACGTATGGTGGGAGCAAGTTCAAGAAAGCGGGATCAAGCCGCTTATGGACTTCGCGAGAAAGCTCAAACCGTATCTTCATGGCATCGTTGCTTCTGCAAGCTACCCACTCAATACCTGTACGCTCGAAGGGATAAACAACAAAATAAAGTTAATCAAACGAATGGGCTACGGTTACCGAGATATCGATTACTTTTTTTTAAAGATAAAAGCGGCTTTCCCCGGAAAGCCGCGATGAACCTTTTTTGTTAGCCGCAGATCGGTCAGTATCAGTACACTTTATCAATGCTCACTTTGTGCTGCACCAGCCAGATCTCGCCCTGACTGTCGCTCAGACCCAGCGCGACACTGACGCTGCGGTCGATATTCACTTCACTGCCGCTCTGGAACACCACTTCCCAGCGGTTATCACTCTCAGTGCGCAGCTCGACCATGTCACCATCAATGATCCACATCGAGTCGCCCTGTTTAATCACGATCTCACTGACCGTCAGATCGGCTGGCAGTTGATCGGACGTTTCCAGGCGCAAAGTTCCGTTCAGATTCTGGCTTTGCGCACCGGCGCCGGCTTTAGGCATCTGATCGGTCCAGAGATTACTCTCGAGCTGAATCGCCGTTTGTTCAATCATGGCCAGGTTGCCCTGCTGCCAGTTCACATTCGGGGTCGAACAGGCGACTAAACCTAAGGTCGCCAACAATAAAAGCCATTTCTTCATGTTATCTCCTTTGCGCTAACCACTGTTTTAATACCTCAATGTCGTTCAGGTACTCGTTTTTAATTTCATCGACCCAGTCTTCAATATTCTCCCACCAGGCCGGCGCATCCGGCGACTGCGCTTTCTGCGCCACACTCTGAATGTGTTTCAGACCAATTGACCCTGCCGCCCCTTTGATCTTGTGCGCTTCCGAAACGATACCATCCTGATCTTTCGCTACCATATTGGAGTCGAGGATCTCGATGTAGTCCGGCATCATCTGCTCAAACATCTCAATGCTGTCGAGCACCGGCTGCGGGCCCACAATCTCAACATATGACTCCAGCATACTGAGATCGAGCAGGCGGTTATACAGCTCATCATGACCATCCTGCGGCGCTTCTGTCGGCATATTAGTCTCCTGGGGGACTTCGGTATGCTGATAAACCAGTTTATTGATCACTTCCTGCACCGCCTTCACCGACAATGGCTTACTAATCGCTTCATCCATACCTTTGCGCTGATACTCAGCTTTGTCTTTCAGCACGTTGGCGGTCAGGGCCACCAGCGGCGGCAGCTGAGGGTACGTCGCGCGATAATACTGGGCGACGTCAAAGCCAGTCATGTCCGGCAACTGGATATCAAGGAAGGCGAGATCAAAGGCCGCAGGATCGAATTTCTGTTTGGCCTCTTCACCGGTCATGGCCACTGACACGGTATGACCCAGGCTTTCCAGCAGCGAACGTGCTACGGTAATGTTGAGCTCAATGTCTTCGACCATAAAGATATTCAGGCTCTTATGCTCAAGCGGGCCCTGCTGCGGCTCGCTCTCTTGGGCCAGCGGTACACAGATGCTGACGGTAAAGGTGCTGCCAAAGCCCTCTTCGCTGCTGACCGTGATATCACCGCCCATCAGGTTAATCAGCTGACGTGAGACTGCCAGGCCGATACCGGTGCCGACGGCATGCAGGTTGTCTTTGCCGGACTTAACCTGATAATACATGGCAAAAATCTTATCCAGTTCTGCTTCCGGAATGCCGATGCCGGTATCTTCAATGTCCATCACGATGTAAGCCTGACCATCTTCAATATCGGCGCTGACGGTCATCACTACCCCGCCCTCTTTGGTAAATTTCATCGCATTGCTGATCAGGTTCCACAGCACCTGACGCAGGCGGGTCGCATCCACCTCAACCAGCGCCGGCAGATCGGTGAGACGTTCCAGATCGAAACGCAGCCCTTTTTGCTCCGCCATCAGAGCCGACAGGCTTTCCAGCTCAACCACGAACTCCTCAAAGCTGAGCGGTGCCGGGAACAGCTCCAGTTTACGCCGGTCGAACTTATCCATATCGATGATATCGTTAAAGATATTGCCCAGAGTCACCGCGCTGACGTTAATGGTCTGCATATGCTTACGCTGGTCCGGATCGAGCGGTGTATCGAGCAGCATGCGGCTCAGGCCGACAATACCGTTCAGCGGAGTGCGCAGCTCATGACTGATGGTGGAAATAAAGGTGGTTTTGTCACGGCTGGCTTTTTCCAGCGACTCTTCATGGCGTTTGCGTTCGGTGATGTCGCGTCCGAAACCAACCAGCCCGAGGTGGCGGCCCTCTTTGCTGTAAAACGGCACTTTACGCAGCTCGAAGTAATTTTTGCGTCCGTCCGGATATTCCAGCCACTGCTCATAGGTGAGCGAGCGGTTATTCTGGAACACTTCCTGGTCGGTTTCGACAATCGACTGGGCGATCTCTTTGCGGTACACATCCCACGGCGTCAGACCGACCAGATCGCTTTCGCGTTTGCCGGTCAGCTCTTCCATCGCACGGTTACAGCCCGAGAATTCGCCTTTGGCGTTACGGTAGTAAATCAAATCCGGTGACGCATCGATAAACGAGCGCAGCAGCGCAGTACGCTCAGCCAGTTCCATCTGAGTTTTCTCACGCTGAAACACCTCATTTTCCAGGTCAGCCATCGCCATCTCGCGCGCTTCTTCCGCTTTGATGCGCTCTTCGATCTCCTGATTGAGCTTGACGATGTTCATCTGCAGCTTCTGATTGAGCTCCTGGTCACGGGAGCGCATGTCTTTCAGCTTCGACACCAGTTTAGATAAGCGCTGGCGCGACTCTTCCAGTTGATCGACCACCACGGAAAGGAAATAGACCGCCCACGGTGTGATCAGCAGGCCGAAAAACACCGAGCGTACAATATCGATATCGTCGACATAGCCATTCAGAGCCAGGGTGATCCCGACCTGAACCACCACCGCCAGCGCAACCAGGGCCAGCGCCAGCAAAATAGAAAAACGTAAAATGCCCAGTTTCACCAACAGGTCAACGTAATACTGAGCGAGATTCTTCATCGGTTTCATTCAATGCTCCGCAGCAAAAATTCGACGGCTTGAGGCCGCACGGGGCCATTGCCCGCAGCGACTAGTCTAACGTGTTTCAAGGTCAGGCGTCAGCCATTGGCTTCACAACCCGTTGAAAAATCGGAGCAATGAGCAGCGATTTCAGCCATAAGGAGACAATCGCTGCCGGAGCCCGGCCGCTCGCAACGCCGGGACAGGAAGACGAGTGCTATATCAGGGTAAGACGAGCGCTGCGGCAGATGAAAATAGTGCTACAGCAGATGAAAACGAGTGCTACGGCAGATGAAAACGAGTGCTACGGCAGATGAAAACGAGTGCTACGGCAGATGAAACGGCCGGCCGAGCAGCGACCCCTGCGCGCCATCCCGGTCCAGAGTACGGCCGATGGCCGTCATCGCCAGCCAGCGGTTTTCACACCACAGCGGCGCCAGCAGGGTCGGCTGCCGCGCTGCCGAGGTGACGCGATGAAACACCACCTCAGGCGGAGTGCGGCGAATCATCTCACAGACCGTAGCGACATAATCATCCAGCTGCGGCGCCTGCAGACGACCGGCACGCCAGGCTTTCGCCATGGTGCTGCCCTCAACAATGTGCAGGCCGTGCAGCTTAATGCCGTCGGTCCCGACCGCCAGCACCTTATCCAGGGTGGTGAGGTTATCGGCCCGGCTCTCGCCAGGCAGGCCGACGATCATATGGGTGCAGACTTTAATCCCTAGCGCGCGGGCACGGCCGGTCATCTCTGCATAACAGGCAAAATCATGGCCGCGGTTAATGCGTTTCAATGTTTGCTCCCGGGCGGTTTGCAGGCCAAGTTCGAGCCAGATTTCATAGCCCTGCGCTACATAACCGGCCAGCAATTCCAGCACCGCATCCGGCACGCAATCGGGCCGGGTACCGACACACAGGCCGACAATATCCGCCGTCTGCAGCGCCTGTTCGTACATGCTCTTCAGGGTCTGTACTTCGGCATAAGTGCTGGTATAGGCCTGAAAATAGGCCAGATACTTTTTCGCGCGCCGCACTTCACCGGCCCGGTCGTGTAACTGCTCAGCGATGCTTTTGACCTGGCTCTGTTCATCGGCAAACGAGGCCACGTTACAAAAAGTACAGCCGCCGCGGCCGATGGTGCCGTCACGGTTCGGACAGCTGAATCCGCCGTGCAAAGTCAGCTTATGCACTTTTTCGCCGTAGCGGCGCTGCAGATCCTGGCCGATGGTATTGACTAACTGGTGCAGTTGCATGCTAACCCTTACTTTTCCGTTGTTCACAAATGAAAATAAATCTCACTTCGATTTATGTAATTAAATTACAAATTTTGGCTGAAATATTAGGAACATGAGGGCAAATTTTCTCTGGCAGAAATCAATAAACATTCATTAAAAACTGCCTTTATTCACTATTGTTGCATTCGTGTTATACAGGTTATGCATTTGAAAACAAAAAAAACGCCCCAAAAAGGACACTTTTCGTTGCATTTTCGTGCAACAAAATTGTAGGATACTTACAGTTTTGCGTGGTTTTTTGATTAGTTTACAACACAAAACTTCGCAAATTATCGGTGATATTCCGCGCCTACCTATATAAACCACTAGGAAAGTGGTTCGATAAAAGGGATATCACTAAGGATTGTTTTTCTCACAAAACTTTTCCTGTGAGAGACGGAAAGGAAGCGAACCGGCCACACTGGCTGGTTTAGATTCATAACAATTAAAGGACAGGATACACAGCTGGGGCTTGCCTTGGCTTAATTGTGTCCGCTTGAACTGGAAGGATGTATCTATGGTAGATCAAGAGCAAAGTTCACAAGGTCTCTATACTCCGGAATTGGAGCATGACGCTTGTGGTATCGGTTTTGTTGCTCATCTGAAGAACCGTAAATCTCACCAAGTCGTGACTCAGGCATTGGATATGCTGGCACGTATGGAACACCGTGGCGGCCAGGGTTGTGACCCGTGCAGCGGTGATGGTGCAGGTATCTTGTTGCAGAAACCGCACGAGTTTCTGCTGGAAGAAGCGGTTAAACTGGGCATCAAGCTACCGGCGTTCGATAAATACGGTGTCGGTGTGGTACTGTTCCCGAAAGACGCAGACAAACGCGCCCAATGCCGCGAAATCCTCGAGCGCAATGCCAAGCGCCTGGATCTGGATGTGATCGGTTACCGTGTTCTGCCAACCGACAACTCAATGCTGGGCGCTGATCCGCTCAGCACGGAACCGCAATTTGAGCACGTGTTTATTTCCGGCGGTCCGGGCATGAACGCGGACGAGCTGGAGCGTAAACTGTACGTTCTGCGTAACTACACCGTACGCGTATGTCTGGAAAGCGTGTCGAACATTGGCGACGACTTCTACATCAACTCACTGTCTTACAAGACGCTGGTGTACAAAGGTCAGCTGACCACCGAGCAGGTACCGCAGTACTTCCTCGACCTGCAAAATCCGACCATGGTGACCGCGCTGGCGCTGGTTCACTCACGCTTCTCTACCAATACATTCCCTAAATGGCGCCTGGCGCAGCCTTTCCGTTACATTGCCCACAACGGTGAAATCAATACCGTACGCGGTAACCTGAACTGGATGAAGGCACGCGAGGCTATCCTGCAGTCAGACCTGTTCACCCAGGCTGAAATCGACATGCTGCTGCCAATCTGTCAGGAAGGCGGTTCAGACTCAGCCAGCTTCGATATGGTGCTGGAACTGCTGGTACTGTCAGGCCGCAGCCTGCCACACGCCCTGATGATGATGATTCCGGAAGCGTGGCAGGAAAACAAAAACATGGATCCGAAGCGTCGCGCTTTCTACCAGTTCCACGCCAACGTGATGGAACCGTGGGACGGCCCGGCTTCGGTGTGCTTTACCGATGGCGTACAGGTTGGTGCAACGCTGGACCGTAACGGTCTGCGTCCGTCCCGTTATACCGTGACCAAAGACGATTTCCTGATCATGGCATCCGAGTCCGGCGTCGTTGAAATCGCTCCGGAAAACGTGGAACACCGTGGTCGTCTGCAACCTGGCCGTATCTTCGTCGCTGACCTGGAACAGGGTCGCATCATCTCTGATGAAGAAGTTAAAGATGGCATCGCCAATGCGCAGCCATACCAGAAATGGGTGGAAGACAACCTGCTGAGCCTGAAAAAACTGCCAGCTTCAGACAACGTCCACAGCCAGCCTTCACCGGAGCGTCTGCTGCACCGTCAGCAATCGTTCGGTGTCAGCAGCGAAGAAGTCAACGACATCATCCTGACTCTGGCGAAAACCGCCTACGAACCGCTTGGTTCGATGGGTGCGGACTGGCCGGTTGCCGTACTGTCACATCAGTCACAGCATCTGTCTAACTACTTCAAGCAGCTGTTTGCCCAGGTCACCAACCCGCCGATCGACCCGATCCGCGAGCGCATGGTGATGTCGCTCAATACCTACATTGGTCGCGACCAGAACCTGCTGGCAGAAAGCCCGGCGCACTGCCGTAAAGTTGAGCTGGAATCTCCGGTCATCTCTAACGCCGAGCTGGAAAAACTGCGTGCTATCGACAACGAGCACCTGCAGGCGAAAACCCTCGACATCGTATTCCAGGCCAGCGAAGACGCCGGTAAGCTGGAACGCGCGCTGAAACGTATCTGTCAGTACGCCGAAGATGCGGTGGTTGACGGTTACTCTATTATCGTTCTGACTGACCGCGCGGTGAACTCAAACCACGCGGCGATTCCGGCCATGCTGGCAGTCGGTGCCGTGCACCACCACCTGATCCGTAAAGGTCTGCGTGCTAAATGTGGCATCGTGGTTGAAACCGGCGATGCGCGTGAAACCCACCACTTTGCAACTCTGGTCGGTTACGGCGCCAACGCGGTCAACCCGTACCTGGTCACCGAGACCATCGTTGATCTGCAGCGCGTCAAGAAACTCGACGCAGACGTTTCTGTCGAGCAGTACTTCGACAACTACCGTAAAGGTATCAATGGCGGCCTGCTGAAGATTTTCTCGAAAATGGGCATCTCGACCCTGCAGTCGTACAGCGGCGCGCAAGTGTTTGAAGCGCTGGGGATCAGCAAAGCCGTGGTGGATAAATTCTTCACCGGCACCGTGACCCGTATCCAGGGCATGACGCTGGATGATATCGCCAAAGAAGTGCTGGTTCGTCACCGTGTCGGTTACCCGACCCGTGAAATCCCGCTGCAAATTCTAGATGTGGGCGGTGTTTACCAGTGGAAACAGCGTGGTGAAAAACACCTGTTCAACCCGGAAACCATCCACCTGCTGCAAAAATCGACCCGTAACAAAGATTTTGCTCAGTTCAAGCAGTACGCCGCTGAAGTCGACCGTCAGGGCGACAAAGCCGTCACGCTGCGCAGCCAACTGGACTTCGTTAAGAATCCGGCCGGTTCCATTCCGATTGAAGAAGTGGAATCGATTGAAAGCATCGTGAAACGTTTTGCGACCGGTGCGATGTCGTTCGGTTCTATCTCGTACGAAGCGCACTCGACCCTGGCTGTGGCGATGAACCGTCTGGGCGCGAAATCAAACTCTGGTGAAGGTGGTGAAGACCCAATCCGCTTTACGCCAAAAGAGAACGGCGACTGGGAACGCTCAGCGATCAAACAGGTCGCGTCAGGCCGTTTCGGCGTCACCTCTTACTACCTGACCAACTCTGAAGAGATTCAGATCAAGATGGCGCAGGGCGCAAAACCGGGTGAAGGTGGCCAGCTACCGGGCGACAAAGTCGATGACTGGATCGGTGCAACGCGTCACTCCACTCCGGGCGTCGGTCTGATCTCGCCACCGCCGCACCACGATATCTACTCTATCGAGGACTTGGCGCAGCTGATCTACGATCTGAAAAACGCCAACCGTAAAGGCCGTGTCAACGTTAAGCTGGTGTCCGGCGCAGGCGTCGGTACGATTGCCTCTGGTGTGGCGAAAGCGAAAGCTGATGTCGTGCTGATTGCCGGCCACGATGGTGGTACCGGTGCATCGCCAATTTCATCCATCCGTCACACCGGTCTGCCGTGGGAACTGGGTCTGGCTGAAGCGCACCAGACACTGCTGAAAAACGGTCTGCGTAACCGTATCGTGGTTCAGGCTGACGGCCAGATGAAAACCCCGCGTGACATCGCGATCGCTACTCTGCTGGGTGCAGAGGAATGGGGTGTGGCGACGGCGGCCCTGGTGGTTGAAGGCTGTATCATGATGCGTAAGTGTCATAAAAACACCTGTCCGGTTGGTATCGCAACCCAGAACAAGACCCTGCGTGAGCGCTTTGACGGCCGCGTAGAAGACGTGGTGACCTTCTTCCAGTACATGGCGCAAGGTCTGCGTGAAATCATGGCGGAGCTGGGCTTTCGCACCATCAACGAGATGGTTGGTCAGGCCCAGAAACTGAAAGTGCGCGAAGAAGTCGGTCACTGGAAGTACAAAAACCTGGATCTGTCGACCCTGCTGTTTATCGAGCCGCCACGTGCCGGCGACGGTATTCACTGTCAGACTCAGCAGAACCACCAGCTGGAAAGCGTGCTGGATCGCCAGTTGATCGAAATTGCCCAACCGGCGCTGCACAGCGGCCAGGCAGTTGAAGCTGAATTGCCGATCATCAACACCGACCGCAGTACCGGTACCATGCTGTCGAATGAAATTTCGAAAGTGTACAAAGATGCCGGTCTGCCGCAGCCAATGAACGTCAAGTTCAACGGTAGTGCAGGTCAGTCATTCGGTGCCTTCCTGACCAAAGGCGTTAAATTCGAAGTCGAAGGCGATGCCAACGACTACTGGGGTAAAGGCCTGTCCGGCGGTACGCTGGTGCTGTATCCGGATCGCAACTCCAGCCTGGTGGCTCAGGATAACATCGTGGTCGGTAACGTCTGTTTCTACGGCGCGACCTCAGGTGAGTCTTACATCCGCGGTCTGGCAGGTGAGCGTTTCTGTGTACGTAACTCAGGCGCCAAGGTGGTGGTGGAAGGCGTGGGCGACCACGGCTGTGAATACATGACCGGTGGTGTGGCTGTGATTCTGGGCGCAACCGGACGTAACTTCGCCGCCGGTATGAGTGGCGGTACCGCCTACGTGTGGAACAAATCAGGCGACTTCGAAACCAAGCTCAATGCTGAGCTGGTGGACTTGGATCCGATCGAAGCCGAAGACAAAGCACTCCTGAAAGAGATGCTGACCAAACATGTAGAGTTCACAGGAAGTGACGTTGCACAAGCGTTCCTGGACAACTTCGAAGATAACCTGGCCGATATGGTTAAGGTCATGCCGCGTGATTACAAAGCGGTACTGAAGCAGCGTCAGGAAGCAGCAGCAACAGCAGAAGCGGAGGCAGTGTAATGGGTAAGCCTACTGGATTTTTAGAATTTGGTCGTGAACTACCACAGAAGATCGACCCGGCAGAGCGTATCAAGAACAACAAAGAGTTTGTTCTCAACGACGAGTTTGGCAGCAAGATCAACGAGCAGTCATCCCGTTGTATGGATTGTGGCGTACCGTTTTGTCATAACGGCTGCCCGATTGGTAACATCATTCCTGAGTTTAACGATGCGGTGTATCGTGACAGCTGGGAAGAAGCGTGGAACATTCTGAGCTCGACCAACAACTTCCCGGAGTTTACCGGTCGTGTGTGTCCTGCTCCGTGTGAAAGTGCCTGTGTCCTGGGCATTAACCAGGACCCGATCACCATCTGTAACATCGAAAAGACCATCGTGGAGCGTGCCTACCAAGAAGGTTACGCCAAACCGAAAACCCCACGCAGCCGCACCGGCAAAAAAGTGGCGATCATCGGTTCAGGCCCGGCGGGCCTGTCCGCAGCCGAGCAGCTCAACAGTGCCGGCCACGAAGTGACGGTATTTGAACGGGATGAGAAAGTCGGTGGTCTGCTGCGCTTTGGTATCCCGGATTTCAAACTGAGCATGGATGTCATCGATCGTAAGATTAATCTGATGGCGGAAGCCGGCGTCAAGTTCGAAGTCAACCAGCACATCGGTGTCGATGTGAACGCTCAGCAACTGCGTCAGGAATTTGATGCCGTGCTGCTGACCGGTGGCTCAACCGTACCGCGTGATCTGCCGATCCCGGGCCGTGAACTGAATGGCGTATACTTTGCGATGCAGTTCCTGGGTCAGAACAACCGCCGTGCCAACAACATGGACCTGAAGACGGAAGAAATTCACGCCAAAGGCAAGCATGTGGTGGTCATTGGTGGTGGTGATACCGGCTCTGACTGTGTCGGTACGTCCAACCGACACGGCGCAGCCAGCATCACTCAGGTGGAAATCATGCCGATGCCACCGGAAAAGCGCCCGGCAAACATGCCTTGGCCGCAATACCCGATGATTCTGCGCACCTCAACTTCCCATGAAGAAGGCTGTGAGCGTCACTGGAATATTCTGACCAAAGAATTTATCGGCAACGATAAAGGCGAAGTGACCGGTCTGCGCATTGCCGACATCGTGTGGAAAGACGCCGCACCTGGCGAACGTCCGGGCTTTGAAGAAGTCGCGGGCAGCGAGCGTGTGATTGCGTGTGATATGGCGTTCCTGGCCATGGGTTTCCTGCATCCGGAACCACACGGCGTGCTGGCTCAACTGGACATTAAACTGGATGAGCGCGGCAACGTGGCGACCCAGGATTTCGCCACCAACCAAAAAGGCGTATTCGCAGCAGGCGATATGCGTACCGGCCAGTCTCTGGTGGTACGTTGTATCAACGAAGGCCGTGAATCTGCCCGTGCGGTTGACGCTTACCTGATGGGTAATACCCATTTAGAGGCAAAAGCGGACTCACTGATGCTTTCAGCATAAAAGTCCAGAAATTAAGGCTCGACAGAAGCAATTCTCTGCGAGCCTTAATTTAGACACCATAAGATCCTTCCTATTGTTCCTATTTGGCTAGCAGTCTCTGCTAGCCTTTTTTATGTGATTCTCATCCGCTGAGAGTTATTTGTTAAAAACCTGTAACACCACCATTCCTATCTATTTGAATTTATTGACAATTAACAGAGTAATAGCTGGTAAATAGCTGACAGACATGATTATTCACCAAAAACTTGACCTTTTTCACAATAAGCTATAGGTTGTGAATTCAGTGATAAATAGACTGTCTCGAATTGTTAAGTTTTTAGTCACTTAATTTTCATAATTATTTAAATTATAACAATACGAACGAATAGTTAGTCATTTACTGTCTGGATGACAGAGAAGCAAAAGGGAGAATTGCAATGGCTCTATATGATCCAAGTCTTGAGAAAGACAACTGTGGATTCGGCTTGATCGCGCACATGGAAGGTCAGGCTAGTCATAAATTGGTTCGCACCGCGATTTCTGCTCTCGATCGCATGACTCACCGTGGCGGTATTGCTGCCGATGGAAAAACCGGTGATGGCTGTGGTCTCCTGCTACAAAAACCCGATTCTTACCTGCGCCTGATGGCTGAAGAACAGCACTGGAAGCTGGGTAAGCAATACGCGGTTGGTATGATCTTCCTGAGCAGAGATCCTGTAAAAGCGCAGACTGCGCGCGACATCATTAATAAAGAGCTGGCGCAAGAAACACTCACGGTATCCGGATGGCGTACCGTACCAACCAATCCGAAGGTACTGGGTCCGATCGCCGCGGAATCCCTGCCTGATATTCAACAAGTCTTCATTTCTGCCCCGGCTGGCTGGCGCGAGCGTGATATTGAACGCCGCCTGTATATCGCCCGTCGTCGCATCGAAAAACAGATCAGCGAAGACAAAGATTTCTACATCTGTTCGCTTTCAACTCAGGTCATTGTTTACAAAGGCTTGTGTATGCCGGCGGACCTGCCACGTTTCTATCTTGATCTGGCAGACCTGCGCATGGAATCCGCGATCTGTCTGTTCCACCAGCGTTTCTCAACCAATACTCAGCCTCGCTGGCCGCTGGCTCAGCCGTTCCGCTATCTGGCGCACAACGGTGAGATCAACACCATCGAAGGTAACCGTCAGTGGGCCCGTGCCCGCGCGTACAAGTTCTCTTCGCCGCTGCTGCCGGATCTGAAGAGTGCCGCCCCGTTTGTTAACGAAACCGGTTCTGACTCGTCCAGCCTGGATAACATGCTGGATCTGTTTTTGGCCGGTGGTATGGATATCTTCCGTGCCATGCGCATGCTTGTGCCGCCTGCGTGGCAGAATCACCCGGATATGGACGACGATCTGCGCGCGTTCTACGATTTTAACTCCAAACACATGGAGCCGTGGGATGGCCCGGCCGGTATCGTTCTGTCTGACGGCCGCTACGCAGCGTGTAACCTCGATCGTAATGGTCTGCGTCCGGCGCGCTACGTGATCACCAAAGACAAGCTGATCACCCTCGCCTCTGAAGTCGGTATCTGGGATTACGCTCCGGATGAAGTGGCCGAGAAAGGCCGCGTCGGTCCGGGCGAGCTGCTGGTGATTGACACCCGTAAGGGCAAACTGTGGCAATCGGCCGAGATCGATAACGATCTGAAGAGCCGTCACCCGTACCGCGAGTGGATGAAAAATAACGTCTACCCGCTGAAAAGCTTTGCTGAACTGCCGGATGATCAGGTCGGTGAGCGCAACTTCGATGAAGATCAGCTCAACACCTACCAGAAACAGTTTGCGGTGACCCGTGAAGAAGTGGATCAGGTGCTGCGCGTCATGGCCGATATGGGCCAGGAAGCGGTCGGCTCTATGGGTGATGACACTCCGATGGCGGTGCTGTCTTCCAAAGAGCGCCTGCTGACCGACTATTTCCGTCAGAAATTTGCTCAGGTCACCAACCCGCCGATCGACCCGCTGCGCGAAAAACACGTGATGTCGCTGGCGACCAGTATCGGTCAGGAAATGAACGTCTTTAACGAGACCGATGGCCACGCCCATCGTGTGACTTTCGACTCGCCGGTCCTGCTTTACTCAGACATGCAGCAGCTGCTGACGCTGAGCGATCAGCATTACCGCAATACGATTCTCGACATCAACTTTGATCCGCAGCAGCAAGATCTGAAACAGGCCCTGCTGGAACTGTGTGATAAAGCCGAGCAGGTGGTGCGCGAAGGCACAGTGCTGATCGTTCTGTCGGACCGCGCCCTGACTGAAGGCAAACTGCCGATCCCGGCCGCGATGGCCGTCGGCGCGGTGCAAACCCGCCTGGTGGAAGCCAACCTGCGTTGTGACGCCAACATTATTGTTGAAACCGCGACCGCCCGTGACCCGCACCAGTTCGCCGTACTGATCGGCTTTGGCGCGACAGCAGTCTACCCGTACCTGGCGTACGAAGTGGTCGGCAAACTGGTTGATGACGGCGTGCTGGAGAAGAGCTACCGCGACGCGATGCAGAACTACCAGTACGGTATCAACAAAGGTCTGTACAAGATCATGTCCAAAATGGGCATCTCGACCGTGGCCTCTTACCGTTGTTCACAACTGTTTGAAGCGGTCGGCCTGCACACCGACATCGTCGATCTGTGCTTTAAAGGTGTGGCGACCCGTATTCAGGGCGCGAACTTTGAAGACTTCCAGCAGGATCTGTTCAACCTGTCACGCAAAGCGTGGACCAAACGTAAAACTGTTGAACACGGTGGTCTGCTGAAATACGTCCATGGCGGTGAATACCACGCCTACAACCCGGATGTGGTCGGCACACTGCAAAAAGCGGTCAAATCCGGCGCAAGCAGCGATTATGCTGAGTTTGCCAAACAAGTGAACCAGCGTCCGCCAGCCATGCTGCGCGACCTGATGACACTGAAAAAATCCGATAAGCCACTGCCGCTGGAGCAGATTGAACCGGCTACCGAGCTGTTTAAACGTTTCGACTCAGCCGCAATGTCTATCGGCGCCCTGAGTCCGGAAGCGCACGAAGCGCTGGCCATGGCGATGAACCGCATCGGTGGTCACTCAAACTCAGGTGAAGGTGGTGAAGATCCACGTCGTTTCGGTACCGAGCGTAACTCGCGCATCAAACAGGTCGCCTCCGGCCGCTTTGGTGTCACACCGCATTACCTGACTAATGCTGACGTGCTGCAAATTAAAGTCGCACAAGGCGCGAAACCAGGTGAAGGCGGCCAGCTGCCGGGCCACAAAGTGACGGCGGAAATCGCCAAGCTGCGTTACTCGGTGCAGGGCGTCACCCTGATTTCACCGCCGCCGCACCACGATATTTACTCGATTGAAGACTTAGCCCAGCTGATCTTCGACCTCAAACAGGTTAACCCGCAGGCGCTGGTTTCGGTCAAACTGGTTTCCGAACCAGGGGTCGGCACCATCGCGACCGGTGTGGCGAAAGCCTACGCGGACCTCATCACTATTTCCGGTTATGACGGCGGTACCGCCGCCAGCCCGCTGACGTCGGTTAAGTATGCCGGCAGCCCTTGGGAACTGGGTCTGGCGGAAACGCAGCAGGCACTGGTCGCCAACGGTCTGCGCCACAAGATCCGCCTGCAGGTGGACGGTGGCCTGAAAACCGGTCTGGACGTGATTAAAGGTGCGATTCTCGGTGCGGAAAGCTTCGGTTTTGGTACCGGTCCAATGGTGGCGATGGGTTGTAAATTCCTGCGTATCTGTCACCTCAACAACTGTGCAACCGGTGTGGCGACTCAGGACGAAACCCTGCGCCGCGACTACTTCAAAGGTCTGCCGGAAATGGTCATCAATTACTTCACCGGTATTGCCGAAGAAGTACGTGGCTACCTGGCGGAGCTGGGCGTTGAGAAACTGACCGATCTGATTGGCCGTACTGACCTGCTGGAAACCGTGCAGGGCATGACCGCCAAACAGAGCAAACTGGACTTGTCCGGTATTCTGGAAGCGCCGCTATCACCGGATAACTTGCCACTGTACTGCACCCAGCCAAACACACCGTTTGACAAAGCGGTACTGAACCAGAAGATTGTCGACGATGCGCTGCAAGCGGTTGAGAACCAGCAGTCGACTGAACTGTACTATGATGTGATTAACACTGACCGCTCCGTCGGCGCCCGCCTGTCGGGTGAAATTGCCAAACGTTACGGCAACGCCGGTATGGCGGCTAACCCGATCAAAGTGGTACTGCAAGGTACCGCGGGTCAGTCCTTCGGGGTATGGAACGCAGGCGGCGTAGAGCTGTACCTGACCGGTGATGCCAACGACTACGTCGGCAAAGGCATGGCCGGCGGTAAGATTGTGATCAAACCGCATCTGGGTACCGCGTTTACCTGTAACGAAGCGACCATTGTCGGTAACACCTGTCTGTACGGCGCAACCGGCGGTAAGCTGTTTGCGGCCGGTAAAGCGGGCGAACGTTTCGGCGTACGTAACTCAGGCACCATCGCGGTTATCGAAGGCGCGGGCGACAACGCCTGTGAATACATGACCGGCGGTATCGTCGCGATTCTGGGTGCAACCGGGGTCAACTTCGGTGCGGGTATGACCGGTGGTTTTGCTTATGTGCTGGATGAAAACGGCGATTTCGCAGGCCGCGTCAATGACGAGTCGGTCGAAGCGCTGTCGCTCAATGAGCTGTACATCCATCAGGAGCATCTGCGTGGTCTGATCGCCGAGCACCTGGAAGAAACCGGTTCAGTGCATGCTGAAAACATTCTTGCGAACTTTGATGAATGGATTCCGAAGTTCTACTTAATTAAACCTCAGTCTGCGGATCTACAGACCCTGCTCGGTCACCAAAGCCGCAGCTCTGCAGAACTGCGCGTTCAAGCACAATAATTGGAAGGAGCCGAAGTAATGAGCCAGAACGTATACCAATTTATTGATGTTAACCGGGTTGATCCGGCCAAGAAGCCGATCAATGTGCGTAAAATTGAATTCGTAGAAATTTACGAACCTTTCACCCAGCAGCAAGCGGGCGCTCAGGCGGACCGCTGCCTGGATTGCGGTAACCCGTATTGTGAATGGAAATGTCCGGTGCACAACTACATCCCGCAATGGCTGAAACTGGCCAACGAGGGCCGGATTCTGGAAGCGGCCGATCTGGCGCACCAGACCAACAGCCTGCCGGAAGTGTGCGGACGCGTCTGTCCGCAGGACCGTCTGTGTGAAGGTTCCTGTACCCTGAACGATGATTTTGGCGCAGTCACCATCGGTAATATTGAAAAATACATTACCGATACCGCGTTCGAAATGGGCTGGAAACCGGACATGTCGAAAGTGGTGTGGACCGACAAAAAAGTCGCGATCATCGGTGCCGGCCCTGCTGGCCTCGCTGCGGCTGACGTACTGGTGCGTAACGGGGTCAAACCGGTCGTGTTTGACCGTTACCCGGAGATCGGTGGCCTGCTGACGTTCGGTATCCCGTCCTTCAAGCTGGAGAAAGGCGTGATGGAAAACCGTCGCCGCGTCTTCACTGAGATGGGGGTTGAGTTCCGCCTTAACATCGAAGTGGGTAAAGATGTCCAGCTGCAGGATCTGATCAACGAGTACGATGCCGTGTTCCTGGGCGTAGGTACCTACAAGTACATGCGTGCCGGTCTGGAAAACGAAGATGCGCAAGGCGTGTACGATGCCCTGCCGTTCCTGATTTCCAACACTTATAAAGTGATGGATCTGCCAAGCAACGAACCTTTCCTCGATATGGCCGGTAAAAAGGTCGTCGTGCTGGGTGGTGGTGATACCGCAATGGACTGTGTACGGACCTCAATTCGTCACAACGCGGCTAACGTTATCTGTGCGTACCGTCGTGACGAAGAGAATATGCCGGGCTCACGCCGCGAAGTGAAGAACGCCAAAGAGGAAGGGGTTGAGTTTATGTTCAACCTGCAGCCGCTGGGGATTGAAGTCAACGCCGCGGGCCACGTCAGCGGTGTCAAAGTGGTCAAAACTGCACTGGGTGAACCGGATGCCGCCGGCCGTCGTCGTCCGGAGCCGGTCGAAGGCAGCGAACACGTGCTGGCGGCCGATGCCGTTATCATGGCGTTTGGTTTCCAACCGCACCAGATGAGCTGGCTGGAACCATTCGGGGTCGAGCTGGATCAATGGGGCCGCATTAAAGCGCCTTCTGAGCAATCATTCCGCTTCCAAACCAGCAATGAGAAAATCTTTGCCGGTGGTGACGCAGTACGCGGCTCAGATCTGGTGGTGACCGCTATCGATGAAGGTCGTAAAGCGGCCGAAGGCATCATGGACTTCCTCGAGGTCTGATCGATAGCCGTAGTGCCTGTCGCCATGCGTCAGGCGCTACACGCTTCACTGTTTGACAAAAGGATTCATCATTGATGAATCCTTTTTGTTTTATACTAGGGACTGTCGGCTGCAGCGCTCAGGGCGTTGGGTTTAGTCAAGCTAAGCGAGGTAAACCTAAGCTAAGCGTGATGACCTTGCGGCCGCTTATCTTCACTCATATCAAGTTACAGGACCGCGCCGATGCAAAGAGAGGGAATCCTGCTGGTTGCCGTGCTATTGCTCAGCGCGTGCAGTCAGGGAGTCGCACCAATGACAGACAAAACCCAAACCCCTTGCGGTGATAAGCCCAACTGTGTTTCCACCCAGGAAAGCCGCGACAAGTTTGCCCTGGCGCCCTTTATCCTGCGTCCGGGCGTCACGCTCGATCAGATTGAACGGGTCGCCCTGACCCTGCAGGGGGCGAAAACCGCCGACAAACAGGATAACTACCTGCGCATCGAGTGCACCACGCGCTTCCTGCGTTTCGTCGATGATCTGGAGATCCGGCTGCGTGACGATCACCTGATCGTGCGCTCTGAATCGCGGGTCGGTTACAGTGACTTTGGCGTCAACCGCCGCCGCGCCGAAAATCTGCGCGAGAAACTGGCCGCTGCCGGTATGCTGCGCCAGCCTTAGAGCTTCTCTATACACGAATAAACCCGGCCTCACACGAATAAACCCGGCCTCGCGCAAGCAGCGCAGAACGTGGTAGACTCTGCGCAGTTTTTTCATAATTGATATAAGAGATTCTGCATGAAAATTGGCATCATCGGCGCAATGCAACAGGAAGTCGCGATTTTAAAAGACGCCCTGGAGAACGTTCAGCAAACCAGCAAAGGCGGCGCGACCTATTACACCGGTCAGCTGCACGGCGTAGACGTTGTGGTACTGCAATCGGGCATCGGTAAAGTGGCCGCTGCGGTCGGTACCGCGATCCTGCTTGACCAGCACCAGCCGGATGTCGTGATCAATACCGGTTCAGCCGGTGGTTTTGACTCCTCCCTCAACGTCGGCGATGTAGTGATTTCAACTGAAGTTCGCCATCACGATGCTGATGTGACCGCATTCGGCTACGAAATCGGTCAGATGGCTGGCCAGCCAGCCGCGTTTAAAGCCGATGACAAGCTGATGGCGGTGGCAGAGCAAGCGCTGGCCACCATGCAGGACAAACATGCGGTTCGCGGCCTGATCTGTACCGGCGATGCGTTCGTGTGCAGCGCGGAACGTCAGGCAGAAATCCGTCGCCACTTCCCGTCAGTGATCGCGGTTGAAATGGAAGCCTCGGCTATTGCCCAGACCTGTCACCAGTTCCAGGTGCCGTTTGTGGTGGTACGTGCTATCTCGGATGTGGCCGATAAAGAATCTCCGATGTCTTTTGACGAGTTCCTGCCACTGGCAGCGCAAAGCTCGTCAGAGATGGTGATCAAAATGGTGGAACTGCTGAAGTAAAGCCACGCTCATGGACGAGATATTTCATACTTTGTATGCCAACGGTGCGCTCCTGGTCATGTGGGGCGCGCTGTTATTTCATCTGATCCTGCCTATCCCACGCGGTGCTCATCCGGTCACGCTGTGGCACAAGTTCGCCGATCTGCTGGCCAGTAAAGTCAACACCCAAACCAATTACGCTCAGAGTCAGTTATCCGGTACCTTAGCCTGGATGCTGATGATCCTGCCGGCGCTGGCGGTTCTGATTGCCCTTAAACCACTGGTCTGGCAGCCACAGCTGTTTGAAATGGCCCTGTTGCTGCTGGCGCTGGACTGGCGCAGCCAGGAGCAGCTCGCCAATCAGCTCAGTCAGGCTCTGGCACGCGAAGATAAAAAGCTGGCGCGCAGCCTGCTGATGCCTTACGTCAACCGCGATACCTCCACCCTGTCACCTCTGGGGCTGGGTAAGGCCGGCACCGAAACCATAGTGATGGGTTTTGGCCGCAATGTGGTGTGCGTACTGTTCTGGTACGGATTACTCGGTGGCGTTGGCGCCCTGCTCTATCGCCTGATGGTCGAACTGTCTCGCGCCTGGTCACCGTCCCGCGCCCGTTTTCAGCCATTCGGACGACCAGTGGTGCACGCGGTCGCAATACTGGAATTTATTCCGCTGCGCCTGTTCAGTTTGTTTGTGGTGTGCGGCAGCAAAGCCACAGAAGTGTTGTCGACCACGCTGGCACAAAGCCGCGCCTGGCCGCTGCCCGGGCCGGGCTGGTTGCTGTGTGCCGTCGGCAACAAACTGCAGCTGTCGCTGGGCGGACCAGCCATTTACGGCGAGCAGAAAGCGGTGCGGGTTAAAATTGGCGGTCGGATAGCCCCGTCAGCCATTCATCTGGCGCAGGTACATAAACTGCTGGCTTGGCGCATCTTCGCCTGGATTGTGGCAGAAAGTGCCGTGCTGGTATTGATTCATCAAGGAGTTTAAATGCGCCTCTGGACGCTCAGCCTTATCTGTTTCAGCGCCTGGTGTCAGGCCGCCCCGTCTCAATCTCAGGTCGCCTCGTCTCAATCTCAGGCCTCATCGGTGCAGCGGATTATCAGCCTGGCACCGCACGCAACCGAAATCGCCTTTGCCGCCGGCCTCGGCGATAAGCTGGTGGCGGTCAGTGAACACAGCGACTACCCGCCAGCCGCGCGGAAAATAGAGAAAGTGGCCAACTATCAGGGCATCAAGATCGAACGTATTCTGGCTCTGCACCCGGATCTGGTGCTGGCCTGGCCGTCGGGTAATCCGGCACGCGAACTGGATAAACTCAAACAGCTCGGCCTCAATATTTACTATTCAGAAACCGGCGATCTGGACAGTATTGCCAACAATATCGACAAGCTGAGCCAGTATGCCGATGATCCGTCGGTCGGTGCCAGGGCCGCAGCCGATTTCCGTCAGCAGCTCAGCGAATTGCGTGCCCGCTATGCCGATGCAAGACCAGTGCGCTACTTTTATCAGCTCAGTCAGAAACCAATCATTACTCTGGCGCAAAACGGCTGGCCGACGGAAGTGTTCCGCTTTTGCGGCGGTGAAAATGTGTTTCAGGACAGCCCGTCTCCCTACCCGCAGATAGGTATCGAGCAGGTGCTGGTCGCCCAGCCGGAAGTGATTTTCACCTCCCAGCATGCAATGGCCAACGGCACCATGTGGTGGCGCTGGTCAGAACAACTGCCGGCGGTAGCAGAGCGCCATGTCTGGTCACTCAATTCGGACTGGATCAACCGCCCGACCCCGCGTACGCTCAATGCGATCAAACAGGTGTGTGATTATTTTGATCAGGTGCGAAATCAGTAACAGGATCAGCAAAAATCCCTTACAATCTGCGCCCCATAAATACATCACTCGCAGGATGTTATCCGCCGATAAACCGGCTGTGACCAGATTAGGTTATGCTTAAGGCAGCCAAAGGTCGCAGGTTATGTCGTGGCGGCTACCATCCGGCGAACCTTTATTCACAGATCTAACAAAGCGAACGACATCTTGGATACTTCACTGCTCTTTCTGATCGATATGTTTGGTACTGCAGTTTTCGCCATTTCCGGCGTACTTTTAGCCGGACGGTTAAAAATGGATCCGTTCGGGGTTATTGTACTGGCCAGCGTCACCGCCATCGGCGGCGGCACGATCCGCGACATGGCTCTGGGCGCTACCCCGGTCTTCTGGGTACGGGATACCACTTATCTGTGGGTGATCCTGATCACCTGTATTGTGATGATGATTGTGGTACGCCGCCCGAAGCGTCTGCCGTGGTGGATTCTGCCGGTGTGCGATGCCATCGGCCTGTCGGTATTTGTTGGCACCGGAGTGGAAAAAGCGCTGATGTATCAGGAATCGGCGATGATTGCGATCATCATGGGCGTGATCACCGGCTGTGGCGGCGGCATTATCCGGGATGTGCTGGCGCGCGAAATCCCGATGATACTGCGCAGTGAAGTGTATGCCACCGCTTGTATTATCGGCGGGGTATTCCATACCACTGCACTGGCGATGGGCTACGACAGCTCGACCGCGTTTATCTCCGGTACCCTGTCGACCCTGATTATCCGCCTCGGTGCGATTCGCTGGCACTTATCCCTGCCAACGTTTGCTCTGACCCGCTAACGCCAGCCATCACCGCTGGCAGTGGCTTAACGCTGCGTCGCAAACCACCTTAAACGGTGTTTTTTTTATTGCTTTATCCTGCTTTTTCCGCCACCAGACGAATTTCTCACCCAGCCCAGGCAATTAAATAAAGTAAAATGTTTACTTAATCAGTTTTACGACTAAGCTGAAAGAGCAGACCGATAATAACCAGGAGAATGTCATGTCAGCTTATGTCGAACACGCCAATATCACCGTCGCCGATTTAGATCAGGCGATTGTGTTTTTACAGACTGCTGTGCCGGAATTTACCGTGCGTCATCAGGGACAAAACCGCTATCGCTGGTGTCATATCGGTACAGAGCACAGTTACATCGCCCTGCAAGAAGTCGTCGAGCGCACTGAGCCGGACCGCACCCCTTATGTCGATGTCGGTATTAACCATATCGGTATTGTGGTCGATGACAGCCACGCTGTGGAGCAGCGCCTGCTTGCCGCCGGCTATCGTGCCAATGAATTGAGTGAAGACAGTGCGTACCGGCGCCGGGTGTACTTTTTCGACCCGAGCGGAACAGAGTGGGAATTCATCGAATATTTCTCTGCCGACCCGGCGCAGCGTAATCATTATCCGGAGTAAGTGCCAGCCAAAGCGGTCAAAGATAAGGTCAGTGCTGCTTGGTGTGCGCTGCGACATAGACTCATTGGTGGCTTAGGGTACAATAGGACTATCTATTCCTGATTGTCATTGAAAGCCCATGCTATTGGAAGGCATTGAAACTTTGCTGGTACTGAGCAAAGAAAAAACCATGAGTCGTACCGGTAGTCAGCTGTATATCAGCCAGTCTGCGGTCAGCAAACGGATTGCAAATCTGGAAAAAAAACTGGGTAAAAAGCTGATTGCTCCGGCTGGCCGCCAGGTCAAACTGACTGCCGAAGCCGAGCAGCTGATTGCCAATATCGGCCCGACCTTTAACGAACTGCGCGGCATGATTTTCGAGCAGCAGGCGCTGGAAGATAACACCCAGATCCGCCTCGACTGCTCGGAAACTCTGGTGGCCGGTTACCTTAGCAAGGTGATGGGCCAGTTTCGCCAACGCGACCCGCATTTTACCATCACCACCCACCATACCCCGCGTATCGTTGAACATGTCCAGTCCGGTAAAGCGACTTTAGGCTTCTGCGCCGGTTATCTGCCGGGCAATCACGGCCTGATGGCTTTTCACCTGTATGACGAGCCATTCTGTATTGTCAGTCACAGCCCGCTCAGCGGTCTGCCGGCTGAGCTGGTGACCAACGATCTGAACAATCCGGCCAATACCTACCAGGCCGCGATCCTGGAACGACTCGGTATCACGCCGGTAATGGAAATGGACTCCTACACCGCCGCCGCCCAACTGGCGCTGGGCGGAATGACTCCGGCGCTGGTGCCTTTATCAATCGTCAATGCATTGAAAATAGAGCCGGGCTACTGCCACTATTTTGCCGAGCTGGCGCCGCTGTTTCGCCCAATTCACATCTGTGTACGCGCGACCAGCTACCGCTCGCAAAGGGTCAGAACATTGATAGCAACCATTGAGAGTGCTGTTCCCACAACAGCTTGGTCGCCATCAGCATCGACATCACAATCACCAGCGGACGGATCCACTGCTGGCCTTTACTGATCACCACTTTCGCGCCCAGGCGGGCACCGATAAAGCCGCCGACGGCCATCGTCAGGCCAAGCTGCCAGATAGGCAGACCGGCTATCAGGAAAAAGGTCAGCGCGGCAATGTTGGAGGTAAAGTTGAGTACCTTGGTACGTGCGGTGGCTTCCACCAGACTGAAATGGCCCAGCACCACAAAACATACGGTAAAAATTGACCCTGTGCCCGGGCCAAAGAAGCCATCATAAAAGCCGACTCCGCCACCGACACAAAACGCAAACAGCGCTTCCGGCAGAGGCTTTTTACCTGAATCAGCACGAGTTTGCGGTGCCAGCAGAAAGTAGAGTGAGATAGCAATCAGCAGCAGCGGGATCAGGCTGGTCAAAAGCGAGGCATCTATCACCTGCACCAGCTCAGCACCGGCGGCAGAACCAACAAAGGTACACACAATCGCCAGGCGCATATCTTTGAGGCTGACAATGCCGTTACGGATAAAATACCAGCTGGCGGAAAAGCTACCGAACGAACTCTGCAGCTTATTGGTCGCCAAAGCCTGAGTCGGCGGCACCCCGGCCGCCAGCAGAGCCGGCACGGTCAGGAGTCCTCCCCCTCCGGCCATCGCATCAATAAACCCGGCCACACCCGCGACCACAAACAGCAGAGCTAAAATATCTAACGAGACTTCCATGAACTTCCAAAACTGAGACGAGAAAGGCTACACGCTACCACTGCGCCCCGTCCGCTAACAGCGAATTGAAAGAAAATGATCCATTCCTAATATTCAACGATAAAATCCCGTAGCGCGATTAACGATAGTAATCTTTGCCTGTTACCTGTTGCAGCCAGTCTTTCACGGCATATAAAGAAACAAACACCGCCGGATGAGAGGCTTGCTCTCCGTTCGGCCAGAGGACACTGCCCGAGACATAACCATGATTGATGCCAATCAGCTCAGCATGATCATTATAAACCCCGCCACCGGACATACCGCTGGACACGACACCGGTTGTGGCCGACATCTGGCATCCGTCCCAGCCCTGAACAAATACATCGCCGACATACTTACCCTTGCTCGCCGACAGAGGCAGTCCTATCGGATAGCCGACATGCAGGATTTCCTGGCCATTAAACACCATACCTACCGCAACAGAAATGGTGCCGGCATTTTTGACCAGTGCAATATCGCAGTAAGGATGGTAGTAAACTTCTCTGCCCTGCAGAGCCAGAATGACCCGGTTGTGTTTCGCTGTCAGTATCCAGCTTTCATCCAACCTGGCCATCGAACCTTCTAAACTGGCAAGTACCGGAATTCCAATAAATATTTTCTGGTTGTTTTGCTCTATCGTGCCATCGATATCACTCCTGGCGATCCATTGACTGCTGCATCCGGTCAGTAGTAAGCACAACATAATGACGAAACGTTTCAGCATGACTCATCACTCCGTTCAGTAAGGAGGAACTAGCCACATTGACAATTCAATCAGTAAAGTTTGTTGTTTTTATGATAAATCCCACATTAATAGTAGGGAAAGTAGAAACGAAGATGAGCAAGTGATGCCGTTGTCGCAAAAAATAGACAAGCTTTCAGCTGTGCTACCAAACTGAGTCATAGCGACAGGAAATAAAAAAGCCCGCTCAGATGAGCGGGCAATGAGGTTGTCAGATAAGTTTTACTTACCCGTATTGTTATCCGTTATGCTTTTGCAGCCTGATCAGCGCGCACTTGTGCGTGCAGTTCCTGAACTGACGTTACGTTCGCTTTGGCATCCGCAGTGTGAGACATACAGGTTGCAAACGCCGCATTCAGCGTTGTGGTGTAGTTCACTTTCTCAGCCAGAGCGCCGCGACGCAGAACTTTTGAGTCTTCAATCGCCTGACGGCCGGCAGCCGTGTTGATGATGTAGGTGTACTCATTGTTCTTGATGCGGTCCAGAATGTGCGGACGACCTTCGTGTACCTTGTTGACCAGACGAGGGTTGATACCCGCTTCGCCCAGAATCACAGCCGTACCGTGAGTGGCATCCAGTTTGTAGCCCAGTTTCTCCAGCTTAGAAGCCAGGTCAACCACACGCTCTTTGTCGCCTTCACGCACAGACAGCAGTGCACGGCCACCTTCAGGGTACACGTTGCCACAGCCCAGTTCCGCTTTCGCGAAAGCTTCAGCAAACGTTGCACCAACACCCATCACTTCACCGGTAGAGCGCATTTCAGGGCCAAGCAGCGGGTCAACACCCGGGAACTTGTTAAAAGGCAGCACCACTTCTTTCACTGAGTAGTACGGTGGAATGATCTCTTTGGTGAAACCTTGCTGTTCCAGAGACTGGCCAGCCATGACACGCGCAGCGATTTTCGCCAGCGGTGCACCGGTTGCTTTCGATACGAAAGGCACGGTACGGGCCGCACGCGGGTTCACTTCAATCAGGTAAACTTCGTTGTCTTTGACCGCAAACTGCGTGTTCATCAGACCACGAACGCCCAGTTCCATCGCCAGTTTCTCAACCTGCTCACGCATCTTGTCCTGGATTTCCTGGCTCAGCGTGTACGCTGGCAGAGAACATGCCGAGTCACCAGAGTGAACACCTGCCTGCTCAATGTGCTCCATGATACCGCCGATCACAACGCGCTCGCCGTCACAGATAGCATCGATGTCAACTTCGGTTGCATCATCCAGGAAACGGTCCAGCAGAACCGGAGACTCGTTCGATACGCTCACCGCCTCGTTGAAGTAACGACGCAGGTCTGCTTCATCATATACGATTTCCATCGCACGGCCGCCCAGCACGTAAGAAGGACGAACCACCAGCGGGAAGCCGATTTCTTTTGATTTCTCAACCGCTTGCTCGATTGCAGTCACGGTCGCGTTTTCTGGCTGTTTCAGACCCAGACGCTCAACCGCGTGCTGGAAACGCTCACGGTCTTCTGCGCGGTCAATCGCATCCGGGCTGGTACCAATGATAGGCACACCTGCCGCTTCCAGCGCACGCGCCAGTTTGAGCGGAGTCTGGCCGCCGTACTGCACGATAACGCCTTTTGGTTTTTCAACGCGTACAATGGCCAGTACATCTTCCAGAGTCACGGGTTCAAAGTACAGACGGTCTGACGTGTCGTAGTCAGTCGATACGGTTTCCGGGTTACAGTTCACCATGATGGTCTCGTAACCGTCTTCACGTAGCGCCAGTGACGCATGCACACAGCAGTAGTCAAATTCGATACCCTGACCGATACGGTTCGGACCACCGCCCAGAACCATGATTTTGTCTTTGTCAGTCGGGTTCGCTTCACACTCGTCATCGTAAGATGAGTACATGTACGCAGTGTCAGATGAAAACTCAGCGGCACAGGTATCCACACGTTTGTAAACCGGGTGAATGTTGAACTGGTCACGCAGACGGCGGATTTCGCTTTCCGCTACGCCCAGCAGAGCAGACAGACGAGCATCCGAGAAGCCTTTGCGCTTCATCGCGCGCAGTGTGGTCTCAGTCAGACCGGCAAAGCCACCCGCTTTGATGTCATTTTCCATCAGTACCAGTTCTTCAATCTGAACCAGGAACCAACGGTCGATGTTCGTCAGGTTGAATACACCGTCGACCGACATACCGGCACGGAATGCATCAGCAATGTACCAGATACGCTCGGCACCTGCGTCTTTCAGCTCGTGACGAATCTTAGTCAGTGCATCCGGAGCATCCAGATCGACCATTTCGTCCAGACCGTTAGCACCCACTTCCAGACCGCGTAGTGCTTTCTGCAGTGATTCTTGCTGGTTACGGCCGATGGCCATCACTTCACCGACAGATTTCATCTGCGTGGTCAGACGGTTGTTAGCACCCGCAAATTTCTCGAAGTTAAAGCGAGGAATCTTGGTCACAACGTAGTCGATGGTCGGCTCGAACGACGCCGGAGTTGCACCGCCGGTGATGTCGTTCATCAGCTCGTCCAGCGTAAAGCCGACTGCCAGTTTGGCGGCGACTTTTGCAATCGGGAAACCGGTCGCTTTTGAGGCCAGTGCAGAAGAGCGCGATACACGCGGGTTCATCTCGATGATAACCATACGGCCATCTTTCGGGTTGATACCAAACTGTACGTTTGAACCACCGGTTTCTACGCCGATTTCGCGCAGAACCGCCAGAGATGCGTTACGCATCAGCTGGTACTCTTTGTCAGTCAGAGTCTGGGCCGGTGCCACAGTGATCGAGTCACCAGTGTGGATACCCATAGGATCGAAGTTTTCGATCGCACACACGATGATGCAGTTGTCCGCTTTGTCGCGCACCACTTCCATCTCGTACTCTTTCCAGCCGATCAGAGATTCGTCAATCAGCAGCTCGTTGGTTGGCGACAGGTCCAGACCACGGCGACAGATTTCTTCAAATTCTTCTTTGTTGTAAGCGATACCGCCGCCGGTACCACCCATAGTGAACGAAGGACGGATGATACATGGGAAACCCACCATATCCAGCACGCGGTATGCTTCTTCCATTGTCTTCGCGGTATCGGCTCGTGGACACTCCAGGCCGATAGATTTCATCGCTTTATCAAAGCGCGAGCGGTCTTCTGCTTTATCAATCGCATCCGCCGTTGCACCGATCATCTCCACGCCGAACTCTTCCAGCACGCCATGTTTTTCCAGCGCCAGCGCACAGTTCAGTGCCGTCTGGCCACCCATGGTTGGCAGAATCGCATCCGGACGCTCTTTTTCGATGATCTTACGCACAACTTCCCACTGGATTGGCTCGATGTAAGTCGCATCCGCCATTTCCGGGTCAGTCATAATGGTCGCCGGGTTAGAGTTGACCAGGATAACGCGGTAACCCTCTTCACGCAGCGCTTTACACGCCTGCGCGCCAGAGTAGTCAAACTCACAAGCCTGACCGATAACAATTGGACCAGCACCTAAAATCAGAATGCTTTTAATGTCAGTACGTTTTGGCATTGTTTACTACTCCAAATTAAGCGCGGTGTTGTTTAATCAATTCAATGAAGTGGTCGAAAAGCGGTGCCGCATCGTGTGGGCCCGGGCTCGCCTCAGGGTGACCCTGGAAGCTGAATGCCGGCTTGTCCGTACGGTGGATACCTTGCAGTGAACCATCAAACAGCGATTTATGAGTCGCACGCAGGTTCTCCGGCAGAGTCGCTTCATCGGCCGCAAAACCGTGGTTTTGCGAGGTGATCATCACGACATTACGATCCAGATCTTTCACCGGGTGGTTAGCACCGTGGTGACCGAACTTCATCTTGACCGTTTTAGCGCCTGAGGCCAGTGCCAGAATCTGGTGGCCCAGACAGATACCGAAGACCGGCAGACCTTTTTCAAGGAATGTCTTGGTTGCTTCGATAGCGTAAGTACATGGTTCAGGGTCACCCGGGCCGTTCGACAGGAACACGCCATCCGGATTCAGCGCCAGAACGTCCTCGGCAGACGTTTCAGCCGGAACCACAGTCAGACGACAGCCACGGTCAACCAGCATACGCAGGATGTTACGTTTCGCACCGAAATCGTAAGCCACAACGTGGTACGGCAGTTCGCTGTCATCTTTCGCTTCAGGCAGTCCGCCTTCCAGCGTCCATGAACCTTGCTTCCATTCGTAAGCTTCTTTCGTCGTTACTACTTTCGCCAAATCCATCCCTTTCAGGCCCGGGAACTCTTGTGCTTTTGCCAGCGCCAGAGCTTCATCCAGGTTATCGCCTGCCAGAATGCAACCGTTCTGAGCACCTTTTTCACGCAGAATGCGAGTCAGCTTACGGGTATCGATATCCGCAATGCCGATGATGTTTTGCGACTTAAGGTAATCAGAAAGGGAACGTTCACTACGGAAGTTAGAAGCGATAAGAGGAAGATCGCGGATCACAAGGCCTTGTGCATGAATCTGGGATGATTCTTCATCTTCGGCATTGGTGCCGGTATTGCCAATGTGAGGGTAAGTAAGGGTAACGATTTGTTGAGAATAGGAAGGATCAGTGAGGATTTCTTGGTACCCCGTCATCGAGGTATTAAAAACGACTTCACCAACGGACGAACCATCTGCTCCAATGGAAATTCCGTGGAACACTGTCCCATCTTCCAGGACTAACAGTGCTGATTTACTCAAGACAACCTCCAGAATAAAAATGCAAAAATTTTAAATTAAACTGCATATTTGCCTTCCTGTTCGCATTTTAACTTTGCTTTAGGGCATATCAGACAAATTGGCGGTATTCTAATTATCACCGTGACTTCTGTCAATAATTGTTCAAAAATAAAATTGGAATTTGACCTGTTACAACGAAAAATTCACTCAAACACAGCAAAACTACATGTTTTGGCCGGTTTGAGAATTAACTTATGCAGAATTGAATAAAAAACAGCCACACAGAGTCAATCTTGGCGTTTTTTTTGCTATCCCGATTGAGGCAAACGATAATCTGGATTTTTTAACACATAAAAAATCGATTACATTCCATTTTTTACTTCAAACTAAAATAATAAGCAGAAAAGTAGTCAGGAAAGACTAAAAAAGGATGAGATGATTTTGCTGAGTTTAACAGAAAGGAAACGAATGCGCCAAGGGGTCTTGGCGCATAATTATGTAATTAGAGATCGTTAAGACCGATCACGTCTGTCATGGTGTAGAAACCCGCTGATTTTTCATCCAGCCAGATCGCAGCCTTAACGGCGCCATTGGCAAAGGTCATGCGGTCGGTCGCTTTGTGGGTGATCTCAACCCGCTCACCGATATCAGCAAACATCGCAGTATGCTCACCGACAATATCGCCAGCGCGGATAGTGGCAAAACCAATTTCGTTACGGCTGCGCTCGCCGGTAATACCTTCACGGGCATACACAGCCACATCGCTGAGCTTATTGCCCATCGCACCGGCAATCGCTTCACCCATGCCGATAGCAGTGCCGGACGGCGCATCGACTTTATGACGGTGATGCGCTTCGACGATTTCGATATCGCAGTAATCACCCATCACTTTGGCCGCTTTTTCCAGCAGCTTGAACACCAGGTTAACACCCACACTGTAGTTCGGTGCCATCACGATTGGAATAAGCTTAGCAGCTTCATCAATTTGCGCGCGCTCTTGTTCACTGAAACCTGTGGTACCAATCACCAGCTTCTTACCATGTTTTTTACACAACTCCAGGTTAGCCAGCGTGCTGACCGGGGCGGTAAAATCAATAATGACGTCAAACTGGTCAATCACCTGCTCCAGGTTGTCGACCAGGGCAACATCAAAACGGCCTTCACCGCACAGTTCACCGACATCGACCCCCACCAGAGATGACTCGGGACGTTCTGAACCCGCACCCACAGTAGACAGCGGGTTATGATGCGTCGCTTTAACCAGATTACGGCCCATACGACCGGCAGCGCCTGCAATCGCAATTCTTACCATTGCGTATTCTCCATTCTTTTGTTCATTCGTGCACAGCACGATGGTTCCTGCTAGTAACGATAAACTATCAACTATCGCTGGCTGTGGCTAGCACTTACTGTGGCTGAGCGTTAAGCGAATTCTCTCAGCACGCGCTCCAGCACGGGCACGTTGGCTTCCGGGAAAGGATAGTCTTTCAGATCGGCGACTTTAACCCACTGCCCACTTTGTCCTTCACGTCCGTAAGGCTGGCCGTTAAACGCCGTCACCAGGATGAAATCAAACTTGAGTGATTTTTCCGGATAGTCATATTCCAGGTGCTCGAAACACGCCTGCTCAGTGACTTCAATGCCAATCTCTTCGTTGAGTTCGCGCGTCATCGCCTGTTCAATTGACTCACCCGCTTCAACTTTGCCGCCGGGAAATTCCCAGAAACCGCCTTTATGCAGGTTATCCGGACGCTTAGTGATAAAAATGTGTGATTGGTCGGGATTAAAAATAATCCCTGCGACGATATGAATACGTTTCATATAAATTCCTGTGCATTAGAACTCGGAGCTCACTATTGACCGACTAGATTATCGCTCAAGATGTGAAAGTCCAGAGTTAGCTGCGCCCGGCCGTTATCATCCGAGATCAGGCTGAGCATAAATATGCAATAGATTGTGTTATAAAAACTCATCAGAGAAAGTGGGCTTAGCAACAAAGCCATGACCCTCTCTGTAAACGGGCGGGCAATCTCAAAACACTGACCAGCAGACCAACAGACAAAAAAAGAGCCGCCCTGGGGCGACTCTCTGTTTCAATCAGGATCAGGCAATCTTGCCATGACACTGTTTGTATTTTTTACCACTGCCACACGGACAAGGTTCGTTGCGACCGACTTTACGCTCGTCACGCACTTGTGGCTGATGATCATTCTGCTCGTCGTCGGAACCATCCACGCTCTGGTGCTGAGCCTGAGCCAGACGTGCCGCTTCTTCAGCCTGCACCCGGCGCTGCTCTTCCATGCGTTCCACTTCTTCCTGCTGCTGAACACGAACTTTGGACAGAATCATGATCACATCAGATTTCAGTGAATCAAGCAGACCTTCAAACAGTTCAAACGACTCGCGTTTGTACTCCTGTTTCGGGTTTTTCTGCGCGTAACCACGCAGGTGAATGCCCTGACGCAGGTGATCCATCGCCGCCAGATGCTCTTTCCACAGCGTATCTAGAGTCTGCAGCATCACCGATTTCTCGAAGTTGCGCATTACAGATTCGCCCACTGCGGCTTCTTTCTGCTGGTAAACGGTGACCGCCTGCTCAAGGATACGCTCACGCAGCGCTTCTTCGTACAGTTTGTCGTCGTTATCCAGCCATTCCTGCAGCGGCAGTTCCAGATCAAAGTCGTTTTTGAGGCGATCCTGCAGGCCGGCGATATCCCACATATCTTCCAGTGACTGCGGCGGGATGTACTCATCAATCACAGCCGTCAATACATCGATACGGTTTTGTTCAATCATCTCACTGATGTTGTCTGCCACCATCAGCTCATCACGCAGCTCGTACACCACTTTACGCTGGTCGTTTGCCACATCATCGTATTCCAGCAGCTGCTTACGAATATCGAAGTTGCGGCCTTCCACTTTACGCTGGGCCTTTTCGATCGAGCGCGACAGCATCTTGCTTTCGATCGCTTCGCCTTCTTCCATACCGCTCTGGATCAGGCTCGCCATCCGATCTGAGGTGAAGATACGCAACAGGGTATCTTCCATCGACAGATAGAATCGGGTTGAACCCGCATCCCCCTGACGACCGGCACGACCACGTAACTGGTTATCGATACGACGTGATTCGTGACGCTCAGTACCGATAATGTGCAGACCACCGGATGCCAGTACCGCATCGTGCACCTGTTTCCACTCTGCTTTGATCTCGGCAATCTGTTCCGGAGTCGGGTTATCCAGCGTCTCAACTTTAGACTGCCAGCTGCCACCCAGCACGATATCGGTACCACGACCGGCCATGTTGGTCGCGATAGTCACCGAACCTGGTTTACCCGCTTCCGCAACGATTTCCGCTTCTTTTTCGTGGAACTTGGCGTTCAGCACGTTGTGCTTGATGTTGTCTTTCTTCAGCGCGTTGGAGAGCAGTTCCGACTTTTCAATCGATACCGTACCCACCAGTACCGGCTGGCCTTTTTCGACCCGAGCCTTGATGTCTTCTTTAATCGCGGCAAATTTTTCTAATTCGGTACGGTACACCACATCCGGCATATCGTTACGAATCATTGGTTTGTTGGTTGGAATCACCACAGTTTCCAGACCGTAGATCGACTGAAACTCGAACGCTTCAGTATCTGCAGTACCCGTCATACCCGACAGTTTTTCGTACAGACGGAAGAAGTTCTGGAACGTAATCGAAGCCAGAGTCTGGTTTTCGTTCTGGATCTTCACGCCTTCTTTGGCTTCCACCGCCTGGTGCAGGCCATCCGACCAGCGACGACCCGGCATGGTACGACCGGTGTGTTCGTCAACAATGACCACTTCGCCATTGTCCGTCACGATGTAATCGACGTTCTTCTCAAACAGAACGTGAGCGCGCAGTGCCGCGTTCACATGGTGCAGCAGGCTGATGTTAGCTGGCGAGTAAAGGGTATCACCCTCTTCCATCAGGCCATTGTTGATCAGCAGCTCTTCGACATATTCCTGACCGGTCTCGGTCAGATAAACCTGTTTGGATTTTTCATCCACGGTGTAGTGACCGTCACCACGGTACTCTTCCGAATCCTCTTTATCCTGCAGCTTCAGGTGCGGGATCAGAGTATTAATCTTAGTGTACAGCTCAGAACTGTCTTCTGCCGGACCGGAAATGATCAGCGGAGTACGCGCTTCATCGATCAGGATCGAGTCCACTTCATCGACCACAGC
Source organism: Vibrio sp. ABG19 (assembly GCF_029962385.1). Classification (NCBI taxonomy): domain Bacteria; kingdom Pseudomonadati; phylum Pseudomonadota; class Gammaproteobacteria; order Vibrionales; family Vibrionaceae; genus Vibrio; species Vibrio sp. ABG19. The sequence goes on along the minus strand of NZ_CP071708.1, from coordinate 1,829,303 downwards.
AAAGAAACGTTCACGCTGCACACGGTCTTCCACACGGAAGGCCATGTTGTCACGCAGGTAGTCAAAACCGAATTCGTTGTTGGTGCCGTACAGGATATCCGCTTGATACGCTTCTTTTTTCTCTTGTGGTGGCATGTTCGGTACGTTGACGCCGACGGTCATACCGAGAAATTCGAACAGCGCACGGTTGGTTTCCGCGTCGCGTTTAGCCAGATAGTCGTTGACGGTGACAATATGCACGCCTTTACCGGGCAGCGCATTCAGATAAGCCGGCAGGGTTGCGGTCAGGGTTTTACCTTCACCGGTACGCATCTCTGCGATTTGGCCGGCATTAAGCACCATACCACCAATAAGCTGCACGTCGAAATGACGCATGCCAAAAACACGTTTAGAGGCTTCACGTACGGTTGCAAAGGCTTCTGGAAGGAGTTGGTCGAGCGATTCGCCCTGTTCAATACGTTGACGGAATTCGACGGTCTTGGCTTTCAGTTCATCGTCAGAAAGTGTTTCAAATGCAGGTTCGTAGTTGTTGATTTCTTTTACGATTTTTCTTAAGCGACGCAATGTACGGTCATTGCGGCTGCCAACCACTTTGGTCAGTAACTTAGTTATCATTGATGTGAATCTCTCTTTACTTCGATCATCCCGATCTACTTAATGCCTTTGTAGTGTCTACCTAATTTCAACTAAGGATACTGAGGTATGTCATGTATCTTGGGATATTGTGATGGTGACGCGTATTTTCAAGGCAGTAAATGAATTAAGTGGCGCCTAGTTTAGAGAATTTTTGTCCGAACAACCATGCTCAACCCCGTTTGTTTACAGCAAGCTTACTAATTTGTGCGCTCAAGCCACTGTTTAGTGCGTCATTGGTCATCAAAGCGCACTGCAGCAGGCCGGTTGATACCGGTGTGTAGCGCTCAACTGCCGGGCGCTTCTGGCTCAGTGCAGATCCATTTTCGTTCAGGGCCGATAACAGTTAGAATAAAACCAGACCCATTACCGGATGCACCCGATGCGCGATCACCGCCCGACCAACACTGAAGAACTGCTCGAAGCATCGCGACTCAAGCAGGTGCAAGAGCATGCCAAAGAAATTCTCCAGCTCAATCAAATCCTCAAAACGCTGTTGCCACGCGGCACGGAAAAGCATGTGCGCGCCGCCAACATCCGCGGTGGCCATCTTATCCTCGAAGCCGCCAGCGCGGCGATCAAAATGAAGATCGACTACGATCGTCTGTCACTACTCAATCAGCTGCGCGCGCAAGGCTTCGGGCGCTTGATCAGCATAGAGATCCGGATCAACCCGGCTCTCTATCGCGGCAACTCTGCCGCGGCGGCAAAAAAAGACGAGGCAAAAGCTCGCCCTCCCCTGACTGATCATGCCGCCCATGTGTTGATGACCATCGCCGAAAATGCGTCACCCAAAGTGCGTAAGCGACTAGAAAGCCTGGCCAAACTTGCCAAAAAGTAGTCATCCGCCAAAGGGAAAGCTCGGTAACGGATGCCAGTCGCTGTCTATGCCAATAGCTGCGTAATTCATACCTTATATGTAAGCAATACCGATAGCTGTGTAAATCCTACCAAGCGCCAAATTTCAGACACAAAAAAGCCAGACCTGAGTCTGGCTTTATTATTCTTTCGACCTGATGACAGGCTTTCAAGTGCTGATGCGTTAAGCAATCACCATGTTTGGTTCTGCAAATGCCACCGGAGAGCCCACTTCTTCTTCGAAGGTCGCCCATTCCCACGCTTCCTGATCCGCCAGTACTGCGCGCAGCAACTGGTTATTCAGACCGTGGCCCGATTTGTAGGCACAGAATTCACCGACAATCGCGTGTCCGCTCATGTACAGGTCGCCGATTGCGTCCAGGACTTTATGGGTCACGAATTCGTTGGCAAAACGCAGGCCTTCTTCGTTCAGAATGCGGTAATCATCCAGTACGATAGCACAATCGAAGCTACCACCCAGACACAGGTTCTGTGACTGTAAGTATTCGATATCACGCATGAAACCAAAGGTACGTGCACGGGAAATCTCTTTTACAAAGCCTTGCGATGAGAAGTCGAACACCAGATGCTGTTCGTCACCATCAATCGCCGGGTGATTGAATTCGATTTCGAAGTCCATTTTGAAGCCGTTATGCGGGCGCAGTTCCGCCCACTTGTCGCCGTCTTCAATGCGAACTGGTTTCTTAATACGAATGAATCGCTTAGGTGCGTTCAACGTTTCTACGCCCGCTTGTTGCAGCAGGTATACAAACGGACTCGCACTACCGTCCATAATCGGAATTTCCGGCGCATCCACCTCAACGATCACGTTGTCGATGCCCATACCCGCTAACGCTGCGCTCAGGTGCTCAACGGTAGAGATACGAATGCCTTCGTCATTCACCAGAGCGGTACACAACATGGTGTCACGTACAGATTCTGGGTCAGCCGGGAAATCCACTGGTGGATTTACGTCAGTACGACGGTAAACGATACCCGTGTTTGCAGCAGCTGGGCGAAGAGTTAACGTGACCTTACGACCAGAGTGAAGTCCCACCCCAGTTGTTTTCACTATTTCTTTCAGTGTACGTTGTCTAATCATCTACTTGCCTCTAAATCGATGCCACAAAGCTCGGCCGATATACTTACCGACCGACATCCTACCAGAATTTTGAACAGTGTCAAATTGTGGCGAGATTCTAATCAGCCTGACGACGTAAGAAAGCCGGGATATCCAGATATCCGTTTTCTTTCTCTTGCTTAGGCGCAGTGCTTTGGCTTGCTGAAGCAGACGCTGAGCTCTGAGCCGGTGCTGGCTGAGTTTTCACTTCTACTTTTTCTTGCAAAGGTTGTGCCGGTTTTTCTTCCACTTTCGCTGCGACTGCCGCTTGTTGTGGTTGAGCTGCCTGCGCAGGTTTCGCTTTACCGCCGGCGACCAGAGTGATATCCGGTTTACGCTCGTTGCCGATACCTGTGGCAACAACCGTTACGCGAATCTCTTCAGCCATATCCGGATCCAGAGAAGTACCGATCACGACAGTCGCATTGTCAGAAGCAAATGCTTTAACAGTGTTACCAACCGTTTCGAACTCATCCAGACGCATATCCAGACCTGCGGTAATGTTAACCAGTACGCCTCGCGCGCCAGCCAGGTCGATATCTTCCAGCAGTGGGCTGGAAATCGCCATTTCGGCCGCTTCTTCAGCACGGTCTTCACCTTTCGCAACACCGCTACCCATCATGGCGTGACCCATTTCCGACATTACGGTACGTACGTCCGCAAAGTCGACGTTGATCATACCCGGACGAGTAATCAGTTCTGCGATACCTTGTACTGCATTCTTAAGTACGTCGTTCGCGCTGGCAAAGGCTTCAAGTAAAGTGATCCCACGACCCAGTACTTTCAGTAGTTTTTCGTTTGGAATAGTGATCAGAGAGTCAACATGCTTAGACAGCTCTTCAATACCCTGTTCCGCGAACGAAAGACGTTTTTTACCTTCAAAGCTGAATGGCTTAGTCACTACAGCAACGGTCAGGATGCCAAGTTCTTTAGCCACTTCCGCAATCACAGGAGCAGCACCGGTACCGGTACCGCCACCCATACCAGCGGCGACAAATACCATATCGGCACCTTCGAGAACTTCTTTAATACGTTCTCTGTCTTCGAGAGCTGCATCACGTCCTACTTGCGGATTAGCACCCGCACCCAGGCCTTTGGTGATATCGCCACCGATTTGAATGACTGTGCTTACGCTGGTTTTACGAAGCGCTTGTGCATCTGTATTGATACTGATGAATTCCACGCCTTCGATGGACTCACGTACCATGTGTTCAACGGCGTTACCACCGCCACCACCAACCCCAACGACTTTGATTACAGCTTCGTCAGACATTTCCATCATCGGTTCAAACATGTGTTATCTCCGTTTTTCCTGCAACTCAGGTTAAAACTCTTTTTGTATCCAATTACGCAAACGACCGAATAATCCCGACACCGACTGGCGCTTAGGCTCCTGGTAATCGCTGTCGTCATTAATCTGGCTGTCTTTTGCGTAATGAAGTAAACCCACTGCCGTAGAATGATACGGCTCTTTAACGTAATCGGTCAGGCCACTGACCTCGAGAGGTTTGCCAACTCTGACCTGGTTGCGGAACACCCGCTCCGCACACTCAACTAAACCTTCTATTTGCGCCGCGCCGCCGGTTAACACAATACCGGCTGCCAGGTGATGTTTAATTCCGTCCTGGCGCAATGTTTCCTGAACTGAGTCAATCGTCTGGTTTACCAGGCCCATTAACTCAGTGTAGCGAGGCTCAATGACTTCCGACAAGGTTTGACGCTGCAAACTGCGAGACGGACGCCCACCCACGCTGGGAACGTTAACTGTGTCATCTTTGCTGACCAGTTCGCTCAGCGCACAGCCGTATTTAACTTTGATCTCTTCGGCGTCGCTGACCGGTGTGCCGAATGCAAACGCAATATCACTGGTGACCGCGTTGCCGGCGTATGAAAGCACTTCGGTGTGCCTTAGAGCGCCGCCCGTCCAGATGGCAATATCCATGGTGCCTGCACCAATATCGATCACACACACACCAAGTTCGCGCTCATCTTCAGTAATAACGGCATTACTGGCCGCCAATCCTGAGTACACTAACTGTTCAACTTTTAAACCGCAACGTTCCACCGCTTTAATGATGTTTCTTGCCATATCATTGTGACAAGTGATCAAATGTACGCTGACTTCCATACGTACACCTGATAATCCTAGCGGATTTTTAATGCCTTCTTGATAATCAATCGTAAATTCTTGAGGAATGACATGCAAGATTCGCTGCTCTTCACCAATTTTGATTGATTTCGCGGTATGGATCGCCCGATCCATATCGTCCTGGGACACCTCTTCATCCGAAATGGTTCCCATGCCTTTTTCAATTCGGCTGGCAATGTGTCGCCCGGAAATCGACAAAAACACATTGTTAATCTGGCACTCGGCCATTAATTCTGCCTGGTCTATCGCACGCTGGACCGATTTCACCACCGATTCCAGATCGTTGACGCCACCTTTATCCATACCACGAGATGGACTATTACCTGAGCCAATAATATTAATTTGACCATCAGGGAGGACTTCACCCACAAGCGCGGATACGGTGGCGGTGCCGATATCCAGACCAACAATAATGTTGTCGTTGGCAGTTTTAGTCATCTGTATTCTCTTGTGCTAACTCTTGTTCTGAGATCCAACCTACTGCAGCGCCGGTATCGTATCTGAGGTCGATATAACTGACCCGGTCAGCGTCACTGCCTAATTGCTTGTAGAGCAGGAAAAAGCGGTTAATACGTTCATCAAGCGACTCTTTTCCCAACTCCAGCCGGATACCGTTATCCAAAATGATTTGCCAGGCGCGGCGTTCATTGAGCAGCAGCGATGAGATGCTGTGCCCGATACGCGCAAACTTATCCTGATACTGACGCCAGACTTTTAACACTTCCGGCGCACTGCCCTGTGGGCCATACAGTTTTACGTGCTCTTCATTCACCAGACCGATATCGCCGTCAAACACGTACCCAGTGTCATCCAACAGCGCATTACCATTCCAGATGGCGGCAACTTTGTGCTCGGTCAGAAACACTTTAATCGTATCCGGCCACTGCTTGCGAATCGAAGCATGTGACACCCAGGGAATCGACTGCACGCTGTCCTGCAGCACATCAATATCCTGGGACATAAAAGTGCCGATGTGATCGATACGGGCAAAAGACCGCTGCACATCAGAGGTCGAGACGTATTGTAAATCACCCTGCAATACGATTTTGGACAGTGGCAGACGTTGCTCGTCCCACATCCAGCTGATCGTCGAATACAACAAAAAGCCAATCAGCAACAGCACCACGATAAAAAAACTGCCGCCAGCGGCATGTTGTTTTAATTGCGGCGACGCGGACAATCGGCGACCTTCGGCAAACACGTTACCTTTGGCGAACACATTATTCAGCAAAGTCCGATGATCCTGTTGACGACTGGCAAATTGATTCCCTATTTCTTTTTGCAATAGAGGCAAAAGCACTGACTTTAACCTTTGGATTATACTGAGGTGCTGGAAAGTATCAAATACTGATAGATAAAATTACTCGTCAATATGAGCTTAGTTCAGCCACCACCCCAGATATACAACTTTTTACTTTTTTTTGCAGCGTTACTGCCCCTGCATCTTTTCAATGCACAGTTCCAACGCCGCCAAATCTTTGGCTACTTTGCCCACATCACCGGCGCCTTGCGTCAGAACCAGGTCACCGTCTTGTAGGACGTTGGCTAAAACTGACGGTAAGGTCTTGCTGTCAGGGACAAAAATCGGATCCAGCTTACCGCGGCTACGAATGGTGCGGCACAGGGATCGGCTGTCTGCACCAGCGATGGGTTTCTCACCGGCCGAGTACACATCCAGCATCAGCAGCACATCAACCTGCTCCAGCACATTGGCAAAATCGTCATACAGATCGCGGGTCCGGGTGTAACGGTGCGGCTGGAAAATCATCACCAGACGTTTATCACTCCAGCCATTGCGCGCGGCAGCGATGGTCACATCCACTTCGGTCGGGTGATGGCCATAGTCGTCCACCAGCATCGCTTTACCACGACCAGTGGCAAATTCACCCAACTGGTCAAAACGACGCCCGGTGCCCTGGGTACTCTCCATCGCGCGCAGAATAGCGCCATCATCGACATCGTCTTCGGTCGCCACCGCAATCGCGGCGGCGGCATTGAGTGCATTGTGGCGGCCCGGAATATTGAGAGTGATATCGAGGTTTTTGCGCCCCTGACGCACCACGGTAAATTTGCCCTGCTGACCTTCCTGGCGGTAATTTTCAATCCGCACATCGGCGTCTTGTGAGAAACCGTAAGTGATCACATGGCGGCTGATACGCGGGATCAGTTCACGAATCACCGCGTCGTCGACACACATGATCGCGCGACCGTAGAACGGCAGGTTATGCAGAAATTCGATAAAGGTCTGTTTCAGAGTTTCAAAATCGCCACCATAAGTGTCCATGTGATCCGCTTCGATGTTGGTCACAATCGACATCATCGGCTGCAGATGCAGGAACGAGGCATCACTCTCGTCGGCTTCAGCAATCAGAATACGGCTCGAACCAAGACGGGCGTTAGTACCGGCGCTTTTCACCAAGCCGCCGTTGACAAAGGTCGGGTCGAGGCCGGCTTCAGAATAAATCTGTGTCACCAACGCTGTGGTGGTGGTTTTACCGTGCGTACCGGCCACCGCGATACCGTGACGAAAACGCATCAGCTCAGCCAGCATCTCGGCGCGGCGCACAACAGGGATACGTTTTTCACGCGCCGCTTTGATTTCCGGGTTCTGTTCATTGATAGCGGTCGAGACCACGACCACGCTGGCCTGCGCTATGTTCTCTGCAGCATGGCCGATAAAAATGGCGGCACCTTTTTCCGCCAGACGCTGAGTCACAGCGTTCGAGGCGATATCAGACCCTGAGATCTGGTACCCCTCATTGAGCAACACCTCAGCGATCCCGCTCATACCGGCACCGCCGATACCGATAAAATGAATGCATTTCACCCGGCGCATTTCCGGAACCATAGCGCGAATCTGTGCTAAATCTTGCGTGTGTTTAATTGTCATGAATCTGTTCTCAATTTGGAGTGTGGCCAGGCTCTGTCAGCGCAATAATCGCCTCCGCCACCACTTTATCTGCGTCCAGTTTGGCCGCATGGCGGGCCTGCTCGGCCATCGCCAGCAGCGCCGCGCGATCCAGGCCGGAAATCGTCTGTGCCAGTTTATCCACGGTCAGTTGCGGCTGCTCAATCATTTGCGCCGCGCCGCATTCGACCAGATGGTCGGCATTAAGCGCCTGCTGGCGGTCTTTGTGCATAAACGGAATGAAAACCGCGCCGACTCCGGCTGCAGACACTTCAGAAACGGTCAAAGCGCCTGAGCGGCACACCAGAAGGTCGGCCCAGGCATAAGCCTGCGCCACATCATCGATAAACTCGGTCACTTCGGCATCAGTCACGCCCTGCTGCTGATACGCCTGTTCTACCTCAGCCTGGTTATTTTTACCCGCCTGATGGCGAATCTGATAACCGGCGCCCAGTTTCGCGGCGACCTGCGGCAGAGTCTGGTTAAGAATTCGTGCGCCCTGACTGCCGCCCATGACCAGAATCCGCACCGGGCCTTCACGCCCAGCCAGACGCTGCGCTGGTGCCGGCAACGCCACCACATCGGCGCGAACCGGGTTACCCACTACCGGCGCGTGCGGGAATGCGCCGTCAAAAGCCTGAAAGACCTTACGGGCTATTTTCGACAGCCACTGGTTGGTCAGTCCGGCCACCGCATTCTGTTCATGCAGCACGACTGGAATACCCAGCGTCCAGGCGGCGATGCCTCCCGGCCCACTGACGTAACCGCCCATGCCCAGCACCGCATCCGGCTGCCAGGCCTGCATATGACGGCGTGCCTGCATAATGGCGTTCACTATCTGAAACGGCGCTTTAATCAGGCGCGCGATACCCTGTCCGCGTAATCCTTTGACGCGAATAAAATCAATCTCGATACCATGCTTAGGCACCAGATCCGCTTCCATACGATCAGCGGTGCCCAGCCAGCGGATGTCCCATCCCTGCTGCTGCAGCTGTTTCGCCACCGCCAGCCCCGGAAAGACATGCCCTCCGGTGCCACCAGCCATTACCATCAATCGTTTATTGTTTTTCATCATTGAGTTCTTTTGTGTTGTGGCGTTGCGCCAGCCGGCATTCGTGATCAATACGTAACAGTATCGACACCGCCACCGACATAATAATCAAACTGGAGCCGCCGTAACTGATCAGCGGCAGAGTCAGGCCTTTGGTGGGCACCATACCAGCCGCAGCACCGACGTTAACTAAGGTCTGAAACGCAAACCAGATACCGATACCAAACGCCAGATAACCACCAAACTGGTGATCGTGTTCGAACGCTTTTTTACCGATCAGGATCGCTTTGAATACCAGGCTGAAAATCAGCATCAGCACCAGAGTGACACCGACAAAACCAAGCTCTTCTGCCATCACGGCGAATACAAAGTCGGTGTGCGCTTCCGGCAGGTACTCCAGCTTCTGAATCGAGTTGCCCAGCCCCTGGCCGAACCATTCGCCACGGCCAAAAGCCATCAGAGACTGAGTCAGCTGATAACCGCTGCCAAACGGGTCTTCCCACGGGTCTAGAAATGAGGTCACACGGCGGATACGATACGGTTCAGCAGCAATCAGCGCCACCACGGCCAGAATGCCAGCCACCATCAGCGCCAGGAACTGGGACAGTTTGGCCCCGGCAATAAACAGCATGCCAAACAGCGTCACCAGCATCACGATCACAGTCCCGAGATCGGGCTGACCGAGCAGCAGGATCGCCAAGGTCCCAAACACCATGATCGGCTTCATAAAGCCGCCGAAGAAGGTCTGGCGTACTTCATCGTGTTTACGCACCAGATAACCGGACATGAAAATAAACAGTGACAGCTTAGCCACCTCGGCCGGCTGCAGGTTGAACAGCCCGAGCGGGATCCAGCGCGATGCACCGTTGACCGACTTACCGGCCAGCAACACGATGATCAGTAAAAGGAATGAGATCGCCAGCAACACGGTGCTGTATTGCATCCAGCGTTGCATCGGTACCCGCAGCACCACGGAAGAAGTGGCGAGCGCCAGCAACAGAAAGATGCCGTGGCGGAACATAAAGTGGAACGGATCGTCAGTCAGCCGTGAACTGATTGGGAACGAAGCCGACGTCACCATCACCAGGCCAATCAGCATCAGGCCGAGCGCAATCCACACCAGTTGCCGGTCAAACAGGACTTGTGGTGAGGGCGTGCGCAGCCAGTGGCTCAGGGCGGAAATGGGTCTGGACAGTAACAAAATCGTTCCCTTGGTTTAATTGCTTCAAGCGCTTAATGAAATAAGCGCTTAGTTAAGTACATCGATAACGCTGCACACCGGCAGATGATGCCGATTGATAGATTAAGCATAGTGACGCGCCAGCTCAGCAAAAGCATCGCCGCGCGCCATAAAGTTAGCAAACTGATCAAAGCTGGCACAGGCAGGCGACAGTAAGACCATATCTCCGGCCTGAAGTTGCGGGCGAATCGCACGCACCACATCCTGCATGCTGTCATAACGCTGCGCCGACGGATGAAGCGGCATAAACTGATCGCCGTCGCGGCCGAAACAGCACAATTGCAGCGGCAGCGTAGCCAACACCGGCTGCAGCGGCGTAAAGTCCGCCCCTTTGCCAACCCCACCGACCAACAGGTACAAAGTGCCCTGTACGCTCAGACCAGACAGCGCGGCCAGCGTGCTGGCCACGTTGGTGGCCTTAGAGTCGTTAACCCAGGTTATACCCTGATTATCGGCAACCACCTGACAACGATGTGTCAATCCGGTGTAAGACTTAAGCGCCGCGAGTGCATTTGTATAATTCACGCCCGCGGCATCGAGTAAAGCAAGCACCGTCAGTACGTTAGCGACATTGTGTCGCCCGACTAGGGTCAGTTCGCGGCTCGGTAGTACTGCCGTGCCGCGCGCCATCAGCCACTCCTGCGGCTCAGCGCCGTCGGCACTGATGAGTGCCGTGCAGTAATCGGCCGGCTGTTCCAGACCAAAGCTCACGCTGCGGACATTGTCCTGCTCGGGCCAGGTCTGATTGTCATCGGCGTTAATCACCGCCGTGGCCGCATGGTCAAAAATCCGCAGTTTCGCCGCGCGGTAGTCCTGCATGCTGTCGTAGCGGTCCATATGATCTTCAGACAAATTAAGGAAGGCAGCGGCAACCGGCGCCAGGCTGGCAGTAGTTTCAAGCTGGAAGCTGGACAGCTCCAGCACATACAGCTCAGCAGACGTCGCGAGTAAATCCAGTGCCGGCACACCAATGTTACCGCCAATCGCGGTTGCAACACCGGCAGCGTTAGCCAGCACGCCGGTTAAATCGGTGACGGTGCTTTTGCCGTTTGAACCGGTAATCGCAATCACCGGCTTATCGCAGTGCCAGGCAAACAGCTCAATGTCACCCACCACAGGGACTCCGGCGGCCAGCGCCTGCTGAATCTGCGCCGTGGCCAGCGCAATGCCGGGGTTGGCGACAATCAGATCCGCCTCCAGCAGCCACTCCAGGTTCCAGCTGCCGCAATGCAGGCCGACCTCAGGGGTAAGCTGGTCACGCCCGGGCGGCGTATCACGGGTATCAATCACCCGCACCTGCAACTGAGGATGAAATTTTTGCAGATATTTAACGACAGAGAGCCCGGTAATACCGAGCCCTGCGACCACTACATGCTTAATGCCTTGCCAACGGTCCATTTTATTTCCAATTTCAGTGAGTTACTTTAACGTCACCAGCCGGATTAGCGCACCTTAAGCGTCGCCAAACCAATCAGTACCAGTACGATAGAAATGATCCAGAAACGTACGATAACCCGCGGCTCCGGCCAGCCTTTCAATTCATAGTGGTGATGGATAGGGGCCATACGGAAGATACGCTGACCGCGCAACTTGTAAGAGCCGACCTGCAGAATCACCGACAGAGTTTCCATCACGAACACACCGCCCATGATCACCAGCACAAACTCCTGACGCACCAGCACGGCAATCGTACCCAGCGCGCCGCCCAGTGCCAGTGAGCCGACATCGCCCATAAACACTTGCGCCGGATAGGTGTTGAACCACAAGAAGCCCAGGCCGGCACCGACCATGGCAGTACAGACCACCACCAGCTCCGAGGTGTACGGAATGTATGGAATATGCAGATAATTAGCGAAGTTAACGTTACCGGTTGCCCAGGCAATCACGGCAAAACCGGCCGCGACCAGTACGGTCGGCATGATCGCCAGGCCATCCAGACCATCGGTCAGGTTGACCGCATTACTGGTTCCGACAATCACAAAGTAAGTCAGCACGATGTACAACAGCCCCAACTGCGGCATGACATCTTTGAAGAAAGGCACCACCAGCTGAGTCGCGGCAGTATCCTGGCCATGGGCATACAGGGCAAATGCCACCACCAGCGCAATCGCCGACTGCCAGAAATATTTCCAGCGTGCGATCAGGCCGTCGGTGTTCTTACGCACCACTTTACGGTAATCATCGACAAAACCGACCACCCCATAGCCGAGTAGTACCGCCAGTACCGCCCACACATACGGGTTGCTTAAATCAGACCACAGCAGGACAGTGATAATGATCGAAGCCAGGATCATCACCCCGCCCATGGTCGGCGTACCGCGTTTACTGAAATGCGATTCCGGACCGTCGTTACGTACCACCTGGCCGATTTGCAGCAGCTGCAGGCGTTTAATCAGACGCGGGCCCATCCACAAGGAGAGCGCCAGGGCGGTCAGGATGCTGACGATTGCTCGAAATGACAGGTATTCAAACAAACGGAAAAACGAAAAATATGGCTGGAGTAACTCCGCAAGCCAAATAATCATGAGTATTTCTCCTTAAGAGCAGCAGCGATCTGGCCCATACCCGCACTGTTCGCCCCTTTGACGATCAGTACGTGAGCGCGATCCTGTTGTTGGTCAAGTTGCTGCTCGATAAACATAATCATATCCTGATGAGAGGTAAAATGACGGCCGTGACAGACCTCGCTGATCACTTTCGTATCCTCACCATATGTCAGAACATATTCAAACTGGAATGGTGCAGCATGTTCACCGACTTGTCGGTGAAGTGCAAGGCTTTCCTCGCCTAACTCGGCCATATTGCCTAAAATCAACCAGCGGGTGGCACAAAAACCACCCAGCAGATCCACCGCGGCCTGCATGGCCGGAACACTGGCATTGTAGCTGTCGTCAATCAGACGAATGTTGTCGGTCAGTTGCGTCGCTTCCACCCGGCCTTTCACTTTGGCCAGATGAGCCAGCCCGGCCTGAACCTCACTCAGTGTCGCGCCCAGTTCCAGTGCCAGTGCGCAGGCTGCCAGCGCATTGGCGACATTGTGCTGGCCGATAATGCCAAGCTTCACCGCGATTTCTCCCTGCGGCGTCACCATGATAAAGCTCGCTTCACCGGTGCTATTCAACACGATGTCACGCGGATAAAAGTCAGCGCTGTGATCCGTCACGGAAAAAGTTTGCACCGTTTTGTCGGCCAGCACCGCCTGCCACAGTTCACCGCCGTGACTATCGAGGTTGACCAGTGCGGTGCTCCCCGGCTTAAGACCCTGATAAATTTCACCTTTAGCGCGTTTCACCCCATCAATCGAGCCAAAACCTTCCAGGTGCGCAGCCGCCACATTGTTGACCACTGCCACATCCGGCTTCACCAGCGCGGTGGTATAAGCAATCTCACCGATGTGATTGGCACCAAGCTCAATCACCGCGTAATCATCCTGCGCTGTCGAGCGCAGCAGCGTCAGCGGCACCCCGATATCATTATTAAAGTTACCGGCGGTAAACAGCACCTGACCTTTGGCGCTAAGAATACTGGCCACCATCTCTTTAACCGTGGTTTTACCGCAGCTGCCGGTGATCGCAATGGTCGGGGTTTGGCACTGCTGATGCACCCAGCTTGCCAGCTGGCCGAGCGCCTGTTTGCTGTCGTCCACAATCAGTTGCGGCGTCGCAACCGCCAGTTCGCGCTCAACCAACAAGGCACTGGCACCGGCTTCTACTGCCTGGGCGGCAAAATCGTGCGCGTCAAAGCGCTCGCCGACCAGAGCCACAAACAAGGCTGCAGGCGGCAGATTGCGGGTATCGGTTGAAACCGCACTGATTGCGCGGTCTGCGCCCACAAGGCGCGCGCCCAGTACAGCCGCAAGCTGAGTTAAAGTCGTGGTAATCATGCCGGTAACTCCAGTAATTGTTGGGCGCTTTCACGGTCCGAGTAGTGAATCGTCTCATCCGCCAGCACCTGATAATCTTCATGCCCTTTGCCCGCCAGCAGAATGATGTCCTGCTCACCGGCCTGCTGCAGCGCAAAACGCGCCGCATCCAGACGGCGGTGCTCGACATGGGCATGGGCAGGCTCACGCATACCGGCCAGCATGTCCTGGACGATTCGTTGCGGGTCTTCACTGCGCGGGTTGTCGTCGGTCAGAATCACCCGATCGGCAAACTGCTCCGCCACGGCGGCCATCATAGGTCGTTTGCCTGTATCGCGGTCACCGCCGCAGCCGAAAATGGCCCATAAGCGGCCCTGACAATGTACGCGCAATGCACGCAGCGCCTTTTCCAGCGCATCCGGCGTGTGGGCGTAATCGACCACGATTTTGGCTTTACCTGGTGCCTGAAACAGTTCCATGCGACCTAAAACCGGGGTCAGTTTAGGCGCCGCCGCTAACAACGCCGTTTTATCAAAACCGAGACTGAGTAAAGTCGCCAGTGCCAGCAGCAGATTGGACGCATTAAATTCGCCAATCAGCGGCGCATGCAGCTGCCCTTCGCCCCAGCTGCTGCTGAAATCAAGGGTAATCCCACTTTCAGCATAACTGACGGACGTTGCCCATAAACGGCGTTCAGACGCTGGCTGAGCAAGCAGAGAAACCGCCACAGATTGGGAGAGCTGTGCGGCCCATTCAGCGCCGACAGCGTCGTCGACATTGATAATCGCATGCTGCGTATTGTGCTCGGTGAACAGGCTCAGTTTGGCGGCGGCGTAAGCCTGCATGGTGCCGTGATAATCAAGATGGTCGCGGCTGAGGTTAGAAAACACCCCGGCGGCGAAAGTCAGCGCTTTGACGCGCCCCTGCACCAGACCATGCGAGGAGACCTCCATCGCGGTGTATTGCGCACCTTGCTGCGCCAGCGTATGCAGCGTCTCCTGCACCTGAAGTGCATTACCTGTGGTATTGGCGGCAGGCGCAAGGTTGGCCAAAAAGCCATTACCGGTTGTGCCCATCACCGCAGCTTTGCTGCCGAGCAGTTCAATCCACTGCGCGATCAGCTGGGAAATGGTGGTTTTGCCATTGGTGCCGGTGACGGCAATCACCTGATTAGCATGTACGCCGTACAGACGGCCGGCCAGAGCGGACAAATGGTCACCCAGTTCGGCCAGATAGACAACAGCCATACCGCTGCGCCACTCGAGCTGGCCATGCGGATGCTGCTCACACGCCTGCGCCAGAACCAGATTCGCGCCTTGCTGCAACGCTTTATCGATAAAGCGGCGTCCGTCGGCTGCATGGCCGATAATGGCGACAAAGGTATCGCCCGGATTGACTTTGCGACTGTCGAGTTCCAGCCGGGTGACGGTCAGCGCCGTCAGTTCTGGCTCATCAATGCTCAGCCAGGGAGCAAGCAGTTGGGGTAAGGCCATGCCAGTGTTCATTGTATTCTCACACTCTCTGCCCCTGCCGTGACGACGGCCGGGTTGGTTCAGTTTTGAAAACGGTTCTCATCCGGTGCAATGTTTAAGATCTGCAACGCGCCTTTCATAATTTCAGAAAAGACCGGACCGGCGACCGCACCGCCGTAATAGGAGTCGCCCTGCGGCTCATTGACCATCACCATCAGTGAAATACGCGGGTCGCTGACCGGCGCCACACCCGCGGTATAGGCAAAATATTCATCGCTGTAGCCACCGGCAATCGCTTTGCGCGATGTGCCTGACTTGGCCGCAATCCGGTAACCCGGTACGGCGGCTTTGACTGCCGTACCGCCCGGCTGGGTCACGGTTTCCAGCATATCCAGCACTTTGCGGGCATATTTGGCGTCCACCACCTGGTGCGACAGATCCTCATCGTTACTGTCAATCAGATGCACCGGCTGATATTTACCCAGGTTACCTAAGGTGGCATAAGCGTGCGCAAGCTGGATCGGGGTGATCGCCAGACCGTAGCCAAACGCCAGGGTGGCAATTTCAAACTGCGACCAGCGGCGGCGATTGGGGAAAATACCGGTGGTTTCACCAACCAGGTTAAGGCCGGACACTTCACCCAGGCCGACTGCGTTATACATGCTGAGCATATCCTGCAGCGGCATCCCCAGCGCCAGGTGAGTCACACCGACGTTGCTGGATTTTTTCAGAATCATCTGCAGCGTCGCTTTACCAACTTTCGACGTATCGCGCACCCGGCTGCCGCCGATGCGCATTACCCCATCGCCAGTATCGATAATGGTTTTCTCATCCGCCGTGCCGTTGGCCAGCGCCGCCAGGACCACAAACGGTTTGACCGTCGACCCCGGCTCAAACGCATCGGTGATGACCCGGTTACGCATTTTAAAGCTCTGCCAGTCAGCACGGTTATTCGGGTTATACGACGGCGCATTGACCATCGCCAGCACCGCGCCGGTTTTGACATCCAGCATTACCGCCGAAGCAGAAGTGGCGCGATAATCGGCCATTGCCTGCTTGACCGCACGAAACGCAATCGCCTGCAGACGCTGATCGATGGTCAGCTTAAGCGGCTTGCCCTCTTCACGCTCTTCGAGCGAGATGTTCTCCACCACGCGGCCATAACGGTCTTTACGAATAATACTCTTACCCGCTTCACCGGTCAGCCATTTGTCATAACTGCGCTCGACCCCTTCCAGGCCATGACCGTCAATACCGGTCACACCAATCAGGTGCGCACTGACTTCACCGGCCGGGTAGTAGCGGCGCGATTCCGATTTCAGTCCGACCCCGGACAACTTGAGCTCACGAATGTATTTCGCCATCGCCGGGCTGACCTGACGCTGCAGGTAGATGAAGCGCCGGGTTTGGTTGTCGGCGATTTTTTTCATCATTTCCTGACGGTCCAGACCCAGTACATCGGCCAGCGCGTACCAGCGATCCTTTTCGACCAGACCGCCCTTTTTGTAAATCGTGGCCGGATCGGCCCATACCGCTTCGACCGGCACACTGACCGCCAACGCTTCACCATTGCGATCGGAAATAATACCGCGCGCCGATTCGAGCGTTTTGGCCCGCACCGAGCGCATATCGCCCTGACGGATCAGGTTATCCGGCTCAATGATCTGGATAAATGCCAAACGCCCGACCAAAAGGCCGAAAGCCAGCAACACAAAAAATACGATCAGATAAAAACGCCAGCGAATGAATGTCGGCGCATCGCCTGCGCTGGCTTGAGGTTTGGATTTTGGGCTATCGGCAGACTTAGATTTAGACTTGGCGCTGTCTTTGGCTGGCTTTTTCGTCATTTGAGTTCAATCACTACTTCTTTGTCAGCATCAGGACGTTTCATATTGAGGTCGTTTTGGGCCACTTCCTGCACCCGGCTGTGTTCCGCCAGTGCGGTTTCTTCCAGGATCAGGTTGCGCCACTCGTTGTCGAGGTGGTCACGCTCTTCCAGTACCTGATCTTTTGCAGTAATGGCCTGGCGGGTATGGTGGGTGGTGAACACCACCCCCATGGCTGACGCAAAAATCAGCACCAGCATCACCAAAGGCACCCGCCCGACCGTAAGCAGGTCGAGAGCGATAAGTTTGGCAAGGTTCGGCTTGGTTTGCGACATATTAACTATTTCTTACCTGCTTTGAGCTAATCATTACCCGCTTTCAGCTCTCGGTTAGCGGTTATGTTTATCGGTTATGAGAAAGTCGATTGCTGGCCATCACAGTTTTTCTGCAATGCGCAGCACCGAACTGCGTGAACGCGGATTCATCTCCACTTCCTGCTGCGAAGGTTTAATCGCCTTACCGACCGCTTTCAGATTAGCGCTACCGAGCGCTTTGATCTGATCCTGGGTCAGTGGCAGACCGTGCGGCACTTCCGGGCCCTGACTCTCTTTACGGATAAAGCGTTTCACCATGCGATCTTCCAGCGAGTGGAAACTGATCACAGATAAACGGCCTTCAGGCGCCAGAATCGAAGCCGCACCTTTAAGGGCAGTATCAATCTCTTCCAGTTCACTGTTGATGTAGATACGAAAGGCCTGGAACGTGCGCGTCGCCGGATGTTTTTTCTCTTTAAAGCTCTTTGGCGCCGCTTCAGAAATCAGCGCAGCCAGATGACTGGTGCGAGTCAGCGGCTCTTTTTCTTCGTTGTCACGATGAGCAACAATTGCTTTGGCAATACGGCGCGCGTGTTTGTCTTCCCCAAATTCACGAATCACCCAGGTGATGTCATCGAGATCCGCCTGCAGCAGCCACTCCGACACCGGCAGGCCGGAAGTCGGGTCCATCCGCATGTCGAGCGGGCCGTCTTTCATAAAACTGAAACCACGTTCGGCATCGTCCAGCTGCGGTGAAGAGACGCCTAAGTCAAACAGCACCCCATCGACCTTACCGACTAAATCGTAACGCTCGGCGTATTCGGCAATGCCGGAAAACGGGCCATGTACGATGGTAAAGCGCGGATCGTCGATCTTCTCTGCTTCGGCGATGGCCTGCGGATCGCGGTCAATACTGAACAGACGGCCATTCGGACCCAGTTTGGACAAAATAGTACGGCTGTGCCCGCCACGACCAAAGGTGCCATCGATATAAGTGCCGTCCGGCTTAATTGCCAGACCGTCGATCGATTCATGGAGAAGCACGGAAATATGTTGGAAAGATTCAGTCATAATGGTCTCATTTTGCGGGAACGCCCGTCAGTGTCTGTGAGTAGTGTACCGATTTCCCGCACTACTGCTACCCATAAGCATATACAGGACGTGACATTGCGCTAAGTTTAATGGTTTTACGGTCGACTAAGTCAGTAAAAAGCAAAAAACCCATCATAACGTTGCCGTTATGATGGGTCCTGAATAGGTGGAGCCGACGTATAAGCCGGGTTCTGTTCCGCTTGCGCGGTAGTAGCCATTCGTCTAGGCCAGCAATCGCTCACTGGCTCAAGCAACCTACCCGCTTCCTAACGCGAGCCACGCTGTGTGGAAGCCTATTTGGTCTTGCTCCGGGTGGAGTTTACCCTGCTACGAACTGTTGCCAGACGCACGGTGCGCTCTTACCGCACCCTTTCACCCTTACCTGATCCCTTACGGGCCATCGGCGGTCTTCTCTCTGCTGCACTTGTCGTAGGCTTGCGCCCCCCAGGCGTTACCTGGCACCCTGCTCTATGGAGCCCGGACTTTCCTCCCCCTTATCAGTCTCCCCAACACAAGGTCAAGGGACGTCAATAAGGCAGCGACTACCCAGTCAACTCCAGGCGCGAATTCTAGCGGCAACGCCCGCCACTGTCTAGGAAGAATCGGACTTAGTGCTAAAATTGAGCCCAAGTGGTCATTCCTGCAGCGATTTGGGTGCCATTGTGGGCTTAGCCCAGGTTGTCCAGCCCCCACTTATACAGTGCGTTCTTTTTCAGGTTGTAGATTTCCGCTGTGGCGGCGGCCGCTTTTTTCAATGGCAGCTCTTTAACCAGAATCCCCAGCGTGCGCAACGCTTCTTCCGGCAGCGACTCTTCAGCACTATCACGATAGCCGTGGATCAGCACCACCATCTCGCCCCGTTTGCGGTTGTCGTCTTCTTCAATCCAGTCGATCAACTCGCCGAGCGGCAGCCCCTGAATGGTTTCAAAGGTTTTGGTCAGTTCACGCGCCAGCACCACATCACGCTCCGGGCCGAGGATCTCCAGCATATCCTGCAGGGATTCGGTAATCCGGTGCGGCGATTCATAAAAGATACAGGTCCGTTCGGCTTTCGCGATTTCCAAGAATTTATCCTTACGGCCCTTGCTCTTCGCTGGTAAAAAGCCTTCAAAACTAAAGCGGTCAGATGGCAGACCCGAGGCACTCAGCGCGGTGATTACCGCGCACGCACCTGGTAATGGCACAACTTTAACACCGGCCTGACGACACTGATTGACTAAATGGTAACCTGGATCACTGATGAGTGGTGTCCCGGCATCAGACACAAGCGCAATAGATTGCCCGGCCAGTAATTTCTCAACTAATACTTGAGCTTTTTGCTGTTCGTTGTGATCATGCAGAGCGAACGTCTTCGTTTGAATATTGAAGTGCGACAGCAGTTTGCCCGTGTGACGAGTGTCTTCTGCGGCGATAACGTCAACATTTGACAGCACATCCAGTGCCCGTTGGGTAATATCCCCTAGATTGCCTATCGGAGTCGGAACTATGTATAAAGTTGGGACTTCTGTCGGCAAGGTTTTGCTATCTGTCATTTGTTTACCATCACTTCAACGATTAATATAGAGACAATTTTACACGGATTAACGAAAGAACTCATGGCTATGAAAAACCATCAGAGACGCAGTGTACCACGCTTACTCACTCCCGTTGCATTAGCAATTACCCTGGCCGCCTGTTCGTCGACCTCAACCTCACCGTTGAAAGTCAACCTGACAGACGAGCCAAGCTTGCCGACCCAGGTCTATTTGATGCAAGCGGACAGCAGTCAAGGCAGCCTGCAAAACGACTGGTTGATCATGGCGCTGAAAGCAGCACTGGCAGAAAACGACACCGCGCAGGCCGACCTGATTAACCGTCGCCTCGCCAAACAGACCCTGAGCCATGCGCAGCAGGCGGAATGGCGCCTGACTCACGCAGCACAGCTGTTTAACGCCGGGCAGTACGCCGATGCCCTTAAGCAGCTGCAATTTACCCACGACTGGCAACTGGCCGATCAGCAGTGGCAGCAATACCACCAGCTGCGGGCCGATATTTTCACCGCGCAGGATCGCAGCTTTGACTCCAGCCGCGAGCTGGTTGCGCTGTATGATTTCGTCAATCGCGAGCAGTATGAAGCCTTATCCGACCAAATCTGGACCAACCTGAGCCGCTACTCTGCCCAGGACATCACCAAGCTCTCGGCCGGTGCCGATGAAGCGGTGCTGGACGGCTGGCTGCAACTGGCAGTGTATGTCAAAACGCTGGGCAGCGATCTGCCCCAGTTGAAGAATACCCTGCAAAAATGGCTGCAGGAGAATCCGGATCATCCGGCAGCACGTTATACCCCGCAGGCAATTGAAGATATCCTTAACCTGGAAATCGTCAAACCTAAGCACACCGCGCTGCTGCTGCCGCTGAGTGGTAAATTCTCCAAGCCGGCACACCAGATCCGCGATGGCTTCATCATGGCACTGATGAACGATGAACAGCGCGATCCGCAAGCAACGCTGACCATCATCGATACCAACAGTGAAACGCCAGAGTCGATCGATAAAACCCTCATCAACAACAAGATTGATTTTGTGGTCGGTCCGCTGATTAAAGACAACATCCAAGCGCTGCAGAAACATCAGCAGCAACGCGGTCAGACCATCCCGGCCCTGGCACTCAATATTCCCGATCAGGTCGAGGAAGGTGCGGACACCTGTTACCTCGCCCTGTCACCCGAGCAGGAAGTCGAGCAGGCAGCCAAGCATTTGTATGATCAAGGCTACCGCTATCCATTGATTCTGGCCCCGCAAGGCAACTACGGCCAGCGTGTGGTTGAAGCCTTTGACCAGGCGTGGAAACAGTACAGCAAACACAAAGTCGCGGTCAGTCAGTATCAGGATCGCCGTCAGCTACAACGCAACATCAACAATGTGTTTGGTCTGCAGGACAGCCAGCAGAATATTGCTCAGATGGAATCCCTGCTGGGCATGAAGATGGAAAGCCAGCCGCGCAGTCGTCGTGACATCGACGCCGTGTATATCGTCGCCAATAGTGCGGACCTGACCCTGATTAAGCCATTCATTGAAGTAGCGATTAACCCGGATACTCAGCCACCAAAACTGTTCTCGAACTCAGCCAGCAACAGCGGCGGTCGCCAGTATGAAGATTTGAGCGGTGTCAGCTACAGCGACATTCCACTGCTGATTCACCCGGATGAGAAGATTGCCGAGCAGATGGAAAAACTGTGGCCGAACTCTTCCAACGCCGAGCGCCGTTTACAGGCAATGGGCATGGATGCGTACCAGCTGATGGTTGAACTTCCGCAGATGAAAGTCGTCCAAGGTTATACTATCCAGGGCCAGACCGGTGTGCTGGGCATTGACGATAACTGTGTTGTACAGCGTGAAATCAGCTGGGCTGACCATGGGGCTCTTTAGCCGTCTTAAGCCAGTCAACCGGCGTCAGCAAGGTCAGAATTATGAACAGGCGGCGGCAGATTATCTGCGCCGCCACGGCCTGCTCCTGATTGAGCAAAACTTTCAGGTCAAGGCCGGTGAACTGGATTTGATCATGCGCGACAATGACACCCTGGTGTTCGTTGAAGTGAAATACCGCCATGACCAGCGCCACGGTCACGCTGCTGAAACCGTAACCAGACAGAAGCAGGCACGCTTGATCAAAGCGGCAAATTGGTGGATGCTCAAACAAGGCCTGAGTGCCGACCACACCAGTTTTCGATTCGATGTCGTGGCCATTCATGATAACGGACGCCAGATTGACTGGATAAAAAATGCAATCACCGAAGGATAATCGATGCTAGACAGCATTAAAGACAGTTTTACCGAAAGTATTCAAATTCAAATCGCCGCAGCAGAAGCGCTGCCGGATGCCATCATGCATGCCGCTCAGGCGATGGTCGCGACTCTGCTTAATGGCAACAAGATCCTGTGCTGTGGCAACGGGGGATCAGCCTCAAACGCGCAGCAGTTTACCTCTTGCCTGATTAACCGTTTCGAAACTGAACGCCCGAGTCTGCCAGCCATGGCCATGACCGCTGATAATACCACCCTGACCGCGGTCGCTAACGACTACCACTATCAGGAAATCTTTTCCAAACAGGTGCGCGCATTTGGTCAACCAGGTGACATTCTGCTGGCGATCTCCACCAGTGGTAACAGCCAGAACATTATCAAAGCGATGGAAGCGGCAGTAACCCGTGACATGACCATTATCGCGCTGACCGGCAAAGACGGCGGCGAGATGGCGGGCCTGCTGGGTGAAAACGATGTGGAAATCCGCATTCCTTCGCACCGTACCGCCCGAATTCAGGAAGTGCACATGGTCACCCTGCACTGTTTGTGCGACTTGATCGATCAGGTTTTATTTCCCGCTCACGAAGAGTAAGTTATGAAAACACTACGCCTATTTTCTGTTTTACTGGCTCTGGTCTCCCTGTCGGGATGTGCCGGACTGTTTATCGCCGGTGCCGCGACCACGGTCAATATCGCAACCGATCCGCGCTCCACGCAAGAGATCTGGAAAGATAACAATCTGGAGCTCGACATTACCGGTCTGGCCAATAAAACGCCTTACCAGCATCAGATGCGTATCACAGCCAAATCCTACCGTGGTACCGTGATTCTGATCGGTCAGTCGCGGACTGAAGATATGCTGCGCCAGTTCGTCGGCCAGGTCGAGCAGCTGCAAGGTGTCAAAGAGCTGCACAACCAGGTCAAAATTAAAGAGCCGCTTTCGTTTGGCCAAATCAGTAATGACAGCTGGATCACCACTAAGGTGAAATCAGCGCTGCTGGCCAAAGGTGAACTCAACGGGGTGAAAGTCTCGGTGATCACCGAGGACAGTGAAGTGTACCTGTTTGGCTATGTCAGCCGTGAACATGCTGCTATCGCCACCGACGTTGCGCGCAATATCTCCGGTGTTACTCAGGTCATCAAAGCGTTTCAGTATGCGGACTAAACGCTGAGTGTCTCACGCAGATTAGCCCAGGCTCCGGGCATAAAAAAATGCCCGGCCCGCAAATCGAGACATAAAAATCAAGACATAAAAAAAGCAGCGTAATAACGCTGCTTTTTGATTTTCTGCTGGCTAACTTGCCACTCTAATGACGAATAACCCTGCGGTTATTTCACCACACGCAGGCTTGGTTTGCCTTTGGCCGGACGAGGTGTTTCTTCCTCGTCACCAGCTTGCTCGCCATCATCCTCAACCGTAGCAACCGATACATCGGTCAGCGCCGGCTCAGCCGGGCTCTCATCCTGCAGGTTTTCTTCCGGCAGTTCCATGTACGCCTCTTCAGGCTCAAACATGGTACCCGCCCCGTTCTCACGGGCATAAATGGCCTGTACCGCGTAAATAGGCACGATAACCTGATGCGGGCGACCGCCAAAACGGGCGCTGAATGTGACCGCGTCGTTACCCAGTTCCAGGTTACCGACCGCACGTGGCGCAACATTAAGAATGATCTGACCGTCCTGTACGTATTCCATCGGAACACGTACACCCGGCAGAGTGGCATCAACCACCAGATGAGGCGTCAGTTCGTTATCCAGCAGCCAGTCATAAAATGCCCGAAGCATGTATGGCCGGCGCGGTGTCATTTGCTCGATATCCATTACTCAGGCCTTAACGAGACAGACGCATCTCGCGTTCTGCTTCAGTCAGAGAAGCCAGGAATGAATCACGTTCGAACACACGGTTCATGTAAATCTTCAGCTCTTTAGAACCCGGGCCGATCAGTTCAATGCCCAGTACCGGCAGACGCCACAACAGCGGAGCCAGGTAGCAGTCGATCAGGCTGAACTCTTCGCTCATGAAGTATTCGTATTCAGCAAAGAGCGGCCCCAGAGTCAGCAGCTCACCACGCAGTTCGTTACGTGCAGATTCCGCTTCCTCCGCACTACCTGTCACGATCTTGTCTGCCAGTGAATACCAGTTACGTTCGATACGGTAAATCATCAGACGGCTGTTACCACGGGCAACCGGGTAGACAGGCATCAATGGCGGATGAGGAAAACGCTCATCAAGGTATTCCATGATGATTTTTGAGTCGTAAAGCGCAAGCTCACGGTCAACCAATGTTGGTACTGATTTATATGGGTTCAGTTCAAGCAGTTCTGCAGGCAGATTGTTATCGTCTACCAGCTCAACCTCAACACTGACACCCTTTTCAGCCAGCACAATACGCACCTGATGGCTATACATATCTGACGCACTAGAAAATAGAGTCATCACAGAACGTTTATTGGCAGCTACAGCCATGGAGCCCTCCAGCACACACTTACAAATATAAAAAACAATGGAGGCTGAGCCTCCATTGATGATTCGATGAATCAAGAATTAGCACGGCATAATAGCACAATTAGTGCACATCACGCCAATACTCTTTCTTAAGCAGCACTACAACTATGGTCAACAGCACCAGGAAGGCCATCACCCACCAGCCCATGCTCTGACGCTCGAGCTTGACCGGCTCACCGGAATACTCAAGGAAGTTCACCAGGTCACGCACTGCCATATCAAATTCGCCGCTGCTCAGTTCGCCATTACCACGTGATTGGGTGCCCACCACGGTACGCACTTCTTCACCGTTCACCATATGGGTGCCGAATACCGGATCCGGAATACCTTGCAGCTCTTCCAGTACGTGCGGCATACCAACGCTCGGGAAGACAATGTTGTTGACCCCGAACGGACGACTCGGATCGGCATAGAAAGAACGCAGGTAGGTATACAGCCAGTCAACACCACGCACACGAGCCACCAGAGTCAGATCCGGAGGCGGCGCGCCGAACCACTTGGCCGCGGACTCTTGCGGAATCGCGTTTTCCATCAACGAACCAATTTTGGTTTGCGGATCAAAAATCAGATTCTCTTTCATCAGGTCAGCCGGAATCCCCAAGTCAGTGGCAACGCGCTCATAACGCTGATACTGAGTCGAGTGACAACCAAAACAGTAGTTCATAAACAGCTTGGCGCCACGCTGCAAAGAAGCCTTGTCAGTCAGGTCATTACCCGCTTTGTCCAGATGTACATTGGCTCCGGCTGCCATCACCAGGGAAGGCAGCATGGCAAACAAAATTACAATCCATTTTTTCATTTGAATGTCACCCTCTTCGGTAATGGTTTGGTTGCTTCGTTTTTACTGTAGAAGAACAGCAGCACGAAGAACATGAAGTAACCCAGACTAAAGATGCGCGCCAGCAGAGTATAAGTTGGCGTCGCAGGCAGCGCGCCCAGAATACCCAGGGCAATGAAACAAATGGTAAATTGGATAATGTTCACCAGGTGGAACTTACTGCGGTAGCGGTAAGAACGCACTTTACAGCGGTCCAGCCACGGCAACAGGAACAGCACCACAATCGATGCACCCATCGCGATAACACCAATCAGCTTGTCCGGTACCGCACGCAAAATGGCGTAGAACGGAGTGAAATACCAAACCGGTGCAATGTGCTCAGGGGTTTTGAGCGGGTTAGCCGCTTCAAAGTTAGGCGGCTCAAGGAAATAGCCTCCCATCTCTGGATTAAAGAACAACACATAACAGAACAGGAACAAGAAACCCGCCACACCAACCAGATCTTTTACCGTGCCGTAAGGATGGAAAGGAATCGAGTCGATAATGTCGTATTTCTTGGTGTAGTACTCATGGAACTTGAACTGGCTCTGGTAATCGTCCCCCATCGAGCCTTTTGGCAGCTTGGTTTCGATACCATCCGGGTTGTTTGAACCCACTTCATGCAACGCCAGAATGTGCAGTACAATCAGCAGCAGCAGCACGATCGGCAGCGCAATCACGTGCAGCGCAAAGAAGCGGTTCAGAGTCGCACCGGAGATCACGTAGTCACCACGGATCCACAAAGTCAGGTCGTCACCAATCACCGGAATGGCACCAAACAGAGAAATGATCACCTGTGCGCCCCAGTAAGACATCTGACCCCATGGCAGCAGGTAACCCATAAAGGCTTCCGCCATCAACGCCAGGAAGATCAGCATACCGAAGATCCACAGCAGCTCGCGCGGTTTCTGGTACGAGCCGTAGATCAGACCACGGAACATGTGCAGGTAAACCACCACGAAAAATGCCGACGCGCCGGTCGAGTGCATGTAACGCAGCAGCCAGCCGTATTCGACATCACGCATGATGTATTCGACTGAGGCAAACGCCCCTTCGCCGGACGGCACATAGTTCATTGTCAGCCAGATACCGGTCAGGATCTGGTTCACCAATACCAGCATTGCCAAGGAACCGAAAAGGTACCAAAAGTTAAAGTTCTTCGGCATCGGGTATTCAGACAGGTGCTTTTTGTACGCATTCATCGCGGGCAGGCGTTTTTCCACCCAATCAAGTAGTGCTTGCATTATGCCTCCCCGGTTTCGTCAAGACCGATAACCATACGGGTATCGCTCAGGTACATGTACTTAGGAATGACCAGGTTGAGTGGAGCAGGTACACCCTGGAATACACGGCCCGCCATGTCGAACTTAGAACCATGACAAGGACAGAAGAAACCCGATTTAACACCTTGCACTTGTTCACTAAAAGAGTCCGGTAAATAGGTAGGTGAACAGCCCAGGTGGGTACAGATACCAACCGCGACAAAGTATTCAGGCTTGATCGAGCGGTAGGTATTTTGTGCGTAGTCAGGTTGTTGATCTTCTTCAGAATTTGGATCGCGCAGTTGATCATCGTGCTGTTTAAGACCATCGACGATTGACTGCGAACGACGTACAACCCAGACCGGTTTACCACGCCATTCGACGCGAACCATTTGCCCCGCTTCGAGTTTACTGATGTCAACTTCGACCGGGGCGCCGGCGGCTTTCGCCTTGGCACTTGGGTTCCACGATTTGATAAAAGGTACAGCCACAGCAGCCGCTCCCAACCCGCCGACCACTGCTGTGGTAGCGGTTAAGAAACGTCTGCGACCGTTATTTAAAGGCACATTGCTCATCCAGACATTCTCCCATTTGCTCCTTGTGGATTCCTGTTATTCCTCTCAAGAGCATGGCTAACAAAATACGTTTATAATTGTATGTATTTGATGAGTGAGCATAAATAAAACCCTACTTTTTGACAAGATAAAGCTACCTTTTGCTAACATCAGTGCGGCGTTTCGCACGTCAGGTCACAAAAGAAGCAGAAGGGTGAGAAAACCGACAGAAGGACGCTGTGAGAAAGAGCAGCATTGCCCTGCGGGAGAAGAGTGAAAACAGTTCTATTTGCTGACAAATTAGCTGCTAACTATCTAAAAAAACTGAATTTAAAGCGAAAATCCTGAATGACAGACACAAAAAAGCCCGGTAAAAACCGGGCTTTTTGATCCACAATCCAGCCAGGCTGGAAAGCGAGACTCTTTTCGTAGTGAAAAGATTAACGCTTAGAGAACTGTGGACGACGACGTGCTTTACGCAGACCAACTTTCTTACGTTCAACGCGACGAGCGTCACGAGTAACGTAGCCAGCTGCACGTAGAGCAGGACGTAGAGACTCATCGTATTCCATCAGAGCGCGAGTGATACCGTGACGGATAGCACCTGCCTGACCAGAAATACCACCACCAGAAACAGTGATGTAAAGGTCTAGTTTCTCAACCATCTCAACTAGCTCTAGAGGCTGTTTAACAACCATGCGAGAAGTTGGACGACCGAAGTACTCATCAAGGCTACGCTTGTTGATTACGATGTTGCCGCTGCCTGGTTTAATGAAAACACGCGCAGCTGAGCTTTTGCGACGGCCAGTGCCGTAGTATTGATTCTCTGCCATTTCCGAAATCCCCGATTAGATGTCTAGTACTTTAGGTTGTTGAGCAGCGTGGTTGTGCTCAGCGCCTGCGTAAACTTTCAGCTTACGGTACATAGCACGGCCTAGAGGACCTTTTGGAAGCATACCTTTAACCGCTAGCTCAAGTACCATCTCTGGCTTACGTTCAATCAGCTTCTCGAAGCTAGTTGACTTAAGGCCACCTGGGAATTCAGTGTGACGGTGGTACATCTTGTCTTTAGCTTTGTTACCAGTTACAGCAACTTTCTCCGCGTTTACGATGATGATGTAATCACCAGTGTCAACGTGTGGAGTGTATTCAGCTTTGTGTTTGCCACGTAGGCGAGATGCAATTTCACTTGCTAGACGGCCAAGAGTTTTACCTTCAGCGTCTACAACGTACCAGTCGCGTTTTACAGTTTCTGGTTTAGCAACGAAAGTTTTCATGCTAATAATAACCCGTTTAATCAAATTTACACTTAAAGGAGCGTATACGCTCCCACTGTCTAAGAGCCCAGTCATCACCCCTTCGAGTGGGTGGCACTCTCGGCCTTTAAAAGACCTGCAGTAACGGTGGGTCGCAGGATTATAGAGAAGAGAGAAGAAAAAATCACCTCTTTTTGCTTAAAAAACTCATTTTTTTAAGCCCTGCGCCCTTTTTTTCGGGCTTACGCCCAATGTTTTTCAGGCTGACGCCCTATGTACAGCGGAATGAATTACGCGAGATGCTCGCGAGCCAGATATTCATGGCTCTGCATTTCTGTCAGCCTTGACTGACAACGTTTAAATTCAAACTCCAGCTGGCCCGCAGTATACAGATCTTCGAGCGCAACTTCTGCAGAAATTATCAGTTTTACATGCCGTTCGTAGAATTCATCGACTAAGGCGATAAAACGGCGTGCCGCGTCATCGATGGTGCGCCCCATCTGCTCCACGTCCGCCAGCAACACCGTGTGATACAAACGTGACATCTCTATATAGTCGTTCTGGCTGCGTGCGGTCTGGCACAACTGGGCAAACGTGGCATGCAGCACACCATCACTGGCAGCAAGCACATCAATGCGGCGATGATTGATCTCAATTTGATCCGCTTTAGGTTTATCTAGGCCAACCAACTGAGTGTAATATTGCTGCAGATTGCTGCGCGCCTGGTCATCAAGCGGATAATGGTAAATTTCAGCCTGCTGCAACGTACGCAAACGGTAATCCACTCCGCTGTCAACATTCAGCACATGGCAATTGGCTTCAATCAGGGCGATGGCCGGCAGGAAACGAGCGCGTTGCAAGCCGTTGCGATACAGATCGTGCGGCGGAATATTGGAAGTAGCGACCAGGATCACGCCGCGCAGGAACAGCGCCTGAAACAGAGTTCCTAGGATCATCGCATCGGTGATGTCTGACACAAAAAATTCATCAAAGCAGATGATCACCGCCTCATCACGGAATTTATCTGCCACGATCTCTAAAGGATCGCCGACATCACCCAGTTGTCTCAGTTCATCATGTACCCGATACATAAAGCGGTGGAAGTGGACGCGCATCTTTTTATCGGTCGGCAGCGCCTCATAAAACGTATCCATCAGATAGGTCTTACCGCGCCCGACGCCCCCCCAGAAATAGAGACCTTGCGGCGGCTTCGGCACTGCCTCTTTTTTACCGAGTAACTTTTGCCAGCGTGAAGGTCGTACCACTGGGGTATTAATGAAATCGATTACCTGATGATGCAAGGCATCCAACGCATCAACCGCGCGCGCCTGCGCTTCATCCCTTTGAAAATCAGATCGTTTTAGATCTTGCTCGTATCGCTGCTTTGGTGTCATGACAGTCTGCTAAAAAAATGAGGGGTAAATTCTGACGGTTAAAGGGTGTGCTTTTTGCTTTATCCGCCAACAGTCTCATAGTAACATGTCCCTTGAACATGTGTAACCAACCAGTGAAAAACATGTTAAATAACAACAATAAGGAGCAGTTATGCCTTGGATATATGCCATTGTGGGCTTGCTAGTAGGACTCGTTGCAGGGATTGTAATTGCTCGCCTGACGACCCCTCAATATAAGTCCCAGAAGACCCTACAGAAAGATTTAGACAGCGCTAAGTTTGAAATTGAACAGCATCGCCAGGAGCTGGCGGACCACTTCGCCCAGGCTGCGGAGATGCTGGATACACTCGGTAAAGATTACACCAAACTTTACCAGCACATGGCTGCCACCTCGTCAGAGCTGCTGCCAAGTTTGCCTGAGCAGGACAATCCGTTTGTGAAAAAGATTGCCCAGCATAAAGAGAGCGACACCTCATCAGCCAGCAGTGACGATACGTTCGAGCAGCCGCCGAAGGATTATGCCCAAGGCGCGACCGGCCTGCTGAAACCAGAAGAGAAAGCCATCATCCGCTCTTCTGAAGTGGTCAGTGCCAAAGCGAGTTAATCGTCCGCAACGGTTGTGCGCTGAAGCGACTGTTTTATCGAGATATCGCTTTCTGCAAACAATGTTTTATCTAGACGTGTTTTATACATACGCTTTATACAAACATACGCTTTATACAAACATAGTTTTCTATAAACGTTGCTATACCGAGACAACTTGGCGTTGCAGCCAGCACCGAGGCAGCTTCAAGTAGGAAGGTAATCTGCGCCACACCATGCGTCACCGCCCACCATACCTTTGTGGCCGGTGACGCATTCGTTTAAGGGCTGCTTTCTTTTAAGTCATGCATGCGTTATCGGTGATGCCGGGTTTAGTGCTTACACATCGTTTATGAGTTAAACATCGTTTAGCGCGCAAACATCGCTGTGCAGTAAATGAACTTTACTCATGTTTTTGAGTCATAACCCTCACTGAGCCTGTTGAAATGTCAGATCCTGACACAAATATCACAATAGCCAGACGTTAATCTATGAGGAGTTTTATGATGAAAAAACCTTTGCTTGCCTTAACCGTCCTGTCTCTAAGCTTAAGTTCCATCATCGCCCCACTACCGGCCTCCGCCGCCCTGCCTTTATCTGTCAACGGAGAACAGGTTCCCAGCCTGGCCCCAATGCTGGAAAAAGTCACTCCGGCCGTGGTCAGCATTGCGGTTGAAGGCACTCAAGTCTCTCGCCAACGTATTCCAGACCAGTTCCGTTTCTTCTTTGGCCCTGACTTCCCGACTGAACAATTACAGGAACGCCCGTTCCGTGGCCTCGGCTCCGGTGTGGTCATCAACGCCGACAAAGGCTATGTGGTCACTAACTACCATGTCATTAACGGCGCGGAAAAAATTCGCGTCCAGCTGCATGACGGTCGTGAGTATGACGCCGAGCTGGTTGGCGGCGACCAGATGGCCGATATCGCCCTGATCAAACTCGATAAGGCGAAAAATCTGACCCAAATTAAGATTGCCGATTCCGACCAGCTGCGGGTCGGTGATTTTACCGTCGCGATCGGTAACCCGTTTGGTCTTGGTCAGACCGTCACGTCGGGTATTGTGTCGGCGCTGGGCCGCAGTGGCCTCAACATCGAAAACTTTGAAAACTTCATCCAGACCGATGCCGCGATCAACAGCGGTAACTCCGGTGGCGCGCTGGTCAACCTTAATGGTGAACTGATCGGCATCAACACCGCGATTCTCGGCCCGAACGGCGGTAACGTCGGCATCGGCTTTGCCATCCCGGCCAACATGATGAAAAACCTCACCGATCAGATCCTCGAATTCGGCGAAGTGAAGCGCGGTATGCTCGGCGTGCAGGGTGGCGAGATCACCTCTGAACTGGCCGAGGCACTAGGTTACGACTCCAGTAAAGGCGCATTTGTCAGCCAGGTGCTGCCGGACAGCGCCGCGGATAAAGCCGGTATCAAAGCCGGAGACATCATTACCTCGGTCAACGGCAAGAAGATCGACACCTTTGCTGAGCTGCGTGCCAAAGTCGCCACCCTTGGCGCAGGCAAAACCGTTGAACTGGGTATCGTGCGTGACGGCAAGTCGCGCAGCTTCGATGTCACCCTGGGTGAACAGAGCAACGCTAAGACCAAGGCGGATAAACTGCATGAAGGCCTGACCGGTGCTGAGCTAAGCAATACCACCGATCAGGATCCGATAGAAGGGGTCAAAGTGACCAGCGTGGAGAAAGATTCTCCGGCGGCCAACTATCAGATCGAGAAAGATGACATCATCATCGGCGTGAACCGCAAACGGGTGAAAAACCTCGGTGAACTGCGTAAAGTTCTGGAGAAAACCCCCAATGTACTGGCGCTCAATATCCAGCGCGGTGAACGCACCATTTATCTGGTGGTTCGCTAGTCAGCTTTCAGGGCGAGACTCCGCCCTGATCTGTCACCAGAAACATTCTGGTTATTAGTGATATATTTATAGGAAAAGGGCAGCTTTGTTACGCTGCCCTTTTGTTATTTCAGCCGGTAATGCTATTCTTCGGATTCGTTACCAAACTGCCCCAACGCGAGTCAGGTCGTTGAAATCGTTATCCGATCTAAACCGGGCAGAACCGAACCAACCCACGCGATGCCGAGCAGGTACTGTTGTATCCCTGACTCACCATCAGGCCCTGAGCAGCGTACGTGGAATACCTTTATTTTCGTCATCGACTAACCGTTTGGGGAATATATGCTGAAATTTCTGGGTCGCTCGGTCGGACTTGGGCTGGTCACCGCTGCTGTGGTGGTGTTTGCTGTGCCTTCACTGCGTCAGCACGTGATACCACCATCGGCGCCCAAACCAGCCAATATTGCGTCACTGCAAATCTCATTTAATCAGGCCGTACGCCGCGCTGCGCCTGCCGTGGTCAATATCTACAGCCGTAAATATTCCGAGAGTGACAAATCCAAACTCTCCACCCAGGGGCTGGGCTCGGGGGTTATTGTCAGCGAAAAAGGCTATATCATTACCAACTATCATGTCGTAGCCCAGGCAGACCAAATCATTGTTGCGCTGCAGGACGGCCGTGTTGCCGCTGCCCAGTTAGTCGGTAAAGACCGCCGCACCGATATCGCTGTGTTGCGGGTCGATGGCACCAACCTGCCGGTTATCCCGCAAAACCCGAACTACCAGGCTGAAGTCGGTGACGTGGTACTGGCCATCGGTAACCCGTATAACCTCGGCCAGACCACAACGTTCGGCATCATTTCGGCGACCGGCCGCTCCTCAATCAGTGCCGATGGCCGCCAGGCGTTTATTCAGACTGACGCCGCCATCAATGAAGGCAACTCAGGTGGTGCGCTGGTCAATACTCAGGGCGAACTGGTCGGCATCAACACCGCCTCATTCCAGCAGGCAACCGAGCTTGAGACTTACGGCATTTCGTTTGCCATTCCGTTCGCGCTGGCGCACAAAATCATGGACAAGATCATCGCCGACGGCCGGGTCATCCGCGGCTATATCGGCGTTGACGGCCAGGACATCAACTCGATGACCTCAAGGCTGCTCGGCAGTGAACATGTCGGCGGGATTGTGGTACTGGGCATTGACCCGAACGGCCCGGCCGCCAAGGCCGGCTTTCAGATCCGCGATGTCATTCTTAAAATCGACGGCCAGAAGATCAACGGCCGCCAGAACGTGATGGATACCGTGACTGACCTGCGTCCGGGCACTGTGGTCGAATTTACCCTGCTGCGCAAAGGCAAAGAGGTCACGGTGCCGGTCACGATTGCTGAGGATAGCCGCGAATAACCTGGGTCAACAGCCTGAAGTCCGATGGGCACAAGGTAACCCAAGGCACAAAGTAAACAGATGAGCTCAGAAGCTGGCCACTGCATTGCAGCCGTTAGAAAAACGCTGAGCGAGAAAAATACCTGAACCTATTCAAGAACGCATAAAAAAACGGAGCCCAAAGGCTCCGTTTTTTATGAGAACGCGAGTTCTAGCATTACTTCTTAGCAAGCTTCTCTTTGATACGAGCAGCTTTACCAGACAGTTCACGCAGGTAGTACAGCTTGGCACGACGTACTGCACCACGGCGTTTAACTTCAATGCTATCAACAACTGGAGAGTGTGTTTGGAACGTACGCTCAACACCTTCACCGTTAGAGATCTTACGTACAGTGAATGCTGAGTGCAGACCACGGTTACGGATTGCGATTACAACGCCTTCGAAAGCCTGTAGACGCTCACGGTCACCTTCTTTTACCTTAACTTGAACAACAACAGTGTCACCTGGTGCAAATTGAGGTAGGTCTTGTTTCATTTGCTCTTGTTCTAGAGCTTTGATGATGTTACTCATTGTGTAAATTCCTAGAATAAACTGATACTAAATTTAATAGGTTACTTAGCGTGAGTCTCTTTAATGTACTCGGCTAGTAATTGTTCCTGTTCGTCAGTCAGAGCTAGGTTTTCCAGGAGCTCTGGTCTTCTCAGCCAAGTTCGGCCCAGCGACTGTTTCAGTCGCCAACGACGAATGTCCTCGTGATTGCCGGATTTCAGTACCGCAGGTACCTCTTTTCCGTCTAACACTTCCGGACGCGTATAGTGCGGACAATCCAGCAGGCCATTGGCAAAAGAGTCTTCTTCTGCCGACGCGAAATCTCCCAATACTCCCGGAATAAACCGTGAGACCGAATCAATCAACGTCATGGCCGGGATTTCCCCGCCCGTCATCACAAAGTCACCAATTGACCATTCTTCGTCAACTTCAGACTGTATGATGCGCTCATCTACCCCTTCATAACGGCCACAGATCAGAATCAGATTCTGATTGGTTGCCAGTTCTTCAACGCCTTGCTGGTCGAGTTTTCGACCTTGAGGCGAGAGGTATATGACTTTCGTCTTTCCCGGTGCAGCGTGTTTCGCAGCATGGATGGAATCGCGCAAAGGCTGAACCATCATTAACATGCCAGGGCCGCCACCGTAGGGTTTATCATCGACAGTGCGACGTTTGTCATGAGTGAAATCACGAGGATTCCAGGTCTCAACTGACAACAACCCTTTTTTAACCGCTTGACCTGTTACTCCGAAATCGGTAACGCTGCGGAACATTTCAGGAAATAGGCTAATTATGCCAACCCACATGTGTTCTTCGCCTTATCGTTTCGAGTTTAGAACGCAGGATCCCAGTCAACTTCGATCCGTTGAGCTGAGCGATCAATCTGCTTGATCACTTGCTCTTCAAGGAACGGAATCAATCGTTCCTTTTGGCCAAAAGCATCTTTCAGATTTGCTTTCACTACCAGAACATCGTTCGAACCGGTTTCTAGCATGTCCACCACTTCACCAAGGTCGTAACCTTTCGTCGTGAACACCTTCATACCGAACAATTCCCGCCAGTAGAACTCGTCTTCTGACAATTCAGGCAGAGATGCCGGGTTGATAGCAATTTCTAAGTTAGTCAGCAGGTTTGCGTCTTCACGGATTTCAAGCCCTTCCAACTTAGCCACCATACCTTTGTTATGGCGCTTCCAGCTTTCTACTTTGTACTCAACCCATTCGCCCTTGTGGTTCACGAACCACGGACTGTAATCGAAAATGCTTTCAGCATTGTCTGTATAGGAAAAAACTTTAAGCCAGCCACGAATGCCATAAGAAGCACCAAACTTGCCTACAACAATCTTTTCGCTTTGCTCACTCATTGTTTCTTTGCCTTTCATCGACATAAACTAATTACTTCTTACTAAAGTAAGAATTAAGCCGCTTTTTGAGCGTCTTTAACTAGCTTAGCTACGCGGTCAGAAACTGAAGCGCCTTGTGAAACCCAGTGGTTCACGCGATCCAGATCCAGGCGCAGGCCTTCTTCTTGACCTTGAGCTGTAGGGTTGAAGAAACCTACTTTCTCGATGAAACGGCCAGTTGCAACGTTGCGGCTGTCAGCAACAACGATTTGATAGAATGGACGCTTTTTAGCGCCGTGACGTGCCAAACGAATGGTTACCATGTCGTCCTCTTTGCTTTCTCAAAAATAAAATTAACCCCAGTAACCATTTTATCAAAAACGGCTTGGGGTCTCGTGCCAAAATAAAGCCCCGGAATTTTACTCTTATTCCGGGGCATTGCAAGGGTTTTAGCTATTTTTTCGCCACCAGAAGTGGGGATAAAATACCGTGAGCTGGCTAACAGTTTGAAACTTAGCTGCAGAAGCGCACTGATGACGGGCGACTGCATTTAACCAACCTACTGGCCTGAGCCGGTTTTCACCCGTTCAAGCCAACTGTCTGCCCCGGCTGCAGACTATCCGTGCTAGCGACCGAAGAAACCGCCGCCACCGCCACCCATGCCGCCCATCATGCCTTGCATGTTGCGCATCATGCCTTTCATGCCACCCTTTTGCATCTTCTTCATCATCTTCTGCATCTGGGTGAACTGTTTGAGCAGACGGTTGACATCCTGTACCTGAGTACCGGAACCGGCTGCAATCCGTTTTTTACGCGAACCTTTAATCAGCTCCGGACGCTCACGCTCTTTCATCGTCATCGAACTGATGATGGCTTCCATCTGCTTGAACATACGGTCATCAACTTTATCTTTGATGTCGGTTGGCAGCTTGTTCATGCCCGGCAGCTTATCCAGCATACCCATCATGCCGCCCATGTTCTGCATCTGACCCAGCTGTTCGCGGAAGTCTTCCAGATCGAAGCCTTTCTTCTCTTTGAACTTCTTGGCCAGTTTTTCCGCTTTTTCCTGGTCGACATTGCGCTGCAGATCTTCGATCAGCGACAGCACATCGCCCATGCCCAGAATACGTGACGCCACGCGATCCGGGTGGAAAGGCTCCAGCGCATCGGTCTTCTCACCAACACCGAGGAATTTAATCGGCTTACCGGTAATATGACGCACCGACAGCGCTGCACCACCACGGGCATCACCATCGACTTTGGTCAGAATCACACCGGTCAGCGGCAGTGCATCACCAAACGCTTTGGCGGTATTGGCCGCATCCTGACCTGTCATCGCATCGACCACAAACAGGGTTTCCACCGGCGTGATCGCCTGATGCAGCTGCTTGATTTCCGCCATCATCTGTTCATCGATAGCCAGACGACCGGCGGTATCGACGATCAGAACGTCGTAGAATTTTTTCTTCGCGTGATCAATTGCCGCGTTGGCGATATCAATCGGCTTCTGGTCAGCAGAAGACGGGAAGAAATCGACCCCCAGGTCGGTTGCCAGGGTCTCGAGCTGTTTGATCGCCGCCG
Organism: Vibrio sp. ABG19; assembly: GCF_029962385.1. Taxonomy (NCBI): domain Bacteria; kingdom Pseudomonadati; phylum Pseudomonadota; class Gammaproteobacteria; order Vibrionales; family Vibrionaceae; genus Vibrio; species Vibrio sp. ABG19. Next base: position 1,791,916 of record NZ_CP071708.1, on the reverse strand, counting down.
GGCGATACACGTCCGCCGAGACCACCAGCACTTTCTTCTTGTCACGCTCTTTGAGCAGTTTCGACAGTTTACCGACCGAAGTGGTTTTACCGGCACCCTGCAGACCCGCCATCAGAATCACCGCCGGTGGCTGCGCCGCCAGATTCAGTGCTTCATTGGACTCACCCATGACCGCTTCAAGTTCATTGCGAACGATCTTGATGAATTCCTGGCCCGGAGTGAGAGATTTAGACACCTCAACCCCAACCGCATTTTCCTTCACACGGGCGACAAACTCACGCACAACCGGCAGAGCGACATCCGCTTCCAGCAACGCCATGCGAACTTCACGCAGCGTCTCTTTAATATTGTCTTCTGTAAGACGTCCTTTTCCGCTGATATTCTTCAGCGTACTGGACAATCGATCCGTTAAATTCTCAAACATGCTTTTCTCTTCGCGATTAGGCGATCAATAGCGCTGAGTATACCTTAGCCAAAAGGATAGGCATACCCATAGTGCGGTTGCTGGTCAGTTTCTTTGTCGGTTTGCGCCCATCGAAGCGGGATTTTGCTGCTCACAGCGCGATTTTGCGCGTCACTGTCAGGCTGTGGCTCCCTTGTGGCGGCCTTTGGGGACGAAAACTGATACTCAACCCTAAGGTGGGGGTAAATTCTTATATCTCAACTCTCAAAATCGATCACGATCCAACGTAGCCCATCGGGGTCAGGCAAGGTATAATTCGCCACTTAGTCCACCATTATTGTGAGAAGCATGGATAACCTTATCGCTATCGTTGCCGCCATCTTGTACCTGCTGTCAATTGCGACGATTGTACCCGGCCTTTCCGGCCAGACCGGCATCAAAGCTAAAGCTGTCTTCGTCAGCGCCGCACTGGCACTGTTGTTTCACGCCTGGCTGCTCAGCGACCTGATTCTGCACGGCAGCGGCCAGAACCTGAGCATGCTTAACGTCGCCTCTTTAATCAGCTTTATTATTTCGCTGGTAATGAGTATCGCGATGTTCAAAACCCGTTTGTGGTTCCTGCTGCCGGTGGTGTACAGCTTCTCTGCCATCAACCTGTCGGCGGCAACCTGGTTGCCGGGCACGTTTATTACTCACCTCGAGAATGATCCTAAGCTGATGGTGCACATCTCGTTTGCACTCTTCTCCTATTCAACCTTATCGATTGGCGCTCTGTACGCGTTGCAGCTGGCATGGCTCGATTACAAGCTCAAAAAGAAAAAAGGCCTGAGCATCAATCCCAATATGCCGCCACTGCTCATGGTTGAGCGTCAGCTGTTTAAGATTATTCTGATTGGTAACCTGCTGCTGACCGGCACCCTGATCACCGGTATTTTCTTTATCGGCGATATGTTTGCCCAGGGCAAAGCGCATAAAGGCGTGCTGTCTTTTATCGCCTGGATTGTTTACTCCATTTTATTGTGGGGGCATTACCAGCGTGGCTGGCGCGGGCGCAAAGTGACCTGGTTTGCGGTCGCAGGGGCGACACTACTGACGTTGGCGTACTTTGGCAGCCGATTTGTCAGAGAGATTATTCTGCGCTAAGGTCAACGGGTTAGAAGATTGACACCCAGCCACAGTTAAGCCATTAATAGTTAAAACGACCGTTAGTTCATCATTAAAAAACGGATCAGGCCAACCTGATCATCTAAATTCATTACAAGGAAACCAAGCGTTTTGGACGACATATCAACGGGTATCTTATTTGCGCTGCTCGCGTGTCTCATTGTTATATCTGCTTATTTCTCCGGTTCAGAAACCGGCATGATGTCGCTTAACCGCTACCGTCTTAAGCATTTAGCGAATACCGGCCACAAAGGGGCCAAGCGGGTCGAAAACCTGCTGGGACGTCCGGACCGTCTGATTGGTCTGATCCTGATCGGTAACAACCTGGTCAACATCCTCGCCTCTGCCATTGCCACCATTCTCGGCATGCGTCTGTACGGCGACATGGGGGTTGCTATCGCCACCGGTGTGCTCACCCTGGTGGTACTGGTATTTGCCGAAGTGACACCAAAAACCCTGGCCGCGCTGTATCCGGAACGGGTGTCCTACGCGAGCAGTATTCTGCTCAGCCTGCTGATGAAACTGCTGTCACCACTGGTGATTTTCGTCAACTTCATCACCAACGGTTTTATCCGTCTGCTTGGCCTGTCAGCCCAGCACGGCGGTGACGACCCGCTCAGTTCAGAAGAGTTGCGCACTGTGGTCAACGAAGCCGGCGGTCTTATCCCACGCCGTCACCAGGACATGCTGCTGTCGATCCTCGATCTGGAGCACGTCACCGTCAACGACATCATGATTCCGCGTAACGAGATTACCGGCATCAACATTAACGATGACTGGAAATCGATTGTGCGTCAACTGACCCACTCGCCGCATGGCCGCGTGGTGTTGTACCGTGACAATATTGATGAAGTGGTGGGTATGCTGCGTCTGCGTGAAGCCTCGCGTTTTATGCTGGAGAAAAATGAATTCACCAAAGAGACACTGCTGCGCGCAGCCGATGAAGTCTATTTCATTCCGGAAAGTACCCCGCTCAACGTCCAGCTGCTGAAATTTCAGCGCAATAAAGAGCGTATCGGTCTGATTGTCGACGAATACGGTGATATCAATGGCCTGATCACGCTGGAAGATATTCTGGAAGAGATCGTCGGTGAGTTTACTACTTCGATTGCACCAAGCCTGTCGGATGAGATCACACCGCAAGGGGATGGTAGCTTCCTGATTGAAGGCAGTGCCAATATCCGCGATATTAACAAGAGCCTGAAGTGGAAACTGCCGACCGATGGTCCGCGCACCCTGAACGGTTTGATTCTGGAACACCTGGAAGAGATCCCGGCCAGCCACCTGAGCGTGAAGGTCGCCAGTCATCCGATGGAGATCGTCGAGCTGGAAGAGAACCGCATCAAGCTGGTGCGCGTTCACCCGCGCAAGAGCAAGAAATCTTAGTCGCAGGCCGCTTAAAAGAGAATCGGCAGATTCAGACACTAAAAAAGGCTTGGGAAATCCCAAGCCTTTTTTATCCGCCTACACACTGCTTTTCCGCCCGTAAACTGCGCCGTCATTGCCACTCGGCATGCGCGGGCTTAGTTCACTTTCAGCTCTTGCAGCATCGACTCCGGCAAGGCCAGTTCGTCGTTCTTGTTGACTGAAATACCGGCCGCAATCACCTTCTCTGCAATCGCTTTCGCTTCGGTCAGTGAGTGCATCGCTGCGGTACCGCACTGGTACTCGTTCAGCTCAGGGATTTTATCCTGACCTTCGACTTTCAGTACATCCTGCATCGCTGCCAGCCACGCGCTTGCAACCTGGTCTTCGCTTGGCGCACCAATCAGGCTCATATAGAAACCCGTGCGACAGCCCATTGGCGAGATATCGATGATTTCGACGTTAGCCCCATTAAGGTGGGCACGCATAAAGCCGGCATACAGGTGCTCCAGCGTATGGATACCACGCTCTGACAGAATATCCTGATTCGGCAGGGTGAAACGCAGGTCAAATACCGTGATGGTATCGCCCTTTGGTGTTTGCATGGTCTTGGCCACACGTACCGCCGGCGCACTCATGCGAGTGTGGTCTACGGTAAAGCTGTCTAATAATGGCATGTTTGTCTCTCCCTTGCAGGCCAGCTTAGAAAAACCAGCTGCGGTTATCTTCTAATTCCTGACGGCACTGTTTCAGCTGCCATCCATAATCATTGGCTTGTTGTTCAACCTTGCGCGCCACACGTTGTAATGCGGGCTTCGACTGATAGGTTTTACGTTTAAATCCGCCCCGTCCTTCATGATAGGCGAGATACTGATGATAGGTATCCCATTTCGAGACCCCAAGCGTACGCTGAGTTTCGCTGGTATACCAGCCAATAAACATCAGCGCATCATCAAAATTGGTGCGCGAGCCGCCATAATCGGTCGCATCCTGAAAATCGTCCCAGGCCGGATCCTGAGCCTGGGCATAACCATATGCACTGCTGACCCGGCCCCAGGGAATAAAGCCGAGCAGGTAATCTTTCGGTGGTTTGGCATCATGACGGAAACTGCTTTCTTGTTTGACGAACGCCATCGCAATTTGCATCGGCGTGCCCCACTCTTTTTCCATCGCCAGCGCATCTTCGTACCAGTCCGGATACTCACGGAAAATCTCGCACAGATTATTCTGCTGGGCCGGTGGCGATGTCGCACACCCGGCCAGCATTCCGGCACTGGCAAGAACCGCTAACTGGAAACCTTTTCTCATCGCAGTGCCCGGCCGCTTATTTCAGGTAGGCAAAGTAGTGTTGCAGAAAGGCATCGAAGTCGAGCTCGTCCTGCTGTTCAATCTCAGCCTGAGCCGCAACCGAACGCACCACTTCCTGTTCCATCACCTGTTGTGAATACACTTCATATTGATGGTCGAGGTTGTGCTGACGGTACTTCAGCCCCAGCGCGCAGCCGGTTTTACCCAGGCCGCCCATCTGTTTGGTCATCGCCAGGATTTGCGCTGACAAGGTACGCTCCGGATGGTCGATCCAGCCTTGCAGCTCACGACAGACATCCTGATAGGCACTGCCGCCCTGGGCCGCATCCATCAACTCAGCAATCTGCGCCAAATCGGCAAACACACGTTTGGCCCAGCTTTGCAGCGACAATTTTTCACCATGACAACCGATCTGCAGTTCCAGACCCGGCTTGCGCCCTTCCAGTACCACTTTGCTCCAGTTGTCACGCCAGCATTCCAGCTCACAGCCATCCATCGGGTCGGAATCAGACAATGCCGCCCAGGTCAGGAACAGATCGAGGAAACGCACCTGCTGCTCAGTGATCCCCACCGGGCTGAACGGGTTGACGTCCAGTGAACGCACTTCGATGTATTCCACCCCACCGCGACCGAGCGCTTCGGACGGTTTCTCACCGCTTTTCGCCACCCGTTTCGGACGGATTGGCGCATAGAGTTCGTTCTCAATCTGCAGCACATTGCTGTTGAGCTGACGGTATTCACCGTCCACTTTCACGCCCAGCTTGGCAAACTCGTCAGAAGGCGTGCGAATCGCCTGGTTAAGGCCCTGCAGGTATTGCTCAATGCTGTTAAAACCAATTTTCAGCGCACTCTGCGCATTATTGGTGTAACCCAGATCGCTCAGACGCAGCGAAGTGGCGTATGGCAGATACAGAGTCTGACCGATATTCTCAAACGGCAGCTTACTTTCGCGGCCACGCAGAAAAGAGGAGCACAAGGCCGGCGAAGCACCGAAGAAATACGGGATCAGCCAGCCAAAGCGGTAGTAGTTACGGATCACGGCAAAGTAAGCATCGGACTTGGTCGCCTGACGCTGCTCGTCATCCTGTTCACCATACAATGCATCCCAGAAAGAATCCGGGAACGAGAAATTAAAATGCACGCCTGAAATGATCTGCATCAGGCTGCCGTAACGGCGTTTCAGACCGGTACGGTAGAGTGTTTTCATGCGGCCACTGTTGGAGCGGCCATACTGCGCCAGTTCGATGTCATCTTCACTGCCGACATAACATGGCATCGACATCGGCCACAGCTTCTCTTCACCCATTTTGCTCTGGGCAAAATGATGGATATCAGCCAGCTGGGACATCAGGACAGGCACCTGGTTCGACACCGGGGTGATGAACTCAAGCAAAGGCTCAGCGAAATCCGTCGTGATCCAGTTGTTGGTCAGTGCCGAACCCAGTGCTGTTGGATGAGGCGTCTGTGCGATAGCTCCATCCGGAGTATAACGCAGCGTTTCACGTTCAACGCCTCGGCCAAACTGTTGAAACACTTCAGGTTGTTGAGCGACTTTGGTAAGTCGCGCGGCAAAATTAGTCAAAATGAGATTCGCTTATGTGTGTGATAATCCAAATGAAGCTGAGCTAACTCCGCAACACAAAACAGCGTCGATTATACGCGGGACCGATAAGGTAGCCCGTAATCCACCATGTTTGCAACAGGAGGCGTAAACTTCGCCTCCTGTGTTATGTGTACTCTAGCGGATGATTTCAAGCTCTTCTACGGGAATTGTTAACTTTTCCAGTTCAGGTTTGAGTGTTTTGGTATCGCCGACCACTATGATCTGGTAATCATCCGGATTGAACCATTTGGCGGCCAAATCATCCAGGGTCGATTTATCGATATCCTTCACGATCTCATTGCGCTGCTGCAGATAATCGCGATCGAGATTGTAGGTCAGGATACTGCTCAGCAGCTGCGCTTTCTGTGACGGTGTTTCATAGTTGAGCGCATCCTGCTGGCCCACCGCCAGGCGCATAAACTGCAGCTCTTTCTCCGTCATACCCTGCTGGCTGAAGCGGCTCATCTCTTTTTCCATTTCGATGATCGACGGCACAGTTGAATCCGCACGCACCTGAGCATTATAGACAATCGCGCCGACTTCACGGTTGCTGGCAAAATAGCCGTTCGCGCCGTAGGTGTAACCTTTGTCTTCACGCAAGTTCTGGTTAATGCGGCTGTTAAAGTTACCGCCGAGATTAAAGTTAGCCAACTGGCTGCGGTACAGCTCACCGGTGGCGTCAAACGGCAGACCGCGCCGTACCAGACGCACGATGCTTTGCGGCGCGCCCGGTTTATCAACCAGATACACTTTCTGACCGTTGAGTTTCGGGATCACCTGCGGACGCAGCAGTGGCGACACCTCACCTTTCCAGTCGGCGAAGAAATGCAGCTCACGACGCACTTCACGTTTGCTGATATCGCCCACCACCACAATCTGCGCGCCTTGCGGGGTGTAATGCTGCTGGTAGAAACCTTTGACATCATCCAGCGTCAGCGCAGCAATCGACTGTTTGGTACCGTCACTGGTGCGGGCAAACACCGAATCACCAAACAGCACCTGACGGGTGGCCTGGGAAGCCAGCCAGCCCGGCTGCTGGTGCTGATACACCACGCCTTCAATCATCTGCTGCTTGATACGGGCAAAGTCTTCGGCGCGGAAGCCGGGATGGAACAGCACTTCCGACACCACATCCAGCGTCTGCGGCAGATTTTTCTTCAGGCTCGAAATCACGATGCTGGTCGAATAGGAATTGGCATTAACGCTGACCTGCGACCCGAGTTTATCCAGTTCAGCCTGGATCTGTTCCACACTGCGCTTAGTAGAGCCTTCCTCCAGCATCGCCGCAGTCAGATTGGCCAGCCCTTCTTTCCCGCTCTCGACATGGCGCTCACCGGCCGGCAGCTTGATTTTGACCAGCACGGTCGGGGTTTCTGAAGTCTCGGTGCCGAGCAGTTCAGCGCCATTATCAAAATACAGCTCATACAGCGACGGCATATGCGCCTGCACCGCCTTGGCCACTTGCGGCATCACCGAACGGTCAAAGTCGTCATCAACTGTGCGGTAGTTGAGCTCGTCATCGCTGATTTTGTGATACTCAGGCAGCTCGCGTGCCGGCGGAGTGAAGTTGTCTGGCTGCACCGCCAGCTCGGTTTTCCCGCGCGGCACCACACTCAGGGTCACTTTATGTTGACCATCAAGATAACGCTGATAGACATCCTTGACCGATTGCGGCGACACCGCGCGCAACTGCTCAAGCTGGGTTTCAATCCGATCCGGCTGACCATAGAAGGTTTCATTGCTGGCCAGCTGAGTCACCTTACCCTGGACACTTTCCAGCGCAAATACCGCATTGGCCTCCGCCATGCCGTTGATCTGATCAAGACGACCTTCAGGCACACCCTGCTGCTCAAATTGCTGCAGCGTCTGCATCAGCTCATGATAAAGCGGTTTAAGCTGCGCCTTATCGCCGGACGGTGCCATGGCGTAAACATAAAAGTTGCACGCCAGCTCAGCACATTCCTGGAACGCACCGGCGTCGACCGCTTTCTGGGTTTTGACCAGGTTCTGATACAGCAAGCCGTTAGTTCCGCCGCCCAGCACCTTGGCCAGCGCATCCAGTGACGCCTGATCATCCGAGCCGCGGTAGCTGGTCGGCCAGCCGATCACGACCATCGGTTGCTGAATGCGATCCTGCATGGTGACATAACGGTCCTGCGGCACAATCGCCGGCTGTTTCGGCGCCTTATCCACTTCCGGACCGCGCGGGATAGAACCAAAGTACTTATTGACCCACTGCAGCGTCTGTTTGACATCGATATCACCACCGATCGTCAGCACCGCATTGTTCGGGCCGTACCAGCGCAGGAAGAAAGCTTTCAGGTCATTAACATCGACCCGGTCGAGATCCTCAACATAGCCAATCGTCTGCCACGAATAAGGATGGTCTTTGGGATACATGGCTTCGCCCATTTTCTCCCAGATCAAACCATACGGGCGGTTGTCGTAATTTTGCGCGCGTTCGTTTTTCACTGTGTCGCGCTGAATCTCGAACTTACGCTGCGAGACGGCGTCGAGCAAAAAGCCCATCCGGTCGGACTCCAGCCACAGCACTTTTTCCAGCTGATTGGCCGGCACGGTCTCGTAGTAGTTGGTGCGGTCGCGGTTGGTCGAGCCATTGAGCGAGCCACCCGCTTCGGTGATCAGACGAAAATGTTCCTGATCCGCCACATGTTTCGAGCCCTGGAACATCATGTGCTCAAAGAAATGGGCAAAGCCGGATTTGCCCGGAACTTCACGCGCCGAACCGACGTGGTAAGTCACATCAACGTGAGTCAGCGGATCGGAGTGATCCGGCGAAAGAATCACCGTCAGGCCGTTGGCCAGGCGGTACTTTGAATAAGGGATCATCACTTTTCCCGGCTGTGCATCCTCTTGTTCAACAAGAGTGACGCCGGAAGGCAGAGATGAGAAAAGCGATGTTGGGGTGTTCGTTGAGGTACAGCCATAAATGGCGATAAGAGAAACGACACCAATCCAGATTTTTCTCATGACATATCCTTAGAAAAAACCATAAAAAACAGCAGCCAGCAAAGAATAACGTGCGGCTTTGCCAATCAGAATCAGTAAGGCGACCAAAAACCAGTGCATACGAAGCCAGCCAGCCGCCAGGCAGAGCGGATCACCGATAATCGGTAACCAGCTCAGCAGCAGAGCCCAGTAGCCGTGTTTATGCAGCCAGGCTAAAGCTTTATGACCCTGCTTTTCCTGATCAGTTCGATTTGGCAGCCACAAACCAAGCCAGTAGTTTGTCATACCACCCAGGGTATTGCCCAGTGTTGCCACCAGAACAATCATGATTGGCGAGTATTGCGGAAGAGATAAGGTTGCAACCACGGCGGCTTCGGAGCCGCCGGGCAGTAGAGTTGCACTGAGAAACCCGCCCCAGAACAGCACCCACAGGGCGGAGTCTGCAAACAGCGGAATCAGTTGGGAAAAGCCAGAGTTAATCCACTCTAGCATTGCATATCAAGCAGTACCTTGCCCCGGGTATGGCCAGACTCAAGCTGAATGTGGGCCTGCGCCGCCTCGGTCAGCGGATAGACGTGCTGAATTTCGGTTTTCAACAAGCCGACACTGACCATGTACAGCATGGTATCGAGTTGCTGCGGATTGGGGTCAACCAGCATACCGGTGGCATTAAAGCCAAGCAGCTTGGCTTTTTCACAAATCAGCTCGGCGCTTAACGTCGGCACAGTGACCACCCGCGCGTCATCGCTCAGACACTTGAGCGCATCCAGCGCCGCATCGCCGCCGACCAGGTCAATCAGCACATCCACATCCTGCAGACGCTGTGACACCGGCTCGAAATTGTAGTTAATCGCATGCGCGCCTAAGGTGGCAAGGTAATCCAGGTTACCTTCACTGCAGGTGGTATACACTTCGGCTTTGGCCGCAATGGCGATTTGCACCGCCAGATGACCGACGCCGCCGGCCCCGGCCAGGATCAGCACTCGTTCACCTTCTTTCACTTCGGCTTTGCTCAGCGCCTGAGCGGCGGTTTGTCCGGCCAGCGGTAACACCGCCGCGGCTTCGAGTGTGACCGCATCCGGCACCACACTCAGCTCACTTTGCGGCACGCACACATACTGACTGTAACCACCGCCACGCAGCGGAAAGCCGATAAAGCCCGCCACATTCGCGCCCGGCTGCAGAGCGCTGACACCTTCGCCGACTTTGACCACGGAGCCGGAAATATCATAACCCGGCACCCAAGGCAGATTGTCTTTATTCTGCGCGGCGGCCCAGCCAAGTCCGGCCCGGGTTTTCACGTCAATCGGATTCACGCCGGCAAAGGCGACCTTAACCAATACTTCGCCGGCCTGCGGCTCGGGTAGCGCGGATGATTGAATGGCGAGCACGTCCGGCCCGCCAAATCGGGTAATTACAATCTGCTTGTTGTCCATGTCCTTTCCTTGAGCCTGTGGGCGAAATGAAAAAAGGATGCCGAAGCATCCCTTTGAATATATACCAAATTATCTGCGACCGTGAATACGGGCTTCGCAATTTGGCCTTTAGTTAACCGATAGATAGTTAACCGACCAGCGCCAGCAACACACCCGCGGCAACTGCCGAACCCAATACCCCGGCCACGTTGGGCCCCATGGCATGCATCAGCAAAAAGTTCTGCGGATTGGCCTGCAGACCGACTTTGTTGACCACCCGCGCTGCCATCGGTACTGCCGATACACCGGCCGCGCCAATCAGCGGGTTGATGTCCTCTTTGGAGAACTTGTTGAGCAGCTTCGCCATCAGTACGCCACCGGCAGTACCGATACTGAATGCCGCCGCACCCAGCGCCAGGATACCCAGCGTCTCCAGGTTGAGGAACTTGTCTGCCTGCAGTTTAGAGCCGACACCCAGGCCAAGAAAAATGGTCACTATGTTGATCAGCTCGTTCTGCGCCGTTTTCGACAAACGCTCGACCACGCCCGCTTCACGCATCAGGTTACCCAGACAGAACATACCGACCAGCGGCGTCGCCGCCGGCAGGAACAGAATCGTCATCAGCAGTACCATCAGCGGGAAAAGGATCTTTTCCGCTTTACCGACATGACGCAGCTGCGCCATTTTGATCTGACGCTCTTCTGGCGTGGTCAGCGCTTTCATGATCGGCGGCTGAATAATCGGCACCAGCGCCATATAGCTGTACGCCGCTACCGCAATCGCACCGAGCAGATCCGGCGACAACTGACTGGCGAGGAAAATCGCCGTCGGGCCGTCCGCACCACCGATAATCGCGATTGACGACGCATCGGCCATGGTGAACTCCATGCCCGGCACATAGTTGAGCAAAATCGCCCCGAACAGCGTGGCGAAAATACCCAGCTGCGCCGCTGCGCCAAGCCAGAGGGTTTTCGGGTTGGCGATCAAAGCGCCAAAGTCGGTCATCGCACCAACGCCCATAAAAATCAGCAGCGGGAAGACACCCGACTCAATACCGATATGGTAGACGTAGTACAACAGGCCGCCCGGCTCGGTAAATCCGGCGTTAGGAATGTTGGCCAGCACCGCACCAAAGCCAATCGGCAGCAACAGCAAAGGCTCAAAGCCTTTACTGATCGCCAGAAACAGCAGCAGGCAGCCGACCAGAATCATGATGATCTGGCCAAACTGGAAATTGGCAATGCCGGTTTCCAGCCACAGGGTCATTAATCCGTCCATGGTTCTCCCTTACGCCAGGCTGAGCAGAGGTGCGCCGACAGTCACAGAGTCACCCTCTTTGACCAGCAGCTCCTGCACCACACCGCCGCGTGCGGCGCGAATTTCGGTTTCCATCTTCATCGCTTCCAGTACCACCAGAATATCGCCTTCGGCGACTTCGCTGCCGGCATGGACATTGATTTTGAAGATATTGCCGGCCAGCGGTGCCGGAATCGATTCGGCATCCTGCGCCGCGACGACCGGGGCGGCCGCCGCCGGTGCTGCTGCCGGAGAGACCGACGTCAGCTGGCCCTGCGGCCCGACTTCGACGTTGTAGACCTGACCGTCCACTTTCACGCTGTAAGTTTCAATCTTACCGGCAGATGCGGCAGGCGCAGATGAAGGCGCAGCAGGCGCTGGCTCACTGCCTGGTGCCGGTTCAAACGCATCCGGATTGCCGCGATTGGTAAGAAACTTGAGGCCAACTTGCGGGAATAAGGCGTAAGTCAGTACATCATCCACCTGCTCATCCGCCAGTCGGATACCGTTGGCTTTCGCTTTAACCTGCAGCTCACTGGTCAGGTTATCCAGCTCATCACTGAGCAGATCAGCCGGGCGGCAGGTAATCGGCTCAGCGCCTTCCAGCACGCGGCTTTGCAGCTCAGCATTGACCTCGGCCGGCGTCGCACCGTATTCGCCTTTCAGCACACCAGCTGTCTCTTTGGTGATGCTCTTGTAGCGCTCACCGGTCAGCACATTGATCACCGACTGAGTGCCGACGATCTGCGAGGTGGGTGTCACCAGCGGGATATAACCGAGATCCTGACGCACACGCGGGATCTCCTGCAGCACTTCGTCCATACGATCAGACGCGCCCTGCTCTTTAAGCTGGCTTTCCATGTTAGTCAGCATCCCGCCCGGAACCTGGGCAATCAGGATACGTGAATCGACCCCTTTCAGCTGACCTTCGAATTGAGCGTATTTTTTGCGCACTTCACGGAAGTAGGCCGCAATCGGCGCCAGTTTTTCCAGTTGCAGCTGGGTATCGCGCTCTGTGCCTTCCAGCATCGCCACCACGGTTTCAGTCGGGGTGTGGCCGTAAGTCTGGCTCATGGAGGAGATCGCGGTATCCAGAATATCGATACCGGCTTCAACCGCTTTAATCGCGGTTGCGGTCGACAGACCAGTCGTGGCATGGCAGTGCAGCGCCAGCGGCACATCACACGAGGCCTTAATACGGCGGATCAGTTCATCCGCTTCATACGGCTTGAGCAGACCGGACATATCTTTGATACACAGCGAGTGACAGCCGAGATCTTCCAGGCGCTTGGCCAGGTCAACCCAGGTCTCGATGTTATGCACCGGACTGGTGGTATAAGACATGGTGCCCTGGGCATGACCGCCGACATCAATCGTGGCTTTCACCGCCTTCTCGAAGTTACGTACATCGTTCATCGCATCAAAGATACGGAACACATCCATGCCGTTGGCATGGGCACGTTCAACAAATTTTTCCACCACGTCATCGGCGTAGTGACGGTAACCAAGCAGGTTCTGGCCACGCAGCAGCATCTGCATCGGCGTATTCGGCATCGCTTGCTTCAGCGCGCGCAGACGCTGCCACGGATCTTCACCCAGATAACGGATACAGGCATCGAAGGTGGCGCCGCCCCAGGTCTCTAGCGACCAGTAGCCCACTTTGTCCAGTTCGGCAGCGATCGGTAACATATCCTCGATACGCATACGCGTCGCGAACAGGGATTGATGTGCGTCACGAAGGACCACATCGGTAATAGCGAGTGGTTTAGACATGCTTATAAACTCCTTTTAAATTCTGACTACTTCGCCGCTGAAGTACGGTGTTGGTGTACAGCAGCGGAAATCGCAGCCACAACCTGAGGGCTGACAGCAGCAGAGGCGGGTTGCATTTTTTTCGCTGGGGACTTGGATACGATCGGCTGAGGTACTTCTTGTGGTACCCATTTAGACATTAACCGAACGAGATAAACCAAAATGGTGAGGAATAGAAATACGACCGTCATCCCTGTAACCATCAGGGTGGCCGCATCAACTAGCAGGCTTCCGATATTTGTCATTTTGCTTCCTTTCAGTGTCATCCTGACAACATATACCGCATACGTATAAAGACGCAGCGATATGTGAACAAGGATTATCAATTGTGGTGAAAAATTGTCAATTTAGTTCACACCACTCTTTAAGGCTTGCCACAAAATCAGCGTAAGATTCGTCACACAAATCACAAAATGTCATGCAATCTGCGATTTACTCGCTCAGTTATGTGCCGAATATGACGAGGTTAGTAGATAATCGGAATGAAAATTGAGATGCGGTTAATAAAGTGGCAACTCGCTTTGTAAAAACAAAGAGTTGTAAATAAAGAATAGACAAAATGCTAATGGAATGTAAACAAAAAAGCCCTGCACGAATGCAGGGCTTTAGAAAGGTGGCGCGCTCGAGAGGATTCGAACCTCTGACCGCCTGGTTCGTAGCCAGGTACTCTATCCAGCTGAGCTACGAGCGCGCAATTTTTGTTATCGATGGCAAATAAAGCCAAGATAAACAGGGCAATGCCCTTCACATTGCTTCTGTAAACAGAAGCTCGGTTCAAAAAGCGATTCAGGATAAAACCTGACTAACTTTTCAAAATGAAAAGTGGCGCGTCCGAGAGGATTCGAACCTCTGACCGCCTGGTTCGTAGCCAGGTACTCTATCCAGCTGAGCTACGGACGCGCAGGCTTGACTGTAGCAGCGAGAAATCCCGCTTCTGCAATCGACTTTTGATAAATCAAAAGCTTAAAAATAGTGGCGCGCTCGAGAGGATTCGAACCTCTGACCGCCTGGTTCGTAGCCAGGTACTCTATCCAGCTGAGCTACGAGCGCGCAATGTTTGTTATCAATGGCGGATAAACCAAAGATAAACAGGGCAATACCCTTCCCAATACTTCTGTAACCAGAAGTTCGGTTCAAAAAGCAATTCAGGATAAAACCTGAGTAACTTTTCAAACTGAAAAGTGGCGCGTCCGAGAGGATTCGAACCTCTGACCGCCTGGTTCGTAGCCAGGTACTCTATCCAGCTGAGCTACGGACGCGCAGGCTTGACTGTAGCAGCGAGAAATCCCGCTTCTGCAATCGACTCCTGATAAATCAGAAGCTTAAAAATAGTGGCGCGCTCGAGAGGATTCGAACCTCTGACCGCCTGGTTCGTAGCCAGGTACTCTATCCAGCTGAGCTACGAGCGCGCAGTTCGTGAAGTCTATCACGTTTTGAGGCGTGAACTATATCACGTTTTTATTCTTTTGGAATAAAAAATTGACCTAAGGTCAAGAAATGGCGGTGAGGGAGGGATTCGAACCCTCGATGCGGCTACAAACCACATACTCCCTTAGCAGGGGAGCGCCTTCGGCCTCTCGGCCACCTCACCACTTTTCTTCTCAAAGAACTTATGTTCCAAGAGAACCTTGCATATTCCCGCAGGAATATGGCGCGTCCGAGAGGATTCGAACCTCTGACCGCCTGGTTCGTAGCCAGGTACTCTATCCAGCTGAGCTACGGACGCGCATTTCACTTAACATGCTAAAATTAAGCGTCGCAAGAATGGCGGTGAGGGAGGGATTCGAACCCTCGATGCGGCTACAAACCGCATACTCCCTTAGCAGGGGAGCGCCTTCGGCCTCTCGGCCACCTCACCGTCTTGCGGGGGCTCATATTACGTTTTACCAAAAATATGTCAAACACTTTCTTGGCAAAAATAATAAAAAACTGCTTAAGCGTTGGCTATTTAACCAAAGCGCCGGGAATTTGAACTTTCACCATTCAAATCCCCCTATCCCGATAAAAAACACGACAAAAAAGGCCGGCAAAATTGCCGGCCCTTCTCTGATAATCAGTAGTTGCCTGATGCAACGTTACCATTACCCTTTTCCGCTTGAATGCGCATGTAGATTTCTTCACGGTGTACCGATACTTCTTTTGGAGCATTCACACCGATACGTACCTGGTTACCTTTTACGCCCAGCACAGTCACTGTCACTTCGTCACCGATCATGAGGGTTTCGCCAACACGGCGAGTCAAAATTAGCATTATTTGCTCCTTGAGTGATCTCTGTATTCTCTTGCAACGCTTTTATTATCCACTAAAAGTTATATTTACGTAAACTCTCTAATGCAGACTAATCATCCCGAACAGGCATGTTTAGCTTCAACTGCGACGAAAAGCTGCGAATCAATATAAGCTTCATGTAAAATATTTGCTGCTTTATCAATATCTTGCGGCGAAAGCATTAACATTAATGATTGTGAAGTGGTTGAAACATGCTCAACCCCAATATTATTTGCCGCCAACAATGCACAACACTGTTCCTTCAGTTCTGGTGCTTGCAAACCAACCTTGGTCAGTAAGCTTACTTGCTCACTATTACGGATTTTATTGCTGAACACCAGATCCAACTTAGCACAAGCGTCATGTTTTATCACAACACCCGCCCATTCTGCCTTTTCGATCACATTCCACACTTCAATTCCCAGCATCTGACATTGTGCTGTCAACGCGGCAAGTGAGTCATGATCAACCGTGACCAACGCCAAATCACGCTGCAGCGCCAGGCCGCAGATTGGCTGAGTACCGGTTTCGCCTTTAATCAGGCTGCCGGCATTAACATCAAAGGTCGACAGAACGCGCAGCGGAACCTGGTTTTTCCATGCGAAACGAACGCATGGCAGGTGCAGGACCTTAGCGCCTTTACGAGCCATCTCTTCCATTGAAGGAAAATCAATCACATCCAGCTTTTTCGCGCCAGGAACCACACGCGGATCGCAGGTATATACCCCGTCAACATCAGTAAAGATCTGACACTCATCCGCTTTTAAGGCGCCCGCCAACGTCACCGCACTGGTATCAGAACCGCCGCGGCCTAACGTGGTGATATCCCCATTCTCATTAACACCCTGGAATCCGGCCACGATAACAATTTGATCCTGCTCCAGCAGGTCCGTTATCGCCTGAGTATCAATGGCTTTAATCGTCGCATCATTATGCTGATTATCGGTGACGATATTTGCCTGACCGCCCGTTAACGAGCGCGCCGCATAACCCAGTTTATTCAGGGTCATCGCCACCAGTGCCATAGATACCTGCTCACCGGCAGAGAGCAAAACATCAAGTTCTCTGGCAGTCGGAACACTGTCCACCTGATGGGCCAGGCCCAGCAGACGGTTGGTTTCACCCGACATAGCAGAAACAACTACAACAACTTGATTACCATCATCTTTCGCTTTGATGATGTGCTTGGCGACTAAGTGCATGTTTTCAATTGAACCAACTGAAGTGCCACCAAACTTTTGCACGATAATGGGCTTTTTCACCAGTATTCACCTTCCCAGGACCGAAGTCTCATTAAGACCAAACCTGTCAACAATCAGTTGAATATCAGTTTGATCACAATAAAAAACAAAACCAAGCGGCTAATCAGCCCGCTGTTGCTCAAGCTAATTAAACCACTTGGTTGACCAGATAAAGTTACACTCAATCAACAAAACGCTGATTGAGTGTCTTTAATTTTCAATGAATAACGATTTGATCGTTACAGACGCTCGGAAATCCAGGCATCGACTGACGCAAGCGCTGCCGGCAATGCTGCTGCATCGCTGCCACCCGCCTGAGCCATATCAGGACGACCACCGCCTTTACCACCGACTTGCTGGGCCACCATGTTGACCAGCTCACCGGCTTTCACTTTAGCCGTCAGATCTTTTGTCACACCGGCAATCAGGCCCACTTTATCGTCAGCCACGTTACCCAGCATGATGATGCCGCTGCCCATCTGGTTTTTCAGTTCATCAACCATACCGCGCAACGCTTTGTTATCCGCGCCATCCAACTGCGCAACCAGTACCTTCACGCCGGCAATCTCTTTGACATTGCTGGTCAGGTTGGCACTTTCTTTCGCTGCCAGTTTGTCTTTCAGCTGATTGATCTCTTTTTCCAGAGTCTTCGCTTTTGACGCCATCTCGTTCATTTTCTGCTGGTACTGAGCCTGTTGCTCGTCCAGGTAATCCAGCGCCGCTTCACCGGTCACCGCTTCGATACGACGCACACCGGCTGCGATACCGCTTTCCGAGATGATTTTGAACAGGCCGATATCACCAGTACTGTTGGCGTGGATACCACCACACAGTTCAGTGGAGAAATCACCCATTGACAGTACGCGTACCATCTCTTCGTATTTCTCGCCAAACAGTGCCATCGCTCCTTTCGCTTTCGCCGATTCCACATCCATAATGTTGGTTTCGATCGGGTGGTTACGACGCACTTGTTCGTTCACCATACGCTCAACTTCTTTCAGCTCTTCAGCAGTGACCGCTTCCAGATGAGAGAAGTCAAAACGCAGCGCTTCAGCACGCACCAGCGAGCCTTTCTGCATGACGTGCTCGCCCAGGATACGGCGCAGCGCTTCGTGCATCAGGTGTGTCGCTGAGTGGTTGAGTGAAATGGCTTTACGACGCTTGGCATCCACATCTGTGGTCACGCTGTCGCCTTCAGCAAATACGCCTTCCGCCAACACACCGTAATGGGCAATCGCGTTACCCAGTTTCTGGGTATCTTCGACCTGGAAAACACCAGATTCAGTTTTAATCGTACCGGTATCACCGCACTGACCACCAGATTCCGCGTAGAACGGCGTTTCATCCAGAATGATGATCGCCTCATCGCCTGCCGACAGTGACGATACTTCATTGCCTTCAACAAACAGCTTGCTGATGCGGCTTTGACCGGCAGTTGCGCCGTAACCACAGAATTCAGTTTTGCCGTCCACTTTGATCATTGAGTTGTAGTCAGCACCAAAGTTACCCGCCTCGCGCGCGCGCTGACGCTGCTCTTCCATCGCCGCTTCAAAGCCCGCTTCATCAATGATGAAACCACGCTCACGTGCCACGTCGTTGGTCAGGTCAGCCGGGAAACCGTAAGTATCGTACAGCTTGAAGACAGTCTCGCCGTCCAGCTCGTTACCTTGCAGGTTGTCCAGCGCTTCATTGAGCAGTGACATACCGCGATCCAGGGTGCGGCCGAAGTTTTCTTCTTCGATGCGCAGTACTTTTTCCACGATAGCCTGTTGGTTCTTCAGAATATCACCGGCTGTGCCCATGATGTCCGCCAGAGGGCCAACCAGTTTGTGGAAGAAAGAACCCTGAGCACCCAGCTTGTTACCATGACGTACCGCACGACGAATGATACGGCGCAGTACATAGCCACGGCCTTCGTTAGACGGCATTACGCCATCCACAATCAGGAACGCACAAGAACGGATGTGGTCTGCCACCACGCGCAGTGACTGATTAGACAGGTCGTCGTAACCAATCACTTCCGCTGTCGCTTTAATCAGCGTCTGGAACACATCGATTTCGTAGTTAGAGTGTACGCCCTGCATGATGGCAGAGATACGCTCGATACCCATACCGGTATCTACCGATGGTTTTGGCAGCGGTTCCATAGTGCCGTCAGCGTGACGGTTGAACTGCATGAAAACGTTGTTCCAGATTTCGATGAAACGGTCACCGTCTTCTTCTGGTGTGCCCGGACGGCCGCCCCAGATGTGATCACCGTGATCGTAGAAAATTTCGGTACACGGACCACAAGGGCCGGTGTCACCCATCTGCCAGAAGTTGTCTGATTCGTACGCTTTGCCGCCCGGCTTATCGCCGATGCGCACAATACGATCCGCCGGAACACCCACTTGTTTATTCCAGATATCAAACGCTTCATCATCGGTTTGGTAAACCGTAACCAGCAGGCGGTCTTTTGGCAGTTTCAGTACATCAGTCAGAAACTCCCATGCAAACTTAATCGCATCTTCTTTGAAATAGTCACCAAAGCTGAAGTTACCTAACATTTCGAAGAATGTGTGGTGACGTGCGGTGAAGCCCACGTTTTCCAGATCGTTGTGCTTACCACCGGCACGCACACAGCGTTGCGCGGTCGCCGCTCGGGTGTATCCACGCTTCTCCAAGCCTAGGAAACAATCTTTAAACTGGTTCATACCTGCGTTGGTGAACAGCAGGGTCGGGTCATTATCAGGCACCAGAGATGAACTCTCGACAATTTGGTGGCCTTTACTTTCAAAGAATGAGAGGAACGCGCGGCGAACCTCATCCGTGCTCATGTACATGCAGCTCTTCCTGAAATACTCAAGTTAGAATTTTGCGCTATTGTAAAGCATGGATAAGACTTCGCCTAGTTTTCTTCAAGAAAAGACGAAAATGAATTGAATTTTAACCCAATGTCAGAAGGTTAAATTTGCCCGTAACCGACAGGACAACAGAGAGTCTGGCCAGCCCCCGGGCACAGGTGGGATTATTCGGTCTCGTCACTCAGCGCATACTGGATTTGCTCAAAGCTGAAACCGCGGTACTGCAGAAAACGCACCCGCTTGGCGTACTCTTTATTATCCTTGCCGCGCAAATCGCTGAATTTTTTCTGCGCCGTCTGTCTGGCCAGTTCAAACCAGTCGGTGCCCTCTTCGGCCAGCGCCTGATCAATCAGGTCACCGTTGACCCGTTTTTGCTGCAGCTCCTGACGAATGCGCCGTTCACCGTGACCTTTACTGATGTGCTGACGCACCTGGCTGTGGGCAAAACGCAAGTCGTCCAGAAAGCGGTGCTCAAGACAAAAGCTGAGCGCCTGGGCGATCTCCTGCTCGGGGTAGCCCTTTTGTTGCAGTTTCTGCGCCAGTTCATGTTCGCCATGGTCACGGCGTGACAGCAGTGCCAGTGCACTCTCCTGACAACTGCGCGGAGAAGATTTGCCAAACATAGTCGCTCCTTGGCGTGTGAATCACATTGATGAGGTGAGCGCGGCTTAGCACGCCAGAATAGGCAAAGCCCCGCACAGGCGAGGCTTTGATTAACTGTTGATTGTAAGCCAGTCTTGCTCGGTGGCAAACCGCGCGGCTTACAACTCTTCTTCTTGCTCTGGCACTGCACCAAACTCTGGCTCATCGGCTGGCACCTGAGTCGGGTTCAGCAGCATATCACGCAGTTTAGTGTCCAGTTCTTTGGCAATATGGGTGTTCTCACGCAGGTACTTACACGCGTTTGCTTTGCCCTGGCCAATTTTATCGCCATTGTAGCTGTACCAGGCACCGGCTTTTTCCACCAGCTTGTGTTTCACGCCCAGATCCACCAGCTCACCTTCGCGGTTAAAGCCCTGACCGTACATGATCTGAGTATTGGCTTCTTTAAATGGTGCCGCGATCTTGTTCTTAACCACTTTGATACGGGTTTCGTTACCGACCACTTCGTCGCCTTCTTTAATCGAACCGGTACGACGGATATCGAGACGGACTGACGCGTAGAACTTCAGCGCGTTACCACCTGTTGTGGTTTCCGGGTTACCGAACATCACCCCGATCTTCATACGGATCTGGTTGATGAAGATACACATACAGTTCGACTGTTTCAGGTTACCGGTCAGCTTACGCATCGCCTGTGACAGCATACGTGCCTGCAGACCCATGTGGCTGTCGCCCATCTCACCTTCGATTTCCGCTTTCGGCGTCAGTGCTGCAACCGAGTCCACCACCATAACGTCAATCGCACCTGAACGAGCCAGCGCATCACAAATTTCCAGCGCCTGTTCACCGGTATCCGGCTGAGACACCAGCAGTGCGTCGATATCTACGCCCAGCTTCTTGGCATAGACAGGATCCAGTGCGTGCTCAGCATCGATAAAGGCACAGGTTTTACCTTCACGCTGCGCAGCGGCAATCAGTTCCAGAGTCAGTGTGGTTTTACCTGATGATTCAGGACCGTAAACTTCGACGATACGCCCCATTGGCAGGCCACCGGCACCCAGAGCGATATCCAGAGAAAGTGAACCTGTAGAAATGGTTTCAACATCCATGGTGCGGTTATCACCCAGACGCATGATGGAACCTTTACCGAATTGCTTTTCAATTTGACCCAGGGCTGCGGCCAGAGCCTTCTGTTTGTTCTCGTCCATTACTCTCTCCAGACTGTCACTACTGCTCATGGTGAGGCTATCAATAGTGATACGTGAATGCGTAAAATTTGCTTCGACATAAGCTGTCATATTGCTGCTCATTATACTGTTGATTCATACAGTGTCCACCCCTGTATAGAAAAAACTTGCAGCAACCCGACAAACTTCAAACTAACTTACTGATAAATGGTTTGCCACCCCGGCCAGGGCATGCTGTACCGCTAACTGACGCACTGTTTGCCGATCGCCGGCAAAAAACTGAGTCTCAACCTGCTGCCAGCCCTGCTTGTCCGCCCAGGCAAAACAGACCATGCCGACCGGTTTTTCTTCGCTGCCGCCACCGGGTCCGGCGATACCGCTGATCGACACGGCGATGGTGCCGTTCGAATGGGCCAGTGCGCCCTGCGCCATCTCAATCACCACCGGCTCAGATACCGCGCCATGCTCCGCCAGCGTTTCTGCGCGCACGCCAATCATCTCCTGCTTGGCCTCGTTACTGTAGGTGACAAAGGCGCGGTCAAACCAGGCCGAGCTGCCGGCAATATCAGTCACCGCGGCGGCCACACCACCACCGGTACAAGATTCTGCCGTGACCAGCACCTGCTGCCGTGCAAGCAATAACTCGCCTACCTGTTCACTTAATCGTTGCTGCAATTCCATGCCCAAAAACCTCTTGTTGTGTCTTTTCGCTCGATAGGGATTCACGTATCCTAAGCCGCTATGTCCACAAACAAAAGAAGTAACCCGTGACTGCCGAGCAAAAACATACGCCCATGATGCAGCAATATCTCAAACTCAAAGCGGAGAATCCGGATATTTTGCTGTTTTACCGGATGGGCGACTTTTATGAACTGTTTTATGACGATGCCAAACGTGCCTCGCACCTGCTGGATATTTCCCTGACCAAACGCGGCGCGTCGGCCGGGGAGCCGATCCCGATGGCCGGTGTGCCATTTCATGCCGTGGAAGGGTATCTGGCCAAACTGGTTCAGCTCGGCGAATCGGTGGCTATTTGTGAACAAATCGGCGACCCGGCCACCAGCAAAGGCCCGGTGGAACGTAAAGTGGTGCGTATTGTCACGCCGGGCACGGTCACCGACGAAGCCCTGCTCTCGGAGCGGGTTGATAACCTGATCGCGGCGATTTACTACCATAATGGCCGCTTTGGTTACGCCACGCTGGACATTACCTCCGGCCGTTTCCAGCTCAGTGAGCCGGAGTCGGAAGAAGCCATGGCGGCCGAACTGCAGCGCACCGCGCCGCGCGAGCTGCTGTTTCCGGAAGATTTCGAACCGGTGCATTTGATGGCCAGCCGTCAGGGCAACCGCCGCCGCCCGGTGTGGGAGTTTGAACTCGACACCGCCAAGCAGCAGCTCAACCAGCAGTTCGGCACCCGTGACCTGGTTGGTTTCGGCGTCGAGCAGGCCAAGCTGGGCCTGTGTGCGGCCGGCTGCCTGATCCAGTATGTCAAAGACACCCAACGCACCGCCCTGCCGCATATCCGCTCGCTGACGTTTGACCGTCAGGATCACTCAGTGATCCTCGATGCTGCGACCCGCCGTAATCTGGAACTGACCCAGAACCTGGCCGGCGGCAGCGACAATACTCTGGCCGAAGTGCTTGATCACTGTGCCACCCCGATGGGCAGCCGGATGCTGAAACGCTGGATCCACCAGCCGATGCGCAGCCTGGATACCCTCAATCAGCGTCTCGATGCGATTGGGGAAATCAAACAGCAGGGCCTGTTTGCCGATCTCTATCCGGTGCTGAAACAGATTGGTGATATCGAACGTATTCTGGCCCGTCTCGCCCTGCGCTCGGCCCGGCCGCGCGATCTGGCCCGCCTGCGCAACGCGCTGCAGCAACTGCCGGAGCTAAGTGACGTATTGCAGCCGCTTGAAGGCGACTATCTTGGCAAACTGCGTGAGTTCGCCCAGCCTCTTGATGAGCTATGCGAACTGCTTGAGCAGTCGATCAAGGACAACCCGCCGGTGGTGATCCGCGATGGCGGCGTGATTGCCGACGGCTACAGTGCCGAACTGGATGAATGGCGCGATCTGGCCAACGGCGCGACCGAATACCTCGACAAACTGGAGGCAGAAGAGCGCGATCGCCACGGCATCGAAACGCTCAAAGTCGGCTATAACAATGTGCACGGCTTTTATATTCAGGTCAGCCGCGGCCAGAGCCACCTGGTGCCACCGCACTATGTGCGTCGCCAGACCCTGAAAAATGCCGAACGCTACATTATTCCGGAACTGAAACAGCACGAAGACAAGGTACTCAATTCCAAATCCAAAGCACTGGCACTGGAAAAACAGCTGTGGGAGCAACTGTTTGATCTGCTGCTGCCACAACTGGAGCAGATGCAGAACCTGGCCTCAGCGCTGTCGCAACTGGACGTACTGCAAAACCTGGCCGAACGGGCGGAAAGCCTCGATTACTGCCGTCCGCAACTGAGCGAAGAGCCGGGCATTCATATTCAGGGCGGCCGCCACCCAGTGGTCGAGCAGGTGCTGGACGAACCCTTTATCGCCAACCCGATAGAGCTGAATCCGCAGCGTAAAATGCTGATCATTACCGGTCCGAATATGGGCGGTAAATCGACTTATATGCGCCAGACCGCTTTGATTGCCCTGCTGGCGCACATCGGTGCGTATGTACCGGCCGAGTCCGCCCGTATCGGCTCGCTGGATCGCATTTTCACCCGTATCGGCGCGTCAGACGATCTGGCCTCAGGCCGCTCGACCTTTATGGTTGAGATGACCGAAACCGCCAACATTCTCCACAATGCCACCGCCCGCAGCCTGGTACTGATGGACGAAATTGGCCGCGGCACCAGTACCTATGATGGCCTGTCTCTGGCCTGGGCCAGTGCGGAATGGCTGGCCAAACAAATTGGCGCGATGACGCTGTTTGCGACCCATTACTTTGAGCTGACCGAGCTGCCCAACACCCTGCCGCATCTGGCCAATGTCCATTTAGACGCGGTAGAACACGGCGATGATATTGCCTTTATGCACGCAGTGCAGGAAGGCGCAGCCAGCAAGTCGTATGGTCTGGCCGTAGCCGGACTGGCCGGCGTACCGAAAGCGGTGATCAAGAACGCGCGCAGCAAACTGAGCCAGTTAGAGCAGCTCAGCCTGCAGCAACCAAGCAGCCACCCAAGTCAGGTGGATATCACCAATCAGCTCAGCCTTATCCCGGAGCCAAGCGAAGTGGAACAGGCGCTGGCCGGTATCGACCCGGATGATCTGACCCCGCGTCAGGCACTGGAAGCGTTGTACCGCCTGAAGAAAATGCTCTGAGCCTTGCCGGCATCAACTGACGGTCGGTAAGTTCACACATTCAGCAAGATCAAAAAAGGCACTCAACTGAGTGCCTTTTTCATATTTAAGCTGCGCATTGACCGCTTTAGCTGCACATTGGCCTTGCTAAACGGCGCAGTAAGGTACAATTCAGCAAGGTACAATTCAGCAGGGTACAATGCCGTAAGAACAATATCGGCCGTAAGAACAATATCGACCGTAAAGAACAATATCAGCCGTAAAGAACAATATCGGTAAAAGGTATCACTAACGGATTATTGCTCGTTTTCTACGTTAAACAGCGATTCCATATTCAGACCCTGTTTCATCAGGATTTCACGCAGACGACGCAGGCCTTCGACCTGGATCTGACGTACCCGCTCACGGGTCAGGTTAATTTCGCGACCGACTTCTTCCAGCGTAGAAGGTTCATAACCGAGCAGGCCAAAACGGCGCGCCAGCACTTCTTTCTGTTTCGGATTCAGTTCATCCATCCAGGCAACCAGTGAGTCACGGATGTCATCGTCCTGAGTCGAGACTTCCGGGTCCGAGTTGTTGATGTCCGGAATAATGTCGAGCAGCGCTTTGTCGCCGTCACCACCAATCGGCGTATCCACTGAGCTGATACGCTCATTGAGGCGCAGCATTTTGCTGACATCATCCACCGGTTTATCCAGCTCCAGTGCGATCTCTTCTGCCGTTGGCTCGTGATCGAGTTTTTGCGACAGTTCACGCGCAGTACGCAGGTAAATGTTGAGCTCTTTGACGACATGAATCGGCAGACGAATGGTACGGGTCTGGTTCATCAGCGCACGTTCAATGGTCTGGCGGATCCACCAGGTGGCGTAGGTCGAGAAACGGAAGCCGCGTTCCGGATCAAATTTTTCCACCGCACGGATCAGACCCAGATTGCCTTCTTCAATCAGATCAAGCAGAGCCAGACCACGATTGCTGTAACGGCGTGAGATCTTGACCACCAGGCGCAGGTTACTTTCGATCATACGTTTGCGTGCCGCTTCATCGCCACGCAGAGCACGGCGGGCATACAAAACTTCTTCTTCGGCGGTTAAAAGTGGTGAGAAACCAATCTCACTCAGATACATCTGAGTGGCATCCAGACTCTTCGTCGATGCGTCAAATTCTTCGCGAATCTCTTCAGATTGGTCTTTACTGTTAGTGAGTTGTTCTTCAGCTTCCGCGGCATTCATTGCTTCGGCATCGAATTCAAACTCTTCGTCGACTTTAGTGGCTGTATTGCTGATACTCATAGCGCCTCCCCTGGCGAGCTAGCAAGACATTACTACTGCTTAATGTCACATGACTCTGAACAAGTATGTTTATGGTAAGTAGCGTTTTGGATTCACTGACTTACCTTGATAACGAATTTCAAAATGTAAGCGAACACTACTGGCTCCTGAACTGCCCATTGTGGCTATCTTCTGGCCGGCGTTTACACTTTGTCCTTCTTTAACCAGCAACCGATCGTTGTGGGCATAAGCACTCAGATAATGATCGTTGTGCTTGATAATGACTAGATTGCCATATCCGCGTAGTGCACTGCCCGAATAAACCACTGTTCCTGCTGCGGTGGACATGATGGACTGACCGCGCTGTCCTGCGATGTCGATCCCCTTGTTGCCTTGATCCCCAGCGGAAAAGTTCTGAATCACCCGACCTTTAGTCGGCCACATCCACTTCGCTACTTTAGTACTCGAACTCGCTGGCTTAGCGTTGGAACTCGCTGGCTTGGCGTTCGATTGAGCTACCTTAGCGTTCGAAGATGAAGATTCACTTACTTTTTTGTTAACAGTTTGTTTATTTACAGAACCAACATACTCCTTTGGTTTTGATTGTTCAACACCCTTACTTGGGTATTTTTTAACCTGATCAGCGGTTACATTAGCAGTTTGTGATATTGATGCGGTATTAGAGCTATTGCTCGCTTTGATCGGTTTAGCAGCAGAAGCCGCTGCTTTAGCCGGCGCTGATGCGGCCGTAGCCACAGCAACCGCTGGACCAGCTCCGGTGCCGCCATAAGCGGGAGGCGTGTAGGCAGGCTGCCAGAGCTTAAGTTTCTGCCCCGGGTGAATGGTGTAAGGTTTCGCCAGATTATTGTAACGAATGATGTCATTGACGTTCTTATCGGTAATATAGGCGATGTAGTACAAGGTATCGCCACGGCGAACCTCATAGTAGCTGCCACGATAACTGCCACGTTCGATAGAGGTGTAATCTTTCTTCAGTCCCGATACCGGCGCAGGGGTATGCGCTACGCAGCCTATCATCAGACTGCACAGCCCTGCGACCAGTAAACTTCGGCACCAAAGCGGGCGCATCAGGCCAGATCACCAGAAACTAAAGGCACAAAACGCACCATCTCCACCACATGGGTGTCGAAATGGTCACCATGGCGAACAATCAGCAGCAGTTGCTGCTCTTCTTCACCGACCGGGATCACCAGACGTCCGCCGTCAGCCAGTTGATCCAGCAGAGCCTGCGGAACAACGGGAGCGGCTGCGGTCACAATGATGGCATCAAACGGCCCTTTCGCCGCCCAGCCCTGCCAGCCGTCACCGTGTTTGGTGGAAACATTATAAATATCGAGCTGCTTAAGACGGCGCTTGGCTTCCCACTGCAGCGACTTTATCCGCTCCACCGAACAGACATGATCGACCAGCTGTGCCAGCACTGCGGTCTGGTAACCAGAGCCTGTGCCGACTTCCAGCACCTTACTGTCACGCTGCAACCCGAGCATCTGGGTCATTTTCGCCACGATGTAAGGCTGGGAAATGGTCTGACCCTGACCGATCGGCAAAGCGTTATTATCATAGGCCTGATGCATCATCGCCTGCGACACGAACTTTTCCCGTGGCAGAGCGTGGATGGCGGCCAGTACTTTCTCATCACTAATACCGTGACCGGATAACAGTTGAATCAGTTTGTCCGCTTTCGGATTAGTCATCCGCACCTTCCTTTCCCTTGGTCATCAACCAGTCGTTCATCGCGCCCAGCGACTCATGGGCGGTCAAATCCACCTGCAGCGGCGTAATCGACACAAAACCATGCTCAACCGCATGGAAATCGGTGCCTTCACCGGCATCCTGCTCACGCCCCGGAGGACCAAGCCAGTAGATATCGTGGCCACGCGGGTCTTTCTGTTTAATCATATTCTCGGCATGGTGACGGGCACCCAGGCGCGTGACCTTCTGGCCTTGCAGTTTGGCCAACGGCACATCCGGAATGTTGACATTGATTAATCGGTTGGTCGGAATCGGAGAAGATAAATGTTGCTCAACCAGCTGACGGGCAATTTTCCCCGCGGTGGCAAAATGATGTTTTCCGACCAGAGAAAACGCAATCGACTGCACGCCGAGGAAATGGCCTTCCATCGCCGCCGCAACCGTGCCTGAATAGAGCACGTCATCGCCGAGGTTAGCGCCGTGGTTGATACCACTCAGCACCAGATCCGGCAAATCATCTTTCATCAGCTCGTTTAACGCAAAATGCACGCAGTCGGTCGGCGTGCCCTGCACTGAATAGGTATTCGGTTCAATCTTGGTGACGCGTAATGGCTGCTCTAAGGTCAGAGAGTTCGACGCTCCGCTGCGGTTGCGATCCGGGGCGACAATCACGATTTCAGCCATATCTGCCAGCGCATAAGCCAGAGCACGAATGCCCTCCGCGTATACGCCATCATCATTACTGAGCAGAATTTTTAATTTTTTATCACTCATCCGTCCGTTACGCCTGTTGATGTTCACTCATAAAACCGCTGTGTTCATTCGTAGCCACGCGGTATTCACTCATAGACCCGTTCGACGGCAATCTCTTCCACCAGCTCGCGTACAATCGAGGTCGCGAAGCTGCCGGCATCCAGCGCAAAGCGCAGGGTAATCTCATCACCGTTGACGTCCCAGCTCAGATCCTGCGGCATCATCGACACCGCACGTCGATCGTGACGCATACGGTTACCGCCAATCAGCTTGAGCAGGTCCGGCTCCGCATCCAGCTGCGGCTGCTCCAGCGCCAGCGCGTCACTACGGGTTGGCAGCGCGTTGTCACCCGCCAACGCCGCAGAAATCGCCGCCTGACCTTGTTCCAGCAGCGCGTTCCATTCGCTGAGCTTATCGGCCTCAACCAATGACTGCTCCTTACCTTGCAGGGCGATGTCGCCGTCAATAAAGCGATAAAAACAGCCGGCCTCAATGCGCGCAGACACGATATGATTAAAGATCCACGAACGGGCACTGGACAGATACAGGCTACGCTGACTCTGGTTGCGGGTACGCACATTCTCTCGCCCCCAGCGCCGCGCTTCATGCAGGTTGTTGCCATCGCGGCCAAAGCGCTGATTACCAAAATAATTCGGAACGCCTTGCTGTGCAACTACTTGCAACCTTTGCAGCACATCATCCATATCGCTGACTTCACTTAAGGTCACCTCAAACCGGTTGCCCTGCAGATCGCCCGGACGCAGCTTTTTATTGTGACGCTGCATCGCCAGCACCTCAATACTCGGATACTGGGCTTCAAACTGAGCCAGATTGGGGAACTTACCCTGTGGCAGGTGAACACTCAGCCACTGCTCGGTCACCGCATGGCGGTCTTTCAGGCCGGCCCAGCTGACGTCTTTCGACTTCACGCCGCACGCTTTGGCCAGTTCATTGGCAACAAAACTGGTATTCTCACCGGTTTTGCGAATCCGGATCATTACCTGTTCGCCCTGACCACTGAACTCGTAGCCCAGCTCCTCAAACACCTTAAAGTGTTCCGGCTTGGCTTTGATTTTTGCTTTCGCTGTTGGTTTACCACATAAATAAGCCAACGATGATAAAAGATCTGTCATTTTTTATTCCGATATGTGAGCGCAGTACGCCAATCACCTGATGTGATCAGGCTTTAACCAGCAGTACCACAGCCTCACAGGCAATGCCTTCTTTACGCCCGGTAAAGCCAAGCCGCTCTGTCGTGGTGGCTTTAACATTGACGTTGGTTAATGCTGTTTCTAAATCGTGCGCGATGGCCGCACACATGGCGTCGATATGCGGCGCCATTTTCGGAGCCTGAGCCATGATGGTGACATCGCAGTTACCCAGACGGTAACCCTGCGCCTTCACCCGGCGGTAAACATCTTTGAGTAGCTCTCGGCTGTCCGCGCCTTTCCATTTCTCATCGGTATCCGGGAAATGGCGGCCGATATCACCGGCCGCAATCGCACCAAGCAGCGCATCACACAGCGCATGCAAAGCCACGTCGCCATCGGAGTGCGCGATCAGACCTTGCTCGTAAGGCACCGCGACACCACCGATAATCACCGGTCCTTCACCACCAAATTTATGCACGTCAAAACCGTGGCCGATTCGAATCATGTTCAGTCCTTCTTCTTTTTATCGCTGCTTTTTATCGCTAATTTTTTTGAGCTATTTGTTAAGACACAGGTTATCGCGACTCAGTTGGTCAGCCGTGGCTTAAGCTTTTTGCCTTAAGCTTTTTGCCTCAAACTTTTTGTCTTAAGCTTTTTGTCTTAAGTAAAAGTCCGCCAACGCGAGATCTTCCGGCTGAGTAATTTTAATGTTATCGGCGCGGCTGGCAACCAGGCCGGGTTTGTCACCCAACCACTCGAAAGCGGACGCTTCATCGGTGATCGCTATCTGTTGCTGCAAAGCCTGAGCCAGCGCATCACGCAGTGGCCGGATGCGGAACATCTGCGGCGTCAGCGCGTGCCATAAAGCCACTCGTTCCACTGTATGGTCGATATTGCCGCTGCCGTCACCACGCTTCATGGTATCACGTACCGGCGCGGCCAGAATCGCTCCGACCGGATGTTCCTGAGCGGCCTCAATCAGGCGCGAAATATCCGCATGCTGTACACAAGGCCGGGCAGCATCATGCACCATGACCCACTGATTAGATAACTGCTGCTGGCAAAGATAGTTCAGCGCCGATAACACCGAATCGGCCCGTTCACTGCCGCCATCAACCCGCACCACGCGCGGATGAGCAGCCAGCGACAGCTCAGCAAAATAGGGATCGCCCGGACTGACAGCAATCACCACCTGGCCGATAGCCGGGTGACTGAGCAGTTTTTCAACCGTATGTTCAAGCACAGTATGGCCGTGCAGAGTCAGATATTGTTTCGGCCGGTCGGCCTGCATCCGGCTGCCGACGCCGGCGGCAGGAACGATGGCAGTGATAAGGTCAGTCATGACCGGTTTTCCTCACCTATGATGCGGTAAAACGTTTCGCCATCCTTGACCATACCCAGCTCGTGGCGGGCACGCTCTTCTATCGCGTCCAGTCCCTGACGCAGATCGTCAATTTCGGCAAACATTTCCTGGTTGCGCACATGCAGGTTATTGTTCACCTGCTGCTGAACCTCGATTTCACCCGCGACCGAACGATAGTCAGCAATACCGTTTTTACCCATCCACAAGTCATACTGCAGGCAGGCAAACAACAGAGTCAGTGCCACTGCAAATACACGCATTGCCTTTCTCTCGCTTCTCTCATAAACACATACTGATTAATGGAAATGCTGCCGCCCAAAGGCAGCAGCGTATATATCGATCTATTGTCTTTAACATAGGTATTCTCTTTAACATCGGTATCATCGTTAACCGATGACCATGGTTAACCGATGACCATAGTTACATGTTAAGAAAAGTTCACCACTTATACCATAAGCCCGATAGTGAGGCGAGTCAGGAGCCGGCCCGCCCCAACACTTAGCTTACTGATTGAGTAAAAAGGCAAACAACCCGATACCTAATAATAAACGGTAAATCACGAACGGTGTCATGCCCATGCGAGAAATCAACTTCAGAAAAAAGAAGATACACAAATAAGCACTGACAAAAGAGGTCGCAATTCCGGTCAGCATAAAACCGGCATGGACAGGCGCACCACTGGTCACCAGCTGCATACCAAGATAGCTGGCTGCCAGCACAATGATCGGAATCGACATCAGAAATGAAAAACGTGCGGCTGCCTCGCGGGTAAAACCGAGATACAGCGCTGCAGTGATAGTGATACCCGAGCGGGAAGTGCCGGGAATGATCGCGACCGCCTGAGCCAGACCGATAAACAGCGCCTTTTTCCAGCCGGCCTGATATTCATCATCCTGCGCGACGGAGTATTTATCGACATACCACAGCAGCAGACCAAACACGATAGTCGTGGTCGCTATCACCCACGCACTGCGCAGATAGGTTTCCACCACATCTTTCATCACCAGGCCAAACACGCAAGCGGGGATCGTCGCCAGCACGATCATCCAGGCCAAAGTGACCTCTTTGCCGCGCTGACCTTTGAAAATCGATCCGAAAAACGCCCGTAACAGGGTGATGACCTCACGCCGAAAATAAATCACCACCGCTGCCAGCGTACCGGCGTGCACTGCCACGTCGAACGCCAACCCCTGATCGGCCCAGCCAAAAATGGCCGAAGGCAAAATAAGGTGCGCGGAACTGGAAATCGGTAGAAATTCGGTTAAGCCCTGAATTAAAGCCAACATGAACGCTTCAAAATAACTCATTGTATTCTCTTATTATTAATTAACTGAGAACCAAAGCTCCACAGGCTTAAGCGCCTCCAGCCCTTTGGCTTGCTGCCACACCTGTGCGATCGTTTGCTGATCGCCGGGAATGGACAACGTCGGACACAGCTCATACAAAGGCTGTATCACAAAGGGATATTGATAAATGTCCGGGCGGGGCAACTTGGGTGCCGCGGGCGACACAGTGTCTCCATACAGAATGATGTCGAGATCAAGCGTCCTGTCCTGAAATTTCTGCGCCTGGCTGTCACGGCCCCAGCGCAGTTCAATATCACGCAGGGTTTGAGACAGCTCAGACAAATTTAGTTCCGTCTGCAATTCAACCACCAGATTAAAAAAGGCATGGCTGTCAAATCCGACCGATTCACACTCATAGATAGTGGAAAGGCGCAGCCCTTCCCCTAACCCGGCCAACTCGTTAATCGCGGCCTCTATGTGTTTGTGACGCTGCAGATTGGAACCCACACCCACATAGGTGGTGATCATGCTTTTCCTCGCTCAATGATCACACCCACGCCTTTGGCCTGAGCCACTGCACCCGGCTTAGTGAGGCGAATCCGGATCCAAGGCACCGAGAAACGGCTCATAATGATCTCTGCCACTTCTTCTGCCACGCGTTCCACTAACAGGAAACGGCCGTTTTCAATGTGATCGATCACCGCCTGACTGACCTGAGAATAGTCCAGGGCATCCGCCACATCGTCACTCAGCCCGGCAGGCTTATTGTCGTGTGCCATTTCCAGATCCAGTACCAGCTTCTGCTTGATCTCTTGTTCCCAGTCATACACACCGATGGTGGTGATCACTTCCAATTGCTCGATAAAAACTTTATCCATCTTTCTATTACATCCTTTTTACAGGTCGGATACCCTATTTGAGGAAAAAAACGTATTATTCTGCTGAATCGCGTTATCATATACCTAAACCACCTCAAGATGCGAAATCCGGACAGAATTTTTACTTTGAGCTTGGTTAACAAGGACTTGTGAACCGATCTTCCGGTAAATCTTCACTTTGAGGAAATTATGACGCCACTGGCACTCATTATGATCATTTCTGCTTACCTGCTAGGATCCGTCTCCAGTGCGGTGTTGATCTGCAAAATGACCGGACTGCCAGATCCGCGCGCCGTCGGCTCGCATAATCCGGGCGCGACCAATGTGCTGCGTATCGGCAGCAAAAAGACCGCGGCGGCCGTGCTGCTGTGTGACATGCTCAAAGGCACCATTCCGGTCTGGAGTGCGTATTTTCTCGGCATTGATGCGCTGCTGCTGGGCGTGATCGCGATCGCTGCCTGCCTTGGCCATATGTATCCGCTGTTTTTTCATTTTAAAGGTGGTAAAGGGGTCGCTACAGCACTGGGGGCGATCGCACCGATCGGACTCGATCTGACTGCGATGATCATGGCCACCTGGCTGGTGATCGCGGTGATCTTTCGCTACTCTTCTCTGGCCGCACTGGTCACCGTACTGCTGGCACCGTTTTATACCTGGATGGTCAAACCGCATTACACCCTGCCGGTGGCGATGCTGTGCTGCCTTATCGTGCTGCGCCATCATCAGAATATTAAACGCCTGATCAGCGGCACCGAGCCGAAAGTCGGCACCAAACACCGGGATCTCGACTAACCGGGTAGACCCGCAGTAAACGCGAGCGCGGCCGTGAGGTTCAGATCTAAAAAAAGGCCGTAACGGCCTTTTTTTAGGTTCATCGCGGATTAGCGGGAACTTAAAACAAAAACGGTAGTAAGTGATAAGGTTACATCGCCAAACACAACCTTACACAAACTACCGTTTTCATGCCGAATCATACTTTCCTATCATCGTTCTGGGAAGGCTTTCATGTCGTAAAGTCTGTACAAACGTCTTCTCTCATCACGATTACTCTCCAACCCAGCACAACTGCTCGATGTTCATGTGGGCAACATGTTCAAGCCATACATGATTATCAGTGGCGCACGATTAAGGAAGCGATGATTCTCGGCGTACCCGTCGAGCTATCCCTACAAACAAGGCGTATCAAGTGCCCTGACTGCGGTATCAAAACCGAATCTATTTCTTGGCTTGAACCTTTTGCTCGCCTGACTAACCGCTTAAGAAGTTACATTGAGCAGTTGTTGCCTCTTCTTCCTATCAAACATATTGCCCAGATGACGGGGGTTCATTGGCATACGATTAAGGCGATAGATAAGCGTCGGCTGCAACATGTGGTGCCAGAGGTTAACTGGGCAGAGCTGAGACAACTGGTCATGGATGAGTTTGCTCTCTTCAAGGGACATCGTTATGCCACTGTTATCGCGGATGCTAAGACGCATCAAGTGCTTTGGATAGGCGTCGGACGCAGCCGAAAAGATATCCGTCCCTTCTTTGAATTACTCGGTGAGCATAGCCAGAACATAGAAGCGGTTGCAATGGATATGAATACGGCTTTCGACTTTGAAGTGCAGCAACATTGTCCTAACGCCCGCATTGTGTACGACTTATTCCACGTGGTCGCCAAATTTGGCCGGGAAGTGATGGATAGAGTCAGAGTTGACCAAGCTAATCAACTCAAACAGGACAAGAAAACGCGCCAATGGGTGAAACGTTCACGCTGGGTTCTCCTCAAAAACAGAGCTAATTTAGACGGTAAGCAGGAGAGCTATCTGAGTGAGATACTGAGCATGAACAAGGACTTAATGGTGACGTATTTACTTGGCTCTCAGCTTAAAGAGTTATGGAGGTGCCAGTCGGAAAGAGAAGCGGAAGACTTATGGGACGTATGGTGGGAGCAAGTTCAAGAAAGCGGGATCAAGCCGCTTATGGACTTCGCGAGAAAGCTCAAACCGTATCTTCATGGCATCGTTGCTTCTGCAAGCTACCCACTCAATACCTGTACGCTCGAAGGGATAAACAACAAAATAAAGTTAATCAAACGAATGGGCTACGGTTACCGAGATATCGATTACTTTTTTTTAAAGATAAAAGCGGCTTTCCCCGGAAAGCCGCGATGAACCTTTTTTTATTGGTGTTGCAGAGTGACTTATTTCAGCGCCTTGGCCAAAAAGCGTTGCAGCATTTCCGTCACGAACTGCGGCTGCTCCAGATTACTGATGTGGCCGGCCTGCGGGATCACCACCAGTTCACTGCCGCTAATGCTGTCCTGCATCAGATACGATTCCAGCACCGGACGCGGGCTGTCTTCAGCGCCAACCGCAATCAGTACCGGCAGCGCAAACTTCTCGACCTCTTCCATCAGGTCACGACGACCAAATACCATCCGCCCGATACGCGCCACTTCCACCGCCTGCTCACCGCTCAGAGCGACCAGATGCTGTTTAAAGCCCTGCACCAGTTGCGGCGTCGTTTGCGCTGCCTGCTTGGCAAAAAACATCGGTGCCACCGTCTCGACAATCGGCTCCGGCACCGCTTGCAGTGAGGTAATGGTATCCAGCATGTGGAAGTACTTCGCATGGGTCACTTCCGGCTCCAGGCCGACAAAAGTATCCATCATTACCAGGGCTTTGACGCGCTGCGGCGCCAACGCCGTGAGCTCTGCGCCCCACATACCGCCCACCGACAGGCCAACGATGGTGAAGGCCTCAATGCCGAGATGATCCATCAGCGCCAGAATATGTTGGGCATAATCACTCAGGCTGCGCATCGATGCCGGCGCCGGTTGCGACTGACCATGCGCCCACAGGTCAGGCACGATACAGCGGTATTTTGCGCTCAGCGCTTCGACCTGCGGCGCCCACATCGCGCTGTCCCACAGATAACTGTGGCCAAACACAATCACTTCACCCTCGCCCTGATCAAGATAATGCATCTGCTGGCCGTCATGGGTAAACATCGTCATGGTCATTATTCCTTTCTTGGTCTGGCAATCAGCATCGTGGCTAATTGCTGTTGTCACTGATAACTATTGTTACTAATAACTATGTTACTAATAACTGTTGTCACTGATTACGATTGCCGCTGAGTGATGAGATTGCACCGGATCTTACTGACTGACCACACATCACCCGCGCTCAGATAAAAAAACGGCCGCCGCAGCGACCGCCCTTCTTTATTTAACACTGATCCGATCCGAGATTTAAAATCAAACCGAACCGAGGATTAAGCGTCAGCCGCAATCGGCGTCAGTTGATCAATCGGCCAGCGCGGACGCGCATCCAGGCTCAGATCCGTGGTATCACCGTTTTTGAGGCGCTGCATCCCGGCATAAGCGATCATCGCACCGTTGTCGGTACAGAATTCCGTGCGCGGGTAGTACACCTCACCGCCGATTTTGTGTGCCAGTTTACCGAGCGACTCACGCAGCTGCTTGTTGGCACTCACGCCGCCGGCAATCACGATACGTTTCATCCCGGTTTGTTCCAGGGCACGTTTACACTTGATCACCAGCGTGTCACACACCGCTTCCTGGAACGCATAGGCGATATCGGCGCGGGTCTGCTCATCATCACCATTGCTGGCAATGGTATTGGCAGTAAAGGTTTTCAGGCCGGAAAAGCTCATGTCCAGACCCGGACGGTCGGTCATCGGACGCGGAAACTTAAAGCGGCCCGGCGTCCCCTTCTCCGCCAGACGCGCCAGCAGCGGGCCGCCCGGATAATCCAGCCCCATCAGTTTCGCGGTTTTATCAAACGCTTCACCGGCCGCATCATCAATCGACTCACCGAGGATCTGATATTCACCAATGCCTTTCACTTCCACCATCATTGAGTGGCCGCCGGACACCAGTACCGCGACAAACGGGAACGGTGGCGGGTTATCTTCCAGCATCGGCGCCAGCAGGTGGCCTTCCATGTGATGCACAGGCACCGCCGGCACATTCCAGGCGTACGCCAGGCTGCGGCCGATTGTGGCGCCAACCAGCAGCGCGCCCACCAGGCCCGGGCCGGCCGTGTAAGCCACACCGTCAATATCGGCCGGCGTCAAATTGGCATCGGCCATCGCCGCTTTAATCAGAGGAATGGTTTTTTTAACGTGGTCGCGTGAGGCCAGTTCCGGCACCACACCACCGTAGTCTGCATGAAGTTTGACCTGACTATAGAGTTTGTGCGCCAGCAATCCGTTCTCGTCGTCATAAATCGCTATACCCGTCTCATCACAAGAGGTTTCAATACCAATAATGCGCATAGTTTTCTCAGCGTGCTTTCATCTATAATTAGAAATTGGCGCCATGTTACCTCGGCTTGGCTTTACAAACAAATTTTGTACAGACTGTAGTCGACAAAATGCTTTACAAAGCCCTGTCGATCGGATTAAAATTCGGCACCATTTTTGATCAAGCTGGTAGATAGACTAAGCAAATTATTGTTTCGGTCACTGAACTCCAGCGTTAACGAATTAACCCCTGAGGTGAAAGGCATATGCCAGTAGTTAAAGTACGTGAAAACGAACCGTTCGACGTAGCACTGCGTCGTTTCAAGCGCTCTTGCGAAAAAGCAGGTATCCTTTCTGAAGTGCGTCGTCGTGAGCACTACGAAAAACCAACTACAGTTCGCAAACGCGCTAAAGCAGCAGCTCAAAAGCGTCACGCTAAGAAGCTTGCTCGCGAAAACGCTCGTCGCGTTCGCCTGTACTAATAACTGATTCCTTACTTAGGAATTTGTTATGGCTCTGATTGACACGCTCAAAGAAGAGCAAAAATTAGCGATGAAAGCCAAGGACAAAACGCGCCTTGGCACTATCCGTTTAGCTTTGTCAGCCATTAAGCAACGTGAAGTTGACGAACAGATTACTCTGTCCGACGACGACATTCTTGCTGTGCTGACGAAAATGGTTAAACAGCGTCGCGACTCTGTTGCGCAATTTGAAGCAGCCGGTCGTCAAGACCTCGCTGATGCGGAAAAAGCCGAAATTACAGTACTTGAGGATTTTATGCCTCAACCACTGACCGAAGACGAAGTGTCTGCACTGATTGACAGCGCAATCACCGAATCAGAAGCAGCGGGCATGCAAGACATGGGTAAAGTAATGGCTGTGCTGAAACCGCAAATTCAAGGGCGCGCAGATATGGGTAAAGTAAGCGGTTTAGTTCGCGCTAAGCTGGCTTAATACCACGCCCAATTGCAGCAAGCCGTGCTATTCTTCGGAACGCACGGCTTGTTTGTATCTATACTCCTGGCCTTTGCAGACCCGAACCTCAGCCTTAACCGCGAGGCTCGCCGCCTATCCGGCCGGATGTAATTTTTCGTTTAGCTCTTTGTTTTAGGTTTTATGGCAGGACAGATCCCTCGTAGTTTCATTGATGACCTCCTCGCTCGACTTGATATCGTCGACATCATTGACGCACGTGTAAAACTTAAAAAAAAGGGTAAAAACTACAGCGCCTGCTGCCCGTTCCACAACGAGAAAACCCCCTCTTTCAGCGTCAGCCAGGAAAAACAGTTTTATCACTGTTTCGGTTGCGGCGTACACGGTAATGCCATCGACTTTATGATGGAGTACGAGCGACTGGAATTTCCGGAAGCGATTGAAGAGCTGGCCTCCTTTCTCGGCCTGGATGTACCGCGCGAAGCGCGCTCCAACGGCAGCTTCAATAACAGCAGTAATGCCCCGCGCGCCAGCAGTGAAGAAAAGCGTAATCTGTACGACTTAATGGGCAACATTGCCCAGTTCTACCGTCAGCAGCTAAAAGTTGCCACCAACCGCACCGCCATCGATTACCTGAAAAACCGCGGTTTATCCGGTGAAATCGTACAGAAGTTCGGTATCGGCTACATCGCTGACGAGTGGGACCAAGTGCGTAAAAACTTCGGTCAGAGCCGCCATAACCAGGACATGCTGGTCTCCGGTGGCATGCTGATTGAGAACGAAAAAGGCAACCGCTACGACCGTTTCCGTGGCCGTATCATGTTCCCGATCCGTGACCGGCGTGGCCGGGTGATCGGCTTTGGTGGCCGGGTGCTGGGTGACGGTACACCGAAATACCTCAACTCGCCGGAAACGCCGATTTTCCACAAAGGTAAAGAGCTGTACGGCCTGTATGAGGTGTTGCAGGCTTACCGTGAACCACCGCAGATTCTGGTGGTCGAAGGTTATATGGATGTGGTGGCACTGGCGCAGTATGGTATCGACTACTCCGTCGCTTCTCTGGGTACCTCAACCACAGGTGACCACTTACAACTGCTGTTTCGCCAGACCAACACCGTCGTGTGTTGTTACGACGGTGACCGTGCCGGCCGTGAAGCTGCCTGGCGCGCGCTGGAGAATGCGCTCAGCTACCTAAAAAGTGGCAACATTCTCAAGTTCCTGTTCCTGCCCGATGGCGAGGACCCGGACAGCTACGTGCGTAAATACGGCAAAGACGCCTTTGAACAGCAGATGCACAACGCAGAGCCGCTGTCTAAGTACCTGTTCTCCAATCTGCTCAGCCAGGTGGACACCAGTACTTATGAAGGCAAAGCCGCCTTACAGGCGATGGCACTGCCACTGATTAACCAGATTCCGGATGAATCGCTGCAGGATCAGCTGCTGCGCATACTGGAGCAGAAGACCGGCATTTATAAAAAGCCGAGCGTGCCGGCGGCCGCTAACCCGCGCCCGCAGCCACACAAAGAGATTAAACGCACCCCGATGCGTGAAGTCATCGCTTTGCTTCTGCAAAATCCGAGCTATGCTGAAATAGTACCTGATCTTTCCAGCGTGAAAGAGCTCGCTATACCTGGGTTGAGTTTGTTGGTCGCAGTGCTTGAAAACTGTCGACAAAACCCCCATATATCAACAGGCCAATTACTTGAACATTGGCGCAACGAAAATCATGAGGCACTTCTGTCTCGTCTGGCGAGCTGGGAGATACCGCTCGTCGAAGACAATCAGGAAGAACTATTTTTAGACTCACTGGACAAGATTCTTGCTCAGTGCGTAGAGAAACAAATTGACAACTTGCAGGCTAAAGAGAGAAGCGTCGGTTTATCAAGCGACGAAAAAAGGGAGCTAGTAGCGTTAATGCTAGAATTAAAAGCGTAACCCAGTTTAAATAGTCAGCAACGAATAAATTTGTTAGTATACGTGGTTTGCATTTCGCATACTATTCCTTCACCAGATACGAAGTTGGATACCGTCTATGGATCAAAGTCCGCAGTCACAGCTTAAAGTACTTGTCTTAAAAGGCAAGGAACAAGGCTATCTGACCTACGCCGAAGTAAATGACCACCTACCTGCCGAGATCGTCGATTCTGAGCAGGTAGAAGATATTATTCAGATGATCAACGACATGGGCATCAAGGTAGTAGAAACTGCCCCAGATGCCGATGATCTTGCGTTAAACGACGACGATACGATCACTGATGAAGATGCAGCAGAAGCCGCTGCCGCTGCGCTGTCCAGCGTAGAAAGCGAGATTGGTCGTACGACCGATCCAGTCCGCATGTACATGCGTGAAATGGGTACAGTAGAACTACTGACTCGTGAAGGTGAAATTGATATTGCCAAGCGCATTGAAGATGGTATCAACCAGGTTCAAAGCGCGGTCGCTGAATACCCGGGCACCATCCCTTACATCCTGGAACAGTTTGATAAAGTCCAGGCTGAAGAGCTGCGCCTGACCGACCTGATCTCAGGTTTTGTCGATCCGAATGAAGAAGAGAGCACTGCGCCAACTGCGACGCACATCGGTTCTGAACTGACCGAAGCCGACCTCAAAGATGAAGACGACAAAAACATCGACGACGATGAAGACGACGAAGATGAAGACGGTGACGGCGATTCAAGCGACGACAGCGAAGAAGAAGTCGGTATCGACCCTGAGCTGGCTCTGGAAAAATTCACGCAACTGCGCAACAAATTCCAGAACCTGCAACTGGCGATCAACGAGCACGGTAACGAAAGTTCGCACGCTCAGGAAGCAACTGATCTGGTACTGGACGTATTCCGTGAATTCCGTCTGACACCTAAACAGTTCGACCACCTGGTGGAAACACTGCGCACTTCCATGGATCGCGTTCGCACCCAAGAACGTCTGATCATGCGTTCGGTGGTTGAAGTGGCTAAGATGCCGAAAAAATCGTTCATCGCGGTTTTCACTGGCAACGAGTCAAGCGAAGCGTGGCTGGATCAAGTACTGGCGTCTGACAAACCGTACGCGGAAAAAATCCGTCGTAACGAAGAAGACATTCGCCGTTCAATCCAGAAACTGCAGATCATCGAACAAGAGACTTCTTTGAGCGTAGTACGCATCAAAGACATCAGCCGTCGCATGTCGATCGGTGAAGCGAAAGCCCGCCGTGCGAAGAAAGAGATGGTGGAAGCGAACTTACGTCTGGTTATTTCTATCGCCAAGAAATACACCAACCGTGGTCTGCAATTCCTCGATCTGATTCAGGAAGGTAACATCGGCCTGATGAAAGCGGTGGATAAGTTTGAATACCGTCGTGGTTACAAGTTCTCAACTTACGCCACATGGTGGATTCGTCAGGCGATCACCCGTTCTATCGCCGACCAGGCGCGCACAATCCGTATTCCGGTTCACATGATCGAAACGATCAACAAACTGAACCGCATCTCTCGTCAGATGCTACAGGAAATGGGTCGTGAGCCACTGCCGGAAGAACTGGCAGAACGCATGCAAATGCCGGAAGACAAGATCCGTAAAGTACTGAAAATTGCCAAAGAGCCAATCTCAATGGAGACACCAATCGGTGACGACGAAGATTCGCATCTGGGCGATTTCATCGAGGATACCACCCTCGAGCTGCCACTGGACTCAGCAACATCAACCAGCCTGAAAGGCGCGACCCGCGACGTTCTGGCCGGCCTGACGCCACGTGAAGCCAAAGTACTGCGTATGCGTTTTGGTATCGACATGAACACTGACCACACGCTAGAAGAAGTGGGCAAACAGTTCGACGTCACCCGTGAACGTATTCGTCAGATCGAAGCCAAAGCACTGCGTAAGCTTCGTCACCCAAGCCGCTCAGAAACTCTGCGCAGCTTCCTGGACGAATAATCGACCAAGACTGAAAAAAGGTGAGCTCTGGCTCACCTTTTTTATTGTCTGTTGTGCTAAGTGAATAAAAACTAAGCGCAATTGGCCACCCTAGCGTCTAGACACCCCGTAAAGCTTCCCCTATAATCTTTGACCTGTATGGCCCCTTAGCTCAGTGGTTAGAGCAGTCGACTCATAATCGATTGGTCCCCAGTTCAAGTCTGGGAGGGGCCACCATTCAAATCAAGCACTTATCGCTTACCCTTCTTTGAATGTTGCCTTTTATTTCGTCCCGAGGTACAAAATCAGTACAGTACGCATTCGGGAGTACTCACATGGCAACTTTAGTTAAAACCTCTTCAGGTACCTGGAAAGCCGTTATTCGAAAAACCGGCTGGCCAACGACGTCTAAAACTTTTCGTCTCAAACGCGATGCCGAGGATTGGGCAAGACGCACTGAAGATGAAATTGTACGTGGCGTGTATATCAAACGTTCCTCATCTGAACGACTCACCATTGAAGAAGCATTAAAACGCTATCTGGCAGAAATTTCACCGACCAAGCGACCGGCGACCGCTGCTTGTGACGCGAGACATTCCAAACCGATTATCAAAGCCCTGGGGAAATACTCCCTG
This sequence comes from Vibrio sp. ABG19, assembly GCF_029962385.1. Taxonomy (NCBI): domain Bacteria; kingdom Pseudomonadati; phylum Pseudomonadota; class Gammaproteobacteria; order Vibrionales; family Vibrionaceae; genus Vibrio; species Vibrio sp. ABG19. Next base: position 1,749,002 of record NZ_CP071708.1, on the reverse strand, counting down.
GCCGCCCTGACGCCCGAAATCATTGCCAAGTATCGAGACGACCGGTTAGCAGGCCTGGACCGTTGTGACGCCAGAGGTAACCCGGCACCCAAACCACGCTCAGCGAATACCGTGCGCATAGACCTGGCCCTGCTCAGTCACCTGTACAACATTGCGATTAAAGAATGGGGTATCGGCCTGGCGATTAACCCGGTTCAGAATATTCGTAAGCCCTCCCCGCCTTCTGGCCGGGAACGACGCTTGACCGAGGAAGAAGAGCGACAGCTCCTGAAAGCCGTTGAGGCACACACCAACCCGATGCTGGCCTGGATTGTTCGTATCGCGCTGGAAACCGGGATGCGTTCCTCTGAGATCACCTCTCTGCGCCGCTCTCAGGTCGATTTAAAAAAGCGTGTGGTTTTCCTGGTCGAAACCAAAAACACCATGCCGAGAACCGTTCCGCTTTCTCTCCTGGCGTTAGAATCCTTTAAGCAGGCGATTAATAATCCGGTACGGCCCATTGATACCGACCTGATTTTCTTTGGCGAACCAGGCAAAGACGGCAAGCGACGCCCGTACAACTTCAACAAGGTATGGATGAAAATTAAAGCCAAGATTGGCCTGAAGGATTTTAAATTCCACGACCTGCGCCATGAGAGCGTCAGCCGCTTGGTTGAAGGCGGGCTAAGTGATCAGCAAGTCGCCGCCATCAGCGGCCACAAATCCATGCAGATGCTACGCCGCTACACGCACCTCAGAGCCGAAGACCTGGTTGAAGAACTGGACGCAATTGCCAAAGGGAAAAAGGCTTAGCCAACTCTGCCCCTCAAGTGTCAATGAAATGAGGATTAGCCGGTTTAACCAGGCTTTACTAACCAGAAAAGGCTGGTTTATTGACACTTGAGGGGCCAGAAGTACAGATCAGTTGAGCCACAGGAATTGCATAGCACCAAAGGTTCGTATATGAGCCACTTTTCTACCTAAAACAACCCAAGGGTCATTAATGGCATAAAAGCGGTTTACATAGGCTATTTTTGAGCTTATATTCATAGAAAACCGCCATATGGTTCATATTTGATACATCAGAGGCAATGCTATGAATCCTAAAGTGCTACAACTTCGCAATCTCACCAGTAAGCTTGAGTCCGAAATTCACGAAGTTTTCGAAGAGATGCTTAGCAACGTTGAAGCCTCAAGCAACCGTCCTATTTCAAGCTACTCAATTTACGAGACCAACACTCTGATTGAGGATATGCAATCACGCAAGAAGAGTATCTCATTAGAAGATCTTGAATTGCAGACGGATATTTCTAAATCAACGATAAAACGAATGCTTAAAGATCCAAGCAAGACTTCGCTGGATAACTTTTTAGCCGTTGCGAATGAACTCGGAATGAAAATATGGATCGAAAAGTAAAAGTTCTTTTGTACGGCAAGTTTTGCGGGGTTTTGTCTCAAAACGAACAAGGTTATCTGTTCGAATATGAGCCTGGTTATCGAGGCCGTAGCTTATCGCTGAGTATGCCTGTCGCCGATGGGCCATTTGAGAGTAAAGAGCTGCATCCTTTTTTCCTCAGTCTTGCCCCAGAAGGGTGGCTGAAGAAGCGCTACTCAGAACTACAAAAAATTGATGAAAACGATCCGCTGGGTATGCTGCTGTCCAACGGCAAAAATTTACTTGGTGCAGTCCAACTGTTGAGGTTAGAAGACCATGTATCCGAGCAATAGAAGCCTTATTAGCCTCGATGAACTCAATGAACAAAATAGAGAACAAGTCGAGTATAAAAAGGGGGAGATCAAAACCCTGCTAGGTTCGAATAGATTTCAGATCCAATTGCCTTTTTCGCGCGCGGAATTTGTTACTGAGTTGCCAAAGAAACAAAAAGGCATGAGTATTTCCGGTTATCAACCCAAGCTTTCTCTGGCGATTAATGACGATAACCAGCTAGGGGTTGTGGAGGATAAGGCGCTATTTATTCTCAAGCCTTCACCAGAAGAATTTCCTCATCTTGCCGAAAACGAACACGCAACCATGTTAGTCATGAAATTCCTCGGTTTCGATACGCCTCCATTTGGATTAGTTCGATTTAACGATCCGGACGGAGAAGGTGAACTCGCCTTTATGATTAGGCGCTATGACCGCTTAAACGCAGGTAAAGAGGCGATTCATCAGGAGCAACTGGATGCCGCAATGGCCGTACGGGAAAAGTACGGGAAGACAGAAGGCGATGCCGAAGGATATGTGAGCTACGAGCAAGCCTGTAAGTTCTTAATTCATCAAGTAGACGGCAGCTTAAACTTTAAGAAAGAGTTATTTAGCCGAATACTCGTCGCCTACTTTCTCGGTAACAATGACCTACACCTTAGAAACATTGGTTTGCTACTACCGGAACAAGAGGCCACGCGACTCGCGCCAATCTATGATTACGTATCTATAGCGCCCTATCCTGGCTACATCGCAAACGAGAACCCATTAGCATTACCTCTTCTCGCGAGTGAAGAAGGCGATAATTACAATACCAATGGTTATCAATCACATAGTACATACACCGGCTATGACTTTCTCACTTTCGCGCAAAATATTGGTCTCAACCCTAAACTGGCGACCAAAATGATCCAAGACTTGTGCGCCAAGCAAGAGGAGATTCTCGATATCTACCGTAATAGCTTCATGCTCCCAGAGCATGTAGAGAAAGTCGCTGAATGGATATTGAGCCGAATTAACTACTTGGGCCAATTAGAGCATGTGGCGGTTTAATACATGGTTGAAGGCGGGCTAAGTGAGCAGCAAGTCACCGCCATCAGCGCCCACAAATCGATGCAGATGCGACGCCGCTACACCCACCTCAGAGCCGAAGACCTGGTTGAAGAACTGGAAGCGATTGCGAAAGGGAAAAGGCTTAGCAAACACCGCCCCTTAAGTGTCAATGAAATGAGGTTTATGCCTATGTAACCTGGCTGTGCTCGATAGACAAGGCTGGTTTATTGACACTTGGGGGGCGCTGTACCTACGTGTAAGGCAAGATAGTTAGCCACCAGTCTCCACAACAACAATTCATACTGCCTAAATCGTTTTGTCATATTAGGAAAAGTATGTTGATTCCTTACTCGTTTGTTATGTGCCTTGAAGGCTAAGCTAGAATAACATAAATTACTAATATTATTATAGTTTTATATTTCACAGTTGACTAACTCATAAAAGAGCTTTTCTTACGTATCACCTTTAACAAGTACAATGTTCTTCTAAATTTTCACATTCATCACAATACGAACACACGCACTCTTCTTCTTTTTCTCCACAATTGTCACAAGTAGGACATGAACAAAAATCGCTTAACTCACCACAACCATCGCATTTTTCACAAATACATTCATGTTCTTTTTGTTCACATTCATCACAATACGAACACGTGCAACAGCTTCCAGGCAAAGCACATCCATCACAAATTTTATCCATATCATCAATCATTATTTTTACCTCTATTATTTATAAAACACGATATATCATAAGCACGTAACGCAAAACTCACGAGTGGAAAAACGCGTTGGCGTTTGACGTCCCAGCAGCTGCAAGCTGCGAGTAATGCACCTTGTTATGGGTTGTCACAAATCTTCTTAAAACCGCCAAGACTTAGCCCCGGTGATAACTAACACCTCACCAATTAAATTTTGATGAGCGTAGTTGATTAGCTCATCGAGGGATGAAAACTCTCTAGCATCTTGGCCAGTTGAATCACCAAGATAAGCTGTTGAGGCACCAACTTTTATGGCTAAGCACCATGTTTCGTTATCTTGTGGAAGTGCCGCAACCTTTGCTGCACTTGAACTAGATGCCTTTTCAAATTTTGACCTTTCGTAGATCATATCTATTTCCTTGTGAGATCAATTACACATAACGCCCGCATTTGCGGCTGGTTTGGAGCGCAGCGGAAAACCAATCCGGCAACATGCGCTTGTTAGCACTAGAATGGCATGCAATTTTATACTTGCGTCGCATTATCTAGTTTCCTATGTATAAACGATACTGTAGACATAATATCCAAAGCATCTTGTTCGCTCATTGGCCAAGATGTTTTAGGCGCATGAGCAATGGGGTTTCTAACTGAACCAAATAGCCCTACAAGCATATTACTAAAACCTTTTTGCTCGCTTACTTCAGTGTCCGTGGTTAAGCTGTTTATTCTTAGGACTGGGTTCTTGACTGAAAACGCAGTATTTACCAGGTCGGCACCATCCGTCGTTAAGCTGGACATGTCTCTGATTCGCTGCGCGATACCTTTTATTGCTTCTAGAACAGCATGAAAGTAGTTTTCATCAAGTAGTTCTGCACGACAGTAATTAAAGACTTCGGCATGAGCACCTCGATCTTCAAGTTTTGCCCTCAATGCACCAGCTCTCTCCCTAGCTCCTCTGAGCGTTGTCTCTCTCGTTGTTCTAGCTACTTTGCCGTCCTCTCTGACGTAGAACCCAGAGAAGGATAAAACTACATTTAATTCAGATCTTCGCCATTCAAATTTTTCTTTATCGCGAGCATAGCTCACGGGGTCAAGCGCTCGATTAATGAACATTACTAGATGATTACCCACTTGATGCTTATTCTGAGCTTCAGCGAGAGCGTTGAAGAGTCTCTTCCATTTAGTCATTGTTGGAGCAACATCTTGGATTTTACAATCCTGAATCAAATACCTCAGCTCTGAACCAGTTAAGCCTCGTTCAGTATCTGCAAGCACTCGACAAGCTGCTTCTAATTTTTGTGCGTTGAAAGGTTCGATTCGTTCCATGATTTTGTAGTGCTGACAGTGCTTTTTAAGCAGACATTGTCTTTATAATATTTTCAGAAAATACAGATACCATAGTAGTAGCATACTGTTCTGTAAGCCTTATCTTTCCTTGCTCTCACAAATTGCAGAACATGTCTGCATAATAGCAAGTGCTCACCTAAGCTCATAATCTGCTAGTAAAGAAAGTTGGTCAATAAGTGACACGAGAAAGTGGTCAAGAATTAGATGTTGGGTGATTTTTGGGGCATTTACGAGTTAACACTTTCATTTCATAAGCTGTCGTTACGACTCTCAAAAGCCCCCTCATATGTCAATAACACCACCATTACTATAACAGTGTCTCACAACCTCTCTCAGAAAATCGTACCAATTGACATTTAAGGGACACGACCATAAGGACTCAAGGCTTATCTCCTATTTAGTGAAAACATCAGATCTAAATTTCACAAAAAATAGAATATTTAGGAATAAAAAGGGTTAGTTTAAGATCCTTTAGTAATTTAACTACAACTTTTCTTAGTCTAGTCACTATCTTTATCAATTCACCGTTTAGATCCTGCCCCCTCTATATCTCCTTCTCTTCTAAACACTTAAAAGCCCAACGTAATAAATAAAATAATCCAATGAAAACAATCCATTAAAAAAACAAAACTACTAATAATTTATTTAATTTCGATATACCGAAATGAATATATCTCTCTGACGAATTTTAGCGGCTAAAAAAGCCATTCTAAAACGGTAAAAACAAAAGAAAACGCAACAAAAGTATAGCTAAACTTTGTATAATTTAGTGTTATTTTGCGATATTTGATGCAATTTAGGAGCAGTTAGACGCATTTGACGACACATTCATCTTATGATTATCCTTCAATAGTTCCCCACTCCACCGTTCAGCAAAAATAGCCATCAAGGGTGTTCTCGTGGGCCATTATCCCAACCATTCACGAATGTAAGGAAGGAGAGCAACATGACGACTGAAGAATGGTTGTACAACAAATACGGAAATTCTCCGCTGCTGTCATTTACTCAGGTTGCAGAGATCCTGCATCGCAGTCCTGAAGGGTTGAGAATTACTCTTCGCACTAACTGTGATTTAGCCAACAAGCTGAAACCCAATCGACTCAAAATAGGCAGACGCGTTTATTTCAAAGTCTCCGATATCGCCAACTTAATTGACCAGGCTACCCCGGACAATATGGAGGCTTGAGATGTCGGATTACGTCAAAGAGCTGCAAGCCTGGATTATCCAGCGCCAGCCCAATACTCGCCCTCCCACCAAGCAGGAAGTCCTGGCAACTTTCCTTGGCGTTCAACCCTTCGTCGAGGAAAGCATTGAGGCCGGATATAACCTCAAAACCATTTGGGAGTACCTGACGGAGCAGAAATATATCTCGTTCCGCTATGAAACGTTTCTGCGCTACGTAAAGCAGTACATCACGACAGTTCCCAAGCCCCACACAACCGATAAGACAGTGAAAAAGAAGCAAAACGTTTCGCGAAAAATCAGCGGATTTTCGTTTGATGCCAAGCCAAATAAGCAGGACTTGATATGAATACGCAGCCACGCTGTTTACCCGCTATCAGCTCGCAGCCGCAGCGCTACCAACGTGCAATGCCGACACAACTTTGTGTGTTTTTCGCTGGTATTGATGTGGTTTGTTCGTGTTTTTGCCTGCTTTTGGGCTGGTTTACGCACAATTGCGCGATAGCAGCGCAGCATACCTGCGATATCCAAAACACAGTTGCGGGCGATATTGCGGGCAGGATAGGTGAAGTGGTCCCCCCGACAAGTCGGCGGTTACCACTTCACTTCCCTTATTCGCGCCAGGGCGCTCAACGGTAATCCTGCCCTGCGGGGCCGAGTCAGTAACAGACGGTTCGAGACGGAGACAACACATGAATCATGCAGAGAAAGTCACCAGGAAGAATACGACGCCAATCAAAGTCTATTGCCTGCCGGAAGAGCGTGAACAGATTGAAGCCAACGCCAAACAAGCCGGGCTGAGCGTATCCACTTACCTGCGCAGAATTGGTCAGGGACGCCAAGTGAAAAGCGTCGTCGATGCTGAGCAAGTGCGGGAACTGGTTAAGGTCAACGGCGATCTTGGCCGTCTTGGCGGTTTACTCAAACTCTGGCTGACCAACGATGTTAAAGCCGCGCAAATCGGTGTGCCGACCATTAAAGCCGTGCTGAACCGGATTGATACCACCAAAGATCAGATGAGCACCATCATGGAGTCGGTCCTGCGCCAAAGGTGATAGTCATGATTGTTAAACACATTCCGATGCGTTCCACGCACAAATCTGATTTTGCCGGCTTAATCAATTACCTCACCGATGCTCAAAGCAAAGAGCACCGCTTAGGGCACGTAAAGCTGACGAACTGCCACGCCGATTCCGTGCGGGACGCAATCAGCGAAGTGCTTGCCACTCAGCAGTCGAACACCCGGGCAAAGAACGATAAAACCTATCACCTGATCATCAGCTTCCGAGCCGGTGAACAGCTTGAGCAGGACGTGCTTTCAGAGATTGAAAAACGTGTATGTGACAGCCTTGGATTTAGCGATCATCAACGTATCAGCGCCGTTCACAACGACACCGACAACCTGCATATCCATGTTGCCATCAATAAGATTCATCCCACGCGCCACACTATGCACGAACCGTATGCCGCCTATCGAACCTTGGCCGAACAATGTGAGCAGTTAGAAAAAGCGTTTGGACTCCAGCAGGACAATCACACACCACAGCAAACTCACAACGCTGCGCGCGCGGCTGACATGGAGAGACATTCTGGTATTGAGAGCCTGACAGGTTGGATTAAACGAGAGTGCTTAGAAGAGATGAAAGCCGCCCAAACCTGGGCTGAACTGCACGATACCTGCCGCACACATGGCCTAACGCTATCGGCCAAAGGTAATGGTTTGGTTTTCTCGGCTGACAATGACATCACGGTCAAAGCCAGTACGGTTGCGCGCTATCTCTCAAAGCCCAAGTTAGAAGCTCGATTCGGTACTTTCCAACCGTCTCAGACCGATAGCAATCACTCCGGCCAAACCGCGCAGCGCAATTACCAAAAGCAGCCGCTAAAAACACGCATCGATACCAGCGAACTGTATGCACGCTATCAGCGTGAGCAAAAGGCTCTCGCAACTCATAAGGCCACCGCTTTAGCCCAGCTTCGCCACAAGAAAAACCAGCAAATCATCAACACCAAAAATAACAACAAGGTGCGCCGCGCCGCCATCAAACTGACCGGCAGCGGCCGATTTACTAAACGCGTACTGTATTCCCAGGCGAGCCAGGCACTGCAAAGCCGCTTGGACTCTATCCATAAACAATACCGACAAGAACGCCAACAGGTTTATCAAACTCACAGCAAGCGCACCTGGGCCGACTGGCTGAAGCACCAAGCACAACACGGCGACCAAAACGCATTAGCCGCATTGCGGGCGCGAGAAGCGGCTCAAACACTGAATGGCAACACGCTCCAGGGAAGCGGGCAGACACGCAAAGACCAGAGCTGTGTGATCGATTCAATCACCAAAACCGGCACCGTTCTGTTTCGCTCCAAAAATGGCGCAGTACGTGACGATGGACAGCGCCTCCAGGTTTCGACTCAATCCGATTCTGAAGCGATAACTCAGGCGCTCAAAATAGCCCTGGAGCGTTATGGCAATCAAATCAGCGTCAATGGTTCCCCGGAGTTTAAAGCTCGCGTAATTCGCGCAGCGGCAGACACCGGCCTGCCCCTCACTTTCAGCGATAAAGGTCTGGAACAACGCCGACTCGCACTGCTGTCTGCCAACCATCAGGCCACACCGGCTATGGCTCAACGCCGTGGTGTTCCGCCGATTGGCAAAGCCCCACCTGGTATCAGGCGCAACACGCTCAGCACTCTTTCCCAGCTTGACGTCATGCGTTTTGCCAAACCAGCGGAGCAAAGGCCAACGGCACTGGAACAACGCAAAGCGCAACTGCGCGCTGAAATGGCTCAGAAAAAACAGAAACAAGCCAAGAAGAGCAGAAGTCGATAAACCACTTAAACGTCAGTAAGGAATATACGATGAACATCAGCACAAAAATTTTAGCGGCTAAAATTCGTCTTTTAGCACTCGGCGGGATAATGGCGCACGCTAACCCTGTTTGGTCCGGTATACCGGTGGCCGACGGCGTTAACCTGCAACAAAACATCATTTCAGCAATGGAAGCCGTGACGCAGACCGCCAAACAAATCCAGCAGTATCAGTCCCAATTGCAGCAATATGAAAACATGCTGCAAAACACCATGGCTCCGGCTTCCTACATCTGGGACCAGGCTCAATCCACAATTCATGATCTGACTCAGGCGACCAATACACTCGCCTACTATCAGAATCAGCTTGGCAGTCTGGACGAGTATCTGGGCAAATTTCAGGATGTGGCCTACTACCGCAGTTCACCTTGTTTTTCCTCTTCAGGGTGCAGTGAAACGGAAAGGACAGCCATGATCCAAAACCGTCGCTTAGCGTCTGAATCCCAGAAAAAAGCCAACGACGCGTTATTCAATAACCTGGCACTCCAGCAAGACAACTTACAAACCGATGCCCGTCAGCTTCAGCGATTGCAGTCAGCCGCTCAGGGAGCTGATGGTCAGATGGCCGCCATCGGTTATGCCAATCAACTTGCCAGTAACCAGGCTAACCAACTGCTGCAAATCCGCAGTTTATTGATTGCTCAGCAAAACGCTGTCGGTGCTCGGATGCAGGCAGACGCCGATAAAGAGGCACTGCAACAAGCTGCCCACGAAGCACTTTTTGATTTTGGTTCGCCAACCGACCGTTCCCAAAACAGAGGGTTTTAAGCATGAAAATTACTTCATCTATCGCTTTGTGCCTGCTTACGTCATTGCTTCTGCTTGGCTGTGACCAATCGCAAGACATCAAAGATATCGATTGCGACTCACCGAACCTGACCAAAGCAGAAAAACAACAAGCCAACTGCTTTTGGAACATGGGTGACCCTACCGATCGCAGCCAGAATAAGGGGTTCTGATCATGAAGGTTCGTCAGGTAATTTCCTTGGGCTTGATTATCCCTTCGGCAGCCGCCCATGCTGCCATTGATAACAACGGTGTGCTGGATGATGTCGCATTACAGTTCATGACGGTCGCCAGTACCTGGGCAGGCGTGATGACTAACTACGCCAGTTGGCTGTTCTGGCTGCTTGGCACAATCTCTCTGGTTTGGACCGGAGGAACCCTCCTCCTCCGCCAAGCGGATATCAGAGAATTCTTTGCTGAGTTTATCCGCTTCATAATGACGTTCGGCTTCTTTCTGTGGCTGCTACGTAATGGCCCTGAATTTGCCACGTCTATCATCGATTCACTGAGAATCATCGGTGCAGAAGCTGCGGGGTTACCCCGTGAACTCACGCCATCCGAGCCAATCAGTATTGCGCTGGATATTGTGGCTAAATCAGGCAATGCCTACAGCTTTTCCAGCCCCTTCGACAGCCTGGCGATCTTTATCATCACCCTGCTGATTGTCGTGTGTATGACGATTGTTTCTGCCAACGTGTTAGTGGCCTTGGTGTCGGCCTGGGTACTTTGCTATGCAGGCATCTTTGTCCTCGGCTTTGGCGGCTCACGCTGGACCTCCGATATCGCCATTAACTATTTCCGCAACGTCCTTGGCCTGGCGTTAAAACTCATGACGATGACACTCATGATCGGCATTGCGATGTCCATCATGAATTCATTCCTGGTCAACCTATCTGACGACGCCCCCATGCGAGAGCTATTGGTTATTTTCATTGTTGCTCTGGTCCTGGTGCTACTGATCCACTCCGTTCCCAATATCGTTGCTGGTCTCATCCCAGGCGCAGGTGCCGCCAGCAGTTCGGGCAACATCAGTGCCGGAGCAATGGCTGGGGCCGCAATGACCACCGGGGGAATGGCCACTGGTGCAGTCATGAGCACTGCCGGTGGCGCATCCGCCCTTCAAGCCGCGTTTAAGTCGGCGACCAACTCAGACATGGCTGAGATGATGACAGGCTCAATTGGCAGCGATTCTGCAAAGTCCGAAGAACCAGGTACAGGTGACACACCGTTCGCGAGAGCCGCAGGTATGGGGCGTGAGTCGAATTGAGTTTTAGCGGGCAGGTAGACGGTTGGCTAAAGAATCACACACCGAAGTTCTGAGAGAACAGGTCTCCAGGATTTCACCATTAGGCATAGAGGAGAACAAGCATGGAACTACATTTTCCACCTCAAAACTGGACCGACTTTGGCGCGTTTTTCGCGGTCATGTTCCTGGTAATGCTGGCGTTTTATTTTGCTGGTCAGTGGGCACACTCAACCAAGTACAGTCAGCGGCTTTATCGCTTAGCTGACGTGCTGGAAGGGATTCAAAACAAAGTGGCCGATAAGGCGTATCGAGGAATGATGTCTTTGAATAAGCCAACCAACAAAACCAGAGGTTGGCCGTTCAAGTAACGCAAATAATCAAGACACACAGGCCGGTGCTCGCAACACCGGCCCGCATTTTCACATTAACCTTCCTGAGAGGCATAACATGACAACAAAACATTATAGAGCACCTCACACAGAGTTAAAGTGCTTAAATTTCACCCTATCCAATGTGTCTTGTGAGGACTGATAGCATGTCACGCAAGAACACTAAGACAACACCAACAGCAATCAAAGGCTATTCCTCTGAAGTACGTGTAGTTCTGCGAGTAGTAAAACAAGGTAGCGTACCAGAGGCTACTCGCCGTTTGATAGACAAGCTGAAGCACTTTCAGGACAAGCCCTTTGTTCTCAGGTCTCTAAACTCACTGATTAGCCCTCACAGAGATATGCAGCGCCGCGTAAGAGTCAGAGCGTTTCGGGTCTTAACGGTTCTAATCAGTTATATGGATTGGGCAACATTCCGCATTGGAGTCCCAAAGACCGCATTTAATGATCCAGTCAAACACCGAGCCATGATCAAGCGGTATGAAAAAATGTATAACGAAACAATGCCTGAATCCTCTTGGTTTCGTTATATCGATAAATTAACGCAAGCAGGCTACCTCAACAGTGCCAACATGGATATTCGTAACCAAGACGGTCAAATTCGTGGGACGGCTGGACTTAAATGGTTAACCATGAAACTGATGAAAGAACTTCGTATCAAATCGGGCTGGCTGGATGAACAAAGAAATCATGCACTGGAGCGGTTAAAAAAGTCAGGTCGGTGTAACGTATGGCCTACCTATTTCAGTAAAATGGCCCAGAAGAAACGAGTTAAAGCGATAGTGGACGAAGCCACACAAACAGAATCATTCCAGGGGCAATTTGATACAGGCTTAACACCGCCCGACTTGAGATACCCACCCATTCATTAGTACGCCCTAATTTTTATGCCAATTAGCTTTGGTAGACTTGTCACGTCTTCAAATCAGCCATCAACGCTAACGCTCAAGTTTTAACCTGAATATATCTAAAATCTTGCACCGTATCCCTCTGACATAACTCCGTTGAGTCTGTTCAACAGACTCGGTTTTGATGTACCTACAAGCGTTCCGAAAAAATGAGAGTTGATAAAAGAATCCGGTATAACAAGTGGTTACTTCATTAACCTCACGGTTAAGATCTATCACTGGTTTATTCATGCCTCGTCCCTCGTCATGAATAAACTTTTTAAGTAGATATTGAAGGTTTACGCTGCGCTATGCCCAAAGGGACAAGCCCCTCTGGACTCCCATTGGAAGCTTGGTCACCTTGCTACAAGAGCAGCTCACATATTGAGCACCTGAGCAGATGGTGAGATGATAGTTTTTACGCCAGGAAGGTAATCGACTTAAACCACCAAAATCTTCTCACCTAGAGAGTCAGACGCAGCATGAAAAGAAAAGCACCCGATACAGAGCCACCACGCCCCCTCACAGAAGCCGAAAAGGAAAACTTGAGGAAAGATATGCTGGAGTCGTCAAAATGGGCCAGAGAAGAACTGAGAAAGAGAAAAGAAGCCAGGGCATCTCGTTCTGAGTATCTAGATCATGATGGGCCAAGACCACTCACGCCTGAAGAAATTGAAGATCTACGCCAGGACATGAAAGATGCGTCCGCCAAGATGACTGAGGTTTTAGAAAATAGGTATAACTCGAAGCACCGTAAAATCAAATAAGGTTATGCATTGATTGCCTTCGAGCGTTCTGTCCTAGAATGCATAGGTAGACATTTATTTGAACAAGTACAACGCGATAAAAATTTTATTAAGATTTTTATCTTAAGATCCACAAGAAATAAAAACACATACTGCCAGCCAAAATAATATTATGACTAGCAGTCATAGCAATATATTTTTATAGAATTAAACCTTAGAAGATATTTTAGATATAATCAACTCACCGCTTGCATTTACTTCATGAGTCACATTTCTTTTATATTCAGAGTAAATGCAACTAACATTCTCAAATATATACCCCGCAAGAACAGATGCTAGAATATGAGGCTTTGGTCCAAATTGAATTATGGTAACATTATATTCCTTCCTCAATGGTTGAATGAGCTGACATAAGCTCTCAAATGTTGTTCTAACACTATTAATTGGTAATTTTATGAGCTTTTTACCTTTTTCAAGATTATGCTCTATAAAAGACTTATTTATGAATAATGCTATCTCTTCATAAGTTGGTAATGAACCAGGGGCAGCTATAACCCCATAACTAATATCAGGTTCAATCATATTGTAAAAGCTCTGAGGACCGATATTATCGAATCCAAGCATAAATATAACTGCTTTTTTTCTTTTTGTGATAGAAGAACCATTACAACCAGGAATGACCCTCACCTCTCCCAAATCAAAATCTAAGAACTTGCTAGAAATAGGGTATTCAGCAGATGAATACACAGAAAATATTTCAAATTTATCAGGATCTGTTTTAAAAATAAAATTCAATATCGCAGAATACCAATTTCTTGACATCGAAGAATAATCTATAAGTATTTTAATCTTACCTTCTGAAGATAAATGTTTTATGCTGTTTATTTTTTGTATTAAATACTCATATATGGCAGTAACTTCTCCATGATTTACATATACTTTTTTATGACTTTGGTCGTAATTAGAAAAATAATCTTCTGATTTAGAGTTTATCTCTTCAGAAAATGTAAGGATCAAGGCGTCCTTCATTTTTTCTTTAGAAAGATAATTATACAAATATGCACACCTTGGCTCATACCCTGAAGAAAATATAGCCAAATCAAAAGTGATATCATTAAATTCAGATATTGACAAATCTTCAATATTCAATTTAACATTAGAATAGCTCTTGTTGTTCATGACTACTCCTCGCCTTAATATTTAATACATTATAAATTTTTAAGCTTCTATCTTTTCTAGGAAACAAATCAAAGTAAGGAGCTAAACAGTATGCTAAGAAAAAGTCACCTTCTTTCTCAGGAAAGTAGTGTTTAACATTTGAATTACGTTTTAAAGACGGATATAACAACCCCAAATCTACAGCTGTTTTTATATGATTCCAAGTTTCATCATCTAAACTTGGATCTATATTAATTGCTTGAGGAGTATTCGAGCCAAGTTTTTCTACATGAGTTTTACTTTTAAAAAAGTTACCTAACTTTTGCATTAACTCATGAGCCTCTCTACCACCTCTTTCAAATTTGATAACCTCTAACTCTGCAAATGAGAAAGCTTTCAAATTCTTAGTTTGAACTTCAGGAGAGATCTGTTCAAGAAATTGTCCTTCCAATAAGTGCTTAAACAGTCTAAACAAGCGTCTTGGATTTCCATCTGAACACCTAGCGATTACTGAAACACCACTAAAAACAGAAATAGATGAGTTACCTTTCCTATTTTGGTATTTTTCTCTAATGATTAGCAATCCTTTCAGCTTTCTATATATGCTGTTCCTATATAGTTCAATATTATCTCTATACGCGCTATTTGCTCTAGCAATCAGCTCTGGAGTACAATGTTTCTCTACAAGAGATAATATATATTTCTCATCATCAAAATCACCATCCAAACTAGTTAATTGTGATTCACCAACTAGTTTGTTAAGATCAATGCCTGACGAAAAATCATACCTCTTAAGTCTATTTTCAAAAAGCTTAATAGCGAAGTCATAAATGGTCATATCAGCTATATCTTGATTTTTATTATGAGTACCCAATCTATCTATATAAACATAATTTAAATCATGATGAATATTAACGTTTGCTGAAACATAAGTACCTAGAGTGCTATGACGATAAGGCATAGTTGTTATTTTAAAGGATAAGTCTGAAGAAGATCTCATGTGTGTATTAATAATTTTCAAATGCTCTTCTGTTAAAAACTCTGCCTCATCAATACATAAAACCCATTTTGTTATTTCGGAATCAAATCCGAACTCTCTGTTTAATTGTTTAGTAACAATAGAGAATGGAGAAAAAAGATTATTGTGAAAACTTTCACCAGCTTTATTTTCATCATCACTCGTAGGTAAACCCATCGAAAGCTTATTAAAAAACAAGCTTTTCATATATTCAATTTTTTCTAGTTCATATTGAATACTAGAAAGATTATTTACTATCTTATCTTTACCCAACCAAAACTCAGAGATGTTTTTGCTAACTCTCGATTCTAATCTTAATTGTTCAATTTCATCTTCTATATACTCTTCAATACAGCTTTTTATAGTTTCTATTAATCTAGAGCAAGTAGATAAATTCAAACTCCATTTAAAATATTCATCGGTATGATCACCAAAATTATTTACTGAATTTACCCAATCAACCTTTAACGGAACATATGTAGCAATGATACTCTTATCTTTTATAATATCTTGCGCTCTCTTATCTTGTATATTTTTTAGATTTGAGTGTGATAACATTTTCACTAATGCTGTTTTACCTGAACCTCTAGAGCCAAGAATTACTTGATTATTCTCCGTTAATATTTCGGTAAATGAATCAGTCCAAATAAATTCAGAAGATAATTGTTTAGCACCAATAGTTCTTGCGTTAGAAGATTCAAAAATGTCACTAAGTTCTAGATCTTTCATTACTTACTCCTTGAGAAGCGCAAGATTGTTATTCTTGTTAAACATCACTTCAAAACCATGGACAACTGACATCTCATTCAATAGGTTCAATAAAATCCTACGGTTGCAATATTCCAGCCCATTTAGTGAAGAAGATAAAGATTCCCATTTTATACTATCGCTCTTCTTAAAAAGCTCTAAAACCGTACGCTCTAGTTCTTTCTTTAGCTTTTTTCTGTTCATAAATGAACCAAAGTATTCTTCATGAGAAATAGAATCTCGCTCTACATCGGACTTTATCCATTTTTTATTTAAAAAATAGGACCAACTCTTTATCTTCCCACATATATTGTCTTCATTTTCACATATCTTATCTATTTCAATAACATGAAAAAAATTGGCAACGCCGTTATGATACTCTTTTAGTGAAGCACTGAAACTACCCGCACATAAAGTAACAACTGGAACATTATTTATGTCGGAATGAATATCGAACCTCGGGATATGTTTATGACCGTGAATCAGTAAATCAAACTCATTTTCAACAGCGAATTGAAGAAAATCTTCACTATTTTTCATCTGACTAAAATCAGGGTCATCAAAAGTCGTATCTGAATAATTTTTAGGATGATGGTGTGTAAACAATACCCGAATTCTACGTTCAGAATCATCTAAATCACTAATTTTACTGGATATTTCCTTCAAGTGTTCGATTTTAACTTCACCGTGATGAGGTCTTTTATCAAAAGTATCAAAAACAGAAGAGTTTACCCCTACCGCAATTACTTCATCACTGAGCCAAATCGATGTATATGGAGATTTGTAATATGATTTAAAAGATGCATTATCATGAAGCTCTTTGAAAAAATCATGCTCCATTATATTCCAAAACTTTTTCTCAACTATCTTATCTTGAGGTAATCCGTCATTTTGAGCAGTTTCTTCGTCCTTCCAATGACTATCATGATTTCCAGGTACAAAATAAATATTAGTAGTAGAAATATCTAGAATATCTGCTAAGTCTTTAATTCTCTTGGATGCTAGTTCGAACTCTTTATATCCTGCTCTATTTGTTATATCACCAGCGATCAGCATGTGAGTAGCTTGTATTGAGTTCTCTTCTACAAAAGAACGAAAGTCATCAATGTAATTTTTAGAGTTGATGTTAGACGTACTCCCTTCGGTACAAAAGTCATCACCTCTTGCCGACTCCCCCACATGCAGGTCACTAATAATCAATATCTTAACTTGCTTCACGATACTCTCTATCTTAAGTCTGCGATGTGCCCAATCATATCTAGAAGAATATGACCACAAGCCTAATGTAAGTAATCTTACTCTATCAGACACTTACCTCATGGTCATCTACAAGTTCAGGTAAAGTACGTTTAGCGGGAGGGTTTCATAATAAATGTGCATGTAAGCACTCTTTGCGATCATGACCAGTCCTTTAATCTAGCCTCAGCTTAGTAGCTGTGACTACTATTGTTCCTAGTTAGTACTTAACCCATAATCTAGCAATGAAAAAGTGTCAGCTTGAATAGCCACCAAATTGAAGAAGCCTAAAAATACTTTTCCATATAACTAAAGGTACACTAGAGGTACAGTCACTAGTTTTGACACTTTTAGTAAAACTACGCTAAACTACTGTTTAATAAATACTTTAAGGTATTTTTAGTTACGCTTAATTTACCTCGGTTTTCCTAGACTTCCTGCGTTAGTGGCTAACTCATAATCGATTGGTCCGCAGTTCAAGTCTGCGAGGGGCCACCATTATTTTGAAAGCCTGATGGAGAAATCCGTCAGGCTTTTTTCGTTCTAGTCCGGTCGATATCCGGTCCCTTTTCTCTAAACAATAACTACTTCCGGTAAGCTCTGGTCCATCAGGTTAGCCGAAAGACTCCACGTAGTCGCCATAGAGACACAGTTCCTAGTTCAGACTGGATATCCACCATCAGAACCTTTTCTCATCTGTACAGCACGAATCAGAGCAGATACATACCACTCAACATCAGAACTGAATCCCAGAAAAACTTCGCGCTGGAACCAACAAAAATATAACCAACATCCTGTCCATTAGCTGAAGTTATTAATATAGATATGGGATGGATATCTAGTTCAGTGACAGGAAGGACACCCATGGTCCAAAAGCTCTCAGAACTAGCCAGTCAGGAAAAAACAGCATTCAATGATGACCGATTACCCTCAGTGGTAATCGGTCTGTCTTTCTTTAATGTAACTTCGGCTAGTAATCATCGACACTCAACCACAGCACCAGAACCAGCAGCTAAACGCAGGACTGGTATTCATACTCAGAACGGAAAAACCAACGGCACACTGGATTACAGCGCGAATCTGGTATGAGTTAGGGCTACGAGTTGGGTTGGTGCAATCAGATGGAACTACCGTCGACGACGTCGGCAAACTGGACGGAAAACCTAAATAAGAAATTTACATTAGGGTTCGTGTCCAGCTCGGTATCTAACCAAAATCGCAGCTAAAGACCGGATAGAAACCGGACCGACGACGCCGTCGCGATAATTACAGAAACTACATCATGCAGGAAGTCAGGCAGGATAAGCCTTAGAGAGAGATTACAGGGTCAGTCTGGTGTGACCGACCCAGCGATCTAGGATTTTAGTTGGGGGGTGTTGTGGTGGCGGCTAAGACTCAAGATACTTTTGTACCAATTTTAGCCTTGTCAGTTGCGATTCAATGACGCCCAGATCTTGCGGAGAGGATAAGAAATCCAACATCTGCTGAATACTTTTTGCTTTGATTGGGTTTGCTATGAAAAACTTAAGCATGTCTTCAACATACAGGGAAATTTTAAAACATTTTATCTCGGTGTTTGGTGGTAGGAACCCTAAGTGAGATAGCTTGTTTCTAGAATCCCTTAGGTTATTCACAATCATTTTCTCCAGTTCATTCTCTTCATAAATAAATGAGAGTTTCCTAGCTATTTCTTTTGTATCATTTGCCTTAAGTAATATCTCTAGTGTTGATGATAGCTTTAAGAATCTAGATTCAAGATCTAAGGTATCTATTGAAGATATGTAGTTTATGAGTGTATTTAATAAAAAATCCCTATAGGGGCTGGAATTAATCTTCCTTAAATAAAGATTGGTATATTTATTAAAGCTAGACATGTCATCAATGACTGGCGATTCCAAGTTAGTATAGTGCTTCAATGTGATCTGTTCATTGGTGTTTATATCGCTGGAGTCATCGAACAAAAAATGATCCTTTCCCAACCTAATCAAAGAACGACTCCAGTATTTAGATTCTTGGTCTTGTGCTAGTAAGTTAAACTGTTTTTTGAATAACAATTGCCATATAGCTCTTAAAGCGTCTACTGATTCTATAGCTTTTTCTATAGCAGCGTCTCTACTGGGTGCTTTAACGAAGGCTAGAACGAATCCCTTACATCCATCACCTTGAATGAAGTCATAGTCAATTTTATTTTTTAAATTTCTAGGAGGATTATCATAGAATACCAACCTGACCTCATTTATATTTTTTGGCGGAATTTTAATTCGTGTGTTAATGGAGAATAGTATTTTATATGTATGAATAATTTTAGATTGATCATGAATCATTTGGTCAAATATAGATAATATTCGTTCTGTATTCTCTATTTCATTTTCTTTAAAGCTTTCTTTTATGGATTCTTGAAATATATCAAAAGTTTCTCTTGTACTTAATGTGCTTTTTTGTTGTACATAACCAAATAATGTGTCAGATATCAATTCAAAATATGGTCTTTGGGATACATTGCCATTATCATTCAACCTGAGCATAGGCTTTATTTCTTTAACTAATCGTTTTGCACTCTTCTCTTCTTTGTTGTTCCACTTACTTTTCAATGTGTTCTCCTTTAAAATAAAAAGAGTTAAGCCGGACTCAAAACTCGATCATATATTCTAAACATTATCTATGCGTTTGGAATAGAGTGGCTAGAATACACTATTCATGAGCCACTCTTTATCACATACGTACTATACGCTAACTCCACCAACCAACTCAGCCACATTCGCGCTAACCTCTCTCAGCCTTGAACTAGCTAAATGGGCATACCTTGTACTAGTTTGAGGACTCTGGTGCCCCAACAAATGCTGAACATCATAGAGAGTCGCATTTCCGCTGTTGATCAGGATCGAGGCAAAGCTATGCCTGAGGTCATGAATACGAAAATTATCGATTATACCAGCGGCGGCTTTAATCCGAGCAAATGCCTTCTTCGGATGAGCGATAGGTCTACCGGGTGCATCTCCGGCAAAGATATAGGGGTTCTTCGGTTGTTGAAATCGTCGTTGATCATGGATGACTTCCTTAGCTAAATGGTTGAGCAGGACCGTTCTCGACAGTCCCGACTTAGTGTGTGGTAGAAATAGGCTCCAATTGCCGTCGTCGTCGACGGTAAGATACTCCCATTTTGAGCCAGTTATTTCACCTATGCGCATTCCGGTCAGAAGTGCGAATTTCAGTGCGTTAGATTGGGTGCGACTCGGTTCCTCGTTACATGCCTTGATGAAGGATGAAACCTCGGCTCGTGACAGGAAACGTTGACGGACGTTATTTTCCTTCAACTTCCTGATGTACTGACCGGGATTAGAATCAACATAGCCCCATTCCATTGCCAGTCTGAACATGCGAAGGACCAAGGAACGTAGACGGTTCACCGTTGCAGGTTTCCTACCTTCTAGTAATCCATCTAGCAATTTCTGAATGTCTTGCTGACCGATATCAGTGAGAGGTTTCTTGCCCCATTTCGGATAGAAATGAAGCTTAAGACTACCCGCATCACTTTTGGCTGTGAGCTTGTTCATCATGGCATAGGGAAGATAGTGCTGTTCTGCGAACTCTTGGAATGTGAGTACATTGCGCTTTTCGTCCCTCATTGCTTTGGGATCATTCCCTAGTGCAATTTCCCGTTTATGGTCATTGGCAATCTGACGAGCAGTGTTGATGTCTAGTGCTGGATACTCACCTAACTGGATAGATTTCTTGGTTCCGTGGAGAGTATATCTGAACAAGAAACGTTTTCTGCCTTGGCGGTTGACGATCATCTTAAGCCCAGAGCATAACTCGTCTGTGTATTCTGTTTCCTTACTTTTGCTCGTCGTCGGCGTCGGTGGCAGTGAGTCGAGTTGGCGCTTATTGAATTTGAATTTTCGGGATTGCATCACTGCCTCCTTAGTCATTCTCGATGGAGAAGTATTGGCGTAATTCGGTGAGCAGTGTCTTAGGTAGCAGTATGTAGATACCCTTACCAGAGTCCTCGACAATGCTCAGGGTGAGCACTGCTCCGTAGTCCAGATCGTCTTCGAATTCGGTGTAGGTTAATGCTCGCTTTAGCATTTCGATATCGTCGACGACGACGGCAGAGATTTCGGAAATTGATGTGAGAAACCAGAGCTCACATTGCAGTTCATCCCATGCCTGCTGGGTTTCTGTTTCATCGTGAAATGGTTCGGTGAGTATGGCTTTGACTTGTTTTTGTAGGATTGTGGTGATTGGAAGGGTTGTGATTTGTTGAAGGTTGGTGATCTTGTTCATATTTAAATTCCATGTTTATCAGTATCATGGATTTAATATGTTTTTGATTTTCATAATAATACAGGAACTACAATGTCCAGTTGGAATAAAACTAAAGGTATTTTAAAACAGACTAACCCATTAATTTGGCTAGTAGCGGAAAGTGTAGAGCAGTCATCGAAGGCAATGCAAAATGCATCCAATAAAGATTTGCAGGCTTTGAGATTGGAAGCTGAAAAGCAAAAAATTCAAATGCAATTTGCTCGTGACCAAGCCAAAGTTGAACAAGAATTGGCTATTGCTAGAAGAATAGACAGCGCTTTAGAAGTCGAAATAGAAGAGTTTTATGATAATTCCCTTAGTGGAAAAGCTGGTTTATCTGCTGACGCGAAGAGCGAGACTGTTTCTTTAGGTGCATCTGGTGAAGGTCGAAAAGTTACTAAGCGGGTCTACAGATTTAAAAGTTCTGTAAATGAGGAAGTAGTTACACAAGAGCCCGTATAACACCAACCACCCACCTAAAATCCTAGATCGCTGGGTCGGTCACACCAGACTGGCCCTGTAATCTCGCACTAAGGCTTATCCTGCCTAACTTCCTGCATGATGTAGTTTCTGTAATTATCGCGACGGCGTCGTCGGTCCGGTCTCTGTCCGGTCTTTAGCTGCGATTTTGGCTAGATACCGAGCTGGACACGAACCCTAATGTAAATTTCCTATTTAGGTTTTCCGTCCAGTTTGCCGACGGTGCCGTCATTACGTCGACGACGTCGAGAAACCCATCATGACTTCTGTATGAGCGCTAATAGGTCAGCTTTTTGCTCATCGTAATCTTTCGATTTGATATGCAGATAAATAGATGACTCGGCTTTTGTTGCCAGATTAAGGCCCCGAGCAATTGCAGCACAGAAACCTTGATTGTTGGCTGAACCGGAAGAATAGAGAGATTTATACACCTGACTTTTCCATGGCTTGTCGCCCTGTGATTCGATAAGGTCTAGCAGCCTACTGAGAAGAATCCACTGTTTTGAATGCAATCCTGCTCCGCCACTTTGTCCGGCAATACGAAAGTAGAGTTGATCATCTTCGCTGTTTTGAGCAATCTCGTAGAGCACCGTTCCTTGGGACTTTGCTCCTAGCTTTGGTGCTTCACCTGTTTTAAGAATGGTAGAGAATGGATTGTCTACTGATGTGGTTTTAGATGTATCAGCCTCTGCATTCTTCCTGCTGTTTTTGGGTTGGTTCATAGAAACTCCTTTATTTCATTGAGTTAGAAATAAGAAAGCCCCTACCGGACGAATCCAATAAGGGCTCTTACAATTCAATAATATAAATTCGTTTTGCTGCTTGTTACGCCTAGGAGTTTTTTCCTGTCTTTTCCGGTACCGTTCCTGTCTTTCCACCCAGACTTAACCCCATTGCCTCGTCGGCGTCATCGTACTAATCATAGCCAACAATTCCCGTCGGCGACGTCGGTAAAATCATTCGGGTAATCAGGTGATGTGATTTTGCTGGTGGATTTAGGCGGGATTCATGGCAGGGTTACTATGTTGATTGTGCGGGGAGGTTGCGTCAGACCTTCGCTCATAATCGATTGGTCCCCAGTTCAAGTCTGGGAGGGGCCACCAAATTCTAGAAGGTTAGTAAGCGTAGTGTTTACTAACCTTTTTTTGTACCTGACGATTTTGGGTCAGGTAAGCCCCGATCACGCACTCTTCTCTGTCTTCTCCCAATATTAATCCGAATACTACGCTGTTGCCAAATGTGTCCTTCTGGCTGATAAAACTCTCTCATAGAGAACAAAGAGAGAGATCGAACTCGCAAACCAATCATAAGTAACTTAAATTGCACTTATAGATAATTTCTTATACAGTCACGACAAAAGTGAGTTATAGTGAACTTATATATTGAGACGAACCCCATAATAACAAAAGTACATTAAAAGGCACTTATGAAAAAAGGTAAGATGGTAAAGGCACAACCTATGCCTGATTTGAATACCGAGTTCAGTATGGAAACGCTGGGGTGCGCCATTCGCTCAAAGCGCACCGATAGAGGCTGGCGTATTGATGATCTCGCTTCAAAAGCCAACTTATCTCGTAGAACAATCATGAAAGTAGAAAAAGGCGATACCAGTGTCACCTTTGCCAATGTACTCGTCCTCATGGACATCTTAGGGCTATCGTTACGCCTTATCGATTTAAACCTATTTGTTCGTCCACATAGCCAAATAACCTCCCAAGCTGAAAACAGCGTGAGAAGCAATGAAGATGGTTGGTATGAGTAAGTTACAACAGTTAGACGTGTTTATCGGTACGAATACCAAAATTGGTCGTTTGATTCTTCCTGTCGGAACAGAAACAGAGTTCTCATTCATCTATGAAGATGAATGGAAACACACTGGTTTCCCAATTTCGCCACACATCCCTTTCGATGATCGGGCTTCGCCACGTAGTATTGAGAACTACCTCAGAAATCTCCTTCCTGAAGGAGAAGCCTTTGAGGAGATGATACAAAACACCACTATCTCCAAAAGCAATACATTCGGGCTGATTCGTAAGCTTGGTGCGGAAACATCTGGCGCATTGTCTTTTCGAGTTCCAGACTCAGAACCTGGGGAAACCAGCTTTAGATCTGTACCTGATGATGAACTAATAGAACGACTAGAGCGAAATCTAGCGCCATTAGTGTATTGGGACGGTAAGGTTCGCCTTTCGGTTGCTGGTGTTCAAAGCAAGTTAAACTTACTTAAGCGCGGTGATGAGTGGGGGTTTGGTGAAGGCAAATTAAGTTCGAACTGCATTCTGAAGTTTGAAAGCGGTAAAGCACCGTGTATTGCTGTTAATGAGTTCTTTTGCATGACATTAGCCAAGCTAGCAGGTCTGGACGTCGCTAATGTTGAGTTAACTCGCATTGGGAAGACTAGAACACTGATAATAGAGCGGTTCGATCGTGCCTATATCGAGGCTCGTAATGTCGTTCAACGAAGACATGTGATTGATGGCTGTCAGGCAACTGACTTACCTCCAGGTTACAAATACGAGCGTCAGAATGGAGATGAAGGCGATGGCGTATATATGCGTGATGGCGTTTCTTTCCCACGCCTACTGAGCGTCAAAACCATAGACACGGTCATCACCAATCTAAAGCTTACCCAATGGATGCTCTTTAATCTAGCAACGCTAAACTACGATGCCCATGGTAAAAATATTAGCTTCTTCGTCACCCCTAAAGGGCTAGAACTCACCCCTTTTTATGATTTAGTAAACATAGAAGCCATCGCTCAAGAGGGAGCAAAACGTAACTCACGAAGCGGTAAATTGTCTGCTGATGAGGGTCGTGCCGCCAGTATCCCTCAATATTTTGCAATGTCGATTGGAGATTGGGAAAGTGAAGACTTTCAAAATCCGCCGAAAGGTAACTTCAAACGCCCTATCACCAGCTATGATTTAGCTGAATTCGGCGCTCTGCTGGGTTATTCAGGCACCAAAATGGCTTCCATAATGGTAGAAACCGTTGGTGCTATAAAAAAGGCCCTGAAGGAAGCGATTGACCTTACCGAAGATCAAGGAATCGAGGATGGAGAACGTGAACACATAGAGCTATGTGTCTCACTCATCCAAACAGAGTGTGAATACTTGCTAGAGCAAGCCGACAGTGTGCCAGAAATGAGTGAGCTTCTTTAATGGCTAAAGATGATTGAGTAGGACTGTCCTCGAAAGACCGCTAAAGGCTCGTACATGAGCCATTTTTCAACCCAAAATAACATAAAGGTCATAAATGAAACCAAAGCGGTTTACACGGGCTATTTTTGAGCTTATATTTAAATAAAACCGCCATATGGTTCATATTTGACACATCAGAGGCAACGCGATGAATCCTAAAGTGCTACAACTTCGCAATCTCACCAGTAAGCTTGAGTCCGATATTCACGAAGTTTTCGAAGAGATGCTTAGCAACGTTGAAGCCTCAAGCAACCGCCCTATTTCAAGTTACTCAATTTACGAGACCAACACTCTGATTGATGATATGCAATCACGCAAGAAGAGTATCTCATTAGAAGATCTTGAATTACAGACGGATATTTCTAAATCAACGATAAAACGAATGCTTAAAGACCCAAGCAAGACTTCGCTGGATAACTTTTTATCCGTTGCTAATGAACTCGGAATGAAAATATGGATCGAAAAGTAAAAGTTCTTTTGTACGGCAAGTTTTGCGGGGTTTTGTCTCAAAACGAACAAGGTTATCTATTCGAATATGAGCCTGGTTATCGAGGCCGGAGCTTATCGCTGAGTATGCCTGTCGAAGGTGGGCCATTTGAGAGTAAAGAGCTGCATCCTTTTTTCCTCAGTCTTGCCCCCGAAGGATGGCTGAAGAAGCGCTACTCAGAACTACAAAAAATTGATGAAAACGATCCGCTGGGTATGCTGCTGTCCAACGGCAAAAATTTACTGGGTGCAGTCCAACTGTTGAGGTTAGAAGAGCATGTATCCGAGCAATAGAAGTCTGATTAGCCTCGATGAACTCAATGAACAAAATAGAGAACAAGTCGAGTATAAAAAGGGGGAGATCAAAACCCTGCTAGGTTCGAATAGATTTCAGATCCACTTGCCTTTTTCGCGTGCTGAATTTGTTACTGAGTTGCCAAAGAAACAAAAAGGCATGAGCATTTCCGGTTACCAACCCAAGCTTTCTCTGGCGATTAATGACGATAATCAGCTCGGGGTTGTGGAGAATAAGGCGCTATTTATTCTCAAGCCTTCACCAGAAGAATTTCCTCATCTTGCCGAAAACGAACACGCAACCATGTTAGTGATGAAATTCCTCGGTTTCGATACGCCGCCATTTGGATTAGTTCGATTTAACGATCCGAACGGAGAAGGTGAACTCGCCTTTATGATTAGGCGCTATGACCGCTTAAACGCAGGTGAAGAGGCGATTCATCAGGAGCAACTGGATGCCGCTATGGCCGTGCAGGAAAAGTACGGGAAGACTGAAGGCGATGCCAAAGGATATGTGAGCTACGAGCAAGCCTGTAAGTTCTTAATTCATCAAGTAGACGGCAGCTTAAACTTTAAGAAAGAGCTATTTAACCGAATACTCGTCGCCTACTTTCTCGGTAATAATGACCTAAACCTTAGAAATATTGGTTTGCTGCTACCGGAACAAGAAGCCACGCGACTCGCGCCAATCTATGATTACGTATCTATAGCGCCCTATCCTGGCTACATCGCAAACGAGAACCCATTAGCATTACCTCTTCTCGCGAGTGAAGAAGGCGATAATTTCAATACCAGTGGCTATCAATCACATAGTACCTACACAGGCTATGACTTTCTCACCTTCGCACAAAATATTGGTCTCAACCCTAAACTGGCGACCAAAATGATCAAAGATTTGTGCGCCAAGCAAGAAGCGATTCTCGATATCTACCGTAATAGTTTCATGCTGCCAGAGCACGTAGAGAAAGTAGCTGAATGGATATTGAATCGAATTAACTACTTGGGTCAATTAGAGCATGTGGCTGTTTAATACATGGATGCCCTGACCTGCGCCATGAGAGAGTCAGCCGCTTAGTCGAAGGCGAGCTAAGTGATAAGCAAGTCTCGGCCATCAGCGGCCACAAATCGATGTAGGTGCTGCGCCGCTGCACTCACCTCAGAGCCGAAGACCTGGACGCGATTGCCAACGGGAGAAGAGTTAGCTAATACCGTCCATTAAGTGTCAATGAAATGAGGTTTGTGCCGATGTAACCTGGCTGTACTCAATGAACAAGGCTGGTTTATTGACACTTGGGGGCCGGTACGTTTAAGTGCAAGATAGTCAGCCACCAATCTCCCCAACAATTCATATGGCTTAAATCATTTTTGGACAGAATGAGCTAGTGACTTTTGCTAAATTAGCGCATCATGGATAACTACAGTGACCTGCCCCCGAGTCAAGCACACTGCGGGTATCAACTTGTAGCAGTATAATCACAAACTCGTCACAACCCATGTGCGCGTCAATATCGCTTTTACGCATGCTCACTTATAAGCGTTGCCCCTCTTCACACAAAAATTGCTCAGTGAGCTCACGCACTTCGTTCAATGTTTTGAAGACATACATGTTAAGTATCTCCGTACGATAAGCCCGGTTGAATCTTTCGATAAAGGAATTTTGTGTGGAAAGAGACAAGTTAGTTTGAACTTGAGGATAAATGCTGAACTTAAAGGATAACTCTTTGTAAGTTCAGCACGCTTAATATTGTCTAATAAAAACCTAAGGACGAGAAGCTGTACCGTCAGGTGTTCTTGCGTTCGTCCATGAAGGTATACCCCCTTCAATTGGGTATTTTTTGGCTAGGTCTTCATTAATATCAATACCCAGGCCTGGTTTATCGCTAATATATGCATATCCTTGCTCAATCTCTGGACATCCTGGGAATACTTCACGAAGTGCATCGTTCATAGGAGTATATTCCTGAATTCCCATATTCGTGCTGTTCAGGCTCAGGTGCATGTTTGCCGCCACACCCACTGGAGAGATATCACCCGGTCCATGCCAAGCCGTACGTACACCACACAGTTCACTCATCACAGCCAGTTTCTTCGCAGGAGTGAGACCGCCTATCATGCTGATGTGGCAGCGAATAAAGTCAATTTCCTTATTGATAATCAGTGATTTATAATCATTCGGTGATGTAAAAAGTTCGCCCATAGCAATCGGTGTTGATGTTTGTTGGCGGAAGGTTTTCAACCAGTCCACATTTTCTGGAGCAACCGGGTCTTCCAGATAAAACAGTTGATAGTCTTCAACATTTTTTGCCAATTGCAGCGCATTAATCGGTGTAATTCGTTCATGCACATCGTGAATGAATTCAATGCCAAACCCTAGTTTGTTACGTAAATGATCGAACAACTTAGGCACTGCCTTCGCATAAGCCTCTGGATCAAAGTAAATGCCATGCGTTTTATTTCTCGGAGAACGCTTTGGCTGAATGTTTTTGGCTCGGTCCAATTTGTTGGCGATCAGCTTAAGATCTTCAGTACCAGCACCACCATACATCCCCATCTGGCAGCGAACATATTGATAGCCTTCTTCCATCGCGGCACGAATACTATCTTCAACTGCCACCTCATCTTCACCATCAGTATGACGATAAAGCGGAACACCATCACGACATCGACCACCCATTAAGTCATAAACCGGCATACCTGCCACTTTACCTTTTAAGTCCCACAATGCCATATCAACACCCGACAAGGCATTGTTTGTAATAGGACCATTACGCCAATAACCACTGACCATTGCGGATTGCCAAATATCTTCAATACGGGCGGGATCCTTGCCAATCAGAAAAGGTTTCAGGTACTCATCTATCGCTGTTTTTACGGCCACAATACGTTGGGTGAATGTGGCACATCCCAATCCGTAGATTTCAGGCTCATTGGTTTCAATTTTAACAACGGCCAGGTCAATTCCACCAGGCGCAGTAAGAATCGTTTTTACATTTGTAATTTTCAATGTACTCATTAACCGATCTCCAGCTTGTTAGTTGTCCTACATTTAGAATTGTAAAAAAATGCCCTGAACGGACATTTTTGTGGATTACTCTCCGAATTTCTCTAAAGCATCCACGTTATCGCCCATAGCTTCATCTAAGATCTGAACCGCTTTCTCCGCATTTCGCTCAGCAATTGCCAGATAAACATCTCGATGAGCATCAATACTTTTTCTGGAAATACCGAAAACACGGTTGATTTCTTCCAGATAGTACAAATACATATCTTTCATCAATGTCATCGCTGAAACAAACATACTATTATGTGATGCTTTAACGATAGCTAAATGAAAATCGTAATCGGCTAAAGAATATTTTTTATATTCATGCATAAAAAGCCACATACGACTTAATGCTTTTTCCATTTCTTCCAGATCACTGTCTGTCGCATATTCCACAGCTAATTGGATACATTTGAATTCAACTGTTTTTCTGAATGTTAGCATATCGTAAAACTCATTTTCACTTAAGTGCATAACAGGCTTTACGAAATCTTGAGCAAACATTTCTTTATCAAATTGATCAGAAACGAATGTTCCTTTACCTTGATAGGTGACAACAATTCCATAATCACGAAGTTTTTGAACTGCGCTACGAATGCTGACCCTACTCACTTCAAACATATCGGCAAGCTTTGGCTCTGATGGTATTTTTGTACCAGGTTTCCAAATATTGTTGCAAATGTTTGCCTTAATCTGATCGTAAACAACATCTACGACGTTCTGCTTTTTAATTGCTTTCAGGCTCATATCAAAGTTATATAGTCACGTAACTTGTAGGACATTATCGTCTAACACTAATAGTGAGTAAACCACTTTTGCTTCAATTCGATGTTATCCGTGATATGAGCCTGTCCATCTAACCTCTTAGCATCGATGGTAACCATGTCGATAATGCCGGGACGTAAGTAAACAATAGTGCACACAGTATCTCGACGACTATAAATGGCATAATCGCTCTACTCACAGCACTCACGGGTTGCTTACTGATCCCACATGCGACAAACATGGTCGTTCCAAACGGAGGCGTAGCCTGACCCAAAGCAAGAAGAAACACAAAGATCAGTCCGAAATGTATCGGATCCACGCCGAAAGAGATCGCAATAGGAGACAAAATAGGTGCCAAAATTAAGTTTGTTGCACCAACTTCCATAAACATTCCAAATAACAAAAGAAGAATATTAACTAAGAACAAGAAAATATACTTGTTATCAGCAATATATAAAAATGCTTCTGTTACTATAACCGGAATCTCATAGTATGTGATCAACCAACCGAACATCTGAGCCGTAATAACCAACATCATTAAGTTAGCGGTACTCACTGCTGTACTGTGAATAATTTCCCAAGAGGATTTTAATGTCACCTCCTTGTAGATCACTAAGCAAACGATCAATCCATACGCAACGGCAACAACCGCTGACTCGGTTGGCGTAAAAACCCCCGCATAGATACCACCAAGGATAACGAGTGGCATGACCAAGGCCCATGAAGCGGAACGAAAAGCAAGTAGAAATTTTTTGAAACTGAAGTTATCTTCTTTCGGATAGTTTTCTTTCCTTGCTTTGAAGTAGGCATATAAACATAAAGCGAAACCACAAATGATGCCAGGGATCACACCGGCCATTAGCAATTCAGAAACAGATGTGCCAGTTATATTGCCGTAAATAACAAAAACGATGCTTGGAGGAATGATAATTCCTAATGTTCCGCCAACAGCTTGTAATGCAGCGGCATAGTTTTCTGGGTACCCTCGTTTTGTCATTTCCGGATACATTAAGCCACCGATTGCAGCCGTTGTGGCAACTGAAGAGCCAGAAATCGCGGCGAAAAATGTACAAGCCAGCAAAGACACCAACGATATTCCGCCAGAAATCCATCCTACACACGAGTCCGCAAAGGCTACTAGCCGCTTTGATAGACCACCTTCTGACATGATATTCCCAGCCAAAATAAATGCGGGAATAGCTAGCATCGAAAAGTTGTCTGCACCAGTAAAGATTCGCTGTGCAATGACAAGGAATTGCAATTTGTCATCTAAGAGTATAGATACAATACATGCGAAACCCAAAGACCAAGTAATAGGCAGGCCTATAATTAACGTTACGACAAGACTAATCAACAAAAATATTGCAGGATAATCCATAACCTTATACTCCACCTATATTTTTCACTTTAAACATCGTTTCGTACCCATTCATTATTACAGCAAGCAATGAGAGACAAAAACCGACAAACATAATAAAGTAAATAATAGCCATAGGGATCTGCATTGCAGGACTTAATTGATAGACGCCAAGTTGAATAAACTTATAAGCACTATAAGAAAATATAACAATGACAGTCATAGATATTAATAACTTTGCATAATCTATTACTGTTTTAAACCAACCACTAATGTAGTTATCTATAACGCTAATTCTGATCATATCACCATTATAAATAGCGGCATTAAAACCTGTAACAATCATTATAACAAAAAGATATCTCGATGCCTCTTCTGACCATGGTAAGCTATAGAAAATGACAAATCTTGTAAAAGTTTGTAGCAAAACCACAGATACCATTAATATCAAACTAACAGCAGATACAAACGAAGAGATGGATTTTATTTTTTTATATAATTCCATTTTCAACCCTCTATTTATCCATGTTTAATCTTATCTAACATAGGACCATATTCATCTCGATAACTATCTCTGAAACCCTTAGAGTTATTGATAAACTCATCTTTATTTGGATGAGTAACGATTACTCCTTGCTTCTGTAGATTTTCAAGCGATTTTATTTCTAAGTTTCTATTTAATTGACGTTCATAAACATTCATTTCATTCATCGTGTCAGAAAATATTTTCTTATCTTCATTACTTAACACACTCCACAAAGCCGGATTCATCACAACAAAGACTGTCGAATACGCATGCTCTGTGATTGCTAAATACTTGTTTACCTGTCCTACGTTATTAGTATCAATAACCAGGATTGGGTTTTCCTGCCCATCGATTGCGCCTTGTTGCATCGCAGTATAAGCTTCAGACCACGCCATTGGCACAGGATCAGCATCTATGTATCGCCAGAAGCGCTGATGAGTTTGGTTTTCCATGGTACGGATCCTGAGCTTTTTCACATCAGCCAGTTCATTGACTGGTTTAACGCTATTGGTTAAGTTTCTGAATCCCGATTCCCAAATTCCGACTGCTTTTAAACCGACATGGTCGAGTTGATCCATAAAGTAATGGCCAAGGTCGCCAAGAAAAACTCGGTCCGCATGCTCATAACTTGAGAATAAATAAGGTATATCTAACACAGAAAACTCTTTCACAAAGTTCGCCAGTACCGCCTGGTTAACCACGGTTAAATCAAGCGTACCCATTTGAATATTCTCGATCGCGTCCCGTTCTCCGCCAAGTTGTCCGTTATGAAAAAGATTTATTTTGTATCTTCCGTTAGTCCGCTCTGAAATCAATTGGGAAAATTTTTCCATCGTTCGCCCAATCGCTCCCATTTCAGAGGATACTTGGCTCATTCTTAAATTAATGACTCCATCTTTTGACGCAGTATACACTTCAGAGTCTTTATTTATCATTAAGAATGATAATAGGAAGACGAGGGCAAGAGATATTATTATGTTCTTCATATTAGGCCTTCGCTATTATTAACTTACTGTATTTTTAAGATCACTTTGGTTGATTTAGATTTATCAGCGGCAGCGATAATCGCAGATTTCGCGTCATCCAAGTCAAAAACACCTGAAATTAATGGCGTTGGATCGACTCTTTTGGTCTCCAACCAATTCACAGCTACTGCAAATTCTTCATTGAATCTAAAAGAACCAATCCATTCAATTTCTTTGACCAGGAATGAACTAATCGGATAGTCAATACTGCTGTTCCCCATGCCTAACTGAATACATTTTCCATTAGGCTTAGTAAAAGCGACCGTTGTTTGGATCGCAGAAGGGACACCTGTCGCTTCAAAAGTGATATCGAAGTAACCATTGTCTTGCTGATATTTCGCTACTTCGTCGTTGTCAAGCGGGCTAAAACTGTGGTCTGCTCCCATTTCTATTGCGACGTTACAGCTACGCTCACTGACATCGCAACCAAATACAACTTGGGCTCCCGCGGCTTTGGCTGCTGCAATCACTAACCCGCCAATCGTACCCGATCCAATAACCAATACCTTTTTACCAATTAAGCTACCCGCCATATTAATAGCATGAATTGCAACACTTAATGGCTCAGAGAATGCCATGATTTCAGATGACATAGACGCATCATAAGGGAAACACTGATTCGTATTCACCGATACATATTGTGTAAAACCACCTTGAGTATGTGGATAATGTTGCGCACTACCCATGAATTTCATTGATTTACAATGATTCAGTTGTCCTGTTCGGCATCGTTCACACTGGTAGCAAGGTTGAGATGGGTTAATCGCGACTTTCTGTCCCACTTTTAACGTAGATCCCACAGGGATATTTTTTACGACTCCGACAAACTCATGACCAATCACCATCGGTTCTTTAATCACTGATGCTCCGGCTCGTCCATGTTGATAATAGTGAATATCTGAGCCACAGATCCCACCGGCTTCAACCTTAACCAATACTTTATGTTCGTCATGATTCAGCGTTCTATTTTCGATTACTAGATCTTGTTCTGAGCGAATAATACAAGATTTTGACTGCACTTCTGTCATCACTGTGCCCTCACAATACAGATAACCAGCCGCCATCAACATAGATGATCTGGCCATTAATATAGTTAGACGCACTAGACGATAAATACACGGCTGTACCAATCAGTTCGTCAGGGTGTCCCCAGCGTTTAGTGGGATTGCTTGCTTTCACCCAACTGTCAAATTCTTTATTCTCAATAAGAGCAGTATTCATATCAGTAAGAATATAGCCAGGACCAATAGCATTCGTCTGGATATTATGTTGTGCCCATTCAGCAGACATTGCTTTTGTTAGCATTTTAACTCCCCCTTTCGCAGCGGTATATGGAGATACCGTTGCTCTAGCAGCTTCACTAGTCAAAGAGCCAATATTGATAATTTTCCCTCCAGTATCTTTCGCAATCATACGTTTTGCCGCTTGACGAGATACAATGAATACACTATTCAAGTTGATATCAATTACTTTTTTCCAGGACTCTAATTCTAACTCCACCATGGGTTTTCGATACTGGATACCCGCATTATTAATAAGAATATCAATATGAATATTGTCACGATCAAATTCTTCAAATACCTTTAATACTTGCTCTTCAGAAGATACATCGAATACTCTCCCTAACACATCAAGCCCTTCAACTTTCAATTGAGCAACAGCTTTAGAGAGAACGTCTTCATTCCGGCCATTCAAGATCACGCGAGCCCCTGCGTGAGCTAACCCTCTAGCATAAGAGAATCCCAACCCTCTTCCTGAGCCAGTCACAAGTGCGGTCTTGCCATTCAAATCAAAAATACTATTCACTTTAACCTCGCCTTAACACAGCAGTTGTCTAACAAGTAAGGAAAGGTTATCACTATAAAAACACTAAACAACTCCGTTTTTATTAGCTTGAGCCTTAGATCACGTTCCACAATAAACTTGTAGGACATTTACTTATGGGTATCATGTTTTGAACAAAACGGTCATAGCTGATTGCTTTTTAATCACCCTTGTTAGAGCTTAATAACATCGCCCGATGTTCTATTTTCTTATCCACTTTGCTAGGAAAGATTCCTCTTGACGCTCTTCTTTGAGGTACAGTACAGGTACAGTCACTAGTTTTGACACTTTTACCAAAACCAAGCTAAACCACTGTTTAGTAAATACTTTAATGTATTTTTAGTTACGCTTAATTTACCTCGGTTTTCCTAGACTTACTGCGTTAGTGGCTAACTCATAATCGATTGGTCCCCAGTTCAAGCATGGGAGGGACCACCAATTTCCAGAAGGCACGTAGAGAAAGTAGCGGAATGGATATTGAGCCGAATCACCATTTGGGTCAATTAGGCCATGGTGCTGTTTAACACATGAACTCCGTACTGGTATTTTTAAATCAGAGCCGTACCACTAAATGAAACTAGGATTGAGGACTAAACTAACTATTTTCAATTTAAGGTTTATACTTAAAGTAGCTCTACCAATTTGAGTTACTTTTTCATTATCAACCAAGTTTCCTTTCACAGTTATTCTCGCTCCTTTTCGTTTAACTGCTGCGACAGATATCTTGATTTACTATGGAATAGCTCTATTTTTCAGAGCTTTAACCTATAACATTAGTCGAGGTATGTATGT
Source organism: Vibrio sp. ABG19 (assembly GCF_029962385.1). Lineage (NCBI taxonomy): Bacteria > Pseudomonadati > Pseudomonadota > Gammaproteobacteria > Vibrionales > Vibrionaceae > Vibrio > Vibrio sp. ABG19. Next base: position 1,713,857 of record NZ_CP071708.1, on the reverse strand, counting down.
CTGACAGAGTAACGGGATCAGTAAAATGGTTCAACGAAACTAAGGGCTTTGGTTTTATCACCAAAGATAGTGACGGTAAGGATATTTTTGTTCATTTCCGTTCAATTTCCTCTGATGGGTTTAAGACCCTGTTGGAAGGCCAAAAAGTAAGTTTTGAAGTTGAACCCGGTGAGAAAGGCCCGCAAGCAACCAATGTGACTCTCATCTAAGTACGGTTGAAGGCTGAGCCAACTCAAGCTTTGCCTTCATTTTTTAGAGTCTAGTTATTGTTTGAGGGCAAAAATCCATTCCAACGTCTTCCTTCTTTTCGAATTTCAACTCTGATCCTTCAGGTTATAGATTTTCAGCTGATTAAAGCTATTTGGATATGGGAAATATGAAAATGTCCCAGAAAACATATCTATGACAACGAGGCTGCCTTTTTAAAAGGTCAACCATCATTGAAAGGAAGTTAATCATGAGACCTACCAACGAAAAATCATGGCGTGAAACATACCAAAGGTCGATGAAGGTAAACGGAACCGAATATAAATACTGGTCTCTAAAACAGCTGGCCCAAGACTATCAAGCCAACCTGTCGAAGATCCCTTTTACTAAGCGCATACTTATTGAAAATATCGTTCGACAAGCGTCTGATTTTGAAGAAGCAGCTCGAATTATCGAAGCGTTGTTTCTTACAAAATCGACTTTCCCTTCAGAGAGTCACGGGCATTCATCTGAGTTTAATTTCTATCCCAGCAGAGTCTTGATGCAAGACTACACCGGTATTCCAGCCTTGGTTGATCTGGCTGCTATCAGAGATGCGATTGCACAAACTGGCGGGGATCCAAGCCACGTCACACCCATGTGTAAGGTTGATCTTGTCATTGACCATTCGTTGATTGTCGATCAGTCAGGTTCAGAATCCGCGATACATACGAATTATGAACACGAAATGGCTCGAAACAAAGAGCGGTATACATTCTTGAAATGGGCACAAAAGAACTTCCGGAACTTGACCGTTATCCCTCCCGGTAAGGGCATATGCCATCAGGTTAATCTGGAATATCTGGCACAAGTTGTTCATGAAGACGAAAATGGTGTGCTATTCCCAGATACGGTTATCGGAACCGATAGCCACACCACTATGGTCAATGGATTAGGAGTGTTGGGCTGGGGCGTCGGTGGAATTGAAGCTGAAGCCGTAATGCTAGGCCAACCACTCAATATAACGATTCCCAAAGTAGTCGGAGTGAGGCTTGATGGGCAACTGCGTCCCGGTGTTACTGCAACGGATTTGGTCTTATCTATCACTGAGAAGCTAAGATCCCATGGTGTGGTGGGTAAGTTGGTCGAGTACTATGGTTACGGTTTAGCCGCTTTGTCTGTGGCCGACAGGGCTACGATTGCTAACATGGCTCCAGAGTACGGCGCCACATGCGGTTTTTTCCCTATCGATGAAAACACACTTGCCTATTTGACCCTTACTAACCGATCTTCTGCTCTGGTTGACAAAGTTCGAGCTTATGCGAAAGAGCAAAGCCTATGGTGGGATACAAAAGAAACCTCACCGGAGTATGATGAAAATATTGTGGTAGATTTATCGACCATTGTGACCTCAGTGGCTGGGCCCAAAAGGCCACAAGATCGACTTAACATCAGTGCAATTAAGCAAGCGACGCTTGAACAATGCGCTATTGAAGGTGTTTCCTCCTCAAGCCCCGGAGCAAAACATTCCGAGTCATCCACGCACCTCCATCATGGTGATGTCGTAATTGCCGCCATCACTTCATGTACGAACACTTCAAACCCAGCGGTTATGTTAACGGCCGGATTGGTTGCGAAGGCCGCCGTGGAAAGAGGGTTGTCCGTTCCTGCTTATGTAAAAACGTCTCTCGCACCAGGGTCATTGGCGGTAGCCAGATATCTCAATGAGACTGGGCTGCAACATTACTTAGACTTGTTGGGATTTCATCGTGTTGGATACGGGTGTACTACATGTATTGGGAATTCAGGTCCACTCAAGAACAATCTAGAAGAAGAGATTTCGGCAAATAGCTTGCACGTATCCGCTGTGTTATCAGGGAACCGAAATTTCGAGGGACGAATCCATCCATCAGTCAGCTTAAACTGGCTTGCCTCTCCACCATTGGTTGTCGCGTTTGCGTTAGCGGGTACAACCTGTATTGACCTAGAAAATGAACCCATTGCCATCAATAGTAAAAATGAGCCTGTCTATCTGCGGGAGCTTTGGCCGAGTCCGCTCATGCTGGAGGAAATGCTGAGTCAGGTTCATGAGAGCCACTTTAGATTGAGTTACAGTGACATTGCTGAAGGGGATGAAGAGTGGGAACAATTATCGATGCAAGATAGTCCCTGTTATCCTTGGGAGCCGACCTCGACCTACATACAACGTCCACCATTTTTGGAACTTCCATCCCCCACATTTCCTATTGAGTCAGCACGTGTATTAGCTATTTTGGGAGATTCGATAACAACAGACCATATTTCTCCGGCGGGTCTTATCTCAGTAAATAGTCCTGCAGGACAATATTTGCGGTCAGAAAATATCACTCCAGAAGAGTTCAATAGCTACGGTGCGCGCAGAGGGAACCACAACGTCATGGTTCGCGGCACTTTTTCAAACGTGCGACTGGAAAATAAAATAGCATCGCCGACTAAAGGTGGCGTCACAAGATGTTTCGGTGATACCAAGCTGGATGAATGTAACATGTCGACCACGGAGAAAAGGCCTCCAGTCATGCCTATTTTTGAAGCGAGCAGAAACGCCATTGAACTGCAGGTGCCATTGGTCATATTTGCTGGCAAAGACTATGGTTGTGGTTCAAGTCGAGATTGGGCCGCTAAAGGATGCTTGTTATTGAATGTAAAAGCCGTCATCGCGGAATCGTTTGAACGAATTCATCGCAGCAACTTAGTGGGTATGGGCATATTGCCGCTCCAACTTAAAAGACCAGGCGAACTCGACGCGCTCACTCTGGAAGGCAATGAGACCGTGTTTATTGCCCCTAATGAGCCGATGAAGCCCTTGCTGGAATTAGACATTATTGTCGTAACGGCTCAAGGTACAGAACATTCCGTACCTGTTGTTGCACGTATCGACAATCCAAAAGAGTTAGAGTATTTCAACGCAGGAGGCATTCTTCAGTATGTGCTAAAGCAACTCAAGACGCCTAAAATGCCATTGTGAAATTTAATCTCTCGGGTGACGGGGCATGTGGGAGCTAAAGATATGATTGATAAAGGGAAGGCTCCCAACGAACTGCGCAGGGAGCCTTTAAGAGTTACGCTGCTGCCATGCTCAAACGTGGTACAGGCTTGTCATTGATTGGAAGATGAATCAATGCAGCAATAAACGCGAGTACGGCCGCTGACCACCAAATTGGATCATAAGACCCGTAATAATCGTAGATACGACCACCAACCCATGCCCCCAAAAAGCTGCCGACTTGGTGAGTGAAAAACACCAAACCATATAGCGTCGACAGGTAACGAGCTCCAAACATTTGACGGACTAAACCAGATGTAAGCGGCACCGTTCCTAACCAACAAAAACCGATGGCAGCACCGAAGATAAGCGCCGTTTGCTCGGTAATCGGCAGTGCCAAAAAAGCACCGATCACAACCGTACGCATCACATACAACGCAAACATCATATAACACTTGCTAAAACGATCTGCCATTACCCCCCAGAAATATGAGCCAAGGATGTTAAATATACCCACGTAAGCCAACGCCATGGCCGCGGTTGATGCAGGTAGATTTTTATCCGCCAAATAGCTAGGCAGGTGAGTCGCGATAAACATCACATGGAAACCACACACAAAAAAACCAGCATGAATCAACCAGTACCCTTTGTGGGCAAACGCTTCTTTCAAAGCTTCTTTTAGTGTTTGTTTGCCCTCGTGAACATGGTTGTTAGCAGTATTTGCATTTCGCTTTGCCGTATTCATGAATAGTGCAAACAACACCATAAAACTGCACAGTACCGCGAAGATTTGCATTGAACTTTGCCAACCAGAAGCGCTCAACAATGCTTGCGCCCCCGGGATCATAGCAAACATGCCGAATGATCCAGCTGCCGTGGTCAAACCGAAGGCTTTCGCCGCATGTTGCGCTGGTACAACTTTAGCGACTGCACCGAGCACGATCACGTAGCTGGTTGCGCTTAAACCAAGACCAACAAGCACACCTAGCGATAAGTACACCATTGTTGGATCAGCGCTGATAGAAGTTAAGTACAGCCCCAGGGCGTAAGAGATAGCACCTAAAATGATGATACGTTTCGCTCCCCAACGGTCAGCGGCCATACCCACAAATGGCTGGAACGCTCCAAACAATAAGTTTTGCAATGCGATTGCAAAGCTGAAGAACTCTCGTCCCGTTTGGAAGTAGTCGGATATCGGTGTCATGAAGATACCAAAGGATTGTCTGATCCCTAGACTGGTAATCAAAATACCGATACCTAGCCAAACAAGCAGTGGAAATCGAAAAATAATCATAAATCGCTCTTATTAATGAGTGTGGTGCTGAAAATGGCCTTCCTGCCACTTATGAATTCGAGATCACCACTGGTAATAGACTTCACTGTCACTATTGCCAATAACCTTGACGAGTTATGGATAAAGATTAATAACAGGCACTAAATGTTACACTCAGGTAACAAATCATTTCGAAGTGTAAAGAGTGTTATGCAGTGACACAAATGATTAAAAGTGAATTAATTCATGCAAATTGTGCATAAATAAATTTAGGCTTATGGCTAAACGCCTAAACATCCAAAGGCAGAGCGTAAACGGCGAAGTTGAGCCATAAACCTCCCGCTAAAATAGCGGGAAAACAAAAAAGACAAAAACAAAGAGCAAAAACAAAGAGGACACACACCTTACTATGACGGCGTGTGTCCTCTTTAATTAACATCGCTCAGAGACAAAAATAGCCCACGTTCCGTGAGCTATTGGGTAATTAATCGATCTTAAACCTTAGCGGTTGTGGTTTACGACAACGCCGCGACCAATGCTTTACCGACGCCATGAGCACTGGTTGGGTTTTGCCCGGTAATCAGTCGCTCATCAACAATGACGAACTCCTGCCAGGGCTGCACTTTACTGAAACGGGCTGCTTTTCGGGTCAGTGATTCTTCCAGCAAGAACGGAATGTGTTCGATGGTGCCAAAATCAATCTCTTCTTCGCGGGTAAAGCCGGTAACCGATTTAGAGGCCAGTAAGCTTTCACCGCTGCTCAGAGTAATTGGCAGCAGTGCCGCCGGGCCATGACAGACAGCCGCAATCGTGCCGCCACCTTCATAATGTTTGGCCGCCAGTTGTGCAAAGCTGGCATTGCTTGCCAGATCGGACAGCAAGCCGAAGCCGCCCGGGTAGAATAGCGCAACATAGTCATCAATATTGATTTGCGAGACCGGAATGGTGTTATTGATGCGATTTTGAAAATCATCATCCGCCAGTACTCGGCTGTTCACCTCATCACCTTCGATGTCAGTGCCATACAGCGGTGCTTTGCCACCGTTAATCGACGCTATGTCATACTCAAATCCCGCTGTGGTCAGCTCATGAATGACGTGCGTAATCTCTGGTGAGTAAGTGCCGTTCGCCTGGTCGGTATCGCCCAGAGTGGCATGGTTGGTTACCGGAATTAGAATCTTCTTCATTGCTGTCTCCTGCATTATTGAGTACAAAAAAGATACTAATTGAAAATCATTTCAATGATAATACCGCCAATCAACAAAAGATTATTGCTAAATAGCAACAATGGAAGATTATGAACAGTTTCGAGGGCATCATCGAGTTTGTCGCCGTGGCGGAAACTCAGGGCTTTTCGGCGGCCGCTAAACAGCTCAGTTGCAGCACCAGTCACGTCAGCCGCCAAGTATCGCGGCTGGAGGATCGCCTGGGGGTCACCTTATTTGCCCGTTCAACCCGGCAAATCAACTTAACCGATGCCGGTCAGCTGTATTACTCGCAATGCCGAGAGCTGGTGACCGGGCTGGAACAGGCCAATGAAGGCTTAAACTCACAGCAAATTACTCTAAGCGGCACCTTGCGTGTTAGTGCTGCCGGCGGATTCGCGGAAGAACACGTCGCTCCGGCCCTGATGCAGTTTGCCAAGTTGTACCCAGAAGTGACCATCGAGATGGATTTTAACTCCCGGATGGTCAATTTTATTGAAGATGGCATCGACTTCGCGATTCGTTACGGCGCGCTAAAAGATTCGGGTCTGGTTGCCAGAAAGCTGGTTGACCGCCCAATGGCCGCCGTCGCCAGCCGTGACTATTTACATCGCTTTGGTGAGCCAACCCACCCGAATCAACTCAAACAGCATAGCTGCATCATTACCAATAACGATCACTGGCAATTTGCCAGCGAGAGCAAACCTCTCAGCGTGCGAGTGCACGGGCGCTGGAAAAGTAACAATTCCAATGCAGCCATTGCAGCCTGCGAGGAGGGGCTTGGCATCGCCTATATGCCGAAAAGCAGCCTGGCCAGAGGATTGGAATCCGGCACGCTGTTTCCGATCCTGCAAGACTTCTGGGGACCAGGCAACAGCAGCTGGATTGTGTATCAGAACCAACGCTTTCTGCCGTTACGTGCCCGCCTGGCGATCGACTATCTGGTCAGTTATTTCGCTGACTGGGCACAAGCTGGCAAATAACGTCCGCTCTAAGCAGGACACACACCGTATTCGAAAGCCACAGCTAAACAGGACACACACCCGATTAGAAGCCAAACAGAGCCAAACAGAGCCAAACAGGACACACACCTCAGCTAACGGCAAAGCTAACCGATCTAACCAGCGTTCTAAGCAGGACACACACCCGATTAGACAGTGTGTGTCCTGCTTAATGTCTCCCACAAATTGTAAACCTAAGCCGGAGCGATAGAGTCAGATTAATAACGGGATAGTCACCTATGTTCCAAAAGCTCATTAATCTGACCATAAAAAAGCTGCACAACATAACTATATGTATTTAAATAAATAATAACTCATTTGTAAGAAAATAGATTAAGGAGGGTTACCCATGTTCTAAAAGCTTTTAAAGCTGTACAAAGAGGCAGATCCGCCGTTAACAATCCTGTCCATATAATGCGTATGTCCCGCTAACGGTTTGCTGATCACGGTTTGTCCTGATAAGGGTTTCTGCTAGGATAAATTACGCCTGTTTACTGCTTGGACGCTCCCCATGGCCCTCATCAAAGTTCACCAACAACTGACCGACATTCCGCAGCCTGAGTGGGACGCGCTGCGCTGCTGTGACTATCCGTTTCTGTCATACGCCTATCTGAGCGCGTTAGAACAAAGCGGCTGTGTCAGTGATGACAGCGGCTGGCATCCACTCCATCTGACCTTAGAAGATGAGCACGGCTCTCTGCTGGCAGCGATGCCGATGTATCTGAAAAGTCACTCCTGGGGCGAATACGTGTTTGACTGGTCATGGCAGGAAGCATTTGAAAAAGCAGGCGAAGAGTATTTTCCCAAGCTGGTGACGGCAATTCCGTTTACACCGGTCAGCGGCCCGCGCCTGCTCTATCGCGCAGAGGTCATCAGCTATGACGACGCCCTACAGCCGATGCTGAGCGCAGTGCGTCAGCTGTGTGCCGAGCATCAGTTCTCCGGCTGGCATGGACTGTTTGTCGAAGCGCGGCATATCCAAAAGTTCAAGCCGCTCTCGGTACGGATGGACTGCCAGTATCACTGGTATAACCGTGGCTATCAGCACTTTGATGATTTCCTTGCGACCCTGACTTCACGTAAACGAAAAAACCTGCGTAAAGAGCGCGAGAAAGTACAACAGCAACAGGTGGAACTTCGCGTTATTGAGGGAGAGCTGCTCTCTGCCGACGATGTGGCGGTGTTTTTTGAGTTCTACCAGCTGACTTATCTCAAACGCGGCCGCTATCCTCATCTCAATCAGGCCTTCTTTGAACAGCTACGCCGGCAGATGCCCACCCAGATTGTCCTCATCATGGCGTACCACCAACAGCTGCCCGTCGCCGGAGCCTGGTATTTTAAAGACTCGCAAACCTTATACGGCCGTTACTGGGGCTGCACACAAGAGTTCGACAGCCTGCACTTTGAAGCCTGCTACTATCAGGGGATAGAGTACTGCATCACGCATCAGCTTGCGCACTTTGACCCGGGCGCGCAAGGGGAACACAAGATTCAGCGCGGCTTTGAGCCGCTTGCCACCTGGTCCGTGCACTGGATTGAGTCCGCGACGTTTCGCCCGGCGGTCGCCGATTTCGTCCGCCGGGAGCAGCAGCTGGTACAAGACAGAATGGCGGCTCTCGCCACGTATCTGCCTTACAAGTCAGATCAGCCCTGAGCGCCCGTGCCTCAGACTACCGGTAAGGCTGTTTTAGCGCAGCAAAGCTCACCGATTTGATTGAGAAACTGACGCGGCAGCAGCGGATGGGATTTAGCGGCCACCAGCAACACAATATCGACCGCTGGCAGCGGCGGAAAGTCACTCAGGATGGTGAGATCGTCGGTTACACTGAGCCGCCCCATCGCGCCAACCGCCAGCCCCTGACGGACAATCGCCCGCTGCGCCGATGACGTATTACAACACGCCACTAAGTGAAACGGCACACCGCGCTTGGTCAGGCTGTCGATCGCAGCAGCATGATAACGGCAATCTGCCTGAAACAGCGCCAGCGGCAACGAAGCACCCTGAGTGACCGCCGCATCCGGCTGCGCGCAGATCCAAACGCCCTGATCACTGGTAATCCAGTACCCTTCCTCACTGTTGGACGAACGCGTCACAATCGCGGCATCCAGCTTACCTTCGTCCAGCCACTGGCGCAGTACCACACTCGGCTCATTAAACACCTGAATTGAACAGGTCGGTTTCGCCGCCAGTAATGCCTGCATTAATTTCGGCAATACCTGATCGTTATAGTCTTCCGGACAGCCGAGTCGCAGTGGCTGTTTGTGCTGGAACTGTTGCAACTCGACCAGCGCCTTATCGTGCCGATCCAGCAGTTCATGGGCATGATTGACCAGGCGGATACCCGCTTCGCTCAGGGCCAGATTACGCCCCTCTTTGACAAACAGTTCACTACCGATTTCCTGCTCCAGCTTGCGCATCTGCGCACTGAACGCCGATTGGGTCCGGGCAATTTGCTTGGCGGCGCGGGTAAAACTGCCGGTGTCGACAAAGGCCAGAAAACTGCGTAACGAGTCAATATCCATATCAATCCATCGCTTTTATTAATGGTTATTATCCAAACAATCCGTTAGTCAGGCTGCGATTGTTTTTCTATGCTGAGCAACAGACAAGACAAGGAGTTATGTATGCAACTTTATATCGCCAATCAAAACTACTCAACCTGGTCACTCAGAGCCTGGCTGATTTTTGCCCACTACCAACTGCCGGTCGAGATCCGTAAACTGCAGCTATGCACCCCGGAGTTTTATACCACGCTGCAAGCCATTACGCCGACAGGCAAAGTCCCGGCGCTACAGGATGGTGACATAGTGGTGTGGGAATCGCTGGCGATTCTTGAGTACGTCAATGACAACCATCTGAGCGGCCAAGCCTGGCCAGCGGATAACGCTGACAAAGCTAAAGCTCATGCCATCAGTTGCGAAATGCACTCCGGTTTTACTGCCCTGCGTAACGAAATGCCGATGAACTGCCGCGCGCGCCGTCACGTTGAGTTAAGCGATGCCGCACAACAGGATATCGCCCGCATTGATACGTTATGGAGTGAGCAGATGGCACGCTATCCAGGCCAATGGTTGTTTGGCAAGTGGTCTATTGCGGATGCAATGTTTGCCCCGGTCGCGCTGCGCTTTAAAACCTACGGTATCGAACTATCACCCGGCGCCGCCCAATACCGGGATCACTTGCTCGCCAGCCCGACCATCCAGCGCTGGCTCAGCGAAGCCAGCTTAGAAACCGAGATTGTTGATATCGATGAGGCTGGCACGCCAGTCTGATTTTTAGTGGGACACACACCGTTATTCTCATACTCTTAACGGGACACACACCGTAAATATTGACGACTGATTAAAGTGTGTGTCCTGCTAATATATCCGAGCAGTATCCGAGCAGGACACACACCTTGAATTATGGTGTGTGTCCTTATCCACTCCCTCATCCACTCCCTTCAACACAAATGAATCTGAACAGGACACACACTTTAAGCGCAAAGACTAAACGTATAGTGTCCTTCACTCTCTAAACCAATATCAGAAAACGAAAGTAAATGAGGGTTATGACATCAAGGTGTACCAAAGCGGAAAGAAAGGTGTACCAAAGAGGACGTAAATACAGCAGAAATGAATCTGTACCCGGTTTTAAATAACTAAGAAATGACGATCCCCAGCATACGCTGGCGATTTAACTGCGATTTAGCATGCATGAGATGACGCTGCGAACCAACCCATGCTCTCGGCCTCTTCTCAAGTTCAGAGCAAAGCGTTAAACACTCTTTCTGCACCAGTGATAAACGCTGCAGAATGCCCGGTGCGCTCTCATCAAGAACCCCACGTTTACCTTCTCTCATCTGCCGTCCCAGCCAATCCAACAGCTCCAGATAATCCATCAATCGAAACGGGATACCACGCTTTTTTTCCTGGCTGTGGTAACCAATAAAATCCAGCAAAGCACGCGCAGAGGTTTTACCTCTATCCAGGGCAACCAGGCGCGCTTTCACCGAAGTATGGTCAGACTGCTCAGGCGTATCCGCGACTTTCGCCCGTACAGGATTAAGATCAGCGTACGCCATAGCCGCCAGCAGAGCTTTGTCATCGAGCAGGGCCTGAGACTTAAACCGTCCTTCCCAGAACCGACCTGTGCACTGATCCTCTTGATTCGCCTGCCGTGCTATCTGGTAATTTAACTCTTTCATAAACCAGCTCAGTGAGCAAAGACGAGAGCGCCAAACCTCGATAATTTCCCGGCACTTCTGCCATTCGGCGGCAGCTAATTTCTGACCTGATTGATAACGCTGAATCAGTCTAGGCAAACAATGTTCTATCCCCCAGCGTTCAATGACGTCTGAATCGGAAAGTGCAGCCACGCCGTCCATGTCAATAAAGGCCACCAGGTGATAGTGATTACTCATCACTGCATAAGCGCAAATATCAATGCAGTAAATGGTCGCCAGAGTTAAAATGCGCTCTTCCACCCAAGCGCGACGATGTTGATAAGACTGACCGGTATGAGAATCCTCTCCACATAAATACGAACGACGTACGCAGCGAGAAACGCAGTGATAATAGGGTGTGATGTCAGGGCAAATCAACTGAGAGCGTGCTGTCGTCATAGGTCATGTCATTTATGGGTGATATGACGAGTCTGGCGCACAGAGCATAAAGCGCAAACGCACAAGAAAAAACTGCAGTCCAGATATCGTAACAGCTGCAACTGCACTGCTTATAAAGCATTAGAAAATGGCCGCTCACCCGGGGGAAATGAACAGAAATAAACAGGACACACACCGTCAGTCACATTGAAATGATGGTGCGTGTCCTCGTCAAGGTCTCCACATTGAAATGATGGTGTGTGTCCTCGTCAAGGGCTCCCCGTTAACGGAGTGTGTCCGGCTAACAAACGGGCTAACACTACTCACATGGTGATAAACCGGCGATGAATGGCGCCATGTAATGGTGAGCCTCAAACACACAGGCGAGATGCGTCGCACCTGGCATCTCGTGACTTTGCAACAACTCACTCCCGTGCTGATTTGCAAAATCGCGCATCGCCTCACTATCAAACAGTTCATCGTTCTGAGCAAACAGCAGTAAGGTTGGGACAGGTAACGAAGACAGCTGTTTCGCGGGATGACGTGGCGTCAGCGCGTTAGCCATGTTAACGCTATAGCGCGAGACGAAGTCAGGTGCAGCCTTTAATACTTGCGCCGGGAAATTGAGCTTAACCGCCCAACACTGCCCGAACAGGTAGCCCGCACTGATTGCATTAACAATGAATGGCCACTGCCGTACCTGAGCAAAGCGCTGTTTCTCATCAATTGGACGAGCGATTCCGGCAAACGGACCAAGCTCAGGCGCGAGAAGAGTGAGGCTGTCAGCCGAGCGCCGATCATTGTAGCGGGTAAAATAGTTGATCAGCATACCCGCGCCACTAGAGTGGCCAGCAAGATGCCGCTGCGCATAAGGAAAACATCGTGTTATCTCATCGACTATCGTATCCACATCCCGCCAAATGAGCTCAGGTTGGGCAACGCTGCCCCGTTTTCCATCAGATTTACCATGCCCGCGTATGTCAACCAGGCAGACTGCAATTCGGGGATCGACACACAGCTGATAAGCCAGCACCGGATAACCTGCGTTACGATGAACGCCACCGCCATGGTACAGAATAATCACATCTGAGGGGGTATCACTTTGCTGATATACACAAAAGCTCAAACCCGCTACCTTCCCCTCACGGGTTTTCACCGCAGCATATTGCGCACTATCAAATTGGCCGAGATATTGAGAGTAACGATTAAAGTCAATCAAGTCAGAGAGTTCCATTCAAATAATTTCATCATTTCAACCAGCAGTATGACCCAACAGTGCCTGCCTATGTTCCGTCATCCATAATGCCAGAGAATCCAGCGTGGGTTTTAATGTTTTACCAAGCTCAGTGATCTGGTATTCCACTCTGGGTGGCATCTCCGGATAGACAGTTCTGGTCACAAGCCCTCTCGCCTCGAACAGGCGTAACTGCTTAGTCAGTTCCTTCTGAGTAATAGTCCCAATCGCGCGCTGTAATGCACCGAATCGAATCACCCCATCGGTCACGATGAGACGGTAAAGAATGGGGATCGCCCACTTACCGGAAATGATGTTTACGAAATCCACCATAGGGCAATGGAAGCTATTGGCAGCCAGTTTATTTTGATCAATTCCTTTAGTATCCATTTGGTACCTACTTCCTTATTCATACTATTAACTTAATAATGTTCATTTTTAACCCAAACAACAAGCAGGAAGTGAATATGAATGACCGGTTGAAAAACAAAGTGGCCTTGATTACCGGAGGTACCGCAGGAATCGGTTTGGAAACGGCCAGGCAGTTTCAACTCGCAGGAGCCAAAGTCATCGTGACCGGGCGCAGTCCCAAGGGGATTCGACGCGCACAACAATACTTAGACACCTCTGCCACAGTTATCCCAAACGATGCTGCATGCCCAGGCCAGCAAAAACGATTAGCGCAGCAACTCAGCGCTACAGTCAACAAATTAGACATCGTCTACCTTAACGCTGGTGATGTGACACACCTGCCTTTAGAAGAATGGGATGAAACCAGCTTTGACCGTGTTATCGCAACTAACCTGAAAGGGCCATTTTTCCTGATTCAATCCTTACTGCCACTACTTAATAACGGGGCTTCGATTATTCTGTGCGGTAGTGCCTCGGCCCACATTGGTCTGGCACAAAGCAGCATCTATGCTGCCAGCAAAGCCGGTTTAATTTCTCTGGCCCGGACTCTTTGCGCCGAACTCAAGCACAGAGGAATCCGGGTGAATGTTCTGAGCCCGGGACCGACTCAAACGGATGCATTTGATAAATTTGGTTTACCGGCAGAACAGCAAGCGGTATTGCTGGAACAAGTCAAACAACTGGTGCCGCTCAACCGCTTAGGTACACCTGTAGAAGTCGCCAAAGCGGCATTGTTTCTCGCTTCTGACGATTCGTCTTATATGCTGGGTTCCGAGCTGCTGGTTGACGGTGGGGTGGTAAATATCTAGTCACTACCAGCACACACCTGACAACGATGAGAAGGTGTGTGTCCCCTTTAACTTCTTGAACTTAACGCCCCGCTAACCTAACCCCGATTACGGTGTGTGTCCTCGTTACGTTCCTAACGCACAAGAAAAAACTGCAGTCCAAATATCGTAACAGCTGCAACTTCACTGCTTATAAAGCATTAGAAAATGGCCGCTCACCCGGGAAAAAATGAACAGGACTGATGTCACCAGGAATAACGCACATTGATCAGTGCGGTGTTGTAGCCGGCGTTCTCATCATACAGCCCGCCGTTCGAGTAGTGAACATACATAAAGGCGAGATAAACCGCGTCATATTTCAGCCCGGCCGCGATTCGGTCTTCAAACTGGAAGTGGCCGCCCATGTCACGATCGTTGACATAACGGTCGCTGATGTAACTCACCCCGATACCGAACTCAACCACAGGGACGCCACCGAGCAGCGGCTGCGTGAACTGGTAATAGAGCACCGGCGTCAGCGCGATGATGCTGAAATCATCATCGTCGCGCAGGAACCAGCGGTTGTAGGACGCATCCCAGTACACAGCGAGATGGCCGCGGTCACTCTCCAGCCAGCGGTAATCGAGGTCGTGTTGCCCCCCAATGCGCCCCAGCAGGTCGTCTTCAAACGAATAACCGGCCCCGATGCTGACACCGTCCACCAGGCTCTGACTGTAACTGGCAGGAACAAACAGAATAGACATGATGACTATCAATAGATTACGAAATAAAATATTCATAGTTTTGCTTTCTTGTTGTTATTGATAAAGGACATTTTAGTATAGGCACGCCATTAGTGTACTTTCTTGGCGCGGCGTCTGCAGGCAAAGTGACTAAGGCAACGGCCGTTTGCAGGCAGGCCCTTTCACTCTCATACCAACAATGTTTGTCATCCCGTGAATTAACCGACTACGCTTATGGCTAATCCTCTCCCGATAAGGTTAGCATAATGAACAAAATCACCACTTCCCTCTGCCTCGCACTCACCGCTTTCTCTGTGCCAACGCTCGCCACCGGTGACTACCTGCTTGACCCTAACCTCTCTTCGGTCAGTTTCGCCACCATCAAAAAGCAGTACATCGTCGAACCGGCCAGCATACGTACCCTGAGCGGACAGCTGAGCGAAGATGGTAAGTTCTCAGTCAATATCGACCTGACAGGCATCCGTACCGGCGTACCGATCCGGGACAGTCGCCTCAACGAGATCTATTTTGAGAGCATGAAATATCCGCAGGTGACGGTCAGCGGTGCGGTCGACAGTAAACTACTGTCCGGGGCCGCCAGCAGCAGCATTATCTCAGCAGAGGTCACCCTGTACGGCCACAGCAAGATGGTGGATTTCCCGGTGGTGATCATGCCCGCCGATGGTAAGGTCATGGTCAGCTCCAGCGCTCCGGTCATCATCAACGCCGCTGATTTCTCGATTCCGGCCGCCAACCTGAGCGCCCTGTCAGACACCGTGGGCGGGCTGAGTTTGTCGGACAGCGTGCCGGTCAGCCTGACGCTGCTGTTTCAACAATAAGTTCAGTAATTACTTAAACAGTAACTTCAACAATAACACGCGGCACTTGAGCGCTTAATGGAATCAATAGTTTGGTGAAACCAGCACCAGCCGGCGTCACTAATTTGTAGTCAAGTCACTAATTTGTAATCAAGTCACTAATTTGCAATCAAACCGCCATTAAAGCCTCATGAAAGCGCCGCGAATCTGACACACAGCCTGACTAGCATAACGTCAACACATAGGATTGTGAGGACGTTATGCTATCCACCAGCCCCTTCAAATTACCGCGTAAAACCCCGTTTGGCCTTGGCGAACACCTGGCAGAATGGGCAACCGGATTAAGCCATCTGGATAAATTCTACGCCCAGCGCCCGGCCGGCTGTGACACCGCGCAGTTCCTGCGCTTTACCCTCGAAATTCTCGGTATCGATTATCAGCTCACGAAAGGATCGTTAGCTCATGTGCCGCAAAGCGGTGCCACTGTAGTGGTTGCCAACCACCCGCTCGGCTGCGTGGAAGGCGTCATTCTGGCCGAAATGCTGCTGACCCGCCGCTCTGACATCAAGATCCTCGCCAACCACTACCTCAAAACCGTACCGGAACTCGATTCACTGTTTATCGGCGTCGATGTGTTTGAAACCGAGAAATCGGCCAAAGCCAATCTGCTCGCGATGCGCCAGGCACATAAACACCTTGAGCAAGGGGGATTGCTGCTGATTTTCCCGGCTGGTGAAGTGTCGCAACTGGTCGATCGCAAACAGCGCCGCCTGGAAGACAAAGAGTGGAGTCACTCAGTCAGCCGCCTGATCAAAAAACACAAAGCTAAAACGGTGCCGGTGTTTATCGACGGCCATAATTCGAAACGCTTTTATATGGCAGGTAAAATCCACCCGCTGCTGCGCACCCTGATGCTGGGACGCGAGCTGCTCAATAAAAAACAGAGCTGTATCTCAATCGCGATTGGCGAAACCATTCACTACAAAGAGATTCACGATCTGTGCGACCAGCAGCTGGTCAATTACCTGCGCCTCAACACCTACCTACTGCACAGCCAGCACACCATCACGCGGAATAAGGCGACCCAGGACAGTTCGCTGCAGCCAATCGACAGCCGACTGCCATTGGAGGATCTGCGCCAGGATTTAGCGCGCCTGCCTTTCTCCGATCATCTGCTGCGCCACAACGAATTTGACGTCTACTGCACCCGGGCCGAAAACATTCCGGCCATCATGCATGAGATTGGTCGGGTAAGAGAAATCAACTTCCGTCAGGTCGGTGAAGGCACTGGGCTGGCGCTCGATATCGATGAGTTTGATCGCGACTACCTGCATCTGTTTATTTGGGATCGCGAGCGTCAGGCACTGGTCGGCGCCTACCGTCTTGGCCTGGTGGATCAAATTCTGACAGAGCGCGGTATCGACGGCCTCTACTCCAGCACCCTGTTCCATTACGATCCGCGCTTTTTGCACAACATGGGCAATGCGATTGAAATGGGTCGCTCGGTGATCGACACCTATTATCAGAAGAGCATGGCACCGCTGCTGCTGCTGTGGAAAGGCATCGCCACTTACGTCAGCCGCAACCCGCAGTACACTCATCTGTTCGGGCCGGTCAGCATCAGCAGTGATTACAGCGATCAGGCTCGGCGCCTACTGGCCGATACCATGACCCTGCACTACTACGACAAAGCGCAGGCGGATTTGGTCGAAGCCACCAACCCGCTGCCGGTCGGTCAAAATCTGTGGAATGCCAGCCTGCTTACCTCACTGGCCGATCTACAACTGCTGTCGCGGGTGATTGCGCGTATCGATGAAGGCAAAGGGATACCTGTTCTGCTGCGCCAGTATCTCGGCCTGAACGGCAAACTGGTCAGCTTCAACATCGACCCGGACTTTAACGATGCGCTGGACGGCCTGATTGTGGTTGACCTGCGCAACGTACCGCAGCGCACGCTGGCGCGCTATATGGGCAGCGCCGAAGCTGAGCAGTATCTGGACTACCACCAGCAATAATTATCTGCCAGACGAAACTATCTCTTAGGAGGACACACACCGTAATTAAATGCGCATCTCTTAACAGGACACACACCGTAACTCAAGCAGCAACTAAAGGTGTGTGTCCCCGTAACAAAGAGGCATCGTAACGGCGTGTGTCCCGCTTACTTTCCCTGCAATCATCTTTCTGCCCGCGAAGCCACGCCCTCTCTTACCTGGACACACACCGTAACTCAAGCAGCAACTAAAGGTGTGTGTCCTCGTAACAAAGAGGCATCGTAACGGCGTGTGTCCCGCTTACTTTCCCTGCAATCATCTTTCTGCCCGCGAAGCCACGCCCTCTCTTACCTGGACACACACCGTAACTCAAGCAGTAACTAAAGGTGTGTGTCCCCGTAACAAAGAGGCATCGTAAGGGCGTGTGTCCTGCTTACTCTTTCTCTGCAGACTTAAGCGCTACGATGGCGCGGGTGGGTGACAATCTCACTGATGATGTGCTCGCGAAACCAGCGGTGTGCGCTGTCATTGTTGAATTTTTCGTGCCAATAGACGGAATGCTGAGACTGCGCGACCCGAAACGGTAGCACCCGAACCACCAGGCCGAAGTCCTGCGCCATGTATGTCGCCAGATGCTGCGGCACCACAGAGATCATCTCGCTGCTGCGAATGGCACTAAAAGTCGGGATATAGCCCTGAGTGGTGAGTTTAATATTGCGTTTCAGACGGCGTTGGCTGAAATAGCGGTCAATCTGTTTCGAGCTGCCGCCACCAGTCACGGTCTGCACAAACGGCTGGGCAAGAAACTGATCCATGCTGATCTCAACCTGATTAGCCAGCGGATGATCCGCGCTCATCACCATCACCCAGTGATCTTTATCGATCACCTTACGGATGAAATTGGGCGCAAAGTCTTCATCTATGGTGATCACAAAGTCGATCAACCCCTCCAGCAGCAGGCTGCGCGCCTGCACATCCCAGTTGATAACATGAAACGACACCTGCGACTCATCATCCAGATAGGGCCGGAGCACATCCGGCAGAATGTAGGCACTGACGTAATCCGGACAGGCAATAATAAACTCGCGCTTATCCTTATCCGGATCATAACTGGCGGCAAAAATATCATTCAGCCCGTCCAGCACCAGCGCCAGACTCGACTGGATCTCAAGCGCAGTTGGCGTGAGCTGCATGTGTGACCCGACCCTTACCAGCAGTTGGTCATTGAGTAAGCGGCGTAACTGGGCGAGATGCTTACTCATGGTCGGCTGGGCGATACCCAGCGACTCTGCTGCCGCGGTAACACTCTTGTACTCCAGTAAGGCATTGAGCGGGATCAGCAGATTCATATTGATCTGATTAAGCGGTTTAACCTGCTTCATAAACATTCCAAAACATAATATTTCACATTCATTTTAGGTTATGGATAACTTGTACTCAATCTCTATACTGGACCGCAGATAACAGGTTGCTCTCTGCGACCCGTTCACAGCACCACCCCGCGTACCAACGGCGTATCGCCCGCTTTGACAGATCCGACAAATCACGCCCGTCAGACACAGCCTTAATGCTGGGCCAACGCACGCCCGTGATGGCCTTGTGTATTCCTCAAAGCCGCTGCCCACCGTTGTGCGTTAAACCTGAAGTAGCAGCACACCACCGCTGCGAGGATCTAACATGCAAAAATACCGCCCTGAAGATTATCAACGCGCCCGGGAAGAGATCACCGACCTGCGCTCCGCGATTCAATTTCTCTCCGAATATGAAGGCCAGCTGCTGGAAACCGATATCGAAGTCGATCCGGTCGGTGAACTGTCCGGTGTCTATCGTCATATCGGCGCGGCCGGCACTACCATGCGCCCAACCAAAGAAGGCCCGATGATGCTGTTTAACAACATCAAAGGCTTTGAGAAATCACCGGTTGCGATTGGCGTACTGGCCAGTCGCGCACGTACCGCCCTGCTGCTCGGCCATGAGCCGGAACACCTCGGCCATGCCATGATGCAGGCCGCCAACAACCCGATCAAACCGATCCTGGTCGATCAGGCGCCGTGCCAGGAAGTGGTGCACTACGCCGACGATCCGGACTTCGATATCCGCAAACTGATCCCGGCCCCCACCAACACAGTGGAAGATGCCGGCCCGTACGTCACCCTCGGCCTGGTGTATGCCGAAGATCCGGAAAACGGCGATACCAACGTCACCATTCACCGCCAGTGCTTTCAGTCGCGGGATGAAGTATCGATCTTCTTCGCGCCGGGCCGTCATATTGATGTGTTCCGTAAAAAAGCCGAAGCGATGGGCAAACCTCTTCCCATCACGGTCAATATCGGTCTCGATCCGGCAGTGTATGTTTCTGCCTGCTTTGAGCCACCAGTCACACCGCTTGGCTTTAACGAACTGGAAATTGCTGGCGCGTTCCGTAACCGCCCGGTCGAACTGGTTCAAGCCAAAACGGTAGATACCAAAGCGATTGCCCACGCAGAAATCGTGATTGAAGGCGAAATTATGCCGGACTACCGCGTGGTGGAAGATCAAAACAGCCACACCGGTAAAGCCATGCCG
The DNA here is from genome assembly GCF_029962385.1 of Vibrio sp. ABG19. NCBI lineage: Bacteria > Pseudomonadati > Pseudomonadota > Gammaproteobacteria > Vibrionales > Vibrionaceae > Vibrio > Vibrio sp. ABG19. The sequence continues at coordinate 1,694,055 of NZ_CP071708.1, read as the reverse complement.
GAGTTTCCCGGTTACACCGGCGAAGCCAACCCGAGCCTGCCGGTGATCAAAGTAAAATCGGTGACAACGCGCACCAACCCAATCACCCAAACCTGTATCGGCTGCAGTGAAGAGCACGTCAGCCTGGCGGGTATCTGTACGGAAGCGAGTATTTTGTCGATGACTGAGCGCGCTATGCCGGGCCGGGTGCTCAACGTCTACGCCCACTCGTCCGGTGGCGGTAAACTGATGGCGGTGATGCAATTCAAGAAACTGAGCGCCAAAGATGAAGGTCGTCAGCGCCAGGCCGCACTGGTCGCCTTCGGTGCCTTCCCTGAGCTGAAGAACATCATAGTGGTTGAAGATGACGTGGATATTTTTGACTCTAACGATGTGCTGTGGGCGCTCAATACCCGCCACCAGGCCGATGTCGATACCATCGTCATTCCGGGCGTGACCACCCACGTACTCGACCCGTCACAAATGCCGGACATGAGCCCGTCGATCAAGGCGCGCGGTATGTCGTGTAAAACCATCTACGACTGCACCATCCCTCTGGAACTGAAAGAGACCCGCTTCCAGCGCTCGCAGTTTATGGAAGTCGATTATCAACGCTTCTTACCACAAGACTGATCCTACGAGCAGAGCTCCAGCAGAACATGCGCTAAGCAGGACACACACCTCAACGAGCGATAAACCCAAAGGCGTGTGTCCTCGTTAAAAAGCGACATCACGACGGTGTGTCCTCTGTCCCGGTTAAAGATTGGCCCTGTTAAGGCTTCAACGATTAAAGGGATTTAAGAGAAGGCGTGTTCAAGTGACCAAAAGTAAAAAGGCACAGCCAGAAATCAATCTGACTGCGCCTGAACAATCGGCAGGACAACCCGGCGTATGCTCCCCCTTATACCGGGTTGTCCCTGTGCTTACTGTGCCCCGGCCAATGGGTGGGCGAGAGACAAGTAACTGATTCACCTAAGGGCGAAGATTATCGGTTAGTGGATCACTCCCTTGCTCAGGAAAGATCGGCGATTTCTCTTTCCACGATTTTTTTCACTTGATCCTCATCGGCAACAAAGCTTTCTCTGTCTTTGCGTAACGATTTCACCAAACCAAACATCATCGCAATAATAACAAGGGTAAAGGGCAAAGCCCCTGCAATCGAGGCCGCTTGCAGTGCTTTTAACGCCTCTTTCCCCCCCATTAACATAATCATCAGGGTGACCACTCCCAGTAACGAGCCCCACAAAATACGTTGCTGGACAGGTGGACGACGCCCGAACGATAGCAGCCGGCCCAATACCAGAGTGCCAGAGTCCGAAGCGGTCACGAAAAAGACCACCACCACAATCAGCGCGCAGACTTTTGCAATGGTCGCTGCGATACCAGGGGTGAGCACATCAAAGGCGGCAAACAAGGTGCCCGCATAATCCCAATGGTTTACCGCGGTGTGGTAAATGGTCATGTTCGAGCCATAAATCGATTGATAGATACCCGCTGAACCGATAACGCTGAACCAGATCAAGGAAACTAACGTCGGGATAAAGATGACGCCCATAACAAACTCGCGGATGGTACGTCCTCGTGAGATGCGCGCGATAAACATGCCGACAAACGCCGACCAGGCAATCCACCATCCCCAATAGAAGATGGTCCAGCCGCCCTGCCAGGTTTGTTCTTCTGTGCTTCGTGCCGTCCACAAAGTCATAAAGAAAGACTGGGAAACGTATTCTCCCAGCGTCGTTAAACTGCTCGCAATCAAGTAGTTACCATTCGATGCCAAAAGAAAATACAGAATAATAGTAATGCAGATGTAGCTGTTGAACTGAGACAGCATATTAATACCTTTGGCGACACCGCTTGTGGCCGACAAGGTCGCAATCAAGGTAATAAAGATGATAGACAGAACGGTGACGGTGGTGGATTTTTCTGCTAAAAAGTTGAGTGAAATGAGTCCGGCGCTGATCTGCTCCACCCCCAGTCCCAACGTGGTGGCAATACCGAAGATAGTGCCAAAAACGGCCAGTATATCCACCGCATGCCCTATCGGGCCGTAAATCTTATTGCCAATTAATGGATAAAGCGCGGAACGAATTGAAAGCGGCAGCCCCTTCCGAAAAGAAAAATAAGCGAGTGACAAGCCGACGATGGCATACAACCCCCACCCCACAGCTCCCCAATGGAATACGGTTAGGGTCACTCCCCCCACCGCGGCTTCGGCCACCAGATCATTAGGAACCGGAAATCCGGCATCTCCGGGTTGCAAGCCAGCGGCCAGTGCGACCTGTTTGGCTTCAAAAAAACGCCTGACCGCGCTTTTCACCTCGGCGCTCATGAACGGATTGCCGCCGCTCCAGTCGCTGGCAAAGTGTATCATGGGTTCAGACATGGAAAAAAACAGCATACCGGCCCCGGTTCCACAGCCAAACAGCATAGAAAACCAAGCAAAATTGGAAAACTCCGGTTTTTCGTCATCCCTGCCTAACCGAATGCCTCCCACCTTAGAAAGCATTAACGTTGTGCACACCAGGAAAGAAAGCAGCATGATGATAATGTAATACCAGCCCAGCGTTTCTTCGATCCATCTTTTTAGCCTCAGGAACTGCTGACTGGCCACTTCCCCCAGCAAAATGGTATAGAGAATAAACACCACAACCATCACTAAAGCGGTTATTCCCAGGGTTGCATTGAGGCCTTTAAGTACTCCTCGCTGAGCAATAAAGGCATCGATCTGTCTATCTTCAAGCATTGGTAACCTCTTATTTTTTTTATTGTGCCAGTGTTATCCTAAAAATCTAAAAGGGATACAACAAACTAGAAAAACAGGGTCATTCCATAAGTAAATTAATGGATTACCAGCAAAACCCTATCCGTTTAACCCGGTTTATATGCACTAGTGTCGCTTACTCTGGGATAATGCGATCAAGTCATCGCCACAGGGGCAGTGACTTGATCCGATTGCATTATTGAGTCCCAACCACTGAATACATGTTCTATTACTTATTACTTAGTAATTACTAATTATTGGCTATTGGCTTTTGGCTACGCGCTAGCCGGGCAAATATTGTTTACTCCAGCCTAAGCTGGCGATATTAAGCTCGATCATGCTTGCTATTTCACACTCGCTATAGCCGATACTGGCTAACACGGCTTGGGTTGAGTGACCAAATTTTTCCGTCGCAGCGATCGCCCGTATTGCCGCCCGGCTTGGCCGAATCGAATAGTGGTCAATTTGGGTAAAACAATGCCCGCTGGGATGATCAGGATAAATAGAAAACGCATAACTCCCTAAATGCGTGCCAACGCTGCCATCGTGCACACGGCTGTATTGCTGGCGTAAAGCCTCGATGGAGTTTGGCTCCGCCACCGCGACATCGGCCTCACGGAGAAGATTGAGCCAATGGGCAGTCGCCGCTTGTTTGAAAGCATTTTTTAAATAGACGTGTACATCCGGCGTATCGCTCAGCTCGGTTAAACCCTCAATGGCGGTGAGTTGGTCCAATTCGCTCGGATTGGAGTCGAGAAAGATCCAACCGTCCAGGGTTTGATAAAAATGTGACAGCGGATGATTGCCTAATACGGTGCGGCCCGATGCCTCGTTAAATGGCTCTCGTCCTTCATAATCAAACATAAACGGAAGCTGAGCCATATTGGTGACCGCCGAAAGAGACGTTCTGACCCTGCTGACCTGACCGGTCATTAATTGATGGTACATCGCCAACGCCATCCCCATACCCGCTGCAAAACCACAGTTGACGTCTAAGGTACCGACATGAGCGTGTTCTTCCGGCGTTTCACTTCCGCCAAAACGCATCATGATGCCACTGTTGGCCTGAATAATATCATCGTAACCAATGTAGTTGGTTTTAGGTCCTGGCAAGGGGCCACCAAAACAGTCTAAGCGACAAAACAGCACCTCCGGATTGACCGCAAGCAGACTCTGAGCGTCCAGGCCCAGAGGTTCAAGCTGGCGTTGCGGGGCATTAATCAGCACCAGATCCACCGACCGGATCAGGCGATGCAGCACTTCACGGCCTTGTTCGGTCATGATGTTAACCAACGCTTTCTTTTTGCCCATATCAGTTTGAAAGCTGTAGACACAGCCGATGAGCGGATCATAAAGCGGCGTGACCGGATCCAGCTTAATCACCTCTGCCCCAAATCGGCCTAAAAACGCGCCCGAGTGAGGTCCGGCGATCACATTGGTCAGATCGAGCACTTTTTTACCGTCCAGCCAGCCTTTCTGCTCTTGGCCAGTGGCGCCAACCGCTTGAACTGCATTAGGTGCAAAAGGAGAAACTGTGCTATTTAAACGCTCTAATGCTGCCTCAAAACTGACAAATTCTCTGCCCCTGGCTTGGATAAACGCCGCCGGATTGTGTTCAAACCAGACTAACGGGCCAGGCTGCTTCATCCAGCCATATTCTGGGTCATTCACCTCAATAATTAAACCGGCCTGGTTGGTATGCTCGTCATGCAGCCATTCTTGCGTTGTACGCTGTGACGCGCCAGGGATCCCCGTTTCGCCAAAAATGCGATCCCACTCACTGGCCGTTTTGGTCAGAAACGCCCGCTTCATTTTAGCGGCAACGACCTTGGCCCATTTTTCCGGCAACGGGTAGACTCCGAGTGAGGTCTCCCCGTCCCATTCATCGACCGGTAAGTGCAGATCTTTTACTTCGGGAAAGCCTTCCGCCATCAGCTCATCGTACACGCCAAGAACCTGCAGAGCACGTTTGGCATGATTACGGTGAGACGGACACACACAGTAAAACTTTCGGCCATCGGCACAATCATAGGTGCGGAAAAACGGATCTAAGTACTCTTGCAGCTCGGCATAACTGAGATCCATGTCTATGTCATTGTCGCGACGATAAGCAATTTCATGCTCCCGCATGGTCTTGTAGCGCTCGGGCAGCTGATCAATCACAAACGAATTATATGAAAGGCCTTCCATTAAGGCCGCCGCGACCGGCACTTCGATGTGGTCGCCCTGGCCGCTTTGCGCCCGTTCATACAAGGCCATGACAACGGAACTGGCTGCCAGCGATATGGCATAGGAGGAGCCAAGCGGAACCGGCGAAAAGCTGGGCTCAATCCCCATCAGCACACGGTTAAATCCCATATCGGTAAAAGAGCCTGAGGTGGCCGCGATGATCGCCTCGGTCGCTTTCCATTCTCGTCTTAGCATGTCGTTGCTGGCAAAGCCTGGTATCGACAAGGTGATCAGTTCAGGACGCTCTGCGCGTAATGCATCGAAATCAATGCCAAGTCGACTTAAAACACCCGGCCGAAAGTTCTCGATCACCACGTCTGCCTGCGCAATCAGCTGTTGTGCCTGGCTTAGCCCTGTCGCGGATTTTAAGTCTAAGGTGATGCACTGTTTATTGCGATTTAACACTGCATTGGCAGGGCTAACCCACTGTGGCCCTTGCGGTGGGTCAATATGAATCACTGTTGCGCCAAGGTCGGCTAACGTCATGGCAACAGCTGGAGCAGCGATTTGTTGTCCAAAGTCCACGACCCGGACACCAACAAGAGGCAGTTGATGGTTATTATTCATCTCTATTGATCCTGTGTAAAAAGCGTCTTTTCACTGAATGAAGAAACCCCGTTTGGAGCGGGCTTATTCACTTGTTTTTTATTACCGCGGCAGAGCCACCTCGTAAGTACTGCAAAGTTCAGCACAGGCGGAATACTAGAATTGCACTTCGATAGCCACTAGCAATAAAAACAAGACCAATGGGTGAATTTTTTTTATGTCTGCGAAAAAATAACAAAGTTGAATATACAAGCGGCTGATAAAAATAAGATATTTAAATAGGCTCACCAGAGCAGATTAACAGCTATAAAAATATTTAACTCTAAGGGTTATTTTTTATTGCTTTAAAGATCCAAGCTTATTCATAACAATGAAGTTGTTTATCAGTCTTAGGTTGGGTTAATTCCTGCTGAGTCATAACGCAATAATGCTTACCCGTATTTAATTGCCGTATTGAATGCTTAGCCGTATTTGAGGTGTTATTTGCAGATAAGCTAAGGATAAGCTAAATAACAATAAGTGGAGCCGATATGTCTAACCAAATAATTCTGCCTCGTATCCTCCAGGTAGGAGAAAATGCCAGTTTAGAAATTCCGACCATTCTGAACAGTCTAGGGTGCTCTCGCCCCCTCATCATTACAGATAAAATGATGGTTGAACTGGGCTATGCGCAACAAGTTCAGTCTTGCTTAAACGAGCATCAAATCATCTCGGAAGTGTTTGATGATACCGTGCCAGAGCCAACAGTCAGCTCAATTCAGGCGGGAGTCAACGTCGTTCGTCATGGTAACTTTGACAGTATTATTGCTTTAGGCGGCGGCAGTCCAATCGACAGCGCAAAGGCGATCAGTATCCTGGGTAAATTTGGCGGCGAAATGCGCGATTACAAATTCCCAAGAGTCGTCAATGAACAAGGTCTGCCTATCATCGCCGTCCCGACCACAGCCGGTACCGGCTCCGAAGTGACACGCTTTACCATCATCACCGACGAGACCAATGATGAAAAGATGCTGTGTGCAGGGGTGGGTTTTATGCCAATCGCTGCTCTGGTCGATTACACACTGACCCTGAGCCTGCCTGCCCGAATCACCGCCGATACCGGCATTGACGCTTTGACGCATGCCATAGAAGCCTATGTCAGTAAAAAGGCCAGTCCGTACAGTGACAGCCAAGCCATTGCCGCGATGAAGTTAATCGGCCCTCACCTGCGCCGCGCTTATCACGATGGTCGAGATCATCAAGCCCGGGAAGCCATGATGTTAGGTTCTACATTAGCCGGCATTGCCTTTTCTAACGCTTCCGTTGCCTTAGTGCACGGTATGAGCCGACCGATTGGCGCCGCCTTTCATGTTCCTCACGGGCTCTCCAATGCCATGCTGTTACCCGCGGTGACCGAGTTTTCAATTCCAAGCGCAGCGCACAGGTACGCGGACTGTGCGCGGGCAATGGGTGTTGCTACGCAATCCGATAGCGATCAAGAGGCCAACCGTAAACTCATGGCGGAACTGCATGCGCTCAATGACGAACTGATGGTACCGACGCCAGCGCAATTTGGCATCGACCGCCAGCAGTTTTTGGCACTCATGCCTACGATGGCAGAACAAGCTCTGGCATCAGGCTCACCAAATAATAACCCCGTTGTACCAACACCAGAACAAATCATCGAAATTTATCAACAGCTTTGGTGAGTGAGTACAGCATGACGAGCTCGCCCGGACGGCTCGCTCTTAGCGCAATGTTTGTACTTAACGCAATGTTTGTACTTAACGCGATATTTGTACTTAACACCATATTGATAATTAACGTAATACCTTGTACTCAAAGAAAAAACCAGTAACAGGCAAACTATATTCGAGGAAGAACAATGAACACCATCGGACACCTAATTAACGGTCAGTTAGTAACAACAGCTCAACGCTTGCAAGATGTTTACAACCCTGCAACCGGTACAGCCTCAAAGCAGGTTGCCTTAGCACCGAAAGAAACCGTGCAAGAAGCGATTGCCGCTGCGCAGGCAGCATTCCCGGCCTGGCGCGATACGCCAGCGATCAAAAGAGCCAGGGTTATGTTCCGCTTCAAGGAATTACTGGAGCAACATGCAGATAAAATTTGCCAGTTGATCGGCGAAGAGCATGGCAAGATCTGCCATGACGCGGCTGGTGAGCTACAAAGAGGCATCGAGAACGTCGAATTTGCCTGCGGCGTGCCGGAACTGCTCAAAGGCGAGTTCAGTAAAAATGTCGGGCCAAATATTGATTCCTGGAGTGAATTTCAGCCATTAGGTGTAGTGGCCGGAATTACCCCTTTCAACTTCCCGGCCATGGTACCGATGTGGATGTTTCCGCTCGCCATTGCCTGTGGTAACACCTTCGTTCTGAAACCTTCAGAACGCGACCCGAGCTCAACCCTGTATATTGCCCAGCTGTTAAAAGAAGCCGGCCTGCCGGATGGCGTACTCAACGTAGTCAATGGCGATAAAGAAGCCGTTGATGTGCTATTAACGGATGAGCGTATTAAAGCGGTCAGCTTTGTCGGGTCGACCCCGATTGCCGAATACATTTATGCCACAGCGTGTGCCAATGGTAAGCGTTGCCAAGCATTGGGCGGAGCGAAAAACCACGCGATTGTGATGCCGGATGCGGATATGGACAATGCGGTTAACCAACTGCTCGGCGCGGCATTTGGCTCATCAGGTGAACGCTGCATGGCGTTGTCGGTTGCGGTTGCGGTCGGCAAAGAAGCGGCCAATGCCTTGGTCGACAAAATGCAAACCGCGATGCAGCACCTTGCAGTTGGTGAGTACAGTGACAAAAACAATGATTTTGGCCCGGTGATCACGCGCGAGCATCAGCAAAAGATTATCGGTTACATTAACAGTGCGGAAGCTGATGGTGCGAGCGTAGTGGTCGATGGTCGCCATCCCAACGTAGCGGGCTATGAGAGCGGCTTCTTTGTCGGCGCAACATTGATAGATGGCGTCACCCCCTCAATGCAAAGCTACCAGGAAGAAATTTTCGGTCCCGTCCTGCAGGTGGTTCGTGTCGAGACCATGGAACAAGCAATGCAGCTGATTAATGATCATGAATACGGAAACGGTACTTGCATCTTCACGCGTGATGGCGAAGCTGCGCGCTATTTCTCTGATCACATTCAAGTGGGCATGGTCGGGATCAACGTACCGCTTCCTGTCCCCGTCGCTTATCATAGCTTTGGCGGTTGGAAACGCTCGCTGTTTGGTGATATGCATGCCTATGGCCCTGATGGGGTGCGCTTCTACACCAAGCGTAAAACCATCACACAGCGTTGGCCGTCAAGCGGCGTGCGCGAAGGTGTGACCTTTGCTTTCCCGAGCTAAGCCTCCCATCGTCATCATAGCCAGTCCAGCCTAGCGCTGGCCTGGCTTTTTTATCCGGTGTAAAAGTCGCTGTTTACGATATTCAGCGAATCGCTTCTTCATATTCATCACCTCCGTCATTGGATAAACATTAGTCAGTGCAGACCAGAGCAGATTAAAGGGAACTGGTCACAAAATAGCAAATGCAGCCGTTCACGCCCAACTTGTTAGGGTTAGAATGACGGTAAAAAAAAACGTTTTAAACGCACACAGCCTAGTGAACATAAGAAGCAAAAAATGAAAAAAAAACTGCCCCCCCTCAATTGGCTTAGATCATTTGAAGTTTCCGCACGCTGCCTGAACTTCACCCAGGCAGCTCAGGAACTTAACATGACTCAAGCCGCCGTCAGCCAGCAAATCAAAGGATTAGAAGCGCAATTAGGTACTGAGCTGTTTAAACGCTTACCCAGAGGCTTAGAACTGACCAAATCCGGCCGTGCATATATTCCCATCGTGCATGAATCTATCAAACGGCTGGCCGACGTCACCAATGAATTGTTTGGGCAAGGGCAGACCCGGCCGTTAACCATTCGCTCTAGTCTGGTTTTTTTTAGCACGTGGTTAGCGCCGCGATTAGGGCGTTTCAGAAAACTGCACCCAGAGGTCAACCTGCGCCTGCCGGCCAATATCTGGGTAGAAAATCTCGATAAAGAATCGGACATGGAGATTCGTTACGGAATGGGGGAGTGGTTTGGTATGCATTGCCACAGACTCACCTGGGACTACCTGATCCCGGTATGTAGCCCTGCACTTCTCAATACTACTATCCCGCTAACCACGCCCAATCAACTGCTCAATCACACCCTGCTGCATGTTGACGGGTATAACGAAGGATGGGCTTACTGGCTGAACAAAACCGGCTTTGCGCACATTGACTCTTCGCAGGGGATTCATTTTGATACCTTAATTTCAGCCCTCGAACTGGCCAAAGCTGGCGAAGGGGTTGCATTAGGAAGAAGCTCTTTGATTCAAGGCATGCTCACCGCCGGGCAATTGGTGGCGCCATTTGAACAAAAACTCCCAACCAGTGAGGCATTTTATCTGGTGAGCCCTAACCAAGCTATCGAGCATCCCCACGCTCGCCTGTTTCGGTCTTGGCTGTTAAACGAAGTGGAACAAGGAAAAAGCCACTGGTCTTTGCCGGCCTGCGGGACGGCCTAGTGCTGATTATATGGGGTCTGTAGACACAAACGAAGCCCCCTTAAAACTCACTCCTCTCAGCCCTCTTTTAGCAGGACACACACCATCTCTTACCAGGACACACACCGTAACTCAAGCAGCAACTAAAGGTGTGTGTCCTGTTCCGGGAAAGTGAATACACAAAAAGGCGCAGCCAGAAATGCCTCTGACTGCGCCTTTGTTGTTGGGTCGGGTAACTGAATTACTCTACGGTTACCGCTTTAGCCAGGTTGCGTGGCTGGTCGACGTCGGTGCCTTTGATCAGGGCAACGTGGTATGACAGCAGCTGCATCGGTACGGTGTAGAAGATCGGTGCGGTGATCTCGCTGACGTGCGGCATCGGGATGATCTTCATGCTTTCGTCGGCTTCAAAGCCGGCCTTCTCATCGGCGAACACATACAGCAGGCCGCCACGGGCGCGCACTTCTTCTACGTTCGATTTTAGTTTTTCCAGCAGGTCGTTGTTGGGTGCAATCACCACGACCGGCATATCGGCGTCGATCAGTGCCAGCGGGCCGTGTTTCAGTTCACCGGCTGCATAGGCTTCTGCGTGGATGTAGGAAATTTCTTTCAGCTTCAGTGACGCTTCCATCGCGATTGGGTAGTACTCACCGCGGCCCAGGAACAGGGTGTGGTGCTTGTCGGCAAAATCTTCCGCCAGGGTCTGGATCTGCTTGTCGAACGCCAGAGCGCTTTCAATTTGTGCCGGCAGCGCGTGGATCGCCTCAACGATTTCCGCTTCTTTGGCTTTATTGATTCGGCCCTGCTCTTTACCAATTGCCGTGACCAGCATCAGCATCGCCGCCAGTTGCGTCGTAAAGGCTTTGGTTGAAGCCACACCGATTTCAGTTCCGGCGCGGGTCATAAACGCGATGTCGGATTCACGTACCAGAGATGAACCGGAGACGTTACAGATGGTCATCGCAGCCATGTAGCCACGCTCTTTGGCGATACGCAGCGCAGCCAGAGTATCGGCGGTTTCACCCGACTGAGACAAGGTGATCAGCAGGCTGTTCGGACGGGTCACGAAGTTGCGGTAACGAAATTCAGACGCGATTTCTACGTCACAGCTGACACCGGCCAGCGCTTCAAACCAGTAGCGCGCTGCCATGCCCGAGTTGTAAGAAGTACCACAGGCGATGATCTGCACGTGCTCTACTTTACTCAGGATCTCGACCGCGTTAACACCAATGCTTTCGGTGATCACTGAATCTTTAGTGATACGGCCTTCCATGGTGTTGAGCAGCGCTTTTGGCTGTTCAAAGATCTCTTTTTGCATGAAGTGACGGTACTGGCCTTTATCACCGGCATCGTGCTCGGCGTTCGATTCGACAATCTCACGCTCAACCTGCTCACCTAAAGTGTTAAAAACGTTCACTTCGCGGCGGGTCATTTCCGCCACGTCACCTTCTTCCAGGTACATAAAGCGGCGGGTCACACTCAGCAGGGCCAGTTGATCTGAAGCCAGGAAGTTTTCGCCGACACCAAAACCGATCACGATCGGGCTGCCGGAACGGGCCACGACCAGACGGCTTGGGTCTTTGCGATCCACAACCACAGTACCGTACGCTCCTTCCAGCTGCTTAACGGTTTTTTGTACCGCTTCCAGCAGCGAAGAAGCGCTGCGCAGTTCCCACTCCACCAGGTGAGCGATCACTTCGGTATCGGTTTGTGATTCAAATACGTAGCCGCGCGCGCGCAGTTGCTCACGCAGGGTTTCGTAGTTTTCGATGATGCCGTTGTGCACCACAGCGATGTCACCGGACATGTGCGGGTGGGCGTTGACTTCAGACGGCTCACCGTGCGTGGCCCAGCGGGTATGGGCGATCCCGGTACCACCGGAGACCTGCGCGGCGTCAACCGCGTCGGCCAGTTCCTGCACTTTACCCAGGCGGCGGATGCGGGTCAGTTGCTGCTCTCCATCCACAATCGCTACACCGGCTGAGTCGTAACCACGGTACTCAAGACGGCGCAGGCCTTCGACCAGAATTTCTGCCACATCACGCTGCGCTACCGCGCCAACAATTCCACACATGTTTATACTCCATTAATCATTTTGTTCTGTTTTGAACGACATTATCCTACCCGCCAACACAGGCATACCATTCAAAACGGGATAATTGGTTATCAGGCCCGGATCACCCGCACCTGATGAGATTCAATTTGTTCAGCATAGTCATCAGACAGATCTCTGTCCGTGACCAGCACGTCTATACTGTCCCAGGCCAGTTCCAGATTGGGAATCTTACGGCCGATTTTTTCTGACTCGACCATCACAATCACTTCACGCGATACTTCCGCCATCACCTTGCTCAGGCCGACCAGTTCGTTGAACGTGGTGGTGCCGCGTGCCAAATCAATGCCGTCTGCGCCGATAAACAGCTGATCAAAATCATAAGAGCGCAGCACAGATTCTGCCACCTGGCCCTGGAATGATTCCGAATGGGTATCCCAGGTGCCGCCGGTCATTAATAAGGTGGGTTCGCTTTCCAGTTCATTGAGGGCATTGGCGACATTGAGCGAGTTGGTCATCACCACCAGGCCGCGTTTGTCGTTCAGTTGCTGAATCAGTGCCGCGGTGGTACTGCCGCTGTCGATCACAATTCGGTTATGTTCCCGGATTAACTCTGCTGCCGCCTTTGCCAGCTCAACCTTTCGAAACGAAACTTTTGAACTCATTTCATCAGCGACCACTTCGCGCGGCAGGGCTATCGCACCACCGTAGCGTCTGAGCAGCAGGCCATTGGTTTCCAGTGAGGCCAAATCCTTACGGATGGTGACTTCGGAAGTATCAAACTGACTGGAAAGCGCTTCGACGCTCACTTCACCTTTCTCATTGACCAGATTGGCAATCGCGTGGCGTCTGAGCTGAGTATTTCGTTTCGACATGATTTCTTGTTTTGTTAGTTTCGAACCGAAAGAAATTATAATCAAGATGAAACATTTCTGTCCATTTATTTCGATCCAAAAAATTATTATTTCGCGCTAAAACCTTGTCCTAAGACAAACCTTAGACAGTGATATTGCCTTCATTCAGTGTTAGAATTCACACCCGAAAAGAAAAAAAATTACAGAATCAGATCACGAACTGGTGTCACAAAAGCCGTTCAACATGGATAAGTTGAAGATTTCTGAAATTTCATCCCATACAAATGGTCATAAAATGACTAAATTTGTTGAAAGACTTTCAGCTTTGAGGTGAGTAAAACTCGTGAACTACACTTGGCAATAGAAGAAGATAAGTTGCCACCACCGAGCTCACTTCGACGCTAACAACGAAACTTTACTTTATTTATTAAATTTTATTTACCGGAGAGACCCTTCCATGAAAAAGACCAAAATCGTTTGTACGATTGGCCCTAAAACTGAATCTGTAGAGAAGCTGACTGAACTGGTTGCAGCTGGCATGAACGTGATGCGCCTTAACTTCTCTCACGGTGACTTTGTTGAGCACGGTACTCGCATCGCGAACTTCCGTACTGTCATGGAAAACACAGGTAAGGAACTGGCTATCCTGCTGGATACTAAAGGTCCTGAAATCCGTACCATCAAACTGGAAAACGGGGATGACGTTGAGCTGGTTGCCGGCCAGGAATTCACCTTCACGACGGATACTAAAGTAGTCGGTAACAAAGACATCGTTGCAGTGACTTACGCAGGTTTCGCGAACGACCTGAACGTCGGTAACACTATCCTGGTTGACGATGGTCTGATCGAAATGGAAGTGGTGGCGAAAACTGACAGCGAAGTAAAATGTAAAGTTCTCAACAACGGCGCACTGGGCGAAAACAAAGGTGTTAACCTGCCAGGCGTTTCTGTGAACCTGCCAGCGCTGTCTGAAAAAGACAAAAACGACCTGAAATTTGGTTGTGAGCAAGGCGTTGATTTCGTTGCAGCATCTTTCATCCGTAAAGGTTCTGACGTGAAAGAAATCCGCGACGTGCTGAAAGCATTCGGCGGCGAAAACATCCAGATCATCTCTAAAATCGAAAACCAGGAAGGCGTAGACAACTTCGACGAAATTCTGGAACTGTCTGACGGTATCATGGTTGCACGTGGCGACCTGGGTGTAGAAATCCCGGCTGAAGAAGTTATCTTCGCGCAGAAGATGATGATCGAGAAATGTAACCGCGCGCGTAAAGTGGTTATCACTGCAACCCAAATGCTGGATTCAATGATCAAGAACCCACGTCCGACTCGCGCAGAAGCGGGTGACGTAGCGAACGCGATCATGGACGGTACTGACGCAGTGATGCTGTCTGGTGAAACCGCGAAAGGTAAATACCCGGTTGAAGCTGTGAAGATCATGGCGCAAATCGCAAACCGTACTGACGCCGCACTGAAAGCGGAACTGGGCTCTCGTCTCGACAGCCCACGTCTGCGCATCACTGAAGCTGTATGTAAAGGCGCGGTAGATACTGCTGAGAAACTGGCTGCACCACTGATCGTGGTTGCAACTGAAGCGGGTAAATCAGCACGTTCAGTACGTAAGTACTTCCCGACTGCGAACATCATCGCGGTAACGACTAACAAGAAAACCGCCGCTCAGCTGGTGCTGACTAAAGGTGTGCGTCCGGTCGTGGTTGATTCAATCGCCAGCACTGATGACTTCTACCGTCTGGGTAAAGAGATTGCTCTGGAATCTGGTCTGGGTAAGAAAGGCGACATCGTAGTTATGGTTTCTGGCGCTCTGGTTGCTTCAGGTACCACTAACACAACGTCTGTTCACGTACTGTAATTTCAGTAGCAGCACTTGTCCGGTCTGCGCCGGATAAAATAACAGACAATAAAAAATCGGGGCATGCCCCGATTTTTTTGTCTTTAATTTCTGTGGTTCAGCTACCAGCCAAAGAACTCTTTGTGATGGGTATTCAGCAATAAAACCATAGGTAGGAAATAAAGTGCGCTCAGTTTTATGCCCAACACCAACAAAAAGCCAATGGTCAGCCTCACCAGAAAGTGGTTAACCATACCTGCCCCGTTTTGCCCGGCGTCCTTATCGTGCTGTCTGTTCATCACGCAGCGGTGACGACATGACCACCCAGTTTCCGGACAGCTATTGACGAAAAGAACAACAGTCTACTTATTGTACAGTTTAGCTCAAGCAAAAAGAGAAATTAGACTTTAGTCTCAGTGTCAGAAAAATGTGACACCCATCAAGATTTATCGGCATTAATAGACTTTATGCGATATCATCACAGCTATAACAGAGGGAAACCCGGTTACGCCCCAGAGTTTTAGACTCATATAAGGCAATATCGGCGCATTTATAGGAACGGGTGCTGTCCTGATTCAAGTCGGTAATTCCGGCACTGATGGTCACGGTTAGACTTTGGTCTAGGTCAACCGCATGGCGCAGACGCTCGACCACCGCCTGCGCTTCATCGATAGCCGTATGCGGCATAATCACAGCAAATTCCTCACCGCCGATCCGGCTGATAAAGTCGGTAGTGCGTAACTGGCTCACCAGAAGGTCGGCGACCTGCGCGATGACCCGGTCACCGGCGTCATGCCCCTGCTCATCATTAATCCGTTTGAAAAAGTCGATATCAATCAGCACCAGACAAGCATCGTGGCTGTCGGGATAACGCGCCACCAGCTGAGTCTGAGCCTGCAACTCCTGCTCAAATTTACGCCGGTTCCACAAATGGGTCAGCGAGTCCTTCTCACTCAATTCACGCAGCTTATTTTCCAGTGCTTTGTGCTCGGAAATATCCACCAGTGAAGTTATGTAATAACTGATGCGTCCGGCTTCGGAGATAGCCTGGATGCGCATGATGGTGGTCAGATGGCGCTGCTCCGGGGTGACAAATTCCACTTCGCCCTGCCACAATTTCTCCTGTTCAATGCGCTCCATTATGCGGACAATAAATGTCATGCCATGTTGATTAAACATCACTTTCAAAGCATTTTTTCCAAGAACCGCGTCACTGGATAAACCCGTAATTGTTTTAAATTGCTGATTGACCTTAATCACTCGGTTCGTGTTGTCAGAGATCATCACCGCCGACATCCCCTCCAGAGCCGCGCGCGCCAGTTTGCTTTCAATGTTACGGCGATGGTAATGCAGCGCCATCGAGAAGGTCGGCAGGATAAACACCAGCAACAGCAGAAACACGAAAATCCCCTGCTTGACCAGATCATCCACATCCCGTTGCAGACGCTGTTCCAATTGCTCAGGCGACAAGGTGATCACCAGATGCAGCTTTTGGTCTGCGGAGAGATCAAAGGTGGTAAAAATCAGCAGATGGCCTTTTTCCTCGGTATAGCCATTTTGCATCTGCTTGATTTCATCCCAGCTGAGCGTAAAACGCTGCGCCAAACTTTCTCCGCGCAGGGAGCCTTGCCCCGGCGCATGCAGGTAATTACGTCCTGAGGCGGCCAAATAGATCCCCTGTTCAGAAACCAGATGCGGCCGCAGTTCGTTATTTAGCACATAATTGAGCCGGTTGGCCAGATTCCACGGATCGACACTGACCATGATGTAGCCATAGCGCTTATCCAGTACCGATACCGGTGTAATGACCCGAATAGACGGTAAGGTTAAGTCAACATCCGGCCCCAGCGCGTGCTGTGAACTCCAGATACCAATATCATCGGCGGCGAGGGTTTGAGCGTAGCGAAAGAATCCGCTCTGTGAGTGATCGTGGCGGTCTTCCATACTTTGCGCAGAATGGGTATGCGGATAATAATCGACCCGCAGTTTTTCGATGCCTTGATTGTCAACGAAACGGATATGATCGTACCACTTCTGACTCTTGAGCACAGACACGAACATACTTTTCAATTGGTTCTTATTGTGTTTGCTCGGGTCAAGCGCAAAATCGGCCGTCAACTGGCCGTCGCCGAGCAGGTCAACCACAGAGAACAGCTGCTCCTGACTGTTGGCAAATTCACGCTCACTGTAGGTCAGCTGATTCAGGCCGCTCTGAGCGATCTCAATAATGGATGCTTGCTTGATTGCCTGGTAGCGCTGGGAGTAGTAAGCGGCCGTTGCGGTCAAAATCAGGGTGCTGACAATCGCAAGAAAGATCACTACTCTTGAAAATCTCATCACTCTGCGCCACTAATCCGCCAAAAATTAAGTCGGGCATTATAGCACCATCGCACGCAGACAGAATATAAAACAGCCGATTCATCATTTAACTCCATGCTTTCTGCATTCGGCAGCAAAATAACGTGGTGTTGCAATGAATTATCGGCTGTCGTTGGTGAATCATCCTTAAAACTAAAAGTTAATCAGTTATCCGCTTGTTATTTGAATTGGCTGCGCTCGGCACAGCTACTCCTCCAGACGATAGATAACCTGTACCCGATCGCGGATAGTCAGCACTGAGTCCTGATAGGTATCACTGATGGCGCGCTTTTCGCTCATGTTCATGCTGCGCATCAGTACCGGTTGCTGATTGGCATCGTTATATTCCACCTGCCAGATAGCACCGAGATGACGCTCAAAACCTTTTGCCACTGATTGTGCCTTAAGTTTGGCATCCTCAATCGCGGCCATACGTGCCTGCATCTGATATTTAGCCGGATCACTGACTTTGAGCTGAATGTTATCCACCTGGTTGATACCCGCAGCCAGAGCAATATCGAGATACTGATTCAGATTGGCGATCTCGCCGACTTCAACCGTCACATTACGCGACGCACGGTAGCCGACCAGTTCCGGCTGGCCCGATTGCGGATAATGATACTGCGGCGCAACAAACAGGTTGGAGCTGGCAATCTGCTTGCGCTCCACGCCAGATTCGGCCAGGCGGTCGGTAAACTGCGCCACTACCTTGTCCACAGCAGCTTTGGCCTGCTCGGCATTCATCGTGGTTTCCACCACCCGCACCGAGAACTGCGCCATGTCAGGCTGAGCCTCGACTTCACCATACCCTGTGGTCACCAGATGAGGAAAATCCGCAGTTTGTGCAAGCACACTCAGTGATGTCACACTGCAAAACACTAACGCTAGCTGGGCGATCCATTTCATTTATTCACCTTTTCTCGTCAAAGCCGGGGCCTGACCATACAGGGCCCGGGCAGATAAACCAGAGCAATAGCGCATCAACCCGTGCTGACTGCTCCCCTGTCTCTTGTGTTGTCTCGCCTGCACAGTTTAGCTTAGCCCGCAGGCACCCCCAACTGTGCACACCACCAACACGCAGACTTTGAGCTTATAATAGGTGAAAGGTTGCACACTCTCCGTCAATCCCAGGTAAACTGACATAACTTTGACCTGATAACCCTTACGACCCTGACTGTGACTATATTGATTGCGGCAAAACACGCTGCGCCACGCGGATAATGTCGCGCGACAGACGCTTCAGAATGCCGCTCTCCAGCTGCCAGTGATGCCAGTACAGCTTTTGATCGATGCGCATGCCCGGCAAGATCTCCACCAACAGTCCCTGCTCCAGCTCAGCGCGAATCTGAATTTCCGGGATCATGGCAAACCCGATCCCGGCCAGCGCGCCTTTCACACACGCCTCAGAACTGCCGACACTGTGCTTAACCGGACTTTGCATCTCATAGCCCAGCGACTTACGCACAAAGCGCTCGTTGACATAATCATTGGGATCAAACGCGATTGAGGGGGCGCTTTCCAGTGCCGCGCCGCTCACGCCAGCCGGGAAATAGCGCTGATAAAATCCCGGCGCACAGACGCACAGATAAGGCATATCGCCAAGCAGCACCGCTTCACAGCCGGGGATCGATTTAGCCGACTGACTGATGGCAGCGACCACCTCGCCGTTTTTGAGTTTTTCTATCGTGCGGTGCTCGTCATCGACCAGCAGGTTAAGCTGGATATTGCTCTGCTCAACCAACGGTGCCAGCGCCGGGATCAGCCAGGTCGCCAGACTGTCTGCATTGGTAGCAATGGAGACTGAGACGGTTTTGTCGCTGTCATCACCACTCAGATCCGGCAGAATTTCCTGTTCCAGAATGCATACCTGACGATATAAGCCGAGCAACTTCTGTCCGGCCGGTGTGACGCGCGGTGGTTGCTCGCGCACCAGCACCGGCTGCGCCAGCCACTTTTCCAGCTGCTTAATCCGTTGTGATACCGCCGACTGCGAGATACACAGTACGTCGGCGGCTTTTTCAAAACTGCGCTGAGCGATGATCTCATCCAGGGCTTCTATCCAGCGATAATCCAATCCGCGCATGACCCGACCTCATTAGCCTAACTTATTAGCAATTAATATTATTAGATTTATTTATTTTCACCCATCCTTTATTTTAACGCCAGATTTAATACTTACTCAGTTTTAAAACATAACTATTGTTTTCTGAATATAACTATTGTTTCCGAACAACTATTGGCTTTAGGTTTCACTATGAACTTATGGATTTTACTGCAGGGCTTTGGTTTCGGCGCGACCATGATTATTCCGATCGGGGCTCAGAATGCGTTTGTGCTTAATCAGGGCATTAAGCGCAACCATCATCTCACCACCGCCACCCTGTGCAGCTTTTTAGACATCTTTTTTATCTCACTGGGGATCTTTGGCGGCGGCGCAATTCTGACTCAAAATGAATGGTTGCTGGCGCTGGTGACCCTGGGCGGCATTCTGTTTCTGATTTTCTATGGTATCCAGTCGCTGAAAAGCGCCTTTGACCAGCAGCAGGCAAGCAGCGATAAGCAGGCGATGCTGCGCGGTCGCCGGGCGGTGATTCTTGGCACCCTGGCCGTGACCGTGCTCAACCCGCACCTGTATCTGGATACGATTGTGATTCTGGGCTCGATTGGCGGCCAGTTTGAAGGCAGCGACCGGCTTTCCTTTGCCATCGGTACCATACTGGCCTCGTTCGTGTGGTTCTATTCACTCTCCATCGGCGCGGCAAAACTGGCCCCGACGCTGTCCAAACCTAAGGTGAAAAAGATCATCGATCTGGTGGTGGCCGCAGTGATGTTTCTCATCGCCTTTACGCTCGGCCATAACCTGCAGTGGCCGGTTTAATCCGGCGCTGCAGCATAGAAGAAATGCCAAGCATAGAAAAAGTGCCAAGCACATAACGTAAAAACGGAGGCTGAAGCCTCCGTTTTTTCTTAGTGAACCAAGTTGGTCCTAATAAATAACGAGCTGAATGAATAATTAGTCCAGCTTGTTGAGATGCACATCCATTTGCGGGAATGGGATCTCGATACCGTTTTCATCCAGCGCTTCTTTAATTGCCTGAGTCAGATCCCAGTAGACCGGCCAGTAATCGGCACTGTTCACCCAAGGGCGCACAATCAGGTTGACCGATGAATCTGCCAGCGTATGCACGGCAATATTGACCGCCGGATCTTTCAGTACGCGCGGGTCACTTTCCACCACTTTACGCAGCACTTCTTTGGTCTTTTTCAGATCCGCTTTGTACGATACGCCAATCAGCATATCCACCCGGCGGGTGTCGTAGCGTGAGTAGTTGACAATCGAGTCGCCAATCACAGATGAGTTCGGCAGTACGATCATCTTGTTATCCGGCGTTTTCAGAATGGTCTGGAAAATATGGATAGAATCCACTGAACCGGCCACGCCTGCCACTTCGACGTAGTCACCGGATTTGAACGGACGGAATGCCACGATCAGTACACCAGCGGCGAAGTTAGACAGCGAGCCTTGCAGAGCCAGGCCAATTGCCAGACCGGCCGCACCGATAACCGCGACCACAGATGCCGTCTGCACGCCGATGCGGCCCAGCGCCGCAATCAATACGATGACAAACAGCAGGTAACGCACCAGACCGTAGATGAACTGCACCACGGCTTTGTCCATCTGTTTCTTCTGCAGTACTTTGGACACGCTGCCGGCAATCACCTTGACGATGATATTACCGATAAACAAGATCAGCAGCGCAGAGATAATATTCACGCCGTATTGGATCAACAGATCCGAGTTATTGGTCAGCCAGGTATTGACCTGACCCAGACTATCGACAATTGGTATGTCTACACTGCTCGATTCACCAGCCATAGTGTTTATCCTCTAGAGTAATCATTATGTATTTCTATATAAACCACTGACTATCATACACATAATATGCGCCGTGCTGACATCAGATTTTGGTTAATTATTCGTTTGGCACAGCTTATCTGCGACAATTTGCATTAAATTGACACAGCAAGTTTAAAAGCTTACAAAGCAAAAGGTTATGAGGTGAGCATCGTGCCTGTTACAGCGTATGCAATAAATACCGGCGTTGCCAACTCAGGCACTGATTTGTTTGCGGCAGATACAAAAAAACCCGCTCGATGAGCGGGTTTGCGAATCACATCAATGCCAGATTACAGTACGTCAACTGAGTTCAGGTCAGAGAATGCTTGCTCCAGGCGAGTTACCATTGAAGCTTGACCAGCACGCAGCCATACGCGTGGATCGTAGTATTTCTTGTTTGGTGCATCTTCACCAGTCGGGTTACCGATTTGACCTTGCAGGTAATCGTGGTTAGCCGCTTCGTATTCACGGATACCATCCCAACATGCCCACTGAGTATCAGTATCGATGTTCATTTTGATAACACCGTAGCCGATAGATTCGCGGATTTCTTCCAGAGAAGAACCTGAACCACCGTGGAATACGAAGTTCAGTGAGTTTTCTGGCAGGTTGAATTTCTCAGAAACGTATTTTTGAGAATCACGCAGGATAGTTGGAGTCAGTACTACGTTACCTGGTTTGTAAACGCCGTGTACGTTACCGAAAGAGGCTGCGATAGTGAAACGGTGGCTGATTGCGCTCAGTTTTTCGTAAGCGTATGCCACGTCCTCCGGAGAAGTGTACAGCTCAGATGCGTCCATGTCAGAGTTATCAACGCCGTCTTCTTCACCACCGGTACAACCCAGTTCGATTTCCAGAGTCATGTTCATTTTCGCCATGCGCTCAAGGTATTTCGCTGAGATCTCGATGTTTTCTTCCAGAGACTCTTCAGACAGGTCGATCATGTGAGAAGAGAACAGTGGCTTACCGGTTTCTGCGAAGTGTTTTTCACCCGCGTCCAGCAGACCGTCGATCCATGGCAGCAGTTTTTTCGCTGCGTGGTCAGTGTGCAGGATGACAGGCACGCCGTAAGATTCTGCAACAGTGTGAACGTGTTTTGCACCCGCGATCGCACCCAGGATTTGAGTTTGCTGACCTTCAAGTTTCAGACCTTTACCAGCAAAGAAACCCGCGCCGCCGTTAGAGAACTGCACGATAACCGGAGATTTAACTTTCGCTGCTGCTTCCAGTACTGCGTTTACAGAATCAGAACCGATACAGTTTACTGCTGGCAGAGCAAATTGGTTTGCTTTAGCAATTTCAAATACTTTCTGAACGTCGTCGCCAGAGATCACACCTGGTTTAACGAAATCGAAGATCTTAGACATGGATATAATCCTATTTTTGTCGTTTTAATTAAAAACGGTAAGTTTACATTCTTGTAAAAGCTTGCTTACAACTGGCGCTATTCTAGCAGAAGAAACCGGCCGGTGCAGCAAACAAGAAAGCGGGAAATCACTCCCGCTTTCTATCAATCAGTTACGCTTTAGCGCGTGCTTCCAGCATTTCAACTGCAGGCAGAACTTTACCTTCTACAAACTCAAGGAAAGCGCCGCCGCCGGTTGAGATGTATGAAACGTCTGCTTTGATGCCGAACTTGTCGATCGCAGCCAGTGTGTCACCACCACCGGCAACAGAGAAACCTTCAGACGCTGCAATCGCTTCTGAAATGCCACGGGTACCGGCTTCGAAGTTCTTGAACTCGAATACGCCTACCGGGCCGTTCCACAGGATAGTTTTCGCGTTTTTCAGGATTTCAGCCAGTTGCGCCGTTGAATCCGGGCCCAGGTCGAAGATCATGTCGTCATCCTGAACGTCAGCCACGTTTTTGATTTCCGCTTCTGCGTTTTCGTCGAAGGCTTTGGCACACGCCACGTCAGTCGCAACCGGAATGGCACACTCGTCCATCAGTTTCTTAGCCGTGTCAACCAGGTCAGCTTCGTACAGAGACTTACCTACGTTGTGGCCTGCTGCTGCGATGAAGGTGTTGGCGATACCACCGCCAACAACCAGTTGGTCAGCGATTTTCGACAGTGATTCAAGTACCGTCAGTTTGGTCGATACTTTAGAGCCGCCAACGATAGCAACCATTGGGCGAGCCGGGTTGTCCATGGCTTTACCCAGTGCATCCAGTTCGTTCGCCAGCAGAGGACCTGCACATGCGATCGGTGCAAACATACCCACGCCGTGAGTTGAAGCTTGTGCACGGTGCGCGGTACCGAACGCGTCCATTACGAATACGTCACACAGTGCTGCGTATTTCTTAGACAGCTCTTCTTCGTTTTTCTTTTCGCCTTTGTTGAAACGAACGTTTTCCAGAACAACCAGTTCACCAGCGTTCAGTTCCAGACCTTCCAGGTACTCTTTCGCCAGTTTCACTTCGCAGTCCAGCGCGTCGTTCAGGTAGTTCACAACAGGCTGTAGAGAGAACTCTTCTGCGTATTCGCCTTCAGTAGGACGACCCAGGTGAGATGTCACCATTACTTTCGCGCCAGCTTCCAGGCAGTGCTTGATCGTTGGTAGTGATGCCAGGATACGTGCATCAGAAGTCACTTTGCCATCTTTTACTGGTACGTTCAGGTCAGCACGGATAAATACGCGTTTACCTGCCAGATCCAGGTCAGTCATCTTGATTACAGACATGGTTTGTCCTCTCAAATATTCAAAGAAAATAAAGTTTTCGTCAGTTCGGCGATCCTGCCGAACCTGTCAATTCTTAAACTGCTTAGTCAATTTTTAAACTAAGTTAGTCAATTTTCAAACTACTTAGTCAATGTTCAAATTACTTAGGATATGGGGATCATGATATTTATTTCAATGCTAAAAATAAATATTTTTCCCCAATCAGGGGCAGCGTTCTCCCCATTCGGGGGCAACCGCCTCACCAGGCTAAAGCGCTATTGCGCGGCCTGCATCGCTAACGCAGTATCGAGCATACGGTTAGCAAATCCCCATTCGTTGTCGCACCAGACCAGCATTTTGACCAGTTGCCCGTTACTTACCCGTGTCTGGGTTCCGTCCACAATCGCACTGTGCGGATCATGGTTAAAATCGATGGAAACGAGCGGCGCTTCAGTATAGTCAACAATGTTGCTTAATGTACACTGAGACGCCTGTACTATGGTTTGATTTACGTCATTAACTTTCACATTTGTGTTCAAGGTAACGCTTAAATCCATCGCGGTCACATTTACGGTCGGCACGCGCACCGAAATGGCTTCAAATTTGTTGGAAAATTTCGGAAATATCCGTTCGATCCCTTTGTGCAGTTTGGTATCGACCGGAATGATCGACTGGCTGGCCGCACGGGTACGGCGCAGGTCACTGTGATAAGCATCGATGACCTGCTGATCATTCATTGATGAGTGAATGGTGGTGATGGTGCCGGAGTCAATGCCGAACGCATCGTCGAGGACCTTGATGATTGGTACGATGCAGTTGGTGGTACAGGAACCGTTGGAAACGATGTGCTGATCAGCGCTCAGGGTGTCGTGGTTCACACCATAGATGATGGTGTTATCGATGTCCGCTGCACCAGGATGGGAAAACAGCACCTTGCCGGCGCCGGCCTCAATATGTTGCAGTCCATCGGCACGCGATCCGTACACGCCGGTACAATCGAGCACGATGTCGACATCAAGATCGCGCCACGGCAGCAGCGGTATTTCAGCCAGATGCAGAATACGCACCCGGTCAAAGTCGCCGTTGTCATGATGAATATACATGTGTTCCTGATCGTGGCTGATTTTTTTACCAAACCGGCCATGACTGGTGTCATATTGCAACAGGTGCGCCATGGCTTCGGGCTTGGCAAGCTCATTCACCGCCACCACTTTAATGTGTTGGTTTTTGCCACTTTCGTACACAGCCCGCAGCACGTTACGGCCAATGCGTCCGAATCCGTTGATCGCCACTTTTAACATCGGTTCACTATCCCTTATTCCTTGTGCTGTGATGGTAGCGAGAAACGTCCGTTGATTCACCAAAAATCCGCCGCCAGCGGCTATCTTTTCTGCTTGTTTTGGAGTGAAACCGCTCCCAGCCGGGCTGGTTTACTGTACACCCAGTGATTAATTAAGCCGCTCTATGCCTAATTTCGGCGCATAAAGAAGCCCGGCACCATGGCCGGGCTTGAAACAGGACAGTGTTCAATCTTAATCAGGCAGGCTTACTGCTCAAAACGACTGCTCAGATCGTTGAGGGTTTTGACTACACTCTGATAGCCGCCCAGGGCCAGGTACCACTCTTTCGGGTTGAGGTAGTAAACCTGCTCTTTTTGCCATGCCGTCGTCGCGGTGATCTTGTCCATTGCTGACAGAGTTTCCACCGCTTTACCTTGACCACCGGTCGCCGCGCCGCGATCCAGCACAAACAGCCAGCTAGGGTTTTCAGCCAGGGCCGCATCCAGACGCTGCTGACGCTCAGCCTGTTGCTGCTTGGCTTCTTCTGAGCCTGGTTTGGCACGTGGTTTCGGCTCTGCCGCTTCCACGGCCGGTACCACAGATTTGAGGCCGGTCAGGTCATACAGCATACCAAAACGCTCACCCGGCGCATGCAACATCACATGGCCGTTAATGGTAAACAGCACCAGTGCCGGGCCTTGTTTGGCCGCTTGCGCATGCAGGCTGTGCAGTTTGTTATTGAATTCGACACTCAGTTGCTGCGCTTTTTCCTGCTGGTTGAACAGGGTGCCGAGCAGTGCCAGATTATGCTGCATGCCTTGCACGAAGTGGCCAGCATCAATGCTCAGATCCAGTGTCGGCGCCAGTTTGCTCAGCTCCTCGTAAGCACGTGACGAACGGCCGGCAACGATGATTAAGTCCGGCTGCAGCTGTTTCAGCGCATCGTAATCGGGCTTGAACAGATCGCCAATTTTAGTGACGTCGTCTCCTGAGTAGTGGCTGAGGTATTGCGGCATAAAAGTGTCCGGCACGCCCGCGGCGCTGACACCCAGGGCATTCATGGTATCCAGGGTTGCCAGGTCAAACACAGCCACACGCTGCGGTGCCTGCTCAACGGTCGTCGTGCCCTGCTTGTGCTGCACGGTCAGCGGAAACGCCAGCGCAGGCTGGATAAAACTCAATACGCTGGCGACAACCGCCAGGCCAACTGCCAATATTTTCATTGCTGTTCTCTTATATAGTCAGGTTTGCTCACGATAAAGCGGAAGGCCGGTATTTTATTCTCCGGGCCTCCCGCCTTTACTCTGTCAACTTAGAAGCGCATGGTCAGCGCCAGGTTGTACTTACGACCATCGAGGATGTAACGGTAGTTCTCGTCTTTCTCCGGGTTGATCTCTTTGTTAAACGCGTTGTACACGCCTGCTTTCAGGCTGATGTCTTGTTTGATTTTGTACACCAGACCGAGGTCAAACAGGGTATAGCCCGGGATCTTGAGGCCGTTGCTTGAGCTGCCGCTGGTGCCGGTCTGCCAGCGACCGGTGGTTTTGCTGCGGTAGTTACCCTGGGTCCAGAGCAGCAGTTTCTCCGTTGCCTGCCATTCCACTGACGCGTTGTACATGTGTTTCGCCACATCATTGAGCGGCTCACCTTTGTACTCACCGCTCTTCTGCTCGGTTTTGGTAAAGGTGTACGACTGGCGCAGCAGCACATCTTCGTTGATCTGGTAATCCATGGTCGCTTCAATACCGGACATTTCCGCTTTAGCGATGTTTTCGTAGGCGGTATAACCGTATTGGTGCGCCGGATAGACAGTGCCGCCGTAGTTACACTCGACGTTGGCTTCACAGATACGGCCGGTGCGGTTGATCTTGTCTTCAAACTCGGTCAGATACGCGGTCAGCGTGGCGGAGATACCCGAATCATAGCTGTCGTCAAAGCCAAGGCCGATTTCATAGTTGATACTGGTTTCCGGTTTTAGATCCGGGTTACCGATGATCACACCACCGCGCGAGGTGGAACCAAAATCGGTTGCGCTCTGGCGCAGGCTCGGCGCTTTGTAGCCGGAAGTCACCCCGCCTTTGACCACCCAGGCATCGGTCAGGCCGTAGACGGTGTACACTTTCGGGCTGAAGTGGTTACCAAACGCTTCGTTGTCATCAAAACGGCCGCTCAGCACAATTGACCAGTCATCCATCGGCAGCCATTCATTTTCGGCAAAAATCGAGTACTGGTAACGTTCCATGGTGTTGATGGCATCGGCGTCGGCGACCACAGGCTCAGACAAGCCATTGGTCGCACCATCTTCCAGTTTTTCGTTTTTGTAGGTCGCGCCGACCGTCAGGGTATTGGCGTCCCAGAACCAGTTGGCTTGTGAGTTCAGGGTCAGCACATCGAAGTCGATACCGTTACCGGTATTTTCGTTCACCCGCGACGGGTTCTCGGAGTGGTCGTAGTTGACGTAAGATTTAACGCGCATGCGATCATAGTGACCTTCATGCTCAAGGAAATAGGTGTCACGGATGGATTTGCTGTAGCTCTGCTCCGCATCACTGATGCTGCCGTCGCGGTTGGTGACGGTTTTCGCAATACTCACGCCCGGGTTATGGGTGCGCTCCTGCTCGGCACGGCTGTAGCCGAATGTCAGGTTGTTTTGCTCATTCACGCTCCAGTTGAGCTTAGTGCTGAAGTTGCGGCGTTTGTATTCCGGATCGGACGCTTCACTGTCATCGCTGCCGATAAAGTGGCTTTCGTCCTGATTGAGGTAAGAACCGGTGAACTGCAGTGAGAGCGTATCATCGATCAACGGCGCATTGAGCGCCACGCTGGTCTGGGTGGAATCTTCATTCACTTTGTTCGAGCTGTCGGCCAGGTTGTATTCCGTGGTGATGCTGCCGCTCCACTCATTGCCGACTTTCTTGGTGATCACGTTAATCACGCCGCCCATCGCATCCGAGCCGTACAAGGATGACGCCGGACCACGGATGACTTCGATACGCTCGATTTGCGAAACAGGAGGCAAAAAGTTAATCGGCGTACCAGCCTGGGTGCCATTAAGGCCAAAGGCATCGTTGCCTTGTACCGGACGGCCGTCAATCAGGAACAAGGTGTAATCAGATGACATACCGCGAATCATGATCGACTGCTCTACACCACCACCGGAGACTTGCACCCCGGAAATATTTTTTAACACATCAGTGATGTCGGTGTAGGACTTTTTTTCGATATCTTCAGCGGTGATCACCGAGATGGTTGCCGGGGCACGGGTAATATTCTGCTCAAAGCCCGAGGCGGTGACCACCACAGTTTCGTGAGCCTGATCTTGCGCCTCATTGGCCAGAGCCGGGAATTGACAAACCAGGCCGAGGGATACTGCTAATGAGACTCTAGATGGCGTCCATGTGTACATCTGACACTCCTTTCTGCTTTAAATGAAAATAATTATCAAAATCAAGATGAGAATTATTCACAAAAAGGAGTGCATGAATAGGGCAAGATGTGGAATACTTAGGCCCAGTTATGGAACAAAGCCTAATTTTTGTTGTCACCTCGGCCCGAAGAGGAAAGAAAAATGCAGGATCTCAGTGCAGTGCGCGCCTTCCATGCGCTCTGCCAACACAAAAGCCTGACCGGAGCGGCCAAAGCCCTCAACCAGCCTAAATCCACGCTCAGCCGCCGTCTGACTCAGTTAGAAGAAGACTTAGGCCAGGCTCTGGTCACACGCCAGGGCAACCGCCTGGCGCTGACCAAAGCCGGCGAAGTATTTGCCACCTACTCTGAGCAGTTGCTTGATCTGGCCAATAAAAGTCAGGAAGCCCTGCACGAGCTCAACCATGAGGTCAGCGGTGAAATGACCCTGGTCGTTCATCCTAACCTGACCCGCGGCTGGATGAGCCGGGTACTGGATGAATTTATGCTGCAACATCCGCAGTTGCGTGTGCGTCTCTACAGTCAGTTTCAGCATGGTGAACAGGCGCTGGAACCGGATTTGATTATCTGGATCGGCGATATCGGTCCGGCTGGCTACCGGCGCGAACTGCTCGGAGAGTGGCGCTGCGCCGTCTATGCCTCCCCAGCTTATCTTGAGCAGCATCGCCAGCCCGGCCATCCGCGCGATCTGACGCAGCACGCCTGGATTGACCTGGTCGCGCTGCGCCACGAAGCGCTGACGCTGACCCACCCGCAACTGGGCGATTATGTGCTGCCGGCCAAAGAGAGCCGCCTGCAGTGCGACAGTCTCTACATGCAGATCGACACCATTGCCAAAGGGCGCGGTATCGGCCTGCTGCCCAACTGGGTGGCACAAAGCTATGAAAAGCATCATCCGGGCAGTATCGCGGTCTGTCTGCCGCAGTGGTCAGCCGCCCCTTCCAATATCAACTGCTACTACCCGACCGGACGCCATCCGTTGCGGCTGCGCCTGTTTATTGATGCGCTGCGCGCCGCCTGCCCCGATGAGTGGAAATAAGCATGTCGCTAGCATGCCTTAAACGAAAAAGGCCCTGCTCAGTGAGCAGGGCCTTGGGTTTCATTGCGTATTAAACCCGGCTTACGCCAGCAGTTCGTTCGCCGTATTGACCACGTTTTCCGCCGTGAAGCCGAACATCTTGAACAGCTCGCCCGCTGGTGCAGATTCACCGAAAGTAGTCATACCGATGATACGACCGCCAAAGCCGACGTACTTGTACCAGAAGTCTGCGATGCCCGCTTCAACCGCGATACGTGCCGTGACGTCTGATGGCAGTACCGCTTCACGGTAAGCCGCATCCTGCTTGTCGAAGGTGTCCGTCGATGGCATAGACACCACGCGAACCTGCTTACCTGCGGCAGTCAGTTGCGCTGCGGCTTGTACGGTCAGTTCCACTTCAGAGCCGGTCGCGATCAGGATCAGCTCAGGTTTGCCGGCACAATCTTGCAGAATGTAACCGCCTTTGGCGATGTCCGCCACTTGCTGCGCGCTGCGTTCTTGCTGAGCCAGGTTCTGACGCGAGAAGATCAGCGCCGATGGCGCATCTTTACGCTCGATAGCCAGTTTCCACGCGACCGCAGATTCGACCTGGTCACACGGGCGCCACGTGCTCATGTTTGGTGTCATACGCAGTGACGCTACTTGCTCGACCGGTTGGTGAGTCGGGCCATCTTCACCCAGACCGATGGAGTCGTGAGTGTAGACCTGGATGTTCTGAATCTTCATCAGCGCCGCCATACGCATCGCGTTACGTGCGTATTCCATGAACATCAGGAAAGTCGCGCCGTAAGGCACGAAACCACCGTGCAGGGCAATACCGTTGATGATGGCGGTCATACCGAATTCACGTACACCATAGTGGATGTAGTTTCCGGCGAAATCTTCGTGAGTCAGCGACTTAGAGCCAGACCACATGGTCAGGTTAGACGGAGCCAGGTCGGCTGAGCCGCCCATGAATTCAGGCAGGATCTTACCGAACGCTTCCAGCGCGTTTTGGGACGCTTTACGTGACGCGATGTTGGCCGGATTGGCTTGCAGATCAGCAATCACTGCGCTGGTCACTTGTTCCCAGTCAGCCGGCAGATCACCGGCCATGCGGCGCTGGTATTCCGCCGCTTCGGCCGGGTAAGCCTCAGCGTAGGCTGCAAATTTTTCATTCCAGGCGGCTTCTTTGGCTGCGCCGGCTTCTTTGGCATCCCACTCGGCGTAGATATCGGCCGGGATTTCAAACGCGCCGTATTCCCAACCGAGGAATTCACGCGCAGCTTTGATTTCGTCTGCGCCCAGCGGAGCGCCGTGACAGTCGTGTGAGCCCGCTTTGTTTGGTGAACCAAAACCGATGATGGTCTTGGTACAGATCAGGGTCGGACGACCGGTTTCCGCCTGTGCGGCTTCGATAGCGGCATTAATCGCTTCTGGATCGTGACCGTCTACTGCCGGGATAACGTGCCAGCCGTAAGCTTCGAAACGTTTTGGCGTATCGTCAGAGAACCAGCCTTCAACGTGACCGTCGATAGAGATGCCGTTGTCATCCCAGAAGGCAATCAGTTTGCCCAGACCGAGCGTACCGGCCAGAGAACATGCTTCGTGCGAGATGCCTTCCATCAGACAGCCGTCGCCCAGGAATGCATAAGTAAAGTGGTCAACGATGTCGTGACCTTCTTTATTGAACTGCGCGGCCAGCGCTTTTTCCGCAATCGCCATACCCACGGCGTTAGTGATACCCTGACCCAGCGGACCTGTGGTGGTCTCGATGCCTGGTGCGTAACCGTATTCAGGGTGACCCGGGGTTTTCGAGTGCAGCTGACGGAAGTTTTTCAGGTCGTCGATTGACAGCTCGTAGCCACTCAGGTGCAGCAGAGAGTAGATCAGCATAGAGCCGTGGCCATTGGACAGCACGAAGCGGTCACGGTCAGCCCAGTTCGGGTTTTGCGGATTGTGGTTCAGGTGACTGCGCCACAGCACTTCAGCGATGTCAGCCATGCCCATCGGGGCGCCTGGGTGACCAGAGTTAGCCTGTTGTACACCATCCATGCTCAGCGCGCGGATTGCGTTAGCCAGTTGTTTACGGGAAGACATGTCAGCTCCTAAAGCAATATGCGAAAAAATATCCGTCGGTCGCCAATTGACCTCACCAAGCCGCTTTCAGGGCGTGACGTTGAGGTCAATCGGGGAGAAAATTGGCCGATATTGTCGCAAAGCCGGATCGGCACTGCAAACCTTTTGCTGGCGCTTTGTTCCAATTTTGCAATGCTTTACGACATATTGATGCACAAAGCCTGCAAAAGTCCTGCCGATAAGCAAACGTTTGGTTAGCAATCAGACAAAAAAAGAGCTTGTAATTTAAGCATTCAAAACTAGAATAGACGTCTAGATGTAGAAACGCCTACATAATGAACGATTTTACAGAGCAGTGACCACGGCGCACTGCTCTTTTGATTATAGAATTGGAGCAATCATGGCTAAGCACCTGTTTACTTCTGAATCAGTATCAGAAGGCCATCCGGATAAAATCGCAGACCAAATCTCTGATGCGGTTTTAGATGCCATTTTGGAACAAGATCCAAAAGCACGTGTTGCTTGTGAAACTTACGTGAAAACCGGCATGGTTATGGTCGGTGGTGAAATCACCACTTCAGCTTGGGTTGATATCGAAGAGCTGACGCGTGAAACCGTACGTGAAATTGGCTACACCCACTCAGACATGGGTTTCGATGCGGACTCTTGTGCGGTACTGAACACCATCGGTAAACAGTCTCCAGACATCAACCAGGGCGTCGACAAATCTGACCCTAAAGAACAGGGCGCCGGCGACCAGGGCATCATGTTCGGTTATGCATGTAACGAAACTGACGTGCTGATGCCTGCACCAATTACATACTCTCACCGTCTGGTTGAGCGTCAGGCGAAAGTGCGTAAGAACGGCACCCTGCCGTGGTTGCGTCCGGATGCAAAATCTCAGGTCACTTTCCAGTACGACCAGGGCAAGATCGTCGGTATCGACGCGGTGGTTCTGTCAACGCAACACTGTGATTCAATCTCTACCCCGGATCTGCGTGAAGCGGTGATGGAAGAGATCATTAAGCCGGTTCTGCCAGCTGAATGGCTGAACAAAGAGACAAAATTCTTCATCAACCCAACCGGCCGTTTCGTTATCGGTGGTCCTATGGGTGACTGTGGCCTGACCGGTCGTAAGATCATCGTTGATACTTACGGCGGCGCAGCACGTCACGGTGGTGGTGCATTCTCTGGTAAAGATCCATCAAAAGTAGACCGCAGTGCAGCGTACGCCGCGCGTTACGTAGCGAAAAACATTGTTGCTGCCGGTATGGCTGACCGCTGTGAGATCCAGCTGTCTTACGCTATCGGTGTTGCGGATCCAACCTCAATCATGGTGGAAACGTTCGGTACTGAAAAAGTCTCACACGACATCATCATTGAAGCGGTACGTCAGTTCTTCGATCTGCGTCCGTACGGTCTGCAAGAGATGCTGAACCTGCTGCAACCTATCTACAAGAAGACCGCAGCATACGGTCACTTCGGCCGCGAAGAGTTCCCTTGGGAAGCCACTGACAAAGCCGCTGAACTGCGTGACTTCGCCGGTCTGAAATAAGTTCTTTCAACGGACATAAGTTCAGTCAGCGCACATCATAAAGCGCCACATTTCAAAGCCCTTGCCATCGCGCCAGGGCTTTTTTATTACCCCTCTTTCTTGCCCGCTTACTTGCCCGCTTAGCTCGCTGCCTATCAGTGCTTTCAATCTGCTATTTCCTGGTTAAATTTTATTCGTTTATTTGTGTTTTTGCTGCACGTCAGCAATAGTTAATACGAACAGACTGAATAGTTAATACCAACAGACGCAATCGTTCATACCAACAGACGAAATAATGAATACCGATAGAATTGATACTGCGCTGCCCGGGGGACTTTCCTCTTCAAGACACCACGCTCTTGCAAGGCACCCCGCTGGCTGCGTTCCTTATCCCACTGCTGTGCCTAATCGATCAGGGAGGATTTATGCCTCGTACGGTTCACTCTTCCGACTTCGACCATAAGCAAAAAGAAGTCGGTCCACAGGAATACGCCCGCACGCTGCCATGTAACTCGGTGAGTGTGTCTGCTCCGTTTCACTGGCTGGCGCTCGGCCTGCATGACTTTATCCGCATGCCGCTCATCAGCGCGTTCTACGGGCTGTGCTTTATGGCCGCCGCGATCGGTATTGTGCTGCTGGTGCAGTGGCAAGGCACCCACCTGGTCATTCTGCCCAGTCTGGTGATCTATATGCTGATTGGCCCTTTCCTTGCGCTCGGTTTGTACGCCGCGAGCTGGGAACGGGAGAAAGGCCACTCCGCCGGTCTGCTCCATTCGATTAAAGCCATTACCCGTAACTCCAGTTCACAGTGGGCATTTGCGGTGATGCTGGCCGTGGCGATGATTTTCTGGATGCGGATTGCCGCGCTGCTGCACGCGCTCTATCCGTCGGTGCAGGGCGCGCCGCTGACCGACTTCCTGCCGTTTCTGGTGATTGGCTCGCTGGTCGGTTTCGTGATTGCCTGTGTCATCTTCAGTATCTCGGCGTTTTCGATTCCGCTGATGATGGAGCGCCGCGTCGATGTGATGACCGCCGTGTTCAGCAGCTTTAACGCGGTGAAGTCCAACATTCCGGCCATGATCGTCTGGGCCGGGGTGATTGGCGGCGGGATCCTGATTGGCTTTGCCACCTACGGTATCGGTATGCTGTTTACTATGCCGATTCTCGGCTACAGCACCTGGCACGCCTACCATGCGATCATCAAGAAGAAACATGACGGCTAATCCTGGCCACAAGCGGACAATGTGTAACAAATGACACTGATATCAAAGGTCTCCAACCTGACTCACTGTCCCGTCCACTGGATACTACAGCGAGTACGGTCAACAGTGTTATGATAAAACCTCAGCCAAATGCTGAGGTTTTTTTTATCTTTTCTCTCGTGCCCCCGTGACCACACGCCGTTACTGAGCACGCTTCGCCGGAGTCCCTGTTTGTGGTCGATTTTGAACTGCAGTATCGCGCCAAAGCGCAAATTCAACGTTGTATCGACAAAGCCGAGCGCTATTTTAAGCGTCCCTTTGCCACTCCAAAGCTGAGCTTTCAACTGCGCGGTAAAGTGGCCGGCAAAGCCTATCTGCAGTTGCAGGAGATCCGTCTCAATCCGGTGCTGTTTGGCGAAAACCCGCACGCTTTCATCGAGGAAGTGGTGCCGCATGAAATCGCCCACCTGATCACCTATCAGATTTACGGCCGGGTGCGCCCGCACGGCAGCGAGTGGCAACACATCATGACTGAGGTATTTGGCGTGCCCGCCAATACCACCCACCGTTTCTCGGTCGCCTCAGTACAGGGCAAGACCTTTGAGTATCTGTGTGCCTGTAACCGTTATCCGCTCTCGGTGCGCCGCCACAATAAAGTGCTGCGCAATCAGGCGGTGTACCGCTGCCAGCAGTGCCAGCAAACTCTGACCTTCACCGGCAAACAACTCTCTTAAAGCTGCGTCTGTGCGGCCATTGCCGAGCCTGATTTTATCGGACGTTATATGTTAACGGCCACCGCAGCGCGCAAGTTTTGGTCAGACAGTGCGCTGCGTTCCGTAATGATAAAAACATCTGCTCAAACTGCCATTTATGAGTGATAGACTGGAAAAAATCACACTATAACCAGTCTTTACTATGTTGCGTTTATTACTTGCGCTGGGCTTAAGCAGCCTGGTTTCGGCAGCCTGGGCTTCAGCACCGACCTCTTTTTATCAGGCCAAAAAGGCCGCACTGACGATTTATCAGGATCATCCGGTCAGCTTTTACTGTGGCTGTAACATCACCTGGCAGGGCAAAAAAGGCACACCGGATCTGCAGAGTTGTGGCTATCAGGTGCGCAAACAGCAAAAACGTGCCAGTCGCATCGAATGGGAACACGTTGTTCCGGCCTGGCAGTTTGGCCACCAGCTGCAATGCTGGCAAAAAGGCGGGCGCAAAGAGTGCTCACGTCATGACGCCACCTTCAAGCGTATGGAAGCGGATCTGCACAATCTGACCCCGGCGATCGGTGAGGTGAACGGCGACCGATCCAATCTCAACTTCAGCCAGTGGAACGGCATCGACGGTGCGACTTACGGCCGCTGCGAAGTACAGGTCAACTTTAAACAGCGCCGGGTGATGCCGCCGGAGCGCGCGCGCGGCGCGATTGCACGGACCTATCTGTATATGAGCGACCGCTACGGTTTTCGTCTCTCCAAGGCCCAGGCTCAGTTGATGCAGGCCTGGAACCGCCAGTATCCGGTTAACCAGTGGGAGTGCGTGCGCGATCAGCGTATCGAACGCATTCAGGGCAACCACAACCCGTATGTCATCGAGCAGTGCCGCAGCTACGCACTGAGCGCCAAACCTTAATCGTACGCGCTTTATCATCTGCGCGTTAATCCGCGCGGCCACACCACAGCCTGACTGCCCAGCCGCAAGCGGTCTATGACTATGCTGACAGATGACCATGCTGACTTTGCGCCAAAACTGACTTTGTGCCAAAACAAGGGCAATCCGCGATTGCCCCTTGTTTTTTTGCTGTAAAGCGCCCATCTTAAGGGCCAGATAATTAGCATATTTCAGGAATACCAGCATGCGAGTTCCCCGTATTTATCACCCGCACCCTATTACTCATCTTGGCGCGCTCACTTTGAGTGAAGATGCGGCCGGTCACATCGGGCGCGTACTGCGCATGCAACCGGGTCAGGAAGTCCTGCTGTTTGACGGCAGTGGCGCGGAATTTCCGGCTGTGATTACCGAATCCGGTAAGAAGCAGGTGGTGGTCGAACTTTCTGAGCGGGTTGAGAACAGTATTGAGTCCCCGCTCGATCTCCATCTGGGACAAGTCATTTCCCGTGGCGATAAAATGGAGTTCACCATTCAGAAATCGGTCGAGCTCGGCGTCAACACCATCACACCGCTCATCTCTGAGCGCTGCGGCGTCAAGCTGGATCCGAAACGGTTTGAGAAGAAACTGCAGCAATGGCAGAAGATAGCCATCAGCGCCTGTGAACAGTGTGGCCGTAATATCGTGCCGGAAATTCGTCCGATCATGAGCCTGGAAGAGTGGTGTGGCGAGCAGAGCGACGCGCTCAAACTCAACCTGCATCCGCGCGCTAAATATTCCATCAATACCCTGCCACAGCCGGTAAGCAAAGTGCGCCTGCTGATTGGCCCGGAAGGCGGCCTGTCATCACAAGAGATCAAGATGACCCGCGATCACCAATTTGAAGAAACGCTGCTCGGCCCGCGCGTACTGCGCACCGAAACCGCAGCCTTAACCGCAATTACAGCCCTGCAAGTTCGCTTCGGCGATCTTGGCTAACGGAGATGAGCATGATTAAACTCGGCATCGTAATGGACCCGATTTCGTCCATTAACATCAAAAAAGACACCAGCTTCGCCATGATGCTAGAAGCGCAACGTCGCGGTTATGAGATTCATTATATGGAGATGAATGATCTACACTTAGATCAAGGCGTCGCCATGGCTGACACCAAAGTTGTCGAGCTGAAAGAAGATCCAACCGGCTGGTATGAATTCAAGTCCGAGCAATCCATCGCCCTGTCTGAACTCGACGCCGTGCTGATGCGTAAAGATCCTCCGTTTGATACTGAATACATTTACGCGACCTACATTCTGGAACGTGCAGAAGAAGAAGGTACCCTGGTGGTCAACAAGCCACAAAGCCTGCGTGACTGTAACGAAAAACTGTTCACTGCCTGGTTCCCGGAACTGACGCCGACCACGATGGTGACGCGTAAAGCCGAGAAGATTAAAGCGTTCCGCGAGCAGCATGGTGACATTATCCTTAAGCCTCTCGACGGCATGGGCGGCGCCTCGATTTTCCGGGTCAAGCAAGGCGATCCGAACGTGTCGGTGATCATTGAAACGCTGACCAACCAGGGACAAAACTACTGCATGGCACAGACGTTCGTGCCGGATATCAGCAACGGTGACAAACGTATCCTGGTGGTGGATGGTGAACCGATGCCTTACTGTCTGGCTCGTATTCCGGCCGCCGGTGAAACCCGTGGTAACCTGGCTGCCGGTGGTCGTGGTGAAGCACGCCCGATCAGCGACACTGATCGCAAGATTGCCGAAACCGTGGCACCGGTACTAAAAGAAAAAGGTCTGATCTTTGTCGGCCTTGACGTCATTGGCGATAAACTGACTGAGATTAACGTGACCAGCCCGACTTGCGTACGCGAGATTGAGGCGGCCTTCGATATCTCAATCACAGGTAAACTGATGGACGCGATTGAGCGTCGTATCAAAGCCTTGTCATTGTAAGGAGCTCCGCTCCTGAAAATTGGGCCTCACTCGCGGTGCAAATACCGCAGTGCCGGCCCTTGCAAGTGGAGACACAGATGAACCTGACCAACCATTTTCTCGTCGCCATGCCGAGCATGCAGGATCCTTACTTCAAGCACAGTGTGATTTACATCTGTGAACACAATGAAGAGGGGGCGATGGGGCTGATGATCAATGCTCCGATTGATGTCACTGTCGGCGGGATGCTCGAGCAGGTTGAAGTGGAAGCGGCGTATCCGCAGTCACACGCTGACAGCCTGAAACGTCCGGTATTTAACGGTGGGCCGATTTCGGAAGATCGCGGTTTTATTCTGCACCGTCCGAAAGATCATTATGAATCGAGCATTCATATGACCAACGAGATCAGTGTCACCACCTCAAAAGATATTCTGACGGTACTGGGCACCGATGCCGAGCCAAGCGGCTACATTGTCGCACTGGGCTACTCCGGCTGGTCGCCGGGTCAGCTCGAAGATGAACTGGCGGAAAACTCCTGGCTGACGATTGAAGCCGATCCGGAGCTGATCTTTAACACCCCGGTGCATGAAAAGTGGAATAAAGCGATTCAGAAACTGGGTATTAATCCGCACCAGCTGTCCACCCAGACCGGACACGCCTGAGCGGCGCGCAATTTAAGAGAAACACCCTATGTCACGCACTATTATGGCGTTTGATTTCGGTACTAAGAGTATCGGCAGCGCCATTGGCCAGGAAATCACTGGCACCGCCTCACCATTGAAAGCGTTTAAAGCCAACGATGGCATTCCCAACTGGGATGAGATTGAAAAGCAGATCAAAGAGTGGCAACCCGATCTGCTGGTGGTTGGCCTGCCGACTGACCTGCAAGGCAAAGCGCTGGAAACCATTACCCCGCGCGCCAAGAAGTTTGCCCAGCGGCTGCACGGCCGCTACGGCCTGCCGGTCGAACTGCATGATGAACGGCTGTCAACTGCCGAAGCGCGCGCCGAGCTGTTCTCGATGGGCGGCTACAAAGCGCTGAGCAAAGGCAACGTCGACTGCCAGTCGGCGGTGGTGATCCTGGAAAGCTGGTTCGAAACTCTGTGGGGCGAATAGCGACTGACTGCGCAGCATTTCCATCCTGCTCCAGCAACAGCATGTAAAAAACAGCCTGCTTCGGCTGTTTTTTATCATTCCCCATCACCCCGGGCGCTGAATCCATATACACTTAGTCCATATAAACTTGGTCCACATAAACTTGGTCCATATAAACTTAGTCCATATCAATCTGCACATTCGCCAGTGAACCGCCGGACAGCGCAGAACCCTCTGTGCCCGAGCGGGTTTTGAGCATCAGACGCAGATCATTGGCCGAATCGGCACTGTGCAGCGCTTCCTGCTCATCGATTTTATCCTCTGCCACCAGCTGATACAGCGCCTGATCAAAGGTCTGCATGCCGTTCTCACGTGATTTGGCCATGGTCGCTTTCAGTTCATGCAGATCGCCGCGCCGGATAAGATCCGCCACGCGCGGGCTGTTGAGCAATATTTCAAACACCCCGTGCCGCCCCTGACCCTGTTTATCCGCCAGCAATTGCTGCGCGATAATCCCTTGCAGGTTGAGCGACAGATCAAACAGAAACTGCTCGCGGCGCTCTTTGCTGACCAGATGTAAAATGCGCTCCAGCGCCTGGTTGGCATTATTAGCGTGCAGGGTAGCCAGACACAGATGGCCGGTTTCGGCAAAGGTCATGGCGTATTCCATCGTCTCACGTGTGCGGATCTCCCCGATGACGATCATGTCCGGTGCCTGACGCAGCGAGTTTTTCAGCGCCACTTCAAAACTGTCGGTATCCAGGCCGACTTCACGCTGGGTCACGATACTGCGCTGATGGGGATGAACGAACTCAATCGGATCTTCCACGCTGAGGATATGCCCGCTGCGCTCGGCATTGCGATAGCCGGTCATCGCCGCCAGGGTGGTCGACTTACCGGAGCCGGTCGCTCCCACCACCAGCACCAGGCCGCGCTTGGCCAGTGCCAGATCTTTCAGTACCGGCGGCAAATCGAGCTGCTCAAAGGTCGGGATGTCGGTTTCGATGCGGCGGATCACCGCGCCCGGCTGCTCGCGCTGCATAAAAGCACTGACCCGGAAACGGCCAAAGTCACGCACCAGGGCAAAATTAGCTTCATGGCTGGCGGCAAACTCTTGCTGGCGGGCACTGTCCATCATCGCATCCAGCAGTTGCCCGACCTGAGCCGAGCCAAGTGCACTGCCCTCAGCCTCCAGTGCGCCGTTGACCCGGTACAGCAGCGGCGCGCCGACCGTGATATAGATATCGGACGCTTTACGCGTCACCATGCCCTGCAGGCACTCATCGAGTTGCATCATGCTCTCTTTATCCTGATTACTCATAAACGCTCGGCCAGCTGCTTAAAACCCAGCAATATCGGTGGCGATTTTTTGCTGCACTTCAGCCTGATCCACCAGCCCTTTCGCCAGCAGCTGCTTGGCATTCTGCTCCATGGTCTGCATGCCGTGCATGGCACCGGTCTGGATAATCGAGTACATCTGCGCCACTTTATCCTCGCGGATCAAGTTACGGATCGCCGGAGTGGCCAGCATCACCTCATGACAGGCCACCCGGCCGCCCCCGACCCGTTTGAGCAGCTTCTGGGCGATCACCGCGCGCAGTGACTCCGACAGCATGGAGCGCACCATAGATTTATCATTGCCGGGGAAGACATCGATAATCCGGTCGATGGTTTTCGCCGCCGAGCTGGTGTGCAGGGTACCAAACACTAAGTGGCCGGTTTCTGCGGCGGTCAGCGCCAGGCTGATAGTCTCCTGGTCACGCAGCTCACCAACCAGAATCACATCCGGATCCTCACGCAGCGCGCTGCGCAGCGCATTTTTAAAGCTATGGGTATCGCGGTGCACTTCACGCTGGTTAATCAGGCATTTATTGTTGCTATGGACAAACTCGATCGGGTCTTCAATGGTCAGGATATGTTTATTATGGTGGGCATTGATGTAATCCACCATCGCCGCCAGTGTGGTCGATTTACCGGAACCGGTCGGGCCGGTGACCAGCACCAGGCCTTTCTCATAGTTGGCGATTTTACTGAAGATCTCCGGCGCTTCCAGCTGCTCTAAACTTGGAATCGTGGTCGGGATGGTCCGCAGCACCGCTGAGGCACCACGCGCCTGATGAAATGCGTTGACCCGGAAACGGCCGACCGACGGCAGTTCAAAGGAAAAGTCCACTTCGAGCCGTTCTTCATACTCGCTGCGCTGGGCATCGTTCATAATTTCAAAAATTAATCGATGCACGTCAGCATGGCTAAAAGCAGGCACACCAAGCTTTCTCACCTCGCCGTCGATACGAACCATCGGAGGAACGCCTGCAGAAAGATGTAGATCTGACGCATTAT
This sequence comes from Vibrio sp. ABG19, assembly GCF_029962385.1. Taxonomy (NCBI): domain Bacteria; kingdom Pseudomonadati; phylum Pseudomonadota; class Gammaproteobacteria; order Vibrionales; family Vibrionaceae; genus Vibrio; species Vibrio sp. ABG19. The sequence continues at coordinate 1,652,822 of NZ_CP071708.1, read as the reverse complement.
GTTTTACACTAAATTCCAGTAATTCAGAGATATCCATTTAATTTTCCTATGGTCAACAGACCCAAATAAGTCCGGCTATGAGTAGTATTCAACAAAATCTTGAACTTATCACGGCGCAGATCGCAAGCGCACAACAAAAGTGTGGTCGCGCTCCAGGCTCAGTGCAACTTCTGGCAGTGAGCAAGACTAAACCGGTTGAAGCCATTCTGGAAGCTGCCGCGGCAGGCCAGCGCAGCTTTGGTGAAAACTATGTCCAGGAAGGCTGCGATAAAGTGCAGTTTTTCGCCACCCAACATCCTGATCTCGATCTGGAATGGCATTTTATCGGCCCGCTGCAATCCAATAAAACCCGCCTGATTGCCGAGCACTTTGACTGGATGCACACCATTGACCGCGCCAAGATTGCCCAGCGCCTCAGTGAACAGCGTCCGGCCCATCTGCCGCCGCTGCAGGTGCTTATCCAGGTGAATACCAGTGGTGAAACCTCTAAGTCCGGCATCAGTGCGCAGCAATTATTTCCGCTCGCGGAATTGATTTCTACTCTGCCGGGCCTCACGTTAAGAGGATTGATGTCAATTCCGGAGAACGTCACCGACTATCAGTCGCAGTTGGCCGCCTTTCAGCAACTGGCCGCGTTAAAACAGCAACTGGCGGACAAGTTTGACGGCATTGATACCCTGTCGATGGGCATGAGCGGCGATATGGACGCGGCAATTGAAGCCGGCAGTACCATTGTGCGCATCGGTACCGCGATTTTTGGTCAGCGCGATTACAGCCAGAAAGGGTAATCCGCGCCGTGATCCAGGGTGTGGTTAACGTACCATTTGCCGCACCGTTTTACCGTCTGTAACGATTTAAGCGGGTGCACCGCGCAGACAGACTGTACCCTAAGTCATCAGTCTGGTTGTGACACGAATTTGGAACTCAGGTCTGCGGCTCTGAGCCGGTATCGGCCGATATCAGCACAGGTCAGCAGCCACAATATTGGACAAGAGAAGCATGGAACAAAGAACCGTCGCCTTTATCGGGGCAGGAAACATGGCACACGCCATCATCGCAGGTTTGGTCAGCAGCGGCTATCCGGCGCAGAGCATCATTGCCACCGCACCTTCTGAAACCCGCCGCCTGCCGCTGGAGCAGAACTATGGTATCCGCACCAGCAGTGACAACCTGGCGGCGGCCAGCGAAGCCGATGTGGTGGTGCTGGCAGTCAAACCGCAGCTGATGGCTGAGGTTTGTAAGCCGCTGCAGGCGATCGATTTTTCCGGCAAGCTGGTGATTTCGATTGCGGCTGGTGTGTCGGCGGCGCGTCTCAATGAGATGCTGGCAACGCAACTGCGTCTGGTGCGCGTCATGCCAAACACCCCTTCGCTGGTGAACCGCGGTATGGCCGGTCTGTTTGCGACTCCGCAGGTGGCCGAGCAGGATAAAGTGTTCACCGCAGATCTGATGCGCGCCGTGGGTGAAGTGTGCTGGGTAGAACAAGAGTCCGGCATCAATAGCGTGATTGCTGCAGCAGGCAGTGCCCCGGCCTATTTCTTCCTGTTTATGGAAGCAATGCAGGCTGAAGCGATAGCCCAAGGCTTTGACGCGGCAACCGCGCGTCTGCTGGTGCAGCAGTCAGCGCTAGGCGCTGCGGAGATGGTTAAAGCCAATCCGCAGATTGAACTGTCGACCCTGCGTGAGCAGGTGACCTCGAAAGGCGGCACCACCGCCGAAGCCATCCGCACTTTCAATGAGCATCAGCTCAGTGAGATTGTCGCGCAAGCGATGCGCGCTGCCGTGAGCCGCGCACAAGAGATGGAAAAATTATTTTAATATTAACGATCGTTTCATTACCCTAGTGCACACTCAATACTTCCGCTGCCGCACCCGTGCCAGACAGTGGTAAATTGTGCCGTGTCAGACCCAACGATCATCCTACGCAGTAAGGGCAACCTATGAATGCAATGAGTTTTTTAATCTCCACCCTGTTTGATCTTTATATCATGGTCGTGATTCTTAGAATCTGGCTGCAGGCAGCGCGTGCTGATTTCTACAACCCATTTTCCCAGTTTGTGGTAAAAGCGACCCAGCCGGTAGTCGGCCCGCTTCGCCGTGTTATTCCATCCGTCGGCAGCCTGGATCTGGCCACGATCTTGTTCGGTTATGTGTTGTGTATTCTCAAATACGTTGCCCTGATCCTGATCGCCTCCGGCGGCAGTGTGGTATTCAGCGCTGACTTCCTGCTGCTTGGTCTGCTGTCGCTGATTAAAGCGGCCGGTGGCCTGCTGTTCTGGGTACTGCTGCTGCGCGCAATTCTGAGCTGGGTTAGCCAGGGTCGCAGCCCGGTGGAGTACGTGTTCCATCAGCTGACCGAGCCGATGCTGGCGCCGATCCGCCGCGTGATCCCTGTGATGGGCGGTTTTGACCTCAGCGTACTGGTGCTGTTCATTGTGCTGCAGTTTGCTAACTTCCTGATGGGTGACTTTATCGGTCCTATCTGGTATCAGCTATAATGAAAGCAGCCTGGTTTGACGGGGACGATCTGGTGTTACGGCTGTATATTCAGCCCAAGGCCAGCCGTGACACAATTGTCGGTTTACATGGCGATGAGCTGAAAGTGGCGATTACCGCCCCGCCGGTGGACGGCAAAGCCAACGCACATCTCAGTAAGTTCCTAGCAAAACAGTGTAAGGTAGCGAAAGGACTGATCGCGATAGAAAAAGGGGAGCTTGGCCGCCACAAACAAGTGCGCATCAGTGCTCCGGTCTGTCTGCCGCCGCCGGTTGCGGCACTGCTCAGTTAATTACATACTTCCCCACCTTATGGTGGGGATTGTTTTTAGAGCAGTGCCATTTGATCACCATCCCGAACCTGCGGGCCGGGTGGGTCTTTTATGGAGAAAGCCCTTATGCATCTGAAACATTCTCTGCGCCAGCTCAGCGCACGTCACTGGGCTCTGGGCCTGCTGCTGATGGCCATCGTGCTACCGGCCAGCGCACAACAACAGATCACGATAAAGGATATTGAGGTACACTACTCGGCGTTTAACTCGACCTTCCTCACGCCGCAAGTCGCCACGCAGTACCAGTTGACCCGTAATGGCTACTCGGCCATCCTCAACGTCAGCGTACTCGATACGGCCGCGCTGGGTAAACCGGCCACCGAGGCTAAGCTCTCCGGCCAGGCCAAGAACCTGATCGGCAACATACGTGAGCTGGAGTTTCGCGAGGTGAAAGAAGGCGATGCGATTTATTATCTGGCTGAATTTCCGATCAGTAACGAAGAAAACCTGACCTTTGACATTGACGTCAACGCCGGGATGAAAGGCGCCGGCAAGCTCAAATTCAGCCAAAAATTTTATGTAGAACCGTAAACAAAATTGAGATAAGCATGAACAAGATTGTATTGGCCACTGGCAACCAGGGCAAAGTACGCGAAATGGCCGACCTGCTGGCCGAATTTGGTTTTGACGTGGTCGCACAAAGCGAATTTAACGTCTCTGACGTGGCAGAAACCGGCACCACCTTTATCGAAAACGCGATTATCAAAGCGCGTCACGCCGCCAAAGAGACCGGTATGGCGGCGATTGCTGATGACTCAGGCCTGGAAGTGGATTACCTGGCCGGTGCGCCGGGTGTCTATTCTGCCCGTTACGCAGGTGTTGGCGCGACCGATGCCGACAATCTCAATAAGCTGCTTGAGGCGATGCAGGGCGTACCGCAGGAGCAGCGCACGGCGCGTTTCCACTGCGTGCTGGTACTGATGCGTCACGCTGACGACCCGACACCGCTGGTGTGCCACGGTAAGTGGGAAGGGCGTATTCTGGAGCAGGCTCAGGGCAGTAACGGTTTTGGCTATGATCCTGTGTTCTTTGTACCGCAAGAGAACTGCGCTTCGGCAGAGCTTGAACCGGCGCGTAAGAAGCAGCTGTCACACCGTGGGCAGGCACTTAACAAGCTGTTTCAGGCGATTGAAGAACAAAAGCAGTTTGCCATTGAAGAGCAGAAGCTGTGATGTTAACTCCTCCGGCGCTGAGCCTGTATGTGCACATTCCGTGGTGCGTGCAGAAATGCCCGTACTGCGACTTTAACTCGCACGCCCTGAAAAATGATATTCCGGAAGATGAGTATATTGATGCCCTGCTGGAAGATCTCGATACCGATATTGAACGTTATCAGCTCAATCAGGCCCCGCGCCCGCTGCATTCGATTTTTATCGGCGGCGGTACGCCAAGCCTGATTTCAGCCGAAGGCATCGGCCGACTGCTGCGCGGGATTGAAGCACGGATCCCGTTTCAGCCGGAGATCGAAATCACCATGGAAGCCAACCCGGGCACGATTGAAGCCGAGCGTTTTGCCGGCTACCGCAGCGCGGGCGTGACCCGGATTTCGATTGGGGTGCAGAGCTTTGAGCCGGAGAAACTGACCCGCCTCGGCCGCATTCATGGTCAGGCTGAAGCGGTCAATGCCGCCAAACTGGCGCACCAGATTGGCCTCACCAGCTTTAACCTTGATCTGATGCACGGCCTGCCGGATCAGAGCCTGGAGCAGGCGCTGGCTGATCTTGACCGCGCGCTCGAGCTCGATCCACCTCACCTGTCCTGGTATCAGCTCACCATCGAGCCCAATACGCTGTTTTACTTTAAGCCACCAACCCTGCCGGATGATGATGCGCTGTGGGATATTTTTGATCTCGGCCATCACAAGCTGACCGAGGCCGGTTATGTACAGTATGAGATCTCCGGTTACAGCAAACCGGGTTATCAGTGCCAGCACAACCTCAACTACTGGCGTTTTGGTGATTATCTGGGTATCGGCTGCGGCTCGCACGGCAAGCTCAGTTTCAGTGATGGCCGCATCGTACGTACCACTAAGGTGAAGCATCCGCGCGGTTATCTGGCGGCCTATCAGAATCTGACCAAGCCGTATCTGGATAACGAGCAGCTGGTGGCCGATATCGATCGTCCGTTCGAGTTCTTTATGAACCGTTTCCGTTTGATCGAGCCGTGTCCGAAAGCTGACTTCACCGCCACCACCGGCCTGCCGCTCAGTGTGATTGAACCTACCCTCAACTGGGCGTTGCAGCAGGGCTATCTGAGTGAGGATGCCACCCACTGGCAGATCACCGAGAAAGGTAAACTGTTCTTAAACGATCTGCTGGAAGCCTTTATGGCGGAAGAAGAGGACGAGTAGCTTCCGTAGCTTGCTCACCTCATCGAGGTTATCTCAGCTGCTGTTCGTGAATGAGAAATAGCAAAAAGTCAGCCGATTGGCTGACTTTTGTCTCTGCAGAGCGAATGATCACACTCCGGTGCACTCAGAAGATAGAGCGGCCGATTCGCTGCGCCAGCAGCTCCAGTGCCCGGGTACCGGCCAGTGAGTTACCGCACGGATCCAGCTCCGGTGACCAGACTGCGATGGTCATTTCGCCCGGCACGATAGCGATAATACCGCCGCCGACCCCGGATTTACCCGGCATGCCGACCCGGTAGGCAAACTCCCCGGCACCATCATACAGGCCACAGGTCGCCAGCAGCGCGTTGATCTGCTTACTTTGCGTGGCAGTGATCACCGGCTCGCCGGTATGCACCGACACGCCTTTATTGGCCAGATAACTGAACATTTTCGCCAGCTCGACACAGCTCATTTTCAGCGCGCAGGCATGAAAATAGTTATTCAGCACCGGCAGCACTTCGTTGTCAAAGTTACCAAACGCGCGCATCAGATAAGCGATGGCCGCGTTGCGGTCGCTGTGCATCATCTCCGACGCGGCGACCACTTTGTCATACACTAACTGCGCTTCGCCGCTCAGTTGGCGCGCGAACTCCAGCAGGCGCTGGCGCGGCGCCGACAAGCGGCTTTGCAGCAAATCGGCAATCACAATCGCCCCGGCGTTAATAAACGGGTTGCGCGGAATGCCCTTCTCCATTTCGAGCTGGATCAGCGAGTTAAACGCCTGTCCGGACGGCTCCTTGCCGACCCGGCGCCATAGCTCATCCGGCTGATACAGATTCATGGCCAGGGTCAGGCTGAGCGCTTTCGAGATCGACTGAATCGAGAAGCCCTCGTGCGCGTCACCGGCGGTGATCACTTCACCCTGATTGGTGTACACGGCGATACCCAGCTTGTCATTCGGCACCTGTGCCAGGGCTGGTATGTAGTCTGCGACTTTTCCTTGTCCGATCAGTGGGCGAACTTCATCCAGGATGTCCGCCAGTATGTCTGAGGTCGGTTTCATGTCTTCAACTGTCTTGGTTGTTATTGTTGTTGATAGGATATGAGGTGCAGCCAGCTCAGGCTGCGCAGTCAAAAAAGCCAACATTGCAGTCATGTTGGCTTCGTTTCACGTTATGCCCGGTCAGTATCAGTTGCCCGGTCTGGCTTGTCCAGCGTTAGCTGGCGGCCCAGATTAACTGATGCGCTGAAATTTGATGTCCCACACACCGTGGCCGAGACGGTGGCCACGCTGTTCAAATTTGGTCAGCGGACGATCCGCCGGACGCTCGACAAAATCGCCTTGCTGCGCGATGTTCTGGTAACCCGGCGCCTGATTCATCACTTCAATCATGTGCTCGGCGTAGTTTTCCCAGTCGGTCGCCATGTGGAAGATACCTTCACCCGGGATCAGCTTCTGACGCACCATCTCCGCGAACTCCAGCTGCACGATACGGCGTTTGTGGTGACGCTTCTTGTGCCACGGGTCCGGGAAGAACAGCTGCAGTGTCGTCAGGCTGCTGTCAGGAATCATATTGGCGAACACTTCCACCGCGTCGTGACACATCACGCGCAGGTTAGTCACCCCCGCCTCACGCGCCGAAGAGAGACACGCCCCCACACCCGGGCTGTGCACTTCGATACCGATGAAGTTTTTCTCCGGTGCATTCTTAGCCATCTCAACCAGAGAGGCGCCCATGCCAAAGCCAATTTCCAGTACCACAGGGTTACTGTTACCAAATACCTCGCTCCAGTCCAACAGAGCATCCTGATAATCAATACCCATGGTTGGCCAACACTCTTTCATCGCGGCTTCCTGACCTTTGGTCAGACGGCCTTCACGACGAACGAAACTGCGAATTTTACGCACAATTTTGCCGTCTTCAGTGAACTCATTTTTGGTTACTTCAGTCATGGATATTGCCTGCTTAATTTTTACTCTCACTCAAAGGGCTTGTGATTATCCAAAGAATTGCTTTGGGTGCAAGTGTTATTGCTAACCAAAGAACCGCAAAGATAGCGAAATAACCGCAAATATTGTCTGTTTTACTTCTGGTAAAATATGTGCTGCAATTTTGCCCCATTATTATTCTTAATACAGAGCAAGTCGTGACTCCTTTCGCTAAGGCTATTCTTACCTGGTATGACGCTTACGGGCGTAAAAACCTGCCGTGGCAACACAACAAAACCGCATACAGCGTCTGGCTGTCGGAAATTATGCTGCAACAGACTCAGGTTGCTACCGTGATCCCTTACTACCAGCGCTTTATGCAGCGCTTCCCGACCGTGACTGCGCTGGCCGCAGCCGAGCAGGATGAGGTGCTGCATCACTGGACCGGCCTTGGCTATTACGCCCGCGCGCGTAATCTGCACAAAGCCGCCAAGATTGTCGCCACCGAGTACGGCGGTGAGTTTCCGACCGACATTGAGCAGCTCAATGCCCTGCCCGGCATCGGCCGTTCGACTGCTGCCGCGATTTTGTCTTCGGTGTACAAACAGCCGCACGCTATCTTAGATGGTAACGTCAAGCGTACCCTGGCACGCAGTTTTGCGGTCGAAGGCTGGCCGGGGCAAAAGAAAGTTGAGAATCAGTTGTGGCAACATGCCGAGCAGCACACTCCGGCCACCGATGTCGACAAATACAATCAGGCGATGATGGATATGGGCGCGATGATCTGTACCCGTTCCAAACCCAAATGCAGCCTGTGTCCGGTGATGGAGTTCTGCAGCGCATACCAGCAAGGCAACCCGCTCGACTATCCGGGCAAAAAGCCGAAGAAAGACAAACCGGTCAAAGAAACCTGGTTTGTCATGCTGCATCACGGTGAAGATGTGTGGCTGGAGCAACGGCCGCAAAGCGGGATCTGGGGCGGCCTGTTCTGCTTTCCGGAAACGGCCGATGCCGCGATTGAACACGCTCTGGATCAGCGCAGTATTGCTGATAAGCTGGTAGTAGCGAAAAAGACTTTAATCGCTTTTCGCCACACATTCAGCCATTATCACCTCGATATTACTCCGGTTTTGCTGGAATTATCCGCCAAACCCGACATCATCATGGAAGCGGACAAAGGTCTTTGGTATAACTTAAACCAACCTGAAGAAATCGGCTTAGCTGCCCCTGTAAAGCAGCTGCTGCAAAGTCTTCCATTTGAAATTCATGCATAAAAAATTAAAGAGGAAGTCGTTATGAGCCGCACTGTATTTTGTGCTCGACTACAAAAAGAAGCGGATGGTCTGGATTTTCAGCTGTATCCGGGTGAACTGGGCAAACGTATTTTCGATAACATTTCGAAAGAAGCCTGGGCGCAATGGCAATCTAAGCAAACCATGTTGATCAACGAGAAGAAGCTCAACATGATGGATCCTGAGCACCGTAAACTGCTCGAGCAGGAAATGGTGAACTTCCTGTTTGAAGGTCAGGAAGTTCATATCGAAGGTTACACGCCACCAAGCGAGTAATTCGAGACCATTTCTATGAAAAACAATGACATCACAGCCTTCCGCTCTGGTGTCATTTTTGTTTTTAACCGTCTCAATCACGTTCGGGGAGCAAATGAGAAAGCTAGTTTATTGCCTGACGGTCATGCTGTTGGCAGGCTGCAGCCGGGAATTTGTCGAGAGCTTGTACGATGTCGATTACGAGCCTACTAACCGCTTTGCCACCAATCTGGCGCAGCTGCCGGGCCAGTTTGTCAAAGACACCGCGGCCCTCGATGCGCTGATCAACAGTTTCTCCGGCAATATCGAAAAACGCTGGGGCAGCCGCGAAATCAAGATTGCCGGTAAGCGTAACTATGTCAAATACATCGATGACTACCTGAGCCGGGCCGAAGTTAACTTCAACGACGGTCAGATCCTGGTCGAAACCATCTCGCCGACCGATCCTAAAGGTCACCTCAAGAAAGCCATAGTCACCACCCTGCTCACTCCGGATGATCCGGCCCATGTCGACTTATTCTCATCACAAAATATTGAATTAAAAGGGCAGCCTTTTCTGTATCGTCAGGTGGTCGATCAGGAACACAAGCCAATTCAGTGGAGCTGGCGCGCCAACCGCTACGCGGATTACCTGATTGCTCATCACCTTAAAGTTAAACAGGTCGACTTTAAACAAGCCTATTATGTCGAGATCCCTATGGTCGAAGATCAGGTCGAGATCCGCAGTTACCAGTACGCCAGTATTGTCCAGCGTGCGGCGCGCAAATATGACATTCCGGAAGATTTGATTTACGCCATCATCAAAACCGAGAGCAGTTTCAACCCTTATGCGGTGAGCTGGGCCAACGCCTACGGACTGATGCAGGTAGTGCCAAAAACCGCCGGGCGCGATGTGTTTAAGCTGGTCAAGAACCGCTCCGGCCAGCCGTCCCCCGAATATCTGTTTAATCCGGAGAACAATATTGATACCGGAACGGCCTACTTTCACATTCTCAAAACCCGCTATCTGCGCGATGTGCGCAACCCGGTCTCACTCGAGTACAGCATGATTTCAGCCTATAACGGTGGTACCGGCGGGGTACTCAACACCTTCGACCGCAACCGGCAGCGGGCGATGAATGACCTCAATTCACTCAAACCGAATCAGGTTTACTGGGCTTTGACCAAAAAACACCCGAACGCAGAGTCGCGCCGCTATCTGGAGAAAGTGACCCAATTTAAGAAACAATTTAACGCTGGCTGAGAAAAAGTTAACGCTGGCAAAGAAAAAGTGATGCATTTGCAGTAAAAACCACCACCTTGCTTAAAATAGCGGCGCTTAAGCGATTTTTTAATTTTTTTTAGAAAAACAGGTTGACGACTGGAGGGAAAATCCGTTTAATAGCGCTCCGTTGCCCGGATAGCTCAGTCGGTAGAGCAGAGGATTGAAAATCCTCGTGTCGGTGGTTCGATTCCGCCTCCGGGCACCACAATTTAAATGTTGTTGGTGCAGGTCACCAGCAGCAGTAAAAGAATACAGTGCGCCGACTTAGCTCAGTAGGTAGAGCAACTGACTTGTAATCAGTAGGTCACCAGTTCGATTCCGGTAGTCGGCACCATTCTTTTGCCTCGATAGCTCAGTCGGTAGAGCAGAGGATTGAAAATCCTCGTGTCGGTGGTTCGATTCCGCCTCGAGGCACCATATTATTTCCGGTGCTCACTAACCTTGTAAGGTTAAGTTGAAAATCATCGGTCAGTGCCCTGGGCGGGCCCGTTATTCCGCCTCGAGGCACCATTATTTGGTGCTTTACTCTGCAAAGAGTACACAAATAATTCCCCCTTAGTTCAGTCGGTAGAACGGCGGACTGTTAATCCGTATGTCGCAAGTTCAAGTCTTGCAGGGGGAGCCACTTTACAAAACCCAGTCTTCGGACTGGGTTTTTGCTTTTGTGCAGTATGGGAAATTAAACGCCTTTGTGAACGGTAGATATGTCGCAACCGAAGGTCGGCCCGTACAAGTCCTGACAGCGGGAACCTCTTTAGAAAATCCAGTCTTCGGACTGGTTTTTTGCTTTTCTGCAGTATGGGAAATTAAACGCCTTTGTGAACGGTAGATATGTCGCAACCGAAGGTCGGCCCGTACAAGTCCTGACAGCGGGAACCTCTTTAGAAAATCCAGTCTTCGGACTGGTTTTTTGCTTTTCTGCAGTATGGGAAATTAAACGCCTTTGTGAACGGTAGATATGTCGCAACCGAAGGTCGGCCCGTACAAGTCCTGACAGCGGGAACCTCTTTACAAAATCCAGTCTTCGGACTGGGTTTTTGCTTTTCTGGTCCAAAAAAACTGTGCGAAAATTCCATTTCTTTGTGAACGATGAATATGTCACAACCAGTAGGCTGGCCCGTACAAGTCCTGACAGCGGGAACCTCTTTACAAAATCCAGTCTTCGGACTGGGTTTTTGCTTTTCTGCAGTATGGGAAATTAAACACCTTTGTGAACGGTAGATATGTCGCAACCGAAGGTCGGCCCGTACAAGTCCTGACAGCGGGAACCTCTTTACAAAATCCAGTCTTCGGACTGGGTTTTTGCTTTTCTGCAGTATGGGAAATTAAACGCCTTTGTGAACGGTAGATATGTCGCAACCGAAGGTCGGCCCGTACCAGTCCTGACAGCGTGAACCTCTTTTAGAAAACCTAATTTCTTTACAAACCTAGCTTCGGACTGTTTTTTTGCTTTTGTGCGCAATCAACAGTGCCGTATGAGACATTAAACCGCTCCTGCCCGGTAACGGATAGCGCCCCGTATACTCACCAACAGCCGTAGTATTCAGTGCAAAAGATAGCCTCACAGCGTGAAGCTGCCGTTTAGTTTGATCCGCTTTGCCGAAAAAACACCCATTCCGAACTAACTATCTGGCAGCTAACAAGCCAGCGCCCTCGCCTGTCTCCCTGGCGCAACAGCTTTTAGGCCGCGGGATCTGGGCAAATAGTAGCTTCTGATGGATAAAAACAGGCCATTAAGTATAGAAAAACAACAAACGATATTTTTTTTGCATTTTACTGTTGACGGGAAATCGGAAAACTCGTTTAATACACCCCGTTGCCTCGATAGCTCAGTCGGTAGAGCAGAGGATTGAAAATCCTCGTGTCGGTGGTTCGATTCCGCCTCGAGGCACCATATTTTAGAATGTTGGTGTACATCACGAGCATGCAACAAAACATAAAGATTCGGTGTGCCGACTTAGCTCAGTAGGTAGAGCAACTGACTTGTAATCAGTAGGTCACCAGTTCGATTCCGGTAGTCGGCACCATTCTTTACAAGACCTTGAGTCTTAAAAATCTGTTCCCCCTTAGTTCAGTCGGTAGAACGGCGGACTGTTAATCCGTATGTCGCAAGTTCAAGTCTTGCAGGGGGAGCCACTTTTCCTCAATGAGCTTTAATAGCTGATTGAAAAGGCCGACTTAGCTCAGTAGGTAGAGCAACTGACTTGTAATCAGTAGGTCACCAGTTCGATTCCGGTAGTCGGCACCATTGTTTTGACAATAGCAAAACAGTGAACAACAAATAATTCCCCCTTAGTTCAGTCGGTAGAACGGCGGACTGTTAATCCGTATGTCGCAAGTTCAAGTCTTGCAGGGGGAGCCACTTTAGAAAACCCAGTCTTCGGACTGGGTTTTTGCTTTTCTGGTATATGGAAAATTCTTCATTTGTGAACGGTAGATATGTCGCAACCGAAGGTCGGCCCGTACAAGTCTTGACAGCGGGAGCCACTTTAGAAAACCCAGTCTTCGGACTAGGTTTTTGCTTTTCTGGTCCAAAAAAACTGTGCGAAAATTCCATTTCTTTGTGAACGATGAATATGTCGCAACCAGTAGGCTGGCCCGTACAAGTCCTGACAGCGTGAACCACTTTTAGAAAACCCAGTCTTCGGACTGGGTTTTTGCTTTTCTGGTATATGGAAAATTCTTCATTTGTGAACGGTAGATATGTCGCAACCGAAGGTCGGCCCGTACAAGTCCTGACAGCGGGAGCCACTTTAGAAAACCTAATTTCTTTACAAACATAGCTTCGGACTGGTTTTTTGCTTTTCTGGCCCCCACCCTGCCTGACAGACTGACCAGCCGGCAAACTGCACAGGTAAAAAAGGCAAGCCGCAGCTTGCCTTGTGCTTGAGCACGCTCAGATTACTTGATGCCTTTTTCCTTTTTGATCAAGTCATAGGCATGCTGGATTTCCTGCGATTTCTCTTTGGCGACGTTCATCATCTCCGGCGGCAGGCCTTTGGCCATCAGTTTATCCGGATGATGCTCGTTCATCAGTTTACGGTAAGCGCGCTTGATTTCTTTCGCGTCGGAATTTTCATCCACCCCGAGTACCGAATACGCATCGGCCAGACGGTCGCGGCTTGACGTTTGCTGCCACTGGCCGCCTGAGTAGTGTTGCTGCCCCTGTCCACCAGCGCCACCTTGCTGGAAACGAAACGCCGCTTCCTGCATACGCAGGCGACGCTCTAGCTGGTCAGCCGAAAAACCTAATATCTGAGCAACACGGTGCAGCACATCGCGCTCACTCGGATGCAGATCGCCGTCGGCAAAAGCGGCTGAGATTTGCAACTCGAGGAAAAACTGCAGCAGGTCAAAACGGCCGCCGGACGAAATGCGTACTTTTTCCAGTACCCGGTCAAGCGGGAAATCGGCATCTTTACCGTCACGAAACGCGTCCTGCGCTGCACGGCGCTGGTCGCCATGCAGGTTCATGCGATCCATCATGACACTGGCCAGTTGAATCTCTTGTTTGGTGACCTGGCCTTTCGCTTTGGCCACATGGCCCATCACAGCAAAGGCCGCTTTAAAGAATTCTTCCTGCCGTTCCGCCTGGCTCGGACCGGAACCAAACCCGCCGGAACTGAAGCCGGCACGGCTCATACGACGGGCTTTATCAAACTGATGCCCAATAAACAGGCCAAAGATTGCGCCTAGCGGACCGCCAAACAGGAGGCCGAAGAAAGCGCCAAGAATTTTGCCAAAAATATGCATTATGTGCTCTCAATCTATGAATTTTTTAGGTGTGCCGTGGTCTGATAGTGCCGGGAGCGTGAAATTCCTTTATGATAAGGAACGGTTTTTATTATACCCAAGTCATCTCATCGGCTGTGTCACAGCCAGGTTCAGGATGAATTTACATACAGGTGCTTGGGTGTATCATCTCCCAATATCGGACTTAAACAATTTCAACAGGATAGTACAATTCGATGTCACGTTTTTCCCGCACGTTTTTAGCCGCTTCGATTAGCGCCGCGCTCTTTGCGCCTCAGACTCAAGCAGACGCTACGGTGGATGACAGTGTGCAGGAACTGCCCACTATCGATCAATGCCTGGTGGATAAACCAGCAGCAGAGAATTCCGCCCAACAGCCTATCAATGTCGAAGCGGATAAGCTAGAAGCAATTAATGGCGATCGCGCCACCTACTCCGGCCATGTTGTTGTCATTCAGGGTAATAAGCAGATTCAGGCTGACAATGTGACCCTGCACCAGAAAGAGAACCTGGTGGTGGCTGAAGGTAATGTGAATTTCAGTGACGGCCAGGTCAGAGCGCGCTCAGATAAAGCCACCAATGATCTGACCAATGATCAGATGACACTGGAGAACACGGAATACAAATTCCTGTGTGAGCCAGGCCGTGGTAATGCAGCCTATATCTCCAAGACAGGTAAAGCGGTATACGAGATTGAAGATGGCTCGATTACCTCCTGTCCGGAAGATGATAATGCCTGGCGCCTGAGAGCCTCGGGGATTCATGTCGACCAGGATGAGGAACAGGCCACCTTCTATAACCCGCGTCTGGAAGTGCTCGACGTGCCGGTGTTTTACTTCCCGTACCTGACCGTGCCGATTGGTGATACCCGTAAAACCGGCTTCCTGTATCCGACCGTTTCTTACGGTTCGCGCGACGGTTTCGAACTGGAAGTACCATTCTACTGGAACCTGGCACCGCAGTACGATCTGGAAACCACCCTGCACTATATGGACAAGCGCGGTACTCAGCTCAACAGTATCTTCCGCTACCTGACTGATTTTGGTCAGGGCAGCCTCAAATCTGAGTTTTTGCCGGATGATGATCTGAACCCGGATCTGGGTAAGCGCTGGGCATTCCAGTATCAGCACAGCGGCATTTATGACCAGTCATGGAAATTCGATTTCGATTACTCCAAAGTCAGCGATATTAACTACTTCTCTGATCTGAGCTCGTCGATCGGTAACCGTGAAGACGGTCAGCTGATTCAGGAAGGTGAAGTTGCCTACCGCAGCCAGAACTGGGACAGCGCCATCCGGGTACGCCAATTCCAGCTGCTGCTGGATGATAACAACAGCACCCAGCAGCCTTATCGTCTGATGCCGCAACTGGCGTTTAACTACTACTCACCTCAGGCCCTGCGTTACATGGATCTGGACTTTAAATCGCATATTTCGCGTTTTGAGACCGATGCCAACGGCCGTCCTTCTGCGACCCGGGTACATATCGAACCAGGCATGCAAATCCCGATTGCCACCACCTGGGGCACCTGGACCACAGAAGCGCGCGTACTGGGCACTTACTACCAGCAAGATCTGGACGACGTCGATATGACCGACTCCGATAACCGCGATCTGGAAGAGAGCGTGACCCGCGTCATTCCTGAATTCCGCACTCACGCCGGTATCGTGCTGGAACGAAATACCAAGATCTTTGACAGCTACACCCAGACCCTGGAACCACAGATCCAGTACCTGTATGTACCTAAAAAAGACCAGAGCAATATCGCCCTGTATGACACTACCCTGCTGCAAACCGACTACTACGGTCTGTTCCGCAGCCGCAAATACAGCAACATCGACCGTGTCGCCGCGGCGAACCAGCTAAGCTACGGCGCTTCCACCCGTTTCTTCGACGATGCGTATAAAGAGCGCCTCAATATCTCGTTCGGTCAGATTTTCTATATCGACAAAGATTTGAAAGTCCGCTCCACAGCATCGGATGAAGAGACGGAGTCGAACTACTCGGCCTGGGCTGTGGAAATGGATTTCAACTACGATGACTTCCTGTTTTACCACGGCGGCGTGCAGTATGACGTCGATACCAGCTCCATGCAGCTCGCCAACAGTACGCTGGAATACCGGTTTGATGGTGGTTTCATCCAGACCAACTACCGTTATGTGCCAAAAGAGTACATTCAGGAAACCGTGGACTTTGATGTCTCCAACATTACTGAAGACGGTATTTCTCAGGCCGGTCTGCTGGCCAGCTACCAGCTGTCACGCAAATGGAGTTTCAGCGGCCAGTACTTCTATGATCTGACCACAGATCAGGCGCTGGAGTGGCTGGCGGGCTTCCGCTATACCTCTGACTGCTGGTACATGGGTTTCAACTACAGCAACCAGCTTAAGGGCTGGAACCAGACCCTTAGCGACGGTTATGACAACTTTGGCGATCCTGATTATGAGAACAACTTCAGCTTCAATATCGGCATTATCGGCTTTGGTACCAGTGTTGGTTCCGACTCTGATCTGCTGAGCAGCAGTGATAACTCTCTGGGATACGGTCGTCCGTTCTTCCTGAATAACTGAGTCTCTGAGTCACGAACAGACAGGCCTGCCCAAGGCAGGCCTTTGCAATAGATAGGACATGTAATGAAATTGTGGAAACACACCCTACTGACGCTTGTCGGGCTACTTACTATCGGTACTGCGCAGGCACAGCCGGTTGAAATGGACCGCGTCGCTGTCGTCGTCAATGACGGCGTTATTTTACAAAGTGATGTGGATGCCGCCATGCTGACCGTTCAGGCCAATGCCAAACAAAACGGTCGTTCACTGCCGGCGCAGGATGTGCTGCGTGAGCAGGTGGTGGAAAAACTGATCATTGATACCCTGCAACAGCAGGAAGCGGATCGGATCGGGGTACGCATCGATGATGAACGCCTTAATCAGGCCATCAACGATATCGCACGGGATAACAAACAGACTCCTGAGCAGCTGCGCGCGGCTGTGGCAGAACAAGGCCTGACCTACGCCGAATTCCGCGAACAGATCCGTAAAGAGATGTCCGCCAGTGAAGCGCGTAATGCACTGGTGCGCCGCCGCATCAACATTCTGCCGGCTGAAGTCGATACCCTAGCCGAGATCCTGGCCCAGGAAACCAATGCCACTGTGCAGTACAAAATCAGCCACATCCAGCTACGCTTCAATGACGGGCAGGATAAAGCAGATGTCGAAGCTCAGGCCAAGAAACTGGTCCAGGAGCTGAACGATGGCGCTGACTTCAGTAAAATGGCCAGCACCTACTCAAAGGGCCCGAAAGCGCTCGAAGGCGGTGACTGGGGCTGGATGCGCAAAGAAGAGATGCCAACCATCTTCGCTGACCAGATTAAAATGCAGAACAAAGGCACTATTATTGGTCCGTTCCGCAGCGGTGTCGGTTTCCACATCCTCAAAATTGATGATGTCAAAGGTCTGGAGACCGTGGCCGTGACTGAAGTCAATGCCCGCCATATCCTGATTAAGCCGACCATTATCCTCAGTGATGAAGGCGCTCAGAAGCAGCTCAATGACTTCATTCGCCGTATTAATAACGGTGAAGCGACCTTTGCTGAACTGGCACGTCAGTACAGCCAGGACCCGGGTTCAGCGGCACAAAATGGTGAACTGGGTTATCAGACCCCTGACCTGTATGTACCGGAATTTAAACACCAGGTAGAAACCCTGCCAGTGGGGCAAATCAGTAAGCCATTTAAAACCGTGCACGGCTGGCATATTGTCGAAGTGATGGATCGCCGCGAAGTTGACCGTACCGACTCCGCACTGAAAAACAAAGCGTACCGAATTCTGTTCAACCGTAAGTTCAATGAAGAAGCCAGCGCCTGGCTGCAGGAGCTACGTGCCGGTGCTTTCGTTGAAGTACTCAAGGACAACGAAGATGACAATTAAACGCATCGTCGTCACCGCCGGAGAACCGGCGGGCATTGGCCCGGATCTGGTGTTGGCACTGTCGCAGGAAGACTGGTCGCATCAACTGGTGGTGTGTGCCGACAAATCGGTGCTGGCTGAACGCGCCAAACTGCTCGGCCTTGATGTCACCTTATTAGACTACGATGCTGCAGCACCGGCCTCTGCGCAGCGTGCCGGCACCCTGGTAGTGGATCACATCGCGATCAGCAAACCTGTGGTTGCCGGTCAGCTCAATGAAGCCAACGGCCGCTACGTATTAAATACGCTAGAAAGAGCCGCTGCAGGCTGTATGAATGATGAATTTGATGCTATTGTCACCGGCCCCGTGCATAAAGGGGTGATCAACCGGGCTGGCGTTGCATTCAGCGGCCACACCGAGTTCTTTGCTGAGCAGTCCAATACCCCTCTGGTGGTGATGATGCTGGCAACAGAAGGGCTGCGGGTTGCACTGGTCACGACCCATATTCCATTGGCTTATGTGTCTAAAGCGGTAACCAGTGAGCGCCTGGAAAAGATCATTCATATTCTCCACAAGGATTTGGTCGAGAAATTTGCGATTGAGCAGCCGAACATTTATGTTTGCGGCCTCAATCCGCATGCCGGGGAAGATGGTGTACTGGGTCATGAAGAGATCGACACCATCACACCAACCCTGGAAAAATTGCGTCAGCAAGATGGTATCAATCTGATCGGTCCGTTACCGGCCGATACCATCTTCAGCGAAAAATATTTGCAGCATGCAGATGCTGTTCTGGGCATGTACCACGATCAGGTGCTGCCGGTACTGAAATACAAAGGCTTTGGCCGCTCGGTAAACATTACCCTTGGCCTGCCGTTTATTCGGACTTCGGTTGACCACGGTACGGCGCTTGACCTGGCAGGTACAGGCAGCGCAGACGTCGGCAGCTTCAGAACAGCCCTTGCGCAAGCGATTGAATTAGTAGACAAGAAGAAGGCTTCTTGACGACAGTAGAAGAATATTGAGAACACTATGAGAAACGATGTCCATTTAGGACACAAAGCGCGTAAACGTTTTGGTCAGAACTTTCTGAACGATCCATACATCATTGATGGCATCGTATCAGCCATTAACCCTCGTCCGGGACAAAACCTGGTTGAGATCGGTCCTGGTCTGGGTGCCATCACCGAGCCGGTCGGCCGTGAAGTGGATAAGTTCACCGTGATTGAGCTTGACCGTGACCTGGCTGAGCGCCTGCGTAACCATCCGGATCTGGCTGACAAGCTGACCATCCATGAAGGCGATGCAATGCGCTTTGATTTTACCCAGCTGGTGAAGCCGGGTAACAAGCTGCGCATTTTTGGTAACCTGCCGTACAACATCTCTACCCCGTTGATGTTCCACCTGTTTGAATATCATAAAGATGTGCAGGACATGCACTTTATGCTGCAAAAAGAGGTGGTTAACCGCCTGGCAGCAGGTCCGGGCAGCAAGGCTTACGGTCGGCTGACCGTGATGGCGCAATACTACTGCAAAGTGGTTCCAGTACTGGAAGTGCCGCCGACTGCATTTGTGCCGCCACCGAAAGTCGACTCAGCCGTAGTCCGCCTGGTGCCTTACGAGGTTCTGCCACACCCGACGACCAGCCTGAAGTGGCTGGACCGCGTGGTACGTGAGGGCTTTAACCAGCGCCGTAAAACGGTACGTAACTGCTACAAAGGTCTGCTGGAACTGGAAGTACTGGAAGAGCTGGGTGTCAACCCGACCATGCGTCCGGAAAACCTGACCCTGCAGCAATTCGTTGCCATGGCCAACTGGCTTGACGCCAACCACGGCCAGCAGGCATAAACAGAAAGGATGACCCTAACGGTCATCCTTTTTTGCATTCTTGCCCGCTTGAGTAATTTGTTCCCTTTCGTTGTTTCGTGTCCGGTATGCCTTTATGAGCGCATCTTGTCAGGTTATGTTTGCGTAACGGTGGTCATCTTCCATATCCTGCGGTAATGTCGACACAGCGATTCGGAAAAGGAGTTTTTATGGATACTGCCACGCCCTGTATTAAGGTACAGGTTCATACCAAATACATACCTGAGCAATCCACCCCGGAACAACAGCGCTATGTTTTCGCCTATTTGATCACGATAAAGAATCTCAGTAACCAAACCGTGCAGTTGATCAGTCGCCGCTGGTTGATTACCGATGCCAACGGCAAACAGATGACAGTCGAAGGCGATGGCGTGGTTGGCGAACAGCCGTTTATCCCCGGTCATGATGAATATACCTACAGCAGCGGTACAGCCCTGGAGACTCCGGTCGGCGTGATGCAGGGCCACTACATCATGCACGATGAAGAGGGTAAACAGTTTATCGCGGAAATTGAGCCATTCCGGCTTGCCGTCCCTCATGTACTGAATTAAAGGATACGGCGTGGCCAATTATATTGTCGGTGATATCCAGGGCTGCCTGGATGAATTACAGCTGCTGCTGCAACAAGCCCAGTTCTCTGCCGAGCAGGATACCTTATGGGTCGCCGGTGACCTGGTGGCGCGCGGGCCAAAATCGCTCGAAACATTGCGTTTTATCCGCGATCTCGGCACGGCCGCTAAAGTCGTACTGGGGAATCACGATTTGCACCTGTTGGCGGTCGCCAACGGTATCCACCCGGTCAAAAAGAAAGACAAGACCGAGCCGATTTTCGCCGCACCGGACGGGCCTGAGCTGCTGCAATGGCTACGTCGTCAGCCGCTGCTACAGGAACATGATGAGTTTGTCGTTGCCCACGCCGGCATTTCACCGATGTGGGATCTAGCGACTGCCAGAGCGGCAGCGGAGGAAATCAGCGTCCTGCTCAGCGGTGAGCGCTGGTTGTGGCTGATTGAAAACATGTACAGCAATATGCCGGATCAGTGGAGCGCGGATTTAAAAGGTATTGATCGCTACCGCTATATCATCAACAGTTACACCCGGATGCGCTTCTGCCATCCCGACGGCAAACTGGATATGAAATGCAAGTTACCGCCGGATCAGGTCAGCCGTAAAAAGCTGCTGCCATGGTTTGAGCTCAAACAGCGGGTCGCGCTGGATAAAACCGTATTATTCGGCCACTGGGCCGCGCTGGAAGGCTATCGCAGCAAGCAAATCATCGGCCTGGATACCGGCTGTGTCTGGGGCGGAACTCTGACTATGCTGCGCTGGGAAGATAAACGTTATTTTGCAGTTGAGGCGTTGCAGTACTGACCTGCAGCAACCTTGCGGTAGCAAATAAAAACTCGTCATAACGACGAGTTTTTATTTTAGTGCTTACGCCCAGTTTCCGGTGCCGCAGGATTTGGACTCTAGATTTTCTCAAGCACAACAAAATCCATATCGTACTGGTTTTTTTCATCGGCACGGTAGTGCTCACGATGAGTTTCTGTCCAGTCGTTGCCCCATTGCGGGAAACGAGTATCACCATCGAGCTCTGCAGCAATGTATGTCAGATAAAGCTTATCGGCCTGGGGCAGACACGCCTGGTAAATACTACCGCCACCAATGATCATGACTTCTTCGGCACTGCCGGCCAGCTCCAGCGCAGCGGCAATTGAAGTCACCACATCCACGCCGTCAATCTTCAGTTCAGGATCGCGGCTGATAACAATGTTCTGCCGACCCGGCAGCGGGCGACCGATTGATGCGTAAGTCTTACGCCCCATCACGACCGGCTTACCCATAGTACAACGTTTAAACCAGACAAAATCAGCGGGAAGATGCCACGGCATCTCATTGTCTTTACCTATAACTCTGTCGCTTGCCATCGCGGCAATCATACTGATGATCATCAATTTCTTCCTGTTAAACAATCGGCTTGCGGCGATAGAATAACAGCCCCGGCACAGCAAGACCAACCGCAAGACCGGCAATGATGAACATCGCTTTAAGAAAGTTCTCAAGCAGGGTTTCCAGCAGCTCCGGATTAAAGCCGAGATGGTTGATCTCCACCATGGCGATCATCGCCCGGTACGCAAATACGCCCGGCACCATAGGGATCAGGGCCGCAACAGTAAACACTTTCGGGTGCGCAAGAAATTTGTGCGACCAGTGCACGCCAATCATACCCACGATAGTAGCGGCGAAAAATGTCGCCCATTCAATCGGAATGCCAAAATGCATCATGATAAAGCGTGAGCCATGCCCTATCGCTCCGCCCAGCGCGCAATATTTGAGTGCCCGCACCGGTACGTTAAACACCAGCGCAAAGCCGACCGCTGGAATGGCGGCAAAAAACATATCGTTAATCAGTCCGAGTAACAGTTGCCAGTTCATCTTACCACCCCCAGATTCCGGTAATACTCATCGCGGCTATAATGCCAAGACAGGTCGACAGCGTCAGCAGACTGGCCATCACAAAACGGGCAATACCGATATCGATGTACCCCTTAAGCATATCTGCCACCGAATTGATCAGCGGGAAACCCGGCACCAGCATCAGCACAGAAGATGCCATCACCAGAGTCGGGTTATTGCCGAGCTGAAAGTTCACCGCCTGGGCGGAAATCACTGAAGTGACAAAAGCGGTCGCGGCAAAGTTAAGCAGCGGATTGAAATGACGATGGCCGATCTCCTGACGTACTGTCATACCGACCGCAGAGGCAATAAAGGTGATGGCAAACACGGTCCAGTCACCACCGGCCAGGCGGCTGAATGCCGCACACGACAAACCGATCATCACGACCACCACCCAGCGGTTGTAGCGCTCTGGGCTGATCTGATTCAGCTTTTTTTGTGCCATGTTATGATCCAGCAAGCCACGCTCGATCATAATGCAGATGCGCTGGATCTCCGTCACTGCCCGCATGTTAATTCCGCGATCCGCGCAGCGGCGGGTCGTGGTAATACAGTGGCCCTGTTGTACTGTGGTAACCACCAATGAACTGGCTGATAACGAGACTTCCACCTCGCTCATGCCACACGCCAGCCCGATGCGGCGCATAATATCCCCAACCAGGGTACTTTCCGCTCCATGAGCCAGCAGCATTTGTCCGGCCTGAGCAATCAAACGAGAAATACTTCTCTGTTGCGAGGTCATGATCCCTTTCCTAAACGTCAACTTACTTAAAATAAAACCCGCCAAACCGATGGCGGCAACAGGCTGCCAACCACACCGTAACCCAAGCGGTACTCGCAATGGTGCCCGGCGCGCAGGTTACAGTGTGCATGAAAAAAGCGCTTGGAAATATGATTTAGATACAAAAAAGCCGCAATTTCCATTGCGGCTCTGAATTGAGAGTTTTTTGCCTGATACGCGCAAAATCTCAGAATTTAGTCCGATTATTCACGCACATAGATGACGTGACCATCGTCTTCTTCGTCATCCCAGTCATCCCAGTCGTCGTCATCATCTTCGGTGATCACGTTACGACCAGCCATGGCGTCTTTGTGGTAATCATCCCACATAAACTCGACTTTCTGCTCTTCGCTCAGCTCTTCTTCGGCGCGCGGCAGAGTTTCCATGAAGTCAGCCAGCTCGCGACAAAGTTCAGCCGTACCTTGTTTGTTGACCGCTGAAACCTTGAAGTAAGGGCCTTCCCACGCGAGCGCTTCTAAGATCTCCTGGATCTTTTCATCCGCTTCTTGTTCCAGCATCAGATCCGCTTTATTGAACACCAACCAAACAGGCTTCTTGGCCAGCTTTTCGCTATACTGCTCCAGCTCATCCATAATGGTCAGCGCGTTTTGGGCTGGTTCACTTCCATCGATAGGTAAAATATCGATCATGTGCAATAGCACGCGACAACGCTCAAGGTGTTTGAGGAAACGAATCCCCAGACCGGCACCTTCAGCAGCACCTTCGATCAGCCCTGGAATGTCAGCAACCACAAAGCTTTTCTCAGGTACTACACTCACGACACCCAGACTTGGGATCAAGGTGGTAAACGGATAATCCGCTACCTTTGGCTTCGCTGCTGACACAGAACGAATAAAGGTTGATTTACCTGCGTTCGGCAGGCCCAGCATACCGACATCAGCCAGCAGCAGCAGCTCAAGACGCAGTTCACGAACCTCACCTTTGGTACCCATAGTCTTTTGACGTGGCGCGCGGTTTACCGACGATTTAAAACGGGTGTTACCCAGACCGTGCCAGCCACCTTTGGCAATCATGACTTTCTTGCCATGCTCAGCCACTTCACCGACAATCTCATTGGTATGAATATCTACCGCACGAGTCCCAACCGGCACTTTCAGCGTAATGTCTTTACCGCGTTTACCGGTACAGTTACCGCCGCTACCATTTTGACCACGTTCTGCCGCGTAGAAACGCTGAAAACGATAGTCAACCAGTGTGTTTAAGTTCTCATCAGCCTGGATGTAGACATCGCCGCCGTCGCCGCCGTCGCCGCCGTCAGGGCCACCTTTCGTTACGAATTTTTCACGCCAAAAGCTCACGACACCGTTACCGCCATCGCCTGCTTCGACTTTAATTACCGCTTCATCAACGAATTTCATTACTTACTCCGCATTACTTGCGTTGCAATATCACCGCGTTGCCATCCAAACCTGCTGCGACAACTGATTGTCGCCACTTAAGCCTGCGCTATGCCAATGATATAAATTTTAGCAGAAGTTTGCGTGACCCAGGATCGCGCCCCCTCTGCTTGGGAACAGATAACAAGCCGCTCTGCAATGACGCTACCTGAGGTAACACTCGGCAGGGCCTCTTGTTATTGGCTCTTCTCTCCAGATAAATAAAAAACCCCACCTAACGGCAGGGCTTTTAAATTCATCGAGAAACTAAACTTATTCAGCGTCGATGCTAACGAATTTACGGTTTTTAGGACCTTTCACTTCGAATTTCACTTTACCGTCAGATAGAGCGAACAGAGTGTGGTCTTTACCGATACCTACGTTAGTACCAGCGTGGAACTTAGTGCCACGTTGACGAACGATGATGTTACCTGCAAGTACAGATTCACCGCCGAAACGTTTTACACCAAGGCGTTTACTTTCAGAATCGCGGCCGTTACGAGTAGAACCACCAGCTTTTTTGTGTGCCATTGTTAAACTCTCCTAATAACTTAAGCGTTGATACCAGTGATTTTCACTTCTGTGAACCACTGACGGTGACCTTGTTGCTTACGAGAGTGCTTACGACGACGGAACTTAACGATTTTAACTTTATCGCCACGACCGTGCTGTACAACTTCAGCAGTCACTTTACCGCCCTCTACCAGAGGAGCGCCAACTTGGATTTCTTCACCGTTAGCAACCAGCAGAACTTTATCAAATTCTACAGTTGCGCCAGTTTCAACGTCTAATTTCTCTAAACGAAGAGTTTGACCTTCGCTTACACGGTGTTGTTTACCACCAGATTGGAAAACAGCGTACATATTTTACTCCGCTCTTTCCGCACAGCCAATGCTTACATTTTGAGCAATAAGGGTGTGCGCTAAACTAATCATCAATAGGGCGCAGATTCTACGTGAATGACGACCCTATGACAAGCCATATTTGAAAAAAATTGGCGAAAAGCTAATCGCCAAATAAAAGTGCGCCAATCATGCCCTTAAGCCATGTATTAATCAACGTTTTTTAGTGTATTATTGCCGCATTCTTGAAGAACCAAATGCCTTACAAGTTCTAACTTCAGCCGGATGTACAATGGATTTTAAAGCTATCCAAACGCTTACTGCCGATGACATGGCAAAAGTGAATGAAACAATTCAAGCGCAGCTCAACTCTGACGTTTCTTTAATCAACCAACTTGGCTTTTATATCGTCAATAGCGGTGGCAAGCGTCTGCGTCCGCTGCTGGCGGTTTTATCGGCCAGAGCGCTCGGTTATCAGGGCCAGGGTCATACCCTCGCTGCTGCGTTTATTGAATTTACCCATACCGCCACACTGCTGCACGATGACGTGGTCGATGAATCGGACATGCGCCGCGGCAAAGCGACGGCCAACGCTGCGTTTGGTAATGCGTCCAGTATACTGGTCGGCGATTACATTTATACCCGCTCGTTCCAGATGATGGTGGAGCTTGGATCGATGAAGATCCTGCAGCTGATGAGTGAAGCGGTTAACGTGATTGCAGAAGGTGAAGTTCAGCAATTAATGAACTGTAATGATCCGGACACCAGCGAAGAGAGCTACATGCAGGTCATCTACTCCAAGACTGCCCGCTTGTTTGAAGCCGCTACTCAGATTGGTGCAAT
Organism: Vibrio sp. ABG19; assembly: GCF_029962385.1. Taxonomy (NCBI): domain Bacteria; kingdom Pseudomonadati; phylum Pseudomonadota; class Gammaproteobacteria; order Vibrionales; family Vibrionaceae; genus Vibrio; species Vibrio sp. ABG19. Next base: position 1,627,074 of record NZ_CP071708.1, on the reverse strand, counting down.
CTTAAACGATGCGCCAGCGCCTATTGAAATGGCCCTGCAAAATTACGGTAAATATCTTGGCACCGCATTCCAGCTCATCGACGATGTGATGGACTACACTGCCGACGGTAAAGAGATGGGCAAAAACGTCGGTGACGACCTGGCAGAAGGAAAACCGACCCTGCCACTGCTGCATGCGATGCGGAACGGCACACCGGAGCAGGAAGCGATGATCCGTGAAGCGATCGAACAGGCCAACGGCATGGATCGTTTAGATGACATTCTCGCGGCAATGGATCAGGCCGGCTCGCTGGCATACACCGTTAAGAAAGCGCAGGACGAAGCCGATAAGGCGATTGCAGAGCTGGATGCGATTCCGGACAGCGAATACAAACAAGCGCTGATTACCCTGGCTCATATGGCGGTACACCGCAGTAAATAGGCCGGCGTCCCCACGCCCAGCGACTCGTCGCGCGACAGTCATAATTCGTCCTCAATGTGTAAACACATATCAGGACGAGACACCGCAAACAATAAAGCCTCGCACCCAGCGAGGCTTTTTTGTGGTTCATCGCGGATTAGCGGGAACTTAAAACAAAAACGGTAGTAAGTGATAAGGTTACATCGCCAAACACAACCTTACACAAACTACCGTTTTCATGCCGAATCATACTTTCCTATCATCGTTCTGGGAAGGCTTTCATGTCGTAAAGTCTGTACAAACGTCTTCTCTCATCACGATTACTCTCCAACCCAGCACAACTGCTCGATGTTCATGTGGGCAACATGTTCAAGCCATACATGATTATCAGTGGCGCACGATTAAGGAAGCGATGATTCTCGGCGTACCCGTCGAGCTATCCCTACAAACAAGGCGTATCAAGTGCCCTGACTGCGGTATCAAAACCGAATCTATTTCTTGGCTTGAACCTTTTGCTCGCCTGACTAACCGCTTAAGAAGTTACATTGAGCAGTTGTTGCCTCTTCTTCCTATCAAACATATTGCCCAGATGACGGGGGTTCATTGGCATACGATTAAGGCGATAGATAAGCGTCGGCTGCAACATGTGGTGCCAGAGGTTAACTGGGCAGAGCTGAGACAACTGGTCATGGATGAGTTTGCTCTCTTCAAGGGACATCGTTATGCCACTGTTATCGCGGATGCTAAGACGCATCAAGTGCTTTGGATAGGCGTCGGACGCAGCCGAAAAGATATCCGTCCCTTCTTTGAATTACTCGGTGAGCATAGCCAGAACATAGAAGCGGTTGCAATGGATATGAATACGGCTTTCGACTTTGAAGTGCAGCAACATTGTCCTAACGCCCGCATTGTGTACGACTTATTCCACGTGGTCGCCAAATTTGGCCGGGAAGTGATGGATAGAGTCAGAGTTGACCAAGCTAATCAACTCAAACAGGACAAGAAAACGCGCCAATGGGTGAAACGTTCACGCTGGGTTCTCCTCAAAAACAGAGCTAATTTAGACGGTAAGCAGGAGAGCTATCTGAGTGAGATACTGAGCATGAACAAGGACTTAATGGTGACGTATTTACTTGGCTCTCAGCTTAAAGAGTTATGGAGGTGCCAGTCGGAAAGAGAAGCGGAAGACTTATGGGACGTATGGTGGGAGCAAGTTCAAGAAAGCGGGATCAAGCCGCTTATGGACTTCGCGAGAAAGCTCAAACCGTATCTTCATGGCATCGTTGCTTCTGCAAGCTACCCACTCAATACCTGTACGCTCGAAGGGATAAACAACAAAATAAAGTTAATCAAACGAATGGGCTACGGTTACCGAGATATCGATTACTTTTTTTTAAAGATAAAAGCGGCTTTCCCCGGAAAGCCGCGATGAACCTTTTTTGTTACGTAACCGGACCGACCGTATCAGTTGCATAGCTTGCCCATAATCAACCGCAGCGCGCATAAAAAAACCGCTCGTCACAAGAGCGGCTTTTATGTGATTTGTCGGCAGGGCTGAGCGATCAGCCAGACGATTTACTTAACGAAATCAACACCGATTTGGATATCACCTTTCAGGGTGTCCAGCATGCCTTCCAGTGCGTCCTGCTCGAACGCGCTCAGCGCGCCGTAGCTCAGCACTTCTTCGATACCCTCTTTACCCAGCTTGACTGGTTGAGCAAAGAAAGAGGCATGTTCACCATCACCTTCGACATACGCATACTCGATAACCGCTTCATCGCCCTGCAGCGCTTTGACCAGCGACAGACCAAAACGACATGCAGCCTGACCCATCGACAGCGTTGCCGAGCCGCCACCCGCTTTCGCTTCTACCACTTCAGTACCCGCGTTCTGGATACGCTTGGTCAGTGCCGCCACTTCTTCATCGCTGAACTCAACGCCCTCTACTTGTGACAGCAGCGGCAGGATAGTCACACCTGAGTGACCACCAATCACAGGCACACGGATCTGGCCTGGATCTTTGTCTTTCAGTTCTGCAACGAAAGTTTCTGCGCGGATCACGTCCAGCGTCGTGATACCAAACAATTTGCGTTTGTTGTAAACACCGGCTTTTTTCAGCACTTCGGCCGCGATTGGCACAGTGGTGTTGACCGGGTTAGTGATGATACCGATGCACGCATTCGGACAAACTAAGGCGATACGCTCAGCCAGAGACTTAACGATACCCGCGTTAACATTGAAAAGATCCGCACGATCCATGCCCGGTTTACGTGCGACACCCGCAGAGATCAAGACTACGTCGGCACCATCCAGCGCAGGGGTTGGATCTTCACCAGAGTAACCTTTGATCGAAACCGGAGTCGGAATGTGGCTTAAATCAGCCGCTACGCCTGGCGTTACCGGTGCAATGTCATATAGAGCCAGATCACTACCGGCAGGAAGACGGTTTTTCAGTAACAGAGCGAGGGCTTGACCGATGCCGCCTGCGGCACCAATAACAGCGACTTTCATCGTAGTTCTCCTTGAGAGTGAATCTTCTTATAAGTTTTTAAATATTATGTAGGGTGGTGTTGTCTATCTTTTATCCAACCCTGAAAAAGCTATAGCAATCACAAAGTGATTACAATCAATTAACGTCAGCTTTGCGACCTTGCGCAACTCCGCTCGTAGCGGCCTTTGGCAAGGGGCGCGATTATGAAATGATTTGTGTTGGATGACAAAGATTTAAGTGCTTAACTGAACTAACCTTATCTATTTTACAGTGACCTTTTAGACAGTTTTAGGTGATAATTTGGCACGACTCCCCGACCTATGGGAAAATACTTTGAGGGGCCGTATCTCTTTCGCGCCAGTAAAACCGCGCAAGAGATACCGCTCTTCATCATCATTTCGCAAACAGTAGAAGAACAATGCGCCATACAGATAACAAACAAGACAATCTCGTCCGTGCTTTCAAAGCGTTGTTGAAAGAAGAACGCTTTGGATCTCAAGGTGATATTGTCGACGCTCTCAAAAATGAAGGCTTCGACAACATTAACCAGTCAAAAGTATCACGCATGCTGACTAAGTTCGGCGCGGTTCGTACCCGCAATGCGAAAATGGAAATGGTTTACTGTCTGCCAGCCGAACTGGGTGTGCCGACCGTGTCCAGCTCGCTGCGTGAACTGGTCCTCGATATCGACCACAACAATGCCCTGGTTGTCATTCATACCGGTCCGGGCGCCGCGCAGTTGATCGCACGTCTGCTCGATTCTCTGGGCAAATCGGAAGGCATCCTCGGTGTGGTGGCCGGTGACGATACCATTTTCATTACCCCGACCTTAAGCATCAGCACCAAGCAACTGTTCACGTCCGTATGTGAACTTTTTGAGTATGCGGGCTAAGCTTTGCTATCGGCTGCAGTAACCTGGTTTTACTGAGTCAATTACCAACAAAGCGTATTAAAAACAGCCAGATGGAGTCACTCAGCCTAGCTTTAGTGTGACTCCACTCTCAAGTTAACCAAGGGTTAACATCTGGAACAAAATCTAATTAACTGATTGATTTTCATCCCTTTCATGCCTAAAAATCACGCGACTAAGTGTGAATTAAACCAGTCTGTTTTCCTACATATTGAGACAATCCTATAATTATCTTTCAATTTTTTGCTATTATTCAGCGACTTTTTTAACTTGTCGGTTGAAAAAGCCATCGTTTCTCGATGAAGAAACGCCCAAAGCAACTACACTTGGTTTGGGGCAAAATAGTAAAAGAAGGAAGGGAAATTCATGGCATTGAATAAAATAATTAAGGTCGGTGCAATTGCTGCCGCAATATTGGGCGCAGGCGCTGTTAACGCACAGGAATTCATCACAATTGGTACAGGTTCAGTAACTGGTGTTTACTATCCTACCGGTGGTGCTATCTGTAAGCTGATTAACAAAGACCGCAAGGAACACAATATCCGCTGCTCTGTAGAATCGACTGGCGGTTCTATTTACAACGTCAACACCATTCGTTCCGGCGAACTGGATTTCGGTATCGTTCAGTCTGACTGGCAATACCACGGTTACAACGGTACCAGCGAGTTTAAAGACCAAGGCCCGTACAAGAAACTGCGCGCAGTGTTCTCTCTGCATACCGAACCTTTCAACATCATCGCTCGCTCAGATTCAGGCATCAACAACGTGAAGGATCTGGCCGGTAAGCGCGTCAACATCGGTAACCCGGGTTCTGGTGACCGCGCCACCATGCAGGTTGTGATGGATGCATTTGGCTGGACCAATGATTCATTCAAACTGGCTTCAGAACTGAAAGGCTCCGAGCGTTCACAAGCTCTGTGTGACAACAAGATTGACGCCTTCATCTACATGGTTGGCCACCCGAACGGTTCAATCAAAGAAGCAACCACTTCTTGTGATGCAAAACTGGTTCCTGCTACCGGTCCTGAAATCGAGAAAATTGTTGCTGACAACCCGTACTACGCTTACAGCACAGTACCGGCTGGCATGTACCGCGGTACTGACACTGACGTGAAAAGCTTCGGTGTGGCAGCCACACTAGTGACCAGCGCTGATGTATCAGACGATGTGGCTTATAACGTGGCCAAAGCGGTGTTCGAGAACTTCGACACCTTTACCCGTCTGCACCCTGCTTTCGCTAACCTGAAAAAAGAAGACATGGTCAAAGCAGGTATCTCTATCCCACTTCACCCAGGTGCAGTGAAATACTACAAAGAAGTTGGTCTGCTTAAATAATTAAGCCGGCTGACTGATGCCCCGCTAACATCAGCAGACCTACGTCTGCTGATGATGACAATATCAAGCCCGATCTTTATCGGGCTTTTAACAGTAGTGTTTTTAGTCACTACCGTGTGTTTAGTAACAACCATGTGTTTAGTAACAACCGTGTGTTTAGCTTTTCGTTTGCTTTGAAAGGCTGCCTTTCCATGTTTACCAAGACCATCAAATAATAAGGATAACATCCATGACGCAGACAACGACGCCGTCGCAAGATGTGCAAGAGATGGTTGCACAGGCTAATACCGGAGCAAGGAATCCAAAAGGGATCCCAGGCCGAATTCTGTGGTTTGTACCACTGTGCTGGTCACTGTTCCAGCTGTGGTACGCCTCCCCGCTGCCATTCATTTTTGATTTTGGCGTACTCAATGATACCCAGGCTCGCGCCATCCATTTAAGCTTCGCTATTTTCCTCGCCTTCACCGCCTATCCGGCGCTGAAGAGCTCTTCCCGTGAGCGTATTCCGGCGGTCGACTGGATTCTGGCTCTGGCGGGCAGCTTTTCCGCGGCCTACATTTATCTGTTTTACCAAGAGCTGGCCGGCCGTTCAGGCGCACCAACCACGCTCGATGTGGTGGTCGCCGGCATTGGGATGCTGTTACTGCTCGAAGCGACACGGCGCGCGCTCGGTCCGCCGCTGATGGCGGTAGCCGGTGTTTTCCTGCTGTATACCTTTGCCGGTCCTTACATGCCGGACGTGATTGCTCACAAAGGTGCCAGTCTGAATAAAGCCATGTCGCACCTGTGGCTGACCACAGAGGGTGTCTTCGGTGTGGCACTCGGCGTATCAACCTCGTTTGTATTCCTGTTTGTGCTGTTCGGCGCGATGCTGGAACGCGCAGGTGCCGGCGCTTACTTTATTAAAGTCGCCTTCTCGATGCTCGGTCACATGCGTGGCGGTCCGGCCAAAGCGGCAGTGGTTGCCTCCGGTTTGTCCGGCCTGGTATCCGGCTCTTCGATTGCTAACGTGGTGACCACAGGTACCTTCACCATTCCGCTGATGAAGCGGGTCGGTTTCCCGGGCACTAAAGCGGGGGCAGTGGAAGTTGCCGCATCAACCAACGGTCAGCTGACACCGCCGATTATGGGCGCAGCCGCGTTCCTGATGGTGGAATATGTCGGTATCTCCTATGTGGAAGTCATTCGTGCCGCCTTGCTGCCAGCACTTATTTCCTACATTGCATTGATTTATATCGTGCACCTTGAAGCGTGTAAGGCCGGTATGCAAGGTCTGCCACGCCGCCACAACCCGACCCTGCTGCAAAGCCTGGCGTCATTTATCGGCACCATTCTTGCCCTGTGTGTCATCAGTGCCGTGGTGTATTACGGCATTGGCTGGACCAAAGATGTGTTTGGCGCCGCCGCCACTCCAATGGTTACCATCGCATTGCTGATCGTCTACGTCCTGCTGGTACGCGTGTCAGCCAAGTACGCCGATCAAGCCGGTATGAATCTCGATGAGGAACTGACTGAAATCCCGGACACCGGGCCAACGGTCAAATCCGGCCTGCACTTCCTGCTGCCGATTGTAGTTCTGGTCTGGTGTCTGACCGTTGAGCGTTTCTCGCCGGGTCTGTCTGCATTCTGGGCCACGGTGTTTATGGTGTTCATTCTGCTGACCCAGCGCCCGCTGATGGCAATCTTCAATCAGACCGGAGATCTGTCCGGCAAGCTGAAAGAAGGCGTAACGGATCTGCTGGAAAGCCTGGTTGCCGGTGCGCGCAACATGATCGGTATCGGTGTAGCGACTGCAGCAGCAGGTACGGTTGTTGGCGTAGTGACTCTGACCGGTATCGGCCTGGTGATGACTGACTTTGTCGAGTTCATCTCTGGTGGCAGCGTGATCATGATGCTGATCTTTACTGCGGTGATCAGCCTGATCTTAGGTATGGGCCTACCAACCACAGCCAACTACATTGTGGTATCCACCCTGATGGCCCCGGTGATTGTCACCCTGGGCGCGCAGCACGGCCTGATCATTCCGCTGATTGCCGTACACCTGTTCGTGTTCTACTTCGGTATTCTGGCCGATGATACACCACCGGTCGGTCTGGCCGCGTTTGCTGCGGCAGCGATTGCCAAGTCAGACCCGATACGGACCGGTATCCAGGGCTTTACCTACGATATCCGTACTGCCATTCTGCCGTTTATGTTTGTGTTCAACACCCAGCTTCTGTTGATGGGGATTGATACCTGGTGGCACCTCGCGCTGACGGTGATATCGTCGATTATCGCCATGCTGCTGTTCTCGGCGGCCACTCAGGGCTGGTGGTTTACCAAGACCAAATGGTGGGAAATCGTCGCCCTGCTGGTGCTGACGTTCACCTTCTTCCGTCCGGGATTCTGGTGGGATATGGTTTATCCGGCGCAGAAACTGTATCCGGGTACTCAGCTTGAGCAGGTGGTCGAACAGACTCCGGTCGGCCAGTCGGTGGCGATGATTGTGGCTGGTGACACGCTCGACGGTGATCATGTCTCGAAAACCGTATTGCTGCCGTTTGATGATCGTGCCCAGGGTGCGGATGAGCGCATTGCTTCAATGGGACTGATGCTGAAACCGGAAAACAATCGTATGCTGATTGATATGGTGGAATTCGGCAGTCCGGCAGAAGCGGCCGGTATCGACTTTGACTGGGAGATCCGTTCGATTGTGGTCGACAGTGATCGTCCGATGAAAGAGTGGGTATTTCTGCCAGCGCTGTTGCTGACCCTGTTACTGGGCTGGAACCAGAAACGCCGTGCGGCGCGCGAGCAGAATATTGCCTGATGCGATTGATCAGATGCCCTGCCTGGCAGGGCATCTGTGATCAGGCCCCCGGCAGCCAAATCCTGCTCAGATATACTGGGTAGTATGAAGGCCCTACCCTACACAGAGATTACGCATCATGTATAAACATATCCTTGTACCGGTTGATTTAAACGAAAAAGGCTTTGGTGATAAAGCCCTGCAACAGGCAATCTGGCATGCCAAACAAGCCAATGCCACCCTGCATCTGCTTAACGTGTTACCCGGCATCCATATGTCGATGGTCGCGACCTACTTTCCGAAAGATGCGGCCGCCAAAATGAAGCAGGATGTGCGTCAACAGCTGACTGCATTTGCCGAGCAACAGATTGGTGATGCCGTGCCTTATCAGTTGCATGTTGCTGAAGGCAAACCGTATTCGACCATCCTCGACTACGCCAAACAACTGCATGCTGATCTGATTGTCATGCCAAGCCACAAGCGCTCGAAACTTGATAAAGTCATGCTCGGTTCAGTGGCCAGTAAAGTCGTGGAGCTTTCACCGGTTCATGTACTGGTGGTCAAACCCCAGGCTTAACTCTGCTTTGCCCGCAGCGGCCATCTTAGTGATAGAAAAAGACGCTCAATGCGTCTTTTTTATTCGGTAAAACCTATCAAATAAATCGTTCAAACCTATTTTTGTTTTTGCGAATAATTATCAATAATACTCGCATCAAACAGATACAGGGTTGGACCGATCATGAAAAAGACACTCAGCTTTGCCGCTATTCACTTCACCATTGCGTTTAGCGTCGCCTACATTCTGACCGGGGATGTCATCATCGGCAGCCTGATCGCCATGCTGGAACCTATGGTCAATACCGTGGCTTTTTACTTTCATGATCAAGCCTGGAACCGTTACGCTCAACGCAGCGGTAAGACGGTCAATGCGCGCATCAAAACCGCGACCTTTGCACTCATTCACTTCAGTGTCGCCTTTAATGTCGCCTATCTGCTGACGGGGAGCTGGTTAGTCGGCGGGATCATGGCGCTGATTGAACCCAGCATTAATACCTGTGCTTACTATCTGCATGAGAAAAACTGGCAAAGTAAACACACCACTTCGTGGGGATGTGCTCACTAAGTATAAAGAATCAGTCATGCCAGCGCCGCTCTGCTGAAAATAGAAATCCCGCCTGCCTGCGGGATTTGTTGACCTCTGTCGGAGCTTAAAGCGCAGTGACCTCGGCTCAGAGCGGAATGACGCCACCGATAGCTCATAACGGGAAATGGCTGACGCACAGATCCTGATTTAACCCGAGCTGGAACGCCAGTATCTGCCCGTCCAGCTCAATCCGGACATCATAACGGGCTTGGTTTTCCGGCCGCTGCGGATCAAAGTATTGCGGAGCCTCAATCTGGAACAGTGCGCTGGCACGGCTGCTGCGTACATCAATCGGCAGCTGATAAGTCATGCTGCCAAACTTAACCGTCGCCGCAATCAGTCCGGGTGAATAGGTCTGAAAGAACAACTCCACCAGCACTTCACAACCACCGCCATGGTGCCAGATCTGCTCGGTCGCAACATGCTCAAGCCGCACATGGCGGATACACTGCAAAAACGGCGCACGCCAGATGCCGATCCGGCTGTCATAAGGTTTGGCCTGCTCAGCCGATAAGGCACACAGCTGGGCCGGCTCTTCATCAAGCAGCCACTCTTCCTCCTGTTCAAGGAACAGGATTTCAAACCGGTTACGGCCCGGATTCAACCAAGGTCGAATATCTTTACGATACACAGTCTGCAAGCCATCGCAGTCAAACAGGGCAACTCCGTTGAGACGCACTTCAGCATGATAGTCGATCCCCTCCAGCACCAGATCAATCGCCGCAAAGCTGAGCAGAGTGTCGTCGATCTCGATGTCATGCATCAGATGCCATTCCTGCTCAGCAATGCTCTGTTCAGACAGCTCATCAGGCAACACGGCGCTGAGCGGCGCCGGAAAGGTAATGTCATTCTGGGGAATGGATAAATCGGTCAGAGGAGAGAGCTGCCAGAGGCCGGCAAGAGAAAGCTGCATGAGATCCGCCGTTAGATAATAATCAGTTAAGGGCTTGAAGCACGATTTACTTCATTCAAACATGCAGGGTAAAAAAATACCAGCCAAGTGGCTGGTATTTGTAACGATTATTATTTATGCGTCGTCGTCTTCATCTTCTTCGTCGTCACCGTACAACGCATCTTCACCCTCATAGTAGGTGCCCCAGCCGTCGTAAATGACGTCGTATTTTTCCGCCAGGTTGACCAGCTTCTCGACCTGCGCATCAATGCTGTCTGCATTCAGTGCAGACTGCATGGTCGCATCGAAACACAACAGCTTGTTGCCGTCTTCATCTTCGGTTTCTTCCGCTTCAAGCACTTCGAAACCCATCTTGAACGCTTCGACTGCCGCTTTCTCTAGCGTGTCAAAATCTTCGGCAAAGAAGTGGTGTTCGATCTCGTACTCAGCTTCTGGATCACTGCCGTCCTCAAGGAGTGCCTGAATGATATCGCGAGTCTCTTCCTTTTGGATCTCGAGTAACTCTTCAACTGACAGATATTCATCTTCATGAGACATAAGTGTGCTCCAGAATGGTTAAATTAGGTCAAATTTCAGTGCGACGAAATATGGCACGGATCGTCAGTAATTACCACCCACAAAACGATCCGGATCCGATCTTTCTGCCGCTGTTGGTTGATAAATATGCCAAAACCACCTCACGCCAGCAAGCCGCCAAAACAAAGCCGCATCACTGCGGCTTGGTTATGATATGAGCTGACGAATTAGCTATGAACTGATATTAGTTATGCACCGATATTCGTTATAAAGCGGTATTACTTATAAAACGGCATTAGTGATGAACCGATTCTCTACTCGGTACCACCCACGGTCAACGCATCCAGCTTCAGCGTTGGCTGACCAACACCGACCGGCACGCTCTGGCCGGCTTTACCGCACACGCCGACCCCGCGGTCGATACTCAGATCGTTACCGACCATAGAAACTTGCTGCATCGCTTCAATCCCGGAACCGATTAAGGTGGCGCCTTTGATCGGATGAGTCACTTTACCGTTTTCAATCATGTAAGCTTCAGAAGCTGAGAACACAAACTTACCGGAGGTGATGTCAACCTGACCGCCACCGAAGTTCGGTGCGTAGATACCTTTCTTCACTGTCGAGATGATCTCTTCCGGCGTATGCTGACCAGGCAGCATGTAGGTGTTGGTCATACGCGGCATTGGCAGATGGGCATAAGACTCACGGCGGCCGTTACCGGTCGGTGCCACCCCCATCAGGCGCGCATTGTGCTTGTCCTGCATGTAGCCTTTCAGAACACCTTTTTCGATCAGCACATTGTACTGACCGTTCACACCTTCATCATCAACGTTGAGTGAGCCGCGCAGATCTTTCAGCGTGCCGTCATCGACGATGGTACACAGATCAGAGGTGACTTTCTGGCCAATCTTGCCGGAGAAGACCGACGATTCTTTGCGGTTGAAGTCGCCTTCCAGACCATGACCTACTGCTTCGTGCAGCAGTACGCCCGGCCAGCCAGAGCCCAGTACCACCGGCATAGTACCGGCCGGGGCCGCGACCGCTTCCAGGTTAACCAGCGCCTGACGAATCGCTTCGTCAGCAAAAGAGTACGCCATCTGCTGACCATTTTCTTCCGAGAGGAAAAAGTCGTAATTGAAACGGCCACCGCCGCCTGAGCTGCCGCGTTCACGGCGATCGCCTTTTTGCGCCAGAACACTGATCGACAGACGCACCAGCGGACGGATATCACCGGCATAAGTACCATCGGTCGCTGCGACCAGGATCTGCTCATGCACACCACTTAGGCTGATAGAGACTTCCTGAATCAGCGGCTCTTTGGTGCGGATGTAAGCATCCAGCTGTTTGAGCAGTTCGGTTTTCTGCTGTTTCTCCCAGCACTCCAGCGGGTTAACCGCAGCGTAGTAACTCTGGTTACTGCTGCGTTGAAAAGCCTGGACTTTGCCATTCTGGCCTTGCTGGGCAATGCCGCGCGCTGCGATAGCGCTCTGTTTCAGCCCGTCGAGCTGGATTTGGTCAGAGTAGGCAAAACCGGTTTTCTCGCCGGTAATCGCACGCACACCGACACCACAGTCAATGTTGAATGAACCGTCCTTGATGATGCTGTCTTCGAGCACCAGTGACTCATGCCAGCTGGACTGAAAGTAGATGTCAGCATAATCAATTTCACGAGTGGCGATGGTCGCCAAAGTGTCAGCGATATCCTGCTCTGTCAGCCCGGCGGGGGTTAATAGTGCTTCTTCAATACGGGTAATACTCATAGCTAACTCTTTATCTCTTTAAATTGATTATCAAAGCGCGTGTGCTCAATGATAGGCATGGTACGTCTTAGCCTGTCCAGTTGGTCCAGTTCAATATCAGCCACCAGATTGGCAGGGCTTTGTCCCAGCGAAGCCACTACTTCACCCCAAGGGTTGATGATCATGGAGTGGCCCCAGGTTTCACGTCCGCACGGATGGTGACCGCCCTGACCGACCGCGATCACCCAGCACTGGGTCTCGATTGCGCGGGCACGCAGCAACACTTCCCAGTGCGCGCGTCCGGTTACCGCGGTAAACGCGGCAGGTACCAGCAGAATCTGAGCCCCGAGGCGGCGCAGCTCTGCGTATAAATTAGGAAAACGAACGTCATAACAGATAGACAGCCCAAGCTGTCCGAACGGTGTCGGTACGACCACCACTTGGTTACCCGGGGTAAAGGTTTCCGACTCCCGATAACGCTGATGGCCATCGGCAACATCCACATCAAACATATGCAGCTTATCATAATGTGCCACTGCTGCGCCCTGCGGATTAAATAAAATCGATGTGGTTGTCACGCCCTCAGCTCTGGCGATCGGCATACTGCCTACCAGTAACCATAGCTGATTGTCGCGCGCAATGCGGGATAGCTCAGCCTGCATCGGCCCCTGGCCGAACGCTTCAGCATGACTGTGGTAGTCTTCGCGATTGCCCAGTACCACCGCGTTTTCCGGTGTCACCACCCATTCCGCACCCTGACCGGCCAGCACTTGTGCCTGCCTGGCGATGTAGGCCAGATTCTGTTCTACATCCGGACCTGAGGTCATCTGAATTAATCCGACACGTTGCATGTTCTCACTCCCTATTCTGCTAACTTTCTCAGCTTTTCCGGTAACTTGAACTCACCGCGGGTACGCGAGAGCTCTTTGACCGTCGGCGCATCCAGTGGCCCTTTCACTTCATAGTTGACCTGGGTAAAGATCTCGACCACAGGTGAAATCAGCGTATTAACGGCCAGCACATACAGCGCGGTGGCCGGCGTGACCGCAAATGCGCTCAAAACCGGAATACCGGAGGTCAGATCCGGCACAAAATTCACTTCCGCATCAACCGTTCGGGTGTTGAGATCCGCCAGACCTTTAATGGTCATCTCGCCCGCCACCGCATCCATTTTGATGTTATTGGTAACAAACACCCCCTGGGAAATTTCGCCGTTACCGGTGATCGAGTTAAATACCATGCCGTCATCAAACACGTCACTGAAATCAAGCTGCATTTTACGAATGATCGAATCGAGGCTGAACAGCCCCAGCAAGCGGGCCGCGCCGCTGACGTTCGAGATCACGCCTTTGCCGAGCTCAGTCTCCAGCTTGCCCTGCAGAGTGTTGACCTTCATTGACCAAGGCGCCCCGTCCCACTGCAGCTGGCTGGTCATATCAAACGGCGCTTTCTGAATACCGGAGCTGATACCGAAACGCTCCATCAGATCGCTGTTATTGTCACCTTTCATGGCCAGATTCATCGTGGTATGGCTGCGGTCATTGTGCAGCGTCCAGCCACCGTTGATGTGCACTTCATTGGTACCGCTGGTCAGATCAATCTGTTTCCAGTTCAGGGTATTGTGCTGGCGCTCCATCGCCATCGCCAGCTTACCGACTTTATAGCCCTGCAACCAGAAGTCACTGATATCCAACTTAAGATCCGGCATCAGCGCGTGGAACTGACGATCAAAATCAGAAATCAAGGGGGCATCCTGTTTCTCGATATCGACCAGCGGCGCTTTCCCATCCTGCTCATCGAGCTGCGGAATATAGAGATGCAGACGCTGTAAGTTAACACTGAGCTTGTCCGGCAGTTGATAATCCGCCACACCCTGCGCTTCCTGACTGTCGATCGTCATCTGCCACAACTGATCTTTCTGACGCGCATTAAAAACCACATCATGCCAGTCCAGATCCGCCACATGCAGCTCTTTGACTCGCACGTCGACCCGCTGCGGGGTCGGGATCTGCGGGGTATTCACAGTCGCCAAAGCTGAGGTTGACTTGCTTTGTGGCTCAGGCTGCAGCAGAGAAATCCACTGGTCGAGATCTAACTTGTCAGTACGGATCTGCGCATCATGCCCGACCACGGGGCTGATGCGAAAACTGCCCTGGCCGACCACCAGATTGGTGGCGGTCAGGACCGGAACGGACTTGGTAATGTCGATTTCAGCCTGGTACTTGGCATTCGGCACCTGAACCCGGGCACTGATCGACTGCTGGTTACCGGAGGCTTGCAGCAATGCCGTCCCCTTGCTATTAACCGGCTTATTGAGCGGATACGGATAACGGCTCGCCACCCGGTTCAGATTAGCACGTGCATCAATCTGATAGGTAAAGCCGACATCGTTAAGCTGAATATCGACGCCCATCTGCCACGGCGCATGGCCCTGGAGAGGATTGAGCCAGCGCGCGCCGACATACGGCGCGAGCGGTTTCAGTTCCCAGTCACCGACCAGATCGATATTAACCGCATAGCCCTGCGCGGCACTTTCGCCCCGAAAATCAAACGAAATCGGCTGCTCAAGCAGCGAAGCCGACAAACCGGCGGCGGTCACCACATCATTGTCAAACTCAATCCGGCCGCTGACCGCTTCCAGCGTCATCGGCGGCGCATCAATCTCGACATGGTTTTTATCCAGGTCCACCCAGCCCCAGGCACGCGGCTCCTGCTTGGAGCTAAACGGAATATTGAGCTGGAATTCAGACGTCACATCACCGCTGACCTGAATCGCAGTCAGTGCCGCCCCCACCGAGTCGACCAGCGGCGTCGCGGTCATGTAATCACGCACCGTATTGCCCTGCGCCACTGCGCTGGCTTCAATTTCAATATGTCCGTCCGATTCAAGATGCGGAATACGGCCGGTAATACGCTGCGCTTTGACCTCTTTCAGTGTTGCGGCATGTGAGTCAAGGTACATGGCATCATTTTCAAACAGCAGATCAAGCTGCATATCGGTAATCGCCGGCCAGGCGGTATCAAAACTAAAGGTCGCCTGTTTGAGACCAACCCAGGCCTGGAACATGCCGTTGTGATTCGAATAAGGGAAATCGCCCAGCTCACCGTACCACAGCAGCTTGGCAGTATTGACTTTACCGCCCTGAATCGCGGTTGAGAGATAGTCGGTCAGCTCATGACCCAGCGCCAGGGTCGGCAGATAACGCCAGGTCTCGCCGGCATTATGCAGATCGGCTTCGGCGTAAAAGGACAGAAACGGACTTTTATCCTCAGGAAAATCGAGCCGGAACGCGCCCAGCACCTGCAGATCCGGGGTCGCCGCGGTGACTTTATCCGCCCACAGCGACCAGCCGCTGTCATCGCGCTGCCACACCATATCGACCTGACCCTGGCGAATATTGAGCGGCGCCTGGAACACCTCACCATACGGCAGCACATCATCAATCAGACTGGCGTGAATCACCGCCTTATCCGGCGTTCCGCTCACTTTAGCCTGCAGATTATGCACTTCCGGCAGCAGTTCCCACTGCTTGATACCAATATCTTGCAACGTGGCCGAATAGCGCAGTGACTCAGGCGTCACACCTTGCTGCACACGCAGGTTTTCCACCAGACCGCTCGGACTGAGCTCATCAAGTAACTGATTGGTTTGCTGGGATTCCGGCACCAGACGGGCCAAGGGCAGCAGGGCCGCAATATCCAGTTGGGAGGCGTTGAGGCGCCACTGCTGCGGCTGCCAGTCCAGGGCGAAGTCGAGCTCCGGCCACGGCGTATCGTCAGTACGAGCTTTTAGTGAGTGCGCACTTACTTTCCAGCCATCTTTATGCGGAGAAAGGACCAGAATACCCGATTCAAGCAGCAGCTCATGGCGCTGCGAATCTGTGGCTTGTTCACTGCCGGATGACAACTCGGCATCCTGCTCAGCTTCTGACTCGGCAGGAGCCTGCTGCCAGATAAGCTCAGACGGTTTTAAGGCGACATAGCCATCGACCGGCTGATTGTTTTCCAGTGTCATCCAGCCGTCGAAGCTGACCACACCGCGCTGAATCCCGGTCGCATCTTTCAGATAACGGGTCAGCCACGGCAGGACGCGCAGCTTATCGGCACTGACATAGAAATCACCGGAAATGTCACTCAAAGAGCCGTGATCGCGAAAGTCAGCACTCACTTTGAGCGAGTTGATTTCCGCATCGGCCAGGCTGACTACCCCTTCGGCCAGATGGCGCTGGCCCTGGTTTTTCCAGTGCAGCTTATCAATATCGAGCTGGCGCATATCGCCGGCCAGACTTTGATACTGAATGGTGGAGTTCTGCAAAGAAAAGTCATCTAACTGACGTAAGAAAAGATCATCCAGGCGGCGTAATACCCGCCCCTGAGCGCCGGGCAGCGCCTCGTCGCCGGAAGACGGGTTCAGCTGGTTGAGATCAACCGAACGGATATCAAGCCTGAGCTGATGGATAACCAGATTAGCGACCACCGGCTCTTGCTGTAGCAGCGAGTCAAACAGATCAAACTCGACATCAATCCGGTCGGTGTTAAATTGAATCTGACTGCCGTCAGGGAAACGGGCCTGAACGCCCTGCAGGGCCAGCGACGGGTGGGTATTGCGCCAGAAGCCACGTACATCCGAGATTTCAAACTGAATGTGGCTCTGCGCGCTGACCCAGCCCTGGATCTCATCCTTAAAGCGATTCATTTCCGGCAACAGAACACGCAGCGCCGTGATGGCAATTGCCAGCAGCACCAACAAACTGACCAGCAGCCAGGTTACGATCCGCCCAAGGCGAGTTAACATTGAGATCACTCGCTGTCCTATTACATCATTACGACATCAAATTGCTCTTGCACATACAAAGGTTCAGCCTGAATACGTACTTCCTTCCCGATGAAGACTTCCAGCTCCGCCAGAGAGTGTGATTCGTCGTCGTGCAGCGTTTCTGCCACCGCCGGTGACGCATAGACCACAAACTGATCCGCATCGTAGGCCCGGTTAACCCGGGTAATTTCACGCAGGATCTCGAAACACACGGTATCAACGGTCTTCACGCTGCCACGCCCTTCACAAGTTGGACAAGTGGAACACAGCACATGTTCAATACTTTCGCGCGTCCGTTTACGGGTCATTTCTACCAGACCAAGGTGGGTAAAGCCGTTAATGTTGGTTTTCACCCGGTCTTTGCTCAGCGCTGCATCAAGTGAAGTAAGTACCCGCTTACGGTGTTCTTCGGATATCATGTCGATAAAGTCGATAATGATAATACCGCCCAGGTTACGCAAACGTAGCTGGCGCGCAATCGCCTGAGTGGCTTCAATATTGGTGTTGAAAATCGTCTCTTCCAGATTACGACGCCCGACAAACGCACCGGTGTTGATATCGATGGTGGTCATGGCTTCGGTCTGATCGATGATCAGGTAACCGCCGGACTTCAGTTCGACTTTACGCTCCAGGGAACGCTGAATCTCGTTCTCGGTGTCGTACATATCGAAAATGGGCTGATCGCCTTCGTACAACTCAAGCTTATCGGTCAGCTCAGGCACAAATTCCGAGGTGAACTCAAGCAGATTTTCATATTCCTGCCGTGAATCGACCATAATTTTGGTCAGGTCAGTACCGACGAAATCACGCAGAATGCGCTGTGCCAGGCCCAGTTCGCCATACAGGGTCGAACGACTCTTGTATTTAGCCCGGCGCTCCATCACTTTACCCCACAGACGCTTAAGGAAAGCGGCATCCTGGGACAGCTCTTTCTCTTTCGCCGCTTCGGCAGCGGTACGGATAATAAAGCCACCGTGCTCATCGCAATATTGCGAGACCACATTTTTCAGACGATCACGTTCAGATTCGCTTTCAATCCGCTGCGAGACACCGACATGGCTGGCACCCGGCATGTAGACCAGGTAACGGGAAGGAAGAGTGATATCTGTGGTCAGACGCGCGCCCTTAGTGCCAAGCGGATCTTTCACCACCTGCACCACGATATCCTGGCCCTGACGCACCAGTTCCGAAATATCACGCACCTGGAATTGCTGTTTCTCGTTCTCGGCCACGCATTCAGTGTGCGGAACGATATCAGAAGCATGCAAAAACGCCGCTTTGTCTAAGCCGATATCAACAAACGCAGCCTGCATACCAGGCAGAACCCGGCTCACTTTGCCTTTGTAGATATTGCCAACAATGCCCCGCTTTGCTTCACGTTCAATGTGGATTTCCTGAAGGACACCGCCTTCAATCATCGCCACCCGCGTTTCACTCGGTGTGACGTTTAAGAGCAACTCTGCACTCATGAGCGCACCTCAATGTTTTAAATTATAAGAATTCGCGCAAGAGCTGGTCAGTTTCGTAGAGTGGTAGCCCGACGACGGCGTAGTAGCTGCCTTCTAATCTTGTTACAAATCGTCCACCCAATCCCTGAATGCCATAACTGCCAGCTTTATCGCAAGGTTCACCGCTTTGCCAGTACTGTTCGATTTCTTGTTCGGTCAGAGCTTTAAACCAGACGTCTGTGGTCACCACGACAGAGCGATGCTGCTGTGCTGTAGCCACCGTTACCGCGGTCATCACCTGATGGCGATTGGCCTGCAGATGCAGCAGCATGCGGCGGGAGTCCGCAAAATCGTGCGGTTTTTCCAGCACCAGTCCGTCCTGCACCACTATGGTGTCGGAGCCAATCACGACCATATCATGACTTGCTACCGTATGATTGCTGGCGGCTGCCAGGGCTAAGCCAGCCAGCGCTTTATCACGGGATAAACGTGCTACATACTGCCGCGCACTTTCATCCGCTTGCTGCGCTTCTTCGACATTGGGGACCAGGACATCAAACTGATAACCCAACTGAGCTAACAATTCGCGCCGTCTTGGCGAGCCGGAAGCTAAGATCAGTTTTTTATCGCTCATCGCGTTATCACTTAATATGCCAATGACGTCGAACCCGACGCAGTAATAAGAACATCCACGGCCAGAGTATACAGCTAATTAAGCCACTCCAGAGTGACAATGGATTAAATGTCACGTCCTGGATCAAATATTCGCCAAAGAAAATCAGGATTTCCAGCACCATAGAAAGCACGGCAATCACCATTGCCTGCTGCCACAGTGCCATATTACGCAACACCAGGAAGTTGAGTGCGACCAGGTAAACCACGATCGACATCATCATGCCGCGAATACCCAGCGTCGAGCCGAGCAGTAAATCCCACAGTAAACCCAGTATCAGTGCGCTACCGACGTTGACCCGGTGCGGCAGCGCCAGCACCCAGTAACAGGTCACCAGCAGCAACCAGGACGGGCGCAGCAGATCGAGCGCACCTGGCCAGGGAATGGTTTGCAACACCAGAGCAAAAAAGAATGAGGCCCAGATAACAACACGGCCTGCCCAATCATTACTGGCCATTATTATTGCCCTCTGCATTGCTGCCAACTGTTGTCGGTTGCATATCAACGTTAATCACTTGCTGCTGGCGGTCTTCATTCGGCCAGATCAATAGCAGGTAGCGTAAGCGGTCAAAATCGACCACCGGCGTTGCTTTAATCGCCGCAAATTCACGCCGGGTATCTTTATCGACCTGGGCAACGTAAGCCACCGGATAACCTTCCGGATAAACTCCGCCCAACCCCGATGTCACCAGCATATCGCCGACTTCAATATCGGTACTGGTGGCAATGTGCTCAAGCTGAATCTCATCGCTCTGGCCGTTCCCGGACGCGATGACACGGATATCATTACGGATATTCTGCACCGGAATGGCATTGTTGGGGTCAATCAGCAGCAATACGCGGCTGTTATGCGCCGCAACAAAGGTCACCTGACCGACAATCCCTTTTTCATTGATGACCGGCTGGCCTTCGTAAACGCCATCCACGCGGCCTTTATCAATCACCACCTGATGACGATACGGTGAGGTATCGACCGCCATCACTTCCGTCACGACTTTTTTCTCATCTCGCACAAAAGTAGAGCCAAGCAGTTTACGCAGGCGCTGGTTTTCTTCGCGGTATTGGTCAAGCAGGATCAGATCGCTTTTCAGCGTCAACACGTCCTGTTTCAGCGTGCGATTCGATTCCATCAGTTGCTGACGGGTGTTAAAACGCTCGTAGAATCCATCAAACATACTGCGCGGCAGGTCGGCAGCATATTGAATAGGCGCAACTAAACTGTTGAGCAAAAAACGTACATGTGTGAATGTACCTAAACGACTATCAGCCAGCATAAGGCTGGCTGATATAATGACCGCGAAAAACAGACGCAACTGAAGGGAAGGCCCACGGCCAAATATTGGCTTCATCTTAAACCATCCTAAAGTTGAATTCGGGCACTCCGCAGAGTGCCAGACAAGCCATTATTCATCGCTGAACAGATCGCCACCATGCATATCTATCATTTCAAGAGCTTTACCGCCACCACGCGCCACACAAGTCAGCGGGTCTTCAGCGATAACAACTGGGATGCCGGTCTCTTCTGTCAGCAGACGATCCAGATCTTTCAGCAGTGCGCCGCCGCCGGTCAGAACCATGCCGTTCTCGGAAATATCAGACGCCAGCTCTGGCGGACACTGTTCCAGCGCCACCATCACCGCCGAAACGATACCGGTCAGCGGCTCTTGCAGCGCTTCCAGGATTTCATTCGAGTTCAGGGTAAAGCTGCGTGGCACACCTTCGGCCAGGTTACGTCCGCGTACTTCAATTTCCTGAACTTCATCGCCCGGATAAGCGGAACCGATCTCGTGTTTGATCTTCTCGGCCGTCGCTTCACCGATCAGGCTGCCGTAGTTACGGCGCACGTAGTTGATGATCGCTTCATCAAAACGGTCACCACCGATACGCACTGATGATGAGTACACCACACCGTTCAGAGAGATAACCGCCACTTCAGTGGTACCACCACCGATATCGACCACCATAGAACCGGTCGGCTCAGACACACGCAGGCCCGCACCGATCGCCGCCGCCATCGGCTCATCAATCAGATACACTTCACGTGCACCGGCACCCAGCGCCGATTCACGGATTGCACGACGCTCAACCTGGGTTGAACCACATGGCACACAAACCAGCACGCGCGGGCTAGGTTTCAGAATACTGTTGTCATGCACGCTGCGGATAAAGTGCTGCAGCATTTTCTCTGTCACGTAGAAGTCAGCAATCACGCCGTCTTTCATCGGACGAATAGCGGAAATATTGCCCGGCGTACGGCCTAGCATCTGCTTAGCTGCGTGACCCACAGCCGCAACAGTTTTGCCACCACGACCTTTATCCTGGCGAATGGCAACGACGGAAGGCTCGTCTAGAACGATACCCTGTCCTTTAACATAAATAAGTGTGTTGGCTGTACCTAAATCGATCGATAGGTCATTTGAAAACATGCCACGAAGTTTT
This sequence comes from Vibrio sp. ABG19, assembly GCF_029962385.1. Classification (NCBI taxonomy): domain Bacteria; kingdom Pseudomonadati; phylum Pseudomonadota; class Gammaproteobacteria; order Vibrionales; family Vibrionaceae; genus Vibrio; species Vibrio sp. ABG19. Next base: position 1,605,462 of record NZ_CP071708.1, on the reverse strand, counting down.
TTGAACATAATCTTCGTTCGTCCTGCAAGAAATGAAGAGAAAAATTGCACTAAATGTACCAATGCCTTGCCATCACAGCAAGGCATTGAGGTCTAAACATGGGCTGAAACACGCAATTTCTAACAGATTCCTAACCTGGGGGGTGAAAATGACGGGATCATTGCCCGGTCAGGCGTGCTTCACCACGGAAAATCACCCGATCGTTGCCGCGATGCACGCCGAAGGTCACCACTGCCGACGGATCCTCATCACCAACACCGCGCCAATTGTATTGCAGCCAGGGATTATCGGCCCCCTGCGGACCACAGGTTACGCTGCTGTCGGCCAGCTGCGGCGAGCGGCTACTGCTGTCATCAAGTCGCAGCCAGAAACGTACCTGTTCACGCACACTGTTCTGCTCCTGCTCGGAATGGGGAGTCGCCATCAGTTGATCGCTCTCTCCTGCCGCTACTGTCGGGATTTGCAGTGACGCCTGGCGCGGCTCGAGTGATGAATTGAACTTACCGGCATCTGCAGTCCATATGCTCTGGCGGCAAACCGAATTGGCGCTCGATCGGAACCAGCTGCCGTTATCATCACGGTTGGTGACAAAGCGGCTGCCCTGCCAGTATTCCGTCCGCAGCGGTACATTTATCTTACTGACGGTGGTACCGCCGACGTCATCCAGCACCATACGCCCGTAACGAATATCCGGTTGCGAACCAAACACCGCACCGCGATCCACTGTCGTACCATCCTGAGTTAATGTCAGTTGCGGTGAAGTAAAGTCCACACCATCCACTTTATCGGTCACCCGCAAGCCAAATCCGCTGCTAAACGGACCATCCGCGCTGGTGGTATAAGGAGAGGGATTGGTTACACGCTTGCTGAATGTCAGTGAGTGCTCACCTGACAACACACCATCCGACCAGGAGCCGGAGCCATCCCAGAACTGTAGATCGTAATCGGCAATCCGCGCGCCGAGATCGCCACCACTGCTGTCCACCGCCAGCAGCTTAATATCGGCGATCAGGGCCGGATCAAATGATGAATAGTTTTGGGTAACCTGGCCCTGGCTGTTCTGCGCTTCAACACTAAACCCATAACCAAACGGCTGATTCATGTAAGCAAAACCTGCCTGACCATCGGGATAATCCCAGTCGTTGGCGCTGAGACTGAGCCAGGCCGGATAAAAGCGGCCAATTTCGCGATAACCCGGATTGACCGTCATGCCGAGGTACTCATCACTCAGGCCCGCTTGTACCCGCAACACCCCGACTTCACTCCAGTTGAGATCGCTAAAGGGCAGATATTCATCGTTAACCCCTGAGGTATTGTATCGTTGCAACTCACCATTGAGCGTACCGTTCGCTCCATCTTCGGGTTCAGCAACCCGATAGCTGAGTTCTGCCTTTGCACTGAGTTGTGCGGCAGACGAAAAGAAGTTTTGCGTCACCGGCCGGGCACACAGGCCTGAAGTTTCAATCTCACCTTGTGCGGCGCCACCACTGATCCAGCGTAGCGGACGCACATTCAGCCCGAATGTGTTGCCGGCTGCAGTAAAGGCAGTGCTGTTGCGAACAGTAATATTGCCGTCCATCGCACTGCTGTCACCGGGCGAACAAATGGCTAAGGTCCACGGACGTGAATACACAGTAAAACTGCCCTGCAACGTGCCTTTACCTTTGATCGGGCAATCGTCGCCCAGCTCGCGGCAGTTAAAGTTGCTGTCTTCCAGCAGCACGGTTTTGATGCCGCTGTCGTCCATCACTAAATCCGCCGTCGCTTCCCCATCTTTGAAAACAGGAGAAAACTTCAGCTCACCAACGCCGTTAGCTGGTGCCTGCCACACTGAACTGACCGCAGGCGTGCCTTGGTAGGCTAGATCTTTCGGGCTGCCATCCGCAGTACAGGTTTGGGCCGTGATGGTAACTGGCTGCGGTTTGCTGGCAATCACGCGCTGGTCTTCGGCGGCCAGTTTATACGGTACAAAATGGTAAGTGCCGACGACCGAGTCACTGGTGCCTTTGGGATTGAGATGCCCGCTGATGGTCAGGGTCTGGCTTGCCGTCGCGGCTAAATCAAACCATAGCTCGCCATTGCTGTTAGGGGTATACAGCCCGTTGCTGCCGCTGCCTTTTCCTTCCACCAGCGTCAAATCACTGCTGGCTGGTGAAATACGGATCTGACCGCTGTAAGAACGGCTGGGCAGACTGTTAAGATCCACCACCTGAAACTCCAGGCGTTGGGTCTCACAGATGAGTGCATAGTCCGCTGCAGGCTGTAACGTGAGTGCATACTGACTGGTGATCGAGCTGCCGTCCCAGCACTCCGGTTTATTGGCGGGTGCACGTAAAGCCAGACCACTGCTGACAGTAAGCAGATTGGTGGTGATCGAGCCCTGCATATTCATATAGTTGGGAATGGTGACACTTTTCGCCAGCACCGATGCACGCAGCTCATTATTACTGCGCAGCAGCATATCCGCGCGTGGGCCGTAGAATACCGGCGCGATATAACCCGTCATACCATCGCGATAATGGGTATCCAGAGCATTGGCCGGAGCCAGGCTATCGACAATATTGACCTGCGCATTGCTCTCGAAATACCAGTTGCCGCTACCACTGCCGGATACTGTTCTGAAATTGATCCGCGCCGAGTTGTAAAAATATAGGGCCACGTTACCACCATAAGTCAGGGTTTCGATTTTGCGTCCGTCATCCAGCATCAGGTAAAGCCTCTTCGTCGACCAACCATTGAGATAAAGACTACGTAAATTCTTTTTCAGGTGAATATAGATATTGCCGTCAGCCGGATCGGAATAAGAACAAACGGCAGAATTGGCCCGGCACACAGTCTGATAACTGCGCGAATCCGTGGTCCCATTGTTAATTTCGATCGTATCCTGGCCATCAAAATTAATGTTGAGCGGCTGCGGCGTCTTAGCTTTCCTTTTTTCGAGCAGGCCATCATCATTACCGGGGTAACAGCCCATGCTACCGTTACAGATCCTGGAGTCCGGATTCTTATATTCAATATACTCATTACCCACGTCATCAAAACCAATCCGCAACGTGTCCCAGGAAGTGCCGTTTTGCCATGGCTGGGAGTAATGATAAATATTATGCTGATCTGCCAAATAAGCCGGTGACCAGCCACGGATATCGGTGGCCGCGTTCTGCACATTGAACTTGCTGGGCGGGAAAGCGGCGTAGGCGCTGCTGCCCGCAGTTTTCCAGCTCTGCACTGGTTGCGGGAACACATCACAGGTATCGACCGGGATATGGATGGGCGGCTCAGAACCATCTGGATTACAATTCAAGTGATAAATAGATTCATCACCACGTATATTTCTTGGTCGCCCAAGATCCAAAATACTGCCTCTATCGCGCCATTCTCCCCCGTACGTGAGATTGCGTATGTAGTAAGTGGCTCTCAGTAAGGTGTAAACCAGACGCACCCGATAGCGGACTCCCTTCTGTAAATAAGGCTCGTTGAATTCTGCGCCAAACAAACTTCCTTGATTTCTGGTAGACCACAACTCACGGCCGAAAAGAAAGCCATCATCACTAAACAGCTTTTGCTGCACATCACCCTGACCAATTACATCAAACTCTATCGCCGTATCCTGCCACCAATAAGACGACACGGTACAACGTTCCACCAGCGCAAAGGCTGGCCTGGCCATGCACAATAACAGCAGCAATGTCAGTTGAATGACTCTTTTCACAATGCCTCCTTCACCAGCACATCCTGGACCCGTTCGACCTGATAACGGCCACTGCCACAGGTGACACGACTTTCCAGCTTAAATATTTGCTCATCCTGCAGCTCCCCAAGCGGAATACACTGAGTTTGTGCCGAACAACCCGGATACTGCGTTATCATGCTGTTTGCCTCAGCCGAGATTGCTGTCCAGTCATCATTACATACGGTGCTGACCGCGGCCGACTGGCCGAGCGGATAGAATTGGGTCAGCGCCATCTCATTGACGGAATGGGCAGCAAACCAGGCCTGAGTACCGAGCAGTTCGCGCGCCAGGCCGTCCTGATTGGACCATTCCATCCGGCTTAATGCCGAAGCGAGAAAGCCCATCACCACAATAACAAACAGGGCGACCATATATAAATTGCCGCCCTGTTTACGCCGCCCGGCCAATGGCTGACGGGCAGCTGGGCATGACTGCACTTTATCAGGGAACATTGAGTACCTGCACATCCTGTTCAAAATCACTCGACTCACCATTCTGGCTGAAACGCAGCGACAAATGCACCACGCCACTGCGTTGCAAACTGGCCGACTCATAATCAAAACTGCCGCTGCTGATGCTGTCACCGACGATAACCCCATTACGGCTGATGGTGCTGGCAGCAAAATTAAGGCAATACTCCACCGCCGAGCGATACATATAAAATCGTTGTGCCACCGACTGGCTGCTGAGCGGCTGCGCTAAAGTCAGCGTGGTATCACTGCCGCTCATCGCAATGCCGCTGCCGGAGTTAAACTCTTCCTGATGACTCGGATTGATCATCATGGTCAAACCATCAAAGTTGAGCGAACTGCTCGCCTGCGATACGTTACCGACCAGAAAACTGAGCTGTGTGTTGTCTTCGCCGCCCAGGGCATAAAAACCGGAATAGACAATCGGGTAAAACGATAAACACTGCCCACTGCTGTCCGTGGACAGTGCCAGACTGTTGGGAATTGCGTGGCGAATCTCACGCATCATTTTTTCCAGTACAAACTGGGCCTGGGTCTGGATACGCTGCCGGGCCACGCTATCAGCGTAGCCGCGACTGCCGAGTTCGACAAATCCGGCGATCCCGAGTACCAGAATCGAACCGACAATCAGGGTCAGGATCATTTCGACCAGAGTAAATCCGCGCGTGCGCATCAGTAATTCCCCCGATAGGCGACAAACTGGTACTGGCCATAACCGCCGGTATCCACTGTGAGGCGGATTTGCTTGAGTGCAGTCACTGCCGCCAGCGGCTGATAATTACTGCCGGCATAACTAACGGCCACGGTGACGGTAAAATGGCGGTAGTTGGCACTCACATCCTGGCCCAGCACATTGGCCAGCGGATAAACATCGGGATTCGAACCGCAATCGCTCGCCCTGTCGCTGTACCAGCAGCCGATATAGTCATCGACATCGTTAAACTGATCCGGTGAGGATTCTCCGGGCGTTGAATTCCCGTCCCGGCCCAGTGATTCAGGAGGCGTACACGCCTCGGCGCCCGCTTCACCGCAGCGCAAAAAGCCGCCGTCAAAATCACTATTTTCGTCAAAACCGAGCGCCAGGATCTGGCTCATCATACTCTGGCCAAGATTGGCGGCGCGGGTCTGGTAATGCGGCGTGGCGGAGCGCTCGACCTGCGGATAGAGAAAGCTGACCAGAGTCACCATCGCCAGACCAATGATCACCATCACCACAATGCTTTCAATCAGGGTGAAACCGCGCTGGCGCATCATACGCAGCCTCCGCGTGACACATAGCCCTGCGAGTTAATGCAAATCTGGGTTGAGCTGTCCGGCGCGCTGATCAGGATCGTCAGGCCGGGCTGAGTAATCCCGACCGGATTACCGAGCAGATCAAACGACAGGCTCTGGTTATTGAGCGATACAGAAGAGGCGAACGAGAGTTGGTCACCACGCAGCACATCGCTGCGTGCGTCATCATTTCCGGCCTGGCAGGCCGCGACCGAGCCTACACAGTCTGGTGTCACGGCCAGGGTATAATAGCCGTTGCTTTGCAGCTGTTCGGCACTGAGGTTGGACTGCATGCGGCTGAGCTGGATCTGGCGGATAATCGAGATCGCCTGCTCCTGGGCGGTAAAGGCAGAAAAGCTCGCCACACCGACAAAGCGGCTGGCAGCGTACACCGACACAATGCCGATTAAGATGATCACCACGATCAGTTCCACCAGGGTAAATCCGGCGTTAGTACGAGCAGATGAGTGCATCGATTCTCTGGTTAAGGAAAGATAAAGGGTAAGTGTAGCAAGCCGGTCAAAGCTCAGGCTCTAATTTCAGACCGGCTAAAGCAATAAAGGCCAGCGAGGCTGGCCTTGGAATACATCTGATTAACAATCTCCTGCATCTGACACTGTAATAACAGGTTCGGATCCAGCGGTTTCTGCTGCTTTATATGTAACATTACAAGTCCAGTTTGGATTGTCTCCTGCTGGAGTAACCTGAATTACAGCACCCGCAGTATCAGCTCCCCCAGAAACTTGCCAATCACCGTCAGTATCAAATCCTTTCATAGCAGCTACAATGCCTGCACTGCTAGCAGTAGGGTATCCAAAAATAGTATTTACATTACCTTCGGCTGAAGAAATAACTACCACTTCATCGCTAGTTTCAACCCCACTAATCGCAGCCTTACCATAAACAATACCCGCAGCCCCCTGCATTGCACCTTTCAGACCTTGAAGTGCTGACGCTCTAGCATCACTTTGCAAATTCAGGAAACGCGGCGCGGCTGTGACCGCCAAAATGCCGAGGATTACGATCACTACCACCAGTTCGATAAGGGTAAAACCGCCTTGTCTTTTCATTGTAACTCTCTCTCTTATAGAAAAATAAATCGTTTATTGTAAGGTGACCGTTACCCGGCCGGTTCGGATCTCGTACACAAACTGATGTGCGCTGTTGCCTTCCTGCTGCACGTAAGTGCAGGTCCAGTTACTGCCGTCAGCCTGTGCGCTGTATCGGATATCATCATTACTGCTGGCATTGGCCACCGTATCGACTTGCGGTGGGTTCTGCAGCAGGTTGTCCATCAAGTCGACACAATTCTGGTCATCCAGACTGCCCGGCGCGCTGCCACCGTTATCATTGAGCGCAAACGGATAACCGTCGCGAAAATCGGTGCTGGTGCCGCTGCTGTCCTGGGCGCGGGTCAGCCAGAAGTCCATGCCATCATAGTTAACCGTATTGTAGCGCTCGTTACCAACCGTCACCGAGGGACGCGATCGCGCTTCCCACTGCGCACGGGCAGAGAGCACGCCAGTGGCATAACCACCGGCCACACCTTCAATACTGGCCTTTTTGGCCTCATCGGTAACGTCGAGAAAACGGGGTAAGGCGGCCACCGCCAGTAAGCCCACCACCACAATCACGATCACCAATTCGACCAGGGAGAAACCCGACTGCTTACTCATATCTCTAATCCTAACACACTCATCAATGTTGCATATACAGGCAACCGGTTTTCGCTCAACTTCGTGACACGGTAAATAGAATCTGCGGCCCGATTAAGGCTGCGGGCGTATTTTCGCTGAAAACCTGTTGTTTTGTAACCGTATTTCTATCGTATTGTCGTTGTGGTATTCAAACACACATTCATAGCCGTTACTCAGCGTTGTGCCAGTCACCCGCGGCGGCTGATTCAAAATTGTGACCTGCGGGTAAAGCTGGGCTAACAGAGTGTTGCAATCTACCGCGCCCTCGCCGTCCAGGCGCGGATAGAGCCAGCCATGCGGTGAGAATGTCATCCATTCGCCATCAATCTCACTGCGCTGCGGCTGGCCGCGCAGCAGCCACTCCTGCTTGTAAAAGTTGGCCCGCTCAATCATACGGCCGCTGGCAACCTCAAACGCGGTACGCTGTAATTCTCTGTTTATCGGCTGCCAGGCAGAAAACATGACCGCAATCAGACTCAATACCACCAAGGCCCACAAAATCAGGCCGGAACGCTGTGTGAGCACCGTTAACGCCCTTTGATGGCATCCATCATGCCCCACATCGGCAGGAAGATACCCAGCGCCAGTACCAATACCATCGCGGCGACAATCACCAGCAGAATAGGTTCGATCCTGGCGGTCAGCGTTTTGAGATCATAATCCACTTCACGATCATAGAAATCCGACACTTCGAGCAGCAGCTCATCAATCCGGCCGGTCTCTTCCCCGACCGCGATCATCTGGATCACCAGCGGGGTAAACACGCCACTGTTGATCGCTGTGGCCGACACACTGCTGCCAGCCTCAATCGCCGCCTTCATCTCCAGCAGGCGCGCCTCGAGAAACTTATTGTCGAGCGCTTCGGCAGCCAGAGCCAACGACTGATTAAGTGGCACCCCAGCACGTAACATTAAGGAAAACGTGCGGGAAAAACGCGACAACTGTGCCCGATTGACTATGGTGCCGACAATCGGCATACGCAGGCGGAATTTATCCCACTTTTCGCGTCCGGCTGCGGTGTTGAGCCAGGCGCGAAACGCAAACAGCAAGGCCATCATCACCGCGACCATACCCAGCCAGTAGTGAACGAAAAAGTCCGACATACCAATCAGAATCCGGGTCGGCAACGGCAGATCAACACCGAAGCGCTTAAACATGCTGGCAAACTGCGGAATCACTTTGATATTGAGAATAAACAGCGCCAGTAAGATAAAACTGATCACAAAGGTCGGATAACGCAACGCGGTTTTGATCCGTTTGCGGGTTTCAACCTCCTGCTCATAGTAGTTGGCCAGCTGTAATAATGCCTGATCAAGACGACCGGTATTTTCACCGACATTGATCATCGATACAAATAGCGGGCTGAACACGCCGGTATGCATCTGCATCGCCGATGACAGACCACGTCCGTTGGTCAGTTCGTTGGTCACTTCTTCCAGCGCATGCTGCAACTGCTTGTTGGAGCAGTTTTGAGTCAGACCTTTGATTGAACGCAGCAGTGGCACACCGGCCTTGGTCAGGCTGTACATCTGGCGGCAGAAGATCACCATGACTTCGAGCGGTACCGCAGGTACCAGCAGCGTGCGCCAGTCAAAACCGCTACCAGCGCTGGTTTTGCCTTTACCGCGCGCGATCGACGTCGGGATCACCCCTTTGTTGATCAGCGTTTCAGCCGCCAGCTCTTCGTTCGGCGCTTCAACCGAACCTGAGGTCTTGCTGCCGTCCAGATTGCGGCCTGAGTATCGATAGGTTGGCATACGTTATCCTACAACTCGAACGCCTGGGCCATGCCGGACGAGTCACCCTCACCCAGGGCCATCACTTCATCCAGACTGACCACGCCCTGCAGCGCCAGCTCCATCGCCGACACTAACAGAGGTTTGTAGTCTTTATCGGCGCGCGCAGCGCGGGCAAAACCGACCGCATCATTGGCACGCAGTGCGTCCATCATATGGTGTTCCAGCTCCAGCATTTCAAATACCCCGATCCGACCGCGATAGCCGGTCAGGTTACAGCTCTGGCAGCCGCGGCCACGCATAAACGGCGCCGCGACCTGATTGGGAAAACGCTGTGCCAGCCACTGCTGGCGCGCATCATCCACCACATCCTCGCTTTTACAATCCGGGCAGACTTTACGGATCAGGCGTTGTGCAATAACGGCCCGCACCGCACTGGCCACCAGGTAGCCAGGTGCGCCCATATCAATCAGACGCAGCGCACTGTCGACTGCGTCGTTAGTATGCAGGGTCGACAGCACCAGGTGACCGGTCAGTGCCGCACGCAGGCCAATTTCCACCGTCTCCTGGTCACGCATCTCGCCGACCAGAATGATATCCGGGTCCTGACGCAGAAAGGTGCGCAGCAGGGTTGAGAAATCGAGATTAATTTTCGGATTAACCTGCACCTGGTTGACCCGCTCGATGCGGTATTCAACCGGGTCTTCCGCGGTAATGATTTTCTTACCGGCGACATTAAGCTCGGACAGCGCACCATACAAAGTGGTGGTTTTACCGGAACCGGTCGGCCCGGTCACCAGGATCATACCATGCGGGCGTTTAAGCTGACGCCGTAGACGCAGCAACAGATCTTCCGGAATACCGGACTGTTCCAGCTTGCGCACCCCGGAGGTCTGGTTGAGCAGACGCATCACCACCGACTCACCATGCTGCACCGGCATGGTCGACATCCGGATATCCACTGACTGACCTTTACTGCGGATATTAAACCGGCCGTCCTGCGGCAAGCGTTTCTCGGAAATATCCAGGTTGGCCATCAGTTTGAGGCGCAGTACCAGCGCCGGTGCGATGTTAACTTCATTAAGCAGGGTTTCATGCAACACCCCGTCGATGCGCTGGCGCAGACGCAGCATGTTCGCTTCCGGCTCGATATGGATATCCGACGCACCGACCTGAATCGCGTCTTCAAACAAGGAGTTGATCAACTTCACCACGGTGACATCTTCGCTGTCTTCACCGCCTATGGTGTAATCAAAAGCATCGTTGCCCTGGTGTTCAGCGTGCAGCTGCTCCGCAAACGAGGCGATTTCTTTAGTGCGACGGTAATATCGGTCAAACCCTTCCACCAACTGCTTTTCCGAGGCAATCACAAACTCAAAGCCGTACATCGGCAGCTGGTTCAGCAGCGACTCCTGGGCAAACAGATCCGCCGGATCACTCATGGCGACGCGCAGAATATCGCCTTCACGGCCAATCACCAGCGCCCGTAAGCGGCGCGCATGCACTTCCGGCAGCAGTTGCACCGCATCAATGTCGATGTGGGCGCGATTGAGATCAATCAGTGGCAGAGAAAGCTGCTGGGACAGAAAGGTCAGCATCTGCTGCTCGGTCAGAAAACCAAGCTCAATCAGGGTGCTGCCCAGTTTACGCCCGCTTTCACGCTGGGCTACCAGCGCCTGTTCAAGCTGCGTTTCACTGACAATGCCCTCTTCAACCAGCAGGTCGCCGAGACGTTTCCGAAGTTTAATTTGCACGTTTGTCTTCCTCCACAGCAGCAATCACGGCCAGACGATCGCGGATAAAGGTTTGTGATTGCGAAGAGAGTCCCACTTTGCTCAGCGCCTGCTGATACGACGCTCTCGCCTCAGGCAGGGTGAACGCCCGCTCCTGCTGAATGGCCAGACCCAGCCACCAGCGGCCATTGCCGGGCTCTTTTTGTGTCAGCGCCTGATAGCTCTCCAGCGCCAGTTCGTTATGTTTACTCTTTTGCGCCAGAGCGGCGCGCAGCGATAAATACTCCAGCGATGGCGCGGCAGGCAGAAAAGCCAATGGCGACAGCGCCGCTTCCGGCTGCTGTTCTTTAATCAGTAATTTCGCCAGAGCGATACGCAGCCGCTCGCCCTGGCGATTAAGTTCAATGCCGTTTTGCAGCAGGTCAAACGCACGCCGTACATCCCCTTTACCATAGTAAAGCGCCGCCAGTTTCTGGCGCACGGTTTCATCCTCGGGGGTATAACGCAGTGCTTCACTGTAGGCATCGACCGCATCCTGAAAATCATTGCTGTCGAGCGCTTTATCGGCGCGGCTGAGCGCTTTTTGCGCCAGTTGCTGCGGGGTCAGTTCCACCTGCTCAACCATCATGTGCGCGTCACGGTTATCGCTTTCCACGCTCTGTGCCGATGTATCGGTAGCCGATTGACGATCTGACTCCTGCGCAGCAGGTTGCTGCGGCGGTGCCGATCGCGGTGCCGTGACGGATGGAGGCGGTGGCTGAGATTGGGCCGCGGCTTGAGCGACATTTTTTTCGCGCGGCGCATCACTAACGGTACGTGACGGCCGGTAGACTTCAATCGCCGTCGGGCTGGTATTGCGGGTCGGCGAAGCCGTCGGAGCTAACTCAGTTTGCTGCGCTGCGAGCAAGACAGGTTCGCCTTGCCCTTCGTCCGCTGGCAGACTGTGCGGCGCCTGCCAGGACACCGCCCAGCCGCCTAAAGCCAGGCTGAGCGCGCAACCGCCCAGCGCCCAGACCCAGCCGGGACGGGTTTTCACCGGCGCCACGCGGGCCGCTTCAATCTGCTCCAGTGAGGCTCCGCGCTTGGCCGCCAACTGGGACAGCGCTTTGTTGATCTCACTCATTACTGACTCCATCCCCACAGCAGCGGGGTTTTGAATTTAGGTTTACAGGTATCAAAGGTGTCATGAATTGCCGCATAAACATGCTGGTTGCTCACTTCAGGTACCGCATCATAAAACGCCAGTAACAGCGCTTTATGGCACACCTGGTTGATAAGACGCGGGATACCATGACACGCGCGCCACAAGGCTTTCTTTTGCCCGAGGCTGAACAGCTCCTGAGCCGCACCGGACTTTTTTAAACGGTTATCGATATAAGCCACGCTCTCTGCCAGATTGAGCGGGCGCAGGGTGGCACTGAAAGTGATGCGCTGACGAAACTGGCGCAGATGATGTTCGCTCAGGCGCACATCCAGTTCCGGCTGGCCTATCAATACCATCTGCAGTAATTTGGTCTGCTCGGTTTCCAGGTTGCCGAACAAACGCAGCACTTCCAGCGCTTCATCGGATAACGCCTGCGCTTCATCCACCATAGCGACCACCCGCTTGCCCTCATCGTGCAGCGTCATCAAACGGGCCTGAATGCTTTCCACCAGCGTGCTGTCACTGAGTTCACCGAGCTGCAGTTCGTGGGCCACCGCGCGGCGCAACTCCATCGCACTCAGCGCCGGATTGGGTAAATAGAGCAGCTCGACATCAGAGGACAAATGGGTCAGCAACATCCGGCACACCATGGTTTTACCGGTGCCGACTTCACCGGTGATTTTGATTACCCCTTCGCCCATTTCCAGCGCGGCGCCGACACTTTGAATCGCCTCATAATGCGGCGCTAAGCCCAGAAATAACCGCGTGTCCGGGGTGAGGTGAAACGGCAACTGCTCCAATCCGAAGTGGGCCAGATACATAATAATTACTCAGCGTCCGGGAACCATTCCTGCAGCAGATCGCGCGAACGTTCCAGCTCTTTATGCCAGGTGTTCACCCCGACCACGGTCGGCTTCAGCAAGATGACCAGCTCGGTTTTCTCTTTGGTCTGGGTGGTGCTGCGGAACAGGTGGCCGAGGGCAGGAATATCGCCCAAAAACGGCACTTTCGACACGCTGTTACTGGTATCGGTTTTCATCAGACCGCCAATCACCACCACATCGCCATCCTGAGCACGAATCACCGAATCCGATTCACGAATCGAACTGCGCGCCAGTGGCAGCGTAAAAGTACTGTCGTTATAGGTAATTTCTTTGTCCTGCTGCTCGACTTCGATTACAGACGGGTGCACATGCAGCAGCACATTGCCTTTATCATCGATCTGCGGCGTGACATCGAGCGAGATGCCGGAGAAGAACGGCGTCAGTTCAACGTTGGGGGCAGCCTGGGTATTGTCGCCCGAGCCGACCACACTGGTCAGATCGGTCACATAGTACTCATCACTGCCGACCTTGATCACCGCTTTCTGGTTGTTGGCAGCCGTCACGCGCGGGCTGGACAGCACATTCAGATCGCCCTGGGTGGCCATAAAATTAAGCACCGAGGTAAAACTGCCGTCGGAAATGGTGATATTGGTCTGGCCGCCGAGCAAGGTACCGATGGCATCCAGTCCCGGCAGGGTCGAGCTACCGCTGCCAACCCGGTTGATCACCACATCGCCGTTACCGAGCGACATGTTTGACCAGTTAATCCCTTGCTGATAGCTGTCAGTCAGAGTCACTTCGAGAATTTTCGCTTCCAGCACTACCTGGCGCTGCATACGCTGCTGCGACACATCGAGAAAACGGCGCACTTCGCGGATTTCATCCGGATAGGCACGCAGAGTGATCACCCCCGCTTGCGGGGTCACCACCACATTCTGCCCGCGCCCGCTGCCAATCAGGCGACCGACCGCGGTTTCCAGCTGCGGCCAGAAGTCACTCTCACTGGTGGTTTCGATTTCTGTCCCGCCACGTGCTGTTTCTGCCGAAACCGAGCTTTCCCGATTAGACCCGTTTGAATCAGAAGATGAAGAACTATTGCTGTTGACTGAACGTCTTCCGTTACTTGAATTATTACTGGAGTCCGTATTGGTAATCGTACCGGTGGTGATCGACGTCAAGGAGCGGCCACTGCGCTTAAACTGCAGATAATCGACCGGAATGGTCACGGTACGCAGGCCCGCCGGATACACCTGCACCACTTTTCCCTGGGTTTCGATATCATAACCGTACAGGTTGCGTACCACATCCAGTGCTTCATCCAGAGTAACATCGCTCAGATTGACCGTGATGTTGCCTTCAACGGCAGGGTGAATGGCTACGCTGTAGCCGGTATTTTGTACCAGGCTGGCAAAAAAGGCCTTGGCATCCACCTCTTTGGCCTGAATGCGAAAGCGCTTGAGATTACGCACCGCACCGGATTCCGTCTCATGCAAATCGGGCATCAGATCGGCTTCGACCGAAGCGGGCAACTGCTCCAGATTACGGCTGTTTGAGTCCTGGATCGACTGGTCAAGTGACTTCTTTACCTCAACCGGATCCCGATGCCCCATCGAACACCCCATTAAGGCGGCGATCATGACACCGATAACCACTTTACGCATAAGTAATCTTCTACCTTATTGTTTGATATCAAGGGAAAACAGCGTGAGTTCCCAATGCTGTCCACCACGCGTGAGCCTGACCATGGATTCAGTCACAGCCGCGACCAGATAACCATCCACTTTATCGCCGCTCTGCACGACCCGGTCGTTGACGATGGCATTGCAGGTCTGGCTGCACAAAATGCTGTTCAGCTCAGGTAACGCCGTTTTCGCCGGTGCACTGGCTTTAGCAGCCGGAGTAAACCCCAGCGGCGCGGTCGGATCTGTGCTGGCGAATGCCAAAGTGCTGCCGAGGAGCGCGCCGCCCAGCAGCATATAACTTTGCCTGACTCGTGTTGTCAGCCTGCGAATTACCATATTAGCCACCAATAAACTCCTGGCGTGAGCCCAGGGTATACACCTGCACAATCAAGCGTGCCTGCGGGTATTCTTCCACCGCGTAGTGGAAACTGCGCCAGTAGTATTTGACCGGCAGACTCTCCAGCGCCAGCAGATAATCACGGATGGCAAAATAGCTCCCCGTCAGCTCAAGGCGCACCGGATGGACATAATACGTGCTGCTTTCCTGCTCCTGCTGCGGTTGACCGGTTTTCATCGGCTCAGCCGGCAGTGACGTCAGACTGATCAATTTGAGCTTGCTGCTGCGCTCTAAAACGCTTTGCAGCAATTGTGCCATTTGAGTCGGCGAAACCAGAGTCGACGTCAGTTCAGCCAAGGTCATCGACAGCTCCTGACTCTGCGCTTGCAGGCTGGCGAGCTGCTTATCGACATCCGCATCGGGATTTTTGCTCAGCGCGACTTCAAACTGCTGAATCGTCATCACTTTGCTGCCATTCGCTGCATTCAGACTGGCCAGTTGGCTGCGTTGCTGCTGATAGCGTGCCAGGACAGGATCCAGCAGCCAGGTCTGCAGCAGCAAGGCAACCGCGACTAAACCACACACGGCAATCAGCCATTTCTCGCGCGCCGAGCGCACAGCAAAAGCCTCGTTCCAGGCAATCCAGCGTTGCTTCATCACTTAGCTCCTTGCTGAGTCTTCAGTTCAAAAGTAATCACATCATCGTCATTGCGGCCAATCACCAAGCGGTCAAAACTGCGTCCGGTCAGGTGCAATTCACTCTGAAACTCGGCAATCCAGCTCGGCACCACTTCCGCATCACGGGCCAGCCCTTCAATGTCGAAGCGCTGCGGCGTCATATCAATCTGACGCAATGAAATATCTCTGCGGGCCAGTTTGGCCAGGGCATTCATCACCCCGGAATAACCCACCTGCTGGGAGTGATCAAACTGATTGATCGCAGCCAGTGACTCCTGTTTAGCGTCAATCTCTTTTTTGAGCCGGGCGACAGCAGCCAGTTTCTCTGCCGAGGGCTGATGCTGGGCAACCTGCTGTTTCAAGGTGCTGATCTGTTTGTCCCGCTGCGCTGCGAGCGCTTTAGCCTCCGCAACCTGCTGATCCAGCGCAGACAAACGAAAGTGATAAACGACGGCCACAGCCAGCATGATCAACGCCACTCCGCCCCAGGCGAGGCAAACATTAGCCAGGGTGAAATGATCTTTTTGCGGCTTGAGCTGCTGCTGATAGAAATTCACCGCTGAGTCAGGCAGATGGCGGCAATGGCGCGCCAGCAACTGGCCGGATAACTCCTGCGGCACCTCATCGGAGAGAGTGAACACCTTTACGTTCAAACGCTCATTCAAGCCGCTAATCAACTCCGCATGATCCTCGCCATCACAGCAGATATGCAGCTGATGCAGGGGAATGCCTTTTAGCTGGGAGGAGAGGTAATCAATCGAACGTTGCAGCTCCAGAGCCAGTCCGTCCAGTTGCAACATCGAGCTGGCCATACCGGTTAGCGGCGCGACGATGCCGCGCAAAGTGCGCTGGAAATTACACTGCTTATCGACAAACGCATCCAGTTTAAAATGGCCGCCCTGACTGCGTTGCAACAACAAAAAGTGCGCCTGTTCGGGCAGGCAATGAGCCCAGACTTCCTGCTCGGGAACCATGCGCCCCAGATGGCAGCCGAGCTTTTCCAGACTGTCCGCTAACTCGAGGATCGGCGCTTTGGCCATGACATACGTCTGGACCTTGTTGCTGCCGGTCAACGGGTGAGCATCAGCGACCACCTCGGTCACTTTCTCGCTGATTAGATCTTTAAGTAGAAAAGGCAGGGCGGCCGTCCACTCTTCACGCGGTACGGCCGGCTGATCAATCTGGTAGCTCTGATAAAGCTGGGAGTGTAACACCACATCCAGGGTGACCCCTTTCAGGCCGGCTTTGCGCACCGCTGCACACAAAGCTTGTTGCCAGCTATGACCGTCAAGCGTGCTGCGTTCCGGCAAGGCAGGCACAGCCGCAGAGGCAAAATAAATTGCATCTGGCTGCACCACAGCGCTGATGGTGTGCTTCTGGCTGCTCTTGCGGGTCAGTTTCTTGATTACATCATCCAATGTCATAGATTATTTCACTTTGTTCGCCAGCGGTTACGACGTCCGGGTTTGACCAGACTTTTCAGTGCGTTGACAGGCGGTGGCGGCGCAGGAATCAAATCCTGCTCTTCGGCAAACAGACGCCCCTGGCCACCATCAACACCGAGCGACAACAACATCTGCCATTCGGATTCACTCTCCACCCCGACCGCAATCACTTTGGTTTCCGTGCCGCTGCACACCCCGATCATACTGCGTACAAACAGCTGATTTTCATGGCGCTGATCGATGTTCTTAATGAGGCTACGATGTAGTTTCAAATACTTAATTTTTAAATCTTTAATGTAATGAGTGGCGACAATAGTCCGCCCGGCCTGGCCAACCACCAGCTCACAGCCCATTCCGGCCATCATCCGCATCACCGGACGCATGTAATCGAGATGCTGCACCAGATGACCTTCAGCAAATTCGAACGACAAACGCGAACGCAGGCTATGCGGCAACTGCATCAGCTCATTGCGGAACCAGCGCAGATAGCGCTTATCGGCAAACGGCACCACATGCATATTGAGCGAGAAGGTTTCAGCCTCCCACTCGGCTTGTTTGAGCAGTTGCAGCACCCGGCTGAATACGGCGCGATCCAGTACCATTTCATAGCCAACCGTTTCTAGTGCAGCGCTGAAGCGGGAGGCTTTCAGCAGACCCTGCTCAGGATCATCAATCCGTACAAATAACTCATTATGAACTAATGTTAGTCCATTAACCGCATCAGATAAATAACATGGCTGACGAAAAAGCCTGATTTTTTCGGGAGTTAAGCATTGGTCAAACAGAGTTCTCCAGCGTACGCTACCGCGCTCATCATCTGCTTTGGCCACTTTTTTAAACCGGCTCCAGGCATTACTGCCCTGCAACTGGGCGCTGCGCAGTGCCGTTTCCGCTTCATCAATAATCCGGCCACGTCGCTCACCTTCCTGGTACATACTGACTCCGATATGGAACCAGTTGTCATGATCCATCGGGATTGGCGGTGTGATGCGTTCAATTAATTTGAGACATTGTGTCGCTACATGCGCGACATCCTTCGAGCTCTGATTCGGCATAAAAATAGCAAATACCGCATCGTAATAGCGGGACAGAATCACTTCCGGATAACGGGCAATGACGTTGGAGATGCACTCTCCGACCTCAACCACAAAATCATCAATGGTACGTTTATCCTGCTCTTCCCGCGCGGCATCCAGCTCTTCCATACGAATCATAATCACGCCGCCATGAGCGCCGCTTTCCAGCATGGTTGATTCCAGCTTACTGTCGAACAATATCCGGTTGGCCGCCCCGGTCAGCTGATCCAGAAACGTCTGGCTGCGGATAAAGGTATCAAAACGGCTGCGTTCCTGGCGCGCATCCTGTAACTCTTCAATCAACACATCCAACGCTTCACTGGCGGTATACGGCCACTCACGCTCATCTCCTTTGGCGTACTGCTCAACCCGGCCGGCCAGAATCATCCGCCCGCGCTCTTCCAGCAGCTCTGAGCCATGCAACTGCTCTTTGAGCCACTTCACTCCGCGCACCAGGCAGAACACGATTAACATCACCGCCAGAGTGATCGAGCCCATGGCACCCATGGAGTAACCATAACCGAGGTATGGCGGGACTATCTTGAAATGAATCGAGTAGCCCTGATTACGCGCTAAAGCGATATCCGTATCGTACAGCCGAGCGGGGTCGGTCTTCGATGAGGTGTCTTTAAAACGGTAGATAGTGCCGGCCGGCGAAGAGAGCTGCATCTCCACGATGTTAGAGGCCTGCAGCATTTTGGGCATCCAGCGCTGCATGGAGTATGCCGCATCCGGATCTTCTAATTCTTTGTCCACCACCTCAACGATCCCGTGCAGGTAGTGATTGAGGTACTCCTGCCCCATACGCTGAAACGACAAAGTGCCACCGATGAACAGAATAAACATCGCACTGATAACAATTAACGTAACGAACGCAACTAAACGCGTACTCAATTTAAGCGTCGGTGTATACCGCATGAAACTGAATTCCCTTCCTATTCATCGGTTGAGGCAACAAACTCAACGGGCATTGAAGCATTCTGTCACTCGGGATCCCGGTGATCTTATTCACTCAAAGCGACCAGCGGAGCTGATCAATACAGCTTTGCGAGCCGAGAAGTCATGCTTATTGTGATGTCCCGTCTGGCGGTGGACTATATCATCCGATGCTCGCCATCAATACGCGGACGGGTTTACTGCCTGATAATCGATGTTCGACCCCGCCTCAATACCGGGTTGCGCGGTATCAGCGGGAGACTCAGTCTGGGCTGGATACGGTTCCTGAAGCCACAATTTGAGTATCGATGAGTTAACTATATAAAAAAGCCGCGAAATTCGCGGCTTTTTTATATCTCGGAGCTCTTAGAATGGGATGTCGTCATCAAAATCCATTGGTGGCTCATTGTACTGCGGCTGCGACTGCTG
Source organism: Vibrio sp. ABG19 (assembly GCF_029962385.1). Lineage (NCBI taxonomy): Bacteria > Pseudomonadati > Pseudomonadota > Gammaproteobacteria > Vibrionales > Vibrionaceae > Vibrio > Vibrio sp. ABG19. Next base: position 1,586,273 of record NZ_CP071708.1, on the reverse strand, counting down.
CGGTGCCTGCTGCTGCTGTGGCTGTTGTGGCTGGCGCTGCTGCATGGCCGGTTGCTGAGGCTGACCCCAACCACCCTGCTGTTGTGATGACTGGTTCATGCCACCACCTTGTTGCGGCATACCGCCTTGCTGACGGCCACCCAGCATCTGCATGATACCGTTATAACCCTGAACAACGATTTCAGTGGTGTAACGATCCTGACCAGATTGATCCTGCCATTTACGAGTCTGCAGTTGGCCTTCAATATAAACCTGTGAACCTTTACGCAGGTATTCACCAGCGACTTCTGCCAGCTTGCCGAACAGAGCAACACGGTGCCATTCGGTTTTCTCGCGCTGTTCACCAGTCGCTTTGTCACGCCATGTTTCTGACGTAGCAACTGTGATGTTTGCTACCGCACCACCACTAGGCATGTAGCGAACTTCAGGATCGCCACCCAGGTTACCAACCAAAATTACTTTATTCACGCCACGGCTTGCCATGTTCTGCTCCGTATTTAAATTCGGTGTATTTCTGAAATAGTCGGCAAGGATAACATGCTTTGCATCGACTACCAATCATCCACCAGATAGTTCTCTCTCCCGGCGCAAAAATCCATCCTTCACGCTCAATTTCTTCGGCGCACTTCGAGCTTTTTACCCCTGATAAGCTGCTCATTTACCTGAACAATTGAATTCTCACGCAAAGCCTGATTTTGCATTCGCCTCTGTCGATTAATTTCGGCATGTTACAGCTTTCAGCCCCACAGATGGAAAGGAGAACTGTCATGTCACGCACCAACTACACCCGCACGATTTACCTGCTGTGTCCGGATCAAAACCAGCCACCCGCCCCCTCGCTGCAAGAGGCATTATCGCGTCTGCCAGTCGACGTACCCAGCATCGAACCCGAACAACTCCTGCACGAATACAAAACCGACAAACATAAAATCCTGTTATTTAATTATGACCAACATCAGGAACTTCGCCAGCGCCTGAGCCCGTTACGGCTGACCAATATCAACCTGGAAACCATACTGTTTAACGTCAACCGCCGGCTGCGCACCGAGGATTTGCTCTCATTCGGTCATCTTAAGGGGCTGTTTTATCGGCAAGACACGCCTGAACTGATTGCCGACAATCTGGCGGAAATCATCAATGGCTATAATCGCCTGCCGCGCCATGTCATTAGTCAGCTGCTGCATCATTTCCGTCACGTCTGTCAGCATCACAACACCCAGGCCAGCCTCAACCTGACCACGCGCGAGCTGGAAATACTGCGCTGCCTGCAGACCGGCAAGTCCAACCTCAGAATGGCGGAAAGTCTGTTCATCAGTGAATTTACGGTCAAATCGCATCTCTATCAGATCTTTAAAAAGATTGCGGTCAAAAACCGTACTCAGGCGGTCGCCTGGGCTAACCAGAATCTGTTCTCATAACTGAGGTGAGCAGCACATTTTCTGGTCCGGGACGGAGAATGTGCTGAAGTCACGCCCCAGAACATGGTAAAGTCGTAGCCAAATTGGCTTCCAACTATACAGAATCAAAGAAAAATAGGGCTTTAAACTTATGATCAACAAATGCCTTTTCCCGGCAGCTGGCTACGGCACCCGCTTCTTACCGGCAACAAAATCAATGCCAAAAGAGATGATGCCAGTGGTGAACAAACCTCTGATTGAATATGGTGTTGAAGAGGCCATTCAGGCGGGTATGACTGGTATGTGCATTGTGACCGGACGAGGCAAGCACTCGATCATGGACCACTTTGATATGAACTACGAGCTGGAACATCAGATCAGCGGCACCAACAAGGAAAAACTGCTGGTTGATATCCGTTCGATCATCGATACCGCGCAGTTCACTTACATCCGTCAACGCGAGATGAAAGGCCTGGGTCACGCGATTCTGACCGGTCGTGAACTGGTCGGTGATGAACCCTTTGCCGTGGTGCTGGCCGATGACCTGTGTGTGAATGAGCAGCAGGGTGTGCTGGCCCAGATGGTTGCACTGTACAAACAGTTCCGCTGCTCGATTGTCGCCGTACAGGAAGTCCCGCAGGATGAGACCCACAAATACGGTGTGATCTCAGGCGAGATGATCAAAGACGATCTGTTTCGCGTGGATGACATGGTGGAAAAACCAGAACCAGGTACTGCACCGAGCAATCTGGCGATCATCGGCCGCTACATTCTGACTCCGGATATTTTTGAGCTGATCGAAAATACCGAACCAGGCAAAGGCGGTGAAATCCAAATCACCGACGCGCTGCTGAAACAAGCCAAAGCGGGCTGTGTGCTGGCTTACAAATTCAAAGGTAAGCGTTTCGACTGCGGCAGCGTTGAAGGCTACATTGAAGCCACCAACTACTGCTTCGAGAACCTGTACCAGAAAGATCAGCAAAAGGTTGAGCTCGACAAGCACTCAACCCAGAAATCATAATTGCTGTACCTGACCTGATTCTGCAAGCCATCCTCCGGGATGGCTTTTTTTAACTGTTTTTTTATCCAGTAATTATTTGCACACTTGTCACTCTATGTAATACTTGTCCGACTTGGTATGACATAGAGAAAACTGATGGATAAAATCGAAGTTCGTGGTGCCCGTACCCACAATCTGAAGAACATCAACCTGACCATTCCGCGTGACAAACTGATTGTCATCACCGGGCTGTCCGGCTCGGGTAAATCATCGCTGGCTTTTGACACCCTGTACGCTGAAGGACAACGTCGCTACGTTGAATCCCTGTCGGCCTATGCCCGTCAGTTTCTCTCTTTGATGGAAAAACCCGACGTCGACCATATTGAAGGTCTGTCGCCGGCCATTTCTATCGAACAAAAATCGACCTCTCACAACCCACGCTCAACCGTCGGTACCATTACCGAAGTCTATGACTACCTGCGTCTGCTCTATGCCCGGGTCGGTGAGCCACGTTGTCCGGATCACCATGTGCCGCTGGCCGCACAGACCATCAGCCAGATGGTCGATAAAGTGCTGGAAATGCCGGAAGGCGCCAAGATGATGCTGCTGGCACCGATCGTCAAAGAGCGTAAAGGTGAGCACGTTAAAACGCTGGAGAATCTGGCCGCACAGGGCTTTATCCGCGCCCGTATCGACGGTGAAACCTGTGATCTGTCCGATCCGCCGCCGCTGGAACTGCATAAAAAGCACACTATTGAAGTGGTGGTGGATCGTTTCAAAGTGCGTAGCGATCTGCAGCAGCGTCTGGCAGAGTCGTTTGAAACCGCGCTCGAACTGTCCGGCGGTATCGTCGTGGTCGCTCCGATGGACGGTGACGGTGAAGAGCATGTCTTCTCCGCCAACTTCGCCTGTCCGCACTGTGGCTACAGCATGCGTGAACTGGAGCCGCGCCTGTTCTCATTCAACAACCCGGCCGGTGCCTGTCCGACCTGTGACGGTCTTGGCGTACAGCAGTATTTCGATCCGCAGCGCGTGATTCAAGATGACAGCCTGAGTCTGGCCCAGGGCGCGATTCGCGGCTGGGATCAGAAGAACTTCTACTACTTCCAGATGCTGACTTCACTGGCCAAACATTACGATTTCGACCTGCAGGCACCATTTAAACAGTTGCCGAAAAAGATCCAGGACGTGATCCTGAACGGCTCCGGCCGCACCGAAATCGAATTCAACTACATCAATGACCGTGGAGACATCCGGGTTAAACGTCATCCGTTTGAGGGCATACTCAATACTCTGGAGCGCCGTTACCGCGATACCGAATCCAACTCGGTGCGTGAAGAGCTGGTGAAATATATTTCGACCAAATCCTGTGCCAGTTGTGACGGCACCCGGCTGCGGCTGGAAGCGCGGAATGTGTTTGTCAACGACACCACCCTGCCGCAGATTGTTGAACTGAGCATTGCTGACGCGCTGCAGTTTTTCCAGTCGCTGCAACTGGAGGGCCAACGCGCCAAGATCGCCGAGAAGGTCATGAAAGAGATCAACGACCGGCTGCATTTTTTGGTCAACGTCGGCCTCAACTACCTCAACTTATCGCGCAGCGCCGAAACCCTGTCCGGCGGTGAAGCACAGCGCATCCGTCTGGCAAGTCAGATTGGTGCTGGCCTGGTTGGCGTAATGTACGTGCTGGATGAGCCGTCTATCGGCCTCCACCAGCGTGATAATGAGCGCCTGCTTAGCACCCTGACTCATCTGCGCGATCTGGGCAATACTGTCCTGGTGGTCGAACACGATGAAGATGCCATCCGCCTTGCCGATCATGTGATTGATATCGGTCCGGGAGCCGGAGTGCATGGCGGGGCTGTGGTTGCCGAAGGCACGGTGCATGAAATCATTGCCAACCCGGACTCGCTGACCGGCCAATACCTCAGCGGCAGCAAAGCGATTCAGATCCCGGCCAAACGCGTGCCTCGTGACCCGAAAAAAACCGTCGAGCTCATCGGCGCCTCCGGTAACAACCTCAAAGACGTTAATCTGTCGCTGCCGGTGGGCCTGTTCAGCTGCATTACCGGCGTATCGGGCTCCGGCAAGTCGACCCTGATCAATGACACCTTCTTTAATATCGCTCACATCGCCCTGAACGGCGCCACCACCTCCAAACCGGCACCGTACAAATCGATTCAGGGTCTGGAGCACTTTGATAAGGTGATCGATATCGATCAGAGTCCGATTGGGCGTACACCACGCTCGAACCCGGCCACTTATACCGGCATTTTCACTCCGATTCGCGAGCTGTTTGCCGGAACTCAGGAGTCGCGCTCCCGCGGCTACAAACCAGGCCGTTTCAGCTTTAACGTCCGTGGCGGACGCTGTGAAGCGTGTCAGGGCGATGGCGTAATTAAGGTTGAAATGCACTTCCTGCCGGACGTATATGTACCGTGTGATATCTGTAAAGGTAAGCGCTACAACCGCGAAACCCTGGAAGTGCGCTACAAAGGTAAAACCATTGATGAAGTGCTGGAAATGACGGTGGAAGACGCGCGAGCTTTCTTCGAACCGGTGCCGGTGATTGCGCGTAAACTGCAGACCCTGATCGATGTCGGCTTGTCTTATATTCGTCTGGGCCAGGCGGCAACCACTCTGTCCGGTGGTGAAGCACAACGGGTCAAACTGGCGCGCGAGCTGTCGAAACGCGATACCGGCAAAACCTTATATATTCTTGATGAACCGACCACAGGTCTGCACTTCCACGATATTCAGCAACTGCTCGATGTCCTGCACCGCCTGCGCGATAATGGCAACACCGTGGTGGTGATCGAACACAACCTGGATGTGATTAAAACTGCCGACTGGATCGTCGATCTCGGTCCGGAAGGTGGCCAGGGCGGCGGCGAAATTATTGCCGAAGGAACCCCGGAAGATGTGGCCCAGGTCGAAGGTTCACATACCGCGCGCTTCCTTAAACCTATGTTGAAATAGAAAAAAGCGCTAAAGTGAAGAAACCAGCGGATGACGCTGGTTTCTTTTTTCGTTTACTAGTGAGACGTTATGGCAACCTTGTTACTCAGTGGCACTCAGCTCGAACCGCAGGCCCCTCGAGCTCCGTTGAATAAACCTTTTCTCCTGGTGCTGGGCGCTGTTTACCTGCTCGCCATGCATTTTTTCATGCCTAATCCCGGCGGCTCCGGACTGGCGCTGGCTTTTAATCCGGCGACCTGGCTGACCCTGAGCGTGGCACTGGCCATTGGCCTTTATCAGCTGGCCTCCTATCGTAAGCTGCGTTACTCCAAGCTAAGTATTGTCCTGCTGATCTGCAGCGTAATTATGTCGCTGCCGATGCTCTACACCAATGCCTACTGGCCGGGAGCCATCAGCCGCATGACCGGATTATGGGCCGGCCTGCTGCTGTTTATCGTGCTGCAGCAGTTCTACTTCAGTAATAAACACAAACAGCGTCTGTTGTGGTACATCATATTGGGCTGTCTGATTGAAGCTGCCTTTGGCCTGGTGCAGTATTTTGTGCTGCAGCCAGGCAATCCGTTTGGCTACAATGCCGTCGATAATCGTCCGTATGGCATTTTCCAGCAGCCTAACGTCATGGCCAGCTTCCTCGCCACTGGCCTGGTTTTGTCCGGCTACCTACTGGCCCGTCAGCCGAAGAAATACAACAAACACCTCAGTGAAGTGAGCCTGCTTTATCTTACCCCACTGATGACAGTACCGCTGCTGATCGTTCTTGCCTCACGCACCGGCTGGCTGTCGGCCATTCTGGGAGTCGGTCTGATCCTGCCGTATCTGTACCGTTTTTCTCCCCGCCAGCGCTTCGTTAACTGGCTGCTGGCCACACTGGGCGGGATACTAATTGGTATCGGCGCCATGTACTCCCAGGGCGGCGATGGTCTGGTGGCGGACAAAGCGGATCTGGACAGCCCGCGCCGCTACACCTTCCCGCAAACCCTCGACATGCTGATCGAAAAACCGTTTACTGGTTACGGCTACGGTGACTTTGAGTCCAGTTATATTCTCTACACCGCACGCCAGCACCAGCTCAATGATCAATACCCGGCCGGTCTGCCGGCGATGGACCATCCGCACAACGAAATCCTTTACTGGGGGGTCGAAGGCGGCCTGTTGCCGGTTCTGGGGATGGCCATTGCTGCGGCTTTTGTCCTGCTGCGCATCCGCTCAGCCAAACGGGGGACCCGGCTGGCGATGTTTGCTCTGGTGCTGCCGATCCTGCTGCACACCCAGCTTGAGTATCCGTTTTATCACTCCGCCATTCACTGGATCACCTTCGTGATCCTGCTGTTCTGGATCGATCTGCGCGTCGCCAGATTCCATGTGGTCCGTTTTAGTAAGATCAGCCGTTCGGTGCTGCGCGTACTGAGCCTGATCCTGCCGCTACTGACTGGGTTTTATATGCTCAGCGCGCTGCACACTAACTACGTTCTGATGCAGTTTGAGCACTCCAAGCCGCGTAATCCGGCCCTGCTGGATAACGTCACTAACCCTGTTGTATGGCGTGACCGCTTCGACTGGGATGTGTACAGCACTTACCTCAATATAGGTCTGGCACAAGACAAACCTGAGTATATCCAGCCGTACATTGACTGGTCGCTGGACATTATCAGACACAAACCGCGCCCGGCGTTTTACAGCAATCTGATCCTGGCCTATCAGGGGCTGGGCGATAACAGCCGGGCCGAACAAATCCGCGCCGAAGCCAGTTTCCTGTTTCCGGGCAAGGATTTCAGTCAGATTCAATACCGGGCCCCGTCTGAAGCGCTATCTCAGACTGCGTCCAGCACCTCATCCGCTGATCTCGGTCACAGCCAGCTACGCAGGGCTGTAGGCTCTTTACCTGAGCCTGCTAGCCAGTGATCAAAAAAGGTGGCCTTGCGCCACCTTTACTCTATTTGGATCTCATGTTGCGACAATCAACGCTGCAGCGCTTCTTGTAGTGCTTTCAGACACAAGGCAATATTTTCAGAACGGGCGCCATAACCCATCAAGCCGATTCGCCACGCTTTACCCGCCAGCGCGCCCAGGCCAGCACCGATTTCCAGGTTGTACTCTTGCAGCAGATAACGGCGCACCGCTGCATCATCAACGCCTTCAGGAATATAAACCGCATTCAGTTGCGGCAGGCGGCTTGCTTCATCCACCACAAAGCTCAGCCCGAGCGTCTCTAAACCTGCTTTTAATTTCTGGTGCATCTTACTGTGTCGCGCCCAGGCATTCTCCAGCCCTTCATTTTTCAGGACCAGCAGTGCTTCATGCAGTGCATACAGGCTGTTGACCGGAGCCGTATGGTGGTAGCTGCGCTTACCCTGCCCGCTCCAGTAACCCAGCACCAGGCTTTGATCCAAGAACCAGCTCTGAATCGGTGCCGTGCGGGTCTGAATTTTTTCAATCGCCAGCGCAGAAAACGTCAGCGGCGAGAGGCCGGGTACGCACGACAGACATTTCTGACTGCCGGAATAGACCGCATCCAGCTGCCATTCATCCACCAGCAGCGGTACACCACCGAGCGAGGTGACGGCATCAACAATCGTCAGCATACTGTGTCGCTTGGCAAGCTGGCCGAGCGCTTTGGCGTCGCTGCAGGCACCGGTCGAGGTTTCAGCATGCACAAAGGCCAAAATTTTCGCATCCGGATTCTGTTCGATAGCGGCGGCCACTTTATCTACCGAGACTGGCGTCCCCCATTCATCATCCACCAGTACCACTTCACCACCGCAGCGCAGCACGTTTTCACGCATGCGCTCACCAAACACGCCGTTACGGCACACAATCACTTTATCACCCGGCTCGACCAGATTGACGAAACAGGCTTCCATACCGGCACTGCCCGGCGCCGAGACAGCAATGGTAAATTCGTTCTCGGTCTGAAACGCATATTTAAGCAGTTGTTTGAGTTCGTCCATCATGGTGATAAACAGCGGATCAAGGTGACCGACGGTCGGACGACTCAACGCCTGCAGCACCTGAGGTGAAATATCAGAAGGCCCCGGGCCCATCAGAATGCGGTGTGGTGGAATAAAACTGCGAATAGTCATGTTGGCTCCATGCGTTGGGGGATGAAATATCAAGACTAATGCAAATTATGCCCTATCACAATTGGCCATAAGTCGAGAGGTCGAACCTGTCACATGCGCAGTGAATAATTATTTTGTCCGCAAGCAGAATTTACAATTGACATTAACGGCATAAACCCGTTCAATGTGTGAGCTATTTAGCAGAAGAGGAGCACTGCCCAGGCAGATATTTTGTGGAGCCTCAACTCCAAAACAAAATATTCAGGGGGAGTAGTGCCGAGACAAATCTTAATTGTGGTTTTGATTTGTCGGTTGACTGGGCTGAATCCCTTCAACTGTCATTGGCCCCGAGCTGATGAAGAGCTTCTGAGGTCATCTTTTCATAGTCTCACCTCTTTTTTGCTCTAAAGAACACTCTCTTCAAACATCGGATGTTGGAATACCAACCATTTTTATTTCTGGAATTCTGGGAGAAATGCCGTGAGAGCATTCAATGTCGCCAAGTTTGGCGGAACAAGCGTTGCAAATTTTGAAGCCATGAGCCGTTGCTCTGCCATTATCGAGAACAATCCACAAACCAAACTTGTGGTGAGCAGTGCATGCTCGGGCGTGACAAACCTGCTGGTTGAACTGGCGAACGGTGTCCAGGACGCAGAGCGTCGCTTGGCTGTAGTCAAAGAACTGGCAGACATTCACAACGCCATTATCGACCAGCTGGCGGAGCCGGTTAAGGTTGAGAAAGAAGTACACGCTATTCTCGACAGCGTCGCGAGCGCAGCAGAAGCGGCATCGTTCCAGTCGAGTAAAAAGCTGACCGACCATCTGGTCGCATGCGGTGAACTGATGTCGACTCATATCCTGGCTCAACTGATGCGTGAACGCGGGGTTGACGCGGTGCGTTTTGACATCCGTGAAGTGCTACGTACCGATGACAACTATGGTAAAGCTGAAGCACAAGTCGAAGAAGTGAAACGTCTGGCGCAAGAGAAACTGATTCCTCTGTGTGAGAATCAGGTTGTCGTCACACAAGGTTTTATCGGTTCCGATGAGCAAGGCAATACCACCACTCTCGGCCGTGGCGGCAGTGACTACTCAGCGGCGCTGATCGCCGAAGCGGTTCAGGCTTCAGGCCTTGAGATCTGGACCGACGTACCGGGCATTTACACCACTGACCCGCGTATCGCACCAAAAGCATCACCGATTCCGGAAATCACTTTCAGCGAAGCGTCAGAAATGGCCAACTTCGGTGCCAAAATTCTTCACCCTTCAACGCTGGTACCGGCGATTCGTCACGGTATTCCTGTGTTCGTCGGTTCATCGAAAGAACCGGAAAAAGGCGGGACCTGGATTCGTCAGCAAGTGGAAGAATCACCACAATTCCGTGCTCTGGCACTGCGTTGCAACCAAACCATGGTGACCCTGCGCAGCGACAAGATGTTCCATGCCTATGGTTTCCTGGCCAAAGTGTTTGAAGTGCTGGCGAAATATAAGATCTCGGTTGATTTGATCACGACTTCAGAAATCAGTGTTTCCCTGACTCTGGATAAAACCGATACGTCAGGCGGCGCACCGGAACTGCATCAGGCCGCTCGTGAAGAGCTAGAACAACTGTGTACGGTAGAAGTCGAACACAACCTGTGTCTGGTTGCTCTGATCGGTAACCAGATGGAAACCAAAGGTTACGCTAAGCAAGTGTTCAGTACCCTGGGTGACTTCAACCTGCGCATGATCTGTTACGGCGCGAGCGATCACAACCTGTGCTTCCTGGTTGACGCACCGGTCGCGAAGAACGTCATCCAGACTCTGCACCAGGAGCTGTTTGAAGGTTAATGCTCTGCCAGTGCCAAGTAGTGAGTTTCAGGCATTAAAAAGGTCACCCTCGGGTGACCTTTTTGTTGGCTGGCGTTTATTAGCCGTTAATATTCGGACCGAGCCATTTTTCCGCTTCCAGGCTGTCCCAGCCCTTACGCTCGGCGTAACTCTGGACCTGATCATCCTGAATCTGTGCAATAGCAAAGTAACGCGAGTCCGGATGCGAGAAGTACCAGCCCGACACTGAAGCGCCCGGCCACATCGCATAACTGGTGGTCAGCGACATACCAATGGTCTGCTCGACGTTGAGCATTTCCCATAGCGTGCCTTTCTCGGTGTGCTCCGGACAGGCCGGATAACCCGGTGCCGGACGAATACCCTGGTATTTCTCACGAATCAGCTCATCGTTAGACAGATTTTCATCGGCTGCATAACCCCAGATTTCCTTACGCACTTTTTCATGCAGGCATTCAGCAAATGCTTCCGCCAGACGATCCGCCACCGCCTGAATCATGATCGCGTTGTAATCGTCGCCCTGCGCCTTGTACAGATCCGCCAGCTCACGCTCACCGATACCACCGGTCACCGCAAACGCACCAATCCAGTCATGCTTACCACTCTCTTTCGGCGCAATGTAATCGGCCAGACAGTAGTTAGCGCCTTTCGGCTTCAGGGTTTGCTGACGCAGGTTATACAGCACATGCGCCACCTCGCTGCGCGACTCATCGGTGTAGACTTCAATATCATCACCAATACTGGCGGCCGGGAACAAGGCACACATGCCGCTCGCTTTAAGCAGGTCTTCGCGTTCAACCCGATCGAGCAGATCGTTGGCATCTTTAAACAGACGCTGCGCTTCTTCTCCCACCTCTTCATGCTCGAGAATCGCCGGGTATTTGCCCATCAGAGACCAGGTCATAAAGAACGGAGTCCAGTCGATGTACTGACGCAGCGTAGCAATATCAAAATCGTCAAATACATGCACACCCGGTTTAGCCGGGACCGGCGGCGTGTAGCTGTCCCAGTCGATCGGCGCTTTATTGGCGCGTGCTTCTTGCAGCGTGACCGGACGGCTTTTCGGCGTTTTACGCGCGTGCTGATCACGAGTACGCTCGTAATCCAGATTCAGCTTTTCGATAAAGGCCGGCTTCTGCGTTTCCGACAGCAGCGCCGAACACACACCTACCGCGCGAGAAGCGTTGTTCACGTACACCACCGGCTGATGATAGTTCTGCTCAATCTTCACCGCAGTGTGTGCTTTCGAGGTGGTCGCACCGCCGATCAGCAACGGCAAATCAAAGCCCTGGCGCTCCATCTCTTTGGCGACGTGCACCATCTCATCCAGTGAAGGAGTGATCAGACCGGACAGGCCGATAATATCCACCTGCTCTTCTTTGGCGACTTTGAGAATGGTCTCACACGGTACCATCACGCCCAGGTCGATAATTTCGTAGTTATTACACTGCAGCACCACGCCAACGATATTCTTACCGATGTCATGCACATCGCCTTTCACCGTCGCGAGCAGAATCTTACCGTTGGAAGAACCGGATTGTTTTTCCGCATTGATGAACGGCTCAAGGTGCGCCACCGCCTGTTTCATTACCCGCGCCGATTTCACCACCTGCGGCAGGAACATCTTACCTTCACCAAACAGATCGCCGACCACGTTCATGCCGTCCATCAGCGGACCTTCAATCACTTCCAGTGGTTTGCTGGCATTCACACGGGCTTCTTCAGTATCTTCAACGATAAATTCAGTAATACCTTTCACCAACGCGTGCTCAAGACGCTTGGCGACCGGCCAGGTACGCCACTCTTGTGCAGACGCATCTTCCTGCTTGCCAACCGCATTTTCGCGGTACTGTTCGGCGATTTCCAGCAGACGCTCGGTACCATCGTCACGACGGTTGAGCACCACGTCTTCCACCGCTTCACGCAGTTTGTCCGGCACGTTATCGTAAATCTCAAGCTGACCGGCATTGACAATGCCCATGTCCATGCCGTTTTTGAAACAGTGATACAGGAACACGGCGTGGATCGCTTCACGCACATAGTTGTTACCACGGAACGAGAACGACACGTTAGAGACACCACCGGAGATCATCGCGTGCGGCAGATCGCGTTTGATGTCCGCCACGGCATTGATAAAGTCCAGGGCGTAGTTATTGTGTTCATCGATACCGGTCGCGACCGCAAAGATGTTCGGGTCAAAAATGACATCTTCCGGCGGGAAACCGACTTCATCGACCAGGATATGGTAAGCACGGGTACAGATTTCCAGCTTGCGCTCACGGGTGTCCGCCTGACCGACTTCGTCAAAAGCCATAACGATCACTGCCGCGCCATAGCGACGAACCAGCTTAGCCTGCTGAACGAATTTCTCTTTACCCTCTTTAAGGGAAATCGAGTTCACGATGCCTTTGCCCTGGATACATTTCAGGCCGGCTTCAATCACTTCCCATTTGGAGGAGTCGACCATGACCGGAACCTTGGAAATCTCCGGCTCGGAGGCACACAGGTTAAGGAAGCGCACCATACAGGCTTCCGCATCCAGCATACCTTCATCCATGTTGATATCGATGATTTGGGCACCGTTTTCCACCTGCTCGCGCGCGACATCCAGCGCCTCATCGTACAGCTCTTCTTTGATCAGACGTTTAAAGCGGGCAGAACCGGTAACGTTGGTCCGCTCACCGACGTTCACAAACAGTGTCTCTTTAGCGATATTGAGCGGCTCAAGGCCTGACAGGCGACATTCTACATTCAGCTCTGGCAGCGCGCGGGGCGTTACGCCCTCAACAGCTTGCGCCATCGCCGCAATATGTTCTGGTGTAGTACCACAACAGCCGCCGACCAGGTTAAGGAAACCCGTTTGGGCCCATTCAGAAATGTGCTCAGCCATATCTTCCGGTGACAGATCGTATTCACCAAATGCGTTTGGCAGACCAGCGTTCGGGTGAGCAGAGACATAGCACTCAGAAATACGCGACAGCTCTTCGACATACTGACGCAACTCATCCGGACCCAACGCACAGTTAAGACCAAATGAGATAGGACGCACGTGACGCAGCGCATTATAGAACGCTTCTGTTGTCTGGCCAGACAGTGTCCGGCCGGAAGCGTCGGTAATGGTGCCGGAAATCATCACCGGCAGCTCAATCCCCATTTCTTCAAATACCGACTCAACCGCGAAAGCACACGCTTTGGCATTCAGAGTGTCAAATATGGTTTCGATAAGAATCAGGTCACTGCCACCGTTAATCAGCGCACGGGTCGACTCTGAATAAGCCGTCACCAGTTGATCAAACGTAACGTTACGATAGCCGGGATCATTCACATCCGGTGAAATCGAACAGGTCCGGTTGGTTGGACCAAGCACGCCAGCGACAAAACGTGGCTTATCCGGTGTCTTTGCCGTCCATTCATCGGCAGCTGCACGGGCTAACTTTGCCGCCGCGAAGTTAATCTCTGCGCTCAGCGATTGCATGTCGTAATCGGCCATCGCAATTGTAGTGGCGTTAAATGTGTTGGTTTCCAGAATATCCGCGCCGGCTTCCAGATAAGCAGAGTGAATTTCTTTAATCAGTTGAGGCTGACTCAGTACAAGTAAGTCATTGTTACCTTTGAGATCGCAATGCCAGTCAGCAAAGCGCTCACCGCGATAATCTTGCTCTTCCAGTTTATAGCCCTGAATCATCGTACCCATACCACCGTCAATGAGTAAGATACGCCTATTCAGTTGCGTTTCGATTTGGTGTCTCACATTACTTCCCACAGTACAGCCTCATTCCTTATGCCTTTTGACATCCTATCACACATTGATTAGAAATCTAGACGTCTAAAATACCAAATTGGCACTTATTATTCCTATTATCAATGAATCATGCAGCACTAAAAAAACGTTTGCTATTTGCTCAACATCCAACGACAATTTCGCTCATATTTTGTTACACAATGAGAAAAAAATGTCGGTCTATTACACTCTGTGCTTTCTATCTGCCGCGGCGATGATGATCGCCTTTTTAAACAGTAAAATAGGGAAGATGCAAACCACCATTGCCATAACAGCGGGTTCTATGCTCCTCTCGTTACTTATCTTAATTGCTGGTCAGAATAATTGGTTCCATCTGACACAAATCGCCACCGAAACCGTCACTAGTATCAACTTCGAAAATTTTCTTCTCAAAGGCATCCTTGGTTTTCTTCTCTTTGCCGGCGGCCTCGGTATCAAACTTCCTAATCTGAAAGACCAAAAATGGGAAATCACCGTCTTAGCGCTCGGAGCGACATTATTCTCCACCTTTTTTATCGGTTTCGTTCTGTACGGTTTCTGCCACCTGATTGGTATTCAGTTTGATTTGGTTTATTGCTTACTGTTTGGCGCTCTCATTTCTCCGACCGACCCTATCGCCGTTCTGGCTATTGTAAAAAAACTCAACGCGCCCAAGCGTATCTCGACTCAAATCGAAGGTGAATCCCTGTTCAACGATGGTTTCGGCCTGGTTATCTTCGTCACCATCTTTACCATTGCATTCGGCACTGAAGCGCCTACCGTGATGAGCGTAACTGGCCTGTTTATCCAGGAAGCGATTGGCGGTATCGTCTACGGTTTCCTGCTTGGCCTGCTGTTCCATTATCTGATTAGTGCCACTGATGACCACTCCATGGAGCTGCTGCTGACCATTGGGGTTCCAACCGCAGGTTACGCGTTCGCGGATGTGATCCATGTATCCGGCCCGCTGGCGATGGTAGTATCCGGTATCATGATCGGTAACTGGACCCGCTTTATCGGTTTCTCTAAAGAGAGTGAAGAACATCTGGATCACTTCTGGGAACTGGTCGATGAATTTCTTAACGGCGTACTGTTCCTGCTGATCGGTATGTCAATGCTGCTGTTTGAATTCCACCAAGAAGACTGGATTCTGATGGCATTTGCGGTCCCTCTGGTACTGGCTGCCCGCTACCTGAGCGTGTTTACTTCATACATTGGTTTCAAACGCTACCGCAGCTACAACCCGTGGTCGATTAAAATTCTTACCTGGGGTGGTCTGCGTGGTGGCCTGGCGCTGGCTATGGCTCTGTCCATCCCGTCTGGCGTGATGATCATTCCTGATAAACTGATTGATGTAAAAGAGCTGATTCTGGTCATGACCTACGCGGTCGTGGTGTTCTCGATCTTAATTCAGGGCTCAACCATTACCCCTATGATTGAGAAAGCCAAGAAGGAAGAGAAAGCGATGGCGCAGCAAAGCGCTGCACAAGAGAACCTGGTTAAAGACCAACAGTCTTAAACCCAGCAGATCAACACGCACATATGAGAGCCCCGCAGACTACTGCGGGGCTTTTTTGTAGGTGTTATCAAGTTCTAAGGAGTCTATTCCAGATTCTAGCATCGTAATTCCTTAGGTAAAAATAGCGGCACGGCTATCTACCCGACATCAACACAAAAGATGCTTCTGCCTTCTCTCATACCAAGGGGCCAAGGTGAAGCTCCTAAATGTCAGCGGACACCTAATCTAGGTTGGTGCAATATCAGCTCTGTGGGCTGTATCCGTCGTTCAATTAGCCTAGGAACCTATGCTCTGAAGTTGTAACGAATCAGATAAAAGATATGCCGTAATCACTTGGAGTGAAAAATCTCTCCTTATAGGCGCTGGAAGTCCGGGTTTGAAATAGCACCCAATAAAAAAGCCCAGGCACAAGTCTGGGCTTCTAAACAACAATGGCAGACGGCCAGCATTGCTGCGGGGACGCCTAGTCTAGGGTTTCGAATAAGTGGCGGATGGCCGGGCTGGCGCACCATCGGAGACGCGTACGTCTGGGACTCGTTCGGCCAAAGGACGAAACGCTTCTCTACCACCAAAAACAAAAAACCCAGTCATAAGACTGGGTTTCTGTAAATAAGTAACGGACGGCTGGGGTCGCACACGACGGGCAGGCCTCCCTGCGGGACTCGTCATCGCAACGCGATGAATTTGGCTCAGCTTAAAACGACAAAACCCCAGTATTACTGCGGGGACGCCTAGTCTAGGGTTTCGAATAAGTGGCGGACGGCCGGGCTGGCGCACCAGCGGGACTCGTTCGGCCAAAGGACGAAACACTTCTCTATCACCATAAACAAAAAACCCAGTCATAAGACTGGGTTTCTGTAAATAAGTGGCGGAGCGGACGGGACTCGAACCCGCGACCCCCGGCGTGACAGGCCGGTATTCTAACCAACTGAACTACCGCTCCGCATTGGTCAGACTATAAAGTCTTTTCTCGTTTTTGCTTTCAGGCTATTCCTTAAAAAAGGAGCAAACTGAAGCAAGTAATTAAAGCCTGGCGATGTTCTACTCTCACATGGGGAGGCCCCACACTACCATCGACGCTGTTTCGTTTCACTTCTGAGTTCGGAATGGAATCAGGTGGGTCCAAAACGCTATGGTCGCCAAGCAAAATTTTGTCAGGAACAAAATTTAACGCACTTTAGTGCGGCCCGAAGGGTTAACTACATGGATGTAATTAATAAATTCAATTCCAAAATTCGGAAAGCTGTTTATGTTCTCATCACACATTCAATGTACTGGTCATTGAGTCCATCAAAACCCCTTGGGTGTTGTATGGTTAAGCCTCACGGGCAATTAGTACAGGTTAGCTCAACGCCTCACAACGCTTACACACCCTGCCTATCAACGTTCTAGTCTCGAACAACCCTTTAGGACACTTAAAGTGTCAGGGAAGACTCATCTCAGGGCTCGCTTCCCGCTTAGATGCTTTCAGCGGTTATCGATTCCGAACTTAGCTACCGGGCAATGCGTCTGGCGACACAACCCGAACACCAGAGGTTCGTCCACTCCGGTCCTCTCGTACTAGGAGCAGCCCCCTTCAATCTTCCAACGCCCACGGCAGATAGGGACCGAACTGTCTCACGACGTTCTAAACCCAGCTCGCGTACCACTTTAAATGGCGAACAGCCATACCCTTGGGACCGACTTCAGCCCCAGGATGTGATGAGCCGACATCGAGGTGCCAAACACCGCCGTCGATATGAACTCTTGGGCGGTATCAGCCTGTTATCCCCGGAGTACCTTTTATCCGTTAGAACCACCGGATCACTATGACCTGCTTTCGCACCTGCTCGAATTGTCATTCTCGCAGTCAAGCGGGCTTATGCCATTGCACTAACCTCACGATGTCCAACCGTGATTAGCCCACCTTCGTGCTCCTCCGTTACTCTTTGGGAGGAGACCGCCCCAGTCAAACTACCCACCAGGCACTGTCCTCGAACCGGATAACGGTCCAGAGTTAGAACATCAAACATACAAGGGTGGTATTTCAAGGACGGCTCCAACGCAACTGGCGTCACGTCTTCAAAGCCTCCCACCTATCCTACACATGTAGGTTCAATGTTCAGTGCCAAGCTGTAGTAAAGGTTCACGGGGTCTTTCCGTCTAGCCGCGGGTACACTGCATCTTCACAGCGATTTCAATTTCACTGAGTCTCGGGTGGAGACAGCGTGGCCATCATTACGCCATTCGTGCAGGTCGGAACTTACCCGACAAGGAATTTCGCTACCTTAGGACCGTTATAGTTACGGCCGCCGTTTACCGGGGCTTCGATCAAGAGCGTCGACCGAAGTCTAACCCCATCAATTAACCTTCCGGCACCGGGCAGGCGTCACACCGTATACGTCATCTTACGATTTTGCACAGTGCTGTGTTTTTAATAAACAGTTGCAGCCACCTGGTATCTGCGACTTCCAATAGCTCCATCCGCGAGGGACTTCACCGTCAGAAGCGTACCTTCTCCCGAAGTTACGGTACCATTTTGCCTAGTTCCTTCACCCGAGTTCTCTCAAGCGCCTTGGTATTCTCTACCCGACCACCTGTGTCGGTTTGGGGTACGATTCCTTACAATCTGAAGCTTAGAGGCTTTTCCTGGAAGCATGGCATCAATGACTTCATCACCGTAGTGACTCGACATCGTGTCTCAGCCTTACAGAGAGCCGGATTTACCTAACTCTCAAGCCTACGCACTTGAACCTGGACAACCGTCGCCAGGCCCACCTAGCCTTCTCCGTCCCCCCATCGCAATTGTAAGAAGTACGGGAATATTAACCCGTTTCCCATCGACTACGCCTTTCGGCCTCGCCTTAGGGGTCGACTTACCCTGCCCCGATTAACGTTGGACAGGAACCCTTGGTCTTCCGGCGAGGAGGTTTTTCACCCCCTTTATCGTTACTCATGTCAGCATTCGCACTTCTGATACCTCCAGCATGCCTTACAGCACACCTTCAACGGCTTACAGAACGCTCCCCTACCCAATGCGATAAATCGCATTGCCGCAGCTTCGGTTTACAGCTTAGCCCCGTTACATCTTCCGCGCAGGCCGACTCGACTAGTGAGCTATTACGCTTTCTTTAAATGATGGCTGCTTCTAAGCCAACATCCTAGCTGTCTGAGCCTTCCCACATCGTTTCCCACTTAGCTGTAATTTGGGACCTTAGCTGGCGGTCTGGGTTGTTTCCCTCTCCACGACGGACGTTAGCACCCGCCGTGTGTCTCCCGGATAGTACTTACTGGTATTCGGAGTTTGCAAAGGGTTGGTAAGTCGGGATGACCCCCTAGCCTTAACAGTGCTCTACCCCCAGTAGTATTCGTCCGAGGCGCTACCTAAATAGCTTTCGGGGAGAACCAGCTATCTCCGAGTTTGATTGGCCTTTCACCCCTAGCCACAAGTCATCCGCTAATTTTTCAACATTAGTCGGTTCGGTCCTCCAATTGATGTTACTCAATCTTCAACCTGCCCATGGCTAGATCACTCGGTTTCGGGTCTATATCCAGAGACTGTGCGCCCAGTTAAGACTCGGTTTCCCTACGGCTCCCCTAAATGGTTAACCTTGCCACTGAATATAAGTCGCTGACCCATTATACAAAAGGTACGCAGTCACACCACGAAGGTGCTCCTACTGCTTGTACGTACACGGTTTCAGGTTCTATTTCACTCCCCTCACAGGGGTTCTTTTCGCCTTTCCCTCACGGTACTGGTTCACTATCGGTCAGTCAGGAGTATTTAGCCTTGGAGGATGGTCCCCCCATGTTCAGACAGGATAACACGTGTCCCGCCCTACTCGATTTCACTGAACATACGCTGTCGGCTACGGGGCTATCACCCTGTTTCGCGGTCCTTTCCAGAACCTTCACCTGACGCATATAAAGCTTAAGGGCTAATCCAATTTCGCTCGCCGCTACTTTCGGAATCTCAATTGATTTCTTTTCCTCGGGGTACTTAGATGTTTCAGTTCCCCCGGTTCGCTTCATTAACCTATGTATTCAGTTAATGATACCTGCTTATGCAGGTGGGTTTCCCCATTCGGAAATCGTAGACTCAAGTGGCTCTTACTGCCTCATCTACGCTTATCGCAAGTTAGTACGTCCTTCATCGCCTCTGACTGCCAAGGCATCCACCGTGTACGCTTAGTCACTTAACCATACAACCCGAAGGAGTTTCGAGTTGATGAACCAAGTCACCAAGGTTTCGTTGTCTCTCATTATTTGAATGAGCGAGAGACTTTTCGATTTTGCCGGACTCAATTTTGAAACTTGTTAAACAAGTTTCTACCAAGCACACTTGAATGTGTTGTTGGTGTATTCCATTTCGGAATACATTGAGAACTTTACAAATAATGTTTCGTTTACGAATAAACAAAAGATTATTTTGTCAGCTTTCCAAATTGTTAAAGAGCAATAACAGCCCGAAGCATTACGCTTCAAAACCATCAATCTGTGTGAACACTCATCGCAATAATCATTCGTATAAGGAGGTGATCCAGCGCCAGGTTCCCCTAGCGCTACCTTGTTACGACTTCACCCCAGTCATGAACCACAAAGTGGCAAGCGTCCTCCCGAAGGTTAAACTACCTGCTTCTTTTGCAGCCCACTCCCATGGTGTGACGGGCGGTGTGTACAAGGCCCGGGAACGTATTCACCGTGGCATTCTGATCCACGATTACTAGCGATTCCGACTTCATGGAGTCGAGTTGCAGACTCCAATCCGGACTACGACGCACTTTTTGGGATTCGCTCACTTTCGCAAGTTGGCCGCCCTCTGTATGCGCCATTGTAGCACGTGTGTAGCCCTACTCGTAAGGGCCATGATGACTTGACGTCGTCCCCACCTTCCTCCGGTTTATCACCGGCAGTCTCCCTGGAGTTCCCGACTTTACTCGCTGGCAAACAAGGATAAGGGTTGCGCTCGTTGCGGGACTTAACCCAACATTTCACAACACGAGCTGACGACAGCCATGCAGCACCTGTCTCTCAGTTCCCGAAGGCACAAGACTGTCTCCAGTCTCTTCTGAGGATGTCAAGAGTAGGTAAGGTTCTTCGCGTTGCATCGAATTAAACCACATGCTCCACCGCTTGTGCGGGCCCCCGTCAATTCATTTGAGTTTTAATCTTGCGACCGTACTCCCCAGGCGGTCTACTTAACGCGTTAGCTCCGAAAGCCACGGCTCAAGGCCACAACCTCCAAGTAGACATCGTTGACGGCGTGGACTACCAGGGTATCTAATCCTGTTTGCTCCCCACGCTTTCGCATCTGAGTGTCAGTATCTGTCCAGGGGGCCGCCTTCGCCACCGGTATTCCTTCAGATCTCTACGCATTTCACCGCTACACCTGAAATTCTACCCCCCTCTACAGTACTCTAGCCTGCCAGTTTCAAATGCAATTCCGAGGTTGAGCCCCGGGCTTTCACATCTGACTTAACAAACCACCTGCATGCGCTTTACGCCCAGTAATTCCGATTAACGCTCGCACCCTCCGTATTACCGCGGCTGCTGGCACGGAGTTAGCCGGTGCTTCTTCTGCAGCTAACGTCAAACGAATGCGCTATTAACGCACCCGCCTTCCTCACTGCTGAAAGTACTTTACAACCCGAAGGCCTTCTTCATACACGCGGCATGGCTGCATCAGGCTTGCGCCCATTGTGCAATATTCCCCACTGCTGCCTCCCGTAGGAGTCTGGACCGTGTCTCAGTTCCAGTGTGGCTGATCATCCTCTCAGACCAGCTAGGGATCGTTGCCTTGGTGAGCCCTTACCTCACCAACTAGCTAATCCCACCTGGGCATATCCTGACGCGAGAGGCCCGAAGGTCCCCCTCTTTGGCCCGAAGGCATCATGCGGTATTAGCCATCGTTTCCAATGGTTATCCCCCACATCAGGGCAATTTCCCAGGCATTACTCACCCGTCCGCCGCTCGCCGCCCTTAACGTTCCCCGAAGGTTCAGTTAAGTCGCTGCCGCTCGACTTGCATGTGTTAGGCCTGCCGCCAGCGTTCAATCTGAGCCATGATCAAACTCTTCAATTTAAGATTTTGTTCCCTAAATAATTAGGGGAGGCTCAATGAATACTGACTTCAAATTACCTTAGTAATTCAAAGCTATTACCATTCCAACAGAATGGTAATGAATTGACTGTGCTCGAATGATTGCTCATTCAAATTGGTCACTCAGTTCATTGATACCTAAGTTGATTCTTTAGAATCATCTTCGATTATCATCAACGAGTGCCCACACAGATTGATAGGTTTATATTGTTAAAGAGCGTTGCCTTTCGAAACTTTCTTCTCAAAGCGGAGGTGCATTCTAGCGAGTTAATTTGAAGAGTCAAACACTTTTTCAAATTTATTTCTCAGAAGCTTTTCACCTCACTGACCAGCGCTGAAGCCTTGCGGCGTCTGCCGTGTCAGTGAGGCGGCATTATAGAGAGTTGCTTCCCGTTGGCAAGCGATATTTCAAAAAAATGCAAAAATAACGCTTAAGTGGCGATTTAACACTCAAAGCCTTATTTATCCATTTTTACCCCAAACTTGGCAACAACTTATCCACAGAGTTATACCTTTATGGGAGGTAAGCCAGGCAGAAAAGACAAAACAACTAAGATAAAAAAAGCCGCTGACGCGGCTTTTTTTATCTGTTTCGGATTAAATACCCGAACCATCCTGTTCAGGTGGTGTATCTTCGTGAAGACCACACTCTCGTTTCAAACCAAAGAAACGGGTTTCTTCTTCACTCATACCCGGTTCCCACTTACGTGTGGTATGGGTATCACCCACTGAAAGGTACCCCTGCTCCCATAACGGATGGTATGGCAGGTTGTGTTCCTCTAAATAGTAGTGCACGTCTTTATTAGTCCAGTCGATGACTGGTAAGAACTTAAACACACCATTTTGGATGGCAAGAATAGGCAAGGTTGCACGTGACTTAGATTGTTCACGACGCAGCCCGGAGAACCAGGTCCCCACTTCCAACTCGTTCAGAGCTCGGCGCATTGGCTCGACTTTGTTCAGTTTGTTGTACTGTTCAATGCCGGTCACGCCTTGTTCCCATAATTTACCAAAGCGCGCTTCCTGCCATGCAGGCGATAATTCGGCCGAGTAAATTTTCAGGTTCAGGCCCAGGCGCTCAGTCAACTGGTCAATAAACTGATACGTCTCAGGAAACAGATAGCCGGTATCGGTCAAAACAACCGGGACATCTTTCTTCACCGAAGTTACCAGGTGCAGCATCACAGCAGCCTGGATACCAAAACTGGAAGAAACCGCATGGGTTCCCTGCAGGTTATCCAGTGCCCACGCAACGCGGTCCTGAGCAGTTAATGTTTCCAGATAAGCGTTAATCTCTGCCAGGTGCAGCGTTTGCTGCACCTTAGTCAGGGTTAACAACTCCGTCAGATTCGGAGTAGTTACGGTCTCAGGCATAAAAATCCCTCTTGGAGACCACCACTTCCTGGATAATACCGGTACGAATAGTGAAGTCACCAAAGGCTTCGCCATCCTGACGCTCAGTTGCCCAGCGTCCTACCAGTTGATCGATCTCTTCCAGGATTTGTTTATCAGTGATGTTCTCTTTATACATTTTAGGAACACGGGTACCCGCGCGGTTACCGCCAAGGTGCAGGTTGTAACGACCTGGTGCTTTACCTACCAGACCGATTTCAGCCAGCATGGCTCGACCACAACCATTCGGACAACCCGTAACTCGCAGAATAATGTTGTCTTCTTTTGGCAGTTGGTGTTTTTCCAGAATGCCTTCCACATCCGTCACGAAGCCAGGCAGGAAACGTTCTGCTTCTGCCATCGCCAGCGGACACGTCGGGAATGCCACACACGCCATTGAGTTCTTACGCTGCTCGCTGACAGTGCTGTCCATCAGGCCATGCGCTACCGCAATGGCTTCGATTTCCGCTTTCTGCTCTGCCGGAACACCCGCAATAATCAGGTTCTGGTTTGCGGTCATACGGAAATCGCCCTGGTGAATCTTCGCGATTTCAGCGACACCGGTTTTGAGCGGTTTACCCGGATAATCGAGCAGACGGCCGTTTTCGATAAACAGCGCCAGGTGATGTTTCCCATCAATACCTTCAACCCAACCAATACGGTCACCACGGTCGGTGAACTCATATGGACGGCTGTCAGCGAATGTTACCCCAGCACGTTTTTCCACTTCGGCTTTAAATACATCCACACCAACGCGGTCCAGAGTGTATTTGGTTTTCGCGTTCTTACGGTTAGAACGGTTACCCCAGTCACGCTGAGTGGTAACAACGGCTGCTGCGACATCCAGAGTTTTATCCAGCGGGATAAAGCCAAAGTCATCAGCACGACGCGGGTAAGTCGATGTATCACCATGCGTCATTGCCAGGCCACCACCCACCAGCACGTTAAAACCAACCAGTTTGCCGTTATCGGCAATCGCAACGAAGTTCAGATCGTTGGCATGCACGTCGATGTCGTTGTGCGGCGGGATAACCACTGTGGTTTTGAATTTACGTGGTAAATAGTTGCTACCCAGGATTGGTTCTTCATCTGTGGTTTCAACTTTCTCGCCATCCAGCCAGATTTCTGCGTAAGCGCGGGTTTTCGGCAGCAGATGCTCACTGATTTTCTTCGCCCACTCGTACGCTTCCTGATGCAGTTCAGACTCTACCGGGTTTGAAGTACATAGTACGTTACGGTTTACGTCACCCGCGGTTGCGATTGAATCGATACCAATGCTGTTCAGCGTCTGGTGCATCAGCTTAATGTTTGGCTTTAGTACACCGTGGAACTGGAAGGTCTGACGGGTGGTCAGACGGATGCTGCCGTACATAGTGTGCTCAGTGGCAAACTTGTCGATCGCCAGCCATTGCTTCGGCTGGATGATGCCGCCCGGCATACGGGCACGCAGCATCACGTTATGCAGTGGTTCCAGTTTCTGTTTGGCACGTTCGTTACGAATATCACGGTCATCCTGCTGGTACATACCGTGGAAACGGATCAGCTGGAAGTTATCTGCAGTGAAACCACCGGTGATGCGATCCTGCAGGTCCGCTTCAATGGTGCCACGCAGGAAATTACTCTCGCGTTTCAGACGCTCGTTGTCAGAAAGTTGGCCCAGTACTTCGCCCAGTACTTCCTGAGTGTTGTTTTCAATTTTGTAGCTCATTAGTACACATCTCTCTGGTAACGTTTGGCTTTGCGTAGGTCGTTGAAATACTCTTCTGCTTTCTCACGTGACAGACCGCCTTGTTGCTCAGCGACTGTGACTAAAGCTTCGTGTACATCTTTTGCCATACGGGTTGCATCACCACAGATGTAGACATAAGCGCCATCTTGCAGCCATTGCCATACTTGCTTGGCCTGTTCCAGAACACGATGCTGTACATACACTTTTTCATTCTGATCACGGCTGAATGCCACATCCAGACGGTGCAGAGCGCCAGACTTGAGATATTTCTGCCATTCCACCTGATACAGGAAGTCCTGAGTAAAGGTGCGATCACCAAAGAACAGCCAGTTTTTACCTGATGCGCCACGGTTATCACGTTCCTGGACGAAACTGCGGAACGGCGCGATACCGGTCCCCGGACCAATCATGATCACCGGGGTTGCGTCATCCTGAGGCAGTTTGAAGTTATTGTTGTGTTCAATGAACACTTTCACTTCTTCGCCTTCTTCCAGACGCTGACCAAGGAAGCCTGACGCGCCACCCTGACGAGGCTGGCCATCTACATCGTACTCAACGATACCGACGGTCAGGTGGACTTCTTCATCCACTTCAGTCTGGCTGGAGGCGATTGAGTACAGACGCGGAGTCAGACGACGCAGCAGAGAGATCAGCTGCTCAGCCGACAGTTTGGTTTTCTTCTCCAGCAGCACATCCAGGATCTGGGTGTTGGCTGAGTACTCACGTAACTTGTCTTTGTCTTCCACCAGCTGCTGCAGTTTTTCACTGCCGGACAGTTCAGCAAATTTAGTGACAAACTGTGGATTAGAAGTGGTGATTTCAAATTTGCTGACCAGAGCACTGTGCACCGACAAGCTTTCGCCATCGATTTCAACACTTTCGACCCCAGACAGACCAGCCGCTGCCAGTACAGCATTGGCCAGTTCAGGACAGTTTTCATACCACACGCCCAGTGCATCACCCGGCTGATATGACATGCCAGATTCCGCCAGATCAATTTCAATGTGACGGACATCTTTGCCTGAATCACGACCAGTAATTTTCTGGCTGGTGAGCAGCGTCGCTGTGTATGGATTTTGTTTGTTGTACTGAGAATGGTGACCAGCAGCCTGACCAACCGGAAGCTGAACCACTTCCGCCTGGCTGTTTGCCAGCGCTTCTTTGACCACTTCCAGTGCTTTAGCACGCCATTCCGCTGCCGGTGCATCGTAATCCACGTCGCAGTCAACACGGTCGATGAAACGTTGTGCACCCAGTTTTTCCAGGAAGGCATCAAAGTCTTTACCGGTTTGGCAGAAGAATTCATAGCTGGAGTCACCCAGACCAATCACACCGTACTGCAGATTTGGCAGTTTTGGCGCTTTCTTCGATTGCAGGAACTCATGCAGCTCCAGAGCGTTGTCTGGTGCTTCGCCTTCGCCGTTGGTCGAGGCAACAAAGATCACGTGCGTTTCTTTCGCCAGATCTTTGCCTTTGTAGTCGCTGGCATCAAACAGCTGTACCGCAACACCGGCTGCCTGCGCTTCCTGTTCTAACAGTTCCGCGACGCCTTTGGCGTTACCGGTCTGCGAAGCATAGATGATGCTCAGCTTACCAGCTGGTTTTGCTGCCGTCAGTGCGGCGGCCTGAGTCAGAGGAGCTACAGCACCCTGAGTCTGGCTTAATCCCCAAAAATAACCGCTCACCCAAGCCATCTGCTGAGGTGAGAGTTGTGAAATCGTTTGTTGCAGCTGGTTGAGCTGCGAGTCGTTTAGTGGGCTTGCCAACCCAGCTAGTTCTTTTGGTATGGTGTTTCCTGAAGACATTGTCACGACTTCCTTATTCATTGCGTGACGATAGATTAACCACTCCTCTTAATAACAAGAAAGAATAGATGAGCATGTTTTATAACTTTTTGGAAGTAAGGAGGATAAAATTTCACCCTTAGCACTTAAGTGCCCTTATCTGGCTTCCACCCTTACCTGTTTAAAGCCGACCGCCATGGCGGATTTGGAGGCTTGATCCAGGTCGCCGTAGTGGCACTCCTCACCATTAGGGCCGGTCAGTAATAAGAAACCGCCTTCCTGATGGCGGAACTCCACTATCCATTCTCCTTCATCTGAATAAGGCTCGATGATCGCTTCTACCAGCATCTTTGCGCGGTATAGGTTTCTCAGTTCCGTGATAGTCATCGCCATTCTCACTATATTGCCGATCCTTCGTTATTAAGCATGGACGATTTCCATCAGAATGCGAATCGGCCGATACAGAAGGTTGATGACGACCACGCTCTGCTCAGCGGCGCCAGTTCCTGTATTGCGCATTACGGCCAGTGTCCCGGCAGTAATAACGGTAGGCCAGTACCGCCAGACCAATCACAATGATCCAAGGCAATAACTTAAGCGCGATGCCGAGCACACTAAGCAGCAGCATAGTCACTGCCGCCGCACCAGCGGCCACCAGCACGCCCATCATGGTCAGCCCGCTGACCAGTAAGCCGACCACAAATACGGTCAGTACAATCAATTCCATCATAATGCTTCTCTGCGCCTCTTGCGTTACCCATCATGTGCTGTACTGACAATGTACAACTCTCATGCTGAAAGTGTTGCAGATTACAGGCCAGAAAATCAAACAGGCTAACCCACTGATAACTAACCGTGAGGCAATAAAAAAGCCACATGAGTTACCTCACATGGCTTGGTCATTTGGTCAAAAATACCAGTTAGCGGTGAATTTTACACACCGAGATCCTGGTATGGAATTTTGGCCAGCGCCTGCTCGACCACTTCAATGCCCGCGCCCGGTTTGTGCGCATTTTCACTGATGTGACGACGCCACTGGCGGGCACCCGGCATACTCTGGAACAGGCCCAACATGTGGCGGGTGATGTGGCCCAGATACGCGCCCTGCGACAACTGCCGCTCAATGTACGGATACATCTCGTGCACAATCTCAGAGCGCTTCTTGACTGGCTGTTCGAGGCCAAAGAGCTGCTGGTCAACTTCCGCCAGAATATAAGGACTCTGATACGCTTCGCGGCCAATCATCACCCCGTCCAGATGCTCGAGGTGCAGTTGCGCCTCCTGCAGTGACTTAACGCCACCATTGATAGCGATAGTCAGATGCGGAAAATCCTGCTTAAGCTGGTAAGCACGCGGGTAATCGAGCGGCGGGATCTCTCGGTTCTCTTTCGGACTCAGGCCACTCAGCCACGCCTTACGGGCGTGAATAGTAAACTGCTCACAACCGCCCTGCTCAGAAACCAGAGTCACAAAGCGGGTCAGGAATTCATAAGAGTCGAGATCGTCGATACCGATGCGGGTTTTCACCGTCACCGGAATATTGACCTCAGCTTTCATGGCTGCAACACATTCGGCAACCAGCTCAGGTTCAGCCATCAGGCAGGCACCAAAGCGGCCGTTCTGCACCCGGTCAGACGGACAACCGACATTGAGGTTAACCTCATCGTAGCCGCGCTCTTCGGCCAGTTTGGCACAGCGCGCCAGATCCGCCGGGTTAGAGCCGCCCAACTGCAGGGCAAGCGGATGCTCTTCCTGGTTGTAGGCCAAAAAGTCACCCTTTCCATGGATGATCGCACCTGTGGTTACCATTTCGGTATAAAGTAAGGTTTGCGATGAGAGCAAACGATGGAAATAACGGCAGTGGCGATCGGTCCAATCTAACATTGGCGCCACAGACAGCCGGCATGAGTGAGTCATTGGTCTAACATCCCCGTTTTCGGTCTAAAGCATTCGGTCACCGGGTGACCAAAACAAAGCTTGGCATTGTAATCGCTTCTGTTTATCTCGCCAACCGTTGTTCGAGGTATCGTTTTGTGAACAAATAAGGTAAGTTAGCGCTTATCTGACGAGATATCCTTGTTAGTGGTTGAAAAAGCCGGTTTTATTGATGAGGAAACGATCTTCATTCGGAAATAGTATATGATTACTAAAGTCCGGCAATTATGGTGATAAATTTGGATACTAAGCTTACCCAACAGATTGAAGAAATATGTGCCGCACGAGGTGTCAGGCTCACAACGCAGCGCAAACGGGTCTTTGAACTGATTTGTGCCAGCAAAAAGGCATCCAGTGCCTATGAGTTACTGGAAGACCTCAAACAGAGTGAACCACAAGCCAAACCACCAACCGTTTATCGGGCACTGGACTTTCTGATGGAGCAAGGTTTCATTCATCGGGTGGAATCCACTAACAGTTTTATTTCCTGCTGTTCCTGCAATGCCCACAAGCATTTCTCGCAACTGTTGATTTGTGACCAGTGTGGCAACGTCATTGAACTGCAAGATGATAGTCTGATAGCCTTACTGGCAGACAACGCGGAGAAACACGGCTTTAAGATTGATAATCATGTGATTGAATCACATGGCGTGTGTCAATCGTGTTCCTCAAAATAAGAATGAAACAATAGAAGAAGGTTATGCGCGCTGAATTTGTAAACCCGTTTTTAGCGTCTTTGTTGAACGTTTTAAAAACGATGGCTTCACTAGAGCTGAAGCCCCAGAAACCTCGTCTGAAAAAAGATGAGATCGCCCGCGGTGATGTGTCCGGTTTGATTGGCATGATCGGGCAGCAGACTCGTGGCTCAATGTCGATCACCTTCGATGAGAGTCTGGCACTGGAGATCATGCAGAACATGCTGGGCGAAAGGCCAAACGGGTTGAACGAAGAAGTGACCGATATGGTGGGTGAAATCACCAACATGGTTACCGGTGGTGCAAAACGCATTCTGGCAGAAAGCGGCTTTGATTTTGATATGGCCACGCCTGTGGTGGTATCCGGCCGTGGTCACACCATTCGCCACAAGTGCGAAGGCTCCATCATCATCATGCCGTTTGCTTCCCAGTGGGGTAACGCTTTTATCGAGATCTGTTTCGAATAATCCCTGGCGGTATTCATACATAGAAAAAGCGGATGCACCGGCATCCGCTTTTTTGTGTCTGTGACTTCAGAACCTGAGTCGTTTCTGAATCTGCATGCTTCGGGCACTTGGCCCGAAGCATTAATGGTTAAGCGCGAAACGCTTTAAACGCATTGATCAGACCGTTGGTTGAACTGTCGTGTGAGCTGATTGCCGCATCGTCTGCCAGTTCCGGCAGGATTTGGTTAGCCAGTTGTTTACCCAGTTCTACCCCCCATTGGTCAAAGGTGAAGATATTCCAGATCACGCCTTGTACGAAGATTTTGTGCTCGTACATCGCAATCAGGTTACCCAGCGTACGCGGGTTGATCTGTTTGACCAGAATCGAGTTGGTCGGACGGTTACCTTCAAACACTTTGAATGGAACCAGCTCTGCCGCTTCCTGCTCTGTTTTGCCCGCTTTTAGCAGCTCAGCTTTCACTGTCTCAGCTGACTTACCAAATGCCAATGCTTCAGTCTGAGCGAAGAAATTCGACATCAGTTTTTGATGATGGTCGCTAACGGCATTGTGAGTCTGCGCTGGCGCGATAAAATCACAAGGAATCAGTTTGGTACCCTGGTGAATCAACTGGTAGAACGCGTGCTGGCCGTTAGTACCTGGTTCACCCCAGATAATAGGCCCCGTCTGGTAAGTCACCGGGTTGCCGTTACGGTCAACGTACTTACCGTTTGATTCCATGTTACCTTGCTGGAAGTAAGCCGCGAAACGGTGCATGTACTGATCGTATGGCAGAATTGCTTCTGATTCCGCGCCGTGGAAATTGTTGTACCACAGGCCAATCAGCGCCAGGATAACCGGAATATTGCTTTCAAACGGAGTCTCAACAAAGTGTTGGTCCATTTCATGCGCACCGCTCAGCAGCTCAACAAAGTTGTCGTAGCCGATAGACAGGATGATCGACAGACCAATCGCTGACCATAGTGAGTAACGACCGCCCACCCAGTCCCAGAATTCAAACATGTTGTCAGTATCGATACCAAACTCTGCCACAGCCTGAGCGTTGGTTGACAGTGCCGCAAAGTGTTTTGCAACATGCGCTTCATCACCGGCAGACGCCAGGAACCAGTCACGGGCTGAATGCGCGTTAGTCATGGTTTCCTGAGTGGTGAAGGTTTTCGATGCCACCAGGAACAGCGTAGTTTCCGGGTTCACTTTCTTCAGTGTTTCTGCGATGTGAGTACCATCAACGTTCGACACAAAATGCATAGTCAGATGATTTTTGTATGGCGTCAGCGCTTCTGTCACCATATAAGGCCCCAGATCCGAACCACCGATACCGATGTTCACGACGTCAGTGATGGCTTTGCCAGTGAAGCCTTTCCACTCACCACCGATGATGCGCTCAGAGAAACCTTTCATTTTCTCCAGCACAGCGTTGACTGCAGGCATGACATCCTGACCGCCAGACATCACCGGGTTATTGCTGCGGTTACGCAGTGCCGTGTGCAGCACTGAACGACCTTCAGTCTGGTTGATCGCTTCACCGCTGAACATGGCTTCAATCGCGCCTTTAACGTCTGTCTCTTCTGCCAGAGCCAGCAAGTGCTTCATGGTCTCTTGGTTGACCAGGTTCTTAGAGTAGTCAACCAGAATGTCAGCGCCAAAACGTGTAGAGTAGTTGGCGAAACGCTCACTGTCCTGTGCGAACAATGATTTGAGGTCCATATCCTGTGCAGATTCAAAGTGTGCAGTCAGTGCTTTCCAAGCTTGTGTTTGCGTTGGATTGATATTTTTCAACATGGTATCTATCCCGATGTTACTTTGGTTTTATTCCACTAATCTTAGCCACTGGCGCCAAGAATGCAGAATCCCCGATTGAGCAAAAAGAAAATGATAAAATTGGGTGCGGATTGCCGCTTAAAAATGTAATAAATTTTCAATGCACAATTATGACTCAGCTGTGCGCTACCCGCATTGAGTTAAGTCACGTAAACACCTAGTGTTTAACTATTACCTGGTGTTTAACTATTGCCTGATATTTAAATATTGTATTGCAATCAAGTGGCGCCACCATAGCGTTTCTAGCACCGTTTGCCAAATAGATTATGGAGAGACCCTTATGTGGGCACAACAGAAAATTCAACTACGCGCATACCCGCGCGGCTTTCATCTGATCACTGATGAAATTGAACAACAATTGCCGCAGTTGCGTGAGTTATCTGTCGGTTTACTACATCTGTTTATCCAGCATACCTCAGCCAGCCTGACCATCAATGAAAACGCCGATCCGACCGTACGCTCCGATATGGAACAGCACTTTAACCACTTTGTTCCGGAGCGGGCTGCCTACTACGTGCATACCTATGAAGGGGATGACGACATGCCGGCTCACATCAAAGCATCCCTGCTCGGATCCAGTATCACGCTGCCAATCAGCAACGGCCGGTTAGCTTTAGGAACATGGCAAGGCATTTACCTCGGGGAGCACAGGGATCATGGTGGGCCGCGCCGTCTGATTGCGACGCTGCAGGGCGAATAAGGGAGAGCCAGGGTGTGCAGAGAAAAATGTCATCGCGCCTTCAGCTATTGAGCGCCAATAAAAAAACAGGCCTAAAGGCCTGCTTCGCTATAAGACATCACCACCCGGGCGGTCAGCTTAGTGACCAGCTCATAGCCGAGAGTTCCGACATGGCGTGCGACATGCTCGACCGGTAGGCCGTCGCCCCATAAAATGGCTTCATCGCCGACTTTCTCGCTGCCATGCGGGCCTAAGTCAACACACAGCATATCCATGGACACCCGCCCCGCCAACGGCACGATACGGCCATTGACCAGCACCGGCGTACCGTTTGGTGCCATGCGCGGATAACCATCGCCATACCCTATAGCGATCACACCAATCCGGGTATCGCGCAGCGCGGTCCAGTGTCCGCCATAACCGACACTTTCACCCTCTTTGACGTCACGCACCGCGATCAGCCGCGATTTCATCGTCATCACCGGCTGGTAACCCAGCTCTGATCCGGTCTGGTCGGCAAACGGCGACACACCATACATAATGATACCCGGACGAACCCAGTCCATCTGGCTGCGTGGCCAGGCGAGTAATCCGGCCGAAGCCGCCATCGAGCGCTCACCCGGCAGACCGAGAGTGACGGCCTGAAACTGTTTGATTTGTTCGTGAGTAACCGGGCTGTCCAGTTCATCGGCACAGCCAAAATGGCTCATAAAGCGCACCGGTTGCGCCACATTGGCACAGCGTTGCAGGCGCTCAATAAATCCCGCGCACTGTTCAGGGCGCACGCCAAGGCGGTGCATGCCGCTGTCGATTTTGAGCCACACCACGACCGGTTTATCCAGAGTGGCAGTTTCCAGCGCTTGTAACTGCTCTTCGCAGTGCAGCGCAGTCTGAATATTGTGTGCGGCCAGTAATGGCAAATCGGCGGGCAGATAAAACCCTTCCAGCAGCAAAATAGGTTTGGTGACACCACTGGCGCGCAGCTGCAGCGCTTCTTCCATCCGGGCGACGCCAAACGCATCGGCTCCTTGTGCATGCTCAGCAACCGGGCATAAACCATGACCGTAGCCATTGGCTTTCACCACTGCAATTAAGCGGCTGTGCGGCGCCTGCTGCTGGATACGCTGCAAGTTATGGCGCAGCGCAGCCAGATTAATATGGGCGGTGGCCGCCTGGGTATAGCTCATACCCTTACTCATCATCGTCAAAGGCCGGCCCCGCGTAGTTGTCAAAGCGCGAATACTGGCCCTGGAAGGTGAGACGTACCGAACCGATAGGGCCGTTACGCTGCTTACCGATGATGATTTCAGCGGTGCCTTTCAGCGCGCTGTCCGGGTGATAGACTTCATCGCGATAGATGAACATGATCAAGTCGGCATCCTGCTCGATTGAGCCGGATTCACGCAAGTCCGAGTTAACCGGACGTTTATCGGCCCGTTGCTCGAGCGAGCGGTTCAGCTGTGACAGTGCGACCACAGGTACATTAAGCTCTTTGGCCAGCGCTTTCAGCGAGCGTGAAATCTCAGCAATTTCCAGTGTCCGGTTATCAGACAGCGCCGGTACACGCATCAGCTGCAGGTAGTCGACCATGATAAGCGACAAGCCGCCGTGTTCACGTGCAATACGGCGTGCACGGGAACGCACTTCGGTTGGTGTCAGACCCGAGCTGTCATCGATGTACATGTTTTTCTTCTCCATTAGGATCCCCATGGTAGAAGAAATACGTGCCCAATCCTCATCATCAAGCTGACCGGTACGAATCTTGGTTTGATCAACCCGTGATAATGAAGCCAGCATACGCATCATGATCTGTTCAGCCGGCATCTCCAGCGAGAAGATCAATACTGGCTTTTCCTGCTCCATGGCCGCGTTTTCACACAGGTTCATCGCGAAGGTGGTTTTACCCATCGACGGACGTGCCGCCACAATGATGAGATCCGAGCCCTGCAGACCGGCGGTTTTCTTGTTGAGGTCGGTAAAACCGGTATCGACCCCGGTCACACCATCCTGCGGCGTTTTGTACAACAGTTCAATCCGCTCCAGGGTCTTTTCCAGAATGTTGTCAACATTCTGTGGCCCTTCGTTCTCACTGGTACGCGCTTCAGCGATAGCAAACACTTTACTCTCTGCCAGGTCGAGCAGATCTTCCGAGCTGCGCCCCTGCGGATCATAACCGGCATCAGCAATTTCATTCGCCACACCAATAAGGTTGCGAACCAGCGCGCGTTCAGCGACAATTTCGGCGTAAGCATTAATGTTGGCCGCACTCGGCGTATTCTTGGCCAGGTCAGCCAAATAGGCAAAGCCACCGACATCTTCCAGCTGCTCACGCTGTTCAAGAAATTCGGACAGCGTGATCAGATCGAGAGGTTTGCTCGCTTCCAGAATAGATTTCACGCCATCGAAAATCAGGCGATGGGGCCGGCTGTAAAAGTCGTGAGTAACAACCCGCTCTGAGACCGTGTCCCAACGTTCGTTATCCAGCAATAAGCCGCCGATCACGGACTGCTCGGCTTCTAAGGAATGCGGCGGTGCTTTGATCGCTTCCACCTGGGCATCGGAAGATTTGCGGTTTCGATTATCTGTTCGGGGATCAGCCATGACTTCACTCGGTAACTCTTTAATGACCGACCATTATACACAATTTATAATCACCCAAGAGAAAGTTTATGGGCTGCGAAAACAGAATTAACGGTCACATGACCCACGCCCGACGAGACAAACTTATTATGCAATTTATCCACCCGTTTTTTGAGGTACTGCGTGTCCAGAATTTGGCTTCTTAGTCTTGGCCTGATGACCAGTTACTGTGTATTCGCACAGGAAGAACCTGATAGTGAAAGCGAGATTCAGGTGCCTTCCCACTGGACCAGCCAGGTAGAATTTGGCTACCAGTCCCATACCGGCAATACCGATTCGGAGTCGCTCAATACCCGCATCAAAGGTGAATATATCGAAGGGCGTCACCGGACCAACGGTGAGTGGCGTTTTTACCGGCTGAATAAAAATGGTAAAGAGGACAAACGCCAGTCGAACTATGCGCTGCAGACCGACTACAAGTTAGGCCCGAAATCCTATCTGTACGGCAGCTTTAAAGGGATTGATTCACGCTACAGTGCCTACTTTACCGATTACACCTGGTCGGCCGGTATGGGTTATCAGCTGACCAATACCGAAGATCTGCTAATTGAACTCGAAGCCGGCCCCGGTTATCGCTATCAAAAACCGAACCTGGATGAAATCGACAGTGACGATGTGGTGTTCCCGAATAAAGTGAAGGAGCCTATCTTCCGCAGCAACATCAAAGCGGAATGGCAGGTATTCAAATCACTTAAGCTGGCGGCAGACCTGAACCTTATCAACGGTGAAAGCAATACCCGGCTCGATTCCGAGCTGAGTGTCATTAATAACATCACCGAAGATATCGCTCTCAAGATCAACCAGTCGCGCCAGTATCACACCAAGGTGCCGGAAGGACTGAGCAAGGCCGACAGCGTGTTGTCGGTCAACCTGATCTTCCTGTTCTGAGGTTCTGAGGCCCGGAGCACGGATTACAGACATAAAAAAACACCAGCCGAGGCTGGTGTTTTTAATTCGTCTGTCAGCTGAAATTACTCAGCAACAACCTGCAGATTCACAGTTGCGAAAACTTCAGAGTGAAGTTGAACGCTAACTTCGAATTCACCAGTGTTGCGCAGAGCGCCTTCAGGTAGGCGAACTTCGCTCTTAGAAACTGCAACGCCTGCTGCAGTGATTGCATCAGCGATGTCACGAGTACCGATAGAACCGAACAGTTTACCTTCGTCACCAGCTTTAGATGCGATAACTACCGCTTCCAGAGCTTCAACTTGGTCAGCACGAGCTTGTGCAGCAGCCAGTTGCTCAGCAACTTTCGCTTCAAGTTCAGCACGACGGCCTTCAAACATTTCAACGTTAGCTTTAGTTGCCATTACAGCCTTACCTTGTGGGATAAGGAAGTTACGAGCATAACCAGATTTAACGCTAACTGTATCGCCAAGACCACCTAGGTTACCGATTTTATCAAGTAGAATAACTTGCATTGCTTAATCCTCTTTCTTAATAAACGGTGCCAATTACTGATGTTTGTCAGTGTATGGCAGTAGAGCTAGGTAGCGAGCACGTTTGATTGCACGAGCTAGCTGACGCTGGTACTTAGCACTGGTACCAGTGATACGGCTAGGTACGATTTTACCAGCTTCAGTGATGTAGTTCTTAAGAGTTGCTACGTCTTTGTAATCAATCTCTTGTACGCCTTCTGCAGTAAAACGGCAGAATTTACGACGACGGAAGAAACGAGCCATGGGCTATCTCCTGATCTAAATTTGGATAATGTTGTCGGCATGAAGCACCACTTTACCGACGCCATTCCGGCCGGTCTGGTAAGCGACAAACCCGCTCACCTGAATGGTGCTGCCTTGTACTAAATGTTGAGTTAACGCTTTTGACCTTTGCCCGCTGACCACCACTGGCATGCGGCAATACACTTGCCTCGGCAGGTCGGCTTCAAGCACTGTAGAGCGATGTTCAAGCCAGAAACGGCAATGTTCAACACCCGACGGGCTCTTGCTTCGAATCGGAGGTTTCGCGACTGAGCCACTCAACTCCATTCGATTGGTCATAAAGGAAATTACTCAGCTGCTTCTGATTTAGCTTCTTCACGATCTTCGCGACGAGGAGCACGCTCTTCTTTCGCTTTCAGCATGATAGACGCTTCAGTTACAGGCGCTTTAGTACGCATGATCATGTTACGCAGAACTGCGTCGTTGAAACGGAAAGCAGTTTCCAGTTCATCGATAACAGCTTGGTCAGCTTCAACGTTCATCAGAACGTAGTGAGCTTTGTGAAGCTTGTTGATTGGGTAAGCCAGTTGACGGCGGCCCCAGTCTTCCAGACGGTGTACAGTACCGTTCGCTTCAGTGATAAGACCAGTGTAACGCTCGATCATGCCAGCAACTTGCTCGCTTTGATCAGGGTGCACCATGAATACGATTTCGTAATGACGCATCGAATTGCTCCTTACGGATTATTCAGCTTCCAGAGTTGGCCCGGTCGTCCAGAGGAAGCAAGGAACTAATGAAAATTGACCGAGAATTTAGGAGCGGAGATAGTACAGAAAGACAGCAGCTTTAGCAAGGGAAATGTGTGGGTCTCACAGTGTGGAATTCAGGGTCCGGGACAGCGCCCAAACCCTGTAAAGATAAACCGTTAGTCTTCATCGACAAACTGGGCTTGCAGATAGTTTTCAACGCCAGTCATTTCAATCAGACCAAGCTGGGTTTCCAGCCAGTCGACATGTTCTTCTTCGTCTTCCAGAATATCCTGGAACAGATCACGGGAGACGTAATCACGAATATCTTCTGCATAAGCAATCGCATCACGTAAGTCCGGTATCGCGGCCATTTCCAGTTTCAGGTCGCATTCGAGCATCTCTTTGGTGTCCTCGCCGATCATGAGTTTACCCAGATCCTGCAAGTTGGGGATGCCTTCCAGAAATAAGATACGTTCAATCAGATGATCCGCGTGTTTCATCTCGTCGATAGACTCGTGATACTCCTTATCAGCGAGGTGTTTCAGGCCCCAGTCTTTATACATACGGGCGTGGAGAAAGTATTGATTGATGGCAACCAGTTCATTGCCGAGAATTTTATTCAGGTGTTGGATGATGATTGGATCACCTTTCATGACAAAGCCCTCCTCTTTGGCTCTTTTAACTGTAGAACCAAATGAGAGAGTGTCAAAAAAGTCAGCAAGTTAAGTATTAACTAATACTAACTGGCCTGTTGGTATTGAACCGGAATAATTTCGCCGAGAATCTCTTTTGCCTGCCTCACACATTTTCCGCATTGAGAGCCGAGAGCGGTACAGCGTTTGATTCCACGAATATCCGTGACGCCCTGTTCAAGGGCTAACTTCTTAATCTTTTTGTCAGAGACACCATGGCACAAACAAACGTACATACTTCACCTCTCATTCATCATTAATGGCAATATAAAAGAGAATCATTCTTATTACTAGCCATTTTCAGGCACGAGCTAAGATCGATTAGTTATAAAAAACCGGTGAAATTTGAGGGCAAAAATAGTTAGCTGCCGCAATAATGACAGTTATCTTAGTAACACTTTGTTTTAGAAAAGAAGTTATCTCGAACGAAAAACTAAGGCAGGAATTTTCTTATAACCGAATGGCTATAAGGCTCAAACTCGATCGATAAAAAGCAAAAAGGGAAGCCGAAGCTTCCCTTTTCTAATGCGATATGCGCACTAAGTTTCGCGATTAAGCGAAGATCTTAGCTACAACACCAGCACCTACTGTACGGCCGCCTTCACGAATCGCGAAACGTAGACCTTCGTCCATCGCGATTGGAGCGATCAGGTCAACAATCATCTTGATGTTGTCGCCTGGCATTACCATTTCTACGCCTTCTGGCAGCTCGATGTTACCAGTTACGTCAGTTGTACGGAAGTAGAACTGTGGACGGTAGCCTTTGAAGAATGGAGTGTGACGACCACCTTCATCTTTAGACAGTACGTAAACTTCTGATTCGAACTTAGTGTGTGGAGTGATTGAACCTGGTTTAGCAAGTACTTGACCACGTTCTACTTCATCACGCTTAGTACCACGTAGAAGTGCACCAACGTTCTCACCTGCACGACCTTCGTCTAGCAGTTTACGGAACATTTCAACACCTGTACAAGTAGTAGTTGTTGTGTCGTGGATACCAACGATCGCAACTTCATCACCTACTTTCAGGATACCGCGCTCGATACGGCCAGTTACTACTGTACCACGACCTTGGATTGAGAATACGTCTTCGATTGGCATCAGGAACGGCATGTCTACTGCACGCTCTGGCTCTGGGATGTAGTTGTCCAGTGCTTCTGCCAGTTCAACGATTTTCGCTTCCCACTGCTCTTCGCCGTTTAGTGCGCCTAGTGCAGAACCTTGGATAACTGGTAGGTCATCACCTGGGAAATCGTATTCAGAAAGAAGTTCACGAACTTCCATTTCTACTAGTTCTAGCAGCTCTTCATCATCAACCATGTCACATTTGTTCATGAATACGATGATGTATGGGATACCAACCTGACGGCCTAGCAGGATGTGCTCACGAGTTTGTGGCATTGGACCATCTGTCGCAGCAACAACTAGGATACCACCGTCCATCTGTGCAGCACCGGTGATCATGTTTTTAACATAGTCAGCGTGTCCTGGGCAGTCTACGTGTGCGTAGTGACGAGTTGGAGTGTCGTACTCTACGTGTGAAGTAGAGATCGTGATACCACGCTCACGCTCTTCTGGAGCGTTGTCGATTGACGCGAAGTCACGAGCTGAACCACCGTACACTTTTGACAGTGTAGTACAGATAGCTGCTGTTAGAGTTGTTTTACCGTGGTCAACGTGGCCGATAGTACCAACGTTTACGTGCGGTTTCGTACGTTCAAATTTTTCTTTAGACACGATCGTGTTCCTTCCTAGTTATGATTCACCTTGAGTAACGTACACTCAGGGCGCGCCAGAAATTGCTATTTTATGCGCCAACGTCCGTCAGCGCAATAGATACGTCATTAATCAAATAACAACTAACCGCGTTCTGCCACAATTGCATCAGCAATGTTTTTTGGCACCTCGGCGTACTCTTTAAACTCCATGGAGTAAGAAGCACGACCTTGGGTTGCAGAACGCAAATCAGTCGCGTAACCAAACATCGCAGACAGTGGGACGCGGGCACGGATAATTTTCAGACCCGCCGGGCCATCATCCATACCTTCGATGATGCCGCGGCGACGGTTAAGGTCACCGACTACATCACCCATC
Organism: Vibrio sp. ABG19; assembly: GCF_029962385.1. Lineage (NCBI taxonomy): Bacteria > Pseudomonadati > Pseudomonadota > Gammaproteobacteria > Vibrionales > Vibrionaceae > Vibrio > Vibrio sp. ABG19. The sequence goes on along the minus strand of NZ_CP071708.1, from coordinate 1,546,318 downwards.
CAGTCTTCCGGAGTGGTTACTTCGACTTTCATCATCGGCTCAAGAATAACCGGATTCGCTGCAAGCGCACCTTTCTTGAATGCCATGGAGCCGGCGATCTTAAACGCCATCTCACTCGAGTCGACATCGTGGAATGAACCATCGTAAAGTGTTGCCTTAACATCCAGTACTGGATAGCCGGCCAACACACCGTTGTTCATTTGTTCCTCGATACCTTTCGCTACCGGGCCGATGAATTCCTTAGGAATCGCACCACCCACGATTTCGTCGACGAAGACAAAGCCTTCGCCAGGTTCGGAAGGTTCGACTTTCAGCCAGACATGACCATATTGACCACGACCACCTGACTGACGAACAAACTTACCTTCCACTTCCGCTTTACCAAGAATGGTTTCGCGGTATGCAACCTGAGGTTTACCCACGTTACAGTCTACGTTGAATTCACGCTTCATGCGGTCAACGATGATGTCGAGGTGAAGTTCACCCATACCCGAGATCAGAGTCTGACCGGTTTCATCATCGGTTTCCACGCGGAATGACGGGTCTTCTGCAGCCAGTTTACCCAGCGCAATACCCATTTTTTCCTGATCGGCTTTAGAACGAGGTTCTACCGCGATCTGAATAACCGGAGTCGGGAACTCCATGCGCTCCAGAATCACTTTATGATTCGGATCACACAGGGTATCACCTGTGGTTACGTCTTTCAGACCGATTGCCGCAGCAATATCACCAGCGCGAACTTCTTTGATTTCTTCACGTTTGTTGGAGTGCATCTGAACGATACGACCGAAACGCTCTTTCTTCTGTTTCACTGAGTTGTAAACAGCATCACCTGAGTTCACAACACCAGAATAAACACGAATAAAGGTCAGCGTGCCCACGAATGGGTCGGTTGCGATCTTAAACGCCAGAGCCGAGAAAGGTTCGCTGTCGTCAGCGTGACGCTCAACTTCTTTCTCGTCATCATCAATACCTTTGATTGAAGGAACTTCAGTCGGTGATGGCAGATACTCAACCACAGCATCCAATACGGCTTGTACACCTTTGTTCTTAAATGCACTACCACAAGTGGCCAGTACAATTTCGTTATTTAGTGTACGCAGGCGCAGGCCTTGCTTGATTTCAGCTTCGCTCAGCTCACCTTCTTCAAGGTATTTATCCATCAACTCATCGTTCGCTTCTGCCGCAGCCTCAACCAGGTGAGTACGCCACTCTTCAGCAAGCTCTAACATGTCGGCCGGAATGTCTTCGTAAGTGAAGGTCATGCCTTGATCGGCTTCATTCCAGTTGATGGATTTCATCTTGATAAGGTCGATGACACCTTTGAACTCGTCTTCCGCACCAATGTTCAGTTGGATAGGAACCGGGTTCGCACCAAGACGGTTTTTAATTTGGTCTACAACGCGTAAGAAATCTGCACCCGCACGGTCCATCTTGTTAACAAACACCATGCGTGGAACATGATATTTATCTGCTTGACGCCATACAGTTTCAGACTGAGGTTCAACACCTGAGGAGCCACAGAACACAACGACAGCACCGTCAAGTACACGAAGAGAACGCTCTACTTCGATTGTGAAGTCAACGTGTCCCGGGGTGTCAATGATGTTGATGCGATGATCGTCGAATTGAGCTTCCATACCACGCCAGAAGGTGGTAGTCGCAGCGGAGGTGATTGTGATACCACGCTCTTGCTCTTGCTCCATCCAGTCCATGGTGGCAGCACCATCGTGAACTTCGCCGATTTTGTGAGAAAGGCCAGTGTAGAACAGAATACGCTCAGTAGTGGTAGTTTTTCCTGCATCTACGTGAGCACAGATACCGATGTTGCGGTAGCGCTCAATAGGAGTTTTACGAGCCACGATTGTATCCTCTTACTAAGGTTAACCTTAGAATTTAGAAATGTGCTGCGAGAGAACCTCGCAGCACAGAAGGTATTACCAGCGGTAATGAGCAAACGCTTTGTTCGCTTCTGCCATACGGTGAACGTCTTCACGTTTCTTAACAGCAGTACCTTTGTTTTCTGACGCGTCTAGCATTTCAGCAGCTAGGCGTGCAGCCATAGATTTTTCACCACGCTTACGCGCAGCTTCAACCAACCAACGCATAGCAAGTGCGTTACGGCGAACCGGACGTACTTCTACAGGAACCTGGTAAGTTGAACCACCAACACGGCGAGATTTAACCTCTACCGCTGGGCGAACGTTTTCAAGAGCTTCTTCAAATACAGCTAAGTGATCTTTACCAGATTTCTCAGCCATAGAGTCTAGTGCAGTGTAAACAATTTTCTCTGCAGTAGATTTTTTACCGTCAACCATAAGGATGTTAACGAATTTTGCCAGCAGTTCAGATTTGAACTTTGGATCTGGAAGGATCTTACGCTGACCAATAACGCGACGACGTGGCATGGAATATTCTCCGTTGTCTTCTTCAGGTTTTATCCAAAACTTTTCAGTTTTTTCAAAAAATTAAAATTGAAAATAAGTGTTTGGCCTTACTTAACGCTTTCTTTATAAAAAGACGCATTAAGACTTAGGACGTTTCACACCGTACTTAGAACGAGCTTGTTTACGATCGTTAACGCCTGAACAGTCAAGCGCACCACGTACAGTGTGGTAACGAACACCCGGAAGGTCTTTAACACGACCGCCACGGATCAGAACAACGCTGTGCTCTTGCAGGTTGTGGCCTTCACCACCGATGTATGAAGTCACTTCAAAACCGTTAGTCAGGCGAACACGACATACTTTACGTAGTGCTGAGTTAGGTTTTTTAGGTGTAGTAGTATATACACGAGTACATACACCACGTTTTTGTGGGCACGCTTCTAGTGCAGGCACGTTGTTTTTCGCAACTTGCTTTACACGTGGCTTGCGTACCAACTGGTTAATAGTTGCCATTAGCTAGCTCCTGAAATTTACTAAAAAGTAAGCTTTGTGAAAAATCTATCCCTATTGCACTTAGCGCAATTAGGGACGCAAAATTCTATGCAGCAGTGGGAAGTGTGTCAAGAAATATACAGATCTTTTTTGCCGGTTGGCGCAAGTGGGGTGGACACCCGAACGTACACCCCGCAGCGCTTATTACCAAGTAATTGATTTACCGTATTTTACTGTGGCATCCACCCAACCATCCATATCGATAACCTCAACCAGTGGAGGACAGTGTGCGAGCCATCCGCGCGCTTGCAGATCCTCTTGCAGTGCATACACAGGAACAGCCGTCGGAAGATGGGAATAAAACGGGCTGACCTGACTCGCCGCATACACGGCATTCTCAACCAGCAACAGAGCATCTTGGCTAAGCAGGTAACGGCTGACCAGCGCCAGTTGCTGAGGCGTTTTTACAATATGCAGCATACGATGTCCTAAAACGTCACAATCTGATCAAAGCGTTGCCACAGCGTCGCAATCGCCTGCGGCTCCAGCGGCTTAGTCCCGACCACCAGATCCTCACTGCGCAGGCCCCATTCAGTGAGGCTGTGCGCGCAGGTATAACGCTGTTCGATGTCATACAAATCGAGCAGTTTAAATGCACTGATGTAATCGCGGCTCAATACTGCACCCGGCTCCTGACCCGCGACCAGTTGCAACACCCCTTCACCAATAAAAAATACCGCCAGATCTTCGCTATAAGCCGAGGCCGCCAGCAAAGCATCCAACCCTTCCCGACCGGCACTGACGGCATGCGGCGCGGAATGAAATACAAACGCGACTTTATTCAAAACTGTACCACCCTGTCTTGTGCCAATAATGCTTCTGCCAGACTACCAAGCCCGGTCTGTTCGAACGGTGCGGCCAGATTCGAGGCAGGCAACTGGTGCTGCTCGGCTTCAGCTGGGCTGAGCACACCGCGGCGCAGCGCAGCAGCCACGCAAGTCTCGAGGCGTACATTATGTTCTGCCGCCAGGCGCTGCCATGCGGCAACCAGATCAAATTCATCGTTAGCCGGTGCGGTCAATGCCGAGCCATTCTGCACTCCGTCCTGATAAAAGAATACGCTGCGCAGAGTATGGCCCTTGGCAATCACCCGGCTGGCAAACAGGTAAGCGTTGCGCGCCGACTGGGTACCGTACACCGAGCCATTAACCAGCAAGGTAAAAGTCAGAGTCTGGTTTTCAGTGCTCACTTCTCGTCGTCCTCGGTCTTGCGCTGACGGATATAGAGATAGACGGTGTGCTTAGAGATGTTGAGGCGATCCGCGACGCGGTTAATCGCATCTTTAATATCAAAAATACCTTTATCAAACAGCGCCATCACAATCTGACGGTTCTTGGTGTTGTTCGACACCGATTTGTCAGCATTGATCTCTTCAATGGTGCGCTCTACGGTCTGATCCACCAGCTCCTCAACGTCACTGGCGAAGTTGACCGATGAGGCGGCCGCTTCCGCTTCCTGGGTCGGCATAAACGAGTGCAGCACCTGCGAAAACGGAGCGTCGAGGTTGACGTTGATACACAGCAGACCAATGACGCGGTTTTCGTCATTGCGGATCGCAATCGTGATCGACTTCATCAGCACGCCGCCTTTGGCGCGGGTAAAGTAAGAACGCGAAAAATTGCGCTCCGAGCCCTCGATGTCGCGCAGCATTTTCAGCGCCAGATCGGTGATCGGCGAGCCGACCTGACGCCCGGTATTTTCACCATTGGCAATTTTGACCGCCGAGGTGTTCAGATCTTCCAGCGAATGCAGAACGATTTCACAAAATGGCCCAATCAGGCTGGCTATCCCATCCACGACCGCTTCATATGAGCGCAGAATGACTTTGTCATGGTCCGTAAATGGTTTGACATGCACGGATTCCATTTCAAGTAACATATCGGCATTAAGGTTTTCTGTCGTTGTCACTGTACTTTGACCCTAGAACGAAAAATCAACAAATTGATGTAAGTTTATCAGAAAATTTTAACCGAATACTCAGCTATCTTGCCAACAAGTGATTTAGAACAACTTATGTACCCGGCGTACAAAAAAAGGGCCTGAACAAGTCAGGCCCTCCGATTACTTACTCAGTGCGGCTTACTGCGCGCTTTTCGCTTTTGCGTCGGCATCGCCGTTATCGATCTTCAGCAGCTCAACTTCAAACACCAAAGTTGAGTTAGCCGGAATCGTTGGCGTGTCCTGCTCGCCGTACGCCAGTTCTGGCGGGATAACGAACTTGTACTTAGCACCCACTTTCATCAGTTGCACGCCTTCAGTCCAGCCCGGGATCACACGGTTAAGCGGGAATGTTGCCGGTTCACCGCGATCGTAAGAGCTGTCGAACTGAGTACCGTCGATCAGTGTGCCTTTGTAGTGCACTTGTACGGTGTCCGTTTCTTTTGGCGTTTCGCCTTCACCCGGAGTCATCACCTGGTACAGCAGACCCGAGTCAGTCTTCTTCACACCATCCTGTTTTTCAAAATCAGCACGGAAGTCATCACCAGCCTTCTTGTTGGTGGCGGCTTTCTCTTCAGCCTGAGCTTTCATTTTCTCTGCAACACGTTTGTCCAGGCTTTCCAGCGCGGCACGCGTCTCTTCTTCAGTCATTTCTGCTTTACCGGCAAATACGTGCTGAATACCTTCCAGAACCAGATCCTTGTTGAGGTTAATTCCGATTTCAGCCGGCTTTTCAATACTGTTGCTCAGGTAGTTAGCAAACGAAACACCGATGGCGTACGCTGCTTTATCGTCTTCTGACTGCAGGTTCACCGTTTTCGCGGCGGCTGACTGTTCAGCGGCAGGTGCCGCACCTTCCGTTTTCGGTGCATCTTCCTGACAACCTACGGCCAGCATAACGGTTGCGGCAAGTAGCGACACTTTCAAAAGTGATTTCATTGAATTCTCCAATTTCGAGGCAAACCTTTTGTTATTGTGCACAAAACTTGGTTTCAAGCTGGTGCGCAACACAAAGTTGTACCAATATAGCTTTATGTATTCAGATTGTCTTTACACACTAGACGGATAATTAGATTTGATGCGAATAATTTCTCATTCCATCCTGCTGCTTGTTGTCATAGCGATGTTAAATGGCTGCTTTTTCTCTAACCAGGAAGCCGAACGCTGGGAGCTGGAGCCGGAAGGGTCCACCAGTTTCGGGCTCAGCAGAGACGGTCGCTTCGCCCTCGTCTATTCCAAACAACACCAATTGGTGTTCTGGGATCTCACCGAGCGCAAGCAACTGGCAGAACTCGGGGCTCATGACCCGCAGGCCAGCACAGTATCGCTGATCCGCATCTCAGATAACGGCCGCTTTGCGATCACCGCGACCCAGGACAATTTCGCCGTCTGGGACCTTGGCTGGACACAAGCCGAAGGTCTCTGGTCCATCTCTGATGGTCAAATCCGCGCAGTGGATATCGCCAGTAACGGCGAACAGGTGCTGCTCGGATTATCCAATGGCAAAGCCATTTACGTCGATTTAGTCAGCGGGCGGCGCCTGGAGTTCCTTGCCCACCAAGAAAAAGTTAATTCTGTCGCGCTGGCCCCTAACGGACGCTACGCGCTGACCGGCGGCAATGATTACGCTGCATACCTGTGGGATACCCAAAGCGGACAAATTCTGCGTAAGTTTGAACACGAACAAAGGGTCAATCGGGTCGCACTACAGCGCGATGGGAAACTGGCCTTTACCTCAGACGGCGGTAACCAGTCTCTCATCTGGGATCTGGAAAGTGGTCAAAAGCGCTCAGCGCTGCGCAGCTTCTCGCGTCAGCTGATTTTTTCTAGCGCACGCTTTTCCGATGACGGTTCAAAACTGGTGACCGGCACGCCATCCAGCCGCATCGAAGTGTGGGATACCAAGAGTGGCAAAAAGTCCGCCACCTTCGAAGCAGAACCTCGAAAAGATGCCCGCCCGCCACGCGCAGTAGTGTATGATGCGGCTTTTGATGCACAGCAGAGGGTCATATCGGCCACGTCTGCTGGGATAGCCCAAGCCTGGAAACTCGATTAATCATGCAAGACAACACCACGCAACAGCTGCTACAGCGTATTGATGACCTGGAATGTAAATTAGCGTTTCAGGAGCAGACCATTGACGAACTGAACGAGGCCCTAAGCCAGCAACAACTGCTGATCACTAAGATGCAGGATCAGATGAAATACGTGGTGGGTAAAGTTAAGAATATGGATACCTCCAACCTGGCCGACCCGGCGCAGGAAACGCCGCCGCCTCATTATTGAGTCAGGCGCTGCATCCGTTTTTATCTCGTCGCTCTGAGCCTTGAAACAAGCAGCTCAGGGCGGCCTGAATCTGAGCCGGCGCCTGCGATGCCGTTGCTGGCTGCGGGTTCATATCGGCCAGTTCCATCGCTCTATTCCTTCGCTCAATTCGCCGCAGCTCAGCGAATAAACCAGTAGGCAATCACCGCACCGGTGACCACCAGGCAACCGCCTATCCGGCGCAGTTGGGTATCCGGCTGCTGACTAAGCTGAGCGACCATTTGCCGCCACCCATTAGGCGAGATTAACGGCCCCAACCCTTCGGCAATCAAGACCAGGCCAAAGGCAATCCAGAGTGAATCCGGCATTTTCTTTCTCTCCCGAGCGTATTCGCTCAACATTCTGTCTATGCCAACAATCCGATAAGCCCGGTCAGTACAGACGAAAAAAAGGCTCCGTGACGGAGCCTTGGTATACTATCAAGCGATTACTGAGCGGAGACCGTTCCCTTCGCATTGTTCATGTATTTGAAGAAGTCGCTCTTCGGATCCAGAACCAGAATATCGCTCTTATTACTGAATGATTTCTCATACGCCTGCAGTGAACGCAGGAAACCGAAGAACTCCGGATCTTTGTTGTAAGTATCCGCATAGATTTTGGCTGCATTCGCATCCGCGTCACCACGGGTCACGCGCGCGGTTTTATCCGCTTCGGCCAGAATTGTTGCCACTTCCAGCTCTGCCTGAGCTCGAATCACTTCTGCTTTTTCACGACCTTGCGAACGGTGCTTACGAGCAACCGACTCACGTTCAGCACGCATACGACGGTAAATCGATTCACTGATTTCATCCGGCAGGTTGATTTTCTTCATCCGGAAGTCAACCACACGCACACCCAAATCTTTCATCGCGCTGGTCCGTGTATCCGCCAGCACGTTTTCCATGATTTGGTCACGCTGACCATCGATTTCCAGAGCCTGCTTGGCCGCTTCAGTGGTTACCACCTCGGAATCCGGACTGTCTGGCAGCACGTCGCTGTTGCGCGGACCGGAAACGATTTGTTTGATTTCACGCGCACCGATTTCTGAACGCAATACGTCGGTTACTTTACGTTCCAGCAACGCTTCTGCCGTCAGAGCGTTACCGCCACCGGTTGCCAGGTAGTACTGACCAAAGTCATCAATACGCCATTTCACGTACGAATCAATGATGACGTCTTTTTTCTCCGAGGTCACGAAACGGTCAGAACGGCCGTCCATGGTCTGGATACGAGCATCAAGAGTCTTCACACGGTCAAATAGTGGCATCTTGAAATGCAGACCCGGCTCGTAAATACGGGCGATTTCGTTGTTGTCTTTCAGGACACGACCAAAGCGGATTACGATACCGCGTTCCCCTTCAGGGATCACGAACATCGCCATCAGCAGCAGTGCCAGAACAACAACAACGACAGGGATCATCAACTTACGCATTCTTAGTATCTCCCTTGACGTGTGCTGGTTGAACGAGATTGGTCTTCACTTGGCGTTTCAGTACGCTGTGATTCCAGTTCGATCTTGTCGTAAGCCGACGAAGATTTGGTCTGACGTTTGGTCTGCTCACCTTCCTGACCTGCCAGCTTATCAATTGGCAGGTACAGCAGGTTGCCGCTTGAGTCTGAATCCACCAGCACTTTAGATGTATTACTGTACACTTCCTGCATCGCATCCAGGTAGAGACGATCACGGGTAACTTGTGGCGCCGCCTGGTATTCCGGTAACAGTTTCTCGAACTGCGCTACCTGACCCAGAGCTTCGTTGACGATGCGCTCATTGTAACCTTGTGCTTCTTTCTTCAGACGCTCAGCACGACCGGTTGCTTTAGGCAAAATTTCGTTTTTGTACGCTTCTGCTTCACGGATGAAACGCTCTTCATCTTCTCGCGCGGCAATCGCGTCATCAAACGCGTCTTTTACCTGCTCCGGCGGACGGGCAGACTGGAAGTTGACATCGACCAGAATCAGGCCCATGTCGTAGTTATCAATGATTTGATTCAGTGTTTCCTGAGTGTACTGACGAATCTGTTGACGACCACTGGTCAGGATGCTGTCCATCAGCGAGTCACCGATTACCGCACGCAGTGCAGAGTCGGTGGCCTGACGCAGGCTGTCATCCGCATTGGTCACCTTGTACAGGTACTTGTACGGGTCAGCGATACGGTACTGAACGTCCATCGAAACCGTCACCACGTTTTCATCTTTGGTCAGCATGAGACCTGATGCACGCAGTGAACGGATCGCCTGCACGTTAACCGGAGTCACTTCATCGATAAAACGCGGACGCCAGTTCAGGCCCGGATCAACGATACGATCGTATTTACCCAGACGTAACACCACGCCACGCTCAGCTTCACCAATTGTGTAGAAGCCAGCAAAGAACCAGATAGCGATCGCTATAACAGCAATGACACCAAAGCCAATTGCGCTACCACCAGAGAAAGACGGTCCTTTCCCTCCGCCTCGCTTACCAAACTTGCCCCCCAGTTTCTGACTCAGCTTGTTAAAGACTTCGTCTAAATCTGGCGGACCTTGTTCACGGCCACCTTTACCGCCGCGATTATTGTTACCCCAAGGGTCATTATCGCGGCCGTTGTTGCCGTTGTTATTACCGGGCTCATTCCACGCCATTAGAAAGCTCCATCATTTGATATGACGTTATACTTTAGCAGTCCTTTAAGTAACTATAAAGTCACGTAAAACTGCCTCTTCTCTTTTCTCTAGTCTAGACCAATCCACCTGCTGCATACGAACTGTGATCAGTAAATTGCCTTCCTGATCATACTCTTCGTCCTGTATACACTTCATTTGGAAGAATGTACTACGGATTCTGCCCTGATGTTGCGGCGGAATGCACAGGCGGTGCTCGACTATCTGACTGGCCAAACGCTCGGTCAGTGCTGCAAATAGCAGATCCAGCCCCTGACCTTCCATAGCCGAGAGCCATACCGTTCTCGGTACGCCTTCGTCATCTCTCTCTATACGAGGTTGCTGTCCATCCAGATTATCTATTTTGTTCATCACCAGCAGAGTCGGGATTTCATTCGCCTCAATCTCTGTCAGTACAATATCAACAGCTTGGATATTCTCACGAAAACGGTCATCACTGGCATCGACAACATGTAACAAAATGTCAGCTTCCTGAGTTTCTTGTAACGTTGCTTTAAATGCCGCCACTAAATCGTGGGGTAAGTGACGAATAAAACCTACCGTGTCAGCCAGAATCGCCGGTCCGACATCCGCCAGGTCAATTTTACGCAGGGTAGGATCCAGCGTCGCAAATAACTGGTCTGCGGCGTAGACATCTGCCGCGGTAATGCGGTTAAACAGTGTCGATTTGCCTGCGTTTGTATAGCCGACCAGAGAAACAGTCGGAATTTCTGCCCGGTTACGAGCCCGTCGACCTTGTTCACGCTGTTTAGCCACTCGGTCTAAACGGCGCAGAATCGCTTTGATACGTTCACGCAATAAACGACGGTCGGTTTCCAGCTGAGTTTCCCCCGGCCCACGTAAACCGATACCCCCTTTCTGCCGCTCCAGGTGCGTCCAACCACGAATCAGGCGCGTTGAGATATGACGCAGCTGCGCCAATTCAACTTGTAGTTTACCTTCATGGGTACGGGCACGCTGTGCAAAGATATCCAGGATCAGACCGGTACGGTCAATCACCCGACACTGGCAGAGATGTTCGAGGTTACGTTCTTGGGCAGGAGAAAGGGCATGGTTGAAAATCACCACATCCGCGCCGGTCATCTGAACGGCTTGTGCGATTTCCTGGGCTTTGCCCTCACCGACATAATATTTAGGGTGAGGAGATTGTCGGCTGCCGGTCACAACCTGCAGCGTCGATACTCCAGCAGAAGAGACCAGCATCTGGCATTCGCTGAGATCTTCCCACTCACCCTCTTGCGTGAAGTTGATATGAACAAGTACGGCTCGCTCACCGGCTTCATAACGGTCAAACAAGCTACCAACTCCTTAATCGATAGTAATATACACGCAGAAGAATTAGTCTTCTGACTTATCAGCACCACGCTCATTAGCAGGACGTTCACCGCTGTGATGGCTCACAGGACGAGCAGGTACTACTGTTGAAATCGCGTGCTTGTAAACCATTTGGTTTACTGTGTTTTTCAATAGGATCACAAACTGATCAAATGATTCAATCTGGCCTTGCAGTTTAATGCCGTTTACCAAGTAAATTGATACTGGGATACGCTCGCGACGTAGTGCATTCAAGAATGGGTCTTGTAGAGATTGCCCCTTAGCCATTTTATTTTCCTTATTTTGTATTTTGTTGTAGTTATTTAGCTAGCGGTGCACGAACTTCTGTGCGGCCTTCGCATCTGAGCTAAACGAATAAAATCACCCCGTTGTTACCTATGATTGGGGCAGATGCGCCAAAAACAAGTAACGGATCCTTTACAGGGTACATCTACGCAAAAGCGATCACATTATACACAGCTAATTCAATCAGATGCTATGGCATTTGAGAGAGTTTCCAATGCTTGTTCAACGTTTTCGCTATCTAACCAAGTTAAATCATTCCAGCTGCGTAACCAGGTGATCTGACGCTTGGCCAATTGACGAGTGGCGCAGATTCCGCGAAAAATCGCTTCATCCAGAGTACCGTTCCCGTCTAAGTAATCCCACATCTGTCGATAACCGACACAACGAATGGATGGCAGATCCGGGTGAAGATCATCACGCTGATACAGCGCTCTGACTTCTTGTTCAAACCCGGCTTCGACCATCTTTTCAAATCGGAGTTCAATTCGACGATGGAGTTCAGCCCTTTCCTTGGGAGCTATAGCGAACTGCTTAACCCGGAAAGGCAATGCCTCACCTTTAGTTTGAGTCAGTTCAGTAAGAGTTTTACCTGAAATCCGGTAAACTTCCAATGCCCGAGACAATCTTTGTGGATCATTTGGATGAATTCGCTGCGCAGAAACGGGATCAATGTCTTGCAACTGCTGATGCAGATGAGCCCAGCCAAACTGTTTGGCCTCGTCATCGATCTGCTGACGAATATCAGGATTCGCCGCCGGCAGAGGCGATAAACCTTCCAGCAGCGCTTTGTAATACAGCATAGTACCGCCCACCAGTAGCGGGATTTTGCCCTGATCGGCAATCGCCTGCATTTCACGCAGGGCATCGCGACGAAAATCAGCTGCTGAGTAAGCCTCGCTCGGATCGAGAATATCGATCAGACGATGCGGCGCCAGTGCCAGTTCAGACGGCTCCGGCTTGGCGGTGCCGATATCCATGCCTTTATAAATCAAAGCGGAATCGACACTGATGATCTCGACCGGGAATTTCTGGCGCAGGCGAATCGCCAGATCGGTTTTACCGGAGGCGGTCGGCCCCATTAAAAACAGGGCTAAAGGTAATTGTTCACTCATGACTTCAATGCTGCAATGGTCGCGGAAAAATCCACAGGCCGGACAAACTGCCTGTCGTGTAAGGGAAGGGTTCCCTGCCACAACTGCTCAATCTCTGCTATCAATTGGATGGCCTGCGACAAAGTGTAGTCCGCTTTGCGGTCTGCCACATAATCAGCCAACCAATCCGCCAGAGCGCCGAGGGTTAACTCATCCGCTGCCTGCTCGTAAATTTGGGTGACGTAAGATAACAGATCTGGCAGTAAGTTTTGCAGATTTTGCTGCCTTAATGGTTGCGGCACCCCCATCACCATCAAAGAAGTGCCATTGCGCGCTTTGAGCTCAATACCAAACCGGCTGAGCAGAGGCTGATAATGCGGCAGCGCGGCAGCTTCCTGCGGGGAAATTTTCAGTGCCAGCGGTACCAACAGCGGCTGACTCCTGAGTGACTCTTGCTGCGGTTCAAGCTGACCACGACTGCGCAGCCAGGCCGCTTTGGCCAGTGACAACAATACACACCCCTGCAGAGACGTCATCAGCAGATACTCGCCTTCCACCACAGCAACCGCTTTGCCGAGCTGTTCGAGGCTGAGCGGCAACTCCTCTGGATGGGGAACCTGTGTCTGGTGCTGAGCTGGTTGATCGCCTTGTGAAGCTGCGGATGGTAAATCCGGGGTTTGCATTAAACGCTGGTAGGCTCTGACCTCTGCCGCACTGGGAGACGGTTTGGAACCGCGCTCGGATGCCGCCCGGCCCGACGAAGACGAGACCTCACGCCACTCAGAACGCGGCGCCGATTCACGCACCTGACTGCGCTCGCCGCCTGATGAAGAGCGGTCGGAGGCGTAGTCAGAACGCCCCGGATAGGACGGGGTATTTTCCACCGCACGATAAACATGCTGAGGCACCGGCGATGAGCCGGCTTCAGCCACCGCTGGCTGCGCCAGCCGGTTGTCCTCTTCTGCCGTCTGTTCTGACATCGCGGCCTGCTCTGACATCACGGCCTGGTCACTTGGCTGCACTGGCGGGGATGGCTGAGACGACGAATGGGGCTGATGGAATGCCGCTTCACTGTGGGCCGGAGCATCAATATGCTGGCTTTGTGCTAACGCGCTGCTCAGCGCCTGATAAATAAAATCATGCACCAGTCGGGCCTGATGGAAACGCACCTCATGCTTGGCGGGGTGGACATTAACATCCACTTGATGCGGATCGATTTCGATAAACAGGACATAAGTTGCGAACTGGTCGGGACGCAGGCTGGTTTCATAACTCTGGCGGATGGCATGATTGATGAGTTTGTCGCGCATCATGCGTCCGTTGACATAGCAGTACTGCAAGTCACTTTGGCTACGGGCGCCCTCTGGGGTGGTTATCCAGCCATGCAGTCTGAGCCCCTGATGTTCGAGCTCAATTTTCAGCATATGACGCACAAAAGAGGCACCGCAAACCGCAGCAATACGCTTTTCCAGCTGAATTTCCGTTTTGGCAGCCCGGTACTGGCGAATCATTTTACCGTTATGGCGCAGATTAAAGGTGACATCAAAACGGCTCAGAGCAATACGCTTGAGCAACTCGTCGATATGGGTAAATTCGGTCTTTTCGGTACGCAGGAATTTGCGCCGCGCCGGAGTATTGAAAAACAGATCCAGCACTTCCACACTGGTTCCGATCGGATGTGCTGCCGGTTGCAGCTTCACTTCCATATCGCGGCCTTCACTGTAGGCGGACCAGGCTTCTTCCTGTGTCGCCGGGCGAGAAGTCATAGTCAGACGTGACACCGAACTGATACTGGCCAGCGCTTCACCACGAAAGCCGAGGCTGATGATGGCTTCGAGATCATCCAGAGTATGGATTTTAGAGGTCGCGTGACGACTCAATGCCAGCCCTAATTCATCTTTATCTATCCCGCAGCCGTTATCTCGGATACGGATCAGCTTGGCACCGCCTTTTTCGATATCGATATCGATGCGGGTAGCACCGGAATCAAGGCTGTTCTCAACCAGTTCTTTGACCACAGAAGCCGGTCTTTCCACCACTTCCCCGGCGGCAATCTGGTTTGCCAGACGTGCCGGCAAAATACGAATCGTCATACACGCCCCGTGTTATTTATTGGGAATAATCAGCACCTGTCCCACCGCCAGCTGATCAGAACGCAGCTTGTTGGCATCGCGAATACTCTGAACGCTGACACTGTATTGTGAGGCAATTTTACCGAGGAATTCACCACGCGCCACCTTATGTTTACGCAATGGCTTATCTTTCAGACTGACGGTAATTTTCAGCTTCTGTCCCAGGCGCAGAGTATCGGACTTCAGGTTATTCTCACGCTTAATCGCCTCAACCGATACTTTATAGGTCGCGGCAAGCTTACCGAGGTAATCACCGGATTTCACCTCATGGGTAATCGTCTCGGTCTCAACCGGATTATTCAGCACCGGAACCTGGACCGGAGAACGCTGCCCTCCCGGAATAGTCAGTACCTGCCCCACCGCAATGCTGCTGCTTTTCAGCTTGTTGACCTGCATCAGGGTATCCACGCTGGTACCGTACTTACTGGCAATCACCGACAACGATTCGCCGCGCGCCACTTTATGCTGCTGCTTTTTACCCCGGTTGGCAAACAGTGTTCCTTCCGGCGGATTATCCTCAAAATACTGCACCACCGCTTTGGTCATCGCCCGGGCCAGCTTGTCCTGATGGCTGCGCTGGAAGAGTAGCTTCTCCTCCGTGGGGTTAGAGATAAAACCGGTCTCTACCAACACCGAAGGAATATCCGGTGATTTCAACACTGCCAGACTGGCGTTGACCGGGTCTTTTTTATGTAAGTGTGCCACTTTACCCATTTCCCGCAAAATGTTGGAGGCGACTTTGTAGCCCTCTTTCTGCGAATGGCTGAACTGCAGATCAAGCAAGGTCTGACTGACGTTGCGGTCGGCATTGTTCTTAGACAATACTTCACCGGCACCACCCAGTAATTCTGATTGCTGCTCATGATTTTCAACCCAACGGGCAATCTCGGTATTGGCACGACGGGTGTTAAGCACAAACACCGATGCGCCACGCGGCTGCGGCGAACGGAATGCGTCTGCGTGTACCGACACCAATAAGTGCGCTTTGTTCTTACGGGCGATTTCTGAACGTTTGTTGAGATTGACGAAATAGTCGCCACGACGAGTCAGTACCGCCTTCATACCCGGAACCGCATTGATCTGCGCCGCCAGCTTCTTGGCCACACTCAGCGTGATGTCCTTTTCATAGCGACGGGACGGACCAATTGAGCCCGGATCTTCGCCACCATGTCCGGCGTCGATAGCCACCACGATATCTTCGGTACCATACAGCTGAGAGGCATCTCGGCTGACTTTATTCTCGCTGCTGCCAGCAGATGACGCGGTCGATGACGTATCGCCATGGGGCAGATCGATGACCAAACGATGACCGTACTGCCCTCCCGGTGTCGGAGCCAGTTTGAACAATTGCGGCGTGGTGCTTTTTTTCAATTCCAGCACCAGACGGTAGGTCGATTTCTCAGGAGGAGAGCTGGCACGGATTTTGGTAAGAATTGCACTGTCGCTGACCGAAACCGGCAGCTTAGTGCCTGATGAGGTTTGCTGCAGGTCAACCACCAGGCGATCAGGGCCACTTAAGGTAAAGTAACTGAAGGTGACCTCAGACTTAACGTCGATCACGACACGAGTTTCATCGGGTGAGGGCCAGACCCGCACCCCTTCGAGAACATTGGCATTCGCAAGCGCAGAAACAAATGCCAGCGCCATGACAATCAGGGCGCTGCAAAAACGGGAAGGTTTAACAATCAACATAACTCCAACTGACTCAGTAAAGTTCGCCCATAGTCATTATTGGCCGTCAACACCGCCTGACGTTGCTGCCCATCGTAACGCATTTCAATATCCAGGTCGGATGTGGGCAGCATGCCGTAGCCCTTCTCAGGCCATTCCACCAGACAAATAGCATCATCGGTAAAGTAATCGCGGATACCCATGAATTCTAACTCTTCCGGATCCGCCAGACGGTAAAGATCAAAATGATAAACCTGCCAATCGGCTAACTGATACGGTTCCACCAAGGTGTAAGTCGGGCTTTTCACATTACCCGGATGACCGAGAGCGCGAATGAAACCGCGGCTGAACGTGGTTTTACCGGCGCCTAGATCACCGTGCAGATAGAGGGTGGTTTGTTGCGAGCACAGATTTGCCAGCGCCGTGCCGAGTTTTACCGTCTCTTGCTCATCTTTAAGAGTGAAAGTCTTGGTGCTCATGAATAATATCTCTAATACGTCGAACATCGACTATATAAAAATCAAAAGAAACAGAATAGTAAACTGGGTTGGATTTAAGAGACAAGCTCTGTTCTGTAAGCATACCGAAAAATCTTCGGTGGATAAGAAGTAAAAGCGCCGGATCCGGCTGGATCCACAGACTGAGATCCGCTAAGATCCCGCCCCCCTTGCAGCGAGCGTTAGACTATGGATTACCATCAACTTGCCGATCAAATCAAACTGTGGGCCAAACAACTCGGTTTTGACAAGGTTGGGATCTGCGATGTCGATCTAAGTGAACACGAAGCGGAGCTGCAGCGCTGGCTGGATGCCGGCTACCATGGTGATATGGACTGGATGGCAAGACATGGCATGCTAAGAGCCCGGCCAGACGAGCTGCTGCCAGGCACGATTCGGGTTATCAGCGCACGAATGAACTATCTGCCACCACAAGCCCAGTTTGCCAGTAACCTTGATGATCCGAGCCAGGCCTATATCAGCCGCTATGCGCTGGGGCGTGACTATCACAAGCTGGTACGCAACCAGTTAAAAAAGCTGGGTGAAAAAATTGAGCAGGCCGTGGGACAGTTAGGTTATCGCCCGTTTGTGGACTCGGCGCCTATTCTGGAGCGCCCGCTGGCGCAAAAAGCCGGACTGGGCTGGAGCGGCAAGCACTCACTGATACTGGATAAAGACGCAGGTTCATGGTTCTTTCTCGGTGAGTTGCTGGTTGATATCCCGTTGCCGGTTGATACACCAGCCAGTAATGAGTGCGGAAAATGCCAGGCCTGCATGACATCCTGCCCGACCGGTGCGATTACAGAAGAAGGGGTCGTTGATGCCAGACGCTGCATTTCGTATCTGACAATTGAGTTTGCCGGTGTGATACCGCTCGAGTTTCGCCAAGCGATGGGTAACCGAATTTATGGCTGTGATGATTGTCAGTTGGTGTGTCCGTGGAACCGCTTTTCCGATGTGACCGAACAGATCGATTTTCATCGACGGGATATTTTTAACGACCCGGATCTGGTCACGCTATTTGAATGGGATGAAGAAACCTTCCTACGCAATATGCAAGGCTCGGCAATTAGACGTATCGGCCATGAGCAATGGCAGCGTAACTTAATTGTTGCCATGGGGAATGCCCCTTACTCTGGCAGAATCATTGCCACGCTGGAGAGTCACCAAGGCCGCTCAGAATTGCTGGATACACATATTGAGTGGGCGCTGGCGCAACAGTACCAACAGTTACCACAGACGAATAACAAGCATCAACGCTTAATACGGATAATCCAAAAAGGGCTGCCAAGGGATGCATGAGTAATATCTGGTGACACAACCGCTACGCACATACTTTGATATGGTTCTCAAATATACGTAATGTGGAAAAAATTTTAACTCCACTTCATTTTCTAAATTTCAGAAAAGTTAGTCACACCAGCAGGAAATGATTAGGATCAACGAAAATACAGTTAATGATCGTTTTTTATCCAGAAGAAAACCGAGAAAAATCAAAAGATATCTATTAGAATCAAAAAGTTACATATAACCCAGTTGTTGAACATAACTGGGGACACGAGAAAAGATCCTGCCGCAAGTGTCCATTCCAGCTACTGAAAAACACTTTATACACCAAGTTATCCACAATTCTATTCTGTGGATAAGTCTGTTAATGAACGGTACAAAATCCGTGTACTCCTGACAAAAGAGCAACGAAAACTTGCTGGATAATGTTTTTTTGAGGTAAAAAAACCACCCTGCCAGACAGCAGCGTGTTCTTTTTAAATGGGGGTTTATGCTTCACAGCATTAGAGAAAGAGCGTTGGCGACTAAGCCAGATTTGCTGTTTTCAAAGCAAAAAAATCTGCGAACCAGTCGCAGTATTCTTTAACTTCTATTCACTTTGTTGAATTTGGTTGCTTTGCCGGGCTGTATTTGAACCTAGCGGCGCATCCGTCGATGACCTGAGGGTTATGATTATCACAACGGTCAGACTATCTTGAATTTGGTTGCGGGGGCCGGATTTGAATCGGGCGGCGCATCCGTCGACGGCCTGAGGGTTATGATTCTCATAACGTTCAGACTATCTGAAATTTGGTTGCGGGGGCCAGATTTGAACCGGGCGGCGCATCCGTCGACGGCCTGAGGGTTATGATTATCACAACGAGCAGACTATCTTGAATTTGGTTGCGGGGGCCGGATTTGAACCGACGACCTTCGGGTTATGAGCCCGACGAGCTACCAAGCTGCTCCACCCCGCGTCCGTATTGTGTTCACCGTTGAGCACGATGAGGGCTTGTACTTTCGGTTAAGAAAGAATTTGGAGCGACACACGAGGTTCGAACTCGTGACCTCAACCTTGGCAAGGTTGCGCTCTACCAACTGAGCTAGTGTCGCATAACAATTCGTTATTAAACCAATTGCTTGAATTTGGTTGCGGGGGCCGGATTTGAACCGACGACCTTCGGGTTATGAGCCCGACGAGCTACCAAGCTGCTCCACCCCGCGTCCGTATTGTGTCACCGTTAAGCACGATGAAGGCTTTTACTTTCTGTTAAGAAAGAATTTGGAGCGACACACGAGGTTCCCTTACCTTTAACAAAAAGGCGTGACCTCAACCTTAGCAAGGTTGCGCTCTATTTAATGAGCGAGTGTCGCAAGGATTAATCGTATTAACGATTAATCTAGCTTTCTTTATCAAAGAAAATGGAGCGACACACGAGGTTCGAACTCGTGACCTCAACCTTGGCAAGGTTGCGCTCTACCAACTGAGCTAGTGTCGCATAACAATTCGTTATTAAACCAATTGTTTGAATTTGGTTGCGGGGCCGGGTTTGTACCGGGCGGCGCATCCGTCGACGGCCTGAGGGTTATGATTCTCATAACGTTCAGACTATCTGAAATTTGGTTGCGGGGGCCGGATTTGAACCGACGACCTTCGGGTTATGAGCCCGACGAGCTACCAAGCTGCTCCACCCCGCGTCCGTATTGTGTCACCGTTAAGCACGATGAAGGCTTTTACTTTCTGTTAAGAAAGAATTTGGAGCGACACACGAGGTTCGAACTCGTGACCTCAACCTTGGCAAGGTTGCGCTCTACCAACTGAGCTAGTGTCGCATAACAATTCGTTATTAAACCAATTGCTTGAATTTGGTTGCGGGGCCGGGTTTGTACCGGGCGGCGCATCCGTCGACGGCCTGAGGGTTATGATTCTCATAACGTTCAGACTATCTGAATGTGGTTGCGGGGGCCGGATTTGAACCGACGACCTTCGGGTTATGAGCCCGACGAGCTACCAAGCTGCTCCACCCCGCGTCCGTATTGTGTCACCGTTAAGCACGATGAAGGCTTTTACTTTCTGTTAAGAAAGTAATTTGGAGCGACACACGAGGTTCGAACTCGTGACCTCAACCTTGGCAAGGTTGCGCTCTACCAACTGAGCTAGTGTCGCATGTCATCGTTAAGCACGATAAAGGCTGTACTTTCTGTTAAGAAAGATTTTGGAGCGACACACGAGGTTCGAACTCGTGACCTCAACCTTGGCAAGGTTGCGCTCTACCAACTGAGCTAGTGTCGCATTGTCATCGTTAAGCACGATACAGGCTGTACTTTCTGTTAAGAAAGATTTTGGAGCGACACACGAGGTTCGAACTCGTGACCTCAACCTTGGCAAGGTTGCGCTCTACCAACTGAGCTAGTGTCGCATCAACAACGATTTCCGTCGTTTAGGGCTGCGAATTATAAGAGCATTTTTTTGCGATGCAAGAGATTCTCGCTAAAAAAACAGAAGTTTTTTTTGTTTGCCGAAAAAACATGCAGAAAGCACCATATTTGAGAGGCTTACTGGCGACTATAGCAGCAGCAAGCGTCTCAAGCGGACATTGAACACAGCCCAAATGCGTTATTCGCACCACAAATCAGATGGAGAATATGGTCGCACGATAATATTTGAGTTCAGCAATCGACTCACGAATATCATCCAGAGCAAGGTGGCTGCCCTGTTTAGAAAAACCATCCAGAATTTCCGGTTTCCAGCGCCGAGTCAGTTCTTTCAGGGTACTGACATCAAGATAGCGATAATGAAAATAGGCTTCCAGGCGTGGCATATGCTGGTAAAGGAAGCGACGATCCTGGCCGATGCTGTTACCACAGATGGGTGACTTACCCTCAGGAACCCACTGGCGCAAAAACGCGATAGTCTGTTCAACGGCTTCATCTTCGCTGATGGTACTATTGCGCACACGCTCCACCAGCCCGCTTGAGGTATGCGTATTGGTACACCAGTCATCCATTTTCTGCAATTCTGATTCTGGCTGATGAATTGCTAACACCGGACCTTCAGCCAGAATATTGAGCTGAGAGTCGGTCACAATAGTCGCAATTTCAATGATTTTATGAGATTCCGGCTCTAAGCCAGTCATCTCCAGATCGACCCAAATCAGGTTTTGATCGCTAAAAGACATAGACGGGTACCTATAGGTTTATCGATAAAGCAGGTACTATATACCCAAGTGTACATAATTCAAATTGTCAGCCGCGGCTGATAACGAAAATTTCAACCCGATGATTTGCGGCAATCTGCGGAGTTTTTCCGGGCTTCCCAAACCATCCAGCAACACGAAAGTAGAGCAGAGTGGCAAAGAAAAAAAAGCTGACTAAGGGTCAGGTACGACGCGTTCGGAATAACCAACACCGTAAACTGAAACAGGAAAAAACCATCGAATGGGATGAGTCGATGCTGCACAGCGCCAAAACGGGTCTGGTGATTACCCGTTTTGGTCAACATGCTGATGTGGAAGATCCGGAAAGCGGTGAAATTCACCGTTGTAACCTGCGCAGAGGGATTGAAACGCTGGTCTCAGGTGACAAAGTTATCTGGCGCCCGGGAGTGGAAAAGCTGGCCGGCATCTCCGGAGTGGTCGAAGCCGTTGAGCCACGCCAATCCGTACTGACCCGCCCGGATTATTACGATGGTTTAAAACCGGTGGCTGCCAACGTCGATCAGATGGTGATCGTCTCTTCTGTTCTGCCCGACTTATCGCTCAATATCATTGACCGTTATCTGATAGCGGCCGAAACCCTGGCGATTTCTCCATTGCTGGTCCTCAATAAAGTCGATCTGCTGGACGATGCTCAGCGTGAACACTATCAGACCTTGTTGGGTGAATATCAACGCATCGGTTACGAAGTGCTCTACGTCAGTAAAAAGAGTGGTGAAGGCATTGCGGCGCTGGAAGCTAAATTGGGTGAACACACCAATATTTTTGTCGGTCAGTCCGGTGTGGGTAAATCCAGTCTGGTGAATGCCCTGATGCCTGATTTGGAAGACTGGGTGGAAGAGGGTGAAATTTCCGAAACCTCAGGCCTTGGTCAACATACGACGACAGCCGCCCGTTTGTATCACATCCCTTCCGGTGGCGACCTTATCGACTCGCCGGGGGTGCGTGAATTCGGCCTGTGGCACTTGAGTGCAGAAGAAGTGACCAAAGCGTTTGTCGAGTTCCGCCCGTTTCTGGGTGGCTGTAAATTCCGTGACTGTAAGCATGGTGACGATCCGGGCTGCATGCTGCGTGAAGCGGTCGACAAAGGCGACATCAGTGCCGCGCGTTTTGAAAACTACCATCGCATTATCGAAAGCATGGGTGAAAATAAAGCCAACCGTCAGTATTCACGCAGTAAAAAAGCCGACTTGTAAGCGCTTAAGTCGCGATTTTGCGCAAAAACGTCGATACAGATAAAAAAGCAGAGATGTAATGACGTATGCTGGGATAACTGCTGACATGCGTCATTATTTTCAGTAACATTCTGCGCCCAAAAGTTAAACACATTGGAATTGTAAACAATGGATAAGATTAAAGTCAGACTGCAATACTGGATTCCCCAACATGGCCTGACCCGCCTGATGGGTAAACTGGCTTCAGCCAAGGCTGGCGGTCTGACCACAGCCGTCATTCGCTGGTTTATCAAACAGTACAACGTCAATATGGACGAAGCACTGCATTCAGATCCAAAGCACTTTAAAACCTTCAACGAGTTTTTCGTGCGTGAACTGAAAGCTGGCGCGCGCCCAATTGCCGCTGGTGACGAGGTAATTACCCACCCGGCCGATGCCTGTGTGAGCCAATTCGGCCCTATTACCGATGGCAAACTTATTCAGGCCAAAGGTCACGACTTCTCAGCCCAGGAACTGCTGGGCGGCGATGCCAAACTGGCAGAAGAATTCCGTGACGGTGACTTTGCCACACTGTATCTGTCGCCAAGCGATTATCACCGTGTTCATATGCCGTGTGATGGCACACTGCGTCAGATGATTTACGTACCTGGTGACCTGTTTTCGGTTAACCCGCTGACCGCTGAAAATGTGCCAAACCTGTTTGCACGTAACGAGCGTGTCGTGTGTATCTTTGATACTGAATTTGGCCCGATGGCCCAGGTGCTGGTTGGCGCAACGATCGTCGGCAGTATCGAGCTTATCTGGGCGGGTACCGTCACCCCGCCGCGCGGCAACACCGTATACCGCTGGGACTATCCGGCGGACGGTGATAAAGCGGTCGTACTGAAAAAAGGTCAGGAGATGGGCCGTTTCAAACTGGGCTCAACTGTGATTAACCTGTTTGCTAAAGATGCGATTCGTTTTGATGTGACCATGCAGAACAATACGCCGACTATGTTAGGTGCTGCGTACGCACATAAAGCCTAAGCGCTCAACGTCGCCTTCGCTTTCTGCGGAGGTGACGTTTGACTCTCCGCACACTTCCTGATCTGCATGACGCTTAATATGTAAAACTTTGCCACTCCTCTAAGACCTGTCACGGTTAAAACCTTACTCTGTCTGCAGTTATTTCGATTGGATAAGGAAGACGCGATGCAGACACTCAACACCAGCCTTATATTGCGGCTGATGATTTGTTTCGGATTGCCGGCATTGGTGCTGATGTTACCGATCGATGCCATTCCTATCGCCGACCTGACTCTGGTGCAACACCGCTTACTGGCGATTTTTCTGCTCGCGGCTTTGCTGTGGGTACTCGAACCGGTACCGGTATTCGCCACCTCAATTCTGATCATCGCCCTCGAGCTGGTCATGATTTCCAACAAAGGTCTGCACGCTTTTCGGGCACCGGTTGAAGGTCACGAGCTGGGGCAACTGCTGGCCTACACTGATATTTTTTCCGCCTTTTCCTCACCGATCATCATCTTGTTTATGGGTGGCTTTGCCCTGGCCATTGCCGCATCAAAATATGAACTGGACAACAACCTAGCGCGGGTCCTGCTCAAACCGTTTGGCAGTCAGCCTAAATTCATTATGCTCGGGCTGATGCTGATCACGTCCGTGTTCTCGATGTTCATGTCCAATACCGCAACCACAGTGATGATGCTGGCTCTGCTGGGCCCCATCGTTGCCTCAGCGCCAAAAGGCGACCTGGGGATTAAAGCCTTGGTACTGTGTATTCCAATCGCCGCCAATACCGGCGGCATCGCCACGCCAATAGGGACACCACCGAATGCCATCGCCTTGCAGTATCTGACCGGCGATAACAGCATCAGCTTCTTGTCCTGGATGATGATGGGGCTGCCGTTTGTGCTGATCCAGCTCACTCTGGCCTGGTTTTTACTACAAAAACTGTTTCCGTCTTCCCAGGCCAGTATGAGCCTCAAACTGGATGGTCGTTTCCAGCGCAGCTGGCAGGCGATGGTGGTGTATGTCACCTTTGCGCTTACCATAGTGCTGTGGATGACTACGGCGCTGCACGGCATGAACACTTACGTGGTCGCCATCCTTCCGCTGGCAGTGTTTACTCTGACCGGAATTATGGGCAAAGAAGAGCTGAAACAGATCAACTGGGATGTGTTGTGGCTGGTTGCCGGCGGGATTGCGATTGGTATCGGTCTGGAACAAACCGGACTTGCCCACGCACTGGCGCATGCGATTCATTATGAAACCCTGTCACCAATGGCCGTCGTCATCGCCTTATCTCTGGTGTGCTGGCTGATGGCCAACTTCATGTCCAATACCGCCACCGCTAACCTGTTAATGCCAATCGCAGCGGCCATTGGTACCAGTATGCCGAGCCTGGCCGAAGCCGGAGGCCTGCAGGGGCTGTTAGTCGTGGTGGCATTCTCCGCTTCTCTCGGGATGATATTACCGGTCTCAACACCGCCGAACTCGCTGGCCTACTCGACCGGCCTGATTGAAAGCAAAGATATGGCTAAGACCGGCCTGGCACTGGGCATTATCGGTCTGCTGGTTGTCTACCTCGCTGTAGCTATCCTGATCTAAACAGATAGTACTGCTATGAACAGGATAACCCTGCATAGGGCCAGCGCCACGGCGTGTGGCCCCCGTCTTTTATACTGCGCTTAACCGTCTATCGCACTGTACGACTGGCGGTCAGTGCCCCATAAGTCACTGTTTTAACCATTGCGCTGCCAATCCACCCTGCGGTCAATTCACTTTGTTTTCCATGTGGTTAATGGCATATTGAGTGCTCTTTTCTTTCCCCTTTCTGATAAGGACAACCATATGGGATTTGAGTGGCTGGCGCTGGCTGCGGCGTTTTTGTGGGCCGTGGCCAGCCTGTTATCAGTAGCGCCAGCCCGACATCTGGGCACATTTGCCTACAGTCGCTGGCGCATGGGCTGCACCTCGGTCATTCTGGCCAGTATCGCCCTGCTGACCGGTGGCTGGTCCAGTGTTGCTATGGCTGACGTAACACCGATGATGTTGTCCGGTCTGATTGGTATTTTTATCGGCGATACCGCACTGTTTGCCTGCCTGAACCGGATGGGCCCCCGCCAGTCCGGCTTGCTGTTTTCCTGCCATGCGGTGTTTTCCGCCATCATGGGCTATTTCCTGTTTCAGGAGAGTATGAGCAACCTGGAATTACTCGGCTCGGCGTTAGTTTTCAGTGGCGTACTGACTGCGATCTTTTTTGGCCGGCGCGGACAAAACCACAGTCTGGAAACGTTGAATGGCAGCGTCTGGGCCGGGGTTGCTCTTGGCCTGACGGCCGCACTGTGCCAGGCGCTGGGCGGTATTATTGCCAAGCCGGTGATGCAAACCAGCATCGACCCTGTCGCAGCATCGGCCATCCGGATGATGACCGCCTTCTGTGCCCACTGTGTGCTGCGCGCAACCGGCACTAAGGTCAGCCGGGCACTGCACCCAATCACCGGTCGTATTTTTGTGATTACCGCGGTGAACGGTTTTCTCGCCATGGCGGTTGGCATGACCCTGATTCTGTATGCGCTGCGCGAGGGCAATGTCGGTATGGTTGCCCTGCTCTCTTCCACCACACCTATCATGCTTTTGCCTATACTTTGGGTCTATACCCGGCAACGTCCGAACCGCTTTGCCTGGCTGGGAGCCACCGTGGCGGTGATAGGTACCAGTATCTTGGTGTACTGAGAATTGGTGTACTGAGATATGTGACGACTGATATCTCAGACAACGAACACCTCAGACAACTGGGGCAAACAGCCCTAAAGCCACTGAGGTTAAGGGGCTGCTGAATTTGATCAATAGGCAACGTTTTATTGCATTGATAGGGAAATTCATTGATCTTACCCTACTGCAAACACAGCAAAGTGTAGTAAAATTACGCTAATTTCTAGTTACTATGAATTTGACGAGGTCATTACTATGTCAGCTAAGAAGCCTATGGCTCTGGTGATCCTGGATGGATGGGGTTACCGTGAAGACAACTCAAGCAACGCGATCAACAATGCAAACACGCCTGTTCTTGATGGTCTGATGGCAAACAATCCGAATACCCTAATTTCTGCTTCAGGCATGGACGTTGGCCTGCCAGACGGTCAAATGGGTAACTCTGAGGTGGGCCACACGAACATCGGTGCAGGCCGCATCGTGTATCAGGATCTGACTCGCATCACCAAATCGATTGCCGACGGTGAATTCCAGCAGAATGAAGTACTGGTCGCTGCAATCGACAAAGCGGTTGCCGCAGGTAAAGCCGTTCATCTGATGGGTCTGATGTCTCCGGGTGGCGTTCACTCACACGAAGATCACATCTATGCCGCCGTTGAAATGGCAGCAGCACGTGGCGCAGAGAAAATCTACCTGCACTGCTTCCTGGACGGACGTGATACGCCGCCACGCAGCGCAGAAGCGTCACTAAAACGCTTTGATGAGCTGTTCGCTAAACTGGGCAAAGGCCGCATCGCATCGGTAGTTGGTCGCTACTACGCGATGGACCGTGATAACAACTGGGATCGCGTTGAAAAAGCTTACGATGTTCTGACGGCAGCACAAGGCGAATTCACCTTTGATTCTGCGCTGCAAGCGCTGCAAGCGGCTTACGCACGTGAAGAAAACGACGAATTTGTTAAAGCGTCTGAAATCCGTGCGGAAGGTCAGGAATCTGCAGCCATGCAAGACGGCGATGCAGTGATCTTTATGAACTACCGTGCTGACCGTGCACGTCAGATCACCCGCACTTTCGTGACTGACTTTGCAGGTTTTGAGCGTAAAGTCTTCCCGGCGATCGACTTCGTGATGCTGACTCAATACGCAGCAGACATTCCGCTGCTATGTGCATTCCCACCAGCATCGCTGGAAAACACTTACGGTGAATGGCTGGCGAAAAGCGGCAAAACCCAGCTGCGTATCTCAGAAACTGAGAAATACGCACACGTGACTTTCTTCTTCAACGGCGGCGTAGAAAACGAGTTTGACGGTGAAGAGCGTCAGCTGGTTGCGTCACCAAAAGTGGCAACCTACGATCTACAGCCTGAAATGAGCTCCAAAGAGCTGACGGACAAACTGGTTGCGGCGATCAAGTCTGGTCAATACGACGCGATCATCTGTAACTACCCGAACGGCGACATGGTCGGCCATACCGGCGTATACGATGCCGCAGTTAAAGCATGTGAAGCGGTTGATGAATGTATCGGCCGTGTCGTGGAAGCGATCAAAGAAGCAGACGGTCAACTGCTGATCACTGCCGACCACGGTAACGCTGAGATGATGATCAACCCGGAAACCGGCGGCGTGCACACTGCGCACACCAACCTGCCAGTACCACTGATCTATGTGGGTAACAAAGACATTACCCTGAAACAGGGCGGTAAACTGTCTGATCTGGCGCCAACCATGTTGGCACTGACTGATCAGGAAATCCCAGCTGAAATGTCTGGCGCAGTTCTGTTCTCGTAAGCCTGGCTTACCGGTTATCAAACCCCGATTTATCGGGGTTTTTTTTCGCCTTTTTGTGCCCGCCACCGAACAATGACAAACTTTTTACCTGCCATACGCACCATTAGGTATACTGGCAGCTTCAAGGCCCATTACGATTATTGTAAAAACATGACGTTATTCACTTGCAAAATGGCTTCCCGCGCCCGATTCGGTCTGTGGCTGCTGGTCATCGGTGCCGGCAGTCTGCCGCTTACGACGCAGGCCGCATCGCAGCAGGAGCTGAAAGGGGTAAAGAACGAGATTTCCCGCCAGCAACAATCACTGTCGGCGCGGCAGAAAGAGCTCGATCAGCTGCAAAAGTCATTGAAACAGCAGGAACTGGATATTTCCACGCTGGAGAATCAGATCAAGTCCAGTAAAAACCAGCTTGCGCAAGCCAATGCCAACATTGCCCGGCTGCAGGAAAAAATTGCCCGGCTGGAAACCCAGCGTAAGCAGCAGGCCGACCAGCTGGCCGAACTGATTGAAACCTACTATATCACTCAGCGTGCCAGTTCAGCGGGTGATATCTTTAACAACAGCGCGCAGCAAGATCGCATCAGCCAGTATTATCAGCACCTGGCCAAAGCGCGCAGTGAAACGATTGAAGCATTGCAGCAGACTCGCAAGGCACTGGATGACAGTGACCACCAGCTGAAACTGGAACGGGATCAAATAGAATCACTGCTGGAAGAGCAGACACATAAACGTGACCAGCTGGCCAGCACCCAGACTAACCGCCGTAAAACCCTGGGCAAAATTCAACAAAGTATCTCCGGTGATAAAGTCTACCTGGCTGAGCTACAGCGTAATGAAACCCGTCTGAAAGCCGAAATCGCCAAAGCCGCCAAACGCAATGCCGTACCTATGAATGGTATCAGCCAGCAGCGCGGCAAGCTGCCGTGGCCGCTGAAAGGACAAGTACTGCATAATTTTGGTGAGCGCCAGACCGGACAAATTGACTGGAAAGGCATGGTGATCGATGCCAATTATGGTCAGGCGGTCAAAGCGGTTTATCCGGGCACTGTGGTGTTTGCCGAATACCTGCGCGGTTACGGCCTGGTGGTCCTGCTGGATCACGGCAAAGGCGATATGACCTTGTATGGATTCAACCAGTCACTGATGAAAAAAGAGGGCGACAAAGTCACGGCCGGCGAAACTCTGGCTCTGGCGGGAGATACCGGTGGGCAAAGCCGTCCAGCACTCTATTTTGAGATCCGCCGCAACAGTAAAGCCGAGAACCCACGTAACTGGCTGAGTCGTTAACGTCTATCCTATTATCCGTTCTAGTTCAAAGGCCACTTCATGAGTGGCCTTTGTTGTTTCATCGCGCTGTGATAGTGCTCAGCTATAACTTAACCATCCAAAGCTTAACCATAATAAGCTTCAACGGCTTCAATCAGACGGGTCAGGTCCTGCTTGGGCAGCAGGTTAATCCCGGCCGCAGCTTCACGCCCGCCACCGGTCTCAAACTGTGCACACAATGTCCCGGCACCCTGCTTGTTGCTGAGCGGCGCGCGCAGCGAGACCGTGAAATGCTGCTCATCGGCTTCGGTCAGCACCAGATGGGCCTGATCCGGCTGCTGATTGGCCAGCAGATTACCGTACACCCCGCTGACACGATGGGAGGCCGACTCATCCGGCAGTTCAAACACACGCAGCAGCGGACTTTGATGCACCGCCTCCAGCGCCAGAGCATGGGCAATATCGCGCTCATAAGCGGCTTTAAGAACATGATAGGCCGAGTCCGGATCGGCAATCACCTCAAACGGTGAGGTGTAGCCACTCAGGGCACGCAACAAATCGGCCGGATGGTAGTGCAGATCGGCGGTGGTTTTACCATATCCGTTATAGTTAATCAGGGTGCCGAGCTCTTTAAGCTGCTCAGCCTGAGAGGTCCTCAAACCGGCTTTAGCCGCCAGCCCGTCAGCCACCTTAAGCAGGTTATCGCCGTAAGCCGCGGTAATCGCCCAGTCATGGTACTGGCCCTGCAGCAGCTCATCGACTATCAAAGCCGTGCACATGTTCGCATCCAGATTGATATGCGCTTGCAGATTATCATGCTGAGGGATATCACCGGCCTGATGGTGATCGGCGTAAAACACGCGTGCACCGGCAGCGAGTGCCTGTTGTAACGCGGCGCTGTTTTTTGCCATCGAGACATCAAGCACCGTCAGACTGTCACCGGTCTGAAAAGGCACTTTAGCGAGCAGTTGAATATCGCGTTTGACCCCAGTCACCAACTGGCTGTCGAGCGGCGTCGCGAGGCGCAACTGAAGCAGAGCGATGATACCGTCGGCATCACCATTGAACACGTCATAATGCATAATGAAGGCTACTTTTAATTCCTTGTATTAACATGGGAAATTATCAGTATCTGCGCCACCAGCCTAAGAATGAAAGGTTATATATCATCCCTTTTAAGCATGCATTGCCCGTACGCCATCGGCCAGTAATTGCAACTGCTCCACTCCCTGCTCGGTCGCGTTCGGTTTCATCACCGAAATAATCTGCAGCATGCCCTGATGGATAATCTGCTCGGTGATGTCGGTTTTAGGTGACATGGCCGCCTGATAGGCCAGCCAGCTGCAGGCAATCAGATGCAGAGTCGTGACCAGCTGTTTCATCTCTTCCTTATTGAGGTCGAGTAACTGCATGTCAACAAAGGCCTGCATGATGTTCACCAGGTTAGCCTGCAACTTTTCCTGCACGCGGATGTAATCCTGATGCAACTCTTCGTCACGCTGCAGAATCTCTGGCAAATTGGCGTAGAAAAAACGGTATTTCCACATCAGGGTAAAAATCGAATCAAGATAATGCTTAAGCAGAGTCAGGGTTTCGTACTGCCCCTGCAAAGGTTTAAAGCGCTCTAATAGCTCGCTCGAGTAGAGGGCAAAAATCTCACGCACGATTTCCTGCTTATTGCGAAAATGGTAGTAGAGATTGCCCGGGCTTATCTCTATGTGCGCAGCAATATGATTAGTGGTCATCGGGCGTTCGCCATGCTCATTGAACAGCTCCAGTGCGGCATGGACAATTCTGTCTCTTGTTTTCATCTGGCGGTCACACTCCTTCCTGATTAAGTGAAGTATATACCCAAGTTGTGGTCAGTGGCATGATCACACACGCTCAGAACCGGAACAGAGTAAAAAAAAAGCGCCCTGATTCGAGCGCTTATATTTACAAACTGCAAAGTTACTTATGGTACGGCTTGGATAACTCATGCACCGCATCAACAAATACGCCGGCGTTTTCCGGCGGCACATCAAGGTGAATGCCATGACCAAGGTTGAAGACGTGGCCGGTGCCACCCTCCCCAAAGCCTTGCAGAATTGACGCGACCTCTTCGCGAATCCGCTCCGGCTGAGCGTACAGCATCGACGGATCCATGTTGCCCTGCAGCGCCACTTTATCACCAATGCGCGCTTTGGCGTCCGCAATATTGATGGTCCAGTCGAGACCCACCGCATCACAACCGGTGGCAGCAATCTGCTCCAGCCACATACCACCGTTTTTAGTGAACAGCGTCACCGGCACGCGGCGGCCGTCGTTTTCACGGATCAGACCATCGACAATCTTGTGCATGTACTGCAGTGAGAACAGGTTGTAATCACGCGGAGTCAGTACGCCGCCCCAGGTATCAAATACCATGACCGACTGCGCACCGGCTTTGATTTGCGCATTCAGGTACTCGATCACGCTATCCGCCAGTTTATCCAGCAACAGGTGCAGGGTGGCTGGCTCGGCATACATCATTTTCTTAATCTTGGTGAAAGCTTTTGAGCTGCCGCCTTCAACCATATAAGTCGCCAGAGTCCACGGGCTGCCGGAGAAGCCGATCAGCGGAACTTCCCCCTGCAGGTCTTTACGGATCTGACGCACCGCATTCATCACGTACTGCAGCTCGCCCTCCGGATCCGGCAGACCAATTTTATCGACATCAGCTTTACAGGTAATCGGGCGATCAAACACCGGACCTTCTCCGGCCGCAAAACGCAGGCCAAGGCCCATTGCATCCGGAATAGTCAGAATATCTGAAAATAGAATGGCGGCATCGAGCGGGAAACGACGCAATGGCTGCAGAGTCACTTCTGAAGCCAGCTCGGCATTACGGCACAGCGCCAT
This sequence comes from Vibrio sp. ABG19, assembly GCF_029962385.1. NCBI lineage: Bacteria > Pseudomonadati > Pseudomonadota > Gammaproteobacteria > Vibrionales > Vibrionaceae > Vibrio > Vibrio sp. ABG19. The sequence continues at coordinate 1,514,158 of NZ_CP071708.1, read as the reverse complement.
AAAGTCGCCCGCTTGCGCACGTGTTGCGCGGTATTCTGGCAGATAGCGTCCAGCCTGGCGCATCATCCATACCGGGGTGCAATCAACTGGCTGCTTGAGCAGTGCGCGCAGATAGCGGTCGTTTTTTAATTCTGTCATTCCGTATTCCACTTCTATTTAGGCTTATGGTTTGATGGTTACATCATCGCAATGGGGCGTATTCTAACATTGATTGCCACTGCGTAACGAGGAGCTTTGCAACCTGGATCATGTTATTAAGTATTAAATCATTGCTTAATTTGCGTACGATGTCATTCAATGTTACAAATTTGTTCGCTAGCGAAAACTACAACTATAACTGGGTATTTGATACTCAGCATCTCATAACGACATCTTACTTACCCCCTCCCGAAACGGAGGGTTTTTTTTAGCGGTCCGTTCACAGCACCCGCTTTAAGCATCCGGGTAATCACGCTTGATTTCACTCAGGGTGTGCTCAATCAGCTCACGGGCGATCGTGCCCTTCGGCGCGACCGGCGGCATTGTCTGGGGAGTAAACCATTTAGCATCACACAGCTCGGTGTAGTCCGGTTTGACCTCTCCGGCTTTATAGTCGGCCACAAACCCCATCATCATACTGGATGGGAAAGCCCATGGCTGGCTGCCGAAATAACGGATATTGTGCACATCAATTCCGGTTTCTTCTTTGATTTCCCGCGCCACGCACTGCTCCAGTGTCTCACCCACTTCGAGAAAGCCGGCAATCACTGTGTACATGCCTGAGCGGTGACGGGCATGCTGAGCCAGCAGGATGTGCTGCTGACGCCGCACCGCAACAATAATACACGGGAAAATACGCGGATAGTGCAACGTACGACAGTCATGACACTGCATTGCCATATCACGATGATTGAGATAATTACGCCCGCCGCACTGTGGGCAAAAGCGCATGCTCTGGCTCATATGGCCATACTGAATCGCTTTGCTGGCGAGCAGGAAAATTGCCTCCGGCAGTTGCAGCATGTCACGCAGTGATACCAACTCAAGATCCCGGTCCAGATCCGCGGCATTGAGCCAATAAACCGGTAAACCCTGATAGCGATCGATCTCGATCGCCGACTCCGTCGGCAGATCCCACTGATCTGCGGTTCCGAAAGGCAGGGTCCCATCTACAGTCCAGATCTCACTTCCTGAAACAACGCACCAATAAGCGTTTTTCGCGTCACTGTTTTTTAACATGCTCACTCCTGTTTGCTTGCAGTCTGTACATTTTACTGGCAATCTAACTTCATACCAGAGTTTGTACGGATTTGATTTCAAATCTATTCAATCTCTTAGGGACGATAAGTTGTACTGTACCGCAATAACAAATAGGCAAAGGATAGATCATTATTAATGATCCGATCATGAGGACATGGTCATGCTAAAAAAATTCAAAACAACGCAAGAACAGTGGGGCGGCTCAAGTGACGTCATCGATCACTGGCTCAATAAGAGGCAGCAACTGATCGTTGAATACTGCAAACTGGCAGCGCTGCAACCCTGTGCAACAAAAGCTGCTGTCACTGAACTCCCCTCTCCCGACGAACTGAAGTTTTTCTGCGAAGAGCTCGTCGATTACATTTCTGAAGGCCATTTCAAAATCTACGATATGGTGATGAACAAGTGGCAGGCCACTGGCTTTCACGCCACCGACGAAATCAATCAGACTTATGCTGAAATCGTCGAAACCACCGATCCACTGCTCAACTTCAATGACCGCTACGCTGACGTCAGTGAAGATGATGATATGGAAACCCTGGATGATGATTTGTCTGAAGTGGGAGAACTTTTAGAATCACGCTTTGAAACCGAAGACCAATTGATCCAATTGATTGCCGACAGTCTGTCGATCCCGCCCGGTGCATAACTAGCCAGCGTATCATGCCACCAGCGTAGCAGCGGTCAGCAGAAGCGGATAGCTGACATTGATTTCGCAATCGCAAGCAATAAAAAAGGCACCCGAAGGTGCCTTTTTTCATACTGAGATACGATTACTCGTCAGCAGAGAAGCCTGCGTTCAGCAGCGCTGCCAGATTGTCAGTCGCTTGTTCCGCTGAAGGACCTTCTTTTTGTGCATCACGTTGAGACTGACGCTCTTGGTGATACGCAAAACCAGTACCCGCAGGGATCAGACGACCCACGATCACGTTCTCTTTCAGGCCGCGCAGATCATCACGCTTACCAGAAACCGCAGCTTCAGTCAGTACGCGCGTCGTTTCCTGGAACGATGCGGCTGAGATGAACGATTCTGTTGCCAGAGACGCTTTGGTAATACCCAGCAGTTCGCGTTCGATACGTGCAGGTTCTTTACCTTCTGCTTCAAGATTACGGTTAGCAATCTTAACTTGTGCGTATTCTACTTGCTCACCAGGCAGGAACTCAGAGTCACCTGCGTGAGTAATAGTACACTTACGCAGCATCTGACGAACGATAGTCTCAATGTGCTTATCGTTAATCTTAACGCCTTGCAGACGGTATACTTCCTGAACTTCGTTGGCAATGTAAGTCGTTACTGCGTGGATACCACGTAGGCGCAGAATGTCATGTGGAGACTCTGGACCATCCGCGATAACGTCACCACGTTCAACACGCTCACCTTCGAACACGTTCAGCTGACGATGCTTAGGAATCATCTCTTCGTAAGTCTCACCGCTGTCGCGAGTGATGATCAGACGACGCTTACCTTTGGTCTCTTTACCGTACGATACCGTACCTGTATGTTCAGCCAGGATCGCAGGCTCTTTCGGCTTACGGGCTTCAAACAGGTCAGCTACGCGAGGCAGACCACCGGTGATGTCTCGGTTACCACCAGATTTCTGCGGGATACGAGCCAGCGTGTCACCCACGCTTACTTCTGCACCATCGTCAATGTTAACGATCGCTTTACCCGGCAGGAAGTACTGCGCTGGCATATCGGTACCTGGGATCATAACGTCATTGCCGTTAGTATCAACCAGTTTGATAGCCGGACGCATATCTTTACCTGCTGACGGACGAGCGGCTGGATCGGTAACTTCACTTGAAGACAGACCCGTCAGATCATCAGTCTGACGAGAAACAGTTACACCATCGATCATGTCAACGAACTGGATACGACCTGCCACTTCAGTAATGATTGGCAGTGTGTGCGCTTCCCAGTTAGCAACGGTTTCGCCGGTATCTACCGCATCGCCGTCTGCTTTACTCAGCAGCGAGCCATATGGCAGTTTGTGTTTCTCTTTGGTACGGCCAAATTCGTCAATGATAGTCAGCTCAGATGCACGAGAAGTGATCACCAGCTTGCTGTCTTTGTTGATAACGAATTTCGCGTTATGCAGTTTAACCGAACCTTTGTTCTTCGCCTGGATGCTGTTCTCAGCTGCTGCTGTCGATGCCGCACCACCGATGTGGAACGTACGCATCGTCAGCTGTGTACCAGGTTCACCGATTGACTGAGCCGCGATAACACCAACCGCTTCGCCTTGGTTAACCAGGTGACCACGCGCCAGGTCACGACCGTAACATAGTGAACAACAACCGAAGTCTGAATCACAAGTTACTACTGAACGTACTTTAATGTTGTCCACGGAATTCTCTTCCATGATTTGACACCATTTTTCGTCGATCAGCGTGTTACGCGGGATCAGTACTTCTTCAGTACCTGGTTTCAGAATGTCTTCTGCAACCACACGACCCAGAGCCAGCTCAGTCAGGGCAACTTTAACGTCACCACCTTCGATGTGAGGCATCATTTCAACGCCTTCAACGGTGCCACAGTCGTGTTCAGTAACCACAACGTCTTGTGCAACGTCTACCAGACGACGAGTCAGGTAACCCGAGTTCGCTGTTTTCAGTGCCGTATCCGCCAGACCCTTACGAGCACCGTGCGTTGAGATAAAGTACTGAAGTACGTTCAGACCTTCTTTAAAGTTCGCAGTGATTGGCGTTTCGATGATCGAGCCATCCGGACGAGCCATCAGACCACGCATACCAGCCAACTGACGAATCTGCGCTGCAGAACCACGAGCACCTGAGTCGGCCATCATGTAGATGCTGTTGAACGACTCTTGTTTCTCTTCTTCGCCATCACGGTTCAGAACCAGTTCAGAAGACAGGTTTTCCATCATCGCTTTCGCAACGCGATCGTTGGTCGATGCCCAGATATCGATCACTTTGTTGTAGCGTTCGCCGGCTGTTACCAGACCAGACTGGAACTGTTCCTGAATCTCACGTACTTCTTCTTCTGCTTCTGCAATCTCAGTGTATTTCGCAGGTGGTACAACCATATCGTCGATACCTACAGAAACACCTGACAGTGCCGCGTATGCGAAACCGGTGTACATGATTTGGTCAGCGAAGATTACCGTGTCTTTCAGACCCAGTTTACGGTACGCCTCGTTCAGCAGGCTAGAAATCTGCTTCTTGCCCAGCTTTTGGTTAACGATGCTGAATGGCAGACCTTTCGGTACGATTTGCCACAACATTGCACGACCAACCGTGGTATCCACCATCTTGGTTTCTGTCGTGCTGTTACCGTCTTCGTCAACCACTGTTTCAGTAATACGTACTTTTACGCGTGCGTGCAGTGCAGCAGTCTTAGTGCGGTATGCCTTCTCAGCCTCTTTCGGGCCAGCCAGGTACATGCCTTCACCCAGTGCGTTCACTTTTTCACGGGTCATGTAGTACAGACCCAATACAACGTCCTGAGAAGGTACGATGATCGGATCACCTGATGCTGGCGACAGAATGTTGTTGGTCGACATCATCAGAGTACGAGCTTCCAGCTGAGCTTCCAGAGTCAGAGGTACGTGTACCGCCATCTGGTCACCATCGAAGTCCGCGTTATAGGCCGCACACACCAGTGGGTGCAGCTGAATCGCTTTACCTTCAATCAGCACTGGTTCGAACGCCTGGATACCCAGACGGTGCAGTGTTGGTGCACGGTTCAGCAGTACCGGGTGTTCACGGATAACTTCATCCAGGATATCCCATACTACTGCTTCTTCACGCTCTACCATCTTCTTAGCTGCTTTGATAGTCGTCGCCAGGCCACGAGTTTCCAGCTTGCTGTAGATGAATGGTTTAAACAGCTCGAGTGCCATCTTCTTAGGAAGACCACACTGGTGCAGACGCAGGTAAGGACCTACTGTGATTACAGAACGGCCTGAGTAGTCTACACGTTTACCCAGCAGGTTCTGACGGAAACGACCCTGTTTACCCTTGATCATATCAGCAAGAGATTTCAGAGGACGTTTGTTCGAACCTGTGATCGCACGACCGCGACGACCGTTATCCAGCAGCGCATCAACAGACTCTTGCAGCATACGTTTTTCGTTACGTACGATGATGTCCGGAGCAGCAAGCTCTAGCAGACGCTTCAAACGGTTGTTACGGTTGATCACACGACGGTATAGATCGTTCAGATCTGAAGTCGCAAAGCGACCACCATCCAGCGGTACCAGCGGACGCAGATCCGGCGGAAGTACCGGAAGCACAGTCAGGATCATCCACTCAGGTTTGTTACCTGATGAGACGAACGCTTCAACCAGCTTCAGACGCTTGGTAACTTTCTTGCGTTTAGTTTCAGAGTTAGTGGTATCCAGCTCTTCGCGCATCTGCTCAGCTTCCGCTTGCAGATCCATAGAGGTCAGCAGATCTTTGATCGCTTCCGCACCCATTTTCGCAGAGAACTCGTCGCCCCACTCTTCCAGGCGATCCAGGTACTCTTCTTCTGTCAGCATCTGACCACGTTCCAGGTCAGTCATACCTGGTTCTGTCACTACGTACATTTCAAAGTACAGTACGCGCTCGATATCACGTAGTGGCATGTCCATCAGCAAACCGATGCGAGACGGCAGTGATTTCAGGAACCAGATGTGAGCTACTGGTGACGCCAGTTCAATGTGGCCCATACGGTCACGACGAACTTTAGTCTGAGTAACTTCAACGCCACACTTCTCACAGATAACTCCGCGGTGTTTCAGGCGCTTATATTTACCACAAAGACATTCGTAGTCTTTTACCGGACCAAAGATACGCGCACAGAACAGACCATCGCGCTCAGGTTTGAACGTACGATAGTTGATGGTCTCAGGTTTCTTTACTTCACCAAAAGACCATGAACGAATCATGTCCGGTGAAGACAGACCGATTTTGATTGCATCAAATTCTTCGGTCTTATGCTGTGCTTTCAGAAAGTTTAATAAGTCTTTCACAATCAGCTCCTGTAAGGAGTTAAAAGGAGCTCGCCGCGTGAACTGCGAGCACCTTCCTACCAGAAAACCGGTTAGGTTCCCCATGCGGGGAACCTTAAGGTTTACTCTTCGTCTTCTAGCTCGATGTTGATACCCAGCGAGCGAATCTCTTTCAACAGTACGTTGAACGATTCAGGCATACCAGGTTCCATCGAGTGGTTTCCGTCGACGATGTTCTTATACATCTTCGTACGGCCGTTAACGTCATCCGACTTAACGGTTAGCATTTCTTGCAGGGTGTAAGCCGCACCGTATGCTTCCAGTGCCCATACTTCCATCTCACCGAAACGCTGACCACCGAACTGAGCTTTACCACCCAGCGGTTGCTGAGTAACCAGGCTGTAAGAACCGGTTGAACGAGCGTGCATCTTGTCATCAACCAGGTGGTTCAGTTTCAGCATGTACATGTAACCAACCGTTACAGGACGCTCAAACGCATCACCAGTACGACCATCAAACAGAGTCAGCTGGCCAGATTCTGGCAGATCACCCAGTTTCAGCAGTTCTTTGATCGATGCTTCGTTCGCACCGTCGAAGACTGGAGTCGCAATTGGCAGACCACTACGCAGGTTGTTCACCAGCGTACGCACTTCGTCATCAGACAGCGCAGCAATATCGACAACCTGACGGGTATTACCCAGATCATAAACCTTCTGCAGGAACTCACGCTGTTTAGCCAGCTCTTGTTGTTCCTTCAGCATCTGGTTGATCTTGTCACCGATACCTTTCGCAGCCAGACCTAAGTGAACTTCCAGGATCTGACCGATGTTCATACGCGATGGTACACCCAGCGGGTTCAGTACGATGTCAACAGGCTGACCTTTTTCATCGTATGGCATGTCTTCAACAGGGTTAATCTTAGAGATTACACCTTTGTTACCGTGACGACCCGCCATCTTATCACCCGGTTGGATGCGACGTTTCACTGCCAGGTACACTTTAACGATCTTCAGAACGCCAGGTGCAAGGTCATCACCTTGGGTGATCTTGCGACGCTTGGTTTCGAATTTCTTGTCGAAGTCAGCTTTCAGCTCGTCGTACTGTTCAGCCAGCTGTTCCAGCTGAGTTTGCAGTTCGTCGTTTTCCAGTGTCTGTTCCAGCCACTGTTTGCGCTCGATAGAATCCAGCTTCGCTTCGCTGTAACCACCGGCCAGCAGCAGTGAACGAACACGAGCCAGCAGACCGCCTTCCAGGATCTGGAATTCTTCGGTCAGGTCTTTCTTCGCTTCTTTCAGCTGCATCTGTTCGATTTCAAGCGCACGCTTGTCTTTCTCTACGCCATCGCGAGTGAAGACTTGTACGTCGATAACCGTACCTGCAACCGAGTTAGGTACACGCAGAGAAGTATCTTTAACGTCAGACGCTTTTTCACCGAAGATTGCACGCAGCAGTTTCTCTTCAGGGGTCAGCTGAGTTTCACCTTTTGGTGTTACTTTACCAACCAGGATGTCGCCACCCTTCACTTCAGCACCGATGTAAACGATACCTGACTCATCCAGCTTAGACAGCGCTGCTTCACCTACGTTTGGAATATCCGCAGTGATCTCTTCCGCACCCAGCTTGGTATCACGCGCCACACAAGACAGCTCTTGAATGTGGATTGTGGTAAAGCGGTCGTCTTGAACAACACGCTCAGATACCAGGATCGAGTCCTCAAAGTTGTAACCGTTCCAAGGCATGAATGCGATACGCATGTTCTGGCCTAGTGCCAGTTCGCCAAGGTCAGTCGAAGGACCGTCTGCCAGTACGTCACCGCGAGCCACAGGCTCACCCGGCATCACACATGGACGCTGGTTGATACACGTGTTCTGGTTCGAACGGGTGTACTTAGTCAGGTTGTAGATGTCGATACCCGCTTCGCCAGGGATCAACTCTTCTTCGTTCACTTTAACCACGATACGAGAAGCATCTACAGACTGGATCATACCGCCACGTTTAGCGACTGCAGTTACACCTGAGTCTACCGCTACGTTACGTTCAATACCGGTACCAACCAGAGGCTTTTCAGCTTTCAGAGTCGGTACTGCCTGACGTTGCATGTTCGCACCCATCAATGCACGGTTCGCATCATCGTGTTCCAGGAATGGAATCAGCGATGCCGCGATCGATACAACCTGGTTGGTCGCAACGTCCATGTAGTTGATGTGTTCACGTGGGTGAAGACCAGATTCACCTTTCTGACGAGCAGTGATCAGCTCATCAGCAAAGCTAGATTCGTCAGTCAGTTTCGCGTTCGCCTGAGCGATAACGAATTGACCTTCTTCGATAGCAGACAGGTAATCCACTTCATCCGTTACGATGCCGTCAACCACACGACGGTATGGGGTTTCCAGGAAACCGTACTCGTTGCAGCGTGCGAACGCAGACAGCGAGTTGATCAGACCGATGTTTGGACCTTCAGGCGTTTCGATAGGACACAGACGACCGTAGTGGGTCACGTGTACGTCTCGAACTTCAAAACCAGCACGCTCACGAGTCAGACCACCAGGACCCAGAGCAGAAATACGACGTTTGTGCGTAACTTCTGACAGCGGGTTGTTCTGATCCATAAACTGAGACAGCTGTGAAGAACCAAAGAATTCTTTAACAGCAGCAGAAATAGGTTTCGCGTTGATCAGATCTTGTGGCATCACGTTGTCCAGATCGCCCAGGCTCAGACGTTCTTTCACTGCGCGTTCTACACGTACAAGACCAACACGGAATTGGTTCTCTGCCATTTCGCCTACTGAACGGATACGACGGTTGCCAAGGTGGTCGATATCGTCCACTTCGCCTTTACCGTTACGGATCGAGATCAGTTTCTTCATCACTTCGATGATGTCTGTTTCATCAAGAGTGCCTTGCTCACCGGCGTCTGCACGCTCGATAGAGCTGTTGAACTTCATACGGCCTACAGTAGACAGGTCGTAGCGTTCTTCAGAGAAGAATAGGCTTTCAAACAGGGCTTCAGCCGCTTCTTTCGTTGGCGGCTCGCCAGGGCGCATCATGCGGTAGATTTCTACCAGCGCCGAAATACGGTCAGTCGTGCTGTCGATACGCAGCGTTTCAGACATGAACGGACCGTGGTCTAGATCGTTCGTAAACAGAACTTCTAGCTTTTTGTAACCGGCTTGTGACAGGTTCGCCAGCGACTCCAGGCTGATTTCCTGGTTCGCACTCACGATAACTTCGCCTGTGGCTTCGTTGATGTACTCTTTCGAAGACACTTTACCTACGATGTACTCAACCGGTACTTCGATAAAGGTCACGCCATCTTTTTCAAGTTGACGGATATGGCGAGCCGTTACGCGGCGGCCTTTTTCCACATACACTTTGCCATCAGCTTCGATGTCGAACGACGCAGTTTCACCGCGCAGACGCTCTGGAACCAGCTCCATTTTCAGAGTCTGATCCTGAACTTCGAAGTTAATTTTCTCAAAGAATAGGTCTAGGATTTCTTCTGACGTCTTACCCAGCGCACGCAGAATGATCGAGGCTGGTAGTTTACGACGACGGTCAATACGAACGTACAGGTTGTCCTTCGGATCGAACTCGAAATCCAACCATGAACCGCGGTAAGGAATAACACGCGCGTTGTATAGAACTTTACCAGAAGAGTGGGTCTTACCCTTATCGCTGTCGAAGAACACGCCTGGGCTTCGGTGCAGCTGGGATACGATAACCCTCTCGGTACCATTGATTACGAAGGTACCATTCTCTGTCATGAGTGGAATTTCACCCATGTAGACTTCTTGTTCTTTAATATCTTTGACAGTACCTGCTGGCGCGTCTTTATCAAAAATCACCAGGCGCAGTTTTACGCGCAGTGGTTTTGAATAAGTTACACCACGGATTTGACATTCTTTAACGTCAAAAACTGGCTCACCAAGACGGTAGCTAACGTATTGCAGCTCTGAATTGCCGTTATAGCTCTGGATAGGAAATACAGAACGAAAAGCGGCTTCAAGTCCGTATTGTCCTTCAGGATCCTGTTCGATAAATTTTTCGAACGAATCGAGCTGGATCGATAGCAGGTATGGAATGTCCAAAACTTGTGGACGAGTACCAAAGTCCTTACGGATGCGCTTTTTCTCGGTATAAGAGTAAACCATGGGGTTCCTCAGCTCGCTGATAAGTGACCCAAACTGTCTGCATCAAAGAAGACAGTGACTAAATAGCTGTTTACTGTAGTGACGTCTCATTACGAAAGAATGAGGCGTTTTTTGCATGGATATGAAACGCTTAAACAGCGGGAAAATTCGCTCATACCCTACAGCGCAAAAAGGCCGGTGGTCAATAAACCACCAGCCATTAGCCTTACGGCTAAGAAATTAAGTAATTATTACTTAACTTCAACAGTTGCACCAGCTTCTTCAAGCTCTTTCTTCAGTGCTTCAGCTTCGTCTTTAGAAACTGCTTCTTTCAGAGGTGCTGGAGCACCGTCAACTAGAGCTTTAGCTTCTTTCAGACCTAGGCCAGTTGCGCCACGTACTGCTTTGATAACAGCAACTTTGTTTGCGCCAGCAGCAGTCAGAACAACGTCGAATTCAGTTTGCTCAGCAGCAGCTTCGCCTGCAGCAGCACCGCCAGCTACAACAGCAGCAGCAGCAGTAACACCGAATTTTTCTTCCATTGCAGTGATCAGTTCAACAACTTGCATTACAGACATTTCTGCAACTGCGTCTAGGATTTGCTCGTTAGTAATAGACATAACAATTCTCTTTTAAGTCAACAATAAGTTTATTTAGCAACCAGTAAAAAGCAAGGCTATTAAGCCGCTTCTGCTTCTTTTTGGTCGCGGACAGCAGCGATAGTGCGAACCAGCTTGCCAGCAGAAGCTTCTTTCATGCACATCATCAGACGTGCAATTGCTTCGTCGTAAGTTGGTAGCGTCGCTAGTACTTCAACGTCAGTAACTGCGCCTTCATATGCAGCCGCTTTGATCTCGAATTCTTTGTTCTCTTTAGCGAAGTCTTTGAAAAGACGCGCTGCAGCACCTGGGTGCTCGTTAGAGAAACCGATCAAAGTAGGACCTACGAATACGTCTTGAAGACATTCGTAAGCTGTGCCTTCTACTGCACGACGTGCAAGTGTGTTACGAACAACTTTCAGGTAAACACCAGCTTCACGAGCTTGTTTACGCAGAGTTGTCATCGCAGCAACTTGTACACCACGAGAGTCAGCTACAACTGCAGAAAGTGCACCACTGGCCGCTTCGTTGACTTCAGCGACAATTGCTTTTTTGTCTTGAAGATTTAAAGCCATCTTGGATTACTCCTGGTTGTTGTTACACCACTCACTATTATCACAACAGTGAGAGCTTAATAGGTGCATTCCCAGAAGAAAGGTAACTAATAAAATTAGAGCTTTCTGTCAGTTCGGGCACCATCTACGTAGGTTGCATTAAGTTATCTTTCGATAACGCCTACGGTCTTGGACGGAGACTGGGTCTTAATTCACACTGAATTCCGCAGAATTCAAAGAACCAAAGTTCAGCCCCAACCACAAATATTAGGCGCGAAATTATACACTAATTTCGCACCTAAGCAAATGCATTATGCTTGAGTGTTCAGGCTAGCCTGATCAACTGCAACACCAGCACCCATAGTAGTAGAGATGCTTACTTTCTTCAGGAAAGCGCCTTTCGCTGAAGAAGGTTTTGCTTTCTTAAGCGCAACTAGCAGAGCTTCTAGGTTCTCTTGCAGTTGGTTGCCTTCGAAAGACACCTTACCGATAGTGGTGTGGATGATGCCGTTCTTGTCGTTACGGTAACGAACCTGACCTGCTTTTGCGTTCTTAACCGCTTCAGCAACGTTAGGAGTTACAGTACCAACTTTAGGGTTTGGCATCAGGCCGCGTGGACCAAGGATAGTACCCAGTTGACCTACAACGCGCATTGCATCTGGAGATGCGATAACTACGTCGAAGTTCATCTCGCCTTTCTTAACTTGGTCAGCAAGCTCTTCCATACCTACCAGGTCAGCGCCAGCTTCTTTAGCAGCTTCAGCGTTTGCACCTTGAGTAAATACAGCAACACGTACTTCACGACCAGTACCGTGTGGCAGTACAGTTGCACCGCGAACGTTTTGGTCAGATTTACGAGCGTCGATGCCCAGGTTAACAGCAACGTCAACAGATTCTACGAATTTTGCAGTCGCCAGTTCTTTCAGAAGAGCAACCGCTTCGTTGATTTCGTACTCTTTAGTTACATCCACTTTTTCGCGGATAGTACGCATGCGCTTAGTTAGTTTTGCCATTATATTAACCCTCTACCACTAGGCCCATTGAACGAGCAGTACCCGCGATAGAACGCTTCATTGCTTCAACATCAGCACCAGTCATGTCAGCAGCTTTAGTTTCTGCGATTTCTTGGATTTGAGCGTCAGTAATGGTACCCACTTTTTCAGTGTTTGGACGACCAGAACCAGACTTGATGCCTGCTGCTTTCTTCAGAAGAACTGCTGCAGGTGGAGTCTTAGTTTCGAACGTGAAAGAACGGTCGCTGTATACAGTGATAACAACTGGGATTGGTAGACCTTTCTCAACAGATTCTGTTTTTGCGTTGAACGCTTTACAGAATTCCATGATGTTCACACCACGTTGACCTAGAGCAGGACCAACTGGTGGACTTGGGTTAGCCATACCCGCTGCAACTTGCAGCTTGATATAAGCTTCAACTTTCTTAGCCATGATATTTCCTAAATTATGGGTTCAAACGCTAACCAATCGATCAGCTCCCCGTTTACTGTCTTAATTCTACCGGCCTTTAAAACAGTTAAAGACCAATAAAAAGGCGCGAAATTATAGTCAGATTTCGCGCCTTAAACAAGCCTGTAAAGGTGTTTTTTTAATCAAGTTTCTCAACTTGACCAAATTCAAGCTCAACGGGTGTTGCACGACCAAAGATCGATACAGACACTTTCAGGCGGCTCTTCTCGTAATCCACTTCTTCAACGGTACCGTTGAAGTCAGCAAATGGACCTTCGTTAACACGTACCACTTCACCGGCTTCGAACATGGTCTTAGGACGCGGCGCTTCGCTCGCTTTCTCCAGACGGTTCAGAATCGCATCCGCTTCTTTATCAGTGATAGGTGCTGGACGATCAGAGGTACCACCAATGAAGCCCATCACACGAGGAACACTACGAACCAGGTGCCATGATTCATCATTCATGATCATTTGCACCAGCACATAGCCAGGGAAGAATTTACGCTCGCTCTTGCGGCGTTGACCCGCGCGCATCTCAACAACTTCTTCAGTTGGAACCAGAACTTCGCCGAACAGCTCTTCCATGCTATGCATTTTGATATGTTCGCGTAGCGACTGAGCGACACGACCTTCAAACCCTGAGAAGGCTTGAACTACATACCAGCGTTTTTTTGGAGCTTCACTCATGTATTAAACCCTCTATACTCCGGTTGCAAAGGCAACAAGACGAACCATAATGCCGTCAATGCCCCAAAGCACCAGAGCCATTACTATACTTACAGCTAACACGATCAACGTGGTTTGCATCGATTCCTGACGCGTTGGCCAGACAACCTTGCGAACTTCCATACGCGACTCGCGTGCAAAAATAATCGCAGCTTTACCTTTTGCGGTGGTCGCTGCTACGCCAAGCGCAGCTGCAATCAGCACAATCACACCTGCAGCGCGAATCACTACAGACAATTCACCATACAGGTAATTACCCACAACAGCAGCGGCCAGCAGAACAAAAGTGACTAGCCACTTAAACGTATCTGCAGCACTTGAGCTATCAGGAGTCTCAGCATTGTTTGCTTTCATAAACCAACCTGTCACAAGTCTTACTATAGACGACAACCGCCCCGCTGTTGCAGGGCAAATCCATTCAAAAAACACATCACGTGTTGATTGAGCGCTCAGACCAAGCACTTAGTCTTAGTCCCAGAATTCCTTGCTCGTGATCGACTAATAAATCGACACAAAAAGATACAGCGCAGAAAAAGGGCATCAAATGATGCCCTCTTTACTACTGTGTAGTCAAATCATTCTTCACTAATCGAAAGATTAAGCAAAGATTTTCGCTACAACACCAGCACCTACTGTACGGCCGCCTTCACGAATCGCGAAACGTAGACCTTCATCCATCGCGATTGGAGCGATCAGCTCAACAACCATCTTGATGTTGTCGCCTGGCATTACCATTTCTACGCCTTCTGGCAGCTCGATGTTACCAGTTACGTCAGTTGTACGGAAGTAGAACTGTGGACGGTAGCCTTTGAAGAATGGAGTGTGACGACCACCTTCATCTTTAGACAGTACGTAAACTTCTGATTCGAACTTAGTGTGTGGAGTGATTGAACCTGGTTTAGCAAGTACTTGACCACGTTCTACTTCATCACGCTTAGTACCACGTAGAAGTGCACCAACGTTCTCACCTGCACGACCTTCGTCTAGCAGTTTACGGAACATTTCAACACCTGTACAAGTAGTAGTTGTTGTGTCGTGGATACCAACGATCGCAACTTCATCACCTACTTTCAGGATACCGCGCTCGATACGGCCAGTTACTACTGTACCACGACCTTGGATTGAGAATACGTCTTCGATTGGCATCAGGAACGGCATGTCTACTGCACGCTCTGGCTCTGGGATGTAGTTGTCCAGTGCTTCTGCCAGTTCAACGATTTTCGCTTCCCACTGCTCTTCGCCGTTTAGTGCGCCTAGTGCAGAACCTTGGATAACTGGTAGGTCATCACCTGGGAAATCGTACTCAGAAAGAAGTTCACGAACTTCCATTTCTACTAGTTCTAGCAGCTCTTCATCATCAACCATGTCACATTTGTTCATGAATACGATGATGTATGGGATACCAACCTGACGGCCTAGCAGGATGTGCTCACGAGTTTGTGGCATTGGACCATCTGTCGCAGCAACAACTAGGATACCACCGTCCATCTGTGCAGCACCGGTGATCATGTTTTTAACATAGTCAGCGTGTCCTGGGCAGTCTACGTGTGCGTAGTGACGAGTTGGAGTGTCGTACTCTACGTGTGAAGTAGAGATCGTGATACCACGCTCACGCTCTTCTGGAGCGTTGTCGATTGACGCGAAGTCACGAGCTGAACCACCGTACACTTTTGACAGTGTAGTACAGATAGCTGCTGTTAGAGTTGTTTTACCGTGGTCAACGTGGCCGATAGTACCAACGTTTACGTGCGGTTTCGTACGTTCAAATTTTTCTTTAGACATGAGTTGTCCCTCTAGGTACGGATATAGGTGGCTTTAATTAATGACCACGCAACCAAAAATTACCGGTAGTAAAGTATATATCAAAAGGAAAGTTTTGCTTAGAGCTGGTGCTGATAGGCAGAATCGAACTGCCGACCTCATCCTTACCAAGGATGCGCTCTACCGACTGAGCTATATCAGCACTCTTAAATGAGTGGAGCGGGCAGCGGGAATCGAACCCGCATCATCAGCTTGGAAGGCTGAGGTAATAGCCATTATACGATGCCCGCACACGTAACTCTGAGAGCTATTTCCTTAAGAATATGGTGGAGGGGGACGGATTCGAACCATCGAAGGCGGAGCCGGCAGATTTACAGTCTGCTCCCTTTGGCCACTCGGGAACCCCTCCAAATTTTTTGCCATTTTCACTGCCATCAAGCCTGGCTTGAGGAGAAAATGGTGCCGACTACCGGAATCGAACTGGTGACCTACTGATTACAAGTCAGTTGCTCTACCTACTGAGCTAAGTCGGCATAAGTGGGGCGCATTCTATTGAATGATTTCTCACCTTGCAACCCTTAAACTTAAAAAAAATCAAAATTTGCCACGTTTTTGTTTATTCGATGGTTTTTCATTCAAATTTCCGGCCAATCGCTAATTATGCCATCTTTCTCATTTGCTTTATCAGCACCATATTGTATGTTCCCCTCTCTTATTCTAATTATACGATTGAGCATTTTATGAGCCCGTACTTATCTTTTGCTCGTCATCAGTGGGCAGAGTTACGTAATTCTGTACCTATGACGTTGTCGGAAGCGGACCTGCGAGAGCTGCAAGGCATTAACGAAAGCCTCACAATTCAAGAAGCGGTCGAGATCTACCTCCCGCTGGCGAGGCTGTTAAACCTGTATGTCGCTGCCAGGCAAAGCCGCAACTCAGTACTGAATCAGTTTTTAAGCAATACCGAGAAAGCACCTCCTTTTGTCATCGGCATTGCCGGCAGTGTCGCGGTAGGCAAAAGCACCACTGCACGTCTGCTGAAAGCGCTGCTGTCACGCTGGGACAACCACGCCAAGGTCGAACTGATCACTACTGATGGCTTCCTGTACCCGAACCAGGTGCTCAAAGACCGCGGTATCATGCATAAGAAAGGGTTTCCCGAGTCTTATGATATGCGCCGCCTGGTGCAGTTTGTTTCCGATGTCAAAGCCGGCACACCGCATGTGGCAGCACCGGTCTATTCCCATCTGACCTATGACATCACCGATGAACAAAAGGTGGTTGACCGCCCTGATGTGCTGTTGATTGAGGGGTTGAACGTGCTGCAGAGTGGTATGGACTACCCGCATGATCCGCATCGGGTGTTTATCTCTGATTTTCTCGACTTTTCAATCTATGTTGATGCTGACAGCAGCATGATTGAAAAATGGTACATCGAGCGCTTTATGAAGTTCCGCCAGGGTGCCTTTACCAAGCCCGGCTCTTATTTCAGTCACTACACCCAGTTAAGTGAAGATGAAGCGATCAGCAAGGCGAAAGAGATTTGGCACAGCATCAACGGTAAAAACCTGCAGGAAAACATCCTGCCGACCAAGGAACGCGCCCAGCTCATCCTGCGTAAAAGCATCGACCATACCGTCGAGCGGGTTCTGCTACGCAAATAGTGCCGTACTGGAACAAGCCGAATAAACAAAAAAGAGGCGGCTGCCTCTTTTTTGTTGTACTTCATTCTGATTGCTCTCGGCCAGAGAAAGACTGGCGCTCAAAGCACGTTACTCACCTTTACGCAGTGATATCTCACCACCGACGTAGCTTTTCAGGCCTTGCCCGGTTTCCAGCAGTACACCGCCATGAGCATCGATGCCGCGTTCGATACCACTTACCTCGTTATTGCCCATAATCAGCTTCACTTTGCGGCCGATGAAGTTATCCAGGCGGTTCCAGCGCTCGACGAAATCCTGCATACCATGCAGCTCATAGTCACGCAGCGCCTTATCCAATGCCTGAATAAAGGCGATCGCCAGCTGGTTGCGATCAATACGATCCTGACCGATCACCTCCGCCAAACTGACCCAGGGCTGATCGATAGCCGATTCACGATCCTGCATAATCAGGTTCATACCCATACCGATCACCAGATGGGCGGCACCGCCGGCCTGTCCGGACATCTCAACCAAAATCCCGGCCAGTTTGCGGTCCTGATAGTACAAATCATTTGGCCACTTGAGCTTAACACCATCAAAGCCCATGTTTTCCAGCGCTTCGACCACGGCCACACCCACAACCAGGCTCAGCCCCATCGCGGCAGCCATACCGGCTTCCAGACGCCAGTACATGGAAAAGTAGAGGTTAGAGCCAAACGGCGATATCCACTGCCGTCCGCGCCGTCCGCGACCGCTGGCCTGATATTCAGCCAGACACACAGTACCGGAGGCGATATTGTCGAGATTATCGATCAAATGCTGATTGGTTGACCCGATGATGGGATGCAACTCAACCGGATTACTGACCTGCGACTGGATAGCCGCTTCTTCCAGCATCATCAGCGGCTGGGCCAGTTGATAGCCTTTGCCCTGCACGCGGAAGACATCTACGCCCCACTCCTGGATTCCCTGGATATGTTTGCTGATGGCTGCGCGGCTCATGCCAAGCTGCTCACCTAATGATTCACCGGAATGAAAAGTGCCATCTGACAGGGTCTTTAATAACGCCAGCTTTACACTATGCTCTTTCACTACGCTTGCTCCAGTATTTCCGTTAAGTTGGTTTCCCCTTGCACGCCGATAAAGCGCACTTCATGCTCAAGGGTAATAGCATATTTGTCCTGTACCCTCTGACGGACCAATGCCGCCAGCTCAATCACATCCCGTGCCGTGGCATTATCCGCATTAATCAGCACCAAAGCCTGTTTGCTGTGTACCTGGGCACCACCAACACGAGTGCCTTTGAGACCAGCACTGTCGATAAGCCAACCGGCCGCGATTTTCATGCCGTCACCGGCCGGATACGCCACCATGTGGGGAAATTCAGCCAGCAACTGGTGATATTGTGCCTGACTTATCACCGGATTTTTGAAAAAGCTGCCCGCATTACCGACTTCATGCGGGTCCGGCAGTTTATCGAGCCGGGTCTGACACACACACTGGTATATCGCTTCAGCGCCACAGGGCTGCGCCAGTGCTTTAAGCGGCCCATAGGAAGAGACCGGCTGCCAATTCTTGGCCAGCTTAAGCCCGACAGCCACCACAATCGCCTTGTTATATAAAGCGTGCTTGAAAATAGAGTCACGATAACCAAACTGACACTGTTCAGCGGTCAGACGTTGTACCGTCAGGGTATCCAGACATAAGTAATCGACGTAATCACACACATCTTTAAATTCGACCCCATAAGCACCAATATTCTGAATCGGCGCCGAACCGGCACAGCCCGGAATCAAAGCCAGATTCTCCAGTCCGTATAACCCCTGCTCCATACACCAGGCCACCAATTGCGGCCAGTCTTCACCGCCATGGACATGCAGATAGTGAAACTCAGCATCCTGGCTGTGGTCGATGCCGGATAACTGGTTCACCATCACCAGGCCCTGATAAGGCGCAGTAAACAGAATATTACTCCCCTTACCCAGCATCAGTTTTGGCGTGTGTTGCCATTGCTCGGATTGATAAATAGAAATCAGGTCCTGAACCGACTCAATCACAGCCAGAGATCGACAAGACTGATCGATGGCGAAGGTATGGTACGGCTTTAAATTCGCGTCGAGATGTAATTGCATGGGATTCTTTGGATAAACTAAACTTGGGTCATTCTACAACAGATGCACTTTTAAGACAGATACAAATGCCGACTCTGAACTTTGAACACATAGACCCGATAAAGTTGCCTCTGGTAAAGCGTTTTTACAAACAGCACTACCCGGGCACCAAGCCAAAAAGCGATGAACTGATGATCGGTGGCTACACTGAACAGGGTATGAAAGCCATCGTGCGCTTTCGCCAGGTCGCTCAGTACCGTCTGCTGACCGGCATGGTCGTAGACAGCCGCCTGCGCGGTGACAAAATAGGCTCTCAGCTGCTAAGTTATTGTCAGCAGAACGTACTACAGGACAAGGATTACTGTTTTGCATACTCACATCTTGAGGGTTTCTATCAGCAAGCCGCGTTTGAAACCATTGATTCCAGCCAGCTGCCAGCCGAGCTGCTCGGTCTATTCCAGCGTTACAGTGCGAGTGGAAAAGATCTCATTCCAATGCAATTCATTCCAGAGATCAGGTAAGAATTGTCCTCTTTCCTAGCCATTGTTCATTCACTTTTGGTAATATGCTCTGATCGCAATTTTGCACATACGTAAGGTAAAGCATCCCTATGATTGCTCGTAGAAATCCATTCGAACAGCTACCCACTATTGCGCAAGATCCGGATAAGTTTGGTATTTTGTTCTCAGCCGAGGAATTTCGTACTCATTTGATTGAGTCGATTCGTCAGGCGAGTAAACGCATTTATATCGTGGCTCTCTACCTTGAGGACGACGAAGCTGGACGTGAAATTCTCACTGAGCTGTATGAAGCGAAGCAGCGCAACCCCGGGTTGCAAATCAGTATTTGTGTAGACTGGCATCGCGCCCAACGCGGCCTGATAGGCGCCGCGACCTCAGAAGGTAATGCGGCGATGTACAAGTCTTTTAAACAGCAGTATGACCACTGTATCCCGGTCTACGGTATTCCGGTGCGGGGCAGAGAAGTGTTTGGTGTTCTGCATCTCAAGGGCTTCATCATCGATGATGAAGTGATCTACAGCGGTGCCAGCCTGAATAACGTCTATCTGAATAAGAAAGAGCGTTACCGTTTTGACCGCTACCATACGTTCGAAAACAAAACGCTGGCTGACAGCATGGTGAAGTTTATCCAGCAACAGATGCTGGAGCACCCTGCCGTTAACGATTTGGCATGTAACAGTAAACCAAGTACCAAAGAGATTAAAGCCGATATTCGTCAGTTCCGTGCTTCGCTAACCCAGGCAAGCTACGAGTTTGAGCCGGAGAAAGTCTCAGAGCAGCAGATTGGTGTAACACCACTGGTTGGTATCGGTAAACGCCGTAACCGGCTGAACCAGTACATAGTCCAGCTCATCGCTCAGGCGAAAGAAGAAATCTTTATTTGTACCCCTTACTTCAACTTCCCGCGCGGAGTCGCGAAAGAGGTACGCAAAGCGATTCGCCGTGGAGTGAAGGTACATATCGTGGTGGGTGACAAAACCGCGAATGACTTCTACATTCCGCCAGAGCAAGGTTTTAAAACCATCGGTGGTCTGCCTTATCTGTATGAACTTAACCTGCGCCGCTTTGCCAAGCTGAACGAGGCCAATATCGCCAGCCGTAACCTGTCGATTCACCTGTGGAAAGACGGTGACAACAGCTTCCACCTCAAAGGCATCTGGATCGATAAACGTTATATGCTGCTGACCGGTAATAACCTCAATCCACGCGCGTGGAAACTGGATCTGGAGAACGCCCTGCTGATCACCGATGATCACCATCATCTGAATGAGCGCTTTGAGCAGGAGATTGAAAACATCCTGCAACATACTCAACTGGTGTGTACTTATAAGCAGATAGAGAAGATGGAAAACTACCCAGAGCAGGTCCAGCGCCTGATCCGCAAGATTATGCGCCTCAAAGCCGACCGGGTACTGAAACAGATTCTTTAACCCGAACCTGCGATATCACATAATAAACAGCCCTGGCCTAGTAGCGGGGCTTTTTTGTAAGGGTCTAGGGTCTAGGGTCTAGGGTCTAGGGTCTAGGGTCTAGGGTCTAGGGTCTAGGGTCTAGGGTCTAGGGTCTAGGGTCTAGAACTTAAAATAATAACCTGGGCAGATAACAAGATATTCCGGTCTCGATGTTGGCAGGAATAGATAAGGAAGTAGCGGACGGCTGGGGTCGCACACGACGGGCAGGCCTCCCTGCGGGACTCGTCATCGCAACGCGATGAATTTGGCTCAGCTTAAACGACAAAACCCCAGTATTACTGCGGGGACGCCTAGTCTAGGGTTTCGAATAAGTGGCGGACGGCCGGGCTGGCGCACCATCGGGACTCGTTCGGCCAAAGGACGAAACACTTCTCTATCACCATAAACAAAAAACCCAGTCATAAGACTGGGTTTCTGTAAATAAGTGGCGGAGCGGACGGGACTCGAACCCGCGACCCCCGGCGTGACAGGCCGGTATTCTAACCAACTGAACTACCGCTCCGCATTGGTCAGACTATTAAGTCTTTTCTCGTTTTTGCTTTCAGGCTATTCCTTAAAAAAGAGCAATCTGAAGCAAGTAATTAAAGCCTGGCGATGTTCTACTCTCACATGGGGAGGCCCCACACTACCATCGACGCTGTTTCGTTTCACTTCTGAGTTCGGAATGGAATCAGGTGGGTCCAAAACGCTATGGTCGCCAAGCAAAATTCTGTTTAACTACCGCTGTAAGCGATAATTACCTTTTATTTTCACTTTTTTAAAAGTGAAGACAAAAGATTGGAAAGCTGTTTATGTTCTCATCACACATTCAATGTACTGGTCATTGAGTCCAATCAAAACCCCTTGGGTGTTGTATGGTTAAGCCTCACGGGCAATTAGTACAGGTTAGCTCAACGCCTCACAACGCTTACACACCCTGCCTATCAACGTTCTAGTCTCGAACAACCCTTTAGGACACTTAAAGTGTCAGGGAAGACTCATCTCAGGGCTCGCTTCCCGCTTAGATGCTTTCAGCGGTTATCGATTCCGAACTTAGCTACCGGGCAATGCGTCTGGCGACACAACCCGAACACCAGAGGTTCGTCCACTCCGGTCCTCTCGTACTAGGAGCAGCCCCCTTCAATCTTCCAACGCCCACGGCAGATAGGGACCGAACTGTCTCACGACGTTCTAAACCCAGCTCGCGTACCACTTTAAATGGCGAACAGCCATACCCTTGGGACCGACTTCAGCCCCAGGATGTGATGAGCCGACATCGAGGTGCCAAACACCGCCGTCGATATGAACTCTTGGGCGGTATCAGCCTGTTATCCCCGGAGTACCTTTTATCCGTTGAGCGATGGCCCTTCCATTCAGAACCACCGGATCACTATGACCTGCTTTCGCACCTGCTCGAATTGTCATTCTCGCAGTCAAGCGGGCTTATGCCATTGCACTAACCTCACGATGTCCAACCGTGATTAGCCCACCTTCGTGCTCCTCCGTTACTCTTTGGGAGGAGACCGCCCCAGTCAAACTACCCACCAGGCACTGTCCTCGAACCGGATAACGGTCCAGAGTTAGAACATCAAACATACAAGGGTGGTATTTCAAGGACGGCTCCAACGCAACTGGCGTCACGTCTTCAAAGCCTCCCACCTATCCTACACATGTAGGTTCAATGTTCAGTGCCAAGCTGTAGTAAAGGTTCACGGGGTCTTTCCGTCTAGCCGCGGGTACACTGCATCTTCACAGCGATTTCAATTTCACTGAGTCTCGGGTGGAGACAGCGTGGCCATCATTACGCCATTCGTGCAGGTCGGAACTTACCCGACAAGGAATTTCGCTACCTTAGGACCGTTATAGTTACGGCCGCCGTTTACCGGGGCTTCGATCAAGAGCGTCGACCGAAGTCTAACCCCATCAATTAACCTTCCGGCACCGGGCAGGCGTCACACCGTATACGTCATCTTACGATTTTGCACAGTGCTGTGTTTTTAATAAACAGTTGCAGCCACCTGGTATCTGCGACTTCCAATAGCTCCATCCGCAAGGGACTTCACCGTCAGAAGCGTACCTTCTCCCGAAGTTACGGTACCATTTTGCCTAGTTCCTTCACCCGAGTTCTCTCAAGCGCCTTGGTATTCTCTACCCGACCACCTGTGTCGGTTTGGGGTACGATTCCTTACAATCTGAAGCTTAGAGGCTTTTCCTGGAAGCATGGCATCAATGACTTCATCACCGTAGTGACTCGACATCGTGTCTCAGCCTTACAGAGAGCCGGATTTACCTAACTCTCAAGCCTACGCACTTGAACCTGGACAACCGTCGCCAGGCCCACCTAGCCTTCTCCGTCCCCCCATCGCAATTGTAAGAAGTACGGGAATATTAACCCGTTTCCCATCGACTACGCCTTTCGGCCTCGCCTTAGGGGTCGACTTACCCTGCCCCGATTAACGTTGGACAGGAACCCTTGGTCTTCCGGCGAGGAGGTTTTTCACCCCCTTTATCGTTACTCATGTCAGCATTCGCACTTCTGATACCTCCAGCATGCCTTACAGCACACCTTCAACGGCTTACAGAACGCTCCCCTACCCAATACGATAAATCGCATTGCCGCAGCTTCGGTTTACAGCTTAGCCCCGTTACATCTTCCGCGCAGGCCGACTCGACTAGTGAGCTATTACGCTTTCTTTAAATGATGGCTGCTTCTAAGCCAACATCCTAGCTGTCTGAGCCTTCCCACATCGTTTCCCACTTAGCTGTAATTTGGGACCTTAGCTGGCGGTCTGGGTTGTTTCCCTCTCCACGACGGACGTTAGCACCCGCCGTGTGTCTCCCGGATAGTACTTACTGGTATTCGGAGTTTGCAAAGGGTTGGTAAGTCGGGATGACCCCCTAGCCTTAACAGTGCTCTACCCCCAGTAGTATTCGTCCGAGGCGCTACCTAAATAGCTTTCGGGGAGAACCAGCTATCTCCGAGTTTGATTGGCCTTTCACCCCTAGCCACAAGTCATCCGCTAATTTTTCAACATTAGTCGGTTCGGTCCTCCAATTGATGTTACTCAATCTTCAACCTGCCCATGGCTAGATCACTCGGTTTCGGGTCTATATCCAGAGACTGTGCGCCCAGTTAAGACTCGGTTTCCCTACGGCTCCCCTAATTGGTTAACCTTGCCACTGAATATAAGTCGCTGACCCATTATACAAAAGGTACGCAGTCACACCACGAAGGTGCTCCTACTGCTTGTACGTACACGGTTTCAGGTTCTATTTCACTCCCCTCACAGGGGTTCTTTTCGCCTTTCCCTCACGGTACTGGTTCACTATCGGTCAGTCAGGAGTATTTAGCCTTGGAGGATGGTCCCCCCATGTTCAGACAGGATAACACGTGTCCCGCCCTACTCGATTTCACTGAACATACGCTGTCGGCTACGGGGCTATCACCCTGTTTCGCGGTCCTTTCCAGAACCTTCACCTGACGCATGTAAAGCTTAAGGGCTAATCCAATTTCGCTCGCCGCTACTTTCGGAATCTCAATTGATTTCTTTTCCTCGGGGTACTTAGATGTTTCAGTTCCCCCGGTTCGCTTCATTAACCTATGTATTCAGTTAATGATACCTGCTTATGCAGGTGGGTTTCCCCATTCGGAAATCGTAGACTCAAGTGGCTCTTACTGCCTCATCTACGCTTATCGCAAGTTAGTACGTCCTTCATCGCCTCTGACTGCCAAGGCATCCACCGTGTACGCTTAGTCACTTAACCATACAACCCGAAGGAGTTTCGAGTTGATGAACCAAGTCACCAAGGTTTCGTTGTCTCTCATTATTTGAATGAGCGAGAGACTTTTCGATTTTGCCGGACTCAATTTTGAAACTTGTTAAACAAGTTTCTACCAAGCACACTTGAATGTGTTGTTGGTGTATTCCATTTCGGAATACATTGAGAACTTTACAAATAATGTTTCGTTTACGAATAAACAAAAGATTATTTTGTCAGCTTTCCAAATTGTTAAAGAGCAGATGTTGAATAAACATCATTCAAGAGTTCTTAATAAAAACGCTTTGATGATGACTTTCGTTTTAGACAAGGCAAATTGAGAGGACGTGTGTAATCATACACGACGACCAATTTAACGCAGTATAAAGCGAAAGTGGTATCCCGTAGGGGAGTCGAACCCCTGTTACCGCCGTGAAAGGGCGGTGTCCTAGGCCTCTAGACGAACGGGACACAATCTAACTTGATGTTTTTGCTTAACTCTTCGTTGTACTGCCTGTCCTCGTTCAGTTACATACTTATGTATGTGCCTTCACTCGTCAGTTGCACGCCTTGATTTAAACAAAAATCTCTTCGTTATATCTCTTTTCTATAAAACCATATCAATCTGTGTGGACACTCATCGCAATAATCATTCGTATAAGGAGGTGATCCAGCGCC
Organism: Vibrio sp. ABG19; assembly: GCF_029962385.1. Lineage (NCBI taxonomy): Bacteria > Pseudomonadati > Pseudomonadota > Gammaproteobacteria > Vibrionales > Vibrionaceae > Vibrio > Vibrio sp. ABG19. The sequence continues at coordinate 1,488,566 of NZ_CP071708.1, read as the reverse complement.
AGGTTCCCCTAGCGCTACCTTGTTACGACTTCACCCCAGTCATGAACCACAAAGTGGCAAGCGTCCTCCCGAAGGTTAAACTACCTGCTTCTTTTGCAGCCCACTCCCATGGTGTGACGGGCGGTGTGTACAAGGCCCGGGAACGTATTCACCGTGGCATTCTGATCCACGATTACTAGCGATTCCGACTTCATGGAGTCGAGTTGCAGACTCCAATCCGGACTACGACGCACTTTTTGGGATTCGCTCACTCTCGCGAGTTGGCCGCCCTCTGTATGCGCCATTGTAGCACGTGTGTAGCCCTACTCGTAAGGGCCATGATGACTTGACGTCGTCCCCACCTTCCTCCGGTTTATCACCGGCAGTCTCCCTGGAGTTCCCGACTTTACTCGCTGGCAAACAAGGATAAGGGTTGCGCTCGTTGCGGGACTTAACCCAACATTTCACAACACGAGCTGACGACAGCCATGCAGCACCTGTCTCTCAGTTCCCGAAGGCACAAGACTGTCTCCAGTCTCTTCTGAGGATGTCAAGAGTAGGTAAGGTTCTTCGCGTTGCATCGAATTAAACCACATGCTCCACCGCTTGTGCGGGCCCCCGTCAATTCATTTGAGTTTTAATCTTGCGACCGTACTCCCCAGGCGGTCTACTTAACGCGTTAGCTCCGAAAGCCACGGCTCAAGGCCACAACCTCCAAGTAGACATCGTTGACGGCGTGGACTACCAGGGTATCTAATCCTGTTTGCTCCCCACGCTTTCGCATCTGAGTGTCAGTATCTGTCCAGGGGGCCGCCTTCGCCACCGGTATTCCTTCAGATCTCTACGCATTTCACCGCTACACCTGAAATTCTACCCCCCTCTACAGTACTCTAGCCTGCCAGTTTCAAATGCAATTCCGAGGTTGAGCCCCGGGCTTTCACATCTGACTTAACAAACCACCTGCATGCGCTTTACGCCCAGTAATTCCGATTAACGCTCGCACCCTCCGTATTACCGCGGCTGCTGGCACGGAGTTAGCCGGTGCTTCTTCTGCAGCTAACGTCAAACGAATGCGCTATTAACACATCCGCCTTCCTCACTGCTGAAAGTACTTTACAACCCGAAGGCCTTCTTCATACACGCGGCATGGCTGCATCAGGCTTGCGCCCATTGTGCAATATTCCCCACTGCTGCCTCCCGTAGGAGTCTGGACCGTGTCTCAGTTCCAGTGTGGCTGATCATCCTCTCAGACCAGCTAGGGATCGTCGCCTTGGTGAGCCCTTACCTCACCAACTAGCTAATCCCACCTGGGCATATCCTGACGCGAGAGGCCCGAAGGTCCCCCTCTTTGGCCCGAAGGCATTATGCGGTATTAGCCATCGTTTCCAATGGTTATCCCCCACATCAGGGCAATTTCCCAGGCATTACTCACCCGTCCGCCGCTCGCCGCCCTTAACGTTCCCCGAAGGTTCAGTTAAGTCGCTGCCGCTCGACTTGCATGTGTTAGGCCTGCCGCCAGCGTTCAATCTGAGCCATGATCAAACTCTTCAATTTAAGATTTTGTTCGGCTCAATGAATACTGACTTCAAATTACCTTAGTAATTCAAAGCTATTACCATTCCAACAGAATGGTAATGAATTGACTGTGCCGATACCGAAGTATCGATTGGTCACTCAGTTCATTGATACCTAAGTTGATTCTCTAGAATCATCTTCGATTATCATCAACGAGTGCCCACACAGATTGATAGGTTTATATTGTTAAAGAGCGTTGCCTTTCGAAACTTTCTTCTCAGAGCGGAGGTGCATTCTAGCGAGTTAATTTGAAGAGTCAAACACTTTTTCAAATTTATTTCTCAGAAGCTTTTCACCTCACTGACCAGCGCTGAAGCCTTGCGGCGTCTGCCGTGTCAGTGAGGCGGCATTATAGGGAGGTTTTAAAATGGCGCAAGGGCTTTTTGCAAAAAACTTTAAAAAAACGGCCATTCGCTGAATAAAGCATCGAAATGATGAAAAAGAGGGCATTTTAGCCCTCTTTTCTTTATCTGCGCTGTAGTCACAGTTAGATAAATGCGTACGCATCCGCAAACATACGTTCACTCAGCGCCTGTTTGTTCTGAGTAAACATCTCTCTTGCCGCGCCCGCCATCTCAAATCGACCGGCGATATAGATATCGTAATCAGCAAGTGATTCGAAATCCTGACTGATGGCCTGAAGCACATTACCCACTTTGCCCTGCCAGTTAGCTTCTGCTTGTTCCACTACCGGAATAAAATGCACATTGTCATATTGAGCGGCAATTTGAGTCAGTTCATCTTTAGCATACAGCTGGTTCGCATCACGGCCACCCCAGTACAGATAGATAGGATTGGTCTTCTTCTGGGCCACACAATGATCAAGAATAGAACGCACATAGCTAAAGCCGGTACCGCCGGCGACCAGCAACAGCGGACGTTCGCTGTCTTCTTTTACCCAGGCATCACCGTGCGGTGCATCAATCGTGATGTCACCATTTTCTTCCAGCGCCTGACGCATCGCGTTCACCACATCCTGCGCGTAAGCATTATGTTCTGCCGCACCGATGTGCAGTTCCAGTTCACCTTCGTGGCGACACGGGCTACTGGCAATCGAAAACGGGCGCTTGTCTTTCTCGCCCATTACTACCATCAGATACTGGCCAGCTTTAAACGCAACCGGTGCTTCCGGGTGCAGCAAGATCTGGAAAGTGTTGCTGGCTAATGGCTGGATAGACTTTACTTTACATTTAATGGTCATGAGCTTCCTTCTTACCTACTCCTCGAAAGTAAGTACTAAATGACTTTCAGCGAAGGCCTGACAGGGAAATACCCATCCTTCGGCTTGCTCCCTCTCTGTGAGCATAGGCTCCAGGTGGTAACTCACCTCACCTTCTACTTTACGGCACAGGCAGGCTGCACAGGCTCCTACCTGGCAACGGTGCGGAAATGAAACATGCTGGTTGAGCGCAGCATCCAACACCGTCTGGCCTTTTTCTACCTCAAACTGAATATTACTCGGAAGCAAACGTACAGTGTAGGTCATAGGATATCTAATTTGTCCCAGATTTGGTCGATTTTTGCTACTAGTTTAGGATCCTTTTTAATCGGCGTCCCCCACTCACGTTCAACCTCTCCGGGATATTTGTTGGTGGTATCCAGGCACAGTTTCGAACTCTGCTGGTCGCAGGCCGGAATCCGTAACGTATCACGCGCCGGATCCATCCGGGTAGTAATAGCCCAGATAATGTCATGCCAGTCATGGATATTGACGTCTTCATCACACAGCACAACAAACTTGGCATCAACATAATCAGCAACGAAAGTTTGCAACGCATCTAATACGGCTCTGGACTGCCCCGCCATCTCTTTATACATAGAGACCAGCACAAAACGATTATCCGCTGAGGCTGGAAGATGAATATCGATGATTTGTGGATGCTGCTGTTTAAATGCCTGCATTGCCTCAGCCGGAATGTCACTTTTCTCTGCAGTGCTCACTGGCGCTGACATCGCCAGTTCCGCATCCCACTTAATCGTAGCATCCAGCCCCATTTTCGAACCCAGTCCGACCACAGGTGAGGCGAAATCGAGTGAATCAATCGGCGTATGCTCAATCATCAGAGTATCGCGCACCGGATCCATATGGGTGGTCATGGCCGCAATCACTTCGCTCCAGTCACGGGCATTGACCGCCTCATCGCACACAATCACATATTTGGTGTACATAAACTGACGCAGGAAAGACCATACCCCCATCATCACCCGTTTGGCATGACCCGGATACTGCTTCTTCATGGTCACCACCGCCATACGGTAGGAGCATCCTTCCGGTGGCAGGTAGAAATCCTCAATTTCCGGGAACTGCTTTTGCAGAATCGGGACAAATACTTCGTTGAGTGCGACCCCTAATACCGCAGGTTCATCCGGCGGACGTCCAGTGTAGGTACTGTGATAAATCGGCTTTTGCCGCATGGTCACATGGGTGACCGTAAACACGCGGTGCCGCTCGACCTCATTGTAATAACCGGTGTGATCGCCATACGGACCTTCATCGGCAAACTCATTCGGGTCAATGTAACCTTCCAGCACAATTTCAGCGCTGGCCGGTACTTCCAAATCATTGCTGATTGACTTGACGACTTCCGTTTTACTGCCGCGCAGCAAACCTGCAAACGCATATTCGGATAAGGTGTCCGGCACCGGTGTGACCGCGCCGAGAATAGTGGCCGGATCCGCTCCGAAAGCGACCGAAACCGGGAAAGGTTCACCCGGGTTGGTTTCCATCCAGTCACGCAAATCCAGTGCACCGCCACGGTGAGCCAGCCAGCGCATGATGATTTTGTTCTTAGCAATTTTTTGCTGACGATAAATACCGAGATTCTGGCGCTTTTTGTTTGGTCCGCGGGTCACAGTCAGGCCCCAGGTCAGCAACGGGGCGACATCATCAGCCCAGCAGCTCATGACCGGAATCTTATCCAGGTCCACCTCATCGCCCTGCCAGACTATCTGCTGGCAAGCCGCCTGACGCAGACGCTTGGCCGGCATATTGAGGACCTGTTTGAACACCGGCAGTTTATCCAGTGCGTCTTTAAAGCCACGTGGCGGCTCTGGCTCTTTAAGATAAGCGAGTAGTTTACCTACTTCACGCAGCTCTTTGGCATGACTGCGTCCCATCCCAATCGCGACCCGCTCCGGCGTACCAAACAAATTCGTCAGCACCGGGATATCGGAACCAATCGGATTTTCAAACAACAGAGCCGGACCGCCTGCGCGCAGCGTGCGATCGCTGATCTCTGTCATTTCATAATGAGGGTCAATCGGGTGAGTAATGCGTTTTAGCTGACCATGCTGCTCAAGATGGTCGAGAAATTCGCGTAAATCCTTAAAACTCATAGGGCTTCTGATGGCTGGTTAATCTGCAGGCAGTATAACAAAAAGAGGGAGTTACGCTCCCCCTTTTGCTGTATAGAATCGTTATAAACAACGCCTTTGTCTGCACAGGTGTGCCCGGAAAACCGAAAACATCACTGAGAAAGAACCTGTAAGATAGCGTGTCGTTTGACCTCACGGTTATTGACCAGAAGATCGTTGAGCCACGATTGATACCCCTGCTCGGCCAATGCCTGTGCCACTATCGGCGCATCGTCGGCACGGCCGAGACGCGACACCAGAAAAGCTTTCACTTCATCACTCATCGGATTGAGACGCGCCAGATCCTGCAAAGCCTGGGATTTCAGACGTGGATTACCCTCCGCCACCATCAGTTGCCCAATGGCAAATTCGTCACCCTGACGGGCCAGACGGGCGAGGCGATCCAGCTCCTGCTCAATATAGAAGTCGGCGCGCATCAGCCATAACAGTTTGTAAACCTGGGGATCTTCACTGACCTGTGCCAGACGCACCATCAAAGAGGAAGTGGGTAACCAACTGGTCACCGGGGCCTGAGTCAGCTGCTCTGTCAGCGCTTTGACCGCAGGCGGAGACAAATTGCCGAGCTCACGGATCAGCAGCGCTTCTCTGGCCTGAACCAGGTGTTCATGCCCGGATAGCCACTGCTGCAGGTTGAGTTCATAGCGCTCGGCTTTAAACACCAAATCCAGCACACGCTGATCCTGATTCCACTGCTTGATTAACCGGTTCGCAATGCTCTGGTAATCAAACGCCGGAACCGAAAACTCGTAGCCCTCTCCTTTCTCCATGGTCTGATAGACCGGAACCGCCTGACGCTGCGATTCGATAAAATTGACCATATACGGTGTCAATACCAGTTGGCTCTGATCGAGATGCTGCAACAGCAGATAACGCACCGCTTCCTGTTGCGGCAGGGCCAGCCGTTGCAGAGCAAAATTCAGCGCATCGACATCATCCTTCACCGCCATTTCGACCAGTTCCGCTACTTTCTGTTGCAGCTGGCTGTCTTGCAATAACTGCTCACGCTGCTGCGGGGAAATTTCCACCGCCCGGGCGGGCATCATACTGAGTGAAAAAGTAAGGAGAAGTGTGCACAACATTCCTTGTTGCATATTAACCTCCTGTTAACATTTCAGCCATTGTCGATGCTTACTGGCCAGAATGCAAACAAAAACACCACCCATTGGGTGGTGTTTTTTTAACCTGTTGATTGTTATTGACGACGCATGGCGTCAAAGAACTCATCGTTGGTCTTGGTCATCGCCAGTTTGTCGATGAGGAACTCCATTGCGTCGGTTTCACCCATCGGGTGCACAATCTTACGTAGGATCCACATCTTCTGCAGCTCATCGGTTTTGGTCAGCAACTCTTCACGACGGGTACCTGAACGATTGAAGTCGATAGCAGGGAAAACACGTTTTTCTGCAATCTTACGATTCAGATGCAGTTCCATGTTACCTGTACCCTTGAACTCTTCGTAGATCACCTCATCCATCTTCGAACCCGTATCCACCAGCGCAGTCGCGATGATAGTCAGGCTGCCGCCCTCTTCAACATTACGGGCCGCGCCAAAGAAACGCTTCGGACGGTGCAGTGCGTTGGCATCCACACCACCAGTCAGCACCTTACCTGATGAAGGTACCACGGTGTTGTAGGCACGCGCCAGACGAGTGATAGAGTCAAGCAGGATAACGACGTCTTTCTTATGTTCAACCAGACGCTTGGCTTTTTCAATCACCATTTCTGCCACTTGTACGTGACGAGAAGCTGGTTCATCAAAAGTCGAAGCAATCACTTCACCTTTAACCAGACGCTGCATCTCGGTCACTTCTTCCGGACGTTCGTCAATCAGCAGTACCATCAGCACACACTCAGGGTGGTTGCTGGCAATGCTCTGCGCGATGTTTTGCAGCAGCATGGTTTTACCCGCTTTCGGCGGAGCAACGATCAGGCCACGCTGACCTTTACCAATCGGCGCTGCCAAATCGAGTACGCGTGCGGTGATGTCTTCAGTCGAACCGTTACCACGCTCCATCACCATACGTTCGTTGGCGTGCAGCGGCGTTAAGTTTTCGAACAGGATCTTGTTACGGGCATTATCCGGTTTGTCGTCGTTAACTGTGTTCACTTTCAACAGTGCAAAGTAACGCTCGCCTTCTTTTGGCGGACGGATTTTGCCAGCTATTGAGTCACCGGTACGCAAGTTGAAACGACGAATCTGGCTTGGTGACACATAAATGTCGTCAGGACCGGCCAGATATGAGCTGTCTGCACTGCGTAAGAAACCAAAACCGTCTTGAAGAATTTCCAAGACCCCGTCACCAAAAATATCTTCACCACTTTTCGCATGCGCTTTTAGGATGGCGAAAATGATGTCTTGTTTTCTCAGGCGCGCCAGGTTTTCAAGGCCCAGACTCTCACCAAGTTTCACAAGATCAGACACAGGTCTGTTCTTCAATTCTGTTAGATTCATTGTGGTGGATACTTGTTTAGTCAAAATAGGATCTGTTTTTAAGTTAAGATGGATTTGGTCTCAGGATTGACCAAGAAGTGAACATTTGTTTAATTAACGTGCGATAAACTAGCACTAAATATTAGCCTAGTCTAGAAAATGTTTTTTACCAAAAACAAAACCGCACATATTGCTATGTACGGTTTGGGGCGTGTTTTTACAGGTTGGCGTCCAAGAATTCTTTCAGCTGAGTCTTAGATAGCGCACCAACTTTAGTTGCTGCAACGCTGCCGTCTTTGAACAGCAGAAGCGTTGGAATGCCACGAATACCGAACTTAGGTGGTGTACCAGCGTTGTGGTCAATGTTCAGTTTGCCGATAGTGAGTTTGCCTTCGTACTCTTCAGCGATTTCATCAAGAATAGGCGCAATCATCTTACAAGGACCACACCATTCTGCCCAAAAATCAACAAGAACAGGGCCTGCAGCTTTGATCACATCTGCTTCAAAACTATCGTCAGAAAGCTGCACAATTTTATCACTCATCTTCCACTCCAGTGTGTTTTTCTGAACTGGTTGCATACTAACCAGTAAATAGATGCTCTATTGGAATGTATTTACTTCCGTATTGCAAGCCTAAGCTGATATTCTATACCTATGAAAAAGACGCATATCACAGAGCACAAGTTCGCCGACTTCGGTTTACATCCGCAAGTCATTGAAGGATTGGAAAAAAAAGGGTTTGAATACTGCACCCCGATCCAAGCTTCGGCGTTGCCGGTACTGCTCGCCGGCCAAGACATCGCAGGCCAGGCCCAAACGGGCACTGGTAAAACGCTCGCGTTTCTTACTGCTACATTCCACCATTTGCTGAAAACACCACCTGTTGAAGGTCGTCAGCCAACGCAGCCGCGTGCCATTATCATGGCGCCAACGCGTGAACTGGCGATTCAGATTTACAACGATGCCGAGTCACTGGTCGAAAGTACCGGTATTAAGGCCGGTTTGGCCTACGGCGGCGAAAGCTATGATAAGCAGTTGGGTAAACTGCAGGAAGGTGTGGACATTCTGATCGGCACCACCGGCCGTATCATCGATTTCTACAAACAGCGCGTGTTTAACCTGAACGCGATTCAGGCTGTCGTGCTAGATGAAGCTGACCGTATGTTCGATCTCGGCTTTATTAAAGACATCCGTTTCTTGTTCCGTCGCATGCCGGAAGCCAAAGACCGTCTCAACATGCTGTTCTCTGCAACACTGTCGTACCGTGTGCAGGAGCTGGCCTTCGAACACATGCACAATCCGGAACACGTGGTGGTGGAACCTACCCAGAAAACCGGACACCGCATTAAAGAAGAGCTGTTCTACCCGTCGAATGAGCACAAAATGTCGCTGCTGCAGACACTTATCGAGGAAGAGTGGCCGGATCGCGCCATCATTTTCGCCAACACCAAACACCGCTGTGAACAGATCTGGGGCCACCTGGCTGCCGACGGGCACCGTGTTGGTCTGCTGACCGGCGACGTACCACAGAAAAAACGTGAGCGTATTCTGGCGCAGTTCACCAAAGGTGAAGTGGATATACTGGTTGCTACCGACGTGGCTGCCCGTGGTCTGCATATTCCGCAGGTAACCCACGTGTTTAACTACGATCTGCCGGATGACAGCGAAGACTACGTACACCGTATCGGCCGTACTGGTCGCGCTGGCGAAAGCGGTAACTCACTCAGCTTTGCCTGTGAAGAGTACGCGATTAACCTGCCGGGTATCGAAGAGTACATCGAACACACTATCCCGGTTTCCGAATACGATCCTTCAGCTCTGCTGACTGATCTGCCAAAACCGCTGACCATGCGTTCTACTCAGCAGCGTCGTACCAACACTGGTGGCTCTCGCTCAGGCAACAATAACAACCGTGGTAAATCGCAGCGCCGTTCGCGTCCGCCGCGCAACCGCCAGAACCAGAACCAGAAAAAGGATTCGTAAGCCGTCTATGAGTCAAGCCGTCTCTTCACCGCTGTATGCGGCTATCGACCTCGGGTCGAACAGCTTTCACATGCTGATTGTGCGCCACATTGAGGGCAGCGTTCAGACCATGGCCAAAATCAAGCGTAAAGTTCGCCTGGCAGCTGGTCTGGACGAGCACAATGCGCTGAGCCAAGAAGCGATGCAACGTGGCTGGGATTGCCTGAGCCTGTTTGCCGAACGTCTGCAGGATATTCCTGATGAGAATATCCGTATCGTCGGTACCGCGACTCTGCGTACCGCGACCAATGTGGATGCGTTTCTTGCCAGAGCCAATACCATTCTCGGCCATCCGATTGAAGTCATTTCGGGTGAGGAAGAAGCGGCGACCATCTATAAAGGTGTCGCCCATACCTCCGGAGGCATGGGACGTCGGCTGGTCGTTGATATCGGCGGCGCCAGCACAGAGCTGATTATCGGTGAAGGGTTTGAGGCAAAGGCACTGACCAGTTTGAAAATGGGCTGTGTAACCTGGCTGGAGCGGCACTTTAAAGATCGCCAGCTCAACAGCACCAATTTCAATAACGCCATCCACGCGGCCAAGCAGATGCTGGAGCCAATCCTGGAGCAGTATACCGCTCTGGGCTGGGATGTGTGCGTCGGTGCCAGCGGTACTGTGCAGGCACTGCAGGAAATCATGCTGGCACAGGGGATGGATGAAGTCATCACTTTAGCCAAACTGAAGCGGCTGCAAAAGCAGGCCATGCTGTCGGACCATCTCGAAGAACTGGAAATCGAAGGCCTGACTCTGGAACGTGCCCTGGTATTCCCAAGCGGTTTGTCGATTCTGATCGCGGTGTTTGAATCACTTAATATTGAAGCGATGACCCTGGCCGGTGGTGCGCTGCGTGAAGGGCTGGTGTATGAAATGGTCGCTGGCCTGCGCCAGGATGATATCCGAGCCCGCACCATCGCCAGTGTACAGAGCCGTTACCAGCTGGATGAAACTTATGCCGACCAGGTCGCCACTCTGGCCAGTAAACTGCTTGCGCAGTGCGGCGGCGATGAGTGGGTCGGTGAACCGCAGGCCGAGATGCTGCTGCGCAGTGTCGCCCAGTTACACGAAATCGGTTTGTCGATCGACTTTAAAAAAGGCGGCGAGCACAGTGCCTATCTGCTACAGCATCTTGATTTGCCCGGTTTTACCCGTGCCCAGAAACACTACCTGGGGGAGCTGGCACGCCGTTACCGTGAGCAACTGACTTCACTGCCGGAGCAACATGCATTGTCGAGCAGTAGCAGTAAACGGGTGCTGCGCCTGTTCCGTCTCGCGGTCATCCTCAGCCATCGCCGTAACCCGGCGCTGGAGCCGGAGTTTGCCCTCAGTGCAGAAGGCGACAAACTGACCCTGAGTATCAGCAATGCGTGGCTGCAGGCCAACCCGCTGACGTATGCCGAACTGGAACTGGAGGCTAACCGCCAGACCGATATCGGCTGGCCATTGACCCTGCTTGCCAGCTAAAGCAGCAAAAGGATCATGGCAACCCAAAAGCTCAAACGCCCTCTTGTGAGGGCGTTTTTTATTGACGTTTAGTAACGAAATCATTGCGTGCTCATGCCACCCGATTGAGCAGCGCGCGCAGTTTAAGTGGCTTGACCGGTTTGGCGATGAAGCCAAAGCCGTTGGATTTAATCCCGTCAAGAATATCTTCGCTGCGGTCAGCACTGATCACGATACCCTCAAAGCAGTCACCGAGACGCAGGCGACACTGCTGCAACACTTCCAGCCCGGTCCGGCCCTGATCGAGCCGGTAGTCCGACAGCACCACATCCGGCACCCAGTGATTATCCAGCGCGCGCAGGCTGGTCACCAGATCGGTGGCAGTGCGCACTTCACAGCCCCAGCGTTCCAGCAGGTCACGCATCCCGACCAGAATGTCTTCCTCATTATCGACACACAGCACCCGCAATGAGAGCAGCTCAGGCACACTCTGCGGCGCGGCGCTAACCGGTGCCACCGGATCGACCGGTACGGCTTTATCGAGCGTAATGGAAAAGACACTGCCCCGCCCTGGCCAGGAGCGCATCGAAATTTCATGCCCCAGCACATGGGCAATGCCTTTCGAAATCGCCAGCCCCAATCCCAGCCCCTGCTCGGAGCGCACCTGCCCGCCACGGTTGAACTCTTCAAAAATCTCCTGCTGTTTATCCTCTTCGATACCAATACCGTTATCCCACACATCGATTCGCACCTGGTCACCCAAATTACGTACCCCGAGCAGCACTTTGCCATGCGGGTTATAGCGAAACGCGTTGGTAAGGAAGTTCTGCACCACGCGGCGCAGCAGTTTCGGATCTGAGCGGACGTATAAAGAAGACGGCACCATAGCGAAGGTAACGCCCTGCTGACGCGCCAGTGCACTAAATTCGGCATTGAGATTAGCCAGCACATCTTTAATGGCAAAACTTTGCGGATGAATTTCCAGCTTGCCGGACTCAAGGCGCGAGATATCGAGCAGGTCACCAATCAAATCTTCCGCCGCACTGAGCGCACTTTCGATATGGTGGGATAGGCGACGGGCCTCATCATCTTTAGCCACTTCCGCCAGAGAAGAGGCAAACAGACGCGCCGCATTAAGCGGTTGCATCAGATCGTGGCTGACCGCGGCCAGGAAGCGGGACTTAGAACGTGACTCGAGCTCTGAACGCTGGGTTGCCGAGACCAGTTGCTGGTTGAGTTTTTCCAGCTCACGGGTGCGATCCAGCACGCGCTCTTCCAGAGTTTCGTTAGCTTCTTTCAATGCCTGCTCGGCATCGCGGAATACCGTGATGTCGGTAAAGCTCATCACAAACCCACCGCCCGGCATCGGGTTACCCTGCACTTCAATCACCCGCCCGTCAGGACGAACCCGCGATGAAGTGTGTCGGGTGCCCTGTTCGAGGTGATACACCCGGCGCCGCACATGATCTTCCGGGTCACCCGGACCACATAAGCCTTGCTCGGCATTATGGCGAATCACATCGGCAATCGGTCTCCCGACCTGAATCAGGCCGAGCGGAAAATCGAACAACTCAAGATAACGCTGGTTCCAGGCTACCAGGCGCAGTTGTTTATCCACCACCGCAATGCCCTGCCCGATATGCTCAATCGCGCCCTGCAACAGGCCGCGACTAAAGTCGTACAGCTCGGAGGCTTCATCAACAATCGTCGCGACCTCTTCCAGCTGCATATTGCGCCCCTGCAGCGCCGAGGTCAGCACCAGCTTGGCCGACGACGCGCCGAATACCCCGGCCAGCACCCGCTCGGTGTGACGAATCAGAGTGGACGGAGCCTGCTGATTAGGCATCAGGGTTTCACGCTGCTGACTCCAATACTGACTGAACGCACTGCGCACCCGCGAGCGCCCAACAAAGCGTGAAGCCAGCATTTCCAGCTCGGCCACCGTTACCCGGCTCTGATACAGGCTCATATTCTCGTTTTCCGGCAGCGGTGTACCAACAAACGCCGCCGACTGCAAACGTTCACTCAGGCTGCAGCGGGTCACCATTGAGACCAGCACATAACATAGCGCATTGACACTGACACTGAGCAACATACCCCAGTCAGCACTTTTCAGACCGAGACTGGCAATAACCTCAGGCGGAGTAATCAACCACAGCAGCACGTTACTCTGCTCATCACCGGCCAACATATTCGTGGCAGTCATCAGGGTCACCAGCCACAGGGTAAAACCGACTGCCAGACCGACATACACCCCTTTACGATTGCCTTCACGCCAGTACATGCCGCCGATCAGCGCCGGCGCGAACTGGGTAATGGCAGAAAAAGAGAGAAAACCTATCGCCGACAGGGACGGAATCGCATCCAGTGCCAGATAGAATCCCCATGCGCCCATCAGCAGCACGAAGATCAGGCTGCGTCGGATCACCACCAGCAGGCCGGAGAAATGGCGATGATTACGCTGCGCCAGGCGCATACGGCGCAGCAGCAGCGGCATCACCAGATCGTTGGAGACCATAATCGCGAGCGCGATGGTCGAGACGATGACCATGCCGGAAGCGGCCGAGGTGCCGCCGAGAAACGCCAGCAGAGCAATGTCTTCCGCCCCGACCGACATCGGTAAACTGATGACAAAGGTATCGGCCGAGGTACCACTCAGCATGCTCTGGCCAATCCAGGCAATCGGCAGCACAAAAATCCCCATCAGGATCAGATAAAGCGGAAACAGCCAGCGCGCGGTATGCAGATCCTGGGCGCGCTCATTCTCCACCACCATGGTATGGAACTGACGCGGCAGACAGATGATTGCCATCATGGTCAGCAGCGTGTGCACCAGCAGCGTCGGCCAGTTCGGTGACTGATAAGTACTGCGCGCGGTTTCGAGCAGGTTTATGCTGTCACTGCGCAGCGCCAGAAACACGATGAACAGCCCGACCACCAGAAACGCGACCAGCTTAACGATCGACTCAAACGCTATCGCCATCATCATGCCGCGGTGATGTTCAGTGTTATCGATATGGCGGGTACCGAACAACATGGTAAACAACGCCAGCGCCAGGACCACAAACCAGGAGACATTGATGTCCTGGTAACCAAATTCGGTGCGCAGATCGGGCGCGACAATATTGAGCCCCATGGTGATCCCGCGCAACTGCAACGCGATATAGGGCAGAATCCCGGCCACCGCAATCAGGGTGACCAACACCGCCAGGCCCTGTGATTTACCATAACGGGCACCGATAAAATCGGCAATTGAGGTAATGTGCTCACGCTTGGCGATAAGGATCAGGCGGGCCAGAATGCGCCAGCCAAAGGCAAACACCAGGATCGGCGCAATATAAATAGGCAGGAACGACCAGGGATTGGCACTGGCCTGACCGACCGTACCGTAAAAGGTCCAGGACGAACAATAGACCGCTATCGACAGGCTGTAGATCCACGGCCGCCATTTGGCCAGCCAGTTTGTCTGCCGATCACCGTACCAGGCAATCAGAAACAAAACCCCGAGGTACATAAGCGATACCGGTATCACCAACCATCCTTGCATTTGTTATCCTTGTTTTCGCAATCCAGCCACAAAAAAGCCCTGCGCTCCGGCAAGGCTTTTATTAAACAAAGGATAACGGATCAGCTCAATCACGCTGCATGAAATCTGTGCATCAGACTCCGCTTTCTGCCGTTAACCCTAACTATGGCTTCACGCCACACGAGTTTTGAGTGACGACTGCGGCGCCTCGACTTTAATCAGCAGTGCCAGCAGCCCCATCACCGCCATCATCCAGAACATGGTGCCGGCTCCGGCCGAGTCATACACCCAGCCGCTCACCATGGTCATCAGCGCGGTAAACGCACCCAGTGCCACCGCGTTATACAGCGCCTGCAAGGAGACAATCTTGGTGGTCGGCGCGCGCTGGATATACTGCACGGCCGCCAGATGGGCGGTAGCAAAAGTGACGCCATGCAGCAGTTGCACCAGCACCAGCAGAGCAAGCGACGTGGTTGACGCCACTATTCCCCAGCGCAACATTACCCCCACCGCTGCAACGGTAAATAGCAGGCGCAGGCTCCAGCCGGCAAACAGACGCTTACTGAATGCGAACACAACCAGCTCGGCCACCACCGCCAAGCCCCATAAGTAACTGGTGATATCTTCCGAGTACCCCGCCTGCTTCCAGTACACCGCACTAAAGGCGTAATAAGCGGCATGACTGCCCTGAATCAGCGCGGTCAGGGCAAGAAACTTAACCACCGGCCATTCGCGCAGCACCTGCAGCAGCTTCGGACGTACGCCGTGATCGTCCACTTCTGTGACCGGCTTGTGGCGTGGATGACGCAGACTGAGCAGCAGACACACCAGGGCGCCAAACATCGCGGTGTAGACGATCATCACGGCGCCGTAGCGCGCGACTAACTGGCCAACGGCGACCGTACCGGCCACAAAAGCGGCCGAGCCCCACAAGCGGGCACTGCCGTAATCGAGCAGATTAAGTTTGGCATAGTGGTTGGCAGTGGCATCGGAGAGCGGAATGATCGGCCCGAGACACAAGTTGACCAGGACCGTTGCCAGCGCCAGCATCCAGAAGTTCCCCCCGGCAAACAGGTGGAAGAGAATAAACAGCAGCAGGGCAAAACTGAGCCAGCGCAGCGCCGGCAGAAGATGTTCGACCCGGTGTACAACCCGGGTAATCAGCAGATTGGCGACACAGCGCGTCACCAGACCGATCCCGACCAGTAAACCGATGTCGGTGGCTGAGACGCCCTGCTCTTTAAACCACACTGACCAGAACGGCAGGTAGACCCCGTACGCAAAAAAGAAGCCGCTGAAGTACTGAGCTACCCAGCCAAAAGGAGAAGGGTTAAACATGATGTGTCCTAACAACAAAAATCAACCGCGTGCATCGCCAGCACAGCAAGTGTGACGAGCCCGAACCACTGCTCAGGCAATCCAGCCTGACAGCCCGGTTATTATGCAGCGCCAACCGGAGCGGAAAAAGTGCTGTTTACTCAACGCACTGTTTCCTCTTTTCTGCAAAATAGCGCTTGTTTTACTGTGACCCGCCTGCCAGGAACCGCGGCCATTAGACCAAAGTCGTCTGGAGAGGCGAAAGAAATTGGTCACACTTAAACTGAGAACATTCCCAGGATAGCCGCCATGCCGGATAAATTTAACATGCACTCGCCACCGTTCGATCGTCTGAGCGAAAGCCAGCAAAAACATCTGCGCGCTTCGCTCGACGTGGCCTACTATCGTGAACGCGAGACCATACTGCATAGCGGCCAGGCGTGTTCACAGCTGTTTGTGCTGATCAAAGGCACGGTGGAAGAGCGCTCGGCAGACGGCAGCGAGGTTTACGCCCACTACGCCAACGACGACATGTTCGATGTGCGTTCACTGTTTGAGGGCCAGAGCAAGCACCATTACATCGCCCTGGAAGATACCCTGAGTTACCTGCTGCCGCAGCCGGTCTTTCTCGAGCTGTATAACAACAACGGCGAATTCGCGGCCTACTTTGATAACAATCTGGCCAAGCGACAGGAGCTGATTGAAGCTGCGCAGCAACAGCAAAATATCGCCGAGTTCATTCTTACTCAGGTCGACCGCTCTATTTTCACCCCGCCGATGCTGCTCAGTCCGGAGCAGCCGCTGCAGCACGTCACCCGGCAGATGAAAGAGAGCGGCGTCGATGCGGCACTGGTCAGGCTCTCAGACGACGACCCGCGTCTGACAGAGAGCCGTGAACATCCGTATGCCATCGTCACCCGGACCAATATGCTGCATGCAGTGATGCTGGATGATATCGCGATCGATGCGCCGGTCGGTGACATCGCAACGTTTCCGGTGCTGCATGTCGATCAGGGCGAGTTCCTGTTCAACGCCATGGTGATGATGACCCGCCACAAGGTGAAACGCCTGATGGTATGTGAAGGCAATCAGGCGGTCGGTATCCTGGATATGATTCAGATCCTGAGTACCTTTTCGACCCATTCCCATGTCCTGACCCTGGCAATTGCGCGCGCGACCAGCATCGAAGAGCTGGCACTGGCCTCAAATAAACAGCGCCAGTTGGTGGAAAGCCTCAGTCGCCGTGGCGTACGCACCCGCTTTGTGATGGAACTGATTTCGGCGGTCAACGAGCAAATCATTGAAAAAGCGTTTGAACTGGTGGTGCCACCAGCGCTGCACGATCATGTCTGTCTGCTGGTACTCGGCTCTGAGGGGCGCGGTGAGCAGATCCTGAAAACCGATCAGGATAATGCGCTGGTCATTAAAGATGGCCTGCAATGGCATCAGTGCGACAGTATCATGCAGACTCTGACCCATACCCTGCTGCAACTCGGTTATCCGCTCTGCCCCGGCAAAGTGATGGTCAACAATCCGAAGTGGGTCAAATCACAAAGTGCCTGGAAACAGACTCTGAGCAGCTGGGTCAGAGCCGCCCGGCCTGAGCAGGTGATGGACATCGCCATCATGGCCGATGCGCATGCCGTGGCCGGCAATAAACAGTTACTTGAACCGGTGCAGCAGCATCTGAGAGATCTGATGGCCGATCAGGAGCTGATTCTGACCGAATTTACCCGTCCTGCGCTGAGTTTTTCCGTACCGCTCACCTTGTTTGGCAATGTCAAAAGCGCCAAATCCGGCCTGGATATCAAACAAGGCGGCATCTTTCCGATTGTGCACGGCATCCGGGCGCTGAGTCTGGAATACAAGCTCGATGTCAACAATACCTTCCGTCGTATTGAAGCCCTGGTCGAGCGTAAAGTGCTGGAACAGGAGACCGGCGATAACCTCAGTGAAGCACTGAAACAGTTTTTCAAACTGCGCCTCGCCCAGCAACTGAGTAACCAGCACAATGCCAACACTCTGGATTTGAAACAGCTCGACCGTGCGGAACGCGATCTGCTGCGCCACAGCCTGCATGTGGTGAAGAAATTCAAACAGTGGCTCGGCTACCACTATCAGATTCGCGACTGACCGGCAGGTAACGATGAACTGGCTAACGCGCCGCTACTGGCATCACAGACTGCAAGGCTCCCCTTATCAGGCACTGTTTACCAAGCCTGAGAGTCAGGTGTTTGTGTCGCTCGACTGCGAAACCACCAGCCTGGATCCCAAACGCGCCGAACTGGTCACCATAGCGGCGACCAAAATTATTGATAACCGTATTCTTACCAGCCAGCCGTTTGAAGTACGGCTGCGCGCCCCGCAGTCGCTCGATTCCGGTTCAGTACGCATCCATCGTATGCGCCATCAGGATCTGGCCGACGGCCTGAGCGAAAAAGAGGCGCTGAGCCGCCTGATTGAGTTTATCGGCAACCATCCTCTGGTCGGCTATCACATTCGCTATGATAAGACGATTCTCGATATTGCCTGCCGCAAGCATTTCGGCTTTCCGCTGCCTAACGACCTGATTGAAGTCAGCCAGATCTACCATGACAAACTGGAACGCCACCTGCCCAATGCCTATTTTGATCTCAGCCTGGATGCCATCTGCCGCCATCTTGATCTGCCGCTGCAGGACAAACATGACGCGCTGCAGGACGCCATCGCCGCTGCGCTGGTGTTTGTACGTCTGACCAAGGGCGATTTGCCCACCTTCACCTCTCCGTCCTGACTACAGCCGGTCCACGGCGTACCACACAGCCTGACCCAGCTCGCAAAAAACTATTTAACTCTCTATTTTTCCAATAAAAAGTCGGCATTCATCCTAAAGTCTAATTGTGCAAACCCGGCCTGTGGCTAACAGTTATAGGCAGATTCGATTTCTTGCCCCGTGTTTGAAACACGGCGCGAAAGGAACTGGCTGTATTCACAAGGAGAATAAGCAATGAGTGAAGCCCACATTTATCCGGTCAAAGCGAACATCAAAGCGAATACCCACGCAGATAACGATACCTACCTGGCGATGTACCAGCAGTCTGTCTCTGATCCGGAAGGGTTCTGGAGTGAACACGGCAAAATTGTCGATTGGATCAAGCCATTCACCCAAGTAAAAAATACCTCATTTGATACCGGCCATGTCGACATCCGCTGGTTTGAAGACGGCACCCTCAACGTGTCGGCCAACTGTATTGACCGCCATCTGGCTGAGCGCGGTGACGAAGTGGCCATCATCTGGGAAGGCGATGATCCGGCCGACGACAAGACTCTGACGTTTAATCAGCTGCACCGCGAAGTGTGCCGCTTCTCCAACGCACTGAAAGCTCAGGGCGTTCGCAAAGGCGATGTGGTGTGTCTCTACATGCCGATGGTGCCGGAAGCCGCCGTGGCGATGCTGGCCTGTACCCGTATCGGTGCGGTACATACCGTGGTCTTCGGCGGCTTCTCTCCGGAAGCACTGGCCGGGCGTATCATCGACTCCGATGCCAAACTGGTCGTGACTGCCGATGAAGGCGTGCGCGGCGGACGCGCAGTACCGCTGAAGAAAAACGTGGATGAAGCCCTGACCCATCCGGAAGTAAAAAACATCAGCAAAGTCATCGTATTCCAGCGCACCGGCGGCGATGTCGCCTGGCATGAGCATCGCGACGTGTGGTGGCATGATGCCGTCGCGAGCGTTTCTGATGTCTGTCCGCCGGAAGAGATGAACGCCGAAGATCCGCTGTTTATCCTGTATACCTCAGGCTCAACCGGCAAACCAAAAGGCGTACTGCACACCACAGGTGGTTATCTGGTGTATGCGACCATGACGTTTAAATACGTCTTTGATTACCAGCCTGACGATATTTTCTGGTGTACCGCGGATGTGGGCTGGATCACCGGCCACACTTACCTGATTTACGGACCACTTGCCAACGGCGCCAAAACCATCCTGTTTGAAGGTGTGCCCAATTATCCAAGCACAGCACGCATGAGCGAAGTGGTCGACAAACACCAGGTCAGCATTCTTTACACTGCGCCAACCGCAATCCGTGCGCTGATGGCGAAAGGTGACGAAGCGGTCCAGGGCACTTCCCGCAGCAGCCTGCGTATCATGGGCTCGGTGGGCGAACCGATTAACCCGGAAGCCTGGGAGTGGTACTACAAAACCATTGGTAATGAAACATCACCGATTGTGGATACCTGGTGGCAAACGGAAACCGGCGGCATCCTGATCACGCCGCTGCCGGGCGCAACCGAACTGAAACCAGGCTCAGCCACTCGTCCGTTTTTCGGCGTGCAACCCGCCTTGGTTGATAACAGCGGTGACATCATTGAAGGCGCAGCCGAAGGTAACCTGGTGATCCTCGATTCATGGCCGGGCCAGATGCGCACCGTGTACGGCGATCACGAGCGCTTCGAGCAAACCTACTTCTCCACCTTTAAAGGCATGTACTTTACCGGTGACGGCGCACGCCGTGATGAAGACGATTACTTCTGGATTACCGGCCGGGTCGATGACGTCCTCAACGTGTCCGGACACCGCATGGGGACTGCAGAAATCGAATCCGCGCTGGTGGCGTTTGACAAGATTGCGGAAGCCGCTGTGGTCGGCGTTCCACACGATATCAAGGGACAGGCGATTTACGCTTACATTACTCTCAATGACGGCGTGTTCCCGAGCGCGGACCTGCACAAAGAAGTCAAAGACTGGGTACGTAAGGAAATCGGCCCGATTGCCACCCCGGATGTCCTGCACTGGACCGATGCACTGCCAAAAACCCGCTCAGGAAAAATCATGCGTCGTATCCTGCGCAAGATTGCCACCGGCGATACCAGTAACCTGGGTGATACCTCAACTCTGGCCGATCCAAGCGTGGTCGACAAACTGATTGCCGAAAATCAACAGCTGAATTAAACCAGCAAAATCCATACGTTAAACTCCGGTCGGGGAAACCTGCCCGGAGTTTTGTTTTTCAGTCCCGGTAAGCCGTTATCCAGCCACAGGACGCCCCTTTCTTTTTTACCAATCTGTTAACCTGAGCCCAGTCGCTGACGCCTAACTAGGTGATTAGACCAGTAAATTGCTGCCATTTGCTATGAATTAGCTATAATCTTGGTCAATTTAATAAAACCCGCGTTTTTTTGACAAAAAAAATCTCGCGGATCTGCGATAATATGGGAATATTCGTAATTACAACATTATAAACGGAGATAACAACACAATGTCAGCAAAATTACGCATTCTGGTACTAAATGGTCCAAACTTGAACTTATTAGGCTTGCGCGAGCCAGCCCACTACGGTTCAAACACGCTGGAACAAATTGTAGCTAAGCTGCAGCAACAGGCAGAAAGCGCTGATGTTGAGTTGGAACATCTCCAGTCGAATCGCGAATATGAGCTTATCGAAGCCATTCACCAGGCTTACGGTAAAGTGGATTTCATCATTATCAATCCGGCCGCATTCACCCATAGCAGCGTAGCGCTGCGTGATGCTCTGCTGGGCGTAGCGATTCCCTTTATCGAGGTGCATTTGTCAAATGTACATGCTCGTGAACCGTTCCGTCATCACTCCTACCTGTCTGATAAAGCACAGGGCGTGATTTGCGGCTTAGGTGCACAAGGTTATGAATTCGCTTTGTCTGCTGCCATTCGTGCGCTGCAAACAAAGTAACCCCAAACACTCTGCAGCCCTTTAGGGCTGTCTTACTCACAAGATAAAAGAGAAAGAAACAATGGATATTCGTAAAATCAAGAAGCTTATCGAATTGGTTGAAGAGTCTGGCATTGCTGAGCTGGAAATTTCAGAAGGTGAAGAATCGGTACGCATCAGTCGTAACGGCGTTGCACCAGTAGCACCGATTCAGTACGCAGCGGCGCCTGCGCCAGTTGCGGCACCAGCTCCTGCAGCAGCACCAGTGGCGGCACCAGCAGAAGCTCCAGCTGCTAAAGTGCAAACTGGTCACATGGTTCTTTCTCCAATGGTTGGTACGTTCTACCGCTCTCCAAGCCCGGATGCGGCGTCATTCATCGAAGTCGGTCAGAAAGTTTCTGTTGGCGATACGCTGTGTATCGTTGAAGCGATGAAAATGATGAACCAAATCGAAGCGGACAAATCTGGTGTGGTAACTGAGATCCTGGTAGAAGACGGCCAGCCAGTAGAATTCGACCAGCCGCTTGTAGTCATCGAATAATCGAGGCGCTGTTATGCTAGATAAGTTAGTCATCGCGAACCGAGGCGAAATCGCGCTTCGTATCCTTCGTGCATGTAAAGAATTAGGCATCAAAACTGTTGCCGTACACTCAACCGCAGACCGTGATCTGAAACACGTCCTGCTGGCTGATGAAACTGTCTGTATCGGTCCTGCGAAAGGCATCGACAGCTACCTGAACATTCCGCGTATCATCTCGGCGGCAGAAGTGACCGGTGCGATTGCTATCCACCCGGGTTACGGCTTCCTGTCTGAGAACGCAGACTTCGCTGAACAAGTTGAGCGCAGCGGCTTTATCTTCGTGGGTCCTAAAGCGGACACCATTCGCCTGATGGGTGACAAAGTGTCAGCAATCAACGCGATGAAAAAAGCGGGCGTACCATGTGTACCAGGCTCTGACGGCCCGCTGGACGGCGACGAAGCGAAGAACAAAGCGCACGCGAAACGCATCGGCTACCCGGTCATCATCAAAGCATCGGGCGGCGGCGGCGGTCGTGGTATGCGCGTGGTTCGTTCTGAGAAAGAACTGATCAACGCCATCAACATGACCCGCGCAGAAGCACGTGCAGCATTCAACAACGACATGGTGTACATGGAGAAATTCCTGGAAAACCCACGTCACGTTGAAGTTCAGGTTCTGGCTGACGGCCAGGGCGGCGCTATCCACCTGGGTGAACGTGACTGTTCAATGCAGCGTCGTCACCAGAAAGTGGTAGAAGAAGCTCCGGCACCAGGCATCACTGAAGAGATGCGTAAGTACATCGGTGAACGTTGTACCCGTGCGTGTATCGAAATCGGTTACCGCGGCGCAGGTACGTTTGAGTTCCTGTACGAAAACGGCGAGTTCTACTTCATTGAAATGAACACCCGTATCCAGGTTGAACACCCGGTGACTGAAATGGTGACTGGCGTTGACCTGATCAAAGAACAGCTGCGTATCGCGGCCGGTCAGCCTCTGTCATTCACTCAGGATGACATCAAGATCCGCGGCCATGCGATGGAATGTCGTATCAACGCAGAAGATCCAGAGCGCTTCCTGCCATGTCCGGGCAAGATCACCCGTTTCCACTCACCAGGTGGTATGGGCGTTCGTTGGGAATCACACATCTACTCCGGCTACACGGTACCGGCATACTACGACTCAATGATCGGTAAACTGATCACTTTCGGTGAAAACCGTGATGTCGCGATTGCCCGTATGCGTAATGCACTGGAAGAGATGATTGTGGAAGGCATTAAGACCAACATCCCGCTGCAGCAAGAAATCATGAAAGATGAAAACTTCCAGCACGGTGGCACGAACATCCACTATCTGGAGAAAAAGCTGGGTCTGCAATAATCCCCTGCTGATTTCATCAAAGATGCCCACCTCGGTGGGCATCTTTGTTTTTATGCGCCGCCCTTTGTCAGTGATATGACTGCGCTAAAAGACGCAGCCGCGCTACACAAGCTGCTGCTGGAGTACAAACGCCACTGCTTCTATAAAAGCTCGCTAAATCTGCTACACTCTGCGCCAACTGAACGAACTGAAGAGAGCAAGAGCCATGCCTTGGATTCAAATTAAACTCAATGCGACCAACGAAAACGCAGAAGCCATCAGTGACATGCTGATGGAAGAAACCGGTGCGCTGTCGGTCACCTTCATGGATGCAAAAGATACCCCTGTGTTTGAACCTCTGCCGGGTGAAACCCGTTTGTGGGGCGATACCGACGTTCTTGCCCTTTACGATGCCGAAGCAGACACTGCCTGGGTACTGGAACAGATTCATCATAGCCAGCTGTTGGCGCAGGATTTTGCCCATAAAGTTGAGCAGATCGAAGATAAGGACTGGGAACGCGAGTGGATGGATAACTTCCACCCGATGAAGTTCGGCGAACGTCTGTGGATTTGCCCGAGCTGGCGCGATATTCCGGATCCGAGCGCAGTGAATGTCCTGCTTGATCCGGGCCTGGCGTTCGGCACCGGTACCCACCCGACCACAGCGCTGTGTCTGCAATGGCTTGACTCCCTCGATCTGGCGGGCAAAACCGTCATCGACTTCGGTTGTGGCTCCGGCATCCTGGCGATTGCCGCAATTAAACTCGGCGCCGCACGCGTGATCGGTATCGATATCGACCCACAGGCGCTGCTGGCGAGTAAAGATAACGCTGAACGTAACGGCGTCGCTGACCAGATTGAAGTCTTCCTGCCACAAGACCAGCCACAAGGCCTGGTGGCGGACGTCGTGGTCGCCAATATTCTGGCCGGCCCGCTGCGTGAGCTGTCACCGGTGATCAAGAGCCTGATTAAACCAGGCGGTCTGCTGGCGATGTCCGGCGTGCTTAACACTCAGGCCGAAGATGTGGCTGATTATTACCGTGATGAACTGCAACTGGATCCTATCGCAGAGAAGGAAGAATGGTGCCGTGTGTCCGGTCGCAAACAAGGCTAGATAAGACTTTGCGCGCTAATTGACTGAAAAATAGACCATTTACCAAAACATTTTGTAAATGCTCAAATATTAGTCTTTTCACGCATCGAAAAAATGCGTAAAATGCGCGCCCTTGCTGGTATGAAGCTGTGAACACGTTTTGAAAATCGGAAATTATCAACTTAAGAACAATCTAATCGTCGCACCTATGGCTGGTGTCACCGACAGACCGTTTCGAGAGTTGTGCCTCCGTTACGGGGCTGGTATGGCCGTCAGTGAAATGATGTCCGCTAACCCGGCTCTGTGGAAAACAGACAAGTCGAGAAACCGCATGGTGCATGAAGGCGAATCGGGCATTCGCTCTGTACAGATTGCGGGAAGCGACCCACAGCTGATGGCCGATGCGGCCCAGTTCAGCGTTGAGAACGGTGCGCAAATCATCGACATCAACATGGGCTGCCCGGCAAAGAAAGTGAACAAGAAGCTGGCTGGTTCTGCCCTGCTGCGCTACCCGGATGTGATCGAAGACATCCTGAAAGCGGTAGTGGATGCAGTGAGTGTCCCTGTGACACTGAAAACCCGGACCGGCTGGGACACAGACAATAAAAACTGCGTCCAAATCGCTAAACTTGCCGAAGACTGCGGCATTCAGGCACTGGCGCTTCATGGGCGAACCCGTACCTGCATGTACAAAGGTGAGGCGGAATACGACAGCATTAAAGCGGTCAAACAGGCTATTCAAATTCCGGTCATCGCTAACGGTGATATCGATTGTCCGGAGAAGGCCAGGTATGTGCTGGAGTACACCGGCGCGGACGCTTTAATGATTGGACGCCCTGCCCAGGGACGTCCTTGGATTTTCCAGGAAATCCAACACTATTTGGAAAACGGCACCACGATGCCTGATCTTCCCTATGCGGAAGTGAAAGACATCCTGCTTGGTCATGTGAAGGCTCTCCATCAGTTTTATGGTGAGTATTTAGGCCCACGCATCGCGCGCAAGCACGTTGGGTGGTATCTCAAAGAACATGAGCAGGCGAGTGAGTTTCGCCGTACCTTCAATGCCATCGAAGCAGCACCACTGCAGTTAGAGGTATTGGAAGGTTATTTTGATAACGTTGCATCATAATTAAGAGAAGAGCTAGACCGAATATGTTCGAACAAAATCTGACTTCAGAAGCTTTAACAGTAACTACCGTAACTTCACAAGATCAAATCACGCAAAAGCCACTACGTGATTCAGTTAAAGCGTCTCTTAAAAACTACCTGGCTCAATTAAACGGTCAGGAAGTCACAGAACTTTACGAATTAGTTCTAGCTGAAGTTGAACAACCACTCCTAGACACTATCATGCAGTACACTCGCGGCAACCAGACTCGCGCAGCAACCATGATGGGTATCAACCGTGGTACTCTTCGTAAGAAACTGAAAAAATACGGCATGAACTAATTTCCAATTAGTGCAAGCATTCAAAGCCAAACCCAAGCGGGTTTGGCTTTTTTATACGCTGAACTTTTACCGCTGCAGACGTTGCTGATAAAGAGAATGGGGCAGGGTTAGCTTTCAGCGGCCAGGGCCGGTTTGCTACCAAAGCGCCGCCCGACCAGGGCAATTGAAATGGTGGCTATCACCCCGGGCACCGCCAGCACTAGGAAGTTCATATGATGCGGCAGAGCAAGTGCCAGCAGTGTACCGCCAACCATAGGGCCGAAGATGGCACCATTACGCCCTACTCCGGAAGCCCAGCCCAAACCGGTGGAGCGGATGTTGGCCGGGTAATACTGTGCCACATACGCGTAAAGCAGGATCTGCGAACCAATCGTGGTCGCACCGGCAATACCCATCAACAGATAGAGCAGCGTGGTAGGATGCGGGTAGCCCAGCGCCATCAGGGATAAGGAGCCGGCAATAAAAAAGGAGACCAGCACTGAGCGCAGTGAGAAACGGTCCGCCAGCCAGCCGCCGCCGACCGCACCAATAATCGCCCCGATATTGAGCACCAGCAGAAACATCAGGCTGGAGCTGAGCGCGTAACCGGCCTGCGACATCAGTTTGGGTAACCAGGAGCCCAGCGCGTACACCATCAGCAGACAGCAGAAGAAGGCCACCCAGAACATCATGGTGCTAAACGCCCGGCCGCGACTGAACAACTCAAGCACCGGCGCTTTCTGTTTGCCTGCCTCGGTCAGCACGAGCTTATCGCCCGCCGCGAGATCGATATCCGGCTCCACCTGCAGCATCAGCTGACCAGCCTCACTTTGCCGTCCCTGCACAACCAGAAACGTGACCGATTCCGGTAATGCCTTGATCATAATCGGCAGCAACAGCAGTGGCAGCGCCGCTAGGTAGAACATGATTTCCCAGCCGTAATTCGGCACGATCCAGATACCAAGCCCCGCTGACATCATGCCGCCCACCGCGTATCCGGAAAACATCAGAGCCACCAGCGTACTGCGACTTTTCTTGGGTGAATACTCACTCATCAGTGACACCACATTCGGCATGACTCCGCCAATGCCGAGTCCGGCAATAAAGCGCAGCAGACCAAACTGCCACGGCGACGTCACCAGGCCATTAATCGCACTGGTGACACTAAACAGAATCACACAGGCCAGAATGGTCTTCTTGCGCCCCCATTTGTCTGACAGCATGCCGAATCCGACCGCACCAAACATCATGCCGAGCAGGGCGCTGCTGCCAAGCAGACCGGCAACATAAGGGTCGAGCTGCCACTGGCTCATCAGAATCGGCAGAACCACACCGTAAATCACCAGATCATAGCCATCAAAGATAATAATTAAGGTGCACCAGAACAGCACCTTCCAGTGAAAAGAATGAAACTTCGCGTTATCAATCGCGTCATTGACGTCGATATTTTTCATGCTCTGTTACTCCATGTATTGTACTAGTCAGCCGCCTTTCCTGGCGCACTTCTCTGTTTAACCACTCAGTCAGAACGCACTGTCAGAGATAACTTCTCGGCCGGAAAGCCGGTTGGCTGACGGCGGCATCAGCCCACATCGCCGCCGGCGACGGGCAGAATGGTGCCGGTGATATAGCTCGCGGCCTCGGAGGCCAGAAACAGAATCGGATCTGCCTGCTCATCCAGGGTGCCGTAGCGATGCATCAGGCTGGTCTGATTGGTCTGATCGATTAACTGCTGATACCACAGCTGCTCCCGATCCCCCTGCGCTTCACTGTTGCGCGGCGTCAGACGCGGCGGAGCTTCCGTCCCTCCCGGAGCCGTAGCATTAATACGGATCCCCTGCTGGGCATACTCAAACGCCATGTTGACCGTCAGCGCATTCACGCCGCCTTTGGCTGCACCATACGGAACGCGCATCAGACCACGGGTCGCCACCGACGAGACATTGACGATAGCACCACGGCCCTGCTCGAGCATATAAGGGATCACGGCCCGGCAACACCATAAGGTCGGAAACAGCGAGCGCCGTATCTCCTTCTCGATCTGCTCGGGCTGATACTCCTCATAAGGCTGAGCCCAAATCGTGCCACCGACGTTGTTAATCAGAATATCGATGCGGCCATAGGTCTGTTTAGCTTCGGCCATCACCTGCTGCGCGCCCTCCCAAGTTTCAAGGTCAGCCTGCACGACCTGCACCTCAATGCCGTTATCACGCAGCTCAGCCGCCACGCCATGCACATAGTCGGCAATATCGACCAGCAGCAGACGGGCGCCTTCACTGCCGGCACGCTCGGCAACACGTTTACCTATCCCCTGCGCTGCACCGGTCACCACCATCACTTGATTACTAAATCGCGCGCTCATGCCACTTGCTCCTCAGCCAGAGGAACAGCCGCCGGCGTGCTGGCGGTGAATTTCTCGTAATGGAACGAGTGCGGCGTGATGCCCTGCTGCTCAAAGTAACCCAGCACCGCATTGACCATCGGCGGCGGACCACACAGGTAGACATCCACTTCACCGTGTTCAAGCGGCGCATCCTGCATATGACCGGTCACATAACCTTTACGCGGATGAGTACTGTCGGCGCTGGCCACCACGGTGGTAAAGCTGAAGTTGTCGATGCTCGCGGCAAATGCCTGCAACGCCTGAACACACACCAAATCTTCATCATTGGTGACGCCGTAGATCAGGTGTGCAGGTTGAGGGCACCCCTGTTGCTGCAGATGTTGCAGCATAGCGAGAAACGGGGCCAGCCCGGTGCCACCGGCCAGCATCAATAGCGGACGCTCGACCGCACGCAGATAGAACACCCCCATCGGCCCGGTCAGGGTCAGAGAATCCCCCGGCTGTGCCTGCTCCGTTAACCAACTGCTCATCAGCCCGCCCGGTACATTGCGGATCAAAAAGCTCAGGCTGCGGCTGCCCGGCTGTGAACTGAAGGAATAGGCGCGGGTCTCGCTGGTGCCCGGTACCGTGATATTGACGTACTGGCCCGGCAGAAAACCCATGTCGCTATCGGCCTGCAGCGTCAGCTCAATCGCCGTCGGCGACATCTGTGTGACCGCAGTGACAGTGGCCGTCACCGCCTGGCTGGCTCCCTTGCTGCACAGAGACGAAGCGGCCGGGATCTCGACCACACAATCACTGTGCGGCACCATCTGGCAGGTCAACACCAATCCCTGACCCGCTTCATCATCAGTCAGCGCGTCATCAATATATTCGTCGCCGAGATCGTAGCGCCCCTGACGACAGGCCCCTTTACAGGTGCCGCACACCCCATCGGAACAATCCATCGGCAAGTTAAGCTGGGCACGATAAGCCGCATCGAGGACAGTTTCGCCTTCATTACAGCGAATCATCCGGGTGACACCATCTTCAAAATTGAGGGCAATGTTGTAAGTCATAGTCATACTCCTGGCCTGGTTCACAAGTGATAAACGTCAATCGCCTGGTTAATACAGTCGTTGGTCAGCACAATTTTTTTAAAGCGGATCAGCGGCTCGCCGCTCTGCAAGTCCAGGGTGTAAAATGAAGTGCCGTAATACTCCTGAGTTTTCTTGTAACGGTACGATTTAGTCAGCCAGTTAAAACGCAGTTGCACCTCTTCGCCCTGCTGCGACAAAATCTCCAGCCCGCTGATGAAATGCTTGGTGCGCGGCTCCGGCAAAGAGCTGGCCCCGGAGCGCTCGGTCTTGAGACGGTAGACGCGGTCTTCCAGTCCCTGGCGGTTGGGGTAGTAAATCAGTGAAATTTCGCTTTGCGGATCTTCGGTCAGTTCATCGTCATCATCCCAGGCCGGCATCCAGTAGGTAACATCCGCGTGATAACACGCCAGCCAGCCGTCCCAGTCCCGGTCATCCAGGTAACGGGCTTCACGGCTGATAAACTGTTCGATATCGTGATAACTCAGAGTCATGCGCTGGTCTCCTCTGTCTGAACCGGAATAAGCAGGGATAATTCGGCTTCAATGGCACGGGTTATTTCGTGTTGCCAGTGCTGATGGTGATTGACATACAAGCCCTCATCTTCCGGCTTCACTCCGCTCATTTGCGGCTGCATATTAAGTTGCTCGGCATGTGCATCCGGGCCGTCAATCCAGTGCGCCGCACCGCGGCTCATGTCATTCCAGCGCGCGCCACGTGCTTCATAACCATCCTGACAGGCACGGAACTCTTCCAGGTCATCCGGCGTACCCATCCCCGATACATTGAAGAAATCTTCATACTGGCGAATGCGTTTGGCGCGCAGATCAGCCGGTTCATTTTTGGGAGCAAAAGCGTAAATCGTGACTTCGGTTTTATTGACGTCGATCGGACGCGAGACCCGGATCTGAGTCGAGAACTGATCCATCAGATAGACGTTTGGATAGAGGCATAAATTCTTGGTGGTACGCACAATCGAGTCGGCACGGGCTTCACCAAAGGTGCTGACCAGGCGATCAAGCTGGCTGTACACCGGACGCACCTGCGGGTTGAGCAAACGGGTCCATAGCATCATGTGGCCGTGTTCAAACGAGTAGAAACCGCCTTCCGCCGACCAGCTTTTGGCATCCACCGCTTCGGTGCCGCCATTTTCATAGTTACGCTGGCCCATGGTTGAGAGGTAGTTCCAGTGCACGGTACTGACATGGTAACCATCGGCGCCATTCTCAGCGGTCAGTTTCCAGTTACCTTCATAGGTATAAGTCGAACTGCCGCGTAAGAGCTCCAGGCCGTCTTCGGCCTGATCAACGATGTTGTCGATGATCTTGGTGGTTTCGCCCAAATGCTCTTGCAGCGGCAGGACATCCGCGTTCAGGCTGCCGAACAGAAAGCCGCGATAATTACCAAACCGGGCCATCTGTTTCAGGTCATGTGAGCCTTCGCTGTTAAACTGCTCAGGATAACCACCTTTTTTCTGATCTTTAGCTTTGAGCAGCTTGCCGTCATTACGAAAGGTCCAGCCATGGAACGAACAGGTAAACGAGGCTTTGTTACCGCGTTTTTTACGGCATAACGTCGCCCCGCGATGGGAACAGGTGTTAAGAATGGCTTTCAGATCGCCTTCTTTGCTGCGGGTGATGATCACCGGCTGGCGTCCGACCGTCACCGCATAATAGTCACCCGGATTTGGGATCTGGCTTTCATGAGCCAGGTAAACCCAGTTCCCTTCAAAGATGTATTTCATTTCCAGTTCAAACAAGTCGGGATCGGTAAAGATGCCGCGGTCGCACTGGTAACGGCCGCTGTGCGGGTCAGCGACAACGGCATTACGGACTTTATCGGCCAGCTGGGTCAGTTTATTGTTCATCATGATGCTTCCTTATTCTGGGCTGCCTTTTCACCGGCTTGTTGCCACGTGTTGACGACAAGAACTGTGCCGTAAGGGAAATACTGCAACGACCATGCGAAATCGCGGCTGCAGCAACCCGCGCCATCCGTTAGGGATGGCGTCAGACAACAAACCAGGTTTACAAGTATGGTGGGGTTAAAAAGCGCTTCAGCCTTGCTCTTGCAGTGCGCGCTGACGCAGGTGACGCTCCTGCAATTCGGCTTTATTGGTCGCAACCAGCTGAATATTAAATTCAACCCGGGTAAACGGTGCACTCAGGCCGAATGCATCGCCCTGCGCGGCATCGTCAATACGTACCGCTTCCACCACCAGCTCATCACGGGTTGCAAAAGCGAAGTCATCATAGGTGTACTCATCACCGGCCAGATTGATTTGCGTGGTGAGATGTTTAAAGCCGGGTTTAGAAATAAAGAAGTGAATGTGGGCGGGACGATTGCCATGACGGCCCAGCTGATTGAGCAGTTGCTGGGTAGACCCTTCCGGCGGACAACCGTAGCCGGCCGGGATAATAGAACGTGCGGTATAGCGACCGTTCTCGTCCGTTACAATACGGCGACGCAGATGATATTCACTCTGTGACTGGTCAAAGTAAGAATAAGCACCTTTGCTGTCGGCATGCCATACATCCACGATTGCATTTGCCAGCGGATTGCCCTGCTCATCGCTGACCACACCGGTCAGTAGCATTGGCTCCGCATCCGTGTCAGTGCCGTCATCCATCCGCGCAAAGCCCTCGCTTTGCGGCGCACCCGCCACATACAACGGACCTTCGATCGTGCGCGGTGTACCGCCGGCAAGGCCAGCCTGCTCATCCGCAGCATCCGAGCGAATATCGAGGTATTTGTCCATCCCCAACCCGGGGGCCAGCAGCGCTGCTTCACCGTTTTTACCCAATTGGTTGATATAATACACCGCCTGCCAGAACTCATCCGGCGTGATGTCTAAATCCTCAATGATTTTAAACACATCATGCATGACGCGATGCACGATAGTTTTCACTCGCTGGTCACCATTCGGGTTATTGAATCCAGCGACTTTTTCCAGCAGGTCTTGTACTTCTGTAGTGTGTAGGGTTTTCACGTTCATTGGTTCTATCCTTGCTTTGAGGTAATCGTTATTGGCTAATGAACTGCTTTATTGTTGTTATTGGTTTGGTTGTTTGTCAGTTTTTGTTGGGCTGATTTAGCTGTCATCCTCACGAATTGAGGACGGATGGCGGCACAAGGGTGCGACCGTGATCTCCATGTACGGAAACAGCGGCAGGTTACCGATCAGTTGCTGCAGTTCATCGTTATCAGCGACATCGAAAATGCTGACATTGGAATAGCTGCCGGCAACGCGCCACAGATGACGCCATTTACCCTGTTGCTGCAACTCCTGTGAGTAAGCTTTTTCACGCGCTTTGATCTCATTGGCAATATCACTCGGCATGTCGTGCGGGATATTTACCTTCATTTCCACTTTAAATAACATGAGTTCTCCTTGTTCAGAGCGAAATTCCTCACCAGGCCACACCTGCATAAAGGCCTGGCCTGATAACCTTAATCAGTCAGACCTAGCGGCGGCGGTAATAAGCCAGCTTGTCTTCATCTATTTCGATACCCAGACCCGGACCGGTCGGCAGTGATACACCGTTGTCGTGAAACTGCAGTGGCTTGACCACAATGTCATCTTTCATCAGCAGCGGACCAAACATCTCGGTCCCCCAGTGCAGAGTCTCCAGAGTCGACCAGGCGTGCAGTGAGGCCGCCGTGCCAATCGTGCCTTCTAGTAAGGTGCCGCCATACAAACCGATACCGGCAGCCTGCGCAACCGAGGCCTGACGCAGTGCCTGCAGCGGCCCGCCGGCTTTGGCTATTTTAAGTGCCACCGCGCCGCTGAATCCGGCAGCTGCCAGGTTGTACATATCCTTGCCATCGGCGACCGCTTCATCGGCCAGAATCGCCAGTTCGAATTTCTGCGACAAACGCACCAGCGCGGCGAAATCTTTCATCGGCGTCGGTTGCTCAACCAGATCAACCCCGCCGTCCTGGAAAGCCGCCATCGCGATCGCCGCACTGGCTTCATCCCAGGCCTGATTGACATCAACCCGCACACTGGCGCTGTCACCCAATGCCTGTTTGATCGCCACCACATGGCGAATATCTTCTTTCAGGGCCCGGGAGCCAATCTTGAGTTTGAAATCACAATGGCGACGCTGGGCAATCAGGCTCATCGCCTCATCGATATCTCTGGAGGTATCGCCGCTAGCCAGGGTCCACAGCACCGGCAGGTGTGAATGCAAGCGACCACCAAGCAGTTCTGCAACGGGTTTGTTAAGACGTTTACCCTCCAGATCCAGCAGCGCAGTTTCAATCGCAGACTTGGCCAGGTTGTTACCGACCACAGTTTTATTCAGCGTAACCCGCAGTTTGTTGATGGCACCCGCAGGCTGACCGAGCAGTTGTGGTTGGAAGTAAGTGTCGATGGTAACCTTGACACTCTCCGGGCTTTCCGGACCATAGGCCAGCCCGCCTATGGTGGTCGCTTCCCCAATTCCTTCCAGTCCGTCGGAGTCTTTAATGCGCACGATAACCATGGTCTGTACTCCCATGGTCGCCACGGACAACTTGTGTGGACGGATAGTCGGGATATCGACCAGCATTGTTTCAATGGAATGAATGGTTGCAGACATGTGCTCTCCGATGAATGTTAATACAATGTTAATCAGCTGTTAGATCCAACAGTACATAAATTCATCACTCTCAACCAATATCAAATAGGTAGTGAGCAATACCTTGGAGGTATGGATGGAACTCAGACACCTGCGCTACTTCGTTGTCGTCGCCGAAGAAGGCAACCTGACCAGAGCCGCAGAAAAGTTATTTATTACTCAGCCGCCGCTGACCCGCCAAATCAAACAGCTGGAAGAAGAAATCGGCGCGACCCTGTTTATCCGCAAAGCGCGCGGGCTGGAACTGACCGATGCCGGAAGCTTTTTTCTTGAGCAGGCTAAACAGCTGCTCGATAAAATGGATACCACAATTGAAGATACCCAGCGCATTGCCCGGCACCGTAAATCGCTGTTTTCAATTGGCTTTGTGCCGTCGGTTTTTTACGGCCAGCTGCCGCTGATGGTACGGCGCCTGCGTCAGAACAAGAATCTGGAAATCGTGCTGCATGAACTGAAAACCCAGGAGCAGGTGGAAGCGCTGAAAAGCGGTAAGATTGATATTGGTTTTGGCCGGGTCAACATCAGTGACCCGGATGTCGAGCAGGAGCTGCTGTTTAATGAGCCGCTGATCGCCGCAGTACCGGTCGGGCATCCGCTCACTGACCACCCGCCCTCCTTGCAGGAACTGGCTGCCTACCCGATGGTGGCCTTTCCGGCCGGTCCCGGGCCTAAGTTTGCCGATATTATCCAGCACCTGTTCCACAACCGCGGCATGCAGTTGCGGGTCAGCCAGCAGGTCAATGATCTACAGACCGCATTGTCCCTGGTGGCATCCGACATGGGCTTTACCCTGGTGCCGGATCAGGTGCGCAAGCTTAACCGCGAAGGGGTCAGCTACGTCAATTGTGATGACCCGAACCTGACCATTCCGGTTATCGCCTCACGGCGCAGGGGCGAGCGTCTTAACGCCCGCATGCGTCTGGTCAATACCATCATCGAGGAGCTGGTCGAAAACCGCCGCGCCGGCCGTTATCCCTAGCGGAACTGCGGCCTCAGCGGGTGGTCTGTCTAACCTTGTCTGCCAGCAGCTGCAGGCGAGGCAGGTAGCTCTCAAGCAAGGTTTCCATCGATACTCGCGCGCCATTGGTGCTAATATTGGCGGCCCCGAGCAGCTCACCAGCCCCGGAGAACACCGGCACCGCCACCGAACGCAGGCCGAGATCCAGCTCCTGGTCGACCACCGAGTAGCCCTGCTCACGTACCTTGATAATTTCGGCGCGTAGCTGAGTGCGATCGGTCAGGCTATACGGCGTAAAGGCTTCCAGCTCTGCCCGCTCTAGCACCGCATCGAGCTGCGGATCTGGCAGATGGCTGAGCAGCACCCGCCCCATCGATGTATATGCGGCCGGTAAACGGGTACCAACCGAGAGAGTAATCGCCATCAGACGATGACGCGCCGCCGAGCGCACCACGTAAACCACTTCATCACCATCCAGAACAGCCAGCGATGATGACTCACCCAGTTCATCGGTGATCTCTTCCAGGTATTGCTGAATCACCATCCGGTACTGATTAGACGCCTGATAGGCATAACCGAGCTGCAACACCCGCGGTGTCAGTTCGAACTGGCGTCCGCTCTGTTTGACAAATCCCAGTGCCACCAGCGTAAGCAGGAAACGGCGCGCTTTAGCGCGATCCATCGCCGTCTTCGCCGCAACTTCACTGACCGTCATGCGCCGGTGCTCGGCATCAAACGCCTGCAACACTTCCAGCCCCGACGCCAGCGCACCGACATAATCCCGGTCCCCGGGTTGAAGAACCTGTTCATCCATCTGCTTTTCCTGCCCTGTCGATCAATTCGTTCGTCGTCATGGTAGCAGCTTGTTCGTATTACGAACATCCGTTCTTTTTACGAACTGGTGAAAATTTGTCCTTGACGATCCATTTCGATCTGATCCATAGTTGTTCGTATAGTGAATTAATGTTCGTAATACGCACAAATAACAAACAGAACATCAAGGAGACCCTACAATGGCTCAATTCCTCTCTCTGCGGGATGCGGTGAACAAGTACATCAAGGACGGCGATAGCATTGCGATGGAAGGTTTTACGCACCTGATTCCCTTCGCTGCCGGGCACGAAATCATACGTCAGGAGAAACGTGACCTGACCTTAATCCGCATGACTCCGGACCTGATTTACGACCAGCTGATCGGTGCCGGCTGCGTCAATAAACTGATCTTTTCCTGGGGCGGTAATCCGGGCGTCGGCTCGCTGCACCGCCTGCGTGATGCGGTAGAAAAAGGCTGGCCGCATCAGCTGGAAATCTTTGAGCACAGCCATGCAGCCATGGCTTGCGCCTATGAAGCGGGTGCTTCCGGTCTGCCACTGGCGGTGCTGCGCGGCTATGTCGGCAGCGATCTGCCCAAAGTGAACGAGCAGATAAAATTCATCGAATGCCCGTTTACGGCTGAGCGCCTGGCAGCGGTGCCCTCCATTCGTCCTGACGTAACCGTGATCCATGCCCAGCGCGCGGATCGCCAGGGCAACGTCTTGATCGAAGGAATCGTCGGCGTGCAGAAAGAAGCGGTACTGGCAGCCAAACACAGCATCGTCACGGTAGAAGAAATCGTTGATGACCTGCAAGCCTCTGTAAATGCCTGTGTGCTGCCAGCCTGGGCCATCAGCGCGATTGCCGAAGCACCACGTGGCGCCAGCCCGTCTTACGCGCTCGGCTATTACGAGCGTAATAACGCGTTTTATAAAGAGTGGGATGGTATTGCCCGCGACCGTGAACGATTCCAGGTCTGGCTGCAAGACAGCGTGTTTGAACAAGGAGTGAACTAATGAGTATGGAATTTACCTCAGCGGAGATGATGAGCATCACTGCCGCACGCGCCCTGAATAACGACATGACCTGCTTTGTCGGCATCGGTCTGCCGAGCGAAGCGGCCAACCTGGCGCGCCTGACCCACGCACCGGACATCACTCTGATTTACGAATCCGGCACCCTGCAAACCCGCCCGGATATTCTGCCACTGTCAATTGGGGACGGTGAGTTGTGCAAAAGTGCGCTGACCACCGTCTCCGTACCGGAAATGTTCCGCTACTGGCTGCAGGGCGGCCACGTCAGTGTCGGCTTTCTCGGCACCGCACAGATTGACCGCTTTGCCAATCTCAACACCACCCTGGTCGGCGACTACCGCGCACCGAAAGTACGTCTGCCAGGCGGCGGCGGTGCACCAGAGATTGCCACCAACGCCAAAGAAGTGTTTATCACCGTCAAACACTCTAAACGCACCTTCGTGGAAAACGTCGATTTCATTACCACCGTCGGCTTTGGCCGTGACGGAAAAGCACGCGATAACGTGCCAAATCTAGGTAACGGCCCGACGGTGGTCATCACCGATTTGTGTATTCTCAAACCAGACCCGGCCACCAAAGAACTAGTGGTAGTGTCGCTGCATCCTGGCGTCAGCCGTGCACAGGTCACTGAAGCCACCGGCTGGGCAGTGCGTTTTGCTGCTGATCTGCAAACCACTCCGGCCCCGACCGAGACCGAACTGAACGTGCTGCGCGATCTTAAGCAGCGTACCCAAACGCAACACGCTGCCCAACCGACAGCCTGAGGACAACCGCTATGACTGATGTATACCTGTGTAATCCACGCCGCTCGGCCATCGGCCGCTTTGGTGGCACCTTATCCGGCGTACGCCCGGACGACCTGGCCGCGCACATCTTCAAAGCAGTTCTGGAACAGGCACCCGGGCTCAATCCCGCGGCCATTGATGAAGTGATTATGGGCTCAGCCAATCAGGCTGGCGAAGACAACCGCAACGTCGCCCGCATGTCCTCACTGTTGGCCGGTCTGCCGACTTCGGTCCCGGGAACCACCATCAACCGCCTGTGTGGCTCAGGCATGGATGCAGTCGGTACCGCAT
Source organism: Vibrio sp. ABG19 (assembly GCF_029962385.1). Taxonomy (NCBI): domain Bacteria; kingdom Pseudomonadati; phylum Pseudomonadota; class Gammaproteobacteria; order Vibrionales; family Vibrionaceae; genus Vibrio; species Vibrio sp. ABG19. Next base: position 1,450,906 of record NZ_CP071708.1, on the reverse strand, counting down.
TTCGCGCCATCCGGTCCGGTGAAATGGAGCTGGTGCTGGCGGGCGGAGTGGAATCGATGTCGCGCGCGCCGTATGTCATGGGCAAAGCGGATGCTGCCTTCACCCGCGGTCAGGCCATCGAAGACACCACCATCGGCTGGCGCTTCGTCAATCCGCTGATGAAGGCACAATACGGTGTCGATGCGATGCCGGAAACCGCCGAGAACGTAGCGGAGCAATTTGCCATCTCCCGCGCTGATCAGGATCTGTTCGCCTTCCGCTCGCAGCAAAAAACCGCCGCGGCGCAGGCGGCCGGAATTTTCAAAGAAGAAATCGTACCGCTGGTCATTGAACGGCGGAAACAGGAGCCACTGGTGTTTGAGCACGATGAACACCCACGTCCGAGCACACTGGAAAAACTCAACGCCCTGCCGACTCCGTTTCGCGAGAACGGCAGCGTCACCGCCGGTAACGCTTCAGGCGTCAATGACGGCGCCGCAGCCATGCTGGTCGCCAGCGCACAAGCGGTCAAACAGCACGGTCTGACACCGATGGCGAAAATTCTTGGTATGGCGACCGCCGGGGTGGAACCTCGGATTATGGGGATTGGCCCGGTGCCTGCGGTGAAGAAACTGCTGGAAAAACAAGCGATCAGCATCCATGATATCGACGTTATCGAACTGAATGAAGCGTTTGCCGCGCAAGGTCTGGCGGTGCTGCGTGAACTGGGCGTGGCCGACGATGATCCGCGCGTCAACCCGAATGGCGGTGCGATTGCGCTCGGTCATCCGCTTGGTATGTCCGGCGCGCGACTGCTGATGACCGCCGCCCACCAGCTGCAGCGCAGCGGTGACCGCTACGCCCTGTGCACCATGTGCGTCGGCGTTGGTCAGGGCATTGCGGTCCTGATAGAACGAGCTTAACAGCAAGGAGTTAACATGCAATTTCTCACCCGCCAGGGCCGCACCCTGGGCTTTCGCCTGCTGGGTGCCAGGGAAAAACCGTTACTGGTTCTGGCTCATCCGCTCGGCATGAACCAGAGCGTCTGGGACGAACTGCTGCCTTTTCTGCTGCCAGAGTTTTGTGTGCTGAGCTGGGATCTGCCCGGCCATGGTGCCAGCAGCCCCTGGTCAAATGGCGAGACAACACTGAACGCGGAGAACCTCGCCCAGGACCTACTGGCTCTGACTGAGCACGCCGGGGCAGAACAGTTTCATTTTATCGGCACCTCGATTGGCGGCGTCATCGGTCAGCAGCTACTGACCCGGCACAGCGAGAGCCTGCTGTCCGCAACCCTGACCAATACCGGCGCAGTCATCGGCACGCCGGATGGCTGGGCTACCCGCGCCGGTGCGGTGCGCACTCATAGCCTGAGCACTATGGCCGAAGACATTGTCGCACGCTGGTTTGGCAGTGAAGCCTGCCGCCATCAGCCGGCACTGCTGAGCGGCTGGCAGCACTGTTTGAATCAGGTGGACGATGAGAGCTATGCTGTGCTGTGTGAAATGCTCGGTGCGGCGGACTATCGTCAGCAGTTGCAACGGCTACCACCTAGCGTACCGCTGTTGCTGATCGCCGGCAGTGATGATGTCGCGACCCCGCCGCAATCACTGCAGCAACTGGCTCAATCGAGCAATGCTGCGGCACCGAAAGTACTGCAGCATATCGGTCATGTTCCCTCAGTGGAAGCACCAGAGCTGCTGAGCGAGTTGGTCCTGCACCACATTCGCAAGTAGTCATTGTTCTGCCTGATCAGAGAGCCCGCCAAATAGCGGGCTCTCTGATGTGACAAGAATTGTTTATGTCGGGGTAATCCCGTACACCTCTGTCTACACAATCACCCATAACTTGATAATCACCAGCGCCACCAGCGCAGTCGGTAGAGTCAGAAAAGTGAGACCGGCGACGTCATTGACCGGGCCGTTAAAGCGGGTCGCGAACAGATAATTCAGCACCGCGACCGGCATCGAGCAGGCGATCATCAGGTTGGCGGTATGCAACGGTGACAACTGGAACAGCAGCGCAGCGCCCCAGGCGGTCAACAGGCCAATCAGCGGGCGGTAGACCGACATCAGCGCCAGCTTAAACCAAGGCGCTTCGCGCACCTTCATGTGCGCCAGGGCGCGGCCCAGCATCAGTAGCATCACCGGCACGGTAATACTGCCGATCATATCGAACGCCCGCAGCAGAAACTCCGGAATCGGCACATTCAGCCCAAGCAATACGGCACTGACCAGCAACGCCAGCATCGGCGGATTGGCCACCAGCTTGCGCGCTGAATAGGTGCCGGACATCATGCCCATCCCTAAGGTAAAGTGGCTGATTTCAATAATCGAAGAGATGATCACCGCGCCGGCCAATCCCTGCTCACCAAGCAGAGAGTAAGCGATCGGAATACCCAGGTTACCGGTATTCGGGTTAACCAGCACCGGCAGGTAAAAACGCAGTGGCTGGCCCGTTGCTTTGAGCACCAGCCAGGTTGCCACCACCATTGCCAGCAATGCCGTAACTGCGCCCAGTACCAACTTGCTCATACCAAGAAAATCAATGTGACTGCCAAGCATCGAGTGCAGCAGCAGGCACGGCATCGCGACATTGACCACCAGCCGAGGCAGGTTGGGGTCATCCAGATAAGCAGTCTTTTTGCTCAGCAGAGCGCCGAGCAGCGCAATCATAAGCACCGGGAGAATTGCGACAATAAATGCAGCCAGCATGGTGTGTCCTTACACAGGTTGGTCCCGGCACAGCCCGGGGATAGCAGAGGGGCGAGGTCGCCAAAGCAGCAAACAAGGTCCTAATCTACAAGGCATGGCCGGCAAGCACAAATCAATCACGCTGAAAATTCATCCGATCTTCATCACAGCATGCCTTTACCACTCTATAGTGAATTAATTTCATACTCAGCATGAAAAAGCATCCCTTAACAGCCGTCCGGACATCCGATAATTTAACCCTACACCCATTAATCATTCACCGAGAGGCGCCTTGCTATGTCTACTGTACTTCCTCCTTTTCGTGCTGACGTTGTCGGCAGTTACCTTCGCCCGGATTATCTGCATCAGGCCCGTCGTGATTTCGCCAGTGGTACTATCGACCAAGCGCAACTGACCGCGGTGGAAGATCGTGCCATCACTGAACTGGTGGAAAAGCAGCAACAGGCCGGCCTGAACGTGATTACCGATGGCGAGTTTCGCCGCAGTTGGTGGCATCTCGATTTCATGTGGGGGCTGAATGGTGTCGAAAAAGCGCAGATCGAGCAGGGTTACCAGTTTGCCGCGGTTGAAACCCGCGCCGAAAGCACCCGCCTGAGCGGCAAAATCTCCGGCCACAACCACCCGTTTATTGAACATTTCAAGTTTCTGCTACCGTTGGCTGCGCCAGGCGTCACCCCGCGCCTGACCATTCCTGCCCCGGCCCAGTTTTTAAAAGAGCTGTTGCGTCCGTGCAATAAAGCCCACACCGAGAGCATCTACCCGGATGAAGCCGAGCTGCTGGCCGACATCGCCGCCGCTTATCAGACCTTTATCGCTGAATTGTACGCCGCCGGCTGTCGCAACCTGCAACTCGACGATTGTACCTGGGGCATGCTGACCGACCCGAAAGTCGCCCAAGCGAGCGTAAAAAATGATGCCGCGTGCGGCTGCGGCCACAGCCACGAGAACGGCTTTGAGCATCAGGGCGCGATTCAACCGCTGCTGAATAAACTGGTGAAGGTGAATAACGCAGCGCTGCTTGGCGCGCCGCAGGATCTGGTCCTCACCACCCACGTCTGTCGTGGCAACTACCGCTCAACCTGGGCCGCAACGGGCGGTTACGCACCGGTCGCGGATGTGCTGCTCGGTGAGTCTGCCGTCTCGGCGTTTTATCTTGAGTTTGATACCGACCGCGCTGGTGACTTTGCCCCGCTCGCCAAACTGGCCCCCAACAAACAAGTGGTGCTGGGGCTGGTGTCCTCCAAAGAAGGTCAACTGGAACCGGCAGACGCGATCGTCGCGCGCATTAAAGAAGCAGCTCAGTACGTACCACTGGAGAATCTGTGCCTCAGCACCCAATGCGGTTTTGCCTCCACCGAAGAAGGCAACGCCCTGAGTGAAGCGCAGCAGTGGGCCAAAATCGCCCTGGTCAAACAGGTCGCCGATGAGGTTTGGGGGTAAATCCCCGACTGGCGCCAACACGCTATGACAAAATTTGGCTGCGCCGGACATGCCGCAGCCCTTTACCCCATGTTGAGCGAGCCGTCTGGTTCGCTCTTTTTTATCTGCCGGACAGCTAAAAACAGGCTCTAACCCGCCTCTGAACCCCAATAAGCACGTGCTTCATCTCCAGCCGAAAGCGCCACGGACACTGCTGAGCGAAAATAATTCGTTCCAAATACGGAATACCTCATCCCACATCCTGCACATTAAAGACCGGTTCCGTTTGTTTGCCAGCACTCTATGCAAGTGCCTGATTTACTGCCTGCGTTACTGCCGCGTTTAAAACGCACAGCCCGCCCTTGCCACATTACTCAAAGAAAAAATATATTAAATAACATTAATTTACAAAAACTTACATTCTAAAGATCTGTTCGCATAAGTTCAGATAATGGCTACACAAACCGCGTATCAAGCCGGTTTTCACTGCCCAAACCGGGCAGTTCTTGAGCAACCAATCATCATCCCTATCAATATATCTGTCAGCACATCTCAACTCTGCGTGCCATTACTGACACAAGAACCAATACGAATGGTATTGATAATTGTTAACATTAATAAATATAATGCGCGCCTCTCACCGTTTTGTTTCAAGGATTTACAATCGTGAAGTTCCACTACTCAGCCCTAGCTATCTCTATTCTGTCCAGCTTGTATGCCGTGAACAGTGTTGCGGCAACCGCCGCCGATGAAACTCTGGTGGTCACGGCCAATGCAGGTTTAGAGAAAAAAATCACCGATGCTCCGGCATCAATTTCAGTAGTCAGCCAGCAAGATCTGGCCGAGAAAAACTACATGGATCTCGGTGAAGCGCTGAGTGGCCTGGAAGGCGTTGACGTGCGCAGCAGCACAGGTAAAACCGGTGGCCTCAACATCAGCATCCGCGGTATGAGCAGCAGCCATACCCTGATCCTGATTGACGGTATCCGCCAAACCGCCAGTTCAGACACCACACCAAACGGCTTTGGTGAGATGGGCAATGGCTTCGTACCACCGCTGTCTGCGATTGACCATATCGAAGTGATCCGCGGCCCGATGTCGACCCTGTACGGTTCTGACGCGATTGGTGGTGTGGTCAACATCATCACCAAGAAGAATCAGAAAGAATGGGTCGGTAACGTCAGCGCGGGTTACAACCTGCAGGAACACGATAAATGGGGTGATACCTCATCGCTGAGCTTCAACACTTCCGGTCCGTTAGTTGAGGACAAACTGAACCTCAACCTGCGCGGCACTATCAAGCACCGTGAAGGTTCAAGCATTACCTCGCTGAGCGAAAACAGCGCATCCCGTACGCCTTACCCGACTGAGAGCGACAACTACAACATCGGCGGTAAGCTGAGCTACAACATCAACGACGATCACACTGTGTTTGTTGACGGTCATATCGCTCGCCAGACTTATGACAACAGCGACAGCCAGTTGGGCGATGTCGGCACTTCCGGTGGTGGTTATGAAGATGAGCTGAAATTCAACGAAGATCAGCTCATTATCGGTCACGAATCCACTTTTGACTTCGGTCGCATCCAGTCCGATGCCTCTTACATGGTGACTGAAAACGAAGGTCGTCTGCTGACTTCACGCTCTGGCTTCAGCGGCGCAACCATAGGTAAAGATCGTAAACTGGAAAACAGCAACACTATCGTCAACAGCAAACTGATGACTAATATCGGTTCAGACCACTCTGTCACCATCGGTGGTCAGTACTGGCATGCAGAGATGAAAGATGGCGTGGTACTGGAAAAAACCGGTGAAACCTTTAAGCAAGACACCTTTGCCCTGTTTGCGGAAGATGACTGGTATCTTGCCGATCCACTGATCCTGACTCTGGGCGCCCGTTACGAGCACCACGATTCATTCGGTAGTCACGTCAGCCCGCGTGCCTACCTGGTATGGAACGCCAACCAGAACTGGACCGTCAAAGGCGGTGTCAGCACCGGTTACCGCACGCCGAGCCTGGCGCAACTGCATGACGGTATCAGCGGTATCTCCGGCCGTGGCACCGTTAACGTCATCGGTAACCCGGATCTGGATCCGGAAGAGAGCACCAGTTACGAAACTGGTGTTTACTACGAAGGTGACAACAACTTCAAAGCCAACGTGACTGTATTCGTTAACCACTACAAGAATGCGATCCAGTCTTACGATGTCGACAGCACAACGACATCATACGAAAACGTCGGTAAAGCGAAAATTGAAGGGGTCGAAGTCGGTTCATCCTTCCCGCTGTTCCGCGATGATCTGTCGATGAACCTGAACTACACCTACACCCACAGCGAGCAGGTCGGCGGCGATGACGACGGTGCACCATTTGGTAACACGGCCAAACACATGGCGAACGCCAAAGTGCGCTGGATTGCCAGCGAGTCACTGGATGCCTGGCTGGGTGCGGAATACCATGGTAAAACGCCGCGTTACACCAGCAACTACGACAACCTGAGCGATACGCAGAAATCGATCATGGACCAGAAAGGCAACCTGAAAGCCTGGACTGTGGTCAACATGGGCGCCACTTACGCAATTACCAAAGATCTGAAACTGAACGGTGCGGTGTACAACCTGCTGGATAAAGACTTCACCGATCTGGAGGTGATTGGCGGCGAATACGCGGGTGATTACTTCGATACTTCACGCTCAACGTCAGGTTACGTGAACCCAGGCCGTAACTACTGGGTATCGATGAATTACGACTTCTGAGTCAGCATGACATTCTAACAAGGTTGCCAGTAACCTTCGGGAGACTCAAAGCAATCTGAGCAATGCCAGAGCCAGCCTTCGGGTTGGCTCTGTTTTTTTCAGCGCGGACACACCATCATCACGCAGCGCGGCTATTCCAGCGCAGCCAGAATCGAGCAGTGGGTCGCATCATCATCGATATCCCCGCAGCAGGCATCATTGATTTTCTGCAGCGCGGCACGAATCCGGGTCAGCTCGGCAATCTTGTCATCAATCACCTGCAGTTTGGCACTGGTAATCGCTTTGGCTTCAGCGCAACTGTGTTCACTGGCCTCCAAACGAATCTCGAGTAATTCGCGGATCTCCTCCAGGCTCAGACCGAGCGCCTTCGCTTTGAGAATAAAACTAACCTGTTTTAAATTATTTTCATCATACAAACGATAGCCGGACTCACTGCGTCCGGCCGGTGCGATCAGCGCATTTTTCTCGTAAAAACGCAGCGTATCGGTGGAAACTTGGCACCGTTTGGCTAATTCTCCGATTTGAAACATAGTATCTCTCATTGGAAACATAGTATCTCCCGTTGGAAATATAGTATCGCCCATTGACTGCTTGGCTACTTTTTTTGCTTGAAAAACCAGTTTTTAGCTATTATTTTTCCCATGCCAAACGATTGCGCGAGATCTTTTGTAATAAATTGGTTAGAATACGCGCCATCCTGAAAGCCTGGAACAAAGGTCTTTACCAAAACTGACCAAGCTGTGATCAGAACGGATAAAAAATTCCCCTCTGCGTCACCCATGAACACTTTTGGCAAACATCTTTCGTCATTAACTCCATGAATTAAAGGAAAATGGAAGCATGAATAACGCTCGTCCTATTCGCCGTGCACTGATCAGCGTATCAGATAAAACTGGCATTGTTGAGTTCGCACAAGCGCTCGCTGAGCGCGGTGTTGATATCCTGTCTACTGGCGGTACGGCTCGTCTGCTGGCTGAAAAAGGTATCGCTGTGACTGAAGTCTCCGATTACACCGGTTTCCCAGAAATGATGGATGGGCGCGTAAAAACGCTGCACCCGAAAGTTCATGGTGGCATCCTGGGCCGTCGCGGTCAGGATGATGACGTAATGGCCACTCACGCCATTAACCCAATCGACATGGTAGTCGTGAACCTCTACCCATTCGCAGCAACCGTTGCCAAACAAGGCTGTTCACTGGAAGATGCGGTAGAAAACATCGATATCGGTGGCCCGACTATGGTTCGCTCTGCAGCGAAAAACCATAAAGACGTGACCATCATCGTGAACGCAACCGACTACGATCGCGTCATCGCAGAAATGGATGCCAACGACAAATCGCTGACTCTGAATACCCGTTTCGACCTGGCTATTGCCGCATTCGAGCACACTGCCGCCTACGACGGTATGATCGCGAACTACTTCGGTACCATGGTAGCAAGCTACGGCGAGAACAAAGAAGGCGACGAAGAATCTCAGTTCCCACGCACCTTCAACCAGCAGTTCATCAAGAAACAAGACATGCGTTATGGCGAAAACAGCCACCAGAACGCCGCGTTCTACGTGGAAGCGAACCCGCAAGAAGCGTCCGTCTCTACTGCGCGTCAAATTCAGGGTAAAGCTCTGTCTTACAACAACATCGCTGACACTGACGCCGCACTGGAATGCGTCAAAGAGTTCGCAGAGCCAGCGTGTGTGATCGTTAAGCACGCCAACCCATGCGGTGTGGCACTGGGCAGCGACATTCTGGAAGCGTACAACCGCGCTTACCAGACTGACCCGACCTCTGCGTTCGGCGGCATCATCGCCTTCAACCAGGAGCTGGATGCTAAAACGGCATCAGCTATCGTTGAGCGTCAGTTCGTGGAAGTGATCATCGCACCGAAAGTTTCTGCCGAAGCGGTTGAAGTGGTAGCGGCGAAGAAAAACGTCCGTCTGCTGGAGTGTGGCGAATGGTCAACCAAGACCACAGGTTTCGATCTGAAACGTGTTAACGGTGGTCTGCTGGTACAGGACCGTGACCAGGGTATGGTGACTCTGGATGACCTGAAAGTGGTGTCTAAGCGCCAGCCAAGCGAAGAAGAGCTGAAAGATGCGCTGTTCTGCTGGAAAGTCGCGAAATACGTTAAATCAAACGCTATCGTGTACGCAAAAGGCGACATGACTATCGGTGTCGGCGCAGGCCAGATGAGCCGCGTATACTCGGCGAAAATTGCCGGTATCAAAGCCGCGGATGAGAATCTGGAAGTGGCCGGTTCAGTAATGGCATCGGATGCGTTCTTCCCGTTCCGTGACGGTATCGATGCAGCCGCCGAAGCGGGCATCAAGTGTGTGATTCAGCCAGGCGGCTCAATGCGTGATGACGAAGTTATCGCAGCAGCAGACGAGCACGGCATGGCGATGATCTTCACTGGTATGCGTCACTTCCGTCACTAATTTATTTATGAGGTCCCGGGGCTGATTAGCCCTGGGCATTTATTCTTTTCGTTAGGATAGATTATGCAAGTTTTAATTATCGGTTCTGGTGGTCGTGAGCACGCACTGGGCTGGAAAGTCGCGCAAAACCCTGCGGTTGAGACCGTGTTCATTGCACCAGGTAATGCGGGTACTGCGCTGGAAGCGAAACTGCAAAACGTCAACATCGGCGTAGAAGATGTACCTGGCCTGGTAGCGTTTGCCCAGGACAACGCGATTGGACTGACTATCGTCGGTCCGGAAGCGCCACTGGTTATTGGTGTGGTGGATGCATTCCGCGCCGCTGGCCTGCCAATCTTTGGACCGACCGAAGCAGCGGCGCAGCTGGAAGGCTCAAAAGCGTTCACCAAAGATTTCCTGGCACGCCACAACATCCCGACGGCGGCTTACGCTAACTTCACTGAAATCGAACCGGCGCTGGCTTACGTTCGTGAGCAAGGCGCACCAATCGTCGTTAAAGCCGACGGTCTGGCGGCAGGTAAAGGCGTTATCGTCGCGATGACGCTGCAAGAAGCTGAAGATGCGATCAAAGACATGCTGGCTGGCAACGCGTTTGGCGATGCCGGCAGCCGCGTGGTGATCGAAGAGTTCCTGGACGGCGAAGAAGCCAGCTTTATCGTTATGGTTGACGGCAAAAACGTTCTGCCGATGGCCACCAGCCAGGATCACAAACGTGTCGGCGACAAAGACACCGGCCCGAACACGGGCGGTATGGGTGCTTACTCTCCGGCGCCAGTGGTCACTCAGGAAATCCACGACCGCATCATGCAGGAAGTAATTTACCCGACCGTGAACGGCATGGCTTCTGAAGGCCACCCGTACACTGGCTTCCTGTACGCTGGCCTGATGATCGACGCATCCGGCGCGCCAAAAGTGATCGAGTTCAACTGCCGCTTCGGCGATCCGGAAACGCAACCCATCATGATGCGTATGCAGTCTGACATGGTGGAACTGTGTCTGGCGGCTATCGACGGCAAACTGGACCAGGTTGAATCTAAGTGGGATCCACGTGCCTCAATCGGTATCGTCCTGGCCGCTGGCGGCTACCCGGGCGATTACGCTAAAGGCGATGTCATCTCCGGCCTGCCAACCACAGACGTGGAAGGCGAGAAAGTGTTCCACGCCGGTACCACAGACCAAGATGGCCAGGTGGTGACCAACGGCGGCCGCGTACTGTGCGCAACCGCGCTGGGCAACACTGTGCTTGAAGCGCAGCAACGCGCTTACCAGCTGGCGAAACAAATCAGCTGGGACGGCATGTTCCACCGCAATGACATCGGCTACCGTGCAATTGCACGCGAGCAGGCGGAAAAATAAGCAGGCTGACGGAGTGACCGGTTCGCTCCTCAGTTAAGCCTCGGTATTTTCACCAAGGCTCAGACAGACCAAAGGCGCTCATTGAGCGCCTTTTCTTTTATGCATTTCTGATCTGCATCAGCAGAGTCAAACCTTATCCGTCCTGCTCAGCGATCAGAGCCGGGCGTTTCACACAGTCGTGGCTGTCATCATCCAGAATGAGGATTTGGTCGATGCGTACCGTCTGTTTATCCGCCGAACCAAGAAATGCGACATAACTATCAAGCGAGGATAACCGGCTGACGACAAAATCCGGCAGAGTCTGATTGAATTCGACCTTGCTGTAGTCGGTGTCGGAGCAGCTTTCAAACACCTCCCCATCCCAGATGCCCTGAATTAGGGTCAGCCCCTGGCTGTCGAGCTGCCTGGTTTTCTCAACCAGCTCACTGGCCTGCTGCTGGTACTGAGCGAGCTGATTCTGATTGAGTGGCAGGACTTTGCCATCGACCCGGTACTGCTGATAAATCGCATCACCGTTTTTATCAAAGCGGATCTGCACCCGGTAAGGCACCAGCTGGCGCTCTTTCGGCTGCATACCCTCGCGAACCACTTCGCGCAATTCACCTTCGTCCCAGCGATAATTGGACTGATACCAGCCAAATCGCTGCGAAACCACGTAATCAGCCGCAGAGACAGTCTGATCCTGCCGCGCGCTGGTCCAGTAAAAGCTGGTCGCGTCGCCTGCGGTTTCACCGCCACTGTAATCACTGATTTGCTGGAGCTGCAGGGGATCGTACGGAAGAGAAGTGGCGCATCCGGCCAATAAGGCCGCACTGAAAGCGGAGAGAAGAAATGGTTTCATCATGAAAAAACGCCGAGACTAAGAATCTCGGCGTAGTATAGATTATTTCACTGAATCTTTCAGTGCTTTACCAGCAACGAACGCTGGTACGTTAGCTGCTTCGATTTTGATCTCTTCGCCAGTCTTAGGGTTACGACCGGTGCGCGCTGCGCGGTGATTTACTTTGAATGTACCAAAACCAATTAGTTGAACCTGGTCACCCTCTTTCAGTGCGCCTTCAACCGCGCCCAGAGTCGCTTCCAGAGCAGCTTTTGCCTGAGCTTTAGACAGGTCTGCTTTTTCGGCAATAAAGTCGATTAATTGGGTCTTGTTCATTAGGTTTCCCTTCTCATAGGTTATCGAATTGAGTTCACTCTAAAGCATAAATGCCCCGTCTGGCAAAGGTTTGTCGCGTAACTTGTGTCTCTCTGACGTAGTTTTAACCATAATATGAGTATTCACTCACAATTTGTTACCCAATGCCGCGAGCGCCTGACTTATTTTTAACGCAAAATATCCCTGGCTCTAGCAGGAAAATCCTCTTTAAGCCTTGTCATATCAAGGCTTTTACCTGATTGAGTGCAGACAAAAAAGCAGCAGTTGCTGTTGTTTTTTCGTCACATAATGTCACCCTTAGCGGGGTAGATGAACCATTAAGGAAGCTCCATGTTTTTGCTTACGATTTACGTCGCGATTGCGATTGGCGTATCGTTTATCTGTTCTGTCCTGGAAGCCGTACTACTGAGTATTACGCCCAGTTACCTGGCGCAGTTGCGCCAACAATCCCACCCGTCATCAGACAAGCTGGCTCAGCTCAAAGCGGATATCGACCGCCCGTTGGCCTCGATCCTGACCTTAAACACCATTGCCCATACCATAGGCGCGGCCAGTGCCGGCGCCCAGGCCGCGCTGGTATTCGGCAGCGAGTGGCTTGGCCTGTTCTCTGCCGCACTCACGCTCGGTATTCTGGTACTGTCGGAGATCGTGCCGAAGACTATCGGCGCCACTTACTGGCGCCAGTTGGCGCCGCTCACCGCGGTCATTTTGCGCTGGATGGTCTGGATTCTGGCCCCCTTCGTCTGGTTTTCGCAGCAGATCACTCGCCGTTTGGCCAGCAACAGTCAGTTGCCGCGCATGCGTGAAGAGCTGTCGGCGATGGCGATGCTGGCCGATGAAAGCGGCGAACTGGCGGAAGGTGAGTCGAAAATGCTGCACAACCTGCTCGCGATCCGCGATGTACTGGTCACCCAGGTGATGACGCCGCGTACGGTGCTGTTCCGGGTTCCGGCCGAGCTGACCATTGATGAGTTCCTGACCCAGCACCGTGATACGCCGTTTTCGCGCCCGCTGATCTACACCGAAACCACCGATAACATTATCGGCTTCGTCCACCGCCTGGAGCTGTTCCGTCTGCAGCAGAACAAGCTGGGCAGCAAGCAGCTGGGCGCGGTAATGCGTCCGATCCATGTCCTGCTCAACACCCAGACCTTGCCGGTTGCGTTTGAGCAGATGATGCAAAGACGACTGCAACTGGCCCTGGTGGTGGATGAATACGGCACAGTACAGGGGCTGCTGACCCTGGAAGACATCTTTGAACACCTGCTGGGAGAAGAGATCATCGATGAAGCTGACCGCACCACCGATATGCAAAAGCTCGCCACCGAACGCTGGGAACGCTGGAAAGCCGAGCACGGGGTACGTGAGAGCCGCGATGATGAGGACGATCAAACCAAATCCGGTTTCTAACCGCTATCTCAGCGCCTGACAGTACGCAGAAAAAAGCGCCGCCCTGATTGCAGAGCGGCGCTTTTTTATCGGTTGGCAGCAGCGGTTACTGCTGTGAGGCCCGCTCGTCATTCAGCGCGGGTTCAATCCAGGCTTGCGGCGCAGCCGGGCTTAAACGGCGAAAGTCACTGCCGGTCGGCGCCTGCGCCACGCGCAGACCAAACTGCGGCAGCACCGCATAAACATGGTCAAAGAGATCCGACTGAATACGCTCATATTCAACCCACTCGGTATTGGCCGCAAAGCAGTACAACTCCATCGCAATACCTTCATGCGTCGGTGCTAATTGGCGCACCATCAGGGTCATCGACTGGTGGATTTCCGGATGGGCACGCAGATAACGTTCCAGATAAGCACGCAAACTGCCAAGGTTGGTGAGATGACGGCCGTTAATCAGGCTGCCGTCGTCATAGTTATGACGCTGGTTAAAAGCACTGATCTCTTCCACTTTGTGTTTCAGATAGGGCTCGAGCAATTTGGCGCGGGTCAATTGCTCCACTTCCTGCGGCGACAGAAAATGCACACTGGTGGCATCAATCAGCACACTGCGCTTGATACGCCGGCCACCGGAAACCTGCATCCCTTTCCAGTTTTTAAACGAGTCGGAGATCAGCGAATAAGTCGGGATGGTGGTAATGGTTTTGTCCCAGTTCTGCACTTTAACTGTGGTCAGGCTGATATCAATCACATCACCGTCAGCGCCGTATTTCGGCATCTCCAGCCAGTCACCGACACTGAGCATCTTGTTGGCAGAGAGTTGCACCCCCGCCACCAGGCCCAGGATCGGGTCACGGAACACCAGCATAATAACTGCGGTCATCGCACCCAGGCCACTAAGCAGGATCACCGGCGACTTGTCGACCATAATCGAGGTCGCCAGCAGTGCAGCGATGACAAAGAAGACGATTTTCAGGCTCTGGACGATGCCGCGTACCGGCATATTGCGTCCGAAGGCCGTGCGCGCCAGCAGGGTATCGGCCACATCCAGCGCCGAGAACAGCGCCAGTAGGGTAAACAACACCACCCACAAGGCCACCAGCGTCACGATCCATTCGCGGATGATGCTTTCCTGCGACAGCCAGAGATTAGCCTGTATGCCGATCAGCATGCCCTGAATAACCAGGAAAATACGGCTGAATAACTTACCGGAGAACAGCGCATGGCGCCACATCGCACGTGATTGATCCGCGCGGCGCTTGAGCGTACCGACAATGCCGCGCTGCAAAATAAAATGCACCACGACCGCAATCAGGACAATCAGCCCCAATGCCTTCGAAATCTGCATTAACTGCGTCATTTCAATGCCGTTCTGGCTCAGCCAGTTTTCAACAGACTGCCACATACCCTCTCCTTATTACTTTGCCGCCGGATAACCCAGCACCACACTACGCACAGACATTGAGCATGGTACCGTATTCAGATGGCGTTTTGTGTGTCCGTCATCTTTTATAACAAAAACCCGACCTGACATTGAAAAAACGCTGAAATGAACATGCTGCTTTGCCGTACCTTGCTCCCTGATTTACACAAACAGGCACGATTTTCAGAAATAAACCCGATTTACCGAGACAGGCTCGACTTGCAAAACCTAAGAGGCAAGTAGTCATCATTCGTCCTCAATGTGTAAACACATTTCAGGACGAGACACATTTCAGGACGAGACAAACAACATAAAAAAAGCAGGCTAAAAAGCCTGCTTCTCACCATCCATCCGAACCAAGAGGATTAAAGTTCAATACCAATGTTGCTGACGCACTCATCACGCAGCTCAAAACGCAGGTCTTTAATCAGCTCGATATCGCGCTCGGTCGCTTCACGCAGCGGACGGTACAGCGCCCACTGCACATCCCATTCACCGCACACCGCTTCATTCTCTTTCTGGTTAGCGTTGCTGATGCTCTCACCGGTTTGTGCTTCTTCCAGTTGAGCCACAGTCTGGACCGAGATCTGGCTGACTTTCTGCATCGATTCGTACAAACCATCACGATCGAGCAGACCGTGCAGCAGAGTCGCCAGTGCTTCACAGGCATCAATCGCCGGATACACCATGTAAATATCAAACTCTTCTGACGTCGGGATCAACTCCTCCAGCTTTTCCAGCTGACGCTCGAAGTTGATTTTGGCGTTTTTCACCGTCATCAGTTCCCACACCGCATCGAGAATATCACGGTAACGACGCGGATCCGCAAATTGGGTATGTTCACAGAACATGGCGTAATTTGGGTACATGCGTTCACACAGGCTCGCCATAAAGGTAATCTGTTGCCAAGGTTCAAACTTCTCAAGGCGAAGTTGCAAAGGGTTCTGTAACCCATTTGATGTCTGTAACATGGTCACTCAATTCGTTGCGGATAAAGACAGCGGAAGTGTACTGGATAACCAGCGGGGAAAAAAGGCGCATCTATGAACAATTTTACGCATCAGCTGTATATTTTAACCGAGCATGATGAGCTCTATCGCCGGGCGATTGAAACGCTCAATCTGCCGGACCTGACCATCACCACCAACCGGGATGAAGCCACCCTGCTACTGGCTGCACCGCCAATGGCCGCGCCGTACCTGAATGACTTCCCGCGCCTCACCTGGCTGCAGTCGGCCTATGCCGGGGTCGACGCCCTGATGGCACCGGGCTTGCGCCAGGATTATGAGCTGACCAATGTCAAAGGCATCTTCGGCCAGCAAATCGCCGAATACGTGCTGGGCTACGCGATAAGCCATTACCGCCATTTTGCCTGCTATCAACAGCAGCAAACTCAGCAACGGTGGCAACCGCACCTCTATCAGTCACTGAGCGGCAAAACAATGACCATACTCGGCACCGGCTCCATTGGCAGCCATCTGGCCAAGGTAGCCAGTGCCTTCGGCCTGGAAGTGATTGGCGTCAACCGCTCCGGCATTCCACCCAAACAGAGCCAGTTCACCACTACCTATCATGTCAACGAACTGGGCGCGGCACTGGCGAAAGCGGACATCATAGTCAACACCCTGCCCAATACACCGGACACCATTGGCCTGCTCGGCGCGGAGACTTTTGCCCACTGTCACCAGGCATTGCTGTTTAATGTCGGACGTGGCAAAACTCTGGTGGAAGACGATCTAATCCCGGCCATCGACGCCGGCCAGCTGGCGCACGCTTTTCTCGATGTGTTTGTCAGCGAGCCACTGACCGCTGACCATCCATTCTGGTGCCATACGGCGATTACCGTCACGCCACACATTGCTGCGCTGAGCTTCCCTGAGCAGGTCGTGGAAATTTTTGCCGCCAACTACGCCCTGTGGCGCGACGGCTTCCGCCTCCAGCACCGTATCGATTTCAGTAAAGGTTACTGATGCGCCGCGCAGACATTCCCACCACCGATCCGCTGCAGCCGCTGCTGGAGGAGATCCGTCACTGCCGGGTGTGCGAACCCGATTTGCCACTCGGCGCTAACCCGGTGATTCAGGCTCATGGCGATGCACGCATCCTGATCATCGGCCAGGCGCCGGGGCTTAAAGTGCACCAAAGCTCCGTGCCATGGAACGACCCAAGCGGCGACCGGCTGCGCAGCTGGCTCAACATCGACCGCGACACCTTTTACGACCCGCGCCAGGTTGCCATCATGCCAATGGGGCTGTGCTACCCCGGACGGGGCAAAAGCGGCGACCTGCCGCCACGCAAAGAGTGCGCGCCACTGTGGCACGCCAAAGTATTACAGCAACTGCCCAATATTGAACTGACACTGCTGATCGGCCAGTACGCGCAGAACTATTATTTATCCGGGGCCACTCAGCCAGAGAAGCCAAAGACTCTGACCGAAACCGTGCGCCAGTGGCAACTCTGGGCGCCGCACTATGTGCCGCTGCCGCATCCGTCACCGCGTAATACTTTGTGGTTGAAGAAAAACCCATGGTTCGAAACCGAGGTTGTGCCCTTTTTATCCAAGCAATTACATGACATTCTCAATTGTCAGAAAAAAGTCAAAAACCTGATCTGACTCATAAAAATGTGACACTCTACCAAGAAATGCGTTTATCTCAAAAACACATACATATAGTATTCAGTGCACAAACACGTCTTGTAGTGCCACTGATTTGATAACATGCTAACCATAAAAAGAAAGCTCATTCTCGGCTTATGCAGTCTCACGCTGTTGGCCTGTCAGTCGACCACCGCGCCGGACTGGTACAGCGCACCACCAACCAATGACCCGCAGTACCTCACCGCCGTCGGTCAGGGCCTCAATCTGACTCAGGCCAAGCAATCGGCACTCAGTCAAATCAATGCCCAGCTCTGGACCCAAATCAACTCCTCGTTTGTCTCACGCGACATCGTCCAGAGCCGTAACCAGTCTGAGCATGCCAGTTCTCTCATCGATAACCATGTCAACAGCAAAACCGCCAATATCACTCTGACCGGCATCGATTATCCGCAGGTCGCTAAGAACGATATCGGTTACTACGTCCAGGCGAAAGTCAGCCGCGACACTGTGGTGCGCCAGCTGCGCTCCGAGATTGAACAGAGTAACCGTCATGCACAAGCCGTGCTGCAACAGCGCCAGCATCAGGATGCCCTGTTGTGGTGGCTGGCCAACCGCGCGCAAAGCGAGCAAGCTCAGGCCGTTGCCGTGCGTCAGGCGATGTTGCGCGCCCTCGGTCAGGACGATATACCTAAGGCAGAAAGTATCGACCAGCTGGCCTCGGCACTGGCGCAAGCGCAGTCCGGCATTGTTATCCGCGTCTCCGCCAGCCGCAAAGATCAAAAAAGCGCTGAGCTACTGGCAGAGCAGTTTTCCAAGCAAAGCCTGAAAACCACCTTCAGCGGCACCCCAAATACCACCCACGTACTCAAATTAACGTCACAGTTGCGCCAGAGCACGGTCGGCCAAGCCTATATTTCTACGCAGTTTACGACACTAAAACTCCAGGGTCGTAACGGCAACATACTCGCGAGTCACGAGATTATTTCCAGTGGTAACTCACTGACCAATTATACCTTCTCGAAAGAAGGGGCTGAGCGCAATTTCGCAGACACTGTCAGCGCTCAAGGGCTGTGGACTTCACTTGGAATTCAATAAACAGAGGCACGGGATTGAATAAGAAAAGCTTGGTATTAAACCAGCAAGATCCCGGGTTCAAATAAATAAAGAAAATAACAATATGGAGTTGTCTATTATGTTCAAACCAACCGCAGTGGCGCTGGGTGTGTCGGTTCTACTTTCTGGCTGTAAACTGATGGGGGAAGATGCCATCTGTACCCCGGATACCGCCGTGCCATTAGCACAAGCGGCAGTGACCGCAGCCTCAAGTGAAGACCGTAAAGTGATCGTATTACCTGTCGATATGGAATATGAAGACAGTGCGCAGAAACGCATGAAGTCGAGTATGCGTAACTCACTGGAAAGTCAGGTTATCAGCACAGGTACTCAACTGGTCGACCGTAAACTGGCCAACAAACTGAAAAGTGAAATCAAGCTGGCAGAACAAAGCGGCCGTTACAACACCAAGGGCGTGCCGATTGCGGATTACGCTGTGCTGACCGAAATCACCAACTCAGATTTGTCGGCGTCTTTCAGTGAGTCTTACACCTATAAAACCAAAAAAGGCGAAACCAAACGTGTGCCGTCGAAATGCAGTTTTACCGTCGACGTCAAAGCGATCGTCAAAGTGGTTTCCCTGCCGGATATGGCTCTGGTGAAACGCATTGAGATCAGTGGCGATGAAAGTGCCACCAGCGAAACCCGTGATTCACGTTGCCCTATCTCGCCGGCCAGCTACAAAGGCATGGCAACCAAAGCGGCGGCAGAAGCGGTTGAATATAGTGGCGACATCAAAGAGCTGCTGGCAGCACAAGCCTCGGTACTGGAGCTGCGTCAGTGTGAAACCGGCTCTATGGTTAAAATCGGTGTGGGTTCAGACAAAAACGTGCAACCAAACGACGAAGTCTCTTTCTCCACCATTATGAAAAACGCTTCCGGTGAGAAAGAAACCTTTGCTGTCGGTGAAGGTGAAGTGGTCAACAACCCTCAGCACGGCATCAAGCCAAAATATTCCTGGGTGAACATCGACGAAGAAACAGCACTGAAACTGCATATTGGAGATGCGGCGAAAATCGTACCGTCAACGTGCCAAAACTTATTTGATTTGCAGTGCCACACCAAAAACATGATGGAAACGGCGGGACTATAAACCATGAAAAAAACGATATTAATGAGCCTGATGGCACTGTCGCTGGCGGCATGTAACAGCACTCAAACTGTAGAGCAAGCGCAGCAGTTCGCGCAGTGTACTTTCCCGGATGCACCAACCACAGAAGCACCCGCCTGGATCTGTGATGTGATGCCAAACGATCTGGAAGCCGGAGCCATGGGTTACGCCAAAAAAAGCGTTGCGGGTATGGGCGTGATGCGCAAAGTGGCCATCAACGAAGCACGCGTACAACTGGCCGCGCAATTCCAGACCGACGTCAACAACCTGTTTAAACAAGCGGTGGAAAGTTCGGTCGATACCGATGAAACCGGCGCGATCGAAAGCGTGGTTGAGACGTTTGAAAGCGTAACCAAAAACGTGGTGACCCGCAGCCTGTCTAACAGCAAGCTGATCGTCAGCCAGGTTAGTCCGACCGGCGGCCTGTACGTACTGGTGGGTATGGACAAAGCGACCTATCAGGCCAACGTGGATCAGGTAGTCGATGCGGCGGCCAAAGAGTCTCAGCTGTGGAGCCAGTTCAATTCAGAGAAAGCTGAGCAAGAGCTTAGCAATGCGCTGAATTCACTGAAAACCATGTGATATCAAAGCGGATAAGCCGTGATTTCCCTCTGCTTCGCCATGGTCATCACTGCTTAACCTGATACAGAAGTATTCAGACGGGTAAATCATATCAGCAGGGAGAAGGACTCTCCCTGCTGGTGTCTCACTCGCTGATCGATTGGTTAGGACCTGCCAATGCGACTATTTTCGAAAACACTTATCGCCCTTTCACTCTCCGCTCTCTGTTCCGGCAGTTTTATCGCCCATGCGACCACGACAAGCCAGGACGCCGAACTGACCCAAGCCACCGCCCAGGTACGCAATCCGCAGGATCGCTCTGCCGAATTTGCCAAATGGGTCGATGAGCGCCTGAATGAATACGAAACGTGGCGCGAAGATTACACCCGCGACCTCGACCACAAGCGCCAACAATTGATTGACCAGTGGGGCAGCGCGCAAATCTCCGATGCCACCACAGATGTGGAATACAGCACCGACAGTACGGTGAGAAAAGTGGTCGATTATCAGGACAACACCGCAACCGTATCTGTCCTGGTCGACGCCAGCATGAGTGATGAGCAGGCCAAGCAACTGCTACTGGCACAAACCGCATTACCGGATGGCGCAACGGCCGACCTGAACCAGGCGACCCTATACCAGCAGAGCGTCAAATACTCAGGCGCTGAAGAAAAACGGGAAACAGATTTTGTCCTCAGCCAGACCCGCTCCCAGATGAACGAATTTGATGTCCAGGCCGAACGCCTGGTGATGGCCAATATCGGCATCAGTGATCAATTTATCTATCAGCGCGCCTACATTAAAAAGCTGGCCCTGATTGATGAAGCCAAACTGCGCATCCAGGCAATCCGTGAACAGTACAGCGCAAAACGGGCAGAACTCGGCATACCGGAACCTGAGCGTACAACCAGCGAGCCAACGAAGAGCGTGGTTCAAAGCGATCCTGTTTCTAAACGCGAAGCTGTTTCTAAACACGCTTCCGTTTCAAAAAATAATGCCGGTGAGAAAAACACCGCCGGTCAGCAAAATAATAACGGCGAACAAACTGAGCGTCAGATTGCCACCGTCAGCACGCAACAGCCGGAAACTGGCGCGCAGCAAGCGACGGCTTCTAAGGCAAGTGCGCAAGCAGCAAAGGCAGCACAAACCCAAAGCAGCCAGCCAAACGAGAAATCTCAGCCTGCTGCGAAAAAAATCGTCAGCTACAAGATCAGCCTGCCCAATAACAGCCTGACCAAACGTGCTCAGCAGTATCAGCCGATAGCACAGCAAGAGAGCGAAAAGTTCTCGGTCAACCCGGCGCTGGTCATGGCGATCATGCACAGTGAATCGGCGTTCCGCCCGGAGGCAAAATCCCACGTGCCGGCCTTTGGTCTGATGCAAATCGTGCCGACCACCGCCGGTCACGATGTCAATCTGCAGGTACGAAACATTGATGCCCCCATGCGCGAAGCCGAGCTGTATCAGCCGCCGGTCAACGTCGAAACCGGTACCGCCTATCTGCATATTCTCGACAGCAAGTACCTGAAAAACATTAAGGATGAGCAGAGCCGGCTGTACTGCACCATCGCCGCCTATAACACAGGGGCTGGCAACGTGGCGCGCGCCTTTAACCCGGATCGTTCAACCAATATTCGTAAAGCCGCCACCACCATCAACCAACTGACGCCGCAGCAGGTATACCAGCAGTTGATGACCAACCTGCCTTACGACGAAACCAAGAATTATCTGAAAAAGGTATCGGCACGTATTGCACTCTACCAACCGCAAAGCGCGCTTTAAGCCTCTTGCGGGCCAAGCAACAGCAACAGAAACAGGAGCAGCGGCGATGTTGCGCTTAATGCCGATAATTTTAATCGTGACCGGTATCTATATCGGTATGCAATATAAGGACACCCTCATTGACTGGCTGGGTCAGGACTCGCTCGATAACATCGAAGACCTGGCGACAGAAATGGTCAGTCAGAGTGGTGATGCCATTGTCGATAAACTGAAAGAGATGAAAGAGTAGTCATGTCAAATCAGCAACAAACTCTGGACCAGTCCGGGCAGCCACAGGCTGAACAAGGCAGTGTACTGAAACAGCAGTGGGGCAAAATCATCGCTCTGGTCTCTATCGTCGCGATTGCGCTGGGCAGTTTTAATGACAGCATGGACGCGCTGGAGAAAATCTACGATTTCTCGCTGGCCCAGTTCACCGACATTCCCTCCCAGAACAAGCTGGATAAAGTCTACGTGCGCGCTTCGGCTAGCGTGCTGGATGAAGCACTGGGCGCGCCGGTTTACATCAAGCGCTCCGGCGCCGGTGATGTGATCAAGTATTATCAGGATGACCGCTTTGTGCTGTCAGCAGTGATCAAAGATGATGCGATTGCGGCCTACCTGGTCTTTCCGGCCAACGGTTTTATGCCGGATACCAGCAAATCGTCCGGCGGCAGCGATCTGCTGCGCAGCCACTTTGGCGACCAGGAAGGCGTCAGTGATCTGCGTGCTGCGCTGTCGCGTATGCTGACCTACTACATTGAAGAGAACACCGGCGGCGAGTTCAATACTCTGTATAACTCGGTCAGCGGCTACTCGGATTTTGAAACCAGCCTGAGTGAGCAGCAACGTGCCCAATTGGGCCGTCTGGTTGACGATATGCTGCTGGGCGATGATGTCAGCGATGCCGCGCAAACCCTGCGTCACAATCTGATTCCGAACTTTTACGGTTACAGCACCATCGGCCTGTCAGCACTGGAAGATGCGATTCTGACCAAATCCGAGTTCCGACTGATTCAGCCCTGAGCTGCCACAACGGAACCCGAGATAAAAAGGCCGCGTCCGGTATCACTGGGCGCGGCCTTTTTATTACTGACGGATTGAATCCAATAACTGGCGGGTTTAATCCACCACGTTATACCCTTCACTGCGCAGCAGCGCGGCAAACGCTTCACGCGCGCTCTGCTCACCGTGGATCAGATGCACCGCTTTCGGCTTGTCGTCCAGGCCATGGACAAAATTGAGTAAATCCTCCTGATCGGCATGGGCCGAATAACCCGACATGACGTGGATCTGTGCATTCACCACAATTTCCTCATCATCAATAGTGACGGTTTTATCGCCCTGCATCAGTGCACGGCCTAACGTGCCTTGCGCCTGAAAGCCAGCAAAAATCACATCGGTGCGCTCATCCGGCAGTAAGGCCTTGAGATAATCAACAATCCGCCCGCCTTCGCACATGCCGGAAGCCGCGACCACAATCGAGGCTTCACCGGTTGAAGCCAGGCGATTAACCAGCGCCAGATGCGAGCGGTGATCTTCAATCAGGACACACTGGTCAAACGCGAGCGGATGACGGTGCATTTCCAGGCGTTGCTTAGCCTCCTCACCCCACAACTGTTTAAAGCGGCGATACGATTCCGTCACCTTTTGCGCCATCGGTGAATCGAGAATAATCGGCAGGTCGGCCTTGATCTGATGCTGATAAACCAACTGCTCAATATCAAACAGCAGCTCCTGGGTGCGGCCGACACTGAACGCCGGGATCAAAATCGTGCCGCCATCGGCCAGCGAGCGGCTGATAATCTCATTGAGCTTTTGCGCGCGCACTTCCACCCCGTCATGCTGCGAACCGCCATAGGTGGTTTCCAGCACCAGGTAATCGGCATGCATCGGCGCAACCGGATCCGGCAGCAGAGGCGTATTACTCGGCCCCAGATCGCCGGAGAAGATGATCACTTCCTGATTCGGCAACTGGATTTCCACATAGGCCGAACCGAGAATGTGTCCGGCCGGGACAAACTGACACTGCAACATATGTCCGAGCGGCGATTCAATCCGGAACAGCGTTTCGTACTCAACCGGCTCGAGCAGATGATCGATTTTATCCAGCACCACTTCGCGCTGTTTGGCGGATAAATCCGACTGCAGCTTCATGCCATCTTGCAGCATCAGCGGGATCAGCTCTGCCGTGGCCGGCGTGCAGTAAATCGGCGCGCTGAAGCCAAGCGCAATCAGCCACGGCAGACGGCCGATGTGGTCAATATGGGCATGGGTCAGCAGCAACGCCTGAATCGGCTCGATATCAAACTCCGCCTCGGCGTCCTGCACATCCTGGCCCTGAAACATGCCGCAGTCGATCAGTACCGCCAGGTCATCGACCCGCAGCTCGTGGCACGAGCCGGTTACCGTATGTTTACCACCATGATGTATCAGTTGCATGCGCGTTTCCTTGTAAAGCTGAAGTGACACTCCGCATAGCGCGAAGCGCTGAGTAGCAGAGCCGGCAACCTTCCCGGCGTGGCCTGCCGTTACTAGCAGCATAGTCTGAAAAGCGGGGGATTAACCGGACGCACTGAGCACTCTGCGACAGATTTCAAACCCGGCATTGCACCTGCCCCGCGATTTCGCTGCCCGCTTTGAAGTGGCTCGAAAAACGCATCATCCGCGCATAACCCCCTCACCCGCCCTCACATCTGCGAGTCACTTAACGCCTGCAAAGCAACGGCCTGTTGCCTTATCAGCCATCGCTGAACACTCACTCGCAGTGCGGCACTTTCAATAGTGGTTACAGGCTGAAATACGGTTACAACCACAGCTTTGCATTGATTTATCCCTTTCCATCAATCCGGAGCCAGGCCATGTTACTGATCACCAACCGCAAGCTGGATAAACAGCGTTTTGTCGCCAGCAATGAACTGTCGCAGTCGATTTTGTATTGTCAGCAGCAGGGCGACTACACCGTCGAACTCGGCAGCGAAGTGTGGATGCGTACTCTGCAGCAAACCAAAGCGAAGCAAGTGTTGATCTATATTCACGGCTTCAACAATCAACCGTATAAAGACATCCTGCCCCGCGCGCAACAGCTGCAGGCGATGCTTGATGATGCCGGGAGCCAAACCGTGCTGATCCCGGTGATCTGGCCGTGCGATAACAACTTTGGCATCATCCGCGATTACTGGGACGACCAGCTGGCCGCAGAACTGTCCGGGCAGATATTCAGCCGCGCTCTGGGCAAGCTGTTACTGTGGCAGGAACGGCACGCCGACACACCCTGCTACCGGCCCATTTCACTGCTCGCGCACTCGATGGGCAACCGGGTGATGCTGAAAACCTTGTCCAGCTTCGCTACCTCGTACGGCAATCAGGGCGTACCGCTATTGTTTGATCAGATATTTTTAATGGCCGCAGACATCCCGAACGATGTGCTGGAAGAAGATAAAGAAGGTTACTGGATAACCCAGGCAGGCAAGCAGCTGACCTGCTTTTACGCCAAAGACGATCTGGCCATGCCGGCCAGCAAAGTGATGAATGTGAAAAACCGGGTCTACACCCGCCGCCTTGGCCACAGCGGCCCCAAACACCCGCTCCCGGATTTGGATGTCATCGACTGCAGCCGTTTCAATCAGCGCTTCGACCCCATCAAGGGCCACAGTTATTTCTTTGATAGCGCCAGCCCGGCTTGGCAGGCAGTCGTGGAAAGGTTAGCTAGCTTGGAAATACGGCAACCGTAATCCCTATTCCAGTATCGTATAGCCTAGTTACACATGCTCCAGCAGCCACTGCTGATTGTCTAAATACCACTGCACGGTTTTGCGCAGCCCGGACTCAAACGATTCTTGTGGCTGCCACCCGAGTTCGCGCTGAATTTTGCTCGCGTCGATGGCGTAGCGCACATCGTGCCCGGGACGATCGGCAACATAGGTAATCAAATCGGTAAACCGTTTAACGCCGTCAGGTTTTACCGCTACCAAATCTTCCAGCAGCTCGCACAGGGTAGTGACAACCTCAAGATTCGTCTTCTCATTATGGCCTCCGATGTTGTACGTCTCACCGCTGATACCAAATTTAAGCACCTGATACAGCGCGCGGGCATGATCATCAACGAACAGCCAGTCGCGAATTTGCTGTCCATCACCAAATATCGGCAGACTCTGCCCACGTAACGCCCGCAAGACCATTAAAGGAATGAGTTTTTCCGGATACTGGTAAGGGCCATAATTGTTGGAACAGTTGGTGACGACTATCGGCAAACCGTAAGTTCGTGACCACGCTCGCACCAAGTGATCACTGGATGCCTTAGAGGCGGAATAGGGATTGGAAGGAGCGTACGGTGTTTGCTCAGTAAACAGCTCGTTCGAGTTATGCAAATCACCAAACACCTCATCGGTTGAAACGTGATGAAAACGAAATATATCTTTTTGTTCTGGGGGTAATTGCGACCAGTAATCTCTGGCGACTTCCAGCAATTGATAAGTGCCGACAATATTGGTTTTGATAAACTCGGCCGCCCCTTCAATTGAACGATCAACGTGAGACTCGGCAGCAAGATGCATCACCGCATCGGGTTGATAAGTGGCAAACACGCGTTGCAACTGCACCGCATCACACACATCGACTTGCTCGAAACTATAACGCTCACTGCCAGCGGCCTGACCAAGCGATGTCAGGTTGCCTGCATACGTAAGCTTATCAACATTGATAACCTGCTCTGTGGTCTCTTGTATCAAATACCGAATCAGCGCAGATCCAATAAAACCCGCTCCGCCTGTTACCAATATCTTCATTATTTATATCCAATCCTACGAAAAACGTTGAAAGCAACTATCTTTGTAAGTCATCGTCAAACGAAGAGATTAACATAACGATTATGAGAGCCTAAAGCCACATCGAGTTCAAGCCTCATCAGAGCTGCATATAAGAAGGAAGCAATGGTCAAAACTTTTTTAACGTACACTACTTAATAAGATGAATGTAAGACGGAATGTCAACAAGTAGCAACTCAAACTATACTGCTCTAATGAATTTGAGTGACTGCGTAACACGCGTCGCCTCAACATCGCTAGTTTGAATATTATGAAAACAAAACAACTTGAACCAGCGGTGTTTCCCCCATCATCCCTATTCTTAAATATAAAACAGATCCCATAATAATGAAAAAAATGGAAAAACTCTCAAAAAAGAGAAAACATACAGGTTACAATCGACCTTTGGAACGAATCTATTATTTTCGAACTTTATTTCTACAGATAAAAGATACATATATCATGATAACAGACTGATTCTATTAACCAGACTCGCAATAAAGTACAAAAATAGGACTTTTATGTTTAAAAATGACTAGCCAGTATTCATGGTAACTAACTTTTAGAGACCATTTTTTTGGGGTAAAATTCCTACAGCAGTGAAAAATAAACAACACCCTTCAACGGAATAAAATGGCTAGGCTATGATTTTGGAACTTACTTTCATTTTCCTTAGTGCGTCTGTAATACTCTTTTTATTAAGAAAAATTGCAAAAAAAATTGGTTTAGTCGATAAACCGAACGCACGGAAACTCCACCAAGGCACCGTCCCTCTAGTGGGCGGTATTTCTACGTGTATCGTATTAACTCTCTTCCTGGCCTTCCGGCCAGATCTCATCCGCTACAGCGGCTTATTCATCTTCTCAATCATGACACTGACCTTAGTTGGTGCGCTGGACGATAAATACGACCTGAGCGTCAAGGTGCGTATTATTGTTCAGACTCTACTGTCACTGATCATGATGCATGTAACCGGCATTGAACTTAGCAGCCTGGGCAACCTTTTTGGTACCGGTGATCTTCATTTAGGCTGGTTCGGTTCCGTTGTAACCATCTTTGCAGTGATTGGTGCTATCAATGCGTTTAACATGGTTGATGGCATTGATGGTCTTCTTGGTGGGCTGTCAGTCGTCACATTTGGTGCATTAGCTTTCGTGCTGAACGTTGACAGTCAGCACGGTCTGGCTTATTTGTGCGTGGTAATTATCGTGGCGATGCTGCCTTACATCTTTATGAATCTGGGCATACTAGGACGTGAACGTAAAATATTCATGGGCGATGCGGGCAGTATGATGATTGGATTTACTGTGATTTGGCTACTTTTGGGTTCCAGTCAAGTGGAGAGTCATTCTCTGATGCGACCGGTGACCGCTCTGTGGCTGATAGCAGTACCTTTGATGGACATGGCTGCAATTATGATTCGGCGAATAAAGCGTGGAGACTCCCCATTCAAACCAGATCGAGAGCATCTGCACCACATTTTTCAACGCCTTGGACTCAGCTCGCGTCAGACACTCTTGGCCATTTGTACTATTGCTGTTGGCTTTGCAGCATTTGGTATTTATGGCGAAACCGCAGACATCAGTGAAGCTACCATGTTCTACACATTTATTGCCACTTTCCTGATTTACACGACACTTCTTAGCTATGTTTGGCGGATTACCTCAGCGATTCGTCGCTGGAGATACGGACAACAGTCTTCACGTCGAGACCAGCTGAGAGCACAATCACGTTAATAACTGTCATATCATGCTGGCATTCCGTAAACCCCAGAGCTTATGTTCCGGGGTTTTATTTTTCGGTATGCTGACTGTCAATCCCTCCGAATAAAACAACTTGCGCAGTTTGCTCTCTATCCGTAAGCGCATCATAAACCCCGCATTCTAATCGTCTAGATCGTCTAGCCCGAATAATAAGATCAAACCTCCAACCCAAAGGAGATTTGGCATGGTTAAACGACGCACTAACCAAGAGTGGCGAACCCTGTTCGAACAATATGAATCCAGCCAGCTATCACAACGACTATTCTGTGAACGTAACGGCCTGAGCCTTTCCACTTTTTTTGCTAAGCGCCAACAATTAAAGCACATCGAAAAACCGAACTCAGTTGGCTTTGTTAAAACCGAAGTCGTTGAAAAGCCCACAAGGTATCAAGCTACTCACGTTGCAGTGGCCAACATTATCCTCGGTAAATACCAATACGCGATGCCACTTTATCGCCAAGAATCCCTGTTTACTTAGTCGGGTATCGAGCTATCACGCACCACCATGGCAAGGTGGGTTATCCAAGTCAGTGAGAAGTTCGCACCGCTATGCCGCCTTGAAGGAATACCTACTGCCACAAGTGGTGGTTCAAGCGGATGAAACACCGCTCAATGTGCTCAAGGAAGAGAAACAGTGTTATATGTGGCTGTACTGTTCGGGTGCAGCCTCGCCTGACGCCGCCCTGCCTGATGTAAAAAATATCGCCTTGTACGACTATCAAAACAGTCGCGCGAGGGCATGTCCTGTCGCCTTCCTTGGTGACTATGACGGCTACCTGCAAACCGATGGCTATGGTGCGTATGATGGTCTTCACCAAGTGACCAGTCTCGGTAGCTCGGCGTAAGTTCATGGAGGCGAAGAAGCTGAAAGGCAAAGGAAGGTCGGGCAAAGCGGATAAGGGATTGGCGAAAATCCAAAAACTCTATGAAATAGAATCGTGCTTAAAAGGAGCCTCTTCTGAACATCGAAAAGTCGAGCGTCAAACATACGCCAAACCGATATTGGATGCGCTTTACGAATGGATGACAACGCAGCAGGGCTGGTTAAAGTGCGTTAGGTAAAGCGATCAAATACACGCTTGGACAATGGCCGAAACTCATTCGCTACATTGACGACGGCCATTTATCCATCGACAACAATCGAGCTGAACGCGCAATTAAACCGCTGGTCATTGGCAGAAAAAATTCTTCTCGACCAATCCTAATGGACTGAAGCGAGTGCGATGCTTTACAGCATCGTTGAGACAGCGAAAGCCAACGGTCTCATCCTCTACGACTACATGGTCAAGTGCATGAAGGAGTTAGCGAAAGCTGAGCCTGATATCGATGCACTTCTGCCATGGAGCTTCAAACACTAGCAAATTGCCCCGTAGGTTCATGGGACGGATACCTATCAGCAATGCATAAAGTTAGGTTGATGAATATACCTGAAAAAGTCTAAAGCCTATGTGTACAGCTTAGAAACCATAGTTACTTCAGTATCGCGCTAGAACGGAGAAGGAGCTTTCCCATTAAACATTTGGAATATCTCATTATAACCATTAGTAAACTCTGCCCAGCAGGACTTGTTCATCTTATTAAGAAAGAATCGAAAACCAACGAATAGAAGGGAAAAGAAAAGTAATGGTATAAGCAGGCTCTGGTTGATAGCAGAGCCTGCTTATTTACGCTGCTTTAATATCGGTTTGATTTTTCTCAGACTTACCAGGTGATTGATACAAATTCTCGTAACAATAGTTTGTTGCTTCAATGTAACCTTCAACACTACCGCAATCGAAACGGTGGCCTTTAAATTTATACGCCAGTACACAACCCGCTTTTGCCTGCTTGAGCAGCGCATCAGTAATTTGGATCTCGCCTCCTTTGCCCGGCTCGGTTTGCTCGATTAAATCAAAGATATCCGGAGTCAGGATATAACGGCCGATAATCGCCAGGTTGCTTGGTGCAGTGCCCGGCTCTGGCTTCTCGACCATGTCATCAACACGGAAGATGTCATCTTTAATCATCTCACCCGAGATCACACCGTATTTGTGTGTTTCTGATTCTGGCACTTCTTGCACCGCAACAATAGAGCAACGGAACTGGTTGTACAACGCAACCATTTGCGCCAGTACGCCTTCATCCGGGTTGACACACAGGTCATCGGCCAGTACCACGGCGAACGGGTTATCCCCCACTAACGGGCGACCGGTTAAAATCGCGTGGCCTAGGCCTTTCATTTCGCTCTGGCGAATGTAAGTAAAACTGGCCGCATCGATCAGTGAACGGATATCGGTAAGCAGAGACTCTTTGCTGGTACCACTGATTTGGTGTTCCAGCTCGTAGTTTTTATCGAAGTGGTCCATCAGCGCGTGTTTACCACGGCCGGTAACGACACACATTTCGTTCATCCCTGCCTGAATCGCTTCTTCAACGCCGTATTCGATCAGCGGTTTGTTCACCACTGGCATCATCTCTTTCGGCATGGATTTAGTCGCAGGTAAAAAACGGGTGCCATAACCTGCTGCGGGGAAAAGACATTTCTTAATCATGATATTCTAGCCAATTAACTTAGATGAATGGAAAACGCAGAGGCCAAGCTGAGCCTCTGCTTTATGCTTGTTTAGTCACTGCCAAACAAATCACGGGTGTAGACCTTATCGGCCACATCTTCGAGATCCGCCGTCATACGGTTGGACACAATCACATCCGACATGGCTTTGAACGCTTCAAGATCGCTCACCACCTGAGAGTGGAAGAACTCGTTCTCTTTAAGAACCGGTTCGTAAATCACAACCTCGATCCCTTTCGCTTTAATGCGCTTCATAATGCCCTGAATAGAAGACGCGCGGAAGTTATCTGAGCCGGATTTCATTATCAAACGGTAGATACCTACGCGTTTGGGCGCACGGCGGATAATAGAATCGGCCACGAAATCTTTACGGGTGCTGTTGGCATCGACAATGGCACGAATCATGTTGTTCGGCACGTTAGAGTAGTTCGCCAGCAGTTGCTTGGTATCTTTAGGCAGGCAGTAGCCACCGTAACCGAACGATGGGTTGTTGTAATGGCCGCCGATACGAGGATCTAACCCGACACCCTGAATAATTTGGCGGGCATCCAAGCCGTGAACTTCTGCATAGGAATCCAGCTCGTTAAAGTAAGCCACACGCATTGCCAGGTAAGTGTTAGAAAACAGTTTGACTGCTTCTGCTTCTGTTGAGTTAGTAAACAGAACCGGAATATCTTTTTTGATCGCCCCTTCAACCAGCAGGTTTGCAAAAGTTTGCGCACGCTCGCTTTGCTCACCGACAATCACGCGGGAAGGATACAGGTTATCGTAAAGGGCTTTGCCCTCACGCAGGAACTCAGGCGAGAACAAAATATTATCGCAGCCCAGCTCTTGCTTAATTTGCTCGGTGTAACCGACAGGGATGGTCGATTTAATCACCATCACCGCGCCCGGGTTAATCGCCATAACATCTTTGATCACAGATTCAACAGAACGTGTGTTGAAGTAGTTGGTTTCAACATCATAATCCGTGGGGGTTGCGATGATAACGAAATCGGCATTGGCGTACGCATCTTGCTTATCTAACGTGGCACGGAAGTTAAGTGCCTTGTTGGCCAGGAAATCTTCGATCTCTGTATCTACAATCGGCGACTGCTTATTGTTAAGCATTTCAACTTTGCTTTCGATGATATCGATAGCCACCACTTCATGATTCTGCGCCAACAGCATTGCGTTTGATAAGCCGACGTAGCCTGTGCCGGCAATAGTAATTTTCATTTTTCTTTCCAAATATGGCGTTAGTTAATGTATTTATTGAACAAATAATGACAAAAAACCTATAATCCTAACTAAAAATTATAGGATAAAATACTATCTCAATGTTTTATATGCCCACTTTTTAATTGATGTAGGAGCAATTCGAAGTAAAAAAAGATTTATAGTATGCACAACATTACTTACTGTCATTACATCTAGTTTACGAAATGCATAAACTCTTGATTTAAAGTCATTCATTGCTTTTTTCAATCCACGCCTTGAGTGAAAAGATTCATTGACTCTAAACTTCAAGAGTGCTTCATTAATATTTGCAAACTTTTTCCCAGCTGCGAGAAGATCTACCCATAAATAGTAATCTTGAGTATTCATCAGCTCAGATTTATAACGATACCCTTCATTAAATACAGCCATTCTAAACATTACCGATGGATGATTAAATGGACATCTCTTAATTATTTTTTTCGAGATATCCTCATGTGTAGAAGCCATCTTTTTATAGAACCCATCTATATTCAAATCATCGAATTCCAAAACGTCTGATCCAACGACATCAATATCGTTATTTAACAAGAAAAAATCGACTTGCTTTTCAAACCTTAAGTTATTACTTATATCATCTGCATCCATGCGAGCTAGAAAATCATAGTCTCCGTGTTTCACGGCCAAATCGATTATTTGATTCAATCTAAAAGCCAAACCTTTATTAAATTCATCATAAATAACCGTCACGTTATGATTATCTAAGCTTTTGAGATAACTAAAAACTTGGTCATCCACCTTCCCATCTAACGCAATAAAGAAATCGAAATGGGAATATGTCTGCTCCAAAATGCTATTAACGGCAAGTTCCAAAGATTCTAAGCTATCACCACGATAAACTGACATAGCAACGGCAATTTTATAATTAGGCTTATTATTTCTCATAAATATAACTCGCCAAAGATTTTGAGAAATATTCTTCTACGCATACATTATCTACAGGGCTGCAGTTAACTTGACCACCACTTTCGACTGTAAATACTCTTTTAGCATTCATCATTGTTGCCAAACCAAAGTGTACTGATTGAAACTCGATCACAGAAAACTCACTGTTGCTTGATTCTGCTATATCAAGAGAAACAAACGGTGTATCAAGCTGATTTCTAGTTTTTTCAGCGAATTTTATTAATTCGTCCGAAGGGCTAATTTCATAATCAAACTTGCCACTTCCCGAAGCCCTAAAATCATTATCACGTACGTACCTCTTTAAAACAAAGACAGACTTACCGAAAACCAACACTTTCCAATCAAACTCTAAGTTAGGAATAAATTCCTGAAGAACAACTTGTCCTATTTTTTTGGGGTACAGACCTTTGTATTTATAAAAATACTTAACGGTTCGTCTTAGTGTTTCATCTACGCTATTTAATGGCAAATAATAAGTAGACATTAGAGAAGATACAGATTTTGAAAGTTCACCGCTTTCCTTTACTAATTGTACACCTTTACTACCAAACCCTTGAGATGCCTTTACAACAACTGGTACGACTGGTTTAATGGGAGAATTTGAAGTTGATAATAACTGTGCATGTGGTGTCTTGACATTAGTTCTACTTTTATATAATTCTTGATAGTACTTATTATCATGTGATTTATATAAATCATACTTTGGTAAAAGAATTCCTCCCCTGCATTGTACGTCATAAGCGACATCCAATATTGTATTTTTATAATTTTGGATCTGAGATGATGTAAAGAAAAAATAATTCCCATTAATATCTTCATCATCATTCAATAGCTTAGAAGCTAAATCATCAAGACTAATAGTATAACAAATAAATCCTTCTTTTAAGAAATCTTTTAGCTTGTCTAAATCTAAGCCAATAGTTTCATGCAACTTCTGAGGTATTATATTCTTATAATTAGTAACAAAAAAAATTCTTTTCATATTAGTTTATTCAACCATACCAACGTTAATATTTAAAAACCAAACTTAATGTTCTTAAGCTCGGTTTAAAAATCATCGACTTAAACAAAAACTTAACAAATCTTAAGTCATTGTTCTTTCTATATGCCCTTGCGATTAAATGATACATTCTCGATTCAAATATCATTTTTTCATCGCCATCGAGATTATGAATAATATTACTATATTTTTCCCTAATTCTAGACACAGAGTCAATATGCTTTGCAGGATCTGATGATATTTGTTTCCCAGTGCTTTTATGTACGGTATAGAGAATATTATAACTTAAATCCCACTTTGCCTTGGTCAACTGAAGAATACGAACCCACAAATCATAATCCTGTAAAGATTTAAGGTTTTCATCAAAACCTCCGGCTTTAACAAAAACGGCTTTTGTTATAGCAACACCCGAAGTAGTACCTATATAGTTGCCTTTCCATAATGAATTACATCTAGTGTTTTCTTTACTTTTTCTATAAACATGATCTAAGTCATTTGAATAGACAAATTGTTTTCCCGTGTAAACTAATTCGTGCTGATCATCAATACATGCAACTTGAGTTTTTATTTTATCTTCTAACCAATAGTCATCATCATCAAGAAACATCAGAATGTTATTTTTTGATTTTTCGGCACCTAAGTTCCGAGAGTAATTCCCGCCCATACCCACATTGTTATAATGATAATGAAAGTAAATATCTAATGACTTAAGTTTAGCTATACATTCTGAGACAACAGCCTCATCAATTTTAACGGATGAGCAGTCGTCTATGACTATTATTTCTAATGGTTTAACACTTTGTTTAGCTACAGAGTCTATTGCTCTAAACAAAAAATCAGGTCGATCTTTAGTTGTAATAATTACTGAAACGCCCATACAGACCTCTACACTTTATCCCATTAGTATTGATTTTAGATTCTTGTTAACTTCTTTCCTTCTCTCAAACATGCTCAAAGCAATGTTTTTTAATGCTACTAGCATAAGGGAACCTGAAACAACAATGAAATAATTTGCGATCCAACTACTAGTTAAGCTTGAAAGATTAATAATAAACACTATATGAAACAAGTATATCCATATACTGTTTCTGGAAATATATCCAATCGCACTTTTTATGAATTCATTCCCAATAGAAACATAATTCCAAAGAATTAAAGAGACAAACATACCATAAGAAATAAAAATCCCCCTAGGAGGATATTTATAACTTTGTATATCATAAACACCGCTTATTATATAATAAAATGTTACCAGTCCGAAAAACAAAAAGACTAAGTTCATTTCCAGTTTTCTTAGTCTAAAAATAACCATACCAAGAACAAATAAAGGTAAATATCCTAACCAATCAAATAAAAATATTCTTGACACGGCACCAATAGAATCAATAAAAACATACATTAAAGATTCATTCAGGATAAAAAAAATAAAGATAATAAATACTATAATCTTGTTGCTGTTAATTTTTTTAATTGAGCAATATATAATTGGCGACAAAATTGAGAAGATAAATATTATTCTTATAAACCAAACGTAACCAATACCAGAAATCAGTGAATAGGATTTCAAAACATTTTCAATATTCACATACGACTTATCAAAAGAAAATAAGAAAAGTAACGTCAAAAACAACCATGTAGGAAATACCAATCTAAATATTCTTTTAACTACATATCCAACATAAGGTATGCTTTTGTATGACAAAGAAAAAGAAACACCTGATAGGAATATCATCATTGGAACATCAAAATTCCTTAGTTGAAATAAAAAATCAGGCGGATCTATATGTGCAAAAATAATAAGTAAAATTCCAATACCACGAAGAAAGTCTATCTTAAAATTTCGTTCAACTTTATAATCCATTTTTTAAACCTTTCATTATACGTATGCAGAGAATAACAAAAATAAATACCACCAATGCTTGTATATAAAGACTAAAACTATAAAACCATCCATGAAGAAGCATTATCAACACTGTGATCCATGAAAATGAAACAACTTGCCTAGATAAAAGTTTACTCAATAATATGGTTAATGCGACCAAAAATATTATATAAAATAAAATTAGTAACAACTGATTACTCTCTACTATCATCCACAATGAAATAGGAGTATTGATTCTCCAGCTATATGCGCCATGTACTGCTTGAGCTAAAACTAATTGTAAGTCTATTGTTTTTGACAATGAAAAGATGTCATAAACTCTATTTTGAATCCAACCCTCCGCAAAAAAAGGAGTTACTCTAACACTGTTGACTATATCATCAATCTTATTTTCTACTAAGCCGAAATATATAATACCAACATGTTCAAATCGTTCTATTGTAGAGAACAAGTAAATCTTAAATAAATCTGATATTGAATTAATATCTCTATAGTACATTACTGCGTTAATAGCATCAGTATATGACGCACCATTTTGACTAGTATTTACTGTTGAAACTACACTTTTGAAGAATTTTAAAAATGGTGATAACATTACACCCAAAATAAAAATATATAGAAATTTAATTTTATATTTCAATATAAAATCATTATTTAGCATAATAAAAATATATGCCAAATAAATAAATGATGACAACCATCCCTTAAGGACAGAGAACAACATAAGTATTATGGCATTAACATAAAACAGCTTTCGCTTTTGGTCACTTGTATAAGCTAAATATATATAGGTCAAAAATATAGGCTGCATAAAAATAAAGAAATATAAAGGTATTTTAGGAACACCTTTATCAATCTCAACGCCTGCAATACCTACATCATACTTTAATGAAAACAATCCAAACGACAAATTCAAAAATATAAAAAAAACATCTAATGTGAAATAGTTTTCGCTAGTAGATATTCTTTTTACTTTAATAAAATTTTCTAATATAGGATATAGCAAGTATAAAAGAAAATACATAGATATCATCAAGATGAAAAGAGCCACTAGCATCATTGCTGGATAACGTAGTTCATACCCACGTAAATCACCACCAACTACACCACTAAAAAAATAAATAATAGCAGCAATAATATTTGATACTAAATATATTCTAAAAAATACCTTCCTTTCTAACATTACTTATAGCCTCTGAATTTTTGTAAAATTAACTGAGGTGACTTTAAGTAATCAATCTTTAGGTTTGGAATAATTTTTTGCTTATTGTAAACCATTGAAAAAAATGTACTAGCAAACACTTTAAAACCAAAGTTTTTAGACCAAATCAAATAACTCAATAATGGACTACAATATTTATTCATACTATGTTTCTTTAAGTAGTCATTAAATCTAAACATAACATCTAAGCGCGTTTTGAAGGAGTTGAAATTCTTTGTCTTTGTTAATGATGTATTATTCTCTGTAACACAGTATATAACATCTTCTTTGACATCAATTTCATTAGCATTCAATCCTATTTTTACAGAAAACATAACATCATTAGAGAACATAACCTCATCAAAATTTATATTATTTTTATAAACTAGATCCTTCTTAATTAGCTTACTCCAAGGAACTAGATATTTTATTTTAAGATTCATGCTGGCATCAAAACTTTTGTATTTGATAAAATCCAGCACCAATTTCTCATATCTTTGATGTCGAGAACCACTGATCTCAGAATCAATATTCCAACTAATCGGTTTATAGAAAACAATATCAGAAGTAGTAGTATTTATGTCTCTAAAAACAACATCAAATGCTTTTGCTGTAAAATAATCATCAGCATCTGCAAATAGTAACCATTCACCACTACATTTGGTCATTCCATAGTTTCTAGCGGAACCTGCGCCCTTCTTTCCTGGATTTAAATAGGTTCTAACATTTGTTCTTTCACTAAAAAAGCATGCATTCAACTCGAAATCACTATTATCATCAACAACGATAATTTCGATTCTCTTATCATCTGGTATTGATTCAACCAAATTTCTTAACGATTTATATGAGTTAAAA
Organism: Vibrio sp. ABG19; assembly: GCF_029962385.1. NCBI lineage: Bacteria > Pseudomonadati > Pseudomonadota > Gammaproteobacteria > Vibrionales > Vibrionaceae > Vibrio > Vibrio sp. ABG19. The sequence goes on along the minus strand of NZ_CP071708.1, from coordinate 1,412,918 downwards.
TGAGGAATAACGACCGAAACCAATAAATTATCAATCATAATATGTGTCTTTTTTTGACTCAATGAATACAAAAAGTATTATTGCTACGTATATTAATGATGATGCCAAACAGAAAAGTTCAACAGAGATTAACTCATCTTTGTAGTAATATATCCCAACTAATAGGGATACTACTCTTAATATAAAACTAAATACTTCTATAATTAAAAAATGTTTTTGGACCTTTATAACAGGAATTAAACTAATTGAAGGTCTTGATATTAGGATGAAAAAACATAAAATGGCCAGCCACTTAGCATAGTGGCCTGCCATAACCCATTCTTCACCGAAAACCAACGTAAATATTTGACTACCGAAAAAAATAAAGGCTCCAAACGGTATAACACTGATAACCATCAATGATAGAGTTGACTTTATCAGCAATCTATTTACATTCTGACCTTCGTTTCTCATATTTACATATTTGGGATACAACACACTATTCAATGAATTTCCTAACAAATTTACAGGAGCAGTAAACAACGTTCTACAAAGTCCATAATAGGCAGCTGACTTTAACCCAAAGCTCATAGACAACAGAACAACTGGTAAATCTTGAGAAATTGCGTTTAGAAGCATCTGAGGACATCTATATTTAGGAAAATCTGCATACTGTCGTAATATTCGTTTAATTTCCCCAAATCTAATGTTACATGTAAATTTTAAACCATTTAATTTATAGCAAATTATTGAATTGATTAAGTTCGATACATTAATAACTCCAACTAACATTATTGATGTCGAAGAAAACAACCCACCTACATATTTACTTACATTAGTGATAATTGAGGACATAATATTTGATCTAGCTAAAATAGTGTATTTATCACTTTTTATCATGTCCTTTTTAATTATATCAGCCCATGTTACAACCATCAAATAGAAGGGAATACAATACGCCCACCCTCCTAAATCATTAATAGAGAAAAAATTAAAACCACTATATTTAACTATTAAAATACATGACAATATGACAAAAAACATAATAATAGATATGGCCATATTAGCTTCTATTACTTTGTTTGTTTCTTTTCTTTCACTAGTTAAAACAATAGCTAAAGGAAGAGTAAGGGCACCTAATGGTGTCAATATAGCCACTATTGACAGAAAAACACTTTGTACACCATAAACTTCTGGACCATAAAGCCTTGTAATCAGAGGCACAAATAAAAATGAAATTACTTGTGCACCGGCTGTACTTGACAGAACTATCGATATTTTCTTTACAAGTGATGATTTTAGCAACATTATCAACTCATATATGGTTACAATTCATGAATTAAATATGGATTTTTAATTCTATCACGCAACCAAAAAATGCAAACTTGATACTTTATAAAATTTGACTAAATAGGAATCTAAGCATACCTAATATCAACCAATAATAAAATATTCTTTTACTTTCATATGAAATGTACTTAGTCAAATACATAGTGCTCTTTATACCATTCAACAAACTTAGCTACACCAGTATTCACATCGACAATAGGCTTGTATCCTATTGCATCAAACAAAGCAGTTGTATCTGCATATGTTTGATAAACATCTCCAGGTTGCATCGACATAAAGTTCTTTTTCGCTTCAATGCCTAGTGACTCTTCCAGAGCTTGAATATAATCCATTAGTTTTACTGGTTGACCGTTACCAATATTATACACACGGTAAGGTGCAGAGCTGGTTGCTGGTGAACCCGTTTCTACTATCCAGTTACTGTTCTTTTCTGGAACTACATCCTGAATACGAATAATGCCTTCAACAATATCATCGATATAGGTAAAGTCTCTGCTCATATCGCCGTTATTGTATATATCGATGACTTCGCCTTTTACGATCTTATGGGTAAATTTCAGCAGCGCCATATCCGGACGGCCCCAAGGCCCATAAACCGTAAAGAAGCGCAGACCCGTCGTTGGAATGTCGTACAAGTGAGAATACGTATGCGCCATCAACTCATTAGATTTCTTGGTTGCCGCATAAAGAGAAACCGGGTGATCAACTGAATCGTCTGTGCTAAACGGCACTTTGCTGTTTAATCCATAAACCGAGCTGGAAGAAGCGTAGACTAAGTGCTGAACCTGATGATGACGACAACCTTCTAAAATATTCAGATGCCCAACTAAGTTGCTATCAGCATAAGCTAAAGGATTATCCAGCGAATAACGCACACCAGCCTGTGCTGCTAAATGGATTACACGATCAAACCTCTCTGCTGCAAACAGCTCTGGAATCGCTGTGCGATCAGCGATATCCAACTGAATAAATTTAAATAAAGGGTGGGTAATACGCTCTAAGCGGGCGTATTTCAGGTTTACATCGTAATAATCGTTGATATTATCAATGCCTACAACTTTGTGGCCCAATACTGTTAGCCGCTCGACCACTGCACTGCCGATAAACCCGGCCGCACCCGTTACTAAATATTTCATGATATTTCCTAGCCAATAAACAACATCTCTCAGTGAGAGACGATTAACGTGTATTTACTTTGCAATATAAAGGGGATTGGTTGCATATTTTTGGCCTTAATTTAAAAAAGAGATCTTGAGCCAAAAATAAGTATAAAATCCATCAATATGATACAAGCCGTCGATGTGAACAAACTGTTCCTGCTAATACCTCTTGAATGAAAATCATTCTACCCTATTCATCATCTCAATATTGAGACAAGATGATTTGCACACAGTTTTGTTTGGTGCGTGCTTAATGCAGGAGAGATTTAGCGTCAGCAAAAGGGCCTATACAGGCCCTTTTTTATCTTATTGTTTGCAACCGGAGTTACTTACCATCACTCTTATATGAATAGTTATAATAACCATAACCATAATAGCTGGATGCGGTTTTTTCCGTAGCGTTTAGAATCACGCCTTTCACTTCAATACCTGATTGTTCAAAACGGTTACGTGCTACATCAATCTCTTTAATGGTATTCATACCAAAACGTGCCACCATCAATGTCGTGCCAGCCAAGGCACCGACAATACTTGGGTCCGTCACCGCCAATACTGGCGGGGTATCAATAATCACCAAGTCATATTTTTCGCTGGCCCAATCGACTAACTGTTTAAAGCGCGGGTGCATTAATAGCTCTGATGGGTTGGGCGGGATCTGGCCACGGGTAATAATATCCAGGTTCTCCACCTGAGTGGCTTTCACCGCTTGCTCTCTGGGCACCTTGCCGCTTAAAAAGTCAGAGAGGCCATTTTCCCAACCTATACCAAATGGTTGCTGTAAATAGCCTTTGCGCATATCGGCATCAATAATCAGTACCTTCTGCCCCGTTTTTGCCGCCACCGCCGCAAAGTTGGTGGATACAAACGATTTACCCACGCTCGGTGCCGGACCTGAGATCATCAGTACATTGTTTTTGGCTTCCATCATCGCAAAATGCAAACTGGTGCGCAGGCCACGCAGTGCTTCAATAGAAAGGTCCGCCGGGTTGGATTCAGCCAGTAATGTCAGCTCTTGGTTCTGTCTATGCCGACGTTTTAACTGGTTAAACAGCTCTAATTGCAAGCTGGATTTCGGCACACTGGCATAAACAGAAAGGCCAATCTGCTCAATATCATCTGGGTTTTCTACCCCACGATGTAATGCGGCTTTAACCAACACATAAGCAACACTTAAGATACCACCAAACAGAGTCGCCAATATAACAATCAAAGTTTTTTGTGGTTTCACTGGTAACGCATATGCTAAAGCTTGATCAAGAATACGTACATTACCGACCGTACCCGCTTTTACAATGCTTAGTTCCTGTACTTTATTCAGCAATTGCACGTAAATTTGCTGGTTTACTTCCACATCACGCGTCATACGTAGTACTTCGCGCTGTGTTTTTGGCATTTTCTGAATCTGCTTATTTAAACGCTCTTTCTCTTTTAGCAAAGTCTCTCGTTTATCCAACAGCGCAATATAAGAAGGATGGTCTTTAGTAAAACGTTGGCTAATTTCACTCTCTTTAAAGGTCAGCTCATTCAATTGTGCTTCCAGTTCTACCATCACTTTTAAAGTTGATTGCGCTTCTAAGCCTAAATCGATCGAATCATTGGCCTGACGGAAACGATTAAGTGTATCTTCGGCATCAGTCAGCTTATTTTTTACATTCGGGAGATGGCTCTTTAAAAATTCCAGACTTTTTTCTGCTTCGGCAGCATTACGCTCTACATTCTGTAAAAAATAATTTTTCGCAATATCATTTAAAATTTCAGCGATTTGCGTACGATCTTCACCTATATAACTTAAATCTAGTATACCGCTTTGCTTACCCCGCTCACTTACAGTAAGGTTTCTTTTCAACCATTCAATCGCATCCAACTTACTACGCTTCGCTATAGAAAACTCGAAACCGCTTTCAGCTTGTAAATCAGTAACAAAGAGCTCATAGCCGTCTTTCTGAGCTAATTCACCAGCCTTTCCTTCCAGCACTATTTGGCCGTCACGTAGTAACTGGTAAGTTTTTTGTTCTGCATCCACGATTTCAATAGCATGCTCACTTTGGCGCGAAAAATCGGGGATAGCGAAACGACTCACATCTATGATATTGCTCTCACCACCTATACGTGCTAAGCCTTTACCTATTACGGGGAAATATTCAGGAGTCACTACCGTAGTGAGATTAAACTTATCAACCGTATCACCCAGAATCATCCGTGAGTTAATAATTTCAATTTCAGTGGTGGCGGTTGATTCAGAAGAAAATAGTTCTCCCATATCACCACCAACCAAGGCACTAATGCCACCGGAGCTTTTCTGTTCTATCTGAATCAATGCGTTCGCTTTATAAACCGGAGTGGAGAGCAGGGTAAATACCACACCAAACACGGCAAAAACAAAAGTCGTAATCACTATAATCCATTTAGAATCGAGAAGAATGCCCAAAAGCTTACCTAAATCAATCTCGTCAGAAGTGTTGTCAACTGAAGGTCGGGATGGTTGTGTTGTCATTGTTATAAATGTCCTGGGGAAAATCTGGAAGAAATCTTTGGCGAAATTATCAGCGTTATAGCTTGCTTACCCAAGCTTCGGCCGCCTGATCGATCAGCGAATAGGCATGCTCAAACGCTTCGCGACTTTGCCGGTAGGGGTCGGGAATCTCTTTTTTCCCAATCCACTGGCCAAACAGCATGGTTTTGCCCCTGGCTTGCGGAGCAATCTCCGTTAAAGCTGAAAGGTGGCCTTTTTCCATCACCAGTATTAAATCGTATTGTGCGCACAGGGCCGGGGTCAGTTGTTGGGCACTGTGCCCTGCTAAACTCACCCCGCGTTCTGCAGACATTTCCATCGCTGTGTTATCGGCAGGTTTACCACTTAAATGGCTTTTCTCGGTGCCAATCCCGGCGGAGGCCACCTGTTTATTCGGGAGCTTTTGTTGAAGCAACCGCTCCCCGTAAGGGGAGCGGCAAATATTACCCACACAAACCACTAATATTTTATCAAACACCAATCATCTCTCTATGGCCAGTTGCGTACGCGAAGTACACCTTCAGTCAGATCATTAAAGCCGGAAATGGTCGGAATCAGTTGACTAATCACACGGTTCCAACGTGTAAGCGGTGCTGCAGTGACATACACCACATCGTAGGGTTGAATCTCAAATTCGGTACCAATCACCAACGCAGAGGCATCCTGAATATTAAGCTGATAAATGTCTGCCAAACGCTTAGATTTATCTTTCGCAGTACGAATGACGAAGACACCGGTGGCATCTGCAGATAGCTGGCTGATCCCGCCCACGCTACTCAGCGCTTCCGTTAAACTCATCCCCGCTCGATCAATTTTTAGCATTTGTGGGTTGTTCACTTCCCCCATCACAAACACCTTTTGGCTATCATTACGCGGCACATGAATAATGTCGCCGGCTTGCAGTAAACGGTTTTGGGTTAAATCGCCTTTCTGCATTAATGCATATAGAGAAATCGCCTGCTCGGAGCCATTACGGGTCAGAGTCACATTACGCCAGTCAGCATCCGATGCCAGCCCGCCTGCATTGTTAATCGCATCCAGCAAAGTCAGTGGAATATTAGTAATCGGTTGTAGACCAGGCCTGGTCACTTCACCTGTCACATACGTTTTTTGCGATCGAAAGGCAGCAATACTGACATCCACTTGCGGGCTTTCAATATATTTAGCTAAGCGCTGAGACAATGTATCACGCACTTCACGCACCGTTTTTCCACTTACGGCTACGGTACCAATATAAGGATAAAAAATGGTGCCATCAGCGTGTACCCAGTTACCCGCTTCCGAGGCACTGCGGTAAGAACCAGCCGGAATCGTCAGCTCAGGATGATCCCAGATGGTTACGTTCAGAATATCACCAGGGCCGATTTTATATTCATAGGCTGCAAGCTGGGTATCTAAAGACGAATTTGCCTGAGAGCGAAAATCATCAGAGAGATGGTATTGGCCAATACTATGAGCATCGAGCGGATAAATATTGACTTGTTCCGAGATGTTATCCGTTAACTCGGATTCAGTCTGAACTACTTGTTTACCACTGGATGAAAGATGGGAGCCCGGCGTAATTGTACACCCGGCAAGAATCGCCGGCGCTAGAGCCGCGATCATGAAATGTTTTTTTAGTTCCATGTAAGCCAATTTCGATTGTTTGTACCCTAAATTGCAGAAGCACCATACCTGACTAACTTCACACAACAGAGTAACCGTCCTATAATTAACAACAGTACGCAACGCTGTACAGACACAGCATTGAGACCCTCTGCATCTCTCAAACAGCACGCTGTTCAGATGAGTCTATACCACTCTATTCAATCCTGTTTGGAGAAAATCACTTTAAAGACCAAGCTCAGCGCCCAACGGTAAGCATCACTACCCCAACGAAAAGATATGCTACCGCCCTTCGGTTCTTGCGTATCAACCTAATACCGCTCGCTGGTAACAATGAAGTTTCATTTTGCAAGCGGGTTAGGACTCCAAGGCTATAACTCTTGTTGCTGACGCCGAAGAATTGATTCGTGTCAGATGCTAACACACTCTGGTGCCAGAATGGTGAGTTTACGGTCTTGTCTCACTTGAGTTATAAAACAGTATCAGAAGATACTGCGTGTACAATTTGTAAAAAGCCTAGCCTAACTAAATCCGCTGTTGTCTTAATGTTTCTTGTAAATTTTAAACTATTACCGTTACTGCTTGATATAACAACAGTATCTACTAGGGCAACGTTACCAGGCTTTATCCAGCCAGATAGTACCTCAGCCTTCAACCTAAAACGGCTTGCAGAGGACTAAACTAACAACCTGTATTTGATTATTATTGTATTTTTAGAGCAAGATAACAAAAAGTTACTTTTCCGACTTACGCCGAAAAAGTCAGCACGTAATTAACCACAAGCGCTGCCCGATTGCAATCTTGATGCATGCAGCCTCCTCCCACCTTAACGGCTAAGTTGGCTCGTTGTCTCAATAACAGGATGTTTATTAATTCGTTTCCATTTTGTCACAAAAACGATCAAAACAATCGAATATAATTCGCAAGCTTTTGTACGCTTTAGCTGGTGGCGAGTATTTACACACCTATGAACTGAGGTTATTCTCTCTACTGTGGTTGGAACCTAATTTCTATAATCGGAGCTTATTATTGTGAAATATAAATTACTAACAACTTGCGTAGCAGTGGCTTTACTGGCTGGTTGTGGCAGCGACAATGACAACGATGCCACTACTGGCGTTCAGGCTTATGATGGCGCGATCCGCGGCATTTCAGGTAGCTACACCTGTGAAGACGGTACCTCAGGAGCAATTCCTGCAACAGGTTCTGATGGTTTTGCTTATGTTTCAGGTGCAACGGCGGTTGAATCACCGAATACCTGTAGCTTTACCTTTAACCCAACTGCGGGCGCGGTTGATATGTCAAACGGTAAGGATATGAGCGCCGTTGAACTGTCTATTCCCCGCGGTCTGGCTGAGGGCTCTCGTGTTCAGGCAACACCGTTCACCACTCTGGTTTCACGAAAAATGGAAGAAACCGGCGCAACTACTTACGACGAATCAACGGCAATCGAAGTTCTTAACGATTTGGGCCTAGGCGACTTGACGAACCAAGGCGTCACGATTTCGCAAATAATGACGGACCTCGACTCGGTGATTACTCAGGTTAAGCAAAGCAATCCAGCTTTGGGCGCTCAACTTGTCGCGACCACCCATATTTTGAGTGATGTCCTTACTACCAATGTAACTGACACGACCCAAATTTCCAACGCATCTCAAAACTTAGCGAAAAAAACCGTAGCTGCTAATCCAAACTACCCAACCAGCCAATCTGGCGGTGATGTAGTTGTCGATGTAAAAGACTACGACATGAGTTCGGTGACTGACGAAGTGCTGGATGACACAGCCATCGATAACCTGGAAGACGTTCCGGAGCAGGAAGCAGAGCCTGTAGATGAGACTCCGACTGGCGGTGGTGGTACTGGTGGTACTGGTGGTACTGGCAGCACCGGCGGTGCTGGTGGTACCAGCGGCGCATAATCCCCGCCTGCTAAGCGCTATTGAAGGCACTCCTCGGAGTGCCTTTTTATTGTTTGATCTTCGTGATTCATCTCCCGTATGAATCCTGTGCGTGAATGGACATCGCATGAAACCTATAATTCCTATTTCCTTCGCTGTAGCCAGTCTGCCTTTTTCTTTCTGCATTCAGGCTCAGCAGCAAGTTCTAACTTCCAACCAATCATTTTCCGGCTTGGTATTCACCCCTAACGCACAAGTTATCAATCCAGGTGACTTTGCTTTTAGTTTTGGCCGCGGCGTACCATTGGATACCGATATCGCTCGCCTGGATTCACTGAATTTCTCTCTTGGCCTGTTTCCGGGTATGGAAGCCAGTGGTCGCATTGTTACCAAAACGTATGACAATAACCTATTCACAGATTCAGATGGCGGTATTCGAGATCTGTCTGCTTCATTTAAATATCAAGTCCCGGCTTTCTGGCAAGACTGGGGAGCGCTGGATGGATTAAATCTGGCGGTCGGAATGCAGGACGTGGGTGGCGCTGCCAATAACTTCGATACACGCTACGCTGTAGCGGACTACTCATTTGATTTCCTCCCTATTCGGCTCAGTGCCGGGTACGGGACAACAAAAATTGAAGGCAGCGTGATGGACGGTGCTTTTGGTGGGATCGAAATTCAGCCAACCAACTTTCTACAGCTGGTTGGTGAATACGATGGTGTTGAATACAACACTATGGCAAAAGTATTCACCCCAAAGGGGATGCTACCCTGGAATATGCAAGCTTCGCTGGGTTGGATGGTTTCTAGTGGTCATGAAGCAGAAAACGATCATCAGGTATGGCAATCACAGATTGTGGTGCCACTAGCCGGCGACTACGTGAATCGTGAGACTCAGCTCAGTAATCAACTCAGTCTGCAAGACAAATTACAGTTAGCTTTGGATAAGTCAGACAGTGCCTCTTTGACGGGACTAAAACATGCATTGGAAGACGAGGGGTTTCTGAATGTGCGCCTCGGTACTCAGAATAAGAAATTACTCGTGATGCTGGAGGATCGTCGTTATAACCACAACCAAGTGGATGGCCTGGGTGTGGCACTGGGTATTATTTCCAGCCACTACAGTGAAACCAGTGCAAGTGAACTGGGTTTAAGCAGCGACGAATTTACCATGGTAGCGCTGCACAACCAAATACCTGTTGTAAAAGTAGCTACATCCGCTGCCACTTATCGCACATTTATCCGTGATGGTGGCAATGCTCAGGGGCTGATGTTCAGCACCAGTGACATGTTTAACGTTCTCGATAATGTTCAGTGGCTGGGTGACAAAACCCGCTCAGGTTTCGGCCGCACTCAATTAATTGTCTCTCCAGGGCTACGTTATGCTGTCGCCACTGAATACGGTGTGTTTGACTATTCACTCGGACTAGAAACTAATACCTACACATCTTTGTGGCCAGGTGCAGCCATCGACCTGCGTTATGTAACCCCGGTTTCAGACAGCGACGATTATGATCACGGATATTGGCGTAATGCGGCTTACGAAAGTAATTTGGATCGCGCTCAGTTCCATCAAGCCATCAACCTACCCTTCGATCTGCGCTACCAGTTCTCTTACGGTTTAGTCTATACCGATTATCTTGGGTTCAAAAACGATGCAGCTTGGTATTCACCATCCGGCCGGCATATGCTCGGAGCGGAGCTGGGGGCTTACTCCCATGTCGATGACAAGAATCAATATGGTTTACCCTATGAAGACCATGATATCCGCCTTGCTCGTTACACCTACTCTCAGCCAGCATGGGGCTGGCAACTTGACGTAAAAGGCGGAGAATTCTGGGCCGGAGATGAGGGCTATCAGGTAACGACTAATCATTGGTTTGGCGACGTCCGTGTTTACGCGTCTTATCTTGAGTCAAAATTCGAAGATAGTGAGAAGGAAAAATTCCTGACACTGGGCGTCGCATTCCCGCTGACACTATGGCGTGATATGTCACCAAATTATGTTCAACTTCGCGGTATCGATGAGTTTAATTTTAGCATCCAGACTCGTATTGATGAAGATCATAACCAACTGAACCAAGGTTCTGGAGGGACCGTGCCATTCCAGCATAGTATGGAGCGGGAGTACTTTAACCGAGGCCGCTACGGCAGTGGTTATTTCGAGACTCAAACCGTGCGCTTACGCAACGCCTATCTGCGTTGGTTAGATAATAACTAACGAAGAGGTTTGTGCACCATTAACTCATAAAGGTTCTGGGAAAACATTACTTCACCTAGAACCTTTATCTTCCCCCTGCTACTATTCGACACAGTATTTAAGCTTAAGTGGAAAGTAATTATGATCATCGTAACTGGTGGTGCTGGCATGATTGGCAGCAATATTGTGAAAGCTCTGAATGACCGTGGTATCACGGATATTCTGGTGGTCGATCATCTTAAAAATGGCCGTAAATTTAAGAATCTGGTTGATTTGCAGATCACCGATTACATGGACCGTGATGACTTTCTCACTCAGGTGATGGCCGGTGATGATTTCGGCCCGATTGAAGCCGTATTCCATGAAGGTGCCTGTTCAGCCACCACCGAGTGGGATGGCAAGTACATGATGCTCAACAACTATGAGTACTCCAAAGAGCTGCTGCACTTCTGCCTCGATCGTGAAATCCCGTTCTTGTATGCCTCATCGGCTGCGACTTATGGTGAAACCGATACCTTTATTGAAGAGCCACAATATGAAGGTGCGCTCAATGTCTACGGTTACTCCAAACAGCAGTTTGACAACTACGTACGCCGCCTGTGGCAAGATGCCGCAGAACACGGTGAAAAACTGCCGCAAGTGACTGGCTTCCGTTACTTTAACGTCTATGGCCCGCGCGAGCAGCACAAAGGTTCTATGGCATCCGTAGCGTTCCACCTGAACAATCAGATGAACTCAGGTGAAAACCCGAAACTGTTTGCCGGCAGTGAAACCTTCAAACGTGATTTCGTTTACGTCGGTGATGTGGCGGCGGTAAACCTGTGGTTTATGGAGCACGGCGTGTCCGGCATCTTTAACTGCGGCACTGGTAAAGCGGAATCATTTAATGAAGTGGCCAAAGCGGTCATCGCGCATCACGGCAAAGGCGACGTGGAAACCATTCCGTTCCCGGATCACCTCAAAGGTGCTTACCAGGAATACACTCAAGCCGATCTGACCAAGCTGCGCGCCGCAGGCTGTGATGTTGAGTTCAAAACCGTCGCCCAAGGTGTGGCAGAGTATTTAGCGATTATTAATTAAAAAGGTTCTAGGGAGATAAGTTCCTAGGTAAGAAAGGTCCTAGGATCCTAGGTAAGAAAGGTCCTAGGATCCTAGGTTCTAGGCCATGGGATGCGCGCTGGTAGTTGGATGTATTCATTTGAACACTCAACAATCACTTCAGGCAGCGTGCTGGGAATTGTGTATATCATCTGAATCCCCAGCGAAGACCCTAGGACCTAGGAACTAGTACCTAGAAGCCTGATACACAGGACCTAAAAACCTTTAACACCAAAACTTTAAAAGAATGCTGACCCTAGGACCTAGGCCCTAGGATCTAGGAACTAAAAAACCGGAAAACTAAAATGAAAATAGCCGTAGCAGGGACAGGTTACGTCGGCCTGTCCAATGCCTTGCTGCTTGCGCAGCACAACGAAGTTGTCGCTTTGGATATCGTTCAGGAAAAAATCGAGATGCTCAATCGCGGTCAGTCGCCGATTGTTGATAACGAAATTGAGCAGTTCCTGAGTGAAAAATCGCTGAACTTTACCGCAACTACGGATAAAGAGCAGGCTTATACCGGTGCACAATTCGTGATTATCGCCACTCCGACTGATTACGATCCGAATACTAACTACTTCAACACCTCATCGGTTGAGTCAGTGATTCGTGATGTGATGGCGATTAATCCGGATGCGACCATGGTGATCAAATCCACCATTCCGGTCGGTTATACCGAAACGCTCAAACAAGAGATGCAGTGTAACAACCTGATCTTCTCTCCAGAATTCCTGCGTGAAGGCAAGGCGCTGTACGACAACCTGTACCCGTCACGTATTATTGTCGGTGAGCAGAGTGAGCGGGCACAAACCTTTGCCAACCTGCTGGCACAAGGTGCCATCAAGCAAGACATTCCAATGCTGTTTACCAACTCCACTGAAGCCGAAGCGGTCAAGCTGTTCTCAAACACTTACCTGGCGATGCGCGTGGCTTACTTTAATGAGCTGGATTCCTACGCTGAAGTGCATGGCCTCGACAGCCGCCAGATTATCCAAGGGGTCGGCCTGGATCCGCGCATCGGTAATCACTACAACAACCCGTCGTTTGGTTACGGTGGTTACTGCCTGCCGAAAGACACCAAGCAGCTGCTGGCCAACTATGATGAAGTACCGAATAACATTATCGGTGCCATCGTCGATGCCAACCGCACCCGTAAAGACTTTATCGCCGACTCTATTATCAAGCGTCAGCCAAAAGTGGTCGGTATTTATCGCCTGATCATGAAGTCCGGTTCAGATAACTTCCGCGCTTCTTCTATTCAGGGCATCATGAAACGCATCAAAGCCAAGGGTATTGAAGTGGTCGTGTATGAACCAGTGTTGCAAGATGAGCACTTCTTTAACTCCCGAGTGATCAATGATCTGGCAGCGTTCAAGCAGGAAGCAGATGTCATTGTCTCTAACCGTCTGGCTGAAGAGCTGAAAGATGTGGAAGAGAAGGTTTATACCCGTGATCTGTTTGGGAGTGATTAGGTTTTAAGGTTCCAGGATCCTAGGCTTTAGGATCCTAGGGACTAGGTCCTAGATGCGTTCGCTGGAACTTATTCGGAGCTTCTAAGTTTTAGGGCTGCGGCACGTTTGCCTTTAGCAATCCAACCCGTAACAGCCAAACTGAGCGCGACCTTCTAGGGCCTAGGGGGCTAGGTCCTAGATGCGTTCGCTGGAACTTATTCGGAGTTTCTAAGCTTGAGGTCTGCGGCACGTTTGCCTTTAGCAATCCAACCCGTAACAGCCAAACTGAACGCGACCTTCTAGGGCCTAGGATCCTAGGACCTTTTCCCTATATCCCTTACTCCTGTTATACTCATCGATAATTTTACTCAAAAAACAAACCATCTGAGCAAACTATGTCGACTTCTCGTCTCTCTTCATCGCCGCGCGATGACTTTGATGAATATGCCTACAACCCGCAGTTTCATTGGAATTTTCTGCATCCCAAATATTGGGGAACCTGGTTTGCTATTGCCTGTGCTTGCCTGCTGAGTTTTTTACCGGCCGCCGCCAAACGGGCTATTGCCGGGTCTCTGGCCAAATTGGCGCTGAAAGTAAACAGCAAAGCCAATACCCGCGCGCGGGTGAATCTACAGATGTGTTTTCCGCAAAAATCGGACGCTGAGCGTGAAGCCATTCTTAAGCAGATGTACATCACCTCGACCATGTTTCTGATCGGCTTTGCATCCACCTCAATCCGCAGTAAACGCTGGCTGGAAAATAACACCACCATTCGTGGTTTTGAACATGTGCAGCAGGTACTGGATCGCGGTGAGAACGTCATTTTACTGGTACCACACACCTGGGCGATAGATATTCCGGCCATTTTGCTCGCTTCGCGTGGCCTGCCGGTGTCTGCCATGGCCAAAAGTCAGAAGAATAAAGTCTCCGACTGGCTGATGCATAAGCAGCGCGTACAGTATGGTGGCCGGGTATACGATCGCAGTGTCGGCATTAAACCGTTTATTAAATCGGTCCGTAAAGACGGTTACCTCGGCTATTACCTGCCGGATGAAGATCTCGGCCGTGAACACAGTGTGTTTGTCGACTTTTTTGCTACCCACAAAGCAACCATCGCCGGTTTAGGTCGCCTTTCTACGTTAAGCAAAGCGAAAATCGTCCCGCTGTTTGCTATGTACAACAGCACCAGCGGCGAGTATGAGCTCGACTTTTATCCTGAGCTGCCGTTTCCGACCGGTGACGAACATCAGGATGCACGCATGATGAATGAATGCATTGAAAACTACGTGACTCAACGCCCGGAGCAATATATGTGGATTTTGCGTCTGCTCAAGACCCGCCCGGACTCTGATCTCAATCCTTATACGAGGAAACACTAAAATGTATCGTGCAGTCATGATTTGAAACGTTCACTACGGCTTAAATAATAGAAGATGAAATACTTAATTATCGGCCCTTCCTGGGTCGGAGACATGGTGATGTCTCAGTGCTTGTACACAAGCATCAAACAGCAGCATCCCGATGCCATCATCGACGTTATGGCGCCGGCCTGGTGTAAACCGATTCTGGAGCGCATGCCGGAAGTCAATCAGGCGCTTGATATGCCGATTGGCCACGGCGAATTTAACTTTTTCACCCGCCGGGCAATCGGTAAGTCGATGCGAGGCCAGTATGACCATGCCTACATTCTACCGAATTCCGCCAAATCAGCCCTGATTCCCTGGTTTGCCGGTATTCCGGTTCGCACCGGCTGGAAAGGGGAAATGCGTTATGGCCTGCTAAACGACCTGCGTCCGAATAAAAAATCATTCCAGTACATGACGGAGCGTTATGTCGCCCTGTCGCGTCCAAAAGCAGAGATGATCGATTCATCATCACTGGGCGGTCTGGACACGTTACCTCGCCCAAGCTTATCGATTGATGCTGAAGTTCAGCAGCAGACTCGGAATAAGTTCGCGTTGAACTCTGCACGCGCCGTGATTGGCCTGTGTCCCGGTGCAGAATTTGGCCCGGCCAAGCAGTGGCCGACTGAGCACTACGCAGCGGTTGCTGCTGCCATGATAGACCAGGGTAAACAGGTATGGTTATTTGGTTCAGCTAAAGACAGTCAAACTACCCAATCTATCATCGCGCAACTGAGTGAAGCGCAGCGCGAACATGTTGCTGACCTGGCCGGCAAAACCAGCCTGATTGAAGCGGTGGATATGCTCGCCTGCTGTGAAAGTGTGGTCAGTAACGACTCCGGCCTGATGCATGTTGCTGCTGCCGTCGGTTGTCAGGTGGTGGGCGTGTATGGCTCAACCTCTCCGACCTATACACCCCCACTGGCCGTGAAAAAGGCCATCGTGCACACCGATATCGAGTGCCGGCCGTGCTTTAAGCGTGAATGTCCGCTCGGCCACCTAAAATGCCTGAAAGATCTCGCACCGCAGCCGGTAATTGATGCTCTGACGCAGTTTGACGCCAGCGCGTAGTGACCTCCGGTAACGCTATCGTTACCGGTTAAAGTAACGTTGACCCGATTTAAGATAGCCCTATGCGCCTGATATATACCCTGTTACTCGCTCTGCTCAGCCCGCTGTTTTTGTACTCGCTGTACAAGACTAAACCGGGTAAACCGGCCTTCGGATCGCGCTGGAAAGAACACTGGGGCTGCACGCCTCAGGTGAAAGCCCGCCGGCCAATCTGGATTCATGCTGTATCTGTGGGCGAGTCGATTGCCGCGGTCCCTGTGATTAAGGCGCTCAAACAGGCCCGGCCCGAGCAAGCTATTGTCGTCACAACGACTACCAGCACAGGAGCCGAGCAGATCGCTAAACTGGGCGATCTGGTTGAGCACCGCTATATGCCGCTCGACTTTGCCTGGTGCGTACGACGCTTTATCAAAGCAGTACAACCGGCGCAATTGCTGATTGTCGAAACCGAGTTATGGCCCAATACCCTCCAAACCGTTCATCAGCGCAATATTCCGGTTACTGTGATCAATGCACGGCTATCGGAGCGTTCTTGCCAGCGCTATCAGAAGTTTTCTGCCCTGTTCAATCTGATTCGCCCTTATGTGGATCGCATCTTGTGCCAGTATGCCAGTGATGGTGAACGCTTTCAGCGCCTCGGTTTTCGCGCGGACCAGATTGAGGTCACTGGCTCAGTGAAGTTTGATGTCGATATCAACCCGCAGGTGCTGGAAGCCGGTGCTGAGCTGCGCCAGCAACTGGGGACGCAGCGCCCGGTCTGGATTGCCGCCAGTACCCATGAAGGTGAAGATGCCATTCTGCTGGCTGCACACCGCCAACTGCTGACGCATTACCCGAACGCACTGCTGATTCTGGTGCCACGCCATCCGGAACGTTTTAACGCTGTATTTGAACTGTGCCAGCAACAAGGTTTTGCGACTCAGCGCCGCACAGCTCAGGCCTCAGACGCAGAAACATGTCAGGTGTATCTCGGCGATACTATGGGTGAAATGCTGACTCTGATCAGCGCGGCAGATATCTGCTTTATGGCCGGCAGTTTAGTCGGCGATAAAGTGGGTGGGCATAACCTGCTTGAGCCGGCGGCGTTAGGTAAACCGCTGCTCAATGGGCCGAGCTTTTTTAATTTCAGTGAAATTATGAAGATGCTGCAGGGTCATAACGCTGTCACTATTTGCACGGATAGCAGCTCAATCAGTGAAGCTTTATCCGCACTCTGGGCAGAGCCGGAACTCATGAAACTGAAAGGCAGCATGGCTCGTAAGGTAGTCGAACGCAACCGGGGAGCTATTAACAAAGTTGTGAGTGATGCATTCACCCCAAGCTAAACAATAACCGAACAGCTTTACCTGATGAATAAATTCAGAACGCAATTAGTACATTCTCATATGATAAAATTTAGCCTTATTAAGGTATATATCTGAACTAGTTTAATCAGACGTTGTCAATAAAATACTAAATTTACCATCTAAGTTTGTGAACATTGACAAAATCATAATCACAGGGTAAATGTACTCCATTCGCAAGTTTAGCGAATCTAATTCTTGTAAGTCATGGACCCCAAGAAGTTCGCATGACAAAATCTTACCTGCCGCAATACCAATTAATAGGCCATAACCGCATGACATATTCACTGGAAAATAAACTAAGGCAGGCCTTCGAGTCGGATTTATGTATTTAGAATATTGCACAACTGAACTAGGCAATTTTGGTGATGATCTTAACCCTTGGTTATTTCCCCAAATGATGCCTAAAGCTTTTGAGAACAAAGATGATAAAATCGCATTCATTGGTATTGGCACAATACTCGACCAAAAACGGGTCGAGCGCGAAAGACTAAATGCAAATAGAGCCAATATCGTTTTTAGTTCAGGAGCTGGTTTTGGTCAGCCACCTCAACTCAATGATTCATGGCATATATATTGTGTTCGAGGCCAGCACACTGCCAATCAACTTGGTATAAGCAAAGATAAAGTCATTGCTGACGGTGCTTACCTGCTACGCAATCTGCTTGATTACAAAAACATCCAAAAAACAACAGAGGTTGGGTTTATCCCACATCACAGCAGCGAAAACTATCTCAATTGGGAAAACATCTGTAAGCAATGCGGATTTACATTTATCTCGATGCGACAGCCGGTGGATCAGGTTCTCCAACAAATGATGAGCTGTAAAACTATAGTCACTGAAGCAATGCACGGTGCTATTGTCTCAGATGCATTACGAATTCCATGGATACCAGTGAGCTATAGTCCTAAATTCATGTTAGAAAAGTGGCAAGATTTCAGTGGGGCTTTAGATATCGATCTGACGGTAACAAAGCTACCATTTTATGTCGATACACCGCTCAATATAGGTCAGAGTGTTGAACATATTTTTAAACGCAAGATCAGCAAACTTGGTTTTGGACCTGACAAATGGATTAGGCTGCCTAATGCTTACAGAACAGCCAGCACTATGCAACTTGACCAGCTATGTGAAATATTGACTGAAACCGCTCATAACGGGAAAGCCCATCAGAGTTCAGACATCGTTGTCGAGAATATCACTCAAAAGTTAAACGACTCGATTGGTACTCTTTACAGAGACTATCTGGCTGGTAAATTTAACGCATAGCTCTCGATATATTGATATAAAGTGGTAACTCAGACAGTGTTACCACTGCTTATTCATGGCTTGCACTATAAACCCATCAATGCCAAAGTTTAAATTGCTGGCTATGATTGTAAAATTTCTGTCAAATTATATAGTAATAAAACAGCCCTTACTTGTATGAAAGAAAAGATAAATGATTCAACGTATGCCTAGACTTAATTTCATAGCCACTCTGTTACCAGCGATTTTCTTCGCGACTTTAACACTAACCCCGGATTCATATGCATTCGCCGCATTATTAATTGCTCTACTAAGCCTGATTCTTCTCCCTAAAACTTTCCGTGCCACACTTCAGCCCTCTAGCAAAGCACTCAGTGTGAGCTTACTACTGTTTTGGCTGCTTTACCTCTTCTCCTTCCTATACCACAGTGACCCCGTCAGCAGCATTGATCTTCCCAGCAGAGCATTACTGGCTATGTTCAGCTTATGGTTTTTCTTAACCTACCCACCACGCCTGTCATGGATTATGTTTGGTATTTCGTTGGGTGCCATTAGCTCAGGTATTAGCGCGATAATACAAACCTACGGATTCAATCTGAGGGCATTTAGCCATTCTGGCTATATGGTTATTCAGATCGGTGGCATTTGTGCTTGGTTGGCAGCTCTTAGCACCGTGAGCTTTATCTATTTTCATAATAAATCGAATAAGCTTGGCCTCTACCTGGCTTTCGCAGGCACGGGATTAGCTTTAGCGGCAAGTTTACTATCCGGAGCAAGAGGTTCTTGGGTTCCCACACCATTCGTACTGATCGCAATTCTTTGGTTTGCCCGATACTATATCAACAGACGAATGTTGGTAAGTTTATTGGTGGTGTGGAGCACAGCGTTGGCTATTTCTGCACCGCAGATTAATCACCGAGTCAACGCTGTCGTATCGGACCTAAGCCAATATGAGAACAAAAACGCTGCATCCTCTTCGGGGATCCGTTTAGAACTTTGGAAATCAGCACTATACGCAGCTCTTGAAAGTCCGTTGACTGGCTTCGGTCATGATGGACTATCTGATGTAAAACAATCGCAGGTTGAGCAAGGTTTAGTCGATAAAGTCGTCATCCGTTTTTCAAGAGCTCATAACCAGTTTCTGGAAGAACTTCAGACCAAGGGAATCATTGGCTTAGCGGGTATTATTCTGGTCTTGGGAATACCGTTTTTCGTATTTGTAACACGATTATTTTCGGCTAGAGCTAAAAAAGACCCGGCTCTGCTTTTTGCCTCTATAATGGGTTGTGTTCACATCTTAATGGTGGCTGGTTTTTGCCTCACCCAACACTACCTGAATCATCATTCAGGCATACTAATGTATTCTTTTGGCACAGCGATCCTGTCTGCACTGGTAATCAACTTGAATACATCCACGCCTGAAAATTAATCACGTGTTTCTGGATGGTTATCGCTCTAATTCTATAGATTGGCGTGATAACCATCTTTCAACACTTTAAAATCGCTCAATGACCAATGTATTTGTCGTTTATCCACTTCCTTACGAAACGATCTCAACAAGCGAGCTAAGTTAGCCTCTTTCCAGCCATCTCCTGCCTGACGTGCGCATTTATCAAAATCAATCAGCCACACCTTGCCTGCTTTATCGAGCAGGATATTGTGGATATTGAGATCGGTGTGATTGACCCCGGCCTCATGCATGGTACGAATCATCCGGCCGATGGCCTGATACACCTCATCACTCAAAGCCTGCTTTTGCAGTACATCGACCAAATCACTGGCGTTGGGCACTTTTTCCACCAGAATATCGGCCTGGTAACTGAAACCGCTGCGCCGGGCACGAGCCGCTATCGGTCGCGGCACATTCACCCCGGCCTCAGCCAAATGGCGCAGCAGTTCGAACTCCTGCGCACTGCGCGTGTTCTCCCAGCCGGTAAACAGATAGTGATCACTCACCAGCTTGCCGAACAAACCGCCGCGACGATAGTGACGCAGCGCGCCCTGACAGGCCTCAAGCTGCACAAACCAGGTAGTGCCGCGCCCCTGCGCGCTGCCGGTCACTTTGCCGCTGCGCTGCCAGAAATCCGGGTCAAAACTGTGCTCCGGAGCGGTGGACAGCAGCTCAGCGTCATACCAGATTTGCTGGCCAGGAAGGGGAATATTACGAATATCGGACATAATCAGCGCTTTATCTGTCAAAGTAGGCAACGACATTTTACATTCATTCGTCCGATACGCATAATTGGCGTAATTTTCCTCTTTATCGATGAGTTATGAGTCTACTGAGCTCTCCACCTAAATCGTTGTGTGTGCTGCGTCTGTCCGCCATTGGTGATGTCTGCCACGCCATTTCTGTCGTACAAGCCATTCAGGCCCACTGGCCTGATACTAAGATCACCTGGATTTGCGGAAAGGTCGAAGCTCAGTTAATGGCCGATCTGCCTGGTATTGAGGTGGTGGTCTTCGATAAGAAACAGGGTATGGCGGGGATGCGAGCGCTGTGGTCTCAGTTGAAACAGCAACGCTTTGATGTGCTGCTGCATATGCAGGCCGCGTTGCGGGCCAGCCTGCTGTCGTGGGGCATCAAGGCGCGTTATAAAGTCGGTTTTGGTAAAAACCGTACCCGTGAAGGTCAGTGGTGGTTTACTAACCGTCATCTGCCGGAGACTCAAGCGTTGCATGTGCTGGACAACTTTGCCGAATTTGCCCGTTATCTCGGCGTGCCGTTTGACCAGCCACGCTGGAATATTCCGCTCAGCGCTGACGATACAGAGTTTGCGTCCCGCGCACTGCAGGGTAAACCGTCATTGGTCATCTGCCCGGCCGCGAGCAAGGACAGCCGCAACTGGCTGACTGAGCGCTACGCCGCCGCGGCGGATTTCGCGGCTGACAACGGCCTGCAGGTCGTGCTGTGCGGCTCACCGGCCGAGCGCGAAGTCAGATTAGGGCAGAGTATTGCCGAACTGTGCCGCCAGCCGGTGGTCAACCTTATCGGCCAGACCTCGCTCAAGCAGCTCACTGCAGTGCTGAAACAGGCACATGTTGTGCTGGCACCGGACTCCGGACCGGCGCATCTGGCCACGACGCAAGGCACGCCGGTGATTGGCCTTTATGCGCACAGTAATCCGCTGCGCACCGGCCCCTACAACAGCCTGGCGACGACAGTCAACGCTTACCAGCGCCTGGCTGAGCAGCAGTTCGGACGCCCGGTCAGCGAACTGGCCTGGGGCACCCGCCTTAAGGGG
This sequence comes from Vibrio sp. ABG19, assembly GCF_029962385.1. NCBI lineage: Bacteria > Pseudomonadati > Pseudomonadota > Gammaproteobacteria > Vibrionales > Vibrionaceae > Vibrio > Vibrio sp. ABG19. The sequence goes on along the minus strand of NZ_CP071708.1, from coordinate 1,391,354 downwards.
GAGGATCTGATGAGTGATATTCAGGTCGAAGAAGTGACTGAGCTGCTACAACCTTTTTTAAGCGATGCTTTTTTAACTGATGCCGTGTTAACAGGAAACCAAAATGACTGAGCGTAAGCCGACTCTCGGCGTACTGATGATTGTCAAAAACGCCGAACAACATCTGGAAACTACCCTGCGCTCCGTGCACGGCTGGGTAGACGAAATTGTGATTGTCGACTCCGGCAGCAGCGACAGCACGCTGGCGATCGCCGCCCGTTATACCGACAAGGTTTACCATCAGGACTGGCTTGGCTTTGGCCCGCAGCGTCAGAAAGCGCAAAGTTATATGAGCGCCGACTGGGTGCTGCCGCTCGACTCAGATGAAGAAGTCTCGAATGAACTCAAAGTCTCGATCCTCAATGCCATTGCGACCGATGATGGCCGTTCTGTGTATCAGATAAACCGCCTGACCGAAGCGTTTGGTAAATTTATCCGCCATTCCGGCTGGTACCCGGACTGGGTGACCCGCCTTTACCGCCGAGAAAGCACTCAATACAACGATGTGCTGGTGCATGAATCGGTCATGATCCCGGACGGTTATCGGCTCAAATCGCTCTCAGGCGATCTGTATCATTACACCATCGATAACCTGCCTAACTATGTTGAGAAAACCCAGCGCTATATGAAAGCCTGGGCCGACCAGCGCGAAGGGCGCAAAAAGTCCTCTCTGGGCGGCGCCATTTTGCACGGTTTTTTCCGCTTCTTTAAAATGTACGTGATTAAACTGGGCTTTCTCGATGGTCGCCATGGACTGCTGCTGGCTCTGCTGAGCGCCAACACCACCTTTACCCGCTACGCCGATTTGTGGCTGCGTAATGAACTCAAACGAAAAGAGAAAAAATAGTGAAAAAAGTTTGTTTTGTTAACACTTCTATGTCTTGGGGAGGGGGAGAAAAATGGCATTCAGCCGCAGCGCAACTATGCCATGCCACCGCTGATGTCACCGTTATCACTAAACCGGGCAGTAAACTAGGAGACCAAGTAATTTCAAAGGGTATTTATGTCTTCGAGACTAAAATATCTAACGCAAGTTTTCTCAATCCACTTAAGCTGTTTAAGCTGTATCGCCATTTTAAACAACAGCGATACGATGCCGTAGTTCTTAATTTACCCGCTGATGCGAAATGTGCTGGACTTGCGGCGAAGCTGGCAGGAATAAAAAAAATTATTTACCGCAGGGGGATGCCTCACCCAATTAAAAACACGATAATTAATCGTTATCTTTTTAAAAATGTGGTGACAGAAGTAATCGTTAATTCAGAGGAAATTGGTCGTTCAATTACGAAGAACAATCCAGACATGATCGAAAAATCCAAAATAAACATTGTTTATAATGGTGTTAATCTGGACGATTATAATCCAGAAACAACTACGGATATCGAGAAAGAAGATGGTGAGATAATACTCGTAACAACGGGACGCTGCGTTACACAAAAAAACCAACTAATGCTAGTAGACTGTATTAAAACTCTGCTCGAACAAGGGTTCAATATTAAACTCTATATAGCGGGAACAGGTCCACTCTTGTGTGAGATGATTAATAAAATTGAGCAAAATGACCTAAAAAATAAAATCATCCCACTAGGTTTTGTATCGGATACCAGGCATTTGCTGGCCGCTGCCGATATTTTTGTTTTCCCCTCACACTATGAAGGATCCGCCAATGCAATTGTAGAAGCAATGGCTATGGGTTTACCTGTTGTATCATTTAATGTCAGTAGTATGCCCGAAATGGTTATCCATAATCAGACAGGTCGACTTGCAACTTATGAGGACCATGAGGATTTTCGCCTGCAATTAGAATCCTTGCTAAAGGACGAAAAACAAAGACATATACTGGGGCAAAACAGTCGTAGGATGGTTGAAGATAAATTTGATAACACAAAAATCTTCCATCAGATAAAAAGTATTGTCCTAGGTGAGTAAGCATATGTTCTTTCAAAACTAACTACTCCAATACGTTTACATTACGATCACATTTAAGAAGGTTTCATGAAGGTTTTAATTTTCAGTTCATATAAAGACGCCTGGAACAGCGTGCGTCCGGAAGCGGAAATGTTTATTGAAATGGCCAAGATGGGCCATGACGTGACCATCATGACTCAGGGCCATGCCGAATATGTCGCGCGCTTTCGTGACAACGGCGTTAAGATCATCGATTGCTATCCGACCAAGAAAATCTGCCGCAAAAGCATCAGAACTCTGCGTCAGGCGCTGCGCGAAAACCAGTACGACGTGGTGTATGCGATGAACTCGAAAACCATCCCCAACGCTGCGTTTGCCTGTATCGGGTTTAAAAACACCAAACTGGTCACTTATCGCGGCACCGTGGGTGGCTTATACCGTCACGATCCGAGTGCTTACCTGACCCACCTCCATCCGCGAGTCAACGGTATCAGCTGTGTGGCGCAGGCGGTAACCGACGATGTGCGTAAACACGTATGGAAGAACGCCGATAAGGTGACCACGATTTACAAAGGCCATGATATCGCCTGGTATCAGGCCCAGCCAGCCGATCTGACCAGCCTCGGTCTGCCGAAAGATGCATTCAGCGTGATCTGTATTGCCAACGCCCGTCCGAGTAAAGGCGTGCATGTGCTGCTGGAAAGCGCCAAGCAACTGGCCAAGCTGCCCAATCTGCATCTGCTGCTGGCCGGACGTGACATGGATACCGAGCAGAATCTGGCTTTAGCTGAGCAGAGCGGGATGCAAGAGCGCATCCATTTCCTTGGTTATCGTAAAGATGTGCCGGAACTGCTGGCCGCAAGTAAGGTGCAGGTTCAGCCTTCGATCAGCGGTGAAGGCCTGCCGAAAACCATTATCGAAGCCATGGCAATGGGCATTCCGTCGGTAGTGACCACCACAGGTGGCGGTAAAGAATTGCTGCTGGACGGTGAAACCGGCTTTGTAGTGCCGGTCAAAGACGCTCAGGCCATCGCCGACAAAATCGAGTGGTTGTATGCTTCAGAGCCGAACCGCGCCGAGATGGGACGCAAAGCGCAGCAGCGCATGATAGATGACTTCTCGTGCCAAGAAAGCGCTAAACAGCATTTAGACTTTTTTAAGTCTATGTTTAAATGATAAAACATGGATCGATGACGTTAAAAAGCCATAAGGACAGATTGTGAAACTGTTGGACTATCTGCTTGCATTACCCAAAACACTCTATTTTAACCTCCACTACTTCGGCTTACGCGGGCTGAAACTTCCGGTATTTATTTCCAATCAGACTGCGTTGGTGAAAATGAAAGGGAGCATCACGCTGCCGGAAAATGCCAAATGTGCAGGAGTTAGGATCGGTTTTGGCAATGTGCCAATTTTCGATAAAAGACGAAGTCGGACAGTGTTTTACAACGAAGGAACTATTACTTTCTCAGGCCGCGCCAAAATAGGTCATGGTGGAAAAGTTGTAGTCAAAAAAAATGCATCATTAACATTAGGCAACCGATTCAATATGTCAGCAGAAAGCACTATATACTGCTGTAATCGAATTGAATTTGGTCACTACAATTTATTATCCTGGAATGTCCAGATTTTAGACTCAGATTTACATGATATTTATAGTCTGGATGCTCCCGGAATTGCCATCAATCCCTCTAAACCAATAAAAATCGGTGATTCTGTTTGGTTTTGTTCACGTACTAATGTGCAGAAAGGCGTGTCTATCGCCCCAAACTCTATCATTTCATCTCAAACTAATGTGACCCGCCCATTATTAGAGAGCAACTGTATATATGGTGGCAATCCAGCTAAAGTAATACGTTCAAATGTCTGCTGGGACAGTGCGGTAAGAGACTACACTTATTAACGATCTCCTTTAGATAAGTTCATCCATATACTGGTATCAAAAATAATAATCGCAAACAGAGTAAAATTAGTGACTTCAAAAAGTATCTCCCGTGTGATTTATCCGGGCACCTTTGATCCGATTACCAACGGCCACCTTGACCTGATTGAGCGTGCTGCCAGCATGTTTGATGAAGTAATCATCGCCGTAGCCGCCAGCCCGAGCAAAAATACCCTGTTCACGCTTGAAGAACGGGTTGAGTTTGCCAAAGCCGTGACCAGCCATCTGGATAATGTCACCGCGAAGGGCTTTTCTGGCCTGATGGTGGATTTCGCCAAAGCTGAAGGCGCAACCGTACTGGTGCGCGGCCTGCGTACCACAGTCGATTTCGAATATGAATTCGGTCTGACCAATATGTACCGCCGCCTGATGCCGGGGCTGGAAAGCGTGTTCCTCACGCCTTCCGAGCAGTACGCCTTTATCTCTTCTTCTCTGGTACGCGAAGTCGCCATTCACGGCGGCAATGTGGATGAGTTCGTACCTAAACTGGTCGCCGATGCACTGCATGATAAGAAAGTGGTTAAATGATATGGAGTTCCTAGGATCCTAGGAACTAGGGCCCTAGAATCCTAGGTCCTAGACCCTATAAACCTAAAACGCTACTGCACCATAGGGACCACCTGCGAACGCAGGTAGTAATCCTGCAGCAGATGGTATTCTTTCGCCCACTCGGCATCGAACGGAACTTCGCTGACCGGCATGGCCTGATTGCGCAGCGGCGATGACGCCTGCCACGGATAGTACAAACCATTGCCCTGGGTGCTGAAGGCTCCGTACTGATTAATACTGCGCGTGGCATTATAGCCAAAGCGGCTGACATCCTGCTCAGCCAGCATGTTCTCGCCGCCGAGTGAAATGTAATCCTGATCCGACAAGCTGAAATGATACAGGGTCGGGAACAGGTCACGGTGTGAACCGACCCGCTGCGTATCGAACTCATAGCGGGTATTGGCCAGAATCGGCTGTGGCACATTGAGATAAAACGGCACCGCATAGGTCATGGCAAACTCTTCCGGCTCATCGGTACTGCTGTAACGCATACGGTGATCGCCGGTCACCGCAATCACAGTGTTGTCTTTCAGTTTATCGGACTGTTTGATGCGACCGATAAACTGGCCCAGTGCATCGGAGGCATACTGGAAGGTTTGCAGTAATACACTGGCCTGCTCACCCTGATAACCAATCAGATGGGCCAAACGCTCACTCATCCTAGTCGGCGCAGGCTGATAGTACTCCGGCACTTTATACGGCGAGTGATTGGTCACCGTCATAATAAACATCATGGTCGGCTTTTCGGCCTGCTCCAGCACCCGATTGGCAAACTTGAACAAGTAACCATCCGGCACACCCCACGGCCCGGCATACTGCTCGGATTCAGGAAACGCTTCCATAATGTCATTTTCGTCATACACCCGGTCAAAGCCCTGCACTGGCAGGTAGTTAGCCAGGTTGCGCCACATACCGTTACCCCCGTACAAAAACACCACCTCATAACCGGCCCGTTTATACGGCAACGCCGCCGAGCTTGGCAACGCAATATTCTGCACTGCCGAGTGGCTTATGGTCGCGACTGGGCTGTGAAACAGCGTCATGACGATACTGTCGATGGTAGCAGACGTGCCTGCCATAAAACGCTCAAACCAAAAGCCCTGGTCACGGTACTGACGGAAACTGCCGAGCAGATCATTGGTCTTAGCGTCATCTTCGACCAGTATATTCATGCCCATGCTCTCCATCATTGCTACCACCACATGCGGCGGATGCTGTTGCAGGTAATCATTGGCAGGCGTGCGATATTGCGGGGTCGGCTGACCAAGAATTTTGTTCATCTGCGCCGTCAGTTCAGCCTGGCTGACCGGAGCAAAGTTATGCTGCTCTTTGTAATCGGTCATCGCCCAGTCGAGCGCCATAAATACGTTCGGCGTGATCATATTCAGTGGTTTGTAAGGCGAGACTGCCGCGTGATAACGCTTAAGCGGATGACTGCTGAGCGAGCCACGTGCCACCGCGAAGGTCACCAGCACCACACACAACACCGCCAGCGATGTCACGCTCCAGTGCCAGCTGTGTTTGCACTTGAGCCGGCCAAATGCGCTGCGCATAAACCAGCGCGCCGTGACATAAGCCAGCACAGAAAGACTCAGTGCCAGCAGCAAAGCGCGCAGGATCGGATAGTCCTGCCAGATGTTAACCAGCACTGCTTTGGAGTCATCCTCCCACAAGCCAAACATGAACAGATCGATGTGGGTGCCGTAAGTCAGGTAGTAATAATAGTTACCGATGCAGCCCAGCACATACAGCAGTGCGATCAGCGCATGATAAAGCGGAGCGACACGACACCAGCGGGCATAACCAGGCCGGGAAGCCGCCAGGACAAGGCCGGCCAGCAACAGCGGGGCATAAGCAATCGCGGTGACTTTGGCATCAAAGCGTGCGCCGACCCGGAATGCACGCCAGATATCCTCTGTCACGCCGGGCTGAATCAGCACGTCCTGAATATGATGAAAGAAAACACCACGCGCAATCAGCAAGATGCTGAATGAAAATACAAAAAACTGCAGCAGCACGAGACAGAGCTGACGCAAATGTGACTGATAATTCATGAGATAGACAACTACAACAGATAACGAGCGGCGACCTCTGAGGGACTTACCAGACTCATTATGAAAACAACAGACTTTAATTGACGTTGAAAATGTAAAAAGGTTCAGACATTAATAAAAGTTAGTGATCTGACCGCTGATTTTATAAATATGAAGGAATGATTGCAGCGCGCGGGAGGATAACGATAAGCAGGCAGAGCACCAAGCTCTGCCTGTCAGGAGTGTGGCAGACGTCGCTATACCGAATAGAATTCTTTGTACCAGTTCACAAAATTAGCCACCCCCTGCTCAACCCCCATCTGCGGCTTGTAGTGGGTTGCGGCAAACAGGTCTTCGGTATCGGCGTAAGTGGCGTACACATCACCCGGCTGCATCGGCAGCATATTTTTCTTGGCTTCAATGCCCAGTGCACTTTCCAGCGCCTTAATGTAGTCCATCAGCTTAACCGGACTTCCGTGGCCAATATTGTAAACCCGGTAAGGAGCAGAGCTGGTCGCGGGTGTGCCCTCTTCCACCGTCCAGTCAGTGTTGGCTTGTGGAACCACATCTTTAATACGCACAATGCCTTCCACAATGTCGTCGATGTAGGTGAAATCACGCTGCATATCGCCGTTGTTGTAGACGTCAATCGCATCGCCATTGATGATGGCTTTGGTAAACTTGAACAGCGCCATATCCGGGCGGCCCCACGGACCATACACGGTAAAAAAGCGCAGGCCGGTAGTTGGCACGCCGTACAGGTGCGAGTAAGTATGCGCCATCAGCTCATTCGATTTCTTGGTCGCGGCGTACAAAGAGACCGGATGATCGACGCTGTCTGAGGTGTTAAACGGGGTTTTACGGTTCAGACCGTAAACCGAGCTCGAAGAGGCATACACCAGATGCTGAATCTTATGGTGGCGACAGCCTTCCAGAATCGTCAGATGACCAACCAGGTTGCTGTCGGCATACGCCATCGGATTATCGATTGAGTAACGCACGCCAGCCTGAGCCGCGAGGTGAATCACTTTATCGAACTGCTCAGCTTCAAACAGGCCAGCAATGCCTTCACGATCCGCGATGTCCATTTCAATAAAGGTGAACTGGTCGTGCGCCGCGCGCTCAAGACGGGCATCTTTCAACGCCACATCGTAGTAGTCATTCAGATTATCGATACCGATAACTTCGTGCCCTTCTGCACACAAACGCTCGACTACCGCAGAGCCAATAAAACCGGCCGCACCGGTCACCAAGTATTTCATCTGATTTCTCTCTTACACAGAAACTATCTGTTGTTTATATCACATTGAGTGTTTTTTTTCCGCTGTAACTAACTGGCAGGACGGACAGAAAAACGAGTTACGCTGACCGATTTTAAGCTCTTCAATTAAGGTTTCACAACGCGGGCACTGGCCGCCTTTTTTGCCATACACCTGCAGCTCCTGGGCAAAATAACCCGGTTTACCGTCCGCCTGGGCAAAATCTTTCAGCGTGGTGCCGCCCTGTTTGATCGCCGTCGCCAGCACCGTTTTAATATCCGCGACCAAAGAGGTCCACTCCGCTTCACTGATTGAATGCGCCGGGCGCAGCGGATGAATCCGTGAGCTGAACAATGATTCGTTGGCGTAGATGTTACCCACCCCGACCACGATTTTGTTGTCCATGATGAAGGTCTTGATCGCCACCCGTTTATTACGCGCTTTATCCAGCATGTATTGCGGATTGAATTCATCGGTCAGCGGCTCAGGTCCCATATGATCGAGCACGCTGTGGCTCTCACCCGGTTCACACCACAACCAGGCACCAAAACGGCGCGGATCGTTATAACGCAGCACTTTGCCGTTTGTCAGCGCCAGATCCACGTGATCGTGTTTGCCCGGCGCAAAATCTCCATCCAGTACCCGCAGCGAACCCGACATCCCCAGATGCACAATCGCCGTGCCTGCCGTGGTTTCCAGCAGCAGATACTTGGCCCGACGCGTAATCGCGGTAATCACCTGCCCTTCCATCCGCTTCAGCTCCTGCGGGATATCCCAGCGCAGTTTCGGGGTACGAAAGGTCAGCGTACGCACGGTCTGCCCCACCAGATGCGGTGAGATCCCCATACGGCTGACTTCAACTTCAGGTAATTCAGGCATGCTTTCTCCTCGGGAGATCCTTGGTTCAGGGTCTTTGCGGTTAGTAGGACTTAGTTTAACGGAACTCAGGCCACGCTGGCGAGGAGTAAAAGGATTTAAGATCCTAGGGCCTAGCCCCTAGGAAAAGAAGATTCTGTGGTCGGGGGAAATCTAGTGATACAAATCCGTCATCTAAAATCAAAGCTAATTCACCGCCTTGATTATCGCTAAAATCTCGCAGCGATCTCCCCCTAGGGCCTAGGAACTAGGAACTAGCATTTAGGAACTAAGGAAACAAATACCCCGCTTCCGCCGAGACCGCTATCCACTCGTTCTGCCAGTTTTTAAACAGCCAGAACTGCGGCGCCTGATAGTAGGTGATCCTTTGCGGCTCTTCCTGGCCCTGATACCAGACTTCAATGCTATGTGGGTTGCCCAGTTTAGGCTGCAACGACTGATAGGTTTGTTCATCGACCCGGGTGCCGGTCAGTTGCTGCCAGCGCTCAATCAGCGCCTGAGGTTCAATATTGATTGGCGGGCTGGCCTGCCACTCTCCATGACTCTTCTGCAGCGATAAGCGGGTAAAATGCATCGCCTGCAACTCAGCCTGCGGATTGAGTAATGCCGGATACGGGCTGACGGGCGGCTCGATTAAATAGCTTTTAATGATCGACGGCAGGTTGATGATGCCGATAAACAGAATCACCGCCAGAATCAGAAGATTATTCCAGCGGCGACGTCGCCGGGGCGAGACGCGCATGACCGCAGTCCTTAGTTGATTGAATCTTAAGCCAGATTAGCAGAGTGCGCAGCGGGATCCTAGCGTGCCAAAGACAGGTGGGTCAGGTAATGAAACGACAAGACGAGAAGGATGTGCAGAGCGGGAGCGAAGATAACCGGGTTACCTGCCAAAGGGGAACTTGGTGAGCCTAGTGAGAAACATTCGAACGGGATAGCAGAAAACAAAAAACCCAACCAAAAGGCTGGGTTTTTCTACTAACACCAAAGCAAGCGATCAATTACTTGATTTTCGCTTCTTTGTATAGAACGTGCTGGCGTACTACTGGATCAAATTTCTTGATCTCGAATTTGCCTGGCATGTTGCGTTTGTTCTTGTCAGTTGTGTAGAAGTGACCAGTACCTGCTGAAGATACCAGACGGATTTTCTCACGAATGCCTTTAGCCATTGTTTAATTCCTCTTAAACGTTTTCGCCACGTGCACGGATATCAACAAGAACAGCATCGATGCCTTTCTTATCAATGATACGCATGCCTTTAGCAGTTAGACGTAGTTTAACAAAACGTTTTTCGCTCTCTACCCAGAAACGATGAGTTTGTAGGTTCGGCAGAAAACGACGCTTAGTAGCATTTCGTGCGTGTGAACGGTTGTTACCCGTTACTGGACGCTTACCAGTTACTTGGCATACTCGGGACATGAATGTCTTCTCCAAATCGTTTCAGCTCGATATCAACCTTGGTGGCCGAACCTCTCTCTTTCACTTAAGAAGTTGAGGTTAAAAACCGTTATGGAAAATCCATACAAGGCTATCAAAGGTCGCGCATTATACTAACTTGACACGCGTTGCTCAAGACCCGAACAGATCCTTTTTACAGAATTACCTGATCTTTTTCTCTGTTGAGCTGATTGAGGTTAAAAAATGTGTGCGAATCATACCAGAAAACAGCAGAAAGCTAAGCATTTTTTGTACATTCCGCTCAAATGCCGATAAGGCCCGCTTTTATTGCTCGCTGCAAAATATCCACTTCATCGCTAGTCCTTTGTATTACTTAGCTTGTTTGCACTTGACCACCAGGTTGCTTCACACCCGCATAGAGCAAAAAAAGAATACTTCAGCTGCTAAAGCCAGCCGCGTTCAGCAAAGGAAACCACCTCACCGTCGCCGACCACGAAGTGATCCAGCACCCGGATATCCACCAGCGCCAGTGCATCGGCCAGTCGGCGCGTGATCCTTCGGTCGGCCTGACTCGGCTCCGCGACACCGGACGGATGGTTATGGGCCAGAATCAGCGCAGCAGCGTTATGGTGCAGCGCCCGTTTCACTACCTCACGCGGATAAACGCTGGCGGCGTCGATGGTGCCTTCAAATAAGATTTCATCCTGAATGACCCGGTTCTGGTTATCAAGAAACAGAATATAGAAGGCTTCACGCTGGCGATCGCGCAATACGCTGGAAAGATACAATTTGGTGTGCTGCGGACTGGTCAGCGCTTCGCCGCGCCTTAACGCTTCCCCCAGGTATCGCTGCGTCATCTCCAGTACCGCCTGCAACTGGACATATTTAGCTTCGCCCAGCCCTTTATGACAGCAAAAGTGATCTTTGCGGGCAGAAAACAGCGCGCGCAGCGATCCAAACTCCCTGAGCAGAAAATCGGCCAGCTCGATCACATTCATACCCCGCGTGCCGGTACGCAGAAATATCGCCAGCAGTTCGGCGTCAGATAAGGATTGCGGCCCGCGGGCAAGCAGCTTTTCACGTGGCATCGACTCGCTGGGCAGAAACTTGAGACTCATATCGGCTCCTGTAAAAAAGCCTGCCGATCCTAATGCCCGGCAGGCTCTGTATCTACTCAAACCGATTTGACCTGTGCAATGCAAACGCAAAACAGGATCTTGGGTCACACTTCAATCTTTGCTGTAACTGCCCTGTTGCTCAAAGCGGCAAATCAACGTTGGCACCGCAGCAGCGCTTACAGTTTGAAATGACCGACCAAACTGTTCATCTGCTGGCCCGACTGCGCCAGACGGCTGCTGATCGCTTCAGAGCGCTGCAGATTATGCGTCAGATCATTCACGATATGCTGAATCGCCACCAGGTTCTGGTTAATGTCTTCCGCCACCGCGCTCTGCTGCTCAGCGGCAGATGCAGTCTGGATGCCCATGTCATGAATCAGGCTGACCGCATCAGAAATGCCGGACAAGCTATCTTTAATCTGCACCGACTCCAGCGCCGTTTTCTCACCGCGCTCCTGACTCAGCGCCATACTGCGCACCGCTTTGCTAACACCCTGATGCAACTGCTGCAGCATGTCGCCGATTTCCTGGGTGCTGTTCTGGGTGCGGCTGGCCAGCGAGCGAACCTCGTCAGCCACCACAGCAAAGCCACGCCCCTGTTCACCCGCCCGCGCCGCTTCAATCGCTGCGTTGAGTGCCAGCAGATTGGTCTGCTCGGCAATTTCACCAATCACGTTCAGCACCTTGGTTATCTGCTCGGTTTGCTGGCTCAGCTCAGAAATGGCTTCTGAAGTGAGGTTGACTTCGTTGACCAGCTCGCCAATGCCTTCGATGGCCAGGTTCACTTCCTGCTGTGCATCGGAGATCTGGCGGTTGGCCGAATCAATCGCCTGCGCGGTGGAATGCGTGTTATTGGCCACTTCACGCGATGTGGCGCTCATTTCGGTTACCGCGGTCACCACTTTATCGGTTTCCAGACTGTGATCGCCCATCTGCTGGCTCGACTGACTGGTCTGCACATCGAGATCCGACGCCGCCGATTGCACTTCCTGCGCCGAACTGCGCAGATCGACAATTAACGGATGCAGTTTATCCATAAAGTCGTTAAAGGCCTTAGCTACTTCACCGATTTCATCACGGCTTTCCACTTTCAGCCGCGCAGTCAGGTCACCGCCACCGGCTGCCACCGCTTTTAATGAGTCCACGACATGCTGCAACGGCGCGACACCGCGCGAGACCAGCACGCTGACAATCACAATCGTCAGCACCAGCCCCGCCAGAGACAAACCGACCGCAGACCAGGTCTGTTCACTCAGCTGTGCTTCACGCTGCGCCTCGAACTGGGCGACCTGAGTGTCGATATCGTCAATATAAATACCCGTGCCCAGCACCCAGTCCCATTTTGGCAGGTACTCGGCATACCCCAGTTTCGGCGCCTGAGCATCAAGCGAAGGCTTGTGCCAGGAGAAATATAAGAAGCCGTCGCCACTTTTTGCGGCCTGGATCAATCCGGCGATCACCGGGACGCCATTTTTATCTTTCAGATCGTAGAGGTTCTTGCCTTCCAGCGCCGGATTGATCGCGTGCAGAGTATTGACGCCCTGCGAATCATAGGCAAAAAAGTAGCCGTCGCTTTCAAAGCGCATCGCTTTGAGGATCGCTTTCGCCTGCGCCTGGTTTTCACCGTTGCGGTCTGCATCGTACAGATCTTGAATCGCCGTCACGCCCATCATCAGATACGCTTTAAGCTCAGCTTTGCGGCTTTCGACCAACTGGGCGCGGTATTGGGTCAGTTCCTGCTGTAACGAGTTCATCCCGCTCCAGTAATTGACGGCCGTCACGATGGCCGTGATCACGACCAACGGGATTACGGTCAGCAATAGCAGTTTAGTTCGGCTTCTAAGAGAGATCATGTTCTGGTCCTGTGGCTTTATAATTGTTGCTTTATTTTGTTGGTATACAAATAACCTGAGGCTATACCCTTGCTACTTGAAGCTGCAGCGGTGTTGGCTGCAACTCCAAGTTGTTTGGATATATCTTGCCTCATTGGCAGAAAAGTTCTGTGAGGGTGACATAAGTTTCATACCTGCATGTTTAGCCTTTATCGGCCACCATCGGCGATACTTGACGCAGCTCCGACATCTTTCTGCAGTTGTGCTAACATAGCGCGCAGAATTTTTGAGGAATCCAGTATGCAAACGTTGGCAGGAAAAAAGATTCTGCTTGGTATCAGCGGCGGTATCGCTGCGTACAAATGTGCAGAACTCACCCGTCGCCTGATTGAGCGCGGGGCCGAGGTCCGGGTCGTTATGACGACGGCGGCGAAAGAATTTATTACCCCATTGACCATGCAGGCGGTGTCCGGTCATCCGGTGTCCGACAGTCTGCTCGATCCGGCAGCGGAAGCGTCGATGGGCCATATTGAACTGGCCAAATGGGCCGACCTGGTGTTGCTGGCACCGGCTAGCGCCGATTTGATTGCGCGTATGGCGGCTGGCATGGGGAACGATTTGCTGACTACGCTGGTGCTGGCAACAGATGCACAGGTTGTGGTGTCTCCGGCCATGAACCAGCAGATGTACCGCAACCTGGCCACGCAGGACAATATCGCGACGCTGACACAGCGCGGCATGCAGATCTGGGGGCCGGGCGCCGGTCAGCAGGCGTGTGGTGATGTGGGGCCAGGCCGTATGCTCGAGCCGATGGATTTAGTCCAGCGCTGTGAGGGTTACTTCGGCCCCAAGCCGCTGCGCGGTAAACGGGTGCTGCTCACCGCGGGTCCGACGCGCGAGGCGCTCGATCCGGTGCGTTACATCACCAATCACAGTTCAGGGAAAATGGGCTTTGCGATTGCCGACGCGGCAGCGAAACTGGGTGCAGAAGTGACCCTGATCAGCGGACCGGTGCATTTAACTACCCCAGCCAATGTGTCGCGTATTAATGTTAGCAGCGCCGTGGATATGCATGCTGAGGTGATGAACCAGGCCTGCGCACACGATATCTTTATCGGCTGTGCGGCCGTGGCGGATTACCGCCCGCAGCAGGTCGCCGCCCAGAAAATGAAAAAGACCGATGACAGCGATACGCTGACCATCACCATGGTCAAAAACCCGGATATTGTCGCCAGTGTGGCCGCAATGGCGCAAAACCGACCATTTACTGTTGGCTTTGCCGCTGAAACTGAGGACGTAGAGCAATACGCCCGCGGTAAACTGGTGAAGAAAAACCTCGATATGATTTGCGCCAATGATGTTTCAGTCGCAGGTCAGGGGTTTAACAGTAACGATAACGCGCTGACGGTCTACTTTGCCGGAGATGCAACCCGTCCTGAAGGCAAACAGCTGCTACCACTGGCCTCCAAAGCCGAGCTGGCACATGCCCTGATGCTGTTGATCAACGACAAAATAAGCTAAACGCCGCTGAGTGCGCATCCCGCTGCGGGATGCGTGTCACGAGTTAACACTTTCCTCTTGTCTATTTGTGTTTACTCGCCGATATCACCACTCAGAGACAGCAACCGCCTGTGCGGTGCTGCCGTGCGCGCGACGACAGGCAGCCAAGTCAGTCGTCGCATAAAACTGTAGTGGTACTGAAAAGCTTGATTTGCAATAACTTTAATTTTAAAAAGCTTACGTTTTGAAAAGGAAAGACGGTTATGGCCGGCACTAAGAAAAGCAATCGACGTGAAGAAATACTGCAAGCCTTAGCAGAGATGCTCGAATCCCATGAAGGTGCCTCACGCATCACCACCGCCAAACTGGCCAAGCAGGTGGGTGTGTCTGAAGCCGCTTTGTATCGTCATTTCCCGAGCAAAGCACGTATGTTTGAAGGCCTGATTGAATTTATCGAAGAGTCCCTGATGTCACGCATCAACCGGATTCTGGATGAAGAAAAAGATACTCTGAACCGGATTCGGATGGTGATGCAACTGCTGCTGGCCTTCTCTGAACGTAACCCGGGCCTGACAAGAATTTTGTCCGGACATGCTCTAATGTTTGAAAATGAGCGCCTGCGTGAACGTATCAATCAGTTGTTTGAACGCATTGAAACCTCGCTGCGTCAGATCCTGCGCGAGCGTAAGATTCGGGAAGGCAAATCGTTCCCGGTCGATGAAAACATTCTGGCCGCGCAGTTACTCGGCCAGGTGGAAGGCAGTCTGAACCGCTTTGTACGCTCAGATTTCAAATACCAGCCAACCGCTAACTTTGAAGAGTACTGGTCACTGCTCAGTGCGCAGATTCAGTAATCTTGAATCATGACAATCTATTTTTACTCTTAATCAGACAGACCACATTATGAGTCAAAACAAATACGCCAAACCCGAATTTACTTTGTCACTGCTGCACCCGAAAAACTGGGGGGTGTGGCTCGGCTTTGGTTTTCTCGCTCTGCTGGTGAACCTGCTGCCCTATTCACTGCTGCTCAAACTGGGCCGGAGTCTGGGCAAGCTTGGAATGCGCTTTGGTAAAAAGCGCGTCCATGTCGCCAAACGTAACCTGGAACTGGCCTTTCCGGATAAAGCGGCCGATGAAATCGAACGCATGGTGGAAGAGAACTTCAAAAACACCGGCGCGGCGCTGATTGAAACCGGCATCGCCTGGTTCTGGCCGACCTGGCGCTTCAAACGCCGCCTGATTAATAAAGACACCAGCGCACTGGCCGAGCACTTGCGTCACAAACAAGGCGTGCTGATGTGCTGTGTGCATGCACTTAATCTGGAAATCACCGCCCGTGCGTGCGGCGCACTGGGCTTGTCCGGTTACGGAGTATTCCGCCCACATAACAACCCGGCGTATAACTTTATTCAGTACTGGGGCCGCACTCACAACGGCAATAAGCTGGTTGACCGCAAAGATGTCAAACAAATGATTCGCGTCATGCGCCAGGGTGAGCTGCTGTTCTACCTACCGGACCACGACTACGGCCGCAATAAATCCGCGTTTGTACCTTTCTTTGCGGTTGAAGATGCCTGTACCACCACTGGTACTTACCTGCTGGCCAAAGCCAGTAAGTGTGCGATTGTGATGGGTTCGGGATTTCGCAACGCGGAGGGTAAATATGAGATCTTCGCAGACCTGTCGGTGGAAGATCACTTCCCGTACGACGATGAAACCGCCTCTGCCGCTTACATGAATCAGTTTGTCGAGCAGCTGATCCTGCGCGCGCCAACCCAGTGGATGTGGCTGCACAAACGCTTTAAGACCATGCAGGATCCGAAGGTGGAAAAAGGCATTCGCTATAAGTGAGGTTGAGGTTCTAGGTTCTACGTTCTAGGAGAAAAGGTCTTAATAGCGGTGAATATCTTCACTGCGATGATGAAAAGTCTTAATCTCAGCTTGATACACTAAAAATAAAGCTCCGGCCTGAATCATCAGCGCCGGAGCTTTTAGATCTGGGTCCCTAGAGAAAAGTTTGCTCTGAATATTTAGGGTCCAAAGACTGGGCCCTAAATAAAAAATCACTCCGAACGCCTAGGTCCTAGATCCTAGGGCCTTAAATACCATATTGCGCGCGGTACGCTTTGACCGCTGCCAGGTGCTCGCTGTTACCGCCCTTCTCTTCGAGGTAAGTAATCAGGTCAGTCAGGCTGACAATCGAGACCACAGCACAGCCAAAATCACGTTCCACTTCCTGAATCGCCGACAGCTCGCCTTTGCCTTTTTCCTGACGGTCAATCGCCACCAATACACCGGCCAGATCCGCGCCGTTATTCTTGATGATCTCCATCGATTCACGAATTGCAGTACCGGCGGTAATGACGTCGTCTACCAGCATGATACGCCCCTGCAGCGGACTGCCGACCAGACTCCCGCCTTCACCGTGGTCTTTGGCTTCTTTACGGTTAAAGCAGTATGGCGTATCCACATCGTGGTGATCCGCCAGCGCAACGGCAGTGGTGGTCGCAATCGGGATGCCTTTGTAGGCCGGGCCAAACAGCACATCGTATTCGATAGCCGAGTCCATCAGCGCTGCGGCATAAAAACGGCCCAGACGCGCTAAATCGCGGCCAGTATTGAACAGACCAGCGTTAAAGAAATAAGGGCTTTTACGGCCTGATTTCAAAGTAAACTCACCAAATTTCAGGACTTCCTTTTCTAGTGCAAACTCAATAAATTCACGCTGGTACGCTTTCATGACTTTCTCTCTTTGATTTAGGTTCTAGGGATTAGGATCCTAGGCCCCAGGTTGGTTGCTTGTATATCATCAGCTCTAGAACAACAGGTTCTGGAGTCAATATAATCGTCGACCTTGCCGGTTAAGATCTCAGGCCCCAGGTCCTGAAAACCTTGTGCTAATCGCAGCAAGGACGACAAAAAAAACACAAAAAAATAGCCCCCATAACGGGAGCTATCGATCAATTATTTTCTAACGACGCCTTCTGCGCCGAGACAATGTCTGCAATGCCTTTCTTGGCCACCGCCAGCAAATCCAGCAGTTGCTCATGGCTAAACGGTTCGCCTTCAGCCGTACCCTGGATTTCGATCATGTTACCTTCTTCGGTCATTACCACATTCATGTCGGTGTCAGCAGCCGAGTCTTCAACATATTCCAGATCACACAACACGTCCTGCCCCAGAATACCTACCGACACGGCCGCCACATGGCCTTTCATCGGGTTCTTCTTCAGTTTACCGCTCTCGACCAGCTTATCGAATGCATCCGCCAGAGCCACGCTCGCACCGGAGATAGACGCCGTACGGGTACCGCCGTCAGCCTGAATCACATCACAGTCAACCGTAATCATCAGCTCGCCCATGGCTTTCAGATCCACCACAGCACGCAGGCTGCGCGCGATCAGACGCTGGATTTCCATGGTACGTCCACCCTGTTTACCGCTCGCCGCTTCACGGCGAGTACGCGAGTGAGTAGCACGCGGCAGCATACCGTATTCAGCGGTTACCCAGCCTTTACCCTGGCCTTTTAGCCAGCGTGGCACGCCTTCTTCTACCGTGGCGTTACACAGCACTTTGGTATTACCAAACTCAACCAGTACAGAGCCTTCTGCATAGGCGGTGTAATGACGAGTAATCTTGATCGGACGAACCTGATCCGCAGCGCGGTTATTTGGACGCATAGGGCCTCTACCTTGTTTGTGTGAACGACGTTTTATGGTTTTACACAACACTTATGGCTGCGAAACGACGCGGGGTTGCAACGACAACCGGTCGAAACGGCGGTTGAACAAAACCGCAGCCGAAGGGTCGAATTTATTGGGGCAAAATTATAGCGGAAATCCTTGCTCAATCACAGAGTCTCTACACCCACTCGGCAACTTTTCTATGCTAGTATTATCGCCAGTTCATTTTTGAATATAAACCAAGGACATTTCGATGATTTACAGCATGACGGCGTACTCACGCAAAGAAGTCAAAGGCGATTGGGGCAGTGCCGTGTGGGAAATCCGCTCGGTCAACCAACGCTATCTGGAGACCTACTTCCGCCTGCCGGAACAGTTCCGTGGCCTGGAGCCAGTGCTGCGTGAGCGTTTCCGTAAGCGTCTGGCGCGCGGTAAAGTCGAATGTCATCTGCGTTATGAAGCCAACCATGCCGCGCAAAGTGAACTGAGCATTAACGAAGACCTGGCCAATCAGGTCATTAAAGCCGCCAGCCAGATCATGCATATGACCGGCGAGCTGAGCCGTATCAACCCGTTCCAGGTCATGCAGTGGCCGGGCGTGATGGAAACGCCTGAGCAGGATATGGACGAAATCAACCAGGCTCTACTGAACGGTTTTGAAGACGCACTGAGTGAGTTTATCGAAGCACGCGGCCGTGAAGGCGACAACATGAAAGCCTTGATCGTGCAGCGCCTTGATGCGATCAGTGCCGAAGTGGTCAAAGTTCGCGCGCGGATGCCGGAAATCCTCGACTGGCAGCGTGAACGCCTACTCACTAAATTCGAAGAAGCTAAAGTCGAACTGGAGCCGACCCGGGTTGAGCAGGAACTGATCCTGCTGGCACAAAAATCCGATGTCGCCGAAGAGCTAGACCGACTCGATTCTCACGTCAAAGAGACGCACAACATCCTCAAAAAAGGTGGCTCGTGCGGTCGCCGTCTCGACTTCATGATGCAAGAGTTCAACCGTGAGTCGAACACGCTGGCGTCAAAATCGATCAGCACCGACATCACCGCCTCCGGCGTGGAACTGAAAGTGCTTATCGAGCAGATGCGTGAGCAAATTCAGAATATAGAATGATATATCATGACAACTCTCATGTGTTTAATTTTCATTTAAAACAATGAGATATAACAAACCATTCAATTCATAAGCTTTCACAAGCCCCCATAAAACCTCATTTAAGTGGTGACATAAAAGGTGACAAAAATTCCTAACTATTTTAGGATTGTCACTTATGTCACCATTTTTATTTTGACTTATGAATGACGCACAACTGAGATCAAAACTTAAATCGGGAAAAGTCGGGAAGTACAAAGTCGATACAGGGCTTTACTTCCGAGTCACTGAGCAGCAGAGTGCCTTTTGGGTTCTCCGCTACACCATCTTTGGCAAACGTAGAGAAATGACACTAGGGAGATACGGTAGACCTCCGGAAGGAATTTCTTTGTCC
Source organism: Vibrio sp. ABG19 (assembly GCF_029962385.1). Taxonomy (NCBI): domain Bacteria; kingdom Pseudomonadati; phylum Pseudomonadota; class Gammaproteobacteria; order Vibrionales; family Vibrionaceae; genus Vibrio; species Vibrio sp. ABG19. The sequence continues at coordinate 1,371,721 of NZ_CP071708.1, read as the reverse complement.
GAAGCAAAATTAAAGGCATTAGAATCCCGAGCGATAGTAAAGCAAGGTTTAGATCCTTTAGCCGAAAGAAAACGCAGCCAACTGCCGCAATTCAATACGGTAAACGATGTTGCACAAGACTGGCTTAAGGAGTGTGAAAGACATCTTAAGAACCCAAGCATACCCGCTCGTGTATATCGAAAAGACATCGCTCCCTACATCGGAGAGCTTGGCGTTAACCAAGTAAACTCTAGAGATATTTTGCAAATCATCAGAGCCATTAACGAAAGTGGACGCCGAACCATTGCAAACGATGCATTAAGCTACTGTAAGCAACTCTTTAACCATGCCCTAAAACTCGATCTAGTTGTAAACAACCCTGCGACCCCATTTAAAGACAAGGACGCAGGCGGAACTGAATATTCCCGAACACGTATCCTTTCTCTCGATGAGATAAGAACAGTCTTCGAAGTCTTTGATAAACGCCCTGATGTCATGACAAGAGAAAACTACCTAGCTATCCTAATTTTACTTCTACTAGGCATCCGAAAAGGTGAACTGATTGCTGCAAAATGGAGTGAATTTGAACTGTCTAAAAAAATCTGGGATCTACCAGCAGAACGAACAAAAACAGGAGTAGCAATTCGAATTCCATTACCAGAGCAACTGATACCTGTATTTTTTGAGCTTCAAGTTAGAGCGAACGGATCTGAATACGTTTTCCCTTCTCGAAGAGCCAGCAAACGTCGCAAATACATCAGCGACGATACCTTAAATCACGCGCTAGCTAAATTGTTTGGTCGAAAAGTCGACTCTAAAAAACAGCCCCTCCCCAATATATTTGGAGAACATGGCATAGAGCATTTCGTCGTGCATGATCTGAGGCGAACATTCCGCAGCCTCCTAGCTAAAAACGGAGTACCAAGTCATATTGGTGAACGCAGCCTCAACCACAAATTAAAAGGTACTGAGGAAGTTTACGACCGATATGACTACTTCAATGAGCGAAAAGATGCCATTTCACAGCTTGCTGAGATAATAGTGGATACAATTAACCTAGAAACACTGACATTTATACAGAAATAACAAGTACATATATTCATTCATCTAAGTCCTAACTCTTTAATGAGACGACTAGCTCTTTGAGGGCTTATCTCTACCTCTCTAGCTATTACTGAGGCATTGATACGCCCATTATGTTTAATTTGGTTGTTAGCCAATTCAGATATTTTATTTCTTAGACCATCATTTTTAGCCACTGCGCCTTTTTCAGGGCCTCTTGGTTGGGGTACTTTCTGAATCTTGATAAATGACTGATACCTCTGCAAAACATTAAAGAGAGTTCCCCATCTACTCTCAGGGACAAAATTCATCTCAATAGGTATTTTTTCAGACAGCTCATTTGTATCTTGCCATGACTCGATATCAAGGCCAGACGGATCTAATCTACTGACCACAAGACAAAAGAAATGACCCCATGAAGTTTTGGACTCCTGCGGTATATCCTTTAGTTTCGCATAAGCATCAGGGAAATAAGTCGATGCTATTTCCATTAGTTCTTCCACTGACTTAAGTCTATCCCCATCATCTTCTTGGGTATTACTGCTACTTATCACTTTGTAAGCCTGCGAAAATGTGCCAGTGAGAGCGTAGAGGGCTCTTGCTGAAGAACTGCGATTTGTAGAAGTATTCCCTATGATTTTCAGTTTTTCTCGATCTTCTAAGGAGTTCCTTCTTCTCGCAGCATTGAGAACCTTTCGTTTATCTCGATGATAGCCCCCACTATTAATATTAGGATGATGATACTTACAGTAGTGGTTTGAGTATCCTTCATCTCCAAAGTTTATACGTCGATATTTATGCACTAGCCGCCAACAGAGAGAGCAATATTCCTGAAAATGCCCATCATATGACCGCTTGCCTTTCCAAGTGACTTTAACGTTAGCCATTGCAATAGAATAACTTTGATACAACTCTTCAACATAATCAGAATAAAAAATATCGAGATGACTCTCTCGCAATAAGTCCTTTACCTTGTCTAAGTGATTCTGAGTTTTTTTTACTGATGAGAATGCTTTAAGTAAGCTGCCAACAGTATGCTTAATAGATTCTGATTGAAGTTCGTCTGGGAGTGTATGCTTAGAAGATATCGCCTGAAGCTGTTTTGTGAAGAAGATAATGACAAGCCAAACTTCATTATCTATCAATACATCATCTAGCACACTCCATAAAACTATGCTCTCTCCCCCCCCTCTTACTGTTATAGAGCGGTTGCTAACAAGCGCCTCGTTCACAGCAGTATCTAGCGCACCTTTGACACTCTCCGCTAACTTTCCAACTCTGTCGCCGTAATCAAATTCCACGCAAAAAACTACTCATTCGATAAATTAGACCGTTAAAAAATTTAAACAGAGTTATTAACGGTTAGCAAGTAAATCTTTGAAATCTCCTGATAGATACTGACAGCGTGTTCAACAAGTAGGAGATGTCATATGTCCCAAACAGCATTACTCATCCGATGCAATGAGCTTGCGCTAGAGCTCGGCATCAGTAACAGCACGCTTTTCAGGTGGAGGCAAAATGGAGAAATCCCCAAGCCTATCTATCTAGGGCCACGAATCGTGGCATGGGAAAGAGCACAAATAGACCAATGGTTAGCTTCAAAGCGCAACCCAGCTAAGAAAACGAAGAAGTGAATTCTTCGCCGAATCCAAAAATAAATAATTAAGGAACATACTATGTTTAAACATAACAACCGCAACACAAAACCACAGACGTTTCGCGACTACCAAAAAGGTAAGTTGAGTTACCTACCCGCGTTGAAATCGCTCTTGCAGCCTCGCAAGTGGAAAGACTTACCTTCTGAACTTCAACTCATTGCAGCTCGCAGAAGGCTACACAAACAACTTCCTAACGGACTGCCCCTTTTTGATCCCAACAAGGGGAATGACACAGACCCAATCGCTCCTAGCCGAGCTGACGGTTAAACCATAAGCCCACGCTAATCTCATATTTCTCATGGGGTTAGCGTGTTTACCAAGCTGTCTACAAGACCCACCCATAACCCCGAATAAATACAACAAAATCAATGTGTATACATTGTTGACTGTAAAAAGGACTCTAAATCATGGCGAGAAATTACCGACTCAACACAAAATCCAAAGCGTTTTCAGTGCGCTTTTCTGCGACCGATACACCTCAAGTCGAAGAAGATATTGAGAGAAGCGGGAAAAACCCGTCCGAATTTTTCCGAAATTTATGGGAAGAAAGTAATGAGCTAAAGCACCTACAAGCTCAGTTAAATGCGTTAGAGATACGCCTACTAAATAGAACCTTTGAAATGGTGGCCGCTATTGCGGGACTTGATGATCGCCAAAGAGACTTAGCGAAAAAAGCGTACCAGACTCGACTTAAAGCGAGACAATCACAATGAAAAGACGCGCTTGGTACATCCTTCAATTTTCAGCCTTACACCTCTTGTTAACGACAGTTTTTTTCGTTTTAACTGTCACTTTTTCTTGGTCATGGCTATCTCCTAAAGGTTGGGGCTCTATTTCACAAGACGCCCTTTCATTCTTTTCTGCCCTTGGTTATTTATCGCCACTGGTTTCCTTAGACCGTTGGGAGTGGTTCAACGAAAGGCTCACATGGTACGGCTGGCAGACAGTTTTTTATCTTCACCTTTGCATTCCGCTTTGTACTTCGGCCCTTCTGTCCTTTTTCATAACCAAGATATGCTTCAAACATCGGACCTTCTCTAAAGAGTTGGCATTTGTGTCTGGCCCTGAGCTTCGCACAGGAAAGAAAGCCATCGCCCATGCGAATAAGATGCAAAGACAAGAACTAAAGAATGCTAACACCCAGTTAGGCATTAAGGTTCACCCTAAAATTCCGATTTCGACCGCCCGAGAGCAAAACAACCTCTGTGTTTTAGGAACCACAGGTGCGGGGAAATCGACAGCCTTAAAACCCATTATTGAGCAAGTCATTGAGCGTGGTGACTATGCGGTCATCTACGACGAAAAAGGTGATACACCGAAAGCTTTTACCATGCGTCTAATACGCTATTACTCGCCCCGTGGGATGCTAGAAGTGCGATGTGGGACATCTGTAAAGATGTTCATTCAGAACAAGATGCCGAGTTGCTCGCTCAGTGTTTGATTCCCCATAGTGGCGGCGCTAAGGAAGAAATCTGGAACGACGGAGCGCGTTTAATTCTGACTGGGATGATTGTATCGTTGATTCATGACCATCGAGGAATCTGGGAATGGAACGATTTATATGAGTTACTAAAACTCCCTCCCGACTATGCCCTGATTCGTATCGAACCTCACTACCCAACCATCAACAGCCTAGTTCAGAAAAATTCGAAAACCACGCAAGGTTTCTACGTTCATCTGATTACACACTTGAACTGGCTCAAGTATTTAAGCCTAGCGTGGAAGAGAGACAGCAAAAAGCCGTTCAGCCTGCGCCAATGGGTTAAAAGCGGTAACAGTAAACGTGTGATCATCATTCAAGCCAATAGCGAATATGAAGCCATCGGCAAGCCTCTTTGCAATGCGGTGATCTCGTTTATGACAAAACACTACCTATCAGCCAGCAATACTTTTCATAGACCCACTTGGTTGTTCATTGACGAATTCGCCAACTTGCCACCTAACCCCAGCGTTAAAAAGTGGCTCGAACTGTCACGAGCTAGCGGCGGGCGATCTGTCATCTGTACTCAATCCCTATCTCAAATACGAGATATTTACGGAGAAGACGAAACCAGCGTCTTATTAAACCTACTGTCTAACGTCATCACATTGCGGCTTGGCACGGCGGGAGATGATGCCACGTATACCGCAAAGATGCTGAGCGAACAGACCGTTGAAGTACCCGACTATCAGAATGCCAATCGAATAGGCATTCGCTCAAAACAACTTGTGGTTGACGCTTCTGAGCTGACACAGCTCAGGCCAGCGAATAAACAAGGCGTTGAAGGCTATCTCTTTATTCCGAGTTGGCAATCCGTTTATAAGCTGACGTGGCCTCTCTTCACTAAGCCAGCTCAAGCCAAGAAATTTATCCCTGCTAAATGGCTGTTAAAGACAAAGGGGGAAGAAAAACTCACACCCCCGACTCCTCACAATAAAAACCCTCTAAATAAATGGAGTTAAGACATGGTTGCAACGATCAGCACTGTTAACGATAAGAACTACCTGCCCGATCAAACGAAAATGAATAAAAAGGGCCAGTCCAAGGAATACTACTCGGATCATGGTGAACCAGAAGGACGATTCACGGGCACAGGAAGCCGTGTATTCAACCTGCATGGAAAAGTCATTGATAAAGACACCTATGACAAATTGATGGATGGCTACTCGCCCGATGGATTTAAGCTTGTTCAAAACGCAGGAAAAGAAGACCGCCGTTGTGCTTGGGACGTAACGTTCAGTGCCCCCAAAAGCGTCAGTATTTATTGGGCTTGTGGTACACCAGAGCAACAAAAAGACATTGAGAGAGCCATGCGTCAGTCCGTGCAAAAAGCCATTGCTATGATGGAGTATAAAGCCGCTATAACCCGTCGAGACAAAGGTTCAAAACGCTATGAAAAACCCGTTGGTTTGATTATGGCAACCTTTGAGCATTGTACCAATAGGCATCAAGAAGTTCACAGCCATTGCCATGTACTAGTGCTAAATGTGGCCCCAAGAAAAGACGGCACCTTTGGGAGCATCGACTCTTATAAAATCTACCGTTGGATAAAACCGTTGGGGGCGGTCTTTCGTGCAGAGTTGGCTTATCAGTTAATCAAGCTGGGTTATGACATCGAGCCGGATGGCGAATCTTTTCGCCTAAAAGGCGTTTCCCAAGAGCTATGTGACGCTCACTCTTCTCGTTCTAAAGCGATACAAGAAGAATTAAACAAAGCGGGGATAAAAAGCAGCGCTAGCAAGGAAGGCCAACATTTCAAAACCAGCACTCGCCCCAGTAAAAAAGACGTGAATCGTCGTGAGTTATTTCAGAAGTGGCAGACAGAACTACATGAGGAAGGACTTACCCAAGATTATATTCAGTCCATGCTCGCGTCGGAGAAAGCCCCTAAAGCAAACTTACTCGACAAAGACCTAATTCTTGCCGAACTCACTGAGCAAAAGGCAACCTTTACCGAGCAAGAGCTATTTTATCTTGTAGGCGTAAAGGCATCGCATTGTGGTGTTAATGCATTGGAAGCTAAAGCCTTCGCTGAACTTATACTCGAAAACGAATCAGTCATTTCGTTAAGTCGAGAGGAAATCTACGCACCTCGCTATACAACACAAGAGGTGTTGTATAGCGAGAAACTTATGATTGATGATGCGAGGTTCCTAGCGTCCCAACATTCAAAAGTCATCCAAGAACATCAAGCCCTACATGCGATTCAAGCCGCAGAGAAGCAACTCGGTTTTGGCTTTGATAAAGAGCAACAAGCGGCCATTCAGTACTCTCTTAAAAGTGGTGATTTTTGTATCACACAAGGCTCGGCTGGAGCGGGTAAAACTACCTTGATGTTGGCGGTGAAAATCGCTTATGAAAGCAACGGGCTCAACATTGTTGGAGCCAGCATCGCCAAAAAAGCCTCTGATAATCTTTTTGAAGAAACGGGCATTCCTTCTCGTACTATCGCCAGCTATATCCATTTAATTGAAAATGGTCAGCACCCACTAAGAGACATAGATGTACTGGTCATAGATGAAGCGGGGCTTGTTCCTAGTACAGACCTACAAGCCCTACTTTATGAGGCAAGAACATCACATTGCAAACTCATTCTGACTGGCGAAGATAGGCAGCTTGATGCTATCACTAAAGGAGGTGCGTTACGCTACTTATCTCGACCTGAGGTCGTAGGGACACAGCGAATCGAAACCATACGTCGACAAAGGCAAGATTGGGCAAGGGAAGTGGTTGCAGATTTAAGAGATGGCAATTCAGAAAAAGCGTTAGACACCTTAGAAGAAAAAGGATGCCTTCACTGGGGAGAAACAAAAGACGAGACAAAAGCCGCATTAATCCGCGATTGGCATCAATATCAAAAAGACCATCCAGATAAACAATCCCTTGTACTCGCACAAGAATGGAAAGATGTTAAAGAGTTAAGCGAGGCTATCAGAAATATTCACATTAAAGAAGACCGGGTAGGAACTGAAAACATCCCGCTCAAATGCAGTGTAGCAGATAGACTTTTTCATTATGAGTTTTCAGTCGGTGAGCGCATCAAATTTTGCCGTAATGACACCTTACTGAAAGTAGCCAATGGCACGCTCGGCACAATCAAACAGATTGAAAGCGTTGAACACGATACCAAACTAACCGTCGAAATAGACGGTAACAGAACCATCTCTTTCCTCGCGTCAGAATACAGCGACGAGATCGGTGTAAACCTTTGCCATGCTTACGCCCTTACCGTCTTCAGCACCCAAGGAACAACCGTCAACGGGAATACCTTCACTCTCTACAGTGGCCAAATGGACAGAGCAAACACTTACGTAGCATTAAGTAGGCATAAGAACGAATCTCATATGTATGTAAACACGTTGGAAATAAGTGAAAGGGCTAAACTGATCAAAGACATACCAAAATCAACCACAAAAATAAATCACACAGCTCTAGCAAAATTGATGAGTCAAGACCGATACCATTCTTTAGCTGTCGAATTTTTGGAACAAAGAGACTGCTTAAAACGACAATCTCTTCCTAAAGAAATCGATCAGAATATTGAAAATGAATTGATCTTTTAATCTGCCCGAAGCATCTCAACACAAAAGCCTAAATAAAAACGGCTATAGAACAATTGTTAAGATGCTTTCTTTAACCGTGTTTGAACATATGTATTAAAAATTGGTGTGAGGATATTTCTAGATATAAAATCTATAACAGGAACACAAACGGCATCCCCCATTGCAAAGTACCCTTGATTATCATTCTTCGGCAATATGTAAGAGTCTCTAACTCCCTGTAAACGAGCGTATTCTCGAGGAGTCAACAATCGAACTGACCACGAGCCAAAGCCTGCTTGCACTACAATTTGTTTACTAGAGCCTCCTCGTGGCGTTCGTAAACAACCAGCGATACCATCAGTACGCATCTCCGCCATAGACAACCCTTTTCTCATTCGACGATAAACTGTTCCATACGAAAAAGCGTTTTTTGAGCACATTTCGGCCAGTAGGTCTTTATGCTTATCACTCATTTGAGAATAGAGCTTTTCTTTTCGTTCGGTATTCCACCAAAGTTCAGAATCGCCCGAAATTGTTGTGTCAATGATATCATCTAGTGTTTGAGACAATTTAGGAAGAGCGGGCACATCTAAAAGCCCCCAACTTAAACCTGGGTTTTTCTTGATAACTCTCTCTAATTTTATAGATCTTAATTCGGTTTTTTGTTTAAACAGATCCCACCATCCATCCAATATTGAATCAGTATTTTCTTTGATGGTCATAACTGAAGGAGCGATATCCTTATCAACTGCAATCAAAAATACTCTATGCCGACTTTGAGGAGTAAAGCAATCTGCATTAATTTCAATAATATCAACAACATAACCAAGATCATTGAAAATTTTTACAGTATCTCTAACATCATCCCCGTCATGAGACGTTAGAAATCCAGCAACATTCTCAAGCATCACGACCTTTGGGGCTGAGCCTGATTCTCTTTTGCTCAATATTATTTTCAATACAGCATTTAAAGACCCTGAGTGAGTCCCAGCTAGTCCAGCTCTTCCTCCGGCTACAGATAAATCAGTACATGGGAACGATGCGGTATACAGAAAAGCATCATCGGGGATGGTTGATGAATTATCAGCAAATCTCCATACGTCTCCCAAATGGAAGTCATGATCACCATAATTCGATATATATGTTTGCATCTTCTTCTCACAAATATCATTCGCCCAAGAACAGATCCAACCATTACCAGCTAGCCCTTCTCGAACTAATCCAACACCCGCAAAAAATTCAACAAATTTCATATATGGCCCGACTTAACTAAAGATTACCGCTCTAAGTATACTGTATTTTTATACACTAGTTCTGTATTTTTGATCTCGAATACTACTTTAGCATTTTTGGACACATAACCATATGGAATTGACTTTCTAAAACGTTGACGACGCAAGCTTGAATCCACTCTCTTATTGTAGTTACTTTCGTACAATGGTAGCCACTTATCGAAATAATCATGTCTTAGCTGTTGTCCGTCCATCACTCGCACTGTCACATCCTTATAGTCCTTTGAATAGGAACAAAAAAGATGCTTCACTGTACAGTCTTCATGGAGTTTTTGTTGGCCTGTATTCAAGTGATACTGATATTCGAAAGATGACCTATCTACAGAAGATTTAACTTCCCAACCTTCAAGATCAGCCCCAGTTACACCAGTCCCGTTTTTTCCTGTGATAATAGAGCCAAATAGTTCCCATAAAACGGACGGGACTACACCAGCAATTTTCAAGTTATGTTCTACTAGTAGCGAGATTTTATCTTCATCATAAATGTGTTTTTTATAGAACTCATAAGCTTTATCAATGCTATCCATCATACTCTCCATGCTTACTTAGGAGGTTTTCAGGTGGGCATCCCAAAGCATCTGCAATTCGACAGATATTGATTAGACTAACATTACGTTTACCTCTCTCAATCGAGCTTATGTATGTTCTATCTAACTCCGTTAATTCAGCGAGCTTTTCTTGACTAAGTCCCCTAGCTTTCCTTAAACGAGCAACATTACTGCCAAATAGTCGCAATAGGCTGTTATTGTCCACTTTCAACTCCAAAATCTTGAGTGAACAATTTTTGCTGATGATGACTATAAGTCCACGGACTTTAAGTCACATCTAAGCTGAATATGATTCTGGTGACAAATATGGTGACAAAAAAACAAAAATAAAACATTAATTTAATTAAAATCAATAATATAAATCAATTAAACTAATTCAAATTCAGAATATTGAATAGATTCCACACGCTTCCATTATGTTATTTAAATCATTAAATATCAAAAACTTAACTAAAAATAGATTCCATACCTGTCCATAACCAACCACAATTAACCACCACCAACTGGTGGTTAAAGTGGTGGGTTGTTACACTAACAGAAGAGCTTATCGGTGGGTAAGATCAAGTCCCGCCGATTTAATGGATATGGAGTTAGGTTAGGGTGTCTCAGTTAACAGTTAAGAAAGTGGAAGCATTAATTAAAGCTGGTGGGGAGAAAACAAAGCGCCATGGTGATGGTGGTGGTTTGTATTTAGTTGTTCCCCATTCTGGCTATCCTAGCTGGATGCTACGTTTCACATCGAACAAAAAGCGCCGCGAAATGACGCTCGGCAAAGTCAGCGACATCTCTCTGCATGATGCCCGACTACTCGCTGCCGAAAAAATGAAGCAAGTTCGTGATGGGTTTGATCCGCTTATACAACGAAAGCGCGCAGAACAAGAAAAAATAAAAACCGTTAGCGATCTATTTGAAGATTGGTATCCATCCTTAGCAAAACGTTTAAAGCATCCCAATATCCCTAAACGTATCTTCATGAAGGATATATCCCCTCATATCGGCGATATCCCTCTAGACCAAATCAATGCTCGTGATATTCGCAACACCATTAATGCCATCACTGCTGCCGGAAAACCCACAATCGCTAACGATGCTCTCGGCTATTGCAAACAGTTATTCAACCATGGAATGAAGCTCGACCTCATGCAAGGTAACCCTGCTTCTGCGTTTACGGTTCGGGATGCTGGAGGCGTGGAAAAGAGCAAGGATAGAGCCTTAACCTCCGAAGAGCTTAAACAGTTTTTTTATACTGCTAAACAAAACCCGATGAGTTTTACACGTGACAACTATTTAGCGTGTGCCTTGCTCGTGTGCTTAGGCGTGCGTAAATCCGAGCTATGTGAAAGTTTGATTTAGAAAAAGCAGTGTGGGAGCTACCCAAAGAGCGTAGTAAAACCAATGTCGGTCTTCGTATCCCTTTAGCGCCACCAATATTCGAATGGCTTGAAGAACTAAAGGTGAGAAGTTTTGGCTCTAAGTATGTGTTCCCTAGCCGCCGAATCAGTAAAAAACCGCATATGGGACCTGATACGCTTAATCGTGCGATTACCAAACTATTTGGGCACGAGCCTGGTAAAAAGAAACAACCACCGAATCTTATGGGGGATATGCCTCACTTTACTGTGCATGATCTACGTCGTACGTGCCGCACTTTATTAGCGCAACAAGGCACCCCCGGCCATGTGGCCGAGAGATGCTTGAATCACAAATTAAAAGGTGTTGAAGGGATTTATGACCGACATGATTATTTTGAAGAACGGAAAGATGCGTTAGATACGCTAGCCCTGCACATTTCTGCAGTTGTGGATTTTTAAACTATCGGTCAGCTCGAGTCATATCTTCGTTTCTGATATATAAACTATAAGCTAAACAAAGATGAGGAATGTAGCTACATTCTTCATCTTACAAACTCCTCTCATTCCCATCAAATTTCTAGAATCTTATTCAGTATTGAAAGTTAACTCTTTGAACCCAATAAATATCAAAGCCTCTGTTAACTGGATAATAAATATGAGCAGAACCGAAATTAAGTTCATCAAACCCTGCCTCCATCAAAGAGAAGAGCACTTCCCTCTCACTCCACTGTATACCCACCGCTGCTTCAGTCAGGGAAAAATTGTACAAATAAACTTAGACAATTGTTCTATTCAGAGAATGGAAGAGCTATCAGATAACGCCTCAATAGAAGATGTAAAAGAAGTAGGTCTTCTGCCTTTAGTTGAGCTCCTGCAACACGGAGCTGTCTCGTTAACAGCTATAGGTGTTGATGAAATGCCCGATTGGCGCGTACAAAAAGCCATGGAATCTTATCAAAGGTTTTGTCAAAAGTTCTGGCCAGGTCATAAAGATGATGTTGAGGCAACGTTTCGAAACTTCGACCCAAAGTCCCTGAATAAGAAAGTGATTTTTTCAGAGCTCAGTGATTCCGCTAGATGTACATACGGAATCTCGTATGTTGCTATGCTTCAAATTCAAAATATTCAATTAAACCATTCTGATAAATCACCAACTGAAAGGTTCGAAATTTACGTTCACAGTATAGCGGGAATGTTAGACCTACTAACCGCATACGATATGGAGATCGCGAAATATGCTTTTTGGGAGCAGACCGCTAATCAGATCAACCAGTTGCCAGAAAATATTCGCCTGCGCAGAAAATATATTAAGCAAAACTTTCATAAACCCTCATCTAGCCTCAATAAGTGCCGATGGCTAGCATTTGATGCTGCGATGGATCTTTATTGGCTTAGTGGTGCCAATTTAGCAGAGAATCTAGGAGCAACTATTAACATCAACGGTAAAGAATATAAAACCGAGAACTGGGTAGGCACGAATGACCATAAGCTGTTTTCAATCTGTCAAGACATTCATTCTGTATATGTTAATGGAACAGCGATGAAAGGTTTAGCCACAACCAGAGAGGACTTTCTTGCTCAACAGCCATACTGGAATTTCGTTGACCATTTTGCTAATTCAATAATGGAATACAGAAAACGCAGAGGTTATCGCAGTATTGATGAACTACTACATAGAGTAGACAGCGCAGTCAAACATATAGAGAGTGAATTAAAAGCTGGATTTTCCCGAAAGGGATAGTAGTTATTCATATTACAATTTAGTCAATCTATGGTAAGGCCTGAAATTTACTAATTCAGTCCAGATGGTAGTGTTTAGAAATCTGTGTCATTTCAGTATGATATACAAAACAGGAATGACACATGAACAAAGACTTCGATCTAGAACAAGCTATTAAAGCCCTTCAGTCAGGCCAAGACCTGACAGGTAAAGATGGCTTCTTAACTCCGCTCATTAAACAAATCACAGAAGCTGCTTTGAAAGCAGAACTCGAACAGCACCTTGAAGGTGATGAGCAACCTAACCGTAAGAACGGCTCAAGCAAGAAAACGATTAAGTCTTCTGTCGGCACGTTTGAACTGGATACCCCACGCGACCGCTCTGGAACATTTGAACCCCAGTTAGTTAAGAAGAACCAGACTAAATTGACCGATGAGATCGACCGTAAGATCCTATCCATGTTCTCGCTCGGTATGAGCTACCGTGATATCCGTGGTCACGTCGAAGATATGTATGGCATTGAGGTCTCTGAGGCCACCATCACAGGTGTTACCGACCGTTTGATACCTGAACTGAAGGAGTGGCAGCAACGTCCGCTCGATGCGCTCTATCCGTTTGTCTGGCTCGATGCAATCCACTACAAAATTAAAGAAGACGGACGCTATGTCAGTAAAGCGATATACACAATCCTAGGGTTAAACATTGAAGGTAAAAAGGAACTTCTTGGGCTGTACCTATCAGAGTCAGAAGGGGCAAACTATTGGCTATCAGTGCTGACAGATTTGTATAACCGTGGCGTTGAAGATATCTTGATCGCCTGCGTAGATGGGCTAACAGGCTTCCCAGAAGCGATAGCAACCATCTATCCTGATACAGAAGTTCAGCAATGCATCATTCACCAAATCCGTAACTCTATGAAATATGTTGCCTCTAAGCATCAGAAGGCGTTTATGGCCGACTTGAAGCCAGTCTATCGGGCTGTGAGTAAAGAAGCGGCCGAGATGGAGTTGGATCGTTTGGAAGCCAAATGGGGACAGCAATACCCAATAGTGATTCGTTCCTGGCGGAACAAATGGGCAAATTTATCGGTTTACTTCAAATATCCAGAATACGTCCGAAAGGCTATTTACACGACAAATGCTATTGAAGCCGTACATCGCCAATTCCGCAAACTGACCAAAACTAAGGGAGGGTTCCCAAATGAAAATAGCTTGCTCAAGCTACTGTATGCTGGGATATTGAATGCTTCTAACAAATGGACAATGCCAATACAGAATTGGAATATGACATTGTCTCAACTGGCGATTCATTTTGAAGGTCGCTTGGATGACGTCTTAGATATTTAGCCAAAATTAGCTGACACAGAATTCTGAACGCCCTCGTCCAGATCTGAAGGTATCTAGCTTTTCAGGCCTTACCAATTTTAGCACCACACAACTTTTCCTTTTTTAAGCCAAAAATGAGAACAGCAGCCGCTCTTTAACCACACCGATGGGTGTAATGTGGGGCGATTACAGCTATCTATTGTCAGCTTCCAATTAGGATTAGCCTCCTTAATAAGCAATAACTCTAATCTTCTTCCGCACCCACATGGACACTTAAAGCCCACGGCCCACTGTTCGCCCTCTTCTTGTGCTAAAACAATGTTTCTCCTCGGCAACTGGTCCGGAGGAGTGTCGCCTTCGATTATATTAACTGTGCGAGCTGGCAATACATACTCAATTAGTTTTAGCAACCACAATGGCTTTCTCATATATCCTCCCTCGAACTAGATCGACTTTTAGCTAATCCTGGAATTCCGAGTAGTGGTTCTTCAAGTCCGCTTCCAATGAGAGGATTTTGAGAACAGTCGAAAGCACTATCGCTTTCAAACTCTTCTTCACACGCAGCCAAAGAAAAGATAGTTCGACTAAACATATGGTTAGGTTCATGTCTAAATGGATAACGTCTCATGATAAACTCCATCACACATGCGCTAGCTGCACGCATATTTAGAGCAATCACATCTGGTGCTTCCTCTACCACACCTTTTAAATAGCCTTCGGCTACTTGCTTATCATGATCTTCAGGAGAAACCGAGTGTAAATATTCCTTCCGTAAAGATTCTGATGTGTATACCTTCCTATCATATAAGGAAGGAGCGCCTGGATGAACGTAGTCTAAGCGACCATATACATCAGCAATAGCTGTACCGCCGCATTTTGTCTTTCGGGTCGGAATAGTGACACCTACGTCAAATAATGGCATTAGAAATGAAGACGATATTTGATCACATATATAGCGTCCTTCGGAGCTATCAACACAACAAAACAGTAAGTCAGCCTTCCCTGCTGCTTCTATAGCCTCGCGGCTATTTATACTGCTTTCGACACACTCAATCTCAATCTCTTCACGATAAAGCTTAATGCAATCAGCTAACATTCTGGTCTTATGACGTTTTTTATTTGCATCTTCCACGGTAGAGTTGAGGATTCTATTAAGATTTCTGTGTTCAATGCAGTCAAAATCAATTAGAACGAGCCCTCCAATCCCCATTCGAGCCAACTGCTCCGCAATAATTGATCCCGTACCTGAAACACCAACTACACAAGCAGTTAAAGATTTCAGGTCTTGTCCCATATCAGAGGAAAATGCCAAAGGCTGAGTAAGCGAATTTTCATTTGCCCTCCATATAGACAGGTTCTCAGACGCACAGTGAACGGACTCAACAAATTCAAACTCTAAATCTCTTGTATAGATTCGTGCTTTTATTGCACCATCAGGAGTCATGATCGCCGAGCCATAGCACACATTAGGTGAAGATACCCCTTCAAATAAGCTTGGCATTGCATGGCGATCACTTTTATTGTCACATTCTGAAAAGGAAAATAGTCCACCTGGATGAGAATGAATGAGAATGATAGATAACTCTTCTACTTCTGCTATATCTATCGCTTCTTCAATGCTCGAGCCTGGCCAAATAATTCTATCTGGTAGCCTTACTCCACAAGCTTGATACTCGATAGGTAGTAGCTTTTTGACAAGCAAACGATATTTACTACTCTTGGAGCAAAGTAAAATTGCAGCAGACTCCAGCCCATCTCCCGGAAACAAATGGGCTACCAACTGCTGATGATGTGCGTTAGAAATGACTAACTTATAATGATTGCAACTCATTTCGCCACCTCCCGTAAAATGCACTCTTCTATTACAGCCATCTGAGTCATCACACTATCAGTCAACGGATTCCATTTTGTCTTTCCATTTAGGTGTCGACTCCATCTTTGATAGCTTTGGCCGACGATAGACATGTGACACGATGTTTGAGCAATAACTGCGCCTGATTCCAAGCGCAAAGCAGGAAAACAATAGAACATATCAAGAGCTGCACCTGGATAGGCAGCAGGTATATCTATTGCGATATCTACTTTTTCGTGGTTGTACCCACTAGGAAGTGTATAGTTACGAATAATTAGCCAGCGTCTACCATTATCGATTAAGGTTTCCCATTTGAAACCTAACTTGTTCAGATAGTCAGTATCTTTCTCCAGCAAAGAAAAGTCTGATTTCACGCAAAGGGCTTTTTCACCATTTCGTATTTCAGCAGGAGTCATTCTTAACTTTTCAATACCTGGAGTTGTTAAATCAATAACATAATCAACCCCAATTGGCTTCTTAGGCTCCCCTTTTACCTTGAGGAAAAGCATCCAATCATCTGCAGGGTTAAATCCGGCGGCAATCATTGCATCTGAAGCAACAATCGTTGGCTCATCCGATACAATTTGGACACCTTGAACATTTAGCTTCCAGCTACGCTTAGCTGAGTAAACCTTCTCCAACCCTGATGCAGATAGGTTAAGATTCGCGTCGGTATCAAGAAGCAAATCCGCCGCTTGTTTCTGCTCCAACCAAAGTGCATGTTTTGGAGTAATATTACCAATGGCCCGAAGTGCTTTCTCACTGATATTTTCAGCTCCCCACGGGTATCGCTTCCCGTTTAACTCAAAGTAAAAAACGCGGTCACTTTCAAATGCAATAAATTGTTCAACACCTCGGTGATAAACATCTACAACTTCTGATAAGTTAACTTCTTCAAGCATGCCTGTATTCTGTTTCATCAACAGAATGTAATCATTGGCTGGGGAAAGATCGGATGCTTCCAATATTTGGCGGCCAGTTGGAGTTGGATCAGCAATTAAAACCATTTTTGGTTCAAAACTCTGATCAACCACGCGTATTTGATATTGCTTAGCTGAGCGAGGCTCTCTATTTTCAAGTAGGCATTCGGTGATGTCTTCTACGGAGAGCTCTGATTGTAAATCTTGTTGTTTCATAACGATTAACCTCGTACTAGATTTAGGGTAACCACGACATGTGGTTATTTTCCCTTTCATACTGTTAATCGTTTGAAAACTCCCAAACCGGAAAGGCTAAACAATTTTTTTTAATTTTTTATGAGGGCATACCTCCACATAAAAAAAAGCTTGGACAAGTAGGACAACTGCGAGCACTTGGAAAAGCGGGAAACTCCCCATTTGAAATAGCTGATATGGCATTTTGGCAATTGGTTATTCTTGTGGCTTGCTTTTTATCAGTGACAGAGACAGATTGATGAGTTTCACCAGCCAAATGAATTGCTTCAACGATAGTACCTTTTCCATATTGCTGCTCAGCAGCCTTAATCAGGAGGGTATATCCCACTTGATCAAACTCTGTAGAGAGCTGCTTACCTGACTTAATCTTTCTAACTCTATGAACACCTACCTCATCAACGGTAACCTCATCAGGAGTGATAGTGACAGTTCCTCCTGGAAAAGGGACCTTAATTTCAACTGGTGTTATGAGAGATTTATTTTGTCTTGTCTCCCACAAATACTCCAATAAGCGTTTTCCTATTTGCTTATAATCTTCTGCATAAGCGTTATCAGTAGGTCCATTTACATCCCAAGAACTATTATACTTGTCGAATAGTTTTGTTGCGCTAGGCGTGGAATCAGAAAAATCAGATTTAAGCCAACCCAGAACATCGTGAACAACGTTATGCATTTGCATATACGCATTATCTACTTGTCTTCCACCTAAGTTTAAGTGGCGCGTATAAAAGTACCGTCTCGGGCATCGTTCGTACAACTCTAAGTCGCTAGCTGTTAACTGTATTTGCTTGTCAGACTCTGACACTGTTTTTTCTGCGTTCGCTGTAATTTCAGCTAATCCATTATGCTTACTTTTTCTAATATAGGCCTTGATCTCTTCTATGAACTTAGATGGACTACGACGACGGTCATTGTTCTGTAATGATGATGCATATAACAAAAGGTGTTTCTTTGCTCTTGAAGTGGCAACAAAAAACTTACACTCTTCTTCTTCATCATGACCAAGTTTCACCGCTTCTTTTCCAGAGAGTCCTACGGTTCCCTCAATTAAAGAATCTGGTGGTATACAATTCGGAGGTCTATTGGAACCAGGCAATCCTGTAGACACCATTCCTGGCAAATGAACAATATCAAACTCCAAGCCTTTACTTGCATGAATGGTCAACAACCTTACTCCATCAAGGCGACTGGCGACTGCAGGTAATTGACGAACATCTCTATCTTCAGACAACTGAACAATTCGACGAATTCTTCTAAGTAACCGCTCAACAGGCACACCTTTGCCTTTAATCACATTTTTGCTGAAATTTAATAATTGCCAAATAGCAATGCCTTTCATCCGATCACTTAGATGATTCGAGCTGTAAATCGTTTTACCAAGCTTCAATCTATCTAATACAATCGTTGCCAATACTGACCATGGGTAATCTTGGCTTGTAAAACCAGAAAGCAAACTCGTTACTGACTGTAAAGATTTAGTTCCCTTATCAGATAACTCTTCAATTTTGTTTATATGTTCAGCCCAATCTAGAGATTTAAGATTATTTTCCTTTATATATTGGGCTATTGCCTTGATATCATTGGATGATATTTCCGCCCCACAGGCTCTCGCAGCTCTAAGCAATCCTTGTGCTCTGCTATCCGAGAGTAGCGATAATATTGAAAGCAAGTCTCTAACTTCAGGCCTCTCAAAAAGGCTTCCTAGATAAAGCACTGGCACACCCTGTGCCTCCAGGTATGCCGCAATATCATCCAACCTGGCATTCGAAGTGCAGAGTACCGTCTGCTGACTATATGAAAATCCCTTATTCCTCATTTCAGCTATACCAGTTGCTACAGCCGAAAGCTCATCATCTGGCTTTCCAGCAATAGTAAAGACTGGCAGAATACCTATTTGACCTTTGTGAGCTTTGAGGTTTAGTGGTAAAACTCCATCTGACGCCTGCATTTTCTTCGAAAAAGCAGAAAACAAGTCAACAATCTCACCTGCTGAACGATAATTTATGGCCAACTGCTCTGACTTGGAACCTGGAAAGTCTTCCGCGAATCGCTTCATATTTGTAGAAGATGCACCTCTAAAACGATAAATAGACTGCCGAGAATCTCCTACAACCCATAAATTTTCCCCAGTTTCAGCAATAGCCTTAATCAGACGTACAGATGCCCTGTTCACATCCTGATACTCATCAACGAGTATATGTTTATGCCTCTTCGATAGAGCACTTCTAACGTCTTCATTCGATTCGACTAATTCAACAGGAAGCTTTACTAAATCACCAAAGTCAACAGCATCCCGTTCTTTCAGTAAACGTTCGTAACATTGGTAAACAGAAGAAACTTCTAGACATTTTTCCGCTTGAGCTAGTTCTTGATCATCTTGAGCTTTTTCTAACATCGCTTTTGATAGTGCAGTATAAGATGCCGCATCCACCACTTCATCTTTAGCTCTAGATATTGCAGATAAAATATCACTGAGAGTTAAAGTTGGGTCATAATAGTTTCTGTAATGCTTTAGCTTTAATCTCGCTAACTCTCCCTCAAGCCACTCAATCGCTTCATAACGACTTACAACTGTTGGATTCTCGGAAAGACCTAAGATTTGATGAAAACGATGAACAATGTCTAGGCCAAACGCATGAAACGTTCCTATCCATAGTAAGGCTGCGGCATCTGACGCTTTTTCAGATATACGTTCACGAAGTTCATTAGCGGCCTTATTTGAGAAGGTCAATACTAAAATTTCGGACGGTTCAACTCCATGCTCCAACAGATGAAGGACACGTCGAACCAGTGTGCTTGTTTTACCTGTACCTGGGCCTGCTTGAAGTTGGTAAGGGCTACCACTATACATCGCAGCTCTTTTCTGAGATGGGTCGGGTTCATAAGTTTTTTTATCTGCCATCTCCTGTGCTTCTGTTGCAGGAGGCAATAGCAAAGCATCTAATAGTTGTTGTTGAACAACAGAAATAGGAACACCAGTCTTACTAGCTATGTTGTCAGAAGTTGAGTCCTCTTTAATATACCATTTGCAAACTAATGAGCGGGGGAGAAGAAACTCACGCGCAAATACATCCATCGTAACTTCTTTGCGTTCACGACTGCCATAGTCAAGAACCTGATCCACAACAGCAGGAGAAGTCTCACAACCCCTTAAGTAATCAACATTTTCCGCTATAAAGTCTTCATCATACCCTTCTAGTACAATATGACCCAATTCATGTGCTAGTAAAAAAGCTTTCTCAAAACTAGTTCCGCAATCTTCATATAAGATTAATCCTGCTTGGCTATCAAATATCGCCCTTCCCCCTTTTAACTGGGCACTGCCTTTATCTGCGGGGAAAACCTCAATATCTCTATTGTCCAACTCAGCCAAAACAAACTCTAGCGGGTTACTTGCATCTACCCCTGATAGAGCAAGTTCGTTATGCAGTTGTTCTGCGACTTGGCGGGCGACTTCAATTCCATCCATGAACTAGTCCTTCATCGACATTAGTTTTTCTTTCTGAGAGTCTGACAATTTACAACTCTGTAACGCGTCCTCAAACGATATCTGTTCAGAGGCTGTAGGTTTACCGTCCGCTTTAAAACGAACAGATGTAGATATAATAGAAGAACCCGCCAATGAACTCCTGAGGCTATCAATACTTATACTCAACTCTTCTGATAGTAATCCAATAAATTTCAGGGGGATAGTTGACACTTCAATAGTCTTATCCCGAAGCATTGCTAGAAACAGAATATTGATATCTAGTTTTTTTGCCAATGATCTGAAACTTTTTTTATCAAGAGTCACTAGAGGGTTTTCAGGAACGCTCAGCTCAGAAACTGGATCGGATGGTAAAAGAGAAGATTGCAACTTTTCCCATGCCATATTCATTCCTCTGCTGTCACCTTCATTAACAGGTACAAAGTCTTCTCGTGGTGCTGCAAACAGCTCAACCGATAGATCAATCAATTCATCTCGATACTGTGGATACTTCTGAAGGTATACTTCTAGTGTTGCTGAGTCTTTGTTTGGCTCTATAGAAAATTCGTAGAGCACCTCGTCTCTCATCTCATCAAATTTAGATTTCATAATTCCTCCTCCAGAAGCAATTTATCCTTTAAGGCTGAATAGGCCCGTTTCAATCGGTTCCTTACCGTTCTATCCGTACACCCTAAAATACTAGAAATTGTAGCCTTATCAGCATCTTTGGATTCAACAGGTAGACCTTGCAAATAAAGTCCTATTACTCTTCGTTCGTCTTCTGGTAGCTCACTAATCGCATTCTGGAAACAAATCCGGAAAGAAGGATCATTTAAAATTGACTTGCTCAGCTCACTTAATTCCAGCGCACTAATTTCAACCTCTGTTCTTACCTCTGAATCCGACTCGCGTTCTATAGAGACAGCATTAGATAGAGGGTCCTCTTTCCTAGCAGGTCCAATTTGACGCAGTACATCTATACGAAACTTATGGAAAGCATCATTGAAATTCACTTCAAAATAATCCAGTTTCACTCCATCATCATTTCGATCTTTTGCTATCAATTCAACAAACCTGCCTAAAATCTCTTGGCGTATATCTTCCGCTTGTTCCGGCTTTTGATAGCTCCAATCAACGATAGATCTTCGCAAAGCCCCCTCAAGCCGTCGAACAAACATTTCAAATAGAGATTTGAACAGAATAGGAGTCAATGGAAGTTCTTTTACTCTTAAAAAGTATAAAAGAACTTCCATTGGTATTAACTCTTCCTCGTTCAAACAACGCTCTACCTGTTCTGCGATAGGTAGCTTTTCTAGTTCATCTATCAACCCTTCTATTTCTGAGCGTCGTTGGTAAACCTTTCCGTCTCTCGATATTTTCCTTAGCGGTATTGACATCTATATCACCAAAGTAGATATAAAACATATATCAATCATACCACTTAGCTTAAAGTTGTATAGAAATCAATCAACGCAATGGACTAAAATTTAAGGCCATTTCTCTCACCCAAATCCTCAAATCGTTATAGTTTAACTCGTAGTGGATACACATTTAGTCTGACACTTCCACGCCTTCAAAAGTATCCAAAGCACATCTGCACGATAACTTAAAAACAAGATAGCAAGCGTTATACCTAAACAAGGTAACCTCCTTGCAGGATGATGGCTTTTAATGAAAACTAACCGTATACAAACTTCAACTGATGACCCACTGGGCACCTAAATTTAAAATCAAAATCTTAAGAATTCCTCTCCTTGTGTTATTCCGTTTCAGCAACTTCTATCTTCAACATCATCCAATCTTCAATATCACTTTCCAGCCAAGCCTTACGCTTCCCCATCACAGTGACACTCTTGGGAAACTGACCAGCATTAATTAAGTTGTAGATACTGCTTCTGCACAATGATGTCTTTTCAATAACTTGCTGTAGTTTAAGAAATTTCATTTTAAAACCTTGTTATGTAGTTCAACTCATAACAAAGGCCGCAGCGTTATTTTTTACTTTTCCTGCTCGCCTACTCTGAGAGTACAGCTAACAATTCCTGAACAAAGCAGCACACAAAGATGAATCACTTGCTGGTACTACCAGCAAGTGATTCATTGTCCTTACAACAGACGTTTCGTCGCCAGGAGAGCGTATCTATAAGCGGCATCTTTTCCTGCAGAACAGGCAGCGACTTTTCTCACCTCAACACGCTTCTCCGCACTTCTTTCATCCACCAGCCGCCAAAGATCCTCATTAGCGATCGGTTCTTTATTTGCCTTACGCCAATCTCGTCGCTTCCAGCCATCTAACCACTCATTAAATCCCTTGACGCAATAATCGCTACTTGAATAAATAATATCGCCATCTCTCGCACGCTTTAATCCAAAAGCAAGCGCTGACAGATCTAGGTAAGCCTGGTCAGTAACATAGTCAACAGGATCCCAATCTTCATCATCAATACATCCATCAGCATCAAGTGCTATGTACGCAACACCACCAACAAGACGACCTCTTTGCTTCCTCACCATGGCCGCTTCTACATAAATTTCTATACTCATTCTCATACTCTCCAGAGACTAAAAAGCCGATACATTCTCTGAACCGGCTTGATTGTTAATAACTTGCTTTAAAGCGATTCCTACATAACAACGGCAAGTAAGTTATTTTTTACCTGTCTCTGGGCACGCTTGCTTTCTACCGTCCAATGCCTAACAAGTCTGATTTAAAACACTTTCAGATATATTTCATCAGTACGCATACCCAAACAGATAGCTTAAGGAGCTCTTATGCGTACCCCAAAGACTGACCATGATTACCCCTTTGAGACTTCAGAACTCAATGAACTGCTAGAGCGTGCAGCCGAGGCGCTGGCTGTGAAATACAAACGTGAAGGCACGTTCACCAACCCAACCAATGTCAAAGAGTACTTAAAACTCAAATTAGGAGCTCATGACCGAGAAGTTTTTGCTGTGATGTTTCTTGATAATCAACATCAATTGATCAGTTTCGAAGAGCTGTTCTTTGGCACGATTGACGCCGCTTCGATTTATCCCCGCGAAGTATTGAAGACAGCACTAAACCACAACGCTGCCGCGGTGATTTTTGCCCACAATCACCCTTCCGGTATTGCTGAGCCTAGCCAAGCCGACAAACGCATTACACAGCGACTTATCGACGCTCTAAAGCTCGTGGATATCCGTGTCTTAGACCACATCGTTGTTGGTGAAGATTGTGTTTCATTTGCTGAGAAGGGATTGATATGAGTGAGTTTATTATTTCCGGGCTTAATGATGAGCTCATTACTCCAATGCATTGCTTTCTTGATGCCCTGCTATTGGACAGCACCATTCCTAATACAGTTGAACGATTGGCGTTAAACATTCGCTCTCAAGAGACTGGCCAACGATTTCAACCCATTGAAATTCAATTAGAACGCACATCCAGTGCAGTGAAGGTGTGTGTCCCCGTTAAAAAGCCACCTATGATTTGACACAATTTAACCTTGTTTCATAAACGATGATTATAGCCAAGCAACTGAAAAGCAGAGTAATATCCGGCAGCAGAGCAATGCGGCTCTGCTCTCTTTAATCTAATAAGCAGCTTGTCATCATGGAAAATATTGTCGAAAAACTTCTTTATTCGTCGCGCTGGATTATGGCGCCAATTTATCTCGGCCTGAGTTTGGTCCTGGCTGCTCTGGGTATCAAATTTTTTCAGGAGGTGTTTCATCTTATTCCGGTGATTTTCACCATTAAGGAAGTCGATCTGATTTTGATTTCCTTATCGCTGATTGATATCTCTCTAGTCGGCGGCCTGATTGTGATGGTGATGTTTTCCGGTTACGAAAACTTCGTCTCTAAAATCGATCTGGATGAGAACGATGACAAACTCGGATGGCTGGGTAAACTTGACACAAGTTCGCTGAAAAACAAGGTATCTGCGTCTATTGTTGCGATTTCATCGATCCATCTACTGAAAGTGTTTATGAATACCGAACAGATCGACGGTGAAAAAATCAAATGGTACCTGCTGCTGCATGTCACCTTTGTTGTCTCAGCGTTTGCGATGGGCTATCTAGATAAAATCACCAAAAAGTAACGGTTAAGGTGTGTGTCCTTCGAAGAGAATTAAGGAAGAGAATTAAGGGCGAGTGTCCTCGTTATAAATTATCTTCGTTATAAAAAAACCAGCCTCGGCTGGTTTTTTGTTTTTCTGGTATCAGAAATCGTAGCTGGCTGACAGTACGAAGGTGCGCGGTGATCCCTGCACCAGGTAGTTGCTGCCCGGGTAACCACCGGCAGATGCCCAGTAGTTTTTGTCGGTCACGTTATCGACCCGGGCACGCAGTGTCAGTACGTTATCTCCGACTTGCATACCATAGCGGGCACCGAGATCAAAGCGGGTCCAGGACGGCAGTTCCAGTGAATTGTCAGAACTCATGTATTGTGCACCAGTATACAGGGTACGACCTTCCAGAGTCAGGCCTTCCACAAACGGAGTCGCCCATTCCAGGTTCAGGTTAGCCTGCACTTTCGGTACGCCGATCGCGTTCTTACCTTGCGATTCTGAATCACTTTTCACAATTTCAGCATCAAGCAGAGTCACACCACCCAGTACTCTTACGCGCTCGATTGGCTCACCAAACGCTGACAGCTCAATCCCACGGTGACGCTGCTCACCGTTATCGGTATAGCTGTTGTTGCTGTCGTACATGTATGTCGGTTTGCTGATTTCAAACAGGCTGACCACCGCGCCGTAGCTGCCGGTATCGTACTTAACACCGACTTCATACTGCTCTGAACGGTTAGGTTTGAGTACTTCACCTTGGTTCGCCACTGCGCCGCTGGTATTTGAAGCTGGTGCTATCTCGCCCGGTAACAGTGCTTCAGCATAGTTGGCATACAGAGAGACATCCAGGGTTGGCTGATACACCACCCCCACTGACGGAGTCAGGGCCGTTTTGCTGTAAGCGCCATTTTCTGCACCAGTACCGTAATCAAAACTCTTGGTTTCTATCCTTTGCAGACGCGCGCCCAGCATCAGTTTGACCTGGTCATCAAACAACGACAACGTATCCACCGCCGCCGCACTGCTGTAAGTTACACGTTCCGTTTCAATCGGATCACTCAGGCTGCCACCAAGCCATGCACCGGCTGGCTGGCTGATCTGGGTGTAATCATCCAAAGAGCCGACGCTGGTCGTCGCTGACATCACATACGCGTTTTTCGAACGCGACTGATACAGTGAGCCGGATAGCACAACAGTATGACCAATATTGCCGGTAGTAAATTCGTGTCTTACCCCGCTGTCGGCTGACATCACGGTATCTTCACGCACGTTTTCAAACAGATACGCGGTCAGATTACCATTACCGTCAGCGGTCGGGTTAGCCAGCAGGTTATGCTCTTTGCCGCGGCGCATGCCCGCTGCAAGCCAGCCGCTCGTCTGGCTGCTGAAGTCGTATTCTGCCCGCACCACACCAAACAGCTGCTTCTCATCCGTGTATGTCCAGTCCTGAGCATAGTTAGCATCGCTGCCTGGCAATGGCGGGATCGCACCACCCGGCGTCACACTCGGACGCGGTGAATCAATATGATGATCCTGATAACCGGCATCCGCCGACATACGGAAGTTCTCGCCCCGATGATCAAAGCCCAGGCTCAGCATACCAAGCTGGGTATCCTGATCATCGACGGTATCATCACCGCCGCGGGCAACCAGATTGACACGCAGGCCATTCTCCTGGTTGTCACCAAAACGACGCCCCAGATCCAGCGCGCCATAACCCTGACCACCGGACTGAGTACCGACCGTGACGCGGGTCAGCGGTTCGCTGCCGGCGCGCTTCGGTACCAGGTTAACCGAACCGCCAATCGCACTGCCGCCCGGCGCCGCACCATTCACAAAAGTGTTGGCACCGCGGAACACTTCGACCCGTTCCAGCATTTCTGCTGCCACATACTGACGCGGCAGAATGCCGTACACGCCGTTCAGGGTCATGTCGTCGGAATAAACCGGGAAACCACGAATCATGTACAGTTCCTGGAAATTACCAAAGCCGACCGACTGACGTACCGTCGGGTCATTTTTCAGCGCATCACCGACACTTTTTGCCTGCTGGTTAGCCATCAGTTGTGAGGTGTAATGCGTTGATGAAAATGGCATATCCATGAAATCCTGATTGCCGAGAATACCCGCCCGGCCGGAACGCGCTACTTGCCCACCCTGGTACTCACCACCCAGATCAACTTGTGAACCAACAATGGTGACCACTTCGTCAGGGTGTGTGTCCTCGTTAGAAGTAGTAGAAGTAGTGGTTTGGTTAAGGTGTGTGTCCCCGACAGCTGTGTCTGCCAGAGCATAGCTGGCTTGCCCTATGGTTAACGCGGCAATCACGCCAAGTCCGACCGGAGTGAGACGGAACGATTTCATAAATACCCCTGCTGTATTAATAGACTAATCATTAATTTTTAAGGAATGATATTGCCAATGAGAACGATTTGCAATGGCAATAAAGTATCAACCAGCGCGAAGCAATAAAAATGTCAGGGAAAAGAGGGGATCTGAGCGCGATCCCCTGTTAAAGACGGCAAGGTTAACGGCGGGTCAGACGGTTGAACACCAGCAGAGCAAGAAAATAGAGCGCGCCGAGAATGGCGACCAGCGTACCCGCCGCTATTTGGTTCGGATACAGCACCACCTGCCCCAGCCAGTCGGACCATAACATGGTGGTACCGCCAATCAGGCTGGCGAGCAGCAGCTGTGCTTTGGTCTGCTGGGCACCGAGCATGCGCGCCAGATGTGGCGCAATCAGACCAACAAATGACACCGGCCCCATGGTCGCCGTGACTACCGCGCACAACATGGCCACCAGCACCAGTAAACCGAGCGAAGTCAGCGAACTGCTCAGTCCACGTGCCTGGGCAAAAGAGCGGCTGATCGAGATCAGCGTCAGCGCGCGGCTGCTCATCAGGCTCAGTATCAGCATGGCTGCCACCAGCGCAGCCAGTAACAACGCCTGCTCTGCGGTCACCCGGTAGGTTGACCCGGCCAGCCACTGCAGAATTTTGTAGCTGTCCTGATTGCCTTTGGCGAGACAGAATTGCACAAATGCCTGCAGCAGTGCGGTCATGGCAATCCCGGTCAGAATCACGCTCGATGGCGCAAACTGGTGTTTACGTCCCAGCACAATCAGCACCAGCAATACCGCCATACTGCCGACCAGGGCCGTGCCCCATTGAGTAGATTGCAGCGACTGTCCGAGAAACAGGCTGGAGAAAACCAGTGCAAACGTGGCACCGGCCGACACGCCGAGAATATCCGGGCTGGCGAGCGGATTGTAAATCAGGCGCTGTAGTATGCTACCGGCCAGCGCCAGACCAATACCGGTAAACAGCGCGGTCACCATGCGCGGCCAGCGCAGAGCCCACTGGAACTCGTTTGGCCAGGCCAGTGTCAGCCCACTCTGCTGTGGCTGATAACCGATATATAAGGCAGCGCCAAGCAGCATCAGCAGGGCAATCGAGACCGGCATAGGCCATGAAATACGCGGCCGTGAGCCAGGCAATGCCACCGCTATTCCGTCCTGCGCTTTGAGCTGACGACGGCTGAACCAGATCAGCGCCGGCGCGCCAATCACTGCAGCGGTCACCCCGCTTGGCACCACCTGACCGGCCCAGACACTGAGCCATTGTGCCAGCACATCGGTCGCCAGCAGCAATAATGCGCCGCACACCAGGCTGGCCACCAGCTCGATGCGCGGCGTGCGTGCGCCCAGTGCACGAACAATGTTGGGGGTCAGCAGGCCGATAAAGCCAATCAAGCCGACCACGGTAATCGAGGCCGACACCAGCCAGATCCCGAGAGCCATCAACAGGAAGAAGGCCGGAATCACCGGCAACCCGCGCGCCTGAGCGCCCTGATGGCCAAGGCGCAATAGAGTCAGAATCCGTGGCGCAATCAGCAAAAGTATCAGCAATGGAGTCAGGCGCGGCAGCAGCCATTCAATCTGCTCCCAGCCATTTTGCGCCAGGTCGCCGGCGCCCCACATAAACACATTCTGGGCGTAGTCCTGATGGAGCAGAATAATGGCACCGGCTATCGCCCCCAGCATGATATTGATCACCATACCGGCAATCACCAGCGGCAGGCCGGTCATATTATCCAGTCCGGCAATCAGCACAATCAGACCAAATGCCAGCAAAGCACCGGTCATGGCCGCCAACGCGCTGTAATCGGCAATCGCCTGCGGCCACCAGATGTTAAGGATGATCAGCGCCAGCCAGGCGCCGGATGAGGTGCCCATGGTCAGCGGTGAGGTCAGCGAGTTTTGAGTCAGTTGCTGCATCAGGCTACCGACCAGGCCGAGCACGGCTCCGACCAGCAAGGTAATCACCAGACGCGGCAGCTGGGCATAGGCAAAATTGAAATCATCAAATGACTGCGCCAGCTGCGGGTCGCCGATTAAACGCCACTGCATCGTAAAGCCCAGCGTTTGATTGAACTGCAGGCTGGCCAGTGCGGCGGCCACCAGCAGCATGGTTACCGGACTGAGGTGTCGCCAGCTCATGACTCCGGTTCCATTGCCAGCAGGCTAGCCGCAATCGCCTCAGCGGCATACTGCAGTGACATCGCACCGCCATAACTCCATACCGATTCAACCGAATTGACCCGGTGGGTACGCACAAACGGCAGCGCCTTCCACAACACCGATTTTTTCAGTTTTTGCTCTTCATTAAACGGCTTGATATACAACACATAACCTTGCTGAATTACCCGCAGATCGCTGATCGGCTTTTGCACTATGCCCCATTGTGCCGGCGGTTCGACCAGCGCCTGCTTCATACCGAGCTGATGCAGCACATAGTCAATCATCGAATCTTCGGTATAGATAAAGGTCGATTTGGTATCCGCAAAGCGCATCACCAGCGCCTGTGGCAACGAGCCGCCAAAATGTGCTTTGAGCTGTTCACTCAGCTCACTGAAACGTTGCTGCATCTGGGCCAGCTTGTGTTCCGCCAGCTCTTGCTTAGCAAACAGCTGCGCCAGCTGACGAAACTGTTTGATCGCCACTTCCGCCTGCTTGTCATCTTTACTGAAGTTGGTGTACAGCAGCACCGGGGCTATCTGCTCCAGACGTGGTTTGAGATCACGCTGCGCGTCGCTGATCAGAATAATGTCCGGCTTGAGCGCGGCAATTTTTTCCAGGTTCGGCTCGCCGCGCGTACCAACATTCTGCGCCGAGTCCGGAATCGCCGGCTTGACCACCCAGTCGCGATAAGCGTCAGCATCGGTGACCGCAATCGGAGTGATACCGAGTTCAATCACCTGCTCCAGCACATCCCAGTTCAGCACCGCCGCGCGCTGCGGCACGGCGGGCAAAGTATGTTCACCGAGAGAATCGCTGACCTGAATCTCAGCCCAGGCAGAGGACGACGCACTGACCAGCAGGCCCAGCACCCCAAGCATTTGCTTACATTTCGACATCAGGCACATACGATAGCGACCTTATTGGTAGTGGCCTGATCAGTATCACCCGGGTGATCAATCAGACGAATCGGAGTTTGGTACAGTTCAGACAAACGCTGCTCATCAGCCAGACCGGCAGCCGGGCCGTCAAAAGCGATACGCCCTTGTTTAAGAGCCACAATGTGGGTGGCATAGCGCAGCGCCAGATTGAGGTCGTGCAGAATCACGATAATACCGCAGCCCTGCTGCTGATTAAGCTCGGCCAGTAGAGCCATGAGCTGGTACTGGTGCTGCACATCGAGTGCCGAGGTCGGTTCATCGAGGATCAACACCGGCGACTCCTGCGCCAGCAGCATCGCCACCCAGGCACGCTGGCGCTCACCACCGGACAGTTCATCCACATAGCTGTCAGCAAAGGCAGCCACGCCGGTTTTTTCCATCGCCGCGGCTATCATGTCATTATCCTGCTGACGCCAGAATCCCAGCGCGCCACGCCAAGGAAAACGGCCCAGGCGCACCAGCTCGCGCACCGTCAGTCCGGCACTGGCCGGGAGTTTCTGCGGCAGAAAGGCCACTTTTTTAGCCAGCGTTTTACTGCCCAGCGAAGCCAGCGACACAGCGTCAAGCTGCACCGTGCCGCTGTCAGGAGCCTGCTGACCGGACAGCAAACTGACCAGGGTAGATTTACCGGAACCGTTGTGGCCCAGTACCACCGTCAGCTCATTGGTGGGGATGCATAACTGATCAATCGCAAGAATCGTGCGGCCGCCGCGTACCATCTCCACGCCAGATAGGGTGAACATTGGGTTACCTCCCGGCTCTCGGATACACACAAAGGTTATTGAGAACCATTTTAATTATCATTACTATACCACTCCGCCATTTTACTGATTATTTACTCGATGAAAAGTCAGTAACCCCATTCAAATTGCAACTACTGCCGACAAGCAAGGTCAACCTCATGTTTCACTGGTTTGAAAATCTTACCGACGCGTTTCCGGATCACGATCCGCAGAAACCGCCCAAAACTCTGTTTGGCTTCTGCCGTTACTACACCCGTGGCTTTGAAAAACCGCTGTTCATCATGTCACTGCTTAGCGCCTGTGTGGCGATCGCTGAGGTGACGCTGGTGCGCTACATGGGCGAACTGGTTGATATGCTCAGCAACAGCTCGCGCGCCAATTTCTGGGCCGACAACGGCGACACCCTGCTGTCGATGGCCCTGCTGGTAGTGGTGATAATGCCGATCCTGGCTTTCGTCCACTCCAACCTGCTCCATCAGGCCATCCTTGGCAATTATCCGATGTCGATTCGCTGGCTGGTGCACCGTTACCTGCTCAAGCAGAGTGTCGGTTTTTTCCAGCGAGATTTCGCCGGCCGGGTCGCGACCAAGGTGATGCAGAGCGCACAATCGGTACGCGAAGTGGTGATGAAGCTGGTCGATCTGTCGGTGTATATTTCGGTCTATTTCGTCTCAATGCTGGTGATGATTGCCAGCGCCGACGACGTCTTGGTACTGCCAATCCTGGCTTGGCTTTGTCTGTACATACTGATTCAGGTGCTGTTTATTCCGCGTCTGAAACGCATCTCCACCGAGCAGGCCAACGCCCAGTCTTCCATGACCGGTGGCATTGTTGATACCTACACCAACATCAGTACGGTGAAATTGTTCTCGCATTCCGAGCGGGAAACTGAATATGCCAAACAGGGCATGAAAGCGTATCTCGCCACTGTGTACCAGCAGATGCGCACCCTGACCAGCCTGCTGTACAGCGTAGACCTGATAAACTATCTGCTGCTGTTCTCCATGGCGGCACTGGCCATTCAGCTCTGGCTGGCCGAGAGTGTGACTGTGGGGGTGATTGCGATTGGTATCAGCATTGCGCTGCGTCTGCAGGGCATGTCGAAGTGGATCATGTGGGAAATCCGCGGCATGTTTGAAAGTATCGGCATGGTGATCGACAGCATGAACACCATCGCCAACGACATCGAAATCGAGGACAGCCATCAGGCCAAACCACTGACGGTTTCTCAGGGTGAGATTCGCTTCCGCCAGGTCGATTTTCGCTACAACGAGCAGGAAGCGGTATTTACAGCGCTCGATCTGCACCTTAAACCGGGCGAAAAAGTCGGGATCGTTGGCCGCTCCGGCGCGGGCAAATCCACGCTGGTCAATCTGCTGCTGCGCTTTTATGAACTCAATGCGGGCAAAATTGAAATTGACGGTCAGGATATCAGTCAGGTCACCCAGCAGTCGCTGCGCCAGCAGATTGGCATGATCACGCAGGATACCTCGCTGCTGCACCGTTCGATTCGGGAAAACATCCTGTACGGCAATCCGCACGCCAATGAAGACGCGCTGATGCATGCCAGCCGCCAGGCCGAAGCGCACGATTTTATCGAACTGCTGAAAGATGAAAGCGGCCACAGCGGTTATGACGTGCAGGTGGGTGAACGCGGCGTGAAGCTGTCCGGCGGCCAGCGCCAGCGCATCGCGATTGCGCGCGTGCTGCTCAAGGACGCACCGATCCTGATCATGGATGAAGCCACTTCGGCCCTCGACTCAGAAGTCGAAGCAGCGATTCAGGATAATCTGGATCAACTGATGGACAACAAGACGGTGATTGCCATTGCCCACC
Organism: Vibrio sp. ABG19; assembly: GCF_029962385.1. NCBI lineage: Bacteria > Pseudomonadati > Pseudomonadota > Gammaproteobacteria > Vibrionales > Vibrionaceae > Vibrio > Vibrio sp. ABG19. The sequence goes on along the minus strand of NZ_CP071708.1, from coordinate 1,339,177 downwards.
GCCTGTCGACCATTGCCGCCATGGATCGCCTGATCGTGATGGATAAAGGCCGGATTATCGAACAGGGTTCGCATCAGCAGTTGCTGGAGAAGAACGGCGTCTATGCCCAGCTGTGGGCGCACCAGACCGGTGGTTTTATCGGCGAAGTGTAACCCCATATCCGCACACTAAAACGCAAAAAGCCCCGCAAGGGGCTTTTTATCAGGCTGGCCGACGAATACCGGGAGCAATCATTGATTGAAAAACAAATCTTTGATTAAGAAATAACGCGTTCATTAAAAACGCATCGTTCAGATGCCGCGTTGCAGCAGCGTGGCGATAAAGGCCAACTCCTCATCCGCCAGCCCCTGACCCAGTGCTTCCAGCCACACACTTTCACTGTAGTGTTCCGCGCGCAGCATCAACTGACACCCTTCAAAATCAATCAGCCACGAATGCAGATCGGCATCACTCTGCTTTTCGATGATGCGCGCCGACAGTCCGGCCACCAGGCGCTCGCCCAGCGGCGGAAACGAGTCATAATCAAACCCCGGCGCGGCAACAATAATGCGCCCCTCTGCGGCAAGGTATTGCGTTAAGCCAAACTCAGCCATGATAAGTCAGATGCTCCTGAATTAAGTCCAAAAACGGGTCGGCGTATTTATCCAGTTTACGCTGCCCCACGCCGTTGACTGCCAGCATTTCTCCGTACGACGTCGGCAGAATTTCCGCCATATCAATCAGCGTTGCATCACTGAACACCACGTACGGTGGCAGGCCTTCTTCATCGGCGATTGATTTACGCAGCTTACGCAGTTTGGCAAACAGCGCCTTATCGTAATTCTTGCTCGACAGCTTATCCGCTTTAGCGGCACGTACCGCAGTGTCCAGACGCGGCACTGCCAGCTCAATTGACATATCGCCGCGCAGCAGCGGGCGTGCCTCTTCGGTCAGCTGCAGGGTCGAATTACGGGTAATATTCTGATGCAGCAGTCCTTTATGGATCAGCTGACGGAAAATACTCACCCAGTAATCGTGGCTGTGATCGCGACCCAGGCCGTAAGTCGACAGTTTATCGTGGCCCTGCTCGCGGATACGGATATTCTGCATCCCACGCAACACTTCAACCACATAGCCGATACCAAAGCTCTGGTTGACCCGGTACACACACGACAACGCTTTGCGCGCCTCTTCTGTGGCATCGAAATGCTTGGGCGGATCGAGGCACACATCGCAGTTGCCACATGGCTTGTCACGATATTCACCAAAATAGTTGAGCAGTACCTGACGGCGGCAGGTCTGCGCTTCGGCAAAACTACTCATGGCCGTCAGCTTGTGGGTTTCGACCTGTTTCTGCGCGCCGTCCGGCTTTTCATCCAGCATGCGGCGCAGCCAGGCAATATCAGCCGGGTCATACAACATCACCGCTTCCGCCGGCAGGCCATCGCGCCCGGCGCGGCCGGTTTCCTGATAGTAGGATTCGATGTTGCGCGGAATATCAAAGTGGACCACAAAGCGTACGTTGGGTTTGTTGATGCCCATACCGAACGCCACGGTGGCGACCACGATCTGGATGTCATCCTTCTGAAACGCATCCTGCACATAGGCGCGCTCGTCGACGTCCATCCCGGCATGATACCCGGCAGCGCGGATGTGGTTATTGCACAGCTTCTCGGTCAGCATTTCAACTTTTTTGCGACTGCCGCAATAGATAATGCCGCACTGACCTTTTTGCGTACCGAGATAACGGATCACCTGCGACACCGGCTTGTGCTTTTCCATCAGGGTGTAGCGAATGTTCGGCCGGTCGAAACTGCCCAGATAAATGTGCGGGTCAGTCAGATTAAGGCGGTGCAGAATATCACTGCGCGTCGCATCATCCGCGGTCGCGGTCAGAGCCATAAACGGCACGTGCGGGAACTGCTGTTTGAGCTGGCCGAGCGCGGCGTATTCCGGGCGGAAATCGTGTCCCCACTGGGAAATACAGTGCGCTTCATCGACCGCAATCATTGCCAGCGGCAGATTATGCAGCCGTTCGATAAAGTCCTGGGTCAGAACCCGCTCCGGCGAGACATACAGCAGTTTAATCTGCCCGGCATGTACCCGGTTATAAATAGAGATCAGCGCGTCGCGGGTCTGGGTCGAGTTGACACACTCCGCCGACACACCGTTGGCCTTGAGCTGGTCGACCTGGTCTTTCATCAGCGAAATCAGCGGTGAAATCACCACCGTCACCCCTTCCCGTGCCAGGGCCGGGATCTGGTAGCACAAGGATTTCCCCCCACCGGTCGGCATGATCACCAGTGAGTCGTTGCCGGATACTGCCGCGTCGATCACTTCCTGCTGGCCAACGCGGAAAGTCTGGTAGCCAAACACATCACGCAGGATTTGCTGCGGCTCGGGCAAGGCGTCGGATTGTTCTGCGATTAAAGTGGCGGTCATGCAGGCTCTCGATGATGAACAGATGAATTAGCAATAAAGATGACTGCCGGCGCTGAGCGAGGCAGTAAGCAGCCGGATATTGTAGTGACCTTTGGCGGTGAATTAAACCGCTATCGGCAAAGTAATTGCGTTGTGCCGCCAAGCTTGAGTGCACATCGACATGGTTTACACGGTATACTGGCGGGTAAATCGCCTCCTGTGCCGGGGCGGTGTCGCGCCGGACCGGGATGGCGCTCTTAAACGAGACATTAACAATGACATTTGAACAACAACAGGAAGTCCGCAAAGGCGTCTTCCTGGCGCTGGCTGCCTACATTATGTGGGGAATTGCGCCGATCTACTTTAAAACCGTGAGTTCGGTAGCGGCATTGGAAGTACTGAGTCACCGAGTGGTGTGGTCGTTCTTTCTGCTCGCCGCCCTGCTCCACTTCAGCAAACAATGGCGCGGCGTGCTGAGTGTACTGCGCACGCCGAAAAAAGTCGGTTTTCTGCTGGTCACCGCGCTGCTGATCGGTGCGAACTGGCTGACCTTTATCTGGGCGATTAACGCCAATCACATGCTGGATGCCAGCCTGGGTTACTACATTAACCCGCTGATTAATATCGTGCTCGGCATGCTGTTTCTCGGTGAACGGCTGCGCAAACTGCAGTGGTTTGCCGTGCTGCTGGCGGTGATTGGGGTCGCGATTCAACTGGTGGTGTTCGGCTCTCTGCCAATCGTGGCATTCGTGCTGGCCTTCACTTTTGCCGTGTACGGCCTGCTGCGCAAAAAAGTCGGCGTCGACGCGCTGAGCGGCCTGTTTATCGAAACCCTGCTGCTGGTGCCGGTGGCGCTGCTTTATCTGGCCTGGTTTGCCGATTCGCCGACCAGCTCTATGCTGCTCAACGACTGGCACATCAATGCGCTACTCATCGCCGCCGGAGTGATCACTACCCTGCCGCTGCTCTGTTTCACTGGCGCGGCGACGCGACTCAAACTGTCGACACTGGGCTTTTTCCAGTACATCGGCCCGAGCCTGATGTTTGTGCTGGCAGTGCTTATCTATGGCGAAGCGTTCAGTGCCGATAAAGCGATTACCTTCGCCTTTATCTGGAGCGCGCTGCTGATTTTCACCTGGGACGGTCTCGGCCAACGCCGCCGCCAGAACGCGATGGTGCGCAGCGCACAGCAGGCGGCACTCAAGTAAAACCGTGATCGTTTTTTACAAGACAATCTCATTCCGCCCCGTTAAGCTGGATGAGATTGTTGCTATTTTCACCGGTTCCACATGGATAAAGTTCGCTACCGCACCACCCCCGATTCAGCCATCAGCCTGATTGAAGGTGACTATCACGAGTTCGCCTTTCAACGTCATTATCATCTCGATTTTCATCTGGGCCTTATCACCCAGGGGCAGCAGCGCTTTGCCTATCAGGGCGCCCAGCATCAGGTCGGCCACGGCGAACTGGTGATCATGCCACCGGATGAACTGCACGATGGTCGTTCACTGGCTGAATCCGGTTATCAGGTGCGGGTGTTTGCGATTGAGCCGGATTGGTTTAACCAGCACCTTGAACTGGCCCGCCCGCAGCAGATGATGAGCTTTGACCGCCTGATTGTCAGCGACCCGCAGCTGTTCAGCCGCTTGTGTCATCTGCATCAGGCACTGGCACAGCCAAGCCTGAGCCAGTTAGCCAAAGACTGCCTGCCCTACGAAGGTTTTTCCGGGCTGGTGCAACGCTACGGCGCCAGCAAGGAGCGCGCCCCGGTCACACTCGGCCGCCAGTCGCTGGCCACCCTGAAAGAGTACCTGCTGGCCCACCTGGATCAGGCCGTACGCCTGGAACAACTGGCCGCACTGTGCGACTTGACACCGACCCAGTTGCAGCGTCATTTTAAAGCCCGCACCGGCATGACGCCTTATGCTTGGCTGAGCCGGTTACGTCTGGAACAGGGCATGAAACTGATCAAAACCGGTATTTCCGGCACTGAGGTGGCGCAGCAGGTTGGTTTCTACGACCAGGCCCACTTTACCAAAGCGTTCAAACACACTTTTGGTGTTTCCCCTTCCGCCGTCGGCCACTGTCAGTAATTTACAAGCCACATCCTCCGCCAACTGCCACAATAGCGCCCAGATCGCAGGAGATGTGTTGTTATGAATGAAGTCAGTATTCTTGTTACCCTTGCCACCGTGCACTTTATCGCCCTGATGAGCCCCGGCCCTGATGTCGCCCTGGTGGTACAAAATGCCAGCCGCTACGGCCGTCAGACTGGACTGTATATTGCCCTCGGCTTGTCGTTCGGCATTCTGCTGCATTCTTTGCTCAGCCTGACCGGAGTCAGTTATCTGGTCCACCAGCAGCCGCTACTGTTTGCCCTGCTGCAACTGTGCGGCGGCAGCTATCTGCTCTATCTGGGCTATGGCGCGCTGCGCGCGACGCTGGCCAACTGGTCCCGGGCTCCGGGCGAACTGAGCCAGAAGCCGGAGCTGCTGCTGCATAATAAGCGTCAGGCCTTTTCACGCGGCTTTATGACCAATATTCTCAACCCGAAAGCGCTGGTATTCTTCGTCAGCCTGATGTCGACGCTGATCCCGGCCGGAATGTCACTCGGCGGCAAAGGCATCGCGCTGCTGATCTTGTGGGGGCTGGCGCTGGCCTGGTTTGCCGCGCTGGCCTGGATGCTGTCAACCCGGCATCTGCAGCAGAAACTGCAGGCCGCCGGCCGCTACATCGATCTGCTGTGCGGAGTGATATTTACCGCCATCGGCATGATGATCCTGTACCAGTCGCTCAGTGGTTTACTGAGCTAACACCACAGTAATCGCAATCTAAACCGCTAACAATGCTGCATATTTTCCTTATCATGCTGGCAAAATAGCCCGCCGGCTGCCACTCTGAACAAGTGAATGGACACTCATCAGGGAGACAGGGATGCAGCACATCAGCAGCGCGGCCCGCGCACTGGCCTTATCCGGGCTATTATTTTCGTTTGGCGCGGTCGGTACCGAATCCGTCAACTCAGCTCAGGTGACCGACAGTGTCGCTCCGGAGCAGAGCAGCGGCTATCAGGAGAAGAACCTGATCAGCACCCAGCACTGGATGGTCACAGCCGCCAACCCGCTCGCCGCCGAAGCGGGGGCCAAAGTACTGCGCGACGGTGGTAATGCCATTGATGCCATGGTGGCGGTGCAACTGATGCTCGGCCTGGTCGAGCCGCAGTCCTCCGGTATCGGCGGCGGGTCATTTCTGGTCTACTTTGATGCTGAAAATCAGGAGCTGACCACTTTTGACGGGCGGGAAACCGCCCCACTTGCCGCCACCCCAACTCTGTTTCAGGACGCGAGCGGCCAGCCGCTAACATTCTATGATGCGGTGGTCGGCGGGCGTTCAGTCGGCACGCCCGGCACAGTCAAACTGCTGTGGGACACCCATCAGAAATATGGCCAACTGCAATGGGCGCGCCTGATTGAGCCGGTTATTGCTCTCGCCCGGCAAGGATTTGAAGTCAGCCCGCGTCTCGCCACGCTGATAGCGGAAGATGCCGACCGGTTGAGCCGCTTTGCCGGCGCAGAAGCCTACTTCTTTGACGCCAAGGGCCAGCCACTGCAGGCGGGTCATATTCTCAAAAATCCGATGTATGCCGATACCCTGGAGCAGATTGCCAACCACGGCGCCAAAGCCTTCTATCAGGGTGAGATTGCCCGCGACATCATCCGCACTGTGCAACAGGCACCCGGTAACCCGGGCGTACTGGCGCAGGCCGACTTTGATGCCTACCAAATCAAGCAGCGTGATCCGGTGTGCGCGCCATACCAAAGCTATCAGGTATGCGGCATGGGACCACCCAGCTCCGGCGCACTGACGCTGGGCCAAATCCTCGCCATCAGTGAGAAATACGATCTCAAAGGCTGGGGGCCGGATAGTGCCCTGTCCTGGCAGGTGATTGGCGACGCTTCGCGCCTGGCCTTTGCCGACCGCGGCCTGTACATGGCGGATCAGGATTACGTACCGATGCCAAGCGAAGGCCTGCTGGACAAAGCCTATCTGGGCCGGCGCGCCAAACTGATCACGCCGGGCAAAGCGCTGAGTGAGGTCAAACCTGGCAATCCACACTGGCAGCATGCCATGCTGCTCAGCGCCGATCAGTCGCTTGAGCTGCCTTCGACCAGTCACTTCAATATCGTTGACCGCGATGGCAACGTGGTCTCGATGACAACCTCGATAGAGAATGTGTTCGGCTCGCGCCTGTTTGTACGCGGTTTTCTGCTCAACAACGAGCTGACCGACTTTTCTTTTGCGACCCACAACAACGGCCGCCCGATCGCCAATCGTCTCGAACCGGGTAAACGGCCACGCTCTTCCATGACTCCGACGATCGTCATGCAGGGTGACAAACCCTATCTGGCCATTGGCTCGCCCGGCGGCAGCCGCATCATCGGCTATGTGGCCCAGGCACTGATCGCCCACCTGCAGTGGGGCATGGACATTCAGTCGGCGATCAACCAGCCGCATGTGCTGAGCCGCTTTGCTGACACCGATCTGGAGCAAGGTACGGCCGCGGAAAAACTGGCCCCGGAGCTGGAAAAATTCGGCGTCAAAGTGACCATACGCGATCTTAATTCGGGGCTGCACGCTATTCGTATCAGCGATCAAGGGCTGCAGGGCGCCGCGGATCCGCGCCGCGAAGGGGTGGCAATCGGTCAGTAACCACCACAGCACGCCGCCTCGTGCTGGCCGATCAGCCCGCCGGCTTGTAAGAGATCTCTCACAAGCCGGTAGGTAAATTTCGCTTTTTATTAGGAAAAATGGGTAGAAATCAAACCTAAGTCATTGATTAAAATAGAACGACTGTCATAAAGATGAAATAATTATTCAAGAAATCGATTTCACTACGTTGCTGAAAAGCGTGCAATCAGTAATATGAACGGTGTCGGAAGGATGCTGACACGGAATAGGGAATCACTAGGGATTGGTGATCTTCAGGATGAAGATGCGGTTGTTCAGGATGAATGATCGGCAAGGATAGCAAGCAGGACATTGAACGGACTCAATCGTTACCAGGATGGCGACGACAAAGGAAAGACAATGGACTCCTCTGGACGAGGAAAGGACTTAACATCAGGATGATGTCAGGGACACCGCTCAGGGAACAAGTGATGTGAGCTAACGTGGATGGTTAGCAGATCAGGATGATCAAGGACACCGCTAGGATGGCGATGAACGGATTGCGCTGAAGGATACAGCACACTTATCAGGGAAAAGATGCAGGGAGCACCTTTTAGTAGCCGGATTGCTGCGAGTAAGACTATAACCCCGAAGGGCTTTGGCCCCTCGGGGTTTTTCTTTTTCCGCGCCAGGTACGCAGATCACGAGCGGCGCAGGCCAGCCCTTCCGCATCCAGACCAGACGACAGCGCATAAAAAAACCGGCCATCAGACCGGTTCTGTTTACAGCAGTGTATGCGCGCTGAACAAAAAAAGCGCTACACTAACGCGGTTAAAGCTTTTCCAGTTTGGCATACGCCGTCACCAGCCACTTAATGCCTTCGCCGTTGAATGCCACCTGGACCCGGCTCTGCGCGCCGCTACCTTCAAAGTTAATAATGGTGCCTTCGCCGAATTTCGGATGCATCACCCGCGCCCCCAGGGTGAAGCCGGTTTCATTAAAGCTCTCTTTCACTACAGTCTGGCTGAAACGGCCACTGCTGGCCGGGCGGCTGACCTGAGCTTTCATGCGCACTTCATCCAGGCAAGTTTCCGGCAGCTCACGAATAAAGCGTGATGGCTTGTGGTACTTATCCTGGCCATACAGACGACGCATCTCGGCATAGGTGATATACAGTTTCTTCATCGCCCGGGTCATGCCGACGTAACATAAACGGCGCTCTTCTTCGAGACGCCCGGCTTCCTCGGCTGACATCTGGCTCGGGAACATACCCTCTTCTACCCCGACCATAAACACCAGCGGGAATTCCAGCCCTTTGGCACTGTGCAGCGTCATCAGTTGCACCGCATCATCAAACTCATCCGCCTGACCTTCGCCGGCTTCCAGCGCGGCATGGGTCAGAAACGCGGTCAGCATGGTCATTTCATCGGCTTCTTCCGGCTTTTCAAACTGGCGGGTCGCAGTCACCAGCTCTTCCAAGTTCTCAATCCGTGCTTTGGATTTTTCGCCTTTTTCCTGCTGGTACATCTCAAACAGGCCGGAGGTTTTGATCACATGGTCGGTCTGTTCGTGCAACGGCATCTCCGCACTGTCATCTTCCAGCGCGTTAATCAGCTCAACAAAGCGGCTCAATGCCGAAGCGGCACGGCCAGCCAGCACTTTTTCGTCCAGTAGAGCGACGCTGGCCTGCCATAGGGTGCAACCGCGGTCACGCGCAGCAAAACGTATCGTATCCAGGGTTTTGTCGCCCAGGCCACGGGTTGGTGTATTAACCACCCGCTCAAACGCGGTGTCATCAAAACGGTTATTCATCAAGCGCAGATAGCTGAGCGCATCTTTGATTTCCTGCCGCTCGAAGAAGCGCATACCGCCATAAATACGGTACGCCAGGCCAGCCTGAATCAGCGCCTCTTCCAGCACCCGTGACTGGGCGTTGTTCCGGTATAAAATAGCGCAATCATTAAGGATATCGCCTTTATCGTGCCACTCTTTAATTTTACCGACCACAAAGCGCGCTTCGTCCAGCTCGTTGTAAGCCGAATAGACCGAGATCGGATCGCCCACCTGGCCTTCGGTCCACAGCTCTTTACCCATCCGCTCGGTGTTATTGGCGATCAGGGTGTTGGACGCTTCCAGGATGGTTTTGGTCGAGCGGTAGTTCTGCTCAAGGCGAATGGTGTTCACGCTCGGGAATTCGAGGGTAAACTTCTCGATGTTCTCTACTTTGGCGCCGCGCCAGCCGTAAATCGACTGGTCATCGTCACCAACGATCATCACATGGGCGTCCGGGCCGGCCATCATGCGCAGCCAGGCGTACTGAATGTTGTTAGTATCCTGGAATTCGTCGACCAGAATATGTTTAAAGCGCGCCTGATAATGTTCGCGAATATGCTTGTTATCGCGCAGCAGTTCGAGCGTACGCAGCAGGATTTCGGCAAAGTCAACCAGACCGGCGCGATCACACGCTTCCTGATAAGCCGAGTAAATCTGCAGGTAAGTCTGGGTGACCGGATCGCGGTACGCATCAATGTGCGCCGGGCGCAGCCCTTCGTCTTTCTTGCCGTTGATCCACCACGAAACCTGGCGCGCCGGCCACTGTTTGTCATCCAGATTCTGCGCTTTGATCAGACGTTTCAGCAGACGCTGCTGATCGTCACCATCGATGATCTGAAAATCTTCCGGCAGCTTAGCATCAAGATAATGAGCGCGCAGAATGCGATGACAAATGCCGTGGAAAGTGCCGTTCCACATCCCCGAGGCGCTGCCCATCATCAGCTCTTCAATCCGGCCGCGCATTTCCGCTGCGGCTTTGTTGGTGAAGGTCACCGACATGATCGAAAACGGCGACGCCTGCTCGACCGACATCAGCCAGGCGATGCGATGCACCAGCACCCGGGTTTTGCCACTGCCTGCCCCCGCCAGTACCAACAGGTTTTCAAGCGGTGCTGCGACCGCTTCGCGTTGTTTGTCGTTCAAACCGTCAATTAAGAGAGAGGGATCTATCATGGCTAAGCTACTGGTTATTTATACATAATTTGAACGATTATACCTGTAAACGCAGTCAGACCCAAGTAGGGCCGGGAATGGATTTGCTGCAGATTTATCCAGTGAATTGCCCGCTATGCAGAGCGAAAAGACAAAAAATCATCAGATTTTTATTGTCTATAAATCATTAATTTAATCATTAATACGCTAAATAACAGCGCAAAATTTACCCACTGGGTGAAAGTTTTCTGTCCACCATCCGCTCTTTTTCTCTAAGCAAACGCGCTACTTGATTTCGTTACCACGGCCGTTTGTTACACATGGAACAGTTAAGAGGATAAGACAATGAGCAAATCAAATCTGGCGGTCACCGCCGCAATTACCGGCCTGCTGGCCATGGGTGGCACTCTGCTGAGCGCAGCGCCGGCAATAGCCGCCGAGAAAGAAAAATGCTATGGCGTGGCTAAAGCGGGCCATAATGACTGCGCGACCAAATCCAGCTCCTGCGCCGGTACGTCCAAAATGGACCATCAGAAAGATGCCTTTGTGGTAATGCCCAAAGGGCTATGCGACAAACTGGCCGGCGGCAGCACCATGGCGCCGAAATAAGCCCGCACTGCGCCCTGCCTGAGAGAACGTGCGGCAGCGCCGTACGTTCTGCCCGGATGACTCATCGACCGCTCTTTATGCACCGTTAGCAGCAAGTATCGAATTGCGCACAAGGATAAGGATGCCATTATGAACCCTGCGATTTCTCACCCCCTGGTCGGTGTCGGTCTGCGCCCCGCCCATCTCGATTTTTTCTGCCACCAGCCAACGCCGCTCAGCTGGCTCGAGATCCACAGCGAAAACTATTTAGCGCCCTTTTCACCGGCGCGCCGCACCCTGCAGCATATCCGCGCCAACTACGACATCAGCTGTCACGGCATTGGTCTCTCTCTAGGTTCTGCCACCAGCATCAATCCTGACCATTTACGCCAGTTGCAGGCGCTGGTGAATGACATCGAGCCCATCATGGTCTCGGACCATCTCAGCTGGAGCGAGCATGGCGGCCACTATTTTAACGACCTGCTGCCGCTGCCCTACACCGAGGAGGCACTGAATGTATTTTGCCGCAATGTGCTGCAGGTGCAAGATGCCCTGGCGCGGCCGCTGCTGATTGAAAACCCGTCCAGTTATCTGCGTTTCAGTCATTCCACCATTGATGAATGGACTTTTCTGGCCGAAGTGCAGCGCCGCACCGACTGCCGTCTGTTGCTCGACCTCAACAATGTTCAGGTCTCAGCCTTTAATCACGGTTTTGCTGTCGCGACTTACCTCGCAGCCATTCCGGCCGATGCGGTGGATGAAATTCACCTCGCCGGCTACAGCGTGCGTCAGTTACCGCAAGGGGAGATCCGCATCGACAGCCACAATCGTCCGGTCAGTGACGCGTTATGGCAGCTGTTTCGCGCCTGGACGGCGCGCCACGGTGTACGCCGTACTCTGATAGAGTGGGATACCGACCTGCCTGAAGCACAGGTCCTGCTGGCAGAAGCCGACCACGCCGCGCAGATCCTGCGGCAGGTGACCTCGGCGCGATATCGCCACCCGGTTGACAGTTTAGTGGCACAAGGAGGCGCTGATGAGCTGTGATCTGGCGCGGCTGCAAGCCGACTTTGCCCGCGCACTGAACGGTGACAACAAGGCCGTTGAACACCTGCTTACCAGTGACCGCTTTCGTGGCGGGCAGCGGCTGCAGATTTATCGCAATAACTATGTGATCAGCCTGAGTGACGTGCTCGCTGCCGGTTACCCGCTGCTCAGAGCCGTGATCGGTGAAGAGTGCTTCTCTGCGCTGGCGCGCCACTATGTTATGCATCATCCCCTGACCTGCGCTGATGTCAGCGCCTACGGCGCCGGGCTGGACAGTAGCATCGCCGCGCTGCCACATATTGAGCAGGCCGTGCCTTACGCCGCTGATCTGGCACGTTTTGAGTGGCAACTGGATATGGTGCAGCAAAGCTATGCAACGGCGCCCCGTCCGGACTGCCAGCCGCTGACCCGTTTAGCGACACTCAGCGCTGCGCAGCAGGCGCAAGTCCGGCTGCAACTGTCGCCCTGGGTCAGTTTGTTCAGTGCGCCGTACGCCTTGTTTGATCTGCGCGCAGCTTTCCACAATGATGATTTTTCTGCGCTGCAACTGGCTGAGGCGCAACGCGGCCTGATCGCCTGCGATAGCGACGGCCAGCCCTGGACCCGCGCGTGCAGCGATTCGGAATATCATCTGCTGCACGCGCTGAGCGCTGCCACCCCGCTCGGCGCAATAACAGCAGAGTTATTGGCCACTCTTCCGGCACTGACCCAGTTAAATATTGTGGCCGGTTTTACCCTGCCCGGCACGGAATAGGAGACGGATATGAACACCCTGATTGCACGCTATCAACAAGGCAGCGGCTGGCTGCAAACTGTGCTGGCACCACTGATTTTACTGCTGGCGCGGCTGTGGGCAGCCAGTGTGTTTTTCCAATCCGGCCTGGTGAAAATCAGCAGCTGGGACAGTACCCTGTATCTGTTTGAATTTGAATATCAGGTGCCGCTACTGCCGTGGCAATGGGCGGCTTACCTTGGCACCGCGGCCGAGCTGCTCCTGCCGCTGCTGCTGATCGCCGGCCTGCTTGGCCGCCTTACCGCACTGGCGCTGTTCGGCTTCAATATCATCGCCGTCATCTCGTATCCGCTGCTGTGGGAGCGCGGTTTCTATGACCACCAGCTGTGGGGGGCGCTGCTGCTGATGGTCATGGTGTGGGGGCCGGGTAAATGGTCACTTGATCACTGGCTCAGCCAGCGCTGGCATGGTGCGGCGCAATCAGCACCGAACGTACGCAGCAACGCAGAATAACGATCAGTAACAGAATAACTATCAGTAACCGCAATGGCAGAACAAAAATGGCACCATCGAAATAGCACAAGCGCGGTGCGCAGAATAGCAAAAGGCCAGCCTCAAGCAGGCTGGCCTTTAATGGTTGGACTTGGACAGTGCTTATGCAGCGATGCCGGCGTGGCGCAGCAACGCGTCAATTTGCGGCTCACGGCCACGGAAGCGTTTGAACAGCTCCATCGGCTCTTCACTGCCGCCCATTTCCAGAATGTTATTCAGGAAGCTCAGGCCGGTGTCGCGGTTGAAAATACCGTCTTCCTCAAAGCGTGAGAAGGCATCGGCTGACAGCACTTCCGCCCACAGATAGCTATAGTAACCGGCGCTGTAACCACCGGCAAAGATATGGCTGAAGCTGTGTGAGAAGCGGTTCCACTCCAGGCTTGGCAGGACGGCCACTTTTTTCTTCACTTCGGCCAATGTTTCCAGCACTTTCGGTCCCTGATCCGGATCGTAGGTGGTGTGCAGGGTGAAATCGAACAGGCCGAATTCAAGCTGACGCAGGATAAACATCGCTGACTGGAAGTTTTTCGCCGCCAGCATTTTTTCCAGCATCGCTTTTGGCAGCGGCTCACCGGTCTGGTAATGGCCGGAGATAAACGCCAGCGCCTCTTCTTCCCAGCACCAGTTTTCCAGGAACTGGCTTGGCAGCTCGACCGCATCCCAAGGCACACCATTGATGCCCGATACCGCACCCACTTCAACCTGAGTCAGCATATGGTGGATGCCGTGGCCAGTTTCGTGGAACAGGGTCACCACTTCATCGTGGGTAAACAGCGCCGGTTTATCACCGACCGGACGGTTGAAGTTACAAGTCAGGTATGCCACCGGGGTTTGCAGTTCACCGGCCGCATTAATACGGCGCACCCGGCATTCATCCATCCAGGCGCCACCACGTTTATGTTCACGCGCGTACAAATCCAGATAGAAGCTGCCACGCAGCGCACCATTGCTGTCGAAAATATCGAAAAAACGCACTGACTCATGCCAGGTATCCACACCTGCACGCTCTTTGACCTGCATGCCGAACACGCGGCCCAGGACCTCAAACAGGCCGTTCACCACCTTGTGTTCCGGGAAATAAGGGCGCAGCTCTTCATCCGAGATCTGGAACAGGTGCTGTTTCTGCTTTTCACTGTAGTAAGCGATATCCCACAGTTTCAGTTCCGTGACGCCAAACTCCTGCTCGGCAAACTGGCGCAGCTCTTCCACTTCGCGCTCGCCCTGCGGCTTGGCTTTAGTGGCCAGGTTATTGAGGAAATCCATTACCTGCTGTGGCGACTCTGCCATCTTGGTCGCCAGTGATTTTTCGCTGTAGGTGTTAAAACCGAGCATACGCGAAATTTCATAGCGCAGCTTGAGCTGCTCGGCGATGATTTCGCTGTTGTCCCATTTACCGGCATTCGGGCCACGGTCCGACGCGCGAGTGACGTAGGCTTCATACAGCTCCTGACGCAGCGCCTGGTTGTCACAGTAGGTCATGACCGGCAGGTAAGACGGAATATCCAGCGTCAACAGGTAGCCGGTCAGGCCTTTGGCTTCCGCTGCCGCTTCGGCTGCTGCCAGTGCCGACTCCGGCATGCCGGACAGCTCATTGACGTCCGTCACGTGCTTGCTCCAGCCCATGGTGGCATCGAGCACGTTGTTGGAGAATTTAGAGCCCAGCTCTGACATACGCTTGCTGATCTCACCATAGCGTTTCTGCTCATCGCTTGGCAGGCCGATACCGGACAATTCGAAATCACGCAGCGCGTCAGTCACGGTTTTCTGCTGCGCACGGCTCAGCGCGCTGAACGCTTCGCTGGCTTTGATCGCCTGATAGGCTTTGAACAGCCCTTTGTGCTGACCAACCCAGGTGCTGTATTCCGACAGCAGTGGCAGGCAGCTTTCGTACGCTTCACGCAGCTCCTCGCTGTTGGTGACCGAGTTCATGTGACTGACCGGTGACCAGATGCGGCTCAGGTGATCATCCACTTCTTCGATCGGAGCAATGACATTGTCCCAGCTTGGCTCAGTATTTCCTTCCAGTACGGCGTTAATCTTTGCACGGCAATCTTCAATCGCCTTTTCAAGCGCAGGCTTGACGTGTTCTGGTTTGATAGCAGAAAACGGTGGCAAATCCGTAAAGGTCAGAAGTGGATTAGACATAGAACGTTCCTTTTGATCGAAAGAGGGTCAGTGAATGATATTCACTGGCTATTACGTTAATAGATATAGCCAGGTTCAGCAATTTTCAATACTGGCGTATAATCGGCGATAATGTTTTTTGAACTGACCAGCACCCCGCGACCGGGTGAGAGAGCGCAAATTGTTAAGTTACCGACACAGTTTCCATGCCGGAAACCACGCCGATGTGGTGAAACACATCGTACAAAGCTTAATCCTGACGTCCCTGCAGCAGAAGGATAAGCCGTTTGTTTATCACGACACCCACTCCGGCGTCGGCCGCTATGACCTGACTCATGAGTGGTCAGAAAAAACCGGCGAATATAAACAGGGCATCGCCCGTTTGTGGCAGCAGGCGGATGTGCCGGCAGATATCCAGAGCTACCTGGCGTCGATTAAAGCGCTGAATCAGGGTGACGAGCTGCGCTACTACCCGGGTTCGCCGCGAGTGGCGCGTGCTCACCTGCGTGCTGATGACCGCATGGTGCTGACCGAACTGCACCCGAGCGACTACCCGTTGCTGGAGCAGGAGTTCCACCGCGACCGCCAGGTGGCGATTTTTAAAGAGGATGGCTTTGCCCGCCTCAAAGCCAGCCTGCCGCCGAAAGAGCGCCGTGGCCTGGTGCTGATTGACCCACCGTATGAACTGGCCAAAGAGTACCGCGACGTGGTCAATGCGATAGCACAAAGCTACAAGCGCTGGGCGACCGGCATCTATGCTATCTGGTATCCGGTGGTGAATCGCTGCGATATTGAAGACATGATTGAAGGCCTGCAGGGACTCGGCATTCGCAAAATTTTACAAATTGAACTCGGGGTTTCACCGGATACCAACGAGCGCGGCATGACCGCCTCTGGCATGATAGTGATTAATCCGCCGTGGAAACTGCAAAGTCAGATGGAAACCATCCTGCCGTTCCTCAAGCAGACCATTGCGCCGGCCACCGGTCACCACAAAGTGGAATGGATTGTACCCGAGTAATTAAACCGGTCCCCAGAGTCTGGGAGCTGACAACAAGAATCAACCGCAGGGATTGAGTTCTGACATTCTGTCCTCCATCTACTGATGATACATATTAAAAAACACGCAGGGCATGCGACACCACTCGCCCCTGCCTGACGGGAGAAAGTAATGGCAACACATTTTGACTATATCTGTATCGGCGGCGGCAGTGGCGGCATTGCGTCAGCGAACCGCGCGGCTATGTACGGTGCTAAAGTGGCGCTGATTGAAGCCAAAGATCTGGGCGGCACCTGTGTCAACGTCGGCTGTGTGCCGAAGAAAGTGATGTGGCACGGCGCGCAAGTGGCAGAAGCCATGAACCTGTACGCGGAAGATTACGGATTCGATGTTGAAGTGAAAAACTTCGACTGGAGCAAAATGGTTGAAAGCCGTCAGGCTTACATCGGCCGTATCCACCAGTCTTACGACCGCGTGCTGGGCAACAACAAAGTTGAAGTGATTCGTGGCTTTGCTAAGTTTGTCGACGCCAAAACCGTGGAAGTGAACGGCGAGCACTATACTGCTGATCATATTCTGATCGCTGTCGGCGGCCGTCCGACTATCCCGAACATTCCGGGCGCGGAGTACGGTATCGACTCGAACGGTTTCTTCGACCTGAATGAACAACCAAAACGCGTTGCTGTGGTTGGCGCAGGTTACATCGCAGTGGAAATTGCCGGTGTACTCAACGCACTGGGCACAGAAACCCACCTGCTGTGCCGTAAAGAATCACCGTTGCGTAGCTTCGACCCGATGATCATTGATACTCTGGTTGAAGTGATGGCGACAGAAGGCCCGCAACTGCACACCCACAGCGTGCCAAAAGAAGTGACCAAAGAAGCCGATGGCAGCCTGACCCTGCATCTGGAAAATGGTGAAAGCTGCAATGTTGACACCCTGATCTGGGCGATCGGCCGTCACCCGGCCACCGATGCCATCAATCTGGCCGCGACCGGTGTTGCCACCAATGACAAAGGTTACATCAAGGTCGACGCTTATCAGGCCACCAACGTACCGGGCATCTACTGTGTCGGCGACATTATGGAAGGCGGTATTGAGCTGACTCCGGTCGCCGTCAAAGCTGGCCGTCAGCTGTCTGAGCGTCTGTTCAACAACAAGCCGGATGCCAAGATGGACTACAACCTGGTACCGACCGTGGTATTCAGCCACCCGCCAATCGGCACCATCGGCCTGACCGAGCAGGAAGCGATTGAACAATACGGCGCCGACCAAGTGAAAGTCTACACTTCTGGCTTCACGGCGATGTACACCGCCGTCACCAAGCACCGTCAGCCATGTAAAATGAAGCTGGTGTGTGCTGGCGATGAAGAAACCGTGGTTGGCCTGCACGGCATCGGTTTCACTGTCGATGAGATGATCCAGGGCTTTGCCGTAGCAATGAAGATGGGCGCAACCAAAGCGGACTTCGACTCCGTGGTGGCGATCCACCCGACTGGCAGCGAAGAGTTCGTGACGATGCGTTAAGGCGTACCTGTCCTTTAGCCCAGTAAAAAAGGCCGGGTTTCCCGGCCTTTTTGTATTTCTGCTCCCGGTCATCCGGCCACCCTCAATCCCAGTGGAAGCGTCATATCGACCGCCAGCCGCACCAAACAGCTCTTGTCGCACGAGCATGGAGCGTACTGACCCCTCATCTGACCCAGTGACCGACTCAGTGACCGACTCAGCCAACTCAGTCACCACTCAGAGTTCTCCAGCCTGAGGCCGCTTTATTGACTTCTTGCTCCCCTGTCTGGCACAGCTTCTGCTTCAGTTTTGCTACCCATGGCCGATTTAAAAACGACCAGTAACAAATTTGCGCATGCATCTGCGTGCATTAGGTGCGACAATTCCCAACCGGGAAAATCGGATAAAAATTGCACTTCCTCATTAATTGTCCATCTGTGCAGCAAAATTTACTTGTCCAATTGTGCAATAAATGACAGAGTTCTATCCAGCAGCCAGACATGCGATTTTTACCTGGGTTCATCAGGATGACATCGGGTGTTGAGAGGCTTTGCAATTAATCAGCATTCTCACAAAGACATTTGAGCCGGTGAATCTGAGCGGTGGTTTGTACGTATACCTGAAAGGATCACTGAGTTTAATACGTTCTACGTGGTAAAGGAGAGAGAAATTATGGGCGACGGTAAAGCCTTTTCTAAACAGTGGCTAACCGCAGTTGTAGCCGCAATTGCACTGGCGGGTTGTCAGCCAGATGCCACACCACAAGCTGGCGGCGACAGCGCACCACCTCCGGTGGCAGTCGATGTAGTTACCATCACGCCTCAGCCGGTCGATGTCACCAGTACCCTGCCGGGTCGAACCAGCGCCTATCGTATCGCTGAAGTCCGTCCTCAGGTCAGCGGCATCGTCACCAAACGTCTGTTTGTGGAAGGCAGCCAGGTGAAAAAAGGCGACGTGTTGTTTGAACTGGATGCTTCCACTTATCAAGCTGCTCTAGCCAGTGCCAAAGCCAGCCTGGCCCGTTCAGAAGCGAGCCTGGTTCAGGCTCAGTTTCAAGCCAAGCGTTACAGCGAATTGGTGAAAAAGAACTCGGTCAGCCAACAGGATTACGAAGACGCGCAGGCAAGCTACAAGCAAGCACTAGCGTCGGTAGAAGAGGCGAAAGCCAACGTTCACTCTGCTGAAATCAACCTCGCCTACACCAAGATCACTGCGCCGATCTCCGGCCGTATCGGTCGTACTCTGATCACTGAAGGTGCATTGGTTACGGCGAACCAGACCAACGCTCTGGCAACCATTCAACAGCTGGATCCGCTTTATGTCGACCTATCTCAGCCAAGTAGTGAGTTGCTTAAACTGCGTCAGGCGACTGGCATAAAAAACACAGAGCTGAGCGGTATTAAACTGTTCCTTGATGACGGCACACCCATTGACCAGCGTGCAACGCTGCAGTTTGCGGAAGTATCGGTCAACGAAAATACCGGTACGGTCAATGTACGCGCCACCGTTGATAACGCCGATCAGTTCCTGCTGCCTGGCCTGTATATACGCGCTGCAGTTCCGACCGAGCATCGCGAAGACGGCATCCTGATTCCTCAGGCCGCAGTCACCCGCAACGCGCGCGGCGAAGCGTCGGTATTTGTGGTGGATGCAGACAACAAGGTTGAATCACGCATGGTAGAAACCAGCAACACTATCGGCAATCAGTGGCTGATTGACTCAGGCCTGAAAGCCGGCGAGAAAGTAGTGGTTAACGGTATCCAGAAAATTCGTCCGGGCAGCTCAGTCACTCCTCAAGTCCTGGAAGATTCTAAGGAATAATAAGACATGGCACGATTTTTTATAGATCGCCCAATATTCGCGTGGGTGATCGCCATCATCATCATGCTGGCGGGTGTGTTGTCAATCATGACACTGCCCGTCTCGCAATATCCGGATATCGCGCCGCCGGCGGTGTCGATTTCCGGCTCATACCCAGGTGCTTCGGCGGACACGGTGGAAAACAGCGTGACCCAGATAGTCGAGCAGAACATGAATGGTATCGACAATCTGCTCTACATGTCGGCCACCAGTGACTCTGCGGGTAACTTCAGTATCACCCTGACCTTCGAATCCGGTACCGATCCGGATATTGCTCAGGTTCAGGTGCAGAACAAGTTATCGCTGGCGGAAGCAACCCTGCCGAACGAGGTAACCCAACAAGGTCTGACGGTGGCGAAGTCCTCCAGTTCATTCCTGATGGTTGTCGGCTTTATCTCGAAAGACGGCAGCATGAACAACACTGAAATCTCTGACTTCATGGTATCGCAGGTTAAAGACCCGCTGAGCCGTGTACAAGGTGTCGGTGAAGTTCGTGTGTTCGGTGCCCAGCACGCCATGCGTATCTGGCTTGATCCGAACAAACTGAGTAACTACCAGCTGACGCCTGCGGAAGTAAGCAACGCAATTCGCGCGCAAAACACCCAGGTATCAGTAGGTCAGCTCGGTGCAGCACCGGCAGTCGAAGGCCAGCAGCTTAACGCGACCATCACGGCACAAAGCCGCTTTACCACAGTCAAAGAGTTCCAGAATATCCTGCTGAAAGTGGATACGGACGGCGCGCAGATTCGTCTCAAAGACGTGGCACGGGTTGAACTTGGCGCTGAGAACTACCAGACCGCGGCCCGTTACAACGGTAACTACGCGTCGGGCATCGCGATCACGCTGGCGACCGGTGCCAACGCTCTGGACACCGCAGATGCGGTCCGCGCACGCCTGGCTGAACTGCAGCCAACCTTCCCGGACAACATCGAAGTGGTGTATCCGTACGATACCACTCCGTTTGTTAAAATCTCGATTGAAGAAGTAGTTCATACCCTGTTGGAAGCGATTGTACTGGTCTTCTTCGTGATGTACCTGTTCCTGCAAAACTTCCGTGCCACGCTGATCCCAACCATCGCGGTGCCTGTGGTTCTGCTCGGTACCTTCGGGATCATGGCGGCATTCGGCTTCTCAATCAACACCCTGACCATGTTTGGTCTGGTTCTCGCTATCGGCCTGTTGGTGGATGACGCCATCGTGGTGGTGGAAAACGTTGAGCGGGTAATGAGCGAAGACGGCTTGCCGCCACGTGAAGCAACCCGTAAATCAATGGGTCAGATCACCGGCGCTCTGGTCGGTATCGCGATGGTACTGAGTGCGGTATTTATCCCGATGGCGTTCTTTGGTGGCGCAGCGGGTGCGATTTACCGTCAGTTCTCACTGACCATTGTATCGTCAATGGTACTGTCAGTACTGGTGGCGATGATCCTGACTCCGGCACTGTGTGCAACCATGCTTAAGCCGGTGAAAAAAGGCGAAGATCACCACGTAAAATCCGGTCCGCTGGCCTGGTTCAACAAGTGGTTTGACCGTGGTACCCAAGGCTACCAGAACACCGTCGGCAAAGGCGTTAATCGTCGCTGGCGTTACCTGCTGGTTTACGGCGTGATTGTCGGCATTCTGGCCACACTGTGGACCCGCCTGCCATCTTCATTCGTACCGGAAGAAGACCAGGGTATTTTCTTGTCTGTTGTCCAGTTGCCGGTCGGTTCCACTCAGGAACAAACCCTGGCAGTGATGGATAAGGTGCGCAAGCACTTCCAGGAAGATGAAAAAGATCTGGTGGTTTCTGTGTTTACCGTTGCCGGCTTTAGTTTCGCCGGTCAGGGCCAGAACATGGGTATGGCGTTTGTGCGCCTGAAAGACTGGGATGAGCGGACTGAACCTGGCCAGTCGGTGGATGCGGTTATCGGCCGTTCATACCCTGCGTTTGCGCCAATCAAAGAAGCACAAATCTTCTCATTCAACATCCCGGCGATTCAAGGCCTGGGTAGTGCGAGTGGTTTTGATGCTTACCTGACAGATACGGCTAACCTGGGTCACGAAAAACTGATCGAAGCGCGTAACCAACTGCTGGGCATGGCCGGTTCGAACCCCAACCTGACTCAGGTACGTCCGAACGGTATGGAAGATACGCCGCAGTTCCGCATTGATATCGACTATGAAAAAGCGATGGCAATGGGTGTGACAGTATCGGACATCAACACCACCCTGTCGACCGCGCTGGGTTCGAGCTACGTTAACGACTTCATCGATAACGGCCGGGTCAAACGCGTTTACGTGCAGGCCGATGCGCCTTACCGGATGACGCCGGATGACCTCAGCCTGTGGCACGTGCGTAACGCCGATGGTGATATGGTGCCGTTCGATGCCTTCGCTACTACGCGCTGGTCGTTCGGTTCACCTCGTCTGGAGCGCTTTAACGGCGTACCGGCCGTCAACATTCAGGGCTCGGCGGCACCGGGTAAGAGTACCGGTGATGCGATGCAGGCGATTCTGGAAATTGTTGATCAGCTGCCGGAAGGCATTGGCCTGGAATGGACGGGGGCCTCGTACCAGGAAATTCAGACCGGTTCACAAGCGCCGTTCCTGTACGCCCTGTCTATCTTAATCGTATTCCTCAGCCTGGCTGCGTTGTACGAAAGCTGGAGTGTGCCATTCTCCATCATCCTGGTCGTTCCGCTGGGGGTATTTGGTGCGATTCTGGCGGCAACCACCAAGTCGCTGTCGAACGATATTTACTTCCAGGTTGGCCTGCTGACCACCATTGGTCTGTCAGCGAAAAACGCCATCCTGATCGTGGAATTCGCCAAAGACCTGTATGACGATGGCATGGATCTGGTGAAAGCGACCGTTGAAGCGTGTCGTATGCGTCTGCGTCCGATCATGATGACCTCGTTCGCGTTTATTCTTGGCGTACTGCCACTGGCTCTGAGTACCGGTGCCGGTGCAGCGAGCCGTAACGCGATCGGTTGGGGTGTTGTGGGTGGTATGCTGGCAGCAACTATCCTGGCGATTTTCTTCGTCCCGGTGTTCTTTGTGATGGTGATGAAACTATTCGGCACCAAACCGCATAAGATTCCGACCGACGCTTAATCGAGTGAACAGCCTCCAAATGCCCACCCGCCTCCGGCCGGTGGGCATTTTTTTATTCCGGTCATCCAATAATGCTTAACTCACATTCAGCAGATGTAGCAATAGTAAGAAAAGTTTCACTTTGCACATACATTTTGGATACACTACCAACGTGGTTATTCATACGATAAAAAATCCGTGCAAGCACCTGACTCTTCAACACAATTTTTTTACGACTGGCTGGATCTGAGCGAATCGGAGCAACAAGATGCGATCGCGCGTTTACAGGTCGAGCAACCCGATCTTTATCAGGAAGTGCTGCCTCTGCTGACTGCCTCAGCCGCCACCAGTTTGCATCAGGTTCTGGCCCATCATGCCTTGGCGTGGGCCGCAGACAGCGCAGATTACTCACAGCAACTGATCGACAAATACCAGCTGCACGACGAAATCGGCCGCGGCGGTATCGGCATCGTTTATGCCGCAACCCGCGCCGACAACACCTATGAACAGCAACTCGCTGTCAAGCTGATTCAGCCACACATCATTGAACAACTGGGCCAGCGAGCGCTGTTTGCCGAGGCGCAGATCCTGGCCCGCCTCAACCATCCCGGGATTGCCAAAGTGTACGATGGCGGCCTGTTTCACGACCAGGTCTATATCGTGATGGAATACATTCACGGTCCGACGCTGGACAGTTATCTGCAACAGCAGGAGTTAACCCGTCAGGACAAGCTGCGGCTGTTTATCCGTATCTGTCAGGCAGTCGAACACGCCCATGACCACCAGGTGCTGCATGCCGATCTCAAACCGGCTAACATCCTCATCTCCAGCGGAGATCAGCCCAAGCTAATCGACTTCAACCTGACCCAGAAATTCAAACCGCAGTCCGCTCAGTTGCATGACTCCTCTCTGCTCGCGTTCAGTAATCAGTACGCCAGTCCGGAGCAAAAACAAGGGGAATACCTCACCCAACAAAGTGACGTCTACTCACTGGGTAAGATATTACACACTGTATTTCCGACGCCTAAAGCGGGCTCAGATCTGGCGTGTATCATAGCTAAAGCGACCGAGTCAGATACCGGGCAGCGCTATCTCAGCGTGGGTGACCTGCGGCATGATGTAGAGCATCTGCTCGCTCTGCGGCCGATTTCGCTGCGCCAGCATCTGCCGTTTTACCTGCTCAAACGTCTGGTGCAAAGACGGCCTTTTTACTGCTTGTTACTCTCGTTACTCCTGGCATCAGCGACCAGTTTTACCATCGCGGTGATCGAGAAAAACCACCA
Source organism: Vibrio sp. ABG19 (assembly GCF_029962385.1). Classification (NCBI taxonomy): domain Bacteria; kingdom Pseudomonadati; phylum Pseudomonadota; class Gammaproteobacteria; order Vibrionales; family Vibrionaceae; genus Vibrio; species Vibrio sp. ABG19. Next base: position 1,315,356 of record NZ_CP071708.1, on the reverse strand, counting down.
ATTGTCGGCGGAAAAGAAGATCTCGGACAACATGTTGTTCGAGCTGACCCAACTGCTGTTTCACAGTAAGAATTCGCTCGAACAACCACTGAGTATTGATGCCATGCTTGAGATCACCCGGCGGCGGATTTTATCCAACCCGGATATCCCGCAACACATTAAACAAAAAATGTTACTGGCACTGCTTACGCCGACACCACCAAAACAGCACAATCGACCAACGGCTCAGCCAGCGACCCCGAATCAACCATGACCATCCTACGTAATCTGCTCCTGACTACCGCCAGCCTGCTGGCCACCAGCCCGCTGGCCGCCGCGCCTGATACACAGCAGGGCTATTTTATTGATGCGCCAGTCACCGGCCTGTTTTACACCACCAGCTCCGGACTCAGCGGCACAACTCAGAAAGGGACCTTTTCCTATCATCCCGGCGATGTGATCCGCTTCTATCTCGGCCTGGATGAACATGGCTATCTGCTCACCACCCTGAGTGGTCAGGAAGTGGTGACCCCAACCCTGGCCAGTACCCAGGTCAGCCGCAGTGTAAACATGACCCGTTTACTGCTGTCGCTGGATTCGACCCCACAAAACCGCGAAGAGATCACGCTGCTCAGCCAGGCACTGACTGACCGGGATTTTATTCAGCAGCTTAAACAGCTGGACTTGTCATTTCTTGACGATCATCTTGCGGCACTTAACCTGCCGCTGGTCTCGACTCAGCAAGCGGTCGAACACCTCAATCAGAGCCAGCACTATATTGAGCAGAATTTTGTATCCGACCAGGTTATTTACCGGCCAAAAGGCGTAATGTACGAAACCAGCCTGGTACCCAAAAAAGACTGGCAGGGAAAAATCTGCGCGTACAATCTCGATCGCGCTGCTCATCCCAATTACTTTGCCCCGATAGGTAAAACGCGCTTTTCAGTCGGAGCGGAAACACTGACCGAGTATCCGGCTATCGGTGATCACTTTAACGGCTGCCAGCTCAGACCTGAGCACGGGCTCACCCAGGCAGTAGAGCATCCGCTGAGCCAATTTGCCTATGAGGCCGGCCTGATTGGCTGCGCCCGGCACGGCTGTACCCGTAACGATCTCAATGGCTTCTATGTCGAGGACTTTGACGACGAAGGCGACTGGAAATACCGCACCATCGCGATGAACTTTGACCCACTCACTGAGCTGTTTATGGAGAAATCGCAGGGACTGGGCCATAAAGCCGGCGTCAGCCACAACAACCGCAGTGAGATGATGTGGTTTACCTACCCGAACGGTAAGGGCGACCACATTCCATTACCGGGCATCTGGTTACGTACTCGCTACCTGGTCTCAGGCATTCAGCATCAGTGCCTGCACATCACCACCAACCAGGTCCTGCTCGGGCCTGAGTCGGTCAGTGAGTGTCCTTCCGAGCCACAAAACTACACCCGGGACGTCACTGCACAATACCGCGATATGTGGTGGCTGCAAAAACCGGACAACAGGATCAATGTGGGCGATCTCAATATTACCGTGACCTGGTTTGACCCGGAGCGTGGCCCACAATTTACCAGCTGGGAATACCTGCCGGCCGGCCACCACTGGGATCAGGGCATTTTGTATCGCTATCAGCAACGCAAACAGCGCGCCGTTGACGGCCAGGAATCAATGCAAACCCTGAGTGTCGATGAATTCACCAAACAGCATAAGGACAGCTAATGGTCTCTTCTCCCTTTACGCAAGTACTGCATAACTGGAAGCAGGGTGATAAGCCCGCAGAAAGTGAACTCTATCATATTGCTTACGCGCAACTGCGCCGCCTGGCGGAACAGGAACAGGCGCGTAACGCAGGCAAATATGGCGACAGTAATCCAATTCTCAATGACAGTATCCACAGCACCACCGCCCTGGTGCACGAGGCTTATCTTCGCTTATCACAAGCCGATCTGGATGATGTGCATCATCGGCGTGATTTTTATCTCAAAGCGGCCAAAATCATGCGTCAGATTTTGATCGACCATGCGCGGCATAAGCAGGCACAAAAGCGCCAGCCGGTGACATCGTTACCGGATGCAGAGCCCGCCGCATCATTTGAACAACTGATCATCATGGATAAAACTCTGGATACCTTCAGTGCCCGCTATCCGCGCCAGTCGAACGCGCTAAAGCTCAAGTATCTGATCGGCATGAAAGTCGATGAGATCAGCGAGCTGCTGGAGTGCAGCCGCAGCCTGATTGAAAAGGATCTCAAATTCGCCCTGTGCTGGTTCCAGTCGAGGCTAAGTTAAGATGCGCGTTCTTGTTTCACTGAGTGCCGCAGTACTGGGGGCCTGGCTGTTGTGGCCCGCCGACTCGCGCACCGAGCAATTGGCAGTGGATGAAACCGCTCAGCGCGGGTTAACACCGGGCCATGCTTGGTGGCCGGACAGTCACAGCGCATCGCGCGCCGCAGCGTCCGCTCCCTCTCTCTCTGCAGGTACACATAGTGCCGATAACAACGCAAGCCGATCACCAGCCGACTCCACCGATGAGACGGAAAGCAGTGACGGTGAACCTGAGACAGAGCAACCATCTGAGGAAACAGCGCCTGACAGCGCGGGCGCGGAGGTGAAGACAGTCACGACGGCAGAGAGTGATACGGCCAGCGCCGCAGAAGAGAACCAGCCGCCGCAACTCAACAGCGAAGCCTATCAACGCATCAGTGACGAAATTGCGACCTGGCAACTCAGCCCGGGCAATGCTGTGCGTTATCAGGTTGATATCAGTGATCTGTTCACCGATCCGGAAGGCGACCTGATCTCCTACCGGGTATCGGTCACCAGCGCAGCCCTGCGACTCAACCTTGCTCAACTGCTGACCGTAAGCGGCACACCGGAGCCGGATAGTGGCGCCCCGACGCTGCTGATTGAAGCCAGTGACGATGCTCATGCCGACGAGACCTGGCCAAGCACCAGTTTTGTGTTGCCGGTTGCACAGGATGACAACGAGCAGGATACCCGACAGCTGGAAGATACCCGTTTATACCGTATCCAGACTACGCGCCAACTGGGTGGCCAACACTATGATTATGACGTGCTGTATTGTGAACTGTTCTACCTCAGTAAAGGGGTGGTTTATTATGCCATGGGACAAACCCGCCTCGACTGCCCTGACAGCGCAGCGCTGCAGCGCGCCGGAACCTATCAGCGCAAGACGCAGCAAATCGACTTCAGCCTTGATTCTAACCATCTCTACAGCTGGATTTTTCGCCACAGCTATCCGTCACGCATCTATAACAGCAACAATTTTCTCGTCACCAGCTATGACGGTGACGAATATCAAACCGATACTCTCTCCGACACCCGCGAGGCAGCACAAGCACGTCTGAACGGTGATACCGGCCAGTACCTCTATCAAGGCGGTAACTTTGACTACCTGCTGATGGACGAGCAACAGAACTATTACTGGGTCAGCATGGGCAACTACATTTACGACCGCCGCTTCGACAACCCTAACTATTATCAACCGGCAGACTCAGATCTGAACATCGTGACCGATCAGGGCGATCTCTCCTGTCGTCAGTTTGAACCTTATTTCGCCTTTTCCTCCCTGACCGGCCCGACCCTGTATCAGCAAACCATGATGGTGTTTTCCGGCGATTATTATGGCAACTATCCGCCAGCCTGTTATGAATTTGACTCTCATCAGCGTCCGATCAGCCTTTCTTCGGATTTGGAATACTCCGAGTATGACATCCCGCTTGAGGGAGAAATTTATACCTATATTTTGCGCCCGCGTCCGGAGTACACCCAGTGGCTGGAAACCCTGAAAATCAATTTAATTTATCACCATCCGGATCCAAACATCACGCCGTAAACCGCATGACGACTGGTTTCCAGCCACTAATGATAAAAAAAATAAATTAATTTACGGGTTTTATGCTGCTTTCCGTATATTGCCAGCAGGTATGGCAACAGGTAGAACGTGGCTCAGATTTGGTATTTTACGCTTTAACTCTATTTTTGCGCCGGGACAGCATACAACAGGCGCAGCAAATAAAGCATCCACGTTCTCGTTTGCAATCGACAGGGAAATAATAATGAAGAAAATGACTTTTCTGGCAGTGTCTGTGGCTTTGGCATTAACCGGCTGTGGCGGCGGCGGTGGCTCAGACAGCAGCGGACAAACCGCGGCTCAGAGCACCACCATCACAGGTTTCGACGGCTACTTTAATCAGGCTGTACTGTTTGACGATACCAACAACAACGGCCTGCTGGATATTGGTACAGATACCTTGTTTGGCCTGACCAACGAGAACGGCCAGCGGGTTCTGCCTGCCGGTACCGAGATTGCAGGCTCACTGGCGCTGCAAACCCTGACTCCGGGCGGTGCAATGCAGACCGCTCTGGCGAACCTGGAACCGGAAACCTACGCCGGTAAATACACCATCGATATGGATAACCCGGGTCAGGCTATGGCGCATGAGCTGGTATTCCGCGCGCCGGGCTCATCGCAGGTGATCTCCCCGGTCACTGACCTGGTTGCGATTGCGATGAGCAACGACAGCACGCTAAGCGAAGATGACGCCAAACAGAGTGTGGCACTGAGTTTGGGTCTGACCGAAGAGCAGGCGGATGATGTGTACAGCGACTTTGTCGATGGTAACAAAGCTAACCGTAAGCTGCATAAAGTAGCCCAGATTCTGACCGAATCAAAAGCGGATGCCCAAACCAAAGGCAACGACTACAGTACGCACGCCAGCCAAATCGCTCTGACGGCACAAAGTACGGTCTACAACATGGATGATGCGCAGTTAGCTTCTGACACCTATAAGCCGGTGGTACCGGTTAATGGTGACAGCGTCGGCACTGTCATCAGCAATAACCAGTTAATCACAGACACAGCAACCGTCGATAACATTCAGACACGCCTGACCGAACTGAACGTTGCCGAAGGTGAAAATTTTAGCGGTGCGACCCTCGATCTTAGCGGCCTGTTCCGCGACACCGACCTGGCTGACGGCATCGCACCCGTTATCACAGTCAAAGAGTCCAGCCTGGGTACCACAGGGATTGCGCTCAGTGTCAGCGACCAAATCCTAAGCCTGGCCGCGGTCAATCCGGTTGCGAGCGGCGGTGAGTATACGATCACTCTGCAGGCCAGCGATCGCGATGCTAATGGCGACAAGATTGGTGCGCCTGTTGCTGTAGTGCTCAACGTGACCATCGTATCCGCCAATCTGGCCCCGGTTGTCGAGTCGGGCGAGCTGAGCCGGATTCAGTCGATCATCGATGGCTGGCAACTGCAGCAGGGGACACCGTTTAACCAGACTCTGTCACTGGTCAACCTATTCAGCGATGCGGACGGTGATATCACCGAATACGAATCCGGTACCATTGCGGTCGACGGTCTGACCCTGAGCATCGATCAAAGCCAGGCCATTGCCACCATCTCAGGCACACCCACTCAGGCCTATCCGTCAGGCGTCAAGTTGCGTATCTCAGCACGTGATGATCAGGGCAGCTCTTCTGCAGCCGCCGTATTTACCCTGCCAGCAGTGCAGGAAGGTGTAGCACCACCAGCCAGCGATTTGCACACTCTGGAAGGCAAAACCTGGTACCGCCTGGAACACGGCTCTTCTAACGGCATCAACGAGCAAAACTACAGCAGCGTATGGTGTGACGCATTCCGCTTTGAAGACGGCCTGGTGTACGAAAACGTGCGAACTCCGGACAATTTAACCCAGTGTAGTGAAGCCACCCAGCAGGCTAGTGGTGCAAGCTATGTGGTAGACGGCGATAACCTGGTTGCAACCTTCTACGATCCGGATGAAGGCGGCAACGTGGACGTCACCTTAAGTGTCAGCGATGCGAGCGTTATCTCAAGCGGTGCCCAGACTCTGCTGTGGACGGTAGAGGAAGACGGAGAAGCGGAGACTGAACGTTACACCTTCTTCAGCAATAAAGCTGATGCCGAAGCGCGTATTCAATTGCAGTCTGATGATGATGGCGACACCCGCTACTTCCCGATGATTCTGCCAACCCAGAACGGTGGTGAAGCGGTCGGCAAGGTTGGCCTGTCAATCAACGATCAGCCGTCAATTGGTGATGATGGCGCCATGGATGCCAACGTGGTACTGGAATTTGCCGATGAGAATTTTACCTGTAAAGATGCTCAGAACCTTTACCGCCACATGCTGTTTACCGGTGCCGACCTGAGCTGGGAATACTCATCCGGTGGCAATTATGACGATAACTTCGAGTGTTACAACAATACCCAAGACAATATCATCCATGCCAACATCGACTTTGATTTACCGTCACTGACCGTTGGCAACGTATACAGCTTTATCGGCCGGGTGAAAGAATCCCAGGGCGCTTATGTCGAAGCCGTTAAGTTCAACATGCAGTGGACTGGCGCGAGCGATAACGATTAATAACACGTCAAATCAGGCTAGGTAACCATAACCCCGCAATGCGGGGTTATTTTTTTATCCTTTCACACACAACACATTCAGCAGTGAGGTACCTTTCAGATTTGTCGTCCTGCCATTGGTAAACAGCCCTTTACGCCCCTCTCCCCAGTACGGCAGATACACCGGCCACTGTTCACGTTCCATCACTTTTGAATTGAGTAACTGCTTCCACTCCTGCTCATTAGCCAGGCGCATATTCTGGCTGCGGCACATTTTTTCCGCGCCGTCATAGCTGAGCCGGTTCCAGGCTTTGTTATGCTCCATATAAAACTGCACATTGTCGGCCAGGGTGTAAGGCACCACATAACTCACTCCGTTGAGTGACGTCTGATGGCGGAAACTGACATCGGCCCCCTGAGACGCAACGGTTGCAGGTAAAGCACGGGTTTCGGTCAACGCAGCGGCTGGCTCAGGTGCCACCGCAACAGGTTTAGGTTGCGGGGCTGATGCCTGAGCTTTAGCAGGCTTTGGGGCAGCGGCTGGAGCACGCTTTACCGGCGCAGCCGTTGTCACTGACGTCGCCGTGCTTTTTGCGACTTCACGAATAAAGGCTTCCTTGTAGCCGCCCACAGTACGCACGCCGCGCAAATCTTTGCGCGCCTTGGCGAAATCATCGTAAGGCCCGATCAGACAGCGGGTGCCTTTGTCTTCCGGTTTCATCCAGACATGGGTTGAGATATGTTGATACAAACCCTGGGCCTGGGCTAACGATAAAGGCTTGGTCAACAAGCCGCACTGAATCCAGAAATCAGAATCCTTTCTTTTCGGGGCCGAGTTACCCCATAAACCTTGTCCTATCGGACACGTCTTATCCAGGACCGGCAACTGATTGCTGGCGGCCTGAGTCGCATCACAAAGAAACTCCTGAGCATGTACCGGTAATGAAAACAGGGGTACAGCGCAGCAGGACAGGCTCAACAGAACTCGATGGGTGATTTTAGGCATCACGACCACTCTCATCTCCATAGTTATCCTACTCATAGTGACAATGGTTACTGCTCAACGTTCGATTACAGATGCAAAAAAAGAGCCGCAATCACTTACGGCTCTTAGTTTAGGTACATTATTCGAACAAAATCAATCGACTCCGCTCAACCTTTGTAGATTTTCGGGTTAAACACATCGCGTAACCAGTCGCCCAGCAGGTTAATCACCAACACCAGGGTAACCAGCACCAGACCTGGGAAAATGGTAATCCACCACGAGCCGGAGAAAATGTAGTTAAAACCGATACTGATCAGTGAGCCCAGTGATGGCTGGTCCACCGGCAAACCCAGACCGAGGAAAGAAAGTGCCGCCTCCGACATGATGGCATTCGCTACCTGCACGGTTGAGATCACCAGAATCGGCGACAGACAGTTCGGCAGAATATGACGGAACATGATACGCAGTGATTTAAAGCCCATCACCCGCGCCGCTTCAACATACTCTTTTTTCTTCTCAGCCAGCACCGAGGCACGAATGGTACGCGCATATTGCGGCCATTCCGCCACACCGATGATCACCACCAGCATCAAAACCGCGTATTCACTGTAGAACTCGCTGCCAAAGCTGGCTTTAAAGATGGCCGATACAATGATCGCGACCATCATGGTCGAAAACGACAGCTGCACATCCGCAAAGCGCATCAGGAAGCTGTCGATACGGCCACCGAAATAACCGGCTGACAGGCCGATCACGATGCCAAAAAGCAGCTGCAAGGCAACGGCAAGAAAGCCGATCGTCAGTGACAAGCGGGAGCCATACAAAATGGTCGATAAAATATCGCGCCCCTGGTTATCGGTGCCGAGCAGGAAGCGCTCATCGCCGCCATCCAGCCAGGATGGCGGTAACTCCGAATCCATAATATCGATTGAGGTTAAATCATACGGGTTGCTCGGGGCAATCAACGGGGACACCAGTGATGTGACCAGTACCACCATAAAGATAACAAAGCTGACCATCGCCACTTTGTCACGCAGGAAATAGTAAAGAAAATCGGACTGCTTAAAACGCTCCCAGCGTGAAGGAGCTGCGACTACCTGGCTCATGATTATGCTCCTTTTCCGGTCAGGTTAACGGTTGGGTTGATCAGACCATACATCAGATCCACGATGGTATTGGTCACGACGAAAATCAGGCCGACAAAAATCACGTACGCCGTGATAAGCGGCGTATCCACCCGGTTAATCGCCTCAAGGAACAAAAAGCCGGTACCCGGCCACTGGAACACCGTCTCGGTCAGAATGGTGTAGGCCACCATAGTCCCGATCTGCACACCACCGACGGTCAGCACCGGCAGCATGGTGTTTTTCAGCGCATGCTGGTAATAAATCTTGTTCATCGCCAGGCCCTTCGCCTTGGCAAACTTAATGTACTCCGAGCTGAGCACTTCGAGCATCTCAGCCCGTACCAGACGGATAAACAGTGGCAGCATGATAGAGGCCAGCGAGACACAAGGCAGGATCAGGTGCGCAAGACCATCAAGGGTAAAGAACCCCGACTCCCAGCCGAGCCAGTTTGCGGTTTCACCGCGGCCATAGGATGGCAACCAGCCAAGCTCAATCGAGAACACATACATCAGCATAATCGCGGTCAGAAACACCGGGATCGAAATACCAATACTACTGCCGGCCATGACCAGCTTGGTAAACACGCTTTTCGGATGTATCGCTGAATACACCCCAAGCGGAATGGAACAGACAATAATGATCAGCGAGGCACCGAACACCAGTTCCAGTGTCGCGACCAGTTTGTCGAGAATCACTTCAACCGCAGGACGCTTGAAGAAATAGGAGGTACCCAGGTCGCCCTGCACCGCGGCAGTGACAAAACGGGTGTATTTAGTGACGAAGGGATCGTTGAGGCCCAGTTCATCACGCAGCGCCTGGCGCTCCGTCTCTGAAACCGACTGACCGACAAGCTCGCGCAGCGGGTCGCCCAGGTTATCCTGAATGGCAAACGCCACCAAACTGATCACAAACATCACTATCAGTGCCTGAAACAGGCGCTTGACCAGAAACGAAAACATTCCTTGCCCCTTAACTTTCCATGCTAAATCCATCCGGGTTAATGCCCTGCGATGGACCCTATTCAGCCTTTAAAACAGTCACTAACCCGACTGAAACAAGATTAATGACCTAAGGTGAGAAAGCCCCCGCAACCGGGTTACGGAGGCTCCTGTTACCAGTTAATGCGCAACTTACTCTTTGACCACCAGGTCACCGAAGTATGGGAACTCCATCGGGTTAACGATTGGTTTGACGTCCAGCGTTGATTTCGCCCCCCAGGCCAGGTTCTGCCAGTGCAGAGGAACGAACGCGGCATCGTTGTACAGGGTCGTTTCTACCTGCTGCAGCATCTGGGCACGTTTAGCCGGATCGGTTTCGACGTTTGACGCTTCCACCAGTTTATCGACTTCAGGGTTTGAGTAGTGACCACAGTTGTACTGACCTTTACCGCTCTCTTCGTTACGGGTCATGGTCAGGAATTCAGAGAAGTTGGCTGAATCCTCGGTATCCGCGTGCCAGCCGATCATCAGCATGTCTGCCGCACATTTATCAAACTCAGGCCAGTACTGCGCTTTTGGCATGGTTTTCAGATCAACTTTGATGCCGATCTTCGACAACATTGCCGCTGCAGCCTGGGCCACTTTAGCATCATTCACATAGCGGTTATTCGGCGCGATCATGGTCAGGTTAAAGCCCTTCTCATAACCCGCTTCCTTCATCAGCTCTTTGGCTTTGTTCAGGTCATAACGCGGCACCAGTTCAGGATTGTAGCCAGCATAGCCTTGCGGGCTCTGCTGACCGGCAGCCGTTGCAAAACCTTTCATGATTTTGTCCACGATACCCTGATTATTGATAGCGTAAACAATCGCCTGACGCACGCGCACATCTTTCAGCGCTTCATTGCTCGACTGGTTCATTTGCAGCGTAATAATGCGGGTACCTGGCAATGTTACCAGATCGACACCTTTGGCTTCTTCGACACGTTTGTGGTCATTCGGCGCAACCGGCGCAATCATATCCACATCGCCGGACAGCAGAGCCGCAACACGGGTCGCATCTTCTTTGATAGGCACCAGAGTCAGATGGTCAACATTACCTTTCGAATCTTTGTCCCAGTAGTCTTTGAAACGTTCGAATTCGACTTTTACGCCCTGTTCACGTTGCGTTACGATAAAAGGTCCGGTACCGGAAAGGTGGGTAGACGCAAACGAGTTACCGTGTTTCACCACTTCACTCTTATCTTTGCCGTCTTCAGTCTTGCCTGAATAGAACTTGCTGTCCATCGGGAAAATGTAGGTCGCGGTTTGCAGTACCAGCGGGTAAGCGCCCTTCGATACCAGGTCAACCGTGTAGTCGTCAACTTTGACCATTTTCTCATATGGTTCAAAAATCGCTTTGAAATCCGGCGAGCTTTGCAGACGGTCAAACGTCCACACCACATCGTCGGCTGTCATCATATTACCGGAGTGGAATTTCACCCCTTCACGCAGGTGGAAACGCACGGTTTTGTCATCCAGACGTTCCCAGCTGCTCGCCAGGCGGGGTTCAAAGTCCAGATCCTGGGTGTAGCGAACCAACGGATCAAACACCATGTGAGACAGTTGCAGCGTACCACCTGACAGTTGTTCATGCGGGTCCAGTGATACCGGATCAGCGTCGTAAGCCACTGTAATATCAGCCGCGCTGGCGGCAAAGCTGAGGCCAGCTGCCATTAAAGCCACTGCAAGTTTGCTTTTCATGGTTTTCATTGCATAACTCCTTATGCGGGAATCCAAATCCCTAGTTGTTGTATTTGCTTCTGTTTCAAAACCCGGCCCCGGAAGGCCGGCAATCTGTGCGGCTAGGCCGCGCTTACACCGTCTCTCAAGCCGGTAAACTCCGGCATCAAGGAAATCAGTTGCTGGCTGTACTCATGCTGCGGCGAGGTGAACAGTTGCTCGGTCGGCGCCACTTCCAGCAAGGTACCCATTTTCATTACCCCGACCCGATCACACATCTGACGAATCACCGGCAAGTCATGACTGATGAACATCATGGTCAGGCTTAATTCATCCTGCAGATCTTTCAGCAGGTTAAGGATTTGCGCCTGAACGGAAACGTCCAGTGCCGAAGTCGGCTCATCACAGATCAGCAGGCGCGGGCGGGTAGCCAGCGCGCGCGCAATCGAAATACGCTGACGCTGACCACCGGAAAATTCATGCGGATACTTCACCCCGGCCATTTTACCCAGGCCAACATAATCGAGCAGGTCATTGACGATTTGGCGGGTTTCCCCTTCCCCACTGGTTAGTTTATGGAAGCGGATCGGCTCGGCAATAATGTCGAAGACCTTCATACGCGGGTTCATTGACGTATAAGGGTTCTGGAACACCATCTGCATCTGGCGACGCACCGGACGGCGCTCTTTCTCTGACTTCATCGCCGTCAGATCAAGACCTTCAAACGTCACCCGGCCTTCATTCGGCTGGTACAAACCGGCAATCACCCGGGCAATGGTCGATTTACCCGAACCAGACTCGCCCACCAGGCCGAAAGTCTCTCCTTCCTGCACCTCGAAGCTGACATTATTGGAAGCCTGCACGTACTCGCGGCGACTTTCAAACAGTGAATCTTTGGTCACAAAGCGCAGACTGACGTTTTCCACATTGAGCAGCGGGCCGGTGTACTCACGCTGATCCTGACTCTGTCCCAACCAGTGATTCTTAATATCCAGCGTTTTGTGCTCAGCGGCATCTTCGATATAAGTGACCAGCGGGAAGCGATCCAGTTTGATGTCGGAGCGCGGTACTGCGGAAATCAGGCTGCGGGTATACGGATGATCCGGATCACCCAGTACTTTCGCCGTCGGACCGAATTCAACCAGATCGCCGCGGTACATCACCGCGACACGATCAGTCACGTTGGACACCACGCCCATGTCGTGGGTCACCAGCATACAGCCGACATTATTTTTAATGCACAGCTCGCGGATCAGACTCAGGATCTGGTCCTGAATGGACACATCCAGGGCCGTGGTCGGTTCATCGGCAATGATCAAATCCGGTTCGCCCGCCAGAGCGATAGCAATCACGACACGCTGACGCATACCACCGGAGAATTGGTGCGGATATTGTTTGAGACGGTTTTCCGGTTGCGGAATACCGACCTGCTTCATCAATGATAATGCGCGCTGGTAGGCTTCATCATCACTGACCTTCATGTTGGCATGAATGGTCTCTTTCAGTTGCTGCTCTACGGTGAACAGCGGATTGAGAGAGGTCATCGGGTCCTGGAAGATAAAGCCAATTTTAGACCCGCGCACGGCACGCATTTTTTCCGGAGACAGGCCAGAGATTTTCTCGCCATCCAGAAAGACTTCACCGCCGGCTATCGTGCCCGGAGGACTCAGCAAATCAATAATCGCGTTACCCACTGTCGATTTACCGGCACCGGACTCACCGACTACGCCGACAATCTCGCCGCGCTCAATGCTGAAAGACAACGATTTCACCGCTGCATGCACACCGTGGCGTGACGGATATTCAATACGAAGGTTTTTTACTTCTAAAAGTGACATCTAAACCAGACCTCTACTGCTGCGGCAGTTTTCTGCCCTGTCTGCGGCCCGCGGCGATCGATACCATCAGCGGTCGACCAACGCATGCCCAAGTGAATCCATTCAAACCAGTATAATATTCTGGCAATTTATAAGGCCATCAATATGGCGAAAACTTCACACAAAAGCAACATTAAAAGGATAAAAAATCGATAACGCACCACTTTAAAGCAGCATAATCGAATTTATATGCACTAAAACTAGATATTAGTGTGGTCCGATGTTTCGCCACATTCGGTAGACTAACTCAAACTCATAGCGTTAAACACTGATATAGCGCAAATATTACGGATATTGTAAAAAACGAGCAGATGCATATTTTAGCAAGTGTCAAGTCAAGACAGCCATTAACAATAAAGAAACAATCTCACATGAAATCCATTACCTAAACCATAAAAACCAGACATTCAGCCATTAACCAGCAATTAAACCCAATAATGTAAAATTATGCAGAGCATTAAACTTATCATTTTTGTGAGCTAACTCAACTCAGATCCAAACGGACACTGAGCAGATAAATTGTTCACGTGCAAAACGTCTGTTTAAAGACTAGAAGAGGAATTGCGCACCAATCCGCATAAAAATAAAAAAAGTGATAGTACGCACACAAATGGTGAGAGAGGGCAATAAAGGTTCTAGGTTCTAGGTTCTAGGTTCTAGGTTCTGGGTTCTGGGTTCTGGGTTCTGGGTTCTGGGTTCTGGGTTCTGGGTTCTGGCAGAGTGTCTTAGGCAACAGGGACAGAATCAAGCCTAAAACAGTACAAGCGATTGATAGATTATCCGAAGCTCAGGGAACCAGGCCCTAGCTCCTCGGATCCTAGGGCCTGAAACGAAAAAGCCCCGTCATTACTGACGAGGCTTTAAATGGTGGTCGGTGAAGAGGGATTCGAACCCCCGACCCTCTGGTCCCAAACCAGATGCGCTACCAAACTGCGCTATTCACCGACAAATGGGGTGGCTAACGGGATTCGAACCCGCGACAACCGGAATCACAATCCGGGACTCTACCAACTGAGCTATAGCCACCGCTGAATTTTGTGATAACCGCTTATCTGCCGTTATCTCAGTCTCACGCTTTACGCCTGACACTTAAATAAGTGGTCGGTGAAGAGGGATTCGAACCCCCGACCCTCTGGTCCCAAACCAGATGCGCTACCAAACTGCGCTATTCACCGACGAATGGGGTGGCTAACGGGATTCGAACCCGCGACAACCGGAATCACAATCCGGGACTCTACCAACTGAGCTATAGCCACCACTAAATTTTTACCGATATTGCTTCCGGGAATTGGCGCGCCCGAAAGGATTCGAACCTTCGACCTTTGGCTCCGGAGGCCAACGCTCTATCCAGCTGAGCTACGGGCGCATGCCCTATCGGCGGATGGGAATAATACGTAGATCCCCATGGGCCGTCTAGTACTTTTTCAACTTTTTTTGTTCGGTTGGCGTCTTTTTCATCAGATAAGGCAAATTAACGCTATTTCAAGGATGTGACTCACCCCCTGAAGATCGCAACTTGTTGTTTATTGCACCATGTTATCGATCTATAATCACCCACAGTTTACATTGATTTAACAGCCAGTCCGGCCGATAAGTCACCCTACGCTAAATAATAATTGGGTAAGCAGCACTTACCTTTGGAATGTAAAGTGAGTTAAATGGATATGTCTCGATCAGTCTTAAGCGTATTGTTCGCTGCACTAACCTTTTCTACCGCCTCCTTCGCAACCAGTTCCGCCGATGCTGATGCCATTGCAGAACGCATCAAACCTGTGGGTAATGTGTATCTGGCAGGCAGTGAACCGGTCGCTGCAGAACCAACCGGCCCGCGTGATGGCGCCTCTGTTTACGGCACATTTTGTATCGCTTGTCACGCATCCGGAGTCAGTGGCGCGCCCAAAATCGGTAATGCCGCTGATTGGGCTCCGCGCATTGCCCAGGGTAAAGATGTCCTGCAGCAGCACGCCATTAACGGTCTGAATATGATGCCACCACGTGGTACTTGTATGGACTGTTCAGACGATGAAATCATGGCCGCGATTGAGCATATGATAGAAGGTCTGTGATCAGCCCGCAATGCAGTGACAGCTTGGATAATTTAATCAAAGCGTTGCTAAAGCAAGAAAGGTTTGGATAAAAGAAGAAAGGCTTGGATCAACCAAGCCTTTCTTCTCTGCCGTCAAAGGCAGACAAGCACGCATGCTATTTTTTAAACATCGCCTTCAGATTGGCGATATGCGCCTGACCTTTAACCATTCGCTCTTCCTGTGATAGCGGCTTCTTCTTTACTTCCCATTCGACATCATCGTAAGGCAGTTCATCGAGAAAACGGCTCTGGGTCGGCTTGAGCAGCTCACCATACTGACGGCGCTCTTTGCACATCACAAAGGTCATTTCACGCTGGGCACGGGTAATCCCCACATACATCAGACGCCGCTCTTCTTCGACATTGTCTTCATCAATACTGGTCTGGTGCGGCAGAATGCCCTCTTCCGTACCAAGCATGTATACGTAGGGAAACTCGAGGCCTTTAGAAGCGTGCAACGTCATCAGTTGCACCGCATCACTGTCGTCCTCATCTTCACCACGCTCCATCATGTCACGTAGCGTCAGGCGCTGCACCACCTCTTTGAGGGTTTTCTCTTCCTGATCATAATTATCTCCCTCAAGGTCAGAGACAATCCAGGAATAGAGCTCAGAGACGTTCTTCATCCGCATCTCGGCCGCTTTCGCACTGGATGAGGTTTCATACAACCAGTCTTCATAGTGAATATCGCGTACCAGAGAGCGCACAGCCTCTACGGTGTTGCCGCGCTCGGCATTATCGGAAATTGCAACCAGCCACTGGGTAAAACGGCGCAGGTTGTCCAGGCCGCGCCCGGACAGATGCTGTTCCAGCCCGAGTTCAAAACTGGACTCAAACAGGCTCTTACCACGCATATTGGCGTAACTGCCCAGTTTCTCCATGGTCGCCGGGCCGATTTCCCGTTTCGGTGTGTTAACGATACGCAGAAACGCATTGTCGTCATCCGGGTTCACCAGCACGCGCAGGTAGGCCATGATGTCTTTGATTTCCGCGCGGGCAAAAAATGACGTCCCCCCGGAAATTTTGTACGGCACCCGGTTCTGCATCAGGGATTTTTCAATCAGACGAGACTGATGGTTACCACGATACAGAATCGCATAATCACGATAATGAGTGCGATTGAGGAATTTATGCGCCACGATTTCCGCGGTCACCCTTTCGGCTTCATGGTCATCATTCTTGGCCATGATCACTTTGAGTTTTTCACCATCCGGGATCTCGGAAAACAGCGATTTCTCGTACACGTGCGGGTTATTGGCAATCAAAATGTTGGCCGCACGCAGAATACGACTGGTCGAACGATAGTTCTGCTCCAGCTTAATCAGGCGCAGGTTGGGGAAATCCTGCCCCAGCAGCACCAGGTTTTGTGGTTTGGCGCCACGCCAGGAGTAGATCGACTGGTCATCGTCACCGACCACCGTCAGACGGCCGCGTTCACCAACCAGCAATTTCACCAGCTCATACTGACTTGAGTTGGTGTCCTGATATTCATCGACCAGCAGGTAACGAATCCTGTTCTGCCAACGCTGTCGCACCTCTTGCTGGCCACGTAACAAAAGGACTGGCAGCAGGATCAGATCATCAAAGTCGAGCGCGTTATAGGCTCGCATCTGGGTGTGGTACATCTCGTAGCAGAAGGCAAACAGCTGCTGTTGCTCGCCCTGCGCCTGTGCTTTGGCCTGATCCGGCGACAACATGTCGTTTTTCCAGTTTGAGATGGTGCTCATCAACTGACGCAATAGATCTTTATCGCCGTCGAGCTGCTTTTCGGTCAGCTCTTTCAGCAAGGCGAGCTGGTCCTGGTCATCAAACAGAGAAAAGCCGGCTTTGAGACCCAGCTGCTTGTACTCACGACGAATAATATTCAGCCCCAGGGTATGGAAGGTCGATACCATCAGACCACGGGACTCGGCTTTACCCAAAGTCTGGCCGACACGTTCTTTCATTTCACGCGCGGCTTTATTGGTAAAGGTCACCGCCGCGATATTCCGCGCTTTGTACCCACACTGCTGAACCAAATAGGCAATTTTATTGGTGATCACCCGGGTTTTGCCCGAGCCTGCACCCGCCAGTACCAGGCAGGGGCCAGATACGTATTTCACGGCTTCATCTTGTCTTGGGTTCAGCTTCATAGTGCTCTCTGATCTGCGTATTGAAGGCGCTCATGATAATGCCGCAAGCGGACACTTTCCACTCCGATACCATCCCAGCGCTAAAAATCATCCTGCAGGTCAGCGCCTGATCTTAAGCAGCGCACACGGCATCGAGCAAGGTCTGGGTGCCGCAGCAGCGTGTCCGATACCGTACTCCTTTGATCTGAGTGACAAAAGTATGCTTTCGCGCTTTTTTGTCATCGCAATTAACGACTTTCGACACTGAATTGCATAGAATGAAAGACATAAATACAGGAGTGAATAACCAATGTTTGATCCAAAGAAACTTGAGCAAATCGCGAAACAGATTCACGAATCCATGCCGCAGCCGGTCAAAGACCTGGGTACCGATGTCGAGCAGAAAGTGCGCCAGGTGATTCAGGGCCAGCTCAACAAGCTGGATGTGGTCAGCCGTGAAGAATTCGACGTGCAGACCCAGGTGCTGCTGCGCACACGTCAGAAACTGACAGAAATGGAACAGAAGCTGGCTGAGCTGGAAGCCAAACTGGCTGACAAATAATAGCGTGTTCCGGACGGCCCGGACTGGCTGGCAACACCGGTCAGCACAAATTATAAAGGGCTTAGTCTTGCGACTAAGCCCTTTTTGTTTTTATGTTGTGTTGTGTTTGCTTTTATTCTGCTTTTTAAGCCGACTTAATTAGTCACCTACCGCGATGCGCTTCATGTCTTTCATGTAGCCACGCAACTCTTCACCGATGAACTCAACCGGGTGGTTACGGATGATGCTGTTCACTTCAATCAGAGTCGCGTTATCAACCTGGTTAGATGTTTCGCCCAGGCCTTTACCAATTACGTCAGTACCGACTTTAGGCATGAATTTCTCGCGCAGTAGCGGAGTCGCTACGTTTGCGAACAGGTAGTTACCGTATTCTGCAGTGTCAGAGATAACCACGTTCATTTCGTACAGACGCTTACGTGCGATAGTGTTGGCGATCAGTGGCAGTTCGTGCAGTGATTCATAGTAAGCCGACTCATCGATGATGCCTGACGCTGTCATGGCTTCGAATGCCAGCTCAACCCCGGCGCGAACCATAGCGATCATCAGGATACCGTTGTCGAAGTACTCTTGCTCTGCGATCTTCACATCTGACTCTGGGTAGTTCTCAAAGGCAGTTTCTGCAGTCTCTGCACGCCAGCCCAGCAGGTTCACGTCGTCGTTCGCCCAGTCAGCCATCATGGTGCTTGAGAAGTGGCCAGAGATGATGTCATCCATGTGCTTGTTGTACAGTGGACGCATCAGATCTTTCAGCTCTTCAGAAAGTTCAAACGCTTTGATTTTCGCCGGGTTAGACAGACGATCCATCATGTGCGTGATGCCACCGAATTTCAGTGCTTCCGTCACTGTTTCCCAACCGAACTGCAGCAGTTTACCGGCGTAACCCGCATCGATACCGTCAGCAATCATCTTCTCGTAACATACGATAGAGCCCGCTTGCAGCATACCACACAGGATAGTCTGCTCGCCCATCAGGTCAGATTTCACTTCAGCAACGAATGAAGACTCAAGGCAACCTGCACGGTGACCGCCAGTGGCTGCTGCCCATGCTTTTGCGATTTCCAGACCGTCACCTTGAGGATCGTTCTCCGGGTGTACCGCAATCAGAGTAGGAACACCGAAACCGCGCTTGTATTCTTCACGTACTTCAGTACCTGGACACTTAGGGGCAACCATCACTACGGTCAGGTCTTTACGGATTTGCATGCCTTCTTCAACAATGTTGAAGCCGTGTGAGTAACCCAGAGCGGCACCCTGTTTCATCAGAGGCATTACTGTTTCAACAACGTTTGAGTGCTGTTTATCCGGAGTCAGGTTCACAACCAGATCAGCTTGTGGAATCAGGTCTTCATAGCTGCCTACCACAAAACCATTGTCTTTGGCGTTTTTGTACGACTGACGCTTCTCGTCAATCGCTGCCTGGCGCAGTGCGTAAGATACGTCCAGACCAGAATCACGCATGTTCAGGCCTTGGTTCAGACCTTGAGCACCACAACCTACGATGACCACTTTTTTGCCTTTCAGGTAATCTGCTTCAGTTGCAAATTCTTCACGTGCCATAAAACGGCAGCGGCCTAGTTGGTCCAGTTGCTCACGCAGGTTCAGGGTATTGAAATAGTTCGCCATGAGGGTGCTCTCCTTTAATTTGTTCCATCAGGTCGGTGGCTGTGCACCGAATGAATTCATACTAAAACAGACATTCAGTTGCTCAAAGTGATATATTCACAATTAGTTATTGCAATTAATGCAACATGGGTCCGCTTATGAACATTAAAACCTTACAACTGTTTCTCCATCTTTGCGACAGTATGAATTTCAGCAAAACCGCGACCGCGATGCATGTCAGTCCGTCGGCACTGAGCCGCCAGATTCAGAAACTGGAAGATGAGGTCGGTCATCCTCTGTTCGTGCGTGATAACCGCAGTGTCGAGTTGACTCCGGCCGGTAGCAAGCTACTGCCGGTCGCCATGCGAATCACCAGTGAATGGCGCCAGTTCCACACCTTGCTCAATGAGCAGGAAGCCGAGCTGAAAGGTGAAATCCGCC
Source organism: Vibrio sp. ABG19 (assembly GCF_029962385.1). Classification (NCBI taxonomy): domain Bacteria; kingdom Pseudomonadati; phylum Pseudomonadota; class Gammaproteobacteria; order Vibrionales; family Vibrionaceae; genus Vibrio; species Vibrio sp. ABG19. Next base: position 1,295,539 of record NZ_CP071708.1, on the reverse strand, counting down.
TGTTTTGCTCAGTGACAGCCAGCTACAGCCATTTACCGGAGCTACTCAACGCGTTCCGGCTTAAACATCCGTCGATTGAATTTAAACTGTTGACCGGGGATCCGGCCCAGGCGATCGATAAAATATTGAATGATGAAGCGGATATTGCGATTTCCGCAATGCCGGAGCATCTGCCATCCCGGGTGGAATTCACCACCATCAGTGAATTGCCGTTGTCAGTGATTGCACCGATAGGGATCAGCAGTTTTGTCGAAGAGGTACAGAAAGAACATCCGGACTGGTCTCAGGTGCCGTTTATCGTGCCTGAAGTCGGCACGGCGCGCGACCGAGCCAACAGCTGGTTTAAGCGTATGAAGATCAAACCTAACATCTACGCTCAGATTGCCGGTCATGAGGCGATTGTCAGCATGGTCGCGCTGGGTTGCGGGGTGGGCATCGCTCCCGATGTGGTGATCAATAACAGTCCGGTGCGGGAAAAAGTACAACGCCTCTCTTTCTCACCGATTAAGCCATTTAAACTTGGGGTGTGCTGCAAACGCTCGCAGCTGGATGATCCGCTGGTCAGAGCGCTATGGCGAGTGGTATCGGCCAAACGCAGTATTGTTGATTAGAAGCTAGGGTCTAGGGTCTAGGGTCTAGGGTCTAGGGTCTAGGGTCTAGGGTCTAGGGTCTAGGGTCTATAATTCTAGGCCTTGATCCTATAAACGCAAAAAACCCGCTGATTGCTCAGCGGGTTTTTTAATAGTGGCGGAGAGATAGGGATTTGAACCCTAGGTACGCTATTAACGTACGCCGGTTTTCAAGACCGGTGCTTTCAACCACTCAGCCATCTCTCCGCAAATTGTCACTAAAAATCGAGTCTTACACTTACGACGCTGGATATTTAGCTGTGTTTCCAGGATCTTCTCTCAACAAAGAGAGTTCTGAAAACGATATTAAAGCCTGGCGATGTTCTACTCTCACATGGGGAGGCCCCACACTACCATCGACGCTGTTTCGTTTCACTTCTGAGTTCGGAATGGAGTCAGGTGGGTCCAAAACGCTATGGTCGCCAAGCAAAATTTTGTTTTTATTTTCACTTTTTCTAAAAAAGTGAAGACAAAAAATTCGGAAAGCTGTTTATGTTCTCTTTACACATTCAATGTACTGGTCATTGAGTCCAATCAAAACCCCTTGGGTGTTGTATGGTTAAGCCTCACGGGCAATTAGTACAGGTTAGCTCAACGCCTCACAACGCTTACACACCCTGCCTATCAACGTTCTAGTCTCGAACAACCCTTTAGGACACTTAAAGTGTCAGGGAAGACTCATCTCAGGGCTCGCTTCCCGCTTAGATGCTTTCAGCGGTTATCGATTCCGAACTTAGCTACCGGGCAATGCGTCTGGCGACACAACCCGAACACCAGAGGTTCGTCCACTCCGGTCCTCTCGTACTAGGAGCAGCCCCCTTCAATCTTCCAACGCCCACGGCAGATAGGGACCGAACTGTCTCACGACGTTCTAAACCCAGCTCGCGTACCACTTTAAATGGCGAACAGCCATACCCTTGGGACCGACTTCAGCCCCAGGATGTGATGAGCCGACATCGAGGTGCCAAACACCGCCGTCGATATGAACTCTTGGGCGGTATCAGCCTGTTATCCCCGGAGTACCTTTTATCCGTTGAGCGATGGCCCTTCCATTCAGAACCACCGGATCACTATGACCTGCTTTCGCACCTGCTCGAATTGTCATTCTCGCAGTCAAGCGGGCTTATGCCATTGCACTAACCTCACGATGTCCAACCGTGATTAGCCCACCTTCGTGCTCCTCCGTTACTCTTTGGGAGGAGACCGCCCCAGTCAAACTACCCACCAGGCACTGTCCTCGAACCGGATAACGGTCCAGAGTTAGAACATCAAACATACAAGGGTGGTATTTCAAGGACGGCTCCAACGCAACTGGCGTCACGTCTTCAAAGCCTCCCACCTATCCTACACATGTAGGTTCAATGTTCAGTGCCAAGCTGTAGTAAAGGTTCACGGGGTCTTTCCGTCTAGCCGCGGGTACACTGCATCTTCACAGCGATTTCAATTTCACTGAGTCTCGGGTGGAGACAGCGTGGCCATCATTACGCCATTCGTGCAGGTCGGAACTTACCCGACAAGGAATTTCGCTACCTTAGGACCGTTATAGTTACGGCCGCCGTTTACCGGGGCTTCGATCAAGAGCGTCGACCGAAGTCTAACCCCATCAATTAACCTTCCGGCACCGGGCAGGCGTCACACCGTATACGTCATCTTACGATTTTGCACAGTGCTGTGTTTTTAATAAACAGTTGCAGCCACCTGGTATCTGCGACTTCCAATAGCTCCATCCGCGAGGGACTTCACCGTCAGAAGCGTACCTTCTCCCGAAGTTACGGTACCATTTTGCCTAGTTCCTTCACCCGAGTTCTCTCAAGCGCCTTGGTATTCTCTACCCGACCACCTGTGTCGGTTTGGGGTACGATTCCTTACAATCTGAAGCTTAGAGGCTTTTCCTGGAAGCATGGCATCAATGACTTCATCACCGTAGTGACTCGACATCGTGTCTCAGCCTTATAGAGAGCCGGATTTACCTAACTCTCAAGCCTACGCACTTGAACCTGGACAACCGTCGCCAGGCCCACCTAGCCTTCTCCGTCCCCCCATCGCAATTGTAAGAAGTACGGGAATATTAACCCGTTTCCCATCGACTACGCCTTTCGGCCTCGCCTTAGGGGTCGACTTACCCTGCCCCGATTAACGTTGGACAGGAACCCTTGGTCTTCCGGCGAGGAGGTTTTTCACCCCCTTTATCGTTACTCATGTCAGCATTCGCACTTCTGATACCTCCAGCATGCCTTACAGCACACCTTCAACGGCTTACAGAACGCTCCCCTACCCAATACGATAAATCGCATTGCCGCAGCTTCGGTTTACAGCTTAGCCCCGTTACATCTTCCGCGCAGGCCGACTCGACTAGTGAGCTATTACGCTTTCTTTAAATGATGGCTGCTTCTAAGCCAACATCCTAGCTGTCTGAGCCTTCCCACATCGTTTCCCACTTAGCTGTAATTTGGGACCTTAGCTGGCGGTCTGGGTTGTTTCCCTCTCCACGACGGACGTTAGCACCCGCCGTGTGTCTCCCGGATAGTACTTACTGGTATTCGGAGTTTGCAAAGGGTTGGTAAGTCGGGATGACCCCCTAGCCTTAACAGTGCTCTACCCCCAGTAGTATTCGTCCGAGGCGCTACCTAAATAGCTTTCGGGGAGAACCAGCTATCTCCGAGTTTGATTGGCCTTTCACCCCTAGCCACAAGTCATCCGCTAATTTTTCAACATTAGTCGGTTCGGTCCTCCAATTGATGTTACTCAATCTTCAACCTGCCCATGGCTAGATCACTCGGTTTCGGGTCTATATCCAGAGACTGAACGCCCAGTTAAGACTCGGTTTCCCTACGGCTCCCCTAAATGGTTAACCTTGCCACTGAATATAAGTCGCTGACCCATTATACAAAAGGTACGCAGTCACACCACGAAGGTGCTCCTACTGCTTGTACGTACACGGTTTCAGGTTCTATTTCACTCCCCTCACAGGGGTTCTTTTCGCCTTTCCCTCACGGTACTGGTTCACTATCGGTCAGTCAGGAGTATTTAGCCTTGGAGGATGGTCCCCCCATGTTCAGACAGGATAACACGTGTCCCGCCCTACTCGATTTCACTGAACATACGCTGTCGGCTACGGGGCTATCACCCTGTTTCGCGGTCCTTTCCAGAACCTTCACCTGACGCATATAAAGCTTAAGGGCTAATCCAATTTCGCTCGCCGCTACTTTCGGAATCTCAATTGATTTCTTTTCCTCGGGGTACTTAGATGTTTCAGTTCCCCCGGTTCGCTTCATTAACCTATGTATTCAGTTAATGATACCTGCTTATGCAGGTGGGTTTCCCCATTCGGAAATCGTAGACTCAAGTGGCTCTTACTGCCTCATCTACGCTTATCGCAAGTTAGTACGTCCTTCATCGCCTCTGACTGCCAAGGCATCCACCGTGTACGCTTAGTCACTTAACCATACAACCCGAAGGAGTTTCGAGTTGATGAACCAAGTCACCAAGGTTTCGTTGTCTCTCATTATTTGAATGAGCGAGAGACTTTTCGATTTTGCCGGACTCAATTTTGAAACTTGTTAAACAAGTTTCTACCAAGCACACTTGAATGTGTTGTTGGTGTATTCCATTTCGGAATACATTGAGAACTTTACAAATAATATTTCGTTTACGAATAAACAAAAGATTATTTTGTCAGCTTTCCAAATTGTTAAAGAGCGTTGTTTCTTTCGAAACAGAGTACCTGTTTGGCACTTTCTAAAGATTCTCAGCGTCAGAAATCCGAACCACGTACGTTTTACTGAAGTGGTTTGGAATTTGAAATCCAAAAATACTTAGAGAGTGGTGGGCGATACCGGGTTCGAACCAGTGACCCCCTGCTTGTAAGGCAGGTGCTCTCCCAACTGAGCTAATCGCCCATCTTATTTTAATTCCCATGGAAGGAATGGTGGGTCGTGCAGGATTCGAACCTGCGACCAATTGATTAAAAGTCAACTGCTCTACCAACTGAGCTAACGACCCCTTTTATTTCACAAGGAAATGGTATCCCGTAGGGGAGTCGAACCCCTGTTACCGCCGTGAAAGGGCGGTGTCCTAGGCCTCTAGACGAACGGGACACTAAGATACTCTTCTTTATCTAAACCGTATCAATCTGTGTGAACACTCATCGCAATAATCATTCGTATAAGGAGGTGATCCAGCGCCAGGTTCCCCTAGCGCTACCTTGTTACGACTTCACCCCAGTCATGAACCACAAAGTGGCAAGCGTCCTCCCGAAGGTTAAACTACCTGCTTCTTTTGCAGCCCACTCCCATGGTGTGACGGGCGGTGTGTACAAGGCCCGGGAACGTATTCACCGTGGCATTCTGATCCACGATTACTAGCGATTCCGACTTCATGGAGTCGAGTTGCAGACTCCAATCCGGACTACGACGCACTTTTTGGGATTCGCTCACTTTCGCAAGTTGGCCGCCCTCTGTATGCGCCATTGTAGCACGTGTGTAGCCCTACTCGTAAGGGCCATGATGACTTGACGTCGTCCCCACCTTCCTCCGGTTTATCACCGGCAGTCTCCCTGGAGTTCCCGACTTTACTCGCTGGCAAACAAGGATAAGGGTTGCGCTCGTTGCGGGACTTAACCCAACATTTCACAACACGAGCTGACGACAGCCATGCAGCACCTGTCTCTCAGTTCCCGAAGGCACAAGACTGTCTCCAGTCTCTTCTGAGGATGTCAAGAGTAGGTAAGGTTCTTCGCGTTGCATCGAATTAAACCACATGCTCCACCGCTTGTGCGGGCCCCCGTCAATTCATTTGAGTTTTAATCTTGCGACCGTACTCCCCAGGCGGTCTACTTAACGCGTTAGCTCCGAAAGCCACGGCTCAAGGCCACAACCTCCAAGTAGACATCGTTGACGGCGTGGACTACCAGGGTATCTAATCCTGTTTGCTCCCCACGCTTTCGCATCTGAGTGTCAGTATCTGTCCAGGGGGCCGCCTTCGCCACCGGTATTCCTTCAGATCTCTACGCATTTCACCGCTACACCTGAAATTCTACCCCCCTCTACAGTACTCTAGCCTGCCAGTTTCAAATGCAATTCCGAGGTTGAGCCCCGGGCTTTCACATCTGACTTAACAAACCACCTGCATGCGCTTTACGCCCAGTAATTCCGATTAACGCTCGCACCCTCCGTATTACCGCGGCTGCTGGCACGGAGTTAGCCGGTGCTTCTTCTGCAGCTAACGTCAAACGAATGCGCTATTAACGCACCCGCCTTCCTCACTGCTGAAAGTACTTTACAACCCGAAGGCCTTCTTCATACACGCGGCATGGCTGCATCAGGCTTGCGCCCATTGTGCAATATTCCCCACTGCTGCCTCCCGTAGGAGTCTGGACCGTGTCTCAGTTCCAGTGTGGCTGATCATCCTCTCAGACCAGCTAGGGATCGTCGCCTTGGTGAGCCCTTACCTCACCAACTAGCTAATCCCACCTGGGCATATCCTGACGCGAGAGGCCCGAAGGTCCCCCTCTTTGGCCCGAAGGCATCATGCGGTATTAGCCATCGTTTCCAATGGTTATCCCCCACATCAGGGCAATTTCCCAGGCATTACTCACCCGTCCGCCGCTCGCCGCCCTTAACGTTCCCCGAAGGTTCAGTTAAGTCGCTGCCGCTCGACTTGCATGTGTTAGGCCTGCCGCCAGCGTTCAATCTGAGCCATGATCAAACTCTTCAATTTAAGATTTGATTCCCTAAATAATTAGGGGAGGCTCAATGAATACTGACTTCAAATTACCTTAGTAATTCAAAGCTATTACCATTCCAACAGAATGGTAATGAATTGACTGTGCTCGAATGATTGCTCATTCAAATTGGTCACTCAGTTCATTGATACCTAAGTTGATTCTTTAGAATCATCTTCGATTATCATCAACGAGTGCCCACACAGATTGATAGGTTTATATTGTTAAAGAGCTTCTCTTCCGACTGCAGTGACTGAGTCACCGTGGAAGAGGCGGCCATTTTAGCGAGATAAATTTTGGTGTCAAACACTTTTTAAATTTATTTTCGCAAGCTTTTCAGCTTTTAAAATGAACCTGACTGACTGCTTGGTTTCTTGCGAAGCTTTGCCGTGTCAGCGAGGGGGCATTATAGAGATCGCGCTCACGTTGGCAAGGGTTTTTTATCGTTTTTTCCGTTTTTTTTGTCGTTTGACGTTTTTTTACTCACAAAGGGCTATTTCTTACACTCTTTCACTTCTAAACTGGCCTTTACAGCCTAAATAAGGAGGCGTCATGAGCGCAATTCGTAGTTATAAAGGAATCATTCCCCAATTGGGTGAGCGGGTTTATGTCGATAGCAGCGCCATCATTGTCGGCGATATCACCTTAGGTGACGACGCCAGTGTCTGGCCACTGGTCGCGGCGCGCGGCGATGTGAACCATATACAGATCGGCGCGCGCTCCAATATTCAGGACGGCAGCGTACTGCATGTGACCCATAAAAACGCGGAGAACCCGGATGGCCATCCGCTTTTGATTGGTGATGATGTGACTGTCGGCCATAAAGTGATGCTGCACGGCTGCACTATAGGCGACCGGGTACTGGTCGGTATGGGGGCGATTGTCTTAGACGGCGTGGTAGTAGAAAGCGATGTCATGATCGGGGCCGGTAGTCTGGTACCACCAGGCAAAGTCTTACAAAGTGGCTATTTATATGTCGGCAGCCCGGTTAAACAAGCCCGCGCACTGACCGACAAAGAGAAGGCCTTTTTAGTCAAATCTGCCCAAAACTATGTGCAGAACAAAAATGACTATATGAATGAAGTCGAAGTCGTCAGTTGACGACTTCAATTTGTCCGTACTGATTGAAGGCTTCATCTTCAATCAGTGCCTCAGCGCTCTCTTCAAGATCAAAGCGCCACTCGGCAAATGTATCCAGCGCTTGCTGGCTACCCTCAACTACCCGGCCGCTTAAACGACTCAGTTCAGTTAATGGCACCACACATTCGATCAGGGCACCGGACTGCTGAGCCGGAAAAACCACCGCCTGCAGCACTTCATCCCAACGTTGTATATCAGGAAATAAAATTGACTGATTCATTTTACGCTTCCAGGTTGTTACGTAACTCGCGCAGAATTTGCTTTGTGCCGGGACGTAAACCACGCCATAACATAAAGCTCTCCGCCGCCTGGCCAACCAGCATACCCAGCCCGTCGTAGACATGAGCAGCACCGTTGTCCAGTGCCCATTGGTTAAAGACGGTCAGTCCTTTGCCATACATCATGTCATACGCCACGCTGTGCGAACCGAAGATCGCACCACTGACCTCAGGCAGTTTGCCTTCCAGACTGGCCGAGGTGGAGTTAATTACCACATCGTAGCCGCTGGCGACCTGATCCATCGCTACCGCCTGCACCCGCTCATCACTGGCAAAATTCGCCACCAGCTGCTCAGCTTTACTCAACGTCCGGTTAGTCACAGTAATAGAACGAGGATTTTTATCCAGCAAAGGTTTGATCACCCCGCGTGCGGCACCGCCGGCACCAATCAGTAAAATATTGCTATCCTGCAGTACCACCTGGTGCAACATCAGATCCTGAACCAGACCCTCACCATCGGTGTTGTCACCGAGAATAATGCCGTCGTCGAGCTTTTTCAGCGTATTGACCGCTCCCGCCAGGCGGGCACGCTCAGTGAGCCGGGTGGCAAACTGAAACGCCTCTTCTTTAAAAGGGACAGTCACATTACAGCCTTTTCCACCAGTGGCGAAAAACTGTGTGGCTGCCGTGACAAAACCATCGACCGGTGCAAGCTGCGCCGTGTATGTCATCGACTGGTTAGTCTGACGGGCAAACAGAGTATGTATAAAAGGGGATTTGCTGTGCCCAATAGGGTTGCCGAACACTGCATAATGATCGTTTTGAAAAGCCATATCCATGCCTGAATTATTTTTGCCTGAATCCTGAATAGAAAATAGGGTCGCTGATGCGACCCTACCACCGACACGAAATTCTGTCACCACTCGCGCGGTACTAAAAACTCACCCAGTTGTGCCTCGGCGCTGCCTTCCTGAGGCTGATAGCGATATTCCCAGCGAGCCAGGGGAGGCATCGACATCAGAATCGACTCAGTACGGCCTCCTGACTGCAGGCCAAACAAAGTGCCGCGGTCAAAGACCAGATTGAATTCGACGTAACGGCCGCGACGATAGAGCTGGAAGTCACGCTCACGCTCGCCGTAGGGTGTCTGCTTACGACGTTCAACAATCGGCAAATAGGCCTGGGTATAGCCTTCTCCCACTGCTTTAATGTAATCGAAGCACTGCGCGAAACTCCACTGATTCAGATCATCGAAAAACAGGCCGCCAATGCCACGCGTCTCTTCACGGTGCGGCAGGTAGAAATAGTCATCACACCAGGCTTTATGCTCACGATAGACATCCGGACCAAATGGCTGACACAGATCCTTTGCCGTCTGGTGCCAGTGCTGACAATCTTGTTCAAACGGATAAAACGGCGTTAAGTCAAAGCCACCACCAAACCACCAGATCGGTGCTTCACCCTCTTTTTCGGCGATAAAGAAACGCACATTAGCATGCGAAGTCGGCACATAAGGGTTGTTAGGATGCATCACCAGTGACACCCCCATGGCCTCAAAGCAACGCCCGGCCAGTTCAGGACGATGCGCCGTCGCAGAGGCCGGCATCTGTTGACCCGCAACATGAGAAAAGTTCACACCGCCCTGCTCAAACACCTGACCATTGCGCATCACCCGGGTACGGCCACCACCGCCCAGACGTTCACCCGGCTCACGCTGCCAGGCATCTTCTTCAAATCGGGCCGCGCCATCGACGGCTTCGAGCTGCTGACAGATAGAGTCCTGTAATTCGAGCAGGAACTGTTTGACCGCTTCTTTATCTATACTCGGCATGGTGGTGTCCTTGTGTTAACCCTGTCTTAAGACCTGAAGTGTTTTCGCGTCACGAATTTCGCTTGGCTTGTTCCGTCCGCCGGTTTCACCGTGCAGAATCGCCACCAGCTTGTCGCCTAGTTGCTGCTCGACTTCTGCCGTAGTCATACATGGTGGCAGCCCGGACAAGTTAGCACTGGTTGACGTCAGCGGTTTGCCGTACGCCTGGCACAGCTGCTGTACCAGCGGATGATCAGTCACCCGTACCGCGATGGTGTCGAACTGGCCGCTGACCCAGGATGAGACCCGCTCACTGGCCGGCATGATCCAGGTCACCGGACCGGGCCAGGTTGACTGAACCCGCTCCAGCTGTTCAGCAGTCAGCTGCGATTCATCAATATAAGGCAGCAGCTGCTGATAAGAAGCCGCAATCAGAATCAGACCTTTTTCCACCGGGCGCTGCTTGAGCTGCAGCAGTTTTTCAATCGCCTGCGGGTTATCCGGATCGCAACCGACCCCGAATACGCCTTCGGTCGGATAAGCAATCACTTCACCAGACTGCAATGCCTGCAGTGTATGTTCGAAATTATTCACCTGAGATTCCTACTATTTAGCTGACTTGTACTTGCCAGGCTCTGTTGACCTGCTCTGTATTTGCCGCTTAGTGTACAAATTATCCGGCGTGACAGCTAAATCTAATTATGGCTAATTTAGCGGTCGGGAAACACCCCATTAGCGCAAACGTTTGCTTGCGAGAAAAATCCTCGTATAATGCGCCAACGATCGCTCACCCAAATTAAAACGCTTGAAGGAGTTTGAGATGAAAGTCGGCATTATCATGGGATCAAAATCGGATTGGCCAACCATGAAGCTAGCAGCAGAGATGCTGGATCAGTTTGGTGTTCCCTACGAAACAAAAGTGGTTTCAGCGCACCGTACCCCTCAACTTCTGGCCGATTATGCCTCAAGCGCAAAAGAGCGTGGCCTGAAAGTCATTATTGCCGGCGCAGGCGGCGCGGCTCATCTGCCGGGTATGGCAGCAGCCTTTACCAGCCTGCCAGTCCTTGGCGTACCAGTACAGTCGCGTGCTCTGTCAGGCATCGATTCACTGTACTCTATCGTACAAATGCCAAAAGGTGTTGCGGTAGGCACACTGGCCATCGGTGAAGCCGGTGCGGCGAACGCCGGTCTGCTGGCAGCGCAAATCCTCGGCACGCAGGATGAAACCATCATGGCCAAGGTAGAAGCGTTCCGTGCCGCGCAAACCGAAACCGTGCTGGCTAACCCGAATCCGGCTGAGGAGTAATCCTATGCACGTTCTGGTATTAGGTTCCGGCCAGCTGGCGCGCATGATGTCGCTGGCAGGCGCGCCACTCAATATTGGCATTAGCGCTTTTGATGTGACCAGCGCTAATGTGGTGCATCCGCTCACCCAGGCTGTGGTCGGTCACGGCCTGGAGCAGGCAATTGAACAAGCGGATGTGATCACCGCAGAATTCGAACATATCCCACATGACGTGCTGGCCGTATGCGAGCGCAGCGGGAAATTCCTGCCCAGCACACAAGCCATCAAAGCCGGTGGCGATCGCCGGCTAGAAAAAGCCCTGCTGGATAATGCCGGTGTCCGTAACGCCAAATACGCGGTGATTAACAACCGGGCCGATTTTGATGCAGCGATCGAAAAAATCGGCATTCCTATGGTACTGAAAAGTGCGCTGGGTGGTTACGATGGCAAAGGCCAGTGGCGTCTTAAACAAGCGGCTGATGCCGATGCAATCTGGACTGAAATGGCGCAATGTATCGCTGCGTCAGACAACCAGGCGATTGTCGCTGAGCAATTTGTCCCTTTTGACCGCGAGGTTTCCCTGGTGGGTGCGCGTGGCAGCAATGGCGAAATCGCGGTGTATCCGCTGGCGGAAAACGTCCATGTTAACGGCGTACTCAGCCTGTCGACCGCGATTGATGCGCCGCAGTTGCAAGAACAAGCGAAACAGATGTTCAGCGCAGTGGCAGACAGCCTGGATTACGTCGGCGTACTGGCACTGGAGTTCTTTGATGTGCAGGGCGAACTGCTGGTCAATGAAATTGCGCCGCGTGTGCATAACTCTGGTCACTGGACCCAGCAGGGTGCAGAAACCTGTCAGTTTGAAAATCATCTGCGCGCGGTATGCGGCCTGCCTCTGGGCAGCACCAAGCTGATCCGTGAAACCGCCATGATCAACATCCTGGGTGAAGATACTCTGCCAACACAATTGCTGGCGATGGAAGGTTGCCATATTCACTGGTACGGCAAAGAAAAACGTCCGGGGCGTAAAATGGGCCATATCAACGTGACGGCCGACTACAGCGGTGAGCTACAGCGCAAGCTGTGTGAACTGGCCACAGTGCTCGACGCCGATACCTTCCCTGCCGTACAGGAAGTAGCACGTCAGATTCAGCCACAATAATTGCCGCTGAATCGAAACCGCAACGGCGCCCTGAGGCGCCGTTTTTTATTGTGCAGATTACTGATTATTGCGCCGGTGACGAATCACTGCTCTGCGTATGGCCGCATTTTCGGGCCGCACACTGATAACGGGTACCGCTGGCGAGCTTCTTCTCGATCAGCAAGCCAAAACCACACGCTTCACACTGCCCGGCCACCGGTGGCAGGTTAACGGCAAACTTACACTTAGGGTAAGCATCACAAGCAAAAAAGGTTTTACCAAATCGGGTTTTACGTTCAACCAGATGACCGGTTGCACACTCAGGACAAGCCAGAGCCTGCCGCTGTGGAGAGGCGTCTGCCGGCTGGTCCGGCGATTCAATATGGTGACAAGCCGGGTAATGACTGCAACCGATAAACATGCCGTAGCGTCCCTGGCGTAAAACCAGCTCATGCCCGCATTCCGGACAAGGCACACCGAGCTCTTTGATGATGTGACCATCGTTGTGATGAAGTGGTTTGATATAGTCGCAGGCCGGATACTGGCTGCAGCCCAGAAAAGGGCCGTGTTTGCCATGGCGAAGCGCAAGCGCCCCGCCACATTGAGGACAAGGTTCGTGATTCAGGGCCTGCTCATGGGCCGAGAACAACTGGTGATCGATTTTACTGCTCATAACCGCGCTACTGTGGAAACTCTGATCGGTTCAGAGGGGATTAATGCAGGATACCCTGCTCTTTGCTGTACAGCAGATCTTCCATTAGCGTATACGCATTTTCATTGCCCGGCACATTAAACAGCACCATGAGGATGATCCATTTCAGGTCATCCAGTTCAAACTCATTGGTTTCCAGCCCCATGACCCGATCAATCACCATCTCGCGCGTTTCCGTCGTCAGCACCTTAAGCTGCTCGAGGAACATCAGAAAACCGCGTGATTCTCGATCGAGGCGTTCCATCTCCTGCGCCGCATAAATACGCACCGACGTTGGCGAACTGGTTGCAATTGCCGATTGCGCATCAGTCTGCTGCAACGCGGCCAGCTCTTCCAACCAGTGAAGGGCTTTATAGATGTCTTTCTGGTGAAATCCGGCCCGAACCAGTTCTTCTTCCAGTTCGTCTTGGTCCACTTGCAACTCTGCATCGCTATGGATATACGTTTCAAACAGATACATCAAAATATCCATCATCATAGCTAGCCCCTCCCCTTTCGAATATAGCCACCGGAAACTGCAACAACATGCCCTGAAAGTTCAAGCTCCAGGAGCTGCGTCATGACATCCTGGACAGGTATATGGGTCCTGCTTGCAAGAATATCAACTGGTGTAGCTTCTTCCCCTACGTTAGCTAACAGCTCGGGAAATGGCAATTGTTCTTGCTGATTTGGGTGAGAAAAAAGTTCAGACTGCGCCGTTTGCTGCGACTTAAGTGACCAATCGAGCAAATTCGCGACTTCATCGAGGATCTGCCCGACATTCTGCACCAGGCAAGCCCCCTGGCGAATCAACTGATTACTGCCGGTGCTGTGCGCGTTGTGAATTGAACCGGGAATGACAAACACATCGCGGTTCTGCTCACTGGCATAACGCGCGGTGATAAGGGAACCACTTTTTTCCGCCGCTTCCACCACCAACACCCCGAGCGACAAGCCGCTGATAATCCGGTTGCGACGCGGGAAGTGTTCAGCCCGTGCCCGGGCAGAGGGCCGAAACTCGGAGACCAAGGCGCCTTGTTCGGCAATTCGCCCGGCCAGGCGACGATGGCGGGCCGGATAAATATGCTCTAAACCGCAGCCGAGCACGGCCACGCTGTCGCCACCGCCATTCAATGCGCCGTCATGGGCATAGCCGTCAATACCGAGCGCCAGGCCACTGGTGACCACCAACCCCTGCTCGGCCAGTTGGGCACCGAACTGGGCCGCGATCTCCAGCCCGCCGCTGCTGGCATTACGGCTGCCGACAATTGCGATCTGCGGTTGCAGCAGCACACCGGCATCACCTTCGATAAACAGCACCGGCGGCGCAGCCGCAATTTCACTGAGCAAGGGCGGATACGTGGCGCAGCGGGCGGTGATAATCGCGCGCTGCGATGACTGCTCACGCCAGTACAGGCACGCCTCCACATCCTTTGTGGCCTGACTGCGCAGATAAGCAAGCTGACTGGCATTCAGGCCGGGGCCCATCCCCCTTTTTTGAATATCACGCAACTGGACACTGAGCGCATCACGCGCCGCCAAACGCTGCACGGCACGCAGACCAAAGCCGGGCACAAAAGCAAAGGCTAGCCAGGCTTGGAACTCTTCCTCATTCCACTCTTCATGGTGACTCATTCAACACACTCCCGCTCACTGCGTCTGTGTCGTCAGACAGCGCACGCAGTACCACTTTATTATCAATCACCTGACTGCTGGCGGTTATCCGCGCCAGGCTCAAGCCAGGGTACACCAGCTCAACCACCAGGCGGCCAACCGCTAAATCCGCCATCAGGGCGCCGGAGGCAATCTCAGCGCCCGGTGCCGCGCGCTGAAACAGTGCAAAACGTTGACCGGCCACCAGCTTGTCCTCGGCACCTTTATCCAGTACCAGCCAGTCATTCCGCACCGCGTAGTGCAGACCTTGCGGGGTGCCCAGGATAGAGACTGTGATCGGTTCGGGATGCTTGGTGGAAAAGCGGATGTCCGCCAGCCTTACGGCCGGCAAAGCGATATCCCGGGGACGAATTTCCTGGATCTGGCTGGTCACTTGCAACGTGCTGTGCGCGCCATCGCTGGCCGTCAGCGAGGCGCGAGCGACCAACCTCAGTGCCTGCATGGATTGCTGGCGTGGAGAGAACAGAGCCAACGGGCGGTAGATCCCCCACCTTTGTTCGGTATACGCTCCGCTGATGTATATCGGCTGCGGCTGAATGAGATAAGCGCGCGGCAGCGAAGTACCCAGGACACGGCTTACCTTTGCTAACGCGGTCTGGTCGAGCAGACGCATCTCGGGCAGAACCGGCCCGGACTCACTCAGCCCGGGGGCAGCGACTGACACACCACGCAGGGAAAAGTAACAGAGCAGGGCAAAAACAGAGCTAAAACGACACAGCAGTCTCAACATGAGCGTGTTTTCCGGAGCAGACTAGGGACCAGGATCTGGAGAAATCACGCAGGATGCTGTCATTTAGGTCATAAAATGTCTAGAATTGAGCCAACAAGCGTTTAGCTGATTCGGCACAGTTCAATTTTTCGAGTGTATATGTCTGTATTACAAGTATTAACATTCCCGGATGATCGTCTTCGCACCGTTGCCAAGCCGGTTGAGAAAGTCACCCCTGAGATTCAGAAAATCGTCGATGACATGATTGATACCATGTACGACGAGGAAGGTATCGGTCTGGCCGCGACCCAGGTCGATGTGCACCAGCGCATCGTCGTGATCGACATTTCTGACACCCGCGATCAGCCGATGGTGCTGATTAATCCTGAAATTCTGGAAAAACGCGGGGAAGACGGCATTGAAGAAGGCTGTCTGTCTGTACCTGGCGCGCGCGCCCTGGTGCCACGCGCAGCGGAAGTGACCGTCAAAGCACTCAACCGTGATGGTGACGAGTACACCTTTGAAGCGGACGACCTGCTGGCCATTTGTGTGCAGCACGAGCTCGACCACCTGGAAGGTAAGTTGTTTGTCGACTACCTGTCGCCGCTCAAACGTAAGCGCATCAAAGAGAAGCTGGAAAAAATCAAACGCTTCAACGAGAAAAATCAATAATTTAGTGAGGTTACCTTGAGCCAATCATTACGTATTGTGTTTGCAGGTACTCCGGATTTCGCCGCCCGTCACCTGGCGGCGTTATTGTCTTCGGAGCACGAAGTGATCGCGGTGTACACTCAGCCGGATCGCCCGGCCGGACGCGGTAAGAAACTGACCGCCAGCCCGGTAAAACATATCGCCCTTGAGCATAATATTCCGGTCTATCAGCCGGAAAACTTCAAATCGGATCAAGCCAAGCAGCAATTAGCCGAGCTCAATGCCGATCTGATGGTGGTGGTCGCTTATGGCCTGCTGCTGCCAAAATCCGTGCTGGATACGCCAAAACGGGGCTGTATCAACGTGCACGGCTCCATCCTGCCACGCTGGCGTGGCGCGGCACCCATCCAGCGCTCTATCTGGGCCGGTGATGCTGAAACCGGCGTGACCATCATGCAGATGGATGTCGGCCTGGATACCGGTGATATGCTGAAAATTGCCACCCTGCCGATTGAAACGACCGATACCAGTGCTTCCATGTATGACAAACTGGCTGATCTTGGTCCGCAGGCTCTGATTGACTGCCTGGCCGACATCAAGGCCGGTCAGGCCGTGCCTGTCAAACAAGATGATGAGCTGGCTAACTACGCCAAGAAACTGAGTAAAGAAGAAGCCCGCATTAACTGGCAGGACAGCGCCGAGCATATCGAGCGCTGCGTACGTGCTTTCAATCCATGGCCAATGAGCCACTTTGAAGCCGCGGACAACAGCATCAAAGTATGGAAAAGTTGTGTTGCGGATCAAAGCACTGACCAGCCAGCCGGAACGATAATTCAGGCGGATAAAACCGGTATCTATGTGGCAACCGGTTCTGGCGTGCTGGTGTTGGAGCAACTGCAAATCCCGGGCAAAAAAGCGCTGCCGGTGCAGGACATTCTCAATGCCAGAGCTGACTGGTTCCAGGTTGGAACACAACTGAGCTAAGCTTTGGTTACCATCACAGTACATTAACCGGGGACAGAGATGTCCCCATTGAATTTTAAGGGTTTCACCATGAATGTTCGCGCTGCGGCTGCCAACGTCCTTTTCCAGGTGGTCGACAAAGGTCAATCACTTTCCCACGCTCTTCCTGCGGCTCAAAAAACCATACGTCCGAGAGATCACGCCCTGTTGCAGGAAATCTGCTACGGCGCGCTGCGTTATTTACCGCGTCTGGAGTCGATTGCCAATGAACTGATGGATAACCCGCTCAAAGGTAAAAAGCGCGTCTTCCACCATCTGATCCTGGTCGGTATTTACCAGCTCAGCTTTATGCGTATTCCCTCTCACGCAGCGGTAGCCGAAACGGTCGAAGGGACCAAAACCCTGCGTGGTACTAACCTGAGCGGTCTGATCAATGCCGTACTGCGCAGCTATCTGCGTAACCAGGAAGAGCTGGACGCCGTGGCAGTCAGTCACAATGCCGGTAAATACGGTCATCCGAGCTGGATTCTGAAACTATTACAGGAAAGCTACCCGCAGCAATGGGAAGCCATTATTGAAGCCAACAACAGCAAGGCGCCGATGTGGCTGCGTGTCAACCGCCAGCACCATACCCGGGCTGAGTACCAGCAGTTGCTCGATGCAGCTGAGATCAGCTACACCCTGCACCCAGAGGCCGCGGATGCGATCAAGCTCGATGCACCGTGCGATGTCACCCTGCTGCCTGGCTTTGAGAAAGGCTGGGTTTCAGTGCAGGACGCTGCCGCGCAGTTAGCGGTTGATTATCTGACCCCACAGGAAGATGAGCTGATCCTCGATTGCTGCGCCGCGCCGGGCGGCAAAACCGCACATATTCTGGAGCACACCGAGAATACCGAAGTGGTCGCATTAGACAGCGATCCGACCCGCCTCAACCGGGTACACGATAATCTGCAGCGCCTGCAACTGCGCGCTGATGTCATCTGTGGCGATGCCCGCTACCCGCAACAGTGGTGGCCGGGAGCGCAGTTTGACCGCATCCTGCTCGACGCACCGTGTTCAGCCACCGGCGTTATCCGCCGCCATCCGGACATCAAATGGTTACGCCGCGCCAATGATATCGAAGCATTAGCGGAGCTACAGCGCGAAATTCTCGATGCGATGTGGCAACAGCTTAAGCCGGGTGGTACTTTGGTGTACGCAACCTGTTCAATTACCCCGCAAGAAAACGTACTGCAGGTCAAAGACTTCCTGCTCCGTACCGCGGATGCGCAATTGCAAGGCTCAGATCCTGAGCAGCCGGGACGTCAGATCCTGCCGGGTGAAGAGAACATGGACGGCTTCTACTACGCCGTGATCCGCAAAAGCGTGACGCCTGCTCAGGCATAAAGGACGAGACCGGGGCAGCCGACAGGCTGCCTTTGGCGTGTAATCACAAGAGACATTTAGGTATGAAAATCATCATTCTTGGCGCAGGTCAGGTCGGCGGTACGCTGGCGGAAAACCTGGTTGGTGAAAACAACGACATCACCATCGTCGATAAAAGCAGCGAGCGATTGCGCGGCCTGCAGGATAAATATGATTTACGGGTGGTCAATGGCCACGCCAGTCACCCGGACGTACTGCGCGAAGCAGGGGCTCAGGATGCCGACATGCTGGTCGCGGTGACCAATACCGACGAAACCAATATGGCCGCCTGCCAGGTGGCCTTTACTCTGTTTAATACGCCCAACCGTATCGCCCGCATCCGCTCGCCGGAATATCTGGCTGAAAAAGAAGCCCTGTTCCAGTCCGGCGCCGTTCCGGTCGACCATCTGATTGCCCCGGAAGAGCTGGTCACCAGCTACATTGAACGCCTGGTGCAATACCCGGGCGCGCTGCAGGTGGTGAGCTTTGCCGAAGAGAAAGTCAGCCTGGTCGCGGTCAAAGCCTATTACGGCGGCCCACTGGTTGGTAACGCCCTGTCCGCCCTGCGCGAGCATATGCCGCACATCGATACCCGAGTGGCGGCGATTTTCCGTCAGGGACGGCCAATCCGCCCGCAGGGCACCACCATTATCGAAGCCGATGATGAAGTGTTCTTCGTTGCCGCCAGCAACCACATCCGCTCGGTGATGAGTGAGCTGCAGCGCCTTGAAAAACCGTATCGCCGCATCATGATTGTCGGTGGCGGTAACATCGGTGCCAGCCTGGCCAAACGCCTCGAACACAGCTACAGCGTCAAGCTGATTGAACGCAATTATCAGCGCGCCGAACAGCTGTCGGAACAGCTGGAAAACAGCATTGTCTTCTGCGGCGATGCCGCCGATCAGGAGCTGCTGACCGAAGAGAATATCGATCAGGTCGATGTGTTTATCGCCCTGACCAACGAAGATGAAACCAACATCATGTCAGCCATGCTGGCCAAACGCATGGGTGCCAAAAAAGTGATGGTGCTTATCCAGCGCGGCGCTTATGTCGACCTGGTGCAGGGCGGCGTGATTGACGTGGCGATTTCACCGCAGCAGGCGACCATTTCAGCCCTGCTAACCCACGTACGCCGCGCTGATATCGTGAACGTGTCTTCGCTGCGCCGCGGTGCAGCCGAAGCAATTGAAGCGATTGCCCATGGTGACGAAACCACCTCCAAAGTGGTCGGCCGCGCGGTCGGTGATATTCGCCTGCCGCCGGGCACCACCATTGGTGCGATTGTGCGTGGTGAAGAGGTCCTGATTGCCCACGACCGCACTGTGATTGAACAAGATGATCACGTGGTGATGTTTCTGGTTGATAAAAAATACGTGCCCGACGTGGAAGCTCTGTTCCAACCCAGCCCGTTTTTCTTGTAGGTATACGGCGTCATGCTCAATTTACGCCCGATAATGTTCGTGATCGGCCTGGTTTTGTCCAAACTGGCACTGTTCATGTACGTCCCCACTCTGGTGGCTTTTTTTACCGGTACCGGTGGTTTTCTCGACTTTGCCAAGGCGGTGATCATCACCCATGTGGCCGCGTTCCTGTGCCTGACGCTGGGACGCACTGCCGATTTTCGCCTCAGTGTGCGTGACATGTTTCTGATCACCAGTCTGGTGTGGACCATCGCCAGCGCGTTTGCCGCCCTGCCGTTCGTGTTCATTAACCACATCAGCTTCACTGACGCCTATTTTGAAACCATGTCCGGCATTACCACCACCGGCTCAACCGTACTGAGCGGCTTAGACGACATGGCACCCAGCATTCTGTTGTGGCGCTCGATTCTACAGTGGCTGGGCGGGGTTGGCTTTATCGTGATGGCGGTAGCGGTGCTGCCGATGCTTAACGTCGGTGGTATGCGCCTGTTCCAGACCGAATCCTCCGACTGGTCGGATAAAAGCAGTCCGCGCGCCAAAACCGTAGCTAAAAACATTGTGATTGTTTATCTGGTGCTGACCGGCTTGTGTATTCTCGGCTATATGCTGACCGGGATGGGCATGTTTGACGCCATCAACCATGCCTTTACCACCTTATCGACGGGCGGCTACTCCACTTCCGATGGCTCAATGAACCACTTCTCGCACGGTTCACACTGGGTCGCGACCCTGTTTATGTTCCTCGGCGGCTTACCGTTCCTGCTGTTTGTGACCGCACTGCGTAAACGTCAGCCACAGGAGCTGCTGCAGGATGCCCAGGTTCGTGGCTTCTTTGTGCTGTTTGTCGTTGCCAGCCTGATTGTCGCGGCCTGGTTGCACTGGCATAACGGCTACAGCATACTTGATGCGCTGCGGGTCTCAATGTTTAACATCGTTTCCGTGGTGACCACCACAGGTTTTGGCCTGGATGATTTCACCGCCTGGGGCGCGCTGCCAAGCACCCTGTTTGCCTTCCTGATGATGGCGGGAGCCTGCTCCGGCTCAACTGCCGGCGGGATTAAGATTTTCCGTTTTCAGATCTGTTTTACCCTGCTTAATAACCAGATGATGCGCCTTGTTCATCCGTCTGGTGTATTCGTGCAGCGCTATAATCAACGCCCGGTTAACGAAGATATCGTGCGTTCCGTCGTGGCATTCGGCCTGACGTTTGTGATTACTATTGTCCTGATTGCCGGCACATTGTCGGCGATGGGACTGGATACCATTACCAGTATTTCCGGCGCAGTCACTGCGGTGGCCAACGTCGGTCCGGGCATGGGTAATGTGATTGGCCCAACCGGTAATTTTGCTTCCCTGTCTGACGGTGCGAAGTGGATTTTAAGTTTTGGTATGCTGATGGGACGCCTGGAAATCCTCACCATTCTGGTGCTGTTTTTCCCTGCGTTCTGGAAACGTTGAGGATAATGATGAAATACCTGCAGACTCTGTTAGCGACCGCTTGTGTCGCCGCGCTGACAGCGCCAGTCGTTCAGGCTGCGCAAAGAGTGACTCTGGATGACGGTCGCCAGGTCGAACTGAATGACGACTTCACCTGGCACTATGTACAGCCTGCCGCGCCAGCAAAACCAAAACCTGCGGCCGAAAACCGTACCGAAACCAGTCCGGTCACCACGGCAGCACCAGCCGCAGCAGCGGCCCCGCTCATCGCCGCACCGCTGGTACCACGCCAGCGCGGCACTCTGGTTGAAGTAGGCAGCACCAAACCGACGCTGCAACTGAGCCAGTCCGGCGTGGATATCGTGCTCGGCAGCGCCCGTTACGAAGACGGACACCTGATCATACCGACCGCGATCACTAACCAAAGCCTGCAGTCGGTGATCAGCATTGCACTCAATGTTGAACTGATGGACGAACAGGGCAAGGTACTGAGTCACGACAGCGCAACCATCTGGCAGTCAATCAAGCGCATGGCGGAAACTTACCTGCGCCCGCAGACCGCAGTAGCCGGTAAAGAACTTAAGCTGGCAACTGACCAGGCCGAACGTTACCAGATCCGGGTTAGCGTCGAAAATCTGCAAACCCGCTAGTCGATCGCCGGGCAGCGTATTCCCGGACGGGACAGCCAAAACAAAAGCACTCCACAACCGGAGTGCTTTTTTGTTGGTTATCACCCACAATGCTGAGTGCAGCTGATCGATAACCACTCTACCATAGTGATATCAATGACATCAGGTCAATATCCGTTACACCGGATCGATATACAGATAAATCGCCATAAAATGACATGCACAGCCACCGAGCACAAAACCGTGCCAGATGGCGTGGTTATACGGAATGCGCTGCGCGACATAAAAAATCACCCCCAGTGAATACACCACACCACCCAGCGCCAGCAACGTCAGGCCACCGATATCGAGATTCAGCGCCAACTGATAAATCACCACCAGCGACAGCCAACCCATCGCCAGATAAGTCACCAGCGACAACTTCTCAAAACGGTAAATGAACGCCACCTTAAATAAGATACCAAGCAGGGCAATCGACCAGATCACTATCATCAGGCTGATCGCCAGCGGGGTGCGCAGGCTGACCAGCAAAAAAGGCGTGTAACTACCGGCAATCAGCAGGTAGATAGCACAGTGGTCGAAGGTTTTCAGCCAGCGTTTAGCACGCTGATGAGGAATGGCATGGTACAGGGTGGAGGCCAGAAACAGCGCTATCATACTGCCGCCGTAAACGCTCATACTGGTGATGGTCAGCGCATCTGCGCTGTGGGCAAACGCTTTGAGCAGCAGCAGCACTAAACCGACAATCCCTAAAATCAGGCCAATGCCGTGGCTGATGGCATTGGCCACTTCCTCTTTGACACTGTAATCACTCACTGACATATATCAATCCATACTAAAGAATTCACATCCAGTATGGCACATTGAGCGAGCATGTGTAAGCCAGAATCGTGTCAGGAAGAGGTATCGAGAAAATCAACAATCTGCTGACCGGCCCTCTCCGGCGGGGTATCGGCCGCAATGGTGAGCTGACGTTTCAGCTCTCCGCGCCCGAGCAGACTGGCCAGCATGCCGCGCGCACCGCGTTGAAAACGATCAATCTCGAACCACATCTGCAGCTTATCCGCATCGCGGTAAGCCACAATCTCCAGCTCGCGCCAGCGGCCGTGAAACGGGCCATCAGTTGGCACAAATTCAAACTCCTGCACAAACGGCAGCGCGAAGCCTTGCGCTGCTTCACACTCAACCTGACGCAGACGCAGGCCCTGCTCTTCCAATGCGGTAAAAATACCATCCATCAGGGGATCGGGACGCACAGTGAGAATATCCTTGTCAGCCGGGTCGAGCGCCATGGCAATATCAAGGCCCGTCTCAAGCCATACTTTGGCATCCCCAATGGTGACCGGTGTATGCCATGGCACATCCAGCTCGACTTCAAAATCACGCGTTTCACCACTGGCGATGGTAAATGCATACGGCAGCGACCAGCTGGCCAGGACATAAGTCTGGGCGATGCGGCGGGTCTGACTATCCGCTTGCTCCCCCTGCCCGCTGTGCACCTCTTCGATATAACGGCAACATAATTTCAGCTCGATATTATCGATCGCCTGCTCAGTGGCACCGCCATAGACGTGAATCGTCACTTTGACTTTGTGGCCGGGAAACAGCGTCTCCTGTTGCAGGACTGAATCGACTTTCGCGGATCCGATACCGAAACTGGCGAGGGTTTTCTTCAGAAACGACATACGTACCTCCTGTTGATGAACTCCCAGTGTAAAGCGGAAAAGATCCCGATCACAATGGGACTTTCATACTATTGCTCACACTCTTACCGAAAGGCTGCCCCTCAGCGATGCAAAAAAATTGTGTAGAATCTCTGCTCAACTATCGACCAAATCCTGGCATGGTGCTACTCTATTTTCGATATGCATGCATATCGTTATTCCTGAGCAAAGATTTGGATTGGCGAGTGCCAGAAGAGCGCCCCTTCTGCCCCGGCGGAAGTTCAGCTCATCCTTGTTCAGGCCATTTGACCGGCAATGGATATGCCTGACCGTTAGGTTAATAATGCGCCCAACATCCGTCAGGTTTTCGCACACGAATACCAGTGCAATGCGCCGTCGTAGTGGTTTTACTGCTGCGCCGGTTGCGAAAAAAGTCGCGCCCGCTCCAACTCTTGTCGAGAAAAATGCAGCTTCTGCATCGCCGGAAACAAAAGTGGTTAAGGCCGCTTAAATAGAAAAGCGCAGTTTTCACTGCGCTTTTTTCTTTTCCGTTTCCCTACACCGTTCACCACTCGCTCATAACGAGTGGTTTGTGCGTAACGCTTGTATTTGTACATATCGATTGTCTTTACACATATCAATTGTATTCCTGCCCTGTTTTGATAACTTAGCCGCATACCATTACAAAAAATATGGAGAAAGCCATGCAATGCCATCGTATTGAAGAACTGCTGCAATTGCTTGAGCCCGAGTGGCAAAAAGAGTCTGATTTCAACCTGGTGGCCTTTATCGCCAAACTGGCGGCAGAAGCGGGCTATCAGGGACAGCTACAGGATTTGACCGATGATGTGCTGATTTACCATCTCAAAATGCGCAACAGCAGCAAAAACGAAGTAATACCGGGCATCAAGAAGGATTACGAGCCGGATTTTAAAACCGCCATATTGCGCGCGCGCGGCATCATCGACTGAGCGACCCTCTCATCCCCAGGAGCGGCCCACGGCCGCTCTTCTTTTTGCATCCGTTTTGTTGTTAAAGATTGATAGCGGTAAAAAAAGCCTGGCTGAATTGACGCTATAATCACCAGGTTACATAGAAAAGAGCCTCTCCAGCCCGGTTGCCCGAGCAATCAGCGTTGGTGAACAGCGATGAGCCCGCTGCAATGTCAAAACAGAGTGCGAACGACAGAAATCGCACCCGCTGCCCAAAAGGATAGTTTGATGAGTAAGGATAAGATTGACGTCAAAGACGTCACTCCGAAAGTCTTTAACCCCAAAACCCACAAAGGTCAGGAAGGAGACCGTTTCAATCCGGGTAACCGCATTTACGTGCGTGAAAGCAAAGGCGTCTATCAGCAACTGCGCCGTTACGGCGGCTGGTTTTTGTTGCTGTTATTCGGCCTGGTGCCCTGGATCTCTTACGGTGAACGCCAGGCGATTTTGCTCGATATCGGTAATCAGCAGTTTAACTTTTTTGGTACCACCCTTTACCCGCAGGATCTCACCCTGCTCGCCCTGCTGTTTATGATCGCCGCCTTTGGCCTGTTCTTTATTACCACCTTTTTAGGCCGGGTGTGGTGTGGCTATCTGTGTCCGCAAACCGTATGGACCTTTATGTACATCTGGTTTGAGGAAAAACTGGAAGGCAGCGCCAACAAACGGCGTAAGCAGGACAGCGGCAAACTGAATGCGAATCTCGCTGTGCGCAAAACCGCCAAGCACTTTGCCTGGCTGGCAATTGCCCTGCTGACCGGTTTTACCTTTGTCGGCTATTTTGTTCCGGTGCGCGCGCTGGTGATCGATTTCTTCACCCTCAATGCCAGCTTCTGGCCGGTATTCTGGGTGCTGTTTTTTGCCGCCTGCACTTACGGTAACGCGGGCTGGATGCGATCTATCATGTGTATCCACATGTGCCCTTATGCCCGCTTTCAGTCTGCGATGTTCGATAAAGACACCTTTATTGTCGGCTATGACGCCAAGCGCGGTGAGCAGCGCGGCCCGCGGCCGCGTAAAGCCGACCCGAAGGCGCTCGGTCTGGGTGACTGTATCGACTGCGACCTGTGTGTCCAGGTTTGTCCGACCGGGATTGATATTCGCGACGGGCTGCAATATGAATGCATTAACTGCGGCGCCTGCATCGATGCCTGTGACACCACCATGGAACGCATGGGCTATCCGAAAGGACTGATCAGCTACACCACAGAACACCGTCTGTCCGGCAAACATACCAAGGTGATGCGGCCAAAACTGCTCGGCTACGGTGCGGTAATGCTGCTGATGATCGGTCTGTTTGTTGCTCAGGTGGCGAGTGTCGATCCGGCCGGACTAAGCGTAATTCGCGATCGCAATCAGCTGTTTCGCACCAACAGTGCCGGTGAAGTCGAAAATACCTATACCCTTAAAATCATTAACAAAACCCAGCAGGCTCACACCTATCGTCTCGATGTGTCCGGTCTGAATGATGTCACCTGGTACGGCAAGCAGACGGTGCAGGTTCAGCCCGGTGAAGTGCTCAATCTGCCGATGAGTCTGGGCATCAAAGCGGAAAATCTCAGTTCTCCGGTCGCGACAATTCAGTTTATACTGACCGAAGACAGTCAACAATTCACGCTGCAGGTAGAAAGCCGCTTTATCAAAAAGTTATAGCTGCATTTTCCCGCCGCAACAGATGGCAAAGGGCTCAGTAATGAGCCCTTTTTATAACCATGACACAAGCAAGCTTCCATTTTGACGCCCTGACTCCGGACCTGATGTGGTACGCGCTGGAAAGTATCGGCGTGCGCGCCGAGTCCGGCTTTCTGGCGCTGAACAGTTACGAAAACCGGGTCTACCAATTCACCGATGAAGAACGACGCCGCTTTGTGGTTAAGTTTTACCGTCCGCAACGCTGGAGCGTGGAGCAGATTCAGGAAGAACACGATTTTGCCCTGCAACTGGCTGAAGCCGAAATTCCGCTGGCCGCACCGCTGGTGATTAACGGTATGACCTTGCACCACTATCAGGGCTATCACTTTGCCCTGTTCAACAGTGTCGGCGGTCGCCAGTTCGAAGTCGATAACCAAGAACAGCTGGAGTGGGTCGGACGTTTTCTCGGCCGTATCCACAAAGTCGGCGCCAGCCAGACCTTCCGCCATCGTCCGACCATCGGCCTGGACGAATATCTCTATCAACCGCGTACCCTGCTGCAACAGTCACAATGTATACCGGCCCACCTGGAAACCAGCTTCTTCAATGATCTCGACTTGCTGATCACGCGTATCGAACAACACTGGCAACCCGACTACCGCTCGATTCGTCTGCATGGCGACTGCCATCCGGGTAATATTCTGTGGCGTGACGGGCCGATGTTTGTCGACCTTGATGACGCACGCAACGGTCCGGCGGTGCAGGATTTGTGGATGTTACTCAGTGGCGAGCGGCAGGAAAAACTGCTGCAACTGGATATTGTGCTTGAAGGCTACCAGGAGTTCTGCGATTTTAACCACAGTCAGTTGAAACTAATCGAGCCCCTGCGTGGTCTACGAATGGTGCACTATATGGCGTGGTTGGCAAAGCGCTGGCAGGATCCGGCCTTTCCATTGGCCTTCCCCTGGTTCAATGACCCGAAATACTGGGAGAGTCAGGTACTGGCATTTAAAGAACAACTCGCCGCATTGGAAGAGCCGGCGCTCTCTCTGATGCCACAATGGTAAATTGCAATTCAATAAGAATCATGGAGTCACGAATGAAAAAGCTGTTTGCACTGGTTGCAACCCTGATGTTAAGCCTGTCAGCACATGCTGCACAGTTCAAAGAAGGTGTGCATTACAAAGTGCTGGACCTGGAACCTTCGAGCAAACCGAGCGTAGTCGAATATTTCTCATTTTACTGCCCGCACTGTAATGCGTTCGAACCGATTGTAAGACAATTGCAGGCCGGCCTGCCCGAAGGCGTGAAACTGCAAAAGAACCATGTCTCTTTCATGGGCGGCAACATGGGCCAGTCAATGAGCAAAGCTTACGCGACCATGGTCTCTCTGGGCGTGGAAAACACAATGATTCCGGTCATGTTTAACCGCATCCATAACCTGCGCAAACCACCAAAAGACGACGCTGAGCTACGCCAGATCTTCACTGATGAAGGCATCAGCGGCGAGAAATTTGATGCAGCGTTCAACGGCTTTGCGGTTGACTCTATGGTGCGTCGTTTTGATAAACAGTTCCAGGCCAGCGGCCTGCGCGGGGTACCGTCAGTTGTGGTCAACAACCACTATCTGGTTCAGGCTCAGGACATCAAAACCGTTGATGAGTACATCGAACTGGTCAACTTCCTGCTGGCGAAATAACCTGCTGACAAAATAAATGGTGGCCCGCACGGGCGGGGGACACCCCATACACAAAAGGGAGCTGCGGCTCCCTTTTGTGACTCTGTTGCTAAAGGTTAGTCTTACTACCCTGAATGCCAGACCATCCCCAGAATGGGAAGGTACTGCCCTCAGGCCCGGTCGTCCTACTTACCGACAGAGACGCTGGGCTCTTGCACCTGCGGCGTGCTGTCATGCTCAGCGCGCACGGCATGAATTTGGGCCAGGCGCTGGTCCTTAGCCTGCCATACACTACCCAGCCAACGCTGAAACTGACGCTTGTACCGCTTGTCATTAAAGTAGTCGCCACGGACCTGCTCATCGACCGGCAGTACTTCAATCTGGACCACAATACGCTTCATGCGTCCCATCAGCATGTCACGAAACGGCTTAGCACTATTGTCCGGATAAGCCAGGGTCACATCGATAATATTGGAGAACTGCTCCCCCATCGCCGCCAGAGTATAAGCAATGCCGCCGGATTTCGGCGTCAGTAAATGCTGATAAGGCGAACGGCTGCGCTGCTGCTTGTCACTGGTAAAGCGAGTGCCTTCAACATAGTTCACCACCGTGGTCGGGTTATGTTTGAATTTTTCGCACGAACGGCGCGTGGTGGCCAGATCCTGTCCGCGCTTGTGCGGATGGCGGATCAGGTATTCACGTGAGTAGCGGCGCATAAACGGCATATCCAGCGCCCAGCAACCCATGCCGATAAACGGCACATACAGCAGTTGCTGCTTAAGGAAAAATTTCGGCATCGGGATGCGATCTTTAAACACGCTGCACAACACGACAATATCGGTCCAGCTGAGATGATTACTCATTATCAGATACCAGCCCTGCTTATGCAGTTGCTCTCCGCCTTCAATCTGCCACTCCACCCGGTTCGACACGGTCAGAATCATCAGATTCAAACTGGCCCACAGCCACATCACTTTATCGGCTATGCACGTCGCCGCCGTTTTCAGCCTGACGCTCGGCAGCAGCACCTTGACCAGCGCAATGGCACAGATCAACACAGACGCAAACATGGTGTTCAGCACCACCAGCAGCACATTAAGTATCAGTAAAGGGTAAGCCAGCATAATCGGAACCGGGGTCAGATATTTGAATAAAAAAACAGCGCGCTATTATACCCGCTCACCCAGTGAATGAAATATCCGCGCCAATGGTCAGAGTAGCCGTGCTGACAGACTATCTACACCGATTGCGCAGTGAGTTGTTTAAGTAACCGGTCCATAGCGCGGTAACCGAGCGCTTCCGCCAAATGCACGCGCTGAATGTGCGCTTCTCCCTGCAGATCGGCAATGGTGCGCGCCACTTTAATGATACGGTGATAAGCCCGGATCGACAGCCCTAACTGATGCAGCGCGTTTTCGAGAAATTCCGCATCCGCCTGGTTAAGCGGACAAAATTGCTCGATTTCGCGACTCTGCAGCAAAGCATTGACCTTGCCGCTGCGCGCCAGCATCACTTCACGCGCCTGCTGCACGCGCTGTTTGACCATAGCGGTCGCTTCACCGCGATCGCCACCATGCGCCAGCGTACCTTTGGGCAGCGCCGGAATTTCAATCGACATATCAAAGCGGTCCAGCAGCGGACCGGACAGACGACTCAGATAACGCAGGATCATCTGCGGATTGGCACGGGCCTGATTGCCTTCGTAATAACCGGTCGGGCTGGGATTGAGCGCTCCGACCAGCTGAAAGCGGGCCGGAAAGCGGGTCTTACCCTGCGCGCGGGAAATAATGATTTCGCCCGACTCGAGCGGCTCACGCAGCGAGTCGAGCACTTTACGTTCAAACTCCGGCATTTCATCTAAAAACAGCAGGCCGTTATGCGCCAGCGAGATTTCGCCCGGACGCGGAATCGTGCCGCCGCCGACCAACGCTGCCATCGAGCTCGAGTGATGCGGGGCGCGAAACGGCCGCAGTTTCCAATTATGCTGATTGATCTCCTGCTGGGTCAGCGACGCCACCGAGGCCGTCTCCATTGCTTCAGCATCGCTCATCTGCGGCAGCAGATCGCACAAGCGCGAAGCCAGCATGGTTTTGCCAGTGCCGGGCGGGCCGAGGAACAGTAAATTATGATTACCGGCTGCCGCTATCTCCAGCGCGCGCTTCCCCTGATGCTGACCAATTATATCCTGCAGGTCGCGATTCGCTTGCGGGACACTCTCGGTCGCCTCACTCTGAAACAGTGACAAGCTCTGCTGACCGCACAAATCCGCGCACACCTCCAGCAGAGTCTGCGCCGAGCGATGGCGATCCGCGCCGACTAAGGCCGCCTGATCGCCATTATAATGCGGCACCACCAAATGACGCCGGGCCTGATTAGCCGCGAGCGCCGCCGGCAGGACACCTTTTACACTGCGGATTTCTCCCGACAGCGCCAGCTCACCGATAAATTCATGCTCATTCAGCTTACTGTCCGGGATCTGCTCTGAGGCCGCGAGAATACCGAGCGCAATCGGCAGGTCAAAACGGCCGCCCTCTTTAGGCAGGTCCGCCGGGGCCAGATTGACGGTAATCCGCTTGGCCGGAAATTCAAATTTGGAATTGATGATCGCACTGCGTACCCGGTCGCGCGACTCTTTAACAGTGGTCTCTGGCAGTCCGACCAGAGTAAAACCCGGCATACCGTTACTGATGTGCACTTCCACAGTCACCTCCGGAGCCTGAACGCCGATACTGGCCCGGCTGTGAATAATCGCAAGTCCCATGTCTATCCTTAGTGATTGATTAAAAACCATTCAGCCCGGCTATTCGCTTGCTTACTCCGCGCCTGACTGGTTATATAACCCGGCGCACAAAAATCGGAATATGAAAAAAGAATGAGTTTTTGCTTGTCAGATAACGGAAATGTGTGTTACCACTAAGGACGCAAACACTTTCGTACTCAGGTACGACAATTATTCAGAATAAGTAAGATGAATTTATACGCCCGTTTCAACTCTCTGATTAGCCTTATTATCGTGGTCCTGATTATGACCGCGCGGGGGCTTGTGGGCGCAAAATAAAGACCAGATTCAAAAAACCCCCGCACTGAAAAGTCCGGGGGTTTTTTTGCAACTGAATAGACTTAAAAAAGCACATACTGATGATAATTTACTCAGTATAATAGGAAGAATGGGAGCCCGCACATGACGTGCAAGCACAACACAACAACACAAAACAGCGAGTCGGATCGCTGCCAGGGAGGCCTACGATGACAGGTGCACAATTAGTCGTAGCCGCATTAAGACAGCAGGGAATCAAAACCGTTTTTGGTTACCCCGGCGGCGCCATCATGCCCATCTATGATGCATTGTATGATGGTGGTGTTGAGCACATTCTGTGCCGACACGAGCAGGGAGCAGCTATGGCCGCTATCGGCATGGCAAGAGCCACACAGGACGTGGCAGTATGTATGGCCACTTCCGGCCCAGGCGCCACCAACTTAGTCACCGGCCTGGCCGATGCTTTCCTTGATTCCGTTCCTCTCGTTGCTATTACCGGTCAGGTTGCCAGTTCCCACATCGGCACCGACGCCTTCCAGGAAATGGATGTGATCGGTATGTCTCTGTCCTGTACCAAACACAGTTACCTCGTTACCGATATTAATGAACTGGCACCAACGCTGGCTGAAGCGTTCGAAGTGGCCAAAACCGGCCGCCCTGGCCCGGTCATCGTTGATATCGCTAAGGATGTGCAACTGGCTCAGGCGCCGACCACCGTCCTGCCTGCCTTTACTCCACCAGCCATGCCACAAGTCACCGCAGACCAGCTGAGCGAAGCTCAGGCACTGCTGGCACAGAGCAAGCGTCCGGTGCTGTATGTCGGCGGCGGCGTACAACTGGCGCACGCCACGGAAACGGTACGCGAATTCCTGCGCTTAAACCCGATGCCTTCGGTCAGCACCCTGAAGGGCCTTGGCACCATCGAACGTCACGACCCGCACTACCTCGGTATGCTGGGCATGCACGGCACTAAAGCCGCTAACCTGGTGGTCCAGGAAAGCGATCTGCTGATCGTGGTCGGCGCCCGTTTTGATGACCGCGTGACTGGTAAACTGGATACGTTCGCCCCGCACGCTAAAGTGATTCACATCGACATCGATGCGGCTGAATTCAACAAACTGCGTCAGGCGCACGCCGCGCTGCGTGGTGACATCAATGTTATCCTGCCACAGCTGGAGCTGAGCCACGACATTTCACCCTGGGTTCACCACAGTGAAAGTCTGCGCAGTGGGTTTAAGTGGCGTTACGACCACCCGGGCGAGCCGATTTTCGCTCCGCTGCTGCTTAAGCAGTTGTCTGACATGATGCCGGACAGCACGATGGTCTCAACCGACGTCGGCCAGCACCAGATGTGGGCTGCGCAGCATATTCAGCCGCGTCAGCCACAAAACTTTATCTCTTCCTCGGGCCTTGGCACCATGGGCTTCGGTCTGCCGGCCGCGATGGGCGCGGCAGTAGCCCGTCCTGACGACCAATCCGTTCTGGTGACCGGTGACGGTTCATTTATGATGAACATCCAGGAGCTGGGTACGCTGAAACGCCGCCAGATCCCGGTCAAGATGGTACTGCTCAATAACCAGCGTCTGGGCATGGTACGTCAGTGGCAGTCACTGTTCTTTGACGGCCGCCACAGCGAAACCATTCTCGATGACAACCCGGATTTCATCATGCTGGCTAAAGCTTTTGATATCCCTGGTAAAACCATCACCCGTAAACAAGAAGTGGAACCGGCACTGCAAGAAATGCTAGCCAGTAAAACCGCTTACCTGCTGCATGTTGCCATCGACGAAGAAGAAAACGTCTGGCCGTTGGTACCGCCGGGCGCGTCCAACAATGACATGTTAGAGAACACCTAGGAGACGCTCACTATGCAAAGATATCTACTCGACATTAAAGCAGACGACAAACCGGTCCTGCTGGAGCGTGTACTGCGTGTCGTGCGTCACCGCGGGTTCATCATTCGTCAGGTTGCCGCCACTCAGAACCATGAAAGCAGAATTGCCAGCGTGGAGATCATCGTCGACAGTGATCGACCAATCACCACCCTGACCAACCAGATTGAAAAATTATGGGACATTCGCAGCGTCGACGTTACGCCGATCAAAAGCAACGAACTCCCAAACAACAATTTACAGCAAAAAATTTGCGCTTAAGGAAGAGACAATATGCCTAAGTATCGTTCGGCGACCACCACTCACGGTCGCAACATGGCAGGTGCCCGTGCACTGTGGCGCGCCACTGGCGTTAAAGATGAAGATTTCGGCAAGCCGATCATCGCCGTGGTGAACTCGTTCACCCAGTTCGTCCCAGGCCACGTTCACCTGAAAGACCTGGGTCAGATGGTGGCACGTGAAATCGAAGCGGCTGGCGGTATCGCCAAAGAGTTCAACACCATTGCGGTCGATGACGGCATTGCGATGGGTCACGGCGGCATGCTGTACTCACTGCCATCACGTGAACTGATTGCCGACTCAGTGGAATACATGGTCAACGCGCACTGTGCCGATGCCATGGTGTGTATCTCCAACTGTGACAAAATCACTCCGGGCATGCTGATGGCGTCGATGCGCCTCAACATTCCGACCATTTTCGTGTCCGGTGGTCCGATGGAAGCGGGTAAAACCAAGCTGTCTGATCAAATCATCAAGCTCGACCTGGTCGATGCCATGATTCAGGGCGCCGACCCGAAAGTATCCGATGAGCAGAGCGAACAGATTGAACGTTCAGCGTGTCCGACCTGTGGTTCATGTTCCGGTATGTTTACCGCCAACTCGATGAACTGCCTGACCGAAGCGCTGGGCCTGTCCCAGCCGGGTAACGGTTCACTGCTGGCCACCCACGCCGACCGTCAAGAGCTGTTTTTGAGCGCTGGTCGCCGCATCGTCGAGCTGACCAAGCGTTACTACCAGCAGGATGACGAAACTGCCCTGCCGCGTAATATCGCCACCAAAGATGCGTTTGAGAACGCGATGGCACTGGATATCGCCATGGGCGGTTCAACCAACACGGTACTGCACCTGCTGGCCGCAGCACAAGAAGGTGAAGTGGACTTCGACATGACGGATATCGACCGCATGTCACGCCTGGTTCCGCACCTGTGTAAAGTGGCGCCGTCGACACAGAAATACCATATGGAAGATGTGCACCGCGCCGGTGGCGTAATGGGCATTCTGGGCGAGCTGCAACGTGCCGGCCTGCTGCACGATGACACCCGCACTGTACTTGGCCTGTCGCTGGCTGAGCAGCTGGCGCAGTACGATGTGATTCAGACCGACGCTGAAGAGATCAAAACCTTCTTCCGCGCTGGCCCGGCCGGGATCCGTACCACGCAGGCATTCTCACAGGACTGCCGCTGGGACACGCTGGATGACGACCGTGAGCAAGGTTGTATCCGCACCAAAGAACACGCCTTTAGTCAGGATGGCGGTCTGGCGGTGCTGAAGGGCAACATCGCCCTGGACGGTTGTATTGTTAAAACCGCCGGTGTAGATGAAAGTATCCTGAAATTCGAAGGCCCGGCGGTGGTATTCGAAAGCCAGGAAGATGCGGTTGAAGGCATCCTGGGCGGTAAAGTGAAATCCGGTGACGTGGTGGTGATCCGCTACGAAGGACCAAAAGGCGGCCCGGGCATGCAGGAAATGCTCTACCCGACCACTTACCTCAAATCCATGGGGCTGGGTAAAGAGTGTGCGCTGCTGACTGATGGCCGCTTCTCCGGCGGTACCTCTGGCCTGTCAATTGGTCACGCTTCACCGGAAGCCGCCAACGGAGGTGCCATTGGCCTGGTCAAACAGGGCGATCGTATCGCGATCGACATTCCGAACCGCTCGATTTCACTGCTGATCTCAGATCAGGAACTGGAACAGCGTCGCAAGCAGCAGGATCAAATCGGCTGGCAGCCGGTTGACCGCCAGCGTGAAGTTTCATTTGCACTCAAAGCTTATGCCAGCATGGCAACCAGTGCTGACAAAGGTGCGGTGCGAGATAAATCTAAGCTAGGAGGCTAGCTTATGACGCTCACCCAACAAACCGGCGCAGATTATCTGCGCCAGGTATTGCGTGCTCCGGTCTACGAAGTGGCCACGGTCACGCCGTTGCAGGATATGCCGCGTTTGTCAGCGCGTATCGGCAACCAGGTACAAATTAAACGTGAAGACCGTCAGCCGGTGCACTCGTTTAAGCTGCGTGGTGCCTACAACATGCTGGCCAACCTGACCGAAGAGCAGAGAAACGCCGGGGTGATCGCTGCCTCAGCCGGTAACCATGCCCAGGGCATGGCTCTGTCCGGCACCAAACTGGGCGTACCAGCCACGATCGTGATGCCGCGCACCACACCCGATATCAAAGTGGCGGCCGTACGAGGCTTCGGTGGTAACGTGGTCCTGCACGGCAGTAACTTCGACGAAGCCAAAGCGGAAGCGGAGCGCCTGTCGGCCGAATTCGGCTACACCTTCGTGCCACCGTTCGATCACCCGCTGGTGATCGCCGGGCAAGGCACCATCGGCATGGAAATGCTGCAGCAGAACGGCCACCTCAACTACATTTTTGTCCCGGTAGGCGGCGGCGGTCTGGCGGCTGGTGTCGCAGTGCTGGTCAAACAGCTGATGCCGGAAGTGAAAGTGATTGCGGTTGAACCGGAAGATTCGGCCTGCCTGAAAGCTGCGCTGGATGCCGGAGAGCCTGTGGTGCTGGATCAGGTCAGCATGTTTGCTGACGGTGTTGCAGTAAAACGGATCGGCGATGAAACCTTCCGTCTGTGTCAGCAGTATCTGGATGGCCACATTACCGTATCAAGCGATGAAATCTGTGCCGCAGTGAAAGATATTTTCGAAGACACCCGTGCGATTGCTGAACCTTCGGGCGCACTGGCTCTGGCTGGTCTGAAAAAATACGCCGAGCAGTATGAGCTCAAAGATCAGAAGCTGGCCACCGTGCTGTCTGGTGCTAACACCAACTTCCACGGCCTGCGTTATGTGTCAGAACGCTGTGAACTGGGCGAAAAACGCGAAGGCTTGCTGGCAGTCACGATTCCGGAGCGCAAAGGCGCGTTCTTTGAGTTCTGCCAGATCATCGGCGGCCGGGCGGTGACCGAGTTTAACTATCGCTACAGCGATGACGAACTGGCTAACGTATTTGTCGGTATCCGCCTGCTCGGCGGTCCGGAAGAGCTGAAAACCATCATCAGCGAACTACGCCAGTCCGGCTATCCGGTTCAGGACTTGTCCGATGATGAAATGGCCAAGCTGCACATTCGCTACATGATTGGCGGACGTCCGTCCAAGCCACTCAAAGAGCGCTTGTACAGTTTTGAGTTTCCGGAATACCCGGGCGCGCTGCTTAAATTCCTCAGCACCCTCGGTACCCACTGGAACATCAGCCTGTTCAACTACCGTAACCACGGGGCCGATTACGGCCGTGTACTGTGTGGTTTTGAACTCGATGCTGACGATCTGAGCCGCTTCTCGGCGCACCTGGTCGAACTGGGCTATCAATATAAAGACGAGACCGATAACCCGGCCTATCGTTTCTTCCTCGCCAAATAGCGATGTCACCCTGCCTGCAGCCACCGCCCGCGGTGGCTGTTTTTTTTTACCATGCTCCACTCTTTATTCTCCCAGGACAGAAACCTCCCGCACATCCCCCTCAGATATAACCACACTATTATTATGCTTTTGATGCATAGATATAATGCTAAAGTTTCATTTAATTCATCAACCTATCAGGTCTACACTTAGCGGTATCTTTTATCCACCAGTGGAGAGCTCCATGTTTCAAGCTTTGATTCTCAACCAGGAAGACAAACGTACCATCGCCACTATCGAACAAATCGATGAAGCGCAGCTACCACCAGGCGAAGTGCTGATCGCGGTCGATTACTCTTCATTGAACTATAAAGATGGCCTGGCCATCACTGGCAAAGGCAAAATCATTCGTGAGTTCCCCATGGTACCGGGCATCGATCTGGCTGGGACTGTGCTGGAATCTGCTGATGAGCGCTATCAACCCGGCGATGCCGTGGTACTGACCGGTTGGGGTGTGGGTGAAAATCACTGGGGCGGCATGGCGCAAAAAGCGCGCCTCAAAGCCGACTGGCTGGTGCCGCTGCCTGCAGGTCTGGAAGCCCGCCAAGCGATGATGGTCGGCACCGCAGGCCTGACTGCCATGTTGTGTGTGCAGGCCCTGATTGACGCTGGCGTGCAACCCGACTCCGGCGAAGTGCTGGTGACCGGTGCCAGCGGCGGCGTGGGTTCTGTGGCGGTCACGCTGCTGTCCGCACTTGGTTATCAGGTTGCCGCAGTGACCGGACGCAGCGAGCAAAACAGCCCGCTGCTGCAACAACTGGGTGCCAAGCGCATTATTGACCGCAATGAATTTGCCCAGCCGGCACGTCCGCTGGAGAAACAGTTGTGGGCTGGTGCGATTGATACTGTCGGCAGCCAGGTACTGGCCAAAGTGCTGTCGCAGATGGATTACAACAGCGCGGTCGCCGCCTGCGGCCTGGCCGGTGGCTTTGATCTGCCGACCACTGTGATGCCGTTTATCCTGCGTAACGTGCGTCTGCAAGGGGTGGATTCGGTGCAGTGCCCGCGTGACAAACGTATCGCCGCCTGGCAACAGCTGGTGGATCTGCTGCCAAGCCGCTATTTCGACCAGGCGTGCCATGAAATCACTCTCGAACAGGCGCCGCAGTTCGCCGAAGAGATCACCAATGGCCAGATCACCGGCCGCGTGGTCATCAAGCTGTAATTCTCTCTACCGGAGCCTGCTCAGGGCTCCGGACTTTCCAGCCCCATCTCTGTCACCCGTGTGGCAATCAGTTTACTGCACTCCTGCTTGACCACTGCCCGCAGCCACTCCTGGGCCGGCGAATGGTGGCAGCGCGGATGCCAGATCATCGAGTAATCAAAAGGGGTAAAGGCAAACGGCAGCGGTTTCACCACCAAATCATGCCGTTCGGCGACCAGATACGCCAAATCGGCCGGCACGGTGATGATCAGCGGCATGGTGTCGATAATTGCCAGGGCCGCTTCCAGATGATAAGCGCGCAACACCATACGGCGTGGCGGCAACCCTTGCAGCGCCTGCTCGAGCAATGCTTTTACCCCGTCACTAATGGCGATCATCGCATGCGGCGCCGCCTGATAATCCGCCAGCGTCATAGTTTTCCGGGCCAGCGGATGCTGGCGCGACATCAGGCACAACACTCCGACCCGGCCGAGAATCTCACTGTGCAGCGGTTCAATCGAGTGGGTCGGACGGCAAATCGCCAGATCGGCCCCCTCGTAAGTTAGCTGATCGAGCAGCCTTTCATGCTGCAACGGCAGCAGCTCTATCGCGACCTGTGGCGCCTGCTGATAAATGCGCGGCAAGGCAAACGGCAAAATGGTCTGCATCGCATAATCGGTAGTAGCAATGGTAAAAGTCTGAGCGCAAGATGCGGGGTCAAACTCAAGCGGCGACAGCAACTGACGCAGCGACTCCAGCGGATCTCCCAGTGCCTGATTGATAATCAGAGCCTTTTCAGTTGGGATCAGATGCTGACCATGACGGGTAAACAGGGGATCGTCGAGTAGACTACGCAGCCGCCCCAGCACCCGGCTCATCGCCGACTGACTCAGGCTGAGGCGCTCAGCCGCCTTGCTGACACTGCACTCTTCCACCAGAACCCGCAGCGCCACTAACAGATTCAAATCACGACGGTAAATATCTTCAAGTTCCACGCATAATCCCGGGTTGAAAAGCAATAAAGCAGAGTGTAACTAATAAACAAAAAAAATCCCGCCTTTCAGCGGGGAAGCCCAAGAAAACTGGGGATAGTGTCGGAATGTATCTGAGCGTAGTTTGACAAGTGTGTTAGTTTTCCTGCTCTTCCGATGTGCCTTGCCAGCGGCGCATCTCGAGCCAGATTCCAAAAAGCGAAGCACTTACACCAAATAATGGCATTAATGAGGTCTCAACCGGAGACCGCATAACGAGGGCGCAGAACGAAATAAAACACAGAACCGAATAGATGGTCAGTCTGTCTAGTGCTGTTAACATCTTGCACCCCTTCGATTTTTGTTACCAACTTGTTAACTAAATTAAAACAAAAAGATCACTTTGCCAAG
Source organism: Vibrio sp. ABG19 (assembly GCF_029962385.1). Lineage (NCBI taxonomy): Bacteria > Pseudomonadati > Pseudomonadota > Gammaproteobacteria > Vibrionales > Vibrionaceae > Vibrio > Vibrio sp. ABG19. The sequence continues at coordinate 1,256,903 of NZ_CP071708.1, read as the reverse complement.
TGGTTATTGAATATTTTTTCCTCACCAGTATCATCTGAGTCTGATTTGTGACATCAATTAGGTTTGACCATGACATTTAATCCTGAATTAGCCACGTTAACGTTAGAAGCGCAAGGATTACGCTGCCCCGAGCCAGTGATGATGGTCAGGAAGACAATGCGCACCATGCAAGACGGCGACGTACTGCTGATTAAAGCAGACGACCCGTCCACCACGCGCGATATCCCGAGTTTCTGCCGTTTTATGGACCACCAGTTGCTGGCAGCCAAGACCGATGAACTGCCCTACCAGTTCCTGATAAAGAAAGGCCTGGCGTGACGGCTGCTCCGGCCTGATTTAAAGCTCCGCTGCTGGTTTAAACCAGCAGCGCGGGAATCCCTCATCATCCACAATGATGGCTGGATACGGGTTAACGATCAAAAAAGGCTGCCTGAGGCAGCCTTTTGTTTAATCTTGTTGTTCCAGTGTGCGGATTTCGGCCTGCAGCCTATATAGCTGTTGCTGCATGGCACGCATCTCTGCATGCAGCGGAATGATGTGCGCGACGCGAATCCAGGACTCGACGGTTAAACCTGTCATGATAATGGCCCCCACCACCATGGGTAGCCACATATCGGTTAACGACATCCCCAGTAACGTCAGTGCCAGACCAAAGCTAAACAGATAACTCTGACTCTTGGCGCTCATTCCCATATAACGTGTCAGCATAAACCTTCCCTCTTGCGGTGATGGTTATCCTTACCCTAGCATGCTCTGCAGCCGACAAGTTTGGCCTCTGTCACGCTCTGAATCAGCTCACTCGGAATCAGAAAAATGCCGCAGCCAGCGCCAGCACTAGGAACAGCGCCGCTGTCACTTTACGGATCAGACCAAGCGGCATTTTATCCGCCGACAATTTACCGATCAGCACCACAGGCACGTTAGCCAGCAGCATACCAATCGTCGTCCCCAGCACCACCCAGGTCAGCGCATCAGCATACTGCGCGCCGAGAATCGAGGTCGCAATTTGAGTTTTGTCACCGATTTCCGCCACAAAGAAAGCAATAAAGCTGGCAACAAAGGGACCACGGTTGGAGATCTCTTCATCATCATCGAGTTTATCCGGGATCAGCACCCAACCCGCCATCGCCAGGAAGCTGGCCACCAGCACCCATTTAAGAACTTCCGGCGCCAGGTAATCCGCTACGACAACACCGAGCCAGGCAGCTAACGCATGGTTGGCGATGGTAGCAGCAAAAATAGCGGCAATAATAGGAATAGGTTTACGGTACCGGCTGGCCAGTAACAGAGATAGCAGCTGGGTTTTATCCCCGATTTCTGCCAGCGCAACGGTAGTAATTGAAATAGCTAAAACGCTCACGACTTGCTCAATGGGGCGGGATTATTATAAAACCATAGACAAACGCCACGCCCCACCCCGGTTCGTGTTGTTTGTCTAAGGTCTTGCTAAACACAGCGTGTGCCGTGTCTCGAACGCCATGGTGATTTGGCACCAATTATGTTGACGGACGAACCGAACTGCGTGGCTGCAGGTTCGATAAGCTACTCCCCAAAGACGAACCGGATTCTATCCAGCCCAGACGCAGAGTACAAGCCTTGGGTGGCAAAAAAGCGACAAGTGGGAAATTTAAGCAGCTTAAACGACAAAAACTCCATTAAAAGAGATTTTTGCCGATTAATTAAGCAAGATTTCCTCTACTTTGTCGGGGCAGAACTCGGTATACTTGATTGTTATTTTTTATCACTTCAGACAAAAGAATCGCGCGAACCTGACTATGCAAAAATACGACATCAAAACCTTTCAGGGTATGATCCTCGCGCTGCAGGATTATTGGGCCCAACAAGGCTGTACCATCGTTCAACCACTGGATATGGAAGTGGGGGCAGGTACTTCTCACCCAATGACTTGCTTGCGTGCTATCGGTCCTGAGCCGATGGCAACAGCGTACGTTCAACCATCCCGCCGTCCGACTGACGGCCGCTACGGTGAGAACCCGAACCGCCTGCAGCACTACTACCAATTCCAGGTAGTGATCAAACCTTCTCCGGATAATCTGCAGGAACTGTACCTGGGCTCACTGGAAGTGCTGGGACTGGACCCGCGTGTCCACGATATCCGCTTTGTGGAAGACAACTGGGAAAACCCGACTCTGGGTGCCTGGGGTCTGGGCTGGGAAGTCTGGTTAAACGGCATGGAAGTCACCCAGTTTACGTACTTCCAGCAAGTGGGCGGCCTGGAATGTAAACCGGTCACCGGCGAAATCACGTACGGTATTGAACGTCTGGCGATGTACATTCAGGGCGTCGATTCTGTGTATGACCTGGTCTGGACTGACGGTCCGCTGGGTAAAGTGACTTACGGCGACATCTTCCACCAGAACGAAGTAGAACAGTCGACCTACAACTTTGAACACGCTGACGTCGACTTCCTGTTTGGTTTCTTTGATCAGTGTGAAAAAGAGTGTCAGCACCTGATCGCGCTGGAAAAACCACTTCCTCTGCCGGCTTACGAGCGCATTCTGAAAGCGGGCCACGCTTTCAACCTGCTCGATGCGCGTAAAGCCATTTCGGTCACCGAGCGTCAGCGTTACATTCTGCGTATCCGTAACCTGACCAAATCGGTAGCCGAGGCATACTACGCCTCACGTGAAGCTCTGGGCTTCCCGATGTGCAAACCATCCGACCAGAAGTAAGGGGAAGACGTCACATGGCAAAAGAATTTTTAATTGAGCTGGGTACCGAAGAGCTGCCACCAACGCAACTGCGTACTCTGGCTGAAGCGTTTGCAGCCAACTTCGAAGCCGAGCTGCAAACAGCTGATATCGCCCACCAGGGTGTAAAATGGTATGCAGCACCACGCCGTCTGGCCCTGAAAGTGGCCGACCTGGCCGAGCGTCAGGCCGACAAAGTGGTTGAAAAACGTGGTCCGGCAGTCAGTGCGGCATTCGATGCTGACGGCAACCCGACTAAAGCCGCTCAGGGCTGGGCACGCGGTTGTGGTATCACGGTTGAACAGGCTGAGCGTCTGACGACCGACAAAGGTGAATGGCTGCTGTTCAAACAGGAAGTCATCGGTCAGAGCACCAGTGAAATCCTGGCTGAGCTGGCTGACAAAGCACTCAACAATCTGCCGATTGCCAAGCCGATGCGCTGGGCCGACAAAGAAACCCAGTTTATCCGTCCGGTCAAAACCCTGACCATGCTGTTTGGCAGCGACCTGATCGAAGGTGAAATCCTCGGCGTGCAATCGGCACGCACTATCCGCGGTCACCGTTTCATGGGCGAAGCCGAATTCACTATCGACTCAGCTGATCAGTACCCGCAGATCCTCAAAGAGCGCGGTAAAGTGATGGCCGATTACGATGAACGTAAAGCGATCATCCTGGCCGACGCACAAAAAGCGGCCGCGGCGGTTGGCGGTGTCGCCGATCTGGAAGATGATCTGGTCGAAGAAGTGGCATCACTGGTCGAATGGCCGGTAGTACTGACGGCAAAATTCGAGCAGGAATTCCTGAAAGTTCCGGCGGAAGCCCTGGTATACACCATGAAGGGTGACCAGAAGTACTTCCCGGTTTACGACGAAAATCGCCAGCTGCTGCCGAACTTCATCTTCGTCTCCAACATCGAATCGAAACAACCACGTTTCGTGATTGAAGGTAACGAGAAAGTGGTTCGTCCGCGTCTGGCCGATGCCGAGTTCTTCTTCAACACTGACCGGAAGCGTCCGCTGATTGACCGTCTGCCACAACTGGAGCAAGCCATTTTCCAGAAGCAGCTCGGGACCATTAAAGACAAAACCGATCGCATCACCGAACTGGCTGGCTACATTGCTGACCAGATTGGCGCCGATGTGGAAAAATCTAAACGTGCCGGCCTGCTGGCGAAATGTGACCTGATGACCTCGATGGTGTTCGAGTTCACCGACACCCAGGGTGTCATGGGTATGCACTACGCACGTCACGACGGCGAAGCCGAAGAAGTAGCCGTAGCGCTAAATGAGCAGTACATGCCGCGTTTCGCCGGTGATGATCTGCCAGGCAACGGTGTCTCCTCTGCGCTGGCCATGGCTGACAAGCTGGATACCATTGTCGGTATCTTCGGTATCGGTCAGGCACCAAAAGGCAGCGACCCGTTCGCTTTGCGTCGCGCTTCACTGGGTGTACTGCGTATCATCGTTGAATACGGCTACAACCTGGATCTGGTTGACCTGGTAGCAAAAGCGAAATCTCTGTTCGCTGACCGCCTGACCAACGCCAACGTTGAGCAGGATGTGATTGAATTCATGCTCGGCCGCTTCCGTGCCTGGTACCAGGATGAAGGCTTTAGTGTCGACATCATCCAGGCGGTGCTGGCGCGTAACCCGACCAAACCGGCTGATTTCGACCAGCGCGTGAAAGCCGTCTCGCACTTCCGTGCTCTGGAAGCCGCAGAATCACTGGCGGCAGCCAACAAACGGGTAGGTAATATTCTGGCTAAGTTCGACGGTGAACTGGCGCAAGAGATTGACCTGGCTCTGCTGCAGGAAGACGCTGAGAAGACGCTGGCGGAAAGTGTTGAAATCATGACCGAAGCGCTGGAGCCGACCTTTGCGACCGGTAACTACCAGCAAGCGCTGAGCCAGCTGGCTGAACTGCGTGAGCCGGTCGATGCGTTCTTTGATAACGTCATGGTGATGGCAGACGATGAAGCGCTGAAGAAAAACCGCCTCACCCTGCTTAATAACCTGCGTAACCTGTTCCTGCAAGTGGCGGACATCTCACTGCTGCAGAAATAAGTTCAGCGTTACTATCCCCTGTTAACAAGGCCAACTCCCCGGAGTTGGCCTTGTTTTTTGATCTAAAACAAAATAGTACTTTGCCTGCCAAAAGCATTGCGGTATGTTCAAGAATCAAGCGAAATGGCGGATATTCTTCCCGCTAAACTAAAATATACAAACACAACTCATCAGGTAGTCGAGCAATGCAGTTTTCAACTTTTGGCGAAAAATTTAACCGGTACTCCGGTATTACCCAGTTAATGGACGATTTAAACGATGGTCTGCGCACGCCAGGCGCGATCATGCTGGGTGGCGGTAACCCGGCGGCCATTCCGGCCATGCTCGATTACTTCAAACTCGCCAGCCAGGACATGCTCGAAGACGGCTCGCTGATTGCCGCGATGACCAACTATGACGGCCCGCAGGGCAAAGACGTCTTTATTAAGGCGCTGGCTAAACTGCTGCGTGACACCTACGGCTGGGATATCAGCGAGCAAAACATCAGCCTGACCAACGGCAGTCAGAGCGGTTTTTTCTACCTGTTCAACCTGTTGGCCGGGAAACAGCAAGATGGCAGCCATAAGAAGATTCTGCTGCCGCTGGCACCGGAATACATCGGTTATGGCGATGCGGGGATCGATGAAGATATCTTCGTGTCCTACCATCCGGAAATCGAGCTGCTTGATAACGGCCTGTTCAAATATCACGTTGACTTCGAACAGCTGCAGGTGGATGAGTCGGTCGCCGCTATCTGTGCCTCGCGCCCGACTAACCCGACCGGCAATGTCCTGACCGATGAAGAAGTGCATAAACTGGATCAGCTGGCTCGTGCCAATAACATTCCGCTGATTATTGATAATGCTTACGGTCTGCCGTTCCCGAATATCATTTTTGAAGATGTGCAGCCATTCTGGAACGACAACACCATTCTGTGCATGAGCTTGTCGAAACTCGGCCTGCCGGGTGTACGCTGCGGGATCATTATTGCCAGCGAGGAAGTGACTAAAGCCCTGGCCAACATGAATGGCATCATCAGCCTGGCACCAGGCAGTGTCGGCCCGGCTCTGGCGCACCGTATGATCGAAAAAGGCGATCTGCTGCGCGTCAGTCAGGACATCATCAAGCCGTTCTACCGCCAGAAATCACAACGTGCGGTTGAACTGTTGCAACAGGCCATGCCGGATCCGCGCTTCCGTATTCATAAACCGGAAGGTGCGATTTTCCTGTGGCTGTGGTTTGATGAACTGCCGATCACCACCATGGAGCTGTACCGCCGTCTCAAAGCACGCGGTGTGCTGATTGTACCGGGAGAGTATTTCTTTATCGGCCAGAAAGAAGACTGGGATCATGCGCACCAGTGCCTGCGCATGAACTATGTGCAAAGTGATGAAGCGATGCAACAAGGCATTGCCATCATCGCTGAAGAAGTGGCGAAAGCCTACCAGCAAGGCTGATAGCCCTGCGCCAGACAGCAAAAGGCCCGCATCTGCGGGCCATCGTGTTATTTGCCTGTAACAACCACACGCTGAGTATCAGCGCTCGCGGTTACTCGTCGCCAATCAGTTGCTGGCCGTTGATGGCGATTTTACGTGGCTGCATCGCCTGCGGAATTTCCCGCTCCAGATCAATGTGCAGCAGACCTTTTTCCATCTGCGCACCCACCACTTTGACATAATCCGCCAGTTGGAACTTACGCTCAAAGTCGCGTTCCGCAATGCCCTGGTAGATATAGTTTTTGTTCTCTTCCGGTGCCCGCTCACCACGCACAATCAGAGTATTTTCGTGCTGGGTAATATCCAGATCCTGCTCGGCGAAACCGGCTACCGCCATGGTGATACGGTATTTATTCTCTTGCTGCTGCTCGATGTTGTACGGAGGGTAACCGCCCTGGGTGTTTTTGGCGCCGCCTGCTTCCATCATGTTCAGCAGGCGATCAAAACCAATCGCATTACGGTACAGCGGAGTAAAATCAACAGTTCTCATATCCTATCCTCTTTCTTAAGCAATAGTCTTAACAGTGTGTTAAGTGGCATCACTCACTCATATGACCTGAGCATGCCCGGTTGGGTTGAGCAGCCGGCCTTTTCCTCTCAAGAGCGAAAAGGTGGGTGGCTGCGGGAGACCCGTCTGGCATCTCCCTACAACACAGATATAAGGACGCAAAATTCACTTTCAAGCGCGCAGATTAAAATTTTTTGCATTGTCTGCCGCACCTACTCGCCTTCCTCTGCGCAAACCGTTTGCCGCTCATCAAAAATGCCGCAATGTTTTTTGCGTAGCAGCCTGGGGAATATCAGCGCGCCGAATTGGCGGAAAACACGGCAAAAAAAAGCAGCGCTCAAGGCGCTGCTTTCTTATGCTTGGGTGGTTAACTCTTGCTGTATCGGTTAACCAAGCTGGCAACTAGACATCCAGGTTCGCCACTTTCAGGGCGTTGTTTTCAATGAACGCGCGACGCGGTTCAACCTGATCACCCATCAGTGTGGTAAACAGTTCATCAGCACCGACGGCATCCTCAATCGTCACCTGCATCATGCGGCGCGTTTCCGGATCCATGGTGGTTTCCCACAGCTGATCAGGGTTCATCTCGCCCAGACCTTTATAGCGCTGACGGCTCAGACCACGCTGTGACTCTTTAATCAGCCAGTCGAGCGCTTCAACAAAGCTGCTCACCGGTTGAGTGCGCTCACCACGTTGAATGTAAGCGCCCTCTTCAATCAGACCATTCATCGCTTCTGACAGATCCGCCAGTTTGGCGTACTCTTTCGAGTTCAGCAGATCAACACTCAGCAGATAATCATGAGTCACACCATGGGTACGCACTTTCACTTTTGGTGAGTACGCACCTGTGGTTTCATTGTGCTCGACCACAAAGCTGTACTGGTTAGCGCCAGACTCTTTGTCATTGAGCTGAGTCACCAGTTGCTCAGTCCAGGTCTGAACCTCAGCCTGGTTCTGACACTGCTGCGCGGTCAGGCGCGGGGTGTAGATAAACTCATGAATCAGTGCATAAGGGTAACGGCGGCTCATGCGCTCCACCAGCTTGATACCGGCGTGGTAATCCTGCACCAGTTTTTCCAGTGACGCCCCCGCCATGGCCGGTGCTTCAGGGTTAACATGCAGCGCAGCGTTATCCAGCGCCAGAGCAATCTGGTACTGGTTCATCGCTTCTTCATCTTTGATGTACTGCTCTTGTTTGCCTTTTTTCACTTTAAATAGTGGTGGCTGAGCAATGTAGATGTAACCACGCTCAATCAGCTCCGGCATCTGACGGTAGAAGAAGGTCAGCAGCAGAGTACGGATGTGTGAACCATCAACGTCCGCATCGGTCATGATGATGATGTTGTGGTAACGCAGTTTATCCGGATTGTACTCATCACGGCCGATACCACAGCCGAGCGCGGTGATCAGCGTTGCCACTTCCTGAGAAGAGAGCATTTTGTCGAAGCGTGCTTTCTCAACGTTAAGGATTTTACCCTTCAGCGGCAGAATCGCCTGGTTCTTACGGTTACGGCCCTGCTTGGCGGAACCGCCCGCAGAGTCACCCTCCACTATGTAGAGTTCAGACAGTGCAGGATCTTTCTCCTGGCAATCGGCAAGTTTACCCGGCAGACCGGCCAGATCCAGCGCACCTTTACGGCGTGTCATCTCACGTGCTTTACGCGCCGCTTCACGGGCACGGGCCGCATCGATGATCTTGCTACATACGGTTTTCGCTTCATTCGGGTGCTCGGCCAGGAAATCGTTCAGCTTCTCGCCCATCGCCGATTCCACCGCCGATTTCACTTCCGACGAAACCAGTTTATCTTTGGTCTGGCTGGAGAATTTCGGATCCGGAACTTTAACCGAAACCACAGCCGTCAGGCCTTCACGCGCATCATCCCCCGAGGTCGCCGTCTTGGCTTTCTTGCTGTAACCCTCTTTATCCATGTAGGTATTCAGGGTACGGGTCAGCGCCGCACGGAAACCAGCCAGGTGGGTACCACCATCGCGCTGTGGAATGTTGTTGGTGAAACAGAAAATGCTTTCCTGGAAGCTGTCATTCCACTGCATCGCCACTTCCACACTGATCCCGTCTTCACGCTCCTGCACAAAGTGGAATACTTTCTCATGAATCGGGGTTTTGTTGCGGTTAAGGTGGCTGACAAACGCCTGGATACCGCCTTCATACATGAAGTGGTCCTGCTTACTGTCACGCTCATCCACCAGCTTGATAGACACGCCGGAGTTCAGGAAAGAGAGCTCGCGTAGACGCTTAGCCAGAATATCGTAGTGGAATTCAATGTTGGTAAAGGTTTCCGCACTTGGCCAGAAACGGACTTTGGTACCGCTCAGATCAGTGTCGCCTACCACGGTCAGTGGATTTTGCGGTACACCGTGGTGATAGGTTTGGGTATGGATATGGCCGCCACGGTGAATGGTCAGCTCCACCTTCTCAGACAGCGCGTTCACCACCGACACACCTACCCCGTGCAAACCACCGGATACTTTGTAGGAGTTATCGTCAAACTTACCGCCGGCGTGCAGTACTGTCATGATCACTTCTGCCGCGGAAACATTCTCTTCCTCGTGAAGTTCGGTTGGAATACCACGACCATCATCGCTGACCGATACTGAGTTATCTTCGTGAATCGTCACGATGATATCTTTACAGTAACCCGCTAACGCTTCATCAATCGAGTTATCCACCACCTCAAATACCATGTGGTGCAGACCGGTGCCATCATCAGTGTCGCCGATGTACATCCCCGGACGCTTACGTACCGCGTCGAGACCCTTCAGTACTTTAATACTCGATGAATCGTAATTATTCGACATGAGTTACTCTCTCACTATTTATCCTTGCCCTATTGTGCCATGTTCCACATGAAACATCTTGCTATTTGACTCGATCATGTCGGCAACCTGGCTTTCAGTAATAGAACTTACAAAAACTTGTGCCCCCGTCGCTTTTAAGCAGTCAGCAAGGCGCTTACGACGTTGGCTATCGAGTTCGGAGGCAAAATCATCAATCAAATAGATGCATTGCTTCCCGGTCAGTTCGGTCAGATGCTGCCCTTGTGCAACACGCAGGGCGCAGACCATGAGTTTCAGCTGACCGCGTGACAGAACATCCTCTACCGGCGTCCCGTTCACCTTGATTTTTAAATCGGCTTTGTTCGGACCACTGAACGTGTAGCCCAGAGACTGGTCACGTTCAAAGTTCTTCTCCAGTATCTGGTGATACGGAGTGTCTTTGTCCCAGCCCCGGTAATACTTGAGGCTGATGTCAAATTCGGGCAGAAAGGTGCGGCACAGCTCTTCGGCCACGCCTTTCATCTGCTCGATGTACGCCGCACGCCACTGGTCAATATTGTGTGCCAACCGGGCCAACTCCTGATCCCAGTAACTGAGTTCACGGTAGCGGGTCGCGGTTTTCAGCAGTGCATTGCGCTGTTTATTGAGCCGCTTGAAACGCCCCCAGGCATCAAAGAAACCTTTTTCGCTGTGGAAGACGCCCCAGTCGATAAAGGCACGGCGATTTTTCGGCCCGTCCGTCAGCAAATCAAACCCCTCCGGATGAATGAGTTGCAGCGGCAGAACCTGCGCCAACTGGGCGAGCTTCTGCCCAGACTGACCGCCTATTTTAACCTCTGTCGAGCCATCACGCTGCTTATTAATGCCAATGGGTAGCTCAAATTGATCCGAGGTCAAAAAACGCCCGTGCACAAACAGTTCCGGGCAGTCATTCTGAATAACCCGGCCAGTCAGTGAGCTTTTAAAAGAGCGGCCGTGACCGAGTAGATAAATCGCTTCCAGTACACTGGTTTTACCACTGCCGTTGGGGCCAATAAGAAAGTTAAAGCCTGATGATAAATCGATATCACAGGCTTTAATATTGCGAAACTGCTGAACAATCAGACGAGTAAGAGGCATGATGTATGTGAGCCGAGCACTAGAGGCGAATTGGCATTACCACGTACATGGCGCTGTCGTCATCGACGTTTTCAATCAGCGCACTGGCGTTAGCATCCGACATCGACACCCGCACATTGTCACAGCGCAGCGTATTGAGCACGTCCAGTACATAGCTGACGTTGAAGCCGATTTCAATTGCATCGCCTTCAAAGCCGACATCCAGCATCTCTTCCGCTTCTTCCTGCTCCGGGTTATTGGCGGTAATGCGCATTTCGCTGTCGGCCAGGTTAACCCGTACGCCACGGAATTTTTCATTGGAAAGAATCGCCGCACGGGAAAATGCCTGACGCAGCTCATCACAGCCGGCGGTCAGCGTTTTGTTGGTACTTTGCGGCAATACGCGGCGATAATCAGGGAAACGGCCGTCAACCAGCTTTGAAGTAAAGATAAAATTGTTCACTTCTGCACGCAGGTTAGCCGCACCAATCTGAATCGTCACTGGCTGTTCCGGCGCATCCAGCAGCTTGACCAGCTCCAGAACACCTTTGCGCGGTACGATGATCTGCTTGTGGGCAAAATCGCCCGCCAGCGGGGTCTGGGAGACCGCCATACGGTGGCCATCCGTCGCTACGCTGCGCAGGGTACTGCCGTCGATTTCAAACAGCATACCATTGAGGTAGTAACGCACATCCTGGTTAGCCATCGAAAACTGGGTTTTCTCAATCAGGCTGCGCAGATCGCCCTGGCTTAAAGTCAGCTCGACCTCGCTCTGCCAGTCTTCGATATTAGGGAAATCATTGGCCGGTAAGGTTGCCAGCGAGAAGCGGCTGCGGCCGGAGCGAACCTGAACCCGGTCACCTTCCAGCAGCACAGTGATCACCGCCGCATCCGGCAAGCCGCGACAAATGTCGAGAAACTTACGCGCCGGTACAGTAATACTGCCCGCTTCAAAGTCCCCTTCCAGCGTCACGCGGCTGATCAGCTCCGCTTCCAGATCGGTCGCGGTCATCGACAACTGATTGTCTGCCACTTTTAGCAACAGGTTACCCAAAATCGGCAACGTGGCCCGGCCGCCAATGGTTCCCGACACTTGTTGCAGTGGTTTAATGAAGTGACTACGTTCAATCGTAAATTTCATAGTGTGCTCTTAAACGATATTGGATATACGACGCGAAAAATCAGCGCTAAGCATAGCGCGAATCAGGAAGAAAGCGTACGAATCAGGTTGGAGTAATCTTCCTTAATATCGTGGCTCTCTTCACGCAGCTGTTCGATTTTACGACAGGCGTGTAACACCGTGGTGTGGTCACGGCCACCAAACGCATCGCCGATTTCCGGCAGGCTGTGGTTGGTGAGTTCTTTCGATAACGCCATGGCCAGTTGACGCGGACGGGCAACCGAACGCGAACGGCGTTTTGACAGCAGATCCGCGACTTTAATCTTGTAGTACTCGGCAACGGTCTTTTGAATATTGTCGATGGTGACCAGTTTTTCCTGCAGTGCGAGCAGATCGCGCAGCGCTTCGCGCACGAAATCAATCGTGATCGGACGGCCGGTAAAGTTGGCGTTGGCGATCACCCGGTTGAGTGCGCCTTCCAGCTCACGCACGTTGGAGCGCAGACGCTTAGCGATAAAGAACGCCACTTCGTCGGGCAGATGAATCTGGTGATCTTCCGCCTTTTTCATCAGAATCGCGACCCGGGTTTCCAGCTCCGGCGGCTCAATGGCCACCGTCAGACCCCAGCCAAAACGCGATTTAAGGCGATCTTCCACCCCGTTAATCTCTTTCGGATAACGGTCAGAAGTGAGGATAATTTGCTGGTTGCCTTCCAGCAGGGCGTTAAAGGTGTGGAAGAACTCTTCCTGCGAACGCTCTTTGTTGGCAAAAAACTGAATATCATCGATCAGCAGTGCATCGACACTGCGGTAGTAGCGTTTGAACTCTTCAATCGCGTTATTCTGCAGCGCTTTCACCATGTCCTGCACGAAACGCTCAGAGTGCATGTACACCACTTTAGCGTTCGGGTTGTTATCCACGATAGCATTGCCGACCGCATGCAGCAGGTGAGTTTTACCCAGGCCGGTACCACCGTACAGAAACAGCGGGTTATACGCCGCGCCCGGATTGTCCGACACCTGACGTGCCGCCGCCAGACCAAGCTGGTTCGACTTACCTTCCACGAAGTTATTGAACTTGTGTTTCGGGTTCACGTTAGAGCGGTGCATGATGTCGGCCGCTGCCGCAGCATCATCATCCCAGGTTTTATTGATCGGCTGACGACGCGCCAGTTGAGCAGGAGCTGAAGATTCGGCCGCCACGTCGGCCGCAGTACGGACCGGTGCCGGTTTGGGTGCTTGCACCCGGCGGCTGCCGACTTCAAAACGCAGGCTTGGTACATCCTGACCGCAATGCTCTTTCAGCAGTCGGTTGATGTTGTTGATGTACTTGTCGCGTACCCAGTCGAGTACGAAGCGGTTAGGCGCAAACAAAGTGAGAGTATTGTCATTGAGCTCCGCTTGTAACGGACGGACCCACATGCTGTATTCTGCGGCTGGCAGCTCTTCTTGTAGCTGTTGCAGACACTGCAACCATAGCGAAGATGACACAATTCCCTCACTCTAAATCAATGATCGGTAAAGACTGGCAATTCTACCTGTTGATAACTCAGATCGCCAGCGATTGATCCACGATCCAGTGAATAAGATCCAAGTTATTCACAATGTTTTCGAGCCAATCTGCCGGATCCTGGCAATTAGTCCTATATTTACCCACATAATGATCCACATGCTGGAAAATTCATCCAAGTTATCCCCAAAATAGCGGCATAATATAGTTATGGCTAATAACCACTAGTTATTTCTTCTATTGAGAAATTCAACAGTAAAATGAGACACTAAAATAATGAGGAGTCACAAGATGAAAAACTGGATTAAACTGGCAGTGGCCGCACTGGCACTTTCTGCCGCCACCGTACAGGCAGCAACGGACATCAAAGTCGGCATGTCAGGCCGTTACTTCCCGTTTACTTTCGTTAAGCAGGATCAACTGCAAGGTTTTGAAGTCGATGTCTGGAACGAAATCGGTCAACGTAACGATTATCATGTCGAATATGTGACTTCGAACTTCTCCGGCCTGTTTGGTCTGCTGGAAACCGGTCGTATCGATACCATCTCAAACCAGATCACCATCACCAAAGAGCGCCAGGCCAAATACCTGTTCTCTGACCCGTACGTGATTGATGGTGCTCAAATTGCAGTGCGCAAGGGTAACGACAGCATTCAGGGCATTAAAGATCTGGCCGGCAAAACCGTGGCGGTTAATCTGGGCTCTAACTTTGAACAACTGCTGCGCAAATACGATACCGACGGCAAAATCAACATTAAAACCTATGACACCGGTTTTGAGCGTGACGTCGCGATGGGCCGTGCCGATGCATTTGTCATGGACCGTCTGTCAGTACTGGAAGTGATTGATAAAACAGGGCTGCCACTGCAACTGGCCGGTTCACCATTTGAAACCATCGAGAACGCCTGGCCGTTTGTGAACAACGAAAAAGGCCAAAAACTGCAAGCTGAAGTGAACCAGGCACTTGCTGCGATGCGCGCAGACGGTACACTGAGCCAGATTTCAGAAAAATGGTTTGGTACCGATATTACTCAATAATCGTCATCAACCGACCAATCTAAAAAGGTGGAATCGCAGGATTCCGCCTTTTGCTGTCTTTGAGGGGAAGTAAATGGGCTTTGATTTTCAATACATGCTGGGGCTGATGCCGATACTGCTCAAGTATCTCAGCACCACGATGGAAATGGCCGCACTGGGCATGATTTTCGCGCTGATTCTGTCGGTGCTGCTGGCCAATATTCGCGTGTTCAAGATCCCGGTACTGGAACCGCTCTGTCAGCTGTACATCAGCTTCTTCCGCGGAACACCACTGCTGGTACAAATGTTCCTGCTTTATTATGGTCTGCCACAGATTTTTCCGATCCTGGTCGGCATTGACGCGTTCAGCGCCGCGGTGATTGGCCTCACTCTGCACTTTGCGGCCTATATGGCTGAAACCATTCGCGCCGCCATCATAGGTATTGACCGAACCCAGATGGAAGCCAGTCTGTCAGTCGGTATGACCACCGGTCAGGCGATGCGCCGTATCATTCTGCCTCAGGCCAGTCGCGTCGCCCTGCCTTCGCTGATGAACTACTTTATCGACATGATCAAATCGACCTCACTGGCGTTTACCTTTGGTGTGGCCGAAATCATGGCCAAGGCACAAATGGAAGCCTCGTCCAGTTTCCGCTTCTTTGAAGCCTTCCTGGCCGTAGCACTGATCTACTGGGGTGTGGTCGTGATTCTGACCCGCATTCAGACCTGGGCCGAAAACAAACTCAATAAGGCGTATGCACGATGATCAAACTGAGCAATATTCACAAACGCTTTGGCCAGAGTGAAGTCCTGAAAGGGATTGATATCTCGATCGAACAAGGCGAAATCATCGTCATTATCGGCTCCAGCGGTACCGGTAAATCGACCCTGCTGCGCTGCGTCAACTTCCTTGAGCAGGCCGATCGCGGCACCATCACCATCGATGATGTCAGCGTCGACAGCCAGAACCACAGCAAGGCGGAAGTGCTGGCCCTGCGCCGCAAAACCGGCTTCGTATTTCAGAACTACGCCCTGTTTGCCCACCAGACTGCGCGCCAGAACATTGCTGAAGGCCTTATCACGGTGCGCGGCTGGAAAAAAGATCAGGCGCTTGGCCGTGCCCAGCAAATTCTGGAAGACATAGGTCTGGGTGACAAAGGCGACAGCTATCCGGCCGCCCTGTCCGGCGGCCAGCAGCAGCGGGTCGGTATCGGCCGCGCCATGGCACTGCAGCCGGAACTGCTGCTGTTTGATGAACCGACCTCAGCGCTGGATCCGGAGTGGGTCGGTGAAGTACTGAACCTGATGAAAAAGCTCGCCACCCAGCACCAGACCATGCTGGTGGTGACCCATGAAATGCAATTTGCCAAAGAAGTCGCGGACCGGGTGATCTTCATGGCCGAGGGTAATATCGTTGAACAGGGTTCTCCACAGGATATTTTTAATCATCCACAGGATCCGCGCCTGAAAAAGTTCCTCAATCAGGTCGGGATCGACTAAGGATCCTTGAGATTTCAGCGAGACTCCGTATAATCGCCCGACCGGAAAGTATGAAGCGCAGAGTAAACCGAATTCGGACTTGCTTTACGCTTTCGGCAAACCGAATCATTGACACCTTTTGTGACTGTGATTACAATTCCGCCTCTTTGTTGAGAGGCGTCGGAATGTCCTTTCTTTATATAAAGAGAAGATATATTGCCCACGCCGGGTTTTATGAACCTAGAAACTACTGATCAGTAAGGTACTAACAATGAAACGCACTTTTCAACCTACAGTTCTAAAGCGCAAACGTACTCACGGTTTCCGTGCACGTATGGCGACAGCGAACGGTCGTAAAGTAATCAATGCACGTCGTGCAAAAGGCCGTAAGCGCCTGTCAAAATAATCGTAAGCTTATTTTGAGTACGTACGCATTTAATCGGGAGTTACGTTTGTTAACTCCCGAGCATTACCAAACCGTCTTCCAGCAAGCTCACCGAGCAGGCTCCCCTCATTTCACTATCATTGCACGCAATAATAACCTTTCTCATCCTCGTTTAGGGTTAGCGGTACCAAAAAAGCAAATCAAAACGGCCGTTGGTCGAAATCGCTTTAAACGTCTCGCCCGCGAAAGCTTCCGCCTCAATCAGCATCAGTTACCCAACAAAGATTTTGTTGTGATTGCCAAAAAAAGCGCGCAAGATTTGAGCAATGAAGAAATGTTTACTTTATTCGAAAAGTTATGGCAGCGCCTATCTCGCCCTTCTCGTGGTTAGCCATTGGTTTAGTCAAACTATACCAGTGGTTCATTAGTCCACTCATCGGCCCTCGCTGCCGATTTACACCCTCTTGCTCCAATTATGCGTTAGAAGCGCTGAGAGCTCACGGATTTGTAAAAGGGTGTTGGTTATCCGGCAAACGTCTATTAAAATGCCACCCTTTGAACGAAGGGGGATTTGACCCCGTTCCACCAGTCCAAAAACAAGACAGAGATAAATAACGATGGATTCTCAACGTAATATCCTGCTGATCGCTTTGGCGCTGGTTTCTTTTTTACTTTTCCAACAGTGGCAAGTAGCAAAGAACCCGGCACCTGAAGCGGTTGAACAGGCGCAAACCAGCAGCAGTGCTCCGGCACCTTCTTTGGCCGATGAGTTCGATCCGGTACCATCACCAACCAATGCTGCGGCAAAAGTGATTACAGTCACCACGGATGTACTGACTCTGTCTATTGACACGGTTGGTGGTGATGTCGTTCTGGCAAAACTGAACAAATACGCTGAAGAGCTGAACTCTGACAAGGCTTTTGTTCTGCTGAAAAACACCCAAGGTCACCAATTCATCGCCCAGAGTGGCCTGATTGGCCCGCAAGGTATTGACCTGAGCAGCAACAGCCGCCCGACTTACACTGTTGACGGCGACAGCTTTGCTCTGGCCGATGGTCAGGATGAACTGCGTATTCCGATGACTTACCAGTCAAACGGTATCGAGTACACCAAAACCTTTATTTTCAAACGCGGCGATTATGCAATCGACGTGACTTACGATGTCGCCAACAACTCTGGCGACAACGCAACCATGGGGATGTACGCACACCTGCGTCAGAACCTGCTTGATTCAGGCGGCAGCCTGGCAATGCCAACTTACCGTGGCGGCGCTTACTCAAGTGAAAATACCCGTTACCAGAAATACAGCTTCGATGACATGCAGGATCGCAACCTGGCTATCAACCTGCCAAACGGTCAGGGTTGGGCAGCGATGATCCAGCACTACTTTGCGACCGCGTGGATTCCACGTGACGCAGCGGGGACGAACCTGTACTCACGCGTGATCGGCAATCTGGGCGACATCGGTATCCGTATCCCGAATCAAACCATTGCTAACGGCCAGCACCAAGAGTTCAAAGCTACGCTGTGGGTTGGTCCTAAGCTGCAAGACCAGATGGCGGCTACCGCACCAAACCTGGATCTGGTTGTAGACTACGGCTGGTTATGGTTCATCGCCAAGCCTCTGCACTGGCTGCTGTCGACCATTCAGGGTCTGGTCAGCAACTGGGGTCTGGCGATCATCTGTCTGACCTTTATCGTGCGTGGTGCCATGTACCCGCTGACTAAAGCACAGTACACCTCAATGGCGAAAATGCGCATGCTGCAACCAAAACTGCAGGAAATGCGTGAGCGTATCGGTGATGACCGTCAGCGCATGAGCCAGGAGATGATGGCACTGTACAAGAAAGAGAAAGTGAACCCGCTGGGCGGCTGTCTGCCTATCTTCCTGCAGATGCCTATCTTCATTGCACTGTACTGGGCACTGATGGAATCGGTCGAACTGCGTCATTCGCCGTTCTTCGGCTGGATTCACGATCTGTCGGCACAAGACCCGTACTACATCCTGCCACTGCTGATGGGTGTCAGCATGTTCTTCATCCAGAAGATGAGCCCGAGCACGATTACCGATCCAATGCAGCAGAAGATCATGACCTTTATGCCGGTGATGTTTACCTTCTTCTTCCTGTTCTTCCCTTCAGGTTTGGTTCTGTACTGGCTGGTATCGAACATTGTGACTCTGATTCAACAGAATCTGATTTACAAAGGTCTGGAGAAAAAAGGCTTACACAGCAAAACCAAGTAAGCACTCAGGATAAGCAAAGGCGACCGGATGGTCGCCTTTTTGTTGCTCGCTGATTACAATAACACTCATCCGATTCTGTAACAGGTAAGGTTATGACTACCGAAACTATCGTCGCGCAGGCTACGGCACCAGGTCGTGGCGGCGTCGGCATTATCCGGGTATCCGGCCCGAAAGCGGCGGACGTCGCACTGGCGGTGACCGGACGCCCCCTTAAACCGCGTTATGCGGAGTATCTGCCATTTAAAGATGCCAATGGCTTAGAGCTCGATCAGGGCATCGCGCTGTTCTTCCCCAACCCGAACTCGTTTACCGGTGAAGATGTGCTTGAGCTGCAGGGTCACGGCGGTCCGGTAGTGATGGATATGCTGATTAAACGCATCCTGACGCTGCCGGGTATCCGCCCGGCTCGTCCGGGTGAGTTTTCCGAGCGTGCTTTCCTCAATGACAAGCTGGACTTAACCCAGGCCGAAGCCATTGCTGACCTGATTGATGCCAGCTCGGAAGAAGCGGCTAAATCCGCGCTGCAATCGCTACAGGGCCAGTTTTCGAAGCGGATTAATACCCTGGTCGAGTCTCTGATTCATCTGCGTATCTACGTTGAAGCCGCGATTGATTTTCCTGAGGAAGAGATCGACTTTCTCGCCGACGGCAAAGTCTCCGCCGATCTGCAGGCCATCATCGACAACCTCAGCGCAGTGCGTCAGGAAGCCAACCAGGGCGCCATCATGCGTGAAGGGATGAAGGTGGTGATTGCCGGTCGCCCTAATGCCGGTAAATCCAGCCTGCTCAACGCGCTGTCCGGTAAAGAATCCGCGATTGTGACCGATATCGCCGGGACCACCCGGGACGTGCTGCGTGAACACATCCATATTGATGGCATGCCGCTGCACATCATCGATACCGCCGGTCTGCGTGAAGCGTCCGATGCGGTCGAGAAAATCGGTATTGAACGCGCCTGGGAAGAAATTAAACAGGCTGACCGGGTGCTGTTTATGGTCGATGGCACCACCACCGATGCCACCGACCCGAAAGATATCTGGCCCGATTTTGTCGACCGTCTGCCGGATCATATGGGCATGACCGTCATCCGTAACAAGGTCGATCAAACCAGTGAAGCGCTGGGGATCTGCCACGTCAGTCAGCCGACCCTGATCCGCTTGTCTGCCAAGACAGGTCAGGGCGTCGATGCGCTGCGTACCCACCTCAAAGAGTGCATGGGCTTCTCCGGCAATCAGGAAGGTGGCTTTATGGCCCGTCGCCGCCATCTGGATGCGCTGGAACGCGCCGCTGAGCACCTCGACATCGGTCAGCAGCAGCTTGAAGGCTACATGGCAGGAGAAATCCTGGCCGAAGAACTGCGCATCGCCCAGCAGCATCTCAATGAGATCACCGGCGAATTCAGCTCCGATGATCTGCTTGGCCGCATCTTTTCGTCGTTCTGTATCGGCAAGTAAAGCGGCGACATACCCACAGCGGGCCTGACGTTAACGCGTCAGGCCCGTTTTTTTTGTGGATCCCACATCGCCCCCACCCCGGCCGTTATGCATTGTGGATAACTCTGCCCACCGCAAGGATCCTTTTCCATTCATGGACAAAACATGATCTTGCCCTTTACTATCCACAACTTACCCTAGTATTCTGCTAGCCTGAATTACCATGTTTCCATCTTATGACCACATACCGGGGTTCTTATGATTCATATCATCACAGGCAGTACTTTAGGCAGCGCGGAATATGTTGGCGATCACCTCAGCGATCTGCTTGAACAACAGGGCAAAGAGACCACCATTCACAATCAACCCGATCTGAACGACATTCCGGCGCAAGGTATCTGGCTGATCATTACGTCCACCCATGGTGCCGGTGAGTATCCGGATAACATCCAGCCTTTCATCCTGGCGCTGCAAAATACCCCGCCCAATACCCGGGATCTCCAGTTCGCCGTGATCGCCATCGGTGATTCCAGCTACGATACGTTCTGCGCGGCAGGACAACACGCGTATGACCTGTTGGAAGATATCGGCGCCACCCCGCTGACAGACTGTCTGTTGATTGATGTGCAGAAGCATCCGGTACCGGAAGATGCCGCCGAAGAGTGGCTGAATGACGTGATTGAACGTTTTTAACCTCTGGCGAGCGGCTGTTACGGCCGCTGCCACCGTATTTGGCCCTACTCATTTCCAATCGGCCATGTTCCGTCGGGATAAAAACCCCGAACAATTGAACATTTATTGACCACTTGGCCTGTGCATAAGTCTGAACTTATCCGGTGATCAACCTATAGTTATCCATAGAACAAGTTTGATCACTGCGAGGCCCTGTGTATAACTACCCATTTTGATCCCAGCTAATCCTCGTACTGATCAGTTGATGATCACAAGTTGCGATCCAGAAAAGATCCATGATCTTGTTGATCATTTCCTGGTTATCCACAGAGATCGTCGATCCTAATAATAGATCCAATAAAAGATCTCTATATAGATCTTTATATATTATTTACTTGAAAGTCCTTTGCGTAAAAAAGCACAAAAGCGATTTTCTAGCCAGTGGAAAGAAGGTAGAATACGCCTCCTTTTATTTTTCCCGTAGTCTCATTGAATACCTGAGGTCGTTCATGCTTTATCACGAAACATTTGACGTCATTGTGGTTGGTGGCGGTCATGCAGGAACGGAAGCCGCACTCGCAGCCGCTCGTACAGGCCAACGCACATTACTTCTCACGCACAATATCGATACCCTGGGCCAGATGTCCTGTAACCCGGCCATTGGTGGTATTGGTAAAGGCCACTTAGTTAAAGAAGTGGATGCAATGGGTGGTCTGATGGCACAAGCTATCGATCACGCAGGTATTCAATTTCGCACCCTGAATGCGTCTAAAGGACCGGCAGTACGTGCCACCCGCGCTCAGGCTGACCGTGCGTTATACAAAGCGTACGTACGCAACGCGCTGGAAAATACGCCCAATCTGACGTTGTT
Source organism: Vibrio sp. ABG19 (assembly GCF_029962385.1). Classification (NCBI taxonomy): domain Bacteria; kingdom Pseudomonadati; phylum Pseudomonadota; class Gammaproteobacteria; order Vibrionales; family Vibrionaceae; genus Vibrio; species Vibrio sp. ABG19. The sequence goes on along the minus strand of NZ_CP071708.1, from coordinate 1,235,520 downwards.
CCAGCAAGCCGCCGATGATTTGATCGTCGAAAACGATCAAGTGCGTGGTGTGGTGACTCAAATGGGCCTTAAATTCCACGCCAAAGCCGTGGTGCTGACGGTAGGAACTTTCCTGGGTGGTAAGATCCACATCGGGATGGAAAACTTTTCTGGTGGCCGTGCCGGGGATCCTCCATCGATCGCTCTGGCTCAGCGCCTGCGTGAACTGCCGTTCCGGGTTGATCGTCTCAAAACCGGAACCCCCCCACGTATCGATGCCAACAGCGTGGATTTTTCTGTGCTGGAAACGCAGCATGGTGATAATCCGACGCCGGTGTTTTCTTTCATGGGTAACCGTGAACAACATCCGCATCAAATTCCGTGTTACATCACTCATACCAATGAGAAAACTCATGATGTGATCCGTGCCAACCTGGATCGCAGCCCGATGTATGCCGGTGTGATTGAAGGGATTGGCCCGCGTTACTGTCCGTCGATTGAAGACAAGGTGATGCGTTTTGCGGATAAGAACAGCCATCAGATCTTCATTGAGCCGGAAGGCCTGACATCAACAGAACTGTATCCGAACGGTATTTCCACCAGCCTGCCATTTGATGTGCAGCTGCAGATTGTTCGTTCGATGAAAGGGTTTGACAACGCCCATATCGTGCGTCCGGGCTATGCGATTGAATACGATTTCTTCGATCCGCGTGACCTGAAACAGACCTATGAAACCAAATTTATCCAAGGCCTGTTCTTTGCCGGTCAAATCAACGGCACCACAGGCTATGAAGAAGCCGCGGCACAGGGGCTGATGGCCGGTCTTAACGCTAGCCTGTACAGCCAGGACAAAGAGGGCTGGAGCCCTCGTCGTGACCAGGCATACATGGGCGTGTTGATTGATGATCTGTCCACCATGGGCACTCAGGAACCGTACCGTATGTTTACCTCACGTGCTGAGTACCGTCTGCTGCTGCGCGAAGACAATGCCGACCTGCGCCTGACCGAAAAAGCCCGTGAACTGGGTCTGGTCAGTGATGAGCGCTGGGCTCGCTTTAACCATAAAATCGACAATATGGAAACCGAGCGCCAGCGACTGAAAGAGACCTGGATGAATCCGAAATCGGACGGTGTTGAAGCACTCAACGCGCTGCTGAAAACCCCGATGTCGCGCGAAGCGAGCGGTGAAGATCTGCTGCGTCGTCCGGAGATGACCTACGAACTGGTCACTTCTCTGCCAGCGTTTGCGCCGGCCCTGGAGGATCGCGAAGCGGCGGAACAGGTGGAAATTCAGGTTAAATACGAAGGTTACATCCAGCGTCAGCAGGAAGAGATTGAAAAATCGCTGCGCCATGAACACACCAAGCTGCCGGTGGATCTGGATTACCAGGACGTTAAAGGCCTGTCGAATGAAGTGGTGTTGAAACTGAACAACGCTAAACCGGAAAGCATCGGTATTGCATCACGCATTTCCGGTGTTACTCCGGCCGCGATCTCGATTCTGCTGGTGCATCTGAAAAAACATGGCCTGTTGAAGAAAGGGGAAGCCGCCTGATGAACCCATTGCGCATCAAACTCGATGCGCTGATTGCTCAGACGACCCTGGAGGTTTCTGAGCAACAGCGTCAACAGCTGGTCGGCTACGTCGAAATGCTCAACAAATGGAATAAAGCCTACAATCTGACTTCAGTGCGTGATCCGCTGGAGATGCTGGTCAAGCATATCCTCGACAGCATGGTGGTCAGCCCGCATCTGAGCGGCGAGCGCTTTATCGATGTCGGCACCGGCCCTGGCCTGCCGGGGATTCCGCTGGCGATCATGAATCCGGACAAATCGTTTGTCCTGCTCGATAGCCTGGGTAAGCGGATTCGCTTTATCAAACAGGTGATTCACGAGCTGAAAATCTGCAACGTCACTGCGGTGCAGAGCCGGGTGGAAGAGTTCGATCCACAAGGAGGATTTGACGGCGTGCTAAGTCGTGCGTTTGCTTCTATCACAGATATGGTAGAGTGGTGTCATCACCTGCCTTGTGCAGACAGCGGCGTATTTCTGGCATTGAAAGGCCTGCTGCCCCAAGACGAACTCGCTCAGTTACCTGAATGGTGTTCTGTGACCGACATCAAAGCTTTGAAAGTTCCTGAGTTGGAAGGTGAGCGTCATCTTGTAATCTTATCTCGCAAGGGATAACAGCGAGGCATTACCGTGGGTAAAATCGTAGCGATCGCCAACCAGAAAGGTGGCGTAGGAAAAACAACAACTTGTATTAATTTGGCAGCGTCAATGGCGGCCACCAAGCGTAAAGTGCTGGTGATCGATCTTGACCCGCAGGGTAACGCCACCATGGCGAGCGGCATCGACAAATACCAGGTTGATGCAACCGCGTACGAGTTGTTGGTTGAAGATGCGCCATTTGAAGAAGTGGTGTGCCGCACAACCACGGGCCATTATGATTTGATTGCCGCTAATGGTGATGTGACCGCCGCGGAAATCAAACTGATGGAAGTGTTTGCCCGCGAAGTTCGTCTCAAGAATGCTATCGCGTCAGTTCGTGATAACTATGATTTCATCTTTATCGATTGTCCACCGGCTTTAAACCTTCTTACAATCAATGCGATGGCTGCGGCCGATTCGGTACTGGTACCGATGCAATGTGAGTACTTTGCCCTGGAAGGTTTAACGGCTTTGATGGATACGATCAGTAAGCTGGCGGCAGTGGTGAACGAGAATCTTAAGATCGAAGGTCTGCTCAGGACCATGTATGATCCTCGTAACCGCCTCGCGAATGAAGTCTCTGATCAGTTGAAAAAGCACTTTGGCAACAAAGTGTACCGCACCGTTATCCCTCGTAATGTACGCCTCGCCGAGGCGCCTAGTCATGGCAAGCCTGCCATGTACTACGACAAGTATTCTGCCGGAGCCAAAGCGTATTTAGCGTTAGCTGGCGAGATGCTGCGTCGTGAAGAAGTACCTGCATAACTCCAACTAAAGGATTCGTTTACATGTCTAAACGTGGTTTAGGAAAAGGGCTGGATGCACTTTTGTCAACCAGCTCTGTAGCGCGTGAAAAACAACAGCTGGCCACGCACAGTCAGGCCCTGTCCAGCGACGGTCAGTTGACTGATCTCGCGATCACCAGCCTCAAACCGGGCATTTACCAACCCCGTAAAGATATGTCAGCAGAAGCGCTGGAAGAACTGGCGGCTTCGATTCAGTCCCAGGGTATTATCCAGCCGATTGTTGTGCGTCCGCTGACCATGGGCGGGTATGAAATTATTGCCGGCGAACGTCGCTGGCGCGCCGCACGTCAGGCTGGGTTGAAACAGGTGCCGTGTTTGATCAAAGCGGTCGAGGATCGTGCCGCGATCGCGATGGCCCTGATCGAAAACATCCAACGTGAAGATCTGAATGTGATCGAAGAAGCCCAGGCGCTGGAGCGACTGCAGGACGAATTCAAACTGACCCACCAGCAGGTGGCGGATGTGATCGGTAAGTCGCGCGCGACCGTGAGTAACCTGTTGCGTCTCAACCAGCTCGACGACAGCGTGAAGCGCCTGGTTGAAACCAAGCAGCTGGAAATGGGTCATGCCCGTGCGCTGTTGATGCTGGAAGGTGAACAGCAGGCCGAAGTGGCAGAGCGGGTCGCTAAAAAGCAACTCACCGTACGCCAGACAGAACAACTGGTGAAAAAGTGCCTTTCTGAGACTTCTGATGCAAAAAATGTCGTGGAAGACGAAGAAATACAACAAATGTCACAAAATCTAAGTGAAAAACTCGGCGCTAAAGTGTCAATTAGCCGCTCGAAGAATGGTAAGTCGAAGATAACGATAAATCTTGATGAACCTCATAAATTCGAGCAATTGATTGCCAAGCTACAGGGCTAAGTGAGATAATTGATTTAAATCAATTGTGCAAAATAAGTTTTCTTGAGCGAAATATGTCGATGTGTGAACAAAATTGTAACTTTTTGCAGCGTTGTAATTGCAATCAGTTGCCGTCACCGTATAATTTTCGCCAATTTCCGGCCCTTAATAAAAAAGCGTTGGATATTACTAGAGGTACGAATACATGGTAGCTGCGTTAGCTAGGCCAGGACGAGAGCTTGCAAAGCGATTGTTAATGATCCAGTTTGGCGCGGCTATAGTTGTGGCAGCAGGGATGGCGATTGCCGTAAATGCTGAATGGGGAATTTCAGCGCTAATTGGCGGGGGCATATTTGTCATCGCCAATGCAGTGTTTGCGCTGTGTGCTTTTATGTTTAGTGGAGCTCGGGCTGCAAAACGCATCACGGCCTCTTTCTACACGGGTGAAGCACTCAAAATCCTCATCACTATCGCACTGTTCTCTGCAGCCTACATGTATATGCAGGTGGAACTTGTTCCCCTAAAACTAACCTATTTGCTGGTTCTGGGTATTAATATCTTTGCACCAGTGCTTTTCATTAACAACAAAAAATAGGATGAGTTATGGCTGCGCCAGGTGAAGCGCTAACATCGTCCGGATACATTGAACACCACCTTTCCAACCTATCGTTATACAAGCTAGGTATGGTCGCGGAGGAAACAAGTTTCTGGAACGTACATATCGATAGCCTGTTTTTTTCTTTGTTTACCGGACTGATCTTCCTGTGTGTGTTCCGTTCTGTGGCGAAGAAAGCAACAGTAGGTGTACCAGGCAAGCTACAGTGTTTTGTTGAAATAGTGGTTGAATTTGTCGATACCAACGTCAAAGACACCTTCCATGGACGCAATCCGCTAATAGCACCGCTGGCACTGACTATCTTTTGTTGGGTATTGCTAATGAATATCATGGACTTAGTGCCAATTGATTTCTTACCTTATCCAGCAGAACATTGGCTAGGTATCCCTTATCTTAAGGTGGTTCCTTCTGCTGATGTGAACATCACCATGGCTATGGCCCTGGGCGTATTTGCTCTGATGATTTACTACAGCATCAAAGTAAAAGGCCTGGGAGGGTTTGCGAAAGAATTGGCGTTACATCCATTCAATCACCCAGTTATGATTCCGTTTAACCTGCTTATTGAAGTGGTATCGCTGCTTGCTAAACCACTGTCACTAGGTATGCGTCTATTCGGTAACATGTTCGCGGGTGAGGTTGTATTCATTCTTATCGCAGCAATGCTACCATGGTGGCTACAATGGATGGGTTCACTACCGTGGGCTATTTTCCATATTCTGGTAATTCTGATTCAGTCTTTCGTGTTCATGATGTTGACAATCGTATATCTGTCAATGGCACACGAAGACAGTGATCATTAATAAAAATATTTAGCTTTTATTTGGGCTCATAAGCCAACAACAATAATTGGAGATAGTAATGGAAACTTTACTGAGCTTTTCTGCAATCGCCGTAGGTATCATCGTCGGTCTTGCTTCTCTTGGTACTGCGATTGGTTTCGCACTTCTGGGCGGTAAATTCCTGGAAGGCGCTGCACGTCAACCAGAAATGGCTCCTATGCTGCAAGTTAAAATGTTCATCATTGCAGGTCTGCTGGATGCGGTTCCAATGATCGGTATCGTAATCGCACTGCTATTCACTTTTGCGAACCCATTTGTTGGTCAACTAGGTTAATCACTTTTTGCCAGAGACAAACCGCGTCACGTGGTTTGTCATTGATTAACACTAAGTCCATATAGAGGGGTAGCTGTTGTGAATATGAACGCAACTCTGCTAGGTCAAGCAATTTCATTCGCACTGTTTGTGTGGTTCTGCATGAAGTATGTGTGGCCGCCAATCATGAACGCAATTGAAGAGCGTCAGAAGAAAATTGCTGACGGTTTGCAAGCTGCTGAGCGTGCAAAGAAAGATTTGGACCTAGCACAAGCCAACGCTTCTGATCAAATGAAAGAAGCGAAGCGCACAGCAACTGAGGTCATTGAGGCAGCGAATAAACGTAAAGCCATGATTTTGGAAGAAGCACGCGAGGAAGCTCAGGCAGAACGCCAGAAAATCCTTGCTCAAGCTGACGCCGAAATCGAAGCTGAACGTAACCGCGCCCGCGATGAGCTGCGCAAACAAGTTGCAACTCTGGCGATTGCTGGTGCTGAGAAGATCCTTGAGCGTTCTATCGATAAAGATGCGCACAAAGACATTCTCGACAACATTACTGCAAAACTTTAAGTCTGGGGGCGCCGAATGTCTGATATGACTACAATTGCACGCCCCTATGCTAAAGCAGCATTTGAATTTGCGGCGGACAAACAGCAACTGACCCAATGGGGTGAGATGCTGGGTTTCGCTGCTGAAGTCGCGAATAACGACCAGATTAAAGAGCTGTTAACCAGCTCTACCTCTGCTGAAAAACTAGCAGAAATCTTTGTCGCAATTTGTGGTGAACAGTTTGATGCACATGGCCAGAACCTGTTACGGGTGATGGCAGAGAACGGTCGTTTACAGGCCCTTCCGGATGTTTGCGCTCAATTCCATATCCTGAAACAGGAATATGAGAAAGAGATCAACGTTGAAGTGATTTCAGCGACTGAGCTTACTGAGCAACAAAAAGCAGACATTAGCAGCAAACTTGAGCAGCGTCTTGAACGCAAAGTTCAGCTGAATTGCAGTGTAGATGAGACCCTACTTGGTGGGGTTGTAATTCGAGCCGGAGACCTAGTCATCGATAACTCAGCGCGTGGTCGTTTAAAACGCCTGGGCGATGCCATGCAGTCTTGATGGGGATTGGAGCATGCAACTTAATTCCACGGAAATTAGCGATCTAATTAAACAGCGTATTGAATCTTTCAACGTTGTTAGTGAAGCTCGCAACGAAGGTACTATCGTTTCGGTAAGCGATGGTATTATCCGAATTCACGGCCTAGCGGACGTGATGCAGGGTGAAATGATTGAATTACCGGGTGGCCTTTTCGCACTAGCACTTAACCTTGAGCGTGACTCGGTAGGTGCGGTAGTAATGGGCCCGTACGCCAACCTGAAGGAAGGCGATAAAGTAACTGGTACTGGTCGTATTCTTGAAGTACCGGTAGGTCCTGAACTGCTGGGTCGTGTGGTTAACACTCTGGGTGAACCAATCGACGGTAAAGGTCCGATTGATGCGAAACTGACTTCTCCAGTAGAAGTGATTGCACCTGGTGTAATCGACCGTCAATCTGTTGACCAGCCAGTTCAAACTGGTTACAAATCAGTGGACTCGATGATTCCAATCGGCCGTGGTCAGCGTGAGCTGGTTATCGGTGACCGCCAGACTGGTAAAACAGCGATGGCGATCGATGCGATCATCAACCAAAAAAATTCAGGTATTTACTCTATCTACGTAGCGATCGGTCAGAAAGCATCGACTATCGCCAACGTGGTACGTAAACTGGAAGAGCACGGCGCACTGCAAAACACTATCGTGGTTGTCGCGTCTGCTTCTGAATCTGCTGCACTGCAATACCTGGCGCCTTACGCGGGTTGTGCAATGGGTGAATACTTCCGCGATCGCGGCGAAGACGCACTGATTGTTTATGATGATCTATCTAAACAAGCGGTAGCTTACCGTCAGATCTCTCTACTGCTACGTCGTCCACCGGGCCGTGAAGCTTTCCCTGGTGACGTATTCTACCTCCACTCACGTCTGCTAGAGCGTGCTGCTCGTGTCAGTGCTGAGTACGTAGAACGTTTCACTAACGGTGAAGTGAAAGGTAAGACTGGTTCTTTGACTGCTCTGCCTATCATCGAAACTCAAGCTGGTGACGTATCTGCATTCGTACCGACCAACGTTATCTCTATCACCGATGGTCAGATCTTCCTGCAAACTGAACTGTTCAACGCGGGTGTTCGCCCGGCGGTTGACCCAGGTATTTCAGTTTCGCGTGTAGGTGGTGCGGCGCAAACGAAAATCGTTAAGAAGCTGTCTGGTGGTATCCGTACCGCTCTGGCTGCATACCGTGAGCTGGCGGCATTCGCACAGTTCTCATCGGATCTTGACGATGCGACTAAACGTCAGCTGAACCATGGTCAGAAAGTAACTGAACTGATGAAACAGAAACAGTACGCTCCAATGTCTGTTTTTGATCAGGCTCTGACTATCTACGCAGCTGAGCGTGGTTACCTGAATGATGTAGAACTGTCAAAAGTTCTGGATTTCGAGGCAGCCCTACTATCGTTTGCTCGCGCGCAATACGCTGAACTTGCAGCGCAAATCGACCAGACGGGTGCATATAACGATGAAATCGAAGCTCAGCTGAAGAAGCTGGTTGATGATTTCGTAGCAACCCAAACTTGGTAATAGGTCGGTGGCATTCTTTGCCACCAACTAATGGAGAGTAACGATGGCCGGCGCAAAAGAGATACGTAATAAAATCGGTAGTGTAAAAAGCACTCAGAAAATTACGAAAGCGATGGAAATGGTGGCAGCTTCAAAAATGCGTCGCTCGCAAGAAGCGATGGAAGCTTCCCGTCCATACGCAACAACTATGCGTAAAGTGATCGGTCATGTCGCTCATGCAAATCTGGAATACCGTCATCCGTATCTGGAAGAGCGTGAAGCGAAACGTGTTGGTTACATCATTGTTTCTACAGACCGTGGTTTGTGTGGTGGTTTGAACGTTAACCTGTTCAAGAAAGCCATCACAGATATGCAAACCTGGCAGGAGAAAGGTGTTGAAATTGAACTGGCGATTGTCGGTTCAAAAGCAACCGCTTTCTTCAAAAACAGCGGCGCGCGCGTAGCGGCTCAGGTGTCTGGTCTGGGGGATACCCCGGTACTGGAAGATCTGATCGGCTCGGTCGGTGTGATGCTGAAGAAATATGATAACGGCGAATTGGATCGTCTGTACGTGGTGTTCAACGAATTTGTAAACACCATGGTACAACAACCAAAGATCGATCAATTACTACCTTTGCCTAAATCGGAAAGCGAAGAAGTCAAGCGTGAGCATTCATGGGACTACATCTACGAGCCTGAACCAAAACCTCTGCTGGATGCGCTACTGCTGCGCTACGTAGAGTCTCAGGTTTATCAGGGTGTGGTTGAGAACCTTGCTTGTGAGCAAGCGGCTCGAATGATTGCGATGAAAGCTGCGACGGACAACGCGAGCAACCTGATTGACGAACTGGAACTGGTGTACAACAAAGCCCGTCAGGCGGCGATTACACAGGAACTGTCGGAAATCGTAAGTGGTGCGGCAGCGGTTTAAGCTTAGGTAAAACAAACAGTTTAGAGGATTAACGATGGCTACAGGTAAGATCGTACAGATCATCGGTGCGGTAGTCGACGTAGAGTTCCCGCAGAGCGATGTACCTCAGGTATACGACGCTCTAAACGTAACGGACTCCAAAGAACGTCTGGTTCTTGAAGTTCAGCAACAGCTAGGCGGTGGCGTAGTTCGTTGTATCGTAATGGGTAGCTCTGATGGTTTACGTCGTGGAGTAGAAGTAGTAAATACCGGTGCTCCAATTTCAGTACCAGTAGGTACTAAAACCCTAGGTCGTATCATGAACGTTCTGGGTGATGCGATTGATGAGCGTGGTGAGATCGGTGCGGAAGAGTCTTACTCAATCCACCGTGCAGCACCAAGCTACGAAGAGCAATCAAACGAGACTGCACTCCTGGAAACAGGGGTTAAAGTTATCGACCTGATCTGTCCATTTGCTAAAGGTGGTAAGATCGGTCTGTTTGGTGGTGCTGGTGTAGGTAAGACCGTTAACATGATGGAACTTATCAACAACATCGCACTGCAACACTCAGGTCTGTCTGTATTCGCCGGTGTAGGTGAGCGTACTCGTGAGGGTAACGACTTCTACTTCGAGATGCAGGAAGCGGGTGTTGTAAACATCGAGAAGCCGGAAGAATCAAAAGTAGCAATGGTTTACGGCCAGATGAACGAGCCACCGGGTAACCGTCTGCGTGTTGCTCTGACTGGTCTGACTATGGCTGAGCGCTTCCGTGACGAAGGTCGTGACGTACTGCTGTTCATCGATAACATTTACCGTTATACCCTTGCGGGTACTGAAGTATCGGCTCTGCTGGGTCGTATGCCATCAGCGGTAGGTTACCAGCCAACACTGGCTGAAGAGATGGGTGTTCTGCAGGAGCGTATCACGTCAACCAAGCAAGGTTCTATCACGTCTGTACAGGCGGTATACGTACCTGCGGATGACTTGACCGACCCGTCACCAGCGACGACTTTCGCGCACTTGGATGCAACCGTTGTACTTAACCGTAACATCGCATCTATGGGTCTGTACCCTGCGATCGACCCACTGGATTCGACTTCACGTCAGCTGGATCCACTGGTTGTTGGTCAGGAGCACTACGACATTGCGCGTGGCGTTCAGCAGACTCTGCAGCGCTACAAAGAGCTGAAAGACATCATTGCGATTCTGGGTATGGACGAGCTGTCTGAAGAAGACAAGCGCGTGGTATCTCGTGCACGTAAGATTGAGCGTTTCCTGACTCAGCCTTACCACGTAGCGGAAGTCTTCACAGGCGACCCGGGTACCTACGTACCACTGAAAGAAACTCTGCGTGGCTTTAAAGGCCTGTTAGCTGGTGACTACGACGACGTTCCAGAGCAAGCGTTCATGTACTGCGGTGCAATCGACGAAGCTCTAGAGAATGCGAAGAAGCTATAAGGCTAACTAGGAGGCGATATGGCAGCAATAACCTTTCATCTGGATGTAGTCAGTGCTGAGAAGAAAATCTTCTCTGGCCTAGTGGAAACATTTCAGGTGACCGGTAGCGAAGGTGAGCTAGGTATTTTCCATGGCCACACACCGCTGCTGACCGCTATTAAGCCTGGTATGGTGCGTATTGTGAAACAGCACGGCCACGAAGAAATTATTTATGTTTCTGGTGGTATTGTTGAAGTTCAGCCTGGCACAGCGACTGTGCTGGCTGATACTGCAATTCGTGGTGAAGACCTAGACGCAGCGAAGGCAGCAGAAGCTAAGCGTCGCGCTGAGGAGAATATCCAGAATCAGCACGGCGATATGAACTTCGCACAAGCGGCCAGTGAACTGGCTAAAGCCATTGCTCAGCTTCGAGTGATCGAGTTGACGAAAAAACGTCGTTAATCTTTAGCGATGTGATGACAAAAGGCGGCCTCAGGGTCGCCTTTTTGCTTATTTTTTATCAGAAATTTAACCCAATCATTTAACACGCCTATAGTAAGCCGCTAAAATGCGGTCAGTTCTTTTTCTTAAAACGTCAGACAGGTACAACATGAAATTTAGCGCAGTGATCCTTGCCGCTGGTAAGGGAACACGCATGCACTCGGAGCTGCCGAAAGTGCTGCATACTCTGGCCGGTAAGCCAATGGTGAAACATGTGATTGATACGTGTCATTCACTGGGAACCCAGAATATTCATCTGGTGTACGGCCATGGCGGCGACAAAATGCAGCAGACACTGGCTCAGGAGTCGGTCAACTGGGTTTTGCAGGCCCAGCAGCTGGGGACCGGTCATGCGGTTGATCAGGCATCGGCTCAGTTTGCCGATGATGAAAAAATCCTGGTGTTGTACGGTGACGTGCCGCTGATTTCGCCACAGACCCTGGAGCGTCTGCTCGATGCCCAGCCGGAAGGTGGGATTGGTCTGCTGACGGTTGAGCTGGACAACCCGACCGGTTATGGCCGTATTGTGCGCCGGGACGGTCAGGTGGTGGCCATTGTGGAGCAGAAAGATGCCTCTGAAGAGCAGAAGCTGATCCGCGAAATTAATACCGGTGTGATGGTGGCAACCGGCCGCGATCTCAAACGTTGGCTGTCTGGCCTTAACAACAATAATGCTCAGGGTGAATACTACCTGACTGACGTGATTGCGGCGGCGCACGCGGATGGCCGTGTCATTGAGGCGGTGCACGCCGCCAGCGCAACGGAAGTGGAAGGGGTTAATGATCGCATTCAACTGGCGCGTCTTGAGCGTGCTTTCCAGTCCGCTCAGGCTCAGGCATTGCTGGAGCAGGGCGTGATGCTGCGTGACCCGGCCCGTTTTGATCTGCGTGGTACTATCCAGTGCGGGCGCGACGTCGAAATCGACGTGAATGTGATCATCGAAGGTAATGTGTCGATCGGCAACAACGTTGTGATTGGTGCCGGTGCGATTCTGAAAGATTGTGAAATCGACGATAACACTGTGATTCGCCCATATAGCGTGATTGAAGGCGCCACGGTCGGTGAAGACTGTACCGTTGGCCCGTTCGCCCGTCTGCGTCCGGGCGCGGAAATGCACAACGATGCTCATGTTGGTAATTTCGTTGAAATGAAAAATGCCCGTCTGGGGCAGGGATCAAAAGCCAACCATCTGACCTACCTGGGCGATGCGGAAATTGGCCAGCGCACCAATATCGGTGCCGGTACTATTACTTGTAACTACGACGGTGCTAACAAGTACAAAACCCTGATCGGGAATGATGTATTTGTCGGCTCTGACAGCCAGCTGGTGGCACCGGTCGTGATTGCCGACGGAGCGACAATTGGCGCGGGCACCACATTAACCCGTGATGTGGCCGCTGGTGAGTTAGTGATTACTCGCGCTAAAGAGAAGAAAATTTCTGGCTGGCAGCGTCCGGTGAAGAAAAAATAATTCATCGCTGATTGATATAAAAAAGCCTGCATGACAATGCAGGCTTTTTTGTGGTCGCCATCAGCAGAGAGTTAAAGACGATTACTTCTCTTCGGCGACACGGGCATGGTCCGCCGCTGTGAACTCATCATGCTTGGCGCGGTTAGCCAGCCAGTAGCCGCTCCACAGACCGAGCATACAGACCAGAATAGCTACGCCAGTAACCAGTTGGGCCTGGCTGGCCAGCGCAGCCACCAGAGCACTGGCCAGGCTGGAGACACAAATCTGCAGGCTGTTTTGCAGTCCTGCTGCCGTTGCCGGGCTCTGCTTGGCACTTGCCAGGGCGCGGTTGACCACAATCGGGTACAGAGCGCCATTGGCGACCGCAATCAGGCAGAACGGTGCCAAGATTGGCCAGATAGAGGTCAGTGGCCACTGCGAAGCAATAAATACTAGCAGCGTGGCCACAGTAAACAGTGCCAGCAGTTGTTTCAGAACCCGCTCATCACCGTATTGGCGTACACACCATTTACCCAGATAGCCACCGGTCATAAAGGCGATGGTTTGCGGAATAAAGCTCAGGCCGATATCGCGCGCATCATAGCCAAGTTGGGCCATGATTTCCGGCATTCCGGTCAGGTAGGCAAAAAACGCCGCGGACGCGGTGGCAAACATCAAAACGTGACCGGTATAAGTCCGGCTGCGCAGCAGCGCTTTGATATCTTGCCCGACTGAGGTGGTCTTTGCTTCGGGCGCGGTGTTGGTTTGTAAGCCCGTACTTACCGCCAGTACCAGACCTATCGAGGCCAGGACAATAAAGATACTGTTCCAGCCAAAGTGATCGGTCAGCACCACACCCAGCTGCGGGGCCAGCGCCGGAGAGAGCGCCACCAGCGGCATAATGGTGGCAAAGATTTGTTGGCTGGTTTTGCTCGGGTAGCGCTGGATCACCATGGCCTGCCAGATCACCGCTGGCGCACAGACACCAATCGCCTGCATAAAGCGCAGGCTGAGCAGCTGCCACACCTGATCGCTCCAGGCCAGACCTGCAGACGCCAGAGCAAACAGCAGCAGGCCGCTGATGAGGGTATTACGATGACCAAACTTATCGCTGGCCAGGCCCCACAGCAGCTGACCTGATGCCATGCCGACCAGGAAGACCGTCAGTGACAGCGCAATCTGTTCTGGTCCGGTGGCAAAGTCCTGCTCCATCAGCTTAAAGGCGGGCAGATACATGTCGGTGGCAACGAAGCCGAGCATAGAAAGTGCAGCCAGATAGAACAGCTGCCATGACGATACTTTCATTCTTATTCCCATCAAAAAAATTAACTGAAATTTATCCTGTCTGTTGAGTTGTTATGCAGGATTTATCGAAGCTGCCATTCTATTTTTGCTTTAAGATAAAATGAAACGCGAAATTTATTAGTTATCAGTCAAATTTTTTGAAAGGTAGGGCGTGATGTTTGCAAAGTCTTCACTGGAGATGCTCGATACGGTGGCCAGGCTGGGGAGCTTCACTGCGGCCGCCGAGCAACTGCATAAAGTCCCCTCGGCGATCAGCTACGGGGTGCGTCAGGTCGAGAGCGAACTGGGAGTGGTCTTGTTTCGGCGCCTGCCGCGCAAGGTGGAACTGACACCGGCTGGGGAACTGTTTATGGCCGAGGCGCGGCTGTTACTGCGTCAGATGGAAGAGGTCAAGGCACAAACCCGGCGCGCGGCGCGTGGCTGGCAGGCCACACTGAAGGTCACGCTGGATAACGTGGTTAAGTTGGATCCACTTAAAGCTATGATCGAAGAGTTTTATCGCCGCTTTGAATTTGCTGAGCTGCAAATCAACATGGAAGTGTTTAATGGATCCTGGGAAGCGATCGCTCAGGGCCGGGCGGATGTGGTGATCGGCGCCACTTCTGCCGTGCCGGTCGGGGGTGACTTTGAAGTGCGTGATATGGGCGTGCTTGACTGGGCTTTTGTCGTTGCCAGAGACCATCCTTGTGCCCGTGAGCCGGAGCTGAGTGAGGCCTTTGTCAGTCAGTTTGCTGCGATTTGCCTCGATGATACGTCCAGTGTGTTGCCGAAACGGCATACCAGCCATTATCCGCAGCAGCGCCGTTTGCTGCTGCCCAACTGGCACAGTGCGATCGAATGTCTTAAAAACGGGCTTGGAGTCGGCTATATGCCGCGCCATATGGCGCAGGGCCTGCTCGCCAGCGGTGAGCTGGTGGAGCGTGATTTGACGGATCACAAGCCACTCAGCCAGTGCTGTCTGGTGTGGCGTAAAGAGGACAACCATAAACTGATTGGCTGGATGGTCGATTACCTCGGCAGTAGTGAGCAGCTTTACCGCGACTGGCTTCAGGCGTATTAAGCCAGGTCAGGACACACTAAGCCAGGCCAGAAAACCCAGTCCCGCTCTTGGCGAGCGGGACTGGAATCATCATGCCAGCTAGCACGCGACCGGGTTTGGCCGCGCACGTATTCCAATTTCAGTACCAGTAGCGACTACGGGCGTTCAAAAATGGTGGCTATGCCCTGGCCAAGACCGATACACATGGTTGCCAGACCATATTTGGCATGGTTGGCTTCCATCAGATTAATCAGTGTGGTTGAAATACGGGTACCGGAGCAACCCAGCGGATGGCCGAGAGCGATCGCGCCGCCATTGAGGTTGACCTTGCTCTCCATTTTATCCAGCAAGCCGAGATCTTTGGCGCATGGCAGAGCCTGGGCGGCAAACGCTTCGTTGAGCTCGACTAAATCAATGTCATCGATAGTCAGTCCGGCCCGCTGCAGCGCTTTTTTGGTCGCCGGTACCGGGCCGTAGCCCATGATGGATGGATCGCAGCCGGCGACGGCCATTGACTTGACCCGGGCTCGGATAGTCAGTCCCAGCTCTATCGCTTTGTCCTCACTCATGATCAGCATCGCCGAGGCGCCATCTGATAACGCCGAAGAAGTGCCAGCCGTGACTGTGCCATTGGCTGGGTCAAACACCGGGCGTAACTCCGCCAGACTGGCGGTCGTGGTTTCCGCACGAATCACTTCATCACTGTCGAGCATGAATAGGGTGCCATCTGGTGCATGCCCTTCGGTAGGCAGAATCTCATTGGTAAAGCGACCTTCCAGTGTGGCTGCGTGCGCGCGCTGGTGGGAGCGGGCAGCAAAGGCATCCTGTTGCTCACGGCTGATACCGTGCAGTTTACCCAGCATCTCTGCCGTCAGGCCCATCATACCGGCCGCTTTAGCGACCTGTTTCGATAAGCCGGGATGAAAATCAACGCCATGAGTCATCGGTACATGGCCCATGTGCTCCACGCCGCCGACCAGGCAAATATCAGCATCGCCGACCATGATCGCACGGCTGGCATCGTGCAGCGCCTGCATCGAAGAACCACACAGACGGTTCACCGTGACGGCGCCGACTTCAATCGGTAACCCGGCCAGCAGAGCGGCATTACGAGCAATATTAAAACCCTGCTCCAGTGTCTGTTGCACACAGCCCCAGTAAATGTCTTCGATAGCGTGTGCATTAACCGCAGGGTTACGTGCCAGCAGGCCTTTCATCAGGTGGGCGGATAAATCTTCTGCGCGCTGGTGGCGGAAGGCGCCGCCTTTGGAGCGTCCCATCGGTGTGCGCAGGCAATCTACAATCACTACATTTTTCATTCTGTTATTCCTTGTGCAAATCGACGTAATCACGAACGGGCAGAGGGAGCCGGATAAAAGCTCTCAGCACGGGCTGCTTTGTCCAGCAACAATTGCGGCACCTGATACAGCGCACCCAGCTCTTGGTACTGCTCAGCCATAGCGATATAGGTGTCCAGCCCCAGGCTGTCCAGATAACGGAATACACCGCCGCGGAAAGGCGGGAAACCAAGGCCATAGACCAGCGCCATATCCGCTTCTGCGGCTGAGGCGACAATGCCTTCCTGCAGGCACAGCACCACTTCGTTGATCATCGGAATCATCATGCGTTCAATGATGGTCTGTGCTGCGGGTTCGCTGCGTTCGCCGCACACGGTTTCCAGCAACGGCATGATTTCGAGCGAGAATGATTTTTTCGGTTTGCCTTTTTTATCCAGGCTGTATTGATAGAAGCCGCTGCCATTCTTCTGGCCAAACTTTTCCGCTTCGTACAGCGCATCAATGGCATCACGACCGGTTTTGCCCATGCGTTGCGGGAAGCCTTCCGCCATCACGGCCTGGGCATGATGAGCGGTATCGATACCCACAACGTCCAGCAGGTAAGCCGGGCCCATTGGCCAGCCAAACTGGCGCTCCATCACTTTATCAATTTGGGTGAAGTCGGCGCCGTCACGCAGCAGCAGGCTGAAAGCAGCAAAATAAGGGAAGAGTACCCGGTTGACGAAGAACCCTGGGCAGTCGTTAACCACGATGGGGGATTTGCCCATCTTAGCGGCGTATGCGACGACCCGGTTGATGGTGTCATCTGAGGTATGCTTGCCGCGAATGATCTCAACCAGTGGCATGCGATGGACCGGGTTAAAGAAATGCATGCCACAGAAATTCTCCGGGCGCTGCAGCGATTTGGCCAGCAGGTTAATTGGAATGGTCGAGGTATTGGAGGTGATGATGGTTGCATTGTCGACCTGCTGCTCCACTTCGCTCAGAACCGCGGCTTTGACCTTAGGATTTTCCACCACAGCTTCGACCACGACATCGGCCTGTTCTATGCCGGCGTAATGCAGGCTGGGGGTGATGGAGGCCAGAATCTCGGCCATCTTGAAACCGTCAATCTTACCGCGTTCCAGCTGTTTATTGAGTAGCTTGGACGCTTCGGTCATACCCAGATCCAGTGAGTGCTGGGCAATGTCTTTCATCACGACCGGTACGCCTTTGGTCGCCGACTGATATGCGATGCCGCCACCCATGATGCCGGCCCCCAGCACCGCCGCGCGCTCGGTCTGTCGGGTTGCCGCTTTGGCGGATTGTTTAGCCAGGCCTTTAATGTACTGGTCGTTGAGGAAAATACCGACCAGCGCGGCAGCCTGCGGTGATTTGGCTAACTGGATAAAATGCTGGCGTTCAATCGCCAGTGCTTCATCACGCTGACAACCTGCTGCCTGTTCTATGCTGGTGACGGCGGCCATGGGGGCCGGATAATGCGGGCCGGCAACCTGAGCGACCATGCCCTTGGCGCAGGTAAAGCTCATCATGGCTTCGGTTTTACTTAAACTGAGTGGCGCCATCTTTTGTGCCCGGCGAGCCTGCCAGTCCAGTTTCTCGTGGATGGCCTGAGTCAGGGTAGCCAGAGCTGAGCTGATGAGCTGATCACGGTCGACAATCGCATCCAGCAGACCCAGTTTGAGAGCCTCTTCTGCCCGGCACGCTTTACCCTGCGTAATGATTTCCATCGCGCTGTCGGCACCGATCAAGCGCGGCAGGCGCACTGTGCCGCCAAAACCGGGCATGATACCCAGTTTGGTTTCTGGTAGCCCGATGCTGGTGGTTTTGTCACCAATGCGAAAGTCGGTAGCAAGTACACACTCACATCCACCACCGAGCGTGAAGCCGGTCAGGGCTGACAGCGTCGGTACGGGCAGATCTTCCAGTTTATTGAAAATGCGGTTGGCAAATTGCAGCCACTGGTCGAGCTCGGCTTCCGGTTTGGCAAACAGGCCGAGAAATTCGGTGATGTCGGCCCCGACAATAAAAGCGTCTTTGTCCGAGTTGAGAATTAGGCCTTTTAGGCCAGAGGTGGCATGCAGCACATCTAACGCTTCATCTAACGATTGCAGGGTAGCAAGGTCAAGTTTATTAACGGATTGCGGCGCGCAGAAGGTAAGCTCGGCAATACCGTCCTGTAATTCCTTTACCTGTAGGGTGTTGGCTTGGTAAATCATTGTCTATCTCCGTGACATACAATCGGTGATTGTGTGTGAGAGTGTTCTGGGTACTCAGTTGTTATTTTGTTCTGGTTAGACCAGTAATTTTAGTGTGAACCCGGGATTGGTTAATTTCAATACATTTTTTAAACAACTGTTTAACATTGTGCGCTCATACCAATCCTAGGTCATTTTTACTGAGCTCGTGTTACACTGGCCGGCCTTTTCATCACAGAGTGAGAGTTATGAACGTTCAGCCCTATTTCATTCCCGCCGCTCCGGTGCAGTCTGAAGAGGAAATCAAGAAAAGCCACTTTATTACCTATCTGGCGCATACGCCGGGGATTGAGGCGGCTAAAACCTTTGTTGAACAGATTAAAGCTCAGCATAGCGATGCCCGTCATAACTGTTGGGCCTTCGTGGCCGGACGACCACAAGATTCCATGTTGTGGGGATTCAGTGATGATGGTGAACCATCCGGTACCGCGGGGAAGCCTATTTTGGCCCAGTTGTCCGGTTGCGGCGTGGGTGAATTGACGGCGGTGGTGACGCGCTATTATGGTGGTATTCGCCTTGGTACCGGTGGCTTGGTCAAAGCCTATGGCGGCGGAGTGCAACAGGCACTTAAGTTGCTTCAAACAATTGAGAAAAAAATCACCACAAAGTTACGCCTGACGTTAGACTACGGATTAGTGGCTCTGGCGCAGTCAGTGATGAGTCAGTTCGAGGCGGTCGAAGTGCAGTCACAATATAATGAAAGTGTTCAATTGGTGGTGGAGCTGGAATTCCTCAACGTAGATGCATTCACCCAAAGCCTTATTAACAAGAGTGGGGCTAAAATTCTTGTTACTCGTATGGATAACGAATAGGAAGTCAGAAGCGCTGCTTCGTAAGTCTGTTAATGCAATTTCGTTCAATAATTCGAATCGTCGGGCTGCTGCTCGCTCTGTTTAGTGTCTCCATGCTGGCGCCGGCGCTGGTGGCGTTGATCTATCGTGATGGTGCCGGGGTGCCTTTTGTCTCGACATTTTTTGTGCTGCTGCTGTGCGGAGGCCTATTCTGGTGGCCTAACCGGCGCTATCGGCATGAATTAAAATCCCGTGACGGCTTTCTGATCGTGGTTCTGTTCTGGACCGTTATCGGCAGTGCCGGTTCACTGCCTTTCCTGCTGGCTGATACGCCCAATGTTTCGGTCACGGACGCCTTCTTTGAATCGTTTTCTGCTTTGACTACCACCGGTGCGACAGTGATCGTCGGACTCGACAGTCTGCCCAAAGCCATTCTGTTCTATCGCCAGTTTCTGCAATGGTTCGGCGGAATGGGGATCATTGTCTTGGCGGTGGCTATTCTGCCGGTACTTGGCATCGGTGGTATGCAGCTTTACCGGGCTGAGATTCCCGGCCCGGTGAAAGATAATAAGGTGACGCCACGCATTGCCGAAACGGCCAAAGCGCTGTGGTACATTTATCTCAGCCTGACCATTGCCTGTGCGGGTTCATTCTGGCTGGCCGGGATGACGCTGTTTGACGCCATTTGTCATAGCTTCTCTACCATCGCTATCGGTGGCTTCTCTACCCATGACGCCAGCATCGGTTACTTCGACAGTTACGCCATCAACATGATCACTGTGGTGTTCCTGCTTATTTCTGCCTGTAACTTCACTCTGCACTATGCGGCATTTTCAACCGGCGGGGTGCATCCTAAGTATTATTGGCGCGATCCCGAATTCCGCGCCTTTATTGTGATTCAGTTTATCCTGTTTGCGGTTTGTTTCCTCATGCTGTTGAAACATCACTCAACGGACTCTCTGTACGACGCTTTTGATCAGGCACTGTTTCAGACCGTGTCGATATCAACGACCGCCGGATTTACCACCACCGGCTTTGCTGATTGGCCGCTGTTCTTACCAGTCCTGTTACTGTTTTCCTCTTTTATCGGTGGCTGTGCCGGTTCGACCGGTGGGGGGATGAAGGTCATCCGGGTTTTTCTGCTCACTCTGCAAGGGGCCCGGGAAATGAAACGTCTGGTCCATCCGCGCGCCATCTATCATATTAAAATCGGAGACAGTGCACTGCCACAACGAGTTGTCGATGCGGTGTGGGGGTTCTTCTCGGCTTACGCGCTGGTGTTTGTGGTGTGTATGCTGGCTTTGATAGCAACCGGTATGGATGAACTGAGCGCTTTTGCTGCGGTGGCGGCCACACTGAATAACCTAGGGCCTGGGCTGGGAGAAGTCTCAGTCCACTTTGCCAATGTGAACGATACCGCCAAGTGGATCCTGATTGTGTCGATGCTATTCGGCCGCTTAGAAATATTTACCTTATTGATACTGCTGACGCCGACTTTCTGGCGCAGCTAAGGATAGAATCGTGAAAGCACTGTTGCTTTATTCCAGCCGTGAAGGGCAGACGAAAAAAATCATCGAGCGAATTGCTACTCAGCTTGCACCAATAGAATGCGAGATTGCAGACCTGCACACAACCGGGGAAGTGGACTGGGCCGCGTACGACAAAGTGCTGATCGGAGCCTCAATTCGTTATGGCCGTTTTAATAAGGAACTGTATCAGTTCATCGAACGCAATCTGACACCATTACAACGCGCTGATGCCGCTTTCTTCTGTGTTAATCTGACCGCCCGTAAAGAAGACCAGGGTAAAGATACCCCGCAAGGTAGTGTCTATGTTCAGACCTTCCTTAAGAAGTCCCCTTGGCAGCCCGAGGTGATTGGGGTGTTTGCCGGTGCTCTCTATTACCCTCGCTACCGCTGGTTCGATAAAATGATGATTCGTCTGATAATGACGATGACCGGTGGCGAAACGGATACCAGTAAAGAAGTCGAGTACACCAATTGGGAAAAAGTGACTCAATTCGCGAAAAAGTTTAAAAACATGTAAACCAAACGGGTAGATTTGCGGCTTATTGACGTCTTTTTATACGAACGGCAAGAAAGTAATAAAAAATGGCAAAAAAACTATTGCCAAATTCTGGTTGCTCCCTATAATGCCGCCTCACTGACACGGGAACAGTTCGCAAGAAGCGCTTCCGGGTTTAGACGGTTACCAAGCATCATCAAAATTGATGAAAAAGTTTTGAAAAAAGTGGTTGACACTAAAACTTAACTCGCTAAAATGGCCGTCCGCTTTGAGAGGAAGACCTCAATAAGCAACGCTCTTTAACAATATAAACCTATCAATCTGTGTGGGCACTCGTTGATGATAATCGAAGATGATTCTAAAGAATCAACTTAGGTATCAATGAACTGAGTGACCAATTTGAATGAGCAATCATTCGAGCACAGTCAATTCATTACCATTCTGTTGGAATGGTAATAGCTTTGAATTACTAAGGTAATTTGAAGTCAGTATTCATTGAGCCGAACAAAATCTTAAATTGAAGAGTTTGATCATGGCTCAGATTGAACGCTGGCGGCAGGCCTAACACATGCAAGTCGAGCGGCAGCGACTTAACTGAACCTTCGGGGAACGTTAAGGGCGGCGAGCGGCGGACGGGTGAGTAATGCCTGGGAAATTGCCCTGATGTGGGGGATAACCATTGGAAACGATGGCTAATACCGCATAATGCCTTCGGGCCAAAGAGGGGGACCTTCGGGCCTCTCGCGTCAGGATATGCCCAGGTGGGATTAGCTAGTTGGTGAGGTAAGGGCTCACCAAGGCAACGATCCCTAGCTGGTCTGAGAGGATGATCAGCCACACTGGAACTGAGACACGGTCCAGACTCCTACGGGAGGCAGCAGTGGGGAATATTGCACAATGGGCGCAAGCCTGATGCAGCCATGCCGCGTGTATGAAGAAGGCCTTCGGGTTGTAAAGTACTTTCAGCAGTGAGGAAGGCGGGTGCGTTAATAGCGCATTCGTTTGACGTTAGCTGCAGAAGAAGCACCGGCTAACTCCGTGCCAGCAGCCGCGGTAATACGGAGGGTGCGAGCGTTAATCGGAATTACTGGGCGTAAAGCGCATGCAGGTGGTTTGTTAAGTCAGATGTGAAAGCCCGGGGCTCAACCTCGGAATTGCATTTGAAACTGGCAGGCTAGAGTACTGTAGAGGGGGGTAGAATTTCAGGTGTAGCGGTGAAATGCGTAGAGATCTGAAGGAATACCGGTGGCGAAGGCGGCCCCCTGGACAGATACTGACACTCAGATGCGAAAGCGTGGGGAGCAAACAGGATTAGATACCCTGGTAGTCCACGCCGTCAACGATGTCTACTTGGAGGTTGTGGCCTTGAGCCGTGGCTTTCGGAGCTAACGCGTTAAGTAGACCGCCTGGGGAGTACGGTCGCAAGATTAAAACTCAAATGAATTGACGGGGGCCCGCACAAGCGGTGGAGCATGTGGTTTAATTCGATGCAACGCGAAGAACCTTACCTACTCTTGACATCCTCAGAAGAGACTGGAGACAGTCTTGTGCCTTCGGGAACTGAGAGACAGGTGCTGCATGGCTGTCGTCAGCTCGTGTTGTGAAATGTTGGGTTAAGTCCCGCAACGAGCGCAACCCTTATCCTTGTTTGCCAGCGAGTAAAGTCGGGAACTCCAGGGAGACTGCCGGTGATAAACCGGAGGAAGGTGGGGACGACGTCAAGTCATCATGGCCCTTACGAGTAGGGCTACACACGTGCTACAATGGCGCATACAGAGGGCGGCCAACTTGCGAGAGTGAGCGAATCCCAAAAAGTGCGTCGTAGTCCGGATTGGAGTCTGCAACTCGACTCCATGAAGTCGGAATCGCTAGTAATCGTGGATCAGAATGCCACGGTGAATACGTTCCCGGGCCTTGTACACACCGCCCGTCACACCATGGGAGTGGGCTGCAAAAGAAGCAGGTAGTTTAACCTTCGGGAGGACGCTTGCCACTTTGTGGTTCATGACTGGGGTGAAGTCGTAACAAGGTAGCGCTAGGGGAACCTGGCGCTGGATCACCTCCTTATACGAATGATTATTGCGATGAGTGTTCACACAGATTGATACGGTTTAGATAAAGAAGAGTATCTTAGTGTCCCGTTCGTCTAGAGGCCTAGGACACCGCCCTTTCACGGCGGTAACAGGGGTTCGACTCCCCTACGGGATACCATTTCCTTGTGAAATAAAAGGGGTCGTTAGCTCAGTTGGTAGAGCAGTTGACTTTTAATCAATTGGTCGCAGGTTCGAATCCTGCACGACCCACCATTCCTTCCATTAGGAATTAAAACTCAAGACTTGGGGCTATAGCTCAGCTGGGAGAGCGCCTGCCTTGCACGCAGGAGGTCAGCAGTTCGATCCTGCTTAGCTCCACCATTCTTGAATAATGGGCGATTAGCTCAGTTGGGAGAGCACCTGCCTTACAAGCAGGGGGTCACTGGTTCGAACCCGGTATCGCCCACCATCTTTAAGCGCATTCCTTCATAAAGAAGAAATCAGTGCTCTTAAACATGGTTCATCTCATTAGAGATACGAATCTTGCTCTTTAACAATTTGGAAAGCTGACAAAATAATCTTTTGTTTATTCGTAAACGAAACATTATTTGTAAAGTTCTCAATGTATTCCGAAATGGAATGCACCAACAACACATTCAAGTGTGCTTGGTAGAAACTTGTTTAACAAGTTTCAAAATTGAGTCCGGCAAAATCGAAAAGTCTCTCGCTCATTCAAATAATGAGAGACAACGAAACCTTGGTGACTTGGTTCATCAACTCGAAACTCCTTCGGGTTGTATGGTTAAGTGACTAAGCGTACACGGTGGATGCCTTGGCAGTCAGAGGCGATGAAGGACGTACTAACTTGCGATAAGCGTAGATGAGGCAGTAAGAGCCACTTGAGTCTACGATTTCCGAATGGGGAAACCCACCTGCATAAGCAGGTATCATTAACTGAATACATAGGTTAATGAAGCGAACCGGGGGAACTGAAACATCTAAGTACCCCGAGGAAAAGAAATCAATTGAGATTCCGAAAGTAGCGGCGAGCGAAATTGGATTAGCCCTTAAGCTTTATATGCGTCAGGTGAAGGTTCTGGAAAGGACCGCGAAACAGGGTGATAGCCCCGTAGCCGACAGCGTATGTTCAGTGAAATCGAGTAGGGCGGGACACGTGTTATCCTGTCTGAACATGGGGGGACCATCCTCCAAGGCTAAATACTCCTGACTGACCGATAGTGAACCAGTACCGTGAGGGAAAGGCGAAAAGAACCCCTGTGAGGGGAGTGAAATAGAACCTGAAACCGTGTACGTACAAGCAGTAGGAGCACCTTCGTGGTGTGACTGCGTACCTTTTGTATAATGGGTCAGCGACTTATATTCAGTGGCAAGGTTAACCATTTAGGGGAGCCGTAGGGAAACCGAGTCTTAACTGGGCGTTCAGTCTCTGGATATAGACCCGAAACCGAGTGATCTAGCCATGGGCAGGTTGAAGATTGAGTAACATCAATTGGAGGACCGAACCGACTAATGTTGAAAAATTAGCGGATGACTTGTGGCTAGGGGTGAAAGGCCAATCAAACTCGGAGATAGCTGGTTCTCCCCGAAAGCTATTTAGGTAGCGCCTCGGACGAATACTACTGGGGGTAGAGCACTGTTAAGGCTAGGGGGTCATCCCGACTTACCAACCCTTTGCAAACTCCGAATACCAGTAAGTACTATCCGGGAGACACACGGCGGGTGCTAACGTCCGTCGTGGAGAGGGAAACAACCCAGACCGCCAGCTAAGGTCCCAAATTACAGCTAAGTGGGAAACGATGTGGGAAGGCTCAGACAGCTAGGATGTTGGCTTAGAAGCAGCCATCATTTAAAGAAAGCGTAATAGCTCACTAGTCGAGTCGGCCTGCGCGGAAGATGTAACGGGGCTAAGCTGTAAACCGAAGCTGCGGCAATGCGATTTATCGTATTGGGTAGGGGAGCGTTCTGTAAGCCGTTGAAGGTGTGCTGTAAGGCATGCTGGAGGTATCAGAAGTGCGAATGCTGACATGAGTAACGATAAAGGGGGTGAAAAACCTCCTCGCCGGAAGACCAAGGGTTCCTGTCCAACGTTAATCGGGGCAGGGTAAGTCGACCCCTAAGGCGAGGCCGAAAGGCGTAGTCGATGGGAAACGGGTTAATATTCCCGTACTTCTTACAATTGCGATGGGGGGACGGAGAAGGCTAGGTGGGCCTGGCGACGGTTGTCCAGGTTCAAGTGCGTAGGCTTGAGAGTTAGGTAAATCCGGCTCTCTATAAGGCTGAGACACGATGTCGAGTCACTACGGTGATGAAGTCATTGATGCCATGCTTCCAGGAAAAGCCTCTAAGCTTCAGATTGTAAGGAATCGTACCCCAAACCGACACAGGTGGTCGGGTAGAGAATACCAAGGCGCTTGAGAGAACTCGGGTGAAGGAACTAGGCAAAATGGTACCGTAACTTCGGGAGAAGGTACGCTTCTGACGGTGAAGTCCCTCGCGGATGGAGCTATTGGAAGTCGCAGATACCAGGTGGCTGCAACTGTTTATTAAAAACACAGCACTGTGCAAAATCGTAAGATGACGTATACGGTGTGACGCCTGCCCGGTGCCGGAAGGTTAATTGATGGGGTTAGACTTCGGTCGACGCTCTTGATCGAAGCCCCGGTAAACGGCGGCCGTAACTATAACGGTCCTAAGGTAGCGAAATTCCTTGTCGGGTAAGTTCCGACCTGCACGAATGGCGTAATGATGGCCACGCTGTCTCCACCCGAGACTCAGTGAAATTGAAATCGCTGTGAAGATGCAGTGTACCCGCGGCTAGACGGAAAGACCCCGTGAACCTTTACTACAGCTTGGCACTGAACATTGAACCTACATGTGTAGGATAGGTGGGAGGCTTTGAAGACGTGACGCCAGTTGCGTTGGAGCCGTCCTTGAAATACCACCCTTGTATGTTTGATGTTCTAACTCTGGACCGTTATCCGGTTCGAGGACAGTGCCTGGTGGGTAGTTTGACTGGGGCGGTCTCCTCCCAAAGAGTAACGGAGGAGCACGAAGGTGGGCTAATCACGGTTGGACATCGTGAGGTTAGTGCAATGGCATAAGCCCGCTTGACTGCGAGAATGACAATTCGAGCAGGTGCGAAAGCAGGTCATAGTGATCCGGTGGTTCTGAATGGAAGGGCCATCGCTCAACGGATAAAAGGTACTCCGGGGATAACAGGCTGATACCGCCCAAGAGTTCATATCGACGGCGGTGTTTGGCACCTCGATGTCGGCTCATCACATCCTGGGGCTGAAGTCGGTCCCAAGGGTATGGCTGTTCGCCATTTAAAGTGGTACGCGAGCTGGGTTTAGAACGTCGTGAGACAGTTCGGTCCCTATCTGCCGTGGGCGTTGGAAGATTGAAGGGGGCTGCTCCTAGTACGAGAGGACCGGAGTGGACGAACCTCTGGTGTTCGGGTTGTGTCGCCAGACGCATTGCCCGGTAGCTAAGTTCGGAATCGATAACCGCTGAAAGCATCTAAGCGGGAAGCGAGCCCTGAGATGAGTCTTCCCTGACACTTTAAGTGTCCTAAAGGGTTGTTCGAGACTAGAACGTTGATAGGCAGGGTGTGTAAGCGTTGTGAGGCGTTGAGCTAACCTGTACTAATTGCCCGTGAGGCTTAACCATACAACACCCAAGGGGTTTTGATTGGACTCAATGACCAGTACATTGAATGTGTAAAGAGAACCTTTTTCGAAAGAACAGCTTTCCGAATTATTAATTATCGCTTACAGCGGTAGTTAAACAGAATTTTGCTTGGCGACCATAGCGTTTTGGACCCACCTGACTCCATTCCGAACTCAGAAGTGAAACAAAACAGCGTCGATGGTAGTGTGGGGCCTCCCCATGTGAGAGTAGAACATCGCCAGGCTTTAATTACTTGCTTCAGATTGCTCCTTTTTTAAGGAATAGCCTGAAAGCAAAAACGAGAAAAGACTTTATAGTCTGACCAATGCGGAGCGGTAGTTCAGTTGGTTAGAATACCGGCCTGTCACGCCGGGGGTCGCGGGTTCGAGTCCCGTCCGCTCCGCCACTTATTCGAAACCCTAGCAGAAATGCTAGGGTTTTCTCAAATCTGGTGTTTCATAATCTGCCAGAGACAATTTGGGTACCTATTTCTAGGGGTGTAGCTCCAATTGGCAGAGCAGCGGATTCCCCTGATTTTGGGAATTGGCGCGTGTTGGGAGTTTGAATCTCTTCAAGACCCAAAGTATCCAGATACAATTTGATGACCTATTTCTAGGGGTGTAGCTCCAATTGGCAGAGCAGCGGATTCCAAATCCGCGTGTTGGGAGTTCGAATCTCTCCACCCCTGCCATATTAAGAAGCCTCAGCAGTAATGCTGGGGCTTTTTTACGTTCAGAAGCACAAATACTTATCCAATCTACTCCCCATATCTGGCATATTTCTGCGTCCTGTCATTTACATTTTGTGGCCAATCAGTTTTATTACCAATATCAAGGTTATATTTATCAGGAATGGTTATGGAACTCACTCGGCGCCGCTTGCTGCAATTCGGTTCGGCGATTGGAATTGGAGCGGCGTTGCCAGCATGCTCTTTGCTGCGTCTTAGTTCAGACGAAGACAGTTATGTGTATCACCTGACCGCACAACCCGCTACCGCTGAGCTGGTTCCCGGTTATCAGACCGATGTCCTCGGTTTCAATGGTTCCATTCCGGCGCCGACGATTCGTTGTCGGCAGGGTAAAAAGGTGACCATCCATTTCACTAACAAACTGAACCAACCGACGACCATTCACTGGCATGGTTTGCGTATACCGATTGCGATGGATGGCGTCCCTTTCCTGAGTCAGGATCCGATTATGCCGGGTGAGACTTTTACCTATGAGTTTACTCCGCCGGATGCGGGGACTTTCTGGTATCACCCGCATATGAACAGTGTCAATCAGTTGGGTATGGGGCTAGTTGGTATGCTGGTTGTGGAAGAAGCGGATCCGGTTGTGTTTGATCAGGAGTTCTCCCTGATGCTGAAACACTGGCACATCGATAAGCAGGGGCAGTGGAAACAGCGTATGATTCCACGCTACAGTGCTCGTATGGGGACTCCTGGCGAGTGGGGTACGGTTAACGGGCAGCATAACCCCCAGTACCCGATTAAGCACAATGCAACCGTGCGTGCGCGTATCGCCAATGTTGACAACACCATCACCTATCCGATTGCGGTGCAAGGCGTCGATGCCTGGATCGTGGCGATTGACGGCAACCCGATTACTACCCCGTATTTACTCAAAGAACACAAGATGGGCCCGGGGATGCGCCTGGATATCGCCTTCATTGCACCAGCCGCCGGGCAGACGGTTTACATTCGCCAGATGAAAGGTAAATTTGCGTTTCCGCTGTGTGAGTTTGTCAGTCAGGAATCCTGGCTGGCTGAGGAGAAATCGATTCCCCGTCTGCCATTAAATCCGATTCCTGAAGTGGACTTATATCGTGCCGAAGAGATCGATTTTGTCTTTGAGTGGGAAGGGGCGGTGACACCCGCAGATGAGTCCGGAAACGCGGTACCGGATTTCTGGTTGATTAATAAACGCGCCTGGGAAGGGATG
This sequence comes from Vibrio sp. ABG19, assembly GCF_029962385.1. NCBI lineage: Bacteria > Pseudomonadati > Pseudomonadota > Gammaproteobacteria > Vibrionales > Vibrionaceae > Vibrio > Vibrio sp. ABG19. Next base: position 1,206,642 of record NZ_CP071708.1, on the reverse strand, counting down.
AGTGCCGGTAATATTCCTAAGCCGCTTGCGACGCTGACGCGCGGTAAAAGCTATATTTTTAACCTGCGCAATGTTACTCAGTATCACCATCCGATTCACCTGCATGGTCATACCTTTACCGTGATTGAACTTAATGGTCAGCCTGTTAAAGAGCCGTTTCATACCGATACCGTGTTACTGGGCAAGAATGGTAGCGCCAAGGCGGCATTTGTGGCTGATAACCCGGGACGCTGGATGTATCACTGTCATGTGATAGAGCATATGCATACCGGGCTGATGGGCTATATTGAAGTGGTCTAGATGTGACTCCTGTAACTTTTTTAAAATTGGCTGTTTAATGTATCAGGCTACTGAAAAAGAAAACTATTTTTTCCTTTCTCCGCGCTGATCTTGAGCGATAAATCGTTACAATAGGTTACAAATTAGTACGGAGAGGTTACATGGGACAATTATCAATTTTGGGTCTGATAGCTTTAGGTGGGGCGATTGGTGCCTGCTCACGTTATCTGGTCTCAGAGTGGTGCATTACTTTATTCGGGCGCAGCTTTCCATACGGTACTCTGACCGTGAACATCATAGGTTCTTTCATCATGGGATTATTGATTGCTGCGTTTGAAAATGAATGGCTGGCACCTTATCCGTGGCGTCAGGTGGTTGGGTTGGGATTTCTCGGTGCCTTGACTACTTTCTCGACCTTTTCAATGGATAACGTATTGATGATGCAACAGGGCGCTTTTGTGAAAATGGGCCTGAATGTATTGCTTAATGTCACGTTGAGTATTTCTGCTGCCTGGCTCGCTTACCAGTGGTTAGTTCGAGCCTGATTAAAAACTCGACATTAACACTTGGTTAACGCAACACGATTCTCTATAATCGATTCACTTGTCGGAGTGCCATAAGGCTGAGACCGTTTATTCGGGATCCGTTGAACCTGATCTGGTTAGTACCAGCGAAGGGAACAAGAGAAGACTTTCTCTGGCGATCTGTGGATCGTCATATCTTCAGTAACCAGATTTGTCTGCTTACCTCTTGTCGCAACTATCCGCCAAGCATTTATCCCTAAAATCCTAAAAGGAAAATGCTATGTCGTCGAATCGCAAACAAGCGAGACTGGAAGCTAAACAGTTTATTGAATCGCTTTCTGTTCAACCTTATCCCAATTCTCAAAAAACATACGTCACCGGCTCTCGTCCGGACATTCGCGTGCCGATGCGTGAAATTTCTCTGGCTGACAGTCTGATCGGCGGCAGCAAAGAGCAGCCGGTTTACGAGCCTAATGAGCCGGTGAGTGTCTACGATACTTCCGGTGTGTACACCGATCCCGAGCATACCATTGACCTCTATCAAGGGCTGCCAAAGCTGCGTGCTGAATGGGTGGCGGAGCGCGACGATACCGAGCTGCTGGATGCGATGAGTTCCGAGTATGCCCGTGAGCGTCTGGCTGATGAAACACTAGATGAACTACGCTACGGCAATCTACCGCAGATTCGCCGCGCGAAAGCAGGTCAGTGCGTCACTCAACTGCATTATGCCCGTCAGGGAATGATTACCCCGGAAATGGAGTTTATCGCCATTCGGGAAAATATGGGCCGGCGTCGTTACCAGGATGAGCAGCTTAATCAGCAACATCCGGGGCAAAACTTCGGCGCAAATCTGCCACGGGAAATTACGGCAGAATTTGTGCGTCGTGAAGTGGCCGAAGGACGAGCCATTATCCCGAGTAATATCAACCATCCTGAATCTGAACCTATGATCATCGGCCGTAACTTCCTGGTCAAAGTCAACGCCAACATCGGTAACTCTTCGGTCAGCTCCTCGATTGAAGAAGAAGTTGAGAAACTGGTGTGGGCGACGCGCTGGGGTGGTGATACAGTGATGGATCTGTCGACCGGACGTAATATTCATGAAACACGCGAATGGATTCTGCGTAACAGCCCGGTGCCGATTGGTACCGTACCTATGTATCAGGCGCTGGAAAAGGTCAACGGTATTGCTGAAAACCTGACCTGGGAAGTGATGCGTGACACCTTACTTGAACAAGCAGAGCAGGGGGTGGATTACTTTACTATCCATGCCGGTTTGTTGCTGCGCTATGTGCCTATGACTGCCAAACGGGTCACTGGCATTGTTTCCCGCGGTGGATCGATTATCGCCAAATGGTGTCTGGCACACCATGAAGAGAACTTCCTTTATACTCATTTTCGAGAGATTTGTGAGATCTGTGCCAAGTACGATGTGGCGTTGTCGCTGGGTGATGGCCTGCGTCCAGGATCGATCGCAGATGCTAATGATGAAGCTCAGTTTGCCGAGTTACGTACTTTGGGTGAGCTGACTAAGGTGGCGTGGGAATACGATGTGCAGGTGATGATTGAAGGCCCGGGGCACGTTCCGATGCACATGATTAAAGCCAATATGGACGAGCAGCTGGAGCATTGTCATGAAGCGCCGTTCTACACCTTAGGCCCGCTAACTACGGATATTGCCCCGGGTTATGACCACATTACTTCCGGTATCGGTGCGGCGATGATTGGTTGGTTTGGTTGTGCGATGTTGTGCTACGTCACCCCCAAAGAGCACCTTGGCCTGCCGAATAAAGAGGATGTGAAGACTGGCCTGATTACCTACAAACTGGCCGCCCATGCTGCTGATTTGGCCAAAGGTCATCCTGGTGCGCAGATCCGTGATAATGCTCTGTCGAAGGCGCGTTTTGAGTTCCGCTGGGAAGACCAGTTTAACCTGGCGCTGGATCCGGTGACTGCCCGAGCTTTCCATGATGAAACCCTGCCGCAGGAGTCAGGTAAGGTTGCCCATTTCTGTTCGATGTGCGGTCCGAAATTCTGCTCGATGAAGATCTCCCAGGAGGTGCGCCGTACTTACGCTGATTACACGGCGTCGAGTAATGACGCGATGACAGTGACATTGCTGGATGATCCCCTGGAAGGGATGCGGCAGAAATCGCAGGAGTTTCTTAGCTCAGGTTCTCAGCTCTATCATCCGGCTGTGACCAGTCCAGAGAGCGTGGCTGAGGAGTAACCGTGAAATTACTGATCCCATCTCATTGTGTTGTGATGACGGGAGACGTGCAGCGGGTACTGTTACTTGCCAAACAACAAGGTTTGCATATCGATCACATTGAGTTGGGCGTTAGCCCAACTCAGCATTTCCACCTTGTTGCTGACACGACTCTTCGTTTATCAAGCAATCTGTTTGTATTAAATCACCTCTCGCTTGGCAGCGAGTCTGCTCCGGATCTTTGTATTGATTACATCGGCGCAGGCAGTCATTTGACCAGCTCACTATGCCCAGCAGTCGCTACGGTCGCTATCGGCGTAGCCGGTTGCAACGGGTTGGAAGATACCTGGTGGTATGGCGATGAACAGCGTCGGCTGATTCATCTGCGGGCATTAACCGCGCAGCAGCAACGACAACATCTGACCTGGCTGCTGAGTCTGCTCGCTCTTGATTTTGCCTTGGAGGATGCGTTGGTGCTGTCTCGGGCTGCGCTCAATGTTTCACGTGAAACATGGCCGCGCGATTATCGCGATTTTCCCCAGCCGGAACCTCAGGCCATCTACCGTGGTGTTGCGCCGTTTGCGTTATTGGATAAAACATCGCTCGGGCTCTATCCGGTGGTGGATGACGTACGTTGGATTGCCACCTTGTTGCCGCTTGGCATCAAGACGATTCAGCTGCGCATCAAAGACCCCGCCCAAGCTGATCTGGAACAGCAGATTATCCAGGCGATAGCGTTGGGCCGCGAACATGGTGCCCAGGTGTTTATCAATGATTACTGGCAATTGGCCCTTAAACATCGGGCGTTTGGCGTCCATCTGGGGCAGGAAGATCTGCTGTGCGCCGATCTCGCTGCGTTATCTGCCGCCGGTATCTGTCTCGGATTGTCTACCCACGGCTATTTTGAACTGCTGCGTATCCAGCAGTTAGCACCGAGCTATATCGCGTTGGGGCATATTTTTCCCACCACCACCAAGCAAATGCCGTCCAAGCCGCAGGGGCTGGTACGACTGAAACTGTATCAAAGCTTGCTCGATAGTCTTCCTTATGGCGAGCATGTCGGAGTACCCAGCGTGGCGATTGGCGGTATTGATCGCAGCAACGCCGCTCAGGTTCTCGAGTGTGGGGTAAGCAGTATTGCTGTGGTCAGGGCAATTACCCAGGCTGAGGATGTCGGCCTGGCTGTTAGCCAACTGCAGCGGTTTCTTCCCGCGCCTGCGAGCGTGACGGAGGCCGGTGATGTTAAGTGATCAACAATTTATGCGCTATCAGCGTCAGGTTGCGTTACCGCAGATCGGTGAAGCGGGGCAGCAGCGTTTGCTCAACAGTCAGGTCCTGATTATTGGCTGTGGCGGATTGGGCAGCGCGGCGGCGCAGTTTCTCGCCGCCGCCGGGGTCGCAAGGCTGGTAATTGCCGACGATGATCAGGTCGCACTTTCCAATCTGCATCGTCAGCTGGCTTATCGCGTGCAGGATGTCGGCCAACCGAAAGTACGTGCTTTGGCGCGCAGTCTACAAGCACTCAATCCAGACTGTCAGGTACGTACGGTTGAGCGCTACATAGATGCCACATTACTGAATCTGGAAGTGGGCTTAGCCGATGTGGTGCTCGACTGCAGCGACAATCTGCCGACACGTCACCAGGTTAACCGGGCTTGTCATCAGGCCGGAGTGTGTCTGATTTCAGGCTCGGCCATTGGCTGGGAGGGTCAGTTGATCCCGCTCGATTTTACTCAGCGTCCCCAGGGCTGCTATCAGTGTGTGGTACCCGAGCAGGAATCGGCGGCTGCGCTGCGCTGCTCCGACATGGGTGTGGCCGGCCCTGTGGTCGGCACCATAGGTAACTTACAGGCTCTGCTCGCTGTGCAGAAATTAATTCAGCTTGAGGAGTTTCACAGTCACTACATGCAACGTTTCGATGCGCTGAGTATGCAGTGGCAAAAGTGGCAACTGATCGCCGATCCACACTGTTTACAGTGCGGGTGTGGCAAGGAATGAAGGTATGACTATCACCATCTTTATTAATCAGCAAGCACACCAGATTAAGGCGGCGACCAGTTTGCTGACACTGCAGCACGAACTGGGCCTACCGACACTAGGCTGTGTGTTTGCCATCAACCAACAAGTTATACCCAAAGGCTTATGGTCTGAGACGCTACTCAATCAGGGTGATCAGATCGCACTGTTTCAGGCCATCGCAGGAGGCTAATATTTATGTCTGTAACGAATTCTATATCTAAGCAATCCAAGCGCGAAATTTTAGCTGGCAATCCACCGCTGATTATCGCCAATCGCCAGTTCGATTCTCGCTTACTGACCGGAACCGGAAAGTTTTCTGATCGTAGCACTATGGCTAAAGCGATTGCTGTGAGTCAGTCTGAGCTGGTCACTATGGCACTCAAGCGGGTTGATCTCGAACAGCGTGATGACGACATTCTCGCACCGCTGATCGCCAGCGGGATGAACTTGTTGCCGAATACTTCCGGTGCCAAAACGGCGCAGGATGCGATCTATGCGGCACATCTGGCGCGCGAGGCGCTGGGTACTGAGTGGCTGAAACTGGAAATTCATCCCGATCCCAAGTATTTAATGCCGGACCCGATCGAAACTCTGAAGGCGGCCGAACAGTTGGTTAAAGACGGCTTTATTATCTTGCCTTACTGTCATGCCGACCCGGTGCTGTGCAAACGGCTGGAAGAGGTCGGTTGTGCGGCCGTCATGCCGCTGGGTGCGCCGATTGGGACCAATCAGGGACTAAGCTCAAAAACCTTCCTGGAGATTATCATCGACCAGGCGAACGTACCGGTCATTGTAGATGCCGGTATCGGTGCGCCATCGGATGCCGCGTTGGCGATGGAGATGGGCGCAGATGCGGTATTGGTCAATACCGCAATCGCCACGGCACGTGATCCGCTGGTGATGGCTAACGCGTTTCGGTTGGCAGTGGAAGCGGGCCGAATGGCTTATCTGTCTGGCCTGGCGACTCAGCAACAGAGCGCGTCTGCGTCGAGTCCGTTTACGGCATTCCTGGATAATTGAGCGGGATGATTGAGTATGAGTTTTATTGATCAATTTAACCAGCTCGGCTGGGATGATATTAAGTTGTCGGTGTATGCGAAAACCCGGCACGACGTAGAACGGGCACTGGCCAAAAGCAAACGCGATCTGGAAGATTTTAAAGCGCTGATTTCGCCTGCGGCGGAAGGGTATCTGGAACAGATGGCGCAGCTCTCTTACCAGGCGACCCGACGCCGTTTTGGCAATACGATGTCGTTCTACATTCCGCTCTATCTGTCCAACCTGTGTGCCAACGCATGTACTTATTGTGGCTTTTCGATGGAAAACCGCATTAAGCGTAAAACACTTAATGAGGAGGAAATCCGGGCTGAAATCGCCGCTATCAAGCAGATGAAATTTGATAGCGTATTGCTGGTGACTGGTGAGCATGAGACCAAAGTCGGCATGAACTACTTTCGGCATATGCTGCCGATCATTAAGCCGTCGTTTCACTATCTGGCGATGGAAGTGCAGCCACTGCAGCAGCAGGAGTATGCAGAACTCAAGACGTTGGGATTGGATGCCGTGATGGTTTATCAGGAAACGTATCATCCATCGACGTACGCCCAGCATCATCTGCGTGGTAACAAAATGGATTTCGAGTTTCGGCTTGAAACTCCAGATCGCCTGGCGCGAGCCGGGATAGATAAAATCGGTTTAGGCGCCCTGATTGGTTTAGAAGACTGGCGTACCGATTGCTTCTATGTTGCGGCCCATCTTGATTACCTGGAGCGGACTTACTGGCAGTCACGCTACTCGATTTCGTTTCCGCGCTTGCGGCCGTGTGAAGGGGCTTTGCAGCCTAAATCGGTGATGACGGACAAACAGTTGGTGCAGCTGATTTGCGCTTTTCGGTTGTTTAATTCTGAGGTTGAATTATCACTTTCCACCCGAGAAACGCCGGCCTTTCGCGATAATGTTGCACCGCTTGGCATAACCAGTTTGTCAGCGGCATCGAAAACCCAGCCCGGTGGCTATGCGGATCCGAAAGCGGAGCTGGAGCAGTTTGCTATCAGTGATGAACGTTCAGCGCTTATGGTAGAACAGGCGATGCAAGCGCGAGGTTTGCAGCCGGTCTGGCATGACTGGCATGCAGTCTATTCCGGTTAGCCTGAGGTTGAATGACCCGGCTTATGTTTCACGTGAAACATACACAAATAAGGCGACCTCTGGTCGCCTTATTTGTGTGGCCGATGTGAGCGGTATTAGAATGAAGTCTTCATCAGGCAGCTTGTGCCTGGTGGTATTTACCCAGCAGAGCATGGTAAAAATCGTGATCGCTCAATGTACCGAGTAAGCGATTTTCTTCCATCAGTAAAATCGGGTTACCAGTACGGTAGCGAATTTCAATCGCCTGACGCATATCAATGTCCGGGCTGGCCATGACCAATGTTTGTGGATTCAATGACTGCAGCGATAACTCAGCATGCCACTCAATCAGCTCAACCGGGCTATCGCCACACACAACCCATTGTTGTTGCTGTTGCTCAACCCACAGATCTGACTGCTGGCAGATTTGCCAGCGCCCATTGTCCTGAACCAGGCTGTCGCTGCTGTTCATCAGCGAACGGCCTTTGAGCACATTGAGCGGATTAGTGTGAGCGACAAAATCTTTCACGTATTGCGTTTCCGGCGTCAGGACTATCTGTTCCGGCTTGCCATACTGAATCAACTTGCCGGATTCCATAATCGCAATGCGTGAGCCGATTTTCAGCGCTTCATCCAGATCATGACTGACGAAGATGATGGTCTTATTGAGCTGCTTTTGCAGCAGCAGCAATTCATCCTGCAGCTGGCTGCGGATCAGGGGATCGAGAGCCGAGAAAGGTTCGTCCATCAACAGAATGTCGCTGTCCATGGCGAAGGCGCGCGCCAGACCGACCCGTTGCTGCATACCACCGGACAGCTCATGAGGCAGTTTGTTTTCCCATTCGGCCAGGCCGACCATGGCCAGTTTTTCCCGTGCCTGGGCACGGCGTTGCTGTTTGCCGATGCCTTGCATTTCCAGGCCAAATGCCACGTTATCCAGCACGCTCAGCCACGGCATGAGGGCAAATTTCTGAAATACCATTGAGACTTTGTTGGTGCGCAGATGGCGCAGTGTATCAGCGTCGCACTGCGCCAGGTCGATACTTTGTGCACCATCCTGGATTTTCAGAGCGCCGCGCGTGACCGGGTTGAGGCCGTTAACCGCGCGCAGCAGGCTGGATTTACCTGAGCCGGACAGACCCATCAGCACGCAGATTTCACCTTGTTGCACATCGAGTGTCACATTATCAACGCCGACCACCAGACCGGTCTGGTCGATGATCTCCTGGCGGCTTTTGCCCTGATCGAGCAGTTCCAGAGCCGGTGCTGTGTTTTGGCCAAACACCACGTCGAGATTTTCAATACTGATCGCTGGCATGATTATGCCTCCTTGCTGTTAGGTGCTTTACACAGACGGTCGAGAATAATAGCGACCAGGACAATCGCCAGACCGGCTTCAAACCCTTGGGAAATATTGACCGTATTGAGGGCACGAATAACGGGTTTGCCCAGGCCATCTGCGCCGACCAAAGCGGCAATAACTACCATCGACAGTGACAACATAATGCATTGGGTAATGCCGGCCATGATGCTCGGCAGGGCGGCCGGTAGTTCCACTTTGAACAGCAGTTTCATCCGGCTGGCTCCGAAAGCTTTACCGGCCTCGATCAGTTCTTCCGGCACTTTAGTGACGCCAAGATAGGTGAGGCGGATTGGAGCGGCTATGGCGAAAATGATGGTGGAAATCAGTCCGGGCACAATACCCAGTCCGAACAGAACCAGCGTCGGGATCAGATAAACGAATGTAGGTACCGTCTGCATCAGATCCAGAATCGGGCGCAGTACGGTATACAGCCATGGTCGGTGCGCAGCCATGATGCCAAGCGGAACGCCGAGCAGAACCGAAATCGTAGTGGCGGCAAAGACCAGTACAAAGGTTTCCAGCATCTCCTGCCAGTAGCCCAGGTTAAGGATCAGCAGCAGCGCGGCAATAATAAACACCACCAGGGAAAGGCTGCGGTGCAGCCACCAGGCCAGTGCTGCGGTGATAATGATAGGGACCGCTGGCGGGAACCATTTGAAGACATCGACTAACACCATGATGATGTTTTCCAGTACGAAAGAGATGGTATCGAATACGCCCGAAGCATGCAGAGTCAGCCAGTCCACACCGGCTTCCATCCAGTGGCCCAACGGAATTTTGTGATCGCTAATCATAGTGTGCAGTTCCTTATAGCGGGTGGCTTGTGCCACCCGGCGGGGTTATACGTCAGAGTTGAGATAATCAGTTACGGCTTTCTCCGCAGGCTTGCCATCACGCGTGGTGACATCTTTCAGCCACGGGGTCAGCACGTCAGGATGCTGACGCAACCAATCTTTGGCGGCTTGTTCCGGGCGCTGGCCCTGATTGAGGATGGCTTCCATCAGGCTGTTTTCCATCTCAAGACTGAACTGCAGATTACTGAGCAACTGGCCGACATTCGGGCACTGCTGGGTATAGTCATTGCGCACGTTGGTGTAGACGTTGGCACCGCCATAATTAGGGCCGAAGTAGTCATCACCGCCGCTGAGGTATTCCATCTCAACATTGCTGTTCATCGGGTGCGGCGCCCAGCCGAGGAAAGCTATCCATTGCTGGCGGCGTACCGCCCGTTTGACCTGCGAGACCATGCCGGCTTCGCTCGATTCCACCAGATCAAATTGCTTGAGGTCGAACGCATTGTTGTCAATCATTGACTGGATCAGGCGGTTACCATCGTTGCCCGGCTCGATGCCGTAGATGCGGTGTTTAAACTGATCGGCATGCTTGGCAAGATCGGCAAATGACTTAACCCCGGCGTCATACACGTACTTAGGTACGGCCAGGGTGTACTTGGCACCTTCGAGATTGGCGCGGATGGTTTGTACGCTGCCGTTGTCACGGTACTTGGCAATATCGCCTTCCATGGTTGGCATCCAGTTACCGAGAAAGACATCGATGTCGCCGTTGGCCATGGAAGAATAGGTCACCGGTACCGACAACAGATCGGTCTTGGTCTGATAGCCCAGGCCGTGCAGCAGCTCAGTGGTCACGGCTGTCGTTGAGGTGATATCGGTCCAGCCGACATCGGCAAAACGAACGGTGTCGCAGCTGTTGGCATAGGCGTTGATTGACAGCAGTGTGGCTGCTGAGAAGGTCATGACTTTACGCATTGAACTGTCCTTATTTTATCATTAATTCCACACCGGACTGCGTGTCTAGCGCACGCTGCGGTGGTGTTTCTCTTTGTTGGGTCTGCCAGTGCGCAGCGATCCACACCGGCTCTGGTTCGGCAGGAAGCGGCGCAGTCCCGAGTAGCATGTCGGCAGCGCGCTCGGCGACCATAATGGTTGGCGCATTGAGGTTACCGTTAGGAATGGTCGGGAACACGGAGGAGTCGACCACCCGCAAGCCGGCAATGCCGCGTACCCGGCACGCTTCATCCAGCACCGCCATTACATCATCGGCTGCCCCCATTTTGCAGCTGCATGACGGGTGGTAAGCACTCTCGACATTCTGTTTTACCCAGGCATCGATTTCGGCATCAGTGCTGATGGTGTTGCCTGGCTGGATTTCAGCGCCGCGATACTCATCCAGCGCTTGCTGGGCGAGGATTTCACGCGTGAGGCGGATACAGTCACGCCAGTCCTGGATATCTTGCTGTTCAGACAGATAACGGAACAGAATGGCCGGTTTATCGGCCGGATCGGCGGAGCGAATCCACACCCGGCCGCGACTGAGTGGCTTATTCGGGCCGACATGGACCTGAAAGCCGTGACCGTCGAAGGCGGTGCGACCATCATACCGCATGGCGGCTGGTAAGAAGTGGTATTGCAGATTGGGCCATTTCAGTCCGGCCCGCGAGCGGATAAAGGCGCATGACTCGAAATGATTGGTGGCACCCAGGCCTTGCCTGGTCAGCAGCCATTGCGCCCCGATCATGCCTTTACTGACCAGGCCCAGTTTGCTGTTAAGGGTGATCGGCTGCTGACAGCGATACTGGAAATAGATTTCCAGGTGATCCTGCAGGTTTTCACCCACTCCGGGTAATTCATGTTCCACTTTGACACCGGCATTTTCCAGCACATCACGCGGGCCGATACCAGACAGCTGCAACAGCTGTGGTGAGCCGATGGAGCCAGCGCACGACACGACTTCCTGTGTTGCTGTGGCGGTTTCAATCCGGCCATTACGTTCAAACTCGACTCCGACCGCACATTTGTTTTCCAGCAGGATTTTACGCGTCAGTACTCCTTTGAGCAGAGTCAGGTTAGGACGCTTGAGCGCACGGCGCAGATAGGCGTTGGAGGTTGAGGCGCGTACGCCGTTATCCACCGTCATATGCATGGCGCCAAAGCCTTCCTGCTGGTAGCCGTTGTAATCTTTGGTGTACGGATAACCGGCTTGCTGCCCGGCATCGATGAAAGCCTGGTAGAGCGGGTTGAGTTCCATATCGTTGCCGTTACAGGTCGCCAGCGGGCCGTCACCGCCGCGGTACTCATCAGCGCCGCCGCTCCAGGTTTCTGCCTTCTTAAAATAAGGCAGGCAGGAGGCGTAATCCCAACCGGCCGCTCCCTGCTGTTGCCATTCATCAAAGTCACAGGCGTGACCACGGACATACACCATGCCGTTAATCGATGAACTGCCACCCAGCACTTTGCCGCGCGGGCAGTGCAGGGTCCTTCCGTCCAGACCAGGTTCGGGCAGGGATTCAAACTGCCAGGCATATTTGGCACTGTTCATCGGGTATGAGAGTGCTGTCGGCATCTGGATGAAGACACTTTTGTCGCCTCCGCCGGCCTCAAGCAGCAATACGGAATGTTCCCCGCTGGCGCTGAGGCGATCGGCCAGTACGCAGCCTGCCGACCCGGCGCCGATAATGATGTAATCAAATGTCTGGGTCATAACTGCTCCTCAGGCGTACGGGCCGGCAAAATCGTCCAGCTCAATCAGGACGCTTTTGGTCTGGGTGTAGTGGCTCAGGGTTTCCATACCGTTCTCGCGTCCGACACCGGACTGTTTGTAACCGCCGACCGGCATGGGTGCCGGAGAGTCACCCCAGGTGTTAACCCAGCAGATACCGGCTTGCAGCTGGTGGATCACGCGGTGCGCGCGTGACAGGTTCTGGGTGAATACGCCGGCGGCCAGGCCATAGTGGGTGTGATTGGCGCGGCGGATCACTTCCTGTTCATCACTGAACTTGAGTACCGCCATCACAGGGCCAAAGATTTCCTGCTGCACGAACGCCATATCGTCGCTGCAGTCGGTAAACACAGTGGGAGCGACGAAGTTACCATTGGCCAGACCGTTATCGGTGACCTGATAGCCGCCGGTCAGCAAGGTGGCGCCGCTGGTTTTGGCGCTTTGGATTGCGTCCAGAACCTTGTGCATATGATCGCGCGAGATCAATGCACCGATTTGAGTGCGCGGATCCTGCGGATCGCCGACGATCAGTTTTTCGCTGCGGATTTTGAGCTGATCAATGAAATCGTCGTACAGACTTTCATGGACAAAAACCCGGGTTCCGTTAGTACACACTTCGCCCTGAGTGTAGAAGTTTGCCACCATGGCCGCTGATACTGCCTGGTCGAGCTTGGCATCTTCGAACACCAGCAGTGGCGATTTACCACCCAGCTCCATGGTGACCGATTTGAGGCTGCGCGCACTGTCTGCCATGACCGCCTTACCTGTACCGGTTTCACCGGTAAAGGACACCTTGGCGATCGCCGGGTGGGCGGTCAGCATCTGGCCGACACGACCGTCCCCCTGGACGACGTTAAATACCCCGTCCGGCAGGCCAGCTTCGCTGAAAATCTGTGCCAGCTTCAGCGCTGTCAGCGGTGTTTCTTCCGAAGGCTTGAAGATCATCGCATTGCCTGCTGCCAGCGCGGGGGCCGCTTTCCACATTGCAATTTGAATCGGGTAGTTCCAGGCGCCGATACCGGCACAGATACCGAGTGGCTCTTTGCGGGTGTAAAAAAACTGATTGGCGCTGAGTGGTTGCTGTTCACCCTGCAGAGCGGGTGCCAGACCCGCAAAATATTCAATCACATCGGCACCAGTGGCGATGTCGACACAGTCTGCTTCCTGAATCGGCTTCCCGGTATCGAGCACTTCCAGTTGCGCCAGTTCATCGTTACGCTCGCGCAGTATACGCACTGCGTTGAGCAGGATTCGGCTGCGTTCCACCGCGCTCATCGCCGACCAGACAGCAAATCCGGCCTGGGCGGATTCGATTGCCTGTTGCACGTCCTGCTCGCTGGCGAGCCCCAAAACAGCCAGTGGCTGACCCGTTGCCGGGTTATATGAGGTAAAGGTTTCCCCGGACGACGCGCGTTGCAGCGAGCCGCCTATATAAAGTGATGCTTGTTCCATGTGAAGACCTTGTGGTTAAAGACCTAACTTGTCATCGGTGCGTGTTGCGCCAGTTGTATGTCTAGGTAATCGTTAATTAACAGTCGGGCTTGCTCGGCATTGATCCCGGCAGGGTTCAGTGCGCCGCGCAGCCAGATTCCATCAATCAGAGCCGCGATGCCGTGGGCCACCTGGTTAGCGCGGTGGCGGGGCAGAAGAGAATTCAATTCAATTTTAAGATGTGAGAGCAGACGCTTTTCGTTGACACGTTGTAAACGATGTAATTGTTCGTCATGCATCGAATAGGTCCAGAAGGCGAGCCAGGTTTTCACGACCTGACTTTCGGCCTGAAAGCCTAAGAAGTTGGCATTGACGATGGCATTGATACGCGCCTGATGATCATTTTTCGGCAGTTTGGCCAGTGCCTGAGTTACGGTAATCGAATGTTGGCGCAATATGGCGCGCATGGTTTCTTCCAGCAGGCCATGTTTGCCACCAAAGTAGTGATTGATGATCCCGGTTGAGACGCCGGCCTCGCGGCTGATCAGTGCGATGCTGGCCGCATGTAATCCCACTCGCTCGATGACTGCCATCGTGGCCTGAACCAACTGTGGCTTGCGTATGTCTGGCATTCCTACCTTGGGCATCTGCACTCCTTATCATTTTTAATTGAACGATTAGTTAAATATAACTTAGCCAAAAAATAATTAGATCTCAAATCAAATTGTTGAGTATTTAGTGTTCTATACGGTGTGGGTTTATATTTTATTTAAATAAAAACAATCTCTTAACCAGTAAATATTTTTTTGATTTGAGGTGGAAAGTTTTGAATTGTATACAAGTGACAAGAAGTGACAGGCAAAAAAAATCCCCGAGCGGCAAGGCTCAGGGATGAACAGTCGGATGGGACGGGTTATGGGTGCTGCAGTGGCTGGGTGGCCTGTTGCAGCCAGGCTTTCACCTCTCCGTCGACTAACGGACTGACTTCCTGCCACACCGTTTGATGATAGTGGTTGAGCCATGTCAGCTCAGGCTTGGTCAGCATGTTGATGTTAATCGCGCGCACATCGATCGGGCAGCGGGTCAGCGACTGAAAACCGAGGACGGAAAAATCACCCTGAGTGGCAAATTCGCTGACCAGCTCGAGGTTTTCTATCCGGATACCAAAACCGTCAGCACGGTAGTAACCCGGCTCGTTCGACACCACCATACCGGGGCGCAGTGCGACCGGGTTATGGACTTTGCTGATGCGCTGTGGCCCCTCGTGGACACTGAGGAAATGGCCGACACCGTGGCCGGTGCCGTGATCATAATCGTAACCGTGCGCCCACAGGTGCTGACGGGCCAGCGCATCGAGCTGGTGGCCGCAGGTCCCTTGCGGGAAGCGTGCTGTCGCCAGAGCGATGTGGCCTTTCAGGACTAGGGTGAACTGCTGTTTCATCTCGTCACTGACTTCGCCGATGGCGATGGTACGGGTGATGTCTGTGGTGCCGTCACTGTACTGGCCGCCTGAATCGACCAGATAGAGGCTGTTCATGCTCAGCTGACCCGGCTGTGGCTGGTTGATGTGATTGTAGTGACACATGGCGGCATTACTGCCAGCCGCGGAGATGGTATCAAAACTCAAATCGGCCAGGCTCGGATCGAGTTCGCGCAAGGCTTGCAGTTTATCGGCCAGTGCCGCTTCATCATGCAGACGTCCGGCGGCGACTTCGCTGTCGAGCCAGGCGAGAAATTTCGCCATCGCCGCGCCATCCCGGATATGGCACGCTTTCATACCGGCCACTTCCGTGGCGTTCTTGGCCGCTTTAGGCAGCAGACAAGGGTCGGCGTCACTGACTAGCTCAGCACCCGCGTTTTGCAGGGTGAGGGTAAACCAGGCATTGCTGGTGGCGGGATCCACCAACACGCGGCGTCCGCTCAGGGCTGCGAGCTGCTCGGGCAGAGCTTCAGGTGGATGGACACGAACCCCCGGACCGACGTGTTCGGCAAAACCTTGTGCCAGACGAGCCGGGTCGAGGAAGAAATCAACGCTGGCATCAGCATGGATGATGGCGTGTGACAGCAGAACCGGCAGGCGGGACACGTCCAGGCCACGAATATTCAGCAACCAGCAGATGGAATCAAGTTCGGTTAAAATGGCGCTATCTACAGTCTTTTTACGCAGAATTTCGGCGATTGTGTGGCGTTTTTCGCTGCTGGATGTGCCGACCAGTTCGTTGCCCATCAGGCGCATCGCAGAGACCAGAGGCTGCGGACGGTCATGCCACAGCTGATCAATCGCGTTGTGGTCATTGGCAATAAGCTGCAGTTCGCTGCCCAGTGTGGTTTGTGCCGCTGTCAGCCAGCTGGCGCGGTGCATACGCGGGTCATAACCGATTTTACTGCCTGTCGGCAGGCTCTGTTTCAGCCAGGCCAGGTAGGGCTCTTCAATCAGGTGACGGTATTCAAACCACTGCGCCGGAACCTGTTTGCGTACCTGAACGGTGTAGCGGCCATCGACGAAAATCGCCGCTTTGTCCCGGGTGATCACGGCGGCACCTGCCGAGCCGGTAAAACCGGTCAGCCAGTGCAGGCGTTCATTGTGGGCCGGCACATATTCGCCGAGGTATTCATCTTCGTGAGGGACGATCAGAGCGTCCAGACCCTGCTGGGTCAGCCAGTCACGCAGGGCGGTGACGCGTTGGGAAATAGAATCGGGCATCTGTGATTATCCTTATTAACATCCTTACTTATGGTGCATGGATTGCACGTCCGGGACGGAGCGAAATAAGCTACTCCTTTTATTATGACTGTGCAAATGTACGCCATGCGGGGTGTTGAATGATTTATCAGCCGGGTGACTGACTTTTCTAGCGCTTTACTGACTTTGGCGCAGGTGCAACGTTTTACTGTAAATGATCTGGCGCAGCCAGCTCAGAGCCGGGTCGTTATCACGGTCGCGGTGCCAGAATAAAGTATACGCCATCGGCGGGAATTCGAGCGGCAGGGGCAGTACGGCCAGCCCCATCTGCTGTGCCACCAACTGGGTAAAATGGCTGGGCGCAGTGAAGACAAAGTCGGTGTAGGTGCACAGACTGGCGGCGCTGTTAAAGTCCGGCACAGTTATGGCAATGTCACGTTCCAGCCCCTGATCGGCGAGGCGGTAGTCGAGCAGCCAGCGATCATTGCCGTCACAGCGCACCTGAACATGACGCAGCGCCAGATATTGCTGCAGATTCCACGGCTGCTGCAGCACCGGATGGTCACGGCGTACCACACACATCTGGCTGTCGCGATAAATTTCCTGCTCGCAGATATCGCTCGGCGGCAACATGGTCAGACGGGCATCATTAATATCGATGTCTTTGCCGGTCAGGCCCAAATCCAGCTCACCCAGTTGCAGTTTTTTAAAGGTCTGCTCGCTCCAGGTGTGAGTACTGATGTTGATGTTCGGTCCCTGATTGAAAATGGCCGGTAAAAAGTGGGGCAGAATCAGTGAGTAGACACTCTCTACGGCGGCAATGTGAAAGCGGTATTCGCTCGATTTAGGGCAGAACTGCTCCGGCTGGGTGATCAGTTCGAGCTGATTAACCAGAATATCCAGCTTGGGCTGCAGAAACACCACTTTTGGTGTCGGTTTGAGACCGTGTGAGGTGCGTACGAAAAGAGGGTCGTTGAACTGCTCGCGCAGTTTAGCCAGTGATTTGCTGACCGCTGACTGGCTCAGGCATAACCGATGGGCAGCACGGGTGACATTGAGTTCTTCACTGAGCACTTTCAGGCACACCAGCAGGTTGAGATCGATGCGGGCTAGCTTTTCAATCTTCATCTGATTTTCCTAAATGGAATAATAGGGATGATTATAAGCCATTTTTACTCATATCATGCCTGGTTTATAGTCCACGGCGAGATCTTAATCACTGAAGTTGGAGTAAACGTGAGCGTGACGCAATCTGTTGGTCCCGGCAAACTACAAATGGTGCTGCTGACCCTGCTGGTTCTTTTCAGCCCTTTGGCCATTGATATTTATCTGCCCGCCTTGCCGCAGATTTCGCAGACGTTTCACGTGGAACACGCTCTGGCCCAGGATACGATCACCTGGTTTCTGTTTGCTATGGGAATCGGCCAGTTGTTTGCCGGACCGTTAGCAGACAAACTCGGTCGTCGAACTGTTGCATTAGGAGGGATAGGTATCTACGCGTTGAGCGCTTTATTGGCGTGGAGTGCTCAAAACATCGAGTGGATGCTGACTGCCCGTCTGCTACAAGGCTTAGGTGCATGTGCAACATCGGTAGCAGCCTTTGCAACAGTTCGCGATATTTTCGGTCCGCATCGCAGCGGTAAAATGATCAGCTACCTCAACGGGGCGATCTGCTTTATTCCGGCCCTGGCGCCGATTCTCGGCAGCTGGCTGACCCAGCAGTTTGGCTGGCGCAGTAATTTCAGCTTTATGGCTGCTTTTGCGGTTGTAGTCGGGCTGCTGATGCTGGTCACCATGCGCGAAACCAACCCGACTACCGACAAACAGGCGGTGTTTAAACTGAGCCGCTACTGGTCGGTGATTAAAACCCCGTCTTTCCTGTTTCATGCCAGCTTGTGTCTGTTAGCAATGGCCGTCATTCTGGCGTATGTCACCTCTGCTCCTGTGGTGCTGATGACCAACCTGGGGCTGGATATGAACCAGTTCACCTTCTGGTTCGGCATCAACGCGGTCATCAATATTATCGCTTGTCTGACGGCGCCGCGCATTATGGACCGCTTTGGTACTCATACAACGCTGGTGATGGGCATTACGGCTCTGCTGGTGGCCGGTGTGAGCATGTTGCTGTTGGCTCAGGTGGCGACTCCATTCGCGTTCATGCTGCCAATTTTTATCTCTTCGATGGGGTTTGCCTGGGTGCTGGGGGCGGCAGCCGGTAAAGCACTGGCGCCGTTTGGTGATAAGGCCGGTACCGCGGCCGCTTTGTTAGGTTTGTTCCAAATGAGTGGCTCAGGTCTGGTGGTCGGTCTGTTGCAGCGGTTAGACTTGCAGCCGCAGATGCTGATTGGATTACATATGTGGCTGATCGCGCCAGCGTTGTTGGTTCTGTTTTCGAAAGCCGGGCGCGCCTGGCATCAGTGGGCACTGGACTCTTAGCTTCAGTTGCAGTGTTCGCTTGGGTAAATTCACCCTAAGGGCTATTTTCTAAACGACACAACGCGTGTATATTGTAGTTTCTTTCGTTCTTTAGAATAACTCTTTGGAATCTCTATACGATGTCTATGACGACCTACGAAATGGCTCGCATCTGGGAGCAGCTTGATGATTCACCAGAAAAAGTCATGTTTGGTAAATTGCTTGCGGAGTTGGGCAATCAAAGTAGCGAGCGCATTCGCAGCGCCGCGAAGCAAGTTCCGCTACCGGTACTGCGTGATCTGGTTTACCAGTTTCAGCAAGTGATCGATTCGCGCAAGCATGAACAGGTTGATCTGCTGGCAAAAGAGCTGGCTAAACAGGGCATCTCCGCTGACGAGTTGCTCGGCTACCTGAACAAGTAAGCGCTCTCGGGACTCTGCGGGTCCGCAATAGCGCTGAAATGATAAGCCCGGGCATTGCTCCGGGCTTTTTGCATTCTCGCTACCCACTGGCATTCTCGCTGGCAACTGGCATGCTAGCTGAGCAGCGGCATTGTGGCGGGTAGGTCTATCCTGCCAGTGTATGTGGTTGGTTTTGCTGCTTCAGGGATTGACGTTGCGGTTGATCGGGTTCTGCAGTGAAATCAGAGTTTCGGTTGACTGCACTTCGTCAATCGCCTGCAGTTTATCGATCAGGACATACTGCAGCTCTTCAATCGATCGGCACATCAGCTTGACGAAAATATTGTACGCCCCGGTGGTGTAATAGGCTTCGACCACTTCATCCAGTGCATTGAGCTTGGCCAGCGCCGAGTGGTAATCGCGCGCGGCATTCAGGTTGATACCAATAAAGCAGCATACGTCGTAACCGAGCTTTTTGGTGTTGACCACCACTTCGGTGCCCTGAATGATGTCGGCGGCTTTCATCTTTTCTATCCGTACATGGATAGTGGCCGGACTGACATTAAATTGTTTCGCCATCTCCGCGTAGGGAGTGCGTGCGTCATCCATCAAAATCTTCAGAATCGCACGATCCAATTCATCCAGTTTGGTTGATGCTAGTTGCATATAAAATCCTGGCGGTTGTTCAACGGTTGAGTGTTACCCTGGCTGAGGAGAGCAGATATCATCCTGAGTGATATCATTAATTGCTGATTGTGCCAAGTGGTGTCGCGGCCTGAGATGTTTTTTCGCGCTCTGTCCGGCACTTCCGGGCCCTGCAGAACCTTTAGCCGCGCCGGACAAAATCGGCTAAACTGGCGCCCAATCTAACTTTCTCTTTGCTGGAGTAACACCTTGCAGCTACAACTGATTTGTGAAGCCCCGCACCGTGCCCTGCAATTGCAGCATATCGCGCAGCGCTGGCAGTTGACCCACGATGCCAGCAGTGCGTTTGCGCTGGTTCTGACCGAAGAGCGTCTTGAACTGCGTAAAACTGATGAAGCGAAACTGGGCGCGATTTACGTCGACTGGGTGAGTGGTGCGGTGGCGCACCGGCGTAAATTCGGCGGTGGTAAAGGGCAGGCGATTGCCAAAGCGGCCGGGCTGAACAAAGGCGTAACTCCGACAGTGCTGGATGGAACCGCCGGGTTAGGACGCGATGCCTTTGTGTTGGCCTCGCTGGGCTGTAAGGTGCAGATGGTGGAGCGCCATCCGGTGGTGGCGGCGCTGCTCGATGATGGTCTGGCCCGCGCCCGAGAGGATGCGGAGATCGGTCCTTGGGTCTCAGAGCGGGTCAGTCTGCTGCATGCTTCCAGCCATGACGCGCTCGATAAACTGGCTGATGATGCCAGCTTCCAGCGTCCGGATGTGGTCTATCTTGACCCTATGTATCCCCATCCGGAGAACAAGAAAAAATCGGCTCTGGTCAAGAAAGAGATGCGTGTGTTCCAGTCTCTGGTGGGCGCCGACCATGATGCCGATGGCTTGCTGGCACCGGCGTTGCAATTGGCGACTAAGCGGGTGGTGGTCAAGCGCCCGGATTATGCCGATTGGCTGGCCGGGCAGAAACCGAGTATGGCGATTGAAACCAAGAAAAACCGCTTTGATGTGTACGTCCTGGCGGCGATGGGTGAGTGAGCGGATGAGTCTGTTGGCTTGCGGTCTTTAGTCTCTCGCTACCCTGGCCTTGCTCATTCTTGATTCACCCGCGGCAGTGATTAACATTCTTCACAATCAGAGCTTGCGTTTGGTCGCGCCCGGCGTTATATCTAACTAAGAATTATTCTTATTCTTACCGGAGCGTCACCTTATGGCCACACGTCTGTGCAAATTAAATCGTCGCGATATTGCCGCCTCGCTGGATGACATTCAGGCGATGGTGGCACAGCCTGGTTACATGTGCCGTTCTTGTGCCCGTTCCTGTGCGGATAAGTCGGCGTTGTGCAAACCCCAGGCGCTGGCCAAGCAGCACACTCAGCAGAAGTCACTGCTGCCGGTGGTTAATGTCGACAGTAAACCAGCCAAAGCGGCCAATAAGGCGGCGTTAAAGCTGGCGAAGAAGACGCTCAAAAAGCAGAAAAAGTATCAAAAGAAGCTGGAAAAAGTGCTTAAAAAGCAGCGTAAACTGATGCGCAAGCAGCAGGCATTGCAGTCTAAATTCAGTGTACTGCAGGAGGCGGGATCCGATCTGAACGTCACTCCGGTGCTCGATACAGGTTTCAGTGCGCAGATGCATTAATTGTCTGTCTCACAACCAATAAAAAGGCCCACTACCTCGGCAGTGGGCCTTTTTGTTGCTCCCGGCCAGCGAGTCATGGGCGGACACGTTGGGCATGCAGCAAAGCTGCGCCTTAACGGCTGGCGCGCTGGTAGCTGAGTTCGGCGCGACGTTTGACCCAGGTTTCATTGACCCACAGCGACAGCAGAATGATGGCACCGCCAATCAACAGACGCGGCAGATCGACATCCCGGTTCCAGATCAGAATATTGACCAACAGGCCGGCTGGCACCAGGGCATTGTTCATAATTGCCAGCGCGCCGGCATTGACCAGACAGGCGCCGCGGTTCCAGGCAAAATAACCGAAACCGGAAGCAACCACGCCAAGGTAAAGCAGGATGCCCCACTGCAGATGGGTGGTCGGCAGTCGTTCCGGATTACCGAGCAGCAGGAAGGCCACACTGGCGACCACTAACGCGCCGAGGTAGAAGTAACCGAAAATGGTGCGTTGTGGCAGCTCTACCTGTTCTTTTTCCATCACATATTTGTACAGCACCTGGCCGATGGCAAAGCAGATGTTCGAGCCCTGAACCACCATGAAGCCGAGGAAAAAGTTTTCATTCACTCCGGCAAATTTGATCACTGCCGCGCCGGCTACCGCAATCGCAGCCGTCACCAGATACCAGGGTGAAAAGCGCCCTTTGAGCAAATCATAAATCAGGGTGACATAAATCGGTGTGAAAACGGTAAACAGCAGCACTTCCGGTACCGAAAGCAGCTCGAATGACGGGTAGTAGAAGCAGTACATCAGACCGAGCTGAAAACCACCGGCTGCCATCAGTTTCAGCGCCAGTTTGCCCGGCACCTGCTTGAATTTGAGGAAAGGTAGAAAGACGACACTGGCCAGTGCAATCCGGATCCAGACCGAAA
The DNA here is from genome assembly GCF_029962385.1 of Vibrio sp. ABG19. NCBI lineage: Bacteria > Pseudomonadati > Pseudomonadota > Gammaproteobacteria > Vibrionales > Vibrionaceae > Vibrio > Vibrio sp. ABG19. The sequence goes on along the minus strand of NZ_CP071708.1, from coordinate 1,184,485 downwards.
ACCAGGCATCGACCTGACCAGCCAGATAGACGCCAATCAGGCTGAACGAAAAGGCCCAAAGAAGGGTCACTGCAGACAAATAAATCATGATTAAAACGTTTCAATCGAAAAAGTGCCTGCAGTGTAACTGAGTTTTAAATCAGCGTCAGTCTTTGAGTGGCACTACCAGCAGGTCGACAGGTGAGCAATTAATAAGCTGACGGGTCGAGGAGAGCAGTTTACTCCAGAAATCCTGATGATGGCCGCACACCACCAGGTCAATCTGGAACTCTTTGATGGTATCGCACAGTTCGTTGTTGAGGTCACCGCTGCCGACCAGGGTATGTTTGATCGGGAAATTAGCGTACTGAGCCAGTTCCTGCAGTTGCTTTTGCGATGTTTCCATCGAGTGATGCTGGGTTTCCGCCAGATTGATGTCAATCAGGCCGGTGTAAAGTTCGGCGTAATTGACGTCGATATGAACAAAAGAGATCTCAGCATTGAGAGGCGTGGCCAGTGCAACCGCTTTGTCGATCAGGTGTTTGCTGTCTTCTGAAAGATCGATAGCAACTAAAATGTGTTGATAGCTCATAATGCTCGCTCCTAGTCAGTAATCCACTACAGATTAGCACCTCGGCGCGAAATTTTTTGCCATCCGGATCAAATATCCTTCGCCATTGGTGCAGGTCGCCTCACAATAGCGATTGAACATGTTATAGTCAGCTCAGTGATTTATAACGTATTAGGAGCGTCCGATGCTATCGCAAGCCATGGTTGAACAACTCAATGATCAAATTAATCTCGAATTTTTTTCATCCAATCTATACTTACAAATGAGTGCTTGGTGTGAGGACAAAGGATTTGATGGTGCGGCTGAATTTTTACGCGTCCATGCCGTAGAAGAGATGCAGCACATGCAACGTCTGTTCACTTACGTAAGTGAAACCGGTGCAATGCCTATCCTGGGTGCGATCGCAGCGCCAAAACACGATTTCGCGAGTCTGGGTGATGTATTCCGCGAAACTCTGGAACATGAGCTAATGATTACACAGAAAATCAATAAACTGGCACATGTGGCGTTCACATCTCAAGATTACTCAACGTTTAACTTCCTTCAGTGGTACGTGGCGGAACAGCACGAGGAAGAGAAGTTGTTTAAAGGGATTGTAGATAAGCTGGATCTGGTTGGTGAAGACGGTAAGGCATTGTTCTTCATCGATAAAGACTTGGCAGCATTGGCAAAAGCAGGCTCATCTTCGGTAATGGATGCCCCCGCTGGGTAATCATCTCAGCAAAAAGACCAATTGAAGCGATCGTCTTTTTCTCTGGGCATACTTACTCGAGGTGTAGGGAGGAAAAGATGATCAGTGGAGATATTCTTCTATTAGCGCTCATGATAGTAACCGGAGTCAACCTGTTACGTTATCTGACCGCGTTACGCTCACTCATTTATATCATGCGCGAAGCCCATCCGTTGCTTTATCAGCAAGTGGATGGCGGCGGTTTCTTTACCACCCATGGTAATGTGACCAAACAGGTGCGTTTGTACCATTATCTGAAAAGTAAAGAGTATCACCATCACCACGATCCGGTTTTTACCGGCAAATGTGATCGGGTGCGTGAGCTGTTTATCCTCTCTACCACCTTAGTGGTCGTGACGACAGTCGCTTCATTTATGCTGTAACACGGTCAATTGGCAAGCGGGGTTTTTGCCGTTAGAATACCGCCCCGAGTGAGTAAGGATGTGCGCTGCACATCCTTTTTTATTGCAGTTGAGTGTGGAAATTATGAGTGAAAAAGTCGATGTGGTGGTCATTGGAGCCGGTGCTGCCGGGCTGATGTGTGCGGCCGAAGCCGGTAAACGGGGCCGTCGGGTGCTGGTCATCGATCACGCCAAAAAACCGGGGCGCAAAATCCTCATCTCTGGTGGCGGACGCTGTAATTTCACCAACTACGATGTCTCGGCGGCCAATTACCTGTGCCGCAACCCGCATTTTGTTAAATCGGCGCTGTCGCAGTACACCAATTGGGATTTTATCGCCATGGTGAGCAAGTACGGGATCGACTTTGAAGAGCGCGATCACGGGCAACTGTTCTGCCTCGATTCCGCCAAAGATATTGTCAATATGCTGCTGGCTGAATGTGACCAGCCGACCATCAGCCAGCGCTATCAGGTTGAAACGCTTGACATCGCCAAGACCGAGAGCGGCTTTAGCCTGCATACTTCGGCGGGTGACATTGAGTGTGAGTCACTGGTGGTGGCGAGTGGTGGTTTATCGATGCCGAAACTGGGTGCAACGCCGTTTGGCTACAAGGTGGCTGAGCAGTTTGGTTTGGCAGTACACACGACCACGGCCGGCCTGGTGCCGTTTACCCTGCATGTTGAAGATAAAGAGGCGTTGGCCGAGCTATCGGGTATTGCGGTACCGGCAGAAATCCGCGCCGAATGTGGTCAGGTGTTTAAAGAAGCGCTGCTGTTTACCCACCGGGGTCTGTCGGGACCGGCAGTACTGCAGATCTCCTCGTACTGGAAGCCGGGCCAGGCAGTCACCATTAATCTGGTGCCGGACGTGGATGTGGAAGAGTTGCTGACCCGCTCGCGTGACAAGCATCCCAACCAGAGTCTGAAAAATACCCTGGCACGGGTGCTGCCAAAACGGCTGGTGGAAGTGCTGATTGAGCGTAAATGGCTGAGCGACAAACCGCTAAAACAGTTTAATTCCAAAGAACTGGCACAGATCACCACCACACTTGAGCAGTGGCGTATCGTGCCGAACGGCACGGAAGGTTACCGCACCGCAGAAGTGACCCTGGGCGGGGTCGATACCGATGCGATTTCCTCCAAAACCATGCAATGCAACAGCGTGCCCGGGCTCTATTTTGTCGGCGAAGTGATGGATGTCACCGGCTGGCTGGGCGGCTACAACTTCCAGTGGGCCTGGTCGAGCGGTTACGTCGCCGGACAATGGGTGTAACGGGCCTGAGACAAGAGTCACGGCCAGAAAAGACAGCCGCTTGGTATGCGCCGCCGGGATGGGTCCTCTCCGGCGGCTTTGTTTTTATCCGCCGCTGAGCGCAGCGTTGCTGAGGTGACGGCGCCGCTCGCTCATTACCAGCAGCAGACGTTGCAGGGCAATAAAGCTGAACAGCAGAATCCCGACAATGATTTTGGTCCACCACGAGCTTAAGGTGCCATCAAAGGTAATGTAGGTCTGAATCAGGCCCTGAATTAACACGCCAAACAGCGAACCAAACACCGTGCCCACGCCGCCTGACAGCAGCGTGCCGCCAATCACCACGGCGGCAATCGCATCCAGTTCGACACCGACCGCCGCCAGCGGGTAACCCGCTGAGGTATAGATGGAAAACACTATTCCGGCGCAGGTGGCGAGAAAGGTCGACAGCATATAAATACCGACGGTTGTGCGTCTGACCGGCACCCCCATCAGGGCGGCAGACGCTGCATTACCGCCGACGGCATAGACGTTATTGCCAAAGCGGGTGCGGTGCGCCAGCAGGATACCGGCGACTACGATCACCAGCATCACCACCGCCATCAGACTAAGCCGGCCGCCGCCGGCAATATGCCAGGCACTGCGTGATAACTCGCGGTACACCGGGTGCTCAATCGGCAGCGACTGCTCAGAAATCAGGAAACTGACCCCGCGCAGGAAAAACATCCCGGCCAGAGTAACAATAAAAGCCGGGATCTTGAGAGCGTCGATCACCCAGCCCATCAGGCCGCCAAACAGCGCGCCCAGCACCAGCACCAGCCCCATGGCCAGATACGGATGCAGGCCCCAGTCTCCGATCACAGTGGCGAGAAATACCCCGCTGAAGGCTACCACCGAGCCGACCGACAAATCGATACCGCCGGATAAGATCACAAATGTCATACCTACGGCGAGAATGCCGAGAAAGGCATTGTCAGTCAGAATGTTACAGATGACCCGGGTGGACAGAAAGGCCGGAAATTCCACCATGCAGTACAGGTAACCGAGCAGAAACACACCAATGGTGATTAACAGCGGAAAATGACGTTGCATCATGATGATTTCCTCTTTAGCAGCTGCAGCACCGCCGGTGATTGCAGTATCAGCACGGTGAGTACCACCATGGCTTTGACAATGTGATTCCATTGCGGCTGATAACCGGACAGCAGAATTCCGGTGTTAATACTCTGGATAATGAAGGCGCCAACCAGGGTTAGCAGCAGGTTGAAACGTCCGCCCATCAGCGCGGTGCCGCCAATCACTACCGCCAGAATGGCATCCATTTCCAGCCACAGACCGGCGTTATTGGCGTCCGCGCCGCGAATATCCGCTGCGACGATAATGCCGGCCACGGCAGCCATGACGCCGCTCAGCATATAGACAGACATCACGATCGCCGGAGTATGGATACCGGCGTTTTTGGCGGCACGGATATTGATACCTACCGATTCGATAAACAGACCGAGCGCGGTTTTTTTGGTCAGAGCCCACAATGCCAGGGTACTCAGTAGCAGCAGTATAATTGGCGTTGGCAGATAGAGCAGCGAGCCGCTGCCAAACCAGGCCAGGCTGGTATTACTGAAGGTGACAATCTGGCCTTCGGTGATGAGCTGGGCCACGCCGCGCCCGGCCACCATCAGGATCAGGGTAGCGACGATTGGTTGGATTTTGCAGATCGCGACCAGAAAGCCGTTCCACAATCCGCATGCGACACCGGACAGCAGGGCGCAGAGTAGAATGGTGCCCGGTGCATAGCCCTGCTGTGCCATGCTGGCCAGCACAGCGCCGCTGATCGCCATCACCGCACCGACCGAGAGATCAATCCCGCCGGTGGCGATGACCAGGGTCATGCCCAGTGCCAGCAGGGCGACCGGCGCACCGCGATTAAAAATATCGATCACGCTGCCAAACAGACGGCCATCCTGAATATGAATGGAGAAAAAGTTATCGGCGATCAGGGCATTGATAACAAACAGCAGTGCCAGCGCTGCCAATTGCGGTGTGCCTTTGGGCAGCGAGCCGGAGCGGTGGCGCTGCTTGCCCAGCGCCGGGGTATTGAGAATGGTCATAACGTCTTCCTTACAGCGCGATAGCTTGCATAATGGCCGGTACAGAGAGATCCGCGGTGGGGATTTCCGCCACCTGACGCCGGTCTTTCAGCACCAGCACCCGATCGGCATAACCGACCAGCTCTTCCAGCTCGGAAGAGATCACCAGCAGGGCGAGGCCGTTGGCACACAGGCTCTCAATCAGACGGATGATTTCGGCGTGGGCACCGACATCGATGCCGCGGGTCGGCTCATCCAGGATCAGAAACCTGGGTTTGGTCAGCAGCCAGCGTGCCAGCAGCACTTTTTGCTGGTTGCCGCCGGAGAGAAACTCAATCGGTTGCTCAATATCCGGGGTTTTAATCTCCAGCTGGCGCACAAAACGCTGTGCGATAGCGTCCTGCTCTTTGCGCGGCACCGGCTTGAACCAGCCACGCTGCGCCTGCAGGGCGAGAATAATGTTTTCCCGCACGGAAGCGGCACCTATGATGCCATCGGTTTTGCGATCCTCCGGACAGTAGCCAAAACCGAGTTGCGCGGCGTGGCGGGCAGAGCGGATGGCAACCGGCTGGCCTTTCAGACGACATTCGCCACTGTCGCTGCGCTCGATACCGAAAATAACCTGCGCCGTTTCAGTGCGGCCTGAGCCGAGCAAGCCGGCCAGGCCGACGATTTCACCGGCATGCACTTTGAGGTCAAACGGGGCGATACAGCCCTGTTTGCCAAATTGGTCAAACTCCACCACAGGTTCATCACTGAGACGGGTTTTACCGGCCCGGTGCAGAGCACTCTGGTCGAGCTCGCGCCCCAGCATCATTTTCACCAGCTCCAGCTGGGGCAGTTGAGCGGTGTCTCGGGTGCCGACCAGCTGACCGTTACGCAGCACGGTAATGCGGTCGCTGATCTCATACACCTGATCGAGAAAATGGGTAATAAACACCAGGCTGATACCACGTTGTTTCAACTGGCGCATGATGGCAAACAGCATGGCGACTTCGTTGCTGTCCAGACTGGCGGTGGGTTCATCGAGGATGAGTATCTTGGCTGACAGTGAGATGGCGCGTGCGATGGCGATCACCTGCTGGATAGCGACCGAAAAATGATTAAGCGGCTGGCTGACATCGATATCGAGCCCGTAACTGCGAACAATATCGTGCGCTTCTCTGGCCATCGTGCGGCGATCGACCAGGCCCCATTTACGCGGTTCATTGCCGATAAACAGGTTGTCCATCACCGTCATATTGGGCAGCAGGTTGACCTCCTGATACACGGTGCCGATCCCCAGTTGCTGGGCATGGGCTGTGTTGTGCGGTGTGATGGTCTCGCCATCGAGTTCCACTGTGCCGCCGTCGCGTTGATAGACGCCGGTCAGGGTTTTCACCAGGGTCGATTTACCGGCGCCATTTTCGCCCAGTAGAGCCATGATCTCGCCCCGCTGCAGGGTGAAATCCACCTTATCCAGTGCTTTCACTCCGGGAAAATATTTGCATATCCCGCGTGCACTGAGCAGCGTTGGTGATTGGTGTGCTAAAGACATAATCGCTCCCGAAGGTGCCCGTTGGGCCGGGCACCGCTGAATCTGTCACTCACGCTGAGCGTGAGTGACTTGGATAAGCCAGTTATTCAGATCTGTGATGACGACATCCAATCAGTAGCCCAGATCTTGTTTCAGCTCCAGTTGCGACTGGGCGTCATCCGGCAGGTACAGCTTGGACTCGGTAACGATTTTCTTCGGCGGGACAGTGCCCTTGTCTTTCAGGGCGATCAGGGCATCGAAGGCGGGACCGGCCATGTTCGGCGTCAGCTCGACGGTGGCGTTGGCCTCGCCGTTAAGCATGGCCTTGAAGATGTCCGGCACCGCATCAATGGAGACAATGACGATATCGCTGCCCGGTTTGAGGCCGGCTTCTTTAATCGCCTGAATGGCGCCGATCGCCATGTCGTCATTGTGAGCAAACACCGCGCAGATGTTCTTGCCGTTATTTTCCGCTTTGATGAAACTCTCCATCACCTCTTTGCCCTTGCTACGGGTAAATTCACCGGACTGGGTACGGACTATCTGCACGTTGTCAGCCTGTTTCAGCGCCTCGGCAAAGCCCTGTTTACGGTCAATCGCCACGCTGGCGCCGACGGTGCCCTGCAGTTCAACCACGTTACAGGCTTGGCTGCCGACTTTATCAATCAGCCATTGACCGGCGACTTTGCCTTCCAGCACGTTGTCAGCGGTGATAGCGGTGGTATAGAGCGAGTCATCCTCTACGCTGATGCCGCGGTCGAGCAGAAAGACCGGAATATCATAGTCACGGGCTTCTTCCAGGACCGGTCCCCAGCCCGTCTGCACCACTGGGGCGATAAAGATGGCATCCACGCCCTGGGCGATGAACGAACGGACCGCTTTGATCTGATTTTCCTGTTTTTGCTGTGCATCAGCAATTTTGAGGTTAATACCGCGTTTTTCTGCTTCTGCTTTGGAAACGGCGGTTTCGGCGGCTCGCCAACCGGATTCAGAACCAATTTGTGAGAAGCCGACGGTAAGGGTGTTGGCCAGCAGTGAACCGGACATCAGTACCGCACTGACGGAGGCAGCTAAAGAGAGTTTTTTTAACATGATTTATTCCCTATCTTGTTGATTTTTTGTTTCACTCTCGGAGTAGACGTATGGCTTTTAGCTATCTGGCGCTGGAATTTTAGAGTGTGTTATCAGCGGGTCAGATATGAGAGTGAGTTAATAATAGGTTGATCAATTGTTAAGCAGCTAGAGCTCGGTCACAGAAAGGTTTTGCCAGCAAATATGTCCATTTTATTAGCATTATTGCGCAGTTTGGCGGGTATTCGCCGCCATTTCGCAGCGAGTCGTGACCACAGGGCGGACTGAAGGGCATGAATGAGAAGCGGCGCATAAAAAAGCCTCCTTATTGCAGGCAATAAGGAGGCAAAACAGCAGAAAGTTCCCCACTTACTGCGATTTCTGTTTATAGCGGTCAAAAATAACGGCTGCCAGCAGAATTGCGCCGCGCACGACGTATTGGGCAAACGGTGACATATTGAGCAGGTTCATGGCATTCTCAACCGTGCCCAGGATCAGCACCCCGGCAATCACATAAGAGACTTTACCTATGCCGCCTTTGAGCGATACGCCACCCAGGACACAGGCTGAAATTACCACCAGTTCGAAACCGACTGAGGTCATCGGCTGACCACTGGTCATGCGCGCTGCCAGAATCACCCCGGCCAGCGCCGAGATAAAGCCGGACACGGTGAAGATGATCATCTTGGTTTTGACCACGTTGACGCCGGCCAGACGGGCCGCTTCTTCGTTACCACCAATGGCCAGGGTGTTACGGCCATACACGGTGCGGTTGAGCAGGAAAGCAAACACCGCGAAGGTCACTATGGTCAGCCAGATCGGGGTCGGGATACCGAGCAGGGATGAGTTCCCCAGGGCAAAGAAGCTCTCTTCGGTAATGCCGACCGCTTTTCCGTCGGAGATGATGTAGCCCAGACCGCGCGCGATTTGCATCGTCGCCAGGGTGGTGATCAGCGCGTTAATCTGCAGTTTGGCAATCACAAACCCGTTCAGCAGGCCAAACAGCACGCCGGACAACAGACCGGCTCCGACGCCGAGCACCACGCTGCTGGTGGCGTTGATCGCCACCGCCGTTACCACGCCGGAGCAGGCAATGACCGAAGCCACGGACAGATCGAGATCGCCACAGGCGAGACAAAACAGCATGGCACAGGCCACCATCCCGCTCATGGAGATAGCCAGGCCGAGGCCTTTCATATTGATGAAGGTAGCAAAGTAGGGCACAAACAGCGCGCAGAGCAGAAACAGGCCGGCAAACACGATCAGCATGCCGAATTTGTCCCAGATCTTGGCGAAGTTAAAACTTGAGCGGCCAGGCTCGCTATCGATCACTTTGGTAGGGTTGGATAAAGACATAATATTCTTCCTCAGGATTAAGCTGCGACAGCTTCATTGCCCAGCATCGCCAGACGCAGGGCCGCTTGTTCATTAAACTCGTCCCGCTGCAGTTCACCGCTCACGGCACCATCTTTCATCACCAGCAGGCGGTCGGAAATGCCAAGTACTTCCGGTAAGTCGCTGGATACCACCAGTACCGTGACGCCGTTTTCAGCCAGCTTAAAAATCAGTTCATAAATTTCCGACTTGGCACCGACATCGATACCTCGAGTCGGTTCATCGAGCAGGATCACGCTCATTGCCGTCGATAACCAGCGGCCGAGAATCACTTTCTGCTGGTTGCCACCCGACAGTTTGCCGATCGGTTGCTCGAGTGATGAGGCTTTGACATTGAGTGCCTCTTTCTGTGTCTGTGCGTTGCGTTTTTCCCATTCAAAGTCGATCAGGCTGTTGAATTTCAGGTACCAGGGGCGGGCACTGATGTTGGTGTTTTCCTGGACTGACATGATAGGGACGATGCCGTCCGCTTTACGGTCTTCCGAGCACAGGGTGATACCGGCGCGAATCGCATCCTGCGGGGTTTTGATACCGATTTTGACATCATGCAGGTAGAGATCACCGCCTGTTGCGCGTTCAGCGCCGAAAATCAGCCGGGTCAGTTCGGTACGTCCCGCTCCCACCAGACCAAACAGGCCGAGGATTTCCCCCTGTTTGATGTCGAGCGAGACTGGCGCGCTCAGCCCCGGGCCCTGGAAATTTTCGATGCGTAATCCGCTCTGGCCATGTTGGCGTCCCCGGTAGTTATAGATGTCGTTGATTTCCCGGCCCACCATCAGCTCAACCAGGCGATCGTGGCTCAGTTCGCTGAGGTCATCAAAGGTCTGCACGTGAGTACCGTCTTTAAAAATGGTGAGCGCATCGCACAGATCAAAGATCTCTTCCATACGGTGCGAGACATATAAAATGATTTTGCCGTCATCACGCAGTTCGCGAATCACCTTAAACAGGTTTTTAATTTCCCGTTGTGACAGGCTGCTGGTTGGTTCGTCAAAGGCGATGATTTGCGCGTTGCGGCTCAGCGCTTTGGCGATCTCAACCATCTGCCACTGACCAATCGAAAACTCTTTCAGCGGCCGCGATGGGTCAAAGGTTTCACCCAGACGTTCGAGCTGCACCCGCGCGTTACGGTTGAGGGTGTCATTATCCACCCGGCCATTCTTAGTCGGCAACTGACCGAGGTAGATGTTTTCCGCCACACTCAGTTCCGGCACCAGGTTGAGTTCCTGATAAATGATCGCGATGCCTTGTTCCAGCGCATCATTGGTGGAGTCAAACAGGTGCTCCTTGCCATCGATCGCCAGGTGACCGTCGGTTGGTTTATGGAACCCGCTCAAGGTTTTCAGTAACGTCGATTTTCCGGCGCCGTTTTCGCCCATCAGAGCATGCACGCTGCCGGCATTGGCGCGGAAGCTGATATTACTCAGAGCTTTAACTCCGGGGAAATGCTTGGAAATGTTACGAAATTCGAGATAAGAGGGGGACTTCGCCATAACGTTTTCTCCGTTTAATCCTTTCTCTCCGTGGAATCCGGTGGCGACCGAAAGGCGGTCGCCACCCTGCAGGGACTTACAGGCCTTTTTTCGCCAGTTCGTCACGGAAGTTGTCGCGCGTGATCAGGACCACATCGGTGACTTCGACGAATTTTTTCGGTTCAACACCGTCTTTGACCCACTTGTACAGCGATTCAATACTTTGATAGCCGTGCACGTCCGGGCTTGGCAGCAGAGAGCCATAGAAGCCGGTCGGTTGAGATTTAGCCAGTTCGTTGACGGCATCCACACCGTTGATACCGATACCGATCACGTTGTCGGCACCAAAGCCCTGGCCTTCAGTGGCGCGAATGCCACCCAGTACTGTGTTGTCGTTCATGCCGACCACCAGCCACTGTTTCACGTCCGGGTATTGCACCAGCAGTGAGTTGGCCGCATCCAGTGCACCAGGAATGTCATTGGTTTTGGTTGGGACGCGGTAGATTTGTCCGGCCGGGAACCCAGCCGCTTTCAGTGCGGAAATTGAACCATCTACGCGGCGGCGCGCGGTATCGAGTTCATCGGCAGTAATTGCCATTACACCGGTCGTGGTGGCATCCCAGCCACGTTTGGTCATTTCGTTATACAGCTCCTGACCCTGGCGCTCACCGATGGCCGTTGCTGCCATCATCACCAGCGGCACGTCCGTCATCGGCTGGCCTTTGGCGTTAAGAAACTGGTCGTCGACCGTGACCACTTTAAGGTCATAGCTTTTCGCTTTGGCCATGATGGCCGGACCCAGTTTTGGATCCGGCGTGCAAATCACAAAACCTTTCGCGCCTTGTGCGGCCAGGGTATCGATGGCGTTAAGGGTTTTCTCGCCATCCGGCACCGCCATTTTGACCACTTCAAAACCGAGATCTTTGCCCGCTTGTTCGGCGAACGACCACTCAGTCTGGAACCAGGGTTCTTCCGGCTGTTTAACCAGATAACCAAGCCGCAATTCATCATCCGAACCGAAGAACGCATTGGCAGAAGCACTTAACAAGGTCAATCCACTGAGGACTGCGGTAGAGAGTAGGGTTTTTAGTTTCATTGTTATTCCATCCGCTGGTAGGGGTTTGTTTCGCTATCCATAGTTGAGGATTCCGCGCCAGGTTGAAGTGACCAAAATCACACCTAAAGATTGTAGCAATTTTGTCCATTTATTTAGCGGGAGGGAACATGATGCGGATCTCAGTTGCCAGCTTATGGTGCGAAATTGGCGCTCTGACAGGCTGAAAATCACGGCATTTGCGCACTATTGGTGAGCTTTTTATCGCTTGCCCTTTTTTTAAACAACAGCACGCTTTTATCTATGTGGCGTTTTTATCCATATATCTAGCGGTCGTGGTCATGGTTGCCGCAGCGTAGCGGAGTTATAACAAAATAAAAATCCCACCCTACATGGAGTTGTTATGGAGCATTTTGCTACTCAGCCTGCGTATGTCATCGGTCTTGATTTTGGCTCGGACTCGGTACGTGCCTTACTGGTTAACGCGACCAGTGGCGAAGAGGTGGCCTCCGGTGTCACTTATTATCCGCGCTGGATGCAGGGCCTGTATAACCAGCCGGAACAGTCTCAGTTTCGCCATCACCCGCGAGATTATATTGAAGCGATGACGAGCGCGGTGCAGGCAGCGTTGGCCGCTCAACCGGCCGCCGTGCGCCAGGCGGTGGTTGGTATCGGCGTGGACACCACAGGTTCCACGCCGGCGCCGATTGATGCAGATGGCAATGTGCTGGCGCTGCTGCCGGAGTTTGAGCACAACCCGCATGCGATGTTTATTTTGTGGAAAGACCACACCTCGGTGGCCAAAGCGGAGCGCATCAACCAGCTGGCACATAGCGGTGATTTTACCGATTACACCAAATACATCGGCGGCATCTACTCCTCGGAATGGTTCTGGGCCAAAGCCGCCTGGGTCAGTGAGCAGGATGCGGCGGTCGCAGCCCGGGCGCACAGCTGGGTTGAACTGTGTGACTGGATTCCTGCCTTGCTGAGCGGTAACCAACATCCCGATACGCTGCGGCGCGGTATTTGTGCCGCCGGACACAAGGCGATGTGGCACGACAGCTGGGGCGGTCTGCCGGATCAGGTGTTCTTGTCGGCGATTTCACCCACGCTGGATGGCATGCGCGCGCGCATGTTCAGTCAGGTTTATACCGCTGAGCAGCAGGCCGGGCAACTGAGTACGCAATGGGCGGAAACGCTGGGCCTGCCGGCCGGGATTGCTGTGGCCGTCGGTGAGTTTGACTGTCACATGGGCGCGGTTGGTGCCGGCGCCGGCGCGAATGACTTGGTTAAGGTGATTGGTACCTCAACCTGCGACATTTTAATGGTCGATGCCGGAGACGTTGGCGAGCGCACCATTCATGGTATCTGCGGTCAGGTCAAAGGCAGTGCACTGCCCGCGCTGATGGCACTTGAAGCCGGTCAGTCGGCCTTTGGTGACATTTATGCCTGGCTGAAACGGGTCCTGTTGTGGCCACTGCAGAGCTTCGCAGCACAGCACCCCGGGGCGCAGCAAACCCTGGATGAACTGGAGCAAGCGCTGATCCCTATGCTGTCTGATGCGGCGGCGCAGTATCAGTTTAATCCGCATTCACCACTGGCAATGGACTGGCACAACGGTCGCCGCACGCCTTATGCCAACCAGCGCCTCAAAGGTGCGCTGGCTGACCTTAATCTTGGCTCGGAAGCGCCGGCTTTGTTCGCGGCGCTGGTGGAGTCCACCGCGCACGGTGCCAAAGCCATCGTGGATTGTTTTGTCGATCAGGGCGTAGACGTGGCGCGGGTGATTGCCATTGGCGGTATCTCGCAAAAATCACCCTATGTGATGCAGATGTGTGCCGATGTGATCGGACGTGAGATTGCTGTGGTGCGTTCAGAGCAGTGCTGCGCGCTGGGGGCGGCGATATTTGCGGCGGTCGCGGCCGGGGTATACGCCGATGCGCAGCAGGCGCAACAGGTCATGGCGAGCCCAATCAGTGCCGTGTATCAGCCGGACCCTGAGTTGCAGGCGCTGCGCGCCCGTCGTTATCAGGGCTATCGTCAGTTAGGTCAGCACCTGGAGCAGCTGGCGGAATTTCATCAAGCGCAGGAGCAATAACATGACTCAACAGGCAACTCTCAATCCGGTGCGCCCGCAGGCTGAGCGTCTGCGTAAGCTGCGCAACGAGGTGTGGCAGGCCAATCTGGATCTGCAGCGCCACAATCTGGTGACATTCACCTGGGGCAATGTGTCCGCGATTGACCGCGAATCCGGCTTGGTGGTGATTAAGCCGAGCGGTGTGGCGTATGAAGATCTCAGCGCTGACAACATGGTGGTGGTCAACCTGGCTGGTGACATTGTTGAGGGAGAATTGAATCCGTCTTCCGACACGGCGACGCATCTGGTGCTGTACCGCACCTATGCACACATCGGCGGTGTGGTGCACACCCATTCACCGCATGCCACGGCCTGGGCTCAGGCAGGTAAGGCCATTCCGGCGCTGGGCACCACGCATGCGGATTACTTCTACGGCAGTATTCCCTGTACCCGCGCGCTGTCGAACGCAGAAATTGCCAGCGATTACGAACTCAATACCGGTCTGGTGATGGTGGAAACCCTGGCAGACCAGGATCCGATGGCGACACCGGGCATGATCGTCAAAGAACATGGCCCGTTCAGTTGGGGCAAAGATGCCCACCAGGCGGTGCATAACGCCGTGGTGATGGAAGTGGTGGCGTCGATGGCGCTGCAGACACTGCAGATCAATCCGGCGGTGGAATACATCAATCAGGCATTGCTCGACAAACATTACCTCCGCAAACACGGCGCCAATGCCTATTACGGCCAGGCCGACAGTCATAAAAAATAAGCAGGGAAATAGAATGAAAGTATTTAACGATAAGCAAGTATGGTTTGTAACCGGCTCTCAGCATCTGTATGGCCCGAAAGTTTTGCAGCAAGTGGCCCAGGACAGCGCTCACATCGTGGCAGGGCTCAACGAGTCTGCGGCGATTTCGGTGCCTATGGTAGATAAAGGTACGGTGAAAACGCCGGACGAAATCCTCGCCGTGTGCCGCGCAGCCAATAACGATCCGGACTGTCTTGGCCTGGTGCTGTGGATGCATACCTTCTCACCGGCCAAAATGTGGATTGCCGGCCTGAGCCAGCTCAACAAGCCGTTTTTACACCTGCATACCCAGTTCAATGCCGCGTTGCCGTGGGATTCGATCGATATGAACTTCATGAACCTTAACCAGAGTGCACATGGTTGTCGGGAGTTCGGTTTCATCGGTACCCGGATGGATATTGACCGTAAAGTCGTGGTTGGTCACTGGCAGAATCCGCAGGTGCATGAGCAGATTGATGACTGGTGCCGCGCGGCGGTAGGTATCGCGGTCGGTCAAAGCCTGAAAGTGGCGCGTTTTGGTGATAATATGCGTCAGGTGGCAGTAACGGAAGGCAACAAGGTTTCGGCGCAGATTAAGTTTGGCTATGAAGTCAACGCTTACGGCCTGGGCGAACTGACCGAGGTTGTCGATGCCGTCTCCGAGGCGGATGTGGCACGTATGCTGGACGAATACGCGTCGAGCTATGCGATGGATGCGGCGCTGATCAATGACAGTGACCTGCGTAAGATTATGCAGCGTGAGGCCCGGCTGGAAATCGGCATGGAACGCTTCCTCACTTCCGTTGGCGCCAGTGCATTCACCAATACGTTCGAGAACCTGACCGGACTGGGATCGCTGCCGGGCCTGGCGACACAGCGCCTGATGGCGAAAGGCTTCGGTTACGGTGGCGAAGGCGACTGGAAAACGTCGGCCATGGTGCACATCATGAAGCAGATGGGTAAAGGCCGCCGTGGCGGCACTTCCTTTATGGAAGATTACACTTACCACTTTGGCGCGACCGATCAGGTGCTGGGCGCGCATATGCTGGAGGTGTGTCCGAGCATTGCCGCGGCGAAGCCTAAGCTGGAAATCCATCCGCACACTATCGGCCTGCGTTGTGATGTACCGCGCTTGTTGTTCAGTGGTGAGCAGGGACCTGCGCTCAATGTGTCGGTGATTGACCTCGGTAACCGCTTCCGCATGCTGGTCAACTGTCTCGACACGGTTGCGCCGCCACAAAGCCTGCCGCATCTGCCGGTCGCGCATGCCCTGTGGCAGCCTCTGCCGGATCTGCAAACCGCGGCGGCGGCCTGGATCCATGGCGGCGGCGCGCACCACAGTGCTTACAGCCAGGCAGTCAGCGTCGAGATGCTGAGCGACTACGCCGATATGCTGGGCATGGAAATGGTGCTTATCGACCAGCAGACCAATCTGCGTCAATTCAAGTCGGAGCTCAAAATGCAAAGTGTGTACTATCGCTTGGCTTCCGGCGTTTAAGTCGTCTGTCCCCTTTGCGTGCAGAGGGGACGCACAAGCACAAAGAGGTAATGCATAGTGAGCGTAGACGAGTCTTGTCGCGAACCCAGCTTTGATATTCATCATCAGTTGTGGACCCTGAGGGTGTCGACAGCCCGTCCGACAGAGTTTCAGCTCTATCACGCCGGGCAGATGCTCTATCAGGGACGACTGGAATTGACCAATAATGGTGAGCAGCTCGATCTGTCGGCGGCGGAGTGGAAATTTCGTCATCGTGCGGAGCGTATCGAGCAGTGGTGCCAGTGGCATCACAGTGACCGTTTGTCACTCAACATGAATTACTTCTTTCATCAGCAATCGGAGCAGCCAGCGGTGGTGATTGAGTATCTGGCGCGTAACAGCATTCCGACTCGGCTTGATATCCGCCATGTCATCCAGCCTGTCACTGCGCAGCCTTCGCCAATCGCGGCGGCCAGCCGTGAGTTACCGGCGCCGTCTTGCCAGCACTGGCAGCGTGCGCGGCATGGCCTGCCGAGTGATTTTATTCGTCAGGCGGCCAAAACCGATCTGTTTCGTGAAGCATTTTCTGCCACCCAGTGGATCGTATTGGAAAAAGTGTGAACTCAAAAATCGCCAAGCTAACAGGCAGCCCCTACACTAGGGAAAAATTCAGCAACTGTTGGTCTATGCAAACAACCGATCCTCTCAAACCTGGCTACAATTTCGATGCACACCTGGTGGCCGGGCTGACGCCGATCATTGAAGGCGATGAACTGGATTACACCATAGATCGTCCCGGCGGTATGAAGGGTTACATTATTAACATCACCAGCAAAGGCGAAGGCACAATCTTTTGCGGTGAACAGATGTTTCACGTGAAACCGGGCGATCTGCTGCTGTTTCCACCCAGCGCTAACCATTTCTATCATCGTAAAACCGACAGTGCATCCTGGTTCCATCGCTGGGTTTATTTCCGTCCGCGCGCGTTCTGGAATGACTGGTTGAGCTGGCAGGAAGAGCGTAACGGCGTGTTCCTGACTCAGGGGCTGGACGCGCAGACGATAGAGCATATCGAAAACCTGTTTGTCGATATTGAATATACCGCCAAGTCGGATATGCCGTATCGCGATGATTTGGCGATTAATCTGCTGGAGCAACTGCTGATCCGCTGTAAAACCGTGCAGCCGGATGTGGTGAGTAAACCGCTTGATCCGCGCATTATCCAGGCGATTAACTATATGACCCAGAACCTCAACCAGGATTTTACTCTGGAGGAGATCGCGGCCCACACCTGTTTGTCACCGTCCCGGCTTGGCCATCTGTTTCGTGATGAAATGAAGATGACCATTACCCAGTGGCGCGATGATCAGCGCATCAGCCGAGCCAAACAACTGTTAGTGACGACTCACTATTCAGTCAATCACATTGGCCGGATCGTCGGTTATTCCGATCCGCTCTATTTTTCACGGGTGTTCAAGCGTAAAGCTGGGGTCAGTCCGAAAATGTACCGCGAGCAAATTACCTGATAAATCTCTCATTATTGCCCTGCTGCCGCGCCGAAATCTGTCCTATAGTATTGCTGTTGGCTGCCACAAGGAGTGCAAGCATGAATCAAGAAGCCCTGATCTCCCGCCTCAATGAATTGCCCCGTATCGAGAGCATCCAGCAGGAACTGCTCAATATGGTTCATCGTGACAATGTCGATTTCAGTGATTTATCGCGCAAGATGTCGATGGATCAGGTACTCAGCGCCAGGGTGCTGCGGATGGCCAATTCGGCCCAGTTTGGCAACGCCGCAAGCAAAGGGGTATCGACCATCAGCGATGCCATTGTCCGCGTCGGCAGTGGTGCGGTGCGCACCCTGATCTCTTCTTCTGTGGTGTCAGGGGTGTTTCCGGCGCTGAAAACACTCAATATCAAAGACTACTGGTCGCATACATTTGAAATAGCCATGATCGCCAGCAAGCTGGCCAAACCGCTCAAACTGGATTCGAATGAGGCTTTTACCACCGGCGTTTTGCATAATATCGGTGAGCTGATGATTCACGCGCTGGAACCGACCAAGGCTGAACAGATTGAACAGCGAGTCCGTCAGGGGGAAAAAGCCAGTGAGGTGCAGCAGGAGTTGCTAGGGGTTGATGCACAACAGCTGGGGGCTCAGCTGGCGAAAGCGTGGAATTTTCCGCCTGAGATGGCGGATGCCATCGAGCATGTCAATCACCCTGGTCAGGCGGAGCAATCGAAACGTCTGGCGTGTGTGCTTTATCTGGCGCGCGATGTCCATCGCCGCTGGGATTCACTGTTTGATGCGCAGGAAAAACAGGCTTTTCTTGAGCGTCATCCGGCGGTGAAAGCACTTAAGCTTGACCCGCAGTGCTATGTCGTCATCGATCAGGTGCGCGGTCAGGGCGCTGAACTGGCCCATCAGTTGTTCTAGGCTTTTTCTGCCGCCAGTTTACTGCGTTTACGTTTGAACTGCTGAATAACCAGGCCGGTGATGATCAGAACCAGCCCGATCAGTGTGGTCGGGTGAATCTGTTCGTCGATGATGGTGGCGAGTAAAATCAGGGATACAAACGGCGAGACAAAAATCAGGTTGCTGATGCGGGCGGTATTATGGGTGTTTTTCAGTGCGCTCAGCCACAGCACAAAGGTAATGCCCATTTCAAACAGGCCGACGTAAGTGACCGCTGCCCAGCCGCTGGCGGTGATGGCGTTCCAGGCGGCGCCTTCATACAGGTTGATCGCAATCGCAAACGGGATGGCGATAACAAAGCCGAGCAGGACGCCGACCACAGGGTCAGCCTTGTTTTTGGTATTCAGAATCCAGTAGCCGGCCCACAGCAAGGTTGAGATCAGGGCCAGTCCGACGCCGAGCGGACTGTCAAACTGCAGACCCAGCACATCGCCTTTAGTGGCGATCACCACCACGCCGAAATAACTCAGTACGCAGGCAATCCAGTCCTGAACACGGATTTTCTGGCCGAGAAACAGCGCCGCCATCAAGGTCAGGGTGATGGCCCAGCTGTAGTTGATCGCCTGAGCCTGAGAGGCCGGCAGCAGGTCGTAGGCTTTGAACAGAATCAGATAGTAAGCGAGCGGGTTGATCAGGCCAAGCAGCAGGTAATAACCGGGGTTAGCAATCAGAGTCGGGACGATCAACTGGCGTTTACCCTGCCAGCAGCAGATGGCGAGCAGCGCCAGAGCCGAGACGATACAGGCCACGGTCAGCATCTGGATTGGCGTGAACTGGGCCAGGGTCAGCTTAAACGCGGTGGCGACGGTAGACCAGAGTAATACTGCACTCAGCCCTAATCCCAGGGCACGACCTTCATTCATACAAGTTTCCATTCCATGTTTGCTTAGTCGCTAGTCTAAGCGCGGAATAATGTGCCGACAAACTGGACATTTATCCAGTATCGAAATACTCTTTTTGTCAACAACCCAAAGTAAGTAAACCGTTATTATGCAATGGATTCTCGACAACCTGGAAGCCTGCCTGGCCGCACTGGGCGCCGCTGCCGTGTCTGGTCTGGCCGTCGGCTGGTGGGTCAAACAAAAATATCAGGTTCAGGCCCAGTTGCTGCAACAGCAACTGAGCAGCGAAGCGCGCTGGCATGAGCAGCAAATCACCCAGTTGCAACAATCACTCAGCAGTGCCCAGCAGGAGCTGGAACAGCTCGATCAGGAGCGTGATAAAGCGGAATTCGAATTACGCCAGTCACACGGCAAAATGATGGCGGTGCTGGAAAAATTGCGTTATTTCGAGGCGATTAAACAGGAACGGCAGCAATACAGCGATGAGCTGGGCCGGCTGCGGGAAGAAAAAGCGCAGCTTGAAGTGCAACTGCATGAACAACAGGCCCGTCATCAGCAGCAACTGGAATCGAGCCAGGAAAAACTGCAGCTGCTGGAGCGCGCCGAAGAGCGCCTCAAGCAGCAGTTTGAACAGCTGGCCAATCAGGTGTTTGAAGCCAAAACCGCCAAGGTGGATCAGCAGAACCGTCAGAGCCTGGATGGTTTGTTGTCACCACTGCGTGAGCAGCTGGACGGCTTTAAGCGCCAGGTGAATGACAGTTTTAACCAGGAAGCGAAAGAGCGCCATACGCTGGTGCATGAACTGCGTAATCTGCAGCGCCTCAATGAACAGATGGCCAAAGAAGCGCTCAACCTGACTCAGGCGCTGAAAGGTGATAATAAACAGCAGGGTAGCTGGGGCGAGGTGGTGCTGGCGCGGGTACTGGCGGAGTCCGGCCTGCGTGAAGGGCACGAATACCAGACCCAGGTCAGCCTGCAAAACGAGGCGGGTAGACGCTATCAGCCGGATGTGATTGTCCATCTGCCGCATGACAAACAGGTGGTGATTGACTCGAAAATGGCGCTGGTGGCTTACGAGCGTTACTTCCATGCCGAGACGGACGCGGAGCGCGATGTGGCGCTGCGCGATCACCTGCTGGCGCTGCGCAGTCACATCAAAGGGCTGGGGCAGAAGGATTATCATCAGCTCAAAGGCATTCAGAGCCTGGATTACGTATTAATGTTTATTCCGGTTGAGCCGGCGTTCCAGGTTGCGATTCAGGCTGACCCGAGTCTGGTCAAAGATGCGATGGAGCACAACATTATTCTGGTCAGCCCGACCACCTTGCTGGTGGCGCTGCGCACGATCGATAACCTGTGGCGTAACGACCGCCAGAACCAGAACGCCAAGCTCATTGCCGAGCGGGCCAGCCGCCTGTACGACAAGCTGCGTCTGTTTGTCGATGATATGGAAGGGCTGGGCGGTGCGTTGGATAAAGCCAACCAGAGTTATCAGGGCGCAATGAACAAACTGGCCAGTGGTCGTGGTAATGCGATTCGTCAGGCGGAGGGGTTTAAACAGCTCGGGGTGGAAGTCAAACGTTCTATCGGCCAGCAGTGGGTCGAAAAGGCTCAGCATGAAACAGATTTCGGGTTAGAAGAAAGACATCAAGCTGAGGATAAAGTAAACTAATCGCCGCAGTTGCAGTTTAGTCGTGAACACGGCTCAAGAGGAAACACAATGACGGATACCAGAGTGCAAACCAATACAGCAGAGAATCAAGAAACCACCCATTTCGGTTTTGAGACAGTAAAGACCGCGGAGAAAGCGACCAAAGTGGCCCAGGTATTCCACTCAGTGGCAGCCAAATACGACATGATGAATGACATGATGTCGGGGGGGATTCACCGTCTGTGGAAGCGCTTTACCATCGATTGTTCCGGCGCGCGTCCGGGGCAGCGTATTCTGGATCTGGGCGGTGGTACCGGTGACCTGACCGCAAAATTTTCCCGTATCGTGGGCGAACAAGGTCATGTGATCCTGGCCGATATCAACAACTCGATGCTCAATGTCGGCCGCGATAAGCTGCGTGACCGCGGTATTGTCGGCAACGTACATTATGTGCAGGCCAATGCAGAAGAACTGCCGTTTCCAGACAACTATTTTGACTGTATCACCATCAGTTTTTGTCTGCGTAACGTGACTGACAAAGACAAAGCGTTACGTTCTATGTACCGCGTACTCAAGCCGGGCGGTCGTCTGCTGGTACTGGAGTTCTCCAAACCTCTGCTCGATCCGCTGTCGAAAGTGTATGATGCTTACTCATTCCACATTCTGCCGAAGATGGGCCAGTTGATCGCTAACGACGCCGATAGCTACCGTTATCTGGCGGAGTCGATTCGTATGCACCCGGATCAGGAAACCCTGAAAGGAATGATGGAAGAGGCCGGTTTCGATAATGCCAGCTATTACAACCTGACTGGCGGGATTGTGGCTCTGCACCGCGGTTACAAATTCTAAGGACCGCTTATGCCGTTTGAACCTTTAGTTACGGCGGTGATCGAATCATCGCTTAATACTCTGATTCATGATGATCCTGAACTCGAACGCCGCCTTGCCCGCCTTAAGGGGCAGGTGATCCAGGTTCATCTCAAAGAACTGAATAAGACCCTGACCTTTATCTTCAGCCAGCAGATTGATGTGCTGGCTAACTATGAAGGTGAGCCGGACTGCTATCTGTCGCTCCACCTCTCGGTATTGCCTGAACTGCGTGAGCAGGCCAACATTACCCGTTTGATTAAACAGGACAAACTGGTGCTGGAAGGCGACATTCAGCTGGCGCAGAAATTCTCCCAACTGATGACCGACTGTAAGCCGGATCTTGAAGAATGGCTGTCACGTGTCACCGGTGATGTGGTTGCCCACGGTCTGGTGCAAGGGGTGAAAAATGTCGGCGCTGCATTGCATGCCCGGATCAGCAAACATCAGAATCACCTCGGCCAGGTGCTGACCGAAGAGTGGCGTGTCGCTCCGGCTGCGCTCGAGATCGCCCATTTCTGCGATCAGGTCGATGATGTCAAAAGTCAGGCTGCGCGCGTTGAAGCCCGTTTAGCCAAGTTGTTGGAACGAGTATGACCCTGGCCGAAGTAAAGCGTTTATACCGGATTATAAAAGTCCAGCTTGAGTATGGTCTGGACGAGTTCCTGCCTGATCATCAGTTGGCACGGGTGCCACGTCTGGCGCGTAAATCGATGTTCTGGATTCGTAACCAGCATGCGGATAAACCACTGGGTGAACGGCTGCGTCTCGCGCTGCAGGCGCTCGGACCGGTGTGGATCAAGTTCGGTCAGATGATGTCGACCCGACGTGACCTGTTCCCGCCGCATATTGCCGATCAGCTGGCCCTGTTGCAGGATAAAGTCGCGCCGTTTGATGGTGCACTGGCCAAGCAGCAGATGGAGAAAGCCCTCGGCGGGCCGCTGGAAACCTGGTTTGATGAGTTTGATATTGAACCGCTCGCCTCGGCCTCGATTGCCCAGGTACACACTGCCAAGCTCAAGTCCAATGGCCGCGAAGTGGTGCTGAAAGTGATTCGTCCGGATATTCGTCCGGTTATCAATGCCGATCTGAAACTGATGTACCGTCTGGCGCGTATTCTGGCCCGGGTTACACCGGAGGCTCGTCGTCTTAAGCCGGTAGAAGTGGTGCGTGAGTACGAAAAAACGCTGCTCGATGAACTGGACCTGCGCCGTGAAGCCGCCAATGCCATCCAGCTGCGGCGTAACTTCGAAGGCAGTGATGAACTGTACGTGCCGGAAATTATTACTGAGCTCAGTAATAAAACTGTCATGGTTTCTGAGCGAATATACGGCATCCAGGTTTCAGACGTTAGCCGTCTGCAGGCCAATGGTACCAATATGAAACTGTTGGCTGAGCGTGGTGTGACGGTGTTTTTCACCCAGGTTTTCCGCGACAGTTTTTTCCATGCCGATATGCATCCGGGTAATGTGTTTGTCAGCCCTGAGCATCCGGACAATCCGATGTGGATTGGTCTTGATTGCGGTATTGTCGGCACCTTGAATGCCGAAGATAAGCGCTATCTGGCCGAAAACTTCCTGGCGTTTTTCAACCGCGACTACCGTAAAGTTGCTCAGTTGCATGTTGACTCCGGTTGGGTTCCGCAGGATACCAATATCGATGAATTCGAAGTGGCGATTCGCATTGTGTGCGAACCGATTTTTGCCAAACCGCTGTGCGATATTTCGTTTGGCCATGTATTGCTGAATCTGTTCAACACTGCGCGTCGCTTCAATATGGAAGTGCAGCCGCAGCTGGTACTGCTCCAGAAAACGCTGCTCTACGTAGAAGGTTTAGGGCGTCAGTTGTATCCGCAACTCGACCTGTGGCAAACCGCCAAGCCGTTTCTGGAAAAATGGATGATGAACCAGGTCGGCCCGCAAGCGGTGGTGAATGCCATCAAAGAAAAAGCGCCGTTCTGGGCAGAAAAACTGCCTGAGTTGCCTGAGTTACTGTATGACAGTCTCAAGCAGGGCAAAAATTTGAATACCCGCATGGAGCAGTTTTACCAGGGCTACCGTGACAGTAAGCGCCAGCAGGCGACGGGTAAGTTTTTATTTGGTGTTGGCGCCACTTTAGTCGTATGCTCGGCAATATTGCTGTCCAGCCACTACGAGCAATGGGCGGCAGGCGGTGCGATTGCCGGCGTCGCATTTTGGCTGTTGAGTTGGCGAGCTTATCGTCAGTAGACGTTAATCTCTTGAAATATTTGTGTAACTAATAACCCGAGGTAAAGAAAATGGGTGGGATCAGTATTTGGCAACTTCTTATCATTGCCGTTATCGTCGTCTTGCTGTTTGGTACGAAGAAACTGCGTGGTATCGGTGGCGATCTGGGTGGTGCGGTGAAAGGCTTTAAGAAAGCCATGTCGGAAGATGACCAGACAACGGCGAAGAAAGATGCCGACTTTGAACCAAAGAATCTGGAACAGCAGAAAAGCGAAGCCGCTGCTGCTGAGACAAAGAAAGACAAAGAGCAGGCCTAAATCGTGTTTGATATCGGTTTTTGGGAACTGGTATTAATTTCTGTCGTGGCTCTGGTGGTGTTAGGTCCGGAACGTCTGCCGACAGCCATTCGCAGCGTGGCGAAATTCGTTTCGTCCGCCAAGAACATGGCCAACAGCGTCAAAGATGAACTGGCTCATGAACTCAAGGTGCAGGAGCTGCAGGAAAACCTGCGCAAGGCGGAACAGATGAACATGAAAAATCTGTCGCCAGAGTTGCAGGAATCGGTGGATACGCTTAAGCAGGCTGCGCGTGATGTGCAGCGTCCTTACGCTGCGCAGGCGCAGAGTGAAGCGGCATCATCGGATGCCGAGCCTGTTGTGAGCAATTCTGCTTCAGCCGAGCCGTCCAACACGGCAGAAAAGAAAGCCGACTAATTACTCCGGCCAAGCACTGCCGATGGCAGCTGTCAGGTCCGGTTACATGAGGTTTCAATGTCTTCAGTCGAACAGACTCAACCGTTGATCAGCCATTTGTTGGAACTTCGTGATCGCCTGCTGCGTTGTATCGCAGCGGTGATCGTGGTGTTTGTCGGGCTGATTTATTTTTCGAATACGATTTACGAATTTGTCTCGCGGCCGCTGGTGGATCGTTTGCCGGAAGGGGCGACCATGATCGCCACTGATGTGGCGTCGCCGTTTTTTACTCCGCTGAAACTGACGTTGATCGTCGCGGTCTTTATTGCGGTACCGTTTATTTTGTACCAGGTGTGGGCATTTGTTGCGCCGGGCCTGTATAAGCACGAACGCCGCCTGATTTTCCCGCTGTTGCTATCCAGCTCGCTGCTGTTTTATTGCGGTGTCGCGTTCGCCTATTTCGTGGTTTTTCCGCTGGTGTTCGGTTTCTTTACCGCTATCTCGCTAGGCGGGGTCGAGTTTGCGACCGACATCGCCAGTTATCTCGACTTCGTTCTGGCGCTGTTTATGGCGTTCGGAGTCGCGTTCGAAGTGCCGGTGGCGATTATTTTGCTGTGCTGGACGGGTGTCACGACGCCAAAAGAGCTGGGAGAGAAGCGTCCGTATATTATTGTGGCGGCATTCATTGTCGGCATGCTGCTGACGCCGCCGGATATGGTATCGCAGACGCTGCTCGCCATTCCGATGTGTCTGTTGTTTGAAATCGGTCTGTTCTTTGCCCGTTTTTACACCCGCAAAGATGACCAGCAAGAGGATGCGGAGCAGGAGTGATTTAGCCTGTCACCACAATCGACGTCGATAAACGATAAACGGTAAAATAAGCAAGAGCGGCCTGCGGGCCGCTCTTGCTGTTTGTGCGCAGCAGGATTGACCTGCGAGCTGGCGTCATCCGGTCTGATGGTCGCTCAGCGCTGATTAGAGCTTAAACAGCGTTTTTGCGTTGTGGGTGGTGATGCGATCAATGTCGGCCACATCGGTCTCTCGCAGTTCAGCGACACGCTGTGCGACCAGCTGGGTATAGGCCGGTTCATTACGCTTGCCGCGATGCGGTACCGGCGCCAGATAAGGGCAGTCGGTTTCCAGAATAACGTAGTTCATATCCAGATGCGGGATGACCTGATCCATTCCGCCATTCTTAAAGGTTGATACACCGCCCAGGCCAAGGTGGAAACCCAGCTCATTAATCGCTTGCGCTTCTGCCACGCTGCCACCAAAACAGTGGAACACACCGCGCAGCTGGCCGTCCTGCTCCTGACGCAGCAAAGTCAGGGTCTCTTCAATCGAATCCCGGGTGTGGATCACCACAGGCAGATCGCGCTGTTTGGCCCAGTTAAGCTGGGTCACGAATGCCATTTGTTGTTCAGTGCGGTAGGTTTTATCCCAGTATAAATCGATACCGATTTCACCCACGGCAATGAAATTATGCCGGTCAAACCAGGCTTCAATCTCGGCCAGCGTTTGGGTGATGTTGCTGTCGACATAACAGGGGTGCAAACCCATCATCGAGCGGCATACCTGCGGGTAAGCCGCTTCGGTCGCCAGCATTGGCGCGATGGAGTCGAGATCGATATTCGGCAGCAGGATCTGCTCGATTCCCTGAGCCAGTGCCCGGCTGACCACCTCGTCACGATCCTGGTCAAACTCACTGGCATAAATATGGGCATGGCTGTCAATCATAGCGCACTCTCGTTCGTTGGCTGTCGAAAAATCCCAGTATACGTGAGTGTGAGCTTGGGGTCATTTTTTGCATTTTTCCCGCCAGATCCTAGCGCCGTGAAGTAGGAGTGATATCATTTCGCCACCAGGCGGTACTATCACCACATCAGGTGATGCCGCAGAGCTGCGAAAAATGCCTGAGCCAGGGTGGCATCAGCGCCAGTATCAGGTCGAATCATAAGGAGAGTAGAGTGTCTGTATCCATTCAAGGTCAGTTTCCGGGGCGCCGCATGCGCCGTCTGCGTAAGCACGATTTCAGCCGTCGTCTGATGGCGGAAAATCAGCTGTCAGTGGATGATTTGATTTATCCGATGTTTATTCTGATGGGCAAAGATCGCCGTGAAGCGGTGGAATCGATGCCGGGTGTCGAACGTTTGTCGATTGATCTGATGCTGGAAGAGGCACTGTATCTGGCGAATCTTGGTGTGCCGGCGATTGCACTCTTCCCGGTGGTTAACCAGGACGCCAAAAGCCTGTGTGCGACCGAAGCGTACAACCCGGATGGTCTGGTGCAGCGCGCGGTGCGTCTGCTTAAAGAGCATGTACCGCAAATTGGTGTCATCACCGATGTCGCGCTTGATCCGTACACTACCCATGGTCAGGACGGCATTATCGACGACGACGGCTATGTGATGAATGACGAGACCACCGAGGTGCTGGTTAAGCAGGCGCTGTCACACGCCGCGGCCGGTGCCGATGTGGTTGCACCGTCAGATATGATGGATGGCCGGATCGGTAAAATCCGCGCGGCACTGGAAGAGGCCGGGCATATTCATACCCAGATCATGGCTTATTCGGCCAAATATGCTTCCAATTATTATGGTCCGTTCCGTGATGCCGTCGGCTCTGCCGGTAATCTCAAGGGCGGCAACAAGAAAAATTACCAGATGGATCCGGCCAACAGTGATGAAGCGCTGCATGAAGTGGCGCTGGACATCAATGAAGGGGCGGACATGGTGATGGTCAAGCCGGGTATGCCGTATCTTGACGTGGTACGCCGGGTGAAAAGCGAACTGCAGGTGCCAACGTTTGCTTACCAGGTCTCAGGTGAATACGCGATGCATAAAGCAGCGATTAATAACGGCTGGCTGGCTGAGCGTGAAACCGTGTTTGAATCGCTGCTGTGTTTCAAACGTGCCGGTGCCGATGGCATTCTGACCTATTTTGCCAAAGATGTGGCCGAGTGGCTGGCTGAGGATAATGCCAAGGCGGCTGAATATCTGCGCCGCGCGGACTAAACGAGTCTGTTGCCATTATCCAGGCTGGCCGCAGTGCCGGCCTTTTTTATACCAGAATGACGAGGAGTAAGGGATGCAAATTCGGATCGGAACCCTGCAAGAGGCGGAGCAGGTTGCTGCGCAAATCGCTGAGTTCAGCCGCAGCGAGAACCGCGCCAGTATGGCACTGCGTTTGGCAGGCAAGCGGCATCTTATTCTGGTGGCGGAAGATGAGCAGCAACTATTGGGGTTTAAAATTGGCTATCAGGTCGATGCCACCACCTTCTACAGCTGGTTTGGTGGTGTGACGGCGGCAGCGCGTAATCGAGGTGTGGCGCAGCTGCTGCTCGAGGCTCAGGAGCGATGGGTAACAGAGCAGGGATATCAGGCGTTAACGGTTAAATCACGTAATCAGTTTCCGGCCATGTTACGTTTACTGCTGAGAAATGGTTATCTTATTGAAAATTTTGAAAAAGTAGACCCTTTGATTGAGAGCCGACTGTACTTGATTAAATATTTTTAAAAATAAATGAGATTTTTTCTCATTTAGAGCTTGACTACGAAATGAGAATCATTATTATTAAACCTGTCTTAGGGAATAAGTGACCAGCCAGACAGTGCGGCACACCACTGGTGACAAAACACAGAAGTTTGGCCGGACACATTCTTTTTGACACGACATTGCTCACATTGCTTCCAGTGTAATATTTTAAGCTTTATGGGAAAGGACAGCTAACGGACTTTCACCTTATATTGCTAGGCGACATTCTCGGATGTCGCTTTTTTTATGCCTGTCATCCGTGCGGGGGCAGCTTTGCAGCGTAATGTTTAACTTTCATGCCTGATCCGAATGATTCGCCAGCACGCAGCAGGGTGGTTGAGTAAAAGGACAGCGAGTGTCTTTTCCACATTGCATGATCGGAAAAGGATCGTAATGAGATTGATCGATCTTTGTGAAAGTCATTTAAAAATATACACTTAAAATGATTGTATCGCAGTTTATGTGCCATTTAATAACCAGTGGATAAAATCTATGAACAGAGTTATCCACAGGAGGCCGACCAAGGCGGACCAGGTCTGGGGGAATAATTGCTGCCACATAGAGCGCGCTTTGGCGCTTGAACATGGAAACCGGACAGCAGTCATGGCATCCTAAGCGGCATTGTTTCTTGTTGGATAGCAAATCTATGGCCCGCATCCCTGATAACCCGTTAATTCTGATTGATGGTTCTTCTTATTTATACCGCGCTTTTCACGCCTACCCGGGCACCATGAGTAATGGTGAAATCCCGACCAACGCCGTCTATGGTGTGGTTAACATGGTGCGAGCCATGATGCGTCAGTTTGCCAGTGAGCGTATTGCGGTGGTGTTCGACGCCAAAGGCAAAACCTTCCGTGATGATATGTATGCCGAGTACAAGGCGCACCGTCCGCCAATGCCGGATGATCTGCGTTGTCAGATAGAGCCGCTGCATCAGGTGATCCGTGCCATGGGGCTGCCGCTGCTGTCGATTGAAGGCGTGGAAGCGGATGATGTGATAGGTACCCTGGCGCACCAGGCGTCGCAAGCCGGTATGCCGGTGCTGATCAGCACCGGTGATAAAGATATGGCGCAGCTGGTGGATGACAACGTTACCCTGATCAACACCATGACCAACGTGGTGATGGATCGCGCAGGGGTGATCGAAAAATTCGGTATTCCGCCGGAGCTGATCATCGATTATCTGGCGCTGATGGGCGATAAAGTTGATAACATTCCGGGTGTGCCCGGGGTGGGTGATAAAACCGCGACTGCGCTGCTGCAGGGTATCGGTGGTCTGAATGATCTGTATGACAAGCTGGATGATATTGCCGCGCTCGGTTTCCGTGGTTCGAAAACCATGGCGAAAAAGCTGCAGGATAACCGCGACAATGCCATGCTGTCCTATCAGTTGGCGACCATCAAACTGGACGTCGAGCTGGACTGCACACCAGAAAGTTTGCTGAAAAATACCCCAGACCGTGATGCTCTGATTGAACTGTACGGCAAGCTGGCGTTTAAATCCTGGCTGACCGAACTGCTGGAAGGTGGCAACGGCGTGGTGGAAGCGGCGGAAAAAACCGGCGCCAGCGCAGCGTCCAGTGGTGCGAAAACCTCTTCAGTGCCTGCGGCGGATACCTCAGCAGTGACGATTGATCGTAGCCATTACGAAACCATTGTTGATGAAGCGGCGTTTGCCCGCTGGCTGGATAAGCTGCAAGCGGCTGAAGTGTTTGCGTTTGATACCGAAACTGACAGCCTGGACTACATGGTGGCCAATCTGGTCGGTGTCTCATTCGCAGTAGCGGAAGGCGAAGCGGCTTATGTGCCGGTCGCGCATGATTATCTCGATGCGCCGCAGCAACTGGATCGCGACTGGGTATTGGCCCAGTTCAAGCCCATTCTGCAGGATGCACAGCAGGCCAAAGTGGGCCAGAACCTCAAATACGATGCCAGTGTGCTGGCCCGTTATAACATCGAACTGCGCGGTATTAAGCACGATACCATGCTGGCCTCTTACGTTTATAACAGCGTCGGTGGTAAGCACGATATGGACAGCCTGGCACTGCGTTTCTTGCAGCACAGTTGTATTTCGTTTGAGCAGGTGGCCGGCAAAGGCAAAAACCAGCTGACCTTTAACCAAATCGATCTTAAGCAGGCTGCGCCTTACGCGGCAGAAGATGCCGATGTGACGCTGCGTCTGCATCACCGTCTGCAGCCGCTTATCGATCAGGATGAGTCTTTGCAGCGTATCTATCGTGACATTGAAATGCCACTGGTGCCCGTGTTGTCGCGTATTGAGCGTACCGGAGTCCTGATCGATGACATGCTGCTTGGTGCGCAGTCGCAGGAGATTGCTCACAAGCTCGATGAACTAGAGCAGAAAGCGTTTGATATCGCCGGTCAGGAATTTAACCTCAGCTCGCCAAAACAGCTGCAGACCATTTTGTTTGAGCAGATGCAATTGCCGGTGGTGAAGAAGACGCCGTCCGGTACTCCGTCGACCAACGAAGAAGTGCTGCAGGAGCTGGCTCTGGATTACCCGTTGCCGGCCGTGATTCTGCAATACCGCGGTCTGGCCAAACTGAAATCGACGTACACCGACAAACTGCCGAAAATGATTAACCCAAGTACCGGCCGGGTGCACACCTCTTATCATCAGGCGGTGACGGCGACCGGGCGTTTGTCCTCGACCGATCCTAACCTGCAGAATATCCCAATCCGTAATGAGGAAGGGCGTCGTATCCGTCAGGCGTTTATTGCGCCACACGGCTGGAAAATTATGGCTGTCGACTACTCGCAGATTGAACTGCGTATTATGGCGCATCTGTCCGGTGATAAAGCGCTGCTGGAAGCTTTCCAACAGGGTAAAGATATCCACGCCGCGACCGCAGCGGAAATTCTCGGAGTCAGTATTGATCAGGTCAGCAGCGAACAGCGCCGCCGTGCCAAAGCGGTGAACTTCGGTCTGATCTATGGCATGAGTGCTTTTGGCCTCGCCAAGCAACTCGGCATTCCGCGTGGTGAAGCGCAGCAGTATATGGATACTTACTTCGAGCGTTATCCGGGCGTGATGCAGTACATGGAAGATACCCGCAGTACGGCAGCCGAACAGGGCTATGTGGAAACCATCTTCGGACGTCGTCTTCATTTGCCGGAAATTCAGTCGCGCAACGGTATGCGTCGTAAAGCGGCTGAGCGTGCGGCAATCAACGCGCCGATGCAGGGCACGGCAGCGGACATCATCAAGAAAGCCATGCTGCTGGTCGATGAATGGATCGAAGCGGAAGGGGCTGGTCGGGTGAAACTGCTGATGCAGGTCCACGATGAACTGGTGTTTGAAGTCGAAGAGTCAGCTTTGTCCGAAATTGAAAGTAAAGTACAGAATCTGATGGAATCTGCCGCATCTCTGGCGGTGCCTTTAGTGGCTGAATCTGGTCACGGTAACAACTGGGATGAGGCACACTAGACAGAATATCGCCTAATCCACTGAAATATCATGAGCCAGCGCACAGTCGCTGGCTTTTTTTTATCAATAAAAAAGTAAGTGTATTTCAGAAGTTTATGTTGCTTAATAAAAATTTAATGAAAAAAAACTACAAAAGGAGTTCCCATTTGTGACCAATTGTTGTACATTAACTTCCGTAGGGTACAGAGGTAAGATGTTCTATCTTTCAGACCTTTTGTTTCACGTTATTGGATTAGGCTGATTCAGCCGCCCCAGTCACACTTTTGACTGGGGCGTTTTTTATTGGGCCGCGTTTAATCTGAAGCTGCCCGTTTGCTACTCTCTGAACTGATTTTATCCACGTGGTCTGCCTGACCAAGCCCATTCTCCTGCTCTGTCACTCTGCGAACAACGGCGAAAGCCAGTAACCATTTCTGTAATTCATCGTCATTCACACTTTTGGTTATTTCTGCGAGTAAACTAAGCGGAGCGGACGGCCGTTTTGTTTCTATCTTGATGATCTATATGGTTTAGTTGTCATTTTTTTCGGTCGGAAAGGTGAGTGAATTTCGTGATCCGGCCATATTGTAATCTGGCGTAAATTAATCAATCCTAGCGCCATAACAATAATTACCTCCTATTTCTCTCCCGTTGCCCCACCAGGATGGTGGGGATTTTTATTTGTGTCCTGGGCCAACTGTTGCTTGTGAAAGCTGTTTTGTTTGAACACGGCGTGGTGCGCAAATACGGCGCGCACTGATTGACGGGCGAAAAAAGCCCTGCGTGTGCAGGGCAATCAAATAATAAGTGGGCGTAAATTGCAGTTGGTTAGCGTTTACTGCTGTGGATCATCCAACTGCTCGGCTGCGGCTTCCTCGGCGGCCAGCTGTGCCAGCATTGGTGCAAACCAGCTATCGAGTTTGTGACGTAATACATCGACACCGATACCATTGTGGGACGAAAACGCATCCACTTTAACATCGCCGCCCAGCTCCAGCGCATCCTGACGCACTTTCAGTAACTGAGCTTTACGCGCGCCGCTTTTCAGTTTATCGGCTTTGGTCAGCAGTACCTGGACCGGAATGTTGCATTCCACTGCCCAGATAATCAGCTGCTGGTCGAGATCTTTCATCGGATGGCGAATATCCATCAGCACCACCAGACCTTTCAGGCAGGTACGCTTTTGCAGGTATTCCCCCAGTGACTGTTGCCACTTTTTCTTCATTTCCAGCGGCACCTGGGCAAATCCATAGCCAGGCAGATCGACAATATGACAGCCTTCGGTCACCTTAAACAGGTTGATCAGCTGAGTACGGCCGGGAGTTTTACTGGTCTTCGCTAAGTTTTTTTGGTTAGTTAACTTATTGAGAGAGCTGGATTTTCCAGCGTTTGAGCGTCCTGCAAACGCAATTTCGATACCTTCATCAGCGGGAAGATGGCGAATGTCTGGCGCACTGGTGATGAAATGCGTGTTTTGATAATGAATTTTTACGCTCACTGTTA
This sequence comes from Vibrio sp. ABG19, assembly GCF_029962385.1. Taxonomy (NCBI): domain Bacteria; kingdom Pseudomonadati; phylum Pseudomonadota; class Gammaproteobacteria; order Vibrionales; family Vibrionaceae; genus Vibrio; species Vibrio sp. ABG19. The sequence goes on along the minus strand of NZ_CP071708.1, from coordinate 1,151,414 downwards.
ACTCCATCTCGACTTTGAGTTGTCGATTGATTACTTTTTGGTGAAATTGTGTAATATAACCGTGCTCGGCATAAGGTCGCTTATTGTACCATGAGTGGTACCTTCTGGTACTGGAAGCTTGATAATTATAAATGGAATGTCATGAAGAAATTAGCGCTAATCTTAAGTCTTTTAGCCAGCTGCTCTGCATGGGCCCAAGGCAGCATTGAAGCTGGTAAAGCAAAATCCCAAACGTGTGTTGCCTGCCATGGTGCAGATGGCAACAGTCAAATTACCACTTACCCTAAACTGGCCGGTCAACACGCTAAGTATATTGAGAAGCAGCTGAAAGATCTCAAGCTTGGTATGTCGAGCGGTGGTGCACAAGGCCGTTATGATCCGGTGATGAGCGCGATGGCGATGCCATTGAGCGAAGAAGATATGGCCGATCTGGCTGCCTATTATGCGTCGTTGCCGATATCACCGAACTCCACCCCGGAAGACGTGGTAGCAAAGGGCAAGGTGCTGTATACCGCCGGTGATGTGTCCCGCGGACTGACGGCATGTATTGCCTGTCACGGCCCGCGCGGTAACGGCACCGAACTGTCCGGTTTCCCGAAAATTTCGGGCCAGCATGCGGACTACGTCAAAGCCCAGCTGCAAAAATTCCGTGATGATCAGCGCGGTAACGACATGAACGCTATGATGCGTGATGTGGCGAAAAAACTGACCGATGCTGATATCGAAACCCTGTCCAAATATGTCGGCGGCCTGCACTAACCTTTTTGTCCTACACCTGTTCGAGCATTGCTGTTGAAATAACCCCGCCTGGCGGGGTTATTTCGTTTAAGACGGATCGGTTTGAGACGAACGCCGGGATAGGCTGAGTTTGCCATGCTGTGTGTAAGACATTGGCTATAGTTGTCATTTTTATCGGGATTGGTTTTAGGTTAATTGTCTGATTTAAAACATAATAATTTTTAGAGTCGGGTGAGGTTAGCAAAGTTTGCGCTGGCGCACATTGTGCCGGAGTGCGAAGCGGGTAAAGTAGGGTCATCGGCATGACGCTGAACAGGGAATTCAGACCAGGCAGGTCTCCACGGAGCTGGCGAGGAATGCTGGTAAACGGACAGGGAAACGCTTTACAGGAGTGAAGCGCAACAAGGATGGTTAACTGGTCTTAAGGTAAAGACAGTGACAAGGAATCAGGCGCAGGACGCGCCCGGATACAGGAAGTAATCAGGGATTGCCATAACTCATCAGGATGATGACAAACCACACTTTTTGGCACGGAAAGCCCGAAAAACAAACGGACATTTGGTGCACCATCTGGTGCGACCCGATTTCGTCACTTCAGGTGACGATTTGGAAAGCGACAGGGAAACCTGCCGCTTTTTTTATTTGCGCTGGCTTTTTTTACAAAATCGGCGCGATTTTGTACGATCACTCTCCACTCTACAGCCAGTTTCTGGTATGTTTCGCATCCCCGTTTGAAGGATGTCTGTATGCACCCATGCCCTTTATGTCACAGTAACGACACTCACGCTTACTATGAAGACCAGCACCGTGCGTACCTGCAGTGCCAGCTGTGTCAACTGGTGTTTGTCAATCCGGAGCACCGCCTGGACGCCGTGCGTGAAAAAGCCTTTTACGATTTACATGAAAATGACCCGGCTGATGCTGGTTATCGTCGCTTTTTATCCCGTGTCTGTGATCCGATACTGGCCAGGCTGGCGCCTCAATCTAAGGGGTTAGATTTTGGTTGTGGTCCCGGACCGACGTTGTCCCTGATGCTGGAAGAAGCCGGCCATCAGGTGGCGCTGTATGATGTGTTTTATCATCCAGGGCGCCAGGTGCTGGAGACCAGCTATGATTTTATGACTGCCACTGAAGTGATCGAGCATTTGCACGATCCGGCCCAGGTTTGGCAGCAATGGTTAAATTTAGTTAAGCCAGGTGGCTGGATTGGTCTGATGACCAAGATGGTCAAAAATGTGGACGCATTCGCGACATGGCACTATAAAAATGATCTGACCCATGTGATCTTTTTTAGCCGCCACACGTTTGAATTTCTGGCAGAGCGGGATCAGCTCGAACTTGAATTTATAGGCAATGATGTAATTTTACTGAGGAAACCCCAGTAATGACTCGACAAAAAGAATCAATCAGCAAAACCGGTATCAATGGCGATCTGGTTTTTGCTCGTAAACATAACCGTACTTCTGGTGAGCTGGAAGGGCGTCTGCGCAAAAAACTCAAAAAGCGCAAAGGTCTGAAAACCGGCAGCCGTCACTCGGAGGGCTCGCAGGAAGCGCAGCGTAAAGCAGCGCAGCAGAGCGATCCGCGTCTGGGCAGCAAGAAAAAAATTCCGCTGATTGCCGAAGCGCCAAAGAAACTGAACAAGCAGGAGCGTCGCGCCTCTGCTGAGCAGGAACTGGCGATGCTGGAAAATGATGCGCAGCTGAACGTGTTGCTGGACCGGATCGATAACGGCGAGAAGCTGGGGGCCGGTCTGCAGAAATACGTGGACCAGAAGCTGGATCGGATTGAAATCCTGATGAAGCAGCTCGGTCTGTTTGACGACAGCGAAGAGCTGGAACAAGAACAGCCAGTTGAGCCGGTCGCGAAAGCTAAAACCAAAGCTAAGGCGAAAACGGATGACGATCTGCTGTCGCAGTTCGAAAATCTCGATCTGGATGATTACAAAGACTAAGGTGGCACCATGAACGTAACCCTACTAGCGATAGCTGGCGCTGTGATTATTCTGGGCCTTGCGGCCTATGCGGGTTACCTTTTGTTGCAACTGAAAAAGCAAAAGGAGCTGCAGCAGCAGCACCAGGCTCTGGCGATCGAAAAGCGCAACGCGAATATTTTCGATAACGTCAACATTCTCTGTATGGCGGGGATTCAGGGCCAGTGTGATCTGTCGGAAATCAGCATCCGGGTGTATTGCATTATGGATTATGTCCAAGGTGATAACCGGGTTGATTTCGACCGCGAATTTCCGGCAATCGCCGAGCTGTACCATACGGTAAAAGATATGCCGCGTGGTGAAGCTCGTCAGCAAATGGTGAAGAAGGAGCGCATGCAGCACAACCTGATTCGCCAGAAAGCCGAAACCCGTCTCAACGATGCCATTGTTGAAGAGCTGAAGGCCCTGCAAAAACGTGTTCAGCCGCTGAATAATCAAATCGCGATTCAGATGGTATAAATGATACTCACTCGAAAGAGTGAGTGATCATGCTAGCAGTTTCGAATATTTTGTTCACAAATTCTACGTTTGCCACGCTGCACTCTGCTGTCGTGTGGCAAAATAGCTCGTCACAGCAGAAAATGGAAAGAGTCACACTATGTCGTCGTATGTCGTACCCAGCCAGCAGATCGTTTGGGATCAAGCCAGTTTAGACAAGTACAACTATTCAGGGCCACGCTACACCTCATACCCGACCGCGGTAGAGTTTCATGAAGCGTTTACTATTGCTGACTACGACATGGCGTGTACCCAGTATCCGGACCGCCCGTTGTCGCTCTATGTCCATATTCCGTTTTGTCACAAGCTCTGTTACTACTGCGGCTGTAACAAGGTCATTACCCGTCATGCGCATAAAGCGGATGAGTACCTGGACGTGCTTGAGCATGAAATCCTCCAGCGTGCGTCTCTGCTCGGTGGCCGTCACGTCACTCAGCTTCATTTCGGTGGTGGTACGCCCACTTTCCTGAGCAAAAAACAGATCAGCCGGCTGATGACTCTGCTGCGCGAAGAGTTTGATTTTACAGCGGATGCGGAAATCAGTATTGAGATTGACCCGCGTGAAATTGAGCTGGATGTCCTCGACCATCTGCGTGAGGAAGGCTTCAACCGGGTCAGTATCGGGGTGCAGGATTTCAATAAAGAAGTGCAGAAACTGGTCAACCGCGAGCAGGATGAGCAGTTTATTGTTGATCTGGTTGCGCGTGCCAAACAGCTGGGGTTCCGTTCCACTAATCTGGATTTGATTTACGGTTTGCCCAAGCAGACCCTGGCCAGCTTCAGTGCCACACTGCAGCAGGTACTGGCGATGCAGCCGGGCCGTTTGTCGGTCTTCAACTACGCCCATATGCCACAACTGTTTGCCGCGCAGCGTAAGATTAAAGACGCGGATTTGCCGCCCGCCGAAGAGAAGATGGCGATTCTGCAGTACACCATCAACACGCTGACCGAAGCCGGTTATCAGTTCATCGGTATGGACCACTTTGCGTTGCCGGATGACGAACTGGCGGTTGCACAGCGCAACGGTGTACTGCACCGTAATTTCCAGGGTTATACCACGCAGGGCGAATGTGACCTGGTTGGTTTTGGCGTCTCGGCAATTTCGATGATTGGCGATGCTTATGCTCAGAACCAGAAAGAGCTGAAAACATACTACGAGCAGGTCAATGACATGCGTCATGCGCTGTGGAAAGGGGTGGCTCTGGATAGTGACGACTTACTGCGCCGTGAAGTAATTAAGCAGCTGATCTGTAATTTCAGCCTCGATAAGCAGGCGATTGAGCGCGGCTTTAAGGTGCGCTTTGGCGATTATTTCCGTGAGGATCTGGCTCTGCTGCAAAGCTTTATTGATGATGGACTGGTCAGTGTTGATGAGCGTTTTATTCAGGTGACACCGCGTGGCCGCTTACTGATTCGCAATATCTGTATGTGCTTTGATAAATACCTGCGCAGCCGCGCTCGTCAGCAGCAGTTCTCGCGTGTGATTTAATCTCTCACCACGCTCAAAGTGTGGCGCGCTAAAACAGCAACATGATAAAAAACCAGCGTAGCAACGCTGGTTTTTTTTGTCTGTACTGTCGCAGCAGGCGGGGTGCCACCTGGCGGCGAATCAGGCCGATTCAAGCAGCGTCAAGGCCTTGCGCGTCACTTCATGCGCCGCTTTGGTCAGATGCTGTTTTTCCAGGGCATCGGCCAGATAAGCGTAATCGGAAATACTTGCGCGTTGTGACAGCGCCGTTTCCAGATGCTGCTGCGCCAGTTGCCACTGTTGCTCACGCAGATAGAGCTGGCCAAGTGCGCTGTGCGCTTCGGCATTGTTACCGTCACGCTGCAAGGCCTCCTGTAGCAGCACAATCGCCGGATGGCGGTCCGCGAGGTTGAGTTCTGCCAGCAGGCTGTACAGCTCCGCTGAGCGGTGCTTATGCAGGTTTTCCTTAATCAGGGTGAAGGCTTCATGGTCGGCTTTACGTTTAATCAGCTGCTGAATAAACGCCAGCACCAGTTGCGGCTCCGCCTGTTGTTTGCGGCTGAGTCCGTTCCAGTGGCTGATCAGCCCTTCGCTGCCTTGCTGGCTGGCAATGCTTTCCAGTAATCCCTGCTGAGCGGTGGTGGTCAGCGCATCGGCTTCCTGCTGGCTGATATGCTTGGTCTTGACCAGTTTCGGCAGCAGATCAAGCAGCGCTTGCCACTCCTTGCGCTGCAGATAGGTCTGCTTGAGCAGATTGAGCAGCACCGTATTATCCGGATATTGTTGTTGCAGCGCACTCAGCGTGCTTTGTGCCGCCTGCAATTCACCGTCACTGATCTGTTGCTTGGCGCGGGTCAGCTCGACCGCCAGAGTGGCATTGTCCTGTTGGGCGGCCAGCTCCAGATAGTGGTCGCGTTTGCTGCGATCACCCATACCGTTGGCGGCCTCCGATGCCACCAGGTAGCACAGCAGCGGCATGTCATGATGGTTGGCCCAGCGGGTGACTTTCTTCTCTGCCTGCTTCCAGTCGCCTTCCAGCAGCTTGATGATGGCTTCGTTTGTATAACGACGGGAACGCTTCATCTTACGCACACTGAACCAGTTCCAGGTGGATGAGCTGGCGTAAATCAGCTTCTTCACCACATACTCCAGGGCAAACAGACCGGCCAGGGCAGCAATCACTAAGATAACCAGGGTCGTGACGCTCATTTCAATCGTGTGTTCGGCTACTGAAATCAGCACGTAACCCTGCTGACCGGCATACTGGGTGCCGGCAAACAGGCCAGCGCCGAGCACAATGAACAGAAACAGTAATCTGACCATTATTTCTCCTCCGTCGTCATCGAGCTGATGGAGCGGCGCAGACGTTCACTGATCACGTCACTGAGTTGTTTCTGCGTTTCCAGTTTCACCGGATACTCGACCTGGACCTTCTGCTTGCCCAGTTGTTCAAGCGTGCTACTGAACGCCGTTACCTGGCTGTCATCAAGGTTAAAGAATGAGCCGGACCACTGGGCGGCGGTGGACAGAGCGGTGGTGTACATCTCCTGGTTTTCTGCGTATACCGCTTTGATGGCGGTCTCCAGCTTGGCTTTCAGATTTTCTTTGAGGTAAAAGTGCTGCTCCGGTGACAGCAGGGGCACCACATTACCATCGCGGGTGCGGAAAGTGATGAAGTTATCGGCGAAATCTTTCAGCGATGTCATCAGGTTCTGCTGCCAGTTGTTGATGTCTTGCGAGACCGTTGGTGGCTGTTGTTCAGCCGCGTGCGGCAGAATCGCGTTGGCGAGCGGCAGATGGTCAACCTGCTGCTGCAGACTGATCAGGCGCAGCACCAGACCGTCACGGTCCAGCAGCGGAATGGTCTTTAACTTGGTGATGTCGTTTGCCATTGCTTTACGCAGTGGCGTCAGGCTCGGGTCGTTAAGGGCAGCGATACGCTGGTCGGCACTTTCCATCAGCTGAGTGGCGCTTTCCACATCGTGCTCGAGGAACAGTTTACGCCCGGCCAGTTTGACCAGATAGTCGGCTTCGGCCAGCAGCCAGTCATTAGGACGACGGCCTTTCATGTCGGCGACGGCTACCTGCAGGCTTTCGATGGTTTTCTGCTGCTGGGTCAGCACCACTTCGGCGCGGTGAGTGACTTCATTGGCGTGCTCGACCGCTTGCTGCTTCGCATCGGCCAGTTTTTGATCGATGCTGGCGCGGGTCTGGGCCAGCTCGGTTTGCAGCGCTTTAATTTGCGCCTGGTACTGCGCCTGTTGTTGCTGGCTGTGCAGGGTCAGGCCGCCACCAAACAGAATCGCCAGGACAATCGCAATCGTGCCCAGTTTGACGCCGCGTTTGGCCTGTTTCTCGGTCACGCTTGCCTCACTGTCTGCCGGTTTCGCTGCGGCAGTTTCGCCGTCAGCGTTGGCTGCCTTGGCGCCGTTTGCGTCATGGGCTGAGGTTTGCATGCTGGAATCAGCAGCAGGTACGGATGACTGTTCAGGTTCCTGCTGTGGATTATCTTTTTTACTTGTCATTGCTAAGAGTCCTGTGTGTTAAGGCTGGAGAGCCGCCACTAAATCTTGGTTCGCCGCACTTCCTGTGGTCACGACATGGCTGAATCCCAGGCGCTGGGCATCGTGGGCGATTCGGTCACTGGGAACCAGTAATTTCAGACTCAGGGCCCAGATCAGGTCTGCCCCGGTCAGTTGCGAAACAAAAAACATCAGCTGATGACTGCTGGTGATGACCAGCGTGTCAACCTGCGCCTGTTGCCAGCGAGCCACGCTAGTTGGCGCGCTGAACGGCAAGTCTACACGCTGATACACTTCACGGTAACGTACCATGGCGCCACGAGCACACAGAGTGTCGTAAATCAATTCCCGGCCACCGTTGCCGCGCAGAATTTCGATCCGTTGACCTCGGACATGATGCAATTCCGGCAGAGCGAGCAGATGTTCGCTGTCGCTGATGTCCGGGTAGTGTACTGGTTGCGCACAGACTTTGCTTAAAAGCTGTGCAGTTTTTTGACCAACGGCAAGGTATCGGGGGGAGGCGGGCCATTTCAGTTGCTGAGCGTGGAGAAATTGCTGACTCAGTAACACCGCGTGCTGGCTGACAGCCAGCACGTAATCACAGTGCAGCAGGGCCTGTGGCAGTTGAGGTAAATCGGCACCGGCTTCGATCCCGATCAGGGGCTGGTGCAGGGCAGGGATACCGAGCGCTACCAGTTGCTGACACAGCTCCTTGCCCTGAGTGTCAGGGCGTGTCACCAGAACCGCCATCGCGTTACTCGTGCTCGGCGTACAGCTTGGTCAGAATATCGCGTGCGCCGTCGTCCAGCAGCCGGTTAGCAAGCTCGACTCCAAGGCGTTCTGCATCCTGACGCGGACCGCGGATTTCACCGCGCACAATCAGTGAGCCATCCGGTTCGCCGACCAGGGCGCGCAGCCACAGGTCATCGCCGTCAAGCAGAGCATAGCTGCCGATTGGCACCTGACAGCCGCCTTCCAGGGTCAGATTCATGGCGCGTTCACACAATACACGGTCAGTGGTGTCGGCGTGACTGAGCGGCGTTAGCAGTCTGCGCAGGCGTTCATCATCGAGACGGCATTCAATACCGACTGCGCCCTGGCCGACCGCCGGCAATGATTGCTCCGGCTCTATCAGGCTGCGGATGCGCTGTTCCAGTTTGAGGCGTTTCAGCCCGGCCGCGGCGAGAATAATGGCGTCATATTCACCGGCATCGAGTTTGCCGAGGCGGGTGCCGACATTGCCGCGCAGCTCTTTGATCACCAGATCCGGACGCGCTTCTTTGAGCTGACACTGGCGGCGCAGGCTGCAGGTACCGACCACGGCGCCTTGTGGCAGCTCATCGAGTGATGTGTATTGGTTTGACACGAACGCATCACGCGGGTCTTCACGTTCACAGATGGTGACCAGGCCGAGGCCTTCGGGGAAGTCGACCGGAACATCTTTCATCGAGTGCACGGCGAGATCGGCGCGTCCTTCGAGCATGGCCACTTCCAGCTCTTTGACGAACAACCCTTTACCACCGACTTTGGCCAGTGGGGTATCCAGAATAATGTCGCCGCGAGTCACCATGGTGACCAGTTCCACTTCCAGACCGGGATGGGCCGCCTGCAGTGCATCTTTGACGTAGTGGGCTTGCCACAGGGCGAGTGGACTCTGGCGCGTCGCGATTCGGATTGGGGTGGTAGAGGTCATGATATTCCCGTTTAACAGTCAACAATGGCCTCATCCTACCATTTCGGACAGAAATTTCTCACTACAAGATCACCGCCCGGCGGATTTGCTGCGCGCCGCTGTAACAGCGGTACAAAATTGTGTGATTAGGCTCTCGTTTATAAACTGAGCTATTATTACAAAGCACTGCTTAGCGTGGACACTATGCCGACTCTGAATTTGGCGCATTTTGTTTAATACGACTTTAGTGTTAACCACAGAGCAGATGCTTTACCAACACAAATTAAAGTGTTAAATTGATCACGTTTTGTTGGCTGTTTTGCGCAAAACACAATCAAATTGTGCATTTATGTTTCAATCAAGGGAACTGACCTTGCAGGCTTACACCAAGACCTTATTACAGAGATTAGATAAGCTGAACCGGCAACGCACTGAGCGGGCGCTGGCGCTTATGGATTTACAAGGTCAGCGTGTTTTTCATCTGATCCCGGCCCTGCTGCACTACAACCATCCTCTGATCCCCGGCTATTACGCTGACCAGGTTCCGTACGGTATTCACCAGTTTTCTCTGAATGACATTCAGCAACAGTTTGTGGACGATACCGAACTGACCCTTGGCCAGCCGCTGCTCAGCGCCGCCCAGCCAGAGATTTTAGGTCTCTATACAATGGGCAGTACTTCATCGATCGGTCAGAGTACCTCGAGCGATCTCGATATCTGGGTGTGTGTGGAGGCGGACATGGATTGCGACGCGCGTGACTGCCTGAGCAATAAATGTTTACTGATCACTGACTGGGCGAAAAGTCAGGGCGTGGAAGCCAACTTCTTTATCATGGATGAAGAGCGCTTTCGTCATAACCAGTCAGATGAGATGACCGGCGAAAACTGCGGTTCGTCCCAGCACTTACTGCTGCTGGATGAGTTCTACCGTTCGGCGGTACGTCTGGCCGGCAAACGCCTGCTGTGGCAAATTGTGCCACCGGAAATGGAAGAGTGCTACGACGAATACGTTAAGCAGCTGTGCAGCAACGATTATATTGATTGCAGCGAATGGATCGACTTTGGTCGCCTTAACCGGATTCCGGCCGAGGAGTACTTTGGTGCCAATTTATGGCAGCTGTATAAGAGTATCGATTCGCCGTATAAATCGGTACTGAAAGCCACTCTGCTTGAGGCGTATTCGTGGGAGTACCCGCATACCCAACTGCTCAGTATTGATACCAAGCGTCGCTTCTTCGCCCATGAGCCGGATCTGTACAGTATGGATGCCTATTATCTGATGCTGGCCAAGGTGACCTGTTACCTGGAGCGGATTGGTGATCACGCCCGTCTCGATTTGGTGCGGCGCTGTTTCTATCTTAAAACCCACGAAAAGCTATCCCGTGAACCGGGTGTCGGCTCGGTAGCCTGGCGCCGAGAAGCGCTGAGCGAGATGGTGCAGCACTGGCACTGGGATAAAGCGACGCTCGAAGAGCTCGACAATCGGCGTAACTGGAAAGTGGAGCAGGTCAAAGGGGTGCACCACGCGCTGCTGGATGCGCTGATGGTCAGTTACCGTAACCTGATTCAGTTTGCACGGCGCAATGATATTACCTCGGCCATCAGTCCGCAGGACATCTCGATTCTGGCGCGTAAGCTGTATGCTGCCTTTGAGGTGTTGCCGGGTAAAGTCACGTTACTCAATCCGCAGATTTCGCCGGACTTACATGAGCCCGACCTGACCTTTATCGAAGTCTGCCCGGACCGGACGAACAAGGCGGGCTGGTATCTGTATAAACAGCCGCTGGTGGCACATCAAATCATCGGTCAGCCCTACCTGGAGCACAATGAATATCTCAGTAAGTTGGTCGCGTGGGCGTTTTTCAACGGCCTGATCACTGAGTCGACCCGTTTGCACTCTGTGGTGCGTGAAGCTCATCTCGATATCGACAAGTTCTATCAGATGATGAGTGACTTGCGTAACACTTTCTCGCTGCACAAACGTCGTCCGACCATGGCAGCGCTGGCGAGTCCGTGTGAAATCAGCCAGCTGGCGATGTTCATTAATTTCGAGAATGACCCGACGGTGGAGCTGAGCGGCAAGTCGCTCAAAGTGGATCTGAAGAACGCTGACATCTTCAGTTTTGGTTGTGAGCAGCAGTGCCTGGTGGGCAGTGTTGATCTGGTCTACCGGAATTCGTGGCAGGAAGTGCGTACTCTGCATTTTAAAGGCGAGACCGCGATGCTGGATGCCCTGAAAACTGTGCTCGGCAAAATGCACCAGGATGCTTTGCCACCGGAGTCGGTGGACGTGTTCTGCTACAGCAAAAACCTGCGTGGGGTGATGCGCAATCTGGTTTATCAGTTACTGGCGGAATGTATCGATCTGCGCCTCAAACCGGTCGAGCAGGAAAAACGCCGCCGCTTCAAAGCGCTGCGTATCGGTACTCAGATGTACGGTCTGTTCTTCGAACGGCGCGGCGTGTCGGTGCAACGTCTGGAAAACTCGGTCGATTTCTACCGCAGTATTTCCACCAATAAGCTGAAAGGCTCACCGCTGCTGATGCTGGACAGGGATCAAGATTATCAGCTGCCGGATGTGGTTGACGGTTTTGCCAGTGAGGGGCTGGTGCAGTTCTTCTTTGAAGATACTGAAAAAGGCTTCAACATCTATGTGCTGGATGAAACCAACCGGGTGGAGATATACCACCAGTTCAGCGGTGAGAAAGATGACATGATTGCCAGCGTGAACAGCTTCTATACCTCAGTGCGGGATGATAACCAACTGGCAGCGAAACTGATTAATTTCAACCTGCCGCAGTATTATCAGATAGTGCATCCGGAAGAGGGCGCAAGTTACGTGGCGCCGTATCGTAACGATTCGGCGGTCTATTCCAGACCTTCCAAAGCGGTCAATGTCTGAACCCAGTACAGAAAATTGACGATAAAAAAGAGCACCTCAGGTGCTCTTTTGCGTTTCATTCCCAGTCGATACTTTCGCCGGCGTGTTTTTCACACTCCTGTTTGACCATGGTGAAAAATTCGCTGCCGGTTTTTGAGCAGATCCACTGTTCATCGTGCCACTGAAAATGAAAACCACCGGATTTGGACGCCAGCCAGATTTCTTTCATCGGTTCCTGACGGTTGATAATGATTTGGCTGCGGTCTTCAAATTCCAGTGTCATCACGTTGCCACTGGTCTCGTAGTCGATGTCCGCGCCGGAATCATCAATGGCTTCTTCAATGATTTGCATCTGGCTGTCCACCAGTTGATGAAATTCAGTCTCGTTCATCCTGTCTATCCTATTGCTTTTCCTGATTGTGGTGCGATTATAGGGGGCATTGATTCAATAAGCACGATATGCAAAATGAAAAAGTCCATCACCGCACTGTTTTTGTTGTCCGTTATGACGCTGGCAGGCTGCGGTCAAACAGGCCCGCTGTACATGCCTGATGATGCTCAAAAGAGCGAACAAAGTCAGTAAATTCAAACAATTAGATTAAGGGAAAGTATTTTGGATTACTTCAATTATCAGGATGATGGCCAACTTTGGGCGGAAAACGTTTCGCTGTCTCAATTGGCTGAGAATTACGGTACACCTCTGTATGTGTATTCTCGCGCGACTCTGGAGCGTCACTGGCACGCCTTTGACAAGTCGGTCGGCGATCATCCCCATCTAGTATGCTACGCAGTGAAAGCCAACTCGAACCTTGGGGTGCTCAACACTCTGGCTCGTCTTGGCTCAGGGTTTGATATCGTATCCGGCGGTGAACTGGAGCGCGTAATCGCAGCAGGTGGTGATCCGGCCAAAGTGGTTTTTTCCGGCGTGGGTAAAACCGCGGCAGAAATGAAGCGAGCGCTGGAGCTTAACATTAAGTGCTTTAATGTTGAGTCGGAGCCGGAGCTGGTTCGTCTTAACGCGGTTGCCGGTGAACTGGGCGTGAAAGCGCCGGTGTCACTGCGTATTAACCCGGACGTGGATGCCAAAACTCACCCTTATATCTCTACCGGTCTGCGTGATAACAAATTTGGTATCACGTTTGATCGCGCTGCGGACGTGTACCGTCTGGCTCAGGGTATGGATAACATCAGCGTGCACGGTATTGATTGCCATATCGGTTCACAGCTGACTGAAATCGACCCGTTTATTGATGCGACGGATCGCCTGCTGGCGCTGATCGACAGCCTGAAAGCGGAAGGTATCCACATTAAACACCTGGATGTCGGTGGTGGTCTCGGGGTTGTGTATCGTAACGAACTGCCACCTCAGCCATCAGAATACGCTAAAGCTCTGCTGGCACGACTGCAAAATCATCAGGATCTGGAACTGATTTTTGAACCGGGTCGGGCGATTGCGGCCAACGCCGGTGTTCTGCTGACCCGCGTGGAATTCCTTAAGCATACTGAGCACAAAAACTTCGCTATCATCGATGCAGCCATGAACGATCTGATGCGTCCGGCGCTGTACCAGGCGTGGCAGGATATCGTGCCGGTCGCACCGCGGGAAGGCTCTGCGCTGACCTATGACCTGGTGGGTCCTGTATGCGAAACCGGTGACTTCCTGGGTAAAGATCGTGCGCTGGTGCTTGAGCAGGGCGACCTGCTGGCAGTGCGTTCTGCCGGTGCGTATGGTTTTGTGATGTCGTCTAACTACAACACCCGTACGCGAGCGGCTGAGGTGATGGTGGATGGCGATAAAACCCATTTAGTGCGCCAGCGTGAAGAGCTGTCTAGTCTGTGGGCACTTGAGAGTCTTCTGCCGGAGTAAAGTGACGCATTATGCATTTCCATTTTTCTAAAATGCACGGTTTGGGTAATGACTTTATGGTCGTGGACTGCATTACCCAGAACGTCTTCTTCTCCCCTGATCTGATCCGCCGTCTGGCGGATCGTCATACCGGGGTGGGTTTTGACCAGCTGTTGGTGGTTGAAGCGCCTTATGATCCGGAAACGGATTTTCACTATCGAATTTTCAATGCCGATGGCAGCGAAGTCGAGCAGTGTGGTAACGGCGCGCGTTGTTTTGCCCGCTTTGTACGCATGAAGGGGCTGACCAATAAGTACAGCATCAGCGTCAGTACCAAGAAAGGCAAGATGGTGCTCAATGTCGAAGACGATGACCAGATCACCGTTAACATGGGAGTGCCGGAGTTCGAACCAAATAAGATTCCGTTCCGTGCTAAGCAGACTGAAAAGACCTACATTATGCGCGTTGGTGAGCAGACTCTGTTCTGTGGGGCGGTCAGCATGGGTAACCCGCATGTGGTGACCGTGGTCGATGATGTCAAAACCGCCAATGTGGAAACCCTGGGCCCGCTGCTGGAGTCGCATGAGCGTTTCCCTGAGCGGGTTAATGCCGGTTTTATGCAGGTCGTAAGCCGTAATGCGGTCAATCTGCGTGTCTATGAACGCGGTGCCGGGGAAACCCAGGCCTGTGGCAGCGGCGCTTGTGGCGCGGTTGCGGTCGGCATTGTTCAGGGCCTACTGGATGAAACCGTCACGGTCAGTTTACCGGGCGGCTCTCTGGTGATTAGCTGGAAAGGACCGGGTAAACCGCTGTTTATGACCGGCCCTGCAACCCATGTTTTTGACGGCCAGCTGTCTTGCTAACGAGGATTTGTTTTGTCACAACTGCAAGCCGATGCACTGACGGCTGAAGTCGTTGCCGAGTATCTGAAAGACCATCCCGATTTCTTCCAGCAGCGTCCTGATCTGGTTGATCAAATGGCCCTGCCGCATCAGCAGCTCGGGTCAGTGTCTCTGGTTCATGTTCAACTGGCGCGTCAGCGCCAGCGGATTGAAGAGCTGGAGGAGGAGATCACCACTCTGATGTCGCTGGCTGCGAATAATGATCGCACGTTTCATGAGTTTATGGACCTGCAGGAGCAGATTCTGCAATGTTCTCATCTGCATGCGGTATGCCGGGCGATAGAGACCAAAGCACAGCTGCTGGGGCTGAAAGCTTACGTCCGCCTGCTGGACCACCCTCATCCGCGCTATACTTGGTCTAAAGAGCAGTGGCAGCGTTTTTCTACCAACCATTTCAACGGCAAAAGCGCCTATCTGGGCCGCTTGCGTCAGGCTGATCGCCAGCTGCTGTTTGGTGAAGACACGTCCGCTCCCGAGATGGGGTCGTATGTCGTGTTGCCTTTGGTGCAGCGCAGTGCGCAGGGGGTACTGGCGTTTGCCAGCGAAGATGGCGGCCACTTCCAGCCTTGTATGGATACCTTGTTCCTGCGTCATCTGGCGCTGGTGCTGTCCCATCTGATCGAAATTTTACCCTGGCAGGTGAACGAGCATGACCGAATCAGTCACCCCACTGCCTGATAGTCTGATCAGGCCGCTGGAACGATTCTACGAATATTTGCGCAGCGAGAAAGGCCTCAGCCTGCACACGCAGCGCAATTATAAACAGCAACTTGGTGCCATGGCTGAGCATTTGTGCCAGTTGGGTGTCCGTCACTGGCAGCAGGTCGATGCCGGCTGGGTACGCCAGCTGGCCAGTAAAGGGATGCGTGATGGCATGAAAGCCAGCAGCCTGGCGACCCGCCTCTCTTCCCTGCGCAGTTTTTTCGACTTTCTCATCCTGCGTGGTGAGCTGAGTGCCAATCCGGCCAAAGGCGTATCGGCGCCGCGTAAGCAGCGTCCGCTGCCGAAAAATCTTGATGTCGATGAAATGGCGCAGCTGCTGGAAGTCGACGAAGATGACCCGTTGTCCATCCGTGACCGTGCGATGATGGAGCTGATGTACGGCGCCGGTTTGCGTCTGGCGGAACTGGTGGCGATTGATGTGCGCGATATCAGCCTGCGCAGCGGTGAAATCCGGGTGCTGGGTAAAGGCAACAAAGAGCGTAAAGTCCCGTTTGCCGGCCAGGCCAAAGAGTGGGTTGGCCGATGGCTTAAAGTACGCAGCGCGCTGCTCAAAGGTCCGGAACCGGCTCTGTTTATCTCCAAACTTGGGGGGCGGATTTCCCATCGCAGTGTGCAGAAACGTATGGCGGAGTGGGGGCAGAAACAATCGGTCGCCAGCCATATCAGCCCGCATAAACTGCGCCACTCGTTTGCCACTCATATGCTCGAATCGAGTAATAATCTGCGTGCCGTACAGGAGTTGCTCGGCCACGAAAATATTTCCACCACCCAGATCTATACCCACCTCGACTTTCAACATCTGGCTCAGGTATACGATCAGGCTCACCCACGCGCCCACAAAAAATCCAAGGAGTAACGGATGCTGATTTACCGCACACTGTCGCCGATTCAGGCAATGACCTTTGACCTCGATGATACGCTGTATGATAACCGTCCGGTTATCCGCCATCTGGAGCAGCAGGTGACCTTGTGGTTAGCGCGTGAACATCCGGTAACGGTGACGCGCAGTGCCGACTGGTGGCAGGCGGTGAAGCGTAAAGTGGTTGAACAGGATGCCTGGCTGAAAAATGACGTGTCATTATGGCGTTTGGTGCAGATCCGCACCGCATTGATGGAGCTGGGGTATCAGCGCCCAGCTGCGCAGCAGGCAGCCGAAGCCGCAATGGCTGAGGTGTTGCGGCTGCGCAATCTGGTGGATGTCCCGGCTGAAACTCACCAAGTGCTGAGCGAACTTGCCGCACGCATGCCGCTGGTGGCGATTACTAATGGTAACGTGGATGCGGAAAAAATCGGTTTGAGCGGCTATTTTAAACAAGTACTGCGTGCCGGTCCTGACGGATATGCTAAACCGCATGCGGATATGTTTAATCAGGCGCGGGAGTGTCTGGATTTACCGGCCAGAGCGATTTTGCACGTCGGAGACCACCCGGTGACGGATGTGCAGGGCGCGCGTCTCAATGGCTTTCAGGCCTGTTGGTATAACGATCAAGGTCTCAACCCGCGTGTAACGCCGAAAACAAAACTGTTACCGGATGTCGAAATCCATGCTTTGTCTCAACTAAAACAGTTAATTATCTGAATAAACATTGTTTTTTGTAAGTGTGATAATTAACTTATTTAGCAGTATCGATTATTGTTATGGGTTTGTGGGCTCACCTTTGTTCTCGTGATGAGTTAGTTGGATGATATGTTAACCGCGTCGCTTTTTATCCCTTTAGATCAGTCTCCGGATCAGAGGCTGGCTGATTTTTCATTCTCGGCGCAAGGTTCATTACTTATTCAGTTGTTTTCCTGCGAAAGCCCGAGCCAGGTTGAGTGCCTGGCACAACAGCTCAAGCGCAAGTTTCCTCAGGCCACCATTATTGGCTTCAGTAGTGGTCAGGTGATCGAACAGGGAGACATTCATCACCAGGGCACTTTGCTGCTGTTTACCGATTTCCATTCCACCCGCCTCAGCTGCGCCCTGACACGTTATTCCGATAATCCCTCCGGTGATACGCAAGTGCTGCTGGAACGCATCGCAATAGAAGCGGATACGTGCGCCATTTTGTGCTTCGCTGCTTATCTGGAAATGGGGCAGCGTTCCGAGCGGGTACGGGCATTTAATCATCTGGCTCCGGGCCTCACTGTTGCTGGTGGTGCGGCCAGTGAAACCGAACGCGGACGTTGGGTGTTACTCGATACCGAGACTTATCAGAACAGTATGGTGGCGGTGGCGCTGCACAGTTCGCAGCTGGAGCTGATCACGCAGGCTTACATCGAGTGGAACCCGATCGGGCGTCATTTCCGCGTCACCGAAGCGCAGGGGAATACTGTCTATCGTCTTAACGGCGAGCCAATCCAGGCAATCTACAACCGCTATCTCGGTGATGGTCAGTCAGTAGCGCTGGAAATGCTGCATAATTTTCCGTTGATTAAAGGCGATCTTGAGCAGCAGGATGTGTATGTGCCGCTCTATGAGCAGGACTCGGGTCTGGTGTTCAGTAAGCCGCTCGCGGTCGGGGATGAAGTACGGTTTAGTTTCGATCACCCGTCGATGACGCTGGAGCAGGTTTATCTCGGCGCGCAGCAGTTACGCAGTTTCCAGCCACAGCAAATCTGGGTTTACAACTGTATCTCACGGCTCGATTTTATCGAGGATAATCAGGAACTGTTACCACTGCAGGCGGTGGCTGAGACCCATGGCAGCTACTGCATGGGTGAGCTGTGGCATGATGGTCAGTTGCTGCGTTCGATGAGTCACAGTCTGACTTACATCGCGCTGCGGGAAGGAGCTAAGCCTGCCGCCGAGCCTGAACCATTTAGCTTCGGCCATCATGATGTGATTGCACCGTTGTTCAGTCTGATCCGTAATTCGCTCAGTGATTTGGATGAGGTTAACCACAACTTATCGCAAAAAATCCAGCGTCAGGCGACGATGATGACCGCCAGCTACCGGATGGATCCGCGTACCGGTTTGCCGAACCGGGTGGTCCTGCGTGAGAAATTACTGCGTATGAGCGACGGCGATCATCTGCTGGTGCTCAAACTGACCAACTTTAATCAAATCAACGAGAAGTATGGTTACCGGGTTGGTGACAAACTGCTGCAGGATCTGAGCAGTCACTTTCAGCATTATTTGCAGCAGCATCTGCCGGGGCGCAGCGAGCTGTTTGCGATCGGGGTCGGCGAGTGGGCCACGATATTCGCCAGTGCCGCCGATGCCGACTTTATTCATCTGACTTTTTCAAAGTTTGTTGATCAGCTTGAGCATGTCAACTTCGAACCGTTCGGCCTGCCGGAAGTGGATTATGTTTCCGTATCCCTGTGTGCTGGCCTGGTCAGCCGGCGCGATTTTGCTGACAAAACCGCTGATGATCTGCTATTGCGCGCGATAGAAGCTCGCCGCGATGCGTATAAGCACAATCGCCATTTCTATAATGCCAACCGCCTGCGGGCACAGGATGAAGTACGCCAGGAACGGCTGGGATGGCTGTCCTGTGTCAGCCGCGCAGTGTTGAATGACAATGTGCTGGTGTACGCGCAGCCACTCTACCATGCTCACAGTCATCAGCTGGCTTCTTATGAGTGTCTGGTGCGGATTGAAGATGAAGGTGAAGTGATTTTACCGGGGCGCTTTTTACCGATTATCGAGGGTACCCACCTCTATAACCGTCTCAGCCGGCAGATGATTAGTCGTACTTTTGAGCTGATGCGTCATCGCAGTGAAGGATTTTCGATCAACCTGTCTCCGCAGGACTTCATGAGTGAACGCACCCTTATCCATCTGGAAGAGGCGATCAAATCGCTGCCCAATCCACAGCGGGTCGGACTGGAAGTGCTGGAAACCGAACAGATTACCGACTACGGTCATATGATTGATGTCTGTAATCAGTTCCGTGCCCTGGGCGCCAGTATCATTGTTGATGATTTCGGTTCCGGTTATTCCAATATCGATGAAATCGTTAAGCTTGAGCCGCAGGTGATTAAGCTCGACGGTAGCCTGATCCGCAACATCGACCAGGATGTGAAACAGCGCCGTATCGCCCAGCAGCTGGTTAAGTTGTGCCAGGTGCTGAATGCCAAAACTGTGGCTGAGTTTGTTCACAACCAGGACGTGTGTCGTATCAGTGAAGAGATGGGCGTCGACTTTCTGCAGGGCTTCTATCTGGGAGCGCCCGAGCGGCTGAAGAAATAGGTGCCTGAGCGGTACTGTCTGCTGACCTGGGCGCAAGAGCGGCAAGAGAAGCCGCTCATCCTGCGATGCAACCCTGGATTAATTCCCGCCGCCTGACCAGCGGTGGCCGCTTTTGTCGGCCTGAAACACCTGCATAAACTCAGTGAAAAAACGCATCAGCTGAGCGGCATTGTCCGCTTCATCCAGCAGCTGCAGCAACTCACAGCCCACTTCCAGTGTACACAGATGTCCGTCACTTTGATTGCGGCGCAGCTGATAAGCCGACTGCTGCTGCGGCATCAGCTGCATGCGCGGCAGAGTGTCCAGCCACGGACTTTTCCGCACCATTTTTTTCGCTTCCTGCCAGGTGCCGTCCAGCACAATAAAGTGGGGCTGCTGTGCGGTGCGGCGCGCCTGATGCAATACCTGCTGCGGGCTCAGACTCTGTTCATCCGGGTAAACCAGCACTGAATACAGGTTCGGATCAGCGATTCTTTGCTGCAGGCCGGACGAAGGTTCGACCCGGCTCCAGCCAAAGTCCTGGCAGCCGGGGACGGCGGCTCGTAACCAACGTCCGGTATTGGTATCACGCTGGTACTCACTCTCGTGCATCAGCAGTGATAACTGCAACTGGCTGCGCAGTTGCGGAATGCGATCGCAGAGACATTGATGCCGCAGTCCGCAGTTGGTGCAGGCACCACTCACAACGCCACACCGGACTGATGTGGCGACAGACCGTCAGCAAACAGGGTGACACTGCTGCTGTCTTTGCTGTTGGCCGGCTGGGCGGCACTCGGGTTGAGCGGATAGCTGATGCCATTGTACTGCAGGCGGTGTACTGCGGCGTTAGCGCCGCCGCCGCGCACCGGCAGCAATAGATCTTGCCAGCCATGAGAACTGCTGTCGGCGACCTGGAACGGGGTATTGATCAGGGTAATACGGCTGTTAAAACGCCATTCCTGCTGTTGGTGCTGAAATACCAGCAGGGTACAACCGCCGGAGCCGCACCAGTCCAGCTGAACCAGCAGTTCGGGCTTGGCATCACCGTTTAAGTCGTATTTCAGCCAGCGATAGTGACTGCCTTCGGTCGCGGTGTCATGCAGGGCGAAGTAGCGTCTTACGGCCTGGTCGACGTCCTCTTCAAAGCGGTCACTGGATACCAGTTGCGTAGTGTGGTCAATGACCTGCTTATCGGATCGCAGTGAAGCGTTATCTGCGGAGTACAGCACCAGGCCGCCATCGTTGATCGGATAAACCAGACTACCGACTTGTTCATGGGTGGCGGTGAGACGGTTCCCCTCGCGGGTGAAAATCCGTTGTGACAACAGATACTGCTGCTGGTGGCGGGTCATCACGACCTGGACCTGCTGGCCGCTCAGTTGCTGCCAGTAGCCGCTTTCAACCGTATCGGCACTGCCGTCAGAGTAGTGGTAGCGCGTGGTGGCGCTGTGGTCGCCATTGAGATTGAGTGTCACACTGAATCCGTTACTGTGTGTCGCGCTGGCAAAATAGGTGCCGGTCCAGCCCAGTGTGGCATCCTGGTTGCCAAGGGTAGCGCAGCCACGGTACTCACCGCCGTTCAGTTCCAGTTCGGCCTGCCAGCTATACAGGGTATCGCTCATATTATCTGAACAGGTGCCCCGGGTCAGACTGAGCTCACCGCCGTCAAACTGGTAATGACGGACTTGTTCGCTGATATCACGCTCTTCAATCGTAAAGGTCTGTTTTTCTCCGCCGACAGGCTGGAAGGTTAGCCCCTGGCTGCTGAAACTCATCGACCAGAAAGGTTCCGTGCCGAAGGCGCGGGTCGGGGTGGAGACCAAATCGCAGCGATCCGGGTTTTCTGCACTGAGGCGGTTTATCTGCTGCACGACAAAGCGCGCGGTGTAATCGCCGTTGTAACCGGTCTGGCTGGGGGGCGCCAGGTAACCAATCATTTCCCCATACATGATCTGATACGGCGACTGATTGAGCGCCATGGCTTGCTGACTCATCTCCTCGGGTAGATCAAGCCACAGTTGCTGCTGGCTGCCGCACGGGGTGAAGGAGCGCACCTGATGACCGAGTACGACCTGGCCGCGCAGCACAAAACGCTGCGGATGAATAGAGTCGGGCCGGGTCAGGCTGGCCTGCGGTGCCGGCTTGTCAGCCGGTTGGCCGGAAGGTGTGCCGGCACAGGCTTGCAGCAGGGCGGCGGTCAGGATTGCGGCTGGGATTGTCAGCGCCTTCATGTTATATCTTCCTTGTGACAGAACATTAAACGGATTTCATTATGGCATACTGGCTATTCAAAACAGAACCAGACACTTTTTCTATTGACACTCTGCGGACAAAAAAGGTTTCCTGCTGGGACGGTGTGCGCAATTACCAGGCACGGAATATGTTGCGTGATGAGGTTAAAATCGGTGATTTGGTGCTGATTTATCATTCATCGTGCAAGAATGTCGGCGTGGTCGGGATAGCCAGAGTGGTGCGTGAAGCGTATCCGGACCATTTTGCATTTGACCCGGAGAGTGACGGTTTTGACCCCAAATCTTCACCAGATAACCCGCGCTGGGTGATGGTGGATATTGAGTTTGTGCGTAAAACCGAGCGCCTTATCTCACTGGCCGTGCTTAAGGCGATGCCTGAACTGAGCGAATTACCGCTGGTTAAGCGTGGTAATCGCTTATCGGTGATGCCGGTCAGTGAGTCTGAGTGGCAGGCGATTTTAACCAAAGAGGCCTGGCCCAAATAGACATTTCCCCCCCAGGAATGACCCGGTTAAGCGACGCCGTTAAAGCAAAACAGGCAGCCCGGGCTGCCTGTTGATGTGGAATAACTGGTCGCGGGTCATACCGCCTTGGGTTCAGCGGCCGTGGTTACAGCAGATGCTGCTGCAGGTAGTGCGCCACGGCATCATCGGCATGGCTGCCAATCACTTCATTGTCAGGCAGAGCGCGGAAGACTTTTTCATGCGCCGTACCCATCACCAGACCTTTGCCTGCCATGGCCAGCATTTCGGCATCATTCATACCGTCGCCGAATGCGATGCAGTGGTCCAGGGTCAGCCCCAGAGATTCAGCCACTGCCTGCAGTGCATGGCCCTTAGACACACCGGCAGACATCACTTCCAGACACCAAGGCGTTGAAAAAGCTACATTGAGCTCATCACCAAATTGCTGATTGATGAGTGTTTCGAATCGAGTCAGCAGTTCATGATCGCGTTCTTCATGGGTGAAGAAGATTTTGGCAATGCCGTCGGTCGGTGCGTTATCGGCATCAAACTGTTGCGACGCAAAGCCCGATTCTTCGTGGAACTGACGCAGCAGTTCATTCTCACGACTCAGCAGCCAGTCATCGTTGCGGTACAGGTGGATATACAGTCCCGGCTCGTTTTTCACCAGGTCGATGATCGCCTGCACCCGGTGCGGCGGGACATTCTTGCTGTACATTTCACGGTTGTCCTGGTCGTGAACCCGGGCACCGTTCGAAGTAATCATGTAGGCCGGGATACCGGCGATCTCGCGGATTCCAGCGACATCAATGTGGTGACGACCAGTGGCAAAAATGAACGTGTAGCCTTGCTGATGAAGCTGTTGCAGGGTCTGCTTGGCAAACGGGCTCAGCTGGTGGTTCGGCGCCAGCAGCGTGCCATCCAGATCGGAAGCGACGATGCGAAACGGGGATGGATTACGTTCAGTAGTCATATAACTCTCTTGATCACAGTGGAAACAGGTCGAAGACGGTGCGCGCTTCTGGTCATCCAGTTTACGCGATGCGAAAGAGGAAAAAGAGGGTAAAACTAAGCGGACAAAATTTCCTCTATTTGTCCGCTCCTGTCGCTGCTAACCAGCGTGTGTCTGTTCGGCTTTGGCGAAATGAGCCAGCATGGCATCGAGAGCCTGATTGCGATACGGGTCTCGTTCAAACAGCACTTCATGCCGGGCTCCGGCGATGACCTCAATGCTGCTGGCCGGATTGGTGCGCGCCAGTTTGGTGATAAAACGGACCTGGGCTGCATTGCTGACAATCGTGTCTGCTTCGGCTTGCAGTACTAAGGTCGGGATGCGGATCTGCCGCGTCAGCTGGATACACTGTTTGGCGGCCATCAGACCCTGCCATACCCAGCGTGTGCTCGGGCCGCCCAGCTTAAGTTCGGGTTTTTGTTCGTACAGCTCGCGAAACCAGCGATAGCGTACCTCACTTTGGGTCAGCGGGTTGATTTCAAAAGGTTTCGCATAGTAGGCGCTGTAGCCCGGCGCATAAGTCGGCTTACGGTAGAGAGCGGTCATGAACTGGGTCAGCGGCATGGCGACCGGGCGCAGTTGCCACGGCATGCTGACACCAAACATCGGCGCACTCAGTGCCATGGCACTGAAATCATGATGGGGATGCGTCTGGACGTAGCGGGTAACCACGGCGCCCCCCATTGAATGCCCCAACAGAAAACGCTGCTGGTAACGGTGCAGATCCCACATGGCCACTAATCCGGACAAATCCTGCACATAGTCATCAAACTCGCCGACAAAGCCCATTTCCCGCTCTTCAATCAGGCGGTCCGACAGCCCCTGGCCACGATGGTCATAGGCATAAATGTCGTAACCCAGCTGAAACAGATCATAAAACAGCTCCTGATACTTCCAGGCTGACTCGATACGCCCATTTACGACGACAATCACTTTATCGTGTGCGGGATCGGTCAGTGAACACCAGAAGAGTCGGGTGTTATCAAACGAGCGGTAGTAACCTTCATTGCGTGTTTGCCATAAATCAGCGACAGGGTGGTGGATTGCATACTCAAAGTTTGACTCTTGCGTATAGGTTGAGGCCATAACACTTGCTCAGTTACATCTTCTGGTTGGTGGGCGGAAACAGGTTTTACTGCGGTTAGAATAAGCGAGTTGCGAGGAAATGCAATGGCTATACAATCCGGGGTGGAGCAGAGAGCGTAGGCCCGTTGATGGCGGCACGCCAGTCATGCCCTCCACCGTTCCGATTAAATGAATTTTTTGTGATGAGCAGGTGACGCGCATTGACGCGTGTTTTTTTATACTTAGGATATGCGGATATTCGCATGTATTTGAGGTGAGTGATGCTACCGCACCAATTTTTTAAACTGCTGGCCGATGAGACCCGTCTGCGCTGCCTGTTGCTGATCGCACGTGAGCGGCGCTTGTGCGTCTGTGAACTGACTTATGCGCTGCAGGAAAGTCAGCCTAAAATTTCCCGCCACCTGGCTCAGTTGCGGCAAAGTGGGGTTCTGCTGGATGAACGTCAGGGACAATGGGTGTTTTACCGTTTGTCACCGGCGCTGCCAGCCTGGTTGCAGACAGTGATTGACGGTTTGCAGCAGGCCGACAATCTGCAGCAGCAATATGTACGAGACAGTGAACGGCTGCAGGATATGGCGGAGCGTCCTTGCTGTTAATCAGTTTAGAATAATAAGTCGTTGGTAAGGTTAGGGAGAACAATAATGAACCAGACAGGGAAAAAGCCCCCGCTCGCACAGTCGGGATATGGCGTGTTGGCGCCGTTTGCGGAGGGGCGAGTATGACCCATCCAATCTGGGAGCTGGCGGTGGAAAAGGCGGCGTTGGTGCTGATGCCGTGTCCGGGCACCCGGCAGGTCACCTTATTAGATAGCCTGAAACAACTTAAACAAAGTGGTGTGACCGTGATCGTCAGTGCGATAACCCGTGAAGAAATGACCGCAAAACAGGTCGAATCGCTGGGTCAGACCGCGCAGGGTTTAGGGCTGGGCTGGATCCATTTGCCGATTGAAGACAACAGTGTGCCCAGCGCGTTGTTTACTGAACATTGGCCGACGGTGAGCGTGCAGCTGCGTGCTGCACTCAAACGAGGCAATAAAGTGGCGTTGCACTGTATGGGAGGCTCCGGCCGCACCGGACTGCTGGCGGCGCATGTCTTACTCGATTGTGGTTGGCCGCTGACACAGTGTATCAGTGACATTCAGGCGCTGCGCCCCGCTGCCTTTTCAAGTGCACAGCAGCGAGCGTACATTGAGCAGGTGGCGACAAGTCGTTAATCGGGTTTTGGGGCTACCATGATCCAAAAGCTAGTCAGGCAGTACCAAGGTAAAGGTAGTGCCTGACTTTCGGGCGGCAAACATAGGTTCTGGCGGCAAACATAGGTTGTTCAGGCCATATCAGGCGACTGGCCACCCGTCTTTGGGTGTCTTGGGCTTGAGCAGGGTGGCCAGCCTTAATCGTCACCTCACCGCCTGCCTGAGGCGGTGAGTGGTGCCGGTGCGTTATCGGACGTGATTACTGTAGCCAGGCGTTAAGCATCCAGAGTAGTTTTTCCTGCTCGCGGATATAGTCACTCATCAGCGCCGCTGTCCCTTCGTCTTCGTTTTCCGCCGCCAGCGCTAACACATGGCGTTGCTGGCTGATAAGGCTGGAAAAGCCTGCGACCAGACCCGTCATCGTGCTGACACCATCTGTCGCATTAGTGTGTTCGCGAATATCACTCGCGGCCAGGTAGTCGCTGAAACTGTGCATCGGCTGTGAGCCGAGGGTCAGTACCCGTTCTGCCAGTTCATCAATCTTGACCTGCAGGTCGCTGTAAATCTCTTCAAATTTAGCGTGCAGTTCAAAGAACTCTTTACCCTTGATATTCCAGTGATAACCGCGGGTATTCATGTAGAACACCTGGTAGTTGGCCAGCAGGTGATTGAGCGCCTGCGCCAGTTGCTGACTTTGGGTGTTATTCAGGCCAATAAGAGTCGTCGTCATAACGCTTACCTCGTCTGGTTAAATGCATGGGATGTCTGTGACACCGTTGGAAAAAGAGTACCGCTCTGGTGGCGAAAAGAACAACCGGTTGTGTGCATCGTTGCAATAGGTACAGGCTATTGACTGAGTGCTCTTTTCATCACTTAACCGAGAAACAACACCAGGCTTACAATTGGCGGGTCATTCGTTTTATAGTGGTGGCTTAATTTATGAAGAGCATTGCGTATGACCAAACGAGTGATTTTTTTCGATTTATTGCGCTGCGTGGCGGCAGCGGCGGTAATCGCGATTCATGTTCTGGCGCCTTATCGCTTTGAACTGGGTGAGATTCCGTTTTCACAGTGGGCGACGGCAATCAGTGTCAACGGCATGACCCGTTGGGCTGTTCCGGTGTTTATTTTGATCTCCGGTGCTTTGTTGCTGAGTGATGCCCGACCTTTTGAGCTTAGTTATTATGTACGGCGTCGTTTAGGAAAAGTGCTGGTTCCGTTTTTGATCTGGTCGCTGTTCTATGCCTGGTTATCGGGCTGGAGTGCGACCGGTTTTGATGGCAGTACGGCCTGGGAGGTGTTGCAATACAGCCCGCAGCATGAAACCTACTATCATTTGGGCTTCTTCTATTATTTCATCCCGCTGTATCTGCTGATTCCATTGTTACAGTGGCTGGTGAAACGCGTTGATGATGTGGCCATTTATGCGCTGGTCGCGGTGTGGATGTTTACCTCAGTGCTGTTCCTGTATGGTTTCGATGGTGCATGGAGTAATCAGTACTGGTTATACAGTGGCTATCTGCCACTCGGTTACCTGCTGTATAAAAAGCTGCCGATCAATCGCTATGTCGTACTGGGTGCTGTGGTGCTCGGTGTTGCGGCATTGTATATGACGGTGTCGACCGTGATTTCTGAAAGTCTGCATTATCAGGCTTATACGATTTGGCGCTGGTTCTCGTATAAAACCCTCAATACCATACTCGCGGCCAGCATGATCTTTATTCTGTGCCGGGCTTATGCTGACCGGCTCTCCGCCGGAGCACAGCGCGTGGTGGGCTTTATCAGCCAGCACAGCCTGGGGATCTATCTGCTTCATCCGCTGTTTTTGTGGCCAATGAAGGCATTTGGTTGGCATCAGGGGCATCCGGGTTGGGTGATCCCGCTGTGGGTAGTGGTTGCCGGGGCCGCATCTCTAGCACTGAGCTGGTTGTTATCACGCAGTGCTAAGACCCGTTGGTTACTGCCCTGAATGGTGGAATGTGACGACATTTTACGCCTGGCGTCACATTTCCTTATCAGGAATGCAGATGAAGCTGGAAGTGCGGGTAAGCCCGCCTTATCTATAACTTAACGGGATTGTCAGCCGCAGCACGTCCTGCCGCTATCGATGGAGTAAGGGAGTTACTGATGTCCGATGTTGAACAGGTTGTAGTACGTACTCGTAAACTTGAGGAGCTGTTGCGTCAGCAATACCATGCTCATGGTGATGGGTTACATCAGTTGATCAGCAGTTGTGAAGAACGTTTGCCGCACGACGTGATTGTCAAATTACGTTATGTTGCCACGGTGGAGGACAAAGCCGATGGCGAGGCTGGGTTTCAGTTGCAAGATCGCAAAGCATTTCTTGCGGTATGTCGCGAGTGTGAAAAAGAACTGACTCCGCGCAGCGGGCGTTTTATCTGGCGCGTGGCATTGATGCTGATGATGCTGATGACTCTGGCCGCGTTGGTGGTGTATTACATCCACTGGGAGGAGCTGTCACAGCATTTGCGCTGAACGCTTATCCGCTATATTGCTTTTTGCAATCAAACGGCTTGTTTTTACAATGAAAAAAGGACGCTTGCGCGTCCTTTTTTGTTTCTGTTCAGATGATCAGTACATCATCGGCAGTGTCATCAAACCAATGATTACTGCGATCATTACTAATCCCTGTTTTTGAGATGAAGAAATCATAACACTGCTCCTTTCGCCGTTGTCTCATCTTGTGTAATCAGAATAACACTAGTTTGTCGGCTTAATCAATACCATTTGTATAAACATCTTGAAATTACCAATCTTGTTCGCAAATACTGCCCATAAATGGTGAGTTTTATGTGTTGTTTTGGTGCGTTCATCAATTAATCGATGTGGGTGTTGGTTGTGCAAGTTTTTATTTAAATATATGTTTTTATTGGTTTTAATATTTCATTGATATGGGTGTTAATATGACTTTGTCATGTTTTTGCTGGTTAGGGGTGTGGTGCTTGTAAAATTTTAGCTAATTATCATTTTATAAGAATAATATTTTATCTGATGAGAGTTAATCTCATTTGATTCTGGTTTGTCCAGTGATTTTTCGTCATCAAGTTGGTGAACTGATAAAAAAGTTAGTCTGGTTTGGTGTAGCAGCTTTTAATCTTGTTTTTTAATATAAATCATTGTTTTTTTATTTTAATGTTTGTTTATTTTTTCTTTATATCTATGAGTATTTGGCTGTTATTGGTTTTATTTCGAGGTTTAAAACAATGTTTTTATTATCTGGAGGTGGCTGGCTCGGTTTTCTCGCGCTTGTTGAGCGATAACTAGACAGCTCCCCGTGAGTGGTTGAGTAACCCTGCTGACAGCGTGATGTGAATCGCTATCAAGATCGAACTTTTGTGGTTCGCTTCTGGACATCAACTCTGACATGCCTACACTTGGCGGCAGAATGAAAATCAGGTCTGGCATGCAGCGTCAGGAGGCTGGGTGTTAACGGGGGGTTATTCGTATTTCTGCATTGGAAAACAACAAATTAAAGCATGCTTTACTGCTGAGAATGCTAAGTCTGACCTTGCTGTTATTGATTACTCTCGAGCAGTATTCAGGGTTGAATACGCCTCTGGCCTGGGTCGTGACCGGTTTGGCTGCGGCTGTGGCGGCCGATGGTTTGCGTCTGATGGCAGCGAAACCACGAGCCAGCTTTATTGCTTTTCTTCTCGCTCAGCTGTGCTACAGCGCAGCTTTCTGGGTGCAGAATAGCGCAGCAATGGTGTGGTGGCTGCCTGCGTTGCTGATCGCGACAGCGATTGTCGGATTCTTTCTTGTTCTGCCGCAACTGGAGCGACGAATTGTGCCGGTCAGTCTGATGGGGCTGACGTTACTGCAGCTGATCTGGGCGGGCGGACAAATCTGGCTGACTACACATACTTTAGCCTCCCTGGTCGGGGTGTTAGCCAGTCTGACCATGGCGGCTTCTGCCGTGCTACTGGCCATTAATACCTATCGCCGGATGTTGCCCGGCGGCCAGCCTCTGGTTTCGCTGACCTGCCTGCTGTCCCAGGCGCTGATTGTCGTCTCTGTGCTGCTGTTGCCCTGAGCCAAATCAAAGTACTCTCTCGCCGGGCGAGTTAAAGTTAAGGCTTTACTGATGACGATGAGAGACACCATGAGTACAGAGATTCACGCCCATAAAGTGCTGGAGTTAATCAAACAGCAGCCAATGACCGAACCGGAATTGCGTGCCGCGGCGTTACGCGCATTTGGCGCCCAGGCTCAGTTTCGAACCTGTAAACGCAGTGGTTTTGATCTCGACAGCTTACTGTTCTTTTTTCAGCAGCAGCAAAAAGTGTTGGTGACCGATGGAGTGTGGTATTTCAACCCGGCGCGTATTTGTCAGCATTAATCCTGGTTCGGGATTAGATTGACCCCGATATGCATCGAAATCGATAAGCGGCGCTGATATACTGCGCAAAATTTTCGATTGATTGAGGTGTTATGGAAATTCTATCGGCTGCAACCATGCTGTTTTTGATCATGGATCCGCTGGGCAATTTACCCGTTGTTTTGTCTATCCTTAAACACCTCGAACCCAAACGCCGCCGCATTGTATTGATTCGTGAATTGCTGTTTGCGTTGGTGATTCTGATGCTGTTCCTGTTTGCCGGCAAATCCATCCTCACTTTTCTGCATGTCGAACCGGAAACGCTGAGTATTTCCGGTGGCGTGATCCTGTTTATCATTGCGATAAAAATGATTTTTCCCAGCGCGGGCAGTATTACCGGCCTGGCTGCCGGGGAAGAGCCGTTCATTGTTCCTATGGCAATCCCTATGATTGCTGGTCCGTCGGTGATTGCGGCGCTGCTGCTGCTGTCGACTCAGTATCCGCATCAGTTGATGGAGCTGTCTGCCGCGGTGCTGATTGCCTGGTCCGGGACGTTTCTGGTCCTGATGTTCTACGGATTCTTCCACCGGGTATTGGGCGAGCGCGGCCTCAAAGCGGTGGAACGCCTGATGGGGTTACTGCTGGTGATGGTGTCGACTCAGATGTTCCTCAACGGCATCAAAAGCTACATGGAAATGTAAGCATAAAAAAACCGCCTGACGGCGGTTTTTTTACATCATGTGTTTGCGGCGAATATCGAGCAGGGCGAAAATGCCAAACACCAGGATTGACCATTTTTCTCCGCGGCTCATGTTGATCTTGTCGCCGAAGGCTCCGATAAAGATCAGCGCTTGCAGGCCATGCATCATCAGCAGGAAAGCCGTCATGATGTACAGGGCAATGGCAGCTTTGCCCGGAAACGGCATCACGATGTTGATCAGCAGAATCAGCCAGACAAAGCCGATGGCCATTTTGGCCAGCGTCAGTAAGATTTTCATGCATTCGTCCTTTCAAACAGGCGGTAGCAGACCTGGCCGGCGGTTTTTTCCCGGTACAGTTCCCAGTTGGGCGGCAGATCCGCCATCGCTAACTCTTTTTCACACTCAATATAAATCATCGCGTTGTCGGCAAGCCATCCATTTTGCTCCAGTAATGCCACGCTTTCTTGTAACAAACCTTGACGGAACGGCGGATCGATAAACACCACATCATAGGCCCGGCCGCTCTGACGCAAAAAGGCCAGTGAGTCGGTGTGAATCGCTTCAATGTTGGTCGCTTTCAGGCTGGCGATGTTGGTTTTGAGCTGGCTAAACGCCTGGCTATTCATCTCCAGCATGGTGACTTTGTCGGCCTGACGTGAGGCAGATTCAAACCCCAGTCCGCCCGAACCGGCAAACAGGTCGAGACATTTGGCATGAGGGATGTCCTGAGCCAGCCAGTTAAACAGGGTTTCTTTGACCCTGTCTGTGGTCGGGCGCAGGCCTTCGGCGTCATGGACCGGAAGTTTTCTCCCGCGCCACAGACCGCTGATGATTCGCACTTGACCACCTGGGGCCTGTTTTTGTGATGGGTTTTGCTGACGACGTCTTGGCATAGATTTTTTGACCGCGAATTAAGTGTTACTATAGCCAGTCTGTATGCGTTTTTACTGGCATCACAGAGGATTGGCTCTCAGAATCAGGGCAAAGTGTAGCAAGCAAGCGTAAAAGTTTTCACTGCTTTGTCACTTTTCTTTGCCGAAAAGAGCAAATTAGTAGTCTCAGCTCAGTATACCCAAGTGACCTTGCCTGGCCTGGCGCACAGGTGGTGCGTGAGATGACTTAGGTATGATTTGTTAAATAAATCCAGGATAACCCCAGATGACGGAAAAGAAGAAGCGTGGCTTACTGTCATGGCTTGGCTTTGGTGATGAAGAACCAGGGCAGAAACCAGCAACCGAAAACGAACTTGAGCAGCAACCCGATGTAGAGCCATCCCAGCCGGAGGTTGAAGAGCCGCCGCAAGAGCCACAGGCTACGCGAGCAGAAGCAGAAGCAGAAGCAGAAGAAACATCTGAGCTGCCGGCTGAGCAAGAGATTGAACCTGAGATTGAGCCTGAACCTGAGATTGTACAACCGGCTGTGGTTGAACAAGAAAAGCCGACCGAAAGCTTTTTCGCCCGCCTGAAACGCAGTCTGAGCCGCACCAAAGCCAACATAGGTGCAGGTTTCTTCGGCCTGTTTAAAGGCAAGAAGATTGACGACGATCTGTTTGAAGAGCTGGAAGAGCAACTGCTGGTGGCCGATGTCGGTATGGACACCACCTTGAAGATCATCCAGAACCTGACCGAGAAATCGACCCGTCAGCAGCTGCGTGATGGTGAAGCCCTGTACGGACTGCTGAAAGAAGAGATGGGTGAAATCCTGTCTCAGGTTGAGCAGCCGCTGCAAGTCGACAGTTCAAAAACGCCGTACGTGATCCTGATGGTCGGTGTAAATGGCGTGGGTAAAACCACCACCATTGGTAAGCTGGCCAAACAGTTTCAGTCAGAAGGCAAGAAAGTCATGCTGGCTGCCGGCGATACTTTCCGCGCTGCTGCGGTTGAGCAGCTGCAGGTCTGGGGTCAGCGTAACAATGTGCCGGTGATTGCGCAGCATACGGGTGCCGACAGTGCGTCGGTTATCTACGATGCGATTGAAGCGGCCAAAGCGCGCGGTGTTGATGTGGTGATTGCTGATACGGCCGGGCGTCTGCAGAACAAAGCCAATCTGATGGAAGAGCTGCGTAAGATTGTCCGCGTGATGAAGAAGATTGATGAGTCGGCACCGCATGAAATCATGCTGACGCTGGATGCTGGTACCGGCCAGAACGCGATCAGCCAGGCCAAACTGTTCAGTGACGTGGCACCATTGACCGGGATTACTCTGACCAAACTGGATGGCACAGCGAAAGGTGGTGTGATCTTTGCGCTTGCGGATCAGTTCCAGATCCCGATCCGCTACATTGGTGTGGGCGAGGGCATCGACGATTTACGTCCGTTTGCCAGCCAGGAATTTATTGACGCGCTGTTCAGCCGCGAAGAGTAAACCGAATGGAGCGCAGCGCCCGTGTTACTGGCACTGCGCTCTGTATTCACAGGGGAAGGATGCGTGATTAAGTTTCAACAAGTAAGTAAAGCCTACCGTGGCGGACGTCAGGCGCTGCAGAAAGTCGATTTTCATTTGCGCCGGGGCGAAATGGCCTTTCTCGGTGGACATTCCGGAGCGGGGAAAAGCACGCTGCTCAAGCTGATTTGTGCGATTGAGCGGCCGAATGACGGCAAAATCAGTTTCAACGGGCACGATATTACCCGTATTCCCAGCAAAGACATTCCTTTCCTGCGCCGCAATATCGGTATTGTGTTTCAGGAGCATCGTTTGCTGATGGATCGCAGTGTCTATGAAAACGTGGCGCTGCCGATGCGGATAGAATCGATCGCGGAAAGTGAGATTAAACGCCGGGTTAATGCGGCGCTGGATAAAACCGGCCTGCTGGATAAAGCTCGCAGCCTGCCGACTCAGCTGTCCGGTGGTGAACAGCAGCGGGTGGGCATTGCCCGAGCGGTGGTTAACCGTCCGACCTTACTGCTGGCTGATGAGCCAACCGGTAACCTGGATCCGGAGCTATCCAACCGTATCCTGCGTCTGTTCGAAGAATTCAACCGCGCCGGAGTGACAATTCTGCTGGCGACGCACGATATTAATCTGGTCAATTCCCGGCCTCAGTATCGTCATCTGGAGCTTAACCAGGGCTTTTTGAGCGAGGTAGAAGATTATGGCCATTAAGCCAAAGGGTAACACTGCTAATGCGCGCAAGCCTGCGGTCGGACGGGATAAGAAACGCGCCAAAACCGATAGCTTTTTTACGGTACATCGTAAACAGGCCAAAGCCTCGTTTTCGGCGTTATGGCAGCGTCCGCTCGGTAATCTGCTTACCCTGGCAGTGATCTCAATGGCATTAGCGCTGCCGGCCAGCCTCTATTTACTCAGCAAGAACATCGCGTCGGTGGCGGATAACGTTGCCAGCCCGTCACAAATCAGTATCTATTTACGTGAGAGCACGCCGGAAGCGCGCATCATGGTGCTCAAAGATCAGGTGGAAAGCCGTACTGATGTGGCCAAGGTTGATTATATCTCTTCACAGCAAGGGCTGGATGAGCTCAGCCAGTATGCCGGATTCGATCAGGCGATCAGCCTGCTGGATGAATATGCGCTGCCTGGTGTGCTGGTGATTACCCCGGCGGTAGAAGACAAAGCGCGCATTACGGCGATTGCCCGTTCACTGCATGGTGAAGAAGACGTGACCGATGTTCGTCTGGATGAAGACTGGCTGACCCGTCTGGATGCGATTCGTAACCTGACCACTATCGTTGTGGTTTGCTTGTCGCTGCTGATGCTGGCTTCGGTATTTCTGATCGTCGGTAACACGCTGCGCTTCAATGTCCAGGCCAATAAAGACGAAATCCAGACCATGAAGCTGATCGGCGCGACCGACAGCTATATCCTGCGTCCTTATCTGTATTCCGGGATGTGGTTCGGTTTTCTCGGAGCGATGACCGCCTGGCTGATGACGGCACTGATCACTATTTTACTCAATGGTGCGGTGGAAGAGTTAGCCCGTCTGTATGACAGTCGTTTTCGTCTGATTGGCCTGAGCTGGGATGAATCTTTGCTGCTGCTGATGCTGGGTACACTGCTCGGTTGTGTGGCTGCGCGGGTATCTGCGCGTCGCCATTTACGCGAGATTGAACCAGTTTAATTGCCGGTGGTCATATTACTGCAAAGTTGTTTTGTCACCCTGGGGGAGTCACTTGTCACTCTCGGCAGTTTGTGCATAATGACCAATCGACCCTTGATCCTTGTTCATTTTGAGTTCAATATTGACGGGTTAAACTGTATTCCAGATCAGAGATTGATGAGGATTTGAATGACTAACCAAGCGTATCCAATGGCTCTCGTTTCACAGGACAGCTTAGACAGCTACATTCGTTCCGTAAACAGCTATCCAATGCTGACGGCTGACGAAGAGCGTGAAATGGCTGAGCGTTTACACTACTCCGGTGAGATCGAAGCGGCGAAAGGGCTGATCCTGTCGCATCTTCGCTTTGTTGTTCATGTTGCTCGCGGCTACTCCGGTTATGGTCTGCCAATGGCAGACCTGGTACAGGAAGGTAATATCGGCCTGATGAAAGCGGTTAAACGCTTTAACCCGGAAATGGGCGTCAGACTGGTCTCCTTTGCGGTGCACTGGATTAAAGCGGAAATTCACGAATACGTCCTGCGTAACTGGCGTATCGTCAAAATTGCCACCACCAAAGCGCAGCGTAAGTTGTTCTTCAATTTACGTAAGTCGAAAAAACGCCTTGGCTGGTTTAATAACGGCGAAGTCGAAACAGTAGCTAAAGAGCTGGGTGTCGATCCGGCTGAAGTGCGTGAGATGGAATCCCGTCTGGCGGCACAAGATGCCACGTTTGAAATGTCCGCTGATGATGATGACAATCCGAATGCTTACACTGCGCCGGTGTTGTATCTTGAGGACAAGCAGTCGGATCTGGCTGACAATGTCGAAGCGCAGAACTGGGAAGCCCACACCACGCAACGCCTGACACAGGCGATGTCGACCCTTGATGAGCGCAGCCAGCACATTGTGCGCTCGCGCTGGCTGGACGATCAGAAAGCCACGCTGCAGGAGCTGGCAGAAATGTATAACGTTTCTGCCGAACGTATCCGCCAGCTGGAAAAGAATGCGATGAAAAAGCTTAAAGACGCCGTGGGTGAGTTCTAAACCTCACGACGACCTGACAGTCAAAACCGAGATCTCCGGATCTCGGTTTTTTTATGCCTGATCGAAAAGTAAGATCGCCTTGGTTTACTTACCTTGTGGATAACTCTGTGACAAAATTATTTACTGACTGTCATCAAGCAGGGTAAATCAAGGCCTGAACGCTGTTTTATATTTGGGGATATGTTTATCTTTACACACAGAAAAATAAGGATCATCACAAGATGTTGTGGATCGAACTTTCTCAAACCACTTTATCAACGCAATCCACAGAATTATCCACAAATGACGAATATTTGATCACTGGTGGATAACCTTACTGGTGTCGTGTACTTGTTGAGCACTGGATAGGTTACAATGTGTGCCGGTAAATAATGCTCAACAGAGAACTTAACATGGACCAATTTCAGCACATCGACGTTGCTGGCGCCCAGGCGCTGATCGAACAACATAATGCCAAGCTTCTGGACATTCGTGATCCCCAGTCATTTGCCGTCGCGCATGCCAAAGATGCCTATCACCTGACCAACGACACTATCGTTGCCTTTATGGATCAGACCGAGTTTGATGAACCTGTCTTAGTGATGTGCTATCACGGCATCAGCAGTCAGGGCGCGGCTCAATACCTGGTTAACCAGGGATTCGAACAGGTGTATAGTGTAGACGGCGGTTTTGAGGCCTGGCACCGGGCTAACCTTCCTATCGAAGCGAGCTGATTTATGATTAAACTGATCTCCCTGAACAATCCGCGCATGGCGCAGGCTTTTATTGATTACATGGCATCGCGCCACATTGATATTCAGATGATGCCAGAGGAGGGAGGCCAGTTTGCGCTGTGGCTGACAGATGAACAGCACCTGATAGAGGCGGAAGCAGAACTGCAACATTTCCTGCACAACCCCAATCACAGTAAATATCAGGCGGCATCCTGGGCGCTGGCCGAATCACGCCAGTCCCGCTTTGTTTATCGCTCGCCTAGCATGCTCACCATGCTGCGTTCTAAAGCCGGTCCGGTTACTTTAGGTACCATGCTGTTGTGTGCTGCGATTTTCGCGCTGTCACTGCTGGGAATGGGAAATCAGATCTTTGCGGCACTGCACTTTCCTGCTCACGGCGGACAGCAGTGGCAGCTCTGGCGCTGGTTCAGTCATGCATTGCTGCATTTCTCGGTGCTGCACATTGCCTTTAACCTGCTGTGGTGGTGGCAACTGGGTGGTGACATTGAAAAGCGGCTCGGCAGTGGCAAGCTAGTGCAGATATTTCTGCTGTCGGCGGCCCTGTCCGGAGCCGGGCAATACTGGGTAGAGGGGGCGAACTTCGGTGGTTTGTCCGGAGTGGTGTACGCATTGGTCGGCTATCTTTGGATGCTGAGCGTACGGGCGCCGCATCTCGGACTGACGATGCCCAAAGCGCTGATCGGCTTTATGCTGGTCTGGCTGGTGCTGGGCTTCGTACAGCCTTTTATGGCTATCGCTAATTCTGCCCATCTGGCAGGCCTGGTTACCGGCGTCATTCTTGGTTTACATGATGCCGGACGTTTGCAATCTAAAGGTGCGGATGCCTGAGCCGCCGCCCGGATTACTGATAAATATACTTAGTGAACAGCAGATCAGCGATCAGCTTGCGACCGGTTTCCGGTAGCAGCACACTGTTGAGGTCGTCGACCAGGGTTTTACGCAGATCTTCGCGTCCCGCCAGAGATTTAATCGTGTCTTCACTCTGTTTACCCAGCAGCTCGACGACCGCGTCGCGGATCAGCGGCTGATGGCGTTCAACCAGCGGCAGGTCGGCACTGTTGGCCACCATAATATCGATGCGTACCTGGATATAGCCGAGCTTTTTACCCTGAGTAAAAAAGTTGGTGGTCAGATCCGGCTCAAGCGTGAAGTAAGCCAGTTTGGGCGTCTCTTCATCACTGGCATAAACTGCACCAGGTAAGACAAGGCTGGCGGCCAGTATGGCGTGGACTAGGTAACGTTTAAGCATATTTGTGCCTGTTCTTTCTTCTGTTCCTGATACTCGAAGCGCCAGACTCTTGTTACAATAGCGCATCATTAGACAACAAATGCTGCATAGGGTCGGACTGGTTTGGGAATGAGCTTGCATTCGATCTCTATTGTATGACGAATAAGCGTCATATTGAATACTAGTATGAATCAAACAACTGCGTTTTATCTGGCCGCATTGCGCCAGGTCAGCTGGCAACAGCCTGAACAATTTATTTATCCTGACGAGAATGCCAAAACCTGGTTACTTGAGCTGGGCTCGTTGTCACATCTGATGGCAGCACACTGTGAGCATTTCAGTGTCAAATTACTCCACAACCAGTTTACTGCTGCCGCTGAGTTGCATGCCGATGAGATGCAGCTCTTGAGTGAAGAGCAGTGTCTGCTGCGTCAGGTGGTATTACAGGGCGATGCGGTGCCATGGGCTCTGGGCAGTACGTTAATTCCACTTTCCTCCATGCAGCAACGTGACTGGCAGCAGCAGGGCGATACCCCGCTCGGCGAGACGATATTCAGTTGTGAAACTGTGAAACGTGATGCTTTGCAGGTCGGATGGGCCGAGACATCCCATGGTAAATTACTCGCGCGCCGCTCCCGTTTATGGATGCAGCATAAACCCATGTTAGTGGCAGAACTGTTTTTGCCCGATTCACCGATTTACTCCAAGGAGAGAGTGTAAATGAATGCAGAAAAAGCCCGCGCATTGTGGCAGTTAATGCGTATGGATCGTCCGATTGGCTCATTGCTGCTGATGTGGCCGACTATTTGGGCACTGATTCTGGCCGCACGCGGTATGCCGGATTGGAACGTATTGCTGGTGTTTGTTATCGGAGTATTTGCGATGCGCTCGGCCGGCTGTGTGATCAATGATTTTGCTGACCGTAAGGTAGACGGACACGTTAAACGTACCGCCTCGCGTCCGTTGCCATCCGGCAAAGTGACCGCCCGGGAGGCGATGATCCTGTTCATTTCCCTGTCTGTACTCTCGTTTCTGCTGGTTCTGACCATGAATCCGCTGACGATTAAGCTCTCGTTTGCCGGGCTGGTGCTGGCTTTCATCTATCCGTTTATGAAGCGTTATACCCATTTACCGCAGTTCTTTTTGGGGCTGGCTTTCAG
The DNA here is from genome assembly GCF_029962385.1 of Vibrio sp. ABG19. Taxonomy (NCBI): domain Bacteria; kingdom Pseudomonadati; phylum Pseudomonadota; class Gammaproteobacteria; order Vibrionales; family Vibrionaceae; genus Vibrio; species Vibrio sp. ABG19. The sequence continues at coordinate 1,112,746 of NZ_CP071708.1, read as the reverse complement.
TTGGTCGATTCCGATGGCCTGGGCCGCGCAGGCGAATGAACTGCCACCTGTGGTGTGGTTTGTGTTTGTTATTAATCTGCTGTGGACGGTGGCTTATGATACTCAGTACGCCATGGTGGATCGCGATGATGATCTGCTGATCGGAATTAAGTCGACCGCTATTCTGTTTGGTCGTTTTGACAAGCTGATCATCGGGGTATTGCAACTGCTGACCGTCGCTATGCTGATTGCGTTGGGGATCAGTGAGCAACTGGGTGGCAGTTACTACTGGGGCGTTTTGATTGCCAGTGGGCTGTTTGCTTACCAGCAGCGTTTGATTCGCCACCGTGAGCGGATGCCGTGCTTTCAGGCGTTCCTCAACAACAACTATGTCGGCATGGCGATAGCGGTCGCGATCTTTATTTCACTGATGTAACCCGATAAAAAAGGCATCCATGCGGATGCCTTTTTTATACCCTGTTCCCGTCCCCTCTGTCCTGTATGGGAACAGGGGGCGGGAAGGGGTGAATAGGACGGCTGCTGCGTCGTTACTCTGCCTGACAGATACTTTCCGAAATAGTTAAGCGTACTTCAGAGTGCAGCATCGCATTGACCATACGTGACAGATGACGAATCTGCTCCTGATTGTTGTTACCCTCGGCATCGACATAGCCTTGTTGCTTGAGGGTGACAAACAGCGCGGCAAACACACCTTTGTCGAAAAATTCCGGCGCATTGATCCCGTGCAGACGGCCCAGACGCTGTGCGATCTCCTGACTCTTGGCCTCCAGATCAGCTTTGGCCAGATGCGGGCATGCGACCAGCAGGTTGAGCGCAATCGCATAGCGCTGCAGGGTTTCCGAGATGGTGCGTCCCAGCAGCATCAGTACCTGAGTGTTAGCCTGATTAATGGTTGCAACCCCATCTTCTACCGTCAGTAACTGCTGGCTTTCCAGCTCGGCCAGATACTGATCCACCCTTTCATCCAGCTGATCAGGGGCAATACTCAGGAACAGCTCCTGTTGCAAAAACGGATACACCTTGGCGACACAGGTCTTGATCTGGCTGACCGGCATCTGCTGCTGGCGAATCAGCATCTGCGCAATCAGCGACGGCAATGCCAGCAGATGAATGATGTTATTGCGGTAGTAGGTCATTAAAATCGACTGGTTACGATCCAGGGAAACAATGTCGCCCATGGTATCGCTTTCGACCACAAACTTATCCAGTGACTCAGCATGCTCGACCAGACTCTGGGCACTTTCATCCGGAATGGTGAAGGTGGCCGAGTAGGGCACATTGCGCAGCAGAGACAGGTAGCAGTCAATCTGTTTGATCAGCTTATCACGCGCCAGCGCGCGCTGACGTGAGGCCAGCAGTGCCGTCGCGCACAGGGTCATGGCATTGGCCGCCGCGGCATCGTTGATATGGGTCATCATCTTAGTGGCCAGCGTATTGACCACCGGATTCATCCATTGCGGCTTGCTGCTGCCCATGGGGTCGATGTCCTGGGTCCACTGCGGTACCTGTTCATTAAGAAAGGCATTCAGCGGAATCGGTTCACCGAAGTTAACGTAACCCTGGCCGAAATTGCGCAGTTTGCGGATGGTACGCAGCACCAGGCTGGCATTCTCTTTCTCTTTGCGTTTGCCGCGCAGCTCTTTGGCGTAAGTGCCTACTTCCATCACATGTTCGTAGCCGATGTAGACCGGAACCAGAGTGACCGGACGATTGAGACCGCGCAGCATGGCCTGAATGGTCATCGCCAGCATGCCGGTTTTAGCCTGCAGCAGGCGACCGGTACGCGAGCGTCCGCCTTCGCTGAAGTACTCGACCGAGTAGCCTTTACTGAACAGCTCGGCCAGATACTCGCGGAAAATGGTCGAATAGAGCTTATTGCCTTTAAAGCTGCGGCGGATAAAGAACGCACCGCCACGGCGGAAAATTGGCCCAGCCGGGAAGAAATTGAGGTTGATACCGGCGGCAATGTGCGGCGGAACCAGACCTTCATGATAGAGCACGTACGACAGCAGCAAATAATCCATATGGCTGCGATGACAAGGGACATAGACAATTTCGTGCCCGTCCTGTGCCAGGCGGCGCACGGTCGCGGCGTTGTTGATATTCAGCCCCTGATAGATGCGATTCCACAGCCAGCCCAGCAGACGATCGCCTTTTTTCACCAGTGAGTAGGAGAAATCCGCGGCAATTTCATCCAGAATCGCGTGGGCTTCTTTACGCGCTTTTTCCAGCGAAATATTTTTCGCCGCCGCTTCATCATGGATCGCTTTTTCGATCGCCGGTGAATCCATCAGGCGCTCAAACAGCCGCTGACGTTGTGGCAGGTTAGGGCCTGAGGCCGCCAGTTTCTGGCGTGAGAAGTGAATGCGGGCAACCCGGGCCAGCTTGTGAGCAATCGACGCGTCGGTGCCGTGTTCGTCTGCCATATAGCGCAGTGAGACGACCGGGCTGAAGCGCAGCAGGCAGTCGCGGCCTGAGCTGAGTACGGCTTTGGCTTTCTGGGCACCATTCAGAGCCAGCAGATAAGGGCGTTCACGACCTTCCTGACCGGGTTTCCGCCCCCACAATACACTGGCCGGAATGACCTGAACATCCAGTTGCTGATCGCTGTGGTGCAACTTAAGCAGTTCCGAGAAGGTATCAATCGAGTCGCTCGGCACGTGGTTATCATCCTGCAGCAGCGCCGGACGTGATGAGATGAACACGTAGCGGTTCAGGGTCTGGCCGTTGATCTCCAGCGGCTGCAGCGGATCGGGTAAACCGGCTTTCAGTGCGAGGGTCTGCAGAGTCAGCAAATCGACATTGGAGCGAAATGGTAGTGCGTAGACAATCGGCTTGTTAATATCTATATCCAGATCCTCAATCGGATTGGATGGAATGGCGGTTCCTTTAACCAGCATCGAGAGCGGCAGTTTTAACAGGGAACGCGATAACGAGTGTCCAGAAGACATAAGGTTCAGAGCCTCAAATATGGATACATGACCAGAGTATCAAGCTGTACTTTGCGCTGTGATTCATTGAAATGAAACAAGATGCGCAGACAGTAAAATACGTTGCAGTCGGTGTCTTTTTTGAGCTGCAAGAATACCAGAAACTGGTCAAACCTTTTAATATAATTGGGCTTATTTACGTCATTTCTGAGTGAAATGTTGGGAACAGGAACATAAAGTGCAAAAAAAGAATCCGCAGGGATTAAAACGTATCCTCAAGGCCAGTCGCTATTCATACCAGGGAATTGGGGCCGCGTTTAAAAATGAAGCGGCCTTTCGTGAAGAGATTATTCTGGCGTGTGTCTTGATTCCGCTTGCGGTGTGGCTCGATGTCAGCCAACTGGAACGGGTACTGATGATCGCCACAGTGTTATTGGTCATGGTGGTTGAGTTGCTCAACAGTGCGATTGAAGCTGTGGTGGACCGCATCGGCCCCGAACACCATGAACTGGCGGGACGCGCCAAAGACATGGGATCGGCCGCGGTATTTATCACCATGCTGCTCTGTGGCTATGTCTGGATAGAGGCCCTGTTTATCTGAACAGCGCTTTATCTAAAAAACAAGCAATTGGCTTTCCATTTCACCAATTACTGGATATACTCACAGTCAACTGTATAAAAAGACAGGTGACTTATGAAGCCGTTAACGCCACGCCAACAAGAAGTGTTTGATCTGATTAAAAGTAAGATCGAAGAAACCGGAATGCCACCTACTCGGGCGGAAATCGCTCGTGAACTGGGTTTTCGCTCAGCCAATGCAGCCGAAGAACACCTCAAAGCACTGGCACGCAAGCAAGTGATTGAGATCGTTCCGGGTGCCTCACGCGGCATTCGTATTCTGCTTGGAGCGGCCAACGATGAAGCCGATGAAATCGGATTACCGCTGATTGGCCGTGTTGCCGCGGGTGAACCGATTCTGGCTCAGGAGCATGTAGAGACTCATTATCAGGTCGATCCTGGCATGTTTCGTCCGCAGGCTGACTTTCTGCTGCGGGTGCAAGGCGAAAGCATGAAGAACATCGGTATTATGGATGGTGATCTGCTGGCAGTGCATAAAACTCAGGACGTGCGTAATGGTCAGGTCGTGGTGGCGCGGGTCGAAGAGGATGTAACGGTAAAACGTCTTGAGCGTAACGGCGCGAAAGTGCTACTGCACGCAGAAAACGAAGCGTTTGCCCCAATCGAAGTCGACCTCACCTGTCAGGAAATGACTATCGAAGGTATCGCAGTCGGTATTATCCGCAATACTGACTGGATGTGAGGTTAGTTGAGATTTATTCTCAATAACTTGCCAATCTAATTGATATTCATTATCATCTTTCTTGTGTCACACAAGGAAGATGATAATGCGCCCGAATCAATCCCCTGCAACACGACGCTACCCGATACCGGCTAACCTGATGCAACCGCTGTGGTTACGTAGCCGTGAGAGCCTGGTCGATAATGGTCTGGTTTATGACCCGATTGCCGCGTCCGCCTGTCAGCGCTGTCAGCTGGCGCCGGAATGTTTATCCGGCGATATCGATCAAAAACAGTTACTGCATGCCACGCTGACCCAATTGTGCGATCAGCAGGTACGAGCTTTCCTGCAATCTCATCCTGATGGCTGGATTGTCAATGTCGGTGCCGGCCTGGACACCCGTTTTTACCGGGTGGATAACGGGCGCTGCCACTGGATTGAACTCGATGTGACGGAGAATCTGCTCTGGCGACAAAAACTGTTTCACCGTAGCGAGCGCTACCAGCATGACTGCGGCAGTGTCAGCGATCTCTCCTGGCTCGATTGTCTGCCAGTCCCCGAATATGCCCCGATTCTGATAGTGTGTGAACATGCGTTGCTGGATTGTCAGGCCGATCAGGTTGCGCGTTTTATCCGCGCCCTGGGGCTTAACTTTGTTAATGCCAGTGCTTGTTTGGTGCTGGCCGGCGATAAAGCCGCCAGCCGGTTGGGGCAGAGCATGGGATCCGGCCAATATCAGCATGGTTTCAGCGATGCCGCCCATGCGGTACTTAACTGTTTACCCTGGGCACGCAGCGTGCGGTTGTATTCCCCCCTGGATCAGCACTGCGGGCGCTGGAAGTTCTGGCAGCGGGTGGTGAGTAAGCTGGGCGGTTATAAGCACAGATTTACTCCGATTGTCACTTCGCTCCGCTGGTAATTGATTTCGTTAAGCGCGGGTAACTGGCCTGGCTGAGCGCGCAATCGGGCGGTTGGCGTAGCCGCTGCCGGTTAACTCAGATACACTTTGCGTTCTATTGTCAGAGGGTAAAGTGGTGCAATCTTTTTTTCATATCTTAGCCAATCCGGCCATGCACCGTAAGGTGCTGTGGCTGGCGATTCCTATGGTGCTTTCCAATATTACCATTCCATTGCTTGGCCTGGTCGATGCGGCCGTGATCGGTCATCTTCAGCATGCCTGGTATCTGGGCGGTGTTGCTCTGGGCAGTACGGTTATCAGTGTCTGTTTCTGGTTACTCGGCTTTTTGCGGATGTCGACCACAGGTCTGACGGCTCAGGCGCTGGGGGCCGATAATGGCTTTAACCTCGCCCGGGTGTGGCTGCAGGGTATGCTGATGGCGCTGGGTTTTGCTTTGGTGTTCTTGTTAGGGCACCGCTATCTGGCTGAGCTGGTGTTCGGCCTGAGTAGTGCCAGTGAGCAGGTTAAGCAGGCCGCTCAGGACTACTTTGTGGTGCGTGCCTGGAGTGCGCCGGCGTCTCTGGCTAACTATGTGCTGCTTGGCTGGTTGCTCGGCACCCAGAATGCACGCGCACCGATGTGGATGGTGATCATCACCAACACGGTTAATATTGTACTCGACCTGCTGTTTGTGATCGGATTTGGCTGGCAGGTGCAGGGGGCGGCGCTGGCGTCAGTGATCGCAGATTACAGTGGTATGTTGTTCGGCCTGTGGTGTGTGTGGCGCTACTGGCTGCGTGAGCAACTGCCGGCGTTAGCGGAGGTATTGCGTGTCTCTACTCAGGATCTTGGCCGCTTTGTGCGCCTGAACCGCGATATTTTCCTGCGTTCACTCTGTCTGCAAGCGGCTTTTAGTTTTATGACCTTTCAGGGGGCCGCGTTTGGCGATCAGACCGTGGCCGCTAATGCGGTGCTGATGAGTTTTGTCATGATCATCTCTTACGGTATGGACGGCTTCGCTTATGCGATGGAAGCCATGGTCGGTAAAGCGATGGGAGCGAAGAGTGAGCAGCAGCTCAAGGCGGCCATGGTCGGCAGTGCATTCTGGAGTGTGATCATCTGTGTGGTCCTGACGCTGGTTTTTGCTTACAGCGGTTCAACCCTGATCGGTTTAATTACCGATATACCAGCAGTACAGGCGACCGCGTATCAATATTTACCCTGGTTAGTCGCCATGCCGCTGACATCCATGTGGTGTTTTCTGCTGGATGGCGTGTTTATCGGCGCGACCAAAGGACGCGAGATGCGCAACTGTATGTTTGTGGCCGGCTTGACCTATTTTGTTCTGTTTTTTGCGTTTTCAGATTGGGGCAATCATGCTTTATGGCTGGCGATGCTGGGTTTTATGGCGATGCGCGGTGTGTCTCTTGGTGTACTGTTGGTGAAGCGATGGCGCAGCGGGACTTTCCTGGCGGCCTGAATCCGGGATGAATGCTCTGAACAAAAAACGCAGCACGAGGCTGCGTTTTTTATGTCGGATTGATTTAAGCCCATTCAGAACAGGCGATTCAAACCATTCAACGCGGCGACCCGGTAAGCTTCCGCCATGGTCGGGTAGTTGAAGGTAGTGTTAACGAAATACTCAATGGTATTGGCTTCACCTTTCTGCTCCATGATCGCCTGACCGATATGGATGATTTCCGCGGCACGTTCACCAAAGCAGTGAATGCCGAGAATTTCTCTGGTTTCACGATGGAACAGGATTTTCAGACTGCCCACATCCATGCCGGCAATTTGTGCGCGTGCCAGATGTTTAAACGAGGAGCGGCCGACTTCATACGGGACTTTGGCGGCGGTCAGTTCCTGCTCGGTACGACCCACTGAGCTGATTTCCGGAATGGTGTAAATACCGGTCGGAATATCCTCAATCAGTTTGTTGGTTGCGCTGCCCTGGGTAATCGCCTGGGCGGTAAAGCGGCCCTGATCGTAGGCGGCACTGGCCAGGCTAGGGTAGCCGATAACATCACCGACCGCATAGATATGGTCGACGTCAGTCTGGTAGTTGCCGTTAACTTTCAACTGGCCGCGCGAGTCCGGACTCAGGCCGACTACTTCCAGGTTCAGTTTGTCGGTATTACCGGTGCGACCATTGGCATACAGGATACAGTCAGCTTTCATCTTCTTGCCCGACTTGAGATGGACAATCACGCCATCTTCGGTACCTTCAATTTTCTCATAGGTTTCATCGTTGCGGATGATCACACCGCTGTTCCAGAAGTGATAGGACAGAGCATCGGAGATTTCATTGTCGAGGAAAGCCAGAAGTCGGTCTCGGGTATTAATTAAGTCGGTTTTCACCCCCAACCCGCGAAAAATTGAGGCATACTCACAACCAATCACACCGGCTCCATATATGATGATGTGTCTTGGGTCATGTTTCAGGCTCAGAATCGAATCGCTGTCGTAAATACGCGAGTGATCGAAATCAACATCAGCCGGGCGATAAGGACGTGAACCGGTGGCGATAATAAACTTATCGGCAGTGTAAAGGTCAACCGTGTTGTCACTCTTGGTCACCGCGACGGTATGAGCATCGACAAAATGGGCGCTACCAAAAATCAGTGAGCACTCATTGCGGTCATAAAAGCCCTGGCGCAGACGGGTCTGTTTATCAATCACGGATTTTGCATGGCCAAGAATATTGGAGAAGGTCGCATGCAGGCTGGTGTTGTTTTTGCAAAAGAGCGGGTTACTGTTGAATTCAATGATCCGGCTAACCGCATGACGTAACGCCTTGGAAGGTATGGTTCCCCAGTGGGTACATCCGCCGCCGACACCGTTTTCTTTCTCTATGATGGCGACATTCATTCCCGCTTTGGTGAGCCCCATAGCGGCCCCTTCACCGCCCGGGCCGCTACCGATTACAATGACGTCAAAGTGGTTAGGTTGTGCCATAGGATTTCCTTGTTATATTCACTTAACATTGCTGTAGCGATATTTTAACTGATTCTGTCGTGTGGTAAATCGCGTTCCCATCACAGAGTGCAGAGGATCACGCTATAAACGGCAAAAATTTAGGTGATTAACTCTAGAGTGATGGATAACGGCCAGCGCTTAGCGTGATGACGCAGTCGCGAAATTGTCTGTTGCTTCAAACAGACGCATTTTGCCCCTTAGACAAGTTTCACATTCGCGTTATAGTATGAGCCAACATTTCGGGTCAGGCAGAGAACTAACGCAGTATGAAATCCACGGGTATTCGTGCACAGCAAAAAGAGAAAACGCGTCGTTCACTGATAGATGCTGCATTCAGCCAACTGAGTGCGGATCGGAGTTTTTCCAATCTGAGCTTGCGGGAAGTTGCCCGCGAAGCCGGGATTGCTCCGACGTCCTTTTATCGCCATTTTAAAGATATGGATGAGCTCGGGCTCACCATGGTGGATGAAGGTGGTTTATTGCTGCGGCAGTTGATGCGTCAGGCGCGTCAGCGGATCGTCAAAGAAGGCAGCGTAATCCGTACCTCGGTAGAGACCTTTATGGAATTCATTGAAAGCAGCCCGAACGTGTTTCGTTTATTACTCCGCGAACGTTCCGGCACGTCATTTGAATTTCGTGCCGCAGTGGCTCGAGAAATTGAGCACTTTTCTGCGGAATTAACTGAATATCTGGTGAATACTGGTATGAACAGGGAAGAGGCCACAACTCAGGCCGAAGCTTCTGTGACTCTGGTATTCAGCTCCGGTGCTCAGGCACTGGATTTAGACCGGCGCTCACGCGATGAATTGGCGGAGCGCCTTATCATGCAGTTGCGAATGATTGCCAAGGGTGCATTCTGGTATCGCAAAGAACGTGAACGTAATCGACTCAAAGGCGGGATAGATTAATGTCGAAGGATAGCAGCAAAACCAAACAAGGTTCAGAACGGAAAACTCTGGTATTGGCGGTCGTGGCCGGTATGTGCGGAGACGCACTTTTGTCCTGGTTGACCATGAGTGAAATTTCTTTTTCTATTTTTCCGGTGATTGCACTGGTGTTGTCAGTACAGGCGTTGTACCAGGAGTACCTCAGCCACCCGGTGTCAGAGGATATTCCTCTGGTCGGCCTGGCGTGTTTCTTTGTCGGTGCATTTGGTCATAATGCGTTTGTCAAAGCACAGTACCCGGATTCTGGCTCTAACTTCTTTGCCATTATTGTGGCGTTGTTACTGCTGGTGTGGATTGGCAGAAAACTGGGTTACCTGGGCCGCGCTTCTTAACCGGGATTCCGGTTGCACAAGATCGAAAGTAAAAAACGAGCCATGTGGCTCGTTTTTTGTTGGCAGTAAGGCTTACGCTTTGCGCTCAAGCAGTACGCCCGCTTCCATATGGTGGGTGTAAGGAAACTGGTCAAACAGGGCAAAACGGGTCACGTTGTGGGTTTGACCGAGGATATCCAAGTTCTCTTTCAGTGTTTCCGGATTGCAGGAGATGTACAGGATACGTTGGTAGCCTTGCACCATTTTACAGGTATCGACATCCATACCAGAGCGTGGCGGGTCGACAAAAATGGTGTTGCAGTTGTAGCTTTTCAGGTCCACACCGGCATCTTTCAGGCGGTTGAACTCACGTTTGCCTTCCATCGCCTGGGTAAAGTCTTCCGCCGACATGCGAATGATCTGCACGTTGTCGATGTGGTTGGCGGCAATGTTGTATTGTGCCGATTCAACAGACGGCTTGGCCAGCTCGGTTGCCAGAACACGCTCGAAGTTCTGCGCCAGAGCCAGGGAGAAGTTACCGTTACCACAGTACAGCTCCAGCAGATCACCCTGACTGTCCTGAGTACAGTCGACCGCCCATTCCAGCATTTTTTCTGCCACTTTACCGTTAGGCTGGGTAAAGCTGTTCTCTACCTGCTGATAAATGTATGGCTGGCCGTTGACGTGCAGTTTCTCCACCACATAGTCACGGTCCATCACGATTTTCATCTTACGCGCACGGCCAATCAGGTTAAGATTAAAGCCTTCATCATTCAGGCGCTGTTTCAGCTTGTCAGCCGCTGCTTTCCACTCTTCATCCAACTGACGGTGGTAAAGCAGTGAGACCAGTACTTCGCCGCTCAGGGTTGAGAGGAAATCCACCTGGAACAGTTTACGGCGCAGGGGGTCATTGTCTTTCATCGCATCAATCAGTAACGGCATCAAATCGTTAATCAGACGACTGGCGGCCGGGAACTGGTCAACGCGGTATTTTTCGCGCGTTTCCTGGTTGAACATGATGTAGTACATGTCGTCGCCTTCGTGCCAGACGCGGAATTCTGCACGCATACGGTAATGCTGCTGCGGAGACTCGAACACTTCCAATTCCGGCACCTGGTAAGCCTGGAACATATCGGTCAGGCGCGAGACCTTTTCTTCCAGCTGTGCTTGGTATTGGTTCGGGTTTACATCAAGAGTCGCCATGGTTTTACCTTTTTGTGGTGCAGTGAAATAGAAAGTACTTTCAATAAAAGAGCGCAGATTTTATTCAATCCCGCGCGCTTGTCCAGTCTTGTCCCCGATTCGTTGTGTTTTGCTCTCATCACAACATCGGAATGGTTAAAAATATAGTTGAAGTTAATCTCAGCTAGACAATTCATTGATGGGTGCATACTATCACGCCCAAGCTGGTGTTTTTAGCAACCTAGACGTCTAAAAACTGAAAAGGGAATCTGGTGCGAATCCAGAACTGACGCGCAGCGGTAAGAGAGAACGAAAACTCAAAGGACACTGCATAAGTGGGAAGTCGAGTAAGTAGGTGACAGTGCTCTCAAGTCCGAAGACCTGCCAGCAACTGAGCGAAGTAGTGGAATCCAGTGATGCTCAGTCGGTTTAACGCGATTTAGGACAATATAATGAATAAATCCCTTCTGGCGATGGCAGTTGCATCGCTGCTTCCTTACGCCCCTGTGTCTCTGGCGCAGGACACTGCTGCAGATGAAACTGTCGTCGTGACGGCGAACCGGGTTGAACAGCCCCAGTCTTCAGTTCTGGCATCAGTGAGTATTATTACCCGCAAAGATATAGAAGCCATGCAAGCGGATAGCGCCCTGGAAGTGTTGCGCACCTTACCTGGTGTAGAGATTAACTCTCTGGGCGGTAAAGGTCAGGAAACGTCTATCTATTTACGAGGTACTGCAACGCAGCATACTTTAGTGCTTGTTGATGGTGTTAGAGTGAACTCTGCGACTTCCGGCGGTGCTTCAATTGGACTGATTCCCGCTTTTGCGATTGAAAAGATAGAAGTGATTCGTGGGCCTAGGGCTGCTATCTATGGCTCTGATGCTCTGGGTGGTGTGATTAGCATTACTACTGCCGGGAAAGGAAAGTCATTGCACAAAGCGACCGTTGGCTACGGTGAGAACAACCATAAGTTGTTAGGATGGCACTCGTCTGGCCAACTTAACGAACAAACCCATGGTTCGTTTATTGCTGCGAAGGAAAAGAGCGATGGTTATCGTGTGTACCAACGTGCTCCAAGCGAAGATGAACACGGTTATGATTCAACCAGCTTTTTTGGTAGCGTGACCCATCAGATCAATGAGCAGTGGAGTGTGGATGGCAGTGCTTATAAGCAGGAGTCAGATAACGAATACGCAGGTCAGTACGGTGGTCCAAAGCAAGAGAGCAATAACGACTTTTACAGCCTGCTTGGTGGCGTGAATTTTCAAGGCGACAACTACCATTCTAAACTGACAGTTTCGACCGCACGTAACGAAGCGTGGGATGGCGATGCAGATGGCGCCTCGGGGAAAAGTGCTCTGTTTACTCGTCGTAACAATGTGACCTGGCTGAACACGCTGACTCCGATTGATGAAGTCGCGCTGAATATTGGTCTGGATTACACCAAAGAGAAAGCTCATCGTGGTGGTACTAGCACCACGGACTACGATGATACCAGTAAGGATAACAAAGCGGCATTTCTGACTTCCCTGATTGGTGTTGATGAATTTACCGCTGAGGCAAGCGTGCGTCATGATGATGACAGCTCTTTTGGCGGACACTCTACCTGGAGCCTGGGGCTTGGATATCAGCTGTTGGATGATCTTCAGGTCGTGGCAAATTCAGGTACTGGCTTTAAGGCGCCAACATTTAATGATTTGTACTGGCCTGGTCAGGGTAACCCGGAGCTAGAACCTGAAGAGTCGGTCTCCCATGAACTGGGTTTACGTGGCTATTCAGACTGGGTTGACTGGGAAGTGTCGGTTTATAAAACAGACATCGATAACCTGATTGAATGGGCGCCAGTCGGCGCTGGTGGCGCTTGGATCCCATCTAACGTTGCTAAAGCTCAAATCAAAGGTTTGGAAGTTGCTGCCAGTTTTGACACTTGGTCCGTAGAACATAAAGTGTCGGCGGAATGGAAAGATCCGATCAATAAAGAAACCCATGAGCAGTTGGCTCGTCGTGGTAAGCAAAACTTTAGCTGGCGCATGAATTACTACATCGCTAAGTTTGATCTGTCGATGGTTGCTAATTATGTTGGTGATCGCAGAGATAACAATAACGATAAGATGGAATCATATACCACCGTTGATCTGGCCACACGTTATCACTTTACCGACCATTTTAGTCTGGGTGTCAAAGTCAGCAACGCCTTTAACGAGTCATATGTAACGGGCGTAGGTTCTAGCGGCTATTACTATCTGGCAGATGGTCGTAATGTGTTTGCCAACGCTGAGTACCAGTTCTAACCAAGTGAAGCCGCCTTCGGGCGGTTTTTGCTTTCTTGGGGATGTTCAAAATGCGGGAGCCATCATGAAAAATGTCGTGCTGAGTTGGTCAGCGGGTAAAGATTACACCTTAACTCTGCTCAGATTACAGGAGAGTGCCGAACCTGAGCTATTGCCCCTTGTGGTGAGAACGGTGAATTTCATATCCTCGTGACCTGGGCTCCGGTCTTTCGCGGCCGGATTGAGCTCACGCTCACTTCTGTGCTGTGTGGTGAGCGTTTTTGTCATCAGCGTTATCTTGCGCGCATTTACCTGGATGGGCAGGAGTTGCCTAATCCGGAAGAGGGAGTATGATCAGGGCGTTTATTATCTTCCTAATGATGTGACCATCAGGGTACCACGTGTCTGATCATCCCCAATACAAAGCACTTATATTTGATTCCGGTGTCGGCGGTTTGTCGGTCTACCGTGAAATACAGGCGCGTCTGCCTCAACTCAGTTATACCTACCTGTTTGATAATGCCGCATACCCATATGGTGAACTGGCGCAGGATACACTTCTGCATCGGGTGGAAGCTTTGGTGACTGGGTTAGTCGAGCGGCAGGGGTTCGATATTGTCATTATCGCCTGTAATACCGCGAGCACCATTGTATTACCTGTTCTTCGGTCCAGATTGAATATTCCTGTGGTCGGTGTGGTACCAGCGATAAAGCCGGCATCTGTACTGGCGCATAAGGCCGTGGGCTTAATCGCAACGCCTGCGACTATTACCCGCCAGTATACTCACGATCTGATCCGTGATTTTGCATTGAATAAAAGTGTCGAGCTTTTGGGATCAACCCGGCTGGTGGATATGGCTGAAGAAAAGTTGCGAGGTCAACCTGTCGATTTGGAGGAGTTGGCCACAATCTTGAGTCCGCTTCATAATCAGATTGATGTAGCGGTATTGGGATGCACTCATTTCCCACTTATCAAGGCAGAGATCCAGACAGTGTTGGGAGAGGAGGTCATCTTGGTGGACTCCGGCCAAGCGATCGCTCGTCGGGTAGAAGAGTTATTGGAGATTAGTGCTGGTGAGCAGCAGGAGAGTGCGCACAACATCTTCTCCAGCGCACCTCCCTGGCAGGAAGATGCGTTGAATCGAACGCTGGCGCAACTCGGCTTTAGTCCTGTTCGCCCATACCCTCTTCAGGGTGTTTTGGATCATTAGCAATTCGTACTTTCAGAGTACGCTGCATATAATCCTTTTCGTTTAAAGCATCAATGGCGGTTTGCGCATGGCCAGCTGCCATTACCACAAAACCAAATCCGCGACGCTTACCTGTTCGTTTGTCTTTCATCAGACGAACTGCGAACACTTCACCATGTTGAGCAAACAGATCACGGACGTGAGATTCGTTTGCTTTATATGGCAGATTACCTACATACAAAGTTTTGGTTGCCGTTGAAGATTCATCCTGAGATTTGAATGGCGACGATGTGGAAGTAAAAAGTTTAAAGATAATTGCTGCTGCCACAACACCAAGCACAAAGCTCACGGAAGGGTGAGTTGATACCTGAGAGAAAATGATAGCGCCTAAAACAATAAGGACGACTATCCATAACATCGATTTTTTTGAGTTCATATTGGAATACTACTTTTCAGCATAAAAATAAGATGCGTGCCTAGATTAACAAAATAGACACATGAATCTTACGTATATGCTTCGTTTTTTTCCAACCAATTGCTGTGACCCCCCTCAAATGTTGGAATTTTATTCGATAAACAGCCATTTGGTGGCTTTTTAAGCGAACGGGAAATTATTTGCAAAAAGTGCTTGTCATAATTCCAGACCTCCCTATAATGCCGCCTCACCGACACGGAGTGAGACAAATATCACAAAGTGATTAGCGGTAAAGAGTTAAGAAAGTTTGAAAATAACGATTGACTCTGAAAAAGTTTAGCGTATTATACGCACCCCTGGCAACGGCGCTTAAAGCGAAAGTTTTGCTGGTGGAAATGCTCTTTAACAATATAAACCTATCAATCTGTGTGGGCACTCGTTGATGATAATCGAAGATGATTCTAAAGAATCAACTTAGGTATCAATGAACTGAGTGACCAATTTGAATGAGCAATCATTCGAGCACAGTCAATTCATTACCATTCTGTTGGAATGGTAATAGCTTTGAATTACTAAGGTAATTTGAAGTCAGTATTCATTGAGCCTCCCCTAATTATTTAGGGAATCAAATCTTAAATTGAAGAGTTTGATCATGGCTCAGATTGAACGCTGGCGGCAGGCCTAACACATGCAAGTCGAGCGGCAGCGACTTAACTGAACCTTCGGGGAACGTTAAGGGCGGCGAGCGGCGGACGGGTGAGTAATGCCTGGGAAATTGCCCTGATGTGGGGGATAACCATTGGAAACGATGGCTAATACCGCATGATGCCTTCGGGCCAAAGAGGGGGACCTTCGGGCCTCTCGCGTCAGGATATGCCCAGGTGGGATTAGCTAGTTGGTGAGGTAAGGGCTCACCAAGGCGACGATCCCTAGCTGGTCTGAGAGGATGATCAGCCACACTGGAACTGAGACACGGTCCAGACTCCTACGGGAGGCAGCAGTGGGGAATATTGCACAATGGGCGCAAGCCTGATGCAGCCATGCCGCGTGTATGAAGAAGGCCTTCGGGTTGTAAAGTACTTTCAGCAGTGAGGAAGGCGGGTGCGTTAATAGCGCATTCGTTTGACGTTAGCTGCAGAAGAAGCACCGGCTAACTCCGTGCCAGCAGCCGCGGTAATACGGAGGGTGCGAGCGTTAATCGGAATTACTGGGCGTAAAGCGCATGCAGGTGGTTTGTTAAGTCAGATGTGAAAGCCCGGGGCTCAACCTCGGAATTGCATTTGAAACTGGCAGGCTAGAGTACTGTAGAGGGGGGTAGAATTTCAGGTGTAGCGGTGAAATGCGTAGAGATCTGAAGGAATACCGGTGGCGAAGGCGGCCCCCTGGACAGATACTGACACTCAGATGCGAAAGCGTGGGGAGCAAACAGGATTAGATACCCTGGTAGTCCACGCCGTCAACGATGTCTACTTGGAGGTTGTGGCCTTGAGCCGTGGCTTTCGGAGCTAACGCGTTAAGTAGACCGCCTGGGGAGTACGGTCGCAAGATTAAAACTCAAATGAATTGACGGGGGCCCGCACAAGCGGTGGAGCATGTGGTTTAATTCGATGCAACGCGAAGAACCTTACCTACTCTTGACATCCTCAGAAGAGACTGGAGACAGTCTTGTGCCTTCGGGAACTGAGAGACAGGTGCTGCATGGCTGTCGTCAGCTCGTGTTGTGAAATGTTGGGTTAAGTCCCGCAACGAGCGCAACCCTTATCCTTGTTTGCCAGCGAGTAAAGTCGGGAACTCCAGGGAGACTGCCGGTGATAAACCGGAGGAAGGTGGGGACGACGTCAAGTCATCATGGCCCTTACGAGTAGGGCTACACACGTGCTACAATGGCGCATACAGAGGGCGGCCAACTTGCGAAAGTGAGCGAATCCCAAAAAGTGCGTCGTAGTCCGGATTGGAGTCTGCAACTCGACTCCATGAAGTCGGAATCGCTAGTAATCGTGGATCAGAATGCCACGGTGAATACGTTCCCGGGCCTTGTACACACCGCCCGTCACACCATGGGAGTGGGCTGCAAAAGAAGCAGGTAGTTTAACCTTCGGGAGGACGCTTGCCACTTTGTGGTTCATGACTGGGGTGAAGTCGTAACAAGGTAGCGCTAGGGGAACCTGGCGCTGGATCACCTCCTTATACGAATGATTATTGCGATGAGTGTTCACACAGATTGATGGTTTATACGATTTAAGAGACGATACTGGGTCTGTAGCTCAGGTGGTTAGAGCGTTCGCCTGATAAGCGAGAGGTCGGTGGTTCGAGTCCACTCAGACCCACCAATCTTCCTCCCAGGAGATTGGCACACAGTATCAACACCTGATGGGGCTATAGCTCAGCTGGGAGAGCGCCTGCCTTGCACGCAGGAGGTCAGCAGTTCGATCCTGCTTAGCTCCACCATCTTTAAGCGCATTCCTTCATAAAGAAGAAATCAGTGCTCTTAAACATGGTTCATCTCATTAGAGATACGAATCTTGCTCTTTAACAATTTGGAAAGCTGACAAAATAATCTTTTGTTTATTCGTAAACGAAATATTATTTGTAAAGTTCTCAATGTATTCCGAAATGGAATACACCAACAACACATTCAAGTGTGCTTGGTAGAAACTTGTTTTCAAGTTTCAAAATTGAGTCCGGCAAAATCGAAAAGTCTCTCGCTCATTCAAATAATGAGAGACAACGAAACCTTGGTGACTTGGTTCATCAACTCGAAACTCCTTCGGGTTGTATGGTTAAGTGACTAAGCGTACACGGTGGATGCCTTGGCAGTCAGAGGCGATGAAGGACGTACTAACTTGCGATAAGCGTAGATGAGGCAGTAAGAGCCACTTGAGTCTACGATTTCCGAATGGGGAAACCCACCTGCATAAGCAGGTATCATTAACTGAATACATAGGTTAATGAAGCGAACCGGGGGAACTGAAACATCTAAGTACCCCGAGGAAAAGAAATCAATTGAGATTCCGAAAGTAGCGGCGAGCGAAATTGGATTAGCCCTTAAGCTTTATATGCGTCAGGTGAAGGTTCTGGAAAGGACCGCGAAACAGGGTGATAGCCCCGTAGCCGACAGCGTATGTTCAGTGAAATCGAGTAGGGCGGGACACGTGTTATCCTGTCTGAACATGGGGGGACCATCCTCCAAGGCTAAATACTCCTGACTGACCGATAGTGAACCAGTACCGTGAGGGAAAGGCGAAAAGAACCCCTGTGAGGGGAGTGAAATAGAACCTGAAACCGTGTACGTACAAGCAGTAGGAGCACCTTCGTGGTGTGACTGCGTACCTTTTGTATAATGGGTCAGCGACTTATATTCAGTGGCAAGGTTAACCAATTAGGGGAGCCGTAGGGAAACCGAGTCTTAACTGGGCGCACAGTCTCTGGATATAGACCCGAAACCGAGTGATCTAGCCATGGGCAGGTTGAAGATTGAGTAACATCAATTGGAGGACCGAACCGACTAATGTTGAAAAATTAGCGGATGACTTGTGGCTAGGGGTGAAAGGCCAATCAAACTCGGAGATAGCTGGTTCTCCCCGAAAGCTATTTAGGTAGCGCCTCGGACGAATACTACTGGGGGTAGAGCACTGTTAAGGCTAGGGGGTCATCCCGACTTACCAACCCTTTGCAAACTCCGAATACCAGTAAGTACTATCCGGGAGACACACGGCGGGTGCTAACGTCCGTCGTGGAGAGGGAAACAACCCAGACCGCCAGCTAAGGTCCCAAATTACAGCTAAGTGGGAAACGATGTGGGAAGGCTCAGACAGCTAGGATGTTGGCTTAGAAGCAGCCATCATTTAAAGAAAGCGTAATAGCTCACTAGTCGAGTCGGCCTGCGCGGAAGATGTAACGGGGCTAAGCTGTAAACCGAAGCTGCGGCAATGCGATTTATCGTATTGGGTAGGGGAGCGTTCTGTAAGCCGTTGAAGGTGTGCTGTAAGGCATGCTGGAGGTATCAGAAGTGCGAATGCTGACATGAGTAACGATAAAGGGGGTGAAAAACCTCCTCGCCGGAAGACCAAGGGTTCCTGTCCAACGTTAATCGGGGCAGGGTAAGTCGACCCCTAAGGCGAGGCCGAAAGGCGTAGTCGATGGGAAACGGGTTAATATTCCCGTACTTCTTACAATTGCGATGGGGGGACGGAGAAGGCTAGGTGGGCCTGGCGACGGTTGTCCAGGTTCAAGTGCGTAGGCTTGAGAGTTAGGTAAATCCGGCTCTCTGTAAGGCTGAGACACGATGTCGAGTCACTACGGTGATGAAGTCATTGATGCCATGCTTCCAGGAAAAGCCTCTAAGCTTCAGATTGTAAGGAATCGTACCCCAAACCGACACAGGTGGTCGGGTAGAGAATACCAAGGCGCTTGAGAGAACTCGGGTGAAGGAACTAGGCAAAATGGTACCGTAACTTCGGGAGAAGGTACGCTTCTGACGGTGAAGTCCCTCGCGGATGGAGCTATTGGAAGTCGCAGATACCAGGTGGCTGCAACTGTTTATTAAAAACACAGCACTGTGCAAAATCGTAAGATGACGTATACGGTGTGACGCCTGCCCGGTGCCGGAAGGTTAATTGATGGGGTTAGACTTCGGTCGACGCTCTTGATCGAAGCCCCGGTAAACGGCGGCCGTAACTATAACGGTCCTAAGGTAGCGAAATTCCTTGTCGGGTAAGTTCCGACCTGCACGAATGGCGTAATGATGGCCACGCTGTCTCCACCCGAGACTCAGTGAAATTGAAATCGCTGTGAAGATGCAGTGTACCCGCGGCTAGACGGAAAGACCCCGTGAACCTTTACTACAGCTTGGCACTGAACATTGAACCTACATGTGTAGGATAGGTGGGAGGCTTTGAAGACGTGACGCCAGTTGCGTTGGAGCCGTCCTTGAAATACCACCCTTGTATGTTTGATGTTCTAACTCTGGACCGTTATCCGGTTCGAGGACAGTGCCTGGTGGGTAGTTTGACTGGGGCGGTCTCCTCCCAAAGAGTAACGGAGGAGCACGAAGGTGGGCTAATCACGGTTGGACATCGTGAGGTTAGTGCAATGGCATAAGCCCGCTTGACTGCGAGAATGACAATTCGAGCAGGTGCGAAAGCAGGTCATAGTGATCCGGTGGTTCTGAATGGAAGGGCCATCGCTCAACGGATAAAAGGTACTCCGGGGATAACAGGCTGATACCGCCCAAGAGTTCATATCGACGGCGGTGTTTGGCACCTCGATGTCGGCTCATCACATCCTGGGGCTGAAGTCGGTCCCAAGGGTATGGCTGTTCGCCATTTAAAGTGGTACGCGAGCTGGGTTTAGAACGTCGTGAGACAGTTCGGTCCCTATCTGCCGTGGGCGTTGGAAGATTGAAGGGGGCTGCTCCTAGTACGAGAGGACCGGAGTGGACGAACCTCTGGTGTTCGGGTTGTGTCGCCAGACGCATTGCCCGGTAGCTAAGTTCGGAATCGATAACCGCTGAAAGCATCTAAGCGGGAAGCGAGCCCTGAGATGAGTCTTCCCTGACACTTTAAGTGTCCTAAAGGGTTGTTCGAGACTAGAACGTTGATAGGCAGGGTGTGTAAGCGTTGTGAGGCGTTGAGCTAACCTGTACTAATTGCCCGTGAGGCTTAACCATACAACACCCAAGGGGTTTTGATGGACTCAATGACCAGTACATTGAATGTGTAAAGAGAACCTTTTTCGAAAGAACAGCTTTCCGAATTATTAATTACTGCTTAAAGCGGTAGTTAAACAGAATTTGCTTGGCGACCATAGCGTTTTGGACCCACCTGACTCCATTCCGAACTCAGAAGTGAAACGAAACAGCGTCGATGGTAGTGTGGGGCCTCCCCATGTGAGAGTAGAACATCGCCAGGCTCTTATTTTTGTCTTCAGATTTTAGAAAATCTGAAAGCAAAACGGCGCACTTGTCTACTAAGCAGACAAGTCACCATAAAGCTTTTAAAAAACTTAAAGTTTTATGTTGACTTTCACGGTGCACAGCGTAATATACGCGTCCTGCCCAGGTGCTAAGGCACTGAAAGCCTTCTCTTTTTAGAGAAATGCTCTTTAACAATATAAACCTATCAATCTGTGTGGGCACTCGTTGATGATAATCGAAGATGATTCTAAAGAATCAACTTAGGTATCAATGAACTGAGTGACCAATTTGAATGAGCAATCATTCGAGCACAGTCAATTCATTACCATTCTGTTGGAATGGTAATAGCTTTGAATTACTAAGGTAATTTGAAGTCAGTATTCATTGAGCCGAACAAAATCTTAAATTGAAGAGTTTGATCATGGCTCAGATTGAACGCTGGCGGCAGGCCTAACACATGCAAGTCGAGCGGCAGCGACTTAACTGAACCTTCGGGGAACGTTAAGGGCGGCGAGCGGCGGACGGGTGAGTAATGCCTGGGAAATTGCCCTGATGTGGGGGATAACCATTGGAAACGATGGCTAATACCGCATGATGCCTTCGGGCCAAAGAGGGGGACCTTCGGGCCTCTCGCGTCAGGATATGCCCAGGTGGGATTAGCTAGTTGGTGAGGTAAGGGCTCACCAAGGCAACGATCCCTAGCTGGTCTGAGAGGATGATCAGCCACACTGGAACTGAGACACGGTCCAGACTCCTACGGGAGGCAGCAGTGGGGAATATTGCACAATGGGCGCAAGCCTGATGCAGCCATGCCGCGTGTATGAAGAAGGCCTTCGGGTTGTAAAGTACTTTCAGCAGTGAGGAAGGCGGGTGCGTTAATAGCGCATTCGTTTGACGTTAGCTGCAGAAGAAGCACCGGCTAACTCCGTGCCAGCAGCCGCGGTAATACGGAGGGTGCGAGCGTTAATCGGAATTACTGGGCGTAAAGCGCATGCAGGTGGTTTGTTAAGTCAGATGTGAAAGCCCGGGGCTCAACCTCGGAATTGCATTTGAAACTGGCAGGCTAGAGTACTGTAGAGGGGGGTAGAATTTCAGGTGTAGCGGTGAAATGCGTAGAGATCTGAAGGAATACCGGTGGCGAAGGCGGCCCCCTGGACAGATACTGACACTCAGATGCGAAAGCGTGGGGAGCAAACAGGATTAGATACCCTGGTAGTCCACGCCGTCAACGATGTCTACTTGGAGGTTGTGGCCTTGAGCCGTGGCTTTCGGAGCTAACGCGTTAAGTAGACCGCCTGGGGAGTACGGTCGCAAGATTAAAACTCAAATGAATTGACGGGGGCCCGCACAAGCGGTGGAGCATGTGGTTTAATTCGATGCAACGCGAAGAACCTTACCTACTCTTGACATCCTCAGAAGAGACTGGAGACAGTCTTGTGCCTTCGGGAACTGAGAGACAGGTGCTGCATGGCTGTCGTCAGCTCGTGTTGTGAAATGTTGGGTTAAGTCCCGCAACGAGCGCAACCCTTATCCTTGTTTGCCAGCGAGTAAAGTCGGGAACTCCAGGGAGACTGCCGGTGATAAACCGGAGGAAGGTGGGGACGACGTCAAGTCATCATGGCCCTTACGAGTAGGGCTACACACGTGCTACAATGGCGCATACAGAGGGCGGCCAACTTGCGAAAGTGAGCGAATCCCAAAAAGTGCGTCGTAGTCCGGATTGGAGTCTGCAACTCGACTCCATGAAGTCGGAATCGCTAGTAATCGTGGATCAGAATGCCACGGTGAATACGTTCCCGGGCCTTGTACACACCGCCCGTCACACCATGGGAGTGGGCTGCAAAAGAAGCAGGTAGTTTAACCTTCGGGAGGACGCTTGCCACTTTGTGGTTCATGACTGGGGTGAAGTCGTAACAAGGTAGCGCTAGGGGAACCTGGCGCTGGATCACCTCCTTATACGAATGATTATTGCGATGAGTGTTCACACAGATTGATGGTTTATACGATTTAAGAGACGATACTGGGTCTGTAGCTCAGGTGGTTAGAGCGTTCGCCTGATAAGCGAGAGGTCGGTGGTTCGAGTCCACTCAGACCCACCAATCTTCCTCCCAGGAGATTGGCACACAGTATCAACACCTGATGGGGCTATAGCTCAGCTGGGAGAGCGCCTGCCTTGCACGCAGGAGGTCAGCAGTTCGATCCTGCTTAGCTCCACCATCTTTAAGCGCATTCCTTCATAAAGAAGAAATCAGTGCTCTTAAACATGGTTCATCTCATTAGAGATACGAATCTTGCTCTTTAACAATTTGGAAAGCTGACAAAATAATCTTTTGTTTATTCGTAAACGAAATATTATTTGTAAAGTTCTCAATGTATTCCGAAATGGAATACACCAACAACACATTCAAGTGTGCTTGGTAGAAACTTGTTTTCAAGTTTCAAAATTGAGTCCGGCAAAATCGAAAAGTCTCTCGCTCATTCAAATAATGAGAGACAACGAAACCTTGGTGACTTGGTTCATCAACTCGAAACTCCTTCGGGTTGTATGGTTAAGTGACTAAGCGTACACGGTGGATGCCTTGGCAGTCAGAGGCGATGAAGGACGTACTAACTTGCGATAAGCGTAGATGAGGCAGTAAGAGCCACTTGAGTCTACGATTTCCGAATGGGGAAACCCACCTGCATAAGCAGGTATCATTAACTGAATACATAGGTTAATGAAGCGAACCGGGGGAACTGAAACATCTAAGTACCCCGAGGAAAAGAAATCAATTGAGATTCCGAAAGTAGCGGCGAGCGAAATTGGATTAGCCCTTAAGCTTTATATGCGTCAGGTGAAGGTTCTGGAAAGGACCGCGAAACAGGGTGATAGCCCCGTAGCCGACAGCGTATGTTCAGTGAAATCGAGTAGGGCGGGACACGTGTTATCCTGTCTGAACATGGGGGGACCATCCTCCAAGGCTAAATACTCCTGACTGACCGATAGTGAACCAGTACCGTGAGGGAAAGGCGAAAAGAACCCCTGTGAGGGGAGTGAAATAGAACCTGAAACCGTGTACGTACAAGCAGTAGGAGCACCTTCGTGGTGTGACTGCGTACCTTTTGTATAATGGGTCAGCGACTTATATTCAGTGGCAAGGTTAACCAATTAGGGGAGCCGTAGGGAAACCGAGTCTTAACTGGGCGCACAGTCTCTGGATATAGACCCGAAACCGAGTGATCTAGCCATGGGCAGGTTGAAGATTGAGTAACATCAATTGGAGGACCGAACCGACTAATGTTGAAAAATTAGCGGATGACTTGTGGCTAGGGGTGAAAGGCCAATCAAACTCGGAGATAGCTGGTTCTCCCCGAAAGCTATTTAGGTAGCGCCTCGGACGAATACTACTGGGGGTAGAGCACTGTTAAGGCTAGGGGGTCATCCCGACTTACCAACCCTTTGCAAACTCCGAATACCAGTAAGTACTATCCGGGAGACACACGGCGGGTGCTAACGTCCGTCGTGGAGAGGGAAACAACCCAGACCGCCAGCTAAGGTCCCAAATTACAGCTAAGTGGGAAACGATGTGGGAAGGCTCAGACAGCTAGGATGTTGGCTTAGAAGCAGCCATCATTTAAAGAAAGCGTAATAGCTCACTAGTCGAGTCGGCCTGCGCGGAAGATGTAACGGGGCTAAGCTGTAAACCGAAGCTGCGGCAATGCGATTTATCGTATTGGGTAGGGGAGCGTTCTGTAAGCCGTTGAAGGTGTGCTGTAAGGCATGCTGGAGGTATCAGAAGTGCGAATGCTGACATGAGTAACGATAAAGGGGGTGAAAAACCTCCTCGCCGGAAGACCAAGGGTTCCTGTCCAACGTTAATCGGGGCAGGGTAAGTCGACCCCTAAGGCGAGGCCGAAAGGCGTAGTCGATGGGAAACGGGTTAATATTCCCGTACTTCTTACAATTGCGATGGGGGGACGGAGAAGGCTAGGTGGGCCTGGCGACGGTTGTCCAGGTTCAAGTGCGTAGGCTTGAGAGTTAGGTAAATCCGGCTCTCTGTAAGGCTGAGACACGATGTCGAGTCACTACGGTGATGAAGTCATTGATGCCATGCTTCCAGGAAAAGCCTCTAAGCTTCAGATTGTAAGGAATCGTACCCCAAACCGACACAGGTGGTCGGGTAGAGAATACCAAGGCGCTTGAGAGAACTCGGGTGAAGGAACTAGGCAAAATGGTACCGTAACTTCGGGAGAAGGTACGCTTCTGACGGTGAAGTCCCTCGCGGATGGAGCTATTGGAAGTCGCAGATACCAGGTGGCTGCAACTGTTTATTAAAAACACAGCACTGTGCAAAATCGTAAGATGACGTATACGGTGTGACGCCTGCCCGGTGCCGGAAGGTTAATTGATGGGGTTAGACTTCGGTCGACGCTCTTGATCGAAGCCCCGGTAAACGGCGGCCGTAACTATAACGGTCCTAAGGTAGCGAAATTCCTTGTCGGGTAAGTTCCGACCTGCACGAATGGCGTAATGATGGCCACGCTGTCTCCACCCGAGACTCAGTGAAATTGAAATCGCTGTGAAGATGCAGTGTACCCGCGGCTAGACGGAAAGACCCCGTGAACCTTTACTACAGCTTGGCACTGAACATTGAACCTACATGTGTAGGATAGGTGGGAGGCTTTGAAGACGTGACGCCAGTTGCGTTGGAGCCGTCCTTGAAATACCACCCTTGTATGTTTGATGTTCTAACTCTGGACCGTTATCCGGTTCGAGGACAGTGCCTGGTGGGTAGTTTGACTGGGGCGGTCTCCTCCCAAAGAGTAACGGAGGAGCACGAAGGTGGGCTAATCACGGTTGGACATCGTGAGGTTAGTGCAATGGCATAAGCCCGCTTGACTGCGAGAATGACAATTCGAGCAGGTGCGAAAGCAGGTCATAGTGATCCGGTGGTTCTGAATGGAAGGGCCATCGCTCAACGGATAAAAGGTACTCCGGGGATAACAGGCTGATACCGCCCAAGAGTTCATATCGACGGCGGTGTTTGGCACCTCGATGTCGGCTCATCACATCCTGGGGCTGAAGTCGGTCCCAAGGGTATGGCTGTTCGCCATTTAAAGTGGTACGCGAGCTGGGTTTAGAACGTCGTGAGACAGTTCGGTCCCTATCTGCCGTGGGCGTTGGAAGATTGAAGGGGGCTGCTCCTAGTACGAGAGGACCGGAGTGGACGAACCTCTGGTGTTCGGGTTGTGTCGCCAGACGCATTGCCCGGTAGCTAAGTTCGGAATCGATAACCGCTGAAAGCATCTAAGCGGGAAGCGAGCCCTGAGATGAGTCTTCCCTGACACTTTAAGTGTCCTAAAGGGTTGTTCGAGACTAGAACGTTGATAGGCAGGGTGTGTAAGCGTTGTGAGGCGTTGAGCTAACCTGTACTAATTGCCCGTGAGGCTTAACCATACAACACCCAAGGGGTTTTGATGGACTCAATGACCAGTACATTGAATGTGTAAAGAGAACCTTTTTCGAAAGAACAGCTTTCCGAATTATTAATTACTGCTTAAAGCGGTAGTTAAACAGAATTTGCTTGGCGACCATAGCGTTTTGGACCCACCTGACTCCATTCCGAACTCAGAAGTGAAACGAAACAGCGTCGATGGTAGTGTGGGGCCTCCCCATGTGAGAGTAGAACATCGCCAGGCTCTTATTTTTGTCTTCAGATTTTAGAAAATCTGAAAGCAAAACGGCGCACTTGTCTACTAAGCAGACAAGTCACCATAAAGCTTTTAAAAAACTTAAAGTTTTATGTTGACTTTCACGGTGCACAGCGTAATATACGCGTCCTGCCCAGGTGCTAAGGCACTGAAAGCCTTCTCTTTTTAGAGAAATGCTCTTTAACAATATAAACCTATCAATCTGTGTGGGCACTCGTTGATGATAATCGAAGATGATTCTAAAGAATCAACTTAGGTATCAATGAACTGAGTGACCAATTTGAATGAGCAATCATTCGAGCACAGTCAATTCATTACCATTCTGTTGGAATGGTAATAGCTTTGAATTACTAAGGTAATTTGAAGTCAGTATTCATTGAGCCGAACAAAATCTTAAATTGAAGAGTTTGATCATGGCTCAGATTGAACGCTGGCGGCAGGCCTAACACATGCAAGTCGAGCGGCAGCGACTTAACTGAACCTTCGGGGAACGTTAAGGGCGGCGAGCGGCGGACGGGTGAGTAATGCCTGGGAAATTGCCCTGATGTGGGGGATAACCATTGGAAACGATGGCTAATACCGCATGATGCCTTCGGGCCAAAGAGGGGGACCTTCGGGCCTCTCGCGTCAGGATATGCCCAGGTGGGATTAGCTAGTTGGTGAGGTAAGGGCTCACCAAGGCAACGATCCCTAGCTGGTCTGAGAGGATGATCAGCCACACTGGAACTGAGACACGGTCCAGACTCCTACGGGAGGCAGCAGTGGGGAATATTGCACAATGGGCGCAAGCCTGATGCAGCCATGCCGCGTGTATGAAGAAGGCCTTCGGGTTGTAAAGTACTTTCAGCAGTGAGGAAGGCGGGTGCGTTAATAGCGCATTCGTTTGACGTTAGCTGCAGAAGAAGCACCGGCTAACTCCGTGCCAGCAGCCGCGGTAATACGGAGGGTGCGAGCGTTAATCGGAATTACTGGGCGTAAAGCGCATGCAGGTGGTTTGTTAAGTCAGATGTGAAAGCCCGGGGCTCAACCTCGGAATTGCATTTGAAACTGGCAGGCTAGAGTACTGTAGAGGGGGGTAGAATTTCAGGTGTAGCGGTGAAATGCGTAGAGATCTGAAGGAATACCGGTGGCGAAGGCGGCCCCCTGGACAGATACTGACACTCAGATGCGAAAGCGTGGGGAGCAAACAGGATTAGATACCCTGGTAGTCCACGCCGTCAACGATGTCTACTTGGAGGTTGTGGCCTTGAGCCGTGGCTTTCGGAGCTAACGCGTTAAGTAGACCGCCTGGGGAGTACGGTCGCAAGATTAAAACTCAAATGAATTGACGGGGGCCCGCACAAGCGGTGGAGCATGTGGTTTAATTCGATGCAACGCGAAGAACCTTACCTACTCTTGACATCCTCAGAAGAGACTGGAGACAGTCTTGTGCCTTCGGGAACTGAGAGACAGGTGCTGCATGGCTGTCGTCAGCTCGTGTTGTGAAATGTTGGGTTAAGTCCCGCAACGAGCGCAACCCTTATCCTTGTTTGCCAGCGAGTAAAGTCGGGAACTCCAGGGAGACTGCCGGTGATAAACCGGAGGAAGGTGGGGACGACGTCAAGTCATCATGGCCCTTACGAGTAGGGCTACACACGTGCTACAATGGCGCATACAGAGGGCGGCCAACTTGCGAAAGTGAGCGAATCCCAAAAAGTGCGTCGTAGTCCGGATTGGAGTCTGCAACTCGACTCCATGAAGTCGGAATCGCTAGTAATCGTGGATCAGAATGCCACGGTGAATACGTTCCCGGGCCTTGTACACACCGCCCGTCACACCATGGGAGTGGGCTGCAAAAGAAGCAGGTAGTTTAACCTTCGGGAGGACGCTTGCCACTTTGTGGTTCATGACTGGGGTGAAGTCGTAACAAGGTAGCGCTAGGGGAACCTGGCGCTGGATCACCTCCTTATACGAATGATTATTGCGATGAGTGTTCACACAGATTGATACGGTTTAGATAAAGAAGAGTATCTTAGTGTCCCGTTCGTCTAGAGGCCTAGGACACCGCCCTTTCACGGCGGTAACAGGGGTTCGACTCCCCTACGGGATACCATTTCCTTGTGAAATAAAAGGGGTCGTTAGCTCAGTTGGTAGAGCAGTTGACTTTTAATCAATTGGTCGCAGGTTCGAATCCTGCACGACCCACCATTCCTTCCATGGGAATTAAAATAAGATGGGCGATTAGCTCAGTTGGGAGAGCACCTGCCTTACAAGCAGGGGGTCACTGGTTCGAACCCGGTATCGCCCACCACTCTCTAAGTATTTTTGGATTTCAAATTCCAAACCACTTCAGTAAAACGTACGTGGTTCGGATTTCTGACGCTGAGAATCTTTAGAAAGTGCCAAACAGGTACTCTGTTTCGAAAGAAACAACGCTCTTTAACAATTTGGAAAGCTGACAAAATAATCTTTTGTTTATTCGTAAACGAAATATTATTTGTAAAGTTCTCAATGTATTCCGAAATGGAATACACCAACAACACATTCAAGTGTGCTTGGTAGAAACTTGTTTAACAAGTTTCAAAATTGAGTCCGGCAAAATCGAAAAGTCTCTCGCTCATTCAAATAATGAGAGACAACGAAACCTTGGTGACTTGGTTCATCAACTCGAAACTCCTTCGGGTTGTATGGTTAAGTGACTAAGCGTACACGGTGGATGCCTTGGCAGTCAGAGGCGATGAAGGACGTACTAACTTGCGATAAGCGTAGATGAGGCAGTAAGAGCCACTTGAGTCTACGATTTCCGAATGGGGAAACCCACCTGCATAAGCAGGTATCATTAACTGAATACATAGGTTAATGAAGCGAACCGGGGGAACTGAAACATCTAAGTACCCCGAGGAAAAGAAATCAATTGAGATTCCGAAAGTAGCGGCGAGCGAAATTGGATTAGCCCTTAAGCTTTATATGCGTCAGGTGAAGGTTCTGGAAAGGACCGCGAAACAGGGTGATAGCCCCGTAGCCGACAGCGTATGTTCAGTGAAATCGAGTAGGGCGGGACACGTGTTATCCTGTCTGAACATGGGGGGACCATCCTCCAAGGCTAAATACTCCTGACTGACCGATAGTGAACCAGTACCGTGAGGGAAAGGCGAAAAGAACCCCTGTGAGGGGAGTGAAATAGAACCTGAAACCGTGTACGTACAAGCAGTAGGAGCACCTTCGTGGTGTGACTGCGTACCTTTTGTATAATGGGTCAGCGACTTATATTCAGTGGCAAGGTTAACCATTTAGGGGAGCCGTAGGGAAACCGAGTCTTAACTGGGCGTTCAGTCTCTGGATATAGACCCGAAACCGAGTGATCTAGCCATGGGCAGGTTGAAGATTGAGTAACATCAATTGGAGGACCGAACCGACTAATGTTGAAAAATTAGCGGATGACTTGTGGCTAGGGGTGAAAGGCCAATCAAACTCGGAGATAGCTGGTTCTCCCCGAAAGCTATTTAGGTAGCGCCTCGGACGAATACTACTGGGGGTAGAGCACTGTTAAGGCTAGGGGGTCATCCCGACTTACCAACCCTTTGCAAACTCCGAATACCAGTAAGTACTATCCGGGAGACACACGGCGGGTGCTAACGTCCGTCGTGGAGAGGGAAACAACCCAGACCGCCAGCTAAGGTCCCAAATTACAGCTAAGTGGGAAACGATGTGGGAAGGCTCAGACAGCTAGGATGTTGGCTTAGAAGCAGCCATCATTTAAAGAAAGCGTAATAGCTCACTAGTCGAGTCGGCCTGCGCGGAAGATGTAACGGGGCTAAGCTGTAAACCGAAGCTGCGGCAATGCGATTTATCGTATTGGGTAGGGGAGCGTTCTGTAAGCCGTTGAAGGTGTGCTGTAAGGCATGCTGGAGGTATCAGAAGTGCGAATGCTGACATGAGTAACGATAAAGGGGGTGAAAAACCTCCTCGCCGGAAGACCAAGGGTTCCTGTCCAACGTTAATCGGGGCAGGGTAAGTCGACCCCTAAGGCGAGGCCGAAAGGCGTAGTCGATGGGAAACGGGTTAATATTCCCGTACTTCTTACAATTGCGATGGGGGGACGGAGAAGGCTAGGTGGGCCTGGCGACGGTTGTCCAGGTTCAAGTGCGTAGGCTTGAGAGTTAGGTAAATCCGGCTCTCTATAAGGCTGAGACACGATGTCGAGTCACTACGGTGATGAAGTCATTGATGCCATGCTTCCAGGAAAAGCCTCTAAGCTTCAGATTGTAAGGAATCGTACCCCAAACCGACACAGGTGGTCGGGTAGAGAATACCAAGGCGCTTGAGAGAACTCGGGTGAAGGAACTAGGCAAAATGGTACCGTAACTTCGGGAGAAGGTACGCTTCTGACGGTGAAGTCCCTCGCGGATGGAGCTATTGGAAGTCGCAGATACCAGGTGGCTGCAACTGTTTATTAAAAACACAGCACTGTGCAAAATCGTAAGATGACGTATACGGTGTGACGCCTGCCCGGTGCCGGAAGGTTAATTGATGGGGTTAGACTTCGGTCGACGCTCTTGATCGAAGCCCCGGTAAACGGCGGCCGTAACTATAACGGTCCTAAGGTAGCGAAATTCCTTGTCGGGTAAGTTCCGACCTGCACGAATGGCGTAATGATGGCCACGCTGTCTCCACCCGAGACTCAGTGAAATTGAAATCGCTGTGAAGATGCAGTGTACCCGCGGCTAGACGGAAAGACCCCGTGAACCTTTACTACAGCTTGGCACTGAACATTGAACCTACATGTGTAGGATAGGTGGGAGGCTTTGAAGACGTGACGCCAGTTGCGTTGGAGCCGTCCTTGAAATACCACCCTTGTATGTTTGATGTTCTAACTCTGGACCGTTATCCGGTTCGAGGACAGTGCCTGGTGGGTAGTTTGACTGGGGCGGTCTCCTCCCAAAGAGTAACGGAGGAGCACGAAGGTGGGCTAATCACGGTTGGACATCGTGAGGTTAGTGCAATGGCATAAGCCCGCTTGACTGCGAGAATGACAATTCGAGCAGGTGCGAAAGCAGGTCATAGTGATCCGGTGGTTCTGAATGGAAGGGCCATCGCTCAACGGATAAAAGGTACTCCGGGGATAACAGGCTGATACCGCCCAAGAGTTCATATCGACGGCGGTGTTTGGCACCTCGATGTCGGCTCATCACATCCTGGGGCTGAAGTCGGTCCCAAGGGTATGGCTGTTCGCCATTTAAAGTGGTACGCGAGCTGGGTTTAGAACGTCGTGAGACAGTTCGGTCCCTATCTGCCGTGGGCGTTGGAAGATTGAAGGGGGCTGCTCCTAGTACGAGAGGACCGGAGTGGACGAACCTCTGGTGTTCGGGTTGTGTCGCCAGACGCATTGCCCGGTAGCTAAGTTCGGAATCGATAACCGCTGAAAGCATCTAAGCGGGAAGCGAGCCCTGAGATGAGTCTTCCCTGACACTTTAAGTGTCCTAAAGGGTTGTTCGAGACTAGAACGTTGATAGGCAGGGTGTGTAAGCGTTGTGAGGCGTTGAGCTAACCTGTACTAATTGCCCGTGAGGCTTAACCATACAACACCCAAGGGGTTTTGATGGACTCAATGACCAGTACATTGAATGTGTAAAGAGAACCTTTTTCGAAAGAACAGCTTTCCGAATTATTAATTACTGCTTAAAGCGGTAGTTAAACAGAATTTGCTTGGCGACCATAGCGTTTTGGACCCACCTGACTCCATTCCGAACTCAGAAGTGAAACGAAACAGCGTCGATGGTAGTGTGGGGCCTCCCCATGTGAGAGTAGAACATCGCCAGGCTTTAACTTCTTGTTTTCAGCTTTTTTAAGCAAAAGCTCAAAGCAAAAAATGAAAAAGACTTTATAGTCTGACCAATGCGGAGCGGTAGTTCAGTTGGTTAGAATACCGGCCTGTCACGCCGGGGGTCGCGGGTTCGAGTCCCGTCCGCTCCGCCACTTATTCGAAACCCTAGCAGAAATGCTGGGGTTTTGTCGTTTTAAGCTGAGCCAAATTCATCGCGTTGCGATGACGAGTCCCGCAGGGAGGCCTGCCCGTCGTGTGCGACCCCAGCCGTCCGCTACTTCCTTATCTATTCCTGCCAACATCGAGACCGGAATATCTTGTTATCTGCCCAGGTTATTATTTTCAGTTCTAGACCCTGACAAAGAAGCCCCGCTTGTAAGGGCGGGGCTTTGGTATATTTTTGTTTGATGAAAGTTTAACAGCGTTGAGCGACTTTATCCTTCAGTGCCTGTTTTTCTGTTTCAGACAAGAAAGCGAGATCCAGGCCGTTGATTTGAGCCTGACGGATTTGCTCTTGGCTGAGGCCTGCTTGCGGCGCTGCCACTTCATACTCGTATGGTAGTTCAATCCCTTCTACTGCCGGATCATCGGTATTCAGACACGCTGGCACACCGTGCTCAAGGAAACGCTTGAGCGGATGTTGCGCCAGGCTGGCAACGGTGCTGGTTTGAATGTTGGAGGTCAGGCAAGACTCAATACCAACCCGGTGTTTAGCCAGATAATCCATCAGCTGCGGATCTTCAATTGCTTTCACACCGTGGCCAATACGGGTTGCGCCTAATTCACGGATAGCCTGCCACATGCTCTGCGGGCCAGCGGCTTCACCTGCGTGGACGGTAATATTCAGTCCGGCATCGCGTGCTTGTTTAAAGTGGCTGACAAAGCGATCTCCAGGTTGCCCCAGCTCATCCCCGGCTAAATCGAGTGCGACGATGTGCTGTTTCTGGCTCAGAATGCCCTCCAGCTCTTGCTGACACGCTTTTGTGCCGAAAGTACGGCTCAGTATGCCAATCAGGTTAGCTTGCACGCCAAAATCGCGTACACCGGCTTGTACGCCATCGACCACGGCTTCGACGACACCGGCAATAGGCAGGTTATGTTTCATTGCCATGTAATACGGAGAAAAACGCAGTTCGGCATAATCGATCTGCGCGTTGAGTGCATCCTCAACGTTTTCGTAGGCCACGCGGCGGCAAGCGTCCAGATCACCCAGTACAGCCACACCCCAGTCAAGTTTCGACAGAAAGGCAACCAGAGAGGGTTCGGCTTCGACAATTTGTACATGCGGTGTCAGAGCTTCCACAGTATCGGCGGGTAACGCCATACCAAACTTCTGGCCAAGCTCAAGGATGGTTTGAGTGCGGATGTTGCCGTCAAGGTGGCGGTGTAGATCAGTCAGGGGAATATTTTTTGTAATCATTGTCATGTACCAAGTCAAATTCTGCGCTAAGTATAAAAACCAATCGGGTCAGTGTCAGTAGCTGTAATGGCTGAATCTGGCTTATTTTGCTGCGACTTTGTTCTTGTTTACTGTATATGTTGATCTCTCGTCGCTCGCTGAAAGGAGACTGCAGCGGGCTGAATGCAGCGGCGGAAAATAAAAAGGTGGCCTGATTACAGACCACCTTGCATAGCTCTCAGTGAGATTATGCTTCGGGCTAATACAATTCTTTAAGCTTGCGCGTCAGGGTATTACGTCCCCAGCCAAGCACTTTGGCTGCATCTTGTTTATGGCCGTTAGTATGATTCAAAGCGGCTTCCAGCAGGATGCGTTCAAATTCCGGCAGAGCATAAGAGAGGATTTCAGTTTCACCAGATGCTAGGGCGGATTTTGCCCAGGCTTCAAGCTGCTTCTGCCAACTGACATCACTGTCAAAGTCGACCGTTTTCTTCTCTGCCAGTAACTCAGAAGGCAGGTCGCTTGGTAACACTTCGGTACCACTTGCCATTACCGTCAGCCAGCGGCACATGTTTTCTAACTGACGTACGTTACCCGGCCAATCGAGACGATTGAGAATTTCGATTGTTTTGCTATGCAGAGTTTTCATCTCCACGCCTAACTCTTTGGCAGCCAGAGCAAGAAAATGTTTGGTCAGTTTGTCGATGTCCTGACGACGCTCACGCAAAGCAGGAATTTGAATGCGGATGACGTTAAGACGGTGGAACAGGTCTTCACGGAACTTGCCCTGATGAACCAGTTTTTCCAGATTCTGGTGCGTTGCGGCGACAATTCGCACATCGACTTTGATTGCGGAATGGCCGCCGACACGATAGAACTGTCCATCGGCCAGTACCCGCAGCAAACGGGTCTGAATGTCGAGCGGCATGTCACCGATTTCATCCAGAAACAGTGTTCCGCCATTAGCCTGTTCAAAACGGCCCTGACGTACATTGTTGGCGCCGGTAAACGCGCCTTTTTCGTGGCCAAACAGTTCAGATTCGATCAGGTCTTTCGGGATAGCGGCCATATTGAGGGCGATAAAAGGGTTCTGCGCCCGCGGGCTGTGACGATGCAGAGCATGAGCGACCAATTCTTTACCGGTACCCGATTCACCGTTAATCAACACTGAAATCGAAGAGCGGGACAGGCGGCCGATGGCGCGAAACACTTCCTGCATTGCTGGCGCTTCGCCGATGATTTCCGGTGTATCGTAGGTGGGGACCTGATTTTGTGACTGCTCTTTACGCTGTTCCTGACCGTGGGCAATCGCACGTTCAACCAGAGTGAGGGTCTCATCCACATCAAACGGCTTAGGCAGATATTCGAATGCCCCCTTCTGATAGGCATTTACGGCTGCATCCAGGTCGGAGTGGGCCGTCATGATGATCACCGGGAGCTCTGGTGAGCGCGAGTGTACCTGATGCAGTAACTCGATTCCGTCGATCCCGGGCATACGAATATCAGAAACCAGTACATCCGGCGTTTCTCGTTCTAATGCCATCAGAACGCTTTCCGCATCGGAGAAGGTTTCACATTTAATGTTTGCTGACGACAGGGTTTTCTCCATCACCCAACGAATAGAACTGTCGTCATCGACAACCCAAACGTATCCTTTACTCATAGTATTCTTCCTCAACAGCAACCTACATTCTCAGTGGTCGCATAATCACACCATCAGATGGGTAAATAAATCGTAAATATGGTTCGTCCTGGCCAGCTTTCTACATCGATTTTTCCATTGTGCTGGTCGATCAGGTTTTGAGATATTGACAGACCAAGTCCGGTCCCACCTTCCCGGCCACTGACCATCGGGTAGAACAGTGTATCCTGTAGTTCGAGTGGGATCCCCGGGCCGTTATCAATGATCTCAATGCGGGCCACCAACTTATGTCGCTGACCGTGAATATTGGCTTGGTGCACGGTGCGGGTGCGTAGGGTAATCACGCCATGTGACTGCTGTGACAAAATTTGCGCCGCATTACTGACGATATTGAGTAGAGCCTGCTCGATTTGATCGGTATCCATCATGATATTAGGCAGGCTGGGATCGTAATCCCGCTCAATCTGCAACTCTTTGCCACCTTCGAGTTCAACCAGCTGACGAACCTTTTCCAGAATCAGATGCAGGTTCTCCGACGTTTTCTTGCCAGGCTTCTGCGGGCCAAGTAAACGGTCGACCAGCGCACGCAGACGATCTGCCTGTTCGATAATAATCTGGGTGTATTCGGTCAGGCTCTGGTCCGGTAACATGCGTTCCAGCAACTGAGCTGCGCCGCGCAACCCCCCTAACGGATTTTTAATTTCATGAGCTAAACCTCGCACCAGCAGTTTCGCTGCTTGTTGCTGCGCATGCTGATTGAGCTCCTGAGTCAGGCGGCGTTGCTGACCGATTTTTCGCATTTCAACCAACAGCATCAAGCTCTTCTGCCACGAAATCGGACTAACGGTCACTTCCAGCATTAAGGGTTTGCCGTCAACCACGAAGGTGACATCACTGTCTGTAATACTCTGTCCGCTTTGCAATGGCTGAGACAGTAAAGCCAGGTCCATCGAAGCGTGTTGAATCAGTTTTGACAGCGGTTGATTGATAATGCGCTTGGCACTTTGGGAAAACAGTTGTTCGGCCGCCGGGTTGGCGTAACGTACGCACAATGTTTCATCCAACATCAAGGTGGCGGTTACAACATTGTTCAGAATGGTTTCGCTTAGCTCTGCACTCACAGTATCGTCCTTGCCGTGTTCCAAAATGATGCAGTGCACAATAATGGTGCACTGTTTTGTCAAGTATGGCGCAACGGTATAGAAATAAAAAGTGAAATCCCCTGTTAAATCGGGCGATTGAGTGTTGTTCACACCTATTTAATGGATGCCCGATGCAGATACACCGTTACTTTACTAGACGATGCAATAACCTTGCCGCTTACAAGAGCCTGAATTAAAAAGGTATGTGAGCCGCGTGCAATATTACTCAGCTGCCACACTGTTTTGGTGCCGGGTGCACCAAAAGGCTGATCATCGAGCAGTAATTGCAGTGTCTCCTGCTCAGACAGCGGGCGGTTTAGTGCGATATGCAGGGTGATGTTGCCCTGATTGTCGTGAACCGTCTGTTCATGAGTCGGTTTTAACCACTCTATGTGCAGCTCTGTTTGAGTGGTTGTGTGCTGTTTCGGTGCAACCTGTGCCGTTGCCGCACTGACCGACGGGGTTAAGGCCGGCGGTGTGTCATTAACGAGCAGTGCGTCATTAACGGATAGTCGCAGCACCCGGCTATGGGCATGACTTGGATTATCACTAAAATGAACGGTGCCGTGATGATCGGTCCAGGTATAGATGGTCTGGGGCTGAGTGTCTGCTGCGGGCAGCAGACACAGCAGTAATGCAAGGGGAGTGGTCCGTTTCATGCGACTCCTTGGCTGAGCTGTCATATGGCAGTGAGAAGACAAGGATAATAAGGCTCTGAACGTCAACCAATAGAAAAAAGGCCCGCCTGCGAGGCGAGCCTTATTATTGATTGCAACCGCGGTTACAACGGCACTGAGTGCGAATTATACAGAGTAGTACAGTTCGAACTCTAGTGGGTGTACTGCTACGTTCACGCGCTCTACATCTTTAGATTTCAGGTCGATGTAAGAGTTGATGAAGTCATCAGAGAATACGCCACCTGCTGTCAGGAACTCGCGGTCTTCGTCTAGGCATTGCAGAGCTTGTTGCAGAGATTCTGCCACTTTTGGAATTTCTGCAGCTTCTTCTGCTGGTAGATCGTACAGATCTTTATCCATCGCTTCGCCTGGGTGGATCTTGTTCTTGATACCGTCAAGACCAGCCATCAGCATTGCTGCAAACGCCAGGTATGGGTTCGCTGCTGGATCGCCGAAACGAATTTCGATACGACGTGCTTTAGGGCTTGGTACCACTGGGATACGGATAGACGCTGAACGGTTACGTGCAGAGTATGCCAGCATAACTGGTGCTTCGAAGTGAGGAACCAGACGCTTGTATGAGTTAGTCGCTGGGTTAGCGAATGCGTTGATTGCACGAGCGTGTTTGATGATACCACCGATGTAGTAGATCGCCATTTCAGACAGGCCGCCGTACTTGTCGCCTGCGAACAGGTTAACGCCGTCTTTTGCCAGAGATTGGTGCACGTGCATACCTGAACCGTTGTCGCCAACGAGTGGTTTAGGCATGAAAGTCGCTGTTTTACCGAATGCGTGAGCAACGTTATGAACAACGTACTTGTAGATTTGGATTTCGTCCGCTTTAGTCGTCAGAGTGTTGAAACGCGTTGCGATTTCGTTCTGACCCGCTGTTGCTACTTCGTGGTGGTGTGCTTCAACAACCAGACCCATTTCTTCCATGATCAGACACATAGCTGAACGGATGTCTTGAGATGAGTCAACTGGCGCTACTGGGAAGTAACCGCCTTTCACACCTGGACGGTGACCTTTGTTACCGTTTTCGTATTCAGTGCCAGTGTTCCATGCCGCTTCCACGTCATCGATCTTGAAGAAAGAACCTGACATGTCAGTAGAGAATTTCACGTCGTCAAACAGGAAGAACTCTGGCTCTGGACCAACCAGAACAGTGTCTGCGATGCCAGTTGAACGCATGTATTCTTCAGCACGTTTTGCGATAGAACGTGGGTCACGATCGTAGCCTTGCATAGTTGCAGGCTCAAGAATGTCACAACGGATGTTTAGCGTTGCGTCTTCTGTGAACGGGTCTAGTACAGCAGATGATGCATCCGGCATCATTACCATGTCAGATTCGTTGATACCTTTCCAGCCAGCAACTGATGAACCATCGAACATTTTACCTTCTTCGAAGAAGTCTGCGTCGATTTGGTGAGCAGGAATAGAGATATGTTGCTCTTTACCTTTTGTATCTGTGAAGCGTAGGTCAACAAACTTAACTTCGTTTTCTTGGATCAGCGATAGAACGTTTTCTACTGACATCTTGGATAACCTCCAGTGTTAATAAAGCGGTTTGGGCTCGAATCAAAGTGAAACCAGCATTGCTTAAGGCTGCACTATTTCTTAAGCAATGCTGATTTTATTAAGCTAATATCGTGCCAATTTCTTAAGTCCCGTAATTTCAATGCTTTGCGAGTGTTTGGTTCTTTTTGGTGCTTTCCGTTGCACCATAATGATCCCGTACTGCACTTTGGTGGTGCATAGTGGTTTTTGCTGCACCAATTTATAACAAAGCGAACACTATTCAGCCGATTATTTCTGTGATTGTCAATTGTCTTTTCTGCTCCAGGACGGTTTGTGTTCATTTCAATTCGCGACTAGGCTCTAAATGTGCGAAATTCACAGAGTCAGATCACATATTTCTAGGCTTTTCGCCAAAATCTGGTACATTATTGGCCGTTTTTTTAACCAAACTCAGGTACTGGTTTGCACTTCCGTAAATCGGGCCATTTGTGTAATTAAGTGAAGCAAAATTCCATGGCTACTCAGATTGAAAAACTAAGAAACATCGCGATCATCGCGCACGTTGACCACGGCAAAACGACCCTGGTAGATAAACTGCTCCAGCAATCGGGCACGCTAGAGTCGCGCGGTGACGTTGAAGAGCGAGTCATGGACTCGAACGACATCGAAAAAGAGCGTGGTATTACCATCCTGGCGAAGAACACAGCGATCAACTGGAATGATTTCCGTATCAACATCGTTGACACCCCGGGACACGCGGACTTCGGTGGTGAAGTAGAGCGCATTATGTCGATGGTAGACTCTGTACTGCTGATCGTTGACGCGGTTGACGGCCCAATGCCACAAACCCGCTTTGTAACGCAGAAAGCGTTTGCTCACGGTCTGAAGCCTATCGTTGTTATCAACAAAATCGACCGCCCTGGCGCGCGCCCTGACTGGGTTATGGACCAGGTATTTGACCTGTTTGACAACCTGGGCGCGACTGACGAACAGCTTGACTTCCAAGTGGTTTACGCATCAGCACTGAACGGTTGGGCATCGCTGGAAGAAGGCGAGACCGGCGAAAACATGGAACCGCTGTTCCAGGCAATCGTTGATAATGTTGAATCACCAAACGTTGACCTTGATGGTCCACTGCAGATGCAGATTTCACAGCTGGATTACAGCTCTTACGTTGGTGTTATCGGTGTTGGCCGTGTAACCCGTGGTAGCGTGAAGCCAAACCAGCAAGTGACGGTAATCAGTGCTGATGGCAAGAAGCGTAACGGCAAAGTGGGTACGGTTCTGGGTTACCTGGGTCTGCAACGTTCTGAAACTGACCTGGCAACGGCTGGTGACATCGTTGCGATCACAGGTCTGGGTGAGCTGAAAATCTCTGACACCATCTGTGACGTGAACACAGTAGAAGCTCTGCCTGCACTGACTGTTGATGAACCAACCGTTACGATGACTTTCCAGGTCAACACTTCTCCGTTCGCGGGTAAAGAAGGTAAGTTCGTGACTTCACGTAACATCCTTGAGCGTCTGGAAAAAGAACTGGTACACAACGTAGCCCTGCGCGTTGAGCAAACTGACGATCCAGATAAATTCCGTGTATCTGGTCGTGGTGAACTGCACCTGTCTATCCTGATTGAAAACATGCGCCGTGAAGGTTTTGAGCTGGCAGTATCTCGTCCGGAAGTTATTCTGCGCGAAGAAGATGGCCAACTGATGGAACCGTTTGAAACTGTGACTATCGACGTACTGGAAGAGAACCAGGGCGGTATCATGGAGAAAATCGGTCTGCGTAAAGGCGAACTGAAAGACATGTCTCCGGACGGTAAAGGCCGTGTACGTCTTGACTTCGTGATGCCATCACGTGGCCTGATCGGCTTCCAGACTGAGTTCCTGACTCTGACTTCTGGTACTGGTCTGCTGTACCATACTTTTGACCACTACGCACCGCACAAAGGTGGCGAAATCGGTCAACGTGTTAACGGCGTACTGATCTCTAACGCAACCGGTAAAGCACTGACTTACGCACTGTTTAACCTGCAAGAGCGTGGCCGTCTGTTTGCAGAACACGCGGATGAGGTTTATGAAGGTCAGGTAGTGGGTATCCACAACCGTTCTAACGACCTGACAGTAAACTGTCTGAAAGGTAAGCAGCTGACCAACGTACGTGCTTCTGGTACTGATGACGCTCAGGTTCTGACTCCTGCGATCAAATACACCCTGGAACAGGCTCTGGAGTTCATCGATGATGACGAGCTGGTAGAAGTAACACCGAAGAGCATCCGTATCCGTAAACGTCACCTGACTGAGAACGACCGTAAACGCGCTGCGCGTAAGTAATCGTTCAGCGGATTAAAAAAAGCCCTCATTTGAGGGCTTTTTTATGGTTCATCGCGGATTAGCGGGAACTTAAAACAAAAACGGTAGTAAGTGATAAGGTTACATCGCCAAACACAACCTTACACAAACTACCGTTTTCATGCCGAATCATACTTTCCTATCATCGTTCTGGGAAGGCTTTCATGTCGTAAAGTCTGTACAAACGTCTTCTCTCATCACGATTACTCTCCAACCCAGCACAACTGCTCGATGTTCATGTGGGCAACATGTTCAAGCCATACATGATTATCAGTGGCGCACGATTAAGGAAGCGATGATTCTCGGCGTACCCGTCGAGCTATCCCTACAAACAAGGCGTATCAAGTGCCCTGACTGCGGTATCAAAACCGAATCTATTTCTTGGCTTGAACCTTTTGCTCGCCTGACTAACCGCTTAAGAAGTTACATTGAGCAGTTGTTGCCTCTTCTTCCTATCAAACATATTGCCCAGATGACGGGGGTTCATTGGCATACGATTAAGGCGATAGATAAGCGTCGGCTGCAACATGTGGTGCCAGAGGTTAACTGGGCAGAGCTGAGACAACTGGTCATGGATGAGTTTGCTCTCTTCAAGGGACATCGTTATGCCACTGTTATCGCGGATGCTAAGACGCATCAAGTGCTTTGGATAGGCGTCGGACGCAGCCGAAAAGATATCCGTCCCTTCTTTGAATTACTCGGTGAGCATAGCCAGAACATAGAAGCGGTTGCAATGGATATGAATACGGCTTTCGACTTTGAAGTGCAGCAACATTGTCCTAACGCCCGCATTGTGTACGACTTATTCCACGTGGTCGCCAAATTTGGCCGGGAAGTGATGGATAGAGTCAGAGTTGACCAAGCTAATCAACTCAAACAGGACAAGAAAACGCGCCAATGGGTGAAACGTTCACGCTGGGTTCTCCTCAAAAACAGAGCTAATTTAGACGGTAAGCAGGAGAGCTATCTGAGTGAGATACTGAGCATGAACAAGGACTTAATGGTGACGTATTTACTTGGCTCTCAGCTTAAAGAGTTATGGAGGTGCCAGTCGGAAAGAGAAGCGGAAGACTTATGGGACGTATGGTGGGAGCAAGTTCAAGAAAGCGGGATCAAGCCGCTTATGGACTTCGCGAGAAAGCTCAAACCGTATCTTCATGGCATCGTTGCTTCTGCAAGCTACCCACTCAATACCTGTACGCTCGAAGGGATAAACAACAAAATAAAGTTAATCAAACGAATGGGCTACGGTTACCGAGATATCGATTACTTTTTTTTAAAGATAAAAGCGGCTTTCCCCGGAAAGCCGCGATGAACCTTTTTTATTGTCTGGCACCATGAGCGGATTAACCGGAGCGGTCTATCTGAATACCGCTGCCGGTCCGGTATTGGCGGTCATTACTGTTTTAACTGGCTGAGGAACTGATCTGACTCGGCAATTGCAGCATTCATCTGACTGATCGCACTGCGGATATCCTTCTCCAGTGAGGCGAATTCACCTTGCAGCGAGCCGACCGCGCTGGCGTTGAGGTTGTGTTTGAGATACAGGGTGTTGTCACGCAGTGTATTGAGCACAGGTGTCATTGTCTGCTCAGCCTGTTTCATCGCTTTCAGCATGGTCTGATACGATGCCTGAGTTTGTTTTAGCTTCTGCTCACTGGCGCGACGCAACTTGCTGCTGGTATACAGCGACAACTCTTGCTGCCACTCGGCAAACAAAGCCTGGGAAACATCTTCGATTGCGGCGATACGATCGCGCACATCCGCGGCGGCGTCTTCGCTTTGCTGATACTGATCGTTGATGCGCTCATAGGCGCTTTCCAGCTCTCCACCGTCGAACTGGGTAAAGGCTGACAGGGCTTCGAGCGCGCTGGTCAGCTCCTGCTGAGCGTCTTTCTGTGAGTCTTGTGCGGCTTCAACCCGATCAACCATGATGTCACGTTTATGGTAGCCGACTTTTTCCATTGCCGAATAATACGCACTCTGGCAACCAGTCAGGGTGAAGACAGATAACAAGATGGCCAACAAGTAAGGCATCATGAACTCCTTTCTATTAAAATAATTGCATTGTAACCTGATATAGTCAGCATACCGTATTCAACACCGCTTTACTGGTCGATTTAGTGATAACTGATAGTGGTGTTCAATAAACCGGTTCAGTTTGTGTATCGCGCTGCATTCTGTGTCATCTGGCCGCGTTGCGTGTCACACTAAGCGCTATGATCCGCTACAATTTCAAAACCTTATCTGTCAGATAATTCAAATGTTCATATGATCACTCCAGCCAGATTGGTCATTCAGGGACGGATATCGTTAAATGGGAGAAACACCTTGAACATCCAGTTACTGGTCAAGCATAGCCTGTTATTCGGCCGCTATTTATTTGCCCGCATGGGGCACGACAGAGTCAATGTGAACGCTGGCTATCTGGCTTACATCACCTTGCTGTCTATCGTGCCGATGTTGACCGTGCTGCTGTCGATCCTCTCTTCGTTTGCTATTTTCGATAACGTCGGCGATGAAGTGCAGGATTATGTCATTACCCATTTCGTGCCGGCGGCCGGTGATGCGGTGCGCACCGCGTTAGCCGAATTTGTCACCAATACTGGTAAAATGACGGCCGTTGGCGGTATGTTCCTCTTTATCGCGGCGCTGACACTGATCTCGAACATCGATAAAAATCTGAACTATATCTGGCGGGTGCGTAAAAAACGCCGTCTGGTCTTTTCATTCTCGATGTACTG
The DNA here is from genome assembly GCF_029962385.1 of Vibrio sp. ABG19. Classification (NCBI taxonomy): domain Bacteria; kingdom Pseudomonadati; phylum Pseudomonadota; class Gammaproteobacteria; order Vibrionales; family Vibrionaceae; genus Vibrio; species Vibrio sp. ABG19. The sequence continues at coordinate 1,069,445 of NZ_CP071708.1, read as the reverse complement.
GATGATCCTGACCCTGGGGCCGATTTTGGTCGGTGCCAGTATCGCGGTGACGTCGTACATTACGTCACTTAAGCTGCTGGACAATGAAGCGCTGACCGGCGCGTTTAATTTTTTCCTCGCCCGCCTGCCGTTATTGCTGTCCTTTTTTGCCTTTTCGGGGTTGTACCTGCTGGTGCCGAATAAAAAAGTCGTTATCTGGCACGCGGTCTCCGGCGCCCTGGTCGCGGCCTTGTTGTTTGAACTGAGTAAGAAAGGTTTTGCTGTTTACATTACTCAGTTTCCGTCTTACCAGCTGATTTACGGCGCGCTGGCGGCGATCCCGATTCTGTTTGTCTGGGTGTACCTGTGTTGGTTGATCGTGCTGATTGGGGCTGAAGTGACCGCGGCGCTCGGTGAGCGTGACGAGTGGAGCGACGAGCCAGACATGCTAAACTCAGCGCTCAATTCCCCAACCCAACCACAAGGAAAAGAGCAGAGTGATAGCCTTGATTCAACGAGTAAGTGAAGCGGCAGTGCGCGTCGAAGGTGAAATCGTCGGCGAGATTGAACAGGGTTTACTGGTATTGCTCGGGGTCGAGCGTGAAGATGACGAAGCGAAAGCGAAACGCCTGATGGAACGGGTGACCAGCTACCGCGTATTTGAAGATCAAGCCGGTAAGATGAATCTGAGTGTCAAAGATGTCGGCGGCAGTGTGCTGGTGGTCTCGCAGTTTACCCTGCCAGCAGACACCAAAAAGGGCACCCGGGCCGGATTTTCCCGTGGCGCTCATCCAGAGGATGCTGAACGCCTGTACGATTACTTCTCCGATTTGTGCACTCAGGTACTACCGACACAGCGTGGCCGTTTTGCCGCGGATATGAAAGTGTCACTGATCAATGATGGTCCGGTAACCTTCTGGTTACAGGCTTAACGACGGCTCTTTAGAGCCAGCAGGAACCGACTCTATGTACAAACTTATTACGCCGAAGACGGATAATCAGCTCAATAAGTATTTTCATTTTCGCTGGCAGATGTTGCGCGAGCCATGGCGAATGCCACTCGGTTCGGAGCGGGACGAATACGATGCCATGAGCCATCACCGCATGATTGTTGACGGACGTGGCCGGCCGATGGCGATTGGACGTCTGTATATTACTCCGGACAGTGACGGCCAGATTCGTTATATGGCGGTGAAAGCGAACCGGCGCAGCAAAGGTATGGGATCACTCATCCTGGTCGCGCTGGAGTCGCTGGCGCGTCAGGAAGGGGCCAAGCGGCTGGTGTGTAATGCGCGTGAGGATGCGATAAAATTCTATGAAAAGAACGGATTCGAGCAACGCGGTGAACTCACGGATGAACGCGGCCCGGTCCGCCATCAGCAAATGGTTAAACACCTTGATCCGATGGCAGATGTACTGCGCAAACCGGAATGGTGCACTGAGTTGCAGGAACGCTGGGGCGAGCATATTCCGATCAGTGAAAAAATGGGCATCAAGGTACTGCAGTACACAGGTTACCAGTTTCAGTGCGGGGCTCAGCTTAATCCTAATCTTAACCCGCACAACACCATGTTTGCCGGTTCAGCATTTACTCTGGCCACTCTGACGGGGTGGGGGATGGCCTGGCTGCTGATGCGTGAACGCAATCTGGAAGGGGATATTGTGCTGGTGGACAGCCGTATCCGTTACCGCCATCCGGTAGTCTATAACCCGGTGGCGTCCACTTCTCTGGATGGGATCAGTGGTGATCTTGACCGTCTGGAGTCCGGGCGTAAAGCGCGGATTGTGATGCGCGTTATCATCGCCAGCGGCGACAAGGACGCGGTCGAGTTTACCGGAACCTACATGCTTATCCCCGATTATCAGTCTATTCTCGAGCACGCTCGCGACTGAGTGTGTCTGCACACGCTTTGGCTGACAGAGTCTCTTCAGCCTGTTGATTGCGCAGCAGGTCGAAGCGGGTTTGCTGACAGCCTTGGCGCAACTGCAGTTCAAGTATCCCTTGCTGCGGGGCGACTAAGTCGATATTCCCTTGCAGGCGGGCATCAAGTCCGGGCCCAGCTAGCGGCGCCGCGTTAAGCTGTAAACGTCCGCGGTCCGCGCTGATAGTCAGCCCATCCAGTGCAAATGGCTGAACCACCAATTGCTGGTTCTGTTGTGTGGTGAGCACGCCGTGACGCAAACCTAGTTGCAGCTCACCGGTGAGTGAATGAGCCAGCATGGAATAATCGCCGGCCAGTCCTTCGGCATTGAGATCCAGATCCGCCAGAGCATCGAAACGAAAAGGCAGTGTCAGCCACTGGTGCAGCTCGGTCAGCGGCAGTCCGTCGGTATGCAGCGCCACTTTCCACGGCGCGCTGTCAGCCGCGAAATGCCATTCCGCATTGGCATCGATGTAGCCTTTTTCCAGTGGCAGAAATGCGCGATCCAACCACCAGCGGCCATTGTCACTGTGCATTTCAATAATGCCCTGACTGCTGAGCACTGAACCGATACTGGCGTTATTGGCGCTGATGGTGGCGGAGCCTTGCCAAAGTCCCCATTTGCCATCCCGCATCAGCTCGGTATCGCGGCCTTCCGCATTGAGTCCGGTCAACTGCCAGGCCGGAGTATGTCGCAGTTGGATCAGCTGCAGGTTGTGCAGATCAAATTGATCAATTTGCAGCGCGTGCCAGTTGCTAAGATCCATGCTGAGCCAGTGCCAGTCGCTGTCTTGTTCGCCAAACCACTTCAGACCACGAGCCGTCAGGTGGTGCAGGTGCACCTGCCCGGGAGTGAGTTCACCACTCAGTTGCAGGCTGCCCTGCAACACCTCACTGGCAAAGTCGCTGATTTGGATCTTGTCTGGTTCGAAGTCCAGTTTAACGCTTGGCTCTACCCATTGCAGGCCATGGCTGGTCATGCTGTCAGCATTGAGCGACAGGTAACCTTGCTGCTGTTGCCACCAGGTATGGTCTAACTGCAGATTTTCTGCCGACAGGGCCAGGTTGGTCATCTCGCTGCCGGCCACGCGCAGATTGCTGTTGAGAATATCCAGGCTGTTGATGCGCGCAACATGGCTGCGTAGGAGTGGCCACCAAGGGGCAGTGAGTTGAGTGAGGTCCTGATCCAGGTTGAGCTGGTTGATGGTGACATTGACCAGTGACCAGCCTTGCGGATACTGCTCGGCCTGACCGGAGAACTGACCGCCGCGCCAGATAAAAGAGGCGCCATAAACCGTGCTGTCGGCGGGCTGGTAGTCAGCATCGACTAACACATTGTCGATGGCTTCACTGTGCCAGTAAAACTGCTCGGCAGACAGCTGCAACTCGCCATAGGGCAGAAGTTGTGTCGCGCTGTGCCAGGACGGGTTTTTAATCTGCAGGTCAAAGCCGCGTGCAATCAGACCATCCATTGCAAAATCAATATTGTGCAGCGCCAGTTGGTTTAGTTTCAGTTCGGACAGGAAAGGGTGGCTGGGCAGCCCAGCCGAGAAATTGGCGCCATCAAGCAGCAGACTGTCGATAACCCATTTATCATCCTGCCAGGGGCGGGCGCTAAGCCAGACATCCACCTGCTGAAAGTGCAGCGGTTTTTCATCTTGATCCAGGGTGACATCGTGCAGGCGGAAATGACGCGGATAGTCGTATTCTAACCGGGTGAAGGTCAGCTCGCCGGGCCATAAATGGTCGGTTAACCATTGAGCGGAAGGCGTCAGGTAGCGAGTATGCATCAGGCCAAATGTAGCCAGTATCAGCACCAGCAACAGTGCGATTAATCCCATCCCTAGCGCGAGCAGCTTTTTCATAGTTTCCTGACTGAGTGACATTCCTTAAGAATCACAGCTTGGAACAATTTCATTCTGGCTTCAACAAAAAAAGCCCCTCAAAAGAGGGGCTTGTTGGCAAGTTTTGGTTTCAGTCCAGCTGAGGGCCGGCGGAAACCAGCGCTTTGCCTTCGGCATTATCCGTGTACTTGGCAAAGTTATTGATAAAGCGGGTCGCCAGATCCTGGGCTTTGCTTTCCCATTGCAGCGGATCGGTGTAGGTATCACGTGGATCAAGGATGGAAGCATCGACGCCTGGCAGCGAGGTTGGTACCTCAAGGTTAAAGATAGGCACCTGTTTGGTTTCTGCCTGCTCAATTGAGCCATCCAGAATGGCGTCAATAATGCCACGGGTATCTTTGATCGAAATACGCTTACCAGTGCCGTTCCAGCCGGTGTTAACCAGATAAGCTTCTGCGCCTGCTGCTTCCATGCGTTTGACCAGCACTTCAGCGTATTGGGTCGGATGCAGGGTCAGGAAAGCCGCACCGAAACAGGCCGAGAAGGTCGGTGTCGGTTCAGTGATGCCACGTTCAGTACCGGCCAGCTTGGCGGTAAAGCCGGACAGGAAGTGGTACTTGGTCTGTTCCGGGGTCAGTTTGGATACCGGAGGCAGTACGCCAAACGCATCGGCCGACAGGAAAATCACTTTGTTCGCGTGGCCGCCTTTGGAAACCGGTTTAACGACGTTATCGATATGGTAAATCGGGTAGGAAACTCGGGTATTCTCGGTTTTCGAACCGTCATCGAAGTCGATTGAACCGTCACCACGCACGGTGACGTTTTCCAGCAGAGCGTCGCGGCGGATGGCATTGTAAATATCCGGTTCCGCTTCTTTGGACAGCTTGATGGTTTTTGCGTAGCAACCGCCTTCAAAGTTGAAGACGCCATCGTCATCCCAGCCGTGTTCGTCATCGCCAATCAGCGCGCGCTTAGGATCGGTGGACAGGGTGGTTTTACCGGTGCCGGACAGACCAAAGAAGACCGCCACGTCACCATCCTGGCTCATGTTGGCACTGCAGTGCATTGAGGCGATGCCTTGCAGCGGCAGGAAGTAGTTCATCATCGCGAACATCCCTTTTTTCATCTCGCCGCCATACCAGGTGCCGCCGATGAGCTGCATTTTTTCGCTCAGGTTGAATACAGTGAAGTTCTCAGAGTTTAGCCCTTGCTGCTGCCAGTTCGGGTTGGTGCATTTGGCGCCGTTCATGACGACAAAATCTGGTTTAAAGTCCGCCAGCTCATCTTTGGCCGGGCGGATGAACATATTGGTCACGAAGTGGGCCTGCCAGGCTACCTCGGTAATAAAGCGCACACACAGGCGGGTATCGGCGTTGGCGCCACAGTAGCCGTCGACCACAAACAGGCGTTTGCCTGACAACTGCTGGCTGACCAGAGATTTCAGGTCATTCCATACCGCCTGGCTAATCGGTTTATTGTCGTTTTTGGCTTGGTCAGAAGTCCACCATAAGGTGTCGCGGGTGGTGTCGTCATTAACGATGAATTTATCTTTTGGTGAGCGGCCAGTGAAGATGCCGGTGTCTACTGCCACGGCCCCCAGTTCGGTGACCACGCCTTTCTCGTAGCCTTCCAGATCCGGACGGGTTTCTTCTTCAAATAGTAACTCGTAACTCGGGTTACGAATGACTTCGCTGACATCGGTGATGCCGTATTGGGTAAGATCAAGTCGTGCAGCCTTTGTTTGTTCGATAACAGTCATAGGTGCTCCTTATCGGGAATTTGTAGGGATTTTTATAATGTTTGTATTTTTTCTGCTCACCATGCTAGCAACGGGGTCGGGAAAAAACAGGGAGATGGGTCAAAAATTAACCATGCCTGATTTGTGGTTTTAGGTAACCTGTCACATATTGCTGGCGGGCTTATTTTATATTGCGTTTTGGCGTCAGTACCAGAGCAAAACGATTATTAATTCGCGGAAATTAAGTCGGGTGTTCTACAGGGGAGTATGTTGATTTTTTTGGGTTTTTATGGGTTTTTATGGGTTTTGATCACAAAAAAAGCCAGCATGAAGCTGGCTGTAAGACTGTGTTGACGTGCTTGTTAATTCACAAGAATTAATGCTTGGTCTGAGAACCTGAATCCTGCTGGGCGAACAATTCAAACACTTGAGTGGAATCAAATGAGTAGGTGGTACCGCAGTAATCACAATGCAGGTTCACCGCGCCGTCTTCGGCCAGAATTTGGTTCAGCTCATCACGGGCGACGGTAATAATGGCTGCTGCACTGCGTTCACGGGAGCAACCACACAGGAATTCGACGGCCTGAGGTTCAAACAGCTGGACTTTTTCCTGGTTGTACAGACGGTAGAGTACTTCGTTCGCTTCCAGGCTGAACAGCTCTTCATTTTTCACGGTCGCAGTCAGTTGCGCCAGGTGATCGAAGTCGTCGGCGGAGCCGGTACCGTCAGGCATGATTTGCAGCAGCATGCCGGCAGCGTGCAGTTTGCCGTCCAGCTGACCGGTGCGGATCCACAGGCGGGTCTTCAGCTGCTCTGAGCGCATGAAATAAGCTTCCAGTACTTCAGCCAGATTATCTCCTTCCAGACCAACCACCCCCTGATAGCGTTCGCCTTTCTTCGGCTCGATAGTGATCACCAGATGGCCTTTGCCCATCAGATCATGCAGGCTGGCATCGTCGGCAATCTCACCGTCCCAGCGCGCTACGCCGCGAACTTTCTGGTTATTGTCACCATTGATGACGGCCAGAGAGACCGGGCCGTCACCTTGCAGTTGCATGGTGATCGAACCTTCAAATTTCAGGGTCGCAGTCAACAGCGTGGTTGCGACTAGCAGTTCGCCCAGTAACTGTTGCAGCGGAGCTGGGTATTCCTTGCTGCTGATAATATGCTGATACGTGTCGTCCAGTTGTACCAACTCGCCACGTACCGACAGATCGTCAAACAGGTAGCGGTGTAATGTGTTTTTAGACTTTGAGCTTGTCGTCATAAGGAATAGTCCGGCTCGTTATTGATGTTTAAATTTCAGCAGATCGCGACGCTGTTTCTTATCCGGGCGGCGATCCGGTGCTGGATTGTGGGCATTCAGCTTGCGTGCCAGTGCCTGCTTTTCACGTTTCTCAACACTGTCAGTGGTTTCTGAATAAAGGGTCTGTGCCTCGGGGGCTCCTCGTCTTTGATCGGAAACTCTTTCGATAACAACGGTTTTCTCTTCGTTGCCCTGACGCAAGGTGATGATTGCACCGAGTTCAACCAGCTTGCTGGGTTTGGTTCGTTGGCCATTATAGTGAACTTTGCCACCATCGACCATATTCCGCGCCACTGAGCGGGTTTTATAAAATCGCGCGGCCCATAACCATTTATCGAGACGCACTGCTTCAGATGGGGAACTCATGCTGGCAAATTACCTCTAAATTCATTATTTTGCTGCGTTAATGTGGTTTACAATGGAGTCTGCGTCACAGTTTTTCAAGTTTGCGGACAATTTTAACCTAACTGAAAAGAAGTGTTCCTCGGTTGTGATATATTGCTATATTTTATTTAAAGCCCTGAAATACAAGGCTCCGACTAATAAAAAAACATGACGTTAGCGTTTAAAACGGAACCAAAGGACACCGAAGTGGAGCGTATCAGTTTTCAACCGCTGGCATCCGTCAACTGGATGCAGCGCCTTTCCGGCTGGCAAAAGCCGCTGAGTGTTTGGCTGGCAGTGCTGTGTATTGCGCTTTCCGCCTGGATTGTCGGCAAGATGGTGTGGATGTTTTACGGTGAGCAAACCGCCGTGTCAGCCTGGGCACCCTCTGTGACTGCGCGCCAGACCAATCAAACTCATTTTGACCTCACGAACCTGCAACAAGGTGCTATTTTTGGCCGCTATAGCGAGAAAGTGGCGCCGGTGGCCATACCGGTCAAAGTCGACGCGCCGAAAACCCGTCTTAACCTTGTGCTGGTGGGGGTGGTGGCCAGTTCTGAACCAACCCAGAGCCTTGCGGTCATAGCTAACCGTGGCCAGCAGTCGACCTACGGCTTGAACGAGGTGATTGAAGGTACCCGGGTTAAGCTGAAAGCCGTTTTGCCGGATCGTGTCATTATTGATAATTCTGGTCGTAACGAGACCCTGATGTTGGAAGGGTTGGACTATTCTAAATTGAATACGGCCCAGCCAGAGCGACGTGCGCGTAATAGCGCTGAGACCGGCGCCAACGATCAGGAAGACAAACTGGCAGCCATTCGCGCTGCAGTGGCGAACAATCCCAGTGAGATCTTCCAGTATGTGACGATGTCGCAGGTTAAGCAGGATGATCAAATTTTGGGATATCGTGTCAGCCCGGGTAAAGATCGGGCGCTGTTTGAAGCCGTCGGGCTGCAAAATGGCGACATTGCCACCCAAATTAATGGTCTGGATCTGACCGATCCGGATGTGATGAGCAAACTTTTTGAGTCCGTGTCTGATTTGACCGAGCTTAACCTGACCGTAGAACGAGATGGACAGCAACATGACATCTATATTCAGTTTTAATTTTCACCTTTGTGTAAAGGTTGAGGGAGTATCCCGTGAAGCATTGGCTTAACAAAAGTGCGTGGCTGCTCGCCATGAGTCTGGCGGCATCGCCAATGGCACTGGCAAATGAATTCAGTGCCAGTTTTAAGGGCACTGATATTCAGGAATTCATCAACATCGTCGGTCGCAATCTCGAAAAAACCATTATTGTTGACCCTTCTGTCCGCGGCAAAGTCGATGTGCGCAGTTATGACACCCTGAATGAAGAGCAGTACTACAGCTTTTTTCTCAATGTACTGGAAGTGTACGGGTTTGCCGTGATTGAGATGGACAACGGTGTGCTGAAAGTCGTCAAGTCGAAAGACGCCAAAACCTCTGCCATTCCGGTGCTGGGGGACAGTGACCGCATGGATGGCGACAGCGTTATCACGCAGGTCGTGGCGGTAAAGAACGTCTCGGTGCGCGAATTGTCACCGCTGTTGCGCCAGCTGATTGATAACGCGGGTGCCGGTAACGTGGTGCATTATGACCCGGCCAACATCATTCTGATCACCGGCCGTGCTGCGGTGGTCAACCGTCTGGCAGACATCATTCGCCGGGTCGATCAGGCCGGTGACAAAGATATTGAAGTGGTGGAGCTGAAAAATGCGTCTGCCGCTGAAATGGTGCGTATTGTCGAGGCGCTGAATAAAGCGAATGACACTAAAAATACGCCTGAATTCCTGCAGCCAAAGTTTGTGGCGGACGAGCGTACCAACTCAATTCTTATTTCCGGTGACCCGAAAGTACGCCAGCGCCTCAAACGTCTGATCAACAAGCTCGACGTCGAGATGGCCACCAAAGGCAACAATCGGGTGGTGTACCTCAAATACGCCAAAGCTGAAGACATGGTCGATGTGCTGAAAGGAGTCTCGGAAAACCTGGTAGCGGAGAAGAAAAGTGGCCAGCCGGGCGCTTCTGCCAAGCGGGATGATGTGATGATTGCCGCGCATGCCGATACCAACGCGATCGTACTGACCGCACCACAGGACATTATGAGTGAATTGCTGGATGTGATTTCACAACTCGATATCCGCCGAGCTCAGGTGCTGATTGAAGCGCTGATTGTGGAAATGTCGGAAGCGGATGGTATCAACCTCGGCGTACAGTGGGGCTCACTGGAGAGTGGTTCGGCGATTCAGTTCAGCAACAGCGGCGCCTCGATTGGTAATGTGATGGTGGGGCTGGAAGAGGCTAAGGATCAAACGACAACAGAATACTACTACGATGGCAATGGTAACCGTGTGCCTTACTCGGTGACCGAGTCTGGTGACTATTCAACCCTGGCATCGGCCTTGTCCGGCGTGAATGGTGCGGCGGTGAGCGTGCTGATGGGTGACTGGACCGCGCTGATTAATGCCGTGGCGAGCACATCGAACACTAATATCCTCTCTTCGCCAAGCATCACTGTGATGGATAACGGCGAAGCGTCATTTATTGTCGGTGAAGAAGTGCCGGTAATTACCGGCTCGACGGCGGGTTCGAATAATGATAATCCGTTCCAGACCGTGGATCGTAAAGAAGTGGGTATCAAACTTAAAGTGGTGCCGCAAATCAACGAAGGCGACTCGGTGCAGCTGTCGATTGAACAGGAAGTGTCGAACGTGCTGGGTGCGAACGGCGCGGTCGATGTGCGCTTTGCCAAACGTCAGCTCAATACCTCGGTGATGGTGCAGGATGGCCAGATGCTGGTGCTGGGTGGTCTGATTGATGAGCGGACCGCCGAAAGTGAATCGAAAGTACCGCTGCTGGGCGATATCCCGATTCTTGGCCAGTTGTTTACTTCCACCAGTACTCAGGTTGAAAAACGTAACCTGATGGTGTTCATCAAGCCGACCATTATCCGTACCGGCATGACGGCTGACGGCGTGACCCAGCGTAAATATAACTACATTCGCGCTGAGCAGTTATTTAAAGCCGATAAAGGGCTGAAACTGATGGATGACAACAATATTCCGGTGCTGCCGAAATATGGTCAGGATCGTCTGCATCCGCCGGAAATTCAGGCCTTTTTAGAACAAATGGAAGAGTAATCATGACGGATGTTGTGGTAGCGCAGGCGGCGCGTAATCTGGTGCGCCGCTTACCGTTCAGTTTCTCTAACCGCTTCAAACTGGTGCTGGAATGGCATGACAGCCAGGACACTCCCACCGTGTATTATGTTGCGCCGCTGTCGATGACCTCGCTGGCGGAAGTGCGCCGGGTGATTAAAGGCCGCCTCAATCTGATTGAACTGCAGCCGAATGAGTTTGAAAGTAAACTGACTCAGGTCTATCAGCGTGATTCTTCCGAGGCGCGGCAGCTGATGGAAGATATCGGTGCGGACAGCGATGACTTTTTCTCGATTGCTGAGGAGTTACCGCAAAACGAAGACCTGCTGGAATCCGAAGATGATGCGCCAATCATCAAGCTGATCAACGCCATGCTTGGCGAAGCGATCAAAGAGGGGGCGTCGGATATTCATATCGAGACCTTCGAGAAAGAGTTGTCGATTCGTTTCCGGGTCGATGGAGTGCTGCGTGAGGTTTTGTCGCCGAGCCGTAAACTGGCGCCGCTGCTGGTGTCACGGGTGAAAGTGATGGCCAAACTGGACATTGCCGAAAAACGTGTGCCGCAGGACGGGCGGATTTCGCTGCGTATCGGTGGCCGTTCGGTGGATGTGCGGGTGTCGACCATGCCGTCGTCGCACGGCGAACGAGTGGTGATGCGTCTGCTGGATAAAAATGCCACCCGGCTTGATCTGCACAGTCTGGGGATGACGGAATATAACCACGACCATTTCCGTCATCTGATTCAGCGCCCGCACGGGATTTTGCTGGTGACCGGACCGACCGGATCAGGTAAATCAACCACCTTGTATGCCGGGTTACAGGAGCTCAACAGCAATGAGCGCAACATTCTGACGGTGGAAGACCCGATCGAGTTCGATATCGAAGGTATCGGCCAGACTCAGGTCAACCCGAAAGTGGACATGACCTTCGCCCGTGGTTTGCGTGCGATTTTACGTCAGGACCCGGATGTGGTGATGGTGGGCGAGATTCGTGACCTGGAAACGGCGCAGATCGCCGTGCAGGCCTCCTTGACCGGCCACCTGGTGATGTCAACCCTGCACACCAATACTGCGATTGGCGCCGTGACTCGTCTGCGTGATATGGGGATTGAGCCTTTCCTGATCTCCTCTTCGCTGCTTGGTGTACTGGCACAGCGTCTGGTGCGCACCTTGTGTCCGGAGTGTAAAGAAGCGTATCAACCGAACAAAGAGCAGCGTAAGTTGTTCGCACTGGACGACGCTGAACCACTGACGCTGTATAAAGCGCATGGCTGTGACAAGTGTAACTTCAAAGGTTACCGTGGCCGGACCGGGATTCATGAGCTGGTGTTGATTGATGATGAGCTGCAGGCGTTGATTCACGCCGAAGCCGGTGAGCAGGAAATCGAGAAACGGGTCCGTATCAGTACACCGAGTATTCGTCAGGATGGCTTGGATAAAGTCCGGCGTGGGATTACCTCGCTGGAAGAAGTGATGCGAGTCACCAAGGAGTCCTGATGGCGGCGTTTGAATATAAAGCGCTGGATGAGCGTGGCCGGCACAAAAAAGGGGTCCTGGAAGGGGATAATGCCCGCCAGGTGCGTCAGCGTCTCAAAGAGCAGGGGCTGGTGCCGGTGGAAGTGGTGGAAACCCGTGCCAGGGCCGCGAAATCGCAAAGCAGCGGGCTTGGGTTTTCCCAGCGTGGTATCAGCACGCCGGATCTGGCGCTGTTGACCCGTCAGTTATCGACGCTGGTGCAATCCGGCATGCCGCTGGAGGAGTGTTTGCGCGCGGTATCCGAGCAGTCGGAAAAGCCGCGCATTCGTAATATGCTCGCCGCGGTGCGCTCCAAAGTGACCGAAGGTTACACTCTGGCGGACAGTATGGCCGATTACCCGCATATTTTTGACGATCTGTTCCGCTCTATGGTGGCGGCCGGAGAAAAGTCCGGCCACCTGGATGCGGTGCTGGAACGTCTGGCCGATTATGCGGAAAACCGCCAGAAAATGCGCTCTAAACTGCTGCAGGCGATGCTGTATCCGATAGTGCTGGTCGTATTTGCGGTTGGCATTGTGGCCTTCCTGCTGGCCGCTGTGGTACCTAAGATTGTCGGTCAGTTTGTCCAGATGGGGCAGGAGCTGCCAAAATCGACCCAGTTCCTGCTCTCGTCCAGTGACTTTATCCAGCATTGGGGGTTGCAGCTGGTGGTGCTATTCGTGTTGCTGGTGTATCTGGTGCGCTGGTTGCTGAGCAAACCAGATCTGCGCCTGCGCTGGGATCAGCGCGTGATTCATATGCCGCTGGTGGGAAAAATCTCGCGTGGCCTCAATACTTCGCGTTTTGCCCGGACTTTGTCTATCTGTACCTCGAGCGCAATTCCGATTCTGGACGGAATGCGGGTCGCGGTGGATGTGATGTCCAATCAATACGTCAAGCAACAGGTGCGTCTGGCGGCAGAAAATGTGCGCGAAGGTGCCAGCCTGCGCAAAGCACTTGATCAAACCAAACTCTTCCCGCCGATGATGCTGCATATGATCGCCAGTGGTGAACAGAGCGGCGAACTGGAAAGCATGCTGACCCGCGCCGCAGATAACCAGGACAACAGTTTTGAAGCGACGGTTAATATTGCGCTGGGCATTTTTACCCCGGCGCTGATTGCGTTGATGGCGGGTCTGGTGCTGTTCATCGTAATGGCTACTCTGATGCCTATCCTGGAAATGAATAATTTGATGAGCCGCTGATTTGGCTCACTTCGTCTTGAGTAACATGGAGTCTCTATGAACAAAAAAGTAAACAAACAGTCCGGTTTTACCCTGCTGGAAGTGATGGTTGTGGTCGTTATTCTGGGTATTCTGGCCAGCTTTGTGGTGCCTAACCTGCTCGGCAACAAAGAAAAAGCCGACCAACAGAAAGCGATCACAGACATTGTCGCGCTGGAAAATGCCCTCGATATGTACAAGCTGGATAACAATGTCTATCCGACCACTGATCAGGGGCTGGATGCGCTGGTCACTATGCCAGGCAGCCCTGAGCCACGTAATTACCGCGCCGGTGGTTACATCAAACGTCTGCCAAAAGACCCTTGGGGTAACGATTACCAATACCTGAGCCCGGGTGATAAAGCCACGATTGATGTGTTCACCTTAGGTGCGGATGGTCAGGAAGGCGGTGAAGGTACGGCCGTCGATATCGGTAACTGGAATCTGCAGGATTTTCAGTAACAGGTTAACGGTGGCGCTTGGCGCCACCTTTTATTGAATTCAGGTCTGGCTGTTGTGATGAAGCGCAAACATGGTTTTACTCTGTTGGAAATAATGCTGGTGTTAGTGCTGCTTTCCGTCAGTGCGGTGGCCGTGATCGCCACTCTGCCGGTCAGACATGATGATGAGATTAAAGAAGTGGCGCAGAGTATTTTTCAGCGTCTGCAACTGCTCAATGAGGAAGCCATCCTCAGCGGCCGTGATTACGGGCTGCGCATTGATGAGCAGGCACGCACACTGCGTTTTTTAAGCCTGGAACAGACAGGCTGGCAAAAATTGGATAAAAACGGCATCGCCGCGGATCTGCAGCTAGAGGAGGGACTGGCGCTGCAGTATCAAGCCGGTGGCGATGTCTGGCAGGATGAAGACCGCTTGTTTAAGCCGGGCTCTCTGTTTGATGAAGAGATGTTTGCTGAGCAGGATGGCGAGCACAAGCAGCGTCCGCCCCAGGTCTTTATCTTATCCAGCGGCGAACTGACCCCGTTTACGCTGGATATTTACGTGCAGAATGCAAGTGTTGAGCGTGGATGGCAGGTGCAGGTACAAGATAATGGTCAGATCACTCTGCTGGCACCGGGAGAACATGATGAGGCGCGCTGAGCGGGGCTTTACGCTGCTGGAAGTGCTGGTTGCGCTGGCCATCTTTGCCACTGCCGCATTGAGTGTGATGCGCGCCGTGACCCAGCACATCAATACCATCAGTTATCTGGAAGAGAAAACGTTCGCCGCTATGGTGGTGGATAACCAGACCGCCAAGGTGTTTTTGAGTGAACAGACACCTCGGGCGCAAAACGGCAGCGAAGAGCTGGCCGGACGTACCTGGTACTGGAAAGTCGCGCCGGTGAAAACGGCCAATGATGTCCTGGCAGCATTTGATGTCAGTGCGGCGACCGAGAAGAACGGCGCGCCGGTGGTGACGGTAAGAAGTTATGTTGCAAAGTAAATATGGTTCATTGAGACGAGTTGCACGCCGCCGCGGTTTTACCCTGATTGAAGTGCTGGTCGCCATGGCGATTTTTGCCAGCCTCAGTCTGGCGGCCTATCAGGTGCTCAATCAGGTGCAACGCAGCAATGCCCTGTCCGCGGAACGAGAAGCGCGTCTGAGCGAAGTGCAGCGTGCGATCGTCATGATGGATGCGGATTTTCGTCAGATGGCGTTGCGTCATTTCCGCCATAACGGGGAAGCGCCCGCTGAGCGTATGTTGCTCTGGAGCGATTATCTGAACGACTCTGACAGTAAGGGGGTGATGTTTATCCGCCTCGGCTGGCATAACCCGGAGCAGCAATTCCCGCGTGGAGAAGTGGCCAAGGTAGGCTATCGTTTAAAAGAAGGTGTGTTGGAGCGCCTTTATTGGCGCTATCCGGATACCACGGTCTCTGAGCCTGCGGTGGTGATGCCTGTGCTGACTCAGGTTGAATCCTGGTCGCTGCGTTTTTACGCCGAGGGCGGCTGGCGTGATACATGGGAGTCGGATCAGGCGTTGCCGAAAGCAGTGGAAGTGACACTGACATTGCAGGATTACGGTCAGATTCAACGAATTTATCTTACCACCGGCGCATCACTGGGAGAGGGCGGGAATGGCTAAATCTCAACAGCGCGGTGTGGCTCTGATCATCGTTTTGCTGCTGCTGGCGATCATGGTGTCGATTGCCGCGACCATGTCGCAGCGGATGTTTACCCAGTTTCAGCGTGCCAGTCATCAGCTCAATTACCAACAGGCGTACTGGTACAGTATCGGGGTTGAAGGGCTGGCCAAAGCGGCCATCGAGCAGAGCTATAAAGACAGTGATGTCGTCAGCCTCAATCAACCCTGGTCACAGCGCGATCGCAGTTATCCGCTCGACTACGGTCAGGTGACCGGCAGTATCGTCGACAAGCAGGCCTGCTTTAACATCAATGCGTTTGCCGGTCTGGCGCCGGTCGCAGCGCAGACCACGACACCGTATGTGTATCGGGTGTGGCGCGCCTTGCTCGATGAGCTCGATGTTGACAGCTATCAGGCCGAAAACATTGCCGACGGCACCTGGGAGTTTCTTGATGCCAATGATTCGGTCAACACCGCGAGCGGGGTGGAAGACAGTTATTATGAATCAGTGTCGCCGGCCTATATGGCCCCCAATGGTATACTGGCTGACGTCAGTGAATTACGTGCGGTGCACGAAGTCAGTGGCGAAGTGATGCAGAGTCTGCAGCCCTATGTCTGTGCGTTACCGGTGCAGGACTGGCGTTTGAATATTAATACGCTGCAACCTGAGCAGGCTAAACTGCTGGCCGCCATGTTCAGCCCGAACCTGAGTGAGTCCAATGCGCGTACTGTGCTGGAAGGACGGCCCTATGACGGCTGGAGCAGTATCGAAGATTTTATGGCTGAGGCGCCTATCGCCGCGGTTGATGAGAGTGTGCGGGAACAGGCACGCGGTTATCTGAGTATCGACAGCCACTATTTTGAGCTGGATGCGAACATTCAGGTCGAGCAATCCCGGGTGCGTATCCGCAGTCTGTTTTTTAGTAGTAATTTAGAAACTGCAACGGTTATTCGCCGTCGCTTTGGAGGAATCAGTGAGCGAGTTTCTGACCGTTCGGCTGAGTAGTCAAAAAGAAGCCACCATTCCCTGGCTGGTGTGGTCAACTGACCAGCAGGCAGTGATTGCCAGTGGTGAAATTGCGGGCCTGGATCAGCTCGAAGATCTGGCACCTTATGCGGCCCAGCGTCCGACACTGTTACTGTTGTCGGCCAGCGATGTGGTGCTGACTCAGGTTGCTATTCCGTCGGGTGCCAGTCGCCAGCTTGAGTCGATGCTGCCTTATCTGGTGGAAGAGGAAATTGCCCAGGATGTGGATGAAATGCATTTCACCATTCTGGCGAAAAGTGGCGGAGTGGCTCAGGTTGCCGGTGTCGATCGCCAGTGGCTGCGTTCGTGCCTCGATTCGCTGCGCGCACTGCAGTTTGATGTGCGCCGGGTTGTCCCGGATGTGCTGGCTATTCCTCACTCTGAAGGGCTGAGCGCGCTGCAAATCGGTGACGAGTGGCTGGTACGTAAAAGTGAGTTTTCCGGCCTGAGTATCGACGTGCAGTGGTTGCCACTGTTTAGTCAGTCGCAGTGGGTACGTGACGGCGAAAACTGGTTAGCTCTGAACGCTTACACACCGTTGCCGGAGCTGCAGCTGGCTGAGGGGCAGGAGTGGCATAACCAGCCGGCAGCGTTGGTGATGCAGTTGCTGACCGAACAGGCGCTCAGTCACAAAATCAACCTGCTCAGTGGTGAGTTTAAAACCAAGTCATCCTGGAACAAGTACTGGCAAGTGTGGCGTAAAGCCGCGATTGCGGCCGGTTTGCTGGTGGTGGTCAGCACCGGTTATCAGCTGGTACAGGCCAATCAGTATGAAAGTACCGCTCAAAGTTATCGCGCTGAAAGTGAACGCATTTTTCGCTCCATTTTTCCTGACAAACAGCGCATCCCGACCGTGAGCTATCTGAAGCGCCAGATGAGCGATGAAGTGGCGCTGCTGTCGGGTGGCGGGGGCGGGGAGCATGTGTTGTCCTGGCTGGATAAATTGCCGGAAACGCTACGCAATGTCAGCGCCATGCAGGTACAGAGCCTGCGCTTTGACGGGAATCGCGGTGAAGTGCGTCTGGAGGCGGTCAGCAAAGATTTTCAGACCTTCGAACAGGCACGGGTACAGCTCGAAGAGCACTTCTCGGTTGAGCAGGGCCAGCTGAGCCGCAATGGCGAACAGGTGGTGGGTTCGTATGTACTCACACGCAAATAGGGACAGAGCATGAAGAATTTACTCAACCCGGCGCAGGCATGGTGGAGCTCGATCAGTCAGCGTGAACAGCGTCTGGTGCTGGTGTGCGGCGGACTGCTGTTGCTTGGTCTGGTGTATTGGGGGGGGGTGCAGCCACTGCAGCAACGCAGTGAAAACGCCCGGACCCGCATTCAGTCGGAGCAGCAGTTGCTGCAGTGGGTCAAATCGACCGCCGATGACATTATCACCCTGCGTCGTCAGGGCGGCGTGGTGCGCACCAATCAGCCGTTCAACCAGGTGATTGCCAGCTCGACGCGGGATTTCAATATTGAGCTGATCCGGGTGCAGCCGCGCGGAGAAATGATGCAGGTCTGGGTTCAGCCGTTGCCATTTTCTCAGTTGGTGGCCTGGATAAACTTCCTGCGTGAGAAGCAGGGGATTGATGTCGAATTTATGGATCTGGACCGCGGCGCAGCGCCGGGTCTGGTTGAAGTCAAACGCTTGCAGTTAAAACGAGGCGGATAATGAAAGGTGTGATTGGATACGTCAGCGTATTTGTGGTGGTGGTGCTGATTAGTGCGCTTGTCCATATCCCGGCCTCGTTGGTGGTCAAATACGCGCCGCTGCCACGTGCTCTGCAATTGCAGGGCGTCAGCGGTACTCTGTGGCAGGGCAGTGCGGAGCAGGTCAGCTGGCAGCGTAATAAACTGGGCGCCGTGCAGTGGAACTGGCAATGGTCGGCTTTGCTGGGGGCGAAAGCTCAGGCTGCGGTGCGTTTTGGCCGTGGCAGTGATCTGGAGATGCGCGGTAAAGGTGTGATCGGCTATGGTCTGAGTGGCGCTTTTGCCCGTGATCTCGTGGTGTCTATGCCCGCTCAGCAAGTGGTGCAAACACTGCAGCTGCCTGTGCCTGTCACGGCGCAAGGTCAGGTCGAACTGACGGTACGTGATTTCCAGTACGGGCAACCGTGGTGCAGCGCCGCCAGTGGTAATCTGGTCTGGACACCGAGTCAGATTGGTTCACCGCTCGGTGAGCTGCAACTGGATCGTGTGATGGCTGATGTGCAGTGTCAGGATAACGTCGTGACAGTCAATGGCAACCAGAATAGTGCCCAGGTCAGTGCAGAATTTTCTGCAGAGCTTAACGCGGCACGTCGTTATCAGGCTAAGGGCTGGTTTAAGCCCGGGGCAGAATTTCCGCCGCGTCTGAGCGAGCAGCTTAATCTGCTGCCACGTCCCGATGGGCAGGGGCGTTATCAGTTTACCCGCCAGGGCAGGCTGTAACTATGTCTCACGGTGGTGAGTGACCAAATCAGCAAGGGCGAGTCAGAACTCGCCCTTTTTTATTTTTGGCAACGCAGTGCGCACTCAGTCTTTGATTTGCAGAATCTGATCCCACGGCAGGTCAGCGTCACCGAGTACGATAAAGTTAGGATTTTCCAGCGTATCGCGCTCGTTGTAGGACAATGGCTCAAGCTGAGTACTGAGAATACGTCCGCCAGCTTCTTCGACAATGCATTGAGTGGCCGCAGTATCCCATTCCCCGGTCGGCCCCAGGCGCAGATAACAGTCTACGGCGCCCTCGGCGACCAGACAGGCTTTCAGTGCGGCCGAGCCGAGTGGTACCAGCTCATAGTTCCACTGGCTGCTCAGGCGCTTGGTGATGCGGTTGATGTCCTGACGGCGGCTGATGGCCATCGCGATCGGCTGTCCCGGCAGTTCATGTTTGTGTGAGCGGATACGCAGGCTGTCTGACATGTCCGGGATCTTCCACGCCCCTTTGCCAGCATAAGCGTAGTAAATCACGCCGGACACCGGGCCGTACACCACGCCCATCACCGGACGATTATGCTCGACCAGAGCAATAATTGTGGCAAAGTCGCCGCTGCGGGCAATGAATTCCTGGGTGCCGTCGAGCGGGTCAACCAGCCAGTAGCGTTGCCAGGTTTCACGGGTGGTCAGACTGATGTTCGCCGCTTCTTCCGACAGAACCGGGATGTCCGGGGTCAGTTCCGACAAACGTTCAGTGATCAGTTTATGCGCAGCTAAGTCGGCGCTGGTGACCGGGGTCTCGTCACTCTTGGTGAATGCTTCGTACGATTTGTTTTCGTAGATGTCGAGGATAAGTTGTCCAGCTGAACGTGCAATACTGATCACGTCAGGCAGCAGATGGGAGAGATCTTTCGCGGTTGGCATACGCTTTCCTATAACTCTGCGGGTCAGGATTTCAGATGACGCAGTGCCAGCAGCAGGGCGGTAATGCTGCGGGCTTCGCTGAAATCTAAATGGGTCAGCAACTCTTCGGCCTGCTCAAGCGGCCAGCGCACCAGTTCCAGCGGTTCCGGTTCGTCGCCATCCAACTGTTCTGAGTATAGATCCTGCGCAATGAAGAGTGTCATGCGGCTGGAAAAATAAGAGGGAGCCAGGATAACCTCTTTGAGCGCAATTAACTCGCGGGCACCAAAACCGATCTCTTCTTTCAGCTCGCGTACCGCCGCCTGTTGCGGGGTTTCACCCGGATCGATCAGGCCTTTGGGAAAACCGAGTTCATAGTTTTCGGTACCGGCGGCGTATTCCCGGATTAACAGCAGGTCACCTTGCTCGGTCACCGGCACCATCATCACTGCGTTGCGGCCGCTCGGTTTCATCCGTTCATAAGTGCGTTGCTCACCATTAGAAAAACGGAGATCCAGGGCTTCAATCGAGAACAGCTTTGACCTGGCCACTGTACTCTTGGCCAGAATCTCCGGTAATAATTTGGATGGCATACGCTAACTCCTTCGCTTTCAAACGTTTCTTACTATATGAGAAAATTCTGCAGCTGAAAATGTTCTGTTTTAACAGGCGGCCAGATTGGTGTGAATAAAAAGAAAAAAAGCTGATGCACGGCATCAGCTTTTGATAATGGGTTGCTTAGTAGTAAGAGTGCTCACCACGGTCATGCTCAGTCTGGTCACGCACCGCAGTCAGTTCACCTTCAAACTGAGCCAGCAGTTCTTTTTCGATGCCTTCTTTTAGCGTCACATCCACCATAGAGCAGCCGTTACACCCGCCGCCGAATTGCACCAGCGCAACGCCGTCGTCAGAGATTTCGATCAAACGTACGTGACCGCCGTGACCGGCAAGTTGTGGGTTAACCTGGGTTTGAATCGCATATTCAACACGTTCCATCAGCGATGCGTCATCAGACACTTTACGCATTTTGGCGTTAGGTGCTTTCAGGGTCAGTTGTGAGCCCATTTTATCGGTGACAAAATCGATCTCTGCCTCATCCAGGAACGGCAGGCTCAATTCATCGATGTACGCGGAAAAGGCGCTGTATTTGATCTCTGTATCAGTGGCTTCTACTGCTTCTGGTGGACAGTAAGAGACGCCACACTCTGCATTCTGCGTTCCCGGGTTTAC
Organism: Vibrio sp. ABG19; assembly: GCF_029962385.1. Classification (NCBI taxonomy): domain Bacteria; kingdom Pseudomonadati; phylum Pseudomonadota; class Gammaproteobacteria; order Vibrionales; family Vibrionaceae; genus Vibrio; species Vibrio sp. ABG19. Next base: position 1,048,700 of record NZ_CP071708.1, on the reverse strand, counting down.
CACGAAGACGCGGATGTTGGTGCCTTCCGGTTGCTGAGCCAGAAGCTTGGCAAAGTGAGACTGGGCGTTTTCTGTAATAGTAATAGTATTTGACACGACGAATACCTGAGTAAATTTGTAGGCTATTTAGTCACCATTCTACTCCTGTCGAGCCGAGGATCCAGCCCTTTTTACTGACGCTTTTTGCATCAGATTCAGCTTCCCGGCTCAGGAGTACGGCATATACAGTAAATATCAAGCCTTTTGACCCCCACATCAAGCAGTAAATTGCATAATTGCCGCATGGTACTGCCCGTGGTGACCACATCGTCGACGATAGCAATATGGCGACTGGCTGGTGGTTCACTGAGGCGGAATGCCTGAGTCAGGTTACGGGTGCGTTCGCGTTTATTCAGTCCCTGCTGCATGGCGGTGGCGCGTACCCGTTGCAACAGCTGCGGCTGGTAATGACACTGCAGTGCTTGACTCAGCGCCCGCGCCAGCAGATCACTCTGATTGAAACCACGCAGCCAGTAACGGCGCCAGTGCAGGGGCACTGAAGTGAGAAGCGGAGCCGGATCCGTGATGCGTGTTGCCAGTAAACCGGCCAGTGACGGTGCCTGCCAGAACTGACGCTGATACTTGAGTTTATGCACCGCCTGACTGAGTGGAAAACGGTAATCCCCGAGACAAATCAGGCGTTGCCAGGGCGGTGGCGAGCGCAGGCATTCACCGCATTGTGTGACCGGCATCGGGCTTGGCAGTCCGCAGCGCTCGCATCGCGGTTGCGGCGTATACCACTCGAGGCAGGCGGCGCATAAGCCGTGCGTATCCTGCTTGGCCAGCGGCAGGCGGCACAGCGGGCAGGCCGGAGCCAGCCAGGAAAGCATGGTTTTTTGAAGCTGATTCGCTAACATAGGATCTTCTTAAATGGCAGCCGTGGGGTTGATTGTGACCGGTTGGGCTGCCTGGTGAGCATGGAATGAGTAGGAGAAAGTGTGACTATGGCGGCAGACTTGTATTGGCAGGTAAGTGGTAGCGGTCCGGATCTGGTGTTGGTGCATGGCTGGGGCATGAACGGGGCTGTGTGGCAACAGACCGAGCAGCGTCTGGCGCAGCATTTCACTGTCCATGTGGTGGATTTACCCGGCTACGGTCACAGTGCGCATCTGCATGCTGACAGCCTGGAAGCGATTGCCCGGCTGTTGATTCTTAAGGCCCCCAGACAGGCGATTTGGGTTGGCTGGTCGCTGGGCGGATTGGTGGCCACGCATATGGCACTGCATCACAGCGATTATGTCGCGAAACTGGTCACAGTCGCATCGTCACCTAAGTTTGCGGCTGAGCGGCCATGGCGCGGTATTCAGCCCCAGGTCCTGAGCGCGTTTACCGATCAACTGGTGGAAGACTTCCATGCCACCATTGAACGTTTTATGGCGTTGCAAGCCATGGGCAGCCCTTCCGCGCGGCAGGATGTCAAAACCCTCAAGCAGGCGGTGTTATCGCGTCCGACCCCGAATCCGGATTCGCTGCTGGCCGGGTTGCAGATGCTGGCGGACGTCGATCTGCGTGAGCAACTGGCGCATATTTCCGTGCCGTTGCTGCGTCTCTATGGCCGCCTCGATGGATTGGTGCCGGTCAAAGTTGCCCACGATCTTGCGCAGGTGGTGCCACACAGCCAGCAATATATCTTCACAGAATCGTCCCATGCGCCGTTTATGACCGAATTTGATGCGTTTTGTCAGCAACTGGTTGCGTTTGGCGGGCCAAAGTAACGGATGTGGATGATTTTTGGCCCGGACGGACAAATAAGACTAAATTTTGTCCTGTTCTGGCCGATATAAAATCAGGCCCGGGTAGCAGCGAATTGCAACGGGCCGGGCGATACTGAGGAGGTTTCGGCTATGATTGTGTCACCGACCAATGTCGGCGTGCCACTCATCGCCCCATCAGTGAACGTTCCGACAGAACAGGTTGCGCGCGATAACCGCGCCCGTGAACCTGTGACGCCGACCGTAGCGCTGACCAAAACCCACGCTGAACGTAAGATTAAAGCAGATGACAAACGACGCAGAGACTCATCCTGGGATCCGGCCGAACATCCGGGCTATGAACTGGATGCGGAGGATGGGGTCGCTTGGGAGGGCGATGATCAACCGTCCAGTGAACTGGAACGACTGTTCGGATTGCTGGCATTAGCCAGCTACAGTGAAGCGCAGGGCAAGGGTTATGCGATGCGGTTTCGCCTGCCGAAACGCGTCATTGATGAAGCGATAACTGAGGGCAAAATGGCGCAGCGCCGCACCGTGATTAAATACCACTACGGTCAGGCTGTGGCGCCCAATACACCGTCAGAAGTGATTGCAGTCCTGTAGTGATCGCGTCAGTGATGAGACTGAAATAAAAATCCCCGCCCGGTAGCCCGGACGGGGATTTTTTCTGTGCGAGTAAAGGCTTATTTCTTGGCTTTGGCAAAAGCTGCGGCAAACGCCCCGCTCATCGCTCCGCCGGACTGTGTTTCCTCGCGGCGGCGTGGTTTACGTTCTGCGTTTGGTGCGCTGGCGCGCGCGCCACGGCTCTCCTGACCCGGTTCATCGTTAAGACGCATGGACAGGGCGATTCGCTTACGCTGCACATCCACTTCCATCACTTTGACTTTGACGATATCGCCGGCTTTGACCACTTCACGCGGGTCAGAAACAAAACGGTCGGTCAGGGCAGAAATGTGTACCAGGCCATCCTGATGGACACCGATATCGACAAATGCGCCGAAGTTGGCCACGTTGGAAACCACGCCTTCCAGTACCATGCCGACTTCAAGATCGGACACCTGATTGACGCCGTCGGCGAACGTGGCGGTTTTAAATTCCGGGCGTGGGTCACGGCCGGGTTTATCCAGTTCTTTAATGATGTCGGTTACGGTCGGCACGCCGAAATGTTGGTCGGTGTAATCAACTGCGCGCAGACCACGCAGAAATTCACTGTTACCGATCAGCGTCTTAATCTGCTGCTGATTCTTTTCGGCGATCGCTTTGACGACCGGGTAGGCTTCCGGGTGCACCGCAGAACCGTCGAGCGGATTCTTGCCGTGCATGATACGCAGGAAACCGGCACACTGTTCAAATGCTTTGGGCCCCAGACGGGCGACTTTTTTCAGCGCGGTACGCGATTCAAAGCGGCCGTTTTCATCGCGATAATCGACGATATTCTGCGCCAGAGTACTCGACAGGCCCGCGACGCGGGTTAGCAGAGCCGGGGAGGCGGTGTTAACATCGACACCGACGGCGTTCACACAGTCTTCCACCACCGCATCAAGACGTTTGGCGAGCAGAGTCTGGCTGACATCGTGCTGGTACTGACCAACCCCGATTGATTTCGGGTCAATTTTAACCAGCTCGGCGAGCGGATCCTGCAGACGACGTGCGATAGACACGGCGCCGCGTAGTGAGACATCCAGGTTCGGAAACTCTTTCGCGGCCAGTTCAGAGGCCGAGTAGACCGACGCCCCAGCTTCGCTGACCATGATCTTCTGCACTTTGAGGTTGCCACGCTTAATCAGATCCGCGGCGAAGGCATCGGTTTCGCGCGAAGCGGTACCGTTACCGATCGCAATCAGATCGACATTGTGCTGTTTGACCAGCGCGGCCACGCTCGCCATGGCGCGATCGTACTGGTTTTGTGGCTGGTGCGGATAGATGGTATCGGTCGCCAGGACTTTGCCGGTGGCATCTACCACGGCCACTTTACAGCCGGTACGCAGGCCCGGATCCAGACCCAGAGTCGCACGCGGGCCTGCCGGTGCTGCCATCAGCAGGTCTTTAAGGTTAGTGGCGAACACTTCAATGGCTTCGATTTCAGCGCGCTCTTTCATCGCACTCATCAGCTCGGTTTCCATATGCATCGATACTTTGATGCGCCATGACCAGCTGATGACCTGCTTGCGCCACGCGTCCGCAGCCGCCTGGCTGAGATGAATGCCGTAATGCTCGGCGATCAGGGTTTCGCAGTACGACTGGCGTACACCCTCTTCCTGCTCCGGATCCGCATTGAGGGTCAGGGTCAGAAAGCCTTCGTTGCGGCCACGCAGCATCGCCAGAGCGCGATGGGAAGGTGCCTTACTGATCGGCTCCTGATGGGCAAAGTAGTCTTTAAACTTCTCTCCGTCGCGCTCTTTACCTTCGACCACGCGCGCCACGATATGAGCGTTACGGTTGAGGTGCTGACGAATCTTTTCCAGCAAATCTGCATCTTCGGCGATACGTTCCATGATGATAGCGCGTGCGCCATCCAGCGCCGCTTTGCTGTCTTCGATGCCGTGTTGCGCAGCAAGATATTTGCCTGCTTCCAGCTCCGGATCGGTGTGCGGATGATGCCACAAGGTATCCGCCAGAGGCTCCAGACCGGCTTCAATCGCGATCTGGCCTTTGGTGCGGCGCTTCGGTTTATACGGCAGATACAAGTCTTCGAGACGGGTTTTGCTGTCGGCATCAATAATCGCCTGCTCCAGTTCCGCAGTGAGTTTACCCTGGTCCTGAATCGATTTGAGGATGGTTTGACGGCGGTCGTCCATTTCACGCAGGTAGGACAAGCGGCTGTCCAGGGTGCGCAGTTGAGTGTCATCCAGCCCGCCGGTGACTTCTTTACGGTAGCGGGCGATGAATGGCACTGTGTTGCCGTCGTCAATCAGTTTGACGGCGGCGATGACTTGCTCTGAGCGAACGTTCAGCTCTTGGGCAATCGAATGACAGATAGCTAAGCTCATGGTTGGTATCACTTGTTACAACAGACTTCTTGATGTGGGGACAAGATAGTCTATTTTAAACGTTTACCGGCGTTGTCAGAGCAGATTCAGCGACAGAAGTGCTACGTTGTGCACAAATGCAGTGGCGATAGGCCCCATAGGTCATCCAGGAGTAGCCCAGTAATTCCAGACCTTCCTGCAGCGCGCTTTTCAGCACATAGTCATAGTCATCGCCCATGATGTGTTCCCACAACAGGTGACCACTGCCAAATACACGGCTGAATACCAGCAGCAGCAGAACGCCACCGACCATAAAGACATACTCACGTGAACGGGTATAGTCTGCCATCGGTGCCAGTACGGAATCGTTATAACGGGTCATCGCCATGCCGATACAGGTCGCGGCGGTGATCGCGGCCGGGATCTGCCAGAAGCCGTGCCAGATGTAGTCCAGGAACTGATCGAGTTCGCGGATCAGAATGCAGGCAAAAAAGCCGCTGACCAGCAGGTAAAAACCGCGTGACGACGGGGTGGTTTTCGCGGCGCGGGCAAACATCAGCATGGAGAGTAATACGAAACCCTCTTGAGCTAGTTCGGTCACTGAGATTTCGCCGACATCGTTTTTAAGCACGGCCAGATCGAGATAGAGTGCCAGAGGAGCGACAAGCAACAGAGCGATGATGGCGATAAGCTCTTTGCTGGCGTTGAAAATTTGCTGTTTTGCATCAGGTGCGGACATAATGGTTTTGACTCCGAAAAGGTAACTCAGAATCGCGTAATTCTATTAAAACAGCGTTTTTTAATCTAATAAAACAACCTAAAATGTTCTGTTTTTATCTTTTTATAAATTTGTAAGATTTTGATTATTAATTATTTTGTGGATTAAATGAAAACGAAACTTATTACTCGTGAAGGGTTTAATAAACTCAAAAAAGAGCATGATTTTCTCTGGAATGAACGGCGTCCTGAGGTCACCAAAATTGTGACATGGGCCGCAAGCTTGGGTGATCGCTCTGAAAACGCTGATTACACTTTCAACAAACGACTGCTGCGCCAGATCGATCGCCGCGTGCGCTTCCTGCGTAAATTGCTGCCGGAACTGACCATAGTTGACTACTCGTCGCAGCAGGATGGCAAGGTGTTTTTTGGTGCCTGGGTGGAGATTGAAAACGAAGCCGGTGAGATGAAAAAGTTTCGAATCGTCGGTCCGGAAGAAATTTATGGTGATGAGGTCAAAAATTACATATCAATTGACTCACCAATGGCGCGTGCGCTGCTGAAAAAAGAGGTGGATGATGAATTTGTCGTCAGGACGCCAAGTGGCGATAAAGTCTGGTTCATCAATAGCATTGAGTATAAAATAGATGCATAGAAACTAGTTTATTATCATTTTTGCTCTGTTTTGTGAAAAGCTGGCATAGTTTCAGTTATCCGTATGTTTTATGATAAAAGTCTGACGCGAGGTCAACCCGGGCGGAAACCTGTCGCCACTGATTAGGAAAAGTATGCAGCGAAAAACCAGACCCACCTTACAAGACATTGCTGACCAGGTGGGGATTACCAAAATGACGGTGTCGCGTTATTTGCGTGACCCGGGCTCGGTAGCCCAGAAAACCCAGCAAAAAATCGCCGCTGTAATTGAAGAGCTGGGTTATATTCAGAATCGGGTACCGGCGATTTTGTCCAAATCCTCCAGCCGTGCTATCGGTATTATTCTGCCCTCGTTGTCGAATCAGGTGTTCGCTCATTTAGTGCAGGGGATTGAGTCTGTGACCAAGCAGGCCGGCTATGACACCCTGATAGCCCACACCGGTTACAGCTCGAAGGAAGAAGAAGAAAAAATTGCGGCGTTACTGTCGTATCGCGTCGATGGCCTGATCCTGACCGAAACCAACCATACGGAACGCACCCTGCAGATGCTGAGATCAGCCGCGGTGCCTGTGGTGGAAACCATGGAGATCCCGGCCTGCCCGATTGATATGGCTGTGGGGCTGGATCATGAGCAGACATCGTATGAAGTGGTGCAGGAGATGCTGGCGCGCGGGCGGAAAAATATTGTCTATCTCGGCGCCCGACTGGATACCCGGACCCGGTTACGGATGCAGGGCTACGAGCGTGCGATGCGTGATGCCGGTCTGGAGCCACAACAGATTTCAACCGGTGAACACTCCAGTTTCACCATAGGTGGAGTGTTGCTGGAAAAAGCGCTGGCGCAATGTCCGCAGCTCGATGCGATTTTCTGTACTAACGATGACGTGGCGATTGGGGCTATGATGTACTGCGCCCATAAAGGCATTGAAGTACCGAAACAGATTGCGGTGGTCGGCTACAATGCGTTGGATATCGGCCAGGCGATTATTCCTAAGCTGACCAGTGTGGAGACGCCGCGTTTTGCGATTGGCAAGAAAAGTGCAGAATTACTCTTAGCGGCGCTGGCCGGAGAGGAAGCGGAGCAGAAAGTCTACGATCTGGGCTACCGCCTGACGATCGGAGACAGTCTGTAATAGCACGGGCTGACCAGGTCAGCCCGTACAGGCCGGTTTTAAGGCTGTTTACAGCGCTGGAAACAGAAAGGTTGCGCCCTGATCGGCAGCGGTGACCTGCTGGCGCGCCAGAGCAAACAGTTCGCGTCCCCAGTCGTGCTGATCGACTTCACTGGCTGGAACTGTGGCGCTGCGCTGGCTGAGGTCAGCCAGACAGGTCAGTTCGCCATTTTGGGCATCCAGCCGCAAAATATCCCCGTCTTCTACCAGGCCAATCATGCCGCCCCGCAGAGCTTCCGGCGACATATGAATCGCGGCCGGGATCTTACCCGAGGCGCCGGACAGGCGGCCGTCGGTCACCAGGGCGACTTTGAAACCGGCTTTTTGCACGTTGCCGAGGATCGGCATCAGTTTGTGCAGCTCCGGCATCCCATTGGCTGCCGGGCCACTGTAGCGTACCACGACCACACAATCCTGATTCAGCTCACCGCGTTGATAGGCGGCTTCCACCGCATGCTGCGAGTTGAAGACTTTCGCTGGTGCTTCAATCAGATGATGCTCAGCTTTGACCGCGGAAATTTTAATGACACTCTGACCCAGATTGCCTTTCAGCACCTTAATACCACCGCTGGTCTGATAGCAGGTCTGCTTGGCGGCAATGACGGCCGGGTTGAGGGTGTCACCACATGGCTGCCATACCAGTTCACCGTCAGCGAGCTGCGGGCGTTGGAGCTGCAGGGAAAAATCACCGATAGCCGGGGTGACACTGCGGTGTAACAGAGCGCGTTCATCCAGGCGGGACAACAGCATAGGGACGCCGCCGGCCGCTTCGAACTCGTTGATATCGGCCGTGCCGTTCGGATAAACGTTGGTCAGCAGAGGCACCACGTCAGACAGGTCACTGATATCCTGCCAGGTCAGGATCAGACCGGCAGCCCGCGCTAGCGCGACCAGATGAATGGTGTGGTTACTGCTGCCGCCGGAGGCGAGCAGGGCAACCAGTCCGTTAACCAGGCTTTCTGCCGTGACCACTTCGCTCAGCGGTCGGTAGGCCGGAGTGCCCGGCGCCATGGCAGCGATCGCTTTGGCGGCATACTCAGTCAGCGCAGTGCGCAGCGGGCTGTCCGGATGCACAAAAGCCGAGCCCGGCAGCATCAGTCCCATCGCCTCAAACACCAGTTGGTTGGTGTTGGCGGTACCGTAGAAGGTACAGGTACCCGGTGAGTGGTAAGAATTACACTCCATTTGCAGCAGCGCATCGCGGCCGACTTCACCGGCGGCGTATTTCTGGCGCACATCGACTTTTTCTTCGTTGCTGATCCCGGTCGCCATTGGCCCGGCCGGGATAAATGCGGTCGGAAGGTGCGCATAGGCCAGCGCGCCCATCAGCTGGCCCGGGGCAATCTTGTCACAGATACCGAGCAGCAGGGTGCCGTCAAACATGTTATGGCTGAGCGACATCGCGGTCGCCTGAGCGATCAAGTCACGGGAAAACAGTGACATGTCCATACCCGGTTGCCCCTGAGTCACGCCGTCGCACATCGCAGGGACACCACCGGCAATCTGGGCAGTATGGCCAACCGGGGCCAGGGCAGCTTTGATTTGATCCGGATAATCTTTGTAGACCTGATGCGCACTGAGCATGTCATTGTAGGCGGTGATGATGGCCAGGTTGGCACGGGTCAGATCGAGAATGTTTGATTTCTCACTCTGACAGGAAGCCGCAATCGCATGAGCCAGATTGCCACATGACAGGCTGGCTTTGCCTTTGCCGCTGGCGTGCTGCTGGGCTGTTTTGGCCAGAAAGCGTGCCCGCAGCTCGGCACTGCGTGAGCGAATGTTGTCGGTCACCTGCTGAATATGCGGATGGGTCATGCCGTTGCCTCCTGCTGGTACAGTGCATGCACGGCGTGCTCAACCACGACATCGATATCGTCAGCAATCGAGATGTTCAGTACGTCGGTTTCACTGTTATCTGGGCGCTGTAGCGCCGCAAACTGGCTGTCAATCATATGAGTTTTCATAAAGTGACCCTGACGAGCCTGCATACGCTTGATGATCAGAGATTTATCACCATCAAGAAAAACAAAAGTGACGCTTTGGTTGCCGTCACGAATTTGATCACGGTAACTTTTTTTCAGCGCAGAGCAGACGATGACACCGCGTTCGCTCTTGTTTTCCAGGCTGAATGCTGCATCGCGGATACGCTCAAGCCAAGGCGCGCGATCGTTATCATCCAGTGGTTCACCGCGGCGCATTTTTTCAATGTTGGCGCGGGGATGAAGGTCATCGCCATCGATGAATTTGGCGTTGAGACGTTGGGCAATCTTGGCACCGATGGTGCTTTTTCCGCAACCACTCACGCCCATAACGATAATACTGCTACCCGTCATACTGACTCCTTAATCGCGAGATCTGAGCGAGATCTCAATTTTAAAATCTGCCGTAAGAATTGACTTTATCTTAGTGGTGTTATCGGTAACATGTTACCCGTAACTTTTGAAATTGTGAACTAATACACAAACATCCAATCCTTGATAAAGGTGAACAAAATGGAACAATTAGCACAGAGCCCAGACCCTACCCAGCTGTTGCTTATCGCTGCCGCCGCTATTGCTGCACTGCTGGTTTTGATCATGAAATTGAAGGTGCACGCTTTTGCCTCGCTGACGTTGGTGAGTTTCGGTACTGCGCTGGCAACGGGTATGCCGAGCGATAAAGTCGTGCCGACTATGCTGTCTGGACTGGGCGGCACGTTAGCCTCAGTGGCCCTGTTAGTTGGCCTGGGTGCCATGATAGGTAAAATTCTTGAGGTGACCGGTGGCGCGAAAGTGCTGGCGGACACCCTGATTAGCCGCTTCGGCGAGCACCGTGCGCCAATGGCGCTTGGTGTGGCATCGCTGATGTTTGGTTTTCCAATCTTTTTCGATGCCGGTCTTATCGTGATGATGCCGATTTTGTTCAGCGTGGCTAAGCGTCTGGGCGGTTCGCCGATCAAATACGCGTTCCCGGTCGCGGGGGCGTTTGCTGTGATGCATGCGTTTGTACCGCCGCATCCGGGCCCGGTGGCCGCTTCCGATCTGCTGGGCGCAGATTTAGGTCTGCTGCTGCTGGTCGGTTTGCTGATTGCGATTCCGACCTGGTATTTCGGTGCTTATCTGTTCAGTATCTATGCCGGTAACAAGTATGTGATTTCCCTTCCGAAAGCCTTTATGAACACCGAAGTGATGTTCAAAGACAAGCAGGATCTGCCGAAGTTTTCTACCGTGCTGCTGATTCTGCTGCTGCCGGTGATTCTGATTTTCCTCGATACTGGTCTCAATACTCTGTCTGTTGCCGGTGTGGTCGATGGCCAGCAGCCAGTGGTGGAATTTCTGCGTATGCTGGGTAAAACCCCGATTGCACTGCTGATCACTCTGCTGGTGTGTCTGGCGGTATTTACCGGTAAGTACGGTAAGCATAAACTGGAAAAACTGTGTACTGATTCTCTGGCGCCGATCTGTGCGGTGATCCTGGTCACGGGTGCCGGCGGTATGTTTGGTGGTGTACTGCGCTCAAGCGGTATCGGCCAGGCACTGGCGGATGTGCTGGCGCATACCGGTATGCCGGTGATTGTGGCCGCGTTCGTGATTTCGACCTGTCTGCGCGTGGCGCAAGGCTCTGCAACCGTCGCACTGACCACTACCGCAGCACTGATGGCACCGATTGTCGCCCAGACCACCGGACTGACTGCCCTGGATCACTGTTTTATCGTGATTGCGATTGCCGGTGGTGCCACGGTACTGTCTCACTTTAATGACTCCGGTTTCTGGCTGGTTTCTCGTCTGCTTGAGATGGATGAGAAAACGACCCTGAAAACCTGGACTGTAATGGAAACGCTGCTGGGGACGATCGCTTTTGTTATCGCCGCGGGTCTGAGCGTAATTTTATAAGGCTGACTGATAATGACTCTTGAACAACAACTGCAACAAATCAAAATTGTTCCGGTAATTGCGATTAACCACGCCGACCAGGCTGTGCCTCTGGCTAAAGTGCTGGTTGAAAATGGCCTGCCGTGTGCTGAAGTCACCTTCCGTACTGACGCGGCACAGGAATCGATTCGTCTGATGCGAGAAGCTTATCCTGAGCTGCTGATCGGGGCCGGTACCGTGCTGACTACTGAGCAGGTGGATCAGGCAATTGCAGCGGGCGCAGACTTTATTGTCAGCCCGGGCCTTAACCCGACCACAGTCAAATACTGTCAGCAACGCGGCATTGCGATTGTACCTGGCGTGAATAACCCGAGCCTGGTTGAGCAGGCGATGGAGCTGGGCCTGAAAACCGTGAAGTTCTTCCCGGCTGAACCGTCAGGCGGCACGGCGATGCTGAAAGCACTGAGCGCCGTGTATCCGGTGCAATTTATGCCAACCGGCGGCGTCAATCCTGGTAATGTGCAGGAATACCTGGCGATTAAAGCGGTAGTGGCGTGCGGCGGCACCTGGATGGTACCGAGCGATCTGATGGATAAGGGTGACTGGGACGCGATTGCTAAACTGGTGCGCGAACTGTAAGTTCTCGCCTGAGCCGGTCACTGTCATCCACATAAGCCAACCCTGCGGTTGGCTTTTTTTGTCTCTGCGTCAGGTCGCAGCTTAGAGATGAGGAGTGGGCTATGATAAAAGCAACATCACACAGCGCTGCCTGGTTGGTATGATGACTTAGCCACCTTGGCTGACAGGGCTTAAGTTAGTAATAAACGTTAACAATTCTTTAAGCCCTATCATGCGCAACAGTGTTACATTTTACTCGCTTCTTTCGCTTTAAGAAGCAGACACTTATTCGTGGGACAGGACAGATGCAAGAAAATCATAAAATATTAGTCGTGGATGATGATGCCCGCTTGAGAGCCCTGCTCGAACGCTATCTCTCGGAGCAAGGGTTCCAGGTGCGCAGCGTGGCCAATAGTGAGCAGATGGATCGCCTGCTGACCCGTGAAACCTTCCATTTAATGGTATTGGATCTGATGTTACCGGGTGAAGATGGTTTGTCGATTTGCCGCCGTCTGCGTAATGCCAACAACATGATCCCTATCCTGATGCTGACCGCCAAAGGTGACGAGATCGACCGAATCGTCGGTCTGGAAGTCGGGGCCGATGATTATCTGCCTAAACCGTTTAATCCGCGTGAGCTGCTGGCCCGTATCAAAGCGGTGCTGCGCCGCCAGGTAACCGAAGCGCCCGGAGCGCCGAGTGCCGATGACAAGATTGTGGAGTTCGGTGAGTTTCGCCTTAACCTCGGCACGCGCGAAATGTTCCGCGGTCAGGAAGCGATGCCGTTGACCTCAGGTGAATTTGCCGTGCTGAAAGCGCTGGTGACTAATGCCCGTGAACCGCTGTCGCGCGACAAACTGATGAATATGGCCCGCGGTCGCGAGTATTCGGCCATGGAACGCTCAATCGATGTGCAGATTTCCCGTCTGCGTCGTATGCTGGAAGTCGATCCGAGCAAACCGCGTTACATCCAGACCGTATGGGGGCTGGGTTATGTGTTTGTGCCGGACGGTAAGGAAGCCAGTTAATCCGATCTCCGTTTCAGTGCCAGCCTGTCTGGCACTGATTGTCCTGCATTGAAAGGTATCCCATGCGCATTCGCAGTTCATTTAGCCAGACCATTGTGCTGTTTTTTACCCTGCTGGTCGCAAGCCAGGTCTACTCCTATTACGCCCTGTTTAACTATGCGCTGATGCCTAGTCTGCAGCAGTTCAATAAAATTCTCAGTCATGAAATCAGTCTGATGCTCGATGATTCGATGCACATGGATGAAAACGGTCTGGTCATGGACGCACCGTTGCGCCGCCGTGTGCTGGAACAGCTCGGGGTCAGTATCTATGCTGAAAACAGTCCGCAGGCCGAGCCGTATCATCACTCCGTCGCGATTGATTTGATGAGTGAAGAGATGAGTGAGCAGCTCGGTTCGCCGACCGAAGTGCGTATGGGCGCGGGAGAAGACAGCTATGTGCTGTGGATGAAGATCGATATGCTGCCTGGTCAGGTGCTGCGGATCCCGCTCTCAGAACTGCAGGAAGAAGATTTTGCGCCGCTGTTTCGTAACAGCATCATTATGGCGGTGCTGATTGTGCTGGGTGGCTGGCTGTTTATCCGTTTGCAGAACCGACCGCTGATTGCGCTCGAAAAAGCGGCCAAATCGGTCGGACGCGGGGCGATTCCACCGCCGCTGCAGGAAAAAGGGGCCAGTGAAATTCGTTCGGTAACCCGGGCCTTTAATCAGATGTCGAAAGGCATTCAGGCACTGGAGGAGGACCGGGCACTGCTGATGGCCGGTATCAGTCATGACCTGCGTACGCCGCTGACCCGGATTCGTCTTGCGACCGAAATGATGTCGCCGGAAGAGAGTTATCTGGCGGAAAGCATCATCAGTGACACCGAAGAGTGTAACGAGATCATCAGTCAGTTTATGGATTACCTGAAACCGGTCAATCGCGACAGCTTTGAAGCGGTCGATCTCAATGCGATTGCCAATGATGTCGCGACCTCGGAAGGCGGTTATGAGGTGCATATTGAAACTGACCTGCACCAGAGCATGGAAGATGCGGTCGGTAATCCGATTGCGATCAAGCGTGCGGTGAGTAATCTGGTGGTGAATGCGCTGCGTTACGGTAATGGCTGGGTTAAGGTCAGTACCGGTCTGACCGCAGATAAGAAAATGGCCTGGGTGTGTGTCGAAGACAACGGTCCGGGTATAGATTCATCCCAGGTCAATAAGCTATTTGAACCCTTTACCCGCGGCGATACGGCGCGCGGCAGTGAAGGTACCGGGCTGGGGCTGGCTATCGTGAAAAGGATTGTCAGCCAGCACGCCGGAGCGGTGGCGGTCAATAACCGCAGCGAGGGTGGCCTCAAGGCCCAGATCAGTTTCCCGACGCGCTGAGCGCCAGCTTAACTGCAAAGCCATAAAAGAGGCTCGCCATATGGCGAGCCTCTTTTATGGGTAACCCGTTACCGCAAGGGCGGTGAAGCGTATCCGCCAGGTTGTGCTGGCAGACTGGCGCGGATCAGTCGCTAACCTGCGCTGCGCTTTGTTCCGCTTGTTTATGGTCTGGCAGCAGCAGGTTGAGCAGGATGGCCGTGATACCGCCGGCGGCAACGCCTGATGAGAAAATACTCTTAATGAATTCCGGCATAAACTGCAGGATCTCCGGCTTTTGTGCGATGCCAAGGCCCATAGAAAAAGAGAGCGCCATAATGAGAATTGCGCGGCGGTCGAGATCAACGCGCGAGATGATACGTACGCCTGCCGCGGCAATAGTACCGAACATTACGATGGTCGCACCGCCCAGCACCGGCTCCGGGATCAGCTGGACAAAGCTGGCAACACCAGGGAACAGGCCCAGCAACACCAGCATCGCGGAAATAAAGTAACCCACGTAGCGGCTGGCGACACCAGTCAGCATGATAATACCGTTATTCTGGCTGAAGGTGGAGTTCGGGAAGCTGTTAAATACCGCCGCCAGTGCCGAGTTGATGCCGTCGGCCAGCACGCCGCCTTTAATCCGTTTCATGTAGACAGGACCTTTGACCGGTTCACCGGATACTTCCGAGGTGGCGGTAATATCACCAATCGCTTCGAGCGCAGTGATGAGGAAAATCAGTACCAGCGGGATAAACAGGGACCAGTCAAAGCTCAGGCCGTACTGCATCGGGATAGGCAGGGCAACCAACTGGGTAGCGCTCAGTTTGCTGGTATCCACCATGCCCATCAGGTAGGCCATGATGTAGCCGACCAGCATGGCAATTACGATTGATGCTACGCGCAAATACGGGTTACGCGCGCGGTTAAGCAGGACAATAATCGCCAGTACCGTGCCCGCCAGAGCGAGTTTGTCGAGGCTGCCGAAGGTGCCGTCGCCCAGCGCCGCATAGCCGCCACCCATCGAAACCAGGCCAACCTGAACCAGGGTCAGGCCAATCAGGGTGACCACAATGCCGGATACCAGCGGAGTAATAATACGCTGCGCGTATTCCAGCACCCGCGACAGCAGAATTTCGGCAAACGATGCCAGCAAAATGGTGCCGAAAATCGCCGCCATCATGGTCGGTACATCAGCACCGCCGGCTTTAAGTGCCAGACCGGCCCCGATAATTGGACCTAAAAAGTTAAAACTGGTGCCCTGAATGGACAGCAAGCCGGAACCAATCGGACCAAAGGTACGAATTTGGATAAAAGAGGATAAGCCGGACGCAAACAGCGACATGCTGATGATGGTGTTGGTCTGATCGGCAGGTACGCCGAGAGACTGGCAGATGATCAGTGATGGCGTGATCACGGCAACGAACATGGCCAGCAGGTGTTGCAGGGCGGCAAAAATCGTATGCGGTAAAGGTGGGCGATCATTGAGCTGATAAACCAGCTCGGATGGACGCGCAGCGTGTTGGGTTGTCATGGCAGTTTCCTAAATTGTAAATGCACTTTGTGTATGCGCTGAATGGGCACGTAAAGCGGAACACGGAACATCTCTGTGATTGCTGTTAATCAGGTCCGGTTCTGGAGTTCTACCCGCTACGCCAATGGCGGCCGGGTATAAAGGTAAACGTTTGCGTTTACTCGTTTTGGGCGGCGATTATAAAACGTTTGACCATGAAAGCAAACGATTGCTGTAGGAGTGGGAAGAGCCGTTGTTCTGGCTCAAACGGCGCCTGTTCGGCGCTGTTTATGCTTTGACTTATGCTTTGGCGTAGACGTCGCGCTCGCCGAGCCAGCGCTCAATAATCGCACTGGCGTGCTCGGGGTATTGGTCGTGAATGTGGCGCGCAATGCGCTGAACTTCAGGAATAAGGCGCTGATCGCGAACCAGATCGGCAATTTTGAAATCGGCCATGCCGGTCTGCTTGGTACCGAGCAGTTCACCCGGACCACGAATTTCCAGATCGCGCTGGGCAATGATAAAACCGTCATTACTTTCACGCAGCACGGCGAGGCGCTTTTGCGCGGTCTTGGAGAGCGGAGCGTGATAGAGCAGCACACAGTGGCTGGCGACAGAGCCGCGTCCAACCCGGCCGCGTAATTGGTGCAACTGAGCCAGGCCCAGCCGCTCCGGATTTTCAATGATCATCAGGCTGGAGTTCGGTACATCCACCCCGACTTCAATCACAGTGGTCGCAACCAGCAAATGGAGCTGGTTGTCTTTGAATGCCTGCATCACCGCCTGTTTCTCGGCCGGTTTCATCCGCCCGTGCACCAGGCCGATTTTGACGTCTGGCAGCTTGCGCTGCAGATCTTCGGCGGTATCCGCTGCAGCCTGGGCTTCCAGCACTTCCGACTCGTCAATCAGGGTACATACCCAGTAGGCCTGCTTGCCTTCGGTCAGGCAGGCATGGCGCACCCGTTCGATGATGTCATCGCGCTTGGTATCGGGAATGGCGACGGTCTGAATCGGCGTGCGGCCGGGTGGCAGTTCGTCGATAATCGAGGTTTCCAGGTCGGCGTAGGCGGTCATGGCCAGGGTACGCGGAATCGGGGTAGCCGTCATGATCAGCTGATGTGGATAGCTGCCCTGACGGGCGCCTTTTTCGCGCAGTTCGAGGCGCTGGTGGACGCCAAAACGGTGCTGCTCATCGATGATCACCAGAGCCAGATTATCGAACACCACGTGTTCCTGAAACAGGGCGTGAGTACCTACTACCATTTTGACTTCACCGCTGGCTATGCGCTCCAGCTCGGCCTGTTTGGCTTTACCTTTCAGTTTGCCCGCCAGCCAGCCGACTTTGATGCCCATACTTTCAAACCAGTTGGCAAAGTTGAGCGCGTGCTGCTCGGCCAGCAGCTCGGTCGGGGCCATCAGAGCGACCTGACAGCCGTGCTCAATCGCCCGCACCGCAGCCAGAGCCGCAACCAGGGTTTTGCCTGAGCCGACATCGCCCTGCACCAGGCGCATCATCGGGTGGGGTTTAGCCAGATCGGCTTCGATCTCGCTCACCACCCGGGCCTGGGCATTGGTCGGAGTAAACGGTAACTGGGCGAGCAGCTGCTGTTTGAGCGTATCCGCTACTGGCAGCGGCAGGGCGCTATCTTGCTGGCCTTTACTGCGCACCGCCAGCATCGACAGGTTCTGCGCCAGCAGCTCTTCCATTACCAGGCGGATCTGGGCCGGATGGCGGCCTTCATCAAACAGGCTGAGGTCAATATCGGCCGGCGGACGGTGAATCGTATGCAGCGCTTCGGCTAACGTGGTTTGATGATCATACAGTCCGGCAGGCAGTAATTCCTGCACGGCGGCTTTGTCGAGCAGGGCCAGAGCCTGGTCGGTCAGATTACGCAACGTGAGCTGGCGCAGGCCGTCAGTCGCCGGGTAGACCGGGGTCAGATTGGGTTCGCTATCTGGGTTTTGTGCCGGGGCAAAGAATTTGTAATCGGGGTGGATAATTTCTAACCCGCCATTGCCACGCTTAATTTCCCCGTAAGCATGCACTAACTTACCTTCGGCGAAATTGTTTTTCATCCCGGCAGTGAAGTTGAAAAAACGCAGCGTCAGTGAGCCGTTGCCGTCGCTGATTTTGACCGTCAGCATTTTACGCCGCCCGAACAGGGTATCGACCGCCATCACTTTGCCCTGTACCGCAGCCCACAAGCCAGGGTGCAGTTTAACGATGGGATAGACCCGGGTACGGTCTTCATAGCGCAGCGGCAGATGGAACAGCAGATCCTGGACACTGATCAGCCCGATTTTTTCCAGTTTTTCGGCCACTTTAGCGCCCACTCCGGAGAGTGAGTTTAACGGAATTGCGGAAAGAAGCTGCGACATAAATTCAACCAGATACTCATTGACGAGTTAACTATTCAACCATTGGACTGTCTATTTGTACAGGGGCAATTAGTGAACAGCGCGCAATTACGCGCTCTGCATCGCCTTCCACCAGTCTTGGTCTGCAACGATTTGCCCTTCATCATCCAGTTGCGGGTAGGCCAGACCTTTACGCTTGGCCACTTTAGCCAGCACTGGGTGACCACGTTCGAACAGGATGCGCTGAATCGTTTCATCCGGTAATGGGCTGGCATCGCGCTGATACATGCCGGCGTCCTGACGCTGGCGCTGTGCTTCATACAGGATCAGCGCACCGGCCACCGATACATTGAGTGACTGCACCATGCCGACCATAGGGATGACGATATCCTGATCCGCTAATGCCAGGGCCTGCTTGGAAATACCGACTTTTTCACTGCCGAGGATGATAGCGGTTGGCTTGGTGTAATCGATACTGCGAAAATCGACCGCCTGATCCGACAGATGAGTGACCAGCACTTGCATGCCCTGTGCTTTAAGATGTTGAATGGCTTCCAGCGTAGTGTCGTGAGTTTCCACTTCGACCCAGTTACGTGCACCGGCCGAGGTGTGGCCGAGAGTACGCATCTGCTCATTGGGCCACACCGCATGGATTTTATGCAGGCCGACCGCGTCTGCGGTGCGGATCACGGCGGAGACATTGTTCGGTTTGTGGACTTCTTCCAGGCAGACCGTCAAATCGGTCTGGCGTGCTTTCAGTACTTGCTGAATGCGGGAGTAACGCTCTGAGTTCATGTTCGGATTCTTCAGTTAATAGTATGGCCGTTTCCTCCGGGCGGGCCATATGAATAAAAATGCCCCTGATAGGTTGGCCTATCAAGGGCATGATTTCCCTTGCTGCAAGCACTGCGCAGACGCGCGGCATTATCAGGCAGCGGGAGTTAGTGTTTTCTGCGGCGTACCTTGAGGGTGTACGGCATAGTGCGGATCTTACGCATGATGCCAGCCAGATGAACACGGTCTTTGGTGGTCAGCAACACAGTCACTGTATAGAGGCGGCCATCGCGTTCTTCGGTCGACAGGCCATGAATGTTCGAGCCGGTCTTCGAGATCACATTGGTCAGTTCAGCCAGAGCGCCCTGACGGTTCTGCATGTCGACTTTCAGTTCGGCAATGAACTCCTGATCGTAGTCTCGGGTCCATTCCACCGCCATGTACTTGTCCGGTTCACGCTGGTAACCACGCACGTTCGGACAGGTTTCACGGTGCACAACCAGACCACGACCCGGGGAGACATGGGCAATGATTGAATCGTCCGGGATCGGATGACAACAGTTGGCAAAGGTCAGCAGAATGCCATCCGCACCGCGGATTGGCAGTTTCTTCTTCGGCTTACCGTCATTGCTGCTGGTCGCGGTCAGAGCTTCTGCATCGCCAAGTAAACGACGTGCAATGACTATGCTCATCAGCTCACCCAGACCAATTGCAGCCAGCAGATCGTTCTCGCTGGCGATCTTGAGATCGCTCAGCACCTGAGTGAGGCTTTCCTGGCCGATGTCGCTCAGTGACGGGCCACCCAGCGCATGGTTGAGCAGACGACGACCGAGTGAAATCGACTCTTCACGGCGCATGGTTTTCAGTACCTGACGAATCTTGGTGCGTGCACGTGAGGTCACGACATAGTTGAGCCAGGCTGCATTCGGACGCGCGCCCGGTGCACTGATGATCTCAACCGTCTGGCCGTTCTTGAGAGATTTACTCAGCGGGTAAGGCGTGCGATCGACGCGGGCGCCGACACAGGTGTTACCCACATCGGTATGGACGGCATAGGCAAAATCGACCGCGGTCGCGCCGACGGGTAATTCGACAATGCGGCCTTTCGGTGTGAAGACGTAAATCTCGTCCGGGAACAGATCCGATTTCACGTTTTCAATGAATTCAAAGGAGTTACCGGCACTTTGCTGCAGCTCAAGCAGGCTTTGCATCCAGCGCTGCGCTTTAATTTGTGCCGTGGTTCCGCCACGTTCGCCGTTGGCTTTGTAAGACCAGTGTGCCGCCACACCTTTGTCCGCCATCTGGTCCATGTCTTCGGTACGGATCTGCACCTCGACCGGCACGCCGTGCGGGCCGACCATAGAGGTGTGGATCGACTGATAGCCGTTGGCTTTAGGTACTGCGATGTAATCTTTCATCCGCCCCGGACGTGGCTTGTACAGGCCGTGTACCTGACCGAGCACGCGATAACAGGTATCGGCGCTATCGACAATCACGCGGAAGGCGTAAATATCCATGATGGTATGAAAACGCTGTTCTTTGGTTTTCATCTTGTTGTAGATGGAGAACAGGTTTTTCTCGCGCCCGAGCACACGTGCCGGCAGGCCGACTTCCTGCAGACGATCTTCGATTTCGTTGTGGATGCGCTGAATCATCTCTTTACGGTTACCGCGCGCCGCTTTAACCACCTCTTTTAACACGCGGTAGCGGTTAGGATATAAGGCTTCAAAGCCGAGTTCTTCGAGCTCGGTTTTGATGTTGTGAATACCGAGACGGTGGGCGAGCGGGGCGTAAATTTCCAGCGTTTCGCGCGCGATACGACGTTTCTTATCCGGACGCAGGGCACCTAAGGTGCGCATGTTGTGGGTACGGTCAGAGAGCTTGATCAGAATAACGCGGATGTCCTGCACCATGGCGAGAACCATTTTGCGGAAGTTTTCGGCCTGAGCCTCTTTGCGATCGCGGAATTTGAGTTTATCCAGTTTGGATACGCCATCAACCAGTTCTGCGACTGCCTGACCAAACTGCTGCTCCAAATCTTCTTTGGTGACATCACAGTCTTCGATGACATCATGCAGGAGAGCGGCTTGCAGAGTTTCCAGATCCAGGCGCATTTCGGCCAGGATGCGGGCAACGGCAACGGGATGGATAATGTAAGGTTCACCGCTGGAGCGGGTTTGCCCTTCATGGGCATCTCTTGCCACGACATAAGATTGGCGCAGAGCCTCAATTTGAGGCTCTGAGAGATATTCCTGGGCAACATCTTTGAGGCTATCGAATAGATACAAATTTCAGGCCCGAGTGTTGATTAATTCCTGAGGCAGAATTAACGGTTGTGCACGATGCTGCTTACCGCTGCCAATTCTGCCGCTTCTTGCTCTTGCTGCTCTTGGCGTTCACGCGCGTCTAGCACATCTTTAGTGATAAGACCTTCTTCGATTTCGCGCAGAGCGATAACCGTTGGCTTATCGTTCTCTTCCGGCACCAGAGAGTCTTTACCGCCAGTTTGCATTTGACGAGCGCGGCGAGCCGCAATCAGAACCAAGTCGAAACGGTTACCAACTTTTTCAACAGCGTCTTGAACAGTTACGCGTGCCATGAGAACTCCAAATAGTTAACTAAAATGTTGAATGACGAGAAAGTATACAACCTAACGCTGTGAGATACTAGCGACAGGCTGGCAAATTCATTAATCCTTATCTGCGGCGCAACCACCGCAGATTAAGGCGAGGCGGGATTACTCCGCCAGAAGCTCAGACAGCATAGCGCTATATTTAGCAGCTTGTTTATCCTGCTTCAATCTTTCCGCACGGATGATGGCTTTAAAGTCAATCAGCGCGACATCGAAATCATCGTTGATGATGACATAGTCGTACTCGCCGTAGTGGGAGATTTCCGACCGGGCTTCGCTCATGCGCTTGGCAATCACCGCTTCGCTGTCCTGGCCACGAGCGTTGAGACGGCGCTCCAGCTCTTCTTTGGACGGCGGCAGAATAAAGATACTTTTGCTGTGGGGCATCTGGGTACGGATCTGACGTGCACCCTGCCAGTCGATGTCAAGGAACACATCGATACCTTTATTCAGGGTCTCTTCAATCCATACCCGTGAGGTACCGTAATAGTTACCGAACACTTCGGCATACTCTAGAAATTCGCCTTTGCCGATCAGCTCTTCAAAGTGCTCTTTCTGTACGAAGTGGTAATGTACGCCATCTTGTTCACCCGGGCGCATACCGCGTGTGGTGTGCGAGACCGAGACTTTCATCGCATAGGTCGGGTTACGTTCCAACAATGCTGAGATCAAGCTCGATTTTCCTGCGCCACTCGGTGCAGAAACAATATAGAGAGTACCTTTGCCCATTAGTTCGGTTCCACTTTGGTTGGGATCTTGTGCTCAACCTGGCGGTTGGGCAGCCTGAAAGCAGTTCTGACCGCGTTCATCTCATTGAGAGGCTGAATTTAGGTCAGAAAAATGGAGGCGAAGATTAGCACGATCTTCAGGATCTTCTCAAGCAAAAGGTCATCTGCGCTGATCCATGCCGAGTTGGTTGCGGACGCTGCCGACTCGGCGCGCGGCGGCGATATTTATCATCCGCCAGCCTCTTGCGGCACAAGCGGATTGCGGTATAATCGCCGCCCCGTCGCGATTGGCTGATTTTTCGCCGTCCGATACGATAATTTATCAGGAAACAGCGTTTTCCATTTGGGTTCCCTCGCCCCCAAACCAAACCAAAAAGGTACAATATGAGTCCGTTTTCGTCGGCGCAACAGCGCAAAGCCCTGACCGTTCTGGTCCTGTTTCATTTGATCATTATTGCGTCCAGTAACTATCTGGTCCAGATCCCGTTCACCCTGTTTGGTTTTCATACCACCTGGGGCGCGTTTACCTTTCCGTTTATTTTTCTCGCCACAGACCTGACCGTGCGGATTTATGGTCCGGCGCTGGCAAGGCGTATCATCTTTCTGGTCATGGTGCCATCGCTGGCGGTGTCCTACCTGTTATCGGTGATTTTTTATCAGGGTCAGTTTCAGGGCCTGGCGCCACTGGGTGAATTTAACCTGTTTGTGGCCCGGATTGCGATGGCCAGCTTTATGGCCTATCTGTTCGGCCAGATGCTGGATGTGCAGGTGTTTAACCGCCTGCGTCAGATGAAGCAGTGGTGGGTCGCGCCGACAGCCTCTACCTTGTTCGGTAATGCGCTCGATACGCTGGCATTTTTCGCGATTGCGTTTTATCACAGTCCGGATCCGTTTATGGCCGAACACTGGAGTGAAATTGCCCTGGTTGATTACAGTTTTAAGCTGATCATCAGTCTGGGCCTGTTTGTGCCGATGTACGGTGTGCTGCTCAACTACCTGGTCGCGAAGCTGACCAGGTTGAATGAGCCGCAAACGTCGGCGCTGCAGCAGTGCTCGTAATCGAAGCGGTTGCCAAGTAAACAGGTTGCAAATAAAGCGGCGAGTCAATCATAACGATACAAATGAAAAAGCCCGGGTCAGTTCAGACCCGGGCTTTTTGTTCACGGCTTTTTGTTCACGGCTATTTTTTTGCTTTGCTGAGCTCAGCTCAGATCAGCTTAGTGCGAGTGTGCCTCGCCAGCACCTTTAGGGAAGCGGATCGATTCCACCATGTCCTGTACTTCGGTCGGTACTTCTGCGGTGAATTTATTCACCACAATCGAGACCACAAAGTTCAGACACATACCCAGAGTACCGATACCTTCAGGACTGATACCGAAGAACCAGTTGTCCGGAGTGCTGGCTGCCGGGTTAATGAACTTGAAGTAGATGATGTACGCCGCCGTAAAGGCAATACCCGCTACCATACCCGCAATCGCGCCCTCTTTGTTCATCTTCTTATAGAAGATGCCGAGGATAATGGCCGGGAAGAAGGAAGCCGCTGCCAGACCGAAGGCGAAGGCCACCACCTGAGCCACAAAGCCCGGAGGGTTGATGCCGAGATAACCGGCGGCAACAATCGCCACGACCGCCGCGCCACGCGCGGCCAGCAGTTCCTGTTTGTCGGTCATATTCGGTTTGAAGCCTTTTTTCAGCAAGTCATGGGAAATTGAGGTTGAGATCACCAGCAGCAGACCCGCTGCGGTTGACAGTGCAGCCGCCAGGCCACCCGCTGCCAGCAGACCCACAACCCAGTTTGGCAGTTTCGCCAGCTCAGGAGAGGCCAGTACGATAATATCTTGGTTGATGTTCATCTCGTTGCGCTCGTCACCGGAGTAGAACATTTTGCCATCGCCGTTTTTATCTTCCCAACTGACCAGGCCTGTGCTTTCCCAGTTCTTATACCAGCTTGGAGCCTGCGCAGCGGCAACCCCCTGCATATCCGGACCGTTAATGGTGTCGATCATGTTGACGCGGGCAAACGCCGCGACCGCAGGTGCTGTGGTGTACAGCAGCGAGATAAACAGCAGTGCCCAACCGGCAGAGATACGCGCGTCACGTACTTTTGGTACGGTAAAGAAGCGGATGATAACGTGTGGCAGACCTGCAGTACCGACCATCAGTGCCGCACAGATAAAGAACACGTCGACCATACTCTTATTGCCTTCGGTATACGCGGTAAAGCCGAGTTCCTGGGTCAGGCCGTCCAGTTTATCGAGCAGATAAACGTCTGAGCCGACGGAGGTTGAACCCATACCAATTTGTGGCAGCGGGTTACCTGTCATCATGATAGAGGTAAAGATAGCCGGAACCAGGAAGGCGAAAATGAGGACACAGAACTGTGCCACCTGGGTGTAAGTGATACCTTTCATGCCGCCAAGTACAGCGTAAAAGAACACGATGGCCATACCAATCACGATACCGATGTTGATGTCGACTTCCAAAAAGCGCGAGAACACGACGCCCACACCACGCATCTGACCCGCCACGTAAGTGAATGAGACGAAGATGGCACAGAACACCGCAACCATACGCGCGGTTTTGGAGTAGTAACGTTCGCCGATGAAATCCGGTACCGTAAACTGGCCGAATTTACGCAGGTAAGGAGCCAGGCAGAGTGCCAGCAGCACGTAACCACCGGTCCAGCCCATCAGATAAACCGCACCATCGTAACCGATGAACGAGATGATACCCGCCATAGAAATAAACGATGCTGCCGACATCCAGTCCGCCGCGGTCGCCATACCGTTCGCTACCGGGTGAACACCGCCGCCCGCCACATAAAACTCGCTGGTTGATCCGGCACGGGCCCAAATCGCGATACCGATATACAGGGCGAATGACAGGCCAACCAATAAAAACGTCCAAGTTTGAATATCCATGTGCGAAACCTCTTAGTCTTCCTGTACGTTATACTTCTTGTCTAACGCGTTCATGCGTGCGACATAGATGAAAATCAGTGCGACAAAGGTGTAGATCGAACCTTGTTGAGCAAACCAGAATCCCAGTTTGAAGCCGCCAAGATGGATTGTGTTGAGTGCATCGACGAATAAAACGCCGGCACCGTAAGAAACAATGAACCAGATCGCCAGCAGCGATCCCATTATTCTCAAGTTTTCCTTCCAGTAGGCTTGAGCGTGTTCTGTGGATTCGAACGACATAGCCTTCTCCTTCCGTAGCTGTCTGAGTAGATGTGATGTTAATGTAATGTTACGGTTTTTAATGTAGCAGCGAAAAGGCAAGGGATCTGTGCAACTTTAGTCGTGACTCATACCACGGCTTATGTTGTTAAATGAGGGGATTAGCTCAGTAGCACTGGGATGGTGCATTGTTAATGTTGTGTTAAATTAGCCAAAGGTCTAATTCGGCATAAAATGTGATTGGTGGTTAGACCAGTTTGCATGAGGTGCCGGTGTGGCAGCGTGCTTGCCGCCGATCAGGCCGCGAGGTATTTGTTTACACAAACTTTTCGTCACAAGCGGCGGTTTTCGTGCACAATAGATAAGCCGTGACCGAGCGGTGCGTTGTTAGGTTTCAGTAAGCAGAGGGAGTGACAGTGGACGCAATTACCATCAACAGTTTTTTTTTGGTCGGTGCACTGCTGATCGCGCTCAGTGTGTTGCTGAGTCCGGTCTCATCCAAACTGGGCATTCCCATTCTGCTGGTGTTTCTCGCCGTGGGCATGCTGGCCGGTGAAGACGGTGTCGGTGGTATTCTGTTTGATAATTATCCGGTCGCGTATCTGGTCAGTAACCTGGCCCTGGCGGTGATCCTGCTCGATGGCGGGATGCGTACCCGGGTGGCCAGTTTCCGGGTCGCTTTCTGGCCCTCGGTCTCCCTGGCGACCGTCGGGGTGGCCATCACTACCGCACTGACCGGGTTGATGGCAACCTGGTTGTTTGACCTTGATTTAATGCAGGGCATTCTGGTCGGCGCGATTGTTGGCTCGACGGATGCAGCGGCGGTATTTTCTCTGCTTAAAGGGCGCAGCCTCAATGAACGGGTCGGCTCGACACTGGAAATTGAGTCCGGTACTAACGACCCGATGGCGGTCTTTCTGACGGTTACCATGATTGCGGTGCTCTCCAGCAGCGGCAGTGAACTCAGTATCGGCTTCCTCGCGCTGAGTTTTATTCAGCAATTTGGTATCGGTGCGGCGCTGGGGTTGATTGGCGGCTGGTTGCTGTGGAAGCTGATTAACCGCAATCAGCTGCCGGAAGGCCTGTACTCGATTTTAACCGTCAGCGGCGGTCTGATCATTTTTGCGTTGTCGAATGCGCTCGGCGGCAGCGGTATTTTGTCGATTTATCTGGTCGGTCTGCTGATAGGTAACCGTCCGACCCGTAGTCGCCATTCGATTCTTAACGTGCTCGATGGCATGACCTGGCTGGCCCAAATCAGCATGTTCCTAGTGCTTGGCCTGCTGGTGACGCCTTCCAATCTGGTCACGATTGCCTTGCCGGGTCTGGCACTGGCATTTGGTATGATTCTGTTTGCGCGTCCGATTTCGGTCTGGATTGGTTTACTGCCGTTTCGCAGTTTTACCGCCCGGGAAAAATGGTTCATTTCCTGGGTCGGCCTGCGCGGCGCGGTGCCTATCATTCTGGCGGTCTTCCCGATGATGGCGGGCCTGCCCGGAGCTCAGCTCTATTTTAACCTGGCATTCTTCGTGGTGATGGTCTCGCTGATAGTGCAGGGCGGCACGCTGACCAAAGCGATGGCACTGGCCAAAGTGGAGTTGCCACCCAAACCTGAGCCGATTTCGCGCACTGGCGTTGAAGTGTTCCCGACCAGTGAATGGGAGCTTCTGATCTATACCCTGAAAGAGGACAAATGGTGTATCGGCGAACCGCTACGTAATCTGTTTATGCCTGAAGGGACGCGGATTGCCGCCGTATTTCGCGATAAACAGCTATTCCATCCGTCCGGGAGTACCCAGTTGCAGGAAGGGGACACCCTGTGTGTGCTGGCGCAGGATAAAGATCTGGAAGCGCTCAGCCGCCTGTTCAGTGAAGCGCCGCACAAAGAGTCGCTGGCGCGTTTCTTCGGTGACTTCTTCCTGGACATCGAGGCAAGACTGTCGGATGTCGCCATGCTGTACGGTCTGGATCTGGGTGAGGGGATTGAAGGCAAAACATTGCGCGATCTCGTTGGTGAGCACCTTGGTGCCACCCCGGTACTCGGTGACCATTTTGAATGGCAGGGGCTGTACTGGGTCGTGGCCGATGTGGTGGACTGGAAAGTAACGAAAGTGGGCTTGCGTCTGCCGCCGGATGATGAGGAAACGAAGCCGGGGGAGTAAGATTACGCGTTCAACTCGTTGAGCAAAATCACCGCCTGAGTGCGGTTTTTCACTCCGAGTTTACGAAAGATGGCCGTCATATGCGCTTTGATGGTCGCTTCCGAGACATTGAGTTCATAGGCGATCTGCTTATTGAGCAGGCCATCGGATAGCATGCCCAGTACCTTGTACTGCTGCGGTGTCAGAGTGGCAATCTTTTCTGCTAAGTCATTGTAGCTGCTGCTGTCGGTCACCAGACCTTGCGGAAAATAGGGTTCTCCGCCCAGTACCTGGTTAATGGCACTGATCAGCGTGCGCATATCACTCGATTTAGGAATAAAACCAAACGCGCCGTGCGATTTGGCCTGCGAGACCACAGGCGCATCTTCACTGGCTGAGACCACCACGATCGGCAATTCCGGATATGCTGCGCGCAGGTGGATAAGCCCGGACATCCCGTTTGCGCCCGGCATTTTCAGATCCAACAGCAGCAAATCCGGTTCCGGCTCTTTTTCCAGCAGCGTCAGCAGCGCATCATGAGAATCCGCTTCCAGCAGGTTGGCCCCGCTGACCGCCATATGAACCGACTGGAACAGGGCATTACGAAATAACGGATGATCATCGGCGATGATGATGGTGTAGGTAGAGTCCATGAGTGTGCGCACTTTTAACAAATAAGTTGAATAAATTATTGTCTGCTTTGAAAATATGGACAATCTTCACACGCTAAAAGTCTGAACTATATCCCTATTTTGGGGCAGACTATTGCAACAAAAAAGCGCCGGACGTCGAGTCGTACGTCCGGCGCTGCTTTACGCTCGCCAGTCAGAGACCATCAGTTGGTGAGCGGCGCTTCAAACACAGAGACTGACCAGGCCGGTACCGACAACTTGCCCGCGCTGATGCTGGCGCCAAAACCCAGTGAGGCGCTGCCGGCTTGTTGCTGGATGCTGTGCAGCTGGTAGCCACTGGCGTCCACGCCGGCAAAATCCGTCACTGCATCCGGTGACGCGTTCAGTACCACGATCAGGCCCTGGCGTCCGGCATCGATATTGGCATCGTACAGCGCGCCACTGTTATCGAGCTTCATCACGATAAGGCCGGGGATCTGTGCACTGCCGGTATTGTGGAATGTCACCCGGCGCAGGATTTCACTGCCCTTACCCAGCGTCAGTAGTCCCGAAGACGCGCGTAATTGCGTCAGCTCGGTGAAGTACTGCTTCATGGCACTGATTTGTGCGCTGCCCGGTTTGGCCGCCGCACCGGCACCGTTGATCACTTGCTGGATGACAGTCCAGTTGTCACCGTCTTTATCGGCGCGCGGCAGACCGACATCCCAGTTATTGCCTTGCATACTGAAATCAACCCGGTTGAACCAGTCGCCGGAATCGTACGAGTCGCGTTGCATCGACTTGGAACGCAGCAGTTCACTGCCCATGTGAATAAACGGTACACCCTGGCCAAGCATGGCTGAAGAGAGGCTGACAGCCTGCATTCGTACCCGGGTGTCAGCAGACGCGGCGTAGTCGATTTTGTATTGGTTGTTGTCCCATAAGGTCTGGTTGTCGTGTTTGGAGACATAGTTCTGAATCTCCCACGCATCTTCGGCATAACCGGCGGCCTGGCCGTTATAGTCCAGTTCGGCCCCTGTGATCGGGTGATCCTGGCTGTCAGTAAAGGTGAATGCTTTCAGGTTACCCGCCATGCCAAGCCGGACCAAATCGGCAAGATGTAGTGCAGTGGCTAAATTATCGCTCGCGGCCAGCTCATTCGGTTGTACGTAGATACCGTTACCAAAACCCTGATTGGCGCGCAGCGCTTGCTGGCTGTCGAATGGGCCACCACCACGCACGGCATCACGCAGGCGATCAGAGAATGAGCCGATACCTGTGCCGCCCAGATGAGCCTGGCTGGCCTGGACAAACATGCGGTCATCGGCCACTTCACCAAAGTTCCAGCCTTCACCATAGAAGTAGACATCCGGATTAATCGTCTGGGCGGCTTGCAGCGTATGCTGGATTTGCGTCAGCGGATGATGGCCCATCAAATCCCAGCGGAAAGCGTCAATTTTGTAGTCGCGCACCCAGGTAGTGATCGAGTCATCAATCAGTTTGGCAAACATGCGGTTTTCCGGTGCGGTGTTGGAACAGCAGGTCGAGTTTTCTACCTGGCCCGAGAACTCATTCAGGCGCTGATAATACCAGGGCACGATCCGGTCGAGCACCGATTTGGAGGACACGCCCGCTTCATTGGTATGGTTATACACCACATCCATCACCACATTCAGGCCGATATCCTGTTTGATCGCCATGATCATCGCGCGGAATTCGCGGATGCGGGTCAGTCCGTCGGGAGCGCTGGAATATGAGCCTTCCGGGACGGTGTAGTGGTAAGGATCGTAGCCCCAGTTAAAACTGTCGACATCTCGCACCAGGGCATTGAGGCGCTGCACGGCCTGCGTCTGCTTGTCATCGCTTTGCAAAGCGCTGAACACCTCGGCCAGGGTGTCATTACTGCTACAGTAAGCGCCCAATTCGCTGTCGGCGCTGACACTTGACTGCAGTTGGCACAGCTTACTGAATGGCTGGTCGATATCGGCCACTTGATCCGGGTCTTCGTTAATGGTGGCAATATCGAAGACCGGCAGCAGATGCAGATGGGTGATCCCCGCATCCGCCAGCGCTTTGAGGTGGCTCACGGAGACGGAATCACTCTGGGTAAATGCGCTGAACTTGCCGCGATACTGGGCTGGCATGCTGGTATCTGAAGAGGAAAAATCACGCACGTGCGCTTCATACAACACAAATTGGGCCGGATTACTTTGTGAGTGAGGAGCCATGAGCGTTGTCCAGCCGCTGGGGGTAACATCGGCACTGTCTAAGTTAACCACCTGACTGTATTGCGAGTTGAGCGCCAGGCTGTGTGAGTAGGGGTCGGTCACCTCGTACTCCTCGACCTGATCGGTCACCGGATGGTAGACCTTGACCCGGTAACGATAGAAATCACCATGGCCCAGACTGGTATCGTTAATAAACCAGCTGCCTGAGGCCCCATCCCAGTTCATCGCCAGCGTCGCCTGCAACTGCTTATCGGCGTTATAGGCCATCAGTTCTACCGACTGCGCAGTTGGTGCCCAGAGGCGGAAACTGGTGCTATTGCCGTTGACGATAGCACCGTACTCAAGCTGACTGGCGGCATCGGCATAGAGTGCATCCAGGGCACTGGCCGGCTGCACTTCGGTTGCGGCTATCACACCACTGCTGTCGCTGGCTACCAGCCATAGCTGGCCTTTAAGCAGGGTTTTCAGATCGAGCGAGGCATCAGCAAAGTCAAAGTGAAAGGCGTGAAACTCGCCGGCCAGGTGGGGTTTGCTGCTCTGCCAGCCGTCACTGGCAGTTTGAGCAGAGCTGACCACGGCATCAAAATCACGCACCGTTTTACTGTTGCCGTCAAAGCTCATACTGGCGTCTGCTGAGTAATACAAGGCCACGGAGGTTGCCTCAGACGATGCGACCAGCAAGGTATTCGCGTCGGCAAAAATGGCACTGGCGCCGCTCAATTCGACCTGGGTCTGAGGTAACCGGGCGAGAGGCTGATAATAAACTTTGTCGGTACCCTTAAACACAAATCCGATCGGACCTATCGCGCCCTGCTGAGCAAAATCGAAACTCAGATTGGCCGTCTGGTAATCGCCGTTGCTATGACTGTTGGGGATGATATTGATGCAGTTGTTGTTGCTGTTGGTGGGCAAATCCCAATAGGCTCCATAGGTCGGGCTGAAGCCGGTGGGGGCCAAACCCGGCCAGGTCGTATTACTGTCAGCATAGCTGGTGCATTCACCTTCATTCCAGACATGCAGGGTAAAGCTATCGCTGTCGCCGTCTTCACTGTGCAGATAAATGCGGGTGGTATCGGCGGGCAGGTCATTCAGCGGGATTAACTCCGGATAGACAGCCGCGACATTTTGCTGAGTATAAACCTGGTTGTCGGTGCCGAGTTGGGTCAGATCGATTTTGGCATCATATTCGCCGAGGACTTTATTGCCGTCCACGCGCGGAATGAAGTTGACACACTGGGTGGCATCCTGATTGACAGGGAGCTGCCAGTACGCACCGAATTGACTGTCGATACCATCAGGGGCTAAGCCCTGAGCCCAGTCTGATGCCATGCCGGTATCGCCGGCAAAGGCATTGCAGTTGTCATCGTTCCAGACATACAGGCTGGCGTTTTGGTAGGCGTTACTGTCGGTACTGAACGTCGTCACCGTATCACTGGCTTTATAATACACGGTGACCGTCTGGGTAGGGCTCTTTGCTTGTGGGTCAGATGAAGAATTACAGCCGGCCAGAACTCCGGCGGCGATAACCGGCAGCATCGCCTGCCAGATTACCGAATGAGGCAGAGTAGGTTTGTTCACGTGGTTGACTCCTGATTATTATGATTTATCCGGCCCATACCGGGATTTATTCAGTCGTCATGCTAGATGCTGGCGGGGTCTACAAAGTGTGAGTCAGTTTGGCAAAGATAATTTGGTGCCAGAAAAAATCGCAACCTGGAGCAAAAATCACGAAGTGTGGGATGAGTTGTAGTGAGTTTAAGCACATATTGGAGGTTGAGAGGCAGGGATGAGTGCCGGAGGGTGAGCTGCCCGGCGCACACTATGCGCGGGTTCAGTATCGCAACAGCGGTGCAGTCTGGTTGTATTAGCGCCATAAGCCGCAACAGCCACCAGATATTTCAGCCGCTTAGTTTGCCGGCTAAAATATCTGGCTGCAGAGACGACCGCTTAGATCTTGGTTACAGCTTATGCTGCTGCAGATGGGTGAGGAACTCTGCTGCGGGAAGGAAGCCGGTGATACGGGCTGAGTCGAGTGGCTGCCCCTGCGCATCCCAGAACGCGATGGTTGGCAGGCCGAGTACCTGCAACTGGCGCAGCAGTTCGATATCCTGTGGCTGGTTGCGGGTCACATCCGCTTGCAACAGCACGAAATTACTCAGTTTCTGCTCGACATCTGGCTGGTGGAAGGTGTACTTCTCGAACTCTTTACACGCCACACACCAGTCAGCGTAGAAGTCGAGCATTACTGCTTTACCTTGCGCGCGTGCTGTCGCTAGTTGCTGATTGAGATCGGAGACATCGGCTATGCGGGTGAACTCAATCTGTGGCGTGTTTTGCAGCTGGGTAGTGCCGGGCATAAACCAGTGGTTCAGGGCTGGCTGAGCTGAGGCCAGCAAGCCAAGAATGGCAATGATGCCGAGCAGGCTCTGTTTCCAGCCGGCAAACGGCAGGCTGTTTTTGACATGGTACAGCCAGCCGAAAGCGGCCAGTCCCAGTGCTGACCATAAAATAGTGGACCAGCTCTCCGGCAGCAGACGCTCCAGCAGGAAAACCGGAGCGGCGAGCAGAATGAAACCAAACAGGGTTTTGACCCGATCCATCCAGGCGCCGCCTCTTGGCAGCAGGCGGTTACCGAACATCGCGACCAGAATCAGCGGGATCCCCATGCCGAGCGCCAGCGCGTACAAAGCAATCCCGCCAGTCAGCAAATCGCCACTTTGGGCCACGTACAACAAGGCTCCGGAAAGCGGCGCGGTGGTGCAGGGTGAGCAAACCAGACCGGATATCGCCCCCATGGCAAACACGCCAGCCAGGCTGCCACCTTGTTGCTGATTACTCAGGTCAGCCAGCCAGGTCTGAACTTTGCCGGGTAATTGGATGGTGTAGAGCCCGAACATCGACAGCGCCAGCACGACAAATAACAGACTCAGGCCGATTAATACATACGGATGCTGCAGCGCGGCCTGGAACTGTAAACCCGCCTGGGCGACGACCAAACCGAGCAGGGTATAAGTCAGTGCCATTCCTTGCACATAGACCAGGCTGAGCAACAGGGTGCGGCGTTGTGACAACGGCTTACCACCCAGAACGATACTGGTCAGGATCGGATACATCGGCAGCACACACGGGGTGAACGCGAGACCGATGCCGAGCAGTAAAAACAGCAGCGGTGTCCACCATGCCGCGGCCAGTTGCGAGGCCAGTGAGTCCTGAGGTGAGGTCGGCAACGATGTTGGCGGCGTCAGTGCTGCTGCTTTCACCTCCGGGGGCTTGGTCGATGCTGGCGTGCTGCTGTCTGTAAAATGGTTAACCTCGATCACCCGGGTCTCAGGTGGGTAACAGAAGCCAGCCTTGGCGCAGCCCTGATACTGTATGGTCAGTTGTGCTCCGGTCTGATACTGGCTGAGCGGAATATTAACCGACAGCGGGGTGGTATAGATGGTGACGTCGCCGAAAAATTCATCATGATAAGGCTCACCCGGCGGTAATTCGACCTGACCGGTCTGCACATCTTGACCCTGCAGCGTGATGCGATCCTGATACAGGTAATAGCCCGGTTTTACCTGCCAATCGAGGTAGATTTGATTGCCTTGCTGAAAGTAACTGAAGGCAAACGCTTCATCCACCGTGACAAAACGGCTGTTGCTGTTGCCCAGTGTTAATGGGTTACTGTTACCAAATGCAGCAAAAGCGGGTGAATGGAGTACGCCGCACAGCAGTAGAATTAGGGAAAAAATAAGTCGCATCATTAGGATATTCTGAATAAGTGAACGCCCATACTATACCTGAACTATCGTTGAGTTCGGCGGATTGTGTCAAATTTCATCAAGCCGCCGGCATATTACCATCTCTGCGGACCTTTTCTGCGCACAGCAAAGCGGCGCACCGGGCAGGGCCGAACAGGATTTGATTCGCTTAATCAATCAGACCGGTATAGAGCCGGTTTGGTTTCGTCGCCAAGCGAATTTATCGCAAGCGGTCCAGCGGGCGGTGTGAGCAGATAACGGGGCGGCCGCTGAACAATGGTCAGTAGTGCCGCGCGGGGGAAAAATCAGGCCCCGAGGGGCCTGATGGGGCAAACAGCTTATTCGTAGCGTTTGGCTTTGTACTGCGGGTGCATCAGGTTCTGGACCGAGAAAATATCATCCAGCTCTTCTTCGGTCAGCAAACCACGTTCCAGTACCACTTCACGCACACTTTTACCGGTCTCTGCACAGATCTTACCGACAATGTCACCTTCATGGTGGCCAATGTACGGGTTCAGATAGGTGACGATACCGATAGAGTTAAACACGTAACCTTCACAGATCTCTTTGTTCACTGTGATGCCGTCAATACATTTATCACGCAGATTCACACAAGCGTTAGACAGCAGTGAAATCGACTCAAACATCGCCTGAGCAATGACAGGTTCCATCACGTTGAGCTGCAGTTGACCGCCTTCTGCTGCGAACGAGACGGTGTTGTCGTTACCCAGTACTTTAAAACAAACCTGGTTAACCACTTCCGGTACCACAGGGTTTACCTTGGCTGGCATGATGGATGAGCCCGCTTGCAGTTCAGGCAGATTAAGTTCGTTCAGGCCGGCGCGCGGGCCTGATGACAGCAAACGCAGGTCATTACAGATTTTCGACAGTTTCACCGCCAGACGCTTGAGGGCGCCATGGGTCATGACATAAGCGCCACAGTCTGAGGTTGCTTCAATCAGGTCTTCTGCCGGCACCACTTCCAGGCCAGTCACTTGTGCCAGGTGTTTCACCGCAGCCGCCTGGTAACCCGGTGCGGTATTCAGGCCAGTACCGATGGCTGTCGCACCCAGGTTGACCTCGAGCAGCAGTTTTGAGGTGTATTGCAGGGCACGGATTTCTTCGTTCAGCGTCACCGACCAGGCATGGAATTCCTGGCCTACAGTCATAGGCACCGCGTCCTGCAACTGGGTACGGCCCATCTTGAGGATGGTTTTGAATTCCTGGCTCTTAAGCTCGAACGCGCCTTTCAGGTATTCAATTGCATCAATTAACTTCAGCACGCTGTTGTAAACCGCGATCCGGAAACCGGTCGGGTAAGCGCAGTTGGTCGACTGGCTCTTGTTGACGTGATCGTTCGGGTTGATGAACTGGTACTGACCTTTCTCTTTACCCATCAGTTCCAGAGCGACGTTAGCGATCACTTCGTTGGTGTTCATGTTGACCGAAGTACCGGCCCCCCCCTGGAATACATCTGACGGGAACTGGTCCATGCACTTACCGGTCTCAAGAATCAGATCACAAGCCTGGATAATGTAATTGGCAACATCTTTCGGTACGACGCTCAGTTCTTTGTTAGCCAGAGCCGCCGCTTTTTTGGTCATCACCATGCCACGCACAAACTCAGGCACATCAGAAATCGTGACATTTGAGATGTTAAAGTTTTCGATCGCACGCAGGGTGTGGATGCCGTAATAAGCGTCGGCAGGAACGTGACGCTGGCCGAGTAAATCTTCTTCAATTCGTGTGGCTGGGGAAGGGGAAGATGTCATTTGGGCTGCAGAGATTTGAGCCATAACAGGATCCTTAAGATAATTATTCTGATTAGATTGCAACTAGTTAGCCACTTCTGCCTTAAGAATCCGTTCATCAGAGTTTTTGGCTGCAAAATCGATCCTGACTTTAGTGGCACATCATACTCAAGTCATAAAGAAAAAACAGGAAGTTGATCACTTTTTGTTGCGTTAAAGATCACGATTGTTGAGGTTCGACCACCGTCAGATTTTCAAAGCCATGCAACGAGACACAGTTTTTGCCTTTGCGCTTGGAGCGGTACATGGCTTTGTCGGCATTGGTTGCGGTCTGAATGGCATCATTGGTGACTTCTGCCACTCCGACGCTGATGGTGACCTGATATTGCGGCCAGTTGGCGATAGCACTGCACACGCGTTGCATCAGTTTGCCGGCCTGATGGATATCGGTGTGCTGGATAATGACCGCGAACTCATCACCGCCGATGCGGGCGATAAAATCAGTATCACGCAGCAGGGCTTGCAACTGCTGGGCGACATGTAAAATAACCACATCGCCGACCGCATGGCCCAGTGTATCATTGATGTCTTTGAACGAGTCGATGTCGATCACGGCCAGGCAGGCTGGCGGCTCGTCCGGATAACGCTGATGCAGGCGGGTGTGGTAGTTGAGCATATTTTCGAACTTTTTCTTGTTCCACAAAGCCGTTGCCGAATCGCGTTCGCTGCGTTCTTTGAGCTCAATGATGGCATTATGATGGTCTGAGATGTCGGTAAATGAATAGACATAATACTGCACTTTTTTCAGCTTGCTGCTCAGGGCACGCACGTCGGTTTTACACACCACTTCATCACCGTGCGGGTTTTGCAGGGTATATTGTCCTTCCCAGTGGCCCTGGTTAATCAGATCAGCGTGCATTTCACGCTGTTTGAGGCGTGAAGGTAAGAAGTTGAGCACACTGCGCCCTTGCAATGCGAACGGCTCCATTCCCACCATGTCACAAAAGCGCTTGCTGACGCGTAAAATGCGGTGCTCACGATTGGTGAACACAATGGCCACGCCGTTTTCAATCACGAACTGGGCATAGGTTTTATCCATTTTAATGCTTTTGTGCGCAATCCAGAACATGGCCAGAATCACCGAAACAATACCAAGCAGCAGCCAGATGACGATGGCATCCTTGAGTATCCCGGCGTCGCGTGGGGCGAACATCGCACCCAACATATCAGGCGTGTAATGAGTGAGCAGCATCAGTCCGCCGACCGAAGAAAATAGCTGATTATCAAAGCGCTGATAGATGAACAGCCCCTCTTTAGTGGTAAGGCTGCCTTTGGCGTTGTTATTGGCTTGCATGGCTTGCCAGACCTCAGGGTGCTCGTTGGGCAGGTTAAGTGATGCGCGGCTTTGGATTAAGTCACCAAACAGCCTGTTTTCATCGCTGCTGACGATGAAGTAACCCTGGCGATCGACAAAGTCGACACTGAGGTTCTGATTGTTGGCTGTGATCTGTTTGATGACCGCCATCACATCGAGGTTGGCGATAAAGTAGCCTAAGCGCTGCTGGTCTGTGTCAAGCGGATACAGGAGACGAAAGCCTGGCTTATAGGGGATGAGGGGCAGGCCGTGCTCATATTCGAGATCAATACCAAAGTAGCCCTGCTCTCCGACGGCCAGCTGGCGGGCGTAAATAAAATAATCGCGATGACCTTTCTCCTGCAGTTGTTCTTGTGGCACCACAAAAGCCTGAGTCATTTGCCGGGTGTAATCGACGCGGATAACTTCTTTACCTGCAAGATCAAGAAAACGCAGCTGATAAAACAGGCCGGAATTAAAGGACGTTAATGACCACTGGCTTTCGAGATAACGGCGCAACCGAGGATCGCGATCACGGGCGTAGTCGGCCAGCAGTGGTGAATGACTGAGTTGATAGAAGCTTTTTTGAATTTGAGAATGAGTGCGGCTGGCCTTCGCATCCACAAACGAAAGAAATTGCAAGCCCTGAGCTTCAAGCTGGTTGAGCAGGAACTGATGAGCCTTATTGGATAAATGGTAATAAAAGCCGAGTGGGAGCAGCGTTAAACCCAGCCACAGAATTACCGTTTTTTTTAGTGTATTGGTAACCCGTTTCATTATGCCACTTGTTGAATTTTATCTGTGTATTCAAGGTAGTCGACTTTCGGATGGGTTTCCAACCACAATTACTTTTATAGCAATAACTTACGCCTATCTAGTTGAATTGCTTACAATAGATTTTTTCCTCTTGGGCAATAATTTTTTATATTATGGCTGTGAGCTGATTGCTTGAACAAGATTGCCCTTAACGCTAATGTTGAAGCCAACAAAGGAGGGACAGTGTTTCCGATATTATTGATGATGTTTATTGCGGTGCCGGTGATCGAAATCGGCCTGTTTATTCAGGTGGGCGGTATGCTGGGCTTATGGCCGACGTTGGCTCTGGTGTTGATCACTGCATTTGTTGGCGCTTCACTGGTACGCAGCCAGGGGCTGTCGACTCTGCTGACGGTGCAGCAGCGTATGCAGCGTGGCGAAATACCGGCTCAGCAGATCGTTGAGGGGGTCATGCTGGCGGTGGCTGGCGTGCTGTTGCTGACGCCTGGTTTTATGACCGATACCATGGGGATGCTGATACTGCTGCCACGCCCGCGGGCGATGCTGGCTAAGTATTTGATGACCAAAGTGGTGGTGACCAATATGTCGGCCGGGGGATTTCAGTCCGGCCCGTATGAGCGAGGCCCGGATCAACACGGTCAGGGTGGCCAGACCTTTGATGGCGAGTATGAGCGTAAAGACGACTCAGATCACGACAAGCTGGATCGTCATTAGGGCATTTGGCCTGCCATAACCCCAAAGCTAAAAAAGCTCCCGCTTGCGGGAGCTTTTGCTTTATTCAGCCCGGTGTTTCTCCAAGGGATCCCCGGGTTTTGTCTGGTTAAGACGGGAAGCCGGGGGCTCAAATCGCGCCGGCAAAGTCCATCTGACGCCAGGCTTCGAATGCGATGATAGCCACGGCATTGGATAGATTGAGGCTGCGTGCTTCTGGCATCATAGGAATGCGGATCCGCTGCTCAGGAGGTAGAGCCGCAATCAGATCGGCCGGTAGTCCGCGAGTTTCCGGTCCGAACAGCAGCACATCACCGTCCTGGTAGCGGGCATCGACATGATGACCGGTCGTTTTAGTGGTGCAGGCAAAAATGCGATATTCACCACGCTCAGCCAGGTAATCGAGAAAGGCCTGATAATCTTTGTGGCGGGTGACCCGTGCCAAATCATGGTAATCCAGTCCGGCCCGGCGAACCTTCTTCTCCTCCAGATCGAAGCCCAGCGGTTCAATCAG
Source organism: Vibrio sp. ABG19 (assembly GCF_029962385.1). NCBI lineage: Bacteria > Pseudomonadati > Pseudomonadota > Gammaproteobacteria > Vibrionales > Vibrionaceae > Vibrio > Vibrio sp. ABG19. Next base: position 1,009,574 of record NZ_CP071708.1, on the reverse strand, counting down.
ATGCAGGTTGGCACCGCAGTTGGCACACAGTCGAATAATGTTACCCGTGTTGGGCGCAATTTCAGGTTCATACAGGGCGATGTCTAACATGGCTTTTGCGTTCCTTAGTGATTGAACGCCGCAGTATATACCCAGAGAAGTGGATATACCCAGAGAAGTGGTCAATTCGGATAAGGAAAAACGGCAGCAGCTGGGGAGGGGCTGCCACCGGTCGGATTATCAGGCGGCCAGAGCTCTGGCAACAGCGTAGTTTTCTGCGACGGCCTGCCAGTTCACTACATTCCACCAGGCGGTGATGTAGTCAGGTCGACGGTTCTGATAGCTGATGTAGTAAGCATGTTCCCATACATCCAGAGCCAGAATCGGCTCTCCGCGTATATTGGCAATGTCCATCAGCGGGTTGTCCTGATTGCTGGTTGAGCTGATCACCAGCTCACCATCACGCACCACCAGCCAGACAAAACCTGAGCCGAAGGTGTTGACGGCTGCGTCGGAAAACTGTTGCTGGAATTGGCTGAAACTGCCGAACGTGCGTTCGATGGCATCGGCCAGTTCGCCTTCAGGCTGACCGCCGCCTTGTGGCGTCATGCAGTTCCAGTACAGGATGTGATTGTAATAGCCACCGCCGTTGTTACGAATCGCTGCAGGCAGGGTCGAAATACGTGCAAACAACTCATCGAGCGGGGTTTGCTCATACTCAGTACCTTTAATCGCGGTCATAAACTTATCGTAGTAAGTGCGGTGGTGCTTGCTGTAGTGCACTTGCATGGTTTGCGCATCGATGTAGGGTTCCAGGGCATCGTAGGCGTATGGCAGTTCAGGGAATGTATGCGACATAGTTGATCCTCCGTTCAATCAATACAGATAATATTGATAACCATTCTCATTATCAACTACGTCTTTTGTGTGGTTTTTGTGCAGCCGGAAGCGCGGGCGCTCTCCCGGCGCGGTCAGTCCTGCAGCGGCAGGGTAAAGGTGACTTTCAAACCGCCCAGCTCGCTGCGGCTGGCGGCAATCTTACCACTGTGCTGGCGAATGGCGCTTTCGGTGATGGCCAGGCCCAGCCCGGTTCCCCCACTGTGGCGATCGCGCGCGGTCGAGACACGGTAAAACGGACGGAAGATCTCTTCCAGTTCACTGTCCGGCACGCCTTCACCGTTATCTTCCACGCTGACCGTCACCTGCTGCGCTGAAACCGAGAAGTGGACAGCTATTTTGTCGTGGCCGTAGTGAATCGCATTGCGTACTATGTTCTCCAGCGCGCTCATCAGCAGCGGCGGATTGCCGGAGATATGGCGGTTCGGGATCTCTTCCATGGTCAGAGTTTTGTTCATCTGCTCGGCCTCAAACTGGGCATCGCTGAGCAGTTCTTCCCACAGGCTGCTCAGTGGCTGCACTTCGCGGCTCATCTGGCTGTTGGTCTGCATACGTGATAATTCCAGCAGTTCACTAATCATCTGCTCCAGACGCTGGGCTTCGGTATCGATACGCTCCAGTTCCGGGCTGGCCCCCTGTTTACGGGTTGCCAGTGCATTCGCCATTCTCAGTCTGGTGAGCGGAGAACGCAGCTCGTGCGAGATGTCGGACAGCAAACGCTGCTGACCGGAAATCATCTGATTGACCGCTTCCACCATCTGGTTGAAGCTGCGTCCGGCCTGGCGAAACTCAGTGGTGCCTTTTTCCAGGCTGGCATCCACTTCAAATTCACCACGCGCGACACGTTGTGCGGCCTGAGCGAGGCGCTGTGCCGGCTGGCTCAGTGCCCAGGCCAGCCACAGCAGCAGCGGTGTGCTGACCAGCATCACGGCCAGTAACAGCTGCAGCGGGCGATCGAACAGGCGCAGCAGAAATGGTGGCGGCTGATCCCAGCGCAGGCCGACATACAGCAGTAAATTCTGTCCTGCCAGGCTGATCGGTGCCGGTCCGGCAACCATGTAGCGGCCATACAAACGCTGTTGCGGTTTATCCACGGATTCGATACTGGTAGTAAAGTTACGTAGTGCTTTCAGTTTGAAATCCGGATGTTTACGTGTGGTGAGGATATTGCCTTCCTGATCGGTAATAAAAAAGCGCGGTCCTTTCTCATGCGGTTCGTCGGCGCGGTTCTCCAGTACCTTGATGATGCGGGCCAGGTTTTTATCGCCGCTAAAGCGCGCTTCGATCACCTCTTTTTGTTCCAGCATGCGTTGGTAAGCATCGGCCGGCATATCGCGTGATTTGCGCGGATCAAGATGGGGCAGCGACAACACAGCAATCACCACCAACATCATGGTAAACCAGAAGATGGCAAAAATACGGCCGTACAGGTTGTTGAACTTGGGCAAGCGCATCAATCCTCCAGCACCATCAGATAGCCGCGTCCGCGCAGAGTTTTAATCCGCGGTTTGCCATCGCAGCGCTCGGGCAGTTTTTTGCGCAGGTTCGAGACATGCATGTCGATGGCACGGTCAAACGCGGCCAGATGTTTGCCGAGCACATCCAGGCTGAGCGACTCTTTAGTCAGAGTTTCGCCCGGATTCTGAACAAAATGGGTCAGCAGGGCAAATTCGGTGCTGGTCAGATCGAGCAGCTCACCCTGGCAATAAGCTTCCTGTTTGCCGGGGTAGAGTTGCAGATCCTGACACTCAATCACATCGGAGGTTTTGGCCGGCTGATGCGGATTGGTACGGCGCAAAATAGCGCGGATGCGAGCCAGCAGCTCCCGGTCACTGAATGGTTTGGGCAGGTAGTCGTCTGCGCCGAGCTCAAGGCCAATTACCCGATCAATTTCTTCACCCTTGGCGGTCAGCATCAGTACTGGCGTTTGCCAGTTTTCACGTAGCTTTTTCAGGGTTTCCATTCCGTTCATTTTCGGCATCATGACATCAAGCAGGACCAGATCGGTCTGCTCACTCACCGCCTGTAATCCCGCTTCGCCATCGTTGGCTTCGGATACCTCAAACCCTTCATAGCTCAGGACCTCTTTTAACAGGCTGGTGAGCTCGGTGTCGTCATCAATAAGAAGAATGTGCGCCATAACTGCCTCGTAAAACCGCGTTGATGAATGTAGTTTACTGCGAAATAGTGCGCTGAATCAGCGCCGATTGCACTCTTTACGTAGATTTACGCACTCTAAACGTCACTTTACCTGGCAGTTTGTATTCTAACCTCAAGCGTTGCGAAAGCAGCCTGTAAGCAAATGTCAAACCTGAGAGGATACGAGGATGAAAAACGTAAAAAAATGGATGCTTGCCGCATTGATTTTACCAGCCACACTAGGCGCCACCAGCGTATTGGCTGCGGGTGGAGATAAAGCACCGCATCAGCGTGACTGTGGCCCCGGCGCTGAACGGGCTCTGTTTAAGCAACTGAACCTGAGCGATGCGCAACAAGAGCAACTGCGCAGTCTGCGCGAGCAAGGCCGTGCTGAGATGAAAAAGCAGCCGCGTTCAGGCATGAAAGAAGAGATGCAGGCGCTGCATCAGCAAGAGCGCGCATTAATGCTGGCGCCAAACTTTGATAAAGCTGCGGCGACTGCACTGGCCAAACAGATGGCGGAAAAACAAGTCGAGCACCGGGTGCGTATGATGGAGAAGCGTCATCAGATGCTTAATGTCCTGACTGCGGAACAGAAAAGCCAGTTTGAGTCACTGCAACAAGAGCGCATGACGCAGTGCTGGAAAGAGCGGCCGCGTGGTGGACATCCAGGCGCGAAAGGTGAGCATGGTTATCGAGGTGACAAAGGCCAGCAAGGTAAACAGCCAGCCTCAGAAGCGGCGCAATAATCACACTGAAAGAAACCACAGGCAGCTTCGGCTGCCTGTTTTCGTTGTGGCTTACAGTCCATTCCTGCGGCCAGAGGGTGATGATCTTTTACTCACATTCAAGCACGATGTGGGTATAATTAAGCCATTGTTTTGATTTGGTAACCTAATATGAAACAGGAATACGCCCGACTTGTCACCACCGCGGCGTGGACGGCCACTGCGGTCGCGACACTGCTGCTTATTTGTAAAATTGCCGCCTGGTGGGTGACCGGTTCGGTCAGCCTGCTGGCTTCTCTGATTGATTCGCTGCTCGACATCGCGGCGTCAGTGGTCAACCTGGTGGTGGTGCGCTATTCGTTGCAGCCCGCTGACCGGGAGCACACCTTCGGGCACGGGAAAGCTGAATCACTGGCCGCCCTGGCTCAGGCAATGTTTATTTCCGGTTCAGCCTGTTTTCTGATTCTGAACGGGATCGACCGCTTTTTCCGCCCGCATGAACTGCAGTCTCCGGAATACGGTATTTATGTCAGTGCGTTTGCCATGCTTGTCACGGCCGCCCTGGTGATGTTTCAGCGGGCGGTGGTGGCCAAAACCGGCAGCCAGGCGATTGCGGCTGATTCACTGCATTACCAGTCCGATTTACTGATGAATGCGGCGATCATGGTTGCGCTGGGGCTGAGCTGGTTTGGGATCAAGCAGGCCGATGCGCTATTTGCAGTCGGCATCGGCATCTACATTTTATACAGTGCTTACCGGATGGCTTACCACGCGGTACATACTCTGCTTGATCATAAACTCCCGGATGAAGAACTGGTTCAGATCCGCACTATTTCATTATCGGTGGAAGGGGTGATGGGGGTGCATCAGCTGCGTACCCGTATGTCCGGACCTGTAAGATTTATCCAGTTGCATCTGGAACTCGATGACAATATTCCTCTGATTGAAGCGCACCGTATTTCAGATATTGTTGAAGCGAAGCTGCGTAAGGCATTTCCGGGCGCCGATGTGCTGATTCACCAGGACCCTTACTCCGTGGTATTCGGAGTGGAAAGGAAGCAAAAATTTCAGGGCTGGTAAGGCAAATACCAGCGATCTTGACTATCTTTTCTCAGTTCATGAAAGAAACCGGATCCTGATGTGAATCAACAACCGGGATGGCTAAAACTGTAATACTCTTACATAAGTAAAAAAGTTACAGAAAATCGTGCAATAACTGTAGTATTCCTATTTAGGAAATGTAACATAACGCACAGATAACAATGCTTTTGCCGCCTGAATGTCGTTAGCGGGCGGTATAGAAAAATTATATTAAGTTCCCAAAAATCGAGGGTGAGCATGATTAAGAAGATCGGTATTTTGACAAGTGGCGGCGACGCCCCGGGCATGAATGCTGCAATTCGCGGCGTGGTTCGTACTGCCTTGGGCGCAGGCCTGGAAGTGTATGGTATCTACGACGGCTATCAGGGCCTGTACGAAGATCGCATCAAGCAGCTGGATCGCTCCAGCGTATCTGATGTCATCAACCGCGGTGGTACCTTCCTGGGCTCGGCACGTTTTCCACAGTTTCGTGAAGTCGAAGTGCGTGAAAAAGCGATCGAAAACCTGAAAAAACACGGCATTGATGCACTGGTTGTGATCGGTGGTGACGGTTCGTACATGGGTGCGAAGAAACTGACTGAAATGGGTTACCCATGTATCGGTCTGCCAGGCACTATCGATAATGATATCGCAGGCACGGATTACACCATTGGTTACCTGACTGCACTCAACACAGTGATCGATTCGATTGACCGTTTGCGTGACACTTCATCGTCACACCAGCGGATCTCTATCGTGGAGATCATGGGTCGTCATTGTGGTGACCTGACCCTGATGTCAGCAGTGGCGGGTGGTTGTGAGTACATCATTACACCGGAAACCGGCCTGGACATGGAGCAGTTGATCTCTAACATCCAGGATGGCATCAAGAAAGGCAAGAAACACGCGATTATCGCGCTGACTGAGCTGATGATGGACGCCAACCAACTGGCGCAAGAGATTGAGAAAGCGACTGGCCGCGAAACCCGCGCTACGATTCTTGGTCACATTCAGCGCGGCGGTAAACCAACAGCGTTTGACCGTGTACTGGCATCGCGCATGGGTAACTACGCGGTGCACCTGCTGATGGAAGGCTACGGCGGCCGCTGTGTCGGTATCCAGAAAGAGCAGCTGGTTCACCACGACATCATCGACGCGATTGAAAACATGAAGCGTCCGGTGCGTACCGACCTGTACAAAGTCGCTGAAGAGCTGTTCTAAGTCGGCTGCTGAGTGTCACAACTGAAAAAGACCGCTGCGGCGGTCTTTTTTGTTATGGCCGCTATCCTTATCAGCGATAGCGGCCATTCACACTGCGCGCTTACAGAATCGCTTCACGCACTTCCGGATCTTTACGCTCCAGATAGTGGATCGACTTGATGCGGCGAATGGTACGACAGCGGCCACGAATAAGCAGAGTCTCGGTGGTGGCAATATTACCCTGGCGGGTAATGCCTTCCAGCAGATCACCTTTGGTAATACCGGTGGCGGAGAAAATCACATTGTCACTGCGCGCCATATCTTCCAGCTTGAGGATCACTTCAGCCTCAACGCCCATTTCCCGGCAACGCTCCAGCTCTTTAGCGCCCCAGATACGGTTGTCGTCACTGTCGCCTTTGACTTTATGGCGTGGCAGCAGACGGCCTTGCATATCACCGTCCAGCGCGCGGATAACCGCAGCCGACACCACACCTTCCGGCGCGCCGCCGATGCAATACATCACGTCCACTTCGCTGTCAGGCATACAGGTCAGAATGGAGGCTGCCACATCGCCATCCGGCACCGCAAAAACGCGTACGCCGAGGTTTTGCATCTCAGCGATAATGTTATCGTGACGTGGTTTGGCCAGGGTGATGACCGTCAGGTTGCTGAGCGGTTTATGCAGCGCCGCGGCGATATTCTCCAGGTTTTCCTGCAATGGTTTGTCGAGGTCAATACAGCCTTTCGCGCCCGGACCCACCACCAGTTTCTCCATGTACATATCCGGCGCCTTGAGGAAGCTGCCACGTTCACCGGCAGCCAGCACTGCCAGCGCATTGGACTGGCCCATTGCCGTCATACGGGTGCCTTCAATCGGGTCGACGGCGATATCGACTTCATCGCCGCCCAAACCGACGTGTTCACCAATGTACAGCATCGGCGCTTCATCGATTTCGCCTTCACCGATGACGATTTCACCACGGATGTCGGTTTTATTTAATAAGGTCCGCATCACTTCTACTGCGGCACCGTCAGCGGCGTTTTTATTGCCACGGCCGAGCCATTTGTAGCCTGCCAGGGCTGCGCCTTCCGTCACCCGTGAAAAAGCCATTGCTAAATCGCGTTTCATGCTCACTCCAAACCTGAAAAATCGTTATCCTCTCGCGTCCTGCGCTGCCATCATGCAGTGTTGATCGCATGTGAGCGTGCCGTATGCGGCGGCATGTCAGCCAGAGGGGGAAAGTTGCGCGAAGTTTAGCATATTCGGCGTGCAAGGTTCGGGTTTTGATTTGTGCACGGTTTAGCCTGGATCAAAATCGGCGTCAATAAGACGATTTCTGCGGCTGGATGTTTGTTAACCGCTGGTAAAGTTAACGCCAGGTCAATTTACGCTGTTTTTTTAAGCGAATGGCGCAAAATATCGAATATAGTGAGTGTTTCTCTGCGCTTGGCTGAGTAGAATGGAAAGATAACTGAAGTGACTGTCACCTCGACCGAATCAAGAAAAAGGTAAGTACCATGTCTTTTGAAGTGCTAGAACAATTAGAAGCGAAAATTCAAACTGCGGTTGATACAATCGCCCTGCTGCAAATGGAAGTTGAAGAACTGAAAGAAGAAAAACAGAAGCTGAGCACTGAAGCTTCTGAGCTGAAAGCCGAGCGTGAAGCGCTGGAGCAGCGTGCGCAGCAAGTTCAACAGGAACACGCAGCATGGCAAGAGCGTATCCGCAGCCTGCTGGGTAAAATGGACGACGTTGAATAACGACGACCTGAAGAATCAAAAAACGCCGACCAGATGGTCGGCGTTTTTGCAGGTTGGGTTTGCCTGCGGTCCGACAGGCCAATCACCGATTATTTTTGCCTGTTCGGACGTACACCCAGGGTATGACACAGGGCGTAGGTCATCTCGGCACGGTTTAGCGTATAGAAGTGGAAATCTTTCACGCCTTCACGCGACAGGATACGAATCATGTCGATCGCCTGGCTGGCCCCCACCAACTGACGGGTCACCGGATCATCATCCAGGCCGTCAAACTGTTTTGCCATCCAGCTCGGGACTTTGACGTTGTTCTGCGCGGCGAAGCGCTGCGCCTGGTTGAAGTTAGACACCGGCAGGATACCCGGAACGATTTCTACATCGATACCGGCCGATACGCAGCGGTCACGAAAACGCAGGTAGCTTTCGACATCAAAGAAGAACTGGGTGATGGCACGGTTAGCACCGGCATCGACTTTGCGTTTCAGGTTAAGCAGGTCAGATTGCGCGCTCTTGGCTTCCGGGTGAACTTCCGGGAAAGCGGCCACTGACAGATCAAAGTCGTGGCGGGATTTAAGCAATGCGACCAGATCAGACGCGTACATATCTGGTTTGCCGCCGCCTTTAGGAATGTCACCACGCAGGGCGACGATATTCTGGATGCCGTTGTTCCAGTAGTCGTCAGCAATTTGAATTAGCTCTTCACGTGACGCATCAATACAGGTCAGGTGGGGGGCCGCGACCAGACCGGTCTGATCTTTGATCGCTTTAATGATGGAGTGGGTACGGTCACGTTCACCGGAGTTCGCGCCGTAAGTCACCGAAACAAATTTCGGTTGCAGGGTTTTCAGACGGTGAACCGAATTCCACAGCGTCTCTTCCATTTGCGGTGTGCTCGGCGGGAAAAACTCAAATGAAACGTTGATGTCTGAAATATCAGCGATGTTCTGATTGAGAGCATCGATATGACTGGCGTGCGTGTATCCCATTTTCCTCTCCTTGTGGCATACGGCGGCCACAACGCGAACACTAAATTGAAATTGACGTTTAGACGTCTATATGGCTACAGAATGTCTTGAATACATTTTAATGTCAACATTGTAAATATGAACTTTTTTCATGTTGAACGTGAGCTTATTTCAACAATAATGTCAGCAATTGCACATCATTGACGTGTCTGACGGTGATATTCGACGTTTATCCTGTCGATGGATGTTTCTCTAGAATAATAGTAAAAAAGCTCGCCAAACAGGCGAGCTTTGTACGTTTGTTATCAGTCGTCGTTTTTAGCCGCCGCTATCTTTAGCTGCCGTCGTTTGTAGCATAGTGTTGATTACAGCTGGCCCGCCAAACGGTTGAGATCGGATTGGATCGCTCCGGCGGTGACTTCGCGTCCGGCCCCCGGGCCACGAATCACCAGCGGATTATCGCGGTACCATTTACTCTCGATGGCGAAGATGTTGTCACACGGCAGCAGGTTGGCGAGCGGATGCTCTTTATCCAGCGCTTCGACTCCGACCGTGGCTTTGCCGTCTTTTTCCAGACGCGCAACGTAACGCAGCACCTTGTCCTGCTTCTGGGCGCGGGCCAGACGCTCGGCCAGACGCTCGTTGAGCAACTGGCTGCGATCCAGGAAATCATCCAGCGACAAATCCTGCAGTTCGGCCGGCACCAGTGACTCGACTTTGACGCTGTCCGGTTCGATGTCCAGGCCGGATTCGCGCGCCAGAATCACCAGTTTGCGCATCACGTCTGAGCCGTCTAGGTCATGACGTGGATCCGGTTCAGTCAGGCCTTGCTGCCAGGCCAGATCAACCAGTTCGCTGAACGGCACATTGCCGTCATACTGCTGGAACAACCAGGACAGAGTGCCGGAGAAAATGCCCGACAGGGCGGTGATTTCGTCGCCGCTCTCACGCAGGTCACGGACCGTGTGGTTAATCGGCAGGCCGGCACCTACTGTGGCGTTGTATAGCCAGTGACGGCTGATCTTGGCGAAGGCATCTTTAACCTGGTAGTAGTAATCTCCTGCAGCCGAGCCTGCCACTTTGTTGGCAGAGATCAGGTGCATGCCCTGTTCGGCGATTTGCGGATACAGGCTGGCAACGTCGGCGCTGGCGGTGACATCGAGCACAATCACTTCATCAAAGCCCTGGATGGCGCCCAACTGTTTAAGCCAGGTATGGCCGTCATTAGGCTGCGCTTCATCGGCGTAGCTGCTCAGTACTGAGGCTGCATCAATACCCTGCGGTTTAAACAGATACGCCTGGCTGTCGATCACGGCCACCAGCTCGAAGTGCATGCCGTAGCGTTTTTCCAGATCGTCTTTTTGTTCAGCGAACAGTTTCAGCCAGCTTGAGCCGATGTTGCCTTTGCCGCACAGCGCCAGTCCGACCCGTTTCTGGGCCTGGAACAACTGGGTATGCAGACCGGTCACCAGAGGATTCACATCACACTGACGCAGTACCGCAACCAGGCTCAGCTCGGATTCGGCTTCGCTGATAAATTCGACCGGCGCATTTTTCAGCTGCTGGAAAAAGCCGTAGCTGTGCTGGGCATTTTTGGTGACACCTGCGCCGACAGCGCCGACCAGAGCGAAGCCTTCCTTGAGGCGAATCTCGGCTTCAATCGCCACATCCTGCAGCAAGGAAAGCGCGCCGGAGGCGATCTCTGTGGTGTAAGCCAGACGCAGGCAGTGCTGATCGGCCTGCAGCTCAAACGCCAGCGGCTCGAGCTGAGCGCGTTTGAGTTTTTCCAGCACTTCGGCCTGAGCACGGGCAAAGTCGTGACCCTGGCCAAAGGCCAGTTCCAGCAGCAGCACTTCATCGAGTGACGTGATGATTTTGGCGCCGCGACCAGAGGCCAGCACACGTTCAATCCGGGTCGACCCCGACTCAGGCTGGTAGCTGCAACGCAGCTGCAGCTCCATCGCGCTCTGTGCGACGGGTTGTAAGGTGCGGCTGTGCAGCACAGGAGCGGCCAGACGGGCCAGTTCATTGGCTTCATCCAGGCGCAGCAGTGGCAACAGACAGGCCTCCGACACCAGACGCGGGTCAGCGCTGTACACGCCGGCCACATCACTCCAGATGGTGACGCGTTCGGCATCGGCCAGGGCACCGATCACGGTGGCTGAGTAGTCAGAACCGTTGCGGCCGAGCAATACGGTTTCGCCTTGCTCGTTGCGGGCCATAAAGCCGGTGATGATCACCCGGTGATGAGCATGCTGGGCCAGGACTGCTTTCAGTAACGGGTAAGAGCGGGCGCGATCGACTTCCGGCTGAGTGCCGGTTTCGGCGCGCAGAAACGCACGTGCGTCCTGAGCCACTGCCGGCAATTTTTGCTGGTTAAGCAGCGCTGCCAGCAGGCGGGCAGACCAGAGTTCGCCGTGGCCGAGAACCGCGGCTTGCTGCGCTTTGCTCAGTGGTGCGGTCAGTTCTCCCAGTGCGACGAACTCGCCGCTCAGCTCGGTCAGCAGATGGTCTGCGACTTCGCCTTCCAGCAAACCTTCAATCAACTGGACCTGGAACTGGCGCAGGGCCTGCAGTGCTTCGTGCGCGGCGCGGCCATCTTTGTTGAGCGCTTCAAGAAATTCAATCAGGCGGTTGGTGGTTTTACCGGCGGCAGACACCACCACCAGATCGTCGGCCTGAGAGTAGTCACGCAGAATGTGCGCGACCCGTTGATAACATTCCGGATCCGCAAGGCTGCTACCACCAAATTTATGCAGCTGACGTGAAACCGACATTAAAAGGCCTCCTTGGCTTTGGTGAAGGCCTGGTCGAGGTCGGCAATCAGATCGCTCGCATCTTCCAGACCCACCGACAGGCGCAGCAACTGCTGAGAGACGCCGGCTTCGGCCAGCGCTTCTTCGCCCATCGCGCGGTGAGTCATGCTGGCCGGATGACATACCAGGCTTTCCACGCCGCCCAGCGATTCGGCCAGTGAGAACAGCTGCAGTTCACCGACAAAATATTTCAGCTGCTCGAATGAACCGCCGAATTCAAAGCTCAGCATGGAACCAAAGCCAAGCTGCTGTTTCTTGGCGATGTCATGACCCGGATGATTTGGCAGGCTAGGGTGGTAAATCACTTTGACCAGCTCCTGGTTTTGCAGGTAAGCGAGGATTTGCTGCGAGCTCTCTTCATGCACGCGCATACGGGCCCCCAGGGTGCGCAGGCCACGCAAAGTCATGTAGCTGTCAAACGGCGTGCCGGTGGCGCCGATGCAGTTACCCCACCATGCCAGCTCGGTGGCGTGTTCGGCGTCTTTACTGATGATCACACCGCCAATCACATCCGAGTGACCATTGAGGTATTTAGTGGTCGAGTGCACCACGAAGTCGGCACCAAGCAGCAGAGGCTTTTGGTACACAGGGGTCAAAAAGGTATTGTCGACCGCTACCAGAGCACCGACCGCTTGCGCCTGCTGACAGATTTTCTCAATATCCACCACTCGTACCAGCGGGTTAGACGGCGTTTCCAGCAGCACCAGCTTTGGCTTCTGGGCAAAAGCTGCGGCTATTGCCGCGTCGTCAGACTGGTCAACAAACAGCACTTTGAAATCGCCTTTCTTGGCGCGGGTGTTGAACAGACGGTAAGTACCGCCATAGCAGTCATGCGGTGCGATAATGATTTCGCCCGGCGACAGGAATGCCGAGACCCACAGGTTCAGTGCTGATGTGCCGCAGTTGGTGACCACGGCATCCGCACCGGATTCCAGTTCAGACAGGGCTTGTTCTAGCAGGCCACGGTTCGGGTTGCCGGAGCGGGTGTAGTCGTATTTTGGCACTTCACCAAATGCAGGAAAGCCATAGTTGGTTGAGAGATAAATGGGTGGAACAACGGCGTGATACTGGGTGTCAGATTCAATACCGGTGCGAACCGCGATGGTGGCTGGCTTGCGATTGGTCATGAGCGTTTCCTTTCCTGTCTGGTGTTTCCTGAATGGTTGATTCCCTGAGCTCTGTCACCGAGCGAATCGGGCTACAGAGCGGGCAATGGTAAGCATTGGCATAGCTGCTATTGGGATTTCAAACAATTCCGGGCGATGTGTAAATCCAATTCCGGGGTGAGTGGTGAAGCAAATGTTCACTCCGGTGAATAACATCACACTTTACTGCTCAAAAAAGAAGACGTCAACACTTCTAGACGTCTATATGTCTTTGCTTATGGCAGTAAATCCCGCTAAAATTGAGGTCTTTGAAAAACTCAACTCGAATTCAAATTTACGAAGGTGCGCAATGGCAGACTGGAACGGCGAATATATTAGCCCGTACGCGGAACATGGGAAGAAGAACGAGCAGGTCAAAAAGATCACTGTCTCGATTCCGCTTAAGGTACTTAAAGTGCTGACGGATGAACGTACTCGTCGACAGATCAATAATTTACGTCATGCCACTAACAGTGAACTGCTGTGTGAAGCGTTTCTGCATGCTTACACCGGTCAGCCGCTGCCAACCGACGAAGACCTGCGTAAAGACCGTCCGGATGATATTCCGACCGAGGCCAAAGCGCTGATGACGGCGATGGGTATCGAGTTTGAGGCATACGACGACTAAGTCGCTGTGCACCGCATCAGCATAAAAAAACCCTGGTTACTGACCAGGGTTTTTGCATTGTTAGCTCTCAGATCATTTTTAAGCATCAGGGCATTGTTAACCCGCAAGGATCAACGCTTCCGTCACCGGAGTGTTTATCCGGCATGCTGCTTACTAATCTTGCATATAGTTATGCGGCATCTCGATCCGTGCGACACCAGAGTCAACCGCAGCTTGTGCGACTGCCTTAGCCACGCGGGGCAGCAGGCGCGGATCCATGGGCTTAGGAATAATGTACTGATGACCGTAGGTCAGGCTGTCACTGCCTGCGGCTTGTAGTACGGCTGCCGGCACCTCTTCTTTCGCCAGTTGACGAATCGCTTCGACCGCCGCCAGTTTCATCTCATCATTGATTTCGCTAGCACGTACATCCAGCGCGCCGCGGAAGATGAACGGGAAACACAGCACGTTGTTGACCTGGTTCGGGTAGTCACTGCGTCCGGTGCCCATGATCAGGTCGTCACGCACCGCGTGAGCCAGCTCTGGTTTGATTTCCGGATCCGGGTTAGAGCAGGCGAACACCACAGGCTTGTCAGCCATCAGCTTCAGCGCATCGGCGGACAGCAGGTTCGGGCCTGATACACCCAGGAACAGATCCGCGCCGGCAATCACATCTTCCAGGGTGCGTTTGTCGGTGTTGTTGGCAAACAGTTGCTTGTACTGGTTCAGATCGTCACGACGGGTGTGGATGACACCTTTACGGTCGAGCATGTAAATCTTCTCACGCATCGCACCGCATTTGATCAGCAGTTCCATACACGCTACCGCTGCGGCACCCGCACCCAGACAGACAATCACACACTCAGACAGTTCTTTGCCTTGCAGTTCAATCGCGTTCAGCATGCCTGCTGCGGTCACGATCGCCGTGCCGTGCTGGTCATCGTGGAACACTGGCACGTCACAACGTTCAATCAGGCGACGCTCGATCTCAAAACAGTCCGGCGCTTTGATGTCTTCCAGGTTGATACCGCCAAAGGTGTCAGCGATGTTAGCGACGGTGTCGATAAACTCATCGATGGTGCGGTGTTTCACTTCAATATCAATGGAGTCGAGGCCGGCAAAACGTTTGAACAGCAGCGCTTTACCTTCCATGACCGGTTTAGAGGCCATTGGCCCCAGGTTACCCAGGCCAAGGATTGCGGTACCGTTTGAGATCACCGCCACTGTGTTGCCTTTGGCGGTGTATTTGTAAACGTTATCGACATTCTGAGCGATTTCACGTACCGGTTCTGCCACGCCCGGGCTGTAAGCTAACGCCAGATCAGTGGCTGAGTCAGCCGGTTTGGTGATCGAGACCGCGATTTTACCCGGGGTCGGCTGCGCGTGGTAATCCAGAGCACGTTGGCGGAAGGCTTCTTCCGCGCTTAATTGTTGACGATTGTCGTCGGACATAGGGGAGGTTCTCTTATTATTTTTGGAAAAGGGGCGCACATTTTAGTTGATGCCTGAAATAGTGACTAGGCAGGGGTGCTGTATAATCGTACAAAATGCGTGAGTTTTTGGCTGATAAGACCAGCTGTTTTGTGATCAGGGTAGACTTTAGTCGTAGAGCGGGGGGACGGGCAGATGGCAGGCATGAAAAAAGGACGCCGTAGCGTCCTTTTTGAAATCTTCGCGTAAAGTAAAAATTACTTCTTGCTTGACAGTGCGCCGAAACGCTTGTTGAAGCGATCAACACGGCCGCCAGTGTCAACAACACGTTGCTTACCAGTGTAGAATGGGTGGCACTTGTCACATACGTCCAGGTGCATTTCTTCTTTACCTAGAGTAGATTTGAAAACGAAAGTGTTGCCGCAAGAGCAGCTTGCATTTACTTCTTTGTATTCTGGGTGGATACCAGCTTTCATGGGATAACCTCAAAAATTGGGCCGTGTCGCCATCCGAGTCTGAGCCGGACACCACACGTAACGTTAATAATACGATTGCCATGGTCACAGCTGACTGCTGAGGACCATTAAGGCGCGATATAGTAATGAATCTGCTAGCCCGGATCAACCGATTTCGGCGTTATTTTAGCCAGCCATAGCAAACAGCCGCTCAGAGCATGACGGGTTGGCGGTGCCAACGGCCAGACCCGATGCCCGAACTGCTGCCGGCGTGCCGCATACGGCCTTTTGCCCGCCATGTGCGGGTCGAATTTATGCCCGTCTTCCAGTAGACTGTGGCGTCCTTAACTGACTTAATTGCTGACGGATTGTTATGCGCCCAACTATTGCTCGCGTTGCCCTGCCGGTGCCGCTTGATAAGCAATTTGATTACCTGATTCCCGGCCACCTGTTTCCGATTATCGGCGGCCGCGTTTCTGTGCCGTTCGGGCGCCAGACTCTGGTCGGCATTGTGACTGCACTGGTGCAGGAGTCCGAGTTTCCGCGTGAGCAGCTCAAAGCGCTCAAGGCCGTGCTCGATACCCAACCAGTCTGGCCGGATAAACTGTATCGCCTGCTGCAGTGGTGCAGTCAGTTTTATCAGCATCCACTTGGCGAGACCCTGGCTAATGCTCTGCCGGGAGCGCTGCGTAAAGGTAAAGCGGCTGATTTTGCCAGCAGTAAAGAGTGGCTCATTACTGCCGCCGGGCGCGATCAGCTGATGCAGGGCTTTGGCCGTGCGATTAAACAGGCCAAGGTGATGAATCTGGTCGCTTCTGGCCCGGTCCCTCATCAGGTGATGCTGGATGAGGAAGTGTCGAGTGCGACACTCAACACCCTGCAGAACAAAGGCTGGATTGAAGTCAGTGAACAGCGTCCGCAGTTCCGGCCCTGGCCAGCAGAGCCGGAAGCCGCGGTCGATAAGCCCAAGTTGAACTCTGAGCAGGCCATCGCAATTGCAACGGTCAACCATCAGCCGGCATTCGGCTGTTATCTGCTGCAGGGCGTAACAGGCTCGGGTAAAACTGAAGTCTACCTTAATCTTATCAAGCCGGTGCTGGCACAAGGCCGCCAGGCGCTGGTGCTGGTGCCGGAAATTGGCCTGACGCCGCAAACCATTAACCGTTTTCGTAAACGGTTTAATGTGCCGGTTGAGGTGATTCACTCCGGTCTCAATGAAACCGAACGTCTCAATGCCTGGCTGGCCGCGCGCGACAAAGTAGCCGGTATCGTGATTGGTACCCGTTCCGCGCTGCTGACCCCGTTTGCCGATCTCGGCATCATCATTGTTGACGAAGAGCATGACTCTTCGTATAAACAGCAGGACAGCCTGCGCTACCACGCACGCGATGTGGCGGTGATGCGTGCCAATCTGGAGCAGATCCCGATTGTGCTCGGCAGTGCCACCCCGGCGCTGGAAACGCTGCATAATGCCCTGAGCGGCAAATACCATCATCTGCATCTGACCCAGCGTGCCGGAACGGCGCGCCCGACCACCAACCGGGTGCTGGATGTCAAAGGCCTGTATCTGGAAAGCGGTTTGTCCGCGCCGTTGATTGCGGAAATGCGCCGCCATTTATCGCAGGGCAATCAGGTGCTGCTGTTCCTCAACCGGCGTGGCTTTTCTCCGGCGCTGATGTGTCACGAATGTGGCTGGATCGCCGATTGTCAGCGGTGTGATGCTTATTATACCTACCATCAGTACAGTAACGAGATTCGCTGCCACCACTGCGGCTCACAGCGTCCGGTGATCCACCAGTGTCAGGGGTGTGGCTCGACGCATTTGGTCACGGTCGGGGTCGGCACCGAGCAGCTCGAGGCGCAACTGGGGGAACTGTTTCCGGACTACAAGACGATTCGGATTGACCGTGACAGTACCCGGCGCAAAGGCAGTCTGGAATCAGCGCTGCAAGCGATCCGCAATAACGAATATCAGATTTTGATCGGCACCCAGATGCTGGCCAAAGGCCACCATTTCCCCGATGTAACTCTGGTGGCGCTGCTGGATGTGGATGGCTCATTATACAGCAGTGATTTTCGCGCCTCTGAACGTCTGGCTCAGTTGTTTATCCAGGTGGCGGGCCGGGCCGGGCGGGCGAGTAAGCCGGGCGAAGTGGTGCTGCAGACCCACCATCCAGAGCATACCTTGTTGCAGGCGCTGCTCAACAAGGATTACCACCATTTTGCTGAAACCGCACTGGCGGAGCGCAAGCTGGCCCAACTGCCGCCGTATACCTTTCTGACCCTGTTTCGCGCCGAAGGCAACCAGTCGCAGCAGGTAGAAGATTTTCTGCGTCAGGTACGCCAGACGCTGGAAGCTCACCCGCTCAGTGAACAGGGTTGTCTGGTGCTGGGGCCGACGCCGGCACCGCTCGCCAAACGGGCCGGAAAATTTCGCTGGCAGTTGCTGTTGCAGGCGCCCAGCCGTTCGGTGATGCAGAAGCTGTTAGCCAGCGCACGCCCGGCGATTCAGATGTTGCCGCTGGCCACTAAAGTGCGCTGGACGCTGGACATTGAACCGCAGGATTTGAGCTGAGCAGCCCCATCCGGCTTGCTGGTAAAATTGTCAAAAAATGAAATCCTTCTTATCGTGATAAATATCACACTTGTGATGCAAAAATTGTTAATCAGACCGTAACTTTCCCATCGGAAAGGAATACACTAAATGCCATAATCGCGCAGTGAATCGTTTTCGCTGGCCTAAATGTGGCGAACCTTAAGCGAACGTGCAGCAGGTAAGCGTGAATCCAAGCAATGTTAGCAGCCAAACCGGATGCCCGGCGGCGCTCTATAACGATAATCAGTGTCTCAGACACGATGAATTTTTATTAAGAACCGAGAAAAGAGGACAGTACCCCCTATGGCGACAATGAAGGATGTTGCCCAGCTTGCAGGCGTATCAACGGCGACCGTATCGCGTGCTCTGATGAATCCCGAGAAAGTCTCATCCTCGACCCGTAAACGGGTTGAAGAGGCGGTGTTAGAAGCTGGTTATTCCCCTAACTCTCTCGCGCGCAATCTGCGTCGCAATGAGTCCAAAACGATTGTGGCCATTGTGCCGGATATCTGTGACCCGTATTACACCGAGATCATCCGCGGCATTGAAGATGCGGCGATGGAACACGGTTATCTGGTGCTGCTGGGTGACAGCGGTCAGCAGAAAAAACGTGAAAGCTCATTTGTGAACCTGGTGTTCACCAAGCAGGCGGACGGTATGTTGCTGCTCGGGACCGACCTGCCGTTTGATGTCAGTAAGCCGGAACAGAAAAACCTGCCGCCGATGGTGATGGCGTGTGAGTTTGCCCCGGAACTGGAGCTGCCCACGGTACATATTGATAACCTGACCTCGGCGTTTGAAGCGGTGAACTATCTGACCCAGATGGGCCACAAACGGGTGGCGCAAATTGCCGGCCCGGATACGGCCGTTCTGTGCCAGTTCCGCCAGCAAGGTTACCAGCAGGCGCTGCGCCGCTCCGGGATTACCCGCAATCCAGACTACAGTGTGAGCGGTGATTTCTCATTTGAATCGGGTGCTCAGGCGGTGCGTCAGCTGCTGGCGTTGTCCGAGCCGCCGACGGCGATTTTCTGCCACAACGATACCATGGCGATTGGAGCGATTCAGGAAGCCAAACGTCTGGGTACGCGAGTGCCGCAGGATCTTTCCGTGGTCGGTTTCGATGACATTCAGTTTGCCCAGTACTGCGATCCACCGCTGACCACCATTTCTCAGCCGCGTTATGAGATTGGCCGCCAGGCAATGCTGATGATGCTGGAATTGCTGCGTGGCAACGATGTTCAGGCCGGTTCACGTTTACTGGAAACCCAGCTGGTGGTACGCGACAGCGCGGCTCCGCCATGTGCAATCTAGTGCTTTAACCACGAGTAATATCTCAGTGTGAGCGGCGTATTTTGACACGCCGCTTCCATTTCTGCTCTGTTATCCGGCAGGAAACTGCATTAACATGAAGGCAAAATTGTCAACTTTTGAAATAGTTTGTGGCTAATAAAGATTATGTAAGACGTGGTCGTAGTCCGAAAAAGCCGACCCGGAAAACAACTCCCACTCCCCGACGCAGAAAACCCTGGCGCAGTGGCTTGCTGGCTCTCGTGCTGGCGGGCGGCTTTGGCTATGGTTTGTATCAGCTCAGTCAGGATCCCGAGCCACCAGCACCGCAAGTGGTGGAAACCAAGCCACAGCCGGTCAGTAAACCGCAGCCGGCCAACAGCCTGCCGCCGCCGCCAACCGAACAGTGGGATTACGTGGAATCGCTGCCTAATCGCCAGATTGAGGTCAAAGCCAAAGAGCTGCAGGTGTCGGACATTCCTTACATCATGCAGTGCGGGGCCTATAAAACCATGCATCAGGCTGAAACCCGCAAGCTGGATATCGCCTTTCAGGGGCTGAGCAGTAAGATCCGCAACAAGGAAGGCAGCAGCTGGTTCCGGGTGGTTCTCGGCCCTTACAAGTTCAAGCGCGACGCTGAGCGTGACAAGCATAAGCTGCAGCGTGCCAAGATTGAGCCTTGTGCTATCTGGAAAGAGCAGCAGTAAACCTGATAGCAGTAACGCCCGGAGTTTCTCCGGGCGTTTTGCGTTGTGGCGCTGATTCTTTCCCTTGAATTTTGATTTTCCAGCCTCATATAACCACTATCTTGATAGTGAAAACCACAAAGGGGTTCCTAGTGACTACCATCGTATCTGTACGTCGTAATAACAAAGTTGTCATCGCAGGTGACGGACAAGTCTCGCTTGGCAATACCGTGATGAAAGGCAACGCGCGCAAAGTTCGTCGTTTGTACAACAACAAAGTATTGGCCGGATTCGCGGGTGGTACGGCGGACGCATTCACGCTATTTGAGCGTTTCGAAAGTAAATTGCAAATGCACCAGGGACACCTGACCAAAGCCGCGGTTGAACTGGCTAAAGACTGGCGCAGTGACCGTGCGTTACGCCGCCTGGAAGCGATTCTGGCGGTGGCAGATGAAACCGCATCGCTGATCATTACCGGTAATGGTGATGTGCTGCAGCCGGAGCATGACCTGATTGCGATTGGTTCCGGCGGTAACTATGCCCAGGCGGCGGCGATTGCTCTGCTGGAAAATACCGAGCTGGATGCGCGCGAGATTGCGGAAAAAGCCCTGAAGATTGCCGGTGACATCTGTGTGTTCACCAACCACCATCATACGATTGAAGAGCTGGAGATCCCTGCGGGAATGCTGCCAGCGACCAGCGATCAGTAAGCGCTGCCAGCCACCGAATTGAAGGAAAGCATTATGTCTGAAATGACTCCTCGTGAGATTGTCCATGAACTGAACCGTCACATCATCGGACAGGATAAAGCGAAACGAGCGGTTGCGATTGCACTGCGTAACCGCTGGCGCCGTATGCAGCTCGAAGAGAGCCTGCGCGTTGAAGTGACGCCGAAAAATATTCTGATGATCGGTCCGACCGGTGTGGGTAAAACTGAAATTGCCCGTCGTCTGGCCAAACTGGCTAACGCGCCCTTCATCAAAGTTGAAGCGACCAAATTCACTGAAGTGGGTTACGTCGGCAAAGAAGTTGAAACCATCATCCGCGATCTGACGGATGTGGCGGTAAAACTGACCCATCAGCAGGCGATGGAGAAAGTGAAATTCCGCGCCGAAGAGCTGGCGGAAGAGCGAATTCTGGATGCCTTGCTGCCACCGGCGCGCGATGCGTGGGGCCAGGCCGAGCACAACGATGAGTCTTCCAATACCCGCCAGGTTTTCCGCAAGAAACTGCGTGAAAATAAACTGGATGACAAAGAGATTGAGATCGAAGTCGCTGCGCCGCAGATGGGCGTAGAGATCATGGCGCCTCCGGGCATGGAAGAGATGACCAACCAACTGCAGGGTCTGTTCCAGAATCTGGGTGGCGACACCAAGAAAAAGCGTAAGCTGAAAATCAAAGAAGCGCTCAAAGCACTGACTGAAGAAGAAGCGGCTAAGCTGGTTAATCAGGAAGAGCTGAAAGAACAGGCGATTTACAATGTTGAAAATAATGGCATTGTGTTTATCGACGAGATTGACAAAATCTGTAAACGCGGCGAGAGCTCAGGTCCGGATGTGTCCCGTGAAGGGGTGCAGCGTGATCTGCTGCCGTTGATTGAAGGCAGCACGGTATCCACCAAGCATGGCATGGTGCGTACCGACCACATCCTGTTTATTGCTTCCGGCGCGTTCCAGGTGGCGAAGCCATCGGATCTGATCCCTGAGCTGCAGGGCCGTCTGCCGATTCGGGTTGAGCTGGAAGCGCTGTCGAGCAATGACTTTAAACGCATCCTGACCGAACCCAAAGCTTCACTGACCGAACAGTACATTGCGCTGATGAAAACCGAAGATGTCAATGTCGACTTTACCGAAGACGGCATCAAGCAGATTGCAGAGGCGGCGTGGCAGGTCAACGAGACAACGGAGAATATCGGTGCCCGTCGTCTGCATACTGTGATGGAGCGTCTGATGGATGAAATCTCGTTTGACGCCACGGAAAAAGCCGGCGACAGCCTGACTATTGACGGTGCTTATGTCAGAGCTCGTCTGGGTGAGCTGGTGGAAGACGAAGACCTGAGCCGTTTCATCCTGTAATCGGCCCGGTTTTACTCTGACCGTATAAAATTGTGCATTTTTCTGAGCCCACCTTGATCTGGTGGGCTTTTTTGTGTTGTCAGGTTGGGCGTATACTGAACGTATGTTGATCAATCTCTCATCACTATGAATAATTCATTACGTATCTGGTTTGACGCCGCTCGCCCTAAAACGCTGCCGTTGGCACTGGTGTCGATTTTTACCGGCAGTGCTCTGGCTTTCTCATCCGGCCGTTTTACTCCGGCGATTGCGGTGCTGGCGCTGTTAACCGCGACGCTGCTGCAGATCTTGTCTAATCTTGCTAATGACTACGGTGATGCCGTCAAAGGCACCGATAATGAAAAACGGCTCGGTCCGATGCGGGCCATCCAGTCTGGTGAGGTATCACTGGCCGATATGAAGCAGGCGATCATCATTAATGTGGTGCTGACCATTGTTGCCGGTCTGGGACTGGTGCTGTATGCCCTCGACAGTCTGCAAAGCATTCTGGTCTTTATTGGTCTGGGCGTACTGGCGATGGCGGCGGCGATTGCGTATACCGTGGGTAATAAGCCCTATGGCTATGTTGGCCTGGGTGATTTGTCGGTGTTTATCTTTTTTGGTCTGCTCGGCGTATCCGGCACTTATTTTCTGCACACCGGCTCGATTGACTGGAGCCTGTTTCTGCCCTCGTTAGGTTGCGGTCTGCTGGCGGTCGCGGTGCTCAATGTCAATAATATGCGTGACATCGAGAATGATGCTGAATGCGGTAAGCGGACCGTGGCAGTACGTCTGGGTCAGCAACGCGCCAAGCACTATCACTTTCTGCTCCTGGCGGGTGCGCTGGTGGCATTTGGCGGCTATCTGCTGATGCAGAGTAAACCGGTCTGGATCAGCCTGCCGTTTCTGCTCAGCCTGATTATTGTTACCCGCCACAGCCGTGCGGTATGGGCGACCCAAAAGCCGGCCCAGATTGCCCCTATGCTACCGGCGATCGTCAAATGTTCGCTGGTGACTAACCTTTTGTTTGTTGGGGTAGTTATCGCGCAAACTCTGACGAGTTAATGTGCACAATGTCATTGCATTGACTCAACGACCCGATATACTCGTTTAAAGACTGTTCGCAAAGAGACTCAAGCTATGGAATATAACACCTCTGCGTTATGTGATATCTATCTCGACCAGGTGGATGTGGTAGAACCCATGTTTAGCAATTTTGGCGGCTGTGCTTCCTTCGCGGGGCAGGTCACGACCATTAAATGTTTTGAAGATAATGGTCTTATCCGCGAAACCCTCGAGCAGGACGGCCTGGGCCGGGTACTGCTGATTGATGGGGGCGGCTCACTGCGTCGTGCGCTGATTGACGCTGAACTGGCGGCATTGGCGGAAGAGAACGAATGGGAAGGCATCGTGGTCTACGGCTGTGTACGTGAAGTCGACGAGCTGGAAGACATGAGTATCGGCATTCAGGCCATGGCCTCGATCCCGGTTGGTGCCACCGCGCAGGGGATTGGTGAAGTGGATGTACCGGTCAATTTCGGTGGCGTCACTTTCCTGCCGGAAGATTATCTCTATGCGGACAATACCGGTATCATCTTGTCACAAGAGCCGCTCAACAGTGGTCTCGACGGTGAAGAAGATGAAGTGCTGGAAGAACTGGAAGAGATTCTGGACGATGACGACAGACTGCTCTGATCGTTACTGAAATTAAGCCGGCCTGACAGCCGGCTTTTTTGTCGCCACCAGACAGTGAGCTTGTTGCTGGCAGACAGATTACTGCTGGTAGATAGCTTACGGCTGACAGAGATCTAGTGATGCGGCTTAAGGGTCGCAATGCGACTGACGTGTTGGCTTAGTGCGTCGCCGCGGAGCTGCCTGCTTGGTGGTGCGCGGCGCTAAAACGGCGGCGCAGCAGCACGGCGTACAGATAACCGAACACGCCGCCGAGGACATTGCCGCAGGCAATACCGATAAATAACCCTTCAATATCGAACAGCCATGACCCAAGCCAGGCCGCAGGCAGGGTAAACACAAACAGACGCATAAAACTCCACTGAAACGCCTTGAGCGGCAGATGCAGGGCATTCAGCGCTGATACCAGCATCATTACCACTCCCTGACAGCCGTAGCTGAACGGCACCACCAGCAGGTAATGCCATAACAGATCACGCACCGCCTGCTCTTGTGAGAACAGCGCCGCGAGCGGAATGCTCAGTGGCAGCATCATGATAAAAATCATCAGTTGAAACAGCAGGGCAAAACGCAGGCTGAGGAACAGGCCGGCAAAACTGCGCTGCGGATTCCCCGCGCCCAGATTCTGCGCCATAAACGGCGTGAGCACCGAAGTCAGCGACATCAGTACCAGGATCAGAATGGATTCAATCCGCTGTGCCGCACCATAAGCTGCCACCGCTGCCGTACCGTGACTGGAGAGCAGCTTCATCAGCAGTGCGCCGCAGATAGGGTTCATGGCGGTGGAGAGCGCGGCCGGAGTACCGATTTTCAGGATCTGGCGCCAGTCGTGCAGCAAATAATTGAGGCGCGGCACAGCCAGCAGGTGTTCGCGTTTGATCAGCACATACCCGGAGCCGAGCAGAGCGCCGAGCCAGGATACAGCGCTGGCAATCGCCGCACCCTGCATGCCCAGTTCGGGAAACGGACCGTAGCCAAAGATCAGCAACGGATCGAGGCCGCCGTTAATCGCTCCGGCTAGCAGCATCATTTTCGCCGGTGTTTTGGTGTCACCGGTGGCGCGAATCGCGCTGTTGCCGGCCATCGGGATCACCAGCAGCGGAATCGTCAGGTACCACACCTGCATATACTGTTCGATCAGCGGCAGTAGCTCAGGTTTGGCGCCCAGTGCCAGAAACAGCGGCTCGATAGTGAAGAAGCCGCTGAGTGAGGCGAGCGTGACCAGACACACGGCCAGGATCAGACCATGAGTGGCAAAACGGGCGGCATTCGGGGCTTCGCCCTGGCCGAGCAGACGGCCGATGCTGGTCGATAGGCCAACGCCGATGCCCATGGTGATACAGTTGACGGCAAACGTGACCGGAAAGGTATAACTGATCGCCGCCAGAGCATCTGTACCGAGCAGAGAGATGAAAAAGGTGTCGACCAGATTGAACATCAGAATCGCTATCATGCCGACGACCATAGGGAGGGTCATCTGGCGCAATACCAGCGCAATCGGTGCCGAGAGCAGGCCGTGTTTATCGTTCATATCTGTTTCTGCAAGCCGGTTGGTGATGTATGAAGCCGCCGGGAGACTCGCGCCTGTGGGCTCAGATGAAGACGGATAGGCGAGTGTGGCAGCGCAATATAATAAGGATACCTGATATTGGCGGGGGGCACTAGCACGCTGACGGTAAGGCGCAGCAACGAAAAAAGGCCGGCAAGCCGACCTTTTTTAGCGTTAAAAGCGATTAAGCTTTGGCTTTTGCTGCTGCTTTAGCAATCGCGGCAAAGCTTTTCGCATCCAGAGATGCGCCGCCAACCAGAGCACCGTCGATGTCTGGTTGGGCGAAGTAAGCTTCTGCGTTTTCTGGTTTTACTGAACCGCCGTACTGGATGATCACTTGCTCAGCCACCGCTGCGTCTTTGGCTGCGATCAGGGCGCGGATAGAAGCGTGGATGCGCTGTGCATCGTCTGCAGTCGCTGCTTTACCCGTACCGATTGCCCAGATTGGTTCGTAAGCGATGATAGCGCCGTTCAGGGCTTCTACGCCGTAAGCGTCGATCACTGCGTTGATTTGACGTGCGCATACCGCTTCAGTTTCGCCCGCTTCGTTTTGTGCTTCAGACTCACCGATACAGAAAACCGGAGTCAGGCCGTTTTCTTTCAGGAACGCAAATTTCTTCGCGACGAACTCGTCTGATTCGTGGTGGTATTCACGACGCTCTGAGTGACCGATGATGATGTGAGAAGCACCGAAATCTTTCAGCATAGCCGGAGACATATCGCCAGTGAACGCACCGCTGTTGTTCAGGTCAGTGTTTTGTGCACCCAGGATCATCTTGTTGCCGCCTTCTGCGATCAGACGCTCAGCCAGATCCAGGTAAAGTGCCGGTGGCGCGACTGCCACGTCAACACCAGTTACACCTTCAAGTTCTGCATTCAGGCCAGCCAACAGTTCAGTCACCATTGCTTTGCTGCCATTTAGTTTCCAGTTCCCCATCACTACAGGACGACGCATAGGAATATCTCCAATTTCAATTAATAAAAAAAACCTGATTGCGACTGAATATAACAGATAAAACTGAGCAGATCATGACTCCGGTCATGACTTTCTGGGATCTTATCCAGTGCCGCACGTGTGCGGCAGTGATCTGCTATACAGAATAGAGGGGATATGCTCGGATTTTGTGCTGCGACTTGCTATTAGTGTCAGTTTACTATGATGAAATGACGTAACAGGGAAGTGACTATGCCTAATTTGGTGCTGGAGTACTCTAATTCAGTTGAGGAGCGCGTCAATGTGCAGGGGCTGCTGGAAGATCTCCATCAAGTGATGATTGAGTCCGGATTATTTGATGTGCTGACGGTGAAATCACGCACCCTGCGCTGTCATCACTGGTTGATTGGCGATCAGGCCGACAGTGAAGACTTTATTTATATCAGTGTCGAAGTGATGTCCGGTTACAGCGCTGAGCAGAAGCAGGCGTTATCGCAGCAGTTGATGCAAGTGCTCGACAGCCAGACCGGGCAGGTACGCAGCTTATCGGTCAGTATTCGTGAATTGGATCAGGCCTGTTTCCGTAGTGTGATGCATTGACATTCCGCCAGCCCGGGCCCAAAGGAGAGGTTATGTCGTTAAGAGTTATGTCTTTGGATTCACAATCGTTACAGCAGTTGCTGTTCTCTTTTCAGGGCCGGGTCGGGCGGCGTACCTTCTGGATCTGGAATCTGTGCTACTACCTGAGCATCGTGGTCTTTATTCAGCTGTGTCACCGTCTGGTGCCGGGGCTGGCTCCGGTCCTAATCCCTTTGCTGCTGCTGGTATTACTCATCCCCGATCTGGCTGTCACCGCCAAACGCTGGCACGATCGCAATAAAACCAGCTGGTGGTTGCTGCTCAATGTGCCGCTGGTGATCGGGCGTATGATGGTGCCGGGCGCCGAAGATGACATGGCCACCACGCCGACCTTGCTGGATACCGGAGCGACCCTGCTGGCGCTGCTGTGTGGCAGTTGGATTTTAATTGAGTGTGGCTTGTTACCCGCCGTTGAAGACAACAACCGGTTCGGCCCGCCGGAGCAGGGCTGAAACCGCTGACTTATCGCTCCGCTTGGGAGGATACCCTGGCATCCCCAGGATGCCCAGGATGAGTGTTAGCGCCAGGTGTCATTGCGCGGCCGGAATGGAATAACCTGCGCTTCACTTTGTTCATCCAGATCGCCATCCAGTGCATTGCGGAATTTTACCATCTGCATCGACAGTTCGCGCATCAGGGTCACATTGGCGTGGTCGGGATTTTTGCAGTGACTGAGGATCAGGTCGATGTGGCTCTGCTGGGCCTGCAGTCTGGCCTGCATGGTATCTGAGGCCGACTGAATCATCTCCTGACACATGGTGTGCTTAAAGCGGTTGAATCCATCCGGATCGGTTTTGGCCATTTCGACCAGTTCATCAAACGGTGGCAGCGTCTGCAGGGCTTCATGGGTATGTGGGGGGGACATGGCTTGCTCCTGTGCCAGCATGGCATTGATGATGTTATCAATACTTCAAGCATAAGAGACAAAACGGCATACTGCCTGGCGGCTATGGGGGCTTCTCAAAAATGAGACAGCGCTGTTGGTGTGACGGCCAGTCAGCGCCTGATCAGAGCGGATAAATCTGGTAGGTACAGCGCCGCTCACCGGCAATGATATGTTCACTGCGCTCCACCCGGCATTCATCGCCGAGCAGGCGCTGAAACACGTTGAGCTCTGACTGACACAGATTCGGACAGCGTTGGGCGGCTTTACAGATAGGGCAGTGGTTTTCCACCAGCAGATAGCCCTGCTCGGTCTGTTCTAGTTCGGCCATGTAGCCTTCCTGCTCGCGCAGTTCGACCAGTTTTTCCAGCTTCGCGGCCAGATCGGGGCAGTGTTGCACCGCTTGCTGATACTGGGCCAGTGTCTGCGCTTCACGCTCGGCCGCGACTTTAGCTAGCCCTTCT
Organism: Vibrio sp. ABG19; assembly: GCF_029962385.1. NCBI lineage: Bacteria > Pseudomonadati > Pseudomonadota > Gammaproteobacteria > Vibrionales > Vibrionaceae > Vibrio > Vibrio sp. ABG19. The sequence continues at coordinate 981,590 of NZ_CP071708.1, read as the reverse complement.
TTACCGAAAATGTGTTCTACCGCTTCGATAACCTGAATGGTCAGCTCGCCGTGGCGGTCGGCAAACTGATCATGGCCCTGTTTGGTCAGGGACCAGTGGCGGGTCGGACGGCCGACTTTGACCTTCACATCATGAAAGGCCAGAACACCGTCATCTTCTAAGGCCTGCAGGTGCTGACGGGCCCCCATGGTGGTGATCCCTAAGTCTTCGGCAAGCTGTTTGGCGGTCACGGCACCTTCACGTTTGATGGTGTGTAAAATCCGGTCGATCGTCTTCATCATTTCCCTCTTATTCCTCTGATCTATTATGGATAATCAGGTTAATAAAGCAAATTATTTACTATACACGGGCAAGGAAAACGTGCCGCAGTGCAGTGGCTGATGAATGACTGCGCAGATTCGTTAATTTCATCACATTTTTTTCACTTCACCCCCTTGGGTTATGCTGTTTTATCCCCCACATATCATTCACAAGCTGGTCACCCAGCGTTACATCAACCAAATGGAAATTTAATCAGGAGAGACGACCGATGAATATTCGTCCATTACATGACCGAGTTATCGTTGAACGCCAAGAAGTTGAATCTAAATCTGCTGGTGGAATTGTTCTCACTGGTTCTGCAGCTGAAAAGTCAACGCGCGGTAAAGTGCTTGCAGTAGGTAAAGGCCGCATTCTCGAAAACGGTACAGTTCTGCCTCTGGACGTGAAAGTTGGCGATGCAGTGATTTTTGCAGAAGGCTACGGCACCAAGTCAGAAAAAATCGACGGCAAAGAAGTACTGATTCTGTCTGAGAACGACATTCTGGCAATCGTTGAGTAATTGCTCCGAATCAAAACGATTAATTAAAACCGAATTCAAGAGAGGAAATACAAAATGGCTGCTAAAGACGTAAAATTTGGTAATGACGCTCGAGTAAAAATGCTGGAAGGTGTAAACGTTCTGGCTGATGCAGTAAAAGTAACCCTGGGCCCTAAAGGCCGTAACGTGGTACTGGACAAATCTTTTGGTTCACCAACGATTACTAAAGATGGTGTATCTGTGGCGCGTGAAATTGAACTGGAAGACAAATTCCAGAACATGGGCGCACAAATGGTGAAAGAAGTGGCGTCGCAGGCAAATGACGCAGCAGGCGACGGTACCACTACCGCGACTGTACTGGCACAGGCTATCGTCAACGAAGGTCTGAAAGCCGTGGCTGCGGGCATGAACCCGATGGATCTGAAGCGCGGTATCGACAAAGCGGTCATCGCGGCCGTTGAAGAGCTGAAAGCGCTGTCTGTTCCATGTGCAGACAACAACGCCATCGCGCAGGTAGGTACCATCTCTGCCAACTCTGATTCAAGCGTTGGTAACATCATTGCTCAGGCGATGGAAAAAGTCGGCCGTGATGGCGTGATCACCGTTGAAGAAGGTCAGGCTCTGCAGGACGAGCTGGACGTTGTAGAAGGTATGCAGTTTGACCGCGGTTACCTGTCTCCTTACTTCATCAACAACCAGGAAGCGGGCAGCGTTGATCTGGAAAACCCGTTCATCCTGCTGGTTGACAAGAAAGTGTCTAACATCCGTGAACTGCTGCCAGTTCTGGAAGGTGTCGCGAAAGCATCTCGTCCGCTGCTGATCATCGCAGAAGACGTAGAAGGCGAAGCGCTGGCAACACTGGTTGTCAACAACATGCGTGGTATCGTGAAAGTCGCCGCAGTGAAAGCTCCTGGTTTTGGCGATCGTCGTAAAGCGATGCTGCAGGATATCGCAATTCTGACTGGCGGTACTGTTATCTCTGAAGAGATCGGTCTGGAACTGGAAAAAGCGGTTCTGGAAGATCTGGGTCAGGCGAAACGTGTCACCATCACCAAAGAAAACACCACGGTTATCGACGGTGCCGGTGAAGAAGCCGCGATTCAGGGCCGTGTGGTTCAGATTCGTCAGCAAATCGAAGAAGCAACTTCTGACTACGACAAAGAGAAACTGCAAGAGCGCGTGGCTAAACTGGCTGGCGGTGTTGCGGTCATCAAAGTTGGCGCAGCCACTGAAGTTGAAATGAAAGAGAAGAAAGACCGCGTTGAAGATGCACTGCACGCAACTCGTGCAGCGGTAGAAGAAGGCGTCGTTGCTGGTGGTGGTGTGGCTCTGATCCGTGCTGCATCGAAACTAACTGAACTGACTGGCGACAACGAAGAGCAGAACGTCGGTATCCGCGTTGCTCTGCGTGCGATGGAAGCTCCAATCCGTCAAATCACTAAGAACGCAGGCGATGAAGAGTCTGTGGTTGCCAACAACGTGAAAGCGGGTGAAGGTAACTATGGTTACAACGCAGCTACTGGTGAATACGGCGATATGATCGCAATGGGTATTCTGGATCCAACCAAAGTAACCCGTAGCGCACTGCAATTTGCAGCGTCTGTTGCTGGCCTGATGATCACCACTGAAGCTATGGTGACTGAACTGCCACAGAAAGACGGCCCATCAATGCCTGACATGGGCGGTATGGGTGGCATGGGCGGCATGATGTAATGCGACAAGGGTCGCATTTGACCGTTCCTTGGTGTTAATCACTAAGGTGAGCAGAAATATCAGTAGATATAACTGCTCTAGCTATCACCTGAGGATGTAAGGATAGCGCTCTCCCAAGAGTTCCTCGCCACTACACCACTCGCCGGAAACGGCAATTAGGAAACAAGTGTTGAGGCAGCCATGCTGCCTCACTTTTCACTATGATCACGTATCTCCTGAAGGCGAAGCCTAAAGGTTAAGAACGTGAGCGGGAAACCGCCATTTAGGAAAATAAAACTTGGGACCGACATATCTGACAACGTCTGATATGCCCTCCACTTAAAAGCACTGGCTTCTTAGCAGAACTCGGTAATTTACTGTGTTTCATCACAAGAAGACGCGCTTCACGGTCAAAAACGACTGAAGCTTGTGTGTTGTATTGTCTTACCTTCAGCAGCAGTTTGAATGGATAAGACCAACTTTGTAGCAAGTTGTAGCCTAGGGATAGTGCGAATCTGGTAACGGATTGGTGCGAAGCTTCCTGACAATGTACCCCCTGAAAAGGTGCAATCTCTGCGTGAGCAGAATTGTGGATATCGCTAATGACAAGCGGTTGAGGGGCTAGGCTTGGTTATAGGGTTAACGTACGTGAACTGTTGATAAACAACGTCAGCCGCGTTGAGCGAAAGGTCTTTGTTACGCTCTGACCAAAAGGTATGTGGACAGGTTCTTCCTTTTGCATCTAGGAAGACGCTACTGTTGTGCCACCGTTGAATAGACAGAACCTAAGTAACTATTTGTACACACACAGGAACTTGGTAAGCCCAATTATCCGCCCAAGTGGCAGGTGACTCGTAAGAGAAGCTGTTGGATAAGTGGGTATGGGAACGATGGAAAAAGCGAATGCTTGGCTGTAATGGTCAGGATAGAGGTTCAGACTTTGCCTTAACTCGAAAGAGTGCAGACTTCCATTAGGTCTTTAATCGTAAGATGGCTTGTAAAGCTGAAGGCCGGTTAATGTTATTACGTTAACCGGAAACAATCCCCCCTAGGGTGAATGACATTTCACCCGTAGGGGAGATCTGTCTTCATTTCTCATGGGGGGCCCACCATGAGGAAAGCAAGATGAGTAGCACACAGTGTTTACCTGCATTCTCACACCAGAATGATGGCTGGCATGCCCTAGATTGGAAACGATGCCATCAGACAGTGAAGAAGCTACAAGTGCGGATTGCGAAAGCAACGCAAAGGAAAAACTGGCGACAAGTAAAGCAACTGCAGCGAATGCTTGTGAAGTCCTTTTCTGCCAGAGCATTAGCGGTTCGAAAGGTTACAGAGAACCGTGGTAAGAAAACACCCGGTGTGGACGGAGAAATCTGGAATACACCGCAATTGAAATGGGAAGCGATACATAATCTCAGTCGCAAAGGTTACAAACCGATGCCACTAAGACGTGTTCATATTCCTAAGGCTAACGGCAAAACCCGACCACTGGGAATACCGGTTATGCGTGATAGAGCAATGCAGGCATTGTACCTGTTAGCTCTAGAACCCTTGTCGGAAACCACAGCGGACAGGAACAGCTACGGCTTTCGTCCTCACCGCGCTTGCGCTGATGCGATCGAACAATGTTTCGTGAATCTCAGTCGCAAGGCGAGTGCCCAATGGGTACTGGAGGGGGATATCAAAGGGTGTTTCGACCATATCAGTCATGACTGGCTTATCGCTTATGTCCCTATGGATAAGGCGATATTGAAGAAATGGCTGAAAGCTGGATTTATGGAATCTGGAAGTTGGAATCCTACGGAGGCAGGCACACCACAAGGAGGGATTATTTCTCCTGTGCTGGCCAACATGGCTTTGGATGGACTTGAAGAGGTATTGGAATCTCATTTTGGGAGGAAGAACACCAAGGCGAGTTACAAAACTAAGGTCAACTATGTGCGTTATGCGGATGACTTCATCATTACCGGAATCTCGCAAGAGCTGCTGGAAAATGAAGTGTTACCCACAGTCGAAGCCTTTATGGCGGAGCGTGGGCTGACGCTATCGAAGGAAAAGACGCTGATTACACATATAGAGCAGGGGTTCGATTTCCTTGGGCAGAATGTGCGTAAATACAACGGTAAGATGCTAATCAAACCGTCGAAGAAAAACGTACAGACACTGCTGAAAAACATACGGGATTATCTCAACAGCCATAAAACGACTCCGGCTGCGGCGATCATTGCCAAGCTGAATCCGATGATTCGGGGATGGTGTAACTACCACCGCTGGATTTGTGCAAGTGAGACGTTCAAGTATGTGGATTACCGGATCTGGAAAATGCTCTGGAAATGGTGCCGACGCATTCATTCCAATCGCCGAAAACGCTGGATTAAGAACAAGTATTTTAAGACAGTGGGTGAGAGGAGTTGGGTGTTCAGCGCACCAAGACCGAAAGGGGAAGAGGGATACTATCGTCTGCTTCACGCAGCGAGAGTAAAAATCGACAAGCATGTGAAAATTCGGGCAACAGCCAATTGTTATCTACCGGAAGACGAGCAGTATTTTGAACGTCTGAAGATGCAGAGATTGAAGAAATCTTTGTCGGGTAACATGAAGTTGTGGAAGATTGTCGAGAGGCAAAATTTCCAATGTGCGGTCTGCCAACAGACGTTCAACTCAGAAGATGAATGGGATATTCACCACATCATCCGACGGGTTGACGGGGGCACCGACGACAGTTCGAATTTGATGATGTTGCATGTGAATTGTCATCGCTCAATTCATAGCAATTGATTGGATATTTAATGTGCAATATAATCAATTTGAAACCCAAGTTGTGGAAATCCAAGGAGGTTATTTTGACCCAGTTTTTGGACTTCCCCAAGTTGTTCTCAATGTAACGGCATTGAGTCCTGACCGGAAGGGGATCAATATGAGACTAGAAGTTAAAAAGGGAAGGTGGTAACCCCCTTTACCAGATGGCCGTTACCGGAGGTTAATGACTTTGAAACAGTAGAGAAGGTCAGGCAATTTCTGACGTTAAGATAATACTTAGTAAAAGGATAGTTGCTAGTAGTTAAGGTATTGGAAGTGATTTCCTTACGTTTAGCTGATTCAACACACGTTGTTTACTAACTATATCCAATGACTAATGTTGTTGAACAAAAACTTTACTTGTCTCGACCGATTTATAAATGCATTACAGTAGCGTTGCTGGCCTATCCGATGGTTAGGCTTATAAGGGCTTGAGCCGTATGCGGGGAAACTCGCACGTACGGTTCTTAGGGGGCGGTGGCACAGCAATGTGCCGCTGCTACCCGACATCATCCCCTGATGCAGAAGAGAGCCGGAGTGAACACTCCGGCTTTTTTATGCCTGTTTGCCAGGCTGGCAGTAAAGATTTGTGCGCAGTGAAATGACACAAGCACTGGTAATTCGGCGGCGCTTTTTGCACACTAATCGGCTCTTACCAAGGAAGGACGTTATGCAGATTCAACAGCTTAAACACCAGACCGAATCGGTCTCACTCACCATAGAAAAGTGGCAGCTTACACCTGGTCAGCACTGGGGCATGTTCTCGACCCACAGTAACGCCGCGTCTTTGCTGGTGCGGGTTTTAAGTGGTGAACTCAGCCCGCAGCAGGGTACAGTGACCGGTTTGCCTGAGAGTATTGCCTGTGTTTCGCTGCATGAACAGCAGCGTCTGCTCGATCTGGAACTGGCTAACGATGATACCGATTTTATGGACCGCATCGACTACGGTTCGAGTGTGGAACAGCTGGTGCGCGACACCGGCTGCAGTGCTGAGGAGCTGGAGCTGTTGCTGCAACAGACGGACCTGCTGGCTTTGCGTCAGCGCGGCTTTCGTCAGCTCTCGACCGGGGAAACCCGCCGGGTGATGCTGGCCCGCGCGATGGCGCTTAAACCACAATTGCTGATCCTCGATGAACCTTATTCCGGGCTGGATATCGCCCACCGGGCCCATCTGTCTGAACTGCTTGAGCAACTGGCACTGCAGATGCAACTGCTGATCGTGACTGCGCGCGAAGACGAGCTGCCACCGTTTATCACTGATGTGGCGCTGTTCGATGAGCAGAAACTGGTGCAGACGTTAACGCGTGCTGACTGGCTCAGCCACCCATTAATGGCGCAGATGAAAGCGCTGTCAGAGCAGAAAAGTGATGCCATGCTGGCGCTGATGCAGGCGCATCAAAGTCCGCATGCGTACCCCGACCCGCTGGTGGAGATGAATAACGTCACCGTCGAGTATGTCGATGCGCCGATTTTCCACGGCGTGAACTGGCGGATTGAACGCGGTCAGCACTGGCAGGTGCGCGGGCCGAACGGCTGCGGTAAAAGTACCTTACTGGGCCTGATTCTCGGTGACCATCCGCAGTGTTACAGCAATGACATTCGTGTGCTGGGTATGCAACGCGGTAGCGGCGAAACCATCTGGGATGTCAAAAAGCACATTGGTGTGGTGTCGTCGGCACTGCACCTGCAGTATCGGGTCAATTGCAGCGCGCTGGAAGTGCTCGTGTCGGGTTTTTATGACTCGATTGGTCTGTATCAGCAGCCGAGTAAAAAAGAGATCCTCCTGGCGCGTGAGTGGCTTGGGATGCTGGAGATGGCCGAGCTGGAAAAAGTCGGATTCCGCTCACTGGGTTATGGCCAGCAGCGCCTGCTGCTGATTGGCCGTGCGCTGATCAAACAGCCGGCTTTGCTGATTCTGGATGAGCCGTATCAGGGGCTGGATTTTCTCAATCGCAAACTGGTATACCATGCTCTGAACCGGATTGCCTCAAGCCAGATTAGCCAGTTGCTGTATGTGACTCACCACGAGGAAGATGCGCTGGATGCGGTGCATCATTTTGTCGACTTTGTCGCTGACAACGGACAGGGCTACCGGGTCGACATCCACTCGCGCAGCGGGCGGTAAGTCATAAAAAAAGCGTTGCCGGGGCAACGCTTTTTTATAGGCCATTTTTTACCGGCCATTGTTAGCGATCACTTTTGTCGGCTAATGGCGACGACGCAGGCGCTGATGCACACCGCGGCGCAGGCTCTGGAAAGTATTCTCGACTTTGTCGACCCCGTACAGCACACTCAGTACCAGTACAGTGATCATCACGGACTGGGCCATATAGCCAAGACCAATCATCAGGCCGAGCGCCGCCAACACCCAAATTACCGCGGCTGAAGTCACGCCATGAATCTTACCATCCTGGGCCATCATTACCCCGGCGCCGAGAAAACCAACCCCGGTAATGATCTGACCCAGTACCCGCGCCTGATCAAGCGTATTGGGAGAAAGGGAGACGGCCATGGCCATAAACAGGTAGGTGCCGGAGATAATCAGAATCGAGGTGCGAATACCGACCGGCTTACCGCGTGTCTGGCGTTCGACGCCAATCAGAAAACCATTGATGGCACAACACATCAGCGCAGGCCAACTGAACGGCCCGAAATCAAACAAAAAATCCAGCGCAGACATGTCGCCCTCCACAGATGCTGGGAAAGGGCGAAGTATGCGTTTTATTGCGTTGAGATGCGAATAAAAGCTTTTAGTGGTGTGGATAAAAAACGCTTGTAAAGCCGGGCCTGACGCGCTTATTCCAGGTGCAGATCGAGCGGGGTTTTGCTCTTGCGGCCACCGATTTCACGGGTCAGTTTAGGCACCAGATAGCCGGACACCCGGGTCATGACTTCCGCCATAATCGCTTTTGCCTGCTGATCGCTGATAAAGAAATGCGCCGCGCCCTGTACTTTATCCAGCACGTGCAGGTAATAGGGCAGAATGCCGGCATCAAACAGGGTTTCGCTCAGTTCAACCTGGGCATCGACACTGTCGTTAACCCCTTTTAGCATCACCCCCTGGTTGAGCAGGGTCACATTGACCGCACGCAGACGGGCCATCTGCTGTTTCAGTTCGAGGTTAATTTCGTTACCATGATTGATATGGGTCACCATGATGACCTGCAAACGGGTCGTGGCGAGCAGATCGACCAGTTGATCGGTAATGCGGGCCGGGATCACCACCGGCAGACGTGAATGAATGCGCAGCCGTTTGATGTGCGTAATGGCACCAATCGCGTTAATCAGCCAGGCCAGTTCATGATCTTTGGCCATCAGCGGATCACCGCCGGACAGGATCACTTCATTCAGCTCCGGATGCGCGGCGATGTAGTCCAGGCTGTGTTGCCAGGTGGTTTTGTTGCCCTTGTTATCGGCATAAGGAAAATGGCGTCGGAAACAGTAGCGGCAGTTAATCGCACAGCCGCCTTTGACGATCAGCAGCGCGCGGTTACGGTACTTATGCAGCAGGCCGGGCGTGGTATTGTTCTGCTCTTCGAGTGGATCGCTGGAGTAGCCGGTATGCACTTCAAACTCTTCACTGAGCGGCAAAACCTGGCGTAGCAGCGGGTCGTACGGATTGCCTTTTTGCATCCGATCGACAAAACTTTGTGGTACGCGCTGTGCGAACAGCTGACGTGCTGCAAATCCGTTTTGCCAGGGCTTGGGATCGATCTCGAGCTGCTGGAGTAACTGCGCGGGATCGGAGATCCCATTCGCAAGCTGTTGAATCCAGTTTTGCTCAACAGATTCGACTTTTCGGGTTATGATGTGCGGCATTAAACTTTAACTCGAAGAATGTAAGAGGAAATAATGGCTACTGTTAGCACGAATGAATTTAAAGGCGGTCTTAAAATTATGCTTGATAATGAGCCTTGTGTCATTCTCGAAAACGAGTATGTAAAACCAGGCAAAGGTCAGGCGTTCAACCGCGTACGAATCCGTAAACTGCTTTCTGGTAAAGTTCTGGAAAAAACATTCAAATCTGGTGACACTGTTGAAGTCGCCGACGTGATGGATATCGATCTGGACTACCTGTACAACGACGGTGAGTTCTACCACTTCATGAACGCTGAAACGTTCGAGCAGATCCCGGCTGATCTGAAAGCTGTTGGCGAAAACGCAAAATGGCTGGTAGAGAACAACACTTGTACTCTGACCCTGTGGAACGGTAACCCAATCACGGTCACTCCACCAAACTTTGTGGAGCTGGAAGTGACGGAAACTGACCCAGGTCTGAAAGGTGATACTCAGGGCACCGGCGGTAAGCCTGCGACTCTGAACACCGGCGCAGTAGTGCGTGTTCCTCTGTTCATCCAAATCGGTGAAGTCATCAAAGTCGACACTCGCAGCGGTGAATACGTCAGCCGCGTGAAGTAATCCTTCCGGGTATGACTGTGAGTCAAAAGGCCGCTGATGCGGCCTTTTTTACGTCCTGAGCAAGCTGGCATCTGAGTAATCTTCGGAAAAACTATATTCATCAGGATAAATATTCGACTATTCCTTTGTGTCTTAAATTGTTACATTTACCTCCGTTATCAATTGGCTGGTTAAGTTATTGGTTTATAAATATTTATATCAAAAATAACCATAACAAGGAGAATCAAAATGAACAGTGCGGACCTGGCAAAAGGTTTGAAAGTCGAACAGCGACGTCAGCTGATCCGTCGCGGACTCAAAGCGGCAGTGGTGGGTATTCCGGTTTTGGCGGTGGCCTTAACCATCAACAGCTCGGTATTGATGACTGATGCCGGCTACAGTTACGTGCACCAGAATAATATTACCGGTGAGTTGGATGTGTTTACCGAACCAGGTATTCATTTCCGGATGCCGTTTTTGTCCAAAATTACCCAGTATGACCAGGTGATCACGGTGTCATTTGGCAACAATACCGGAGAAGATTTTTATCAGCGTCTCGATCCGGTTCAGGTGCGTTTCGCCGATACTTACATCGGCCAGATCCCGGTGACGTTCCGTTTCAAACTGAGCACCGATCCCCAGGCGCTGATTAAAATGCACCGCGAATTTCGTAACAACAGCAATTTAATTGACGCACTGCTGGTCAAAAATGCCCGCAACGTTACGGTGATTACCGCCACCCAGTATACCGGCGAAGAATTCTTCCAGGGCGGTCTCAACCAGTTTAAATCTAAGCTGGGCGATCAATTACGCGAGGGAATTTATCTGACCGAACGTCGTCAGGTCGAAGTAGAGGAGATGGATCTGGCTCCGGTGGGAATGAATCAAAGCAATCCGAACCAATTGCAACGGACCAATCAACTGGTGTGGAAAACCGTGCCGGTGCTGGATAGTACCGGGCAGCCAATCCGCCAGGACAACCCGCTGCTGCAGTACGGCATTCATGTGACCCAGGTGACGATTGGTGATCCGCAACCGGAAACCCAGCTTGATCAATTGCTGGCTGATAAAAAGCGGTTGGTAGCAGATCGTATCCGCGCCATCCAGGAGCAGGAAACATCCAAAGCTCAGGCCGAAACTGAACAGCTGCGAAAAGAAATTCAGCGTACCCGGGAAGTGCAGGATGCGCAGCGTCAGAAAGAACTGGCGTTGATCTCGCAGCAGAAAGACGTTGAGGTCGCACGTCAGATAGCGGAGCGTGAGATTGTCGAAGTAGAAAAAACCAAGCGTCTGGCTGAGGTTGAGAAAGAGAAAGAGCTGGCGATTGCAGAAGCGAACCTGGCGATTCAGAAAGCGAATGCCTTGTCATCCGAGTACGAAGCTAAAGCCATTCTGGAAAAAGGCCGTGCTGAGTCGGAAGTGTTAAAAGCCAAATACGCCGCGTTGGGGGCCAACCGGGAAGTGTACCTGGCAGAGCTGCAACGGGATGTGGCCAACTCACTTTACAGCAATCTGCAGAACTTCCAGGTGCAGATGCCGCAGAATTACATCGGCGGTGGCGAGGCAAGCGGGCTGAAAACCAACCTGGATGTGATTACCGGTTTCGGCGCACTAGGCCTGATGGACCAAACCAAGAAAGTCGTCAGCAAATAACCGGCTCAGCCACGGGCGAGCATTTACAAACCACAAGGCGGGCTCAAAGCCCACCTTGTTCATTTCTATTTTAAATCATCAGGATAAACACCACCGCTAACACGCTGAACAGCGCGGCGATGCCGTAGCAGGCGATTTTGCCGATCAGGCCAGTGTGTAGCTTAAGATCGTGCATACCGTGATGAACGCGGTGCATGGCGTGCCACATCGGCAGGGCGATAGTGGCGATGACAAACAGGGCCCCGATAATGCTGGTGGCAAAGTCGGCGACGCGTTCATAGCTCAGGGCTGCGCTGTCAATCACACCAAGTGGCACCAGAATACCGAGTACCAGAATCGTGATCGGAGTGACCATGGCAAACCAGGTACCGCCGGCACCGAACAATCCCCACCATACCGGTTCGTCTGAACGTTTTGGATTGGTATTAATCACAACAGGCTCCTTACACCAGAATGAGAACAAGCAGTGAGATCACCGCCACCGCGGCCCACTGCGTGACAACGATGACGCTTTTTTCTACCAGTTTGCCCTTGAGGCGAATCGGCATCACCTGCGGCACCATGGAGAAAAAGGTCTGCGCGTGCAGCAGGCTGCCGGCCAAAGCCACGATGTTGATGGCCACCACAACCGGATTAGCCATAAAGGCCAGCCAGCTGTGCCAGGCATCAGCACCTTTGACCAGCGATGCAAGGCCAATTAGCACAAACAGCGTGAACAGAATCAGCGGCAGTACTGTCGCTTCGCGCAGCATGTAGAAGCGGTAAAACGGATGATTCTGCCACCAGGTGCGTTTTACTTCACGCACATAAGGTTTACGGTTCGTCATCATCAGGCCTCCTGTGTTTTCACTGAACCGTCCGGCTTCAGCATCGCGATAACAAAATCCATCGATGACTCGACTTTACCCTGGTTGACGGCGGCAGCCGGATCGACATGTTTCGGACACACTTCCGAGCAGTAGCCGACAAAGGTACAGCCCCAGGCACCATTTTCACCATTAATCAGCTTCATCCGTTCCGCTTTGCCGTGGTCACGGCTGTCGAGGTTATAACGATGGGCCAGAGTCAGCGCGGCCGGACCGATAAATTCTGGATTGAGGCCGAACTGAGGGCAGGCGGCGTAACACAGGCCGCAGTTGATGCAACCGGCGAACTGTTTGTACTTTTCCATCTGCTGCGGGGTCTGCAGATTGGTGCCGTCTTCCGGTTTACGGTCGTTGCCGATGATGTAGGGTTTGATGGCTTCGAGACGCTCGATAAACGGTGTCATGTCGACGATCAGATCTTTTTCAATCGGGAAGTTGGCCAGTGGCTCGATTTTGACCCCGTTCGGGTAGTCACGCAGGAAACTTTTGCACGCCAGTTTCGGCACCCCGTTGACCATGATGCCGCATGAGCCACAGATAGCCATCCGGCATGACCAGCGGTACGAGAGCTGTTTATCGAGATGGTCTTTGACGTAACCAATCGCATCGAGGACCGACATGGTCTCATCAAACGGTACTTCAAACGCCTGCAGATAGGGCTCGTTGTCACGCGCCGGGTCGTAGCGCAGAATTTCGACTTTCTGAATACGGTTAGCTGACATTAGTTCTGCTCCTGTGCAATCTGCGCGGCTTCTGCGGCGGCGGCTTGTTCGGCGGCTTCACCGTACAGGCGGGCTTTCGGTTGCGACTTGGTAATAGTGACCGGGCTGTAATCGATCTTCGGAGCGGCGCCAGCCTGATAATAGGCCAGTGAGTGACGCAGGAAGTTGACGTCATCCCGTTCGGTACAGCCTTCATCCAGGCGCTGGTGAGCACCGCGTGACTCTTTGCGCAGAATCGCGGAATGAACCATGGCTTCGGCCACTTCCAGGCCGTAACCGACCTCAATCGCGTACAGCAGATCCGTGTTGAACACCTTACCCTGATCCTGGATGCTGATATGCTGGTAACGCTGTTTCAGCTCCGCCAGCTTGTCAATGGTTTGTTGCATCAGATATTGCTCGCGGTAAATACCACAGCCGGCTTCCATCGCATGGCCCATTTCCGTGCGGATATCGGCCCAGTTTTCATCGCCCTGCTGATTGAGCAGGGCCTGAATGCGGGCTTCAACGGCTTCGACCTGCTGCGCAATGGCGCTGTCATTCCAGCCCTGGAACGAGGCGGCGCGCTGCACGGCGTGTTCACCGGCGACGCGGCCAAACACCACGAACTCAGCCAGCGAGTTGGAGCCGAGGCGGTTAGCGCCGTGCAAACCGACCGAGGCACATTCTCCGACCGCAAACAGGCCGCGGATACGGGTTTCACACTGGCCGTTGGTTTCAATGCCGCCCATGGTGTAGTGCACGGTGGGACGAATCGGGATTGGCTCTTTAGCAGGGTCGACGTTGACGTATGCCTTAGCCAGTTCACAGATGAACGGCAGACGCTCCTGCAGATACGCTTCACCCAGATGACGCAGATCGAGATGGACCACGTCGCCGAGCGGATGCTTAATGGTGTTGCCTTTTTGCTGCTCGTGCCAGAAGGCCTGTGACACTTTGTCACGCGGGCCAAGCTCCATGTATTTGTTTTTCGGCTCGCCGACCGGTGTTTCCGGACCCATGCCGTAATCCTGCAGGTAGCGGTAGCCATTTTTGTTGACGATAATCCCGCCCTCACCGCGACAGCCTTCCGTCATCAGGATACCAGTGCCCGGCAGTCCGGTTGGGTGGTACTGGACAAACTCCATGTCGCGCAGTGGTACGCCGTGGCGATAGGCCATCGCCATACCGTCACCGGTAACGATACCGCCGTTAGTGTTACAGTGGTAAACCCGGCCGGCACCACCGGTGGCCAGGACGACGGATTTGGCTTTGATCGTAACCAGTTCACCTTCGGACATGTGAATCGCGATCAGGCCCTGGACTTCGCCGTCCACCACCAGCAGATCAACCACAAAGTACTCATCAAAGCGTTTGATTTGCGGATATTTCATTGAGGTCTGAAACAGGGTGTGCAGCATATGGAAGCCGGTTTTATCGGCGGCAAACCAGGTGCGCTCGACTTTCATGCCCCCGAAACGGCGCACGTTGACTTCGCCGTTTTCTTTACGGCTCCACGGGCAGCCCCACTGTTCCATCTGGATCATTTCGCGGGTTGAGTTGGCGACGAAGTATTCCACCACGTCCTGTTCGCACAGCCAGTCACCGCCGCCGACGGTGTCGTTAAAGTGGTTGTCTAAGCTGTCTTCTGCTTTAACCACCGCCGCTGAGCCGCCTTCGGCTGCTACGGTATGGGAACGCATGGGATAGACTTTGGAAATCAGTGCGACTTCTAAATTCGGGTTCGCTTCGGCTGCGGCAATTGCCGTACGAAGACCAGCGCCGCCAGCGCCGATGACTGCGATATCTGTGGTGAGAGTTTGCACAGTTATCCTCCGGTGTATTGAGATTTGGGCGAGGCCGGACACGAGCCTCTTAATTATAATCAGCAGCGGGTTGGCTTCGGGAAAGAGACGGGAGCTGGCACTCGCTGCGCACCACCTGTACCTAAGTGGTAGAGCTAGTGTAGAAGAGGCCAGCGGGGCAAATATTGATTGGGTTGGACTTTTGTGGCGGTATTGCACATGCGAGCATATTTAATGCTGCAGGTGTGAGTTTGATCACGTCACTGTTTGGAATTTGTTCTCCAGCAGGTAGAATTGGCGGCTTGTGCGTAGTGAAGAAGAACAAATATGAGCCAGCCAGAGTGGATGCCAACGGCATCAATCCAGCAACTTAAGCAGCGTGCCGCGCTGCTGAATACTATCCGGCAGTTTTTTGCTGCCCGTGATGTCCTTGAGGTCGATACGCCGGCCATGAGCCACGCCACGGTGACTGACGTCCACCTGCATACTTTTCAGACCGAGTTTGTCGGGCCGGGTTATGCTGATGGCGGGCATCTGCATCTGATGACCAGCCCGGAGTTCCACATGAAACGCTTGCTGGCCGCCGGCAGCGGTTCGATTTACCAGATAGGTAAAGCCTTTCGCAATGAAGAGAACGGCCGTTACCACAACCCGGAATTTACCATGCTGGAGTGGTACCGGGTCGGATTTGACCATCACATGTTGATGGATGAAATGGAGGCGCTGCTGCAACTTGTGCTTGGCATCGGCGCCGCTGAGCGCATGACCTATCAGCAGGCATTTATCACTGTGCTCGGTGTTTGCCCGCTGCAAGGCAGTATGACGGAACTTAAACAGGCGGCGGCGCAACTCGGCCTGAGTGATATCGCTGAGCCGGAGCAGGATCGCGATACCCTGCTGCAACTGCTGTTCAGTATGGGCATCGAGCCGCACATCGGCCAGCAGGTCCCGGCGTTTGTGTATGACTTTCCGGCCTCTCAGGCGGCGCTGGCCAAAATTAACCCGCACGACGCGCGGGTGGCTGATCGCTTCGAGGTCTATTTTAAAGGCATTGAGCTGGCGAACGGCTTCCATGAACTGGATAACCCGGCCGAGCAACTGGCACGTTTTGAGGGCGACAATGCCAAGCGTTTAGCAATGGGACTGACGGCGCAGCCGATCGACTACCACCTGATTGCGGCGCTGCAGGCCGGACTACCACCCTGTGCCGGTGTTGCGCTCGGTGTTGATCGCCTGATCATGCTGGCGCTGGGCGAAGATCATATTGATAAGGTGACGGCGTTTCCGTTTCCACGCGCGTAAAGCCCGGTCACGGACGGCGGATCCCGGTAACATCCGGGATCAATTTCGTGGCCTGGGTCAGGGATTCTGCGCGCTAAGCGCTCGCGTCATGCGGGCAACCTCGCTATACTCCTTGACTGTTTTGAACCACCATTGCAAGAGCACAGGATATGCAAGAATACATTGAGTTTTTTCAACAGAACATGATCCTATCGTTGGCCTGGGTAGGTATTTTGGTGGCGTTGATCGTTACCACGTTTAAATCCGCTACGGCCGCCTACAAAGAAGTGAGTGCCTCTCAGGTGACTCAACTGATGAACCGTGAAAATGGTGTGGTGGTTGATATTCGTACCAAAGACGAATACAAACGTGGCCATATTACTGACTCAGTTCACATTTTACCGTCAGACATCAAAGCCGGTAATCTGTCTGCCCTTGAAAGTCATAAATCAGACCCAATCATTGTGGTATGCAAGACCGGTCAGACGGCGCGTCAAAGCGCTGAGCTGTTAGCCAAAGCAGGATTCGAAAAAGTGAATCTGCTCAAAAATGGCCTGGTCGCCTGGAACGAAGCGAATCTGCCGCTGGTACGTGGCAAGAAGTAATTCCGGGGCAACAAAACACGGTTGTAATGGTGGCGGTGGTGCTGGTTGCAAAGTCAGCACCCACTCGCACTGGATGTGATGGCCGGCACGGAATGACGCATCGTTCTAGTGCCGCAGCACGCTCTCGGTTAGTCTCCCCACCATTATGACCCGAATTTATCTGTATTAAGGACAAAATCATGGCTGAAGCAGCACAACAACAAGCTCCGCAACAAAACTTCGCAATTCAACGCATCTATCTGAAAGATGTGTCGTTTGAAGCACCGAACTCGCCAACCATGTTCCAGAAAGAGTGGAACCCGGATGTGAAACTGGATCTGGATACGCAGAGCCGTGAACTGGGCGAAGGTGTCTACGAAGTCGTGCTACGTCTGACTGTGACAGTGAAAAACGAAGAAGAGAACGCGTTCCTGTGTGAAGTACAGCAAGCGGGTATCTTTACGGCTGAAGAGATGGAAGCCGGTCAGTTGGCTCATTGCCTGGGTGCATTCTGCCCGAACATCCTGTTCCCGTACGCACGTGAAACTATCTCAAGCCTGGTGGTAAAAGGTACTTTCCCACAACTGAACCTGGCACCAGTTAACTTTGATGCGCTGTTCATGAACTATCTGCAACAGCAGGCTGGTCAGGAAGAAGCGCAAGCTTAAGCGCTGCGGGTTTCTGACTCATCCGGGCCGGCGGTGCGACAACCGGCGGCTTATTGAATGCACAACGCACTGACACATCAAGGTGCGGTGTGCATTTTTGTTTTCACTCAGGGAAAACAGACGAATGCGCCTGCACCTCGCGCTGTTTTGGGTATAGAATAACAAAACCGATGACCAAGCCCCGGGCTTTGGTGCATCTGAGCATAGCTATCAGGCGGAACAATGAGCGATTCACAAACAAATAATGCCGACGGTAAAGCGATTTCAATGAGCGTGATCGGTGCGGGCTCTTACGGTACCTCACTGGCGATATCTCTGGCTCGTAACGGAGCTAACGTGGTGTTGTGGGGACATGACCCTGAGCACATGGCGCGTCTGCAAGCCGATCGGGCCAACCACGCCTTTTTGCCGGGTATCGATTTCCCGCCATCTCTGATCATTGAAGCTGATTTGCAAAAGGCGGTGCAGGCGAGTCGTGATTTGTTGGTCGTGGTACCCAGCCATGTGTTCGGTATTGTGCTCAACAGCCTGCAACCTTATCTGCGCGAAGATACCCGTATCTGCTGGGCAACGAAGGGGCTGGAGCCGGAAACCGGCCGTCTGCTGCAGGATGTGGCTCGTGAAGTGCTGGGGGATAACCATCCACTGGCGGTGCTGTCCGGTCCGACGTTTGCCAAAGAGCTGGCGATGGGACTGCCGACGGCGATTTCCGTCGCCTCGTCCGATGCCGAGTTCCTGGAGCAGTTGCAGGAGAAAATCCACTGCAGCAAGACCTTCCGCGTCTATGCCAACAGTGATTTCACCGGCCTGCAACTGGGCGGCGCGGTGAAGAACGTGATTGCGATTGGCGCCGGGATGTCGGATGGCATCGGGTTTGGTGCCAATGCGCGCACTGCGCTTATTACCCGCGGCCTGGCGGAAATGAGCCGCCTGGGCGCGGCTCTGGGCGCACAGCCGGAAACCTTTATGGGCATGGCTGGTCTGGGCGATCTGGTGTTGACCTGTACTGACAATCAGTCACGCAACCGCCGTTTTGGTCTGGCGCTGGGTCAGGGCAAAGATGTCGATACCGCACAGGATGAAATCGGCCAGGTCGTTGAAGGTTACCGCAACACCAAAGAGGTGTGGTTGCTGGCGCAGCGTATGGGTGTTGAGATGCCAATCGTTGACCAAATTTATCAGGTATTGTATCAAGGCAAAGACGCGCGTCTGGCCGCTCAGGACTTATTGGCGCGCGACAAGAAAGCAGAACGAGAATGATCACCACCAAGCTGCTTGGTAGAGTTTTGAAGGATTAAAAGAGCTGAGCGGTACGCCGTTGTGCCGAACACAGCCTGAGGCAGAGTGAATAATGAAACAGTGTGCGCAAAGTAAAGTTTGGCAGACCATAGTACAAGAAGCCCGTGAGCAGGCAGAGCAGGAGCCAATGCTGGCCAGTTTCTACCATGCGACCATTATTAAGCATGACAGCCTGGCGGCTGCGTTGAGCTACATCCTCGCTAACCGTCTGGAGACGGCCTCGATGCCGGCGATTGCGGTACGGGAAGTGGTCGAGGAAGCGTTTAAATCAGATCCGGCTATTGCTGAAGCCGCCGCCTGTGATATTTGCGCCACGGTCAACCGTGACCCTGCGGTGTCGATGTATTCTATGCCGCTGCTGTACCTGAAAGGCTATCACGCCCTGCAGGGCCATCGTGTTGCCAACTGGCTGTGGAAGCAAGGACGTCAGGCGCTGGCAACTTATATGCAGAACCAGATTTCTGTCGCGTGTCAGGTGGATATCCACCCGGCGGCACAAGTCGGGCGCGGCATCATGCTGGATCACGCTACCGGTATTGTGATCGGTGAAACGGCCGTGGTCGGCGACGACGTATCGATTCTGCAGGACGTCACGCTGGGCGGTACCGGTAAAGAGAGCGGTGACCGTCACCCGAAAATCCGTGAAGGGGTTATGATCGGTGCCGGAGCGAAAATTCTCGGTAATATCGAAGTCGGCGAGGGCGCTAAAATCGGATCTTGCTCGGTGGTGCTGCAACCTGTGCCGCCACACACGACAGTAGCCGGGGTGCCGGCACGTATCGTCGGCCGGCCAAAAACCCAGAAGCCGTCGCTGGATATGGATCAGCAGTTCAATGGCCGCACTCAGACGTTCACCGGCGGAGATGGCATTTAGGCTTGCTGACCGTAAGTGGTTTAAAATCTGCCTGGGTTGACAGCGTAAGGCGAAAACGAAAAAAGGATGATGCCGGGCATCATCCTTTTTGTTTGCTGTTCGGTTGGTGCGGCTTACGCCATTGCATCCAGTTCCGCAATCACTTCTTCTGCCCAGTTGATCCAGGCCTGGCGAACCAGCAGATTACGGCGTAGCGTCAGACGCTCCAGACGTTGCTGCTTATCCATTACCGCCGGATTGGCGTAGTAAGCCGACTCAATCTCTTTGTAGTGAGTCACCAGCTTACGGGATTCTTCAATCAGCTCGCCCAGTTGAGCCCGGTAAGGGTGTGCAGGCTGAACGGCACAAGCCATCAATTTAGCACTGAATTCATCCCTTACTGTCGGATGCGCGGTCGGCTGATCGAACCATTCGCCCAGAGCGCTGCGGCCTGCGTCCGTAATCGAATAAACTTTACGGTCAGGTTTGCCTTCCTGCGGTTCCAGGACACAAGTTACCAGGCCCTGCTGACCCATTTTATTCAGTTCACGGTAGACTTGTTGGTGGCTGGCTTTCCAAAAATAGCCAATGCTCGCAGAAAACTCTTTGGTGATATCGTAGCCGGTTGCATCGCGAGTGCTAAGAACAGTAAGGATAACGTGTGGTAATGACATGTCTTCAATCCAAATGGTTAATAAACTTTTTACACCAGATTCAGCTATCGTGGGTACTCTGCGGTACTCTCTGATGCAGTGCCTGATTCTGGTCAGCAGAAATCTGCTGTCATGTCACCTTAAAGCCGTTTATCACCTAGGGTTGATACTCTACGTATCGCTCTGCGACTTGTTGTTATTAAATGCCGTCATCGAGCAGCCGTAGTATATCTAAATAATAAGCATAAAGTAGAATACAATGCGGTTTTGAAATAAAAAACTGATATTATTCTCAATAAGATTGCTAGGTAAAACAAAAGACCGCAAAGGTGCGATCTTTTGTTAATTTTTAGAATTTTATACTGGCGATTAGCCGGTGTTACGCATGCCTGCGGCAATACCTGCGATGGTCACCATCAGTGCTTCTTCCAGCTCGGGATCCGGCTGTTCACTCTGACGGGTACGGTACAGCAGTTCAGCCTGCAGCATGTTGAGCGGCTCAACGTAGATGTTACGCAGGCGAATCGACTCATGGCCCCATGGGTCGCTCTGCATCAGGTTCTCGTTGTTTTCCACGTTCAGCACGGTTTTGATGTCTTTCTGCAATTGATCGCGCAGACGCTGGCCAAGCGGACGCAGTGGTTCATCCACCAGGCGCTCGTCGTAGTAGCGGGCAATATCCAGATTACACTTGGTGTACACCATTTCCAGCATACCGAGACGGGTTGAGAAGAACGGCCATTCGCGACACATCTCTTCCAGCTGCGCCTGGTAACCTTGATCGATGGCGTGCTGAATCGCTTCGCCGGCACCAAGCCAGGCCGGCAGAACCAGACGGTTCTGGCTCCAGGAGAAGATCCACGGAATGGCACGCAGACTTTCCACGCCGCCATTCGGGTTACGTTTCGCCGGGCGTGAACCGAGCGGCAGTTTACCCAGCTCCAGTTCAGGTGTGGCCTGACGGAAGTAAGGGACGAAGTCGGCTTCTCCACGCACGACCGCACGGTAAGCCGCGCAGGATACGTCTGACAGCACTTCCATCAGATCGCGCCACTCCTGTTTTGGCTCCGGAGGCGGCAGCAGGTTGGCTTCCAGAATCGCACTGGCGTACACGTTGAAGCTGTTGACCGCCACGTCCGGCAGACCGAGTTTAAAGCGGATCATTTCACCTTGCTCGGTCACGCGCAGGCCGCCTTTCAGGCTCTTTGGTGGCTGAGACAGCAGTGCGGCGTGCGCTGGCGCACCACCACGACCGATTGTACCGCCGCGGCCATGGAACAGGGTCAGCTCAATACCGGCTTCTTCGGCGACTTTAACCAGGGATTCCATCGCATGGTACTGTGCCCAGCCCGCCGACATCACACCGGCGTCTTTGGCGGAATCGGAGTAACCGATCATCACCATCTGGTGGTTCTGGATAAAGCCGCGGTACAGGTCGATGCTCATCAGCTGTGTAATAACGGCTTCGGCGTTATTGAGGTCGTCGAGCGTTTCAAACAGCGGACATACATCGAGGCGGTAAGGACAGCCGCATTCTTGCAGCAGCAGATGGACTGCCAGCACGTCAGACGCAGTGCGTGCCATGGAAATCACGTAGGCACCAAAGGCTTCACGTGGTTGAGACGCGATAATTTTACAGGTATCGAGGACTTCTTTAACCGGCTCTGAAGGTTGCCAGTCGCGCGGCAGCAGCGGGCGTTTAGAGGCCAGCTCGTTAGTCAGGAAGGCAATCTTGTCCTGCTCACTCCACTGGTCGTAATCACCAATACCCAGATAACGGGTCAGTTCAGACAGCACATCAGAGTGACGGGTACTTTCCTGACGGATATCAAGGCGTACCAGGTGTACGCCGAACGCTTTCACGCGGCGCAGGGTATCGAGCAGTGAGCCATCGGCAATCACGCCCATGCCACATTCGTGCAGCGACTGGTAACAGGCGTACAGCGGCTCCCACAGCTGACTAATGTTACGCAGCGGTGCTTTAACCGCCAGTTGCTGGCCATGCACTTTGGCATCGAGGATTTCCAGCGTTTCCTGCAGCACCGAACGCACCCGTTTCAGGATGGCGCGGTACGGTTCGTGTTCTTCTTCACCTGCCAGATCGCGAACCGTGTCGTTACACTTGGTCATCGACAGTTCGGAGATCAGCTCATTGATATCACCCAGATACAGGTCCGCCGCTTTCCAGCGTGACAGCAGCATGACTTCACGGGTAATGGTGTGGGTGACAAACGGGTTACCGTCACGGTCGCCACCCATCCAGGAGGAGAAATGGACCGGACGGGCATCGATAGGCAGCCCTTCGCCGAGGTAGTTTTTCACGCTGACGTCCAGTTCGCGCAAAAATTCAGGTACCGCCTGCCATAGTGAGTTCTCAACCACAGCGAAACCCCATTTGGCTTCATCCAGCGGCGTCGGGCGCTGTTTACGGATAACATCAGAGTGCCAGCCCTGAGCGATCAGCTGTTCTAAGCGACGCTCGGTTTTAAGACGCTCTTTGGACGAAAGGTCGCTCAGCTCAAGTTTCGATAAACATTCGTTAATCTTAACCAGATTATTGATCATGGTACGACGGGTGATTTCCGTCGGGTGCGCGGTCAGAACCAGCTCAATATTGAGATCTCGCACCGCCTGTGCGGTATCGAGTTTGCTGATGCTGTTGTCGCTCAGTTTACTGAACAGATCGTGAATGGCGTCAGGTTCACATACATGCTCTTCGCAGTGACGCGAGATGGTGTGGTACTGATCGGCAATATTGGTCAGATTCAGAAACTGGTTAAACGCGCGGGCAACCGGCGTTAATTGATCATTGTTCAGGCTTTTAATCTCTTCAATGAGATTATCGCGGTCGGCCTGATTGCCGGCGCGGGCAGATTTGGAAAGTTTTCGGATGGTTTCCACTTTCTCTAAAATAACGTCACCGCTGGCATCCTGAATTGTCTGCCCCAGAAGGCGACCCAGCATGCTCACGTTACTTTTGAGCGCGGCGTATTTCTCGTTCATTGTCATCCTGCCTTGTAAAAAAATTACATCCATTGTTCTTTTCTTAAGTACACAATCTAACTATGTTTGTCCACTACAGTCAAACCCGACATACTAAAATTCCATTTATTCCGTTCAGCAATCATTTGAACACTTGTTCAGTCAAATCCCCAATTTTGTTGAAAATTTCTTACAAAAACCCCCGAGCGAATAAAATCTGCTCAGGGGGCTGTCATTCAAGATTTATGCTTTAAAAGCAGTATTTAACCATGGCTTTCGATAACACATTGATGGTCGGATCAATGAAGTCAAAGGCGAGGAATTCATCTGGCTGGTGCGCCTGATCAATCGATCCCGGACCCAGAACCAGGGTCGGACACAGCTGTTGCAGGAACGGCGCCTCAGTGCAGTAATTGACGGTTTGCGCCGGCTGCTCACAGATTTGACTGACGTCAGTCACGAACGGATGGTCGTGATCACAGGCATAACCCGGAATCGCATCATGCAAAGGTTCAACTTCAATCCGGCCCGGCCATTTGTCCTGTACCTCTTTCAGGGCACCGCGCAGCATGTTATCCAGACCGTCCAGGCTGATGCCCGGCAGCGGACGTACATCGTAGTGCAGCTCACAGCAGCCACAGATGCGGTTTGGTGTGTCACCGCCATGGATATGGCCGAGGTTAAGCGTCGGGTGCGGGATTTCAAATCCCGGATGCTGATACTCTTTAATCAGCTTGTCGCGCAGTTGCATCATCGCGAACATGACTTCGTACATAATTTCGATCGCATTGACGCCCAGCGCCGGGTTGGAGGAGTGGCCCGACTTACCGGTCACGCGAATCGCATTGGCAACGTGACCTTTATGGCCGTAAATTGGCACCAGACTGGTGGGTTCGCCTATGATGCAGTAATCGGGCTGAAATGGCGCGTTTTCAGTAAAGTGACGCGCACCGAGCATGGTGGTTTCTTCATCACAGGTCGCCAGCACGTACATGGGTTTGGTCTGCTTGCTCCAGTCGACTTTTTTCACCGCTTCGAGGATAAACGCAAAGAAGCCTTTCATATCAGCGGTACCGAGGCCGTAAAAGCGGTTGTCGGCCTGAGTCAGGGCATGGGGATCAAAATTCCAGCGTCCTTCGTCAAATGGCACGGTATCACTGTGACCGGCCAGCAGCAGGCCGCCTTCGCCCTGACCCTTTTTCGCAATCAGGTTCTGTTTGCCGGGAGCGACCTGGTCGATTTCAACGCTAAAGCCAAGCGCAGTAAGCCAGTCCGCCAGTTTGGCAATCACCTTTTCATTGCCCAGGTCCCATTGCGGGTCCGTGGAACTGATCGACGGGGTCGAAATCAAGCCTTCATAGACTTCGAGGAAACTCGGTAATTGCATATTATTCTTGCTCCTACTATTGACAGAATAACGCTGAAAATGTAAAACACATATTAAATCACTTTTAATGAATAAAAAACCAAATAATACGGTCTTTTTACAAATTAATAGTCAGTTTAAATGTAAATCAATAATCAGTTTTAACTATTATCATTTACCTTCACTTTGGATGCTTTGAGATGCTAAAAACCACCATTATCGGCGCAAGCGGCTACACCGGAGCAGAACTTGCTCTTATGGTTCACAAACACCCAGAGCTCACGCTATCAGGTTTATACGTTTCCGCCAACAGCGTCGATGCAGGAAAATCGATTGCCCAGTTGCACGGTAAACTGGCGGGGCTGGTCGATATGCCGGTACAGGCATTGACGGATGTGGAGCAGGTCGCGCAAGAGTGTGATGTGGTGTTTCTCGCGACGGCGCACGAAGTGAGCCACGATCTGGCACCGGTTTTCCTGGCCAACAACTGTCAGGTGTTTGACCTGTCAGGTGCTTACCGGGTGCAGAGTGAAGGTTTTTATGATCAGTACTACGGCTTCCAGCACCAGCATGGTGACTGGCTGGCGGAAGCGGCTTACGGACTGGCTGAGTGGAACCAGGAAGCTATTCTTAATAGTCAGCTGGTCGCGGTAGCCGGTTGTTACCCGACGGCTTCGCAACTGGCCATTAAGCCACTGCTGGCAGCGGGTCTGGTTGATAAAGCGCAGTGGCCGGTGATTAATGCGGTCAGTGGCGTCACGGGCGCAGGCCGTAAAGCCACCATGACCAACAGTTTCTGTGAAGTCAGCCTGCAGCCGTACGGTGTGTTTACCCACCGTCACCAGCCGGAGATTGCCACTCACCTGGGTTGTGATGTGATTTTCACGCCGCACCTGGGTAACTTTAAGCGCGGGATTCTGGCGACCATCACCATGAAACTGGCGGCGGGTGTCAGCGCTGAGCAGGTTGCACAGGCCTTTGCTGAGGCATACGGCGACAAGCCGGCGGTACGTTTGCATACCAGCACGCTGCCGCGTATTCAGGATGTTGAGTTCACTCCGTTCTGTGATATTGGCTGGAAGGTGCAGGGCGAGCACGTCATCGTGGTCTCGGCAATTGACAACTTATTAAAAGGCGCATCGAGTCAAGCGATGCAATGTCTGAACATACACTACGGTTTCGATGAACTGACCGCTTTGGTGTGAGGGTAAGGTATGACGGATACAAAACAAAATCCATTAGTGGTTAAGTTAGGCGGCGCGGCGCTGTCGTGCAGTGAAACGCTGAGCAAGTTGTTTGGCGCGATGGCTCAATACCAGGCTGAGGCGCAGCGTCCACTGGTGATTGTGCACGGTGGTGGTTACATCGTCGATGAACTGATGGAAAAACTGCAGCTGAAAACGGTTAAGAAAGATGGTCTGCGTGTTACCCCGTATGATCAGATTGGCTACATCACCGGCGCTCTGGCCGGTACAGCCAACAAGCTGCTGCAGGGCCAGGCGATTAAAGATGGCCTCAATGCGGTCGGTCTGAGCCTGGCGGACGGTGGTCTGTGTCAGGTCGAGGAACTGGACCCTGAGCTGGGCGCTGTGGGCCTGGCGAAACCAGGTAAAGCGGACGTGGTGAATGCGCTGCTGGCGGCGGGCGCTCTGCCTATCATCAGTTCCATCGGCATGACCAATGAGGGTCAGCTGATGAACGTCAATGCCGATCAGGCCGCAGTGGCAGTGGCAGCGGCACTGGATGCCGAGCTGGTGCTGTTGTCGGATGTCAGCGGCGTACTGGATGGTAAAGGTCATCTGATCCACAGTCTGAATCAGCACCAGGCGGACGCTCTGATTGAAGCCAAAGTGATTACCGATGGCATGATTGTTAAAGTCCGTGCGGCTCTGGAAGCGGCACAGGATCTGGGCCGCCCAATTGAAGTGGCCACCTGGCGTTATCCGGAAAAACTGGCGCAGCTGTTTGCCGGCCAGAGTATCGGCACCCAGTTTTTACCGCAGTAAACATATTGAATTATTCACCCATCCGTTTTGTTAACTCGTCTGTTTGAAAAGATTGATTTTTAACGTAATGTGTTGAACGGATGGGAAACCAAACGAAGCAGATTTTTTACAGCATCATAGCAAAACAACCTGAGCACTAACCGCCAAGCGCAGAGCCAGGGAATCGGAGATAAAAGAACATGAGCAAAGTTCAAGTAAATAAAGTGGTTGTCGCTTATTCTGGCGGTCTGGATACCTCAGTGATCATTCCATGGCTGAAAGAGAACTACAGCTGTGAAGTGGTTGCCTTTGTGGCCGATGTGGGTCAGGGTGCTGACGAGCTGGTTGGCATCGAAGAGAAAGCGATCGCATCAGGTGCATCTGAGTGTTATGTGGTTGACCTGAAAGAAGAGCTGGTTAAAGACTACATCTACCCAACTCTGAAAACCGGTGCTTACTACGAAGGTAAATACCTGCTGGGTACCTCAATGGCACGTCCTGTGATTGCAAAAGCTCAGGTAGAAGTGGCACGTAAAGTGGGGGCGGATGCACTGGCACACGGTTGTACCGGTAAAGGTAACGACCAAATCCGTTTTGAAGGTGCATTTGCGGCACTGGCACCGGATCTGCACGTGATTGCACCATGGCGTGAGTGGGATCTGGTCAGCCGTGAAGAGTGTCTGGATTACCTAGCAGAGCGCAACATTCCGTGTGCGGCATCACTGACTAAAATCTACTCACGTGATGCCAACGCATGGCACATCTCGACTGAAGGTGGCGTACTGGAAAGCACCTGGAATGCACCAAACGACGATTGCTGGGCCTGGACAGTGGATCCTGAGCAGGCTCCAAACGAAGCAGAATACGTGACGCTGAAAGTGGCCAAAGGTGAAGTGGTTGCAGTTGACGGTCAGGAACTGTCGCCATACGACGCACTGGTTGCCCTGAACGAAAAAGGCGTGAAACACGGTGTGGGTCGTATCGATATCGTTGAAAACCGTCTGGTTGGTATGAAGTCGCGTGGTTGTTACGAAACTCCGGGGGGCACCATCATCATGGAAGCTCTGCGTGCCGTTGAGCAACTGGTGCTGGATAAAACGTCTTTTGAATTCCGTGAAGAGCTGGGCATTAAAGCATCACACCTGGTGTATGATGGCCGTTGGTTTACTCCACTGCGTCAGGCAGTGTTCGCTGCGGCAGATGAACTGGCGCAGGACGTGAACGGTGAAGTTGTGATCAAGCTTTACAAAGGTCAGGCGACAGCAACGCAAAAACGTTCTGAAAACAGCCTATACTCAGAAGAGTTTGCCACCTTTGGCGCGGATGAAGTTTATGACCAGAGCCACGCGGGCGGTTTCATCCGTCTGTACTCTCTGTCTAGTCGTATCAGAGCGTTGAACGCCGCTGCGAAAAAATAATCCGGCGTAGTCTGCGTCTACACGCTTTAAACTGAATCTCAGCCCGCTTGTTTTGCAAGCGGGCTTTGTTGTATGTGTGAGATTATAAGCATAGTTATCTGGTTATTTTTGAATAAGTATGTTTAAAAAGTGAATTTTTACTTTATTTTTTGTTCAACTTCCCGTAACTTTGACGGGTAGGCAAATAACACAATAAATCGCCTGTTTCAGGTCGAATATCATATTAGCAAAAGCAAGTGATTAGTGAGCATTAGGAGAAACGCAATGGCATTATGGGGCGGAAGATTTACCCAGGCAGCAGACACCAGATTCAAACAATTTAATGATTCATTGCGCTTCGATTACCGCTTGGCGGAACAGGACATCGTCGGCTCGATTGCCTGGTCCAAGGCTCTGCTGTCAGTCAATGTGTTAACAGCAGAAGAACAGCAAAAGCTGGAGCTGGCACTCAATGAGCTGAAACTGGAAGTGATGGAAGATCCGGAACAAATCCTGTTGTCAGACGCCGAAGATATCCACTCCTGGGTTGAACAGCAGCTGATTGGCAAAGTGGGTGACCTGGGTAAAAAACTGCACACTGGCCGTTCACGTAACGACCAGGTCGCGACCGACCTGAAACTATGGTGTCGTCAGCAGGGTCAGCAACTGCTGATCGCGCTTGACCGTCTGCAAAATAAAATGGTGGAAGTGGCCAGAGAGCATCAGGGCACAGTACTGCCGGGTTACACTCACTTGCAACGCGCTCAGCCGGTCACATTTGCTCACTGGTGTCTGGCTTACGTGGAAATGTTTGAACGTGACTATTCACGTCTTAGCGATGCCATCAAACGTCTTGATACCTGCCCGCTGGGTTCAGGCGCTCTGGCGGGTACCGCATACTCTATTGACCGTGAGAAACTGGCACACAATCTGGGCTTCCGTCGTGCCACCCGTAACTCACTGGACTCGGTATCTGACCGTGACCATGTGATGGAGCTGATGACCACTGCGTCTATCTCTATGCTGCACCTGTCACGTCTGGCAGAAGATATGATTTTCTATAACTCAGGCGAGTCAGGCTTTATTGAACTGGCGGATACTGTGACTTCCGGCTCTTCCCTGATGCCGCAGAAGAAAAACCCGGATGCGCTGGAGCTTATCCGTGGTAAAACCGGCCGGGTGTATGGTTCACTGGCTGGCATGATGATGACAGTGAAAGCACTGCCACTGGCTTATAACAAAGACATGCAGGAAGATAAAGAAGGCCTGTTCGACGCGCTCGACACCTGGAACGACTGTATGGAAATGGCCGCGCTGTGCTTTGAAGGTATCAAGGTCAATGGTGAGCGGACTCTGGAAGCGGCCAAGCAAGGTTATGCCAACGCGACTGAACTGGCTGACTATCTGGTAGCAAAAGGCATCCCGTTCCGTGAAGCGCACCATATCGTTGGTGTGGCCGTGGTCGGTGCGATTGCCAAAGGCAGTGCGCTGGAAGAGCTTTCTCTGGCAGAACTGAAAGAGTTCTCACCGGTGATTGAAGAGGATGTGTACGCGATTCTGACCATTGATTCGTGTCTGGAAAAACGTAGTGCGTTGGGTGGTGTCGCGCCGCACCAAGTAGCTTACGCAGTAGAACAGGCGGAAAAACGGCTGGCTAAACGTGATGCCTCATCGGTCAAAGTACGTCCGGCTCGTCTGACCGACATTGAACGTCTGGAAGGCATGGTGGCTTACTGGGCCAACATGGGGGAAAACCTGCCACGTTCACGCAATGAAATTGTGCGCGATATCGGCTCATTCGCTGTGGCTGAACATAATGGTGAGATCACCGGTTGCGCGTCACTGTATGTGTATGACTCAGGTCTGGCAGAAATCCGCTCCCTGGGGGTGGAAGCCGGCTGGCAAGGTCAGGGCCAGGGGACAGCGATTGTCGATTACCTGGTTAACAAAGCGCGTCAGATGGCCATCAACAAGGTGTTTGTTCTGACCCGTACCCCGGAGTTCTTTATGAAGCAGGACTTCATTCCGACCTCGAAGACGCTGTTGCCGGAAAAAGTACTGAAAGATTGCGAACAGTGCCCGCGTCAGCATGCCTGTGATGAAGTGGCTCTGGAAGTGAATCTGGATGACCAGCTGATCATTAAGGCGAGTGTTGCATAAGCTGCTGAATATAAAGCGTTCATGAATTTGTTTAAAAAAAGATCAAAAAAGATCGATTTTTATCGGAACCAATAAGAGGAAGCAGGGTCTATTACTGTACCACTGCTTTTTCTTAGAACTCTCTAAGAGAGCCCTGAAACAGACTTAGTTTCAGGGCTTTTTTTCTTTTTTGCCCCGCACCATTCACAATGGTGAATTATTCATCAGGCTTATCTTTGCCACTGTGTTTACGTAATGGCAGGATCACGAACTTCATCCAGACATGCAGCAACAGCAAACTATTGCAGGCAAAAGCGGCCATGAGCAGGGTAATGGATTCAATCGTGCGCGGTGTGTCGCGGCAGGTAAACCACCAGAGAATCCAGCACAATACCGACAGCACGGTTAATTGATTCATACAGCGTTGGCAGCGGCCGATTTTTTTCCAGAACCAGTGGCTTTGACAGTCGTAACAACTCATCGTCTTCTACTCATCGGTAACCGTTCATCCTTAATCACTTATTGTCAGTCTGAGTTGAGAGTGCGGACTCCAGTATAAGGCGAGCAGGAAAAAAACAGCAAGCTGTGGCATCTATCCTCTTTAGCGCCATTCAGCCTGTGGGGCGCTCACAAAAAAGCCGCCAGCTTGTGAGGCTGGCGGCGGGTCATGTTTATAAGGTAAATGTCATCGGTGACTGAACGGCTTCCTGCAGTGTGTGGCGCAGCCTGACTGTTATGCGCTGCGGTTGATTAAGTAGCTTTCCAGCTCTTCACTGCCACCAATATGTTTACCGCCGATAAACACCTGCGGCACTGTGGTACGCCCGGTGATGGCGCGCAGGCTGACGCTGGTGGCATCTTTACCCAGAATCACCTCTTCATACTGCAGACCGGCGTCAATCAGATTCTGCTTGGCTTTCGCACAGAACGGACAGCCCGGTTTGCTGAATACCGTAATCGATTCCTGGGTTTTAAACTCCGGTGCCAGGTAGCTCAGCATAGTATCGGCGTCAGACACTTTAAACGGGTCGCCCGGTTCGTTTGGTTCGATAAACATTTTTTCCACGATACCGTTACGTACCAGCATGCTGTAGCGCCATGAACGCTGACCAAAACCGAGATCGCGCTTATCGACCAGCATGCCCATGCCTGAGGTGAAATCGCCGTTACCATCCGGAATAAAGGTGATGTTTTCGGCTTCCTGATCGTTTTTCCAGGCATTCATCACAAAGGTATCGTTGACCGACATACAGAGGATGTCATCAACGCCATTTTCTTTGAAGACCGAAAACAGTTCGTTGTAGCGTGGCAGGTGGCTGCTGGAGCAGGTCGGGGTGAACGCGCCCGGCAGGCTGAATACAATCACGGTTTTGTTAGCAAACAGTTCGTCACTGCTGACATTGACCCATTGATCGCCCTGACGAGTCGGGAACGTAACCTGCGGGACTGACTGACCTTCTTTCGATACAAACATACGGTTTTCCTTCCAAGTTTTAGATTCGTGTCCAGGGCAAAGTGATTTCGCCCTGTTGATGACGCCATTATTGAATAAATACTTTGATAGCTCTAATCGTTTGATGTTATGGTTTTGATAGGTACATCCTATAGAGGTACACAATGAACATTCGTGATTTTGAATACTTGGTCGCCCTGGCCGAGCATAAGCATTTTCGCAAAGCGGCTGAGGCCTGCTTCGTCAGCCAGCCGACCCTGAGCGGTCAAATTCGCAAGCTGGAAGATGAACTGGGTACGGTGCTGCTTGAGCGCAGCAGCCGGCGGGTGCTGTTTACTGATGCCGGTCTGCAGCTGGTGGAACAGGCTAAACGGATTCTGAGTGAGGTGAAAACCTTTAAAGATATGGCCAGCGGACAGGGTGGGTCGATGACCGGCCCGATGCACATCGGCTTTATTCCGACCCTGGGACCCTACTTATTACCGCGTATTGTACCGACCCTGAAACAGCGTTTTCCCGAACTGGAACTGTATCTGCATGAAGCACAAACCCAGCAGCTGATCCATCAGCTTGAAGAGGGTAAGCTCGATTGTCTGGTGCTGGCGTCGGTCGCTGAAACCGAACCGTTTAAAGAGCTGGACATTTATGTCGAACCGATGAGTATTGCGATTCCGTGCGGCCATGAGTGGGCCGAGCGTGATGAAGTCGACATGATGGAGCTGAAAGGTAAAACCGTACTGGCTCTGGGTGATGGTCACTGCCTGCGCGATCAGGCGCTGGGTTTCTGTTTTGCCGCTGGTGCTCAGGATGATGAACGTTTTAAGGCCACCAGTCTGGAGACGCTGCGCAATATGGTTGCGGCGGGAGGCGGCATTACGCTGCTACCGGAGCTGTCGCTGCCGGCGGAAAAGGTCAAAGACGGTGTGTGCTATGTTAAAGCGGTCAATCCGGTTCCTTCGCGTAGGCTGGTACTGGTGTATCGTCCGGGCTCACCGCTCAGACAGCGTTTTGAGACTCTGGCTGCGGCGATGCATGACTGTCTGATGGCGCTGCCGAACACCGCCACCGGCCTGACTGCCGCCTGATTATTAATCTCAGACTGATAAACCAAAAAGAGAAACAAAAAAAGAGGCTGAATATTCAGCCTCTTTTTTATCTTACCTGACGATTAGAACAGGGATTCGTTCTCATCGTTGGTGTAGGTACTGTTGGTCGATGACTCGCTAACGTAATCTTCAGGTTCGGTGCCGTCGGCAAAATACTCAAACATTGAGCTGCCATCAAGCTTATTGGTCAGCAGCCCGGTGTTGCGGTCGATACGCACTCGTGAGATGCCATCCGGCACTTTCTTATCCTGCTCGCCAACCCCTTGCAGGGCTTGCTGCATGAATTCGATCCAGGCTGGCTGAGCCGTTTTCGCACCCGCTTCCACACCGGAGACATCATCTTCAATCGCAGGGTTTGGTGTACTGCGACCCAGATCGCGGCTGTGCTCATCAAAACCGACCCAGGCGGTGGCGACAATGCCCGGAGCAAAGCCGTTGTACCACGCATCTTTTGAATCGTTGGTGGTCCCGGTTTTACCGCCGATGTCGCGGCGTTTCAGTGCTTGTGCGCGCCAGCCGGTGCCGTTCCAGCCGGTGCCTTCACGCCAGTCACCACCACCCCAGATGTTGCTGTACATCATTTCGCGTACCAGGAAGGCGTTCTGCTCAGAGATCACTTGTGGTGCATACTGAGTGTCCGCATCCTGCTCGCTGATGCCGTTCATATCGGTCTGGTCACAGGCCTGGTGGCAAACTACTTTCGGAGTTGCCTCATATTCAGGTTCGCCGAACGGGCCCATCACTTTGCTGATGTAGTATGGCTCAACATAGTAGCCGCCATTGGCAAAGACGGAGTAACCTTGTGCCATTTTGACCGGAGTCAGGCTACCGGCACCGAGTGCGATGGTTTCTGAACGCGGTAATTTATCCAGTTCAAAACCAAACCGGGTCAGATACTGACGCGTATCATCCAGGCCAACTTCACGCAGTACCCGTACTGCCATGACGTTTTTCGACTGCGCCAGACCAATACGGAGACGGGTCGGACCGCCATAAGTCGGTGGCGAGTTCTTTGGACGCCATGCGGTGCCCTGGCTCTGATCCCACTGGTTAATCGGTGCGTCGTTGATCAGACTGGCCAGGGTCATGCCTTTATTCAGTGCGGCAGAGTAGATGAATGGCTTGATACTGGAGCCGACCTGACGCACGGACTGCGTAGCACGGTTGAACTTGTTATGGACGAAGTTGAAACCGCCGACCAGAGCACGGACCGCACCGTTTTCCGGGTCCATGGCAACAAATGCGGTCTGCGCATTCGGTACCTGGCTCAGTTTCCAGTGTTGCTGATCTGCATCATCTTGATGTAACTGACGTACCCAGATTTGCTGACCGGCCGCCATAATGTCACTGGCCGCTTTTGGCAGCGCGCCCTGACGTTCATCGGTGATGAAGCGGCGGGCCCAGTTCATATCATCCCAGGCGATGGTTTGCAGGCCGTTGTTTTTGACCCAAACCTGAGCCGATTGCGGCTCAACGTTCACTACAACAGCAGGGTAGAGATCGTTGTAGGTCGGCTCATCCTGCAGATGGTCGCGAATTTTCTCTTCGTCCCACGCAGCCTGGCCGGATTTCCACAGTTCTTTTTCCGCGCCGCGGTAACCGTGACGTTCATCATAAGCCAGCAGGTTATCCAGAGCGGCGCGATTGGCCGCTTTCTGCAGTTTTGAATCGACAGTGGTGTAGACGTTCATACCTGAGGTATAAGCATCTTCGCCGTAGCGGTCGATCATCCAGGCACGGGCAATTTCGGCGACGTAAGGTGCGTTAAGAGAAATCTCTGCACCGTGGTAGCGTGACTGCAACACTTCGTTCCGCGCTTCGTCATACTGCGCCTGGGTGATGTATTTCTCATCCAGCATACGTTGCAGTACCACGTTGCGACGATGGGTCGCACGCTCAAGCGAGTAGATAGGGTTCATGGTCGACGGTGCTTTTGGCAGACCGGCAATCATGGCGATCTCACCTAAGGTCAGATCTTTCACTTCTTTACCAAAATAGGCCTGTGCGGCTGCGCCGACCCCGTAAGAACGGTAGCCGAGATAAATTTTATTCAGGTACAGCTCAAGGATTTCGTCTTTGCTCAGCAGTTGTTCGATATGCACAGCGATAAAAATCTCTTTGATTTTTCGCATGATCTTCTTCTCGTTAGACAAGAAAAAGTTCCGTGCCAGCTGCTGGGTAATGGTACTCGCACCCTGAGAAGCGCTGCCGGTTGCAATCACAGCGAACGCGGCACGAGTGATACCGATCGGATCAAATCCGAAATGTTCGTAGAAGCGTGAGTCTTCGGTGGCGATGATCGCCTCGACCAGCTCTTTCGGCATTTCGTCCAGTTTGAGCGGAATACGGCGCTGCTCACCAAACTGAGCAATCAGTTTGCCGTCGCGACTGAAGACCTGCATTGGCGTCTGCAACTTTACATCGCGCAGTGTCGCCACATCTGGGAGGTCAGGCTTTACATAATAGTAGAAGCCAAAGATTGTTGTGACTCCAAGAATAATGCAAATCAATGAAAATATT
Source organism: Vibrio sp. ABG19 (assembly GCF_029962385.1). Lineage (NCBI taxonomy): Bacteria > Pseudomonadati > Pseudomonadota > Gammaproteobacteria > Vibrionales > Vibrionaceae > Vibrio > Vibrio sp. ABG19. Next base: position 946,588 of record NZ_CP071708.1, on the reverse strand, counting down.
AATAAACGCTTTATGAACTTCACCGGAGAATCCCTGTTTAGTAGAGGCTGCCCTAATGGAAACCCTTGTACTCTAGACTAAAACCTCAGCACTTAAAAATGTAACGCAGCTATTTTTCACATAAAGCTGTTTGGCGAACTGAGCTCTGTTACGAATATCGCTTTCAGCGACTGGCGCTGTGTTGCATATCACTGCGTGGTCACAGAGTGTTGTTACTGGAGTTAATCTTATTTATGGGTCAATCATTAGTTGCAGGTGTCGATATCGGCCACCACAGTATTAAAGCCGTGCTATTAAAACCGCATCGTGAATCTTACTCGCTGCTCGGTTGGCAGGAGATAGTCGTACCTGATGATATTTTCGCTGATAACCACACGCTGAATTATCAGAAAATTGTAAAGAAACTCAAAGAACTAAAAAAGGCATTACCGCTATTTAGTCGTAAAGTGGCGCTGGCAGTGCCGGACAGTTCGGTAATAACCAAACAAATACAAATAGATAGTGCTTTAGACAGCCATGAACAGCAGTTTGCGGTCTACCAGGCCTTTGCCCAGCAGTCTCCCCTGCCTCTTGATGCGTTGCAGTTGGATTACATTATGCAATCTGGATCCGTTAGCGCTGAGGGCAAGCAGGAGGGGCAGGTGTATGCGACCCGGAGTGAAGTGGTGCAAAGCCGGGTTGCCGCACTGCGCGGTGCCGGATGGCAACCTTTGCAACTGGCCCTGCTCAGTCAGGTGATGCGTGGTTTGTGGCGCTGGTACAGCGTGCTGCAGGGACGCAGTGACTGCCTGCTGGTCGATGTCGGCCAGCGTTGGCTGACTTTAACGATGCAACTGCCCGACGGCAGTTTTTACTACAGGCAACAGAGTTTTAATCAGCCGCCCGCTTTAACTTTCCCAGCTATGCCCTCCGCTGCCGAAACGGTGGCAGACGCCATGTTATGTGATTGCCTGCAGCGTGAGCTGCAACGGCTGTCCGCTCTGCACGGCAGTGATGTAGTGGCCGGACTATGGCTGTGTGGCGGCGGCGCAGAGCAACTGCTCAGCAGCCCGCTGACTGAGGCTCTGCCTTGTGAACTGCTCTCGGTGTTCGATGGCCTGGATCGGGCGGGCGGCGCAAGCCTGCCGGAGAAACCGCATTGCTATAGCCTGGCGATGGCTCTGGCGTTATCGGGTTTACGCTGGCAGCAGCAGTTATTGTCAGGGGCGAAGCGATGAGCGCGGAGGTGAACTTCCTGCCCTGGCGCGAACACCAGCGCGTCGCCGCTCAGCACCGTTTTGTTGCCGCCAGTCTGGCGGCAGTGATGTTCGGGTTGGTACTGCTCGCATTGGTGGCCTGGCAGCAACAAAGCAGAATCACGCAGCGTCAGCAGCAGCTTAGCGCGTTACAGCTGCAGTCAGCTCAGTTGGCGCGCTATCCGCAGCAACTTACCGAGTGGCAGCATAAGCTGACTCGCTCACGTGCGCATCAGGAAAGCCGACAACAACTGCTGGACCAGCGTCATCATGCTGAGCGACTGATGCAGCAACTGGCGTCAACCGTGCCGCCTGGTGTCTATCTCGACAGTGTTATGCAGAGTGTTGCTGTGGTTGAGGTGCGCGGAGTCAGCCTGGCCGCCGACCATCTGCATAATCTGCTCGAACAGCTGCAAGAGGCAAGGTCAGTCAGCGCAGTCAACATCGAACTTATTGCTGCGCCTGAACATCGCTTTGGCAGCGTTTATCAGCCGTTTGAGCTGTCATTCCGGTGGCAGCCGGAGCGGGCGGTGCAGCCATGATGCGTGATTTACAATTTGATCTCAGCGAGATGGCGCAATGGTCACCCGGCGCGCAGTGGCTGCTGCGTCTGCTGCTGGTGCTGATTGTGGCAGCTATCGGCTATCAGTCGCGCCTGCTGCCTCAGCAGCAGTTTGCAGCATCCCTCGATCAGCAAATTGAGCAGATAAGCCTGGAGCTGCGTCAACGGGCGGAGGCGAAACATGAACTGCAGATGCTGCAGGACCAATATGCCGACCAGCGGGCGAGCCATGACGCATTACTGCGTCACTTTCCGCGTCAGCAGCAGTTGGCGCCTTTGTTAAATCACATCAGTCAGTTGGCTGCTCAGCATCAGCTTGTGCTGACCCGGCTTGAGTGGCAAACCGTGGTGCCTGAGGCCCAATTACTGCGTGTACCACTGCGTCTGGAAGCCAGTGGTGAGTATCCGGCGTTGCGCCACTTTATGCGCGATCTGGCGGCGCTGCCTTTTGGCGTGCTGTTGACTGAGGTGCGCTGGCAGCGTATCTCCCCGGAGCTGTCACGGCTGCAGATCCGTGCCCGCGGCTTTACCTATCTGGCTGATGAGTTGCACAGTGATGATGAGTTCGGGAGTGAGGATGACTAGGTCAGGAATGCGGCTTATCAGCCATAGACTATTGCCTGCGGTGCTGGTGCTGACGGGACATTGTGTCTTTGCCGCCGGCCCCTTTACTGCCGACTCTTTGAGCGCTGAAACAGGGCCGTTGACCGGAGCGGAGGCTGAGCGGCATAGCGCGGCGAGTAATCCGTTTGCGGTGCCGCCCACAGCCAGTGATGCTTCCGAACCATGCCGCAGTTTGTTGCCACTGCCGCTATCGTTGCGCCCGGAAAATGAAGGATGGCCTGCAGAGGGCAGCTGGTTATTGAAAGCCGTGCTCGGTAATGAGCAGCAACGCCTGGCTGTGATTGAAATTCAGGCCGGGCAACTGGTGCAGGTTAAGGTCGGCGACCAGGTGGCAGATGCGCGGGTGGAACGAATCGATGCTCGTTCGCTGTGGCTGGTGCTGGCTGAGAATAACAACTGTAACCGGCCTGAGCCGCTGAGGATCAAGATGGAGTTGAGTGCAGCGTGAATATGATGCGATGTCCCGCAGCGGTCAGTCGCTTTGCCTGGGTGAGATTGCTGGTTGTGAATCTGCTGCGCCTGCTGATCCTGGTGCTGGCTGTGAGCGGTCCGCTGACCGGGCTGGCGAGCGAGCAGGCGACCAGATCCGCGTCGAATACCATCACAGCTAAGCCCGGTGAAAGCGCCCGGATTTCACTTAATTTTCAGGCGATAGCGCTGCGCAGTGTGTTGCAGTTACTGGCGGATTATCAGGGGGTCAATCTGGTGGTGTCGGATAGTGTGCAGGGTGAGCTGACGCTGCGCCTGGAGGATGTCACCTGGCAGCAGGCACTGAATCTTATCCTGCGACACAGCGGGCTGGAGATGCAACGGGTGGATGGTGTGATGCTGATTGCGCCGCAGGATGAGTTTGCCCGTCAGGCCCAGCATCACAGGGAGCAGGCGCAGCTCCTGGCACCGCTGCATAGCCAGGTGGTTACGGTGCATTATGCCAGAGCGCAGGACATGGCGGCGATCATTGCGACGGACGGTAATTTTGGCCTGCTGTCTGAGCGCGGTTCGCTTAGCGTTGATGAACGCACCAATGCGCTGCTGGTGCGCGATCTGGCACCGAACGTTGCGGATATCGCGAGAATGGTCAAAGCGCTCGATGTGCCGGTCAAGCAGGTGCAGATTGAGGCGCGCATTGTCAGCATCAATGAAGGTGATTTGGATGAGCTGGGGGTACGCTGGGGATTTCATTCTTCCCCCGCGCATGGCCGGATAGGGGCCTCTCTGGAGGAGAATCTGTTTGCCGGCGCAGGCCTGGCGGATGAATCGGGCGATCTGGCACTGGAAGACCGTCTCAACGTCAATCTGGCCGCCACCTCACTGAATGCGTCCACGATTGCGTTTCAGGTGGCGCGTCTTGGCTCTGACACCTTGCTTGATCTTGAACTGTCGGCTTTGCAGCGTGAGTCGAAAGCGGAAATTATCTCCAGTCCGCGTCTTATCACCACCAATCAACAGCCGGCTTTTATTGAGCAGGGCACAGAAATTCCGTATCTGGAGTCGTCGTCGAGCGGGGCGACCAGCGTGGCGTTTAAAAAGGCGGTGCTGAGCCTCAAGGTGACCCCGCAGATTACGCCGGATAATCGACTGGTGCTGGATTTGAATGTCACTCAGGACCGGCCGGGGGAAGTGGTGCAGACCGGAACTGGTGAAGCGGTTGCCATTAACACTCAGCGTATCGGTACCCAGGTGCTGGTTAATGACGGTGAAACCGTGGTGCTGGGCGGTATTTTCCAGCACAGTGTCAGCCATACGGTGGATAAGGTGCCGCTGCTGGGGGACTTGCCGTGGCTGGGGGCATTGTTCCGGCGCAGTTACCAGCAAAGTGGTAAAGGTGAGCTGCTGATCTTCGTCACGCCGAAAGTTGTGATTCAGTAACTTACCCGTCAATATTGGTGGTCGGTAAAAATTAAAGTTGCATTACTGGCACCATATCTAGATAATTTCGGGTCTTATCACGAAATATCTGTGAGGAATAGGTGCCACAAGCAATCCTATCGCTGACTTCTGTCCGGCGTAACCTTGTGGCGATGTCATTGAATTAACGTTGTAAATTACTGCTAAACATGGCTGAAAAACGCAATATTTTCCTTGTTGGCCCAATGGGCGCTGGCAAAAGCACAATTGGTAGACACCTGGCTCAGCAACTGCATATGGAGTTTGTTGACTCTGATACTGTGATTGAAGAGCGCACTGGCGCAGATATCGCATGGGTATTTGATGTCGAAGGTGAAGAGGGCTTCCGTAAACGCGAAGAAGCTGTGATTAATGATCTCACTGAGCAGCAAGGTATTGTTCTTGCCACCGGTGGTGGTTCTGTGAAAAGCAAAGAGAACCGCAACCGTCTATCTGCACGTGGCATCGTTGTTTACCTGGAAACCACCATCGAGAAGCAACTGGCGCGTACCAATCGCGACAAAAAACGTCCGTTGCTGCAGACTGACAACCCTCGCGAAGTCCTGGAAGGCCTGGCGGGTGATCGTAACCCACTGTATGAAGAGATCGCAGATATTACTGTACGCACTGATGATCAAAGTGCAAAAGTGGTAGCCAACCAGATCGTAAAAATGCTAGAAGAACATTAAGTTGTTCTTTGACGTGGAGTGCATACCATGGAACGGATTACGGTCAGCTTAGATGAACGTAGCTACCCTATCTCTATTGGCGCCGGATTGTTCAATGATCCGGCTCTTCTTTGTCTGTCGGCAAAGCAAAAAGTCCTGATTATCACTAACCATACCGTGGCCCCACTGTATGCGGATAAACTGACAGCGATGCTGGATAGCCTCGGTTGTCAGTCGGCAGTGCTTGAACTACCGGATGGCGAGCAATACAAAACTCTCGACACCTTTAATACCATCATGAGTTATCTGCTTGAGCACAACTACAGCCGCGATGTGGTGATTGTCGCGCTCGGTGGCGGCGTGATTGGTGATTTGGTTGGATTTGCCTCGGCGTGTTATCAACGCGGAGTCGACTTCATCCAGGTGCCGACCACACTGTTATCGCAGGTCGATTCATCGGTCGGCGGTAAGACCGCGGTTAACCATCCGCTGGGCAAAAACATGATCGGTGCTTTCTATCAACCGAAAGCGGTGCTGATTGATACCCAGTGTCTGTCAACGTTGCCGGAGCGTGAGTTTGCGGCCGGGATGGCAGAGGTGATCAAATACGGCATCATTTATGATCAGGATTTCTTTGTCTGGCTGGAGCAGAACATGTCTGCGCTCTACGCTCTGGATGAAGAGGCGCTGACCTACGCTATTGCGCGCTGTTGCCAGATTAAAGCTGAAGTTGTGGCGCAGGATGAGAAAGAAGCGGGTATCCGTGCTCTGCTCAACCTCGGACACACGTTCGGTCACGCGATTGAGGCTGAGCTCGGCTACGGTAACTGGCTGCACGGTGAAGCGGTCGCTGCAGGCACTGTGATGGCGGCCAAAACCGCTCAGTTACAGGGGCTGATTAGCGAGCCGGAACTCGAGCGCATCAAAGCTATTCTGCTGCAGGCCAAACTGCCTATCCATACTCCGGACAGCATGTCGTTCGATGATTTCATCAAGCACATGATGCGGGATAAAAAAGTATTGGCAGGTGAGCTACGCTTAGTATTACCGACTGGTATTGGTACCTCTGAAGTAGTGAAAGGCGTACCGCAAGCCATCATTCAACAGGCGATCGATTACTGCCGCACGGTATAAACCTGTCTCGGGCTGCAGTCATCCCGTCTTATCACTAGGATAAGTCATGAGTTTGGCACATGAGTTGACACTGGATTCTCAGGTGGAGTTGCTGGAACGCTTGCAGCTCCTGACCCGGTATAGTTCCAATTTTGTCAATGTCGCCGGAAGCAAAGGCGCCGGAAAATCCTGGCTTGCCCAACGTTTTCTGGAGCACTGGGCTGAGGATAAAAATCAGTCTTTGCTGATGTGCCATCCTAATCAGGATGACGAGCAGCGCCGTACCACCATTCTCAATCAGCTGGTTTCTGACCCGCTGTTTAACCCCAAAGATTCCCTCAGCGATAGCTTTTCTGCTCTGTTTGCCGACAGCAGCTGTGATGTTGTGATTGTGGTCGACGATGCCCACTTGTTGTCAGACGTCCTGCTGTCAGAGCTATGGATGTGGCTGCTTGAAGCGCAAAGCCATCCGTTATGGCGTGTTAATGTGGTGCTGTTTTCACTGCCGAGTCGTCTGGATACCTTACTGACCCGGCTCAGCTATGGTCAGGAGTTGAAACCGGTCGATCTGGAAATTGAGTCGCTTTCACAACCTGAGGCGGACAGACTGTTTGAACAGCGTGTTATGCGTTATGTTGATGATGACAGGGAACGCCAGGTTCGTCAGGCGTTTAAAAAGGTCAAGCGGTTACCGGGAGACATTATGGCGCTCGCAGAGCAGAAGATGGAAAAACGCATCGTGATTCGTTCAATCATAGGTTCACCTCTCAATATCGCCTTGCTGGTGATTTTACTGCTGCTGTTGATCGGTGGTGGTTACTGGTGGATGTGGTCGCAGCCGTCCGCAGATGAGACTGCGCAGCAGCTAACACAAGGGATTGAACAGACGGCAATTCCAACCCTGGAATCGAATGAGCAGGTGCGGATGGATGATGTGGCCGCCGAGGCTGCCGATAACCGAACCCGGGCCGATGATGATTCGTCAGCCCTGCCGCCGGCGGTGATCGAATCGAGCGAAGGGGTGGGCAAGGCTGATGGTGATCAGCAGCGCGTCGTGATTACGTCTGATGTGGTCGATGCGCTGCTGGATGACAAAGCGGCAGTGCCAGCCCAATCTCAGTCTCAACCGCAAGCCAGCGCCGACGCGGCACCGCAAAACAGCGCTGCAGCGGCTGAAAGCGAAACGAACGACCAGGCTGCTGGCGCTGAAAATAGTGCCGCCGAGGCCGGTCAGAGCGATAGGCCGGTGCGTTTTTCATTCGGGCGGGACGAGCTTAATGCCATGTCGCCACGCAGCTACACCTTGCAACTGGCTGCGGTGAACTCATTGCCGGAAGTGCAGCGTTTTATCGACCAGTATCAGTTACAGGGCGAGGTGAATGTGTATCCGACGGTGCGTAATGACACCGAATGGTACATTATCACGTACCGCAACTATGCGACGATTCAGCTGGCGCGTGATGCGGTTGAGACTCTGCCGCAGCCGCTGCAGTCACTCGGCCCGTGGGCTAAGTCACTCAGCCAGGTACAACGCGAGATTGCCCGCGGTCAGTAAAAGGCACACATTCTCGGGCTATTCGTGTCTTACGGCGCCAATTACGTTGGGTCTGACCTGAAAATATGTTACATTCCGCAGCCTTATTTTTTCGGTGATTGATTAGAGCAGTAGATGAAGAAGCAGCGTGCCTTTCTGAAATGGGCTGGAGGAAAATTTAGCCTGGTTGAAGACATTCAACGTCACCTGCCGCCAGCGGAGCAGCTGGTTGAACCGTTTGTCGGTGCAGGATCTATTTTTCTCAATACCGAGTTTGAACGCTACCTGCTGGCGGACATTAATCCGGATCTGATCAACCTGTACAACCTGCTCAAGCAGAGTCCACAGCAATATATCGATGAAGCACGGCGCTGGTTCGTGGCCGATAACAATCGCAAAGAAGCGTATTTGTCTATCCGGGCCGAATTCAATCAGAGCGATGATGTGATGTACCGTTCGCTGGCGTTTCTGTACATGAACCGTTTCGGTTTTAACGGCTTGTGCCGTTACAACAAGAAAGGTGGCTTTAACGTGCCGTTCGGTTCGTACAAAAAACCGTATTTTCCGCACGCCGAGCTGGAATTTTTTGCCGAGAAAGCCCAGCGAGCGACCTTTGTCTGTACCAGCTATGTCGACACCTTTGCCCGCGCGGATGAGAACAGTGTGGTCTATTGTGATCCGCCGTACGCACCGCTCTCCAACACCGCCAACTTTACCTCCTATGCCGGTAACGGCTTCTCTCTTGATGATCAGGCGGCGCTGGCTGACGTGGCGGAAAAAACCGCTTCTGAACGCGGTATCCCGGTGCTGATTTCCAACCACGATACCATCCTGACCCGCCGGCTGTATCACGGCGCGCAGCTCAATGTGGTGAAGGTCAAACGTACCATTAGCCGCAACGGAGCCGGGCGTAATAAAGTCGATGAGCTGCTGGCGCTGTTTAATCCTCGTGCGCTGAGTGCCGCCCGCGACTGAAAGATCCTGCCGCTATCTGACGATCCTTGCCTTGCTGCTAGGATCTCGCCGCTCGCTTAGGTAGAATGCGAACATAAACTGTTCATCGTATTCCATCGCCTAAGAGGTCAGGTATGAAAGATTTTCTCATTGCGCCATCCATTCTCTCCGCTGATTTTGCCCGTCTCGGAGAAGACGTCGAACGTGTACTTGCGGCCGGTGCCGACGTCGTTCACTTCGATGTGATGGACAATCACTACGTACCTAACCTGACGTTCGGTGCGCCAATCTGTAAAGCGCTGCGCGACTACGGCATCACCGCTCCGATTGATGTGCATCTGATGGTTAAGCCGGTCGATCGCATCATTCCCGATTTTGCCAAAGCCGGTGCGTCGATGATCACTTTCCATGTTGAAGCGTCTGAACACGTTGACCGTACCCTGCAACTGATTAAAGAGCATGGCTGTAAAGCCGGTGTCGTGCTTAACCCGGCCACCTCTCTCAGCCATCTGGATTACCTCATGGACAAAGTGGACATGATTCTGCTGATGTCAGTGAATCCGGGTTTTGGCGGTCAGTCCTTCATTGCGCATACCCTGGATAAACTGCGTGCAGTACGCAAGCTTATCGATGCCAGCGGGCGCGATATCCGGCTTGAAATCGACGGCGGAGTCAAAGTGGACAACATCCGCGAAATCGCCGCCGCCGGTGCCGATATGTTCGTCGCCGGTTCGGCGATTTTTGGTCAGCCGGATTATCAGGCAGTGATTGCGGAAATGCGCGCTGAACTGGCCCGGGTTGAATAACCGACTTGGTCACCATGATTACTCTTAATCAGCCTCATGATTATAACCAGCCTAGGAAGAATATTTTGAACCAGATTAAACTGATTGCTTTTGATCTCGACGGTACTTTGCTCGACAGTGTGCCGGATCTTGCGGTTGCGGCTGACCAGGCCGTGCGTGCTTTGGGTTACCCTGGCGTGTCTGAACTGCAGGTGCGCGATTACGTCGGTAATGGCGCCGATGTGCTGATTGGCCGCGCGCTGAGCCAGAGCCTGACTATAGACCCAGAGCTGAGCGCCGCAACCCGCAACCAGGCGCGCGCTCTGTTTGACGACTTCTATGAGCAGACCGGCCACAAGCTGAGCCATCTGTACGCGAATGTCAAACAGACGCTGAGCGAGCTGCATGATGCCGGTTTCACCCTGGCAGTGGTGACCAATAAACCGTCTAAGTTTGTGCCGCATATCCTCGAGCAACATGGCATCGACGGCTTTTTCAGCGATGTGATCGGTGGTGATACCTTCCCGCATAAAAAACCGGATCCGATGGCACTCAACTGGCTGCTGGAAAAACATCAGCTCAGTGCAGCGCAGATGCTGATGGTCGGCGATTCCAAAAATGACATTCTGGCGGCTAAAAATGCCGGCTGCGCGTCGTTTGGTCTGACTTATGGCTACAACCATGGTGAGCCGATTGCCAATGCTGGTCCGGATGTGGTCGCGGATAACATTGCCGAACTGCTGGAACTCCTGGCGGTTTGCGCCTAAAGTTGGCAATCTTCTCTGGCAAAATACTCGTTAATGAGTACACTGCTGAATTACTGTTTTCGAATTAACACCCGCCCGCTCTAGCCTGGCGGGTGTTATTACAGATTTGTTCTGTCTTATCTCATTTTAAGTAACAAGGAAATCATTCTCATGAGCAAACCCATCGTATTGAGTGGTGTTCAACCGTCAGGTGAACTTAGTATCGGTAACTACCTGGGTGCTCTACGTCAGTGGCAACAAATGCAGGACGATTATGATTGTCAGTACTGTGTGGTGGATCTGCACGCGATTACGGTTCGTCAGGATCCTAAAGCGCTGCATGAAGCGACCCTGGACGCGCTGGCAATTTGTCTGGCGGTTGGCGTTGATCCGCAAAAGAGCACGCTGTTTGTCCAGTCACATGTACCGGAGCATGCTCAATTGGGATGGGTGCTGAACTGTTACACGCAAATGGGTGAACTGAACCGCATGACTCAGTTCAAAGATAAGTCAGCCCGTTACGCCAATGATGTTAACGTGGGTCTGTACGATTACCCGGTTTTGATGGCGGCCGATATTCTGCTGTACGGTGCCCACCAGGTACCGGTTGGCAGCGACCAGAAACAACATCTGGAACTGGCGCGTGATATCGCGACTCGTTTCAATAACATCTACAGCCCGGATGCGCCAATCTTCACCGTACCAGAGCCGTACATTCCGGAAGTGAATGCGCGCGTAATGAGTCTGCAGGATGCGACCAAGAAGATGTCGAAATCCGACGACAACCGTAAGAACGTGATCACCCTGCTGGAAGAGCCGAAGTCGATCATCAAGAAGATTAACAAAGCGCAAACGGATACCGATACACCGCCACGCATTGCTTATGATGCGCAGAACAAAGCGGGCATTGCGAACCTGATGGGCCTGTATGCAGCAGCGACCGGTAAGACATTTGCCGAGATCGAAGCCGAGTACGCCGGGGTGGAAATGTACGGCCCGTTTAAGAAAGATGTCGGCGAAGCGCTGGTGGCCATGCTGGAACCTGTGCAAGCAGAGTACCACCGTGTGCGTGCGGACCGCGCATTCCTGGACAGTGTGATGCGTGATGGTGCCGAGAAAGCCTCTGCCCATGCTTACGAAACCCTGAAACAGGTTTACCAAGCGGTCGGCTTTGTTGCTCGTCCGTAAGCGCGAATGCATGAGTTATCAGCCCTGGCTTCGGCCGGGGCTTTTTTGTTCCGCGTCAGGTAGGTCAGGAGAACGCAGGTTGAGACAGCGGCGGCCTGACGAAAAACCCGTGTAATCAAGGCTTAATCTAAGCGTCATCTCAATTGTCACTCGCTCTGTTTAAAATGCATGTATCCGGCCGGTTGTCCGCATTCGCCGCACGGCAAAGGTCGCTGTCAGGCGCCACGCTGAGCCGATAAAGCGCAGCACAGGTGATTGAGGGGGCTTAGGTCCCCTTATTTATGGCAGCGATCGACGCCGGTGAGCGGCATGGCGCAGACAAAAACAGCCATGATTAGCGGCAAAACGCTTTTATTGATTGAATCCGCATCGGGGATTTGTAGAATGCGGGGGTTGTTCTCTAACCTGTAACACCACTATGCTTCTGATTATCGATAACTATGATTCGTTCACCTATAACCTGTACCAGTACTTTTGCGAACTGGGCGCAAAGGTTGAGGTGGTGCGTAACGATGAGATCTCGCTCGAACAGATTGAAGCAATGGCGCCAAGCCATCTGGTGATTTCGCCCGGGCCGTGTACGCCCAATGAAGCCGGTATTTCACTGGCGGCGATTGCGCATTTTGCCGGCAAGCTGCCGATGCTTGGCGTGTGTCTGGGCCATCAGGCGATTGCACAGGTATTTGGTGGTGAAGTGGTGCGTGCCCGTCAGGTGATGCATGGTAAAACCTCACCGATCCGACATACCGGACGCAGTGTATTCGCTGGTCTGAACAATCCGCTCACTGTGACCCGCTATCACTCGCTGGTGGTCAAAAACGGTACTTTGCCGGATTGTTTTGAGCTGACCGCCTGGACTGAACTGGCCGATGGCAGCGTGGATGAGATCATGGGCTATCAGCACAAAACCCTGCCGATTGACGCGGTGCAGTTTCACCCGGAATCGATTAAAACCGAACAAGGCCACGAGTTGCTGGCGAATTTTCTTAAGCGCTGAGCGCGCAAATCTTTCTTTTTCCTCTCAGCCTGGCGGTATATCCGCCGGGCTGATTCCTGATCGCGATCACTTTTCTTAACATTTTCGTCATTAAATTTACCTTTTTTCTGTGTTGAAAATTTATGCGCCGCACATCCTGCCAATGCCTTGCTAGCGCTGATGGATACAGGGCTCAAATGAGGTTTTTTCGCTCATTGTTAAAAAGTGCTTCATAAAAGAGTTTACATGGTGCATAAATAATCATGAGTGGTGAGGATTGTGAGCTTAAATGCTAAGCTGAAAGAATAATTCACTATTGAATTGGTTAATATTTTGTAAATACAATGCTGCATCTGCTTAAACGCAACACAAAATCTTATGAGTAAGGTTTTGGGAAGGAGAGCCTTTTTGCCAGGCATGCGGTATTGATAAGGAATGGGTAATGACAGTGGAAAATAAAGTAGATCGTGGTTTGTTTGATGAGGTGATGGTGCCTTGTTATAACCCGATGGAGTTCATCCCGGTTAAGGGCCAAGGTTCACGTGTTTGGGATCAGCAGGGTAAAGAGTACATCGACTTTGCCGGCGGTATCGCAGTGAGCTGTTTGGGGCACTGTCATCCGGCTATGGTGAAAGCGCTGACTGAACAGGGCAACAAAATCTGGCACCTCAGCAATGTGATGACCAATGAGCCTGCGCTGCGTCTGGCAAAAAAACTGACCGAGGTCAGCTTTGCGGAAAAAGTATTCTTTGCTAACTCTGGCGCAGAAGCGAACGAGGCGGCCCTGAAGCTGGCCCGTCGTTATGCGGCAGATGTGTATGGTGCGCAAAAATCGGAAATCATCGCATTTAAACAGGGTTTCCACGGTCGTACTTTCTTTACTGTCACCGTGGGCGGCCAGGAAGCATACTCGGACGGCTTTGGTCCAAAACCGGGCGATGTGACGCACCTGCCTTACAACGATATCGAAGCGCTGCAGGCACACATCTCTGATCGCACCTGTGCCATCATGATGGAGCCGCTGCAGGGCGAAGGCGGCATCGTGTCGCCGAACCCTGAATTTGTCCAGGCGGTGCGCGAGCTGTGTGATAAACACAACGCCCTGCTGATTTTTGATGAAGTACAGACCGGTAACGGCCGTACCGGTGATTTCTATGCTTATCAGGGCATTGGCGTGACGCCGGATATTCTCAGCACCGCCAAATCACTGGGCGGCGGTTTCCCAATCGGCGCCATGCTGACCACGACTAAATTGGCGCAGCACATGAAAGTGGGCGTACACGGCTCGACGTATGGTGGTAACCCGCTGGCTTGTGCTGTGGCAGAGGCGGTGGTGGATATCGTCAGCCAACCTGAGACGCTGGCGGGGGTTAAGCAGCGTGAAGCTCTGCTGCGTGCCGGACTGGAGAAAATCAACGCCAAATACAACCTGTTTAAAGAGATCCGTGGTAAAGGTCTGCTGCTGGGTGCGGCACTGAACGATGAGTGGCAAGGCCGCGCGCGTGATGTGTTGGTGGCGGCTGGTCAGCAAGGCCTGATGCTGCTGGTGGCAGGTGCGTCTGTGGTGCGTATGACACCATCACTGGTGATCACAGAGCAAGAAATTGAACAAGGCTTAGCACGACTGGATAAAGCGATTGCGACGCTAGTTTAAGCGAGCCGGAGCACTGTATCCTAGCCAGCAGATGGCGCGGATACAGTGTGTTATCAGGCTGACAGGCGAGGGCCTGTCTGCATCTGGAGGGAATATAGATGCTTGTTGTTCGCCCCATTGCAATGTCTGATTATGACGCGCTGCATACCTGCGCGGTTGAATCGGGACATGGTTTCACCTCATTGCCGGTCAACCAGGAACTGTTGACCAACCGCATTACCCATTCCGAATACAGTTTTAGCAAATCCAATGTGACCGAGCCGGGAGACGAAGGCTACCTGATGGTTGGCTTTGACTCCGAAAGCGGCGAAGTGGCCGGTACCACCGGTATTGAAGCGGCGGTCGGCTGGGACATGCCCTGTTACTCTTATCACATCAGTACCATAGTGCATTCTTCACCTAAACTCGGCGTCAACAATGTGGTCAAGCTACTGACGTTTGGCAACAACTACACCGGTTGCTCCGAGATCTGCACCCTTTACCTGCGCCCGGCGTTTCGTCAGGGGCTGAACGGGCGTCTGATGTCGAAGTGCCGTTTTCTGATGATGGCAGAACACCCGGAGCGCTTTTCGCAAACCATATTCGCCGAAATGCGCGGCGTGTCGGACGAGCAGGGTAACTCGCCGTTCTGGCAGTGGCTGCAGGAACACTTTTTTTCGATTGATTTCACCATGGCGGATTATCTGACCGGGATTGGCAAAAAAGGCTTTATTGCCGATCTGATGCCCAAACTGCCGATCTACATCAACCTGCTGAGTAAAGAAGCGCAGGCCGTGATTGGTCAGGTGCATGAGAAAACCCGCCCGGCATTAGCCTTACTGGAAAAAGAGGGCTTTACCTGCCGCAACTATGTCGACATTTTTGATGCCGGTCCGTCGGTCGAGTGCGATTTACGCAATATCGAATCGGTGCGCGAGTCGGTGCGGGCTAAGGTTGAAGTGGCTGCGCACTCCAGTTCGCAGACGTTTTTGATGTGTAACAGCTCATTTGAACAGTTTCGTGCCACCGCAGCGAAAGCAGCGCATAACCGCGAAAACGGCACCGTCATTATTGCGCCGGACGTCGCTCTAGCGCTCCAGGTGGAAACAGGTGACTGGGTGCGGATTCTGGCCCAGTAGGCCCCATTTACAAGACAAGTTAAGGATGTAACACATGACTCAGTGGATTGCCGGTCAATGGGTGGCTGGCCAGGGTGAACATTTCACCTCTCTAAGCCCATACAACCAGGAAGTAGTCTGGCAGGGGGACTGCGCGACACCAGCTCAGGTTGAAGCGGCGGTCAGTGTCGCGCGCAGCGCACTGCTGAGCTGGAAGCAACGTTCGTTTGCTGAGCGTGAACAGGTCGTGCTGGCGTTTGCTGAGCAGGTGAAAGCCAACAGCGAGATGATCGCCGAAGTCATTGCCAAAGAAACCGGCAAACCATTGTGGGAAACCCGCACTGAAGCGGCGGCGATGGCCGGTAAAATTGCGATTTCTATTCGTGCTTATCATGACCGTACCGGCGAAAGTGTGCGTGAGGCGGCGGGCAACCAGATTGTGCTGCGCCATCGCCCGCTCGGCGTCATGGCGGTATTCGGGCCATATAATTTCCCGGGGCATTTGCCGAACGGACACATTGTACCGGCGCTGCTGGCGGGTAATACTGTGGTGTTTAAGCCGTCAGAGCAGACGCCGTGGACCGGTGAAATAGCGATGAAACTGTGGCAGCAGGCCGGATTGCCGGATGGTGTGCTTAACCTGGTTCAGGGCGGAAAAGAGACTGGCATCGCTTTAGCGCAGTCAAAAGGCATTGATGGCCTGCTGTTTACCGGCAGCGCTCATACCGGTCATTTGTTGCACCGTCAGTTCGCCGGTCAGCCGGGTAAGATGCTGGCGCTGGAAATGGGCGGCAATAACCCTATGGTGATCTCTGAGCAGTATGGCGATCTGGACTCGACCGTGTACACCATACTGCAATCCGCTTTTATCAGTGCCGGGCAGCGTTGTACCTGCGCGCGGCGGTTGTACATTCCCGCCGGAGAGAAAGGCGATGCGCTGCTGGTACGTCTGGTTGAGGCGACCCGCAAGCTGCGTATTGACCAGCCGTTTGCCGAGCCGGCGCCATTTATGGGCCCGCAAATCTCGGTTGCGGCGGCTGAGGTGATTCTCGCTGCGCAGGCCCGTCTGGTTGAGCTTGGTGCTGAGCCTTTGATTGAGGCTCGTGCGCTGCAGGCGGCGTTTGTGACACCGGGGATTATTGATGTGACCGCGGTGCGTGAACTACCGGATGAAGAAGTGTTCGGGCCGTTGCTGCAGGTAGTGCGTTACCACGGCCTTGAGCAGGCTGTTGCGCTGGCCAATGATACCCAGTTTGGTTTGTCAGCCGGTCTGGTCAGTACCGATGACAACGAGTGGCAGTATTTCGTCGACCATATTCGTGCCGGTATTGTTAACCGTAACCGGCAGCTGACCGGCGCGAGCGGAGATGCGCCGTTTGGCGGGCCGGGTGCGTCTGGTAACCTGCGTCCGAGTGCCTACTATGCCGCCGACTACTGCGCTTATCCGATGGCTTCGATGGAAGGTTCTGCGACCGAGCTGCCGGCGACGCTCAGCCCGGGCATCGAACTGTGAGTTCAGGGGCTGGCCAAGTGCCGGCCCGGTAGTCGCTATCACTGTGCCGCCCTGTCGGGTGGTGAACGCTAATGCACGCGCTGGCGTGCTGATAAGGAGGCGTTATGACGCCAACAGATCTGTTTCAATCTCTGTGGAATGATTACATTGACCGTCTTTGTCCTTCGGCGGACAAAGTGCATCAGTTGCTGGAAGAAGACGAAGCACTGATCAATGACCATATTGCCCTGCGTACCTTCAATCTGGCGCCATTAGGCCTGGAGACTCTTGCCCGGCCGTTTATCGAGCTGGGTTATCAGGCGTGCGGCGAGTATCTGTTTGAGAGTAAAAAACTGGTGGCCAAACATTATGAGCATCCGGATCCGTTGCAGCCGAAAGTGTTTATCAGTGAACTCAAAGTGGCAGAGTGCTCAGCGCAGTTGCAGGCCATTGTACAGGGGCTGGTGGATCAGGTTGATGAGCGTCAGCTGACGGGCAGTGATTTTCTCTTCGGCGGGCGCTTATGGGAGTTAAGCTACGCGGATTATCAGGTGCTGGCCGCTGAGAGCGAGTATGCCTCCTGGCTGGCAGCACACGGTTATGGTGCCAACCATTTCACCGTCAATGTCAATCAGCTCAAGCATCTGCATGAAGTGCAGCAGGTTAATGATCACCTGCGCCAGGCCGGATTTACCATCAACGAATCGGGCGGCGAAGTAAAAGGGTCGCCGCAGGTATTGCTCGAACAGTCCTCGACCATGGCGGATAAGGTTGAGGTGCGTTTTAGTGAGGGGAGCTATACCATCCCGGGCGGTTTTTATGAGTTCGCCAAACGTTATCCGCTGCCGGATGGTAAGTTGTACACCGGCTTTGTCGCGGCCTCGGCCGATAAGATTTTCGAAAGTACAGACAGCCGCTAGAGAGCCTGCTTGGTACCCTAAGCTCAATAATTAGGTGCCTTGAGCTCAATAATTAGGTGCCTTGAACTCAATAATTAGCTATCTGAAAGTAATCACCTGGTGTCCTGAACGCTATAAAAAAGCCACCGCGAGGTGGCTTTTGCAATCTTGTCTATTTGCCGTATGGGCTTAACGCGTGCCGTAAACCACGATGGTTTTACCGTGCGCAGAAATCAGGTTCTGCTCTTCCAGCATCTTCAGGATACGGCCAACGGTTTCACGTGAACAGCCGACAATCTGACCGATTTCCTGGCGGGTAATCTTGATTTGCATACCATCCGGGTGGGTCATCGCATCTGGCTGTTTCGCCAGGTTCAGCAGAGTCTGCGCGATACGGCCCGTTACGTCCAGGAACGCCAGATCGCCTACTTTTTGGCTGGTGACTTGCAGACGGCGCGCCATCTGACCAGAAAGACGCATCAGGATATCAGGGTTAACCTGAATCAACTGACGGAATTTCTTGAACGAAATTTCAGCCACTTCACAAGGAGATTTGGCACGAACCCAGGCAGTACGCTCTTGGCCTTCTTCAAACAAGCCAAGTTCACCGATGAAATCACCTTGGTTCAGGTAAGACAGAATCATCTCCTTACCTTCTTCATCTTTGATCAGTACCGCAACAGAACCTTTAACGATGTAGTACAGGGTTTCTGCTTTTTCGCCCGCGTGAATCAGCGTGCTTTTTGAAGGGTACTTATGAATGTGACAATGGGAAAGAAACCACTCTAGTGTTGGGTCGGTTTGAGGTTTACCTAGAACCATAATATCTCACTTCCTCTGCAGGGTACGCTTGCTGCTATCCATATTTTAGCGAAGCCTTATTCAACGGATTCTCTAGAATAAGAGGACTTTATTATTGCTGCAAGTTATCTTGTGTTTCGGTTTAGAATAGTATCCTTTTTCCAACACGATTTCTTGACTTTAATCGTGTTGGAGACCGGATAATGTACACAAAACTGTGCCCATGATCACGGTATGAAAAGTAAGCGACAGCCTCAGCCGATTTTTCCTGATTCTATCAGTTGTTCCAGCAGTGGCCGTACGATCAGCTCCATCGCGAAGCTCATTTTACCGCCCGGAACCACGATGGTGTTGTGGCGTGACATAAACGAGCCGTCAATCATCGCCAGTAGGTAGGGATAGTCGACATTTTTAATCCCGCGCACCCGGATCACCACAAAACTTTCATCCAGGCTCGGGATGCCTTTGGCGTTGAGCGGGTTAGAGGTATCGACCGTCGGTACGCGCTGGAAGTTGATGTGGGTGCGGGAAAACTGCGGTGTGATGTAGTTGAGGTAGTCATCCATCGAACGCACGATGGAGTCCATCACCGCTTCACGTGAGTGGCCGCGGTCGCGGGTATCACGCACGTATTTCTGAATCCATTCCAGGTTGACGATAGGCACCATGCCGATCAGAAAATCGACATGCTGAGCGACATTGATGTCACCATCGACGACTCCGCCGTGCAGACCTTCGTAGAACATGATGTCTGAGTTCTGTGGCAGATCCTGCCACGGGGTAAAGGTGCCCGGCATCTGATTGTAAGGGACCGCTTCGTCAAAGGTGTGCAGATAACGGCGAATCTGGCCGGTACCGGACTTACCATACTGACGGAAGAAGCCTTCCAGCGCGGCAAAATCGTTGGCCTGAGGGCCGAAGTAGCTGATATGGCGCCCTTGCTCCCGTGCTTTACGGATTTCGACGTCCATCTCCGGACGGGTAAAACGGTGAAAACTGTCACCTTCCACCCAGGCCGGCCGGATGTCCATCATATTGAACATCTTGCGAAAGGCTTCTGAGGTGGTGGTGGTGCCCGCGCCCGATGAACCGGTCACGGCAATAATTGGGTGTTTCGCTGACATGACAGACCTTGTCTCTGATTCCTTAACGAGGCTGTGTAATTTCACAGCCTGAGTCGCAACACTATAGCACGGAAACGGTGAGCGGGTGATGGCTTAAGCGCGGTTGGTTTTGATATCGACCGTTTCATGCAGTTCAGAGTAGACAATTACCGCATCACCGCGCTGCAGCTGGGATCTGACCTGATCGACTTTATCCTGCAGCGACACTTCTTGTGCACCGTAGTCGGTGCCTTCACGTAACACGAATTCGCGGATCAGGCTGTCTAACGTGTCGGGGTCAATTTGTTGCCAGGGAACAATCATAAATACCTCATACTTTTATGATGGATGAACGGGGCGATTATATCAGTTTTTATCGCGCAGGCAGGCATAGTAAGCGGGCAGGGCTTGTTCGAGCCAGAACACCGGTTTGAGCAGGCTACCGCTGACAAAGCCGACGTGGCCACCCTGCTCGAACAGACGATAGTCAATGTTATCCGGCAGGATAAATTTCGGGATCACTGCATCGGTCATAAAGGGGTCGTCTTTGGCATGAATGATCTGGGTCGGCAGGCGGATATCCTGCAATTTATGAATCCCTGAACAGCGCTGGTAATAATCGCTGGCATCACGAAAACCGTGCAGTGGGGCGGTGATCAGGTCGTCAAACTCCTGCAGGCGGGTGACACGCTTTATATTGTGGTAAGACAGCCCGAGTTCACCTTTCAGCAGGTGATGCTTTTTGAGCGCGGTATTTTTCAGTGATGAGAGCAGATAGGTACGGTACAACTTGGAGAAGCCGTGCTCAATCCGCTCTGAACAGGCGGCCAGGTCAAGCGGCGCCGAGACGATAGTCGCGGCGCTCAGGATCGGATCCTGGTTGTAATGGGCGAGGTAATTAACCAGCATGTTGCCACCGAGTGAGATGCCGACCGCGATAATGGTCTGCTGCGGGAAGCGCTCACGGATGTTCTCCAGCACGAAGCGCGCATCTTCCACCTCGCCGGAATGATAAGCACGTGCCAGGTGGTTGGGTTTACCACTGCAGCCGCGAAAGTGCATCATCACGGACAGCCAGCCATCCTGGGCAAAAGCGTGCATCAGGCCATTGGCATACGGACTGTAAAAGCAGCCTTCCAGACCATGGAACAGTACGAACACGGGCTTATTGCCGCGGGTATGCTGCGGGTCTTCACTCCAGGCCAGATCGAGAAAATCACCGTCCGGCGTGTCCAGTGTCTGCCAATAAGGTTCGAACAGTGCCTTTTTGCGGATAAAGCGCGGCAATAAGGTTTGCAGGTGGGGATTCTTCAGGCCGGTCGCGGCAACAAATTGGGTCATAGTTCAGCCAATACAAAGTGTTTAAATGAGTATATACCCTAATAATCGGCTGTTCGAATTTTGCCGCGCAGCCCTGTCTGGGCGCAGTGGTGAGCGCTCAGAATGAAGCCGGAACGGGTTTACCGAAAATGGTGGCCAGATGTTCGGCACCGAGCTGGCGACAGTAGCGTAAGGTCAGTACTTCGCCGTGATTGATGGTCAGGGTATGACGGTTGATGACCTCAATAAGGTCAGACTGCTGCTGCTTCTCAAGCTGCAGTTCAAACTGCAGCGCTTCGCGGTATAAAGTATCGGTCAGATTGTTTTTGAGCTTGCGGCGCAGTTCGCGGTAGTGATGGAGCAGGGTTTCGGTTCTGGCAATGCCTTCAATCAGTGATTGCCAGTCCTGTTCCTGCAAGGTGAGCTGCTGCTCGTCGAGATATTTAAGCAGCAGCAGTAAGTTCACATTGCCGTTAAAGTTATTCTGTAAGCTGAGACACGCCTCTTTGACCTCGCGTACGCTGTAGTATTGCAAACTGAATTGCCACAATCTTTCTAACGTGAGGGATAGTGTGACGTGTTCTTGGCTCATTGAATGTTGAACTCCTGTTCCATCTCTTCCAGGGCTTCCTGCTCACTCATCCAGTCACCTTCGACCTGTTCCAGTTCGGATTTGGCGCTGGCCTGAGTTGCGAGAACCTGATTAAGTTTAGCTTTATTTTCCGCGTCATACAGTGCGGAATCGGATAATTGTTGTTCTGCCTCGGCAATGGTGGCGTTCAACTTATCCATTTTTGCTTCCAGTTGTGTCAGCTTTTTGCGAATTGGCGCGGTCAGCTTGCGGAAATCTGCTTCACGTCGTTTCTGCTCTTTTTTCGCTGCGGCACTGTTGGTGTTGTCTTTGGCCGGAGCCTGCGCTGCACTCTCTTTACGATCGGCTTTTTGTTGGTCAGTCAGCCACTTATAGTAGTCGTTCAGATCGCCATCAAACGGTGCGACTTGTTGGTCATGTACCAGGTACAGGTCATCGGTGGTCGCGCGCAGCAGATAGCGGTCGTGGCTGACGATCACCATCGCCCCCTCGTAGCTTTGCAGAGCCAGGGTCAGGGCCTGGCGCATGTCGAGGTCGAGGTGGTTGGTCGGTTCGTCGAGCAATAGCAGGTTGGGCTTTTGCCACACGATCAGCGCTAATACTAAACGCGCCTTTTCCCCACCGGAGAAGGGGCCGACTTTATCCAGCGCTTTCTCGCCGTGAAAACCAAAGCTGCCGAGATAGTTACGTAACTCCAGTTCGTTTTTGTCTGGTGCGATTTGCATCATATGCTGCAGCGGCGTCTCTTCCGGGTGCAGTGTTTCCAACTGATGCTGGGCAAAGTAACCAATCTTGACGCCTTGCGAGTAGGTCAGATCGCCACCTTGCGGATTGAGCTCGCCCGACAAGAGTTTAATCAGGGTTGATTTACCTGCCCCGTTACGGCCCAGCAGACCGATGCGGCTGCCCGGAACCAGATTCAGGCGAATTTTTTCCAGAATCAGATGGTCGCCGTAACCTGCACTGACCTGATCCATCATCATAATCGGGTTAGGTAGAGCGGCCGGCTCACGGAACTCAAAACTGAACGGGTTATCGAACTGGGCCGGCAGAACCTGTTCCATTTTCTCCAGCGCTTTGATGCGGCTCTGTGCCTGACGCGCTTTGGAAGCTTTGTAGCGGAAACGGTCGATATAGCTTTGCATGTGTGCCATCTGTTTCTGCTGTTTCTGGTACATGGCTTGTTGTTGCAGCAGTTTCTGCGCACGCTGGGTTTCAAACGAGGAGTAGTTACCGGTGTACTCGTTGAGCTTCTCGTTTTCGATGTGAATAATCCGCCCGACAATCGGGTCCAGAAAGTCACGGTCGTGGGAAATCAGCAGCAGCGTGCCCGGATAGCTTTGCAGCCAGCGTTCCAGCCACATCACAGCATCCAGATCCAGGTGGTTGGTCGGTTCATCGAGCAGCAGCAGGTCCGAGCGGCAAATCAGCGCCTGAGCCAGGTTAAGGCGCATACGCCAGCCACCGGAAAACTGGGTCAGATTCCACTCCATCTGCTCCTGGCTGAAGCCCAGACCATCGAGCAGTTCGGCTGCGCGGGCACGGATGCTGTAACCGCCGATGGTTTCCAACTGACCATGCAGCTCAGCCACGCGGGTGCCCTGATCCTGTTGCTCAGCCAGATGTAACTGGCGTTCCAGCTCGCGGTATTCGCGGTCACCGTCAATCACGTACTCCAGCGCAGTGCGTTCCAGAGCCGGAGTTTCCTGCGCCACCCAGGCCAGTTCCCAGTGTGCGGGCTGGTTAAAACTGCCGGCATCTATGGTCAGCTCGTCTTTCAGCAGCGCAAACAGGGTGGATTTACCGCAGCCGTTTTTACCCACCAGGCCGACTTTATCGCCGGGATGAATGGTCGCTGAAGCTGCATCAAGCAGTGGTTTGCCACCGCGCAGTAACTGAATATCGGAGAAGGTAATCATAATAATGCCGTCTGTTCTGGTATTAAATTTTCGCCCGGAATAGTAGGGGCAATAAGGATAAATGTCGATCATTATACAAATTACGTTATGATGCTCAGTAACCGTTTGATAACCACAGGGAGTGTGCTCAACGAATGGCAAACCCAGAGACCGTGGCTGACAACAAGCCCAAAGTATTGGTGGTGTATGCTCACCCTGAGCCGGATCACTCGGTCGCCAATCAGATCATGATCAAAAAGATCCAGCATCTTGAGCATGTCTCGGTGCTGGATCTCTACGCCACCTATCCTGACTTCTTCATCGACGTCAATCGTGAGCACCAGCGCGTGCTGCAGTACGACGTGATTGTGTTGCAACATCCGCTGTATATGTATTCCTGTCCTGCTTTGCTCAAAGAGTGGATTGATCGTGTGCTGGGCAAAGGTTTTGCCTTTGGCGATGAGAGTGCCATGAAAGGCAAGATCTGGCGCAGCGTGGTCACCACCGGCGGTAACCAAGATGCATTCAGCCATCACGGCTACAACCGTTACTCGATGCGGGAAATTCTGCAGCCGTTTGAACTGACCGCCGCGCTGTGCTGTATGGAATGGATGGAGCCACTGATTCTGTACTGGGCGCGTAACGTCAGTGAAGAGGAACGTTATCAGCATGCCGAGCAATACCATCAGTGGTTGCTCGACCCGCTGGGGCAGACAGGAGTGAGTGATGGCCGCACTGACCGGTGATTTTTTGCAAAGTGCTGTGGTATTCCTGACTTCGGCGGTCGTTGCGGTGCCGCTGGCACAGCGCGCCGGGCTTGGCTCGGTGCTCGGCTATCTATTGGCCGGAGTGGCGATTGGCCCGTGGGGGCTCGGGCTGATCAGTGATGTGAATGCGATTCTCCATTTCGCCGAATTCGGCGTGGTGCTGCTGCTGTTTCTGATTGGCCTGGAGCTGAATCCGAAAAAACTGTGGCAGATGCGCGGCCCAATCCTCGGCCTTGGCGGCGCTCAGGTGGTGGTGACCGGTGCGGTGTTATCCAGCCTGGCCTGTCTGCTCGGCATGAGCTGGCAGAGCAGCCTGGTGGTGGGCCTTGGCCTTGCCCTTTCTTCCACCGCGATCGCATTACGCGTGATTGACGAGCAGGGACTGAGCCGCAGTGAGACCGGACAGTCGGGCTTTGCGGTACTGCTGTTTCAGGACATTGCGGTGATTCCCATTCTGGCACTGATGCCGGTGCTGGCCGGTAGCTCCGGGGGGAACTGGCTGGACGGCGTGTGGATGCTGTGCGGCATCATCGGCCTGATGGTCGGCGGCCACTATCTGCTCAGCCCGCTGTTTCGTTATATTGTGCTGAGCGGGGTGCGTGAACTGTTTACCGCCGCGGCACTGCTGCTGGTGGTCGGGATTGCGCTACTGATGCAAAACCTGGGCTTGTCGATGGCGCTGGGTACTTTCCTGGCGGGTGTCCTGCTGGCCGAAAGCGAGTTCCGCCATGAGCTGGAAATTGCTATCGAACCGTTTAAAGGCTTGTTGCTTGGCCTGTTCTTTATTGCGGTTGGCATGGCGGTTGACCTCGGTATGCTGATGACCATGCCAGTGCAGATCCTGCTGACGGTGACCGGCCTGGTGGTGGTCAAAGGCCTGATTCTTTATGCGCTGGCGCGTTTATCCGGCACCCGGGCGAAAGCGCGCAGCAGCATGGCGGCGATTCTCAGTCAGGGCGGCGAGTTTGCCTTTGTCATTTTTACTGCCGCGAGTCATGAAGGCTTACTGGCAGCGGAGCAGGTTTCATTTTTGCTGGTGGTGGTCAGTTTATCCATGGTGACCACGCCGCTGATTCTGACCTTACAACGTCAATGGTTTGCCCGTCGTCTCAACAGTGCAGCGGATGAAACGCTCGATAGTGATGTGTTCAATAAAGAGCCACGTGTGATTATTGCCGGTTTCGGCCGTTTCGGGCAGATTGTCGGCCGTTTGATGTTTGCCAATAAGATTAAGGTGACGGTGCTGGAAAGCGATGCGAGCCAGATCAAATTGCTGCGCAAATATGGTTATAAAGTGTTTTATGGTGACGCGACTCAATTAGAATTGCTGCGCGCCGCCGGGGCCGAGGATGCAGAAGCGATAGTGATCTGTACTGATGCGCCGGATGAGGTGATGAAAATCGTCGCTCTGTGTCAGCACCATTTCCCGCGCCTGAAAATTCTTGCCCGTGCCCGCAGCCGGGTCGAAGCCTATCAGTTGATGAATCACGGTGTAGAGTGTTACTCACGCGAAATGTTCCTCGGTGCGCTCGACTTGGGGCGGCAGGCACTGGTTTCTCTCGGTATGCATCCGTATGAAGCCAAGCGGGCCGAAGCGCATTTTCGTCGTCTCGATCATGCCATGCTTGAAGAGCTGCTGCCGCAGCATACTGAGGGCACCAAACTGGGGTTGCGTGCTAAAGAAGCACGTAAAGAGCTGGAAGAGATATTTGGCCGTGAGATGGATAATGATCGTCAGTCGCGCGGCTACTGGGAACAATAACAGGATCAAATAACGTGAAAGCCAAGAAACGTTTTATTGCCGGTGCGGCCTGTCCGCACTGTCAGGCGCAGGATACTCTGCGCTGGTGGGTCGACAATAATGTCGAATTAGTCGAGTGTGTCGAGTGTGACTACACAGAGCAACGCGCGCCAAAATCGGTCGAGCAGAGTTCGCATGCCGGTGAGCAGATGATAGGGATCTTCCGTCCCGAGTAAGTGTCGCGCCGCGTATGCCTCTCGCTGAGAGCGGGATAAAACGCGCTTTTGCGGCCTGTGACCGACTTAAACCGGGCCCGCTTGCCACGCATGCCTTGAGGTGACAAGGCGAATCATCCATAATGTCGCCTATCTCAAGCTAATCTGTGTGATCTGATTTGAGTACTGAATACACAACTCCTTGGAGCCGTTATGAAAATTGAAAAGAACGTGGTTGTAAGCCTTGCCTACCAGGTAAAACTGGAAGATGGCATTGTGGTAGACCAGTCAACAGTGGAAGCACCACTGGATTACTTACATGGTCACAACAACCTGATCATTGGTCTTGAGCGCGAACTGGAAGGCAAAGCTGCCGGTGATAAATTCACCGCAACGATTGTACCAGAAGATGCGTACGGTGAGCACAGTGATGCACTGGTTCAGCGTGTACCAGCTGACGTATTCCAAGGCGTAGACCAAATTGAAGTGGGCATGCGTTTCCTGGCGGATACTGACCAGGGTCCAATCCCGGTAGAAATCACCGAAGTGGATGGCGACGAAGTAGTGGTTGATGGTAACCACATGCTGGCTGGTCACACTCTGACTTTCGAATGTGAAGTGGTTGCACTGCGTGAAGCGTCTGAAGAAGAGCTGGCGCACGGTCACGTTCATCAGGCTGGCGGTCACGATCATGACCACGACCACGAAGGTGGTTGCTGTGGCGGTGAACATCACCACCACTAATTGATTTCAGCGCCGGTCACTGCACCGGAAGCCGAAATGAATCAAAGCGCGAGCCAGGTGATCTGGCTGGCGCTTTTTTATATCTGATCACTTTCTTTTGCGTGTCCGGTGAGGACGTTACGCCTGCGCAGTACCTACCGCCCAGCGAGGTGCCGCCCAGTGTGATGTCGGCGGACAAGGAGCACAGCATGACCCAACCTTTTGCCATCGCCATCCATGGTGGTGCCGGTACCATATTACGCGCCCAGATGAGCGCTGAGCTTAACCGCGAGATCCGCCAGGCTCTGCAGCAGGCCGTCAGCGCCGGTCATCAATTGCTCGCCCGGGGTGGCGATGCCCTGGACGCTGTGGTGGCGGCCGTCAGGGTGCTGGAAGACAGCCCGCACTTTAATGCCGGTCATGGCTCGGTGCTGACGGATAAAGAAATGGTGGAAATGGATGCGTCGGTGATGCATGGCGCGCAGATGAATGCCGGTGCGATTGCCGGGGTGCGCCACATCCGTAATCCGGTTGAACTGGCCCGGGATGTGATGCTGCGCAGCCAGCATGTCATGCTGGCCGGTGAGGGCGCGGAAGAGTTTGCGTTCAGCCTTGGCTATGAGTATACCGAACAGGATTACTTCTTTACCGAGCGCCGTTATGACCAGTTGCAAAGCATGAAGCAAAAAGGCTTGTTTGCCCTGTCGGAATCGGCTTATCCGGACGATACTAAGCACGGTACTGTGGGGGCGGTGGCGCTCGATCAGCAGGGTAATCTGGCTGCGGCGACCAGTACCGGTGGCATCACCAACAAACGGTATGGTCGCATCGGCGATTCGGCGATTATCGGGGCCGGAACGCTGGCCGAAAACGGCACGGTGGCGGTGTCAGCG
This sequence comes from Vibrio sp. ABG19, assembly GCF_029962385.1. NCBI lineage: Bacteria > Pseudomonadati > Pseudomonadota > Gammaproteobacteria > Vibrionales > Vibrionaceae > Vibrio > Vibrio sp. ABG19. Next base: position 919,121 of record NZ_CP071708.1, on the reverse strand, counting down.
ACAGGGATGGGCGAGTACTTCATTCGTAAAGGGGTGGCCGGGGATGTGGCGGCGCGGATGCGCTATTTGCAGCAGGACGTACATACGGCTTGCGAGCAGGTCATTCAGGGCGATCTGAAAGCGCTGGGTGGTGAAGGCGGTCTGATTGCGATTGACGCACAGGGCGAGATTCATTTTGCCATGAACAGCAGCGGTATGTACCGCGCCAGTATCGATGTACAAGGTCACTTGCTGGTCAAGATTTATGCTGATGAATGAGCGTTGAATTCACTAAATTAATGGATTGCAACGGTAATTTTTCATCCATTTTTTATGCTTAAAAAATGACTGCATCGAATCGTTTTCGGTGCTAGAATCCATTTTTAATCAGCAATCAGACTTGGAAAGATGGGAAATAACGTAGTCGTTCTTGGCACCCAATGGGGTGATGAAGGAAAAGGGAAGATCGTTGATCTTTTAACTGAAGATGCAAAATATGTGGTTCGCTACCAGGGCGGTCACAATGCAGGTCACACACTGGTTATCGACGGCGAGAAAACCGTCCTGCACCTGATTCCTTCCGGTATCCTTCGTGATAACGTGAAATGTATCATCGGTAACGGTGTGGTACTTTCACCTGACGCATTAATCAAAGAAATGACAGCTCTGGAAGAGCGCGGTGTTCCGGTACGTGAACGTCTTTACATTTCTGAAGCTTGTCCCCTGATTCTTCCTTACCACATCGCTCTCGACCAGGCTCGTGAAGCTGCACGTGGTAAAAAAGCCATTGGTACGACTGGTCGCGGTATCGGTCCTGCTTACGAAGACAAAGTTGCTCGTCGTGGTCTGCGTGTTGGCGACCTGTTTGACCGTGCTGCTTTTGCTGAGAAGCTGAAAGAAGTCATGGCACTGCACAACTTCCAGCTGGAACACTTCTACAAAGTTGAACCTGTCAGCTACGAAGAGGTGCTGGAACAGGCGATGGGTTACGCTGATCTGCTCACTTCTATGGTTATCGACGTCACTGACGAGCTGGATGCAGCCCGTAAACGCGGCGACAAAATCATGTTCGAAGGCGCGCAAGGCACACTGCTGGACATCGACCACGGTACTTACCCATACGTGACTTCATCTAACACCACGGCTGGTGGCGTTGCTGCTGGTTCTGGCTTTGGTCCTCGCTACCTGGGCTACATCCTGGGTATTGCGAAAGCTTACTGTACCCGTGTGGGTTCTGGTCCGTTCCCGACCGAACTGTACGATGGTCTGGACAAGCAAGATCCGGTTGGTAAACATCTGGGTACGGTAGGTCATGAGTTTGGTGCGACGACTGGTCGTCTGCGTCGTACTGGCTGGTTCGATGCGGTTGCGATGCGTCGTGCAATCCAGATCAACTCAATCACTGGTTTCTGTCTGACTAAACTGGACGTTCTGGATGGTCTGAAAGAGATCAAGATCTGTACTGGTTATCAGATGGCTGACGGCTCAATTGCGGAAGTATCGCCAATGGCTGCTGACGCATACGACAACGTGACGCCGATTTACGAAACCATGCCAGGCTGGTCAGAAACAACTTTTGGCGCAAAATCGATTGATCAACTGCCACAAACTGCTCTCGATTACATCAAGCGTATCGAAGAGCTGACTGGTGTGCCGGTTGACATCATCTCGACCGGTCCTGACCGTAACGAGACCATCATCAAAGTACACCCGTTTAACGTGTAATTGATAGGAAAGTATTTTTGAAAGCCGGCTGTCTCAGCCGGCTTTTTTTAGGTTCATCGCGGCTTTCCGGGGAAAGCCGCTTTTATCTTTAAAAAAAAGTAATCGATATCTCGGTAACCGTAGCCCATTCGTTTGATTAACTTTATCTTGTTGTTTATCCCTTCGAGCGTACAGGTATTGAGTGGGTAGCTTGCAGAAGCAACGATGCCATGAAGATACGGTTTGAGCTTTCTCGCGAAGTCCATAAGCGGCTTGATCCCGCTTTCTTGAACTTGCTCCCACCATACGTCCCATAAGTCTTCCGCTTCTCTTTCCGACTGGCACCTCCATAACTCTTTAAGCTGAGAGCCAAGTAAATACGTCACCATTAAGTCCTTGTTCATGCTCAGTATCTCACTCAGATAGCTCTCCTGCTTACCGTCTAAATTAGCTCTGTTTTTGAGGAGAACCCAGCGTGAACGTTTCACCCATTGGCGCGTTTTCTTGTCCTGTTTGAGTTGATTAGCTTGGTCAACTCTGACTCTATCCATCACTTCCCGGCCAAATTTGGCGACCACGTGGAATAAGTCGTACACAATGCGGGCGTTAGGACAATGTTGCTGCACTTCAAAGTCGAAAGCCGTATTCATATCCATTGCAACCGCTTCTATGTTCTGGCCATGCTCACCGAGTAATTCAAAGAAGGGACGGATATCTTTTCGGCTGCGTCCGACGCCTATCCAAAGCACTTGATGCGTCTTAGCATCCGCGATAACAGTGGCATAACGATGTCCCTTGAAGAGAGCAAACTCATCCATGACCAGTTGTCTCAGCTCTGCCCAGTTAACCTCTGGCACCACATGTTGCAGCCGACGCTTATCTATCGCCTTAATCGTATGCCAATGAACCCCCGTCATCTGGGCAATATGTTTGATAGGAAGAAGAGGCAACAACTGCTCAATGTAACTTCTTAAGCGGTTAGTCAGGCGAGCAAAAGGTTCAAGCCAAGAAATAGATTCGGTTTTGATACCGCAGTCAGGGCACTTGATACGCCTTGTTTGTAGGGATAGCTCGACGGGTACGCCGAGAATCATCGCTTCCTTAATCGTGCGCCACTGATAATCATGTATGGCTTGAACATGTTGCCCACATGAACATCGAGCAGTTGTGCTGGGTTGGAGAGTAATCGTGATGAGAGAAGACGTTTGTACAGACTTTACGACATGAAAGCCTTCCCAGAACGATGATAGGAAAGTATGATTCGGCATGAAAACGGTAGTTTGTGTAAGGTTGTGTTTGGCGATGTAACCTTATCACTTACTACCGTTTTTGTTTTAAGTTCCCGCTAATCCGCGATGAACCTTTTTTTATGCTTCTCATTCCAGAGCGGGCAACTGCTGCGGCAAAAAGTTGCCAGTCGGTGGCAATATTTGCCTAAAGCGTGGCGGGCATTGGCCGATAAAAGAATTAGACCGGGCCTGCGCGTATCACGCGCTATACTGTTATGGCTATCGGAGTTAACTAAGAGTGCAGGTATGAAGCTACGAACGGTAGCCGCTTCTCTGGTGTTAGTCTTTCACGCATCTTTCAGCCAAGCAAATGTGGCTGAGGTCGGTGAGCCAGTGCCAATTTATTCAGAAGCTGAGCTGATCAAACTAATCGAGAACAACAAACATCTGGAACGCGTTAAAGCGGATAATTGCCAGTTGGTCGAGGACATCGTTGCCCGCGCCACACGCATTAATTTGCCGGCTTACGAGTTTCTGTATGGTGACATGCTGGCATGGGGCGTGTGTGTGGAGCAGGACGTGGAGCTTGGCCTGTACTACATGGAAAATGCCGCTCACCAGGGATTGCCAGCTGCGCTGGAACAACTGGGGCGCTATTATTCGCGCGGCACCTTAGTGCAGCAGGATAAAGAGCGCGCGATTCCTTATCTGCGTGAAGCCGCGTCGATGGGCAATCTTAACGCGCGTATTCATCTTGCCGAGCTTCTGCTGCGCGATTACGGCAGTCCGCTGGATTATGAAGATGCCTACCGCTGGCTCTACAGCTCAGTAACGGCAGACCAACGGACTCACAACCGGATTGCGATTCTGCGCCAGGGGCTGGAGCAGCGTATGCCGCAGAATATTATTGCCCGCGCCAAGCGGCGTACCACCTTCTGGTAGCCTCACCAGACTCCCTTTCTGTACTATTGCGGCCACGTTGTCATACCTGCACGTGGCCGCACTTGTCTCTGTCGTTGCACTTGTCTCTGCCGTTGGCGATACGTCGCCAACGCCAAGCGACAGTGCTTATTTCAAAAAGCGATTCATCTGGGTCAGCGCCTGCATCAGATCGCTGCTGGTAAATGAGTGCTGTGCTTTCGGCTCTAACTGCGGTGTCATGGTCTGAACGCTGCCGCTCGGGTAGGTCACCATAATCTCATCATCCGCCACCATGGCGTAGTTGAAATAACTGCCGATCAGTAACCAGTCCCGGTCACGCTGAGTATCAAACAGATCATAACCCACCGAATAGTCGCTGACCGGGTTAGAGACCCCGAGTGTGCGCTGCATAAAAGTCGGTGCGATATCCTGATGGGTGGTCTTCCAGCGAATGTCTTTACTCTCCCGGCCCGGCACATAGATATAGAGCGGGACATGAATCTGCGCCATGCTGTAGTTACTGCCGTGCCCCCAGTAGTTCTGATGGTTATCGTTAAACTCCTGACCGTGATCGGACGTAATGACGACAATGGTGTGGTCCAGTTCGCCGCGTGCCTGCAGCGATTTCAGGACCCGTTCGACCTGAGTGTCGATGTAGTACAGCGCATTGCGGTAGCGGTTGCGGTACGGCTCAGGATCGAAATCGTTGTTGAGTTTAATGTGATCCACCCGCTCCCAGGAAGGCGAAAAGTGCAGCGGCATGTCAGCCGGAAAATCGGTGGCATGGGCGGAGTCATAGAACAGGAAACCAAAATAAGGTTTGCTGCTGTCACGTGTGTGCAGAAAGTCGATGAAGTCATCGGTAATGCGCGCGTCACGTTGTGGCGAGGTATCTGCCGGTGTATCAATACGCAGATTTTCCACCCCGTTAAATACCGTGCGATCAAACGGCGGGCTGTTCAGCGGCGCCGCGGCATAAATCGCAAACTGATAATCTTGTGCCTGCAGGGCATCCATCAGCGCCGGACGTTGCTGCGCGGACAGGAAAGCGTTCCAGTAGGTCGCCGGCAGACCGTAGAACAGGCTGAAAATACCGGCCTGGGTTGAATTGCCGCCACTGACATGCTGCTGGAAACGCAAACTGCGCTGGGCAAACTGGCTGATATGCGGCGTCACTTGTGGGTTGGCATCATCGTAGCGCCAGGTATCGATGGCGATGAACAGAATATTCGGTTGCTGCTTGGGTTGCTGCGTGGACTTCTCATAGCTGAGCGGATGCAAAGGGTAATTGAGGTTCGAACTCTGTGGCTGGGCCAGAGTCAGGTTCTCTTCGCGTGCCGCCTGGATATCAATCCAGCCCATCTTATGGAAAAAACGTTTGGCAGTCAGAGGGTAGTACAGTGGCCAGTGATAGCTGTAGCTTGGTACGACGCTGTCGTAATTGGCATCGCGCCACATGTGAATGCTCTGGCTGGTCAGCAGGCAAGCAAACCAAATCGCGCAGGCGTATCTGGTCCAGCGCAGTTGAGTGCGAGCCAGTTTACTGCTCAATACGCTCACCACCAGGCTGGCCAGTCCAAGTCCCAGCACAATCATGCCCGCCATCAGCAGGGTGTACCAGGACAGGCTGATGACCTCATCACCGCCTTCGATCAGCAACTCCCAGACGAAACCACTGAGATGGAAGCGGTACTGCTGGTAAACCTGCACATCGACGATCAGCAGCACCGAAGCCAGCCAGGTGATCAGGGTCGCTATACATTTCAGCCAGCGTCCCGGCAGCCAGCTCAGCGCCAGCATGGCTAAACTGATGGCCAGGGCAAACAGACCAAACCAGCCTATCTGGGTGGTCAGCAAGTACAGTTTGGCCAGCCAGTCGTGTTGCGGGGTGATCATCCAAGTCAGATAAGGCAGGCCTAGTACTGATAATAAAACAACGTTCAAAACAAACTGGCTCAGTAACCAGCGCACCTTGTGGCGTACATTTAACAGCATAAGATTATCCGTCTCCGCGAGAGGGGTGAAACAAGAGGTAGAAAGCCGGTCAATGTAGCGTAAAGTTTGATTCATGTCACATATTTGCCTTTGGTGATCTTGTTCAGGATATTTGTTTTAGTTCTTATGCTCAGATTCTCAGTAGGTTATACTGGTGTTCCCTTCATAATTAAGCAGGTCTGGCTATGTCTGACACCCCGCACGTTGATCCTTTCGCGGATCGTGAAGCTGATAACTACGAAAATCCAATACCAAGTCGTGAATTCATTATCGAATATCTGACTCAGGCCAATGTGCCGATGAACCGCAATGATCTGTTCGAGGCGCTGCAGTTGTCTGGTGAGGACCAGTACGAAGGCTTGCGTCGTCGTCTGCGTGCCATGGAACGAGACGGCCAGCTGGTGTTTACCCGCCGTCAGTGTTACGCCCTGCCGGAAAAACTGGAAATCGTCAAAGGCTATGTGATCGGTCATAAAGACGGTCACGGCTGGGTACGTCCGGAAGGCAGTGCCAATAAAGACAATGACATTCTTCTTCCTCATCACCAGATGAAACACATCATCCATGGTGATCTGGTACTGGTACAACCAACCGGTACTGACAAGCGCGGTCGAAAAGAGGGGCGATTAGTCCGCGTGCTGGAAGAGCGTCAAACTCAGATTGTGGGTCGCTTTTTCTTTGAATACGGCTACTCCTATGTGGTGCCGGATGACTCGCGGATTCATCAGGATATCCTGATCCCGAACGAGCTGCGCGGCAGCGCGCGGATGGGCAACGTGGTGGTGATTGAAATTACCGACCGTGGTACCCGCAATCGCGGCATGATGGGCCAGGTGGTTGAAGTGCTGGGCGAGAACATGGCGCCGGGCATGGAGACGCAAATTGCTATCCGCACGCACCAGATCCCGCATGTGTGGCCGCAAGAAGTGGAAAAACAGATTGCCGGTCTGGGTGAAGAAGTGCCGGAAGAAGCCAAACAGGGCCGGGTCGATCTGCGTCAACTGCCACTGGTGACCATCGATGGCGAAGATGCACGGGACTTCGATGATGCGGTCTACTGTGAAGCCAAGAAAGGCGGCGGCTGGCGTTTGTGGGTCGCGATTGCCGATGTGAGCTATTACGTCCGTCCGGATTCTGCGCTGGATAAAGAAGCGATTCAGCGTGGTAACTCAGTCTACTTCCCGTCCCAAGTGGTTCCTATGTTGCCGGAAGTGCTGTCGAATGGTCTGTGTTCTCTCAACCCGCAGGTCGATCGCCTGTGTATGGTGTGTGAGATGACCATTTCGGAAAGCGGTAAGCTGTCTGGTTACAAACATTATGAAGCGGTAATGAATTCCCATGCCCGTCTGACTTACACCAAGGTGCACGACATTCTGGAAGGGGATGAAGAACTGCGTGCGCGTTATCATGCTCTGGTGCCGCATCTGGAAGAACTGCACCGCATGTATAAAGTGCTGAAAGGCTCACGAGAACAGCGCGGCGCGATCGAATTTGAAACTGTCGAAACCAAGTTTATTTTTAACGCCCAGCGCAAGATTGAAAGTATCGAGCCGCTGGTGCGTAACGATGCCCACAAGCTGATTGAAGAGTGCATGATCCTGGCCAACATCGCCTCGGCCTCGCTGGTGGAAAAAGCCAAAGAGCCATCGTTGTACCGCATCCACGAGTCGCCGGGTGAAGAGCGTCTGATGGGCTTCCGTGACTTCCTGTCCGAGCTCGGACTCGATTTAGGCGGTGGCTTGGAGCCGTCGCCGACCGATTACGCTCACCTGATGAGCCAGATTGGCGAACGTCCGGATAAAGAACTAATACAGACCATGCTGCTGCGTTCGATGAAGCAGGCGGTATACAACGCAGACAATGCCGGCCACTTTGGTTTGGCGCTGCAACGTTATGCTCACTTTACTTCGCCGATCCGCCGTTATCCGGATCTGCTGCTGCACCGCGCGATCAAGTATCTGATCGCCAAGCAGGAAGGGACCAATAAAGATCGCTGGACACCGACCGGCGGTTATCATTATTCCTTTGATGATATGGATTTCTATGGTGAGCAGTGTTCGATGACCGAGCGCCGTGCGGATGATGCAACGCGCGAAGTCTCTGACTGGCTGAAATGTGAATACATGCAGGATCACGTGGGTGAAGAGCTGGAAGGCGTGATTGCCAACGTGACCGGGTTTGGCTTCTTCGTACGCCTGACGGATCTGCACATCGATGGTCTGGTGCATATTTCCAACCTGGCAAACGACTACTATCAGTTTGATCCGATTGGCCAGCGTCTGGTGGGGGAATCGTTTGGTGCCATTTACCGCCTCGGCGATGCGGTCAAAGTCAAAGTGCTGGCAGTTAACCTTGATGATCGTCAAATAGACTTTGAATTAGTGGAAACAAGTCGTAAGCTACGCGGCGAAGGTAAAACGGCTAAGAAACGCGCGGCGGACGCCAAAGCCAAGGCGAAAGGCAAAAAACAGGCCGCCACTCGTGGCGCGAAAGCGGTTCCGCAAATTGAACCGACCAAACGCCCTGAGGACAGGGATGCCGCCGAGCAACCGAAGCGTAAAAAAAGCAAAGCGGAAAAAGCACGTAAGCATCAGTCGCGCAGTAAAGCCGACAAAGCCCGTGCGAAAAAGTAAGCCCGTGCGAAAAAGTAATAGGTAACTAATGAGTAACGAACTGATCTACGGCATTCACGCAGTGCGTGCCGTCCTGGAACGCGACCCGGCACGTTTTGTTGAAGCGTACGTCCTGAAAGGTCGTCAGGATGATCGCCTGCTGCCGGTACTGAACGAGCTGGCTCGTATCGGTGTATCGATTCAGGAAATGAACCGCAAAGTTCTGGATGACAAAGCGAACGGAGCCAATCACCAGGGCGTGATTGCCAAAGTCAAACCGAGCAAGCCGCTGAATGAAAATGACCTGGACGCGATCCTGGCTCAACATGAGCAGCCATTGCTGCTGGTACTGGATGGCGTCACCGATCCGCATAACCTGGGGGCGTGTCTGCGTAATGCCGATGCCGCAGGTGTGGCAGCGGTGATTGTGCCGAAAGATAAATCAGCACCGATGACAGCAACGGTCAGCAAAGTGGCGTGCGGTGCGGCGGAAACCGTGCCTCTGGTGCGGGTAACCAACCTGGCGCGTACCATGCGTGCACTGCAGGAGCAGGGCGTTTGGTTTGTCGGTACGGCTGGCGAAGCGACCCACGACATCTACCACAGCAAACTGACCGGGCCGCTGGCTATCGTGATGGGTGCGGAAGGGGATGGTATGCGTCGACTGACCCGAGAAACTTGTGATGACCTGATCAAGATCCCGATGGCCGGCACAGTTTCCAGCCTTAACGTGTCTGTGGCAACCGGTATCTGCCTGTTTGAGGCAGTGCGTCAGCGTTCGCTGAGCTAACTGAGCCGCTAACACAGCAAAACGCAGGTCCAGGCCTGCGTTTTTTTATTGGTACTGCTGGTTACAGCTTAACCCCGAATCAGTGGTTTAGAATTAATAGCGTTTATTTTTCAAACACTGCTTGCATGCCCCCCGCCGATCTGTATAATGCAGCCCCACTGGTTAAGCCAGTTGTGAACCAATGAGCAGCGAGGAGCTGTTAAATCTTCGGATTTTTCAGGTAATGTAAACTCAGCTTATGTTCGCAGTTAATAAAAATTTAGCTTTTAACTGTCGTTATGATAGTTCCAGGTTAATCACCTATTAGCTGACAATGCGTCCTAATCTTGGATGCTACGGTTTCACATAAATCAATCGGCATTCTCTCGCCCTGGCGAGTTTGAGTGGCGATATTGTTTGTGTAATTTATCAAATTTGGAGCTCTGTCTCATGCAGAACCAACGTATCCGTATCCGCCTAAAAGCTTTCGATTACAAACTGATCGATGCTTCTACCGCGGAAATCGTTGAAACAGCTAAGCGCACTGGCGCACAGGTTCGTGGTCCAATCCCACTGCCAACTCGTAAAGAGCGTTTCACAGTTCTTATCTCTCCACACGTTAACAAAGATGCTCGTGATCAGTACGAAATTCGTACTCACAAACGTCTGATCGACATCGTTGAGCCAACAGACAAAACTGTTGATGCTCTGATGCGTCTAGACCTTGCTGCGGGCGTTGACGTACAAATTAGCCTAGGTTAAGGGAGATTAGAAGAATGATTGGTCTAATCGGTCGTAAAGTGGGCATGACCCGCGTATTTACTGAAGAAGGCGTTTCTATCCCAGTAACAGTTGTTGAGGTTGAAGCTAACCGTATTTCTCAAGTTAAAACTCTTGAGTCTGACGGCTACGCAGCAATCCAGGTAACTGCTGGTGCTAAGAAAGCAAACCGCGTAAACAAAGCTGAAGCAGGTCACTTTGCTAAAGCTGGCGTTGAAGCTGGTCGCGGTCTTTGGGAATTCCGTTTGGAAAACGGTGAAGAGTTTGAAGTTGGTGCTGAACTGACTGTTGAACTGTTCAACGAAACTAAGAAAGTAGACGTTACTGGTACATCTAAGGGTAAAGGTTTCCAAGGCGCTGTTAAGCGTTGGAACTTCCGCACTCAAGATATGACTCACGGTAACTCATTGTCTCACCGCGCACCTGGCTCTATCGGTCAATGTCAGACTCCAGGCCGCGTGTTTAAAGGCAAGAAAATGGCAGGTCACATGGGTGCTGAGCGTGTAACGACTCAAAACCTAGAGATCGTACGAGTTGACGCTGAGCGCAATCTGCTTCTTATTAAAGGTGCAGTCCCAGGCGCAACTGGCGGCAACGTGATCGTAAAACCAGCTGTTAAAGCATAACGTCTAGGAGTAAGTAATGGAATTGATGGTTAAAGGTGCTAACGCACTAACTGTTTCCGAAACTACTTTCGGACGTGAGTTCAACGAAGCTCTTGTACACCAAGTAGTTGTTGCATACGCAGCAGGTGCTCGTCAAGGTACTCGTGCTCAAAAGACACGTTCAGAAGTTTCTGGCGGTGGCGCTAAGCCATGGCGTCAAAAAGGTACTGGCCGTGCGCGTGCTGGTACAATTCGTAGCCCAATCTGGCGTACAGGTGGTGTTACTTTTGCTGCGAAACCACAAGATCACAGCCAAAAAGTAAACAAGAAAATGTACCGCGGTGCTATGAAAGCAATTCTTTCTGAGCTAGTTCGTCAAGAGCGTCTAATCGTTGTTGATAACTTCTCAGTAGAAGCACCAAAAACTAAAGAGCTAGTAGCTAAGCTTAACGAACTTGAGCTTAACGATGTACTTATCGTTACTGGCGAAGTAGACGAGAATCTGTTCTTAGCTGCTCGTAACCTGTACAAAGTTGACGTGCGCGACGCTTCTGGTATCGACCCAGTAAGCCTGATCGCATTTGACAAGGTTCTTATGACTGCTACTGCAGTTAAGCAAGTAGAGGAGATGCTGGCATGATTCGTGAAGAGCGTCTACTAAAAGTTCTACGTGCTCCACACATCTCTGAAAAAGCAACTATGGCTGCAGAGAAAGCGAACACTATCGTTTTCAAAGTAGCAAAAGATGCAACTAAGAAAGAGATCAAAGCAGCTGTAGAAAAGCTATTTGAAGTTGAAGTTAAGTCTGTAAATACTCTTATTCTTAAGGGTAAGACCAAGCGTCAAGGTCTACGCCAAGGCCGTCGTTCAGACGTGAAGAAAGCGTACGTAACTTTGAAAGAAGGTCAAGATCTTGACTTTGTTGGCGGCGCGGAATAACAGGAGTAGTTGAAAAATGGCTATTGTTAAATGTAAGCCGACTTCGGCTGGTCGTCGTCACGTAGTTAAAGTTGTTAACACTGACCTGCACAAGGGTAAGCCTTACGCACCACTTTTAGAGAAAAACTCTAAAAATGGCGGTCGTAACAACAACGGTCGTATCACTGTACGTCACATCGGTGGTGGTCACAAACAACACTACCGTGTAATCGACTTTAAACGTACTAAAGATGGCATCCCAGCGAAAGTTGAGCGCCTAGAATACGATCCAAACCGTAGCGCGAATATCGCTCTGGTTCTGTACAAAGACGGTGAGCGTCGTTACATCATTGCACCTAAAGGTCTGCAAGCTGGTGATGTTATCCAATCTGGTGTTGATGCACCGATTAAAGCGGGTAACACTCTGCCAATGCGCAACATCCCTGTAGGTTCAACCGTTCACAACGTAGAGCTGACTCCTGGTAAAGGTGCACAGCTAGCTCGTTCTGCGGGTGCATATGCACAAATCGTTGCTCGCGACGGTTCATATGTAACTATCCGTCTACGTTCTGGCGAAATGCGTAAAGTATTGTCTGAAGGCCGTGCAACAATCGGTGAAGTAGGCAACTCTGAGCACATGCTACGTGAACTGGGTAAAGCTGGTGCTAGCCGCTGGCGCGGTGTTCGTCCAACCGTTCGCGGTGTGGTAATGAACCCGGTTGACCACCCACACGGTGGTGGTGAAGGCCGTACTTCTGGTGGTCGTCACCCAGTATCTCCTTGGGGTATGCCTACTAAAGGCTTTAAGACCCGTAAGAACAAACGCACTGACAAGTACATCGTACGTCGTCGCAATAAGTAATCTATTAAAGAGGATAAGCCATGCCACGTTCTCTCAAGAAGGGTCCATTTATTGACCTACACTTGCTGAAGAAGGTAGAGAAAGCGGTGGAAAGCGGAGACAAAAAGCCTATTAAGACTTGGTCCCGTCGTTCAATGATCATTCCTACAATGATCGGTTTGACCATCGCTGTCCATAATGGTCGTCAACACGTTCCAGTTTTCGTAACTGACGAGATGATCGGTCACAAGCTGGGTGAATTTGCACCAACTCGCACTTACCGCGGCCACGCTGCGGATAAGAAAGCTAAGAAGCGCTAAGGAGTAAATAATGGAAGCATTAGCTAAACATAACTTTGCTCGCATTTCTCCTCAGAAAGCTCGCTTAGTTGCAGATCAAATTCGTGGTAAGAAAGTTGACCAAGCACTAGAAGTTCTGACTTTCAGCAACAAAAAAGCTGCTGTACTAGTTAAGAAAGTTCTAGAGTCAGCTATCGCGAACGCGGAGCACAACGAAGGTGCAGATATTGACGACCTACGTGTCGCTAAAATCTTCGTAGATGAGGGCCCAGTCATGAAGCGTATTATGCCTCGTGCTAAAGGCCGTGCGGATCGTATCTTGAAGCGTTCAAGCCACATCACTGTGGTTGTCGCAGATCGCTAAGAGACTAGGAGAGTAAGCAATGGGTCAAAAAGTACATCCAAATGGTATTCGTCTAGGCATCGTTAAGCCTTGGAATGCTACATGGTTTGCTAACACCAAAGATTTCGCTGACAACCTAGACGGCGACTTCAAGGTACGTCAGTTCCTGACTAAAGAACTGTCAAAAGCGTCTCTATCACGCATCGTTATCGAGCGTCCTGCGAAGAGCATCCGTGTGACTATTCACACTGCTCGTCCAGGTGTTGTTATCGGTAAGAAAGGTGAAGACGTTGAGAAGCTACGCGCAGCAGTAGCGAAAATCGCAGGTGTACCAGCGCAAATCAACATCGCTGAAGTACGTAAGCCTGAGCTAGACGGCCAACTAGTGGCTGATAGCATCGCGTCTCAACTAGAGCGTCGTGTTATGTTCCGTCGTGCTATGAAGCGCGCGGTACAGAATGCTATGCGTCTAGGCGCTAAAGGTATCAAAGTGGAAGTAAGCGGTCGTCTAGGCGGCGCTGAAATCGCACGTTCAGAGTGGTACCGTGAAGGCCGTGTGCCTCTACACACTCTACGTGCTGACATTGATTACGCAACTTCTTCGGCTCACACCACTTACGGTGTAATCGGCGTTAAAGTTTGGATCTTCAAAGGTGAGATTCTAGGCGGAATGCCAGCTGCTAACGCAGTAGAGCCTAAGGCTGACAAGCCTAACAAGAAGCCGCGTAAAGGCCGTAAGTAAGGAGTCGACAGATGCTACAACCTAAACGTACTAAGTTCCGTAAGGTTCATACAGGTCGTAACCGTGGTCTGGCTAAAGGTACTGAAGTAAGCTTCGGTTCTTTTGGTTTGAAAGCTGTAGGCCGTGGTCGTCTAACTGCTCGTCAAATCGAAGCGGCACGTCGTGCTATGACGCGTCACATTAAGCGTCAAGGTAAAATCTGGATCCGTGTGTTCCCAGACAAACCAATCACAGAAAAACCACTAGAAGTTCGTCAAGGTAAGGGTAAAGGTAACGTTGAGTACTGGGTAGCCCAAATCCAACCTGGTAAGGTTATGTACGAAGTTGATGGTGTACCTGAAGAACTGGCTCGTGAAGCGTTCCGTCTTGCGGCGCGTAAACTGCCATTCAAGACTACATTTGTAACTAAACAGGTGATGTGATGAAAGCACAAGATCTACGCGAAAAAAGCGTTGAAGAGCTGAATGCAGAGCTGATGAATCTGCTTAAAGAGCAGTTCAACTTGCGCATGCAAGCTGCAACTGGTCAACTACAGCAAACTCATACTCTGAAAGCTGTACGCCGTGATATCGCACGTGTTAAAACTGTTTTGACTGAGAAGGCGGGCGCATAATGAGCGACAATATTCGTACCCAGCAAGGTCGTGTAGTTAGCGACAAGATGGACAAGTCTATCACTGTTGCTATCGAACGTTTTGTGAAGCACCCAATCTACGGTAAATTCGTTAAGCGTACGACTAAAGTACACGCACATGATGAAAACAACGAGTGTGGCATCGGCGACACAGTTGAGATTTCAGAATGTCGTCCACTGTCTAAGACTAAGTCTTGGACTTTGGTAAAAGTAGTAGAAAAAGCGAAAATCTAATTTAGCTTGACTACGAATAAAGCGGCCCCAATTATTTTTGGGGCCGCTTGTTTTTTGACTACCCAATCTCGAAAAAGGGTGGTACAATTCGCGTCCCTTTAAAGAGGCAGCCCGACCCGAGACGGGTCTAGTTTATTTAATATTTAGCGGAGCACTAACATGATCCAAATGCAAAGTATGCTGGACGCAGCTGATAACTCAGGCGCTCGCAGCGTAATGTGTATTAAGGTTCTGGGTGGCTCTCACCGTCGTTACGCTCATGTGGGCGACATCATCAAAGTTACCGTGAAAGAAGCAATTCCACGCGGTAAAGTGAAGAAAGGTGATGTACTGAAGGCGGTGGTAGTTCGCACCCGTAAAGGCGTACGTCGACCAGACGGTTCTGTCATTCGCTTCGACCGTAATGCTTGTGTGCTGTTGAACAACAACACCGAGGCACCAATCGGTACACGTATCTTTGGTCCAGTGACTCGTGAACTTCGTACTGCGAAATTCATGAAGATTGTTTCACTGGCTCCAGAAGTTCTGTAAGGAGCGGCAATAAAATGGCAGCTAAAATCCGTCGTAATGACGAAGTGATCGTTCTTGCTGGTAAAGACAAAGGCAAGAAAGGTAAAGTAACTAAGGTTCTAGCAACTGGTAAAGTTATCGTAGAAGGTATCAACCTTGTTAAGAAACACCAGAAACCTGTTCCTGCACTAGGTATCCAAGGCGGTATCGTAGAGCAAGAAGCAGCGATCGACGTTTCTAACGTGGCTATCTTCAACGCAGCTACTGGTAAAGCGGACCGTATCGGTTTTCGTTTCGAAGACGGCAAGAAAGTTCGTTTCTTCAAGTCTAACAACGAAACCGTTTCTAACTAATTAGAAGTAATTTGGAGTTCTACTATGGCGAAACTGCATGATTACTACAAGTCGTCTGTAGTCGCTGAACTGACCAAACAGTTCGGTTACACAAGCGTCATGCAAGTCCCTAGAATTGAGAAAATCACCCTCAATATGGGCGTTGGTGAAGCAATCAACGATAAGAAACTACTGGAAAACGCAGCATCTGACATGGCAACCATTTCTGGTCAAAAGCCACTGATCACTAAAGCGCGTAAATCTGTTGCTGGTTTCAAAATTCGTGAAGGCTACCCAATTGGTTGTAAAGTAACCTTGCGTGGCGAACGCATGTGGGATTTTCTGGAGCGCTTAATTGCAATCGCTCTACCACGTGTACGTGACTTCCGCGGTGTTAGCGCTAAGTCTTTTGACGGCCGCGGTAACTACAGCATGGGCGTTCGCGAGCAAATCATCTTTCCGGAAATCGACTACGATAAAGTCGATCGTGTGCGCGGTCTTGATATCACTATCACGACGTCTGCTGCAAACGATGAGGAAGGCCGTGCTCTGCTGGCTGCCTTTAACTTCCCATTCCGTAAGTAAGGTGAAGGGTTACTGTTATGGCTAAACAATCAATGAAAGCACGTGAAGAAAAACGTGCAAAGCTAGTAGCTAAGTTCGCAGAAAAGCGTGCAGCGCTAAAAGCTATCATCAGCGATGTAAACGCATCTGAAGAAGATCGTTGGAATGCAGTTCTGACTCTGCAATCTCTTCCACGTGATTCAAGTGCATCACGTCAGCGCAACCGTTGTAACCAAACTGGTCGTCCACACGGTTACCTACGTAAGTTCGGTCTGAGCCGTATTAAAGTTCGTGAAGCTTGCATGAAAGGCGAGATTCCTGGACTTCGTAAGGCTAGCTGGTAATTGCCACTTAATCATTTGGAGTAAAGTTTATGAGCATGCAAGATCCGATTTCGGATATGCTGACCCGTATTCGTAACGGTCAGGCAGCAAACAAAGTTGCTGTTAAAATGCCTTCTTCAAAGCTGAAAGTTGCAATCGCTGCACTACTGAAAGCTGAAGGTTACATCGTTGACTTCGCTGTTGAAAGCGAAGCAAAACCTGAGCTGGAAATCACTCTTAAGTATTTCCAAGCGAAACCAGTAATCGAGCAAATCAAGCGCGTTTCTCGTCCAGGTCTTCGTGTTTATAAGAAGAAAGACGAGCTGCCATCAGTGATGGGCGGTCTTGGTGTTGCTGTTGTTTCCACTTCCAAGGGTCTGATGTCAGACCGCGCTGCTCGTAAAGCAGGTCTTGGCGGTGAAATCATTTGCTACGTAGCTTAATTTTAAGGAGTAGAACATGTCTCGTGTTGCTAAAGCACCTGTCGCTATTCCAGCTGGCGTAGAGGTGAAACTAAACGGCCAAGAGATCACTGTTAAAGGCGCTAAAGGTGAACTAACTCGCGTTATTCACAACGGCGTAGTGATCGCACAGGAAGAAAACAACCTAACTTTCGGCCCAGCTGAAGGTGTTGCTAACGCATGGGCTCAAGCAGGTACTGCTCGCGCTCTGGTTAACAACATGGTTGTTGGTGTTACTGAAGGCTTTACTAAGAAGCTAGTTCTTAAGGGTGTAGGTTACCGTGCTGCTATCAAAGGCAACGCTGTAGGTCTGACCCTGGGCTTCTCTCACCCTGTTGAGCACGAGCTGCCAGCGGGTGTTAAAGCTGAATGTCCAAGCCAAACTGAAATTGTACTGACTGGTGCTGATAAGCAAGTAGTTGGTCAAGTTGCGGCTGACATTCGTTCTTACCGCGCGCCTGAGCCTTACAAAGGTAAAGGTATTCGTTACGCAGATGAAAATGTGCGTACTAAAGAAGCTAAGAAGAAGTAAGGTAACACTATGGATAAGAAAGCATCTCGCATCCGTCGTGCTACACGTGCACGTCGTAAGATTGCAGAACTGGGTGCGACTCGCCTAGTTGTACACCGTACTCCTCGTCACGTGTACGCTCAGGTAATCGCAGCGAACGGCTCTGAGGTTATCGCATCAGCTTCTACTGTAGAAAAAGCGATCCGTGAGCAAGTGAAATACTCTGGTAACATCGATGCAGCTAAAGCAGTAGGTAAAGCTATTGCAGAGCGTGCGCTTGAGAAAGGCGTATCAGCTGTTGCATTTGATCGTTCCGGTTTCCAATACCACGGTCGAGTAGCGGCGCTGGCAGACTCTGCTCGCGAAGCTGGTCTGAAATTCTAAGGTAGGGTTGGAAGATGGCTAAAGAACAACAAGTTCAAGCGAATGATTTGCAAGAAAAGCTAATCGCCGTTAACCGCGTTTCTAAAACGGTTAAAGGTGGTCGAATCATGAGCTTCACTGCACTGACTGTAGTTGGTGACGGTAACGGTCGTGTAGGTTTCGGTTACGGTAAAGCCCGTGAAGTACCTGCAGCGATTCAAAAAGCAATGGAAAAAGCACGTCGTAACATGGTTACTATCGCGCTTAACGAAGGTACTCTTCACCACCCGGTGAAAGGTCGCCACTCGGGCTCTAAAGTTTACATGCAGCCAGCTGCAGAAGGTACTGGTGTAATCGCAGGTGGTGCGATGCGTGCAGTACTTGAAGTTGCGGGTGTACATAACGTTCTGTCTAAAGCATACGGTTCTACGAACCCTATCAACATCGTTCGTGCAACGATCGACGCTCTAGTAGATGTTAAGTCACCAGAAATGGTTGCGGCTAAACGTGGTCTAACTGTTGAATCTATTTCGGAGTAAGAACACCATGGCAACTATTAAAGTAACTCAAACTAAAAGCTCAATTGGTCGCCTACCGAAGCACAAAGCTACTTTGCGCGGTCTAGGTCTTCGTAAAATCAACCACACAGTAGAACTTGAAGATACTCCGTGCGTACGCGGTATGATCAACAAGGTTTACTACATGGTTAAAGTTGAGGAGTAATCATAATGTTTTTGAATACTCTATCACCGGCTGCTGGTTCTAAACCTTCTAAGAAGCGTGTAGGCCGTGGTATCGGTTCTGGCCTTGGTAAAACTGGTGGCCGTGGCCACAAAGGTCAAAAGTCACGTTCTGGCGGTAAAGTTCGTCCAGGTTTCGAAGGCGGTCAGATGCCTCTGAAACAACGTCTACCAAAATTCGGTTTCACTTCTCGTAAGAGCCTAGTGTCTGCTGAAATTCGTCTGTCTGAACTGGCGAAAGTAACTGGTGACGTAGTTGATCTAAACAGCCTGAAAGCGGCAAACCTGGTGACTAAAAACATCGAGTTTGCAAAAATCGTTCTTTCTGGCGAGATCAACAAAGCAGTGACTGTAAAAGGTCTGCGCGTAACTAAAGGCGCTAAAGCTGCAATCGAAGCTGCAGGCGGTAAAATCGAGGAATAATCTCGAGGATTGAGGTACAGATGGCTAAGAAACCAGGACAAGATTTTCGTAGTGCTCAGAGCGGCTTAAGTGAGCTGAAGTCGCGCTTATTATTCGTAGTGGGTGCGCTTCTAGTATTCCGAGCAGGCTCTTTTGTGCCAATCCCTGGTATTGACGCTGCTGTACTTGCCGATTTGTTCGAACAGCAAAAAGGCACCATCATTGAGATGTTTAACATGTTCTCTGGTGGTGCACTTTCGCGTGCATCTATATTCGCACTGGGCATCATGCCGTATATTTCGGCATCTATTGTTGTCCAGTTGCTGACTGTAGTTCATCCAGCGTTAGCCGAACTCAAGAAAGAGGGTGAGGCAGGCCGTCGTAAGATTAGCCAATATACGCGTTACGGCACGCTTGTACTTGCATGTTTCCAGGCTATTGGTATTGCAACCGGCTTACCAAACATGGTCGACAATCTGGTTGTTATCAACCAAACCATGTTTACGCTAATTGCTACCGTGAGTTTAGTAACCGGCACCATGTTCCTGATGTGGTTAGGTGAACAAATTACAGAGCGTGGAATTGGTAATGGTATTTCATTACTAATCTTTGCAGGTATCGTTGCTGGATTGCCACAAGCAATCGGTCAGACAATCGAGCAAGCGCGTCAAGGTGAACTGCATGTACTTCTTCTACTGTTAATTGCAGTGGTAGCTTTTGCTGTTATTTACTTCGTTGTGTTCATGGAACGTGGTCAGCGTCGAATCGTCGTTAACTACGCGAAGCGTCAACAGGGTCGTAAAGTTTTTGCAGCGCAAAGCACTCACTTGCCATTGAAAATTAATATGGCGGGTGTTATCCCTGCGATTTTCGCATCGAGCATTATCCTGTTCCCAGGAACACTGGCTCAGTGGTTTGGTCAGAACGGCGAGAGCAGCACATTTGGTTGGCTAACTGATGTGTCTTTGGCTCTGAGCCCGGGTCAACCGCTGTATGTAATGCTTTATGCAGCAGCGATTATTTTCTTCTGTTTCTTCTATACTGCGTTGGTGTTTAACCCTCGCGAAACAGCAGATAACTTGAAGAAGTCTGGTGCATTCGTACCCGGTATCCGCCCAGGCGAACAGACAGCTAAGTACATTGATAAAGTAATGACTCGCTTAACCTTAGCCGGTGCGCTATACATTACTTTCATCTGTCTGATCCCTGAGTTCATGATGGTCGCTTGGAACGTACGTTTCTACTTCGGCGGCACATCACTACTGATTGTAGTTGTCGTAATCATGGACTTTATGGCACAGGTACAGACTCATATGATGTCAAATCAATATGATTCTGTGTTGAAAAAGGCAAATCTGAAAGGTTATGGCCGTTAACAGGTCGCCATTCAGAGAGATTTACGGAGTTTAGCAATGAAAGTTCGTGCTTCCGTTAAAAAAATCTGCCGTAACTGTAAAGTTATCAAGCGTAACGGTGTCGTTCGCG
This sequence comes from Vibrio sp. ABG19, assembly GCF_029962385.1. Classification (NCBI taxonomy): domain Bacteria; kingdom Pseudomonadati; phylum Pseudomonadota; class Gammaproteobacteria; order Vibrionales; family Vibrionaceae; genus Vibrio; species Vibrio sp. ABG19. Next base: position 898,826 of record NZ_CP071708.1, on the reverse strand, counting down.
TGATTTGCAGTGAGCCAAAGCACAAGCAACGCCAAGGCTAATAAGCAGAAATTTTTACTTGAAAAGTAAGGGTTGGTCGAGTATATTCCTCGGCCTACCTTTTGCGTGCAAAAGAAGTAGTATCCCGCAGCGTATCCTCTACGGGCTTTGCTGCGGATAATTCTTTTATAGAAAGTACTAGGAGTGAATAGTGGCCCGTATAGCAGGCATTAACATTCCTGATCAAAAACATGCAGTAATCGCGCTTACCGCGATTTACGGCATCGGTAAGACTCGCTCTCAAGCTATCCTAGCTGAAGTGGGTATCGCTGAAAATGTTAAGATCAGTGAACTAACAGAAGATCAGATCAATCTACTGCGTGATGGTGTAGCTAAGTACACTGTAGAGGGTGATCTACGTCGTGAAGTATCCATGAACATCAAGCGTCTTATGGACCTTGGCTGCTACCGTGGTCTTCGTCACCGTCGCAGTCTACCACTACGTGGACAGCGTACTAAAACCAATGCTCGCACCCGTAAGGGTCCGCGTAAGCCGATCAAAAAGTAATCGGGAAGGGTAGAGTACAATGGCTAAACAACCAACTCGCGCACGTAAGCGTGTACGCAAGCAAGTTGCTGATGGCGTAGCGCATATCCACGCATCTTTCAACAACACAATCGTAACCATTACTGACCGTCAAGGTAATGCTCTAGCATGGGCTACCGCAGGTGGTTCAGGTTTCCGTGGTTCTCGTAAGTCAACTCCGTTCGCTGCACAGGTTGCTGCTGAACGTTGTGCTGAAATGGCCAAAGAATACGGTCTGAAGAATCTGGAAGTTATGGTTAAGGGTCCTGGTCCAGGTCGCGAATCTACTGTTCGTGCACTGAACGCCGCTGGTTTCCGCATTACAAACATCGTAGATGCGACACCAATCCCTCATAACGGTTGTCGTCCACCTAAGAAACGTCGCGTTTAACGTTTCTGGGAACATTGGAGAAAGATCATGGCAAGATATTTGGGTCCTAAGCTGAAGCTTAGCCGCCGCGAAGGTACTGACTTGTTCCTTAAGTCAGGCGTTCGTGCGATTGATACCAAGTGTAAAATCGATAACGCACCAGGTGTACACGGCGCACGTCGCGGTCGTCTATCTGAGTATGGCGTTCAGCTTCGCGAGAAGCAAAAAGTTCGTCGTATGTACGGCGTTCTAGAAAAACAATTCCGTAACTACTACAAAGAAGCAGCTCGCCTTAAAGGTAACACTGGTGAGAACCTACTTCAGCTTCTTGAAGGTCGTCTGGACAACGTAGTTTACCGTATGGGCTTTGGCGCAACTCGCGCAGAAGCACGTCAGCTGGTTAGCCACAAAGCTATCCTGGTTAACGGTAAAGTTGTAAACGTTCCTTCTTTCAATGTTGCGGCCAACGACGTTGTTGCAATCCGTGAGAAAGCGAAAGCGCAATCTCGCGTAAAAGCGGCTCTTGAAGTTGCTGAACAACGCGAAAAACCAACTTGGATTGAAGTAGATGCAAGCAAGATGGAAGGTACTTTCAAGCGTTTGCCTGAACGTTCTGATCTATCAGCTGACATCAACGAACAATTGATCGTCGAGCTTTACTCTAAGTAAGGTTTAAACTAAAGAGAGGACACAATGCAGGGTTCTGTAACAGAATTTCTTAAGCCACGTCTTGTTGATATCGAACAAATCAGCACGACACACGCAAAAGTAACTCTTGAGCCATTAGAGCGTGGTTTCGGCCATACTCTTGGTAATGCACTTCGCCGTATTCTTCTATCTTCTATGCCGGGTTGTGCCGTAACAGAAGTAGAGATTGAAGGCGTACTTCACGAATACAGCACCAAAGAAGGTGTTCAGGAAGACATCCTTGAGATTCTACTGAACCTGAAAGGTCTGGCAGTTCGCGTTGCCGAAGGCAAAGATGAAGTGTTCATTACACTGAACAAATCAGGCTCGGGCCCTGTGGTTGCAGGTGACATCACCCATGATGGTGATGTAGAGATCGTAAACCCTGAACACGTTATTTGTCACTTAACGGATGACAACGCTGAGATCGCAATGCGTATCAAAGTTGAACGTGGTCGTGGTTATGTTCCAGCTTCTGCGCGTATCCATACTGAAGAAGATGAGCGTCCAATTGGTCGTCTGCTTGTCGATGCTACATTCAGCCCAGTAGACAAAATTGCCTACTCTGTTGATGCAGCACGTGTTGAGCAGCGTACTGACCTGGACAAGCTTGTTATCGATATGGAAACAAACGGTACTCTTGAACCTGAGGAAGCTATCCGTCGTGCAGCAACTATTCTTGCTGAACAACTGGATGCATTCGTAGATCTTCGTGATGTACGTGTTCCTGAGGAGAAAGAAGAGAAGCCTGAATTCGATCCGATCCTACTGCGTCCTGTAGACGATCTTGAACTAACAGTTCGCTCTGCTAACTGTCTGAAAGCAGAAGCGATTCACTACATCGGTGATCTAGTACAGCGCACTGAGGTTGAGCTACTTAAAACGCCTAACCTTGGTAAGAAATCTCTTACAGAGATTAAAGACGTGCTTGCATCACGTGGTCTTTCTCTGGGCATGCGCCTGGAAAACTGGCCGCCAGCGTCCATCGCTGAAGATTAATCGATACTAGTTAGAAGGATTTGGTCATGCGCCATCGTAAGAGTGGTCGTCAACTCAACCGCAACAGCAGTCATCGCAAAGCGATGTTCAGCAACATGGCTAGCTCTCTAGTACGTCATGAAGTTATCAAGACTACTTTGCCAAAAGCTAAAGAGCTACGTCGCGTAGTTGAGCCTTTGATTACACTAGCTAAGACTGACAGTGTTGCTAACCGTCGTCTGGCATTTGCACGTACTCGTGACAACGAAGTCGTTGCTAAACTATTTAACGAACTTGGTCCACGTTTCGCTGCACGTCAAGGCGGCTACACTCGCATTCTGAAGTGTGGTTTCCGTGCCGGCGATAAAGCTCCAATGGCTTACATTGAGCTTGTAGATCGCCCAGAAGCTGCTGAAGAAGCTGCTGCTGAGTAATCGGTTCGCGATTAAAAAAGCCGAGCGTAAGCTCGGCTTTTTTGTATCTGCAGATTCTGATATGCACACTCAACATTTCTGTTGGGTGTGCACTCTCATCAATTCGCTGATGACGTTCCCCACAATTGGCTCAACGAGCCGAGCAGACCATCACTGGCACCCTGGCTGGTCAGGTACTGCAGCACCAGCGGTGCAAACTGACTAATCATGCTTGGGTCAAGGCCCAATCCTTTGAACACATCATTGACTGCACTGAGGCTATTCAGGCCCGATAACGTATCCTTGCTGCCAGACAAATTCAGATTGGTTAACTGATCCATGCCGGGTAACAGTTGCCCCAGTTCTTCGCTGTTGCTTTCTGAGAGCTGATTTTGGGCCAGCGATAACATCGCGCCAACCCCACCGGTGGCTTGTTGTGGCGAGACTGGTAGTTGGTTGGTCACCTGGGTGATCAAGCTCGAGTTACTTTCGGCCTGATTAAGCGTGCTGCTGACCATGCTGGCGAGGTCGTTGCTTTGATCTTTGCTGCCGAAATTGAGAAATGCAAAGCTGGGTGCGCTGAAAACGGTGCTGAGCACCAGCGCGGAGACAATAGAGCGTTTCATAGATGAGTGCCATTCCTTAACTTTAGGCTCAGTGACCTTCATTCTAGCCAAAAAAAAGCGGCGCTGGGCGCCGCTTGATGTCAATTTTTTGCGAATTCGTTGGATTACAGGATATCCAGCAGTTCCACTTCGAATACCAGGGCAGCAAATGGAGGGATTGCCGCGCCTGCGCCACGTTCACCGTAAGCAAGATCTTGAGGAACGTACAGTTTCCATTTTGAGCCAACAGGCATCAGTTGTAGCGCTTCTACCCAACCTTTGATTACACCGGTTACCGGGAATTCAGCAGGCTGGCCACGAGTGACTGAACTGTCGAATACTGTGCCGTCAACCAGTTGACCGTGGTAGTGTACACGTACCGCTTTGTCTGCCGTTGGGATTTCGCCTTCACCCTGGCTGATCACTTCGTATTGCAGACCAGATTCCAGTACGGTGACCTCAGGGCGCAGAGCGTTGTCTTTCAGGAAAGATTCGCCTTCAGCCGCTGCAGCTTTTGCTGCTTCCTGGCGAGTTTCTTCAGCGCGCATGTGAAGAGCTTGCAGAGCCTGGTTGATCTCGTCGATTTCGATAGCTGGCATGTCGCCAACCAGTGCAGTGGCAATACCCGCTGCGATCGCGTCAACACTCAGTCCTTCCAGACCGCTACCTGCCAGTTGTTGGCCCATTTGCAGACCGATACCGTAGCTAGCTTTTTGCTCTACAGTTTCAAATTTTACTTCAGACATAAAAGTCACTCTTTGTCGTGTCAAATAAAGCCCACAGGATAACAGTTTCGTCTGGGGGATGAAACGTTCAGGCTGAATTCGTTACAATTGAGGTTTAAGGTGTGATTGAGCGCAGAATCCCGGCCAAAAAACATCAGGATTATGTCAACCTTTAGCAGATCAGCGGCAAGCCCCTATACTCTCGGCACGTGAGTTTTTATACTGTGGCAAGGAATTTATGGACGGATGAAAATGAATCGTCGACACAAGAAGAAGCAGCAGACCGATTATCTTGCCTTGGTTCAGAACCAGTGGGACTCTATTGACTGGCGTGAATATCAGCAACGTAGCGTGCAGTTGTGGCAGCGTTTACCTAAGCTGCACCAGCGCGCACTGATGGTTTTGGTGCCGGTCGTATTGATTCTGATGGTGATCCCGTTACCAGGGGGGGCGGATGATGCGGTGCAAGACACCGCTGCAGAGCCGCTTTCGGGTCAAATTCAGCGCGTTGCGGTCAACGTGAATACCCGCGGCTTGAGTGAAGAGCAGCAACAGAATACGCCTCAGGCTCAGACTCCTGGCCAGATACAGAGTACCGCCTGGCGTGAGTATATAGTGCAAAGTGGTGATACCCTGTCGCAGGTATTTCGTAATAATGATCTGTCGATGGCTGATCTCAATGATCTGGTTAAAATCGAAGGCAGCGATAAGCCGCTGAGTCAGATCCGCGCAGGCCAGCTGATCCGTTTTAAACTGTCGAAAGACGGCAAGCTCGACATTTTACAGCTGGAGAAAAACAATCAGTCGGTGATGTTTTTCCGTTTGTCTGACGGTGGATTTGGCCGCAGTAAATAGCTTGCGATATGCTTAACCTGTCGCTGGGCGACTTTGGGGCCAGCGGCACAATGATCATCCTTATTCCAAACCAGCTCAGTTGACCCGGTTGTTCATTAAATCAGTACAGCCCGGACAGGGCTCATACGCTGCGCAGCATGCCGACATGTTCGATGTCGTCTTCGAGGTAAATATCGGTCGTGGTGACAAACCCGTGCTGGCGATAAAATGCCTGTAAGTGAGCCTGGGCGCTGATCTCAATCGCCTGCTGTGGCCACAACTGTTGGCAATGCGTTAATGCCTGGCTGAGCAAGTCATGCCCGAGTCCGTTGCCGCGCGCGGATTGCAGGGTTGCAACCCGGCCGATACTGGCGTTGTCATAGCTGACGCCGGGAGGCAGCAGGCGGGCGCAGGCCACCAGTTGTTCTCCCTGGTAACCGAGCAGATGGCAGGCGCCGGGGGCATGATCTTTATTGTCCAGTTCCGGGTAAGGGCAAGTTTGTTCTACAACGAAGACATTGACCCGTAATTGCAGTAATTGATAGAGCTGAAAAGTACTGAGTTGGTCAAAAGTGAGGCATTGCCAGGTGATCATGAATAACTCCTTGTATTGAAATGGCGCTCACTGTAGCAGCGCACCCTGCGCCTGGCATTAACAAAAGTTAAGAACGAAGCAGAATAAAAAAATTAAATTAATATTCACTGGTGATCCGGGGCAAAATAACGATAATAGCCGCTCGTTTTTTCGTCTGACTAAGGACACTCCTGTGACCTCCACCTCTTTTTCTGCCTTGAATCTCAAGCCTGAACTACTTTCTAACCTCGATACTATGGGGTTTACTCAAATGACGCCGATTCAGGCCCAGTCATTGCCTGCTATCTTGCAAGGCCAGGACGTGATTGGTCAGGGTAAGACCGGCTCAGGTAAAACCGCGGCGTTTGGTCTGGGTGTGTTATCTAATCTGAACGTGAAACGCTTCCGTGTGCAGGCTCTGGTGTTGTGTCCGACCCGCGAACTGGCTGATCAGGTCGCGACTGATATCCGTACCCTGGGCCGCGCAATTCACAATATCAAAGTACTGACCCTGTGTGGGGGAATGCCGATGGGCCCGCAGATTGGCTCACTGGAGCATGGCGCACACATTCTGGTCGGCACTCCGGGCCGTATTCTTGACCACTTGAGTAAAGGACGCATCGATCTGTCTGAGCTCAATACTCTGGTGCTGGATGAAGCGGATCGTATGCTGGAAATGGGTTTCCAGGAAGCGCTGGATGCTATTATCGGCGCGGCACCAAAACAGCGCCAGACGCTGCTGTTCAGTGCTACTTATCCGAAAGCTATTGCGAATATTGCTCAGTCCGTCACGCATGATGCACTGATGATCAAAGTGGCAGCGACGCATGATACGTCTAGTATTCAGCAGTTGTTTTACAAGCTGGACGGAACCGAAGCGCGTGATGCGGCGCTGGAGACCTTACTGCTTAACCATCAACCTGAATCGGCGGTGGTGTTCTGTAATACCAAACGCGAAGTGCAGAATGTGGCTGATGAGTTACATCATAAAGGCTTTAGTGTGGTTGAGCTGCATGGTGATATGGAGCAGCGTGAGCGCGACCAGGCACTGGTTCAGTTTGCCAACAAAAGTATTTCCATCTTAGTGGCCACTGATGTGGCGGCGCGCGGCCTTGATGTTGATAATCTGGATGCGGTGTTCAACTTTGAACTGTCACGTGATCCGGAAGTGCACGTGCACCGTATCGGCCGTACCGGCCGTGCGGGCAGCAAAGGCCTGGCGTTCAGCTTCTTTAGTGACAATGAAATGTACCGCGTGGCACAGATTGATGAATACATGGATATCGCGATCAGCCCGGCGGTATTGCCGGCAGTGAAAGCAGGTGTCGAGCCGTATCAGGCTGGCATGGTGACCATTCAGATCGATGGCGGTAAGAAGCAGAAAGTGCGTCCGGGTGATATTCTGGGTGCGCTGACCGCCGGCGGTGCGCTGACAGCGGATCAGATCGGTAAGATCAATCTGATGCCAATGCGTGCCTATGTGGCGGTCAGTAAGAAAGTGGCCAAGCAGGCACTGCAGATCCTCGCCAACGGTAAGATCAAAGGCCGCCAATTCCGCGCCCGTCTGGTCAAGTAAACCGCTTACTTTACTCTCAGCCGGGCTTTAATCCGGCTGAGACTGATGGGGGTTATCCCCAGATAGGCAGCGATCAGGCTGTCGCTGATGCGCGGAATTAAGTCAGGAAACTGCTCGCACATCGCCTGATATCGTTGCTCTGGTCGCAGCAGTAACATGACTCTTTCTTTATGCTCTTTATGTATCAGCTGGGTTTCCAGCAGCTTGAGGTATAACGGGTGTGCTTCACTGCGCCACTGATGCAGGTGTTGCAGTGGCAGGCATAACAAAACGACCGGCGTCAGTGTCTCTAGTAAGTAGGGCGATGGCGTATTCTCAATCAGGTTTTCAAAACCGATAATCCAGTCCTCCTCCCAGTAAAACTCTTTACTGAATTCCTTACCCTGCTCAGTCAGATAACTGGCGTGGCAGATTCCCTGGCTGACGAAGTAAAAGTGGCTTGGCATTTCGCCCTGATTAATCAGTATGTGCCGGGTTGGCAGTTCAAGCGGAAAAGCACCGTCCAGCAGCTGCTCAATTTGTGTTTCACTGAAACCGTTTTGTTGCATCTGCTGATAAAATTGCTGTGAAATCGTATCGTGCGGCAATGCCATCGAATGTCCTTGTTAAGCGATTATGTGCCGGCGATGAAGCAGAGGGATTAATGCTGTTTAGACCAGATTCTGGTTTGACTGGCTAATGCTTTGCCCGCCGGGCACGGGTCGGGCAGCATGAAATTTTGACGTATTTTAGCCTAACGTCAGGCTTGGTTTCGAGTCATTTCCACACCACAGCACTGTCTCTATGCTTGTATCCATCACGCTCACCAAGGGCGACTTTGTGGCTGGTGTCACACAACCACCCCCTGTTGCAGCAAGGCTTAGCAAGCGATTTGTTGCCGTTCACACTTCATCGCTGTGTAACCAGATAGTCACGATTTTGTTACTCAAATTTACCGCGATGCTGCAAATGTGCCAGTCCTATATCAGTTTTTCGAATAAAAAATGAAATTTTAGAATTTCAGGTAATAACAAGAACTGCCCATAATGCAAGCATTAATCGGGTAAGGGATGACGAACATGGCGGGCTCAGAAACGGTGTCAACGCTGCAACATAAAACACCACGTTTAGTGGCGATTGAATCAGGTAAGCAACCGGACGCGTTTAAGCGTATTGCTCGCAGCCAGCTGCAAGCTGGTGAAGTCGCTCTGGTTGGTGCCGGCCCTGGCGATCCTGAACTGTTGACGGTTAAAGCACTGAGCTATCTGCAACAGGCTGATGTGGTGTTGTACGACTACCTGGTTTCTGACGACATCATGGCATTGATCCCGGATGAGACCATTCTGGTGTGCGTGGGCAAACGTGCCGGTCACCACAGTGTGCCGCAGGAGAAAACCAACCAGCTGTTGGTTGAGTTTGCCAAACAAGGTCATCGTGTCGTACGCATCAAAGGCGGCGATCCGTTTATGTTTGGTCGTGGCGGCGAAGAGCTGGAAGTGCTGTTCGATGCGGGAGTGTCATTTCAGGTGATTCCCGGCATTACAGCCGCTGCTGGCGCAACAGCCTATGCGGGCATTCCGCTAACCCACCGAGATTATGCGCAGTCGGCGCTGTTTATTACCGGTCATCTCAAAGCGGAAGCCGCGGCTGAAATGGACTGGTCAACCCTGGCTCGCAGCCAGCAAACGCTGGTGATTTATATGGGACTGATGAAATCCAGCACCATAGCGCAGCAATTGATTGAGCATGGCCGCAGTGCCGGGACGCCGATCGCGATTATTGAGCGTGGGACTCAGTCAACCCAGAAAGTGTTTCGCGGTCAGCTCAGTGAACTGCCGCAGTTGGCCGCTAACGCTGAGTCACCGTCACTGATTGTGATTGGCGAAGTGGTGACTTTGGCCAACAAACTGACGTGGTTTGGTGACAATACCGCGCCGTCTACCCAAATTGCATAACAAACATAATTCAAATTGCGAGACCCGCAGGGGTCTTTCAAGCCACCAGGCAGCTAAAAGGAAGCACGCAAAATGGATCAACAACGCTTAACCCATTTAAAACAGCTTGAGGCAGAAAGTATCCACATCATTCGTGAAGTGGCTGCCGAATTTGCCAACCCAGTGATGATGTATTCGATCGGTAAAGATTCGTCGGTCATGCTTCATCTGGCGCGTAAAGCGTTTTATCCGGGCAAGATCCCATTCCCTCTGTTACACGTTGATACCGACTGGAAATTCCGCGACATGATCGCGTTCCGTGATGCAACGGCGAAGAAATACGGTTTCGAACTGTTGGTACACAAAAACCCGGAAGGTTTGGCGATGGGGATCAACCCGTTTGACCACGGTTCTTCTAAGCACACTGACATCATGAAAACCCAGGGTCTGAAGCAGGCGCTGAACAAATACGGTTTTGATGCTGCGTTCGGTGGTGCTCGTCGTGATGAAGAGAAATCGCGTGCCAAAGAGCGTGTTTATTCATTCCGTGACAAGAACCATACCTGGGATCCAAAAAACCAGCGTCCAGAGCTGTGGAAAACTTACAACGGTCAGATCAATAAAGGCGAGAGCATCCGTGTTTTCCCACTATCGAACTGGACCGAGCTGGATATCTGGCAATACATCTACCTGGAAAACATTGAAATCGTTCCTCTGTACCTGTCGGATGTGCGTCCTGTGGTTGAGCGTGATGGCATGCTGATCATGGTTGATGATGACCGTATGAAACTGAAGCCGGGTGAAGAGATCCAGCATAAGAGCATACGTTTCCGTACTTTGGGTTGTTACCCGCTGACCGGCGCGGTGGAGTCGGAAGCGAAAACATTGCCGGAAATCATCGAAGAAATGCTGGTTGCCACCTCAAGTGAGCGTCAGGGCCGTGCGATCGACCACGATTCGTCAGGTTCGATGGAAATGAAAAAACGTCAAGGTTACTTCTAAGGGTCTAAGGAAAGAAAATGAATAGTGCAGTTCAAGCTCAACTTGCTGAGCTAGGTATTGAAGGTTACCTCAATCAACACCAACATAAATCGCTACTTAGATTCCTGACGTGTGGTTCGGTAGACGATGGTAAAAGTACACTGATCGGTCGTCTGCTTCATGACTCAAAACAAATTTATGAAGATCAGCTGGCCGCTGTGCATTCCGACAGCCAACGTGTCGGTACCACCGGTGAGCGTCCGGATCTAGCGCTGCTGGTTGACGGCCTGCAGGCCGAGCGTGAGCAGGGCATCACCATTGATGTGGCGTACCGTTACTTCTCGACTCAGAAACGTAAGTTCATCATTTCTGACACACCGGGACACGAGCAGTACACCCGTAACATGGCGACCGGTGCGTCGACCTGTGATCTGGCGGTGATTCTGATCGATGCGCGCAAAGGCGTATTGGATCAAACGCGTCGTCACTCGTTCATTTCCAACCTGCTGGGTCTGAAGCACTTCATCGTTGCGGTGAACAAGATGGACCTGGTGGACTACTCGCAGGAGCGTTTTGAAGAGATTCGCGCTCAGTACCTGGAGTTCTCGAAGCACCTGCAGGGTGAAACCAACATCGAGATTATTCCACTGTCTGCGCTGGAAGGCGATAACGTGGTGGATAAGAGCGAGAACATGGCATGGTACCAAGGTCCGTCACTGCTGGATCTGCTGGAAACCGTCGATGTTGATCAGGAAAAAGGCACCGGTGAATTCCGCTTCCCAGTGCAGTACGTGAACCGTCCTAACCTGGATTTTCGTGGTTTTGCCGGCACCATCTCATCCGGTGCAGTCAGCGTTGGCGACAAAATTAAAGTGCTGCCATCAGGCAAAACTTCAACCGTTGCTCGTATTGTAACGTTCGATGGCGATCTGCCACAAGCAAGCGCTGGTCTGGCGGTTACGCTGACTCTGGCGGATGAAATTGATATCAGCCGTGGCGATCTGATTGTGCTGGAGCAGGATCATGTCGACAGCACCAACCATCTGCTGGCGGATGTGGTGTGGATGACAGAGCAGCCGCTCAAACCAGGTCGTGAATACGATGTGAAAATCGCAGGCATGAAGACGGTTGGTCAGATCGTTGCGGTTCGTCACCAGTACGACATCAACAATCTGGACACTTTCCAGTCTGAAGAGTTGCCACTGAACGGTATCGGTTTGTGCGAATGGACCTTTAATCAGTCCGTTGCACTGGACAAGTACCTGGATTGTGCTGATACCGGTGGTTTCATCATCATCGACCGTTTGACTAACGTCACTGTCGGTGCCGGTCTGGTGCGTGACAGTCTGCAGAATGTGGCGCAAGCCGAAGGCCAATTCTCTGCGTTTGAAGTGGAACTCAACGCGCTGATCCGTAAGCACTTCCCACACTGGGATGCCAAAGATCTGAGTCAATTGCTTAAGTGATCAGTGATGGGGGGCAGGTGACTGCCCCCATATCGAGGGAAGCGTTATGTGGGAACAAGGGCTGGTACTGGCGATTCTGCTGGGCATTGTGACCTGTCTGTTAGTGACACGAATTAAGCCGAGCTTTATCTTTGCCGGCGCAGCATTTGCTGCTTTTATGACTGGCATGATGGATGTCACCGAGCTGGCGGCGAATTTCACTAACGCTTCTTTACTGACTTTAGTGTTACTTATTCTGGCTTCGACGGCGTTGGAAAAAACGCGTCTGGTCAGCTGGGTAAGCCGTAATATTTCTGAAGGTAATCTCGGCATGGTTGTCGCCAAACTGGGGTTCTCAACCGCGTTTTTATCCTCGTTTACGAATAACACGGCGGTAGTGGTGTCGTTGATCGGAGCGATCAAACGCAACCAGCAACATGCGCCTTCGCGTTTGTTGATCCCGCTTTCTTATACCGCAATTTTTGGCGGCACCCTGACTTTGATCGGCACCTCGACCAACCTGATCATCAATAGCTTTGTCGAAGATGCCGGGCTACCCAGCCTCGGCTTTTTCGCCCCGTCTTTGATCGGCCTGGCCGTGTTGGTGGGTTGTGTGATCATCTTGATCCCGCTCAGCTATCTGCTGCCGAGCTATGATGAACAGAGTCAGGATGATTTACCCTATTTTCTTGAGGCCAGTGTTGAGCCGGGCTCTCCTCTGGTCGGGCACAGCATCGCAGAAAATAATCTGCGTGAGCTGCGTAAACTGTTTCTGGCCGAAGTGATTCGTGACGGCGAAAGCGTCCGCTCGGTCGGACCGGATTTTATCCTTGAGGCGCGCGACCGTCTGTTGTTCTGTGGCGATGTTGAGAGTGTCTCCACGCTGCAGGAGATTCAGGGGCTGACCCTGTTTGGCCAGCATCATCTCAATGGCCAGAACTTTGTTGAAGTTGTGGTCAGCTCATCGGCCAGTTTTTGTAATACCACGTTGAAATCGAGCCGTTTCCGGGATCGTTTTGATGCCGTTGTCGTCGCCATTCGCCGTGGTCATGAGCGTCTCGAAGGCGGGCTGGGTAATATTACCCTCACCGCAGGTGATACTCTGGTTCTGGTTCCGGGTAAAGGTTTCGATGCTCAGCGCCGTTCCAACAGCCGTGAATTTGTGCTGATCAACGATCTTGATTCGAGTGCCAAACTCGATACCAGCAAATCCAGCCTGGTATTGCTCGGCTTTGCCGCCGTCATCGCTGCATCCCTGCTTGGTGTTTTGCCGATTATCAAAGGGCTGCTGGCGTATTTATTAGTGCTGTTTGTGTGCGGCATCGTACAGGTCAGTGAGCTGCGACGCCGCTTCCCGCTCGATATCGTGGTGATTGTCGGCTCAGCACTCTCCATTGCCCAGTTGATGATCTCGTCCGGATTATCGCAGGAAATGGGCGGGCTGTTTATCCAGGCGTTTAACGGCTGGGGTGTATTTGGTGCCCTGGTGGCGACCTATCTGGTCACCCTGGTGTTGACGGAACTGATTACCAATAACGCCGCCGCGGCACTGGCATTCCCGATTGGCTACAGTATGGCCGTCGGCTACGGTGTCGATCCGATGCCATTTATCATGGCCGTGCTGTTTGGTGCCAGTGCCAGTTTTATTTCGCCTTACGGTTATCAGACCAACCTACTGGTTTATAGCGTAGGCAATTACAAAATGTCGGATTATGTGCGTATCGGTATCCCGATTTCGCTGGTCTACTCCACTCTGGTGCTGACCCTGATCCCAGTATTTTTTCCATTTTAATTTTACAATCAATAATGTGCAGAAGGATGACTTATGAGCACCGCATCTAATGTGAAAGACGAAAACATCGTGTGGCATCAACATGCGGTTGATAAGCACTTTCGTGCCGAGCTGAAACAGCAAAAACCGGCCGTACTCTGGTTCACGGGTTTGTCTGGTGCAGGCAAATCAACCGTCGCTGGCGCACTGGAAAACCGCCTTGCTGAGCTGGGTTTTCACACTTACCTGCTGGATGGTGACAATGTACGTCACGGTCTGTGCGGCGATTTAGGCTTCTCGGAACAGGATCGCCGCGAGAATATCCGTCGTATCGGTGAGCTGGCCAAGCTGATGGCCGATGCGGGGTTGATTGTACTGACGGCGTTTATTTCTCCGCACCGTGCTGAGCGTCAGCTGGTGCGTGACCTGCTGCCGGAAGGCGAGTTCATCGAAGTGTTTGTCAACACTTCGCTGGAAGTGTGTGAGCAGCGCGACCCGAAAGGTCTGTACAAGAAAGCACGTGCTGGCGAAATCCCGAATTTCACCGGTATTGATTCAGCTTACGAAGCGCCGCTGAATCCGGAAATCGATCTGCCGGCCGGAGATAAGAGTATTGATGAGCTGGTAGATCAGTGTGTGGCCGCGTTGACGCAACGCGCGATCATCAAGCGCTCAGCGCGATGATCAAACACTGACATCAAGTGCTCAGTCAGAGTGAAATAGAGAAATCAGGCCCCGGCCTGATTTTTTGTTTCTGATCTCGGCTCAGCGCTCCGGCTGACTTACACCGTATGGTGAATACTGCTGCTGGCGTCGCTATGCACGGTAAACTTCTGACTCAGCAGCGCGACCAGCTGATCGTAATAATTCATGTTCGGTTTATTACCGAGCAGACGGCACAGCTCATTACCGGTCGGTGAAAAGCGGTAGTAAAGCAGGCGCACTCCGCGCGAGTTGGCATTTAACGACAGCTGCTTACCCTGATAACTGAGACTGAGGGGCGGATCGATTTCAATTTCTCCCGACTCCAGTTCGCTGGCGTGCAACAGGCCGAGTTCGATCAAAACCAGCAGGCTGGCGTAGGGCAGTTGATGGTTACCGATATTGAGGGTATTGGTGCTTTCCCGTTTACCCAGCCGGAACAGACTGTGCTGAACTTTGAGGCCAAATAGCAGTTTCAGGCTGCTATCGGTGCCGAAACTGCAGGCCAGAGCGGCTGCACGCTGCAAAATCTGCGCTTCTTTGGGAGTCATACCCTGCAGGACCTGCAGCGCTTTCATCGAAGTAAAACCCGGATTAGTCACTTCACGCTTGAGTACTTGTGCCCACAGGCGCTGCATCGATGAATTATGAATATCCTGGGCCATATCAAAAAAACGATACAGCCAGTCCTGATCCGGTTCTCCAGCTGTTTCATTGCGACAGGACACATGCGCCAGACGTACGATTTGCTCAAGATTCTTCTGGCGCTGCTCTTTACGATCGCGCTCGCGTTTTAAGGCCCGCTCAAAGGGTGTCTTTTTGGCCGGCTCGCTGCTCAGTAAAGCATCCAGGCCATGCTGCTGGGCAATCGCGATAATGCGGTTAGCACTGTCTTTGACATAATGGGAGCGTTTTTCCTGGCCGGAGCCGGTTGTTGTTTCGTGTTCGATCAGCACGGATTGTTTAGGATCGGCCATGTTTTCGGGCACTTATACAGAGACACACATAGGTTAAAATCTACCCTGTATATGCGGTGATAGCCAGAGTTACGATCGACAAATTTGCGCTACCACGGATGATAATAATTTGTTAAAATTGTTAATCATTGGCGCTGGGGGTGAGTATGAAAGAGTGCGGGG
Source organism: Vibrio sp. ABG19 (assembly GCF_029962385.1). Lineage (NCBI taxonomy): Bacteria > Pseudomonadati > Pseudomonadota > Gammaproteobacteria > Vibrionales > Vibrionaceae > Vibrio > Vibrio sp. ABG19. The sequence continues at coordinate 883,548 of NZ_CP071708.1, read as the reverse complement.
ATAACAGAATGCGCAAGCACCTGTCGATTGTTTTACTGTTTGTCATTTACCTGGGTGTACTGACGTATCTGTCCAAATATCTGATTTAGCATCACAATCAACAGGTGGTTTTCTTAACCAATCCAGACTTGTGCTAACTGAACAACGTTGGCTCACTGAACATTTTTGCTAACCGAAAACTTTCATTAAACCCAAAGAATGGCTGGTTAGCTCGCTATTACATGTCGTCGTAAGGCTCAAGGTTGTCCCCTTGCAGGGTATAGCCACTTTCAGCCAGTTCGAGACTGACCGGGTCTGTTTTCAATGTCCCCACCACATACACTATGTCCCACAGCTCCTGCACGGGCGCACCTTGCGGAAACTTCACATAAATAATCTGATTCGGTGGCGGCGGTGGCACATGGATGCAGGCGCCAAAGTAGGGCACCAGCAGAAATTCAGTCACGGTATTTTCATCCCCTTCGAGCGGAATAACAAAGCCGGGAATTTTGACTTTACTGCCGTTCAGCTCCGGGCGCACATGGCCGATTTTAGACTGTTTGGCCTGGGCGTTGCCGCTGTGATCCGGCATGGGTAATCCCTGCTGGTCAAACTGGTTGCGTTCGTTTTGCGGGATCAAATCGAGCCAGTCGAGTTGGAGCACATCATCGCTCGCCAACGCGGCGGGCGCACAGAGGCTGAGCAGCAGTATGCACATTGCCTGGTAACACGTTTTCATAGTCGTTCCTTGTCGTGGTCCCGGCTGATTAAGCGCCGGGACGAAGATGGATGTTGTCAGTGTCGTTATCGGGTGGCTGCCACTTACAGCCGGATGGTCATCCCATCACTGAGCGACTGCCGATAGGCGCGCAAGGCCGGTACAATTCCTATCACAATTCCGGCGCATTGCACATAACCCAGCAGTTGCCATTCGTGGCGGCTGATAGCGCCAAGATCGATACGAATCCCGTACTGGCTTTCAATCAACGGAGCCGCCAGCGCGAGCAGGGCATACAGCCCAAGCACTCCGAGCACAATACCGGCCAGAGTCAGCAGAGCGGCCTCACTGATCAGCAGGCTGAAGATGTGTCTTGGCCGCGCTCCCATCGCACGCAGGATGGACATCTCGCGCCGCCGCTCCTGCAAGCTGGTCAACAGGCTGCTCAGCATGCCAAGCAGCCCGGCGACCACTACGAAGACCGACACGGCCATCAAAGCCTGTTCTGCCACTGACATCATGCCCCATAACTCATGCAGTGCGACTCCAGGTAAGATGGCACTGAGCGGCTCCTGACGGTATTGGTTGATTTCCCGTTGCAGGGCAAAGGTCTGAATTTTCGATTTAAGTCCGAGCAACATGGCAGTGATCTGTTGTGGCTCAAACTGCTGCTCAGCCAGTTGCTTGGCATCCGGAGTATTGCCCAGATGGGCACCGGACTGCCAGCCGACATGAATGGCTTCAATCGCAGCCAGCGAGACGTGCACGGTTTTGTCGACCGGGGTACCGGTCGGCGCCAGAATACCGACCACTTTAAACGGCAGCTTGTCGTGCCGGGCAAAGGCAACATCACTGATGCCGTGGGCAATAATGATTTCGCTGCCGATGGTGTAGCCGAGTTTTTTCGCCACATCGGCACCGAGCACGGTTTCAAACAGGCCATTGAATTGTCTGCCCTGGCTGAAAGTAAGTGACTGCTTACTTCCGAAGCGGTAGTGTTCGAAATAACTGTGATTGGTACCCATGACCCGAAAGCCGCGATGTGAATCGCCGAGTGAGATAGGGATTGCCCACTTCACCGCCGGATGCTGGCTGAATTCGCGGTAGCTTTGCCAGTCGATATTGTTGGTGGCGTTGCCAATCCGAAACACCGAATAGAGCAGCAGGTTCACAGAGCCCGAGCGCCCACCGACAATCAGGTCAGTCCCGGAAATGGTATTCGCAAAGCTGCTCTTGGCCTGGGTTCGAATGCGTTCTACGCCGGTCAGTAGCAGCACGGAAATGGCGACGGTCAGTATGGTCAGCAGTGCGGTCAGTTTGCGGTTGAGCAGACTTTTCCAGGCTAATTTGGCGATGACACTCATTGCATCCCCCGTGCGCGGTTAATGACAGGTAAGTGAATGCTTCGTTCAAAGCATGACTCCAGCGTCGGGTCGTGGCTGACAAACACCAGCGTCGAACCGGCGCGATTGACCTCTTCCAGTAACAAATCAATAAATGCGCTGCGGTTGTCATGATCGAGGGCTGAGGTCGGTTCGTCGGCAATAATCAGATGCGGTTCGCCAATCAGGGCGCGCGCCGCCGCAACCCGTTGCTGCTGGCCGATACTCAGCTCCAGCACCGATTTGTGCAGCAGGGCGTGAGGCAGGTGCAGTCGCTCCAGCAGTTCGCAGGCACGAGCCTGCAGTGCGCCGGAGACTTTACTCTTGCGCAGAGCGGAAAACTGGCACGGCAGAATGACATTATCCAGCACAGATAAATAGGGCAGCAGGTTGAACTGCTGGAAAATATAGCCGATATGGTCAGCGCGGAACCGATCGCGCTGGCTGGCCTTGAGCCGGGCCAAATCCTGCCCCAGCAGGCTGACCCGGCCTTGGCTGGCAGTATTGATACCGGTCAGCAGGCTGAGCAGCGTGGATTTACCACAGCCGCTTGGCCCTTTAATGAACAGATGCTGCCCGGCCGCGACAGCGAGTGCGGCGATATCCAGAGTCGGCTGGTCCGTGTCCGGCCACCGGAACACCACATTTTCCAGGGCAATCACCTGCTCGGCAGAATAGAGATGGGGTTGATTCATCACGTCTCCTTGGCGAAAAATCGGGTAAGTGCTCACTTACCCGTATGCCTATTACAGTGAAATGACGGTTTGCTGCGGCGTCAGTTCCGTCGCGGTTTGCCTATTGTCGGTCAGCAGGTTGACCTGCATTTCGCGTGTGGACGGGAATAAATCAAACCAATGGGTTTCTATCTGTTTGAGGTCGCTGATCTGCTCACAGTGATACTGGTATTGAATGGTGAACGCACCGTGTTCACTGTGGTGGGCATGATCCGCATCATCGTCAGCATGGTGCGGGTCGTCATGGCTGGCATGATCATCATGGTCATGGTGTTCATCATCATGATGCGGCTGGTGGTCGCCCAGATTATGGCCGACGTCAGCATGTTGCAGTGAGCATAAGCCAGCTTCACTCAGGGTAAACAGCGAATCCGCCTGATTGAGATTCTCGAGCGCCTGATTGAGCAGTCTGATCTCGCTGTCTGATTGCGGCGCATGTTCAAAGCCGGTGACATCGGCGCCGGGCGCGGTGATTTCGACTAACAGGTCATGGCCATCCTGGGCAATATTGAGCTCAACATGGCCGTGAACGTGAGCGTCATGCTGGCGAAACTCGGATTGGGCGAAAGCACTGCCGCACAGCGCTGCAGTGATGCTGAGAACCAGCATGGTTTGGTTAAACATGGTTTGACTCCGTCAATAAGCAGTGAAACACATTACGTCACATCACAGATGGCGCTGGGTAGCCACCTACTCTGAGCAACAATAATGTTGAAATAGAAAACGTGAACGGCGTTAAGCCGAGAGGTACTGCAGAGCGAGAGTCGGTGGTGAGCGGGCGCAATAGTCAGTCGGAGGCTGGGGTAGCCGTACCACCCGGTTATCGGGCTGGAGATATGAGGTGCCCGAACACGGCGCCAGTTCAGGCAGAGCCTGGGCCAGACCATGTTGCAGGCCATTGAACAACTGGCATTGGTGATGAGCGTGATGAGACGTCGTAGTGTCCTGCTGGTGACTTACCTCGGCAACAATCAGCCATAGCGTCAGCAGGAGCGCGACTATCGCCACGCTCCTGCTGTGAACTCGTATGCTGTACAGACTTTTCGGCATGACTGACCCGACGCTGGTTATCCTAACCTTGTTATACTATAACAATCAGCCGGAGAGGCAAGTGAGATTATGGTCAGAGATTACGCTGCACCAGTTGCAGCACCTGCTCTATCTGGCTGTCATCCAGCGCGCCTTCATGCACAAACAGGATCTGGCCACGTTTATCCTGCACTATGATGGCTGAAGATTCCGGTTGCAGTGCCCAGCTCCGGGCGACGTTGCCGTCTTCATCCAGCACTATCGAGGACCACGGGTACTCTTTTTTGCTGTCCTGCGCGGAAGATTTAACGAACGATCCGGTGCCCCAGATCGCATCATCCTGGTTGATGATCGAGGTGGTCTGATACTGCTCAGCCGGGAACTTCGCCGCGCTGATGGCGCTCATCAGTTGCTGGTTAAGTTCTTTCGCGCTGCTGCGTCCGGCGATGGCCTGGATCACCCGCACTTTGCCGACCATCTGCTGGCTGTTCCAGCTTTGAAAAATGGTATCGTTATTGTTGAGGATGACTTCACCGTATTGCTGTACCGACACTTCGGGCAGTGTTTGGCCAATATGCAGGTTATGAGCAGAGACAAGGGTGGGAGAGCACGCCAGCAGTATGGCGATAAGCGTTTTATTTTTCATTATATTTTCCTTTGGTTGAGCACCAAAAGATATAGCATAGAAAGTGGCTGGCTGAGAAATTCAGGTTACCGGATTGCGTGTCAGGTAACCTGATTAGACTAAAGGTCGAGCCGGATTAGTCTCTTATTGAGGTGGAAAACACACTCCGGTGCCACCCAGTCCGCAGTAACCTTGCGGATTTTTGGCCAGATACTGCTGATGGTAAGTTTCGGCGTAATAGTACGGGCCGGCTGGCGCAATCTCTGTGGTGATCACAGCACGTTGCTGCTCGCTGAGCAGTGACTGGTAATCGGCCTGGCTTTGCTCGGTAATGGCCTGTTGCTCATCACTGTACGTATAAATGACTGAGCGGTATTGAGTACCGAGATCGTTGCCCTGACGCATGCCCTGAGTCGGATCGTGCCGTTCCCAGAACGCGCGCAGCAATTGCTCCAGCGGCAGTACCTGCGGGTCAAACACCACCCGTACCACTTCGCTGTGGCCGGTCAGACCGGTACACACTTCTTCATACGTCGGGTTGGGGGTAAAACCACCGGCATAACCGACCGATGTTGAGACGACTCCTTCAATCTGCCAAAACAGGCGCTCAGCACCCCAGAAGCAGCCCATGCCCAGCAGAATTTGCTGCTGGCCGTTAACCGGTGCGGCACTCAGACTGGTTTGGTTAACGAAGTGGGTATCATCTACACTCAAAGGGGTAGAGCGGCCGGGTAAAGCGGTTTCAGCGCTAACCATCATTTGTTTGTCTAACATGATTTATCCTTTTGATTCGCTGACGGTATGACGATAGCCAGGATGTGGGTTAAATCCTGACTATTCAACAGTAAGACCGGATAATTGACGCTTTTCATACAGACGTATTTGCATATAGTCGGTATGATTCTCAACTAGTGAAACCTTAACTGCTGTTCAACGCCACTAACTTAAGCATGAGACGAAATTTATTACCAGCGCTAATCCCGGCTTTGCTTTATTCTGCTGCCTCTTTCGCCGATGTTGATCTCACGATCGAGGGCTTGGAGGGGGAGCTGAAAAGTAATGCCGACGCCTACCTCTCTTCGATTCCGCCCGCCGACTATTCAACTCAGTTGCGTTTTCAGTCGCGCCTGGAACATACGCTGACAGAAGCGCTCAATGCGCTGGGCTATTATCATCCTGAGTTTGATTTTGAAGTCACCGAGCCTAACGCCGCAATGACGCTGCGTATCACGCCGGGTGAAGTGGTGCGCCTGCAGCAGGTTGATATTAGGATTGAAGGCGAGGCGCAGGATGATGCGGATTTCCAACGTCTGATTGAACGCAGTGGCCTCAAAGTCGGCGAGCCTTTGAATCACAGTCAGTACGACAGCCTCAAATCCGGCTTGCGGAATCTGGCGTTGCAAAAAGGCTACTTTGACGGTGAGTTCGTGACCAGCCGCCTGGAAGTCTCTCCCGCTCTGAACCTGGCCTACGTGCATCTGCACTATAAAAGCGGTATTCGCTATCAGTTTGGCGAAACCTTGATTGAGGGCAGTCAGATTGATGAAAACCGGGTGCGCTCACTGAGCCCGTTTAAGGCCGGCGACCCGTATCAGGTGGCTCAGGTTGGGGAGTACAACCAGAATTTGTCCAATACCGAGTGGTTCTCCTCGGTGGTGGTGGCACCAGATTTATCGCAGCTTGGTCAGGGACGGCAACTGCCGCTCAATGTCAGTTTGAGCCCGCAGGCGCGTAACCAGATCGAAACCGGTATTGGCTATTCGACCGACGTCGGAGTGCGCGGCTCACTGAAGTGGAAAAAACCGTGGGTTAACGATCTTGGTCACAGCTTCGACAGCAGTTTCTCCATTTCTGCTCCGGAGCAGAGTGTCACCGCCAGCTACAAGATTCCGCTTGATGATGTGTTACGCCAGTACTATCGCATTCAGTACGGCATGAAGCATGTCGATAACCGTGACACACAGAGTATTGAATCCAATCTTGCACTGGAGCGGCACTGGGTGCTGGATAACGGCTGGCACCGCACCCTGTTTGTGCGTTACCTGGTGGAAGATTACCAACAGGGTGTACTGGATGATGCGGCGCAATACATTCTGCCTGGCATCAGTTATACCCGCAGTCGGACCCGAATGCGCGGCTCGCTGCTGACCTGGGGCGATAAGCAGACCGTTACGCTGGAGTACGGCGATCCGGATCTGTTCTCAGAAACCCGGGTGACGCGCCTCCTGGCCGGGACTTCCTGGCTGCGCAGCTTTGGCCGTAACCACCGTGGTCTGATCCGCCTTGATGGCGGAGCTAACTTCGCGGAAGAATTTGATAAGCTGCCGCCATCGATGCGTTTCTTTGCCGGTGGTGATAACAATCTGCGCGGTTACGGGTATGAGTCCATTTCACCGCGCGATGAGACCGGATCGTTAAGCGGGGCTAAATACATCGCCACCAGCACGCTGGAATACCAGTACCGTTTGACCGGTAACTGGTGGGGTGCGTTGTTTGTCGATTATGGGGATGCCTTTAACGATACGCCGGACTGGAAAACCGGTACCGGCTTTGGGATCCGCTGGATTTCGCCGGTCGGGCCGATTCGGCTCGATTTCGCGTGGGGCCTGGATTTGGATCCGGCCGATCGCTTTAAGATCCACTTTACCCTGGGGCCTGAGTTATGATCAAACGAGCCATACGTTGGACCAAATGGCTGACCGCGGCGCTGGTGGTGTTGATCATGGTGCTGACGCTATCGATCGCTGCGCTGTTATTTACCGGACCCGGGTTGAATGTGATCGTTTGGGGCGCGCAGCAGGCGCTGCCTCAGTTGACCATCGCTTCCAGTCAGGGGGCTTTGCTGCCGCGTTTCACCCTCAGTGAGGTGCGTTTTAACGATCCGGGGCTCAATATCGATGCCCGGGTTGACCACCTGACTCTGGCGATGCAGGCCAGTTGTCTGCTCGACCCTGTGGTGTGTATTAATGAAGTGGCGGTTGACGGGCTCAAGTTATCATTGCCGCAATTACCGCCGGCCAGTGACGAAAGCACACCAGAGTCTGAGCCGGTCACTCATATTGCCACGCCGGTACCGATTCGGATCGGCCGCCTGAGTCTGAGCAATATTGATCTCGACGTGCTCGGTAACCAGATCCGCTGGCAGCAGTTTTCGACCCGGGCCCAGTTTCAGAGTAACCGGCTGACCATCGGCCGGACTGAATGGCAGGGCATTGATGTCACACTGGCGCAGACGGCGGATGAGCCGGTCAATAATAGCGCAGGTGCAGAGGGTCAACCCCGTGAAGATATCACTCTGCCTGAGGTGATTATTCCGCTGCGGGTGGAGCTGAACCGTTTTGATGTGCGTGATTTCACCCTGCATCAGGCAACGCCGGTCATCATTAATCATCTTGGTTTGCAGGCCGACGCCTATCGTTCTCAGGTTAATGTGACCACGCTTGAACTCGACATGCCGCAAGCAACTGCCAAGCTGGATGGCAAAGCGACCCTGCAGGGCGATTATCCGCTGGCGTTAAATCTCGAGTCGACTCTGTTACTGGATGAAGCTAAGGGGCAGACACTGCATTTACAGGCCAGTGGCAGCGCGGCGGATCTCAAACTGCAGGCTGAACTGGGTCAGCGTGCCCGGGCGCAGATTGAGGCCAGTTTGCAGCCATTAAACGCTGACTTACCTTTCACGGCCTCGATTCGCGATCTGGCGGCGCAGTGGCCGCTGGTCGGTCAGGGGCAATACCGTGTTGAGGCGCCGCGTATTGAGGCGCATGGCTCACTGCAGGGCTATCAGTTTGATGTGCAGAGCCAGCTGCAAGGGCAAGGCATGCCGGATACCACACTGTCACTGACCGGCAACGGTGACCTGCATCAGGTGAGTCTTGATGCGCTCAAGATAGCCACTCTGGGCGGTGAAATTGCCGGGCAGGCGACAGCCAATTGGGATGCGCCGGTTAACTGGCAGGCCAGTCTGCGACTCGACAATATTCAGCCCGGCCTGCAATGGCCCGAAGCGCAAGGTGTCATTAATGGCGAACTGACCACGTCGGGGCAACTGACGGCGCAGGGCGGCTGGCGAGCCGAGCTGCCGTTACTGGCCATCAAGGGTGACATAGCCGGTTACCCGCTCAATATTAATGGTCGTCTCAGCGCTGCAGATGCCAGCGGAAAGGGCGAGTTTACAGTCTCAACGCCCGGTGTGACGATAGCGCATGGTGCAAACCGCCTTGTTGCTCAAGGTGAACTCGACCAGCAGTGGCGTATGGACGTATCGATCAATTTACCGGATTTGTCCAAATCGGTGCCCGATCTGAAAGGCAAAGTGATTGGTGATGTGTTGCTGCGCGGAGCGCTGCAACAGCCGGATATAAAACTGGCGCTGGATGGTGACAAGCTGGCCTGGCAGCAGATGGCGACGATTGGTCATCTGACGCTGCGTGGCAATGTCAGCCCACTGCCGCAGCCTAAAGCCGATCTGACCCTGCAGGTCAATGACATTGACGTTGAGCAGCAGCATATTCGCTCCGCCCGTCTGATCGCGAGTGGCTCGCAAGCTGAGCACCAGCTGACTCTGGATGTGGACTCGGATGTGGCGGCGACCAGTCTGGCGATTCGCGGCTCGTTGCTGCAGGACCCGCAGAGGGTGTGGAACGGCGAGCTACAACGGATGTGGATTGAGTCGCAGCAAGGGCGCTGGCGCCTCAATCAGGCCACGGCAGTCAACGCCAATATTGATACTCAGCAGGCGACCATTGCAGCGCACTGCTGGCAGCAGGCGGGGGCATCGCTGTGCCTTGAGAAACCGGCGCAAGTGGGAGAAAAGGGCAGCGCGCAAGTCTCGTTGCGAGGCTTTGAGTTTGAGCAGATTAAAGATTTACTGCCGGAGGAAACCAAGCTCAAAGGGGCACTGGATGCGAATGCCCAAGTGAGCTGGTCAGCCAATAAAGCGCCGCAGGTCGATGCATCGTTGCGTATGCCGGCGGGTTATGTCGAGCAGCAGGCTGGCGAAACCGTACATCTTGGCTGGGATCAGGTGGCAATTAACGCCAAACTGCAGGGCAATCAATTGCAGGCTGACTGGCAACTGGATGTGACTGATAACGGTGATGTCAGTGGTCAGGTATCGATAGCCGATGTCACCAGTCAGGATCGGCAGATGGAAGGGGCGTTGACTCTGACCCGCTTTAATCTTGATTTCCTCGCTCCTTTAATCGGTGAATACAGTCAGGTTAAGTCGACATTACAATCGGATCTGACCTTCAACGGACCACTGCTGCATCCGAAAGTGTACGGTCGCTTCGCCGTCAGCGATATTGTAGTGCAGGGCGACATTGCGCCGGTTGAGGTCCAGTCCGGTGAAGTTAATCTGGATTTCAACGGCTATCAGGCGGGCCTGAATGCTGCGATCCAGACTCCGGATGGTCAACTGGACATTACGGGTGACGCCGATTGGCAGCAGATGGATGACTGGCGGGTGAATGCCCATGTCGGCGCAGAATCGCTGCTGGTGGATATGCCGCCGATGGTGAAGATGAAAGTGGTGCCGGATCTCAATTTGGCTATGCAGCCGCAACTGGCCCAAATCAGTGGTCATATCGCGCTGCCGTGGGGAAGAATTGTAGTGGAAGATCTGCCGCCGAGTGCTGTCGGGGTGTCGAAAGATCAGGTGCTGGTGGATGAAAATCAGCAGCCCATCAGCGATGAAACGGCCGTGCCGTTTAATGTCGAAACCAATGTCAGCATTTCGATTGGCGATGATTTCAAACTGAGCGCCTTTGGCCTCGAAGCTGGTCTGGTGGGACAGCTTAATGTCAGCCAGAAAGATCAGGGTCCGTTTGTGACCGGTGAGGTTAATATTACCGATGGTCAGTACCGTTCGTTTGGTCAGGATTTGATTATTCAGGAAGGTAAGATCCTGATGAACGGACCGGTTGATCAGCCCTATTTGTCAATCAAGGCGATTCGTAACCCGGACAACACCCAGGACGATGTGACCGCCGGAGTACAGGTGACCGGCCCGGCCGATGAGCCGAATGTGTCGATTTTCTCTGACCCGGCGATGCCGCAGGCTAACGCGCTGTCGTACCTGTTGCGCGGCCAGGATATTGATTCTGAAACCGGTGGTAACGCGATGACCACGACCTTGATCGGGCTGAGTCTGGCCAAGAGTGGTAAGGTGGTTGGCCAGCTGGGTGAGGAGCTCGGCGTGCAGAATCTGCAACTGGATACCGCTGGCAGCGGGGATGATTCGCAGGTCACGGTCAGTGGTTACATTCTGCCGGGCTTGCAAGTCAAGTATGGTGTGGGTATTTTTAACTCAGTAGGGGAATTTACCGTCCGCTACCGGTTATTGAAGGATCTCTATCTGGAGGCGGTATCCGGACTCGACAGTGCTGTCGACATACTGTATCGCTTTGAGTTTGACTAATGCAGTAGGACGGCGTTGGCTGTCAATGAGGAGAAGGCTGTGCAGCATCTGGTGTTTGTATATGGGACGTTGCGTCAGGGAGAGAGCAATCATCATTTCCTGAGCGAGAGTGAACTGTTGGGGCGTTTTGAAACCCAGCCGGTATTTGCCTTGCATGATCTGGGACCGTATCCCGGCCTGATCGCTGGCCATCAGTCGATTGTGGGCGAAGTGTACCGGGTCGATGATGAGACACTGGCTAAGCTGGACATTCTGGAAGACGTGCCGGTTGAATATCGGCGCGAGAGTCTGGCCACTCCTTTTGGCACTGCGTGGATTTATATCTATCAGGATACCGGCGGTCTCGACTCGCTGATTGAATCCGGTGACTGGTGTCAGCGGATTTGACCACAAAAAAGCCAGCAGTGATTTGCCTGTCTCTTGATCACAAGTCCTGTTCAAGAGACAGAGCGAGTTCGTAGCCTTCGAGGATGGCTTGTAATTTAAGCCATCCTTCCCAGAGCGTCTTCACTGACGCTCTTCCATTTCTTTTGCTATCTTTCCAGCCTCCAAGTCGTGCAAGATGCTCATATGCCCATTTCGCAGTTGGAACTTCCTCTGGAAGCTGTGTCTTTATTCTTTTCACCCAAAGCAACTTCCAGGCTCTTGGGGACAAGATTTTCTCACAGCTAATATCTTCAACTTGCTCATTGGCAAATTTTAACTGGAAGATCCTTACGGCTAAAAAAGCATAAATGGTCGCTAATCTATCTAAGTTGTCTTTACTCTGTACTCGAAGCTCTTCAACTCCCGTCCCTTCACTTTTCCAGACCTTGTGATATTCCTCAATGAGCCAACGCTTCTCGTAGTAAGCGATTATTTTTAAAGCGTCTTCCGCACTGTTTACGGGTTCATTCGTCAGAATGTGCCAGTTCAGTTTCTTGTCTTCATCTCCGACCCCAGAGCAACCCACATAATTCAGTGAAATAGGTTCACCCGTTTTATTTGAGGGGACCTTCAATGTCACCTCCGCATATTTCACATCCAGTGTGACTTCACGTGCTTTACGACCACCTCTTTGAGCTATCTGTATTTGTCGTTGTTTTACACTCTTAAGCTCAGACGCAAAGTGATAAAGCTTATCTGGCCCTTCTTCTATATGGCGGCTCATCATTGACCGCACAACAAAACGTTGTTGGTTTGCCATTTTATAAATGAGATAGTCGTAGATGTCAGCTTCACGATCGCAAACCGATATCACGTTCGTCATGGAATCACCTAAACGAGCGGCCATATTACGAGAAGCTCTTTCCCACTTATAACCTTCCTTTTCTTCATAAGGTCGCTTGAGGTGCTGGGAACGGATCCCGCGAGTCTTGATGTCTCTCGTCCACCTTTGTTGTTCAATCAGACCAACAACGTCAAGAGTTTCAGGAGCAAACAACAAAATACTATGAGCAAGCAGACCACGATGGCGGTTACCTTGGTTCACATGCCCTAAATCAGCTCGTATAGAGCGATGCTTGTAGCTTAAGGTGGTTGTATCTTCTATAGCGAGAAGGAGGGGGTAATGGTGAACTTGATTGGCTGTTGCATTAAAACCGGCTTCGGCAATATCGTCTGACGAAACATTATCGTTCCGAATAAATCGATAAGCGCCTTCCATGCTTGCTGGTGAGGGGGAGGATTTTACTACCGATTTACCTGGATGTTGCGCTAAGTCTGAAGCCATTTTTACGAGTCTAGCCGTTCTTCTTGGGTCTCCAAGTTTAGCATGCCCAAATTGTTCTTCAGCCCAATCATTATTGTTTTTTATCATCTCAGGAATCCTCAACTAAGTCCGTTAAAGATCTGATCGTGAAGTAAGAATTTAGTTCAAAAAAATCCCTCACATCATGCGAGGGACTTCTGTATAAAAGACAGGCAGTGATTTGCTGGCTTTTTTCATGCGTGGCGCAAATTATTTTTGCTGTGCACGCTCGTATGAAGTCAGGATTTCTTGACGTGCAGATGCAGCATCTTCCCAACCGTCAACTTTAACCCATTTACCTGATTCAAGCTCTTTGTAACGCTCGAAGAAATGAGTGATTTGAGCTTTCAGCAGTTCTGGCAGATCGTTTACGTCCTGGATGTGGTCGTATTCTTTTGACAGTTTAGTGTGCGGAACCGCAACCACTTTCGCGTCTTCACCAGACTCGTCAGTCATCTTCAGTACGCCAACCGGACGGCAGCGGATTACTGAACCTGGGATCAGCGGGTATGGAGTCGGAACCAGAACGTCTACCGGGTCACCGTCCAGAGACAGGGTGTGGTTCACGTAACCGTAGTTACATGGGTAGAACATAGGAGCAGACATGAAACGATCGACGAACACAGCGCCAGAATCTTTGTCTACTTCGTATTTGATTGGATCCGCGTTCGCTGGGATCTCGATTACTACGTAGATATCATCAGGAAGCGATTTGCCTGCTGGCACATTGTTTAAGCTCATTAAGGTTTCCTTATCAATTAGCCGGACTTCAAAATTCGAAACTTATTATTAGTCAAGATTCGCCAAGGTGCAAAAATCCGCACCGCAAACCCGAGAGTTTACTCGGAAATGGGCTCAGACCCAAGTAAACCTAAGTCTAAGCATGCTAAATCAAGGCGATATTTTATTAACTGTCTGAATTTTCTGGCTGGCAAAAAAAGAGCGCCGCAGGTGCGGCGCTCACGATCACTCTGTGTGGCGATTAATCCGGATTCGCGGCAAGGAATTCTTCGACCTTGCTGACCATATTTTTCGATCCGACGAAGAAAGGCACACGCTGGTGCAGCTCGGTCGGTTTCAGATCCATAATACGGTTGACGCCGTCAGATGCGGTACCGCCGGCCTGTTCAATCAGAAATGCCATCGGGTTGCACTCATACAGCAGGCGCAGTTTACCGGTCGGGTGACTCTGGGTGCTCGGGTAGAGGTAGATACCGCCTTTGAGCAGGTTGCGGTGGAAATCTGCCACCAGAGAGCCGATGTAGCGCGAGGTGTACGGGCGACCGTCTGCCGGCTCATTTTCCTGGCAATACTTGATGTACTTTTTCACGCCGGTCGGGAAACGAATGTAGTTACCTTCGTTGATGGAATAGATGTTGCCATCCTGAGGAATGCGCATGTTTTCGTGCGACAGGCAGAACGAACCGATGGACGGATCGTAAGTAAAGCCGTTGACACCATTACCTGTGGTGTACACCAGCATGGTGGATGAACCGTAGATAACATAGCCGGCCGCCACTTGCTTATGGCCTGGTTGCAGGAAGTCTTCTGCACTTGGCGGTCCGCCTACCGGGGAAATCCGGCGGTAAATCGAGAAAATGGTGCCGACTGACACGTTAACATCGATGTTGGATGAACCGTCCAGCGGATCCATCAGCACCACGTATTTGGCGTTTTTGTTCAGTTCTTTGTTAAACGCTACCGCTTCATCTTCTTCTTCACTGGCGACACCACACACCTGATCGCGCGCTTCCAGTGCCGCTTTAAATTTTTCGTTAGCGTACACATCCAGCTTCTGTTGCTCTTCGCCCTGAATGTTGGCCTGACCGGATGCACCGGTAATATCGGCCAGACCGGCTTTATTAATTTCACGGTTGACGATTTTTGCCGCCAGGCGAATTGAGGCCAGCAGGGAAGAGAGTTCACCTCTTGCGTGGGGGAAGTCATGTTGCTTCTCAACAATGAACTCACCAAGGGTCTGCATTTCAGACATGTTGTTTCCTTAACACTAATTTTGGGGGAGTTATCGCTGCACAGTGGCGAGGCTCTTATGGGGGACCTTTATTTACACTGGCGCTAGCATGGAGTGTACGGGGTGGGATTTTTTTTGGGTAATGAAGTAACAGACGCAGATCTCAATTTACTTAACTTTTTTGAAAATAACATTGCCCTGATGTGGGAGGCTCGCTTTATTGATGCGAATCAGGATAATGGAGCGCAGTAACCAATCGTCATGAGGCCAGGTTTATGCATATTCATATTTTGGGGATCTGCGGTACGTTTATGGGCGGCGTCGCTATGCTGGCGCGTCAGCTGGGGCATAAAGTGACCGGCAGTGATGCCAATGTTTATCCGCCAATGAGTACCATGCTTGAAGCTCAGGGTATTGAAATTATTGAAGGTTTCGACCCTTCGCAACTTGAGCCCAGACCGGATCTGGTGGTGGTGGGTAACGCCATGAGTCGTGGTAATCCGTGTGTCGAATATGTGCTGAACCACAATTTGCGCTACACCTCCGGCCCGCAATGGCTGCAGGATTTTCTCTTGCATGATCGCTGGGTGCTGGCGGTATCCGGTACGCACGGCAAAACCACCACTTCCAGTATGCTGGCCTGGATTCTGGAAGATTGTGGTTATCAGCCCGGATTTTTGGTTGGCGGTGTGCTGGGCAACTTCGGAATTTCCGCCCGGCTGGGCGAAAGCATGTTTTTTGTGGTCGAAGCGGACGAATATGACAGTGCTTTTTTCGATAAGCGTTCTAAGTTTGTGCACTACCATCCCCGCACTCTGATCCTGAATAACCTTGAGTTCGATCATGCGGATATCTTTGATGATCTGGAAGCGATCAAGCGACAATTCCATCATTTAGTGCGCACTGTACCAGGTAATGGCCGCATTCTTGCTCCGCGTCAGGATCCAGCGCTGCAGGACGTACTCAGTCGCGGCTGCTGGAGTGAAACCGAGTTCAGCGGCGAGCAGAGTGACTGGCAGGCGCATAAACTGCAGCCGGATGGCAGCCAGTTTGAGGTTCTGTTCCAGGGGCTGCTGGTGGGCACTGTGCAGTGGGATCTGGTTGGCGATCACAACGTCAGTAATGCCCTGATGGCGATTGCTGCGGCGCGTCATGTCGGCGTAACGGCCGATCTGGCCTGTGAAGCGCTGGGTCGCTTTATCAATACCAAACGTCGTCTTGAGCTGAAAGGCGAACAGAACGCTGTGACGGTGTATGACGATTTTGCTCATCATCCGACCGCGATTAAGCTGACGCTGGGCGGGCTGCGTAATAAAGTCGGTAGCGCGAAAATCATTGCGGTGCTAGAGCCGCGCTCGGCTACCATGAAACTGGGCGTGCACAAACAGACGCTGGCGGCTTCGCTGGACGAAGCTGATTCCGTTTATCTGTTCCAGCCGGATAATCTCTCCTGGTCGGTGCAGGAGGTTGCCGAGCAGTGTCGCCAAGCGGCGCATGTCGGCACTGATATGGCGCAGTTTGTCGCCCAGATTGCCGCAGAAGCGCAGCCGGGCGATCAAATTCTGGTGATGAGTAACGGTGGTTTTGACGGCATTCATGCCAAGTTGCTGGCGGCTCTGGAACAGCGCGAGTGTGCGGCCGGTTAATCAGCCCTGGCGTCTCATCAAGGATAACAGACGAATATAATCATTATGACAACAGACAACAAAGCCATCACTTTAGCCTGGACCGGCGCATCCGGCGCACCGTACGGACTGCGTCTGCTGCAGTGCCTGCTGGCAGCCGATTACACCGTTTACCTGCTGATCTCTTCAGCGGCGCGGGTGGTGCTGGTAACCGAGCACGGGCTCAAGTTACCATCAGGCCCGGATGCGGCCAAACAGGCGCTGGTCGAACACCTCGGCTGCAATGCGGATAAACTGGTGGTGTGCGGCAAGGAAGACTGGTTTTCTCCGGTGGCATCGGGTTCAGCGGCACCGAAACAGATGGTGGTGTGTCCGTGCTCGGCCGGTAGTGTCGCTGCTATCGCGCATGGCATGTCGGACAACCTGATCGAGCGGGCTGCTGATGTGGTGCTCAAAGAGCGCGGCCAGTTATTGCTGGTGGTGCGCGAGACACCGTTCTCAACCCTGCATCTGGAAAACATGCATAAACTGTCGCAAATGGGCGTCACCATCATGCCGGCGGCGCCCGGTTTTTATCATCAGCCGCAGTCGATTGAGGATCTGATCGACTTTATGGTGGCGCGCATTCTGGACCATCTCGGCATTGAGCAGAAACTGGTCGCGCGCTGGGGCTACGATCAGCGCGTGTGAGTCGCTTTTTAACGCAATTCGACATACAATCGCAACCACTCATCGGGGAGCTTACCATTGTCGGCGTGAATAGGATTATTTGCACCGTCGTGGCGCTGAGATCAAGCCAGGCTTGGGACCCGCATTAGTCACAAACTCCGCCGCCTGTGCGTCACTCGTACCCGCAGGCCAGGGATGTGGTTAGACACCTGAACCAGATAATGCTGGCGTAGGAATTGAGCAGGGTTTGCGATACCGGACTCCGGACTGACCTCATCCTCCCCTCAAGCCTGTGCCGCTCAATGAGGAGAGCGAGCCTTGAACATCACTCATACTGCGGTTGCTGTGGCAACCTTATATTCTGGCGCCTTACTGGCCGCCACGCCAACGCTGACCGTCTACACCTACGATTCGTTTGCCTCTGAATGGGGACCGGGTCCGGCGGTGGAACAAGCCTTTGAAGCCCGCTGCGGCTGCGATCTCAATTTTGTCACGCTGGATGACGGCGTGTCGATTCTAAACCGGCTGCGCCTGGAAGGCAGTAACACTAAAGCGGATGTTGTCCTCGGGCTGGATGACAATCTGATGGCGGAAGCCAAACAGACGGGTCTGCTGGCCAGACACGCGGTGGATACCTCGGCGCTGACCCTGCCAAACGGCTGGCATGACGATACCTTTGTGCCTTATGACTACGGTTACTTTGCGTTTGTGTATAACAAACAGAAGCTGGCCCATCCGCCCGCCAGCCTGAAAGAGCTGGTTGAGCAGCGCGATGACCTGAGCGTGATTTATCAGGATCCGCGCACGTCGACACCAGGACAGGGCTTACTGCTGTGGATGAAATCGGTCTATGGAGACCAGGCTGGGGCGGCGTGGCAGCAGCTGGCACACAAAACGGTGACGGTGACCAAGGGCTGGTCGGAAGCGTATTCCATGTTTTTAGAGGGTGAAGCCGATATGGTGCTGTCGTACACCACTTCGCCTGCTTACCACCTGATCGCTGAACAAGATGATCATTATGCGGCGGCGAACTTCACTGAAGGCCATTACATGCAGGTTGAGGTGGCGGCGAAAGTCAAAAACTCACCTCAGGCGAAACTGGCCGATGAGTTTCTGCAATTTATGCTCAGCGATGCATTCCAGGCGGTGATCCCGACCCATAACTGGATGTATCCGGCCACGGCGGTCACGCTGCCGGACGGTTTTTCGACGCTGACTGTGCCGGACAAGGCGCTGGCCTTCACGCCGGAACAGGTTGCCGCCCAGCGCAGAAGCTGGATTCGTGAGTGGCAAAACGCGCTGACGTTCTGATCCTGATGCAAGTTACTGTTCCGAAAACCGGTCTTTGGGTCGCGGCGCTGGTCGCGGCCTTTGTGTTTTGTGCGCTGGCCGCTTTGTTGTGGCAGGCCCCGCAATTACAGCTCAGCCAAATCTGGGGCGATGCTTATTATCGCCATGTCACCTGGTTCAGCTTTTACCAGGCGTTGTTGTCAACCCTGCTCAGTGTCGGCCTGGCGATCCCGGTTGCTCATGCGCTGAGCCGGCGTCGCTTTCGCGGCCGGGCGCTGCTGCTGCGCTTGTTTGCCAGTACTTTGGTGCTGCCGGTGCTGGTTGGCGTGTTTGGCCTGCTGGCGATATACGGCAAAAGTGGCTGGATTGCAGACTGGCTGCAGCAATGGCAGATAAAAATGCCGTTTTCGATTTATGGCCTGAGCGGCATCCTGCTGGCGCACGTGTTTTTTAATCTGCCGTATGCGTGCCGGTTGTTGCTGCACAGTCTGGAGAGTATACCGGCCGAGCAGCATAAGTTATGTGCTCATCTTGGCATGAGCGGTTGGGATAAATTCAGGTGGGTGGAGTGGCCGCGTATGCGCCAGCAACTGGCTAATGTCAGCGGCATGGTATTCATGCTCTGTTTCACCAGTTTTGCCACTGTGATGGCGCTGGGCGGCGGGCCGAAGTCGACCACTATCGAGCTGGCGATTTATCAGGCGATCAAGTTTGATTTTGATTTACAGACCGGTGCACTGCTGGCGTTGTGGCAGATGCTGTTGTGTGGCGTGCTGGCGCTGGCGCTGCAACGGTTATCTCGCCCGTTACCTGTCAGTACGGGCGCTTGGTCTGACCGGCAGTGGCTGACGGATTCACGCCTGGCGCGCGGCTGGGATGCGTTATGGATTGGCTTGGCGCTGTTACTGGTGGTGCCACCGCTGCTGATGGTTGTGGTGAGCGGGCTCAACAGCAAGCTGTGGCCGGTGCTGAGCAGCGGGCCATTCTGGTCTGCGCTCGGCGCATCGTTGCAGGTGGCGACACTGGCGAGTTCTCTCGCGCTGCTGGCCGGGATCAGTATCGTGCTGACCAGCCGCCACTGGCGTTTGCACTATCAGCCACGCCGCGCCAATTCGATTGAACTGATCGGAACCATTATTCTGGTTACGCCGGGTCTGGTGATCAGTACCGGTCTGTTTCTGCTGCTGCGTAATCTGACCGATGTGTTCAGCCTGGCATACTGGATTGTGGTGGCGGTCAATGCCCTCATGGCGCTACCGTATGTGGTAAAAAACCTCAGTCAGCCGATGTTGCAGGTCGCACAGCAATACCAGTTTTTGTGTGCCAGTCTCGGCATGCAGGGCTGGCAGCGTCTGCGTCTGGTCGAATTGCGTGCGCTGCGCAAGCCGCTGGCTTACGCCTTTACCCTCAGTTTTTTGCTCTCGATGGGCGATTTGAGTGCGATTGCCCTGTTCGGCAGCCAGGAGTTTCGTACTTTGCCGCTCTATTTATATCAGCTGCTGGGCAGCTACCAGATGCAAGCGGCTGGCGTGGTCTCTGTGGTGATGCTGCTGCTAAGTATTGGATTGTTTTATTTGATCGAGCGTTTGTTCCACAGCCGCTTGATAAAGGCCAGACACGGAGAGAAGCATGTTAGTGCTGGATAATGTACGTTATGAATACCAGAACGAATGGTTTCACTTTGAAATGACGGTCGAACAGGGCAGCATCGTCGCCCTGATGGGGCCGAGCGGAGCTGGCAAATCGACCTTGCTCAGTCTGGTGGCGGGATTTATCGACCCGGACCTGGGCGATATTCGCGCCGGAGCCGGGCTGATGAGCTCGGTGATTGGTCTGGCACCATTTCAGCGCCCGTTTTCGATGTTGTTTCAGGAGCACAATCTGTTTGCGCATCTGACGGTACGCGAGAACGTGGGGCTCGGCCTGCATCCGGGGCTGAAGCTGAGTCAGATTCAGCAGCAGCAGGTGGCTCAGGCGGCGCAAATGGTCGGGGTCGGGCATCTGCTGGAACGGCTACCGGAGCAATTATCCGGCGGGCAGAGACAACGGGTGGCGCTGGCACGCTGCTTTGTGCAGCCCAATCCGGTTTGGTTGCTGGATGAGCCGTTTTCTGCCCTAGATCCTGTGCTGCGTGAAGAGATGCTCAACCTGGTCCGCAGCCTGGCCGCTGAGCGTAACATTACCGTGTTGATGGTGACTCACCATCTTAGTGATGCGCGTGCGATCGCCTCGCATTTTGCCTTCATGGCTGAGGGACAGGTGCAGTGTATGGCTCCGATTGGCGAGCTGACCGCCAACCATCCGCATCCGCCGTTGGCGGCATTTGTCCGTGCCGGCGAATAAAAAAAGAGGTTGGCATCAGCCAACCTCTTTGCATTGATTACATCACAAGCCGCTAATAATGCGCTCGCTCGTTTAATACGGTTGATCGTTGAGTACTTTCAGAACCTGGAAAATCTCACGCGACGCTTTCGGCGCTTTATTCGCTTGCTTCTCTTTTTTCGCCTGACGCGCCAGTTGGCGCAGACGCTGACGATCCGCTTCCGGGTACATTTCCATCACGTCCTCAATCGCACTGTCGCCTTCTTCTACCACACGATCACGCAACTGCTCCAGTTTGTGCAGCACGGCACTGGACTGAGAATGCTTGTTACGTAATTTATCCAGCGCCGCTTGCAGTGGCTCAGGATCGATATTACGCATCAGGCGACCGATGTATTGCAGCTGACGACGGCGCGCTTCATTTTTAAAGCGCTGTGCGTCTTTAATTGCCTCGGCCAGATCGTCAGGTAACGGGAATTTTGCCAGAGCAGAAGGTTTGAGAGCCACCAGCTCTTCACCGAGCTTTTGCAGTTCAATCATATCGTTTTTCAGCTCGGTCTTACTGACCAAGATGATTTCTTCTTCATCTTCCCAAGGGGCTTTTTGATTCTTACGCGCCATCTTCATTCACTAATGAGTTATTTATGTCTGCTATTTTAGCAAGAATCGTGGGGAGAAAGCGAAATTCTTGTTATCCTAACCAGATTAAAGCGCAACAGTTGGATGAGATATGGATGTAAAACAGCAAGTCGCTGCGCAACGAGCCGAGCTTGAAGCTGCCGTTGCAAAAGCGCTCGACATGGCTTCAGCTCAGGCTGACGCCGCTGAAGTCGCCATTACCAAAAGCACAGGTTTAAGCGTTTCGACCCGCATGTGCGAAGTGGAAAACGTGGAATTCAACAGTGACGGTGCTCTGGGCATTACCGTTTACCGCGGACAGCGCAAAGGCAGCGCATCAACGTCGGATTTGAGTGAGAAGGCTATTCAGCAGACGGTGCTGGCGGCGCTCGATATTGCACAGTTCACTTCGGAAGATCCGTTTGCCGGCCCGGCCCCGAAAGAGTTGATGGTACAGGATGTGCCGGATCTGGATCTGTTCCATCCGGATGAGCCGAATCCGGACAAAGCGGCGCGTATTGCGATTGAAGCCGAGCAGGCTGCGCTGGCCTACAGCAAGAAAATCAAACAGAGTGACGGCGGCAGCTACGACAGCCACTACGGCGTTAAAGTATATGGTAACAGCCATGGTATGCTCGCCAGTTATGCGTCCAGCCGCCAGAGCATCAGTTGCTGCGTGATTGGTGTTGGTGAAAATGGTGAGATGGAGCGTGATTACAGCTACACCGTGGCGCGCCATATTGATGATCTGTGGTCACCGCAAGCGGTGGGTCTGGAAGCGGCCAAGAAGACAGTATCGCGTCTTGATGCGCGCAAGATGAAAACCGGCCACTATCCGGTGATGTTTGCTGCTGATGTGGCGACGGGTCTGATGGGCCATCTGGTGATGGCGATCAGTGGCGGAAACCTGTACCGCAAAGCGTCGTTCCTGCTTGATCATCTGGGTGAGCAAATCCTGCCGTCGTGGTTCAATATTGCTGAGCGTCCGCATGTACTGCGCGGACTGGCTTCGAGCCCGTTTGACAGTGAAGGTGTGAAGACCGAAGATCGCGAAATCATTACCGATGGTGTTCTGGCCAGTTATCTGCTGACCAGCTACGCGGCCCGCAAGATGAAGATGACGCCGACCGGCCATGCCGGTGGTATCCACAACTGGTTTGTGAAGCACACCGGCCAGGACTTTGAGCAGATGCTGCAAGAGCTGGGTACCGGCCTGTTAGTCACCGAAGTGATGGGGCAGGGTGTCAATGTGGTCACCGGTGATTACTCGCGCGGCGCGGCGGGATTCTGGGTTGAAAACGGCCAGATTCAGTATCCGGTCTCCGGTATTACCATTGCCGGTAACCTGAAAACCATGTTCCAGCAGATTGTGGCGGTGGGCAGTGATACTGAAACCCGCTCACAGATTCAGACCGGTTCGATGCTGATCGAATCCATGAAGGTGGCGGGTGAATAAACGGCCCCGAAGCAAAAAGCGCTGACCTGAGGTCAGCGCTTTTTTGTTGCTTGGTTGATAACCTTATGGCCGGTTATCCGGTAAGCATGATCAGGTAATGAACATCAGGTAATGAACAGGGTCGCCAGGCCAAGGAAGACCGACAGACCGACTACATCCGTCACGGTGGTCAGTGCCATCCCTCCCGCCAGGGCCGGGTCGATATTCATTTTCTTCAGCACTACCGGAATCGTCACTCCGGCGATGCCGGCCACCAGCAGGTTGGTGAGCATAGCCGCGGAAATAATCCCGCCTAGCAGCCATTCCCCTTTCCAGGCGACGACAATCGCACCGATGATCAGTGCCCAGGTGATGCCGTTCAGCAGGCCGATCGCCGCTTCTTTGAGCAGCAGTTCACGCCGGTTACTGTCACCGATATGACCCAGAGCCAGGCCGCGGATCACCAGCGCAACCGTCTGGTTACCGGCCACCCCGCCCATCGAAGGGACGATGGTCATCAGAATCGCGATTGCCGCCATCTGTTCCAGCGTGGCTTCAAACATGTTGGACACGGAAGCGGCGGCCAGTGCGGCCAGCACGTTGGCACCAAGCCAGATGCTGCGCTTGCGAGCCGATTTAAACACCGGTGCAAAGGTATCTTCGTCATCGTCCATACCGGCCATACTCATCATCGAGTGTTCGGCATCTTCACGAATCACGTCCACCACGTCATCGATGGTAATCCGGCCGACCAGGTGCTGATTCTCATCCACCACCGGCGCCGAAACCCAGTTACGCCGTTCAAACAGACTGGCGATGTCAGAGTCTTTGGTATCGACCCGAATCGCTTCGTCTGCGTCGTCCATCACTTCACTGACCGGAACATCCGGCTGGGTGGTGATCAGCGTGGTCAGTGATAAATGGCCAATCAGGCGGCTTTCATCATCAATGACGTACAATGCATCTGTCGCCGCCGGCAGTTCGCCGCGAATGCGCAGATAACGCAATACCACGTCGACGTCGACATCACCGCGAATGGTGATAACGTCGGTGTTCATCAGGCCGCCGGCGGTATCTTCCGGATAGGAGAGCGCCGTTTCGACCCGTAAGCGGTCGGCGGCATCCATCTGGGCCAGCACTTCCCGTGACAGTCCGTCCGGCAGACTACGCAGAACGTAGGCCACATCGTCGGTGTCCATGCCTTCAGTGGCTTCCGCCAGTTTTTCTGGTGCCATTTTGGACACCAGCGCATCTTTGACGTCTTCGCTCAGCTCGTCGAGGATCTCACCATAATCCTCCGGGTCGGTCAGTTGCCACAGTACGTCACGTGCTTTACGTGGCGAGGCTTCTAACAGGTTGGCGATGTCTTCGGGTTCCATGTCCTGCAGTTGGCGACGAACATGGACAAAGCGGCCGTTTTCCAGCGCTTCGGTGATCTCTTGGAGGGTGAGGTGAGCTTGGTCAAATTCAATCTGCTCTGCCATAGCTTCCCCCTAATCTGTGAATGGTGACAATATTTTGAATAATATCGTACTTTTATGTCTTATTTAATAAGAAGTTATTAATCGTCAGCCGATAGTTTGGTTAATGAAACTTCTTTCTGTGTGGCACAAAGTGTCATCGGGGCAGAGGTTTGCTTGGTAACAGGCATTTACTTGTTAACAGGCGTTGTATCTGCACCAGACATTCAGTCATCTTCTTCAAATTTGTCTTCGATCAGATGGCAGACGGCATCCAGTGCCTGCTCAGCTTGTGAGCCTTCCGCGCAGATGGTGACATTCTGGCCCTGAGCGGATTCCAGCATCAGCAGTCCCATTACGCTGTCGGCGGTGGCTTCTTTGCCATCCTGACTTTGAATGGTGAGCACGGCATCAAAAGATTGCGCCAGCTCGACCAGTTTGATGGCGGCACGGGCGTGAAGACCAAGACGGTTCTGGATAAGAACAGTACGGCAAGCTTGTGGCATGTCTGCTCCTTATGAGCGATTTTTTTCTAACGAGGTGTGGCGGATCTGAACCTGATGCCCCATTTCGGCAAAATATTCGCCCAGCTGCTGGGTCAGGTAGACCGAGCGGTGTTTGCCGCCGGTACAGCCGATCGCTATGGTCAGATAGCTGCGGTTGTTTTTTTCCAGCAGGGGTAACCAGTGTTCGATAAACTTCTGGATCTGATATTTCATCTCCATCACATCGCTGTGACTTTCCAGAAACGCTTTGATTTGTGCATCAAGACCGGTCAATGGTCTTAAGTCCGGCTGCCAGTGCGGGTTAGGTAAAAAACGCACGTCGAACACGTAATCAGCGTCGCTCGGCAGGCCGTATTTAAAACCGAAGGATTCAAACACCATCACCAGGTCTTTGCGTTCACGTCCTTCGATACGGCGTCTGACTGTTTCACTCAGTTCATGCAGTGACAGGTCACTGCTGTTGAGCACCAGATCGGCGCGCTCTTTGAGCGGTGCCAGTAACTGGATTTCCATCTCAATCGCCTGATCCAGGGTGGGCTTGCTTTCGCTCAGCGACAATGGATGGATGCGGCGGGTTTCACTGTAGCGTTTGAGTAATGTCTGTTTACTGGCATCGAGAAACAGCACGCTGACATCATTGTTTTGTTTGAGCTGGTCGAGGACATCATCAACCAGGCCCGGCTCTTTCGGCAGGTTGCGGATATCAATGCTGACCGCAACATTCTGCTGACTGCCTTGGACTGAGTGAATAAAGGCGTCCAGCAAGCTGACCGGCAGGTTATCCACACAGTAGTAGCCGAGATCTTCCAGTACCCGCAGCGCGACACTTTTTCCGGCTCCGGATTGACCACTCACAACAATTAAACGCATGGTGAGACCTATTGAGGTTGGTTAACCATGATACTGTACAGCTCTTGATCGCTTTTGGCGCCACGCAGCTGTTTAAGAGTCTGCTTGTCATTCAGGCGTTCAGCCATCGACGACAGCGTTTTCAGGTGTTGCTTACACTGTTCTTCCGGCACCAGCAGAGCGAACAGCAGATCGACCGGACGGTTATCGATAGAGTCAAACTCAATCGGCTCTTCGCACTGCAGCAGCACCGCAACCGCTTCGTCGCTGGCAGTCATACGGGCATGAGGGATGGCAATGCCGTTACCGATACCGGTACTGCCCATTTTCTCGCGGCTCAGCATACATTCGAACAACTCGGTGGCGTTCAGACCTGTGTGCAGGGCGGCTATCTCACTGATGATTTCCAGCGCTCTTTTTTTGCTAGAACACTGGACTGCACTCTTGGTGCAGTCCAGTGAAAGTACTTCGCTTAATTGCATGTTAGTGGCTACTTAGCTTTTCTTTATGCTTGTTGAGTTGACGAGAGAGTTTGTCCACCAGGCCATCAATCGCTGCGTACATAACATCTTCTTCCGCAGTGGCGTGGACTTCTCCTTGGTTAATATGAAGCGTAGCTTCAGCGATTTGGCGCGTTTTTTCAACACGTAAAATCACCTGACAGTTATTAATATGGTCGAAAAATCGCTCAAGCTTTTGAAATTTAGAGTGAACATAGTCTTGCATTGAATCGGTAAGTTCAATGTGATGGCCTTGAATATTGATTTGCATAGACTTTCCTTCTCAGTTAGGCCTTATAGCAGGCGTTTGCGCTGACTCGATGGGGAAATACCCAAGGATTCCCGGTACTTAGCAATAGTACGTCTTGCTACCTGAATCCCTTGATCAGCGAGTAGGGCCGCGATCTTACTGTCGCTTAATGGTTTGGCTGGGTTTTCCGCAGCGACCAGTTTTTTGATCAGAGCTCGAATCGCGGTAGATGAACATTCTCCGCCATTGTCGGTACTGACGTGGCTGGAAAAAAAGTACTTCAATTCGAATATGCCACGTGGGGTATGCATGTATTTCTGTGTGGTAACACGAGAAATGGTTGATTCATGCATGTCCACCGCCAGCGCGACGTCATTAAGAACCATCGGCTTCATGGCTTCTTCACCATACTCGAAGAAATCACGCTGATGTTCAACTATGCACTTGGCAACTTTGAGCAGCGTCTCGTTTCGGCTCTCCAGACTCTTAATTAACCATTTCGCTTCTTGCAAATTGCTGCGGATATAGTTGCTGTCGGCATTGTTACCGCGCACCATATCGGCGTACTGCTGGTTGATCTTGAGTCTTGGCACGCTGTCCGGATTGATGGTCACAATCCATTTGCCATGTTCTTTAAACACCGACACATCGGGAATGACATACTCCGCATGCTCGGTGGCAATCCGGCTGCCCGGACGCGGGTCCAGTTGTTGGATCAGTTGCAGCACTTCACGTAACTCTTCCTCTTTGAGTTTAGTCTCTTTCAGAATGAGTTTGTAATCGCGGTTGCCAAGTAGGTCGATGTACTGAGACAGGAGGAGTTTGGCTTCGTCCAGCCAAGGGGTCTCTGCCGGAAAGGTGGCCAGTTGCAGCAGCAGGCAGTCCTGCAGGTTGACGGACGCCACACCCAGCGGGTCAAACTGCTGAACCCGCTTTCTGACCGCTTCAATTTCATCCAGCTCAATCGCTTCACCGGCAATCTCTTCGCCGGTAAAGTTTTCCAGAATTTCTTCCAGTGACTGGGTCAGGTAACCGTAGTCGTCGACAGCATCGATTAGCGCCATTGCAATCGTGCGGTCGGTTTCACTAAACGGCGTGAGATCCAGCTGCCACAGCAGATAGTCCTGCAGTGACTGGGTGGTTTCGCCCTGATAAACAGGCGCATCGTCGTCAACAGAAATACCGGTGCTGCCGGTATTGGCACTGTAGACATCTTCCCAGGTGGTATCGATTTCCAGTTCTGAGCTGATTTCCGATTTTTCGATCAGCTCTGAGCTGTCCTGAGGTTCAGGTTCGGCAACATCAGCACTGGCTTCTTTTTCCTCACGATGGGGCTCGGGTTCAGACGGTGCCGCGAACTCTTCCATCGACTCTTCAACATCAAGCAGCGGGTTCGATTCCAGCGCTTCCTGAATTTCCTGTTGCAGATCCAACGTCGATAGTTGCAGCAGACGAATCGCCTGTTGCAACTGGGGTGTCATGGCTAACTGCTGACCTAGCTTGAGCTGTAATGAGGGTTTCATTCAGTATTGACTGCCTTGTTTTTGTTAGGATTGATCTCAATCTATGTTAATCATAGACGGAATTGTTCGCCGAGATAAACCTGTTTCACTTGCTCGTTGTCGAGCACTTCCTGTGGTGTGCCTTCCGCAATTAAGCGGCCCTGACTCACAATATAAGCTTTTTCACACACATCCAAGGTTTCCCGGACGTTGTGGTCGGTGATCAGCACGCCTAAACCGCGATCACGCAGATGTTCGATGATTTTTTTGATGTCGATAACCGAAATCGGGTCAACCCCGGCAAACGGTTCGTCGAGCAAGATAAATTGCGGATTGGCGGCCAGCGCTCGGGCGATTTCCACTCGGCGGCGTTCACCACCGGACAATGCCATACCGGCACTGTGGCGAATGTGCTGGATATGAAACTCTTCCAGCAGATCCTCCAGTTTATCCTGGCGCTCTTCACGGGTCATCTCTTCCCGCGTTTGCAGCACAGCCATGATGTTGTCTTCCACCGACAGCTTACGGAAGATGGAAGCTTCCTGTGGCAGGTAACCGATACCGAGCCGTGAACGGCTGTGCATAGGCAGCACGCTGATGTCTTGTTCATCGATGCTGATGGTCCCTTCGTCACGTGCAACCAGGCCTACAATCATGTAGAAAGAGGTGGTTTTACCCGCACCGTTCGGACCGAGCAGTCCGACGATCTGACCGGATTCAACCTTAAGGCTGACGTCGGAGACCACTTTACGCTTTTTATAGCTCTTGGCTAAATGTTCTGCTTTAAGTGTTGCCATAGTCGTTCTTATTGGGCCGCTTGAGGCTGCAGTACGGTCGAGACACGTCCGTTGCCTTCACCATCTGCAATCAACTTCTGCGACGAAATTTTGTAGCGGATTTTTTTACCGCGGATTTCACTGTCATCCTGAGCCAGCATCGCTTTTTCAATCATGGTCAGTTCGTCTTCGGACATCTTGTAATGCAACTCTTTCGCTTCACCGTACAGAGTCTTACCCTCATCCGTCAACTGGGAAAAAGTCGCCAGGTTGCCATAACCTTCGATGGTTTCAATCTGGCCGGATTTGGCATCGCGTACCACAACCAGTTTATCGGCGTTAATGTTGATGCTGCCCTGCTTGAGTTTTACATCACCCAAAAAGGTCACGCGGTTGCTTTTCATGTCCAGTTGCTGACTGTCTGAATCGATGTAAACCGGTTGCTTAGAATCGGTGGTCAGAGCCAGTGCCTGGCCGGACGCCAGCAGGCAAGCAATCAAACTAAGGTGTGAGAATTTCATATCTACCTTGCACATGGTTATACAGAACAGCCGAGTGTTCGGAGAAATTTCCTTTCATCGCCTGTCCGCGAGTTTCAAACTGCGGGCCGTTCATTTTAACTTCGCTGTCGGCCCAAAAATCGCGGTTATCGAGCTGAATACTCAGCTTGGCCGTTGACAGTTCGTCAAAGGCAGAGCCCGCCAGTAAGTTGTTTGCCATCACGTTGTCATACAAAATCAGCACATGGTCTTTGGTCAGAATGCCGCGATTGGCGGTGACCTGCCACTCCTGGGTAACCCCTTGCTGATAGACTTTCAGTACCGGATATTCGAAAGTGGTGTTGCCACTTTTCGCGTAGTAATCCAGATGCTGTGAAGTAATAACATAGTTCCGCACGCCTTGCTGATTATACGAGACGTTATCCAGATTTTTACCACTAAACATCGGCAACTCATAATTAGGAGCCACCTGAATAGCGCTGTTTTGCTTTTTGTCCAGCAGGTAATAGGCTGACCAGGAAGCAATAAAGAGAAGTATCGCGTAAAGGATACGAGAAAAACTCATATACTCAGGCCTTTATGTACGTCGAGCTCATTCCGTGCTTGTAAAATTAAATCACACACTTCGCGTACTGCGCCGTGTCCGCCTTTGATGCGGGTCACGTAATTGGCCCGCTTGGCCAGCAGAGGATGGCCGTCAGCCACACACACTTTGAGGGCGACTTTTTCCATCACCGGCCAGTCGATCAAATCATCACCAATGTAACCGGTATGCTTTGGGTCGATCGCCAATTTTTCGCAAATATCCTGATAGGCTTTGACCTTGTCGTCCTGACCTTGGTAGATCAAAGAAATGCCCAGCGCCTGCATCCGGTTTTCGACGATTTGCGAACGTCGTCCGGTGATAATGGCTATCTCAATGCCGGCATTCATCAGTGATTTTACGCCATATCCGTCGCGGGTATGAAATGTTTTCAGCTCTTCGCCCTGATTGCCCATGTAGATAAGCCCGTCAGAGAACACGCCGTCTACATCACAAATCAGCAGTTTTATCTGCCCGGCGGTAGCCAGAATATCAGCAGCGACCTCGCCGTACAGAGTTTCGACCATCTGGCTCATTACATCACTCCTGCTTTTAATAAGTCGTGCATATTCAAAGCACCGACCACCTGGCCGTTTTCGACCAGCATCAGGCCGTTAATGCGCTTGTCCTGCATCAGGTTGAGTCCTTCTACGGCCAGAAGATTCGGTGAGGCGACGGTCGGGTGACGGGTCATCACTTCGCTGATTGTCGCGCTGTGAATATCGATGCGTTTATCCAGGATACGACGCAGGTCACCATCAGTGAATATGCCGACCAGCTGATCATCACCCTCGACCACTGCGGTCATCCCGAGCCCTTTGTGACTGATTTCGAGCAGGGCATCACGTACCAGCGCATTCGGCTGAACCTTGGGTAAAGCGTCACCCGAATGCATGATATCGCTCAGCTTCATCAGCAGTTTACGCCCCAGAGCGCCGCCTGGATGCGATAAAGCAAAGTCTTCGGCGGTAAAGCCGCGCGCCTGCAGCAGAGCAACCGCCATCGCATCTCCCATCACCAGCGTGGCGGTGGTGCTTGAGGTCGGCGCCAGGCCGAGTGGACACGCTTCTTTCGGTACCGTCATCTGCAGGTGAATATCGGCCAGTTTAGCCATATTCGATTGCGGATTACCCGTCATACTGATGATACGATTATTGAGGCGCTTTAAAACCGGGAACAGAGCGAGAATTTCGGACGACTCACCGGAGTTGGAAATGGCCAGGACAATATCGCCGCTCTCAATCATGCCCAGGTCGCCATGTGAGGCTTCGCCGGGGTGAACAAAGAAGGATGAGGTGCCTGTGCTGGCGAAGGTGGCCGCCATTTTACGGCCGATGTGGCCGGACTTGCCGATGCCCATCACCACGACTTTACCGCTTTTATTCGCCAGAATCATCTCACAGGCACGGCAGAAGTCATGGTTAAAATATTGGTCCAGTTGTTGTAGTGCTTCGATCTCCGTTGCCAGCACCTGGTTGGCAACACTGCGGTAGTCAAAGTTATCCGACATCCTACACTCCCGTTAAGCGGTCATATTCATGAACAGGTAAATCTGATATGCCAAAAAGGCAACGAACAGGATAGTGCCTTCAATGCGGTTGATGCTGCGTGATTTACCCAGCGCCATCATCAGCAGCAGGACCGAGACCGCCAGCATCACCCAGAAATCGCGCCCCATTGCGTGCTCACTCAGCACGGAAGGGTTGAGAATGCCCGGCAGGCCCATGACCGCCAGAATATTAAAAACGTTGGAGCCGATAATATTACCGACTGCCATGTCATCTTCACCTTTCAGAACCCCTGCCAGAGAAGCCGCCAGCTCTGGCAGGCTGGTCCCAATCGCAATAATGGTCAGGCCGATCACCAGGTCGCTCATACCGAAGTATTTAGCAATCACCACGGAATTATCGACCAGCATACCCGCGGCAATCGGCAGTAAAATCAGGCCAATCACCACCCACATGCCCGCTTTCATATTACTTACCCCTTGCGGGATCTCTGATTCGTGCTCTTCGAGCAGGGCATCGCCATTGCTCTGCTCACTACGGCTGATTTTCAGCATCGCCAGAATAAACAGCGCAAACAGGACGAACAGCAGGACGCCTTCGTAAAAGCCCAGTTGGTTATCCCACAACAGTGCGCCGGCTAATAAAGTGACACCAAGCATCAGCGGCAGTTCACGACGAATCACGGTTGAGCTGATCGACAGCGGTTTGATCAGGGCGGTAATACCAAGAATCAGCGCGATGTTGGCGATGTTCGAGCCCAGCACGTTACCGACTGCGGTATCGGTTTTGCCTTCCAGCGCAGCCGTGGCGGACACCATCATTTCCGGAGCCGAAGAGCCCATAGCCAGAATGGTCATACCGATCACCAGCGGTGAAATGCCTACGTTGCGCGCCAGGGCGGCAGAACCGAAAACCAGTTTATCGGCACTCCAGACGAGCAAAATGAGACCTACAATAAGAAACGCAATGGCTTCGAGCATGACAATTCCTAACTTTATGAATAACTGAACGAGTAACCGCTAATTTTGACGTGTTGGTCATTAAAAGGGAAGTCGAAGATACAATTTATTGTCGCATTTTCGTGGTTCTGTGTGGTGATGATGCGTTGCTACTGACCGCATGTTTTGCTGTTTTCATCATCACAAGCGGATGTCGGTGGGTATTGATTTGATGATATTATCAGCAAACCAGAACTGCAGGCCGAATGGGGCGTGAATTGCTAATTGTCGGTTAAATGTAATTGAACGGTGCTTTTAATTTCGCAGTAATGTGCTTATGATTGCCCATTCTTAGCAGGAAATCCGACAACAGCGAATTGTGAGTATGTCTGAAACCGAATTAATCACCATCAAAAATCTGACCTTCTCCCGTGCGGAGCGCGTGATTTTTGATGACATCAGCTTGCAGGTTCCGAAGGGGAAAGTGACCGCCATTATGGGGCCTTCTGGTATCGGAAAAACCACCCTGTTACGTTTGATTGGCGGCCAGTTACTGCCCGAAAAAGGCGAAATCTGGTTTGACGGCCAGAACATTCCCGCCCTTAGCCGCAGTAAATTATACAAAATCCGCAAAAAAATGAGCATGTTGTTCCAGTCCGGAGCCCTGTTCACCGATCTTAATGTGTTTGACAACGTGGCGTTTCCGCTGCGCGAGCATACTCAGCTTGATGAATCGCTGATCAAAACCCTGGTGTTGCTTAAGCTGGAAGCGGTCGGCCTGCGTGGCGCAGCCCAGCTGATGCCCAGCGAGTTGTCGGGTGGTATGGCCCGCCGTGCAGCGCTGGCGCGCTCTATTGCACTCGATCCTGAACTGATCATGTTTGATGAACCGTTTGTCGGGCAGGATCCGATTACCATGGGTGTGCTGGTTGAGCTGATTCGTAATCTCAATCAGGCGCTGGGTGTGACGTCAGTCGTGGTGTCGCACGATGTGCCGGAGGTAATGAGTATTGCCGACTGGGTCTATTTACTCGCTGACGGTAAAGTGATTGCGTATGGCACGCCAGAGGAATTGCGTCGTAACGAGGATCCGCGCGTGCAGCAGTTTTTGCAAGGCAATGCTGATGGTCCGGTACCGTTTCGCTTCCCGGCGCGGCCGATAGAAAAGGATCTGTTCCATGTTGGATAATTTAAAACACGGTATCAGTGGCCTGGGCCGACGTTATTTTGCCGTGTGTGAAGCGTTCGGCCGGGCCAGTCTGATGTTATTCGGCGCCTTAGCCGGTCGTCCGCGGCCACTGAAAAATCTGCCGCTGCTGATCAAGCAACTCTACAGTGTCGGCGTTCAGTCGCTGGCGATCATCATCGTTTCCGGCCTGTTTATCGGCATGGTGCTCAGCTTGCAGGGGTACGTCATTCTGGTCGATTACGGCGCAGAAACCAGCCTGGGGCAAATGGTGGCATTGTCGCTGCTACGTGAACTGGGCCCGGTGGTGACCGCCTTGCTGTTTGCCGGTCGTGCCGGTTCGGCGCTGACGGCAGAGATTGGCCTGATGAAAGCCACTGAGCAGCTGTCCAGTCTGGAAATGATGGCGGTTGATCCGCTCAAGCGTGTCATTGCGCCACGCCTGTGGGCCGGACTCATTTCTATGCCGCTGCTGGCGATGATCTTTATGGCGGTCGGTATCTGGGGCGGGCAGTTGGTCGGTGTCGACTGGAAAGGCATTGACCACGGCAGTTTCTGGTCCGCGATGCAGGCCTCGGTGGAGCTGGGACAAGATATTGGCAACAGTGTGATTAAATGTGTGGTGTTTGCCATTACTGTCACCTGGATTGCTCTTTTTAATGGCTATGATGCGATTCCGACGTCTGAAGGCATCAGCCGTGCAACAACACGAACCGTAGTGCATTCGTCACTGGCTGTATTGGGCCTCGACTTTGTACTGACCGCACTGATGTTTGGGAATTAATCATGCAACAAACACGTAAACTAGAATTTTGGGTAGGCAGTTTTGTGCTGGCAGGAATTTGCGCAATTCTGGTAATGATTTTTCAAGTCGCTGACGTGAAAAGTCTGGGCTCTGGGGATACTTACACGCTCAAAGCGGAATTTGACAATATCGGCAGTCTGAAAGTGCGCTCGCCTGTGAAAGTGGGTGGCGTAGTGGTTGGCCGGGTGGAAGACATTTCGCTCGATAAAGAGCGACTACTGCCAACCGTGACCCTGTCTATCGACAGCCGTTACAGTCAGTTCCCGGATACGTCCAGCCTGCAAATTCTGACCTCAGGTCTGATTGGCGAGCAGTACATCAGCCTGATCCCGGGCTTTGTATTTGAAGATGAACAGATGCTGAAAGAGGGTGATCGGATTGAAGACACCAAATCAGCCCTGGTTCTGGAAGATTTGATTGGTCAGTTCCTCTACAGCGTAGGTGGATCTGACGATGAGAAAAGTGAGTAATCTATGATGACTAAATCTATGCTGTGGAAGCGTTATTTTGTCCTGCTGCTCAGTGTTCTGGTCTCTTGGTCGGCAAGTGCGGCGCAGGACGTTGATCAGACCAACCCGTATCAGATGATGAAACAGGTCGCTCAGCAGGCGTTTGACCGCCTTAAAGCTGAACAGCCAAAAATCCATCAGGATCCGAACTATCTTAAAGTGATCGTTGAAGAAGAGCTGATGCCGTATGTCAATGATCAATACGCAGCTCTGAAACTGCTGGGCTCTAACCTGCGCGGCGCGAAACGCGAAGAGGTGGGTGAGTTTATTCAGGCCTTCCGCGCTTATTTGATCACTAACTACGCTCAGGTGCTGACCCAGTACACGGATCAGACCCTTGAATTTGCGCCGGAACTGCCAGTCGAAGATGACCGCCGCATCACCAGTGTGAAAGTTGATATCATTGATGCGCCGCGTCCGAACATCAATCTTGAGTTCAAACTGCGCAAAGAGAAATCCGGTGAATGGCGTGCTTTTGACATGGTTGCGGAAGGCATCAGTCTGTTGTCGAGTAAGCAATCAGAGTGGAACACGAAAATTCGTCAGGAAGGTATTCTGGCGGTGGCCAAAGAGCTGGAAAAACAGGCGCAGCAACCGATCCGTTTTGAGAGTAAATCCGAATGAGCCATCCGCAATGGCAAGTCCTCAGCCCCGAGCAGTGTGCTCTGAATGGCGCGCTGGACCGGGACAAAGTCCCGTCTTTGTGGGTGATTTTACAGCAATGGCAACCACAAAGTGCGCGTTGTACCCTCTCTTTGCGTGATGTATCACGAGTCGACTCTGCAGGGATGGTAATGTTAATTCATTTAATAGAGCATGCAAAAAAACAAAACTGTCATATAATGCTCAGTTTCGTGCCAGAACAACTGCGCACACTGTTTCAACTGAGCAACATCGAAACCATGATGGCTCAGCACTTAGAACAACCAGCCGGGGTGAATTGTGGATAGCGCACAAGTACAACAGATATTAGAACAAGCACTCGAACTTCAAGAGATTCACGTCAAAGGTGAAGGCAGCCACTATGAAGTGCTGGCTGTGGATGCTGCATTTGAAGGTATGAGCCGTGTGAAGAAACAGCAGATGATTTACGCTCCGTTAATGGAGTACATCCAGCGCAACGACATTCACGCCGTTTCGATTAAAGCGTTCACGCCAGATGAGTGGGCTCGCGATAAGAAGTTGATGTCGCTTTAAGGTTTGTGAATGGATAAGTTTCGAGTTATCGGGTCAGATAAGCCCCTGCAGGGCGAAGTGACCATCTCTGGTGCAAAGAATGCTGCACTGCCTATTTTATTTGCTTCGATTCTGGCTTCTGAGCCGGTCGAGGTCGCCAACGTTCCGCATCTGCGTGATATTGACACCACGATGGAGCTGCTTAAGCGCCTGGGGGCCAAAGTTGAACGCAACGGTTCAGTGCATGTCGACCCAAGCCAGATTGACCAGTACTGCGCGCCGTATGACCTGGTGAAAACCATGCGTGCTTCTATCTGGGCTCTGGGTCCGCTGGTGGCGCGTTTTGGCCAGGGTCAGGTGTCTCTGCCGGGCGGCTGTGCGATTGGCGCACGTCCGGTTGACCTGCACATCCATGGCCTGGAGCAACTGGGTGCGACCATTACTCTGGAAGACGGTTACGTCAAAGCCAGTGTCGATGGCCGCCTGCAAGGCGCTCACATCGTGATGGATAAAGTCAGCGTCGGTGCCACCATTACAATTATGTGTGCTGCGACACTGGCAGAAGGCAAAACCGTGCTGGATAACGCCGCGCGTGAGCCGGAAATCGTCGATACCGCGATGTTCCTCAATCAACTGGGGGCCAAAATCAGTGGTGCCGGCAGCGATACCATCACCATTGAAGGCGTGGAACGTCTGGGTGGCGGTAAACATTCGGTGGTGGCTGACCGCATTGAAACCGGTACTTTCCTGGTTGCCGCGGCCGTATCAAATGGCAAGATTGTGTGTCGTAACACCAACGCAAAATTGCTCGAAGCGGTACTGGCTAAGCTGGAAGATGCCGGCGCACTGATTGAAACCGGTGATGACTGGATCAGTCTGGATATGACCGGCCGCGATCTGAAAGCTGTGACGATTCGTACCGCACCGCATCCGGGTTTTCCGACCGACATGCAGGCTCAGTTCACCCTGCTTAATATGATGGCGAAAGGTGGCGGCGTGATCACTGAAACCATCTTTGAAAACCGTTTTATGCATGTGCCTGAACTGATGCGTATGGGCGCTAAAGCAGAGATCGAAGGGAATACTGTGATCTGTGGTGATGTCACGTCTCTGAGCGGCGCTCAGGTGATGGCGACCGACCTGCGTGCATCGGCCAGTCTGGTGATTGCCGGCTGCATTGCCAAGGGTGAAACCATCGTTGACCGGATTTATCATATCGATCGCGGTTACGAAAAGATTGAAGACAAGCTATCGGCACTGGGCGCCAACATTGAGCGCTTCAGCGAGTCGAGTTAAACTGCTGTTTTGTTTATGGGCCGAAATCCGTGGGTTTCGGCTTTTTTATTCGAGCTCCTTTGGAGAATCTGGATGATTGCTTTATTGCGTATTATTGCGGTGGTGATGTTTGCCGTCGTAATGTTTGTGTTTGGTTGTGGCTACTGTCTGCTCAGTCCGCGTAACCCGAAGCACGTGTTCACGTTTGGACGTATGTTCGGTGCGATGTCGAAAGTGTTCGGCATTAAACTGGAGCTGCGCATTCCGGACAATGCTTATAACCGCGGCCAGGCGATTTACATTGCCAACCACCAGAACAACTGGGATCTGGTTACGGTTTCTTCGGCAGTGACGCCAAAAGTGGTGACGGTCGGTAAAAAGAGCCTGGCGTGGATGCCGTTGTTCGGTCAGCTTTACTGGCTGACCGGTAATATTCTGATTGACCGTGCCAATAAGACTAAGGCGAAAGGCACGATCGATCAGGTTGTCGACAGCATGAAAAACAGCGATGTGTCGGTATGGATGTTCCCGGAAGGGACCCGTTCGCGCGGTCGTGGCTTGCTGCCGTTTAAAGCCGGTGCATTCCACGCGGCGATCGGCGCCGGTGTGCCGATTATTCCTATCGTGTGCAGCTCAACCGATAAACTGCGTATTAACCGCTGGAACAATGGTCATATCATTGTTGAGATGCTGCCACCGGTCAGCACGGAAGGCCTGGGCAAAGAGCACGTGCGTGAGCTGACTAAGCAGTGTTACCACGACATGAAAGCTAAGCTGCAGGAGCTGGATGAAGAAGTTGAGCTGCTGAACAGCCACAAGGTGACATCCAACAGCTAAGGTTCAAGCTCAGCACTGCCTCAATAGCAGCAGGAGTGGATCGTCAGCGATAAAAAAGGTTGCTCAGAGAGCAACCTTTTTTGATCCGGTCACGGATGATTGGCGCACTGCAGTTTATTTGTGTACTGCAGTTTACTTGCGTACGGGAATCTATTTACGTACTGCAATCGCTTCGATTTCGATGCCAACATCTTTTGGCAGACGAGCAACTTCCACACAAGAGCGAGCAGGGTAATGAGCAACCTGGTGCTCATCAAAGAACTTGCCGTACACTTCGTTCACTGTACCAAAATCGTTGAGGTCTTTGACAAACACGGTCAGTTTGACGATGTCGCCAACAGTCAGGCCTGAAGACTCAACCACAGCTTTCACGTTTTCCAGTGACTGGCGAGCTTGCGCGGCGATATCAGCCGGCACTTCACCTGTTGCCGGGTTTACCGGGATCTGACCTGAAGTCAGAACCATGTTACCTAGGTCTACGCCCTGAATGTACGGGCCGATTGCTGCTGGTGCAGACTCAGTATGCAGAACTTTAGTCATGCTTGTTTATTCCATTGTTTAAGCAAAAAGCGGGACGATTAGTGTGCCTGTTCTTGCCTGAGAGGTAAAGAGCCAGTCACCCATTCCGTGCGACTGGCCGTCGTATCCGATCACTGAAAATGACCTCATCAGGCTTCGCGTTCAGTCACGATTTCGCGTGAGAATACTTTTTCGCAGTACTTACACTTAAGGCGGATATCGTGGTTTTTTTCGAAAATGCGGAAGCTGCTTTCCACCGGTTCATTGTGTGAAATGCAGTTGCTGTTCGGACAGGCGAAAACATCGTTGATACGCTCAGGCAGCACCAGTTCAAGCTTCTTCACCACCTGATAATCTTCAATCTGGTTCACGGTCGCGTGTGGCGCATACAGCGCCAGCTTGTTGGCCTGCTCTTCACTGATGAACACGTTCTCGATTTTGAGCAGATCTTTATGGCCCAGAGCCGAAGAGGGCAGATTCAGGCCGATCGTGACACGCTGACTGGAGTTGTGCATATCAAACAGGCGCAGCACCTTGATGCCGACTTTGGCCGGAATGTGGTCGATCACTGTGCCGTTTTTAATCGCTTCGACTTGCAGTTTGGTTTCTTTACTCATAACAGACTCCGGTTACAGTGATTCATTCAGGACAAGGGCAAGCAGGGCTTCACGAGCGTACACACCGTTTTCTGCCTGCTGGAAGAAGTACGCGTGCGGAGTCTTATCGACATCTGTGGTGATCTCGTCCACGCGTGGCAGCGGGTGCAGCACTTTCATATTGGGACGCGCGTCCTTCAGGTGATCGGCAGTCAGCACGTAAGCCGATTTGATATGTGCGTATTCCGATTCGTCAAAACGCTCTTTCTGCACCCGGGTCATGTACAGAATATCAAGTTCAGCAATCACGCTTTCCATATCATTGTGCAGGCTGTATTCAATCCCGGCGTCGTCAAGATCTTCACAGATGTAGTCCGGCATCGCCAGTGCTTCCGGCGCGATGAAGAAGAAGCGGTTGTTATTGAACTTCGCCAGCGCCTGAGTCAGCGAGTGCACCGTACGGCCATATTTGAGGTCACCGACAAAAGCCACGTTGAGGTTATCCAGGCGGCCCTGGGTTTCATACAGCGAGAACAGATCGAGTAAGGTCTGGCTCGGATGCTGGTTAGAACCGTCACCGGCATTGATGACCGGCACGCCGTTGGAGAATTCAGACGCCAGACGCGCCGCACCTTCCTGCGGGTGGCGCATCACAAACGCATCCACGTAAGAAGAGATAACCTGCACCGAGTCAGCCAGGGTTTCGCCTTTTTTAGCCAGAGAAGTGTTACCGCCGTTATCAAAACCGATCACACTGCCGCCGATACGCTGAATCGCCGTTTCAAACGACAGGCGGGTACGGGTTGATGGTTCAAAGAAACAACTCGCGACCACTTTGTTCTTAATCAATTCCGGATTTGGCTGCGCTTTCAGCTGGCCCGCGGTTTTGACAATCAGTTCCAGCTCTTCACGAGACAGCTCAGAAATGGAGATGATGTGCTTTTGATAAAGCGAATTCGCCATGATCTTCTTCCCTTTAATATGTAGCAATACAAAGCTTTTAGCCATAAAAAAGCCCCCCGATCTGGGAGGCTTTAAAATCATTGGTGAGGAGCAAAAAATAGCAGGCCCTGTAAGCATAGTCGCTTACCAAACGTGCTTGCAGTATCTAGAACCTGATTCAGTTTCACTGGCTACCCCTCAGACAAATTGCTCGGAATTATACGCCTAGTTTGTGTGAGCGCAAGGATAATCAGCTGCCGAGGGTCGCGACCATAATCGCTTTGATAGTGTGCATGCGGTTTTCTGCTTCATCGAACACGATCGAGTGGTCAGACTCAAATACCTCTTCGGTGACTTCCAGTCCTTTCATGCCGTATTTCTGCGCCACTTCTTTACCGACG
Organism: Vibrio sp. ABG19; assembly: GCF_029962385.1. Classification (NCBI taxonomy): domain Bacteria; kingdom Pseudomonadati; phylum Pseudomonadota; class Gammaproteobacteria; order Vibrionales; family Vibrionaceae; genus Vibrio; species Vibrio sp. ABG19. The sequence goes on along the minus strand of NZ_CP071708.1, from coordinate 843,382 downwards.
GTGGTTTCGTCGTTGTGGAAAGCTGGCAGGCAGTGCATGAATTTGACCTGCGGATTGCCGGTGGCTTCCACTACGGCCATGTTAACCTGGTACGGTTTCATCAGCGCAACCCGCTCATCCCAGGCTTGCGGAGCTTCGCCCATTGATACCCATACATCGGTGTAGAGGAAATCCACTCCGTTGACACCTTCATTGACATCTTCGGTCAGCGTGATGCTGGCACCGGTTTGCTCGGCGATTTGCTGGCAGGTTTGCACCAGTTCAGCTTCCGGCCAGTACGCTTTTGGTGCAACCAGACGAATATCCATGCCCATTTTCGCTGCGCCGACCAGCAGGGAATTGCCCATGTTATTACGGGCATCACCCAGGTAAGCAAAGCTCAGCTGATGGAGTGGTTTGCCGCCACCGTGTTCTTGCATGGTGAGAAAATCGGCCAGGATCTGGGTCGGATGGAACTCGTCAGTCAGGCCGTTCCAGACCGGAACACCGGCGTATTGCGCCAGCTCTTCAACGATCGCCTGACCATAACCACGGTATTCAATGCCGTCATACATACGACCCAACACCCGAGCGGTGTCTTTCATTGATTCTTTATGGCCGATTTGCGAGCCGGACGGGCCGAGATAGCTGACTTGCGCACCCTGGTCAAATGCGGCCACTTCAAACGCACAACGGGTACGGGTTGACGACTTTTCAAAGATAAGCGCGATGTTTTTTCCCACCAGCTTTTTTTGTTCTGAACCTGTGTATTTAGCACGTTTCAGATCCGCCGCCAGGTCGAGTAAAAATTGAATTTCCTTCGGCGTGAAGTCGAGCAGTTTGAGAAAATTGCGGTTACGTAAATTGAAAGCCATATCTCAGTCCTTAGCAATAACAATTGAGTCTGGCTAGTAAAACATACTAATGCGGTTAAAGTGAATAATTATTTTAAATAAATGGCGAGATATTCGAGATATCTCGCCAGATGTGATTATAAATTCTCTTCGGCGAATTCGGCCAGACGGCTGCGAACCACGCCATTGAGGTGGATGTTAGCGCTGCCTTCAAAGTTTTTGAAGCGCTCTACCATATAAGTCAGGCCGGAGGTCACCGGAGTGAGGTAAGGGGAGTCAATCTGCGCCAGGTTACCGGAGCAGACGATCTTAGTGCCTTCGCCACAGCGGGTAATGATGGTTTTGATTTGCGAGGCAGTTAAGTTCTGGCATTCATCAAGCAGCACGAACGCATTCTGAATGGAGCGGCCGCGCATAAAGTTAATCGATTTAAACTGGATATTGGCTTTGTCGACGATGTACTTGAGCGAGCTCTCGGTACAGTGGTCATGTTTGTGCAACGCTTCCAGGGTATCGGTGACCGAGGCCAGCCACGGCATCATTTTCTCTTCCTCGCTGCCGGGCAGAAAGCCGATGGATTCGCCGATGTCGGGCGTGTTGCGGGTTACGATGATCTTATCGAACATTTTCTTCTCAATGGTCTGCTCCAGCGCTGCCGCCATCGCCAGCAGGGTTTTACCGCTCCCCGCTGCCCCGGTCAGGATCACCAGGTCGATATCGCGGTCAAGCAGGGCGTCCATCGCCATACCCTGATAAATATTTTTCGGGGTAATGTCCCACGCTTTGCGATGCAGCATACGCTCACGGCTTAAATCGCGCAGGGTAATTTTGTCTTCATTGATGACTTCAACCCGGGCAGCAAAGTCACTCTCTTCATCCAGCACATACTGGTTGATGTAGGTCGGTTCAAATGGTTCACGGTCGAGTTTATGGTAGGTTTTGCCTTCCAGGGTGTAGCTGTCGACATTGCTGACCTGGTCCCAGAAATTACCCGGCCGGGTCTGGAAGCCTTTGGTCAGGTACTGTACGTCGTCGATCAGTTGGTCGCTGCGGTAATCATCGACGAAGCGCACCCCGGCGCCTTTGGCGCGCAGGCGCATATTGATGTCTTTCGTGACCAGCACTACTTCACGCGGCGCACGTTTATTTTGCAGGTGCAGCACCGCGTTAAGAATGCGATTGTCGCCTTCCTTGTCGGTGAAGGCTTTCACGGTTTCCGGCACGTCATAATCGGCCAGGATGGCTATTGAGCCGGACGCGTTCGTGTGAGTGGTGAACGGGATGCCTTCGGTGATTTCATCCGGGGTGGCGTCGTGGAACAGGTTTTCCAGCGCCCGGATGGCGACGCGTGCGTCGCGCGCGACATCGCGTTTGCTGTCTTTGATTCGGTCGAGTTCTTCGAGCACGGTCATTGGGATGACCACATCATGTTCTTGGAAGGAGTAAATGGCTAGTGGTTCATGAAGCAGGATATTGGTATCCAGGACAAACAGTTTCCGGTCGGTATCGCCCATAAGCGTCTCCTTGCTACTGTGTAGCTTGCTAAGCAATGGATGTTTGCATTCATCGCCCTGTCAGGGGATCGTACGCTTAGGGGTATGTGTTCGATCACCTGACGGCTGACTGCAAACCCGTGTTGATACTCTCTGTTTGAACTTGCAGACTTTGTGCCAGTTTTACTGGCTGTCGTGCGCCTTCTCGCTGAGTATAGCAACCCTTGCTGAATAGAAATGCCACTTGTTTCTTACAGTTTGATGTCAGACAGATCTTGACGAAAAAAAGCCGGGTTTGCGCGTGACCTCTATCACGCCATCAAGTAAGATTAGCGACCTTTTTCTGCACCACTCTTTTTGAACCACCATAATGTTATCCAAACGATTTTAAACCCAGTGTCTGTGCTGGTTTGTGGTCGGGTTTCCCTTCTGTGGGTGCAGTGTCAGTAGATATATTCCATTCCAAATTGATGAGGTAGTCGATACATGACTTTTGCTTTGGGGCAGCGCTGGATTAGCGATACGGAAAGCGATTTAGGTTTAGGTACAGTCGTGGCTCTGGATGCCCGTACTGTGACTTTGATGTTCGCAGCATCGGAAGAAAACCGTGTTTACGCGCGTAATGATGCCCCGGTCACCCGAGTGACTTTTAACGTGGGTGATGTCATCGACTGTCAGGAAGGCTGGTCGCTGAAAGTGGAGCAGGTGCTGGAAGAGAGCAGCGTGTTCACTTATATCGGTACCCGCGAAGACAGTGGTGAGGAGGGGGTTGCGCTGCGTGAGATCTTCCTTAGCAACCAGATTCGCTTTAATAAACCGCAGGACAAATTGTTTGCCGGCCAAATCGACCGGATGGACAATTTCGTGCTGCGTTACCGCGCTCTGAATAACCAGTACCAACAACACAAAAGCCCGATGCGCGGCCTGTGTGGTATGCGCGCTGGTTTGATTCCGCATCAGCTCTATATTGCCCATGAAGTGGGCCGTCGTCATGCGCCGCGTGTTTTGCTGGCGGACGAAGTGGGCCTGGGTAAAACCATCGAAGCCGGTATGATCATTCACCAGCAGGTGTTGTCTGGCCGGGCGGAACGCATTCTGATCGTGGTGCCGGAAACCCTGCAGCACCAGTGGCTGGTGGAGATGCTGCGCCGCTTTAACTTGCACTTTTCAGTGTTTGACGAAGAGCGCTGTGTGGAAGCCTTTGCTGAAGCCGATAACCCGTTTGAGACCCAGCAGTTCGTGTTGTGTTCGCTCGATTTTCTGCGCAAAAGCCGCAAGCGTTTTGAACAGGCGCTGGACGCGGAATGGGATCTGCTGGTGGTGGACGAAGCGCACCACCTGGAGTGGAGTGTCGATAATCCAAGCCGCGAATATCAGGTGATTGAAGCGCTGTCGGAAAGTACACCGGGTGTACTACTGCTGACGGCAACACCGGAACAGCTGGGGCGTGAAAGTCACTTTGCCCGTTTGCGCCTGCTTGATTCTGACCGTTTCTACGACTACGAAGCTTTTGTGCAGGAAGAAGCGCAGTACGAACCGGTGGCGGATGCGGTCAGCGCGCTGTTCAGCGGTCATGCGCTGGCGGATGACGCTAAAAATCAGATCGCCGAGCTGCTGTCCGAGCAGGATGTCGAGCCGCTGTTCCGTATTCTGGAAAGTGACAGTGACCAGGCACAACAAGCGGCAGCGCGTCAGGAACTGATTGATAACCTGATGGATCGTCACGGTACCGGCCGCGTGCTGTTCCGTAACACCCGTGCCGCGATCAAAGGTTTCCCGGTACGTAATGTCCATCTGATGCCGATGGAGATCCCGCAGCAGTACACCACGTCGATGCGGGTGGCGGGCATGATTGGCGGCAAGATGAGCCCGCAAGCGCGGGCGATGAAAATGCTTTATCCGGAAGAGATCTTCCAGGAATTTGAAGGCGATGATGCCAGCTGGTGGCAGTTTGACTCACGGGTGAACTGGCTGCTGGAGAAAATCAAAGCCAAGCGCAGCGATAAAATTCTGGTGATCGCGTCGCGCGCCAGCACCGCGTTGCAGCTGGAGCAGGCGCTGCGCGAGCGCGAAGGCATTCGTGCCACGGTATTCCATGAAGGTATGTCAATTCTGGAGCGTGATAAAGCGGCGGCTTACTTTGCCCAGGAAGAGGGCGGCGCCCAGGTGCTGATCTGCAGCGAAATCGGCTCTGAAGGACGGAACTTCCAGTTTGCCAGCCAGCTGGTGATGTTTGACCTGCCGTTTAACCCGGATTTGCTTGAGCAGCGCATCGGTCGTCTCGACCGCATCGGTCAGAAACAGGATATCGATATTCACGTCCCGTACCTGAAAGGCACCTCGCAGGCAATTCTGGCGCGCTGGTATCACGAAGGGCTGAATGCCTTTGCTGAAACCTGTCCGACCGGCCGTGCGGTCTATGATGAGTTTGCTGAGCGTCTGATTGCATTGCTGGCCTCCGGTGAGGAGACTGGCCTGGATGAGATTGTGGCTGCATCCGCGCAGATGAACAAAACCCTCAAAGCCCAGCTCGAGCAGGGCCGTGATCGCCTGCTGGAAATGCACTCGAACGGTGGTGAACGGGCGCAGAAAATTGCCGAGCAGATTGCCGCGACCGATGGTGACACCAATCTGGTGACCTTTGCGCTGAGCCTGTTTGATACCGTGGGCCTCAATCAGGAAGATCGCGGAGAGAACGCACTGGTAGTGACGCCGTCTGAGCACATGATGGTACCAAGCTATCCGGGACTGCCGTATGAAGGTGCCACGATCACCTTTGATCGTGATACCGCACTATCGCGTGAAGACATGCACCTGATCAGCTGGGAGCACCCGATGATTCAGGGCGGTATGGATCTACTGATGAGTGAAGGTGTCGGTGTGTCGGCGGTGTCACTGCTGAAAAACAAAGCTCTGCCGGTCGGTACTATTCTGATTGAGCTGGTGTACGTGGTCGATGCCCAGGCACCGAAACGCAGTGGGATCAGCCGTTTTCTGCCGAAAACACCGATTCGTATGCTGATGGACTCGCGCGGCACTGATTTGTCAGCTCAGGTGGATTTTGAATCGTTCAACCGTCAGCTCAGCCCGGTTAACCGTCATCTGGCGAGTAAACTGGTCAGCTCGGTACAGAATGATATTCATCGTCTGATCAGCGCCAGTGAAATCCCGGTGGTTGAACATGTGGCGGCGATTCGTACTCAGGCCCAGCAGGAGATGCAGCACAGCCTGAACGGCGAACTGGAGCGTTTGCAGGCGCTGAAAGCGGTCAACCCGAACATTCGTGATGAAGAGATTGCAGCCCTGGAGCAGCAGATTGTAGCCCTGAACGGCTACATCAGTGAAGCGCAGTACCAACTCGATTCACTGCGTCTGATTGTGGTAGCACACAACTAACGTTTGCTGCCGGCAACGAAAAAGGCTTTCCCGCGGGAAAGCCTTTTTTATCGCTGTCATCCGGTGCTAAACCAGCTGAGGTACTGCAGCGGCTTACATCAGCCACTTCCACCATACAAACAGGGCCAGGAAGCCGAACAGGTAAACCAGGCCAATGATTGACAGGGCTTTCAGTTTCGGGCCGACTTTGAGCTCGTCCGGCAGTTCAGTACGGGTAACCAGAGTGTAGTTGAGCAGGGCAAACACCGGCGTGGTCATAAATGCCATGATCATGGCGAAATTGAGCATCGGCATCAGCGCAGAGGTAAAGAAGCTGACAATCGCCAGTGCTGCTGCAGAGACCAGTACAATCCAGCCTTGCAGCACTTTCGGGCTTTGTTGTTTTTGCTCTTTGAGCAGGCGCTGAGATTCGGCGATCACGCGCGAATAGCCGTCAATCACGGTAATCGTGCTGCCAAAAATACAGAAGAAGGCAATCACGGCAATCAGGTAACGTGACCATTCACCAATTGTCGAAGCGTACATGCCAACCAGCTGGTGCGAAAAGCCCATGCCGGATTTGGACAGCTCAACGCCAGTGCCGTGGATAACCAAGGCGCCCAGCGCCAGGAATACAATCGCCAGCAGCGCGGTGCCGATGTAACCAACGTTGAAGTCAAACAGTGCCGACTGTGCCGTCACTTTTTGCTGGCGGCACTGGCTCTTGAGCCACACCGAAGTCAGTGAGGAGATCTCGATCGGAGCCGGCATCCAGCCCATGGTCACCACCAGAAAGCCGATCGCAGCCAGAGTCCATGGTGACGGGCCGTCGGTGACTGCTGAGGTGACCGGCGCCGGGTTTAAGGCGGCAATCGCCACAGCCAGCAGGGTCGCGATGGTCAGCACCGCCATGATGACTTTCGATAAGGTATCCAGAGCGCGGTAATGACCGGCAAACAGAATAATCAGGCAAGTGGCCAGGATTATCGCGCTTAATACTGCCAGCGGCAGCTCAAACGGCACAAAGATGCTCAGCAGACTGGCGCTGAACAGCAGCAGGGCTGCGGTATTGACGATGCCGGAGAACACCGCCAGCACGGCAAAAATCCACAGATAAGGTTTGCCTAGTCTGGCGTAGCCTTCGACCAGGCTTTGACCTGTGCCCATGGTGTACTGAACGCCGGCGCGGAAAAATGGGTATTTCAACAGATTAACCAGCAGAATCAGAATCGCCAGTTGCCAGCCGTAGATGGCTCCGGCTTTAGTTGAAGCGACCAGATGAGAACCACCCACGGCAGCGGCAGCCATCATGATGCCCGGGCCCAGTGAACGCACCAGTTGGGATAATGACAGCCGCTGTTGCGATGGATAAGGGACGGCATTTTCCATTCTTGTTCCTTACAAATTTTGATGTTGTGTTGTGCGAGTAAAAGCGGCGCCTGCCTGCGTGGGCCGGCGCTCATTTTTTTATCAATATTGACCATCAATATCACAGTTAATATTCGTGTCAATTTTTAGTTACAATTTATCCAAAACTTTTTTTCATGTCCTTATTTGACCTTTGTCGATTGTTGTTTTAAACGGCACATGTCAACAGCGCAGAGAGGGTTTGCCTGCTGCATCCCGCAGGCAGTTAGGGTTATAATGCGCCGATTTTTTACTGACCTGTTGGAACGAGATAGCACATGGCGATGACTGAGTACCACCCACCGACCGATCCATGGATTGACGTGGTTTTCGAAGATGATTACATCCTGGCGGTGAACAAGCCTTCCGGTCTGCTTTCCGTCCCGGGTCGGCTAGCCGAGCACCACGACAGTATGTGGAGCCGCCTGCAGGAGCAGTATCCCGAGATCCAGGTGGTGCATCGTCTCGATATGTCGACTTCAGGCCTGATGTTGTTCGCCAAAGATAAATATATGGAAGCCGCCCTGAAAAAGCAGTTTCAGTATCGTCTGACCCATAAAATTTACTACGCCCGGGTGTGGGGCAAGGTGCAACAGGATGAGGGCGAGATTGATCTGCCCCTGATCTGTGACTGGCCGAACCGGCCCAAACAGATGGTGTGTCATGACACGGGCAAGCCGTCCAAAACCTTATATCAGGTGGTTAAACGTGAGGCGCATACCTCGGTGGTGCGTCTGTTTCCGGTTACCGGTCGTTCCCACCAGTTACGGGTTCATATGATGGCCATCGGCCATCCGATTGTCGGTGATGAATTCTATGCGCCGCAGGAGGCGATCGACTTTACTGACCGTTTGGAGTTGCATGCAGCCGAGCTGAGCTTTTATCATCCTCGTAGTCATTGGCTACGCTCGCTGTTTGTTGCGTGTGATTTCTATCCCGAAGCGCAAGAACAGATATTGCAGCATTTCGATCCTGAGCGAAAATTACCCGATTATAAAACTCTGCCCCGTCCTTAACTGCGAACAGTGGGCAGACCGAGGAGAAGTTATGTCGTTACCCACTGTTGTATTCCTTGACCGCGCCACCATACCGCGCCATATCCACCTGCCGGCACTGACCTTTTCTCATCGTTGGCAGGAGTTCGATACCACAGCGCCAGAGCAAGTGGTTGAACGCCTGCAGGATGCGGAAATCGTCATTACCAACAAAGTCGTGCTCAGTGCCGAGATCCTGGCTCAATTGCCGAATTTACGTCTGGTCGCGGTATCAGCCACCGGCGTTAATAATGTCGATGTTGATTACTGCCGGATTCATAATATCGCGGTGTGTAATGTGCAGGGTTATGCGACCCGTTCGGTGCCGGAACATGTGGTGGCGATGATGTTTGCTCTGCGGCGTAATCTGATGGGCTATCACCATGATATCGCTGCCGGTGAATGGCAGCGCAACAAGCAGTTCTGTTTCTTTACCCACTCGATCGGTGATATTGCCGGTAGCACGCTCGGTCTGATTGGTGGCGGCGCGCTCGGCCAGGCAACTGCTGCTCTGGCGCGCGCTTTGGGGATGCAGGTGCTGTTTGCTGAACATAAAGGTCAGGCTGAATGCCGCGCCGGTTATACCCCGTTTGAACAGGTGCTGCGCGAAGCGGATGTGTTATCGCTGCACTGCCCGCTGACCGAGCAGACACGTAATCTGATTGCTCAGCCTGAACTTACCTGTATGAAGCCGACCGCAATCCTGATCAATACCGGCCGTGGCGGCCTGGTGGATGAAACCGCGCTGGTGGACGCGCTCAAGCAGCGCACCATTGCGGGGGCCGGGGTCGATGTATTTACCCAGGAGCCGGCGGATATTAATAATCCGCTGATTGCCAATATGGATTTGCCGAATTTGTTGTTAACGCCGCACGTCGCGTGGGGCAGTGATTCTGCCATTCAGCAACTGGCTAACATCTTAATCGACAATATTGAGGCATACGCCGCCGGTAAACAGCAAAACCGGATTGTGTAGGCGTGAGCCGGGCCGGTAAAGCGTTCATCCAGCCGGACAACAGATACAAAAAAGGCAGCGAATTCGCTGCCTTTTCTTCATCCTGATAACTTACAGAGCGGCGATGGTCGCTTTCTGCTCTTCCAGTTTAGTCAGGGTCTCTTTGTAACCGTCCAGCTTCTCACGCTCTTTGGCAACCACAGCTTCCGGCGCTTTGGCGACGAAACCTTCGTTACCCAGTTTGCCTTCAATGCGTTTGATCTCGCCTTGAGCTTTCGCGATCTCTTTCGCTAGGCGATCCAGTTCGGCATCTTTGTCGATCAGGCCCGCCATCGGGATCATCAGCTCAGATTTACCCACCAGTGCGGTCGCACAGGCCGGCGTTTCTTCACCTGATGCCAGGATGCGTACGCTTTCCAGTTTCGCCAGCGACATCAGTACTTGCTGGTTAGCCTGCAGACGCTGCGCGTCGGTCTCGTTGGCTGCTTTCAGCATCACTTCGAGTGGTTTACCCGGGTTGATGTCGTATTCTGCACGCAGGTTACGGATGCTGGTGATGAAGGCTTTTACCCATTCGATGTCATCCAGCGCTTCCTGATGGAAGTTGTCGGCATCGTACTGAGGCAGTGCCTGCAGCATAATGGTGTCGCCTTCCACACCCTCAACCAGTGGCTTAACGCTTTGCCAGATAGTCTCGGTGATGTACGGCAGAACCGGATGAGCCAGACGCAGGGTCTTCTCCAGCACAGTGATCAGGGTACGGCGTGTCGCACGTTGCTGCGCTTCGTTACCTTTCCACAGCACCGGTTTGGTCAGCTCCAGGTACCAGTCACAGAACTGGTTCCAGATGAACTCGTACAACGTGTTCGCGGCCATATCGAGGCGGTAGTTGTCGATGTGTTCGTTGAACGCTTTCGCTGCCAGTTCAAACTGAGATTCGATCCATTTGTCGGCCTGTGAATACTCAAGTGCAGCGCCTGCAGCAAAGCCACAATCCTGCTCTTCGGTGTTCATCAGTACATAACGGCTCGCGTTCCACAGCTTGTTACAGAAGTTACGGTAACCTTCCAGACGCTTCATATCCCAGTTGATATCGCGACCGGTGGATGCCATTGCTGCCAGGGTAAAGCGCAGTGCATCGGTACCGTAAGGTTCAATCCCGTTTTCGAACGTTTTACGCGTGTTTTTCTCGATCTTGGCCGCCAGTTGTGGCTGCATCATGTTGCCGGTACGTTTGGTAACCAGCGATTCCAGATCGATACCGTCGATCATGTCGATCGGATCCAGCACATTACCTTTTGACTTCGACATCTTATCGCCGTTTTCATCACGGATAAGACCGGTGACGTAAACCGTCTTGAACGGGACTTGTGGCTTGCCGTTTTCATCTTTGATGAAGTGCATGGTCATCATGATCATGCGCGCCACCCAGAAGAAGATGATGTCAAAACCGGTCACCAGAACTTCTGACGGATGGAACACTTTCAGGGCGTCCGTGTTTTCCGGCCAGCCCAGGGTACCGAAGGTCCACAGCGCCGAAGAGAACCAGGTATCCAGCACGTCTTCGTCTTGGCTCAGGGCAACATCAGCCGGGATGTTGTTGTCAGCACGGACTTCGTCTTCGTTACGACCCACGTAAACGTTGCCGTTGGCATCGTACCAGGCCGGGATGCGGTGACCCCACCACAGCTGACGAGAGATACACCAGTCCTGAATATCACGCATCCAGGAGAAGTACATATTTTCGTACTGCTTAGGCACAAACTGAATGTCGCCATTCTCCACCGCTTCAACCGCAGGCTGGGCCAGAATACCGGCACGCACATACCATTGGTCAGTCAGCATAGGTTCGATCACCACACCGCCACGGTCACCGTAAGGGACAGTCAGGTCGTGATCTTTGATTTCTTCCAGCAGGCCAAGCTGCTCAAATTCTGCCACGATCGCTTTACGTGCCGCAAAACGTTCCAGGCCTTGGTACTGAGCCGGGATCTCGGTGCTGTAAGCGTCGCTCGCTTCACCGTTCGAATTGAACACTTCCGCTGCAGCGCGCACGTTAGCATCAAAGGTGAAGATGTTGATCATCGGCAACTGATGACGTTTACCCACTTCATAGTCGTTGAAGTCGTGTGCCGGGGTGATTTTCACACAGCCGGTACCTTTTTCCATGTCAGCGTGTTCATCGCCGACAATCGGGATACGACGGCCCACGATAGGCAGCAGGACATCTTTGCCGATCAGATCTTTGTAGCGTGGATCTTCCGGGTTTACCGCCACACCGGTATCACCCAGCATGGTTTCCGGACGCGTGGTCGCGACGACAATGTAGTCTTTACCTTCAGCAGTTTTGGCGCCATCGGCTAACGGGTAGCGGAAATGCCACATGTTGCCTTTAACGTCTTTGTTTTCCACTTCCAGATCAGAAATCGCGGTGTGCAGTTTTGGATCCCAGTTAACCAGGCGCTTACCACGGTAAATCAGGTCGTCTTTGTACAGACGGACAAACACTTCCTGTACTGCTTTGTAGAAGCCGTCATCCATAGTGAAACGTTCACGGTCCCAGTCAACCGAAGCACCCAGGCGGCGCAGCTGTTGAGTGATGGTGCCGCCAGATTCGTTTTTCCATTCCCAGATCTTGTCGATGAAGGCATCACGACCGTAATCGTGTTTGGTTTTGCTCTCTTCTGCCGCGATCTTACGCTCAACAACCATCTGAGTCGCAATACCCGCGTGGTCAGTACCGACTTGCCACAGGGTGTTCTTACCCTTCATGCGCTGGCAACGAATCAGGGTATCCATAATGGTGTCTTGGAATGCGTGACCCATATGAAGGCTACCAGTGACGTTCGGTGGCGGAATCATGATGCTGTAGGCGTCTTTTGATGTGTCACCGTGAGGCTTGAAGTAGCCTTTTTCTTCCCAAGTCTGATACAGATCTTGTTCGATTGATGTTGGGTTATATGTCTTTTCCATAGCGCTCTTAAATGGATACTTTGATGGTTAATACTGGCAATCTTTATAAGTGAGGTCTCTCAACAAGAGAGCTTAACTATAACGATGAACCATTATGGGTATTGGATCTCGATGGTTTGCAGCTGATAGCCCGCCTGGCGGTACAACTTATAACGTTCACGAGCCCGTTGTTTCGCATTTTCTTCGTTGGGGACGAAGTCTACCACCTCTGCGAAGGCCTTCGCAAAGGTTGTATGATTATCGGCCAAATTTATTGCCAGTTGCCGGTTCCAGGTAGGTTTGACCCCGCAGTGACCGATTTCGATCGCCGTGCCGTAGCGCGGACCTTCTCCAACCAGATTATGGGCAATAAAGTCCGTCGCGTCGACCTGCCAGAAGCGCTCTGCCATCTGCTCGGCATGGGCTTTATCATTGCATTGCAGATACACTTTGGCGCCCTGACGGGCAAAATGCTGACTGAGGAACAGCGCATAGTCAGCCAGACCGGATTCCGTCGCCTGCGGGGAATCAGGCTGGACGATATAAAACGTTGCGGTTGCCATACTTGTGCCTCATTCGGTTCACGACCAACACTCGCCGTTATTAAACATAGTTATCGATAAACATAGTTGTCGGTAAAAATAGTTGTCGGTAAACATAGTTAGCGGTAAACCTCGATTCGCGATAAACAAAAAAGGGCCTGACGGCCCTTTTATTTTCGGGAGTATTACTCCTCGCTATCCTGGCCACTGCGATTGAGCAGGAATTGGACCAGCATAGAGACCGGACGACCAGTTGAACCTTTCGCCGCACCAGAGCGCCACGCGGTACCCGCGATATCAATGTGGGCCCAGTTGTACTTCTTAGTGAATTTCGACAGGAAGCAACCCGCGGTGATCGCGCCACCCGGACGGCCACCGATGTTCTGCATATCGGCAAACGGGCTTTTCAGCTGTTCGTGGAATTCATCCGCCATCGGCAGACGCCATGCGCGGTCGCTGGCCTGCTCAGAAGCATTGACCAGTTCATGGGCCAGCGGGTTATGGTTGGCCATTACACCACTGATGTGGTGACCCAGTGCAATCACACAGGCACCGGTCAGCGTGGCCACATCGACCACACAATCGGGTTCGAAGCGCTCTACGTAGGTCAGGGCATCACACAGAACCAGACGGCCTTCTGCGTCAGTGTTGAGGACTTCAACCGTCTGACCTGACATGGTCGTCAGGATGTCACCCGGACGGTAAGCGTTACTGCCAGGCATGTTTTCACAGCCAGCCAGAATACCCGTCACGTTAAGTGGCAGGTTCAGTTTGGCAATCGCTTTCATGGTACCAAATACTGACGCGGCACCACACATGTCGTACTTCATCTCATCCATCGCTTCGCCTGGCTTGAGTGAAATACCGCCTGAATCGAAAGTCAGACCTTTACCAACCAGGACAATCGGCTTGGCATTCGGATCCGGGTTGCCCTTGTACTCGATGACTGACATCATGGATTCGTTCTTCGAACCACGGCCAACCGCCAGGTAAGAGGTCATGCCCAGTTTTTCCATCTCTTCTTCACCAATGATCTTGGTGCTGATGGTTTCGTAGTCGTCAGCCAGACGACGAGCCTGGGAAGCCAGGTACGCCGGGTTAGCCACGTTTGGTGGCATATTGCCGAGATCTTTACAGGCTTTAACACCGGAAGCGATAGCCAGACCGTGCGTGATAGCACGCTCGCCCAGGCTCAGTTCACGGCGGGTAGGGACGTTGAATACCAGTTTACGCAGCGGACGACGAGTCTCCGGCTTCACGGTTTTGAACTGGTCGAAAGTGTACAGGCCATCTTTGGTGGCTTCGACTGCCTGACGCACTTTCCAGTAAGTATCGCGCCCCTTAACATGCAGTTCAGTCAGGAAGCAGACCGCTTCCATTGAGCCGGTTTCGTTAAGTGTGCTGATGGTTTTCTGAATGATTTCTTTGTACTGACGTTCGCCCAGTTCGCGCTCTTTACCGCAGCCAACCAGCAATACGCGCTCAGACAGAACACCAGGTACTTGATGCAGCAGTAGCATCTGCCCCGGTTTACCTTCCAGATCACCGCGACGCAGCAGTGAACTGATATAGCCGTCGCTGATTTTATCTAGCTGTTCTGCGACTGGAGAAAGGCGGCGTGGTTCAAAGACACCGACAACGATACATGCGCTACGTTGTTTTTCAGGGCTACCACTTTTAACACTGAACTCCATGCGTACTCCTACATCCTAAAGACAAATAGAACTAAATGTTAGATAATGCGTTCTTACTTGTTGAATCCTCACTTGGATCTACCCTTTAGTTAAGCGCTCTAACACATAGTGAAATTTTAAAAAATAAAAGGTTCAACGGGAAATTATAGTGATTCAATCAAAAAAACAAGTTTTGCATAGGTTATTTCAGCGTGATTATTGTTAGATATTTGATCCGCGAGACACTAAAAAGCCAATTAGCGATCTTTTTCGTGCTGTTTTTAGTGTTTCTGAGCCAAAAATTTATTCGCGTTTTAGCCGATGCGTCTGATGGTGAAATCCCGGCTCGTTTGATTTTATCCATTGTCGGTCTGAACATGCCGGCAATGGGACTGTTAATGCTGCCACTGAGCCTGTACATCGGGATTTTGCTCACCTTCGGTCGCCTGTACGCGGAAAGTGAAATTACAGTGATGAATGCCACCGGGATCGGTAATAAGTTCCTGGTGCGCGCTGCATTGTATCTCGGCATTATTACCTCGTGTGTCGCCGGCTTTAACGCGCTGTGGCTGTCACCCTGGAGTCAGGATAAAGTCGAATCGCTGATGGAACAGCTGGCGGCGGAAAACAGTGTTGACCTGTTGCAAACCGGTCAGTTCCAGCGTTCGCCGGATGGTTCGTCGGTGGTGTTTATCGATAATATCGACAACAAAACTCTGAACAACGTGTTCGTGGCGCAACTGACGCCACGTGAATCGATCCTGCCGAGTGTGATGTTCTCCGATTCCGGTGACGTGAAAGAACTGAGTGACGGACGCCAGATCATCACCATGTATAACGGCACCCGCTATGAAGGGGTCCCGACCCGCGTCGATTACATGATCTCCAAGTTTGATGAATATGAAGGCTTGATTGGTCAGCGCGAGGTGGAAGAAAAAGGCCGCGACTGGGAAGCGATTCCGACCCTGGAACTGATGCATAATTCTGATCGCCGCGCGCAGGCGGAGTTGCAATGGCGTATTTCACTGGTGGTCTGTATTCCGCTGTTGACCATGCTGGTGGTGCCACTGTCGGCGGTCAATCCGCGTCAGGGCCGTTTTGCCAAAATGGGTCCGGCAATCCTGATTTACCTGACTTATTTTCTGGCCATCAGTGCGACTAAGTCAGCACTGGAAGATGGCTCTATCCCGGCTCTGGTCGGTATGTGGCCGATCAATGCAGCGCTGCTGCTGACGGCTATTATTGCCAATACCATGGATAGCGTGCCGGTGAGAAAATTCAAAGATAAGTTAAGACAAAAGAAGAAAAAGGTAGCCTAAGTCATGTTTAAGATTCTTGACTGGTACATCGGCCGCACCATTATTGCCACCACCATGCTGGTACTGGCCACCTTTGTCGGGTTGTCCGGTATCATCAAATATGTTGAACAGCTGCGCAAAGTGGGTGACGGTACCTACGATCTGCTGCAGGCCCTGCTGTTTGTGGTGCTGAGTATTCCGCGTGATATTGAAATGTTTTTCCCGATGGCTGCATTGCTGGGGGCACTGATTGGTCTTGGTGCTTTGGCCGCAAGTTCAGAGTTAGTAGTGATGCAGGCGGCGGGTTTTTCGAAAATTGATATTGGTTTGTCGGTGCTGAAAACCGCGGTGCCGCTGATGATTATGGTCACTCTGCTTGGTGAGTGGGGCGCGCCGCAGGCGCAGAAAGCGGCGCGTGATTTGCGCGCGTTCGCAACCTCCGGCGGCCAGATTTTATCGGTCCGCACCGGGGTTTGGGCGCGCGATATCAATGATTTTATCTTCATCGCTAAAATCGATGATAATCGTCTGCATGGCCTCAATATGTGGCGGTTCGATGATAATAAACAGCTAACCAACGTGGTCTTTGCCAAACAGGCCGATTATCTCGGCGATAATCTGTGGATGATGAAAGGTGTTGAGATCACGGACATGAAAGATGACGTCGTCATCACCAAACAGTCACTGCCAGAATACCGCTGGCAGACCTCTCTGGCCCCGGATAAGCTGGCGGTGGTTACCGTCAAGCCGGAAGAGCTGGCGCTGAGTGGTTTGTATGATTATGTTCATTATCTCAAAGAGTCGGAACAGGATGCTTCCCGTTATGAACTGGCGTTCTGGCGTAAGATTACTCAGCCGTTTTCGATTGCGGTCATGATGCTGATGGCACTGTCGTTTATCTTTGGTCCGCTGCGTAGTGTGACCATGGGGGCTCGGATCTTGTCCGGGGTCATCGCAGGTTTCACCTTCTATATTTCCAGTGAGTTTTTTGGTCCGCTCAGTCTGGTGTACGGTATCCCACCGGTGTTTGGCGCTGTCGCGCCGAGTCTGGTGTTCCTCAGTATTGCTATCGTGCTACTACGACGCAAACTTTAACGGGTGTTATGAACAGAAAAGGAAAGCAGAAGCTTTCCTTTTTTATTCCTTAACAGAGGACTGCGCTTATTTAACTTTCGGCAGCACGACCACACAAGTCTTGGCCCACATGTCCTGAAAAGCACGTTTCTTTGGATCAAAAAGTACCGTCAGGTTTCCCAGTCCGAAGACTGATGTTGCCAGGCGGATCAGGGCCTGTGTCGCTGAAATGCGCGTACCGTCCGGATTACATACCACCAGTTTCCAGGCCCGCATTCCGAGGGTTTGGCCGCCGCGGGTCCAGAAGAACACGAAAAAGTAGATCCAGGCGCAGGCCAGATACAGGGTATAAGCCGGGCTCCAGATCGGGTGATGGCTAAGCAGGTCACCTGCGTCCTGATAAGGGGCATAACTGAGTATCCCCGCGGCGACACACGCTTCTAGTACAGCAACAACAACGCCACCGGCAATCATCAGGATCGCCATCACCACCAGGGTATCGTAAATCAGTGCTCCGACACGGCGCAGCAGCCCGGCAGGAGGCAGAGTGGACTCGTTCATAACAACCTTTGTATCTAATCAACCGGCCGTCAGCATATCGCCAGGTTGGTCAGGTGAAAAGAGAGCTGCCGCACAGCTTAGTGATTGGTCGTAATTTGTTACCCTGAGCAAGAAGAGAGATCGAATGGGTTCACAAAAGCGTAACCAAACTTGCCTCTGCTCAGTCAGCAGGTAAAATTCGGCCACTATGCCAAAGCGGATCTCTGTGCAGCCGGCGGTATTGGTTACGACTCTTGGTCTGGTTTCACTTTCTGGTTAGGGAAAATCATGGCGCTTTTTAATTGGTATCACGCTTCAATCAAACACAAAATCGGCGGTCTGTTTGTTTTGCTGCTGACGTTTTTGCTGTTTGCGATTGTCTATTCAGGTTACAAAATTAAGCAGATAGACCATGAGATGCGTGAACTCGCCTATCTGGATATCCCTCTTAGCCAGATTATGCGCCAACTGGAGTTTATTGAACTGGAACAACACCAGCAGTTTGAACGCTCCCTGTTAGCGGGGAAGTCGTATGATGAGCTCAAACGCCATCAGCAGCTGGCATTTCAAAAGCACAAAATGAAGAGCCTGCTCGATAAAGCAGTACAGTTGATTGAGCAGAATCTGAGCCAGAACAAGGTAATTCTGATGCCTGCTAAGCATCAGCAGGTATTGCAGGAGATCAGCCGCTATGCGCAGCAGAGCGCGGCGTTTGAACAACATCTGGAAATGGTAGCTGGGCGCGATGTCATTTCTGCGGCGGAGCGGAATAGGATGGAAACCCTGGCCGATGAACTGGAAGCGGCCGGTACAAACATTATTGGTCATCTCGAGAACGTCACTCGTCAGGATGCTTACTACACCGAGCGCCACGAGAAAGATTTCCTGCTGGTCAGTATACTGCTAGGCTTTGGCGCGCTGGGGTTGGGGTTATTTCTCACCGTCTATATCGTGCAGATTATTCTGCATCGCATTCGCCGCATTCAGGGCGAAATTCATACCATGACCTCGACGCTTGATCAGGGCGACGGATCATCAGAGCTTGATGTAGCGCCTATCCAGACCCGCGACGAGCTGGCGGAACTGGAATATGAAATCAATATTGTGATGTCACGTCTCAGCGTTGAGATGACCAGCCGCGAAAGGGTCGAAAAGCAGTTATTGGCGCTCGCGACTCAGGACAAACTGACTGGTGCATTCAATCGCCATAAATGGGAAGAGCAGATCCAACTGCAACTGGATCTGGCCGAGCGTGGTGGTTATGACTTTGGTCTGGTATTGCTGGATGTAGATTATTTTAAACGGGTCAATGATCGTTATGGTCACCAGGTAGGTGACCAGCTACTACAATTGTTGGTTGCTCAGCTCAAGCAGCGTATTCGCTCTACTGATATGCTGTTTCGCCTCGGCGGTGAGGAATTCGCGATTGTGTTACCGATGCAAAATGGTGACAGCAGCTATCAACTGGCACAAAATCTGAGACAGCTGGTGGAGGATTTACGCGAAGAGGATTTGCCTGAGTTTACTATCAGCGCCGGTGTCACCAGTTATATAGCGCAGGACAGTGAAGCCTCTTTGTTCAAGCGGGCGGATATGGCGCTGTATCAGGCGAAAGCACAAGGGCGTAATCGGGTTATCTTATTGGCGCACAATGAGTAATAACGAGAGAGTTAGCCTGAATTAAGCGAGTTAGGATTGGTGGCGAAATATTCAGCAAACAATTTAGTTTTCAATATATTGTTATTGCACCGTCTTCGTTCTTACGTATAATGGCCAACCACTGAAGGGGATTCCCCCTAAGATGCCGGTGTGGTGAAATTGGTAGACACGACGGATTCAAAATCCGTTTCCTTCGGGAGTGGCGGTTCAAGTCCGCCCATCGGTACCATGATTAGAAAGGTCGCTTATTATAGCGGCCTTTCGTCGTTTTCGGGCTCAGTGAACGCGGGGCGGGAAAACGGTGTTTTCCGGAGTGGCGGCTTGAGCGCAAGCCCGGTCAGTCCGCCCATCGGTACCATAATTAGAAAGGTCGCTTATTACAGCGGCCTTTCGTCGTTTTGGGGCTCAGTGAACGCGGGGCGGGAGAACAAAAGGGGACAGCAAGGCCCCTTTTGTCGTTATGGTTTGCTTGCAGATTATTTGGCCGTAATCACACTCATGACCAGTTTGCCGTCTTCGCGTACCGGACCATCTTCTTTGGCACCTAACGTGTACTCAAAAATACCGGTTTTCATGCCGCCGGCTTCGCCGTGTAACATTAACATCAGCATCTCACCAGATTTTACCGGTTCAGTCAGTATCGCTGTGACGTCGCTGTTATTGCCTTTCTTAACCGGCGAATAACCAACCACCGGACCCGGTTTCATTTCTTTATCAGTGCGGTGCACCACCATCCAGCCATTGTCGCCGGCCATTATCATGTTGGCAGATACTGTTCCACCGGAAACATCCTGATCAGTGGCTTTAACGCCGAGATGATGTCCGGCCCATGCCAGAGAAGAAGCGGTAGTTAGTACAGTGAAAAGACAAAAGGTTTTTGCTGAAGCTGTAAAACGATTTTTCATAATATTTTCCTGTTGCAGCGTAATCTTAAACACGATTTGTCAGCGCTACTTCTGCCAACTATCTCTGATACGTAGCGACATCGATTGCAGTTCAACCATGGACGTAAAAAAGTGCATTTATTTTTGTGTCCTGATATTTAGGTCTTTGAGCGCCATTTCGACTGAGGGCATCAGATGTGATTAATAACCATGGCTTTTCGGGCAGATGATCGAGTGGTGGTATGTTGAATTGGAATAAGTTTGGGGTGTGTACCGAAATCGTGATGAACTGAGCCTGGTATTCAGTCTGGCTCATTTGGCTTAGTGAGCCTTAGGGCGTCGAGCAATATGTTTGGTAATAACAATACCCCCCCGAAATTTTCGGGGGGGGGGTATTGTTTGTGTTTATCACGGCCTGAAGATGAATATTATTCAACAGCTACCAACGGTTCCTGGCTATCACGCCATCGAGCCAGCGCTTGGATATGTTCCGGCCTGATTCCGCAACATCCTCCGAAAAGAGTGGCACCGAGTTGATACCAATGCTGCGCTAATACTAAGTAACTTTGTGGTGAGAGTTCGGAGCTTGGTGTACTCGTGTTTTGTGCTGTGAGCGCAGAGTCTGTGGTGGTGGAAAAATTGATGTATCCGCCAAGTTCGATATCTGCACGCTTGATGCGTTCCGCGGCACGAGCAATAGCCTGGGAAATGACGTCGGTTGTTTCACTCTCAAACAGAATACCCTCGCCACCGTGCTGGACGATAAAATCAATGGCATCAATAGCGGATTCTCCGGAGCGCAACTGAAGCTCGGGGGTTGTTTCGTTGCTCAGCGATAAAATGTAGTAACAGGGCTGTTGAGCGTGTTGCAGAACCGATTGCACTAATGTGAGTTCAGCTATACTGGCTATCTCTTCTGCGAACCACAGATCAACGTAGCGGTTTTGGGCTGCAAACAGAGCGTGATAGATACCCAGTGCAGATTCAGCATCAAACAGGTCTGGGTCGTCATTGCCATACGGCGGAGATAACGCACCCGCAGCCAGAACTTTATTCCGGTGCTTCACTTTTTCGTGCTGTACGACGGACTGAGCGATAATCGCGGCTTCGCGTGCCAGTGACTCACCTTTGGCCTGATAGCACTCTTGACCGAGATAAAAGGGTACGCAAGCGGAGCTGTTCGCAATGATGACTTGCGCTCCGGCATCAATAAAATTTTGATGAGCCTGGCGCACATAGCCTGGTGTTTCCAACAGTGCTTGTGCACTCCACATTGTTTGTGAAAACGGGGCACCGATTCGTTCTAATTCTCTGCCCATACCACCGTCTATGATGGTTAATTTTTTCATCTTAAGCGCCTGAAGTACGTGGGATGATGGCGGTTATTGAACCATATTGTGATTTGTATCAAATTGAATTCTGTTCAATGTTACTATGAATTAAATTCACACTTTAATCTTGGCTTAGTGTCATTTTTTGGACGTGAACAATGTTAGTACTCTGATTTATTGCATGTGATGGGAAGGAAGTTGTCGCTATTATTGTGCACGGAAATTTGGCGGAAGAAAACTAATAGGCAACGGTTAATGGAATGATAGAAGTGTCTGGAGATAAACTAAATTTAAGAAGACTCATTTTACTGTTGTGCCTATTCACGGCATTCATCACCCTAATCAATGCATTTTACTCCATGTATCGGGTGCAGCGAGAGTTAATCATCACCAATACTTTGGCTTCTAATCAGGTGTATGCCGAGAAGATGGCCGAAATGACAGATGCATTTTTGACTTCAGCACTCAATCAGCTCGCGTTTAGTGCCGCGGTGCTGAGTGATAAAATAGCGGATCCTGAATTGTTGTTAGCTGAAACTGAACGGTTAAAACAGCAGACCGATTCATTTAATTCTGTGGTCGTGGTCAACGCTGATGGTGTGATTAAGGCGATTGCGCCGCAAACGCTGCCAGTGACAGGTATAGCTCTGACCGGCGTCAACTCGCTCCAGTCTCTCACAGCACAAAAGCCGCTGATTACCGATCCTTTCGTCTCTCCAGCGGGCAACTATATTACCAGTATCTCTTATCCGATCTTTTCAGCTTCCGGCCACTATCAGGGATTTGTCAGTGGCACGATTTATCTGGAGCAGGAAAACATGCTGGCCACGTTACTGGGTAAACACAGTTATCGTGACGGTTCATATCTGTATGTAGTGGATCATAATCGTACTTTGGTTTATCACCCGGACCATCGGCGCATCGGTCAGGTGATCACGAAAAATGCTGCGATAAACGCAGTCGCACGTGGTGAAAGCGGCCACATCGAGACTTTAAATGTTTTCGGTACTGAAATGCTGGCTGGTTATGCTCCGGTTAAACAATCTGGTTGGGGTATTGTGGCGCAGAAACCGCGTGCAGAGGCGTTGATGGTTCTTGATGATCAGTTGCTTCAAGTGGTGTGGCAATCGATTCCGATAGGTATCGTCACCCTGATTATTATCTGGATATCGGCGATTTTTATCTCAAAACCACTTTGGCAACTGGCCAGCGCGGTTAAGAAACTTGAAAGTGACAGTTCACTCATGGATGAGATGAAACTCGTCAAACCTTGGTACTTTGAGGCTGCTCACCTCAAACAGAGTTTCTTACGTGCATTCGGGGTTGCGTCTAACACCATCGATCGACTGCAGTCCGATAGCTTAACTGATGCTATGACCGGATTGTTGAACCGACGTGGGTTAGAAAAAAGTATTGAGAGTTTTACCGTCCGCCAGATGCCATTTTCTGTGCTTGCGCTCGATTTGGATTATTTCAAGAAGGTGAATGATACCTATGGGCATGATGCGGGTGATGAGCTGTTGCGGGAAGTATCGAGTTTGATGAAACAGCAGGCACGGGAGCAAGATATTGTGTGTCGTGCAGGCGGGGAAGAATTTATCCTGTTGCTCAGTAATACCCATATCGCCCGGGCTTATGAGGTGGCGGAACGTATCCGGGCCTCAGTGGCCAATCATAGTTTCACTATGGTGCCAGCCATTACTATTTCAATTGGTGTGGCATATTGGTCCGCTGGTGATGAGGCGATTGAATCAGTGATGAAAAAGGCGGATATGGCACTGTATCAGGCCAAACATAATGGTCGTAACCGTACTGAGATGAGTGATTGTTAGCTAAAGATGCGGAAGACAAGCTGGCTGGACTTTTGCGTGCCTGAGTTCCTTTCTATAGAGCGACATACCAGTATTCAGATTTGGTGAGAGGAATCGACTATGCTTCTTATAAAAGCAGGAGGTGTCTATGTTTATCCTCACACCGTATATATTTTTTTCCGGCCGCTGTGAACAGGCGCTCGACTTTTATTGCCAGTGTTTTGATGGCCATGTATTAACCAAACGCTATTTTCATGAAGCGCCACAGCTGATTAAAGGCGTTAACCCGAACTGGATCATGCATGCTGAACTGGTCACGCAGCATATGAAGTTAATGCTGTCTGATGGCATTGCAACGCAGGAACTCAAAGATAATCAGATTGCACTGTCTGTGGTGATGGATGACATTGATCGTCAACTCGTATTATTCGAACAGTTAGCTGAACAAGGTAAAGTGATGATGCCATTAGAAGACACGTTCTGGGGCACCCGATGCGGAAAAGTTGAGGATCAGTTCGGTGTTCGCTGGATCATTAATTGCGAAGTTTGTTGAAGATCTCGCTTTATACGCAGCTCTCTGAGTATTGTATTGATGACCTTATTATTGAGTTCTTCTAATATATGAACACCTAATATCAAGGCCCCTGATTAGTAGGAGCCTGCGTACCAAGGACAGAGTGATAGAGTGGCAAGTATCAAAATTACGGTCGATAGGCTGCAACCTGGGTTACATATCCGTTTGCCGGTCAAATGGAATGAGCATCCTTTTCTGTTTAACAGCTTTAAGATTACGACTCAGGAGCAAATCCGCCTGATTCGGCATCTGGGTATCCAGCACGTATTTTTGAATCCGGCCCAAAGCGATACCTCGCCTTTACCTCCACAGACTCAGGGGCAGTCGGAAGCTGAACAGAGTAGTGACCCAGCGATTGACGATGAAGCTGACAAGTTATGGCAGGAAAAGCAGAAACGAATCGAGAAACTGAATGCTTATCGGCGCCGGGTTTTGCATTGTGAGAAAGAATTTGAACGCTCACTGGCCCGTATGCGTGCGGTTATGAACAAAATTCGTAATCGTCCGCAGGATGCGGTCGATGAAGCTAAGCAGCTGGTCGACGATGTTGTCGACAAGCTGCTCAGTGAGGACAGCGTCACCCTGCACCTGATGAACAGCAAAAGTGAGTTTGAAGACATCTATTTCCATTCACTTAATGTTTCAGTGATTGCCATGATGATCGGAAAGAACAAAGGATTTCCTGCCGACAAATTAAAAGAGCTCGCCTTCGCCTGTCTGTTTCATGATATTGGTAAAATGCGCGTTCCGAGTGCAATTGTCAGAAAGCCGACTCCGCTTAGCGAACCGGAAAAAAACTACCTTAAACTGCATACCAAGTATGGTCAGGAGTTAGCGGCTAATATAGAGGACTTTCCGGCTAGTGCGATGCGAGTGATAGAGCAACATCATGAATTGAATGATGGCTCTGGCTATCCGCAGGGCTATAAAGAAGAAGAGATTGATGAATTAGCGCAGGTGGTCGCAGTCGCCAATGCGTTTGATAACCTTTGCCACCCCAATGTGGTGGCTGAGCAAAAAATCCCTTATATCGCGTTATCTCACCTTTATAAGAATTGCCGCCATCTGTATAACCATGAAAACCTCAATATCATGGTCAAATTCATGGGGGTGTTTCCGCCCGGAACAGTGGTTCAGCTCTCTAATGATATGGTGGGGCTGGTCATCTCGGTGAATGCTAAGCATCTGCTGTTTCCTAATGTCCTTATCTATGACCCTTCAGTACCACGTACTCAGGCTCCGATTATTGACCTGGCTAGTAAAGACATAAAGATAGTCAGTGCGATATTACCGAATAAGTTACCGGACAAAATTCGTGATTACCTCAATCCTCGTTCACGGATTTCCTATTTTTTTGATAGTGACGATTAGTTATCCACAGTTTTTTGTGAGTAAATTGTGGGTGTGCTGAGAGTAAAGTCTGCATAAAAAGTCGTTCGTTTGTTTAATAACCAAACGAACGTTTTTTTATAAAAAAAGTGATTTTTAGTATTGCCAAGTTGAAGCAACTCTCTATAATGCCGCCTCACTGACACGGCAGACGCCACAAGGCTTCAGCGCTGGTCAGCGAGGTGAAAAGCTTCTGAGAAATAAATTTGAAAAAGTGTTTGACTCTTCAAATTAACTCGCTAGAATGCACCTCCGCTTTGAGAAGAAAGTTTCGAAAAAGCAACGCTCTTTAACAATATAAACCTATCAATCTGTGTGGGCACTCGTTGATGATAATCGAAGATGATTCTAAAGAATCAACTTAGGTATCAATGAACTGAGTGACCAAATTTGAATGAGCAATCATTCGAGCACAGTCAATTCATTACCATTCTGTTGGAATGGTAATAGCTTTGAATTACTAAGGTAATTTGAAGTCAGTATTCATTGAGCCTCCCCTAATTATTTAGGGAATCAAATCTTAAATTGAAGAGTTTGATCATGGCTCAGATTGAACGCTGGCGGCAGGCCTAACACATGCAAGTCGAGCGGCAGCGACTTAACTGAACCTTCGGGGAACGTTAAGGGCGGCGAGCGGCGGACGGGTGAGTAATGCCTGGGAAATTGCCCTGATGTGGGGGATAACCATTGGAAACGATGGCTAATACCGCATAATGCCTTCGGGCCAAAGAGGGGGACCTTCGGGCCTCTCGCGTCAGGATATGCCCAGGTGGGATTAGCTAGTTGGTGAGGTAAGGGCTCACCAAGGCGACGATCCCTAGCTGGTCTGAGAGGATGATCAGCCACACTGGAACTGAGACACGGTCCAGACTCCTACGGGAGGCAGCAGTGGGGAATATTGCACAATGGGCGCAAGCCTGATGCAGCCATGCCGCGTGTATGAAGAAGGCCTTCGGGTTGTAAAGTACTTTCAGCAGTGAGGAAGGCGGGTGCGTTAATAGCGCATTCGTTTGACGTTAGCTGCAGAAGAAGCACCGGCTAACTCCGTGCCAGCAGCCGCGGTAATACGGAGGGTGCGAGCGTTAATCGGAATTACTGGGCGTAAAGCGCATGGGTGGTTTGTTAAGTCAGATGTGAAAGCCCGGGGCTCAACCTCGGAATTGCATTTGAAACTGGCAGGCTAGAGTACTGTAGAGGGGGGTAGAATTTCAGGTGTAGCGGTGAAATGCGTAGAGATCTGAAGGAATACCGGTGGCGAAGGCGGCCCCCTGGACAGATACTGACACTCAGATGCGAAAGCGTGGGGAGCAAACAGGATTAGATACCCTGGTAGTCCACGCCGTCAACGATGTCTACTTGGAGGTTGTGGCCTTGAGCCGTGGCTTTCGGAGCTAACGCGTTAAGTAGACCGCCTGGGGAGTACGGTCGCAAGATTAAAACTCAAATGAATTGACGGGGGCCCGCACAAGCGGTGGAGCATGTGGTTTAATTCGATGCAACGCGAAGAACCTTACCTACTCTTGACATCCTCAGAAGAGACTGGAGACAGTCTTGTGCCTTCGGGAACTGAGAGACAGGTGCTGCATGGCTGTCGTCAGCTCGTGTTGTGAAATGTTGGGTTAAGTCCCGCAACGAGCGCAACCCTTATCCTTGTTTGCCAGCGAGTAAAGTCGGGAACTCCAGGGAGACTGCCGGTGATAAACCGGAGGAAGGTGGGGACGACGTCAAGTCATCATGGCCCTTACGAGTAGGGCTACACACGTGCTACAATGGCGCATACAGAGGGCGGCCAACTTGCGAAAGTGAGCGAATCCCAAAAAGTGCGTCGTAGTCCGGATTGGAGTCTGCAACTCGACTCCATGAAGTCGGAATCGCTAGTAATCGTGGATCAGAATGCCACGGTGAATACGTTCCCGGGCCTTGTACACACCGCCCGTCACACCATGGGAGTGGGCTGCAAAAGAAGCAGGTAGTTTAACCTTCGGGAGGACGCTTGCCACTTTGTGGTTCATGACTGGGGTGAAGTCGTAACAAGGTAGCGCTAGGGGAACCTGGCGCTGGATCACCTCCTTATACGAATGATTATTGCGATGAGTGTTCACACAGATTGATGGTTTATACGATTTAAGAGACGATACTGGGTCTGTAGCTCAGGTGGTTAGAGCGTTCGCCTGATAAGCGAGAGGTCGGTGGTTCGAGTCCACTCAGACCCACCAATCTTCCTCCCAGGAGATTGGCACACAGTATCAACACCTGATGGGGCTATAGCTCAGCTGGGAGAGCGCCTGCCTTGCACGCAGGAGGTCAGCAGTTCGATCCTGCTTAGCTCCACCATCTTTAAGCGCATTCCTTCATAAAGAAGAAATCAGTGCTCTTAAACATGGTTCATCTCATTAGAGATACGAATCTTGCTCTTTAACAATTTGGAAAGCTGACAAAATAATCTTTTGTTTATTCGTAAACGAAACATTATTTGTAAAGTTCTCAATGTATTCCGAAATGGAATACACCAACAACACATTCAAGTGTGCTTGGTAGAAACTTGTTTAACAAGTTTCAAAATTGAGTCCGGCAAAATCGAAAAGTCTCTCGCTCATTCAAATAATGAGAGACAACGAAACCTTGGTGACTTGGTTCATCAACTCGAAACTCCTTCGGGTTGTATGGTTAAGTGACTAAGCGTACACGGTGGATGCCTTGGCAGTCAGAGGCGATGAAGGACGTACTAACTTGCGATAAGCGTAGATGAGGCAGTAAGAGCCACTTGAGTCTACGATTTCCGAATGGGGAAACCCACCTGCATAAGCAGGTATCATTAACTGAATACATAGGTTAATGAAGCGAACCGGGGGAACTGAAACATCTAAGTACCCCGAGGAAAAGAAATCAATTGAGATTCCGAAAGTAGCGGCGAGCGAAATTGGATTAGCCCTTAAGCTTTACATGCGTCAGGTGAAGGTTCTGGAAAGGACCGCGAAACAGGGTGATAGCCCCGTAGCCGACAGCGTATGTTCAGTGAAATCGAGTAGGGCGGGACACGTGTTATCCTGTCTGAACATGGGGGGACCATCCTCCAAGGCTAAATACTCCTGACTGACCGATAGTGAACCAGTACCGTGAGGGAAAGGCGAAAAGAACCCCTGTGAGGGGAGTGAAATAGAACCTGAAACCGTGTACGTACAAGCAGTAGGAGCACCTTCGTGGTGTGACTGCGTACCTTTTGTATAATGGGTCAGCGACTTATATTCAGTGGCAAGGTTAACCATTTAGGGGAGCCGTAGGGAAACCGAGTCTTAACTGGGCGTTCAGTCTCTGGATATAGACCCGAAACCGAGTGATCTAGCCATGGGCAGGTTGAAGATTGAGTAACATCAATTGGAGGACCGAACCGACTAATGTTGAAAAATTAGCGGATGACTTGTGGCTAGGGGTGAAAGGCCAATCAAACTCGGAGATAGCTGGTTCTCCCCGAAAGCTATTTAGGTAGCGCCTCGGACGAATACTACTGGGGGTAGAGCACTGTTAAGGCTAGGGGGTCATCCCGACTTACCAACCCTTTGCAAACTCCGAATACCAGTAAGTACTATCCGGGAGACACACGGCGGGTGCTAACGTCCGTCGTGGAGAGGGAAACAACCCAGACCGCCAGCTAAGGTCCCAAATTACAGCTAAGTGGGAAACGATGTGGGAAGGCTCAGACAGCTAGGATGTTGGCTTAGAAGCAGCCATCATTTAAAGAAAGCGTAATAGCTCACTAGTCGAGTCGGCCTGCGCGGAAGATGTAACGGGGCTAAGCTGTAAACCGAAGCTGCGGCAATGCGATTTATCGTATTGGGTAGGGGAGCGTTCTGTAAGCCGTTGAAGGTGTGCTGTAAGGCATGCTGGAGGTATCAGAAGTGCGAATGCTGACATGAGTAACGATAAAGGGGGTGAAAAACCTCCTCGCCGGAAGACCAAGGGTTCCTGTCCAACGTTAATCGGGGCAGGGTAAGTCGACCCCTAAGGCGAGGCCGAAAGGCGTAGTCGATGGGAAACGGGTTAATATTCCCGTACTTCTTACAATTGCGATGGGGGGACGGAGAAGGCTAGGTGGGCCTGGCGACGGTTGTCCAGGTTCAAGTGCGTAGGCTTGAGAGTTAGGTAAATCCGGCTCTCTGTAAGGCTGAGACACGATGTCGAGTCACTACGGTGATGAAGTCATTGATGCCATGCTTCCAGGAAAAGCCTCTAAGCTTCAGATTGTAAGGAATCGTACCCCAAACCGACACAGGTGGTCGGGTAGAGAATACCAAGGCGCTTGAGAGAACTCGGGTGAAGGAACTAGGCAAAATGGTACCGTAACTTCGGGAGAAGGTACGCTTCTGACGGTGAAGTCCCTCGCGGATGGAGCTATTGGAAGTCGCAGATACCAGGTGGCTGCAACTGTTTATTAAAAACACAGCACTGTGCAAAATCGTAAGATGACGTATACGGTGTGACGCCTGCCCGGTGCCGGAAGGTTAATTGATGGGGTTAGACTTCGGTCGACGCTCTTGATCGAAGCCCCGGTAAACGGCGGCCGTAACTATAACGGTCCTAAGGTAGCGAAATTCCTTGTCGGGTAAGTTCCGACCTGCACGAATGGCGTAATGATGGCCACGCTGTCTCCACCCGAGACTCAGTGAAATTGAAATCGCTGTGAAGATGCAGTGTACCCGCGGCTAGACGGAAAGACCCCGTGAACCTTTACTACAGCTTGGCACTGAACATTGAACCTACATGTGTAGGATAGGTGGGAGGCTTTGAAGACGTGACGCCAGTTGCGTTGGAGCCGTCCTTGAAATACCACCCTTGTATGTTTGATGTTCTAACTCTGGACCGTTATCCGGTTCGAGGACAGTGCCTGGTGGGTAGTTTGACTGGGGCGGTCTCCTCCCAAAGAGTAACGGAGGAGCACGAAGGTGGGCTAATCACGGTTGGACATCGTGAGGTTAGTGCAATGGCATAAGCCCGCTTGACTGCGAGAATGACAATTCGAGCAGGTGCGAAAGCAGGTCATAGTGATCCGGTGGTTCTGAATGGAAGGGCCATCGCTCAACGGATAAAAGGTACTCCGGGGATAACAGGCTGATACCGCCCAAGAGTTCATATCGACGGCGGTGTTTGGCACCTCGATGTCGGCTCATCACATCCTGGGGCTGAAGTCGGTCCCAAGGGTATGGCTGTTCGCCATTTAAAGTGGTACGCGAGCTGGGTTTAGAACGTCGTGAGACAGTTCGGTCCCTATCTGCCGTGGGCGTTGGAAGATTGAAGGGGGCTGCTCCTAGTACGAGAGGACCGGAGTGGACGAACCTCTGGTGTTCGGGTTGTGTCGCCAGACGCATTGCCCGGTAGCTAAGTTCGGAATCGATAACCGCTGAAAGCATCTAAGCGGGAAGCGAGCCCTGAGATGAGTCTTCCCTGACACTTTAAGTGTCCTAAAGGGTTGTTCGAGACTAGAACGTTGATAGGCAGGGTGTGTAAGCGTTGTGAGGCGTTGAGCTAACCTGTACTAATTGCCCGTGAGGCTTAACCATACAACACCCAAGGGGTTTTGATGGACTCAATGACCAGTACATTGAATGTGTGATGAGAACATAAACAGCTTTCCAATCTTTTGTCTTCACTTTTAAAAAAGTGAAAATAAAAGGTAATTATCGCTTACAGCGGTAGTTAAACAGAATTTGCTTGGCGACCATAGCGTTTTGGACCCACCTGATTCCATTCCGAACTCAGAAGTGAAACGAAACAGCGTCGATGGTAGTGTGGGGCCTCCCCATGTGAGAGTAGAACATCGCCAGGCTTTAATTTCTTGTTTTCAGCTTTTTCAGAAAAGCTGAAGGCAAAGCAGAGACTTGTTTTAAACAGGTTTCTCGTCCTCAGTGACAAGATTTAGTGTGCTGATATGGCTCAGTCGGTAGAGCGCATCCTTGGTAAGGATGAGGTCCCCAGTTCGATTCTGGGTATCAGCACCATTTATTCGACACGCGTAAGCGGTCAAAAAATTTGTTTGGCGACCATAGCACTTTGGACCCACCTGATTCCATTCCGAACTCAGAAGTGAAACGAAGTAGCGCCGATGGTAGTGTGGGGTTTCCCCATGTGAGAGTAGGACATCGCCAGGCTTGATTTCAAAACCCTGACCACAAGGTCGGGGTTTTCTCGTTTTAAGCTTCCAGAATCCTAGTTCCTAGAGTGACAACTCGTCCCTTCCTTCTCTCTGTTTTTATCAATAATTGTTCTCACATGGGTGTGGCTTAGTATGCCCCTATGCGACATATTTCCTAGACTCTCTATATTCCCGCTCCCGCCTCATTTAATGCCCAGTTGTACTGATAGCGGATATTGCCCCGAAAACCGGACAGGTCTGCACGATAGGTAGCCAGGTGCTGTATGAGCTGCTGACGGGAGCCAAAATCGACCTGATACCAGTCATAAATACTGGAGAGAACCAGCTTTTCGTCTTGCATGTGCGCGCCTTTTTCACTATTGATAAACTCTTGTGCGGCACTATCGAGCAACTGATCGAGATTATCAGCAGTAAAGGCTTGAGGCTGCAGGTTGGGGCAGCCCAGGCTGGCGCAGTTGAGTGCATAGTGAGTTCTTGGTTCGAGCCAGATCGGGCGCAGTATACGGTGCTCTATGTCATTCAGGGTTAACGTCTGACCGGCAATCGTGAGCACTTTGTCATCCCAGGGCCCAAAGCTGAACAGGCCGCCTAATTGGGTAATGGAGTCGAGTGGATAGTGTTGGAGGATGAGTTGTACCGTTTGTGCATTATAGAGATTTATCCAATAGGCATATTGCTCTGAACGGTTAAGCGTCCTTGGGTCGATAGCCGCCAGAGAAGAAAGGTAACGACTGAGTTTGTGCTGATCTGTCTGGCTGACGGCGGCGTAGTTAAACAAGGTATATTCGCCATTGCGGGAGAGATAGCGATCAAGTAGTTGTTGCCAGGCGTCATGAGCTATTTTTTGCCGGTTTTCTTGGTTACTGGCCGTCCAAAAAAGCCACAAATCAGCTTTTGGTGCAGCGAATACGCTGACAGGCAAGCAGAGTAATAAACTCAGTAGGTATTTCATCGGCGTAACTTTCCTTACTGTTGCTGAGCTGACGTCATTCAGACCGGATAAGGTGACAATTGCTTATAGAATTAATACTAGCCGCTAAAATACGTCAGGTACAAAAAGGGCTGCAGTATGCAGCCCTTGTACAGAATCTCAATCGCGCCGTTATTTCAGAAACGCCGGGATTTTTGCTTCATATTCGGCGATCTTCGCTTCATGCTGAAGCGTCAGGCCGATGTTGTCTAACCCGTTGAGCAGACAGTGACGACGGAACTCATCGATTTCAAATGAGTAGCTTTTGCCATTCGCAGAAACTGTCATGCTTTCCAGATCAACCGTGATGTGTGCCCCTTCGTTAGCTTCAACGTAAGTGAACAGTTCATCCACTTCCTGCTCGGTCAGGCGTACCGGAACCATCTGGTTGTTGATTGAGTTACCGTAGAAAATGTCCGCAAAGCTTGGGGCGATCATGACACGGATACCATAATCAGCCAGTGCCCAGGGAGCGTGCTCACGAGATGAACCACAACCGAAGTTCTCGCGCGCCAGCAGAATACTGGCGCCCTGATAACGGGCTTTGTTCATCACAAATTCCGGATTGGCCTGCTGACCGGCATCATCCAGGAAGCGCCAGTCGTGGAACAGGTGCTTACCAAAACCGATGCGGTTTACTTTCTGCAGAAACTGTTTCGGGATGATGGCATCTGTATCGACGTTTGCTGCGTCCAGAGGAACCACTAAGCCTGTATGTTGTTGAAAACCTGCCATTGTTTATGTCCTCTGTCCTTAGTTAATTTCGCGGATATCGACGAAGTGGCCAGCGATCGCGGCGGCTGCTGCCATTGCCGGGCTGACCAGATGGGTACGACCATCACGGCCCTGACGGCCTTCAAAGTTACGGTTGGAGGTCGATGCACAACGCTCCCCAGGACCTAAGCGGTCATTGTTCATCGCCAGACACATTGAGCAACCCGGCAGGCGCCATTCAAAACCGGCTTCGATAAAGATCTTATCCAGACCTTCAGCTTCCGCCTGAGCTTTCACCTGTTCAGAGCCAGGGACGATCAGAGCCTGCACGTGAGAGGCGACTTTCTTGCCTTTGGCAACTGCCGCTGCTGCACGCATATCTTCGATACGTGAGTTAGTACAGGAACCGACGAAGACTTTATCAACCGGGTAGTCAGACAGCATTTTGCCTGCTTCCAGACCCATGTAAGCCAGTGCTTTTTCTGCTGAAGCGCGTTCTACCGGATCGGCAAATGAAGCCGGAGCCGGAATTGGTTGATCAACGGCGATCACCTGGCCCGGGTTGGTTCCCCAGGTAACCTGCGGTTTGATGTCAGCACCGTTCAGAGTTACGACAGCATCGAACTGCGCGTCTTCGTCCGTTTTAAAGGTTTTCCAGTACTCGACGGCCGCATCCCAGTCAGCACCGCTTGGTGCAAACTTACGACCTTTGATGTAGTTAAATGTGGTCTCATCTGGTGCGATCAAGCCAGCTTTTGCGCCTAACTCAATAGCCATGTTACACACGGTCATACGGCCTTCCATCGATAGATCACGGATAGCTTCGCCGCAGAATTCAACCACATAGCCGGTACCGCCAGCCGCCGTGGTTTCACCAATGATAGCCAGTACGATATCTTTCGCGGTAATGCCCTCGGCAACTTTGCCTTTGACTTCAATTTTCATTGTCTTGGCGCGCGCTTGTTTCAGCGTCTGGGTCGCCAGAACGTGTTCAACTTCGGACGTACCGATGCCGAATGCCAGTGAACCGAACGCACCGTGAGTCGCAGTATGTGAGTCACCACATACGATCGTCATGCCCGG
Source organism: Vibrio sp. ABG19 (assembly GCF_029962385.1). NCBI lineage: Bacteria > Pseudomonadati > Pseudomonadota > Gammaproteobacteria > Vibrionales > Vibrionaceae > Vibrio > Vibrio sp. ABG19. The sequence goes on along the minus strand of NZ_CP071708.1, from coordinate 809,643 downwards.
CAGGGTAATACCCAGCTCAGGTCCCATAACGTGTACTATGCCCTGGTATTTGTGGTTGAGGTCATACAGGGTGACGCCAAACTCTTCACAGTTCTTAGACAGGGTTTCCATCTGAATACGGGCCATTTCGCCGGACGCATTGATGTCTTTGGTGGTGGTCGATACGTTGTGGTCCATGGTCGCGAAGGTCTTACCGACCTGACGCACTTGGCGTCCTTTTTCGCGCAGGCCGTCAAATGCCTGTGGCGAGGTCACTTCGTGGACCAGGTGGCGGTCGATATACAGAATCGGGTTTTCACCCTGCGCCGCAACGACAACGTGCGCATCGTAAACTTTTTCGTATAAGGTTTTTGCTTGGGACATTGCTACTTCCTTGAGCTCAAGAGAGCCAGAGTGGAGCCGGTTTAAACCGGCTCTTTTAGTTATGCTTGAGACGATTATGCGTTCAGAATGTATCCGGCAATCACATCACCCATTTCGCTGGTCGACAGCGCTGGTTTGTCACCAGCCAGATCTCCGGTCAGCTGGCCTGCAGACAGCGCCTTGCTGACGGCTGTCTCGATGTCCTGCGCCGCATTCTCTTCGCCCAGACTGTAACGCAGCATCAGTGCCGCAGACAGGATCTGCGCGACCGGGTTGGCGATGTTCTTACCTGCGATATCCGGCGCACTGCCGCCCGCAGGCTCAAACAGGCCAAACTGGCTCTCGTTCATGCTGGCAGATGGCAGCATCCCCATGGAACCTGTGATCATTGCACATTCGTCAGAGATGATGTCACCGAAGATGTTAGAGCACAGCATGACGTCGAACTGAGATGGATCTTTGATCAGCTGCATGGTCGCGTTGTCGATGTACATGTGCGACAGTTCAACGTCCGGGTAATCCTTGGCGATTTCAGTCACCACTTCGCGCCACAAAATGGAACTTTGCAGTACGTTGGCTTTATCGATTGAGCAGACTTTCTTACGACGCAGGCGCGCAGACTCAAACGCAATCTTGGCAATACGTTCAATCTCGTAACGGTGGTAGACCTCGGTATCAAACGCTTTTTCATTTGCGCCTTCACCTTCACGGCCTTTTGGCTGACCAAAATAGATACCACCGGTCAGCTCGCGGACCACCACAATATCAAAACCACGCTCAGAAATATCAGCACGTAAAGGAGAAAAGGCTTCCAGACCTTTATGGATCTGCGCAGGACGCAGGTTACAGAACAACTGGAAATGCTTACGCAGTGGCAGCAGGGCGCCACGCTCTGGCTGATCGTTTGGTGGCAGGTGTTCCCACTTAGGGCCACCGACAGAACCGAACAGCACGGCATCAGACTCTTCACAAGCCTGCAGAGTGCTTTCTGGCAGCGGACAACCGTGATTGTCGATGGCGATACCGCCAATGTCATGTTCTTCACGCACGAAAGTTAACTGGTGTTTCTTTTCTACTGCATCCAGCACCTTGTGTGCCTGCTGCATTACTTCTGGGCCGATGCCGTCACCTGGAAGTACGGCAATCTTGTAAGTTTTGTCTGTCATGCGAGTCCTTTACGTATCTGATATTTTTCGTTCAAAGTTGTGTTTGCGATAGTGGCGGTCTTAAACCGTCGCTATTTTCTTTTTCTGTTTAATTTCGGCAATCTGGTCAGCACGATGAATGCTGTTAATCACGTGCAGTAGTGCCTGGCCGGATGCTTCTACGATATCGGTTGAGATGCCGGTACCGTGATATTTACGGCCTTTGTAATTAGCGATGATATCCGCCTGACCTAAGCCGTCTTCACCTTCGCCTTTAGCGGTCAGATCAAACTTGTCCAGTACGATATCGTAACCGGTGATGCGGTAGATACATTGGTATAGCGCATCTACCGGGCCGTTACCGACTGCGGCTTCGCATTTCTCTTCGTCACCGCATTGCAGTTTGATGGATGTTGTCGCCATCACACTACCGGACTGGACACTCAGGTAGTTCAGCTTGTAGAAATCATCTTCTTCGCGCAGATTCGAGAAGTGCATCAGCGCTTCCAGATCGTAGTCAAATACCTGGCCTTTACGGTCAGCCAGTTTCAGGAAGTCGGCGTATAAAGCATCCAGATTGTACTCAGCCTCGTTGTAACCCATGCTATCCATGTGACTCTTGACTGCAGCACGGCCGCTGCGGCTGGTCAGGTTCAGAGCTTGGTTTTTCAGGCCAATCGACTCCGGTGTCATGATTTCGTAGGTATTCTTATTTTTCAGCATACCGTCCTGGTGGATACCGGAAGAGTGACTGAAGGCATTGGCACCGACGATGGCTTTGTTACTTTGAATCGGCATGTTACACAGCTGGCTGACCAGTTTACTGGTACGGCTGATTTCTTCATGCTTGAAGCCGGTTTTTACGCCCATCAGTTCGCCACGCGTTTTGATGATCATAGCCACTTCTTCCAGCGCGGTATTACCGGCGCGTTCACCGATACCGTTAATAGTCCCTTCTACCTGACGTGCACCAGCTTGAACAGCTGCAATTGAGTTGGCAACCGATAAGCCTAAGTCATCGTGACAATGAACGGAGATAACCGCTTTATCGATGTTTGGTACGCGGTTAAACAGCTGCTCAATAATACCACCGAATTCGCTTGGCAGGGTGTAACCCACGGTATCCGGGATGTTAATTGTGGTCGCGCCCGCATTAATCGCCGCTTCCACCATACGGCACAGATTATCGATAGGAGTACGGCCAGCATCTTCACATGAGAACTCGACATCATCGGTGTAGTTACGCGCATGTTTAACGGCATTTACGGCCATTTCTACCACATTATCGTAAGTGCGGCGTAATTTGTCTTGAACGTGGATGGTGGAAGTCGCCAGGAAGGTGTGGATTCGGAAAGCTTCAGCGACTTTCAGTGCTTCTGCTGCGACATCGATATCTTTTGCAACGGCACGGGAAAGGGCACAAACACGACTGTTTTTGATGTTTTTAGCGATGGTTTGCACCGATTCAAAATCACCAGGTGATGAAACCGGAAAGCCCGCTTCGATCACGTCAACACCCAGGCGTTCCAGTGCGAATGCGATTTGCAGCTTTTCCTTTACAGTTAGGCTGGCAGATAATGCTTGTTCACCATCGCGCAACGTTGTGTCGAATATAATCACCTGATCGTTCATGTTTGCTTCCTCTTTCCGAGAGTTAATCGTTTACTTCCTGAATTTAATTATAAAAAAACCCGCATTGGATGCGGGTTTCTGTAAATCTGTTGTGGTGTTTTTCTGCCACAGACTACCCGCGCGATGGAATCACGATAAGGAGCAGGCTGAGGAGTAGAGAAAAGCGCATTGTCATTACAAGCTGACCACCAAAATTAAGATAACAGATTAGTACCGCACTCACTTGAGCACGTCAACCATAAGTTGATTTTTTATTCGCGGTCTGGAGTTTTAAATTGCAATCGAATCTACAGTTAGCATTATATGCTATTGCTCGTATCGTAATCCCACTCTAAATACAGAGTTGCCGAAGTTTTCTCTTTTTGTCTTTTGTTCTGTTTTATAGCAATAAGGTGCTTATCTGGCGTCAAGCGCGTGCATGAACTTGTGCCTGCTGACTTTGTCATTCATTTACAAACAAAGCATCACCGATTTGTCATCTGCTGCTCTTATCTTTGGCCTAGATAGGGTATCTCAACAGGGAGAAGAGTGCTTATGCGTACCATCGAACCTATCGCTAAGCTTGACTTGGCCTTTTCAATACTGTGTTTACAACACAAATTCAATCATCCGATCGCCCGGGTGAGCAGGGCCGTATCCCATACTGGCGACGGCCACTTGTACGTTTTGTTTGGGGTATTGGCGTGGGCGTTGGATGGGCACAACGGACATCTTTTTTTGTATGCCGGTCTGCTGGCGTTTGCGTTTGAGTTACCGGTGTACTGGGGGTTAAAAAACAGCTTTCAGCGCCGTCGACCGGCAGAATTATCACCTCATCTGACCGCGTTTATTACTCCGTCTGATCGCTACAGCCTGCCATCCGGTCACACCGCAGCAGCGTTTGTAATGGCAACCCTGATTGGCCATTTCTATCCTGAGATTTATGCACTGGCCCTGTTATGGGCGGCATTGATTGGCAGTGCACGTATTTTGCTCGGGGTACATTTTTTAAGTGATGTACTGATTGGTGCCTGTCTGGGCATCGGCAGCGCGACTCTGTCGCTGTTATTGCTGGAGAGCTTCCTGTGAAGATCCTTTACGGTGTGCAAGGCACGGGCAACGGGCATATTACCCGTGCTCGCGCGATGTGTGAGGCATTTGCCCTGCGCGGTGCGCAAATTGACTTTTTGTTTTCCGGCCGGGCACAGAGACAATATTTCTCGATGGAGTGTTTTGGGGATTACCAGACCCGGCGTGGAATGACGTTTACCACCGATAAGGGGCGGGTGAATTATTGTAAAACCGCACTCAATAACAGTCCGCTGCAACTGCTGCGCGAAATTAAGCAGTTGGATCTCTCTGCTTATGATCTGGTGCTGAACGACTTTGAACCGGTGTCCGCCTGGGCGGCAAAGCAGCAAAAGGTTCCTTGCATCGGCATTAGCCATCAGAACGCTTTTCGTTACTCGGTGCCCCTGAAAGGCGCGAGCTGGCTTGATAAAGTGATCATGCGCCGTTTCGCTCCGGCCGATCACCACCTTGGCCTGCACTGGTATCATTTTGAACAGCCGATTCTGCCGCCTATTGTGCACACTTCACTGCAACCGAGCAGCTGTCAGGATTACATTCTGGTCTATCTGCCGTTTGAAAACGTCGAAGAGGTGTGTGAGCTGCTGTTCCGTTTTGCTAATCACCAGTTTGTGTTTTATCACCCCAATATTGTTGAAGATGAGGTGATCGAGAACGTTGAGTTGCGCTCGCTTTGTCACAGTCGCTTTCAACAACATTTGCATCATTGTGCCGGTGTGATGGCCAATGGTGGTTTCGAGCTTCCGTCAGAGGCGATGTCGCTGGGTAAGAAACTTTTACTCAAGCCGCTGAATGGTCAGTTTGAACAGCAAAGTAATGTCGCGACATTAGATATTCTTGGCTTGGCGTCAGTGATGGATTTTCTCGATCCTTCCGCAGTGAGCCGCTGGCTGGATGAAAAACAGGCAGAGAAAGTGGTGTACCCTAATGTGGCGAATGCGATCGTTGATTGGGTGCTGAAAGGCCACTGGAATGATCACTCTGAGTTATGCAACAGTTTATGGCAGCAGGTCGATTTTCCGAGCTATGTCTCAATAAATTGATTGCTCTCATGATTGGATTTTATGCTTCTATTAACCCGCTAAATGATGGTTAACGATAAAACTTTTATTTATTAATCCAGTCAATGAGTGTGGTTATGTCATTGATATCGATTTTTACATTTTTTTATAAAAAGCCAATGCATTGAATTTCATTGGCTTTTTTTGTGTTCGGGTAAAAAATACTGACTTTTTATCAATCGTATTGCCAATCGATTAGGGAATGTTGATATTAGATTTCCCGATGGATGTATCCGGTAGATAAATACCACCAATAATGGCTATTCACTTGCCCCTCCGGACATCAATAAGTCGTCGAATGTTTCGCGACTGTGAGCAGACAACTACGAAGAGGCGTACCAAATGCTAGATAGAAAAGATACGATGAGCGCCATAGCCAGCTATCGAATGGAAAGTACATTACGTGGTGTAGACCTCAATTTGCTGACGGTGTTTGATGCTGTCATGCAAGAGCAGAATATTACCCGAGCCGCACACAACCTGGGCATGTCTCAACCGGCGGTGAGTAACGCCGTTGCCCGTCTGAAAGTGATGTTTAATGATGAGCTGTTTATGCGTCAGGGACGTGGTATCCAGCCAACCCAGCGTGCGCGTCAGTTGTTTGCTCCTATCCGTCAGGCTCTGCAATTAATTCGCAATGAACTGCCAAGTGCGGTGTTTGCCCCTGAATCTTCAACCCGTCTGTTTAAACTGGCGATTTGCAGTCCGTGTGATATTCGTTTCGCACCGCAAATCATGACCGGAATTCACCAGCAGGCTCCGAATGTTCAGCTGCATTTAGATGCGGAATTTGATCGTCAACTGGCTGAGCGTATGCGTTATCAGGAGATCGATTTCGTTATCGATTACGCTCACTTTGATGAGCAGGGCTTCTCCAGTACAGAAATCTTCCAGGATGAGCTGGTGGTCGTCACTTCAAAACACCATCCGCGTATTCAGGGGGCTGTGAGCCGTGAAGAGTTGGCACGCGAGCAGCACGCGAAGCTGTCCAAAGTCCATGGCCAGCGCAGTTTTTCTGAGCAGGCTTATCGTGAGCTCGATTGTCAGCCAAGCTACGAAGGCACCGGTCTGAGCAATGTACTGTATGTGGTTGGCCAGTCTGAGCTGGTGACCATTGCTCCACGCTGGATGGTAGAAAATGCCGCCAACAAGCAAGAGCTGCAAATGCTGGAGTTCCCGTTTGATCACGGCCGTATCAGTGGTTACCTGAGCTGGCATGAGTCGAGTGAAAAAGACAAAGGACACATTTGGTTACGAGATCAGTTAATGATGATTTGTGGTAACGTGGTCGCCGGATAACCTGCCACTCAAGCCAGAAATGACCTCAGATTGAAGTGATTCAGTCTGAGGTTTTTTTCTCTCTGTAGCACACCACGATTACTGATAACTTTGATATCCATCGTTGTCTTTTACTCCGCGAAAGGTAGACTTGCGCGCGAAATAGCTTACAGGTGTAAGCCAAAGGTAAATAGAGATGACGAAGTTGACTTTTCATATCGTTAAACGCATCCGGGAGCAGGTGGCTACCGGCAATAATCGAATCGCACTGCAACATAAAGTTGGCGGGCAATGGCAAGGTATCAGCTGGACGCAGTTCGGCCGGCAAATGGACGAACTGTCACTGGCACTACTGAGTCTGGGCCTTGATGTGCAGGACAAAATCGGCATCTTTGCCAATAACAGCCCGCGCTGGACGATGGCTGATTTTGCCGCGTTACAGATTCGGGCGGTATCAGTGCCTATCTACCCGACCAATACCCTCGAGCAGGCGGCTTTCATTGTCCAGGATGCGCAGGTAAAAGTTCTGTTTGTCGGTGAGCAGGCACAATATGACGCGGCGCGCCAGTTACTGGCACTGTGTCCGTCTTTGCAGCTTATCGTGGTGATGAGTGATGAGGTTGCAGTCCGCGATGAGCCGCAGGTTATTCACTGGCAGCAGTTTGTTGCTTCAGCTCAGCCCGAACAGCAATCACAGCTATCTGAGCGTCTGCTGCAGGCCAACGACGATGATCTGTTTACCCTGATTTATACCTCCGGCACGACTGGCAGACCGAAAGGGGTGATGCTGGACTATCGTAATGTGGCGGCACAGCTTAGTGGCCATGATCAGCGTCTGACCCTGACAGAGCAAGATGTATCACTCTGTTTCCTGCCTTTATCACATGTGTTTGAACGGGCCTGGACCTGTTTTGTGCTTTATAAGGGAGCGACTAACTGTTATCTGCAGGATGTCGCAGAAGTGCGTGATGCCCTGACTCAGGTGCGGCCGACAGTGATGTGTGCAGTGCCGCGTTTCTACGAGAAAATTTTCTCAGCCATTCACGACAAAGTCGCCAGCGCACCCTGGCATAAAAAGTGGCTGTTTACCTGGGCGGTCAACATGGGCGCCAAAATGGCCCAAAGCCGGGCGAGGCAGGTTAAGCCAGCCTGGCTATTGAGTCAGGCTTATCGGCTGGCCGACCGCCTGGTGCTGAATAAGCTGCGCGAGCTGCTTGGTGGCAGAGTGCGCTTTATGCCGTGCGGTGGGGCCAAACTCGATGCCACCATTGGCCGTTTTTTTCATGCGGTGGGGATCAACATTAAACTGGGCTACGGCATGACAGAAACCACGGCAACGGTCTCGTGCTGGGATGATGATACGTTTCATCCGGACTCGATCGGTACCATGATGCCGGGTGCCGAGGTGAAAATTGGTGCCAATAACGAAATCCTGGTTCGTGGTCCTATGGTGATGCGCGGTTACTACAACATGCCGCAAGAAACAGCGAGTGCCTTTGATGAGCAAGGATTCCTCAAGACCGGTGATGCGGGTTATCTGGATGCAGAAGGTAACCTGTTTATTACCGATCGGATTAAGGAGCTGATGAAAACATCAGGGGGTAAATACATAGCGCCGCAGATGATTGAAGGCACGCTGGGTAAGGATCATTTTATTGAGCAGATCGCGGTGATCGCGGATACGCGTAAATTCGTGTCGGCGCTGATCGTTCCCTGTTTTGATACTTTGGAACTCTATGCCAAACAGCTGAACATTAAGTATCAGGATCGCCTTGATCTCATCAAGCACAGTCAGATCATTGAGTTGTTTGAGCAGCGTATCAACGATCTTCAGCATGGGCTGGCAAAATTTGAGCAGGTCAAAAAATTCAAATTGCTTCCCAAAACCTTTTCGATGCATGACGGAGAATTAACCCCGACGCAAAAACTGCGCAGAAAGGTGATTCATGACCGTTATCAGGATGAAATCGAAGAAATGTATCAGGATAAACCTGATCGCCGTTAAGACGATTAGGCTCTGATTTTACCTTCAATCCCCGCTGCCACTGGTGTGCGGGGATTTTGCTATTGGCAGACTGTGCTGGTGGTCTGATAGGTATTTTGTGTGGTTTTAATCCGGCTGCAGCAAAATATTCCACTTTTTTTTATGTGTATGGTTGCGTTACTGGCTGAATATGTAACCTGGGTTAGAATTGAACACTTGAGATTGCACTATTTGCCATATCTTGTCAGAAATGCGTGTTTTGGCCGGTTAGACCTGATGGAAATAAAGCGTTAAAGTTGTTGCGTTACCTTAGTGCTTGTTATGACAAGTACGGGACATAGCCGAAAGCGGAAAGTTTTCGAATTAGGCTACGAATAAGCCCTAACTATGTATAACCCATCCCGTTTACTGACCTGGTAACTGGTGTTGGGTAAGGAGAAAATATGGCAATGTTATCCGGCGCAGAGATGGTGGTTCAGTCTCTGATCGAAGAAGGTGTAGAGCAAATCTTTGGCTACCCAGGTGGCTCCGTTCTCGATATCTACGACGCCCTGCACGAAAAAACTGACAGCATCAAACACGTTCTGGTTCGGCATGAACAGGCTGCTACGCATATGGCCGATGGTTATGCGCGTGCAACCGGTAAACCGGGTGTGGTTCTGGTCTGCTCTGGTCCGGGTGCGACCAATACCGTGACCGGTATTGCGACCGCATACATGGACTCTATCCCAATGATCGTTATTTCCGGCAACGTGGCGACCAATCTGATTGGTAATGACGCGTTCCAGGAGTGTGATATTGTCGGCGTCTCACGTCCGATCGTGAAACACAGCTTCCTGGTGAAAAAAGCCGAAGACATTCCTGAGACGATCAAAAAAGCATTTTACATTGCATCCACCGGACGTCCCGGCCCTGTGGTTATCGACGTGCCAAAAGATGTGATGAATCCGCAGATCAAATTGCCTTATCAGTACCCTGAAAGTGTTAAAATGCGCTCTTACAACCCGACCACTTCCGGGCATAAAGGTCAGATCAAGAAAGCACTCAAAGCGCTGTTAGAAGCGAAAAAGCCGGTGCTGTACATTGGTGGCGGCGCGGTAATTTCCGAAGCGCACGAACAGGTGATCAAACTGGCGGAAGAGCTTAACCTGCCTGTGGTCAGTACCCTGATGGGGCTGGGCGCGTTTCCGGGCACCCACAAGAATTCTCTCGGTATGTTGGGCATGCACGGTGTGTATGAAGCCAACATGGCGATGCACAATGCCGATTTGATTTTCGGGGTCGGCGTGCGTTTTGATGATCGCACCACCAACAATCTGGAAAAATACTGTCCGGATGCCAAGATCATGCACATCGATATCGATCCATCATCGATCTCGAAAAACGTCAAAGTTGATCTGCCGATTGTCGGCTCGGCTGACCAGGTGCTGGAAACCATGCTTAAGCTGCTGGCCGAGCAGTCAGAGCGTAATGACAGCGAAGCGCTGGCAGCGTGGTGGAGTGAGATCGAAGTATGGCGTTCACGTCAGTGCCTGGCGTATGAAACCAATCCGGAGCGCATCAAACCACAGCAAGTGATTGAAACGCTGCACAAACTGACCAATGGTGATGCGTATGTAGCATCGGATGTGGGTCAGCACCAGATGTTTGCAGCCTTATACTACCCGTTCAATAAACCACGTCGCTGGATAAACTCCGGTGGTCTCGGTACGATGGGCTTTGGCCTGCCGGCTGGGATTGGGGTCAAGTTCGCCATGCCGGAAGAAGAAGTGGTGGTGGTGACGGGTGACGGCAGTATCCAGATGAATATTCAGGAACTGTCTACTGCGCTGCAGTACGATATTCCGGTCAAAATCATTAACCTTAACAACCGCTTCCTGGGTATGGTCAAGCAGTGGCAGGACATTATCTACCAGGGGCGTCACTCAAACTCATACATGAGTTCTGTGCCGGACTTTGCGGCAATCGCAGAAGCTTACGGCCATGTTGGTATTCGAATCTCCACTCCGGATGAACTGGAGGCGGGGCTGAAAAAAGCGCTGGATATGAAAGATCGTCTGGTGTTTGTCGATATCAACGTGGATGAAACGGAGCACGTCTACCCAATGCAAATCAAAGGCGAGGGGATGGACAAAATGTGGTTAAGCAAAACGGAGCGAACTTAAGATGAGACATATTATTTCACTACTACTAGAAAACCAGCCGGGTGCTTTGTCTCGTGTTGTTGGCTTGTTCTCACAGCGTGGCTATAACATTGAAACCCTCAATGTGTCGCCAACCGATGATGAGACCTTATCGCGTCTTAACATCACCACCACCTCAAACGAGATGCAGCTTGAGCAGATTCAGAAGCAGCTGCACAAGCTGATTGATGTGCTCAAAGTGCAGGAAGTGACGGAGTTTGAGCATATCGAACGTGAACTGATGCTGGTTAAGGTCAAAGCCAGTGGTTTTGCCCGTGCCGAAGTGAAACGTACTGCTGATATTTTCCGTGGTCAGATTGTTGATGTGACCGCCTCACAATACACAGTCCAGTTGGCAGGCAGCAGTGATAAGCTTGATGCTTTCATCGACGCGATTGCGGAAGTGACCGATGTGATCGAAGTGGCGCGTAGTGGTGTGGTGGGCATTGCCCGCGGTGAGCGTGCACTGCGCGGTTAACGAAGCCGTCAAATAAAAAACCAGCCGCATGGCTGGTTTTTTTATGTTCAAGCAACTTGGATATTCAAACCACTCTTATATTTAAGCGACCACAGCGGGCGAAGCGCTTTGCTCCGCCCGGTGAGGCTTAGTGCAGGATACGTGCGCGAATCGTGCCTTCGATGTTCTTTAGTTTGTCCAGCGCTTCTTCTGAACGTTCTGCTTCAACGTCAATCACCACGTAGCCGATCTCCGGAGAGGTTTGCAGGTACTGGGCTGCGATGTTGATGCCATCCTGAGCAAAGATGGTGTTGATTTGAGTCAGGATACCCGGACGGTTCTGGTGGATGTGCAGCAGACGAGAGGTGTTACGCTGCTCTGGCAGTGAGACCTCTGGGAAGTTCACGCTCGACAAGGTTGAACCATTGTCTGAATATTTCGCCAGTTTGCCCGCCACTTCAATCCCGATGTTTTCCTGGGCTTCCTGAGTTGAACCACCCACGTGCGGAGTCAGCAGTACGTTGTCGAACTTCATCAGCGGTGACTCGAACGCTTCTTTGTTTGAGCCAGGTTCAGTCGGGAATACGTCGATGGCGGCACCAGACAGGTGGCCTGACTCCATCGCATCACACAGGGCCGGAATATCGACCACAGTACCGCGTGCTGCGTTGATAAAAATCGAGCCCGGTTTCATGCGTGCGAATTCTTCTTTACCCATCATGTCTTTGGTACCTGCTGTTTCAGGCACATGCAGCGAGATCACGTCACACTTGTTCAGCAGCTCACTCATGGTGTGCACCTGAGTGGCGTTACCTAATGACAGTTTGTTCTCGATGTCATAGTAGTAAACATGCATGCCGAGGTTTTCAGCAATAATGCCCAGCTGAGTACCGATATGGCCGTAACCGATGATGCCAAGTTTCTTGCCACGTGCTTCGTAAGAGTTGTCCGCACTCTTTTTCCATACACCGCGGTGTGCCAGGGCGTTTTTCTCAGGAATACCGCGCAGCAGCAACAGAATTTCGCCTAATACCAGTTCTGCCACACTACGTGTGTTCGAGAATGGGGCGTTAAATACCGGAATACCACGTTTGGCAGCCGCGTTCAGATTAACCTGGTTAGTACCGATACAGAAACAACCAATTGCGACCAGCTTCTCTGCTGCGTCGATCACTTTCTCTGTCAGGTTAGTGCGGGAGCGAATACCAATAAAGTGAACGTCTTTGATTGCTTCAAGCAATTCAGATTCGTCCATTGAACCTTTGTGGTATTCGATGTTGGTATAGCCGGAAGCTTGCAGAACTTCAACTGAAGATGGGTGAAGTCCTTCAAGGAGCAGGATTTTAATTTTGTCTTTTTCCAGTGAAACTTTGGCCATTGTTCTCGTCCTTAAATATGGGAAGTGGGCAAAAGAAGCTATCCCTTTTCTCCCTGAAATTGCAGTGGTGTGTGCCGTACAGAACGGCCGGGCCACACAATCAGCTAAGCTCAACGGGCAAGTTTGCCTGCTGACTAACTGCAACTCCAAGTTGTTTTGGGTATATCACCCAACGAAACGCGTCATTATAGAGGCTTTTACAACGAAGCAAACGTTTGCATTGTGTATCTTCTATGCAATAAGTTAACAAAAAATTTTTGCTTTGGGTAAGAAAATTACGGAATAAGGCATAATTTTATTGGAGAAAAGAAATAAAAAACGGCACCCCAGGTGCCGTTTGTAGTCAAATGACTGAAAAAATACGATTGTTTCAATCTTATTCTGCGATTTTCGCGCCTTGCGGGGTACCGGTGATCACCACATCAGCACCACGATGGGCAAACAGGCCATTGGTGACCACACCGGCGATGGCGTTGATGTCGGCTTCCAGTGCTTTCGGGTTGGTGATACGCATGTTGTATACATCCAGAATGATGTTGCCGTTGTCCGTTACCACGCCTTCACGGTACACAGGATCACCACCCAGTTTGACTAGCTGACGTGCCACGTAAGAGCGCGCCATCGGAATCACTTCCACCGGCAGCGGGAATTCGCCCAGCACATCGACGGCTTTGCTGCCATCGACGATACAGACAAATTTATCGGCAATTGCTGCAACGATCTTCTCACGGGTCAGTGCGGCACCCCCGCCTTTGATCATCTCGCGTTGCGGGTTGATCTCGTCCGCACCATCGACATAAATATCCAGGCTGATGACGTCGTTGCAGTCAAATACTTCAATACCTAAGCCTTTGAGCTTTTCGGTTGATGCCACAGAGCTGGAGACGGCACCTTTAATATCATCTTTGATCGAACCCAGAGCATCGATGAAGTGATTGACGGTCGAGCCGGTACCGACACCGACAATGCTGCCTTTTTCTACGTATTTCAGCGCAGCCCAACCGGCGGCTTTTTTCATTTCATCTTGAGTCATGCCCATCTCCTGATTTCGATTGTGTGAGGACGCAGTTTTGCGCGGCGCGATTATACCCGCAAACTAAGGTGATATGTACTCAAACAGAGCGATAATACGCTTTGTGAAGCGGTTCTGGATCACGCTTTCCATTGCCACAAACGGCTGGGAGTGAGAATTTTGGGCAGAGGAACATCCCACGCTTCGGTCGGCAGTTGCTCGACATGCTGACAGTCATGAGCCAGGCCAATCGGCATCGCTCCCTGACCGGTTTTAAACCAGCTTTCCAGGGTGCGATCATAATAGCCGCCCCCCATACCAAGCCGGTGTCCGTGTGAGTCAAATGCGACCAGCGGAGTACAGATAAGGTCCAGCTCTCGCACTGGCTTCACCAGGGGCTGATTGAGCTTAGGCTCGAGGATACCGTACTTGTTAAAGGTCATTGCCGTATCGGTATCATAACGTAAGAACAGCAGGTTACCGGCGGAGAACGGATGCAGGACAGGCAGATACACCGATTTACCCTGGGACCACAGCCATTCGATCAGCGGCTGGGTATCGAGCTCTCCGTCAGTCGACAGATAGAGGGCGATGTGCTGACAGGTGTGCATTTCAGGCAGTGCGGCGAAACGTCGGATCAGATCCTGACTGGCCTGATAATGAATATCGCTGGTCAGTTCATTACGTCGTTGACGGATGAGCTTACGCAGCTCAGGACGAGAGTATTGCATAAGAGGGACCCCAGGGTGCCGTTGAGGATTGTGGCCCTTGAACCAGCTGGTTCAAGGCGGGTCAGCAAGGATAACCGTAGGCTTCTCGATACGAGCCGAGCTTGCTCAATAGCTACCAAATACTAACCCTTTGGTGTTGCTTATCGGCTCAGGGACTTACATCCGCTGACGAACACCCCAGGGAAAATTCGTTGTATGGTAAAGGCTACAGCTCTCCTGGCTTGACTTTACGTAGTGCTTCTTCAAGAGAAGCAGCGAGCTTTTCCATTCGCCCGTTTATTTCCGACTGCTGACCGTCTTTTTCCTGCTGCTTGGTTTGCAGCTCATAACAGATGTTCAGCGCGGCGATGGTCAGTAGCTTAACCTCATTGGTTACCTTAGTACGATCGGCCATCTCTTTCAATCGTCGGTCGAGGTCTTGGGCGGCAGTTAACAATGATGCTTCTTGTCCCGGTGGACAGTTAACCCGAGTTACTTTGCCTAAAATTTCAACGTCAACCGCTTGATTACTCATGATAAATGAACTCTATTCGCGTACTAGGATGATATCGCTTACGTGACCATCGAGGGTCAAACTATAGGTAAAGCGATAGTAAGATTCAAGCTTTTCACACTCGGAATCAAAAATTGTCAGGACAAAAACACAGTTATTGGGCAATTTGCATAAAAGCTGGTCACAATTGATGATGTGAGCGTTTTCGCCGGATCGCTGAAGTGGTACGATGGCAGTTATTTGCCTGAATACGAGCCCATTATGAGCGATAACACCTTCCCTGATTACGCAACTCTAGCTTCTGAACTGCAGTCGGCCGCCGTTGGCGTGACACCGGCAGAACTGCATGGTCTGCTGACCGGCATGCTGTCTGGTGGCCTGAGTCTGCATGATAAAAGCTGGCAAGCGCTGATTTTCGATTACACCAACGACGGAATGGGCTGGCCGGTCCAGGCGCTGACACTGGCTGAGCAAACGCTTAATGCCACCAGTGCGGAACTGACGGCAACGGATCTGGAACTGACCCTGCTGCTGCCGGCAGAGCAGGGTGAACACGCACTGATGCTGTTTGCTGATGCCGTTGCGGAGTGGGTCAATCACTTTATCTCTGGGCTTGGCCTGGTTAGCGCTAAAGTACAGAACGCGTCAGCGGTAGCCAAAGAAGCGTTGGAAGATCTGGAAGAGATCGCCAAGCTGGGGATTGATGAAGAGGATGATCTGGAAGAGCAGGCACAACTGCTGGAGCAGGTGATCGAGCATGTCAAAGCCTGCGTACTGACTCTGCACGCCGAGTTCGGTGTTAAACCGCAAAAAGATTCTCAACCAACCATTCACTAAGTGAGGTGTCAGTGAACGAGGTGCACTGTTTTGATGTGATTATCGCCGGTGGTGCGATGGCGGGCGCAACCCTGGCTCTGGCCCTGGACAAGCTCAGTCATGGCCGCTTATCCGTGGCGGTTGTAGAAGCATATCAGCCGGATCATGACCAGCATCCCGGGTTTGACGCCCGATCGATTGCGCT
This sequence comes from Vibrio sp. ABG19, assembly GCF_029962385.1. Taxonomy (NCBI): domain Bacteria; kingdom Pseudomonadati; phylum Pseudomonadota; class Gammaproteobacteria; order Vibrionales; family Vibrionaceae; genus Vibrio; species Vibrio sp. ABG19. Next base: position 793,837 of record NZ_CP071708.1, on the reverse strand, counting down.
GTCGCATGGTACGGTGCAGATTTTAACCTCGTTAGGGCTGTGGCAGACCATTGCCCCGGTCGCCTCACCGATTTCACATATTCATGTCTCGGATCGTGGCCATGCCGGTATGACCGATATCAGCAAGGACACACTCGCTATTGATGCCCTGGGGTATGTGGTTGAGCTGGCGGATGTGGGCCGTTTGTATGCCGGGTTAATCGAACAAAGCGCCGCGATTCGGTTGTTTTGCCCGTCCAGCGTCACGTCGGTGGTGCGTCAGCACAACCAGGTGGAGGTGACGCTGAACAGCGGTGAACACCTGCAGGCTAAAATGCTGGTGGCGGCTGACGGTGCGGTTTCAACCTGTTGCGAACAGGTCGGCATGGCTCTGGCCGAGCATGATTTCGGTCAGGTGGCCGTGATTGCCAACGTGGTGGCCAGTGAAGCCCATCAGGGACGCGCGTTTGAGCGCTTTACCGAGCACGGCCCGGTGGCTTTACTGCCGATGCGTGATAATCGTCTGTCTCTGGTATGGTGTCTGCCGCCACAACTGGCCGAACAGGTGATGGCGCTGGATGATGCCGCTTTCATGGCGCAATTGCAGCAGGCGTTTGGCTGGCGGCTGGGCGCATTTGTCAAAGCCGGTAAACGCAGCGCTTATCCGCTGCTGCTGCATCACCGTGAGCAGAATGTCTCACACCGGTTTGCGATTGTCGGTAATGCCGCGCAGACGCTGCATCCCATCGCGGGGCAGGGATTTAATCTTGGTATCCGCGATGTAGCCTCTCTGGCCGAAGAGCTGACCCGAGGTGATGAGCTGGGCTGTTACGCGCAGTTGCACCGTTTTAGTCAGCGCCGCGCTGCGGATCGTCAGCACACCATTACGCTGACCTCGGCTCTGGTGCACCTGTTCTCCAATGATTTACTGGCACTGCGTATCGGCCGTAATCTTGGCCTGGCAGCGATGGATAACCTGCCGCTTCTGAAATCTCCTTTACTGCGCCGCACTCTGGGCGTAGTGAATCGATAAAGGGTATAAAAAATTATGATGCAAAGCGTGGATATTGCGATTGTTGGCGGCGGTATGGTCGGACTGGCTCTGGCTGCGGCATTTAAAGAGACTGATCTGCGAATCGCGGTAATTGAAGGCAAGATTCCCCACGAAGGGTTGAATGAACTGCCGGATGTACGCGTCTCTGCGCTCAGTCGCTCCAGTGAGATCATCCTCAGTAATCTAGGGGCCTGGCGTGGCATCATGAGTCGTCGTGCGGCGCCTTATCATGCGATGGAAGTGTGGGAACAGGACAGTTTTGCGCGGATTGAATTCAGTGCTAACCATCTCACTCAGCCAAATCTGGGCCATATTGTCGAAAACCGTGTGATTCAACTGGCGCTGCTCGACCAGGTCAAACAGCAATCCAATGTCTCGCTGTTTATGCCGGCTACCTGTCAGAACCTGGCGGTTGGCGAAAGCGAAGCGTGGCTGACTCTAAGTAATGGTCAGGCTCTGACGGCCAAGCTGGTGGTTGGTGCTGATGGCGCGAACTCCTGGGTGCGCAAACAGCTCGATATCCCGCTCACTCACTGGGACTACGGCCACAGCGCGGTCGTGGCGAATGTGCGCACTGCAGAGCCGCATCAGTCGGTGGCGCGGCAGATTTTTACGCCGCAGGGCCCGCTGGCCTTTTTGCCGATGGGGCATCCGCTGATGAGTTCCATCGTCTGGTCGACCGAAACCTCGCGCGCAGAGCGCCTGGTCGCGATGGATGATGCTTCATTCAACAAGGCGCTGACAACGGAATTTGATGTCAAACTCGGTTTGTGTGAAGTGGTTGGGGAACGCTATGCCTTCCCGCTTAAAATGCGTTACGCGCGCGATTTTGCCGTTGAGCGGGTGGCTCTGGTCGGGGATGCTGCGCATACTATTCATCCGCTGGCCGGGCAGGGGGTGAACCTCGGATTGCTGGATGCTGCCAGTCTGGCTCAGGAAGTGATGACACTGTGGGAGCAGGGACAGGATATCGGCACCAAGCGTAACTTACGCGGCTATGAACGCTGGCGCAAAGCCGAGGCCGCTAAAATGATTGCCGCCATGCAGGGTTTTAAAGATCTGTTTGCCGGTGATAATCCGGCCAAGAAACTGATTCGTGGCATTGGCATGCGCCTGGCGGGGCAGTTGCCTGGGGCGAAAGATGAAATTATGAAACATGCGCTGGGACTGAAAGGCGATCTGCCGCAGTTGGCCAAAGTCGCGCCTAAAAGCATGGTTTAGTCTGGATAAGACGGAAAGTTAAAAGGGTTGGCGTAAAAGCCAACCCTTTTTTGTTTGCGGGAACTCAGGTTATGCATAGGCGCAGCGCAAGCGCATAATTTCCTGGTTGACCTCTTTGACGGTCTGGTAATGGCGTGGTTCAGCACGCTCCGGCAAGATCAGCTTGCCGTTATCAAATTCAAACTTACCGACACCGTAGATATAGATTCGACCTTTAAAAAGACGACTAACATGTTTAGCTATCATACCAGGTATATAGCGCTTAAACAGTCTCATTTCTCGATCCTTTCTTTGTTGCTGCGCTGCATAGTATACGAATAAACCCGCTTCAAGAGTGTGATGGCCCGGGGATACCTGCAGCGAATATCAAATTACATGGATATTTGTGCTGCTACGTGCAAATTTGCCGATGAGTATCCATTTTTATGTGACTTTAACCCAGCAAAACAGCAGTTAATTTGGTTTCTTCAGTCAGAGCGCCGCTATTTAGCCAAAGTAATGTGACACTGTTAAGAATAGTTGTCCTGAATTAAAAGGTGTAAGAAACATGTCATTATTTGCATAAAAAAAAGCCCGCAGTCAGATGCGGGCCAAATAGTCACAGATGCATTACACAAAAAGTGGATGTCCTGAAACAATCAGTGGATTCACTTTTTTTGTTGGAGAAGGATATCAACCGAGTCGTACCTCTGATTGAACTTTACCAACGTCGAGAGAGTAAACGAAAATCTGGCGTGTGACTATTTATGTTTTAACATTGTATAAAAATTCACGATCCAATGATGCTAAATTGGAGGTGGATCACGATCACATGTAATGGATTACACGGATTTGCATCACTTAATCACGTTGAATATGTGCAAACTGTGGCTGACAAAGTTGAATCAGATCGTTTGGCGCCAGGCCGATCCCGGCCATTAACGATCCGCTGCTGATCGTAATCATGCGGTGCGCACAGATGGCATGATCAAAAATGACCGGCATCGGTGTACGCAGCAAGAGCGGGGTCACGGTTCCTATCCGGTAACCGGTGATCGCTTCCACCTGGCTGAGATCAACACAGGTCATACGGCGCCAGTTGAGCAGGGCACGAACCTTTTTCGGATCCACGCTGCGATCGCCGGGCGTACAGGCCAGGGCAAATCGATCACTCATATCGCGCAGCAGGATGCATTTCACCATTTGGGCAGGGTTGATACCACGCTGATGTGCGGCATCTTCTATTGTCTGAGCTGCGCTGTGGTGAGGCAGCAGGTGATAGGCCACCTGCTGCTGGTCGAGATACTCAGTGAGCGGGGTGCGCAGTGAGTTATTCATCATCTAAAGAATAAGGCAGGGCTTCAATCACCCAGCGCGTATTCGGTTGAGCGGTCAGACGTAACTCAGTACCGGCCTCAAGATTATTGGGCAGGACAATCAGGCCGATGGCGCTGTTATCAGAGAAGGTGTAATGTGCCATCAGATGGCCGGCACTGCGCCAGTTGTCACCAACCGAGCGTTCCATCTGCTGCGCTTCATCAGTAGACAGCGGCTCATTCACATCACCGCGCACTATGTACATCGCACGTTTGTTGATACCGCGATATTTTGCCCGGGCAACGGTTTCCTGACCGGTATAGCAGCCTTTACTGAAACTGATGCCGCCCAATGCCTGCACATTGACTGCCTGCGGAATATGTTCGCTCTGCTCAGAGCGTTCAATCACCGGAATCGCTTCTTCGATATCAAAACGGGTCCACAGGGTCGCATCCGCTTTGACCGCTTCACTTTGGCTGACCAGTTGTGCAGCGTGATCTTCATTCAGCAGCAGTAACCAGCGCTGGGCGCTGATCCGCACCGCCGTGCCACTTTCGATGGCACGGACATCACCTTCGCTGTTACTCAGGCTATTAATGTAGGCGTCAGCGCCGTTGCCCATGACGCCCAGTGCCACATCCTGGCTGTGCGTCAGTTCGATCTTAGAGAAAATCGCGTATTTTTTCAGTTCGCGCAGTTCCGCTTCAATTGCCGATACAGGTTGGAACATCGCGTAACCATCATGGTGATGGAACAGACGAAATACCGACCATACCTTGCCTTTGGCGTCGCAATGCGCGCCGAAGGTGGATTGTTGGCTTTGCAGCGATACCACATCGCAGGTCACCTGACCTTGCAGGTAGCTTTTTTTATCCGCACCAACGGCAGTAATCGCACCCCAGTTATCCAGATGGGTCAGCATCAGGTCTGGCAGGGCATCAGTTGGTTTGACGCGCAGCGGAGCAAATGTGTTTTTCCAGTTCATATCCTTCACCTGGGTGAAATCTCGTTTCACTTCATACTTCTGTCGGTTATTGCAGCGCGTTGAAAGCCACGACCTGATGTTAGGGCAGGTTGGCGGATGGAATCCCGGCTGCAACGATGTTGGTTTTAACAATCATGTTGTTTTAACAATATGGTAATCTGGTTCAAGTTTTTTGTCAGCATCAACAGGGACTGTGACTGAGTTACTAGTTGAGCGCCTTGTCTGTTGATAGACTTGGCGCAAATAATCATAAGGTGAGGATAACCGATGTACACCCCGGAAGAAAAAGCGCGAATCAAATGGGCATGCCGCCGCGGAATGCTGGAGCTTGACGTAGTCATCATGCCATTCTTCGAAGAGTGTTTTGACTCTCTGACTGAATCAGAACAACAAGACTTTGTTTCCCTGCTGGAGTGTGATGATCCGGACTTGTTTACCTGGGTCATGGGGCATGGACGCTCTGAAAATCTCGGCCATGCGTCGATGGTGGACAAGATTGTCGCTCATAACCTCGGCAAAGTCCGTTAAGCTCTACCTATTTCCCTCCTTCTACGCCCACATCGTTGCGCTGTTACAATTTAACATGCTGATATGGGCGTTGCTTATCTCCGCCATCCCTGTTGTTGTTAGTTTGGTTATTATTGCGATATGGCTGCGTGTGGCGCTGTGTGGCTGGCTGACGCCGACCCTGAGCGGAGCCGTGGACATCGATTTTTCCGGCCGGTTGCGGACGCAGGATAACGATGAACCTATTCGCTCGGTTGGCTTTAAGTTTGCGTTTGCTTTTGTGGTTATCGTCACGCCGCAACGGCGTTGGCTGTTGTGGCGTGATAGCTGTCGCGACGGCGATTATCGTCAGCTACTGGTGAGACTAAAACGGGAGCTGTGACGCTCCCGTTGCTATGATGAGGTTATTGCTGGTCCGGTGTCAGTATGGTCGGACCGCTGTCAGGCTGCAGTTGCGGATAGTCCAGAGTGTAATGCAGGCCGCGGCTCTCTTTACGTTGCATTGCGCAGCGTACCATCAGCTCCGCGACCTGGAGCAGGTTACGCAGTTCGAGCAGGTTATTGGATACCCGGAAGTTACTGTAATACTCATGGGTTTCCTGTTGCAGCAGCTGAATGCGGCGCAGGGCTCGTTCGAGGCGTTTGTCGGTGCGAACGATACCCATGTAGTCCCACATAAACAGACGCAGCTCGTGCCAGTTATGCTGGATGACCACTTCCTCGTCGGAACAGGTAACCTGGCTTTCATCCCAGCTTGGTACTTCCGGCGCTAAAGTCGCTTCTTTAACTTTACTGAGGATATCTTTCGCGGCTGACCAGGCGTAGACCACACATTCAAGCAGAGAGTTTGAGGCCATACGATTGGCACCATGCAGGCCGGTATAGCTTACTTCACCAATCGCATACAGCTGCCGGAGGTCGGTCTGGCCCTGCTGATTGACCATCACCCCGCCACAGGTGTAGTGCGCCGCCGGTACAATCGGAATCGGCTCTTTGGTCATATCGATGCCGAGATCCATCAGACGGCTGTAAATCATCGGGAAATGTTTCTCGATAAAATCGGCCGGTTTATGGCTGATGTCGAGATACATGCAGTCGGCGCCGAGACGTTTCATCTCGTAGTCGATGGCCCTGGCGACTACATCACGCGGTGCCAGTTCGCCACGCTCATCAAAGTCCGGCATAAAGCGTGAGCCGTCAGGACGGCGCAGGTAAGCGCCTTCGCCGCGCAGGGCTTCGGTGAGCAGGAAGTTGCGAGCATCCGGATGATAAAGGCAGGTCGGATGGAATTGGTTGAATTCCAGGTTCGCCACCCGACAGCCGGCGCGCCAGGCGATCGCAATGCCGTCACCGGAAGAGACATCCGGGTTGGACGTGTACTGATACACTTTAGATGCGCCGCCGGTGGCCAGGACAACAAACTTAGAGCGAATCACTTCAACGTGTTCGTCATTCCGGTTCCAGACATAAGCGCCAATCACTTTTTTCTCGTCACCACCGACTTTGTCTTCGGTGATCAAATCCAGAGCGTTGTAGCGTTCGAACAGAGTAATGTTAGGGTGATTATGAACGTTATCCTGCAAGGATGTCTGCACCGCCATGCCTGTAGCATCAGCAGCATGCAGAATGCGGCGATGGCTGTGGCCACCTTCGCGGGTCAGGTGATAACGGGGTTCTTCATCATCGCTGCTGTCTTCTTCTTTATCGAACGGGACACCACCGTCAATCAGCCATTGCACGCACTCTTTGGCATGTTCAGCGATAAAACGCACTGTGTCTGGTTCACAAAGACCGGCACCGGCGATCAAAGTGTCCTCGACATGTGAGTCGATACTGTCCGATTCGTCAAAAACCGCGGCAATACCGCCCTGAGCATAATACGTTGACCCTTCACTGCGCGGGCCTTTACTCAAAACGATGACTTTACAGTGTTTGGCGACACGCAGCGCTAACGACAAACCTGCTGCTCCGCTGCCCACAACTAATACATCACACTGATGTTCTCGGTTGGCGTTCATAAAATGTTTATATTCCCGAACTAGAGTAGAGCTGTCCTGCTCTGCTGCAAAATTAATTATGTCTGTCCTTTCATGCTTTGTCAGGTGCATGTGCCGCATCTGACAAAGCATGGAGAAGCGCTGCGCGCACAAAATAATGTGCGCTGACCCGAACATACCCGTATGGACTGTGAGGGTATCATCATCGCGCCAAAAGCAATACTTTATAAATACTATTGTCTTTTGTGATTGCTGTCCCCAATATCAGGGGAGAATCCCAACAATTTAGATTACATCACATTGCACCGGGAAAAAGGTAAAATTTTTCACCGGGTGTTGAACTTTCCCTGCGCGATTGAGTCACAATAGTGCTCACGTAAGCAGTGGTGTCAAGACAGCATTCTGCATAATTAGTGCCCATATCTGAGAAGGTAGGGGAGATAACAATAGGAGTAACCGCTCGAATGAACGAGCAGCTGACCGATCAAGTGTTGATTGAGCGAGTTCAGAATGGCGATAAGCAGGCATTTAATCTTCTGGTGCTGAGATATCAGAACAAAGTATGCAATCTTATCTCCAGGTATGTGAGCAATTCAGGTGATGTAGCCGACGTAGCGCAGGAAGCGTTTATTAAAGCGTATCGGGCGATCCCCACATTTCGTGGCGAGAGTGCCTTCTATACCTGGCTGTACCGTATTGCTGTCAATACCGCGAAAAATCACATCGTGGCGCAAAACCGCCGCCCGCCGGCAAGCGATGTTGATGCTGAAGAAGCTGAATTTTACGAAAGCGGTAACGCGCTTAAAGAAATATCGAACCCAGAAAACATTACGCTGTCCAAAGAGTTAAAGCAGGCGGTGTTTCATGCGATAGAAGCGTTACCTGAAGATTTAAAAACCGCGATGACGTTACGCGAGCTTGATGGCTTGAGTTACGAAGATATCGCAGAAGTCATGGATTGCCCCGTAGGTACGGTGCGTTCTCGTATCTTCCGTGCTCGTGAAGCGGTAGAAAAGAGAATCCGTTCTCTTTTATAGCGCAAACCAGCAAATTTAATGGTGAAAAGAATGGCTGACAAAGAAAAACTTTCAGCGCTCATGGATGGAGAGCTGGTCGATAAGCTGCTAATTCAGGAATTAGCCAGCGACAAGGACAGTCTCGATACGTGGAAGAATTACCACCTGATTGGTGATGTAATGCGTGGCGAGGCACCTGAACGACCAGAGTGGAATATCGCTGAAAGGGTTGCCTTGGCGTTGGAAAACGAACCTGCGCACACCCTGCATCACGCTGCTCATGCCAATGTTACCCAGCTTGACCAAGTCCGGATCGAAGAACAGCCGCAGCCGAAACAGGCGCGTCGTCAGCTTCCGGGCTGGTTGTCCCAGTTTGGTCAGGTCGCAGTGGCGGCTTGTGTCTCTTTAGCGGTAATCATTGGTGTACAGCAATATGGCGGCAGCGACAGCGCAGGTGCGCAGGATCAGCAGTTGCCTGTCCTGCAGACCATCCCGTTTTCCGGCAGTGCTGAGCCAGTAAGTCTGACCCGTGACTCAATGGAAAGACACAGTTCGGAAGCGAATGTGCAGGAACAGCGCCGTCGTGTGAATGCGTTGCTGCAAGACTATGAACTTCAATTAAGATTGAATAGTGAGAGCCTGAGCGCTCAACCAGATTCAGTTGAACCGGTAGTTGAATGAAAAAACTTCTGATCAGTGCTCTGGCGCTGTTCAGCTTGAGTGCATCGCCAGTCTTTGCTGAGGATTCCTCAGCAAAGACTTTGTTGCATCAGATGAACGAAGCCAGTCAGCACCTCAATTACGAGCTGTCCTATATCCTGATTAAGAAAAACAGCATTGAACCTTTGCTGTATCGCCATGCGCGGGAAAAAGACAATCAGCAACTGGCCCATTTGGTTTACCTCAGCGGGCCGGTGCGTGAAGTGATCCGGCGTGGTAATGAGGTCAGTTATGTCGAGCCGGGCGTAGAACCCTTTACCATTGAATCTGGTAACATGGTCGCGCCGACCATTCCGATGCTCAACAGTGATGTGGCTGAGATCAGCCAGTATTACGATTTTGTCAAAGTCGGCCGCGCACGTGAAGCCGGTACGGCATGTCAGGTACTGCGCGTAGTGCCGAAAGACGGGCTGCGTTACTCGTACGTGTTATGGGTCGATGAAAATAGTCACCTGCCGCTGCGCGCCGATTTGGTCGATCGTGACGGAGAAGTACTGGAACAGTACCGCACGATTTCTTATTCTATCAGCGACCAGTTGGTGGAGATGATGTCCGGCCTGAATAAGGTGCAGTTACCCGAGGTGCTGTCGCTGCCGAAAGGTAACATTGAGGATACTTTCTGGTCTGTTGGCTGGACACCGGAAGGGTTTAAACCTCTCGAGCTTAACCGCTACCGCATGGCCATTACCGAGCGGGTTGTGGAAAGCCAGATGTTCTCAGATGGTCTGTTCAGCTTCTCGGTGTACGTCTCGGACAGTGACAACTTCTCCCTCAAGGGACAATTAGTTCGTCAGGGCCGGCGCACACTGCACAGTTTTGTGAAAGGTAACAACGAAATTTCGGTTGTGGGTGATATCCCGCCGGATACTGCCAAGCGTATTGCGCAGTCTGTGACCTTTAAGGCCCATGAGGAAGCCAAACCATGATGACCGCACTTGCTACCGTGACCGATGTGCACAGCCAGCGAAATGGCTACCACATTGCGCTCAGTTGTGAACAAAAAACCAGTTGCAGCAGCTGCGCGTCAGCCAAAAGCTGCGGCACGGGAATTGTGTCCAAAGCGGTTGGCAAAAAGTCGCTGTTGTGGCAGCTCGATACCGAGCAAAAAGTCACACCGGGTCAGGTGGTGGAAATCGGTTTTCCGGAAAAAAGTCTGCTTCAGTCGGCGGCACTGGTTTATCTGCTGCCTCTGGTCATGATGATCCTGGGTGCCTGGCTTGGTGATGCCTGGATGGCACCTGCGCTCGGTGCGGGAGAAGGCGTGACGATTGCCTGCTCGGCACTGTTTATCGGTGTTGGGATTGCTCTTGCCAAGCGCTGGTCGGTGAATCTGGAACGGCGCAGTGCGCAGGAAGTGATCTTGGTCCGGGTTCTGGGCGAGCCGATTGCTTAGTCGGTTAGCAATTTTGGGTCGGTTAGCAATTTTGGGCCGGTTAGCTGCTTTTGGCCGGCCAGCGACCTTGGTCCGTAAACAACCTTGGTCTGTTCACAACCTTGCCTCAGCGGGGCTCACTTTGCTTGGCTGGCTTGCGACTATACCTGACTTAGCCTGCCGGGCTCGCGTTCATCTCATCCCAATTTATGATGCGAACCCCAACGAAATTGGGTAGAATCGGCCAACTTGAATGAAATGCCGCCAGCTGCGGTATTTCTTATGTCCTAATTTGCAAAGAGTTTAGTCATCCCAAACCTATGAAGCACATTCGTAACTTTTCGATTATCGCCCACATTGACCATGGCAAATCGACCCTGTCTGACCGTTTGATCCAAGTGTGTGGTGGATTAACCGACCGTGAAATGGCCGAGCAAGTTCTGGATTCCATGGACCTTGAACGTGAGCGTGGCATCACCATCAAAGCGCAGAGTGTGACTCTCGACTACAAAGCAAAAGATGGCGAAACCTATCAACTGAACTTTATCGACACTCCGGGGCACGTTGACTTCTCGTATGAAGTCTCGCGTTCACTGGCCGCCTGTGAAGGTGCGCTGCTGGTGGTCGATGCCGGTCAGGGTGTCGAAGCCCAGACTCTGGCTAACTGTTACACCGCGATTGAGATGGATCTGGAAGTTGTCCCCATCCTGAACAAAATCGACCTGCCGGCGGCAGAGCCTGAGCGTGTAGCCGAAGAGATTGAAGACATCGTCGGTATCGATGCTATCGATGCGGTGCGCTGTTCGGCCAAAACCGGCCTCGGCGTTGACGATGTGCTGGAAAAAATCGTCTCTGATATTCCGGCGCCAGTCGGCGACCCGGATGCACCACTGCAAGCTTTGATCATTGACTCCTGGTTCGATAACTACCTGGGCGTGGTTTCTCTGGTCCGGATTAAAAACGGCAAGCTGAAGAAAAACGACAAGATCAAAGTGATGAGTACCGGCCAGGTATGGGGCGTTGACCGTCTGGGGATCTTTACTCCCAAACAAGTCGACGGCACTGAACTGGAAACCGGTGAAGTGGGCTGGGTGGTGTGCGGTATTAAAGACATCCTCGGCGCGCCAGTCGGTGATACGCTGACGCTGGCCAAAAACGGCTGTGAAAAAGCCCTGCCAGGCTTTAAGAAAGTCAAACCTCAGGTTTACGCGGGTCTGTTCCCGGTATCTTCTGATGATTATGAAGCATTTCGTGATGCGCTGGGCAAACTGAGCCTGAATGACGCGTCACTGTTCTACGAGCCAGAAACGTCTGCGGCACTGGGCTTTGGTTTCCGTTGTGGCTTCCTTGGTATGCTGCACATGGAGATCATCCAGGAGCGTCTTGAGCGCGAGTACGATCTGGATCTGATCACCACCGCACCGACGGTAGTGTATGAAGTACTGAAAACCGACAACGAGATCATGTACGTTGACAGCCCGGCGAAACTGCCTGCTATCAATGATATCGAAGAAATTCGTGAGCCGATTGCCCGTTGTAACATCCTGGTACCGACAGAATACCTGGGTAACGTGATTACCCTGTGTGTGGAAAAACGCGGTACACAGGTCGACATGGTGTATCACGGTAATCAGGTCGCCCTGACTTACGATGTACCTATGGCTGAAGTGGTCCTGGACTTCTTCGATCGTCTGAAATCGACTTCGCGCGGTTATGCGTCTCTGGATTACGGCTTCCAGCGCTTTGAAGCGTCAAGCATGGTTCGGGTTGACGTGTTGCTCAACGGCGACAAAGTAGACGCGCTGGCGATCATCACTCACAAAGATCAGTCCCAGACCCGTGGTCGTCTGCTGGTTGAGAAGATGAAAGAGTTCATTCCGCGCCAGATGTTTGATATCGCGATTCAGGCAGCGATCGGTAACCACATCATCGCCCGTTCAACCGTGAAACAGCTACGTAAGAACGTACTGGCGAAGTGTTACGGTGGTGACGTGAGTCGTAAGAAGAAGCTGTTGAAGAAACAGAAAGAAGGTAAGAAACGCATGAAGCAAATCGGTAACGTTGAGCTGCCGCAAGAAGCGTTCCTGGCCATTCTGCACGTTGGCAAAGACTAAACCTCGTCAGGGGATGTCTGGTAGATTGCATTAACTCTCAAGTGAAAGGGTCCCGGCTCTTTCACTTTCGTATTTTTTAGATAAGGGAAGTCAATGGCGAATACATTTTCACTCATTCTGGTCATCGTCACGCTTGTGACCGGTGTCATCTGGGCACTGGAGAAGTGGCTATGGGCGAAGAAACGGCACGCGAAAGTGGCGCAGCTGCAAAGTGAAACCAATGGTATTGATGCCAGTCTGACTGCCAAAATCCATCCGCAGCCATGGTGGGTAGAGAACTCGGTTTCTATCTTCCCGGTTATCGCTTTTGTCCTGGTGTTGCGCTCATTTATTTTTGAACCGTTTCAGATCCCGTCCGGTTCTATGATGCCAACCCTGCTGGTCGGCGATTTTATCCTGGTTGAGAAGTATGCCTACGGCCTGAAAGATCCGGTCTGGCGTACTCAGCTGCTGGAAACCGGCAAACCAGAGCGTGGCGATGTGGTGGTATTTAAATATCCGAAAAATCCGAGCATTGATTACATCAAGCGTGTGGTTGGTATGCCGGGCGATACGGTACGTTACAGCAGCACCAAAGAGGTGTGTATCCAGCCGCAGGGTCAGTCGCAATGTAAGCCGGTCAAGTTGTCGAACGTGGTGGAAAGTGAATTTATTCAGAATAATGTACCGCTGATCAAGCTCGACGAGCAGTTGGGTGACGTACAGCACAACATTCTGATTAACCCGCTGCGCATTGATAACGTCAACGAATATGAACCGCGTCACGGCGTGAATGAGTGGGTGGTTCCGCAGGGGCACTATTTTGTTATGGGTGATAACCGTGACAACAGTGCTGACAGCCGTTACTGGGGCTTTGTGCCAGAACAGAACTTAGTCGGTAAAGCGGTGGCAATCTGGATCAGTTTTGAGTTCGAACGCTCAGCTGACAGTGTATTACCAGCGTGGATCCCAACCGGTGTGCGTTTTAATCGCATCGGAGCTATTAACTAGGTCGGCGCGCGCCGGCCACAACACATCGAGAGAGCATGAATTCTCCAATTAGTAGATTAGAAACTAAGCTCGGGTATCAGTTTAATGATCCCGAGTTTATCGCCCTGGCGCTGACTCACCGCAGCGCCAACGGTAAACACAATGAACGTCTTGAGTTTCTGGGCGATTCAATTTTAAGTTTTGTCATTGCTGACGATCTTTACCATCGTTTCCCGAAAGTAAACGAAGGCGACATGAGCCGTATGCGTGCCACTCTGGTGCGTGGTAATACGCTGGCAGAACTGGGTCGTGAATTCGACTTAGGAGATTACTTAAAATTAGGTCCAGGCGAGTTGAAGAGTGGCGGTTTCCGTCGTGATTCAATTCTGGCCGATGCCGTAGAAGCCATCATAGGCGCGATTTACCTCGATAGTGATATCGAAGTTGTGCGCGGTATTGTGCTGAGCTGGTATCAGTCGCGCCTGGACGCCATCAAACCGGGGGTTTCACAGAAAGACCCGAAAACGCGTCTGCAAGAGTTCCTGCAGGGCAGAAGAAAACCGCTGCCTGTCTACACAGTGACTAATATTAAAGGTGAAGCACACAACCAGGAGTTTACTGTGGCGTGTGACGTAGCAGGCATCGGACAGCCTGTGATCGGTAAAGGAACCAGCCGCCGCAAGGCAGAACAAGCGGCTGCGGAAACGGCACTAGAGCAATTAAGCAATGGCTGAGCAAGAATTTGATATTGATGCGTTTTTCGCATCCAGTGGTGAGCCAACCAGTTCACCAGACAACCAACACTGTGGCTTTATCGCCATCGTTGGCCGCCCGAACGTGGGCAAATCGACCCTGCTGAATAACCTGCTGGGCCAGAAGATTTCTATCACGTCGCGTAAGCCGCAGACGACGCGTCACCGTATCATGGGTGTTGAGACGGAAGGTGACTACCAGGCGATTTTCGTTGACACGCCGGGGTTGCACATCGAAGAGAAACGCGCCATCAACCGCCTGATGAACCGTGCTGCCAGCAGCTCACTGAGTGACGTGAACCTGGTGCTGTTCGTGGTGGAAGGGACGCACTGGACTGACGATGACGAAATGGTACTGACCAAGCTGAGAAATGCTAATTTCCCAGTGGTGCTGTGTGTCAATAAAGTCGATAACGTCAAAGACCGCAATGAAGTGATGCTGCACATGCAGGAGCTGTCTAAGCTGATGGATTTTGTTGATGTGGTGCCGATTTCGGCTAAGCACAGTAAAAACATTGATGTGCTGCGCAAACATGTGCGCGCGCACCTGCCAAAAGCGGTGCACCACTTCCCGGAAGAGTATGTGACCGACCGTTCACAGCGTTTCATGGCATCAGAGATCATTCGTGAGAAACTGATGCGCTTTACCGGTGACGAACTGCCGTATTCGGTCACGGTGGAAATCGAACGTTTCGATTACAACCCGGACAACGACGGTTTCCATATCAACGCCCTGATCCTGGTCGAACGTATCGGTCAGAAGAAAATGGTGATTGGTAACAAGGGTGAAAAGATCAAAACCATCGGCCGTGAAGCCCGCCTCGATATGGAACAGCTGTTCGGACGTAAGGTGTATCTGGAAACCTGGGTGAAAGTCAAATCCGGCTGGGCCGACGATGAACGTGCGCTGCGTTCACTCGGTTACATCGACGACCTGTAATCGTTTCTGCACTGGCTCCTTTGGGAGCCAGTGTCCTCTTATCCCGTCTTATTCATAAGCTCCCGCGCATCTGTTCGCGCTTTCAGAGGGTTGACCACCAATGTCAGAGGGTTTACAACGCTGTTTTGTCCTTCATCGACGTCCTTACAGTGAGTCGAGCCTGATTCTGGATGTGTTCAGCGAAGAATATGGTCGCCTGACCCTGATCGCCAAAGGCGCGCGCAGCAAACGTTCCAATCTAAAAGGTGCGCTGCAGCCGTTTACTCCCTTACTGCTCAAATGGTCCGGCAACAGCTCGATGAAAACCCTGCGCCAGGCCGAAGCCATCAGTCTTGGCCTGCCGCTGCATGGTATCCATCTCTATTCAGCCATGTATGTTAACGAGCTGATCGGGCGAGTATTGGCGCCGGAAGTGCCGTTTCCCGGCCTGTTCCATGACTATCTACTGGTCCTGACTGAGCTGGCACAGAGTGATAATCCGGAGCCGGCGCTGCGCCGCTTTGAACTCGCCTTGTTGTCCAATATGGGCTACGGCGTCGATTTCCTGCATTGCGCCGGTAGCGGTGAGCCGGTCGACCCAGATATGACTTATCGTTATCGTGAGCAAAAAGGCTTTATTGCTTCGGTGCGGCGCGATAATCTGACTTTTGCCGGTAATGAGCTGATTGCCATCAGTGAACGGCGCTTTACCACCAAAGAGCAGCTGCAGGCGGCAAAACGCTTTACACGCATTGCCTTAAAGCCGTATCTTGGCGGCAAACCTTTAAAAAGCCGGGAGTTGTTTCGGCAAGTCCTTCAACCCAGAGCACGGAGTATAGGAAAATGAGCTCAATTCTTTTAGGTGTGAATATCGACCACGTGGCCACTTTGCGTAACGCGCGCGGCACCAAGTATCCGGATCCTGTCCATGCCGCCGAGATCGCAGAGCGCGCTGGCGCTGATGGCATCACCATTCACCTGCGAGAAGATCGTCGCCATATCCTTGACCGTGATGTACGCATTCTGCGTGAAACGATTCAGACCCGTATGAACCTGGAGATGGCCGTCACAGATGAAATGGTTGAAATTGCGCTGCAAACCCAGCCGGAGTTTGTCTGTCTGGTGCCGGAGAAGCGGGAAGAACTGACCACAGAAGGTGGCCTGAACGTTGTGGGTCAGCTGGAAAAAGTTAAAGCCGCGACTCACAAGTTGAGCCAGGCAGGAATTAAAGTGTCGCTGTTTATCGATGCTGATCGCGAACAGATTGATGCCGCAAAAGCCTGTGGCGCGCCGTTTATCGAGCTGCACACCGGCCATTATGCCGATGCTGAAAACGAAGCTGAGCAGCAGAGTGAACTGAAGAAAATCGCAGCAGCAGCGAGCTATGCTGCCGATCAGGGCATCACGGTGAATGCCGGTCACGGTCTGACTTACCACAACGTAGCCGCGATCGCTGCGATCCCGGAAATTTATGAACTCAACATCGGTCACTCGATCATCGGGCGTGCGGTGTTTGATGGCCTGGCAAAAGCTGTCGCGGATATGAAAGCCGTGATGGAAGCGGCACGCCGTTAATTCCGGTATTTAGCATGATTGTTGGTTTAGGGACGGATATTGCGGAAATCGCGCGCATCGAGCAGGTGTTGGCCCGCAGCGGGACGGCATTTGCGGCGCGCATTCTGACGCCGCAGGAGCTGGCGTTGTTCGCGGCGCGCAAACAGCAGGGCCGTTTTCTCGCTAAGCGTTTTGCCGCCAAAGAAGCCGCATCAAAAGCGCTCGGTACCGGGATTGCTGGCGGGGTCAGTTTTCAGGATTTCATCATCAGTAATGATGAGCTGGGTAAACCTGTGCTGAGCCTGCAGGGTAAAGCCGCCGAGCTGGCTGCAGGCGCAGGTGTCACCGCGCTGCATCTGTCGATTTCTGATGAACGTCATTACGCGGTGGCGACCGTTATTCTTGAATCCTGAGCTGAACGCGGCTGAGCGGTGAATAAAAAGAGGTGCCTTTGTGGCACCTCTTTTTATTTGTTAGCCCTGCTGCAGATACGGCTGGGCAGTGACAATCACTTTTTCCATCTCGTCCTGCAACTCGAACAGCTCGGGTTCGACGTCACTGATGCTGGCACCGGAGCGCAGAGTCTGTTCCAGCGTCGCACATACTTTCTTGAGGCGTGGCACGCCGCTGTAGGAGCAACTGCCGTGCAGTTTGTGCACGTGATGCAACAGGTCGGCAATCGGGTACTCGTCATCCTGCAACGCCATATCGATCACCTGGTTGATTTCCGGAATCGAGTCAACCAGCATGCCTAACATCTCACGCGCCAGATCTTCTTTGTTGGCGGCTTGTTTGAGCGCGGCCTGCCAGTCGACAATGATGTTATTGTGCTGCGGTTCGCCTGTGGCAGGCTGAGTCACCTGTTCAAACGCCGTCGGATCCGGCAGATCGAGCTTATGTACGTTTTGCAGCAGTGAATCCGGGCTCCAGTGCACCAGCACCTGCTGCAGGATATGTTCCTCAATCGGTTTGGTCAGGTAGTCGTCCATGCCCGCTTTGAGCAGGCGATCACGCTCACCAGGCATGGCATGCGCAGTGACTGCGATGACAGGTGTGGTCTGGTTGAGCTCAATTTTTTTGATCTCTTTACACGCGGTGACCCCGTCCATGTGCGGCATCTGAATGTCCATCAGGATAATATCGAAATGACGCTGGCGCGCCTGGTCAATGGCACTCTGGCCATTATCACAGGCGACCACACTGTCGACCCGCTCCTGCAGCAGGGCGGTGATCAGTTTCAGGTTGGCCGGGTTATCATCGACCGCCATCACGGTCAGCGGCAGCTTGTCTTCATGCACTACCGGCAATGGCAGCGGTGCTTCAATGACGGCAGGCTGATGAGCAATCAGGGTCTGCAGCAGTTTCTTACGCGACAGCGGCTTGGTAATACATTGCACCGGATACTGCTTCATCAGTTGATCGGCCAGCGCCAGCTCGGTACTCGGTGTTCCTATGATCACGTGGGATGTCATCGCCGTGGCACGTTGTACCCACTGATGAACCAGTTCCAGATTGGTCTCTGTGCTTGGTGACAGGTTGAGCAGGACATAGTCGAAATGATCTGACTCTTCCGGCATGGCTGAGCGGTAGGTCACCGCAACCCCGGCCTGAACCAGTTGTTGCTGCACAATCGAGGCGGCCTGCATGTTCGGCTCGACCAGCAGCAGCTGTTTGGTGCTCAGCACTTGCGGATCCAGCCAGTCGCTCATCGGCATATCCGTGATGTGCAGGCGCAGGGTGAACCAGAAGGTAGACCCCTGGTGCAGACGACTGGTGAGACTGATCTCGCCGCCCATCTGGCTGACCAGCTTCTGGGTGATGACCAGCCCCAGGCCGGTACCGCCATAACGACGTGAAATGCTGGCGTCAGCCTGACTGAACGCCTGGAACAGCTGGGCCTGCTGGCGCTCGGAAATACCGATACCGGTATCGCGCACCATAAACTGCAGCTCGACCAGATCGTCACGCTGAGAGCGCATCTCGACGCTGATATCGATATTGCCGCGCTCGGTAAATTTGATGGAGTTACCGACCAGGTTGGTCAGGACCTGCTGGATCCGCAGCGGGTCACCGACCAGACCGGCCGGGATCTTCGGATCCACTTTGAGGGTGATTTCCAGCCCTTTTTCATGGGCGCTGGTGGCCTGCAGGTTGACCACTTCTTCCAGAGTTTCCTGGAACTCGAACGGAATGTTCTCCAGGGCCAGTTTACCGGCTTCCAGTTTGGAGAAGTCGAGAATGTCGTTGATGATTTTCAGCAGGTTGTTGGCCGATTTCTCAATCGTTTGCAAGTAGTCAGCCTGGCTGTTGGTGAGCTGGGTTTTCAGCATCTGACGGGTAAAGCCGATCACGCCGTTGAGCGGGGTACGCAGTTCATGGGACATATTGGCCAGGAACTCAGACTTGACCCGCGCCGCTTCCTGGGCGCGTTTTTTGGCGATATCCAGTTCGACGTTCTGGATTTCGAGCTGCTCCAGGGTTTCGCGCAGGTCCGACGTTGCCTGGTCGATACTGTGCTGCATCTCGACATGGTATTCCGACAGCGACACGGCCATCGCGTTGATGCCTTTTTTCAGCGAATCGAGTTCGCCGTGCATGGTGCCTTCAATCCGCACATCGAGGTGACCGCGGCGGATACGGTCGACCATGTTTTTCATATGCGTGATTGGCCGGGTGACGTCATGCATCAGGCGGAATGCGAATACTCCGGACAGGATCAGGCCCATGATCAGCACCAGACAGGCCGAAAAAATTTCCTGATACTGCTGCAGTCGCAATGAGGAGAGATCGAGCTCAATCGCGATATAGCCAAGCACTGGTGTGGACTGGGCGTTGAGCGAATCTTCCACCAGGCGGCTTTCGGCCAGAATCGGCGTTCGCAGGATCAGGGTGTTGTCGTCCAGTTCCGCACTGCTCAACACCGGGATCGGTTCATTTTTCGGATACATCAGTGCTTCGAAATTGGGATGAAAGTTGGAGGTGACAAACAGTTCATGCCGGGCATCAAACACGGCAATACTGCGCACAAACTTAGAGTTTTTGCGATGGGCATAGCTGATGATGCGGCGCACCGATTCGCGGCTCTGGTTTTTCAGCGCCTCTTCACTGGCGATCGCCAGCGGTTCGATGATGCTGGCACCGGCATTTTGTACCTGGGTCTCCAAATCGTGATAACGGTTAAAGGAGAATAATGCGCTGAGCAGCAGCCCGATTATCAGCGTCGGGGCTAAAGTAAGAGTAATTACGCGCGCACGTAAGCCATATCTGGTCATTATTGTCTAAACATCGTGGTGTGGATATGGGAAAATACCCGGCAAACATGATTGGCGGATTTTTCAGAATAGCGGTTAGCTTAATTCAAGTACGGCAGCTTCGACAATCTTCCCCGGGCAGAATAGTGATTCCGGGGTAAAAACCTTCTTATAAATCACACTTGGGCACAGAGCATGGCACGTTTTTTCCAACCGAAGAAAAAGACCACACTTAATCAGAAACATCAGGCGGTCAGTGTGACTAAGCTGGATCACCAGGGCGCAGGGATCGCTTTTCAGGATAACAAGCCGGTGTTTATCGACGGGGCTTTGCCGGGGGAAGAGGTGCTGATGCAGCTCACGGAGAGTAAAAGTAAATTTGCCCGGGCCAAGCTGATTAAAGTGCTTAAACCGAGTGGTGAGCGGGTGGAGCCTTTCTGCCCGCACTATGGCGAATGCGGCGGCTGCGATTTGCAGCATCTGGCGCACAGCGCGCAAATTGAACATAAACAGCAAGCGCTGAGTCAACTGATGGCAAAGTTTGCCGGTCAGACCCTTGCACTCTCCGCGCCGGTTTGTTGTGATGATCAGGGCTACCGCCGCCGTGCGCGCCTCAGCCTGCTGTGGGATAAAAAGTCCTCCCAGCTGCAGTTTGGTTTCCGCCGCAAACAGAGCAAAAATATTGTCACTGTCACTGACTGTGCAGTGCTTGAGCCGAGCCTGAATGCTTTGCTGCCTGAACTGAAAACCCTGTTGAGTGATTTTGCCCGCCCGGATCAGCTCGGTCACGTTGAACTGGTGAAAGGTGACAACACCCGCGTGCTGGTGCTGCGTCATCTTGCGCCACTGGCGAAGGCCGATATGGCTGCGTTGAGCGGCTTTGCCGAGCAGCACGCTCTGACCCTGTATCTGATGCCGGCCAGTGATGAGCTGAATCTGATCTGCGGCCCTGAGGCTGAATATCTCGAAGCCGGGGTGACGATTCCGTTCTTACCGAGTCATTTTATTCAGGTCAACCAGCAGGTTAACCAGGCGATGGTCAAGCAGGCGCTGAGCTGGCTGGATGTGCAGCCGCAAGACCGGGTGCTGGATCTGTTCTGTGGTCTGGGCAACTTCAGCCTGCCGCTGGCCAAGCTTGCCAAAGAAGTGGTCGGGGTTGAAGGTGTGGATGATATGGTGCGTCATGCGCAGAGTAATGCCGCACGCAACCAGATTAGTAATACTGACTTTTATCAGGCTAATTTGGAACAAGATATGACGAATGAGGCGTGGGCAGGGGAAAAATTTGCTAAAGTACTGCTCGACCCGGCACGAGCGGGGGCTGCCGGCATTGTCGAACAGTTGGCCCGACTTGGCGCCCAGCGTGTGGTTTACGTCTCGTGTAATCCTGCTACGCTTGCTCGTGACAGTCAAAGCTTGCTGAGTCAGGGATACCAGTTGGTGAAACTGGGCATGCTGGATATGTTTCCGCATACCAGTCACCTCGAATCCATGGCTTTGTTTGTAAAAAATCGGTAAGTGGTGTTCTTGCAATAGCGTCAGAACACCCGACCACAAAATATAACTATTAGGATAATCTCATGGTTGCGGTACGTAGCGCACACTTAAACCCAGACGAACAGTTTGAGCTAGAAAAATGGATTTCTAGTTTACAACAAGAGCCCAAAACAGCGGCCAGACTGACCGAAGTGTATCGCCAGTGCGAACACCTGCTGGTGGGTAATCCGCGCGGGCATCTGCTGTTGTGGCGTGGTCGCGAAATGATCGAAATACTGAGCACGCTGTCGATGGACCGACCGACGCTGATAGCGGCTCTGTTATTCCCTATCGCGACCAGCGGCTTACTGGATCGCGAAGAGCTGGAAGAGCATGCCGGTAAAGAGATCGTCAAGCTGATTCACGGTGTGGAAGAGATGGCGGCGATTGGCCAGCTCAATATCACCATGCAAGGCAGTGAGGCTTCGGCCCAGGTCGATAACGTGCGGCGCATGTTGCTGGCTATGGTGGATGACTTCCGCTGCGTGGTCATCAAGCTGGCTGAACGTATCTGCAACCTGCGGGAAGTGAAAGATCAGCCGGACGAGGTGCGCCGCACCGCCGCAAAAGAGTGTGCCAATATCTACGCACCGCTGGCCAACCGGTTGGGTATCGGTCAGCTGAAGTGGGAAATTGAAGACTACGCTTTCCGCTACCAGCAACCAGATACCTATAAGCAGATTGCGAAACAGCTTTCTGAGCGCCGCATCGTGCGTGAGCAGTATATCCGTGATTTCGTTGATGACCTGCGTCAGGAGATGAAAGCGTCCAGCATCAACGCCGAAGTGAGCGGTCGTCCTAAACATATCTACAGCATCTGGCGCAAGATGCAGAAGAAAAACCTGGCGTTTGATGAACTGTTTGATGTACGCGCGGTGCGCATCATCGCCGACAAACTGCAGGACTGCTACGCCGCACTGGGCGTGGTGCACACTAAATACAAACACCTGCCGAGCGAGTTTGATGACTATGTCGCCAACCCGAAACCGAATGGCTACCAGTCGATCCACACGGTGATTCTGGGCCCGGAAGGCAAAACCATCGAAATCCAGATCCGTACCAAGCAGATGCACGAAGAGTCAGAGCTTGGCGTGGCGGCACACTGGAAATACAAAGAAGGCAGCGGCGGTGGTCGCAGCGGCTACGATGAGAAAATCACCTGGCTGCGTAAGCTGCTTGACTGGCAGGAAGAGATGTCCGATTCCGGTGAAATGCTGGATGAACTGCGCAGTCAGGTGTTTGATGATCGCGTGTACGCCTTTACTCCGCGTGGTGATGTGGTCGATCTGCCGATGGGAGCCACTCCGCTCGATTTTGCTTACCACATTCACTCGGAAGTGGGCCATCGCTGCATCGGTGCCAAAGTGGCCGGTCGTATTGTGCCGTTTACCCATAAACTGCACATGGGCGATCAGGTGGAAATCATCACGGCCAAAGAGCCGAACCCGTCCCGTGACTGGCTGAACCCGTCACTGGGCTTTGTCCACTCCGGCCGAGCGCGGGCGAAGATCAACGCCTGGTTCCGTAAGCAGAGCCGCGAGAAGAACCTCGAAGCCGGGCGCGAGATCCTCGAGACCGAACTGGCCAAGATCGGTGCGACCTTAAAAGATGCTGAAGCCTATGCGCTGAAACGTTTTAACGTCAACACGGCGGATGAGCTGTACGTCGGGGTTGGCAGCGGTGACCTGCGGATTAACCAGATTGTTAACCACATTAATGCGCTGGTAAACAAACCGACCGCGGAAGAAGAAGACAAGCTGGCGCTGGAAAAACTGCAGGTTGGGGAAAGCAAAGTCGCTCACGCTCACCATCGCCCGCATAAAGATGCCGTCGTGGTGGAAGGGGTCGATAACCTGATGACCCATCTGGCGCGGTGCTGTCAGCCGATCCCGGGCGATGTCATCAAGGGATATATCACCCAGGGGCGCGGTATTTCCGTGCACCGCAGTGATTGTGAGCAGCTCGAAGAGCTCAGCCATCACGCCCCGGAGCGCATCATAGATACGGTATGGGGGCGCGGCTTTGTCGGCACTTATTACCTAACTCTGCGCGTTGAAGCGATGGAGCGCAGCGGTCTTTTGAAAGACATCACGACCTTACTGACCAACGAGAAAGTGAAAGTGACCACCATGAAAAGCCGCAGCGATTACAAGCGTCAGATGGTGGTGATGGACTTTGAGCTCGAACTGAACAGTGTTGAAGTGCTGGATCGGGTGTCGAAGCGGATTGAACAGATCAAAGATGTGATGCTGGTGAAACGCCTCGGCTAACAGGCTGATGAGATAAATCAGTTTCAGACATTGAAGGCGAGTGGTGATGCTGCTCGCCTTTATTATTTGGTCAGGGAAATAGTTGGTCAAGGAAATCGTTGATCAGGAAAATATTTTATCAAGGAAATGCCTCATATGAGCCATCCAATCGAACAGCTTGAACGTATCATGGCCAGCCTGCGCGACCCGCACAGTGGCTGCCCGTGGGATAAGGAACAGACTTTTGACAGTGTTGTGCCGCACACCATTGAAGAGACTTTTGAAGTGGTGGATGCGATTCACCAGCAGGACTGGCCCAACCTTAAAGAAGAGCTGGGCGATCTGCTGTTTCAGGTGATTTTTTACAGCCAGCTCGCCAAAGAGCAGGGCTTGTTTGAGTTTCATGACGTGGTGGACGGTGTGAACGAAAAGCTGACCCGCCGCCATCCGCATGTGTTCGGCGATGCCAGCTTCACGACAGAACAAGAGCTGAATGCCAACTGGGACGCGCAGAAAGCGCAGGAAAAAGCCCGGGCGGGCAAAAGTGAGCAAAGTATTCTAGACTCAATACCACAATCGCTGCCGGCCCTGTCTCAGGCCAATAAAATTCAGAAAAAATGCGCCAAATATGGCTTTGACTGGCCGACGCTCGGTCCGGTGGTGGCCAAGGTGCATGAAGAGATTGATGAAGTGATGGCGGAAGCTCTGCATGTCGATATTGATGAGCAGAAAGTGGAAGAAGAGCTGGGCGATCTGCTGTTTGCTACCGTCAATCTGGTGCGCCATCTGGGTAAGGATCCGGAAGTGGCTCTGCGCAAAGCCAACCATAAGTTTGTGCGCCGTTTTAAGGGCGTAGAAGCTCAGGTGGCCGGGCAGGGGAAACAGCTGCAACAGTGTTCACTGCAAGAGCTGGACGCGATGTGGGATGAAGTAAAAAAGCAGGAAAAAACGACTGACGGGCGATGATTCAGTCAATTTACAGCGAGGAAATTGCCACGAAACGAAATCCTGTTCAGTCAGTTTGATTTGAAGCAAAAAATAAAAAACTGAGTGTGATAGATTTCACGTTGTGGCGATAAATGGGTTCTGGTATAGTTTCGTCCCGTCCAGAAGAAATCCATTTCCCTCATTCAACCAATTT
The DNA here is from genome assembly GCF_029962385.1 of Vibrio sp. ABG19. Taxonomy (NCBI): domain Bacteria; kingdom Pseudomonadati; phylum Pseudomonadota; class Gammaproteobacteria; order Vibrionales; family Vibrionaceae; genus Vibrio; species Vibrio sp. ABG19. The sequence goes on along the minus strand of NZ_CP071708.1, from coordinate 769,205 downwards.
CAGGTTAAACATGACGACAAATTATATTTTTGTTACTGGCGGGGTTGTATCCTCTCTAGGTAAAGGTATTGCGGCAGCATCCCTTGCGGCGATTTTAGAAGCTCGTGGTCTTAAAGTGACCATGATGAAGCTTGACCCTTACATCAACGTTGACCCAGGCACAATGAGCCCAACTCAACACGGTGAAGTGTTCGTCACGGAAGATGGCGCAGAAACTGACCTAGACCTTGGTCACTACGAACGTTTTATTCGTACCAAAATGACCAAGCGCAATAACTTCACCGCAGGTCGTGTTTACGCCGACGTTCTTCGTAAAGAACGTCGTGGCGACTACCTGGGTGCAACCATTCAGGTTATCCCTCATATTACTAACGCGATTAAAGATCGTGTGATTGCCGGCTCTGAAGGCCACGACGTTGCGATCGTCGAGGTAGGCGGTACCGTTGGTGATATCGAATCGCTGCCATTCATGGAAGCGATCCGTCAGCTGGCGATCGAAGTGGGTCGTGAACACGCGATGTTCATGCACCTGACTCTGGTTCCTTACCTGGCAGCGGCTGGCGAAGTGAAAACCAAGCCGACCCAACACTCTGTGAAAGAACTTCTGTCGATTGGTATCCAGCCAGACATCCTGGTGTGCCGCAGCGATCGCATGATCCCGGCCAACGAGCGTAAGAAGATTGCTCTGTTCTGTAACGTATCAGAAAAAGCCGTTATCTCAATGAAGGACGTAGATTCGATCTACAAGATCCCTCAGCTGATCCGTGCTCAGGGGCTGGATGATCTGGTTTGTAACCGTTTCGGTATCAATGCACCGGAAGCTGACCTGTCTGAATGGGAACAGGTGATTTACGAAGAAGCAAATCCGACTGACGAAGTCACCATCGGTATGGTAGGTAAATACACTGAGCTGCCAGATGCGTACAAGTCTGTTAACGAAGCGCTTAAGCATGCCGGTCTGAAGAACCGTCTGAGCGTCAGCATCAAATACGTTGATTCACAAGACATCGAAACCAAAGGTGTTGAGATCCTGGAAGGCCTTGACGCTATCCTGGTACCAGGTGGTTTCGGTGACCGTGGTATTGAAGGCAAGATCCGTGCGGCGCAGTACGCACGTGAAAACGAAATTCCGTACCTGGGCATCTGTCTGGGTATGCAGGTTGCACTGATCGAATACGCGCGTAACGTTGCGGGTATGGAAGGTGCACACTCGACCGAATTTAATCAAGACACCAAATACCCAGTGGTTGGCCTGATCACTGAATGGGTAGACAGCGAAGGTAACGTCGAAGAGCGTACTGAAGCGTCAGATTTGGGTGGTACGATGCGTCTGGGTTCACAACTGTGTCACCTGGCGGAAGGTTCTAAAGCGTACGAGATGTACGGTAGCGCGACGATTCACGAACGTCACCGTCACCGTTACGAAGTGAACAACAACCTTCGTCCACAAATTGAAAAAGCAGGTCTGAAAGTGTCTGGCTTGTCTGCGGACAAGAAACTGGTAGAAGTAATTGAGAACCCGGCGCACCCATGGTTCGTAGCGGCTCAGTTCCACCCAGAATTCACCTCAACGCCTCGCGATGGTCACCCATTGTTTGAAGGCTTTGTAAAAGCTGCAGGTCAGTTCCAGCGCGGTGAATTGAAGTAAAAGGATACGGGTAGCGGCGTAAGTTGTGCGGCTACCCTTTTAGTTTTGACATTTAAATTCAATGAGAGGAAACATTAATGTCTAAGATCGTTAAAGTTCTAGGTCGTGAAATCATCGACTCACGTGGTAACCCAACTGTTGAAGCTGAAGTACACCTGGAAGGCGGTTTCGTAGGTATGGCAGCTGCTCCATCTGGTGCATCTACTGGTTCTCGTGAAGCTCTTGAGCTACGTGATGGCGACAAATCTCGTTTCCTGGGTAAAGGCGTTCTTAAAGCAGTTGGCGCAGTAAACGGCGCAATCGCTGACGCACTAGTTGGTAAAGATGCTAAAGATCAAGCAGCTATCGACCAAGTGATGATCGACCTGGACGGCACTGAAAACAAATCTAACTTCGGTGCGAACGCTATCCTGGCTGTTTCTCTGGCGAACGCGAAAGCAGCTGCTGCAGCGAAAGGCATGCCTCTGTACGAGCACATCGCTGAACTGAACGGCACTCCTGGTCAATTCTCTATGCCTCTGCCTATGATGAACATCATCAACGGTGGTGAGCACGCAGACAACAACGTTGATATCCAAGAATTCATGATTCAACCAGTTGGCGCGAAAACTCTGAAAGAAGCACTGCGTATCGGTGCTGAAGTGTTCCACAACCTGGCTAAAGTACTGAAAGCTAAAGGTCTGAACACTGCAGTTGGTGATGAAGGCGGTTTCGCTCCTAACCTGGAGTCTAACGCAGCAGCACTAGCAGCAATCAAAGAAGCGGTTGAGCAAGCGGGCTACGTTCTGGGTAAAGACGTGACTCTGGCTATGGACTGTGCAGCTTCTGAGTTCTACAACAAAGAACAAGGTATCTACGACCTGAAAGGCGAAGGTAAAACCTTCACTTCAGAAGAGTTCTCTAAGTACCTGGAAAGCCTGGTTGCAGAATACCCAATCGTTTCTATCGAAGACGGTCTGGACGAGTCTGACTGGGACGGCTTCAAGTTCCAAACTGAACTGCTGGGCGGCAAAATCCAGCTGGTTGGTGACGATCTGTTCGTAACTAACACTAAGATCCTAAAAGAAGGTATCGAGAAAGGCGTAGCGAACTCTATCCTGATCAAGTTCAACCAGATCGGTTCTCTGACTGAAACTCTGGCTGCTATCAAGATGGCTAAAGATGCAGGCTACACTGCCGTTATCTCTCACCGCAGCGGTGAAACTGAAGATGCCACTATCGCTGACCTGGCGGTAGGTACTGCAGCAGGCCAAATCAAAACTGGTTCTATGAGCCGTTCTGACCGCGTTGCTAAGTACAACCAACTGATCCGTATCGAAGAAGCGCTGGGTGAACGTGCTCCTTTCAACGGTCTGAAAGAAGTGAAAGGCCAAGCTTAATCTTAAGCTGAGCTCAAACGCTTAATAAAGCCCCGCAGTGCGGGGCTTTTTGCGTTGTATGGGGTGGTTATTCTTGGTTGAGAGCAAGACAAGAGAGCGATTGTGCGGAATAAGAACGCTATTCGGCAGAATAACAAAACAGTTCGTCGGTAGGATAAGCAAATAAGCCGGCAGCTCGTTCTAACCAACCGCTCGACACCAGAGCTGACCTTAACGCTGGTTAGCCGGCATTCTGAATTGCAATCACCCGCCGTTTATCCAGTTCGTCACGAATTGCTGGCCCTTTATGGCCATCCCGAATCACCTGCTGCACATCCACCGCTTTGGCGGCCACATAGGCGCGCAGTAAAATATCGCGCTGGGGATACGGTTTGTCTTCCAGTCCGAGACGGCCGCGATGATCCGCTTCACAGCACAGCAATACCTCATCCAGGCGATCCGGTTTACGCCAGACATCGAGACGATTGAAAATTTTCAGTTTAGTCGCGGCTTTGAGCTCGGCGGCACGATGGACATTGGAGTGCTGGGCACATACCGCCAGCGCCAGATCGCGGTAGTCGTTCGGCACCCTTACCCGGGCACATAACTGCTCGATCAGTTTCAGGCCGGTGTGACAATGCAGCTTATGGCTCGGCCACTCTTTTTGTGGTGTCACCCCTTTACCCAAATCATGCACCTGGGCGGCAAAGCGCACCGGCAACGCTTCTGACAGACGTGCTGCCTGCTCGGCGACCATCAGGGTATGAACACCGGTATCAATTTCCGGATGCCATTTTTCCGGTTGCGGCACGCCAAACAGGGCATCGAGTTCCGGCAGTACCACAGCCAGAGCTCCGCAGTCACGCAGTACCTGAAGAAAGACCTGCGGGTTTTGGGTCGACAGGGATTTATGCCACTCCTGCCACACCCGCTCCGGAGTCAGGTGACTGAGCTCACCGCTGGCGCTGATGGTCTGCATCAAAGCCAGTGTCTCGGGCGCCACCTGGAAACCAAGGTGAGCCAGTTTGGCCGCAAAGCGAGCCACGCGCAACACGCGCAGCGGATCCTCGACAAACGCCGCTGAGACATGCCGCAGCAGGCGCTGCTCAATATCGCGCTGGCCGCCATAGGGATCAATGATGGTGCCGTCTGTATCCTGAGCCATGGCATTAATGGTCAGATCGCGGCGCTGCAGATCCTCTTCCAGCGTCACATCCGGCGCATAGTGGCAGGCAAAACCGGTATAGCCGCGGCCGGTTTTACGTTCGGTACGCGCCAGCGCATGTTCTTGTTTGGTCCGCGGATGCAGAAAGACCGGGAAGTCTTTGCCGACCGCCTGAAACCCGGCTTGTTGCATTTGTTGCGGGCTGCTGCCCACCACCACCCAGTCTTTGTCATATACTGGAAGCTGAAGCAGCTGATCGCGGACAGCGCCGCCAACGAGATAAATTTGCACCACCAGACCTCAATATTTACGTTTATTGCGTTGGAGAATCATAGTCATAATGATACTTTGCGCCTAACCACATTCAAAGAGACGACATCATGTATCCAGAATTTTTTGGCCTGATCGAACATCCTTTTTCCATCGTGCCTAATTCTCGGTATCTGTACCTCAGCCAGCGCCATAAAGAGGCCATGGCTCATCTGCAGTCAGGGCTGGGGGATGGCGGTGGTTTTGCCATGCTGACCGGTGAAGTGGGGACGGGCAAAACCACAGTCGCGAAGGCGATTCTGGCCGGCTTACCCGCCCATACCCGGGCCGGATTTATTCTCAACCCGACCTTCTCAGAGCGTGAACTGCTGGAAGCCATTTGTGATGAATTTGCTATTCAGTATCCGGCTCAGGCGACGCTGAAACAGCTCAGCCAGGTGTTGTATCAGTTTCTGCTCAATGAATATGCCAACGGCATTCAGGTTCTGCTGGTGATTGATGAGGCGCAGCACCTGGCACCGGATGTGCTGGAGCAGTTGCGCCTGCTCACTAACCTGGAGACCGAGAGCCGTAAGCTGCTTAAAGTACTGCTGATTGGCCAGCCAGAGCTGCAGTTTAAATTGCAACTGCCGCAGTTGCGCCAGCTCGCGCAGCGTATCACTGGGCGCTATCATCTGCTGCCACTCGATGAGAGTGAAACGGCGCACTACATTCGTTTTCGCCTCCAGCAGGCCGGAGGGGACGGTAATCTGTTTTCGGCGCGCGGGGCGAAATGGATAGCCCAGCAAACCCATGGTATTCCGCGTCTGATTAACCTCGCCTGCGATGCGGCATTAAAGAATGCCTACCAGGCTGGCGAGCGCAGCATCAGTCTGGAGCGGGTCAAACAGGCCTGTACCCAGGTGATGAGCTTCCAGTCGACCGTTTATCAGCCGCAGAGTGCACCTCAGGCGCGCCGTTTCCCTCTCGCTGGTGTGATGTCTGCCCTGATCGGTATCGCGGCCGCGGCCGCGATTGCTTACTGGCTGCCGCCACTGATTAGCCAGCAGATAGAGCAGCAGTGGCCGTTACCGGCACCTGCTGAGGCCGCTCAGCAGGCCGTTTTTCCACAGACAGTTGAAGATGCGTTACGCCAGTCCACAGACCGTGAGCAGGCGGTGAGAGCGTTATACGCAGTGTGGGGTTATGAAGCATCGGTGATCGAAAGTTTCTGTCAACGCTCGGCGTCTTCACTACTGGAATGTGAGCAGAATATGGGCGACTGGAGCACTCTGGAGCAGCTCGATTTGCCGGTGGTGCTGACCTTAAGTCTGCGCGGTTTGCGCACTTATGCCGTGCTGTATCATCTGCAGGGCCAGCAGGTTGACCTGCTTATCAATCAGCAGCGCGTGCGCCTGGATCGCAAATGGATTGAGCCGCTGTGGCAGGGCGAATATCGGGTGGTGTGGCAGCCGTCTTTCTATCAGACGCTGCGCAGCGGGATGCGCGGCGATGATATCACCTTACTGGACCAGAAGTTATCTCGCCTGCTCGGCGAGCCGCAGCGCCGCAATGTGGTACTGTTTGATAAAGAGGTAAAACGCAAAGTGGAAGTATTTCAGCGCTGGCAAAATATGCAGGTGGACGGGATTGCCGGACGACAGACTCTGCGTCAGCTTGATTTGATGACGCAGCAGGACGGGCCGCGGCTGATGGAGGCGCAGTAATGTCACAAGTGATGAAAGCGCTACAGCGCTCAGAGGCCAGCCATCAGCAATACAGCGCCCAGGCCGCGCAGATGATGTTGCCGGATACCGCCCATCGGCAGCGTGGTTTTCGTTGGTATCATGCTTTGTGGCTGCTGGTACCGGGCATTGTCACTGCTGTGGTGGTCGCGGTGCAGAGTTATCAGCATCAGCAGGCGCGAATCGCGGCGCTTGGGGATATCGGCCCAAGTGTGGTCCAGGTGCCAGCCAGTGTCGAACAGCTTGATTATCCGGATTTCGGTCCGCTGGCACGCAGCGAAGTTGAAGTGCCCGAGTTTGACCAATCAGCCGCTGACGAACTGATGGCAAGTGAGTCCGTAGGAGCCAATGAGCCGGCAGAGGCTGTGCCGGTTGCCTTAGCGTCTGCTGCTAATCAGGTTCCGCTTGTCAGCAATAGTCGTCGTCTGACTGCGGCGCAAAGTGAGGCTGAGATGGACCGTCAGAACCAGCAGGCGCTGCGTTCACTCGACCTCAGTCAGTTATCGCCGCAGATGGCAGCACGGGTTGAATCGGTTCTGCAGCAGGACGACACAGCCGCAGCGCAGCAAAACGAGCATCATGACGAAGATGCGATTGCCCTGGTTCAGCACAGCAATGAGTTCAGTGGTTATCTGCCGGCGATGAACTTCCAGACTCATGTTTATGCCAGTAACGCGGTTAAACGCTGGATTAAAGTCAACGGGGTGGAATATCAGGAAGGGGATAAGATTTTCGATAATGTGCAGCTGGTGGCGATTAAGCCGCAAAGCACGATTATCCTGTTTGGCCAGCAACCCATAGAGATCCCGGCACTGTACGACTGGCGCGGTTGATGGCGCGCCTATACCAACAGTATAAAAATACACGGTCAAGATAAAAAAACGGTCACTGCAGAGTGACCGTTTTTTTATCTCATGATGTTGGCACTTAAGCCCAGCCAGCCGGGTTGCGTTTACGGCGCGGAATAATGTGTGGCAGGATAAGACCCAGCAGCAGGCCGATACCAGCGACACCACCACCGTACATAAAGTACTTCAGCAGCAGGTCTTCTTTCTGGGTATCCAGTTTGGCGCGCAGTTCACGGACTTCGCTCTGCGAGGTGGTCAGCTGTTTGCTGATGTCGCTGTAGTTCTTTTCCAGCTCCGCAATTTGTTTATTGCGAATTTCCAGTGAATCGACCAGGCCGGCTTTTTCACTGTCGGCGGTCTGACGTGCGTTAGCCAGCTTGCTTTTCACTTCAGTCAGCTCTTTTTCCAGCTGAGGCAGGCGAACCGCCATACTGACATCACGAGTAATAAAGCGGCTTTCTACCCAGCCGGTACGTCCACGCTCGTCGACGATTTGGCTGAACTCAGTCTCTTTATTCTGGCTAACTAATTTCACTTTCTCACCGGCATCGACACTACCGATAATTCGATACTGGTTACTAGGACCTGAATGCATGTAGGTAAATAGTTTGTCCGCGATATAGCGGTCTTGTGCAAACGTTGGTGCGGCCAACATGGAAAATAGCACCATGCAGATCAGTTTTTTCACGGTAAATCCCTTGTTATGACGAGTTTGGCGTGGGTAGCCATTGTGTTTAACTGTCGATAGTAAGAATTTTCATTAAGCGGTGCAACAAAGAAGGGAGGCAAAGCCTCCCTTTCTGTGCGTTTGAGTCAATAATGACAAAGCGCTTACAAACGTCTGACTGGCGTTTAGCCGAACACGCCCTGAATCGCGTAGAAGAAGACGACTGCCAGCAGGGCGCCTGCCGGTAGCGTTACGATCCAAGATGCCACAATGTTGCGAACCACACCCAGGTTCAGAGCAGCGATACCACGGGCAAAACCGACCCCGAGAACTGCACCCACCAGAGTCTGAGTGGTTGAGATGGGTAAGCCGGTACCTGAAGCCAGAACCACAGTCGAAGCGGTTGCCAGCTGTGCGGCAAAGCCGCGGCTAGGAGTCAGTTCTGTGATGCCTGTTCCCACAGTTGCCATCACTTTATGGCCCAGAGTTGCCAGACCCACCACGATACCAAAACCACCCAGCGGTAGAATCCACCATGCAATCGTGCTTTTCGCCCCCACTTCACCCAGGCTGGTGACGGTGGTGACTACCGCAGATAGCGGACCAATCGCGTTGGCGACATCGTTAGAGCCGTGCGCGAATGCCATCGCACAGGCAGTGATAACCATCAGAACGCTGAAGATACTCTCTACGCCGGCAAAACTATGGTCGTCATCACGGTTGGCAAAGCGTTTCTTGATGTAAAAATAGCCGCCGACCATGACGATAGCCGAAACCGCCGCCGCAGATAACCAGGCTTCAGTGCCGGTCAGGTGCAGGCCAACGTGTTTGAGGCCCTTTTTGATGGTCACCAGTGCAATCACCATAGTAGTGATAAACATGTATACCGGCACAAAACGTTTCGCATTAATCAGCGGATCTTCGGTATCGAAAATCAGGCGTTGGGCGCTGACAAAAATAATATAAGCAAACACCCCGGCGATAATCGGTGTAATGATCCAGCTACCGACAATGCCTTGCACTGAGTGCCAGTCAACCGCTTCTGTACCCACAGACACACAGGCAAAACCAATGATGGCACCGATAATTGAGTGGGTGGTGGATACTGGCCAGCCCATGTACGAGGCAAGCAGCAGCCAGGTACCGGCGGCCAGCAGTGCTGACATCATGCCGTAGACCAGAACTTCTGGCTGACTGGCAAACAGAGAAGTTTCGATAACGCCCTTACGGATCGTTTCGGTCACTTCACCACCCGCCAGGTACGCACCGGCGAATTCAAAGATCATCGCGATAATGATGGCTTGTTTTACCGTTAGCGCTTTGGATCCAACGGAGGTGCCCATTGCATTCGCAACGTCATTTGCACCAATACCTATCGCCATTAAAAAACCGAAGATCGCCGCAACAATAATCAGGATAGTGCCGTAGTTCGCAAGGATATCCATCGTAATACCTAGTTGTTTATAACAAGCGGAGCGGATTCGAATCGCGCTTTTCAGGCACGAGTTGACCCCTTCAGCGAGGAAATACTCTACGCCTAATCCATGGTGTTCGAATACTGCTCTTAGTTATGTGTTTACTTTATGATTTAAGAACGAGATAGCATCAGTTCCAGACGAGCGCCTACACGCTGAGCCTGGTCGGCGATGCCGCCTACCCATTCAAAGATTTTGTACAAGAACATGACATCGATAGGGTTCATACCAGATTCGAGCGCGAGCAGTTGCTGACGCAGACGGATCTGCATGGCATCGGTATCATCTTCAATCACATCCAGTTGGTGGATCATTTCAGCCACTAGCGTGACTTCACGGCCTTTAAAGCCGGTTTCCAACAACTCATCGAGCTCATTGATGACCTTTTGTGCCTGGTTTGCAGCATCAAGACAGCGGCGCACGTAAGCAATAAAGTTTTCTTGAAGAGGCTCTGGAATTTGGAGTTGACGACCGTAGACACGGCCTGCGATGTCCTTCGCAAGGTTGGCCAGTTTGTCTTGTTGAGTCAAAAGCTCCAGCATGTCGGTACGATCGACAGGCAAAAACAAACCGCGAGGAAGTTTAAGGCGAATTTCGCGTTTTAACACATCAGCTTCTTTCTCAAGATGAGAAATCTGTGCACGGATTTCACCGGCTTTCTCCCAGTCACCTTTCGCACAAACTTCGAAGAAGTTGACCAGATGAGAGCAGCATTCATTCACACACACGACGTGGCGTTGCAAAGGCTTAATAGGGGACTTTGCAAATAACCCCATGATTGTATTTAGTGGCATGGTCATTCAACCTAATAGCTATAACCTATAAAGAACATACACCATTGTATGGCGAAATGTTGAACGTTGGCTATAAAGGCGCGCATGGTAACCCATTAAGTTATGCATTTAAACTGTTTTAGATCATGTGATGGCGGATATTTGTCACTTGCTCAGTCGCCGATTAGGCAATATCCTGTCGCTATCTGCTGCGAAAGGTATAACTATGGAAACCGAGATAGAACTGAAGTTTTTTGTTTCTCCAGAATTTTCAGAGGTTTTACTAGAAAAAATTTCTGAAACCAAAGTACTTCAGCATCGTTGTCGTGAGTTAGGAAACACCTATTTTGACTCGCCTGACAACTGGTTGCGTCAACACGATATTGGACTTCGTATCCGCCGTTTTGATGATGTGTATGTGCAAACGGTAAAAACCGCCGGGCGTGTGGTGGCCGGTTTGCACCAGCGTCCAGAATACAACGCTGAACATAACAGCAATGACCCCGATTTATCCCTTCACCCTGCTGATATCTGGCCAGAGAATCGTGATATTGCGACGTTGCAGTCGCAACTGGTGGCTCTGTTCTCCACTAATTTTAACCGCGAACAATGGTTGATCGGCATGCCGGATGGCAGCCAGATTGAAGTGGCGTTTGACCAGGGGCTGGTGATTGCCGGTGACAGTGAAGACCCGATTTGTGAGGTGGAACTGGAGCTGAAATCCGGTCAGACCGATGCGCTGTTTACTCTGGCCCGTCAGCTGTGTGACCAGGGCGGTATGCGCCTTGGCAACCTGAGTAAAGCGGCGCGTGGTTACCGTCTGGCCGCGGGCTACCAGGGCGATGAAGTTAAACCGCTCAGCCTGGTCAACACTCAGGCACAAGACACGGTTGAGACCTGCTTTATCCAGTCCCTCGAGCATGCGTTATCGCACTGGCATTACCATGAACAGATCTACACTGAACGGGACTCGGTCGAGGCGCTGCATGAAATCAGCCACGCGATCAGCTTTATTCGCCAGGTGCTGGCAGTGTTCGGCGGGATTGTGCCGCGCCGTGCCAGTGCTATCCTGCGCCAGGAATTAAAATGGCTGGAAGGTGAGCTGAGCTGGCTCAAACAATACGACTACCTCGAGGAGCTGCTGGAAGATAAAGGTTATGCTTTGCGTAAGCTTGATGCACGCAAGTTCCTGATAAGCGAACTCAAACAGTTGCAGCAGGCTCTGCCGCAACGGGACGAGATCCTTAAGCTGCTCAATTCTGCCCGTTACACCGGTGTATTACTCGACTTAAGCCGCTGGATTCTGACCCGAGGCTGGCAGCCATTCCTGGACGAAAAAGCGCGCGACAAAATGGCGCTCAATGTCCATCACTTCTCAGTCAAGCAACTGGAACGTACCTGGGTCGAGCTGCTGGAAGCGTTTCCGCCTGAGCGTCAGCTGTCGAGCCAGGAATATATCGATCAGCAATATCGTCTGATGCGCAGTCTGTATACCGGCATCAGTTTTGCCGCACTGTTCGATGAAGAAGAGCGTCAGGCATTTCGGATGCCATGGGCTGACTTGCTGCATGGTATTGATGACCTGCTGACCCTCAAGCCGCTTGAGGGATTGGTTGAAAAACTGGCCCAGGAAGAGCGTGAGCAATTGCAGCGCTGGCTGATCCGGCAGGAAAACTCGATTCTGCACGCCATGGAACAGACCCGGATTATCGGGGTTGAAACGCCGCCATACTGGCGTGATTAAGCGGATGTGAACCTCATCAGCAAAAACAAGAAGGGATGCCTATGGCATCCCTTCTTGTTTTGTGTATCTGAGCAGAGTTTTACGCGTCTGAGCCGGTTATTGTTACTACAGTTGGTCTGTTGTCAGCCGATAGAGTGTTCAGGGCGGGATAAAATCGTGTGCGATCACAATACACAGATAAAAGCGTGAATACGCGACTGTAAGCACATGCGAAGTGTATCATTTTTGATACTATCCCATTCATACGAAGCACGAAATAAATCAATTGGCGGTGTTTTTGCATCGCCGGCTTGTTGAGAACGATGATAACACCGAGTGGAGAACTGAGAATGGCGAAAATGGCTTTTAAGCCTTGGGAGCGTTTGATCACCGATGTCCGTCTGGTCCCCAAGATGGTGATGCTGATGGTCTTCAGTACGATTTTGATTATTGCCAAGCAGTTGTGGGATGCCAGTACGTTTTATAATGCCCTGTTGGCGGCAACCCAGAATGTTGATGTGGCCCAGCGCCACTATGATGATTATCTGGTGCAGGTTGCCTGGCAGACCGGCCTGATGATCATGGTCTTTGTGGTCTTACTGCTGTTTGCTGCGCGCACTATGTTGCGCCAGACCCTGTATCTGAGTGAGTCAATTAAACAGATGGCGAGCCGCGATCTGTCTGAGCCGATCGAGATGAACTGTAAAGATGAATATGGCGATGTGGCGCGTGAACTGGAGAAAACCCGGCGTCAGTTGCAGGAACTGATTAAAACTCAGGTCAGTGCCTCACAGGAACTGACCTCTCTGACCGAAATCATGACGCTGAGTATGGCGGAGACCAAGGAATCGGCCGAAGAAGAGTTTAATGAAATCGATCAACTGGCTACCGCGATGAGTGAAATGTCCTCGACGGTTCAGACCGTCGCTGAACATGCGCAGAGTGCCTCGTCACTGACCGAGAATGCGTCGCACCAGGCGGGATCCGGCCAGCAATATGTTACCGAGACAATCGGTAAAATGCGGGCGCTGTCGCAAGACATCGCGGCGTCAGCCGATGCGGTTAATCAGGTCGAAGAGCGTGTGGTGTCGATTGGTAGTGTGGTTGGCACGATTCAGGGCATCTCGGAACAGACTAACCTGCTGGCGCTCAATGCGGCGATTGAAGCCGCTCGTGCCGGAGAAGCGGGACGGGGTTTTGCTGTGGTGGCCGATGAAGTGCGCAATCTGGCGCAGCGCACCCAGACCGCGACTGTTGAAATTCAGGAGATGATTTCCCAGTTGCAGAACAGCGCGAACTCGGCGGTGAACCTGATGGAAAAAAGCGTGGTTGAAGCGGCGGAAGGGGTCGAGCTGATTACCAATGCTGGTGGTGAGCTGGACGGTATCGTGCTGCAGGTGCAGCAGATCAATGACATGAATTTCCAGATTGCGACGGCTGCCGGGCAGCAGAGCAGCGTGGCTGAAGAGATGAATCAGAATCTGACCAATGTCCGTGAGCTGGTGGAAGCCTCGGTGACTGTGGTCAGTGAGCTGCTGGAAACCTCGGAGCTGATGCAAAATAATGCCGAGGCACTGGATCGCAAAATCACGGTGTTTAAAGTGTAAACCGCTACCTTGCCGGAGTATGAAAGAGCGCTCACTATTGATTAGTGGGCGTTTTTTATTGGCCTAACTCTGTTATAACTAGTCGCATCGATTCAAACGAATCACATCGTTGATAATCGTTCACACAGGTTTCAGGTCAACCAGCGCCGCTTCTTGCCCGCCCAGACATGCGTTTATCGGACCTGCATCATCGCCGCCGACTGCGTTCGGCCTGTGTTTGACCATCAGATATCACAAGGATGAATCATGCAATTGCCGCCCAAACTTGAGGCTCATGCCGAGCACCAGTATCAACAGCTGCTTCAGCAAACGCCGGAAGTGTCCGAGTGGAGCCCTGAGCTGACTCAACAGCTTAAAGCCGTGCTCGGCTTCAGCCAGTTTGTGGCTGATACCCTGCTGCGTGATAGTGCGTTATGCCTGCAACTGCCCACGCTGCTCAGTGAAGCGCAGCGGGCTGAGCATTACCGGCCCCGTTTGCAGGCGCTGCTCAGTGAGTGCCATGATGAGACCTGCGGCCAGCGCGTACTGCGTCAGTTTCGTAACCGGGAAATGGTGGTGATTGCCTGGCGCGATTTTCTCAGCCAATGGAGCCTGGATCAGAGTCTGGCGCATCTGTCGCAGTTAGCTGAAGCGCTGATTTTTGAAACTTATCAGTGGCAGTACGCTATTTGTTGTCGCGAGTGGGGCACACCGTGTAATGCCGCCGGTGAAGCGCAGCCGATGCTGATTATCGGCATGGGTAAACTGGGCGGCAAAGAGCTCAACTTCTCTTCTGATATCGACTTGATCTTTACTTATCCGGAAAACGGTGAGACCCAGGGCACGCGTCGTTCGATTGCTAATGCCCAGTTTTTCACCCGCCTTGGCCAGCGTATTATCAAGATGCTTGATCAGCAGACTTTTGACGGTTTCTGTTACCGGGTCGACATGCGTTTACGTCCGTTTGGCGAAAGTGGCCCGCTGGTGATGAGCTACGCTGCTCTGGAAGACTACTATCAGGAGCAGGGACGTGACTGGGAACGCTACGCCATGGTCAAAGCCCGGGTGATGGGGCGTGAAATGTATTCCCAGTACCAGGAACTGCGCCAGATGCTGCGTCCGTTTGTGTTTCGTCGTTACATCGACTTCAGTGCGATTCAGTCATTGCGCCGCATGAAGTCGATGATCAAAAGCGAGGTGCGCCGTCGCGGACTGAGTAACAACATCAAGCTGGGTGCTGGTGGTATCCGCGAAGTGGAGTTTATTGCTCAGGTCTTTCAGCTTATCCGTGGCGGCCGTGAGCCGGCGCTGCGTCATCGTGGTTTGTTGGACACACTGCAGGCCATTGGTGAATTGCAGCTGCTCGGTGAACCGGAAGTACAGCAGCTGACCGAAGCCTACCGTTTTCTGCGTCGGCTGGAGAACCTGCTCCAGGCCCTGGCGGATAAACAGACTCAGACGCTGCCGGATAAGGCTGATGATCAGCTGCGCCTCGCTGTAGCCATGGGCTTTGCCTCCTGGCAACTGCTGCTGGATGAAGTGCAGCTGCAGATGAGCCGTGTCCATGCGGTGTTCAGCGACTTGATCGGTGAAGAAGAGGACGAAGAGGATAACTTAGCCGCTCATTTCCATGAATTGTGGGATATGGCCAATCATCCGGACATGATCACGCTGATTGTCGAGCAGGAGCTCGCTCAGGCCGATCCAGCCGGTGTCGCTGCTACACTGATGCAGTTTAAACAGGACCTGGATAAGCGCACCCTGGGACCACGTGGCCGTGAAGTGCTCAACCGGCTGATGCCGAAAGTTTACCAGGCAATATTTGCGCACCCGGATGCGGAATTTGGCCTGGCGCGGGTGCTGACTCTGCTGCGCAGTATTGCGACCCGTACCACTTATCTGGAACTGCTCGATGAGCATCCGGCAGCACTGACCCAACTGGTGCGGCTGTGTACCGCCAGTCCGATGATTTCCGAGCAACTGGCGCGATATCCGATTCTGCTTGATGAGCTGATTGACCCGCAGCATCTGTATAACCCGATTGCACTCGATGCCTATAAAACAGAGCTGCGTGATTTCCTCGCCCGGATTCCGGAAGACGATATGGAACAGCAGATGGAAGCGCTGCGCCAGTTCAAGCAGATTTGTATTCTGAAAATTGCCGCGGCTGATATTGCCGATGTGCTGCCGGTGATGAAAGTGAGTGATCACTTAACCTATCTGGCCGAAGCGATTGTTGAGGCGGTGATTCATCAGGCCTGGCTTCAGGTCAGCGCGAAGTATGGCGAACCGACTCATCTTAGTGAGCGTGACGGTAAAGGATTTGCTGTGGTCGGTTACGGTAAGGTCGGTGGCTGGGAGCTGGGCTACAACTCAGATCTCGATATTGTGTTTTTGCATGACTGTCCGGTTGATGTTTACACCGACGGGGTCAAAGAGATCGACGGTCGTCAGTTCTACCTGCGCCTCGCGCAGCGCGTCATTCATATTTTTTCCACCCGCACTGCGTCCGGCATTCTGTATGAAGTCGATACCCGTTTACGTCCTTCCGGTGCTTCCGGCCTGTTGGTCAGCCCGGTCGATGCGTTTGAAGAGTACCAGCGTCAGGATGCCTGGACCTGGGAGCATCAGGCTTTGGTCAGAGCGCGGATGATTTACGGCGACACACCGTTGCAGCAGGCGTTCGCGGCGACACGGCATGCGATATTGTCGCTGCCGCGTGAGGAAGCGACCCTGAAGCAGCAGGTGGTGGAGATGCGCCAGAAAATGCGCGATCACCTCGGGGGGAAGAAGCCGGGCCGTTTTATGCTCAAACAGGATAGCGGCGGCATCACTGACATTGAGTTCCTGGCCCAGTATTTGGTGCTGCGTTACAGCCATGATAAGCCTAAGCTGACCCGTTGGTCGGACAATGTGCGTATTTTTGAATCTCTGCTCAATGAAGGTGTGCTGGATGAAAGTCAGGCTCAGGCGCTGACTCAGGCTTATACCAGCATGCGCGATCAGATCCATCATCGTAACCTGCTCAATCAGGATGCGGATGTCAGTGAAAGTAAATTTGTGGCAGAGCGCGATTGGGTAACACGGGTTTGGGCGCAGTGGCTTCTTTAGTTGGCACAGTGTGATAAACTTCGCCCAGTGATAAATATTGGAGATCCATAATGAAACCAATCCTACCTGACTACAGTGATGCTGGGGTATTAATCATTGGTGATGTGATGCTGGACCGCTATTGGCATGGTCCGGCTGGTCGCATCTCACCAGAGGCGCCAGTGCCGGTAGTAAAAGTAGAACATAACGAAGAGCGTCCGGGTGGGGCAGCAAACGTGGCGATGAATATCGCATCACTCGGCGGTCAGGCGCATATTATTGGTTTAACAGGCATGGATGAACCGGCTCAGGTGCTGGCAGATAAACTGACCGCCCTGAAAGTGAACTGTGATTTTGTTGCATTGCCGGACTATCCGACCATCACCAAGCTGCGTGTTCTGAGTCGTGGTCAGCAGCTGATTCGTCTCGACTTTGAAGACAAATTTGAAAATACCGATGCGGATCTGATCCTGTCGCGTATGGATAAAACGTTGGCCAGCGTCAATGCCGTGATCTTATCCGATTACGCCAAAGGTGCTCTCGAGCATGTGCAACTGTTTATCCAGCGCGCCTGTGCTGCTGGTGTGCCGGTGTTTATCGATCCTAAGGGCGCCGATTTTGAGCGTTACCGCGGTGCGACTCTTTTGACCCCTAACATGGCCGAATTCGAGCAGGTGGTGGGTAAAGTCAAATCGAATGAAGATCTGGTGCAAAAAGGCTTAGGTCTGATCGAACAGTTTGATCTCGATGCATTGCTGGTCACGCGCAGTGAACATGGCATGACACTGCTGCGTCGCGGCATGGCGCCGTTCCATCTGCCGACTCAGGCCAAAGAAGTGTATGACGTGACGGGTGCCGGTGATACGGTCATCTCCGTTCTGGCCGCATCAGTGGCCGCCGGTAAGGCGCTGGATGAAGCGTGTGCTCTGGCCAACGCGGCAGCCGGTGTGGTGGTCGGTAAACTGGGTACTTCCACCGTTTCTACCATTGAACTGGCCGAAGCCGTGCATGGCAGCAAAGATACTGACTACGGCGTCATTGAAGAAAACGCGCTGATCGCGGCAGTGAAAAAAGCCCAGGCGCGCGGTGAAAAAGTGGTGATGACCAATGGCTGCTTTGACATTCTGCATGCTGGTCATGTCTCTTATCTTAACCATGCTGCTGAACTTGGCGATCGCCTGATTGTGGCCGTCAACACCGATGAATCGGTCAAACGTCTCAAAGGCCCGGCTCGTCCGGTCAACCCGACTGAACGTCGTATGGCGGTACTGGCTGGTTTAGGTGCGGTCGACTGGGTGGTGCCGTTTAGCGAAGATACTCCGCAGCGTCTGATTTCTCAGGTGTTGCCGGATCTGCTGGTTAAAGGCGGGGATTACCAGCCGGAAGAGATTGCCGGTGGTAAAGAAGTGATCGCGGCGGGCGGTGAAGTGAAAGTGCTCAACTTTGAAGATGGCTGTTCCACTTCCGAAATCATCGCAGCGATCAAAGGCGGACGCGGCTAACGGCCGAATTTGCCATATTGGTATTGATCGCTGTAAGGTTGGCCCGGCATGCCGGGCCAAAATAAAAAGGGCTCTGATGAGCCCTTTTTTGATCGTCTGGATACCGGCTCAGTGGGCCGGTAAGCCTGCTTATTTGATGGCTTTCAGACCAGCGTTGATGTCAATCACGTCTTGCTCGCTCAGTACACCGACAGCCTGGCGCAGTTGCAGTACGCTCAGGATGTAGTTGTAACGCGCATCTGACAGGTTACGTTTCACGTTGTACAGAGTACGGGTCGCATCCAGCACGTCCACAATAGTACGGGTACCGACATCAAAACCGGCTTCGGTCGCATCCAGAGCAGACTGAGCCGAAATCACTGACTGCTCATACGCGCGAATCGATCCAATCGCCGCGTTGATGTTGTTGTTTGATGCACGTACATCGGTCACAACACCACGGTAAGTGGCTTCCAGATCCTGACTGGCTGAGACGTACTGGTATTCGGCCTGTTTAGTCAGTGAGGTGGTGTTACCACCGGTGTACAGCGGTACGTTGAGGTTAACGCCGATATTGAAATCGTTGTTCTCGTGGTACATATCGTAGCTGCTGGCATTATCGTTGTATTCGCGGCCATAGTTATAACCACCGTCCAGAGTCAGCGTCGGCAGATGGCCGGCGCTGGCAAGGTCGATGTTATCTTTCGCCACGTCCTGAGCAATACGCGCTGACAGCAGTGACAGGTTTTTCTCCTGCGCCTGCTCAAGCAGAGTATTCATTGATTCTGCCGTACGGCTGGTTGAGAAACGCGCGGTGTCCAGGATGCTCAGGTTGGTGTGCTCCTGACCGGTGATTTCACGCAGTGCTTCGTAGCTGTTGATCAGGTCATTGTTTGCCAGCACTTCATCGGCCAGCACGGTGTCATATTGTGCCTGAGCGTCATGGACGTCAGTAATTGCCGACAAGCCCACTTCAAAACGTTGTTTGGTTTGTTCGAGCTGACGACCAACCGCGGCTTTCTCGGCGCGTACAAACTCGAGGGTATCCTGAGCGCTGAGAACGGCGAAGTAAGCTTGTGCCACCCGCAGAATCAGGCTTTGCTGTGCGTCTGCATACTGAGCGTCGGCCTGACGGGCTTGCTTCTCAGTCGTGTCCAGAGAAATCCAGCTGGAACGGTTGTACAGTTGTTGTGAAAAACCGACGCCAGCGGTCAGGCTGTCGCTGTCACGTGCATCAACATCGCTGCGGTTCAGGTTGTAACCCGCGGTCAGATTAATCTGAGGTAGCAGTGAGCTACGACTGGAGTTAATCGCTTCAAAGGCTGAATCACGTTGTGCCGCTGCACTCAGCAGTTGAGGATCGTTCTGTTTTGCTTGGTCGTAAATTTGCGCAAGGTCGTCAGCGAGTACTGAGGTACTCAGGCTGCCTAAAGTTGCACTAATCAAAAAAGGAAGCAGTTTTTTCATTGGTCCTATTCCTGCCTGAATATGAAAGGAGTTACGCTCACGAGAGTGTAACCCAAATTGCTGGTATTTCACTCGAAACTTTGCACTTTTTACACTTAGCTGTCCAATTGTGCAATAAAAATCGCTTATCGACTTAACTATGAGTACAATTTTTGTATAAAAAGTTGAGCAATGTCCTTGGAAGTAAGAAAAATTCATGAGTAAACTATAAGATTGCTTAAGAGAGGTTACTAATGCAACAGTCTGACCAGCCACAGGGAGCATTTTCGCCCGATGACGTTGATGTTGTCTCACGTGAGACACTGTTCCAAGGATTTTTCCGAATGGTGAAGTATCGGTTCAAGCATCGATTATTTCAAGGCGGATGGAGTCCGGTCATTGAAAGGGAAATGTTTGAGCGTGGCCATGCGGCTGCTATGTTACCGTATGATCCGGTGCGCGACCAGGTGGTCATTATTGAGCAGATCCGGGTTGGCGCATTAGAACATTCCCAGCCATGGCAACTGGAAATCGTCGCCGGCATCATTGATCGCGACGAGAGCGCCGAACAGGTCGTGCGGCGCGAAGCAGAGGAAGAAGCTGGGATCTTGGTCAAAAGAATGGAAACTATTACGTCGTACTATCCGTCAGCCGGGGGATGTTCTGAGAAACTGGATGTCTACGTAGGTGAGGTCGACGCTTCACTGGCCGGTGGCGTACATGGGTTAGACTATGAAGGTGAAGACATCAAAGTGCATGTGATGAGCCGCACACAGGCGTACCAGCTGGTACGTGAGGGCCGGATTGAAAACGGCGCCTCGATCATCGCACTGCAATGGCTGGAGTTAAACTACGAGCAGTTACAAACGAAATGGCACAATTGACAGCATTAAAGAAGACGTATCATGTTGATTTACCGGAACTGATGCGGACTTATGAAACGAACTACGCCAAGTTGAACGCTTTGCTGCCCGCGCAGCCGGGCGTCGGTGACGTGCGCTGCTACCAGGCCGCACACCAGGCTTACCAGTTGCAAGTGCTGGAAGTCACAAAGTACACAACTTTGGTGGAGATCTGTCAAAGTGATGATATCTCAATATTTCCATTGCCAACCATGTCTGTCAGGCTGTACCACGATGCTCGCGTCGCAGAAGTGCTGACCACAGATAAACTTGTCCGGGTTCAGGCCAAATATGACTACCCGAACGAGCAAATGTTGCAAAAAGATGAGAAAGCACAAATTAACCGTTTTCTGGGCGATTGGCTGACCTTTTGTCTCAAGCGAGGTATCAGCCGTGCTCCCATCAACATTAATCAATAGCATTAGGTTTATAGACTTTGAACGTGTCGCCCAGTTTAGATAATTCCGACAGCATAAAGCTGGTTCAGATTACAGATACGCACCTTTTTGCGCCCGATGATGGCAGCCTGTTGAGTGTTAATACCGCCGACAGCTTTCGTGCTGTGGTGGCGGAAATCATGGCACAAAAGGTCGAGTTTGATGCCATTCTGGCAACCGGGGATATTTCCCAGGATCACAGCACCGAATCCTACCTGCGTTTTACTCAGGGCGTCGCGCCACTGAGTAAAACCTGTTTCTGGCTGCCGGGTAATCATGATTACAAACCGAACATGAATACGGTTCCACCCATATCACAGGTGCATGCAGTAGAACATGTGTTGCTGGGGCATCACTGGCAGATGATTTTGCTGGATTCACAGGTGGTGGGTGTGCCGCATGGCCGTCTCAGCGATCAGCAGCTGGCGTTGCTGGACAGTAAACTGAGCGCTCATCCGGATCGTTTTACTCTGGTTTTACTTCATCATCATCCGTTACTGGTTGGTAGTGCCTGGCTGGATCAACATACCCTGAAAGACAGCCACCTGTTCTGGCAGGTGGTTGAGCGCCACCGCAATGTGAAAGCGGTGTTGTGCGGACATGTCCATCAGGATATGGATCGCCAGCATCTGGGCGTGCGGGTGATGGCGACACCGTCTACTTGTGTGCAGTTCAAACCGAACTCGGATGATTTTGCCGTTGATCAGCGCCCGCCGGGCTGGCGTGAGCTGGAGCTGCATGGCAACGGTGAAGTGACGACTCAGGTGAAACGACTGGCGCAGGGCGTATTTTTGCCGGACTTCACTTCAGGTGGTTACTGATATGAGCCAACGTCCATCATTGCTGATGTACATCCACGGTTTTAACAGCTCACCGCTGTCGCATAAAGCGCAGGTAATGGTACAGTATTGTGCGACGCAGCGGCCTGACATCAAAGTGGTGGTGCCTGAGCTGCCATGCTTTCCGCATCAGGCGGCGCAGCATCTGCTGCAAGTGGTGGAGCAGTATCGTCACGACTATCAGATTGGCCTGGTCGGCAGCTCTCTGGGCGGCTATTTTTCTACCTGGCTCAATCAGCAGTTCGGGTTTCGTGCCGTGCTGGTTAATCCGGCGGTACGGCCGTATGAGCTGCTGGTGGATTTTCTTGGTGAGCAGGAGAATATGTACACCAAGCAGCGCTACGTGCTGACCGAAGCCCACATTGATGAACTGAAAGCTCTGGACGTAGCGACACTGGGTCAGCCGCAGGATTTCTGGCTGCTGCAGCAAACCGAAGATGAAGTGCTGGATTATCGCCAGGCCGTGGAAAAATTCCAGGCCGCCAAACAGACCGTGGAGCCGGGCGGCAACCACAGTTTTGTTGATTTTGAGCGTTATCCGGCGCAAATCCTCCAATTCTTAAATCTCTGATCTTTTCATTGAGGGAAGAGTCATAATTTTACTTGATACTTACTGATGTCGCTTGACATCAGTGAGCCTCTTCCAGACTATGTTTCCTTTGGACTTTTCTTATTTATAACGCTGGAAAATGCGGCAAATAGCCGGTCATTTCATCAAAAATCCAGCGTTCACAAATGAGTTGTAAAGTTACGAATCATTTATCGATAAAAGCATTCCGTATTATGACTGAACAATATAATGCTGGAGCCATTGAGGTTCTTAATGGCTTAGAACCAGTACGTCGCAGACCTGGGATGTATACGGAGACCACGCGCCCGAACCACCTTGGGCAGGAAGTCATTGACAACAGTGTTGATGAAGCGTTGGCCGGATATGCCTCTAAGGTACAAGTGATCCTGCATGCCGATCAATCGCTGGAAGTGATTGATGACGGTCGTGGTATGCCGGTGGATATTCACCCGGAAGAGAAAGTGTCCGGGGTTGAGCTCATCATGAGCAAACTTCACGCCGGTGGTAAGTTTTCCAACAAAAGCTATCAGTTCTCCGGTGGTCTACACGGGGTGGGGATCTCGGTCGTAAACGCCCTGTCCAAACGGGTGGAAGTCACCGTGCGCCGTGACGGCCAGGTGTATGAAATTGCCTTTGAACATGGTGATAAAGTCTCTGATCTGACGGTCACCGGCACCTGTGGCCGCCGCAACCGTGGTACCAGTGTCCACTTCTGGCCGGATGCCAAGTATTTTGACTCGGCCAATTTTTCCGTCACCCGCCTGATTAATAATTTGCGCGCTAAAGCGGTACTGTGTCCCGGGCTGGAGATTACCTTCAGCGATAAGGTTAACAACAATGAACACCGCTGGTTTTATGAAGATGGCCTGAAGGATTATCTGGCGGATGCGGTGAAAGGTTATCCGCTGATGCCGGAGCAGCCGTTTACCGGCGAATTCAAAGCGGAAACCGAAGCGGCGACCTGGGCGGTGATCTGGCTGCCGGAAGGTGGCGAACTGACCACGGAAAGTTACGTTAACCTGATCCCGACCGCACAGGGTGGTACGCATGTGAACGGCCTGCGTCAGGGCCTGCTGGATGCGATGCGCGAATTCTGTGAATTCCGCAATCTGCTGCCGCGCGGTGTTAAGCTGACTGGTGAGGATGTGTTTGATCGCTGTGCTTATGTATTGTCGATCAAAATGCAGGATCCGCAGTTTGCCGGCCAGACCAAAGAGCGTCTTTCATCGCGCCAAAGTGCTTCGTTTGTCTCCGGGGTCGTGAAAGATGCGTTCAGCCTGTGGCTGAACGAGAAGCCGCAACTGGCAGAGCAGTTGGCGGAAGTGTGTATTGCTAATGCTCACCGCCGCATGCGTGCCAGCAAGAAAGTGGTGCGTAAGAAAGTCGCCTCAGGCCCGGCCTTGCCAGGTAAACTGACCGACTGCTCACAGCAGGATCTCAGCCGTACCGAACTGTTCCTGGTGGAAGGTGACTCGGCAGGCGGCAGTGCCAAACAGGCACGTGACCGTGAGTTCCAGGCCATCATGCCATTGCGCGGTAAGATCCTTAATACTTGGGAAGTGTCTGCCGATCAGGTGCTGGCCTCGCAGGAAGTACACGATATTTCAGTGGCGCTGGGGATTGATCCGGACAACGACAATCTGGAAGCGCTGCGTTACGGTAAAGTGTGTATCCTGGCCGATGCGGACTCGGACGGTCTGCATATCGCGACCCTGCTGTGCGCGCTGTTTACCCGTCATTTCCCTGCGCTGGTGCGTGCCGGCCATGTCTATGTGGCGATGCCGCCGCTGTACCGGATTGACTGTGGTAAAGAGGTGTTTTACGCCCTGGATGATGATGAGAAAAACGCCATTCTCGAGCGGCTTAAAAACAAAAAAGCCAAGATCAACGTGCAGCGCTTTAAAGGTCTGGGTGAGATGAACCCGCTGCAGCTGCGTGAAACCACCATGGATCCGAACACACGCCGTCTGGTGCAACTGACCATAGACGATGACAAAGCGACAGAAGAGATGATGGACATGTTACTGGGCAAGAAGCGCGCGGATGACCGCCGTAACTGGCTGCAGAACTATGGCGATCAGGCTGAGGTCGAGGTTTAACCATGTCGAACGAAATTACTTACGATGGCGTTGAGCAGCTGCCGCTGCGCAAATTTACTGAAGACGCATATCTGAACTACTCCATGTACGTAATCATGGACCGGGCGTTGCCGTACATCGGTGACGGCCTCAAGCCGGTGCAGCGCCGTATTATTTATGCGATGTCTGAGCTGGGCTTATCCGCTGCGGCGAAATACAAGAAATCGGCGCGTACCGTCGGTGACGTGCTGGGTAAATATCACCCGCACGGTGACTCAGCCTGTTATGAAGCCATGGTACTGATGGCGCAGCCGTTCTCTTACCGTTACCCGCTGGTTGACGGTCAGGGCAACTGGGGTGCGCCGGATGATCCTAAGTCGTTCGCGGCGATGCGTTATACCGAAGCGAAGTTATCAAAGTTTGCCGAAGTTCTGCTCAGTGAACTGGGGCAGGGCACGGTCGAGTGGCAGCCGAACTTTGACGGCACCATGAAAGAACCGAAAATGCTGCCGGCGCGCCTGCCGCATATTCTGCTCAATGGCGTGACTGGTATCGCGGTCGGTATGGCAACCGATATCCCGCCGCACAACGTACGTGAGGTGGCGGATGCCACCATTCATCTGATTGATAATCCGAAAGCCTCGCTGCCGGATCTGATGCAGTATGTCAAAGGGCCGGATTATCCGACCGAAGCGGAGATCATCTCGCCGCAGGCGGATCTGGAAAAAGTGTACCGCACTGGTCGTGGCAGTATCAAAATGCGTGCGGTGTGGCACAAAGAGAGCTCGGATATTGTGATTACCGCGCTGCCGCACCAGGTTTCCGGCGCTAAGCTGCTTGAGCAGATTGCCAACCAGATGCGCGCTAAGAAACTGCCGATGGTGGAAGATCTGCGTGACGAGTCGGATCATGAAAACCCGACCCGGATCGTGATCGTGCCGCGCTCTAACCGGGTCGACTGCGATACGCTGATGAACCACCTGTTTGCGTCGACCGATCTGGAAAGAAGCTACCGGGTTAACCTGAACATGATTGGCCTCGACAGCCGTCCACAGGTCAAGGGGCTGGTGACAATTCTGAATGAATGGATTCAGTTTCGTCGCGAAACGGTGCGTGCCCGTCTGCAACACCGTCTTGATAAAGTACTGGCCCGTCTGCACATCCTGGAAGGTTTGCTGGTGGCTTACCTCAATCTGGATGAAGTGATTGAAATCATTCGCAATGAGGATGATCCGAAAGCCGTGCTAATGGCGCGTTTTGGCATTACCGAGATTCAGGCTGATGCGATTCTTGATACCAAACTGCGTCATCTGGCCAAGCTGGAAGAGATGAAAATCCGCGGCGAACAGGATGAGCTGGAAAAAGAGCGTAACAAGCTCGAAGAGCTGCTCGGTTCCGAGCGTCGTCTCAACACTTTGCTCAAGAAAGAACTCAAAGCCGATGCGGAGAAATACGGTGATGACCGTCGCTCGCCGCTGGTGGAACGTGAAGAAGCCAAAGCGCTGACTGAACGTGACCTGATGCCAAGTGAAGCCATCACGGTCATCTTGTCAGAAAAAGGCTGGATTCGCCACGCCAAAGGGCATGATGTTGCTGGCGAAAGCCTCAACTATAAAGCGGGCGACAACTACCTGGCGCAAGCCAGTGGTAAGAGTAACCAGCCGGCGGTCTTCCTTGGCAGTGACGGGCGCAGCTATTCGCTTGAGTCGCATACCTTGCCATCAGCACGCGGCCAGGGCGAACCGATCACCGGCCGCCTGAATGTGGCACCAGGCACCACGATCCGACAGGTGATCATGAGTGAAGAAGATCAGCTGTGGCTGGTCGGTTCCGATGCCGGTTACGGTTTCGTGTGTAAAGGGACCGATCTGTTGTCAAAGAACCGCAGTGGTAAAGCACTGGTTAATCTACCGGAGAACTCGGAGATCATGGCACCGCAGGTGGTCAACGATCTCGATAATGATGAGATCCTGGCGATCACCAATCAGGGCCGGATGTTGCTGTTCCCGATTAAAGATCTGCCGCAACTGAGCAAAGGTAAGGGCAACAAGATCATCAATATTCCGGCCGCGAAAGCTAAGGCTCGGGAAGAGGTGGTCTCACATCTGATGGCCTTGCCGAAAGATGTCACTATTACCCTGTATGCCGGTAAGCGTAAGCTGGGACTCAAGCCTGCTGATCTGGAAAATTACCGCGGTGAACGTGGTCGTCGTGGTGGTCTGTTGCCACGCGGTTTGCAGCGCGTGACCCGGATCGACCTGGACTCCGGCACGGCAGACAGCTCGGAAGAAGAGTAATCTTAACCCGGCCGTTCGTTCAGCCCTTGTGGCTGAAGGCCGGGTGAGTTTGACAAAGAGTTGCTGATAAAAAACAAGCCCCGCATCGCGGGGCTTGTTTTTTATACTGTATTAACCATGGCTCTGGTTTAGTACTGGTCTTCGGACCAGCCGTCACTGTCGGACATGTCCGGTGCGCCGGGAATGGATTTTTCCTCATCTGCCCATTCACCAAAATCAATCATCTGGCATTTCTTGCTGCAGAACGGACGGTGCGGGCTTTGCTCTCCCCACTCAACACTTTCGCCACATTGCGGGCACTTTACCACGGTGGGTTTCTTTGACATCTTGTATCCTGTTTACTGCTTGGGTCGCAGGGCAGATTAACTGCACACCGCGAGATCAAATTCGATATTCTGGGTACTGGCCTGTCCGGAGCTGAATTCAATAAACTTGATCGCAAAGCGATTTTTATGTCCCGAAATCATCGGGTACACGCCGTATTCAAGCGGAATAGACAGACGCAGAATATTGGCTTCTTCCGCATCACTTTGGTAGAAACCGGCTTTGGCTTCACGATTGCGGAAGCTACCGGTTTCGCGGGTCAGTTTTAACCACAGTTTCAGCGCATCGGCCAGGGGTTGTAACGGTTTGATCCATTGTCTGGCATCCTGGATTTTCTGCTCGAGTGGCAGATGCAGCCAATAATGCAGCGCCGGAAGATCAAAACAGCATGAGCCGCCAGGCAGGTTAAAACGCTGACGAATCGCACTCAGGAAGCGGTCTTCCTTAAGTGACTGGCCGAAACGTTCTGCGCCCATCAGGCTGCGATGCGCATGGTCGACTTCACTGAGCAGACTCTGCAGCATCTCCTGATCGACCCCTTCGACATTAAGCCAGTTGCGGTAGACCTGACGCTGTTTTTCAACGTCTTTGGCCAGTTCACTTTTGAGCTGAATCTGCTCAAAAATTTCCAGTAGATCAAACAAAGAGCGGAAGAATAGCTGATGTTGAATATCGTCACCGAATTGCGACGCCTGCTCCATCTGACTCAGCAGGGCCTCGACACGCAGATAAATGCGCGTTTTTTCGTTGAGTGGATGTTCAAACTTATGTGTGGTCATCAAACTAGCCTTGGATTATTTGGACTTATTCTCACAGATTTGTACGGCTTATGGCTAGATACTTTTGGTGCAATTCTGTGATTTGAGGCAAAAGTTTCTGGTTTTTTGCGTCATTTTTAATCACATCATCGGCGCAGGCTAAACGTTGTTCACGGCTGGCCTGTGACGCCAGGATAGCGCGCACCTGCTGCTCGGAAACCTCGTCGCGTGCCATGGTGCGCTGGATTTGTGTCGCTTGGTCGACATCCACCACCAATATTCGGTCTGCCATAGACTGTAGCTGGTTTTCCACTAACAGTGGAACCACAAGTAAGGCATAAGGAGAGTGCACTTGTCGTAAATCCTGTGTCATTTTTTCACGGATCAGCGGGTGGAGCAGGTTATTTAGCCACATCTTCTCATTTTCGTTACTGAAAATGCGCTCGCGCAGGGCGGCACGGTTGAGGGTTGCGTCCGGATTTAGCACTGCCGCGCCGAAATGGTCGCGAATCGCAGCCAGGCCAGGGGTGCCTTTTTCCACCACCTGACGCGCCACGATATCGGCATCAACGATATCAATACCAAACTGCTCGGCAAACAGATTGGCAACGGTGCTTTTTCCACTGGCGATACCACCAGTTAAACCGATGACTAACGGCATAGTTACCATCCTAATACTGAGTGTAAATACCAAGCGATAATCGACTGGCCATAGATCATGCATAACCAGCCGGAGAGGGCCAGATAAGGGCCAAACGGAAATGCCTTATCGATACCGCGTTTTTGCAGGCGCAGTTGAATCAGGCCAAAAATCAGGCCGATGACGGATGAGAGCAGAATGATGACCGGCAGCTGTTGCCAACCGAGCCAGGCACCGAGCGCCGCCAGCAGCTTAAAATCGCCGTAGCCCATGCCTTCTTTACCGGTCAATAGTTTAAACAGCCAGTACACCGACCACAGACACAGATAGCCGGCGATGGCGCCGATTACCGCACTTTGCAAGCTGACAGGGCTAACGCCAAACAGCGCCAGGCTAATCCCGGCCCACATCAGTGGCAGGGTCAGCTGATCCGGCAGCAGCATGGTATCGGAATCGATAAAGGTGGCAGCAATCAGGACGTAGGTAAAGCCAAGCAGAGCTATGCTATAGACGCTGAAACCAAGCTGCAGGGCTATAAAGCCACTGCTCAGGGCGGTGAGCAGCTCAATCAGCGGATAACGGGCACTGATCGACTGGCGACAGTGAGCACATTTGCCGCGCAGCAACAGCCAGCTCAGCAGCGGGACATTATCACGGATCCGAATCGGGGTCTGGCAATGCGGGCAGGTCGAGCGCGGGGTACTGAGCGTCAGGGTTCCCTGTGGGGGATCAATCCCATATTCCGGAAAAGACTCTGCGCACTCCTGGCGCCATTCACGTTCCATGATTTGCGGCAGTCGATAGATCACGACATTGAGAAAGCTGCCGATGATCAGCCCCAACAGTGTGGCCAGGGCCGGAAACAGCCAGGGGTAATAGTTAAAAATATCCATTGGGGATGCGGTAAGCCTTTGTGACGGTGAGTCAATAATGTAGAACCATACTACCCTAATACACTCATCAAGTTAAAGATTGGCAGATACATTGCGACCACCAGGCTGCCAATCACCCCACCGAGCAGTAAAATCAGCAGCGGTTCGAGGATTTTCCCCAGATTATCAACGCTGTTGTCGACCTCATTTTCATAACTCAACGCAATTCTGGCCAGCATCTCATCCAGAGTGCCGGACTCTTCACCGATCATCACCAGTTGTAGCATCAGCGCAGGAAAAATGCGGCAGTGACGCATCGTCAGATGCAAGGCCATCCCCGAGGCCGTATCACGTGCGATCTGGTCAAGAGCATGGGACAGGTGGGCATTCCCACAGGTTTTAGCTGCAGAGTGCAGGCTGGTCAGTAGCGGCAGCCCCGAACTGAGGCTGGTCGACAGAGTACGGCTGAAACGGGCCAGAGCGGCTTTATACAGCAGTGGCCCGAGCACCGGCAGACGAGTACTATGGCGGCTGAGCCAGAGCCGCAGCCCGGGGTAAGCCTGGCGCGCTTTACAGACGCCAGCGGCGCCCAGTGCCGCGGCGGTGACCATCCAGGGCCCCAATGTCTGCAGTGAGTGAGAGGCCGCGACGACCTGGCGGGTAAACCAGGGCAACTCGCTGCCCAAATTGGCGAACAGGCGTTCAAACTCCGGAATCACTAAGGTCAGCATCAGATAAGTGACCGCGAAGGCGACGTTGATCACTATGGTTGGGTAGAGCAGCGCCTTGATAACCCTGGCGCGCAGTTGTTCGCTGGTTTCACGATATTGTGCCAGGCGTTCCAGAATTTGTGCCAGGTTTCCGGATAATTCGCCGCTGCGCAGCAGATCGATATACAGGCGATCAAAGTTGTGACCGCTGGCCTGCATCGCAGCTGAGAGCGGCATGCCGCTCTCCAGACTGCGTAGCATAGAGCGCAGCAAGGCTGATACCGCTGCTTTGTTATGGTTGGTCGCAATCAGCTGCAGCGCCGGTAAGAGCGCCACGCCACTGGCGAGCATAGTGGCCAACTGGCGGGTTAATAACGTGATATCACGTGAGTTCAGACGTTGGCGATAGCGGCTGAGCAGTGAAACGGGACGCGGGGTAATCGAGCGAATTCGGATCGACTGACGTTGCAAGCTGTCACGGACTTCGTGTTCGCTTAGAGCCAGCATGCTGCCGCGCCGTATCCGACCCTGATTGTCTCTGCCGTGCCAACGATAGTGTTGTAATCTGCTGTTCGACATCGGCTGCCGCTCACCAGGTCGCCAGACCCAGTACCCGCTGCAGCTCCGCCAGGCTGGTCTGCCCGGCGAGCAGTTTTTCACAGCCGGCTTGCTGCAAAGTCTGCATGCCCTGCTGACAAGCCAGCGACTCCAGCTGCTTCAGAGGTGCGCGCTGTAGCAGTGCATCGGCAATGACAGGTTCAACATTCAGCATTTCATAGATACCGGTGCGTCCGGCGTAACCACGATTACAGTGGGGACAGCCGTTCGGGTTGGCGGTAAAGATCACCGTGTCTGTTACCGACTTGCGCTGCTCAGTTGTCTGTTGCTGCTGCTCTTGTGCTGAATGAGCCGGCGCGCTTGCGGCAGGAGAGTGGGTTAGAGGACGGCTTTCTATATGAAGGCTTTCTATATGAAGTAAGTCGGCCTGCGCCCGGGTCAGTTGGGTGGCGATTTTACACTGCGGGCATAAGCGGCGTACCAGACGCTGAGCCACGATAAGATTCAGCGACGATGCCAGATTAAAAGGTTCAATGCCCATATTCAGTAACCGAATCAAAGTCTCTGCGGCTGAATTGGTATGCAGAGTGGATAGGACCAGATGCCCGGTCTGAGCGGCTTTGAGTGCAACGTCTGCGGTCTCGCGATCGCGGATCTCACCCACCATGAGTACATCCGGATCCTGACGCAGAAATGTACGCAGAGCCTGGGCAAAGCCAAATCCGATCGCCGGCTGGACTTGGACCTGGTTAATCCCGTTGAGGTTGATCTCGACCGGATCTTCTGCGGTAGCGATATTGAGGTGTTCACGATTGAGCTGCTGCAGCCCGCAGTATAACGAAATGGTCTTACCGCTGCCGGTTGGTCCGGTGATCAGGATCATGCCCTGTGGTTTGTGTAGAGCCTGCAGGTAGCACTGTTTTTGCTGCTTGCTGTAACCAAGCTGGTCCAGTTCAAGCGGCAGAGCCTGATTATCGAGCAGGCGCAGGACGATCTTTTCGCCCCATAAGGTCGGCAGAGTGGATACACGCAGGTCAATCGCGCTGTCATTATTGAGGCGCAGTTTGATCCGACCATCTTGCGGCAGACGGCGCTGGGCGATATCCAGCCGGGCAAGAATTTTCAGACGCGCTGCCAGGCGGCGACTGAGGTGCGGAGCCGGTTGCTGGGTCTGAATCAAGATGCCGTCACAGCGAATGCGGATGCGATAACTCGACTCGTAAGGTTCAAAATGGATATCCGAGGCCCGTTTGCGTACCGCGTCGAGTAACACCTGATGAATGAATCGGCTGACCGGTGCTTCGTCCTGGCTGACATCCAACTGATAATTGGCTTCATCTTCGGCAACCTGTACCGCATCGGCGAGCTGTTCCTGGCTGATCTCTTCGCGGCGCTCGGCATGATAGCTGGGGAGTGTCTCGCCATACAGACGTCGTATCGCCGCTTGCAGGCTGGGCTGATCAGTCAGCACCGGTTTAACCATCAGACCGGTGGCAAAACAGAACTCTTCTTCCGCTTGGGGCCAGCCAGGATCCGATACGGCCAGGGTTAACTCCCGACTGTCACGCTGCAGGGGCAGCGCCTGATAACGAATGATCAGCTCGCTCAGGCCCAGTTGCTGACACAAAGCCGGGTAGTCAAAGTCGTCGAGTTCAATCAGCGGCAGGCTGAACAGACGACTCAGTTGCTGGCTGAGTTCGGCCGGAGTCAGCACGCCTTGTTCAAGGATCGCTTGTGGTGCACTGATATGGCGGCTCAGCGTCTGGCGCTGCAGCGCTGTTTCCTGCTCGCCATCAAGGACGCCGGCCTGACGCAACTGGCGGAGTAATTGGGTGCTCATTATTGGTTGTCCGCACAGCTTTGCGGAGTCTCAAAATTCAGGTCTGAGGCAAGGTTGACGGTGCATCGCCAGCCACTATCCTGGCGGGTATACAAGATAGAAGAGCCGTTGAGTGAACCTTGCTCAAAGGTAAACTGCAGGGTATTGGTTTGTGGGGCAGTCACTTTTCCGAGCGGGGAGTTGTCCTGGTATTGAGTGAAGTCGGCCAGCGAGCCATTTTCCTGCCAGTAAAGCTCGGCCGGAGTGAGCAGAGATTTAAGGGTCGCCAGACCGGTGGCCAGTTCACTTTTGGCGACATAATTCTGATAGGCCGGAACACCGATGGCAGAAAGGACGCCGATAATAGCCACCACGATCATCAGTTCGATCAGGGTAAAGCCGGAAGGTTTAACGCTCAATTTACGCTGCATAACACTCTCTGGGTATGAATGGATGAGTGCTGAGTGTAGATGGGGCGAAGTGGCTAGCCGAGCAGGATAGAGACAGGTTACGAGCCGGACGGCAAAGGGACATACCCGCTCAACAAACGGTGTGCATCCGGTTTGCGAGCGGGGTTAAGTTTTACAACCTGGATTCTTGATGTCTAGTTAAAACGCATTGAAAGATCCATCGCACGCACATGCTTGGTCAGGGCGCCGACCGAAATGTAATCCACACCAGTTTCGGCGTATTCGCGCAGGGTTTGCATGGTCACATTGCCTGAGTTTTCCAGCGCCGCACGGCCTGCATTAATCGCCACAGCTTCACGCATCATCGGCACGGTGAAGTTGTCGAGCATGATGATGTCAGCACCGGCCTCAATGGCCAGGCGCAGTTCATCGAGGTTTTCTGTTTCCACTTCGACCGGTTTGCCCGGGTTAAGCTGCTTGGCGGTGGTGATGGCCTGAGTGATACCGCCACAGGCGATAATGTGGTTCTCTTTAATCAGGTAAGCGTCAAACACGCCGATACGATGGTTGAAACCACCGCCGCAGGCGACGGCATATTTCAGTGCGCTGCGCAGACCCGGTACCGTTTTACGGGTGTCGAGCAGACGGCAGTCGGTACCCTGCAGAGCCTTAACATACTCGGCAGTAATGGTGGCACAACCGGACAAGGTTTGGATAAAGTTCATCGCACTGCGCTCACCGGTCAGCAGAATGCGCGCCGGGCCGCTCAGTGAGCAGAGTTTCTGGTTCGGTTCAACTTTATCACCATCCTGGACGTGCCAGTCGATCTTGACTTCACCACCAAGCTGGCGAAAGACTTCATCAGCCCAGGCCTGGCCACAAAAGACACCATGCTCGCGGGTAATAATGGTGGCGCTGCCCTGAGCGTCGGCCGGAATCAGGCTGGCAGTAATGTCGGCATTCGGATCCAGTGTGCCACCCAGATCTTCTTTCAGGGTATCGCTAACCGAACGGGTAACTTCCAGTGGCAGGTGCTGTTTGAGGTAATCAAGGCGTTGTTGGCTGTTATGAGTATCTTTCATCGCAAATCATTCGGGTGAGTTGAACCGGGATGGGGATGATACGATGTGTGCGGCTGAAATTCAGCCCTTAATCTCGCATTTTGTCGTGACAGGGTTAAGATAGATGGCAGCAACCCGGCTTTTTCAGACAAAAGGTAGAATCATGATTGATGACCAGGGCTGGTACGCCGATGCGCGTCATGTCCCGTCGCCGTTTTTTGATCAGCGTAGTGATGCGCAGGATATTTCGCTGCTGGTGGTGCATAACATCAGTTTGCCGCCCGGCCAGTTTGGCGGACCTTATATTGAGCAGTTTTTTACCGGCTGCCTCGATCCGCAGGCGCATCCGTTCTTTGCCGTGATCCATAACATGGGGGTGTCCGCACACTGCCTGATCCGACGTGACGGTGAAGTGGTGCAGTTTGTGCCATTCAGCGCGCGTGCTTGGCATGCCGGGCAATCGAGCTTTGCCGGACGGACGCGTTGCAATGATTATTCGATCGGGATTGAACTGGAAGGGTGCGACTATGTCGCATACAGTGAGGCGCAGTATCAGGCACTGACCCGTATAACTCAGGCGCTGATGCAGACTTATCCGGCCATCACGCTGCCACGCATTACCGGCCATCAGTATATTGCCCCGGCACGCAAAACCGATCCGGGGCTGGTGTTTGACTGGCAAAAGTTTCGCCGTCTGCTGAACGGCCAATAACCGACGTTAAAGCGGCAGGTGCCCAGTGATTACAGTGCCTGCTGATACTCAACCAGGATTTGCTCGATCCAGGTTGCGATGCGTTCGTCACTCAGTTCATATTGTGAATCTTCGTCCAGCGCCAGGCCGACAAACTGACTGCCGTCTGCCGTGAGTGCTTTTGAGGCGTCAAACTGATAGCTGTCATCATTCGGCCAGTAGCCGATCAGGTTCGCCCCGGTCTTCTTGATCTCGTCGTGCAGCATGCCCATCGCATCGAGATACCATTCGCCATAGCCTTCTTGATCGCCTAAGCCGAACAAGGCGACGTACTTGCCGGTTAGCGAAACGCCAGCGATGTGATCCCATATTTCACTCCAGTCTTCCTGGATTTCGCCGAAATCCCATGTGGAGATGCCCAGTATTAACACATCATAGTCGCTCATGAAGCTGAGCGGGGTCTCTTTCACATTGTGAATGTCGAGCAGATCTTCACCTAAAATAGCGCGCATTTTTTCCGCCGCCATTTCGGTGTAACAGGTGGTGGAGCCGTAGAACAGACCGATCTTCATAATTACACGTTCATTTTTACTCTGGAATAGGGAATTCTAACCATAAAATAACCAAGAGTGCAGCGAATATCCTGCTATCGCCGGACATTTATGGTATTAAGCTTAGGTTTAGACAAAGAAAAAAGATGAGAAGGACAATGTCAGAGCCTTTTTCTCCCGATCAGGGGCTGGTGGAACAATTCCTTGATGCAATGTGGATGGAGCGCGGTTTATCTGAGAATACTCTCGCCTCATACCGCAATGATTTAACCAAACTGCTGCAGTGGATGGAAGCGCACAATTATCGCCTCGATTTCATCAGTATATCCGGGCTGCAGGAGTATCAGGGCTGGCTGGCGGATAAAGATTATAAACAGACCTCGCGCGCGCGCATGCTGTCGGCGATCCGGCGCCTGTTCCAGTATCTGCATCGTGAAAAAATCCGCAGCGATGATCCCAGCGCTTTGCTGGTCAGTCCTAAGTTGCCCAAACGGCTGCCCAAAGATCTGAGCGAAGAGCAGGTGGAGGCGCTGCTCAGTGCGCCTAATCCGGAGGATCCGATTGAGCTGCGTGACAAAGCAATGCTCGAGCTGCTGTATGCCACCGGGCTGCGTGTGACTGAACTGGTGTCGCTGACGATGGAAAACATCAGCTTACGTCAGGGCGTCGTGCGGGTGATTGGTAAAGGCGGCAAAGAGCGTCTGGTGCCGATGGGTGAGAATGCCATTGAGTGGATCGAAACTTTTATCTCACAGGGGCGGTCTTATCTGTTGGGCGAGCAGACTTCAGATGTGGTGTTTCCCAGTAAGCGTGCGCAGCAGATGACGCGGCAGACGTTCTGGCACCGGATTAAACATTACGCCATCATTGCCGGTATCGACGTAGAACTGTTATCTCCGCACGTATTGCGTCACGCTTTTGCGACCCATTTGCTCAACTACGGTGCCGACTTGCGTGTGGTACAGATGTTACTCGGTCATAGTGACTTATCGACCACGCAAATTTATACTCATGTGGCGACCGAACGATTGAAACAACTACATAGCGAGCACCACCCAAGGGCTTGATAGAAAGGATTTTTTATGAATTTACTACACCGGTTTTCACTGCTGCTGATGTCCCTGCTGGCAGTGTTTAGTCTGACAGGTCAGGCGTTGGCGGCGGACAGCCAGAGCTCAATTGATAAAAGCTTGTTTGAACAGCGTTTTGCTAAGCTGGGGCTGCAAGTGATGGACGTAGTGCCGTCCGATGTCGCTGGTCTGGTTGAAGTGCAGACCGGCAACGGTGTGCTGTTTGCCTCGCCGGATGCGAAACATTTTATTGCCGGCACCTTATATGCGCTGGATGATAACGGCGGTTACCGCGATGTACTGGCCGAGCGTCAGGCGCCAATCAATGCCAAGAAGATCGCCCGGTTTGAAGACAGCATGATTGAGTTTAAGGCTGATAATGAAAAGTATGTGGTGACCGTATTTACCGACATCACCTGTGGCTACTGTGTGCGTCTGCACAGCCAGTTGAAAGAGTATAATGATGCTGGCATTACCATTCGTTATCTGGCGTTTCCGCGTCAGGGGGCTGATGGTCAGGTGGCTGAGCAGATGGCTGCGATCTGGTGCAGCGACGATCCGAAACAGGCGATCCACAACGCGAAACTCAAACGTGAAATGCTGGATGTGTCCGGCAAGGATCTCGCTCAGTGTAAGCAGACCATCAAGCAACATTACAATCTGGGCCGCGAGCTCGGTATCAGCGGGACACCGGCTATTTTCCTGCCGAACGGTGAAATGGTGGGTGGCTATCTGCCGGCTGACCAGCTGCTGCAACGTCTGCAACAAATCTAATCAGAACAACCAAGGATACAGGCCTGATTTATCAGGCCTGACTGCATATGATCGAAATTCAACCAAGACCAGAACCGGACCTGTCGCTGCTGCCTGACACGATTCCGGCACTGCTGCGCCGTATCTATCTTAACCGCGGCATCAGCGATGTCGCTCAGCTGGAAAAAGCGGCAAAGGCGTTGCACTCTTATCAGCACTTGCACGGAATTGATAAAGCCGTTGAGCTGCTGTTTAACGCCATCCGTGAGCAGAAGCGTATCATTATCGTCGGTGATTTCGATGCCGATGGCGCAACCAGCTCGGCACTGTCTGTGCTGGCACTGCGTATGCTGGGCAGCCACAATGTCGATTATCTGGTGCCGAACCGGTTTGAGGATGGGTACGGACTCAGCCCGGAAGTGGTCGAGCAGGCGCTGGCCATGAACGCCGAAATGATCATGACGGTGGATAATGGTGTCTCCTCGATTGAAGGGGTGCGTTTTGCCAAGCAGCATGGCCTGCAGGTGTTGGTAACAGATCACCATTTACCGGGCCAGACCTTGCCAGAGGCCGATGCCATGGTGAACCCGAACCTGCAAAGCTGCGCCTTTCCGTCCAAGGCATTAGCCGGGGTGGGCGTGGCGTTTTATCTGATGATGGCGCTGTGTGTGCAGATGCGTAAAAGCGGCTGGTTTGCCCAGCAGGGGATGGCAGAGCCTAAACTGATGGAGCTGATTGACCTGGTGGCACTTGGCACTGTGGCTGACGTGGTGCCGCTTGATGACAATAACCGCATTCTGGTCCATCAGGGACTGCAGCGCATCCGTGCCGGAAAAGCCCGGCCCGGTATTCAGGCTCTGATTGAAGTCGCCAAGCGCGATGCCCGTAAACTGGTTGCTGCAGACTTCGGCTTTGCCCTTGGGCCGCGCATAAACGCCGCCGGTCGTCTGGATGATATGTCGTTCGGGGTTGAACTGCTGCTGAGTAACAACATTCATGCCGCGCGCCGCATGGCGAGTGAGCTGGACGGGCTCAATCAGACCCGTAAAGAGATCGAAGAGGGCATGAAGCAGGAGGCGATGGCGTTCTGTGAGCGGCTCCAGTTCAGTAAAGACAGTGAACTGCCGCATGGTCTGGTCATGTTTCAGCGTGACTGGCACCAGGGCGTGATAGGCATTCTGGCATCGCGGATTAAAGAGCAGTTCCATCGTCCGGTGATCGCGTTTGCCGATGGCGGCGATGGGTTGATCAAAGGTTCGTGTCGTTCGATTCCCGGCCTGCATATGCGCGACGCGCTGGATAAAATTGATACCCAGAATCCGGGCGTTATTCTTAAATTTGGTGGCCATGCGATGGCGGCGGGCCTGACCATTGAAGAGAAGAATTTTGAGCGTTTCAGTCGCCTGTTTGACCAGGTCGTGCGTCAGGATCTCGATGAAGCATTGCTGAAAGGGGTGATCCTGACTGACGGCGAACTGACGCCGGAAGAGTTCTCGATGCACACGGCTGAGATGTTGCGAGCTGGCGGGCCATGGGGTCAGGCATTTCCGGAGCCGGTATTTGAAGGTGAGTTTAAAGTCCTGCACCAGAAACTGGTGGGTGACAAGCACCTTAAGCTGATGCTAGAGCCGCTCTATAAAGGCCATCCGACCAACATCATGATCGATGGTATTGCGTTTAACGTCGATCTGCGCCGCTGGCCGGATGCCTCAGTCAAGACAGTACGCCTGGCCTACAAGCTGGATATCAATGAATTTCGCGGTAACCAGTCGTTACAACTGATGGTGGACCACCTCGAAGCCAGATAGAGCGAAAAGGGTGATTTACCGGGTAATAACTGGTTAAGAAACAAACAAAAGAGCGGCCAAATTGTGTGTCGCTCTTTTTTTATCCATTTTTTGTGAACTAAACCGGATTTTTGCTGAAAATATCGACTTTGTGAATGGTTGTAACTTACGGTTAATTTCTGCGCTGTATGTTTTTTGTAATTGGTATGACCAATGTTATTGCGGTTATAGCGCGCCCTTGTTAGCAAAGTGTTGGCGGGCGATGGCTTCTATGACTTAGGTCAATTTTTGACTGGACAGTCACGTTTTAATTATGTTAATTTCTGCCCCAACTTGAAATTG
The DNA here is from genome assembly GCF_029962385.1 of Vibrio sp. ABG19. Lineage (NCBI taxonomy): Bacteria > Pseudomonadati > Pseudomonadota > Gammaproteobacteria > Vibrionales > Vibrionaceae > Vibrio > Vibrio sp. ABG19. Next base: position 730,481 of record NZ_CP071708.1, on the reverse strand, counting down.
GTATTACCAATTGCCAGCAAGAATATAAAGAGTAGAAGAACAATAAATTATGGCTTATCAAAGGATTCGTCAGCCGAAGCTATCTGATGTGATAGAGCAAGAGTTAGAACGGCTGATCGTGGAAGGAACATTGGCCCCCGGGCAACAACTGCCTCCGGAGCGTGAACTGGCTAAACAGTTTGATGTTTCCCGCCCCTCAGTCAGAGAAGCCATTCAGCGCCTGGAAGCAAAACGTCTGCTTACCCGTCGTCAGGGTGGCGGCACTTTTGTCAGCGAAAACATCTGGAAGAGCTTTTCTGATCCTCTGCTAAATTTATTGTCTGTCCATTCGGAAACCCAACTGGACCTGCTGGAAGCGCGTCACGCGCTGGAAGGCATTTCTGCCTATTTTGCGGCATTGCGTGGTACGGAAGAAGATTTTGCCCGAATTCAGGCCTGTGTGGCACGAATCGGTGAACTTCAGGACGCCAAGGACGTTGAACAGGAATCGGCCACGGTGATGGAGTTTCTGATAGCAATTACAGAAGCTGCCCATAACGTGGTGTTGCTCCATATCGTTCGCAGCCTGGCTCCCCTGCTCGAGCAAAATATTCTGCAGAATTTTAAATTATTACGCCGCCGCCCCGAGGCGGTGGAAAAAGTAAGTAAACACCGAGCTAATATCGTGGATGCGATCGTGTGCGGTCAGCCGGAAAAGGCGCGTGAAATGTCTCATTCCCATTTAGCTTATATTGAAGAAACATTGTTGGATCTGACCCGGGAAGAGTCTCGTCGTGAGCGTTCCCTGCGCCGTATCCAGCAGGGTAATGATTCGCAGTAAAGCTGCGGTTCATTGCGATTCAAAATAAAATCCAACCAACAGAAGGATAGATCGCCATGTCTGACATGAAGCATGACGTAGATGCACTGGAAACTCAGGAGTGGTTAGCCGCGCTTGAGTCAGTTGTACGTGAAGAAGGCGTAGAACGTGCCCAGTTCCTACTTGAAGAAGTTCTGGAAAAAGCACGTTTAGATGGCGTTGATATGCCAACTGGTATCACTACCAACTACATCAACACCATCCCTGCAGCACAAGAGCCTGCTTACCCGGGTGACACAACACTGGAGCGTCGTATCCGCTCTATCATCCGCTGGAACGCGATCATGATCGTGCTTCGTGCATCGAAGAAAGACCTTGAACTGGGTGGCCACATGGCATCATTCCAGTCATCAGCTGCTTTCTACGAAACATGTTTTAACCACTTCTTCCGCGCGCCGAACGAAACTGACGGTGGCGACCTGGTTTACTACCAAGGTCACATCTCACCGGGTATCTATGCACGTGCATTCGTTGAAGGTCGTCTGACTGCAGAACAGCTGGACAACTTCCGTCAGGAAGTGGATGGCAAAGGTATTCCTTCATACCCACACCCTAAACTCATGCCTGAATTCTGGCAGTTCCCGACCGTATCTATGGGTCTGGGTCCAATCGCTTCTATCTACCAAGCTCGCTTCCTGAAATACCTGGAAGGCCGTGGCATGAAAGATACTTCAGCTCAGCGCGTGTACGCATTCCTGGGCGACGGTGAGATGGATGAGCCGGAATCACGTGGTGCAATTTCTTTCGCTGCGCGTGAGAAACTGGACAACCTGTGCTTCCTGATCAACTGTAACCTGCAGCGTCTGGACGGCCCGGTAATGGGTAACGGCAAGATCATCCAGGAACTGGAAGGTCTGTTCAAAGGTGCTGGCTGGAACGTAGTTAAAGTTATCTGGGGCAACAACTGGGATTCACTGCTGGCGAAAGATACCACAGGTAAACTGCTGCAGCTGATGAACGAAACCATCGATGGCGACTACCAGACATTCAAGTCTAAAGACGGCGCTTACGTACGTGAGCACTTCTTCGGTAAATACCCAGAAACAGCCGCTCTGGTTGCAGACATGACTGACGACGAGATCTTCGCGCTGAAACGCGGTGGTCACGAGTCTTCTAAACTGTACGCAGCGTTCAAGAACGCGCAAGACACCAAAGGCAAACCAACCGTAATCCTGGCTAAGACTGTTAAAGGTTACGGCATGGGTGATGCGGCGGAAGGTAAGAACATTGCGCACCAGGTTAAGAAGATGGATATGACGCACGTTGTTGCGATGCGTAACCGTCTGGGTCTGCAAGATCTGATTTCTGATGAAGAAGTGAACAACCTGCCTTACCTGCAACTGGAAGAAGGTTCGAAAGAATTCGAATACCTGCACGCTCGTCGTAAAGCGCTGCACGGTTACACACCTCAGCGTCTGCCTAACTTCACTCAAGAGTTCATCGCTCCTGAGCTGGAAGAGTTCAAACCACTGCTGGAAGAGCAGAAGCGTGAAATCTCTTCAACTATGGCTTACGTTCGTGCACTGAACATCCTGCTGAAGAACAAGAACATTGGTAAGAACATCGTTCCTATCATTGCTGACGAAGCGCGTACTTTCGGTATGGAAGGTCTGTTCCGTCAAATCGGTATCTACAACCCACACGGTCAGACTTACACCCCTGAAGACCGCGGCGTTGTGTCTTACTACAAAGAAGACACGGCGGGTCAGGTACTGCAGGAAGGTATCAACGAACTGGGTGCAATGTCATCTTGGGTTGCGGCTGCGACGTCTTACAGCACCAACAACCTGCCAATGATCCCGTTCTACATCTACTACTCTATGTTCGGTTTCCAACGTGTTGGCGACATGGCGTGGATGGCGGGCGACCAACAAGCACGTGGTTTCCTACTGGGTGCAACGGCAGGTCGTACAACTCTGAACGGTGAAGGTCTGCAGCACGAAGATGGCCACTCACACATTCAGGCTAACACGATTCCAAACTGTATCTCTTACGACCCGACTTTCGCATACGAAGTTGCGGTAATCATGCAAGACGGTATCCGTCGCATGTACGGTGAACAGCAGAACGTGTTCTACTACCTGACTCTGATGAACGAAAACTACGCGCATCCGGCAATGCCTGAAGGCGCGGAAGAAGGTATCCGTAAGGGTATCTACAAGCTGGAAACTCTGGCTGGTTCGAAAGGTAAAGTTCAGCTGCTAAGCTCTGGTACTATCATGAACGAAGTACGTAAAGCGGCAGTCATCCTGAGCGAAGAGTACGGCATCGCTTCTGATGTTTACTCAGTCACCTCTTTCAACGAACTGACTCGTGATGGTCAGGACGCAGAGCGTTACAACATGCTGCACCCTGAAGCAGAAGCGAAAGTACCATACATTGCAAGCGTAATGGGTACTGAGCCTGCTATCGCAGCCACAGACTACATGAAGAACTACGCAGATCAGGTTCGTGCCTTCGTACCTGCTGAATCTTACAAAGTTCTGGGTACTGACGGCTTTGGCCGTTCAGACAGCCGCGAAAACCTACGTCGTCACTTCGAAGTGAACGCAGGTTACGTAGTTGTTGCAGCGCTGAGCGAACTGGCTAAACGTGGCGATGTTGAGAAATCTGTCGTAGCGGAAGCTATCAAGAAGTTCGACATCGACACTGAAAAAACAAACCCACTATACGCTTAATTAAGGTAGGAAAAGCAATGGCAATCGAAATTAATGTACCAGACATCGGTGCGGATGAGGTTGAAGTTACCGAGATTCTGGTAAGCGTTGGTGACAAGGTAGAAGAAGAACAGTCTTTGATCACGGTAGAAGGCGATAAGGCTTCTATGGAAGTACCTGCGTCTCAAGCGGGTATCGTAAAAGAGATCAAAGTAGTGGCTGGCGACAAAGTTTCTACTGGCTCTCTAATCATGCTTTTCGAAGCAGAAGGTGCAGCAGCTGCTGCTCCTGCGGCAGAGGCAGCTCCGGCAGCAGCGGCCCCTTCTGCTGCAAGTGAGTTGAAAGAAGTTCACGTACCTGATATCGGTGGTGACGAAGTTGAAGTCACTGAAATCATGGTTGCAGTTGGCGACAGCATCACTGAAGAACAGTCTCTGATCACTGTTGAAGGCGACAAAGCTTCAATGGAAGTACCAGCACCATTTGCCGGTACTCTGAAAGAGCTGAAAGTGGCTGCTGGCGATAAAGTATCGACTGGCTCACTGATCATGGTATTCGAAGTCGCGGGTTCTGGCGCTCCGGCAGCGGCTCCGGCTGCAGCGGCGGCACCAGTTGCAGCAGCACCAGCCGCTTCAGCAGCAAAAGAAGTGAATGTTCCGGATATCGGCGGTGACGAAGTTGAAGTGACCGAAATCATGGTTGCAGTTGGCGACACAGTGACAGAAGAGCAATCTCTGATCACCGTAGAAGGCGACAAAGCTTCAATGGAAGTACCAGCACCATTCGCAGGTACCGTTAAAGAAATCAAGATCGCAGCGGGTGACAAAGTGTCAACCGGCTCACTGATCATGGTGTTTGAAGTGGCCGGCACTCCGGTGGCAGGTACAGCTCCGGCGGCAGCGCCAGCACAGGCCGCGGCTCCGGCAGCAGCGGCACCAAAAGCTGAAGCGCCAAAAGCAGCAGCTCCGGCAGCAACTGGCGATTTCCAGGAAAACAACGAGTACTCACACGCGTCTCCTGTTGTGCGTCGCCTGGCTCGTGAGTTCGGCGTTAACCTGGCGAAGGTTAAAGGTACTGGTCGTAAGAGCCGTATCCTGAAAGAAGACGTACAGAGCTACGTGAAAGAAGCGCTGAAACGTCTGGAATCTGGCGCAGGTGCAGCAGCATCTGGCAAAGGTGACGGTGCAGCTCTTGGCCTGCTTCCTTGGCCAAAAGTGGACTTCAGCAAGTTCGGCGAAACAGAACTGCAACCACTGTCTCGTATTAAGAAGATTTCTGGTGCTAACCTACACCGTAACTGGGTAATGATCCCGCACGTTACTCAGTGGGATAACGCAGATATCACTGAACTGGAAGCTTTCCGTAAAGAGCAGAACGCAATCGAAGCGAAGAAAGACACTGGCATGAAGATCACGCCACTGGTGTTCATCATGAAAGCGGCTGCTAAAGCACTGGAAGCGTTCCCGGCGTTCAACTCTTCTCTGTCTGAAGACGGTGAGAGCCTGATCCTGAAGAAATACGTGAACATCGGTATCGCGGTAGATACACCAAACGGTCTGGTTGTTCCTGTATTCAAAGACGTGAACAAGAAAGGCATCTACGAGCTGTCTGAAGAGCTGGCTCAAGTGTCTAAGAAAGCACGTTCAGGTAAACTGACTGCGGCAGATATGCAAGGCGGCTGTTTCACCATCTCAAGTCTGGGTGGTATCGGCGGTACTGCGTTTACGCCAATCGTAAACGCGCCAGAAGTGGGTATTCTGGGTGTGTCTAAGTCAGAAATGAAGCCAGTATGGAACGGCAAAGAGTTCGCGCCACGTCTGCAACTGCCACTGTCTCTGTCTTACGATCACCGCGTGATCGATGGTGCAGAAGGTGCACGCTTCATCACTTACTTGAACGGTTGCCTGAGCGACATTCGTCGTCTGGTTCTGTAATCGCGTTCAAATAAAATAAGGCGGCTGTTATAGCCGCCTTGGTTTAAGCATTGTCTTGCAATTTAATGATGGAAAAATTTTTTCCCGTTGAATTGTCGTCTAGCTCACAGGCTACATGGATTTACTTTTCACACCTTTAACATCTCTGTAAACTGTTGCGGTCTGAAAAATAGTCGTTTAAGTCATTCGTTTAACAAACAAAACAAATAGATAAAACACCCATAGCCTGTTAGGGATATTGACTACAAGAGGTCGAAATGAGCAAAGAAATTAAAGCCCAGGTTGTAGTGCTAGGTGCCGGTCCTGCTGGTTACTCCGCTGCATTCCGTTGTGCAGACTTAGGTCTGGATACTGTACTTATCGAACGTTACAACACTCTGGGTGGTGTCTGTCTAAACGTGGGTTGTATCCCGTCGAAAGCGTTGCTGCACGTAGCGAAAGTTATCGAAGAAGCGAAAGCGCTGGCTGAGCACGGTATCGTGTTTGGTGAACCACAAACGGACATCGACAAGATCCGTCTGTGGAAAGAAAAAGTAATCAACCAGCTGACTGGCGGTCTTGGCGGTATGGCTAAGATGCGTAAAGTTAACGTAGTGAACGGCCTGGGTAAATTTACTGGTCCTAACTCTATCGAAGTGACCGGCGAAGACGGTACTACCGTTGTTAACTTCGACAACGCTATCGTAGCTGCAGGTTCTCGTCCTATCGAACTGCCTTTCATTCCACATGAAGACCCACGTATCTGGGACTCAACTGACGCACTGGAACTGAAAGAAGTACCACAAAAACTGCTGATCATGGGTGGCGGTATCATCGGCCTGGAAATGGGTACGGTTTACCACGCACTGGGTTCTCAAATCGACGTGGTTGAAATGTTCGACCAGGTTATCCCGGCGGCAGATAAAGACATCGTTAAAGTCTTCACTAAGCGTATCGCGAAGAAATTTAACCTGATGCTGGAAACTAAAGTTACTGCAGTTGAAGCGAAAGAAGACGGTATCTACGTTTCAATGGAAGGCAAGAAAGCGCCGGCTGAAGCTGAGCGTTACGACGCAGTACTTGTGGCAATCGGTCGTGTGCCAAACGGCAAACTACTGGAAGCTGAGAAAGCAGGTCTGGAAGTGGATGAGCGTGGTTTCATCAACGTTGATAAGCAAATGCGCACCAACGTACCACACATCTTCGCTATCGGTGATATCGTAGGTCAGCCAATGCTGGCGCACAAAGGTGTGCACGAAGGTCACGTAGCAGCAGAAGTGATTGCTGGTAAGAAACACTACTTCGATCCTAAAGTTATTCCTTCAATTGCTTACACTGAGCCAGAAGTGGCTTGGGTTGGTAAGACTGAGAAAGAAGCGAAAGCAGAAGGTCTGAACTACGAAGTAGCGACTTTCCCATGGGCTGCATCTGGCCGTGCTATCGCATCTGACTGCTCAGACGGTATGACCAAACTGATCTTCGATAAAGAGACTCACCGCGTTATCGGTGGTGCTATCGTAGGTACTAACGGTGGTGAACTGCTGGGTGAAATCGGTCTGGCGATCGAGATGGGTTGTGATGCTGAAGACATCGCTCTGACTATCCACGCTCACCCGACTCTGCATGAGTCTGTGGGTCTGGCATCAGAAGTGTTTGAAGGTACCATCACTGACCTGCCAAACGCAAAAGCGAAAAAGAAAAAGTAATTCTTTTGGCTTCGGCTGACGATATCTCGTCACGCAGATAGACAAAGCCGCTGATTCTGTCAGCGGCTTTTTTGTGTCTGTCGCACTGCCTGGAGGTGAGCGGGTCAGCCGGAAAAACAGACAAAAAAATAGCGCCTGCAGGCGCTATTTTTTATCCGCTTATCGGCACAAGGTTACTGCTCTTTGTAGATACACAGCATGTCGAGATAGCTTTGCACCAGCTTAAGCACCTGACCTTCATCACGCACACGATTTGCCTGTACGAACAGTGAGTAGCAAACACCATGAAACAGGGTGGCCAGATCTTCAGAGTCATGCTGGTCACACACTTCACCACGCTCAATCGCCTTGGCAAACATGTTTTTCAGCAGCAGCTGGTTGGTGCGGTTGCTGGAGACAAACAGCGGCCACACTTCATCACGGGTCGAAGCACTCCACTCAAACCACACTTTCAGCCAGTGGCAATCATCGATTGCCAGTTTGACCATCTGCTCGGTGATGTTGCCAAGATTTTCTTTAGCGTGAGCATCGAGATCGATGTTGTCAGTGAGGAAGTTGGAAAACTGGCGTACTACATAAGTGAGCACGTCATCGACCAAATCTTCGCGAGTCGGGAAGTAGTTAAACACAGTAGCGACAGAAACCTGAGCGATTTCTGCGATATCGGCGTGACCGCCTCGACCAATCCCACGATTAGCAAAAACCTCCAGCGCAATTTCCATTAATTGCAGTTTACGTTTTTGCGGGGAAAGCCTGGTTCTGGGGCGTTTCTCGATAGATGCGTCCATAATTTTATTTCCTTGCCAATGGTTGTTAGCTGCGTTTTTTAGTAAACGCTAATGATTATATTGTTAATTGCTTGGTTAGCTCTATGAGTGTAATGGTGCATATGATTTAGGTCAACGTTTTGTGACTAAAAAATGTTCAGATCTATGAAATCTTTTTAAATTCAAGACGTTTAAATGGATTAAATTCTCACTAAAATGCAACTAATTGTATATTTGTGAGTCAGGTTGTGCGCTTTATACACGCTAAGTGAGCGGGCTGTGAGTGGCTACGACCACGAACGGCTATCGCGCATAGGGTGGGGAAGTCGATACGGGTTGGCGCTGAGCAGAGGTTAACACCCACTGTCTGCGGTGTTACTATACGCAGCGAATGATTCAGCGACGCGGCAAATTGCCTTTCCAGATTGGGGTCGCATCAACAAAACGAGATTGGTATGAAACACACAGTTGAAGTAATGATTTCTGAACAAGAAGTTCAGGAACGTGTTCGCACGCTTGGTCAGCAGATCACTGAGCACTATCAGGGCAGCGAAGACCTGGTTCTGGTCGGCCTGCTACGTGGTTCTTTCGTATTTATGGCGGATCTGGCCCGTGCGATCAACTTGACCCATCAGGTCGACTTTATGACAGCGTCGAGCTATGGCAATACCATGGAAAGTTCACGCGATGTGCGTATCCTGAAAGATCTGGATGACGACATCAAAGGCAAGGATGTCCTGCTGGTCGAAGACATTATCGACACCGGTAATACGTTAAATAAAGTGAAAGAGATTCTGTCACTGCGCGCGCCGAAATCAATTCAGATCTGTACGCTGCTCGATAAGCCGTCACGCCGTGAGGTGAATGTTGATGTGAAGTGGATTGGTTTTGAGATCCCGGACGAGTTCGTGGTTGGTGTTGGTATCGACTACGCGCAGAAATATCGTCATCTGCCATTTATTGGCAAGGTCATTCCGCAGGAAGGCTGAATAAAGCGAACAATGCCCACTTTCAGTGGGCATTGTTGTCTCTGTGGTAGAAAGAACCCGTTCAGCGACACAGCAGCTTGTGCTGCGGATTCAAAATTTTCGCCATCGACTGATTGTAGCTGTCATCAATGCCTTCGCGACTGTGACAGCGCACGCCTAAGTATTCCAGCCGGCCATCGCCGATCCCGTATACCACGCCGTGCAGCTCGACATCCTGGCCACGTTGCCAGGCATTCTGTAAGATGGTCGAGTTACCCAGGTTATACACCTGTTCCGCGACGTTAATTTCAGCCAGTTTGTCTGAACGGTCTTCGGCAGGCATCTGGTCGAGGTAAGTGCGGTGCTTGAAATACAGATCGCGAATATGCAGTAGCCAGTTGTTGATAAGCCCCAGTTGCGGGTTGTCAATCGAAGCCGTTACGCCACCACAGCCGTAATGGCCACAGATGATGATGTGTTTGACTTTAAGTACGTCAACCGCATACTGAACCACTGACAGGCAGTTGAGGTCGGTATGAATGACCTGGTTGGCCACATTGCGGTGGACAAACAGTTCGCCGGAATACAGGCCGGTGAGTCGTTCAGCAGGGACGCGGCTGTCAGAGCAACCAATCCATAGAAAGTCGGGGTTTTGTCCTTCGGCTAACTGTCTGAAGTATTCAGGTCTTTCGGCTTTGATCGACTCTGACCACTTAGAGTTGTTGTCGAATAGTTGTTTAATCTCTGGCATTTTACTTCCCTTTATGAATTGCCCTGTTATCTCAGCACACCTGTTTTATTATAGGCACAACAACGCGTTCTGATATCAGATTGCAGGCTGGCCAACTATACACAAAGTCGCACAGGCAAGCTCTGACAAATTTCCCTCCAGAGTACTCATCTGAGCAGTGAAAGGAAGCGCAAATTTTGCAACGAATGATTGGTAAAACAGAAGATTACGTGGGATGTACTGCCAGTTTGCAGTGTAATGCCCGTAATCTATTTCCCGGGCAGGGTTGAAAATCATCCTGCTCAACAGCACATCTAGGATGTTCAAACACAAAGAGTTTTTAGTCTGCTATGTACGCATTAGAGATAGAAGAGCTGCGCAAAACCTATGCCGGTGGTTTTGAAGCACTCAAGGGCGTCAGTCTGAAAGTCAGTAAAGGTGACTTTTACGCCCTGCTCGGCCCAAACGGGGCGGGTAAATCGACCACTATCGGTATCATTTCCTCTCTGGTTAACAAGACCTCCGGTGGTGTGAAGGTGTTTGGTCACAATATTGATACCCATCTGGAGCAGGCCAAGCAGCATCTTGGTCTGGTACCGCAAGAATTTAACTTTAATCCGTTTGAAACGGTGGAGCAGATCGTGATGCAACAAGCCGGTTATTACGGCGTGTCACGCACTCTGGCCAAAGAGCGGGCGGAAAAGTACCTGACTCAGCTCGACCTGTGGGAAAAACGTAAAGAGCGGGCGCGTAATCTGTCGGGCGGGATGAAACGCCGTCTGATGATTGCCCGTGCGCTGATGCATGAGCCGCAACTGCTGATCCTTGATGAACCGACTGCCGGGGTGGATATTGAACTGCGCCGCTCAATGTGGGAGTTTCTCAAGAAAATCAACCAGCAGGGCATTACCATTATTCTGACCACTCACTACCTCGAAGAAGCGGAAATGCTGTGTCGCCACATCGGTATCATTAACCGCGGTGAACTGATTGAAAATACCACTATGAAAGCGTTACTGGGTAAGTTACAGGTTGAAACCTTCATTCTTGATATCGACGATGAAAGCAAACTGCAAACTCTGCAGGATGTGGTGTCGCAACGTGTGGTTGAAGGTTCACTGGAGATTGAGTTGGCGAAAACCCAGGGCATGAATCACGTGTTTGCCCAGTTGTCGCAGATGGGCATCAATGTGATGTCGATGCGTAACAAGGCCAACCGTCTTGAAGAGCTGTTTGTCAGCATCGTACGCCAGCAGAGTGAGGGGTAAGCATAGTATGTATCAGATTTACTGGACGGCGTTTCGCAGCCTGCTGCGCAAAGAGATCAAGCGTTTTACCCGTATCTGGGTGCAGACCCTGGTACCGCCGGCGATTACCATGAGCCTGTATTTCATCATTTTTGGCAATCTGATCGGCTCACGTATCGGTGAGATGAACGGCTTCACTTACATGGAATACATCGTGCCCGGTCTGATTATGATGTCGGTGATCACCAACTCGTATTCCAATGTTGCCTCGTCGTTTTTCAGCGCTAAGTTCCAGAAGAACATTGAAGAGTTGCTGGTTGCGCCGGTGCCTAACTACGTCATCATTGGTGGCTATGTGATGGGTGGAGTGGCGCGTGGCCTGCTGGTCGGTGCTATGGTGACCTTTGTATCGCTGTTTTTCGTTGATCTTAGTGTCGATCACTGGGGCATCATCACAGCGACCGTGTTCCTGACCTCTGTGGTGTTTGCTTTGGGCGGTCTGATCAATGCTGTGTTTGCCCGCTCGTTTGATGATATCTCCATCATTCCGACCTTTGTACTGACACCGCTGACCTATCTCGGTGGGGTGTTTTACTCCATCAGTCTGTTGCCTGATGTGTGGCAGGTGGTGTCGAAGATCAACCCGATTGTCTATATGGTCAACGCGTTCCGTTACGGCTTTTTGGGCGTCTCCGATGTGGATATTACCACCTCGTTCAGTGTGTTGGGCGTGTTTGTGGTACTGCTGTATGCGGTGGCCCATTACCTGGTCAGCAAAGGGCGCGGGTTACGCAGTTAAAGCGCACGTGTTTTGAGCAATAAAAAAGGTCAACCGAGGTTGACCTTTTTTATATCCGGCGCAGCGTGTTACTCTTCTTCAGAGGAGGCTTTGGCTTCACTGAGATCCACCATCTGATTATCGATCAGACGTACTTTACCGAGGAAAGCCGACATCAGGATCACCGCCTGTTTGCTGTCGGCTGAGATTGGCAGCAGGGTACGGGCGTCGCGGATGAAAATTTCATCCGGCTCCAGATCCGCTGCGCGCAGCTGATCGATCGCATCTTCCACAATCGAGCTGTAATCAACCCGGCCGCCGCGAATCGCGCTGCTGATCCAGCGCATGGTGCGCGCCAGAACCGGTGCGCGCTGGCGCTCATCCAGAGTCAGCAGGTTATTGCGCGAACTCATTGCCAGGCCATCCATCTCACGTACGGTGGGTACACCAACGATCTCGAGATTGAGGCACAGATCGTCCACCATCTGGCGAATCACCGCCAACTGCTGATAATCTTTTTCGCCGAAGCAGGCCACATTCGGCTGCACGATGTTGAACAGCTTAGTGACGATCGTCGCCACGCCACGGAAGTGACCCGGACGCGAAGCGCCTTCCAGCATGTGCGATAAACCAGGTACTTCAACAAACGTCTGTTTATCCAGGCCGTACGGATACATGATGTCCGGCGTCGGGGTAAACACCAGATCGACTCCGGCAGCATTGAGTTTGCTCAGGTCGTCGTCCAGGGTACGAGGATAGTTGTTGAGATCATCGGCCCGTTCAAACTGCATCGGGTTGACAAAAATACTCACCACAACCACATCGGCCAGTTCACGTGCTTTGCGCACCAGCGTCAGGTGGCCTTCGTGCAAATTGCCCATCGTCGGAACAAATGCGATCCGGCGATCATCACGCTTATACTGTTTGATCTGCTCGCGCAGAGCGGAAATGTCAGCAAAAGTCTGCATGATTAACTCCTTTAGGCGATAGTATGTGCATCGTCAGGGAAAGCACCGCGCGTCACATCATCCATGTATTTCGCTACAGCCTTTCGCATATCCCCTGTTTCTGCGAGAAAGTTTTTCGAGAATTTCGGCATGTAGTTAGCCGAGATACCAAACATATCGTGCATGACCAGAATCTGGCCATCGGTAACATTACCTGCACCAATACCGATCACCGGCACATCAAGTAACTGGGTAATGCGTTGTGCCAGCGACGCCGGAACACATTCCAGCAGAATGATCTGGGCACCGGCTTCTTGCAGCGCCAGCGCATCTTTGACCATGCGATCGGCTTTATCCTGTTCACGGCCCTGAACCTTGTAGCCGCCAAAAATGTTCACCGATTGCGGAGTCAGGCCCAGATGGGCACAGACTGGAATCGCGCGCTCGGTCAACATTTTCACCGTGTCGACCAGCCAGTCACCACCTTCAATCTTCACCATGTTGGCCCCGGCACGAACGATTTTCGCCGCGTTTTCACACGCCTGCTCCGGCGTGGCGTAGCTCATAAAGGGCATGTCGGCCATCAGCAGGCAGTTCGGGCTGCCGGCTCGCACACAGCGGGTGTGATACACGATATCTTCTACTGTGACCGGCAAGGTGTCGCTTTGGCCTTGTAACACCATACCCAGAGAGTCACCGACCAACAGAACCGGCATCTCCTGGCTTTCAAACAGCTGGGCGAAACTGGCGTCGTAAGCGGTCGAGGTCGGGAATTTACGCCCTTCCTGTTTCCATTGCATCAGGTCATTAATGGTAATTTTTTTCATTTGTTGTCCTTACCAGGAGTTGGCGCATGCCAAATACTGAGCCCGTTACGCGGCACTGTGATTAACAGTTCGCTCAGCCCAGTCCCATCAGGGAGTTGTAAATTGGGTGCGATTTCTGCGAGCGGGTAAAGTACAAATTCACGCACTTTCATACCGTAATGAGGCACGATAAGTCGCTCGGACTCAATCACCTCATTGCCGTACAGCACGATATCCAGGTCGAGGGTACGTGGCCCCCAACGTTCGGCTTTACGAACTCGCCCGTGTTCCTGTTCGATTGCCTGGGTGCAATCTAACAGCTCCAGCGGGGTTAAGTCAGTTTCGATGGCGACGACCGCATTAATGTAATCCGGTTGGTCCTGTGGCCCCATCGGGGTGCTGCTATACAGCGACGAAGTCGCGATAAAACGCGACTTCGGGACAGATTTCAGTGCTTCAATGGCTTGTTTGGCCTGGGCCACCGGGTCACTTAGGTTACTGCCTACGGCGATATACGCTGTGATCATGACGAGGTTTTACTCTTTTTCTTACGTGGAGAGCGACGACGACGCGAACTCGGTTTGCCTGTGGCTGTTGTGCCATCGAGATCCGTCACCATCGCCTGGCGCATATTGCGCCCTGCTGTCTGGAAGGTTTCCCACCAGTCAGCCAGTTGTTTGGTTTCACCGCCTTCCACTTCGCCGCGCATCTCAAGAAAATCGAAGCCGGCGCGGAATTTATTCAGCTCCATCAGACGGAACGCGCGCTTACCGGTGCGGCGTGGCAGACGCAGTTGCAATTGCCAGATTTCACGGATTGTTGCCGTGTGGCGACGCGGAATCGCGATGCGTTTTACCACTTCATCTAGGATGCGGTTGCTGGCTTCCATCACCGCATCGTAATCGTTGAAGTTGTGGCTGTGCATCAGCTCTTTGGCCTGCTCCATCATCGGATACCACAGCATGGCGGCAAACATGAAGGCCGGATTGATCCGTTTGCCTTCTTCAATGCGCTGATCAGTGGAATCCAGCGCCAGATCCAGCATCAGCTCGGTCTGGGAGTCGTACTCTTCGCTAAAATACTGCGCTATGGTCGGAAACAGCTGCTGGAACAGGTCATATTCACGCATCAGGTGATACGTTTCCAGGCCGTATCCGGATTGCAGCATTTTCAGTGACTCTTCATACAGACGCGCAGCCGGAATATCGCGCAGCAGCGGAGCCAGATGTTCAATTGGCGCCGCGGTCTCTTCTTCGATGTCGAAATCGAGTTTGACGGCAAAGCGGATGGCACGCAGCATCCGCACCGGATCCTCGCGATAGCGGGTCTCCGGATCGCCAATCAGGCGCACCAGCTTGTCTTCCATGTCTTCCCGGCCACCCGCATAATCGTGAATGCTGTAATCGGCGATGTTGTAGTACATGGCATTGATGGTGAAATCTCGGCGCTCGGCATCTTCATCGATGGTGCCGTAGACGTTGTCACGCAGCAACATGCCGGCTTCAGACTGCGAAGCGAGCTGCTTGTTGTTTTCCTGGTGATGGCCACGGAAGGTCGCCACTTCAATGATGTCACGCCCGAACATAATGTGGGCGAGACGGAAGCGACGGCCAATCAGCCGGCAGTTGCGAAACAGCTGACGAATTTGCTCCGGCGTCGCATTGGTGGCGACATCGAAATCTTTGGGCTTACCGCCCAGCAGTAAGTCACGTACGCCGCCACCGACCAGATACGCCTCAAAGCCTGCACCATGAAGACGGTACAACACTTTTAGCGCATTCTCGCTGATCTGCTCACGCGAGACATTGTGATCCTGGCGCGTAATAATATTCAGAGCGAGCTCTGGGTATACGCGTTGTTTGCTTGGTTCTAAATCGTTGTTATTCATGTGCATCTGACATTGATTGGTGTTGCCTATTCAAGCGTTTTCTGCACCTGCGCTGGCTTAAACGGGCCGAATTTGCGGCTAATAATAGCTTACACAGCGCCATTTGAGAATCGCGCTGTGATCTGGGTCGCTGTGGGCAGTTGTGCAACCTGCCAGTGCTGACATCCCCAAAGGATGATCGCCTCGACACTGCTATCCATGAAATCTTCTGGAATATCAAAGCCTAAAAAACGCATTGCCGCCAAAAGTGCCGGTTTGGGTGCGGCCGGATCTATGGCGGGTGCGTGATTCTGCTTGGAGAGTTTATTCCCGTTGTCATCGAGTGCCAAAGGCAAATGTAAGTAACTGACCGGGTTTTGTTTTAAAGTGTGATACAAGCTGATTTGCCGTCCGGTCGGTTCAATCAGATCGGCACCGCGTACCACTTCGGTCACGCCTTGATCGATATCATCCAGTACCACGGCCAGATTGTAGGCGAACAGGCCGTCACGACGTTTGATGATGAAATCTTCCTGCGCCAATTCGGCTTGAATCGCAATCTCGCCGTGTTTGATATCATGAAATGCGAACACCGGACTATCCATACGTAGCCGGATGGCACACTCCGCGTTGATTGACAACGCTTTGTTACGACAGGTCCCGGGATAAAAACCGCCCGCCGCTTTGATTTGCTTACGGGTACACTGACAGGCATAGGCCTGGCCGCTAGTCAGCCAAGCGTCGATTTGCGCCTGATATAAGTCATGGCGCTGGCTTTGATAGACCACTTCGCCGTCCCAGTGCAGACCGTAGGCATCAAGTGCGTGCAGGATCCAGTCAGCGGCTCCCGGCATCTCACGTGGCGGGTCCAAATCCTCTATCCGTACCAGCCACTGTCCGTTGCGGGATTTGGCCTGGAAATAGCTCCCCAGCGCGGCAATCAGTGAGCCGAAGTGCAGGGGGCCTGAGGGGGAAGGGGCAAAGCGACCGATATAACTCATAGTGTTGAATATCTTGGTAATAAAACCGGGTTAGTGTAACCCAAAGTGCAAGCGTAGCACCATTATGCGCACCGGGTGGGGTGCGTACAAATAAAAAGGGAGCAATCTGCTCCCTTTTTATCATTCGATGGGGATTAACCCAGCATCTGCTTTTCTTTGATTTCTGCAAGTGTCTTACAGTCAATACACAGGTCAGCGGTCGGGCGAGCTTCCAGGCGACGTACGCCGATTTCTACCCCACAAGATTCACAAAAGCCAAAATCTTCTTCTTTGATCTTGTCTAAGGTCTTCTCGATTTTCTTAATCAAACGACGCTCACGGTCACGGTTGCGCAGTTCAAGGCTGAATTCTTCTTCCTGAGAAGCGCGGTCAACCGGATCCGGGAAGTTGGCTGCTTCATCCTGCATATGGTGTACAGTACGATCAACTTCTGCCCGCAGCTGGTTACGCCAGGCTTCTAAAATTTTTGTAAAATGAGCGATCTGCTCAGGTGACATGTACTCTTCACCTGGTTTTTCCTGATACGGCTCAACACCTGCAATGGCTAGGATGCCTAGCGTTTTCTTTTTGGACTCTTGCATACAGCATCTCCTACTAACACCTAGTCAACTGCGAGAGCAGTCAATTTAAGGCGGGTATCTATAGCAAAAAGAAGTGAGCGAGGCAAACACTCAATTATAAACTTATCTTCAATATCTAGCCCGCATCAATATTTTGTTGAATCCTGGGCAAAATCTATCGAAGAAACCAGTTGAATGTGGTGCTGGCAAAGTTCCGCTTTGTAGCACAGTACTTCGACACCCGCTTCTTGCGCCATTTGTAACAATCGTGAATAGTTCGCGTCTATATGGTGAGCGGGAGCGACTTTTTCAATACCTGAATGTAAAACAGTGAACAAAAGTACCGCTCTGCTCCCATTTCTGGCCATTTCTGTTAGCTCTCGCAGATGTTTCTGGCCTCGTGTGGTAACAGCATCCGGGAAGTAGCCCTGACCCGCGACAGGGGACTCTCCGTCCGGGTTTAAGTCGCCTTGCTGCAGCAGCGTGACACTTTTCACCTCTATATAACAGTGTGGACCGGATTCTGAGTTGAGCAAGATATCGATGCGGCTATTTTCATTGCCATATTTGACTTCGGTGCGTAACTGATCATAACCCTGCAGCTCTTTGATCGTACCATTTTGAATGGCTTCCACGGCCAGTTGGTTGGCGCGTGCGGTGTTGACGCAGATGCGGTGTCCGGCTGGCGTGTCGACCAGCTCCCAGCTGTGCGGATATTTGCGTTTCGGATTATCCGATGTCGAATACCATACCGTACTGCCGGGAATGGCGCAGCCGGTCATGGCACCGGTATTGGCGCAATGTATGGTCATGGTGTGATCATCGCCGGTGGTGACATCGGCCAGAAATCGTTTGTAGCGCTGGATCAAAGTCGCAGGCTGAAGAGGCGGGGAAAACTGCATAACTGACTCGTTTCGCTTCCATTACTGTTTTTATGTACAATATCGGCGCCATTAAAACACAAGGATATCCTCTTGTCACAATTGCCCATCGAAGCTGTGATTCCCGAATTACTCGCCGGAGTTCAGCGCTCACCGCAGGTGATCCTCAAAGCGGCCCCCGGAGCCGGTAAGTCGACCCATTTCCCGCTCGCACTGCTTAAAGCAGGTATAGTGGCCGGCAAGATAGTCATGCTGGAGCCACGCCGTCTGGCGGCGCGTAATATTGCCCGCTATCTGGCGCAGCAACTGGGTGAAAATGTCGGAGAGACCGTGGGTTACCGGGTACGCGGTGACAGCAAAGTCGGACGTCATACCCGGCTGGAAATTGTCACTGAAGGCATTATGACCCGGATGATTCAACATGATCCCGAACTCGATGGTATCGATGCGCTGATTTTTGACGAGTTTCATGAGCGCAGTCTGCATGCCGATACTGCGCTGGCATTCAGCCTGGAAGTGCAGGCGGCGCTGCGTGACGATCTGAAAATCATCGTCATGTCGGCCACGCTGGATCAGCACGCATTGCAAAATCTGTTGCCGCAAGCCAGTTATGTGGAATCGCAAGGGCGCAGTTATCCGGTGCAGATACGTTATCAGCCGGGCACAGTTAATCAACCCTTAGTGGCGGCAATGGAGAAGCAGATCCGCACGTTAATGGCACAGGAAACGGGCTCACTGCTGGCGTTCTTGCCGGGCGCGGGCGCGATTGTACAACTGGCAAATAACCTGCGCGATCTGGCCGCCGATATTGATGTCTGTCCGCTGTATGGTCAGCTCAATTTTAGTGAGCAGCAGCAGGCAATAGCACCGGCAGTTGCCGGACGACGTAAAGTCGTGCTGGCCACCAATATTGCCGAAACCTCGCTCACCATCGAAGGCATTCGTCTGGTGCTCGACAGTGGCCTGGAGCGGCGCGCGCGTTTTGATCTCAAAACCGGTATTACCCGTCTGGAGCAGGTGCGTATCGCCCAGTCTTCAGCCGAGCAGCGCGCTGGTCGTGCCGGTCGTCTCGAAGAGGGGATCTGCGTGCGCCTCTACAGTGAAGCGCAACTGAAGCAACAGCCGCAGGTACCGGTTGCGGAAATTATGCAAAGCGATCTGGCCCCTTTGGCGCTGGAGCTGGCTCAGTGGGGCGCGCAGGATGTCAGCGAATTGCAGTGGCTGGATATTCCGCCCGCCGTGGCGCTGAGCCAGGCACGCAGCCTGCTGGCGGCACTCGATCTGATGGACAGCCGCCAGCAACTGACCGCATCGGGGAAAGAGGCGCATGCCTTGGGTGTGGAGCCTCGAATCGCGGCCATGTTGCTGGCTGCCCGCCAGCATGGTGAAGCCTGTCTGTACAGCGCATTAGCACTGGCGGCGCTGCTCGAAGAACCTGAGCGTCAGGTGTTCGATGTCAGTCACAGTCTGCAGCGCTGGCAGCAGGGGCGCCATCCGCACAGCAAAGTGCTGCATCAGCGCGCGACAGCCCTGGCGCACAAACTCGATAGCGGCTTTGCACTGCGTGCGGTTAAGCCGTCTCAGCTGGCGCAAGTGGCGTGCCTGGCGTTTCCGGATCGAATCGCCCAGCAACGTGGTCAGCACGGTCAGTTCCTGCTCGCCAACGGCCACGGCGCGGTAATTGCAGACGATCAGCCTCTGGCGGGCAGTGACTATGTCATCGCTCTGGATGTGATGCGCAGCCAGCAGCAGTCAAGCCAGGTTTTCAGTGCCCTGGAGCTCGATATGACTGCGCTGCAGCAAACATTTGGCCTGCTGTTCAGCACTCAGGAGCGGGTCGACTGGGATGACAAAGCCGGACGTCTGGTGGCAGAGAAACAGCTCCGCATCGGGCAACTGGTGATTGAACGCGAGGCTTTGCCTGCCCCGGCACCGGAAAAAATGACACAAGCTTTGCTTAATTATGTCGAACGTAAAGGGCTGGCAGTATTACAGTGGGGCGAAACGACGACCGAATGGCTGACCCGGGTTCGTTGTGGCTGTGAATGGTTACCGGAAGAGGCGTGGCCGGATATGAGCGAGCAGGCGTTACTGCGTGACCTTAATCAGTGGTTAGAGCCTTATCTGAGCGGGATTCGCTCGGTTAAAGAGCTAAATAAAGTGCCAGTGCTGGACGCCTTAAAAGCTCGTTTAGGCTGGCCCTTGCACCAGCAGCTGGATGAATGGCTGCCGGTCGAGCACCGCTTGCCCACCGGTTCGAGCAAAAAGATCCGCTATCAGGTCGGGATGGACCCGGTCTTGTCGGTGCGCATGCAGGAAGTGTTTGGCGAGCAGAGTACGCCACTGGTCGCCAAAGGCCGCAAGGCCATCGTGATGGAACTGCTGTCTCCGGCTCAGCGCCCGCTGCAGGTCACCCGTGATTTGGCAGGCTTCTGGCGTGGGGCATATAAAGAAGTGCAGAAAGAGATGAAAGGGCGTTATCCCAAACATGTGTGGCCTGATGACCCGGCTAATCACACCGCGACGACCAAAACCAAGCGACAACTGAATTCATGAGTAGAAAAAGCGATACCTCAAAAGGCGAAAGCCGCACAAATCAGGCGGCGAAAAGTGATGCTTCTAAAAGCAATGCATCTAAAAGTCGTGCGCCGAAAAAGCGTGCGGCGCGTAAACCCAGCGCAGGCAAAGCGTCTAATGGTGGCAAAAAACCGGGCAAGCCTTCGTGGAAGCGGCGTTTGTGGAGTCTGAGCTGGAAAGCGGGACTGGCTCTGGCCGCCGTTTTGCTGTTCACCGGGATCTATCTCGACAGCATGATCAAACAGCGTTTTGAAGGCCAGTTGTTCGAACTGCCGACCGTGGTGTACGCGCGCATTCTGACCCTGGAGCCGGGCAGTGAAATCAGCATTGCCGAAATGCGCAATGAACTGGACGTGCTGAATTATCGCAAAGTGAGTCAGCCGCGTTATCCGGGCGAGTATTCTGCGTCATCGACCCGGATCGAAATGATCCGCCGTCCGTTTGAATTTGCTGACGGTCCTGAGCCGGACCGGCATGTAATGCTGTTTTTTGACGGTAACCAACTGACCCGGATTCAGTCGCTGGAGAAAAGAGGCGATCTGGGTTACCTGCGGATTGAACCGAAAATGCTCGGCATGCTGGAAAAGAACACCGCAGAGCAGCGCTTGTTCCTGCGTCGCGAGCAGTTTCCTGAGGTAATGATTGATGCTCTGCTGACCACAGAAGATCGCAACTTTTATCAGCATGATGGGGTGTCGCCGATGGCGATTGCCCGCGCTATGCTGGCTAACCTTAAAGCTGGCCGCACTGTCCAGGGCGGCAGTACCCTGACCCAGCAGCTGGCCAAAAACATCTTCCTGTCGAGCGATCGTACGCTGTGGCGCAAGCTGCGCGAAGCCTATATGGCGCTGATCATTGATTATCGTTACAGCAAAGACCGAATCCTCGAAGCTTACCTCAATGAAGTGTATCTCGGCCAGAACGGCAACGAAGCGGTGCATGGCTTTGGTCTGGCATCGCGCCTGTACTTTGGTCAGCCGCTGCAAGAGCTGCGGCTTGACCAACTGGCGCTGCTGGTGGGCATGGTGAAAGGCCCGTCGTACTACAATCCGATGCGTTACCCTGAGCGGGCCAAAGAGCGCCGCGATCTGGTGCTTAAGCTCTTAATGGATCAGGACTTGCTCAACGCCAAGCAGTACGAGCAGGCAGTGAGTCGGCCGCTGGATGTGCAAAAGCATGCCCGTATTGCCAGCCGTCAGCCGGCTTATTTCCAACAGTTGTCGATTGAGCTGAAAGACAAACTGGGTGATGTGTTTAAGTCGGATACCGGTTTACGGGTATTTACCTCACTGGATCCTGTGTCGCAGGATAAGCTCGAAGCGGCGGTGGAAAATCAGGTGCCGATTCTCGCCAAGCGCGCAGGGAAAGAGCTGGAAGCCGCCGCAATTGCTGTTGATCGTCACAGTGGTGAAATCCGCGCCATGGTTGGCGGAAGACGCACCGGTTATGACGGTTTTAATCGCGCGCTGAACGCCAGCCGCCCGATTGGTTCGCTGGTTAAGCCGGCGGTGTACATGACGGCCCTCGAACAACCGGAAAAATATTCTCTTGCGACCACTTTGCTCGATAAACCGATTACTTTGCAGGGCAGTGAAGGTACCACCTGGTCGCCGCGCAATTTCGATCGTCAGTATCGCGGTGAAGTGCCGCTCTATCTGGCGCTGGCCAAGTCACTCAATGTGCCGACAGTCAGGCTGGGTATGCAACTGGGTATCGACAACGTGTCGCAGACCCTGACCAAGCTGGGCGTGAACCGCGATGAAATTCGTCCGGTGCCATCGATGTTGCTCGGATCATTTTCCCTGACACCGTTCCAGGTCGCGCAGATGTACCAGACCGTGACCAACTCAGGTAAAAAAGCCAGGCTGTCGGCACTGCGTTCCGTGCTCGATCTACAGGGTAATGTGCTGTACCAGTCGATTCCGTCGGTGTCACAAGCGGTGGATCAGCAGGCGGCGTGGCTGACAACCTATGCGATGAAGCGCGGTGTGCTGGAAGGGACCGGACGTTATCTCAACAGCCAGTTTGGCTGGGCGGCACTGGCCGGTAAAACTGGCACCAGCAGTGACAGCCGCGATAGCTGGTTTGTCGGCGTAGACGGGCGTGAAGTGACCACTATCTGGCTGGGACGTGATGACAACAAACCAACCCAGCTGACCGGCGCGAGCGGGGCGCTGCGGGTGTATGCCGATTACCTGCGTTACCGTATTCCGCAGCAGTTGATACTGCCTTGGCCACAACAGATTGAGACCGTTGGTTTTGCCGCCAACGGTGACGGCGGTTTGCAGCTTGATTGTGATAACGACAATAAGCTGCCGGTTTGGGATGTGGCAGGGGAATGGAAGAAGCAGTGTGAAAACCGCCCGACCCAATGGCTGAAAAAACTCTTTCAGTGGTGATGTCACGCCGCTATAGTGTTTCGATTATCGGCACTTAGGACTTAAGGACACTGCGTGATTCGTTGCCTGCTCAGTATTGTTGTTATTACTCATCTGCTCTGGCCCGGCACGAGTCTGGCACAAGCGCAAGACTCAAAAGCCATCGTTGAGCTGGGACATCCCCGGCCCAAGGTCGCTCTGGTGCTGGCCGGAGGCGGTGCCAAAGGTGCTGCTCATATGGGGGTGCTGAAAGCGCTGGAGGAGCTGAAGGTTCCGGTAGATATTGTGCTTGGCACCAGCATGGGGGCTTATGTCGCTGGCCTTTATTCGACCGGTATGAGTGCCGATGAAGTCGAAAGTGTGATTTACAATGTCGACTGGAGCCAGGGCTACCGTGATCGGGTTAGCCGTAGTCAGCGCCGGGTGCGTGATAAAGAGTATGAAGACCGTTATCAGTTGACCACAGATCTCGGGGTCGGCGCCGATGGGGTGCGAGCGCCGCGTGGCGTGGTGCAGGGCCAGAATATGCTGCGCATTCTACGTGAAACTTCAGGTAACCTGCCGCCGTTTGACTCATTTGACGATCTGCCAGTACCGTTTCGGGCTGTCGCCACCGATATCATTAAACTGGATCAGGTAGTGCTGGATAAAGGTTATCTGGTCGATGCCATGATGGCCAGTATGTCGGTACCGGGCGCATTGCCGCCATACCAGATTGACGGCCGTCTGCTGGTCGATGGTGGCGTGACCAACAATATGCCGGTCGATGTGGCGCGTGCCATGGGGGCGGATGTGGTGATCGCGGTCGATATCAGCACCGATTACAAAAATGAAGAAGCTTTTACTACTTTCCTGACTGTGGCCGATCAGCTGTCTAACTATCTGGTCCGCCGCAGTACCGAACTTCAGGCGGAGACGCTCAGTGGTGACGATGTGCTGCTGCGCCCCCAGGTTGGTCTGATGGAAACGACCGACTTTGATAAAATGCCGCAGGCGTTTGCTAAAGGTTATCAGGCTGCAATGGAAAGCCGCGCACTGCTGGAAAAACTCGCGCTGTCGAGTGCCGATTACCAGCATTATATCGACCATAAAGAAGAGCGGCGTCGCGGTCTGACGTATGGTGATGAAATTAAAGTCGATAACATCATTATTAATAACTTCTCCCATTACTCGGACCAGATGCTGAAAAAACGGCTTGATTTGCCTCCTGGTGAGGTGCTGTCGAGCGAGCAGATTGAAGCCGGGGTACAAAACCTCTACGCACTGGATCGCTTTAAACTGATCCGTTACCAGTACGAAGAGCAGAACGGGGCTAATAATCTGGTCATTGATGTCAATGAGAAGCCCTGGGGGCCGAATTATCTTAATTTCCGTTTCTTTCTCGAAGATGATTTTAATACCGAGAGCCAGTACTCCGTTGGTGCTTCACTCAACTTCACCGATATCAGTGCCAACGGCGCTGAACTGGCGCTGAACTTTGATATCGGTACCGATAAGCTGGTCGAGGCTGAACTTTACTCGCCGTTATGGTCTGATCAGAAAGTGTTTGCGACCGCCAAAGTCCGTCTCACCGATGAACGGCGCAGTATGCCGGTGACCGGCTTTGACGACACCACACTGTCGGCAAGTCGTAACTTTCTGCCGGTCGATTATGAAGCCGTGATGGGTGAGCTGGGTATCGGCTATCAGGATACCTTGTGGCGCGGATTTAAAATCGGCGGGCGCTATACCGAAGGGTCAGCGAACTATTCTACCTTGCCGGATTATGCCGATATGGATTTTACCCGTCAGGGGGTGTTTTTTAACTATCGAGTTGATTCACTGGATGATTTCAGTCTGCCACGCGACGGTTTTTACATTAATCTGGAATATCTGATTTCCCATGATGATCTGAGTGCCAACGACATCGGCGTGGTTACCGATTCCTCGGATACCGTGTATGAGCTGAGCGCCAAAATGATCGCGGCGCACAGTTTTGATCGTCATACTTTGGTCGGCAACATAGATTATGGCGAAGTGCGCAGTAAAAAATCCTCAACTCCGATTGAACCGAAAAGCATTGGTGGCTTTCTCAATTTGTCCGGGATCGGGCGTAATAGTCTGATTGGTCAGAATAAAGCTTATGCCAATCTGGTTTATCGCTATCGTTGGTTCGACAACGATTTTGGCCTGTTTACCTCGCCGGTTTATCTTGGCGCTTCAATTGAATACGGTGGTGTCTGGTCGGATCCGGACATCGACATCGGAAATGCCCCTTTATATGCGGCAAGTTCACTATTTGCTGGAGTTGATTCTCCTATCGGCCCGATAATGTTCGGTTATGGGCGAACAGAGCAGAATTTTGATTCACTGTACCTGATTCTGGGTACTACATTTAAGTAACAATCGGTGGTGCGGGTGTGTGACTTCTACCCGCTGTGCTGTATTATTGCTAACCGGGCGCAGGGATTGCGGCAATGAACGTCAGCGTTTTGGCTAGGACTTTAGTCGTAAGTTGCTATGTTGGTCAAAATGATGAGATTTTAATTTATCGTTAATTTTGCTATCCTATCGCCCACAGTTTGGCCTCCTAGGGCGCTGTTTCTCAGTCAAATTTGAATGAAAACATGGGCAACGGAGAGCCAAGTTTCCAAGGATGTTCACTCACCTTTCAATAATAATTGGGTGAACCGCAATGAGAGGAAAAAGTCGTGCTTGAAGCCTACCGTAAACACGTCGAAGAGCGTGCTGCTGAAGGAGTTGTACCTAAACCCCTAGACGCTGAGCAAGTCGCTGGACTTGTTGAACTGCTAAAAAATCCGCCGCAGGGAGAAGAAGAGTTCATTCTTGATCTGCTGGAAAACCGAATTCCTCCAGGCGTTGATGAAGCAGCTTATGTCAAAGCGGGTTTCCTGACAGCAATCACTAAAGGCGAAGTATCATCTCCACTGGTTAGTCGTGAAAAAGCCGCTACCCTGCTGGGCACTATGCAAGGTGGTTACAACATCGAACCTCTGGTGTCTCTGCTTGATGACGCCGAGTTGGCACCTATCTCTGCAAAAGCGCTGTCTCAAACTCTGCTGATGTTCGACGCATTCTACGATGTCGAAGAAAAAGCCAAAGCAGGTAATGCTTATGCCAAACAGGTGATGGAATCCTGGGCGGAAGCCGAATGGTTCCTGAAAAAACCTAAGCTGGCAGAAAAAATCACTCTGACTGTATTCAAAGTCACCGGTGAAACCAACACTGATGACCTGTCTCCGGCACCGGATGCCTGGTCTCGTCCTGATATCCCGGTCCACGCTCTGGCGATGCTGAAAAACGAACGCGATGGCATCCAGCCTGATGAGCCGGGCAAAGTGGGTCCGATTAAACAGATTGAAGCGCTGAAAGAGAAAGGCCATCAACTGGTTTATGTGGGCGACGTTGTCGGTACCGGTTCTTCCCGTAAGTCCGCTACTAACTCTGTGCTGTGGTTCATGGGGGATGATATCCCGAATGTACCAAACAAACGCGCGGGTGGTTTTGTGCTGGGCGGTAAGATCGCGCCAATCTTCTACAACACGATGGAAGATGCCGGTGCGCTGCCGATTGAACTGGACGTCGCAAAACTGAACATGGGCGATGTCATCGATGTTTACCCATATGAAGGTAAAGTGTGTGCACACGGCAGCGATGAAGTCCTGTCGACCTTCAAACTGAAAACTGACGTGCTGCTGGACGAAGTTCGTGCCGGCGGTCGTATTCCGCTGATCATCGGCCGTGGCCTGACTGACAAAGCTCGTCAGTCGCTGGGTCTTGAATCAAGCGATGTATTCTCGAAACCAGTACCGGTTGCCGATTCAGGTAAAGGCTTTACGCTGGCACAGAAAATGGTCGGTAAAGCGTGTGGCGTGGAAGGCATCCGCCCTGGCACTTACTGTGAACCTAAGATGACTACTGTCGGTTCTCAGGATACCACCGGTCCGATGACGCGTGACGAACTGAAAGATCTGGCGTGTCTGGGCTTCTCCGCAGATTTGGTGATGCAGTCTTTCTGCCACACCTCTGCGTATCCGAAACCGGTTGACGTTCAGACGCACCACACTCTGCCAGATTTCATCATGAACCGTGGCGGTGTATCACTGCGCCCTGGCGACGGTATCATCCACTCATGGCTGAACCGCATGCTGCTGCCTGATACTGTGGGTACCGGTGGTGACTCGCACACCCGTTTCCCTCTGGGTATCTCTTTCCCGGCAGGTTCTGGCCTGGTCGCTTTCGCGGCGGCAACCGGTGTGATGCCACTGGACATGCCAGAGTCAGTCCTGGTGCGTTTTAAAGGTAAGATGAAACCAGGTATCACACTGCGTGATCTGGTTCATGCTATCCCTTACTACGGTATCAAACAGGGTCTGCTGACAGTAGAAAAAGCCGGTAAGATCAACGAATTCTCTGGTCGTGTTCTGGAGATCGAAGGTCTTGAGCACCTGACGGTTGAACAGGCATTCGAACTGTCGGATGCATCGGCAGAACGTTCTGCTGCGGGTTGTACTGTGAAGCTGTCGCCAGAGTCTATCTCTGAGTACCTGCAATCCAACATCACCATGCTGAAATGGATGATATCGGAAGGCTATGGCAATCGCCGTACCATCGAGCGCCGCATTAAGTCGATGCAAGAGTGGCTGGAGAAGCCTGAACTAATGGAAGCAGATAAAGATGCTGACTACGCACACGTGATCGAAATCGACTTGGCGGAAATCGATCAGCCGATCCTTTGTGCGCCAAACGATCCGGATGATGCACGCCTGCTGTCTGATGTTCAGGGTACGGCAATCGATGAAGTGTTCATCGGTTCTTGTATGACCAACATCGGTCACTTCCGTGCTGCAGGTAAACTGCTGGATAAATACAACGGTCAGCTTGAAACCCGTCTGTGGGTGGCTCCGCCAACCAAGATGGATAAAGATCAACTGATTGAAGAAGGTTACTATGGTATCTTCGGCCGCGCTGGGGTACGCATCGAAACTCCGGGATGTTCACTGTGTATGGGTAACCAGGCTCGCGTGGCAGATAAATCGACCGTCATGTCAACGTCTACCCGTAACTTCCCGAACCGTCTTGGTAACGGCGCGAATGTATTCCTGGCCTCGGCTGAACTGTCAGCGGTCGGTGCAATTCTGGGCCGCATTCCGACGAAGGAAGAGTACCTGCAGTATGCTGAGCAGATTGATGCGACGGCTGCCGATACTTACCGTTACCTGAACTTCCACCTGATGAGTGATTACACCCAGAAGGCGGATACGGTGATTTTCCAGGAACCGGCATAATGCTTCAGGCGTGACCTGATGGCATGACGAAAGCCGCTGCTCTGCAGCGGCTTTTTGTTATTTGCTTAAAAACATAAGCGGCTTCAAACACAAGCTGTTCGCGCTACCGGCTGAGAGGAAAGCTATATGCCCCCGATCACTTACCAGGCGATTTTGGTGCGATATTGTGACTCGTCACTGCCGGGAACAGACGTTATACTGCCGCCATTGATTGCCAGGCATGAATCACGATGGAATTCGAATTTACTAAAAACACTATGTTAGGTGAGTATTACGTCACCTGCAGTATGGAGCATCAAATTGTGGCCCGTTGGCTGCAGGAAGAGATTAGTCAGGATCGCACAAAAATCGAGCAAGTGTTGCATTTGGTGAAGCAGGCGCACCAATTTCCAGCACAGGAGTGGCAATGGGCGGGTAAAGAGATCTCACTGAGCCTGCTTGGTGCTGAAGTGACGGTACAGGATAATGCCTTGTCCTATGGGCATGATATTGAGTTAGAAAGTGAATTCGAATTGTATGAAAGCGAGAGTGTCGCTCAGTGTGGTCTGGAAGATTTTGAGTCTCTGCTGATGCAATGGCAGGCATTTTTAGGCGGATATTAAGTTTACCGCCTTAACAGAGTGCACTTTGTTGGTGAATGGCGAACATTTCGCCTTATTTTTGGGAAAGGGTTGCACCTAAATAGTGCGACCCTTTGTTGTTTTTGAAGCGAAATCTCACTATGTCATTGTAATTAAAGGTATTAAAAAGTTGGCACGTACCTTGGATTGTAGATATGTAAATGGACAACAGCTTCAGAGAGGACGCGATGAAACTCATTAACGCAATCATCAAACCATTTAAACTTGACGATGTACGTGAAGCCCTGGCTGATGTGGGCATCGAAGGGATGACCGTATCAGAAGTCAAAGGTTTTGGTCGCCAGAAAGGCCATACCGAGCTTTACCGTGGTGCGGAATACCAGGTAGATTTCCTGCCTAAGGTAAAAATCGAAATTGCTACACAAGCGGATAACGTTGATCGTGTTCTGGAAGCGATTATCAAAGCGGCACATACCGGTAAAATCGGTGACGGCAAAATTTTTGTTTATGACTTAAGCCACGCAGTTCGTATTCGTACCGGCGAAGCGGACGCGGAAGCACTTTAAGATTCAAAGGACTGGAGACGACTACTATGGAACTGTCGCTTACTGTAACGGAATTACGTTACGCACTGGATACATTCTTTTTCTTAATCTCGGGCGCACTGGTTATGTGGATGGCAGCGGGCTTTGCCATGCTGGAAGCTGGCCTGGTACGTTCGAAAAATACCACTGAAATTCTGACTAAAAACTTTGTTCTGTACGCAATTGCGTGCACCATGTACCTGATTGTCGGCTACAACATTATGTACGTTGATAATGCTGAAGCCGGTTGGCTGCCATCGTTCGGCGCTCTGATCGGCACTCAGGGTGAAGGTGCAGACCACTCTCTAGAGTCAGACTTCTTCTTTCAGGTAGTATTCGTTGCAACAGCGATGTCTGTCGTGTCGGGTGCGGTGGCTGAGCGTATGAAACTGTGGTCATTCCTGATTTTCTCTGTCATTCTGACGGCGTTCATCTACCCGATGGAAGGTTACTGGACTTGGGGCGGTGGCTTCCTGTCTGCAGCAGGTTTCAGCGACTTCGCAGGCTCTGGTATCGTACACATGGCCGGTGCATCAGCCGCTTTGGCCGGTGTTATTCTGCTGGGTGCCCGTAAAGGTAAATACGGTAAAAACGGTGAAATTTACCCGATTCCGGGTTCAAACATGCCGCTGGCAACCCTGGGCACCTTCATCTTGTGGTTCGGCTGGTTTGGTTTCAACGGCGGTTCTCAGCTGATGGTGTCTGATTTTGAAAACGCAACCGCGGTAGGTCAAATCTTCCTGAACACCAATGCAGCCGCCGCTGCAGGTGCAATTGCCGCACTGCTGGTATGTAAAACCACCTGGGGTAAAGCTGACCTGACTATGGTTCTGAACGGTGCGCTGGCTGGTCTGGTGGCTATCACGGCTGACCCGCTGTCACCATCTCCGCTGTACGCAGTGGCTATCGGTGTGGTTGCCGGTGCGCTGGTTGTGTTCAGCATCATTGCTCTGGATAAGCTGAAGATCGATGATCCAGTGGGTGCGATTTCGGTACACGGCGTATGTGGCTTCTTTGGTCTGATGGTTGTGCCACTGAGCAACGGTGATGCTACATTCGGCGCACAGCTGATGGGTGCAGCAGTTATCTTTGCCTGGGTATTTGCAGCTAGCCTGATTGTCTGGGGTATCCTGAAAGCGACCATTGGTATCCGTGTCTCTGAAGAAGAAGAGATGGAAGGTATGGACATGCACGACTGTGGCGTAGAATCTTACCCAGAATTCGTGACGGTTAAGTAATCACTCGTTACAAAAGCCTTTTATAAAACCTGCCACATGTGGCAGGTTTTTTATTTTTCATGATTGTTTTATTAATAGTCGTCAATATAATGATTGCAATTGATAAGTCTTATCATTAGCACTCTTAAAGGATTTAACACATGAAAAAACTGCTAACGCTTTCAGCGCTTGCAAGCAGCATGCTGGCACCAGCGGCCATAGCTGCAGAGGAAGTGAATGTTTACTCTTACCGTCAGCCTTTTCTGATTGACCCGATGTTTAAAGAGTTCACTGATGAGACTGGCATCAAGGTGAACGTCAAATTTGCCAAAGAAGGCATTGCCGAGAAACTGGCGCAGGAAGGCGAATACAGCCCGGCCGATTTGGTGCTCACCTCTGAGTTTAGCCGCCTGTTTGAACTGGCAGATAAAGGTCTGACCCAGCCGGTAGACAGTGCCGTGATTGACAGCAATATTCCGGCTCAGTACCGCGATAGTAAGGATGAATGGTTTGCGCTGACTATCCGTACACGCAGTGTTTACTCTTCGCGTGATCGTGTGGGTAAACTGAGTGATGATTTCGATTACCTTGATCTGGCTAAGCCAGAGTACAAAGGTAAAATCTGTACCCGTAGCGGTAAGCACCCCTACAACATTGCTCTGGTTGCCGCCATGATTGCCAACCACGGCGAAGCTGAAACCAAAACCTGGCTGCAGGGCGTAAAAGCTAACCTGGCACGTAAGCCGCAAGGTAACGACCGTGATCAGGTTCGTGCTATCAAAGAAGGTTTATGTGATCTGTCGCTGGGTAACAGCTACTATCTGGGAAAAATGCTGACGGATAAAGAGCAGAAGAGCTGGGCGGAATCAGTTTACATTAACTTCCCGGGTCAGAAGGTGCAGGGCACCCATGTGAACGTCAGTGGTATGGCGATGGCGAAATACGCGCCAAATCGTGATAATGCTTTGAAGTTGATGGAGTTTCTCACCGGCGACAAAGCACAGCACATGTATGCCGATGTAAACTTCGAATATCCGGTTAAACCTGGGGTTGCACGCTCTGAACTGGTGGCATCCTGGGGTGAGTTTAAGTCAGATTCGCTACCATTGGAAAAAATTGCCGACAATCATGAAGCGGCCATCAAGCTGATTGACGAAGTCAAATTTGACCTTTAATCAAATCCAAGGGTATAACTATACCCTTGATTTATGAAAGGGATATGAGATGTATTTGCCATCGCATCTATGCCTCAGCCTGCCTTATAGCTGTTAGGCAATGAAAGAAAAACACCTCATATGGAAAACCAGCAGCGTGGTTCTGGCCACGCTGCTGGTTTTGCCGATCTTAGCGATTTTTTATACCGCCGTTGGTGATACCGACGATGTGTTCCGTCATCTGCTCACCACAGTGATGCCAACCTATGTGTACAACACGGTTGTGCTGGCTGTGAGCGTGATGGCACTGACTCTGGTGTTTGGTGTGCCCAGCGCCTGGCTGATGGCGATGTGCCGGCTGCCGGGAGAAAAAGTTCTGCAGTGGGCCTTGGTTCTGCCACTGGCGATTCCTGGTTATATCGTCGGTTATATCTTTACCGGCTGGTTTGACTACGCCGGCCCGATTCAGGTCTGGCTGCGAGCGCAGACCGGCTGGCTGCCCGGCGAATACTGGTTTCCGGATATTCGCAGTCTGACCGGGGCCAGTCTGGTACTGGCGCTGGTGCTCTACCCTTATGTTTACCTGCTGTGCCGCACCGCATTTATGGAGCAGAATGTCTCCTTGTTGCAGTCGGCACGCTTGCTGAAATGCTCGGCATGGGAGAGTTTTTGCCGTATTTCACTGCCCTTGGTACGTCCCTCGGTGGCGGTCGCCTTATCGCTGGTGGCGATGGAAACCGTCGGCGATTTTGGTACCGTCAGTTACTTTGCCGTTAATACCCTGACTACCGCGGTGTACGATACCTGGCTCAACTATTCCAGCCTGACCGCGGCAGCTAAGATTTCAGCCATTATGCTGATGATCGTAGTGCTGTTACTCAGCGCTGAGCGCTACAGCCGGCGCAAACAAAAGCTGTTCCAGAATCAGTTCAACAGTCATGAAGATTTTCGCTATCCGCTCAGCGGCTGGAAAAAATGGGCGGCGCTGCTGTGGTGCTGGGGGCTGGTGTGTGTGGCGTTTATTTTCCCGCTGCTGCAACTGCTCAGCTACGCTTACACCTATTTTGCCGTCAGCTGGAGTGAGCAGTTCCGAGAATATGCCCTTAATAGCCTCCAGGTTTCACTCAGTGCTGCCGTGCTCGGTGTCCTGGTAGCGATGACGGTCTGCTTTTATATGCGTCTCAAACAGAATCGTTTCAGCGTGGCGCTAATGCGTCTCTCGTCTCTGGGCTATGCCGTCCCCGGTACGGTGCTGGCAATAGGCATTATGGTACCGGTGCTGACCATGGATCACGTCGTCAATGATGTAGCGAAAGCACTGCAGTGGGGCAGGCCGGGGCTGGTTTTCTCCGGCACCATGTTTGCGATTATTTTTGCTCTGGTGGTACGCTTTTCTGCCGTCGCTATCGGCAGTATCGAAAGTAGCCTGAATAAGATTTCCCCGTCCCTGGATATGGCCGCGCGTACCATGGGGTGTCAGCCCAACTGTATGCTGTGGCGCATCCATGTCCCGCTGGTGCGGCGTGGCGCGCTGATTGCCGCTTTGCTGGTGTTTATCGAATCAATGAAAGAACTCAACGCTGCTTTACTGCTGCGTCCGTTCAACTTCGAAACTCTGGCGACCTATGTGTATAATTATGCGTCTGATGAGCACCTTGAACTAGCCGCATTACCGGCGGTATTGCTGGTTATGGTCGGTCTTGTTCCCCTTGTTGTTGTTAACCGTTCCCTGGAGCAAAGTCACTGATGAGCTGCGCATTATCGATTCAGAATCTGACCTGTCAGTATGAGACACAGACCGTACTGGAATCACTCTCGCTTGAGGTGGAACACGGTGAAATCGTCTGCCTGCTTGGAGCCAGCGGATGTGGTAAAACGACCTTGCTCAAGGCCATCGCCGGTTTATTGCCACTCGCTTCCGGAGTGATGAGCCTCAATGGCCTGACCATTGATGACGGGCAGCTATGGTTGCCGCCGGAGCAGCGTAATATTGGTATGATCTTTCAGGATTACGCCCTGTTTCCCCATCTGACTGTGGCGGAAAACGTGGCGTTCGGATTACGTGATTTATCGCTCGCGCAGCGCCAGAGCAAGGTAACTGAAATGCTGGATCTGGTTCATCTCAGCGGCTTGAGCGATCGTTATCCGCATCAGTTATCGGGTGGTCAGCAGCAGCGGGTGGCGATTGCCCGCTCGCTCGCTTATAAGCCGGATCTGCTGCTACTTGATGAGCCGTTTTCGAATATCGATACTCAGGTGCGCCACGATCTGATTGCCGAGATCCGTAAGATCTTTAAAAAGCAGGGGGTGACCGCGATTTTTGTCACTCACTCACGGGAAGAGGCTTTTGCCTTTGCCGATAAAATGGCGGTGATGCAACACGGAGTGATCGAGCAGTACGGTACCGCATCGCAACTTTATTTTCATCCATCGAGCAAATTCGTGGCCGATTTTCTCGGCGGCGGCAGTTATCTGCCAGCGACACGTGTCAGTGACAGCCAGTATCAGACCGAATTCGGCGTGCTGGAAGCGACAGCGCAACAGATGATTAACCATGGCGGGCAATGTGAATTGTTGCTGCGCCCGCAGCAAATCCGTATTCACAGCGATGCGGGGAGTCAGGTGACGGTACTGGAGCAGCAGTTTATGGGCGATCACTGCCGCTATGTGATTGAAACCCAGGGCGCTAAATTATTGGCGACGTCATCGCAGGCAATTCAGATCGGCGAGAAAGTCGCGGTCAGTATTGATACCCAAGGGGTACTGGCGTTCTGAGTGACTTATGTCAATTTTTGAATCGTTGCGAATAAAAACGGCAAACCTTGGTTTGCCGTTTTTATTGCTGTGAGAGGGATGGCTGAACAGCCATATTCACCTCAGGCGCGAGATTTTTTTGCTTGGTAAATTGTGAACTTATTGGTTTTATTCACGGTTTCACACTGACCGAATGCCTGTTCGATGATGGGCGGGTATTTGAGGAAGCTATTGGCCACCACCAACAGTTCACCGCGGTTTTTCAGATGGGCGGGCGCTTTAGCCAGCAGCGTTTCGGTCGCACTGTAACTGGTATCCAGCCCGGAGTGGAAGGGCGGATTGGTGACGATAAAATCGTAGTCGCGCGCGCTGTCTGAATAAACGTCAGAAGCGAATACCCGGCCAGACAGATGATTGGCGGCCAGGGTTGCCTGGCTGGAACGAATCGCCAAAGCGCTGATGTCACACATTTCCAGTTCAATCCCCGGATTGAGGGTCGCCATCACGCTGCCCAGGACCCCGGCGCCGCAACCAAAATCGAGCACTTTGCCACGCAGTGGCGGCAGGCTGTCGAGCAGCAGACGGCTGCCGATATCAAACTCACCGTGACTGAATACGCCAGGCAGGCTGCGAATGGTCAGGCTGTGCTGCTGATATTCAACCTGATAGGATTTAAACCACTGCTCAAGCGTAAATGGTGCCGGTTGCTCAGTGCACTGGCCCCAGTAAAACGAGCAGCGCCGCGCCGAATCATACTTATTGATCGGGCCATAAGCGGCGAACATTTTCTCTATGCTTTTGACCCCGGAACGGTTTTCACCCACCACGACAATTTCGGTCCCGGTGCCAAATTTCGCCATCAGCATCGCCAGCAGATATTCTGCTTCCTGTTTGGCTTTTGGCCAATAGAGCAGGATCATATCCGCCACCAGGTTGTCAGTCAGTTCGGCACCAAAGTAGCTGGTTACGCCCTGATGCTGTTGCAGTTGACGGTGAAACCCATAATGGGTGGTGAATACCGCCACTGACTCACAATGTTTGGCCAGTTGGAGCGGAAACAGATCTTCGGCTTCTCCGGCCACCAGCACCTTTTTACCGGCAAAATAGGCCAGTTGGCGTTCGGCTATCTGACTGGGAGCGGTGTAATTGGACATAACAGACTCGATACAAATTAGGGGGGCAGATTTTCGCATAATCCGCCCCGGGCTTGAAGTGCTTTATCCGCGCCAGGCGGTGTCAGCTGTTGTCCTGCTTGTTGAGAAAACTCTGGAACTCTTCTTCGTACATATTAAAAAACACGATGGTAATGGCAAAGATCAGCGGGCCGTAAATCAGGCCAATCAGACCAAATAGCTGGATGCCGCCTAGCAGGGAGAAGAAAATCAGCAGGGTGTTCATCCCGGCACTGCCTTGCATCAGCAGCGGCCGCAGCAGGTTATCAATTGAGCCGACCAGCGCCACGCTCCAGATACCCAGGAAGACAGCCCAGCCGGTATCGCCGGTGACAAACAGGTAGATGGTGGCGGGTATCCACACCAGTGCGGTACCGACCACCGGGATGAATGAGGCAAAACCCATCATGGTGCCCCAGAACAAACCAGGGAAACCGGCCAGCCACATGCCGATACCGCCGGCAAAGCCTTGCGCTATCGCGGTCAGAAATGAGCCCATCACCGCAGACTTGGACACCTGTTCTATCTGTTGCAACAGGCGGTCCTCCTGACTGCGTGACAGCGGAATAATGTGGCGCAGCGAGGCGATGATCTTGTCGTGGTCGCGCAGTAAAAAGAACAGCACAAACAGCATCAATAGAAAATCCATGATGAAAGAGGTGGCATCACCGAGAATTTTGGCGCTGATGCCAACCAGGTTGCTGCCGAACGTGGTGGCAAACTGGCCAACTTTCTGCGCGATTTGCTGCGGACTGATTTCATCAAACGGCAGATACTGATTGGTGATGGCCAATACTTTCACCACCAGTGGATGGTTGAATACGGTCTGAATGCCGCCGTGAGTGACCCATTGGTAAACATTCTGGGAAAATTTTGAGCCTTGCTGCACGATGGCGCCAAACACAAACAGCAGTGGAATGACTATGATGAAAGTGAGAATGACGCAGGACAGCAGTGAAGCCAGATTAGGATAAGATGGTAACTTAGATTCCATTTTCTCATGGATCGGAAACATGAGCAGCGAGATGATAAAGGCCATCATAATCGAGTTAACATAAGGCCTTATCAGCAGATAGCAGGCAAATGCGGTGGCCAGCAGGGCAACAATTAATACCCAGTGGCTGGAGGAGATCTTCAGTTTATCAGGCACAGTCGTGGTCCAGTTTGCTTCTTAATTAGGGTTATAATGGCTGTATTTCATACTCTTAGCAATGAGGAGTGCAGTATGGGGTGTTGCGATAATGAAACCGGGTGTAAATCTAAGCGTGCGCGTCGTTCGTTTCCCTGGCTGGGCGTGGTGGCGATAGTCCTTATCGTGCTGGTGGTGATGAACTGGCATTAAGGTTTGGGTATGACGGCCGGCTCGCAAGATGTCATCTCGGCAAGACAATAAAAAAGGCTGCCCAAGCAGCCTTTCAATTTAGGATCGGATGGCGATAGCACCATCACGTGAAGCGAATCAGCCTTGCTGGGCTAGTTCAGCAAAGCTGCGGTCAGCCGCTTCCAGCGTCGCTTCGATTTCTTTCGAACCGTGCGCCAGAGAGGTAAAGCTGGCCTCGAACGCTGAAGGTGCCAGATAAACACCGTGTTGCAGCATCAGGTGGAAGAATTTACGGAAACGTTCCACATCGCACTTGGCCACGTCTTCGTAGCAGGTCACCTGCTCCTGATCGGTAAAGAAGAAACCGAACATCCCGCCGACCTGGTGCACCAGCAGCGGGATACCGTGCTGCTGAGCCAGCTCTTTAAAGCCGTCTGCCAGTTGTTTGGTTTTGGCCGCCAGGCGCTTCTCGTTGCCTTCTTCTTTCAGCAGAGACAGACAGGCATAGCCGGCTGCCATGGCAATTGGGTTACCGGATAAAGTACCTGCCTGGTACACCGGACCGGTTGGTGCGACGTACTGCATCACCTCTTTACGACCACCAAATGCGCCCACCGGCATACCGCCGCCGATCACTTTACCCAGCGTCGTCAGGTCAGGTTTGATATTGTAGTGTGCCTGAGCTCCGCCCAGAGCAACACGGAAGCCGGTCATCACTTCGTCGAAAATCAGCAGCGCGCCTTCGTTGTCACAGATTTCGCGCAGGCCTTCATGGAAGCCTTCGACCGGCGGAATACAGTTCATGTTGCCCGCGACCGGTTCTACGATGATACAAGCGATTTCGCCCGGGTTGGCAGCAAACAGTTCACGCACTGAGTCCAGATCGTTGAAACGTGCTGTCAGGGTATATTTAGCAAAGTCTGCCGGAACACCCGGTGAGCTGGGCTGACCCAGTGTCAGAGCGCCTGAACCGGCTTTGACCAGCAGGCTGTCTGCGTGGCCGTGGTAGCAGCCTTCAAACTTAATGATCTTATCGCGCCCGGTGTAACCACGAGCAAGGCGAATTGCACTCATGGTCGCTTCCGTCCCCGAGTTCACCATACGCAGTTGTTCCATCGACGGGACCAGTTCAGAAACCAGTTCAGCCATGGCAATTTCCATCTCAGTCGGCGCGCCGAAGCTGAGTCCGCGGTGGGCGGCATTGACCACTGCATCACGAATCACAGCGTGGTTGTGACCAAGAATCATCGGACCCCATGAACCGACATAATCAATGTACGCTTTACCGTCAGCATCAAAGATAAACGCGCCATCTGCACGGTCGATAAACAGTGGTGAACCACCCACACCATTAAATGCGCGTACCGGCGAGTTGACGCCACCAGGAATTTTGCTTTGTGCCTTCTGATAAAGATCTTCTGATTTGGTCATGGATAGTTCCTCTTGATGATTGCTCGGACCAATTTGGTCTGCATTGTACGCCGATGAGACGCGAGACGAAATCTTTTCGCTTAATTTCTCTGGCACCGGCTTAGCTGAGCTGGGCCGTTTGTGTACCTGAGTGGGGCGAAATGGCGGCTAATACTTGAACGGATAAGTCAGGTATTAGATAATCATCGCTATAGCTAAATTACACTGACCTGTCGCCAGGGGATTTTTTCCTGAGCGAACGGGCACTGACACGACTGAGAGAGGTCATCGTGAGCGAAGTAAATGTACCATTATCCTTTTCGGATGCGGCAGCAACACGAGTAAAAGCTCTGATTGCGGAAGAAGAAAACCCGGCGCTGAAACTGCGTGTCTACATCACTGGTGGCGGCTGCAGTGGTTTCCAGTACGGTTTTACCTTTGATGAAAACGTCAATGACGGTGATACCGAGATCGTTAACAGCGGTGTGACCCTGGTGGTAGATCCGATGAGCCTGCAATACCTGATTGGCGGCATCGTTGATTACACCGAAGGTCTGGAAGGCTCGCGTTTCTTTGTCAACAACCCGAATGCGACCACAACTTGTGGTTGTGGAGCCTCTTTCAGCGTCTGATCCTGACCGCACGTGTCTTACTGACCACAGCGTTTTCCGGAACGCATGGTGCTGGTGCGAATTGGTGCTTGGTGCGAATTTGGCGACAACCGATAATAAAAATCAGCCGCGGCTGATTTTTTTATTTGCACTGCACGCTGTTCTGCCCCGCATGAGCGTACAGCGTGGTTAGTTTTTGGCGTACAGC
Source organism: Vibrio sp. ABG19 (assembly GCF_029962385.1). NCBI lineage: Bacteria > Pseudomonadati > Pseudomonadota > Gammaproteobacteria > Vibrionales > Vibrionaceae > Vibrio > Vibrio sp. ABG19. The sequence goes on along the minus strand of NZ_CP071708.1, from coordinate 691,539 downwards.
AACTCACTATAGCGGTTTAAATTTTTGAGGCGAATTTTGGCGTTAGCGATAAAGGTCTCTTTGGCTTTACCATTCAGCGATTTGGATTGTGGCAAATCAACGGTACGCGGATTCTTATGCACGCCATTGACCAGGAACTCATAGTGTAAGTGAGGACCGGTAACCCGGCCGGTGCCACCCAGAGTTCCGATGACCTGACCCTGTTTGACTCGCTGACCGGTTTTGACGGTACGTCGTGTCAGGTGCAGATACTTGGTGATATAGGTGTTGCTGTGACGGATAAACACATAGTTACCGTTGAACTGGTTGTAGCTCGACTTCTCAACAATACCATCACCGGCGGCCCAAATCGGTGTGCCGACCGGAGCGGCGTAGTCAGTGCCGCGGTGTGGACGAACCTGACCGGTCACCGGATGCAGGCGACGTGGGTTGAAGTTGGAAGAAACGCGGCGAAAATCAAGTGGTGAGCGCAGGAAGGCTTTCTTCATCGCCCGTCCGGTCTCATCGTAGTAGTTACCGGTATTGTCATCGAGAATAGCGGTGAAAGTGGTGCCCTGGTTAGTGAACATGGCGGCAATAATGTTGCCCCGTCCAATCACTTCGCCTTCGACCACTTTTTCCTGAAACAGCAGCTTAAAGGTATCGCCGGCACGGATATCGAGGGCAAAGTCGATGTCCCAGCCAAAAATTCCGGCCAGTTCCATGATCTGGTTTGCCGTCAGGCCCGCTCCGACTGCCGCATTCCAGAAGTTGGAGCTGATCTCGGCCTGAGAATAGTTGTACTGATAAACAATCTCTTTTTTATCAAAGCTCGAGGTGTAATCAGTACCGGATTCCGTTTTGGTGACCACGAAAGTTTCTTCAGCACTGATGCGTCGCTTGAGCTGAATCAGTTCATTATTTTCATCAAAGCCAAATTGTAAGCGGTCGCCCGGACGCAGGCGAGACAACTGACTATTGATTTCATCGTTGCTGGAGGTCAGGGCATACAGTTGACGTGAAGACAGCCCCAGGCGCTGGAACAGCACGGCGGCGCTTTCGCCCGGATTGACCACATGGGTTTCCCAACGCAGTAAAGTGGTCGGCAGAATAGTCGCGCCAGGCGACAAGGCTTCGCTGTCGATCGCCAATGGGTAATGGCGGCCGACTTGCAGCCGTTCTGAATCGTCTCTCAGATCTTCCGGATTTGGCAAAAAAAACAGTGCAGTGACGATCAAGGCACTGAACAGGGCGATGAGTGCCCGGTGCATCCATGGAAGTCGAGCAAAAATAGCAAGCATACTCGGGTTCGTTCAATGATTAATTAACAAAAACGCTAGTTCGTTAGTCTAACTGGTTTCAAAATGCATCGCTATTCAAGTAATATGTCAAACTATTAAATTTTTGCCAAATCTGTGGGAGTGAACAAGAATGGCGAGTATTGAAGCCGCTTTAGCTGAGATTAAGCGTGGTGTTGAAGAGCTGATTCCGGAAGAAGAGCTGATTGCCAAATTGAAAGAAGGCCGTCCTCTGCGTATCAAACTGGGCGCGGATCCAACAGCGCCGGACATTCACCTTGGTCACACGGTGATCCTCAACAAACTGCGTGCATTCCAGGATCTGGGCCATCAGGTGACGTTCCTGATCGGTGACTTTACCGGTATGGTCGGTGACCCGACTGGTAAGAACACCACTCGTCCGCCTCTGACCCGTGAAGATGTACTGCGTAACGCAGAGACTTACAAGCAGCAGGTATTTAAGATCCTCGATCCACAAAAGACCACGATTCAGTTTAACTCTGAATGGCTGTCTGAACTGGGCGCAGAAGGCATGATTCGCCTGGCGGCCAACCAGACTGTTGCGCGTATGCTTGAGCGTGATGATTTCAAAAAGCGTTACAACAATGGTCAGCCTATCGCGATTCATGAATTCATGTATCCACTCCTGCAGGGTTATGATTCAGTGGCGATGGAAACTGACGTAGAGCTGGGTGGTACCGACCAGAAATTCAACCTGCTGATGGGACGTGAGCTGCAAAAAGCCAACGGTCAGAAGCCTCAGGTGGTGTTGATGATGCCGCTGCTGGTTGGTCTGGACGGTGAGAAGAAGATGTCTAAGTCAGCCAACAACTATATTGGTGTGGCTGATGCGCCAAGCGAGATGTTTGGTAAGATCATGTCGATCTCTGATGATCTGATGTGGAGCTACTACGAGCTGCTGTCATTCCGTCCACTGGAAGAGCTGGCGCAGTTTAAAGCTGATGTAGCGAATGGTAAAAACCCACGTGATGTGAAAATCCTGCTGGCGAAAGAGATCATTGCCCGTTTCCATACCGAAGCGGACGCAGATGCGGCAGAACAAGAGTTCATCAACCGCTTCCAAAAAGGTGCGATGCCGGATGAGATGCCAGAGTTTGAATTTGACGCAGGTATCGCGATTGCCAACCTGCTGAAAGAAGCGGGCCTGGTCGGTTCGACGTCGGATGCTCTGCGTATGATCAAGCAGGGTGCTGCGAAACAGGACGGCGAGAAAATCGAAGACGCCAAACTGATTCCGGCTGCTGGCACGGCAGTGTACCAGGTTGGTAAACGTAAGTTTGCCCGAGTCACCGTCAAGTAACCGCGTACACCACCGGTTAGCCGAGAGACCGGCAATCTTTGCTGCTTTCGCTGCCGTTTCGTGACATGTGAAGCAAAAAGCTACCAGTAGCACAAAAGCAACAAGCGCCGCTCAGGCGCTTTTTTTATGCGCAGGTTATATGCACGCCGCATCTTTTTTGCGTTGAAAGGGGATAATCACCGGGTTATAACGGATTATCTGGTTCCGCAGAGGCGGAATCGGGATCCGGCTGGTAAGTTTTAAGACGCAGAATAAACCAGGTTTCAAACACCAGCAGCGCGATGATGGCATATTGCCAGTGAGTGCCCTGAGCCACGAAGTACCATACCGAACCCATTGAAAGCCAGATTAACAGCAGAGACTGCACTTTCTCGGTGCGGGTAAAGCCGCGACCATAATAGAGACGTGTCGCCAGCGGCCCCAGCTGTTTGTGCTGTAATAGCCAGCTCTGGAATTTGGGTGACGACACACCAAAACAGTACAGCGCCAAGAGCAGGAAAGGTACTGTCGGCAACAGCGGCACTGTTGCTCCAATAAGACCGAGAATGACACAGGTCATACCGACGCAATGATAGCCTTTGCGCTTGATGCGACTCATGGGGCGCGGCTGATGCATAATCCCTCCTGCTAACCTGCATGATGCGGGTTGTTCGTCCTGATTGGGGCTTTCATTCTCATCAGTATCGGAGTCGGTCAGCGTGTTGTCGAGTCTGAAGTGCATATCCGCACAGGTTTTAGTCTGCTCATTTTCTGGTTACTGCATATGTTCGGGTGACGGAATGTTTTCTGATTACGGCGCATTGGAGGTTTTGTGCTCGCTATTAATTAGCGCGCGGTAAAACTCATTTTCAAAGCGGGTGATCGGCGCCTCTTCAGCGCTGTCACTGTCACGCTGGTTGGGAAAGTAATCAGTGACGTACTGGATAAACAGTGTATCAGGCTGACCTTTATCATTCAGAGCGAAGCCCATCATATTATAGGTTCCGTACAGTGAGCCGCTTTTGGCACGAATGTGGCCGCGAATGTTATCGCTGCGCATACTGCGGCGGTATTTAAGCGTCCCGCTTTCTCCGGCAACCGGCAGCATGGCCAGCACGCCCAGTTTGGCGTCATTCTGCCACAGATAGTGCAGGATCTGGCGCATGGTGTCGAGCCGGATGCGGTTGTTACGTGATAATCCCGAGCCGTCAACGAGCTGGGCATCCTGCAGAGAAATACCGGTGCGGCTGAAGATAATCTGCTTAATCGCCTCGGTACCGTTACTGAAACTGCCGGGCTGCAGGAAAAAACGTCGTCCGAGCGTTTTGGTCACAGTATCGGCAATCAGGTTATCCGATTTTTTCAGCATCTTGTCCAGCAGCTCCGCCAGTGGTGCCGAGCGATGGATGGCCACCTGCTGGCTCGGCGCATCTTGTGGCAGACTACCGATACGAATTTCACCATGCAGAGTGATGCCGAGCTGATTGAGCAGGGCGTAAACACGACGTTTAAGGTAGAGCTCAGTGTTCTGCACGGCAAACTTGAGTGGCATAGGCTGCTTACGCTGCGCCAGACAGCCGGACAGATGGTAGGCATTATCCATCCCGGCATTCAGTTCCAGATCGCAATGCTCACTTTTCTGCTGCACCTTGCTGACGCTGCGAGCATTGGTCGTGACCTGTACCGGATAGTGTTTGGGGACGACCACCCGGGTTGCGCCGTCCGCCTGAGTATAGATAGAAGCCTGAATGCAGTTTCCATCCAGGTTCATGGCACTGGCCGGCGCGCTGTAGCAGACCCCGGTAATATCCCAGGGCCAGCCGACTGCGCGTTCGTAACCGTTAAAGGCGCTGTTATCCAGCCATAGATCGCCATCGATGTCTTTGCCCTGTTTATCACGTAACTGGGTCAGCAGTTGCGTTAAGTCTTCGCTGCTCAGGGTCGGGTCGCCGGAGAAGATCACTGCCGTGCCCGCGCGGCTGCTGCGCAGTTCGGTCTCAAAGCGAAAATCAGGCCCCAGCTCAAGTAGCGCCGCCAGTGCGGTGACCACTTTCAGAGTGCTGGCCGGCGGGAAATAGTCGCCGGTCTGCTGGACTAAACGCGGCTGCGACGCCGATAAAGGTTGGATCAGTAACCCGGTTCGGGCTCCCGAAGGAAGCAGGTCAGTGGCTGCAGGAGTGGCCATTACGGCCGGCATCAGCAGAGAGGCACACAGCAGGCTGACTAACCGTCTGGCGCAATGAGAAAAATACATGGTACTTGATGGCTGAGCAAGTGATGGGGTGAGTATAGCGGGATAAAAAAACGCCTGCTAGTCAGCAGGCGTTGGTAGATTGACCGGTTATTGTCAAAATTAGAAGTCGTAACGCAGACCCAGGCCAACTTCGTCTTCTGAATCAGCTTTTGATGCAGTGGTGCCAGGTGCAGTCGTGTCGCCTTCGTCGATCATGTTGAAGTTGTAAGAAACCCAAGCGCGGAAGTTTGGCTTGAAGAAGTACGCGGTTTCAAACGCCAGGTTATCAACGGCAGTATCGTTTTCGTTTTCTGCGTTGTTGTACGCTGCAGTGAACACGGTCTGACCCAGAGTGTACGCGGCTGCCAGCTCGTAGCCTGTGTAGTCTTGAGTCGAGTTGTCGGTAGCGCTTGCTTGTTTCTCACCATCAGTGAATACACCCGCAAAGTAGAAATCAGCGATGGTGTAAGAGGCTGCCAGCATGTACTCGTTCGCTTCATCTTGCTCTGCGTAACCAGCACCGGCAGTGAAGCCAGTATCACCGAATGCATAGATAGCAGACAGTGAGTAGCCGTCTTGGTCATTATCGTTGTAATCACCAGAAGCACCATTATCGCGGTCAGCGAAGCGGTAAGAACCACGCAGTGCCAGATCATCAAACTGGCCTTTGTATGCCAGCATGTTGTCAGTGCGGTCAGCAACTTTCAGTTTGTCTGCCGCTGTGTTACCTGCGATACCTGAGAAGATATCGGTAAAGTCTGTGATTACACCCAGTGAACCTTCGGTTTTACCGTAAGAAACCAGACCGAAGTTACCACCCAGACCGGCGTACGCCAGACGAGTTGTGATGTCTGTACCTTCGCTTTCGCCGTCGTCGCCGTAGAAACCGCCGTCATCGTTAGTTTTCAGCTCAGCTTCGTAGAAACCCAGGCCGTACAGACTGTCATTGATCGCCGTTTTACCCGCGATGTGTACACGTACGCGTGACGCATCGTCGCCTTTGCCGTCTTTCAGTGACAGACGACCTTCGATACGGCCACCGATGTCCAGAGAAGTACCATCCTGGTTGTAAAGTTCAGCTGCTTGAGCGCCTGAAGCGATAGCTACAGTTGACACTGCAAGTGCAATCAGAGTCTTTTTCATTTTATTAAGTCCTAATTTACTGTCCATAAATCATTATTAGTGTCGCATCACGATGCTGCCCGTGTGCGTTTAATCCCTAGCATTACTGATTCCGAATCTGAGCGTTGTCCGGGTAATTCAATACGTTAGAAATCGTGAGGTTAGTTTTACCCTCAAAGTTCCTTAATGAGTTAGTAAAATGATATAAATCCCGCTTATGAACAGTGTTTTATTTAAATTGGTAAAAAATCAAGTCTATGATTTTAAATGATTTTTGTCTATTTTTATACTTAATTGCACATCATGGTAAGACGGGCATCTTTATAAGTTTTTAGCTGTTTTAGGCGATTTTCTAAACCGGAGAAGTGTGCAGGGGATCACGCCATGCAACAGGTTTGGTGCCTAATCGCAATTTCTCTAACCGACACTTGAATTTGGATGATTTCGCCCGCATGTTTGTTTACACTAAATGCAACGAATTCATCGAGTACTACCTAATCCAGTGATACGGGTTGGGTAGTTTTGTATTGTCCAAAGAATGCCCTTCTTATTTGAAGTTACAGGACAGGCCTTTTGATTGAATAATACTATCCTTAATCAGGGCACAGCTATGCACGGATTGAGGCGTAAAGGCTGTCTGGCAGTGACAATGATGTCTTTGGGCATATCTATGGCATAGAGGTATAAAATGGAAAAAGTTCCAATGACTGTACGTGGCGCTCAGCTGCTGCGTGATGAACTGGATAGATTGCTGAAACTGCGTCCGAAGATTTCTGAAGCAATTGCAGAAGCTCGTGAACTGGGCGATCTGAAAGAAAATGCTGAATATCATGCCGCTCGTGAAGAGCAGGGCATCTGTGAAGCGCAGATCCGTGATATCGAGTTTAAGTTGTCTGTTGCTCAGGTGATTGATGTCACTAAAATGGATAACAGCGGTAAAATCATTTTTGGTTCGACCGTGACTCTGATTGATGTCGATACGGATGCAGAGAAAACCTACCAGATCGTTGGTGAAGACGAAGCGGATATTAAAGCTGGCCGTATCTCGGTGAGCTCTCCGATTGCGCGTGGCCTGATCGGTAAGATGGAAGGTGATGAAGTTACCATCGTGACCCCGGGTGGCGAGAAAGTATTTGAAATCGATCGCGTAGATTACGTGTAAGCGATTCAAATTACTGAGTTTAAAAAGCAAAAAGGTCGCATCATGCGACCTTTTTGTAATCTTAAGTAACGAAATTACTTACGTGGTAGTTCGATTTTACGTTGCTCAGAAGGACGGAAAAGAACCAGTACTTTACCAATAACCTGTACTTTTTCTGCTCCGGTTTCACGAACAATAGCATCCACAATCAGATGTTTTGTCTCGCGATCTTCCGATACCACTTTCACTTTGATCAGTTCGTGGTGATCAAGCGCAATTTCGATTTCCGCCAAAACAGCTTCAGTCAGTCCGTTACCACCCATCAGCACAACCGGCTTAAGGTTGTGTGCTAAGGCTTTGAGATGCTGTTTTTGTTTGTTGCTTAGGTTCATTACGCGCCCAATTTTCTTTAATATTAGGGTTGAAAAACGACATTTTAACGCCATCTATCATGGAAGACTATATTTTCTACCATACTTTCTCAGATAGAGGCTGCTTAGTTAGGAATCGAATGAGTAAACAGAAGCATTCGGCGAGCTCAGGCCGCTGGTTGAAAGAACATTTTGACGATAAATACGTTAATGAAGCCAAGAAGAAAGGTTACCGTTCTCGTGCTATCTTCAAAATTGAAGAGATTCAGAATAAAGACAAACTGTTACAGTCTGGGATGACCGTGGTTGACCTCGGCGCGGCTCCGGGAGGCTGGTCACAGTATGCCGCTGGTATCGTTGGCGAGGAAGGGCAGGTGATCGCCTGTGACATTCTGCCGATGGACTCGATTGCCGGTGTGGCCTTTTTGCAGGGCGACTTCCGGGAAGAGTCGGTACTGGATGCACTACTGGAGCGGATCCAACCGGACATGGTTGACGTAGTAATGTCTGACATGGCGCCTAACATGGCCGGAAACCAGTCCGTTGACCAGCCACGCGCTATGTATCTGGTCGAATTAGCATTAGATATGTGTCGACAAGTTCTTGCACCTAATGGTAGTTTTGTGGTCAAAGTGTTTCAGGGCGAAGGTTTTGACCAGTATGTTAAAGATGTACGCAGTCTGTTCAAAGCGGTCAAAATCCGTAAACCTGATTCTTCAAGGGCACGTTCCCGCGAAGTGTATATCGTCGCTACCGGTTACAAAGGTTAACGATTTAACCCAGGCTGGCGAAAGTTAACACTATGGCTACAGCCAGAAAACTGTAGTACCCTACCTTTAATTACAACTAGTTATCGCGAGGCTTACACCTTGAGTGATATGGCAAAAAATTTAATTCTGTGGCTTGTGATTGCTGTCGTATTAATGTCTGTTTTCCAGAGCTTTGGCCCGGGCGACAGTAACGGCAGATCAGTCGATTACACCACATTTGTACAGGAAGTTGGCCAAGGTCAGATTCAGGAAGCGCAGTTTAAGGACAGCGAAATTACCTTTACCCGTCGTGGTGGTAGTACACGTTATGTCACTTACATGCCAGTGTATGACCAGAAGCTGCTTGATGACCTGATTAACCAGAACGTAAAAGTTCAGGGTACGCCTCCGGAAGAGCAAAGCCTGCTTGGCACTATCTTCATCTCCTGGTTCCCAATGATTCTGCTAATCGGTGTGTGGATTTTCTTCATGCGTCAGATGCAGGGCGGCGGCGGCAAAGGCGCTATGTCCTTTGGTAAGAGTAAAGCCCGCATGATGAGCGAAGAGCAGATCAAAACCACCTTCGGTGATGTGGCTGGCTGTGATGAAGCGAAAGAAGATGTTAAAGAGCTGGTGGATTATCTGCGTGATCCGAGCCGCTTCCAGAAGTTGGGTGGTAAAATTCCGACCGGCGTACTGATGGTGGGTCCTCCGGGTACCGGTAAAACCTTGCTGGCTAAAGCGATTGCTGGTGAAGCGAAAGTTCCGTTCTTTACGATTTCCGGCTCTGATTTTGTGGAAATGTTCGTTGGTGTAGGGGCATCCCGTGTCCGTGACATGTTCGAGCAAGCCAAAAAAGCGGCGCCATGTATCATCTTTATTGATGAAATCGATGCTGTCGGTCGCCAGCGTGGTGCTGGTGTGGGTGGTGGTCACGATGAACGTGAGCAAACTCTGAACCAGATGCTGGTGGAAATGGATGGTTTTGAAGGTAACGAAGGGATCATCGTTATCGCCGCAACCAACCGTCCGGATGTACTCGACCCTGCGCTGCTGCGTCCTGGTCGTTTTGACCGCCAGGTTGTGGTGGGGCTGCCGGATGTGCGCGGCCGTGAACAAATTCTGAAAGTACACATGCGTAAAGTTCCTCTGGCCGGTGATGTTGAGCCATCCCTGATTGCACGCGGTACGCCGGGTTTCTCAGGTGCAGATCTGGCTAACCTGGTCAACGAGGCTGCTCTGTTTGCTGCCCGTGGTAACAAACGCAATGTGTCTATGGTTGAGTTTGAACTGGCGAAAGACAAAATCATGATGGGTGCCGAGCGCCGCTCCATGGTGATGTCGGAAGAGGTCAAGGAATCAACCGCGTATCACGAAGCGGGTCACGCTATTGTTGGGCGCATGGTACCTGAGCACGATCCGGTTTATAAAGTGTCGATTATTCCGCGTGGCCGTGCATTGGGTGTGACCATGTATCTGCCGGAGCAAGATCGCATCAGTATGTCGAAGCAACATCTTGAATCGATGATCTCCAGTCTGTACGGTGGTCGTCTGGCTGAAGAGCTGATTTACGGTGTCGATAAAGTATCGACCGGCGCCTCGAATGATATCGAGCGTGCCACCGACATCGCCCGTAAGATGGTAACTCAGTGGGGCTTCTCGGAAAAACTGGGTCCTATGCTGTATGCAGAAGACGAAGGTGAAGTGTTCCTGGGGCGTAGTGTTACGCAGACCAAGCATATGTCTGATGACACCGCCAAGCTTATCGATGATGAAGTGCGCAAGCTGATCGATCGTAACTACGAACGCGCGCGTAAAATTCTGGTTGAAAATATGGACATCATGCATGCAATGAAAGATGCACTGATGAAATATGAAACCATTGATGCAGGCCAGATTGATGATCTGATGGCACGTAAGAGTGACATTCGTGAACCAGCTGGTTGGGGTGACCGCAGTCAGCCTGCGCAGGAAGAAGCGCCGGCGAAAGCCGAACCTGTTGCGCAAGAGTCTCAGCCAGGCACTGAAGAGCAAGGCTCAGATCAGTCTGCAGATAAAAAAGACGCAGAATAACTCCTCTATTAAAACAAAACCCCGACTTGCTCGGGGTTTTCTGTTTCCTAAATCGACGTTTTTTATGCTACAAAGCGTGACAACCAACGCCTTCCGTGTCGCAGCGCTTTTGGCTGCAGATGCCGTGTGCTTAATCAGGCGGTACGGGCAGCGCCTAGTGCAACGTCTGATTTTGTGTTTGATGTAAGATTAGTTGATAGTGATTTATGAAAATACAAACCGCAACCAAACAACTGGAACTTGATCGCCCGCATGTGATGGGCATTCTTAATACCACGCCGGACTCTTTTTCCGACGGGGGCAGCTATACCACGCTGGAGACGGCGATGGAACGCGCTGAGAAAATGATTGCGGCGGGCGTCACTATCATTGACATCGGTGGCGAATCCACCCGTCCGGGAGCACCGGAAGTGACCCTGGAAGATGAACTGCAACGTGTTATTCCTATCGTCGCGGCAATCCGCGCGAAATTCCCGCAAGTGTGGATTTCAGTCGATACCAGTAAGGCCGAGGTAATGCGCCAATCGGTCGCGGCTGGTGCTGATTTGATCAATGATGTCCGTTCCCTGACGGAGCCGGGCGCTTTACAAGTCGCGGCTGAGGCGAATGTGCCGGTATGTATCATGCACATGAAAGGCCAGCCGAAGACCATGCAGCAGGACCCGCAATACGATGATCTGATGCAGGAAGTCGAACAGTTCCTGGCTGAACGTATGGCGGCGTGTGAAGCGGCCGGTATTCAGCGCGACAACATCATCCTCGACCCCGGATTTGGCTTTGGCAAATCGGTTGAACACAATTATCATCTGCTGGCGCATTTGGAACAGTTCCACCGTTTCGGGCTGCCTATCCTGGCGGGGATGTCACGCAAATCTATGATTTTTAAATTGCTTGATAAAAAGCCTGCCCAATGTGTGGTTGGCAGTGTCACTTGTGCTTCGATAGCCGCCCTGAAAGGGGCGCACATCATCCGTGTCCATGACGTGGAGGAAACGCTGGAAGCCATGACCATTATCAACGCAATGAATAGCAACCGCTAATTATAAAAACAAAGGAATAAACATGTCTGATACAAGGCGTTATTTTGGTACGGATGGCGTACGTGGCAAGGTTGGCCAATACCCGATTACCCCGGATTTTGTGTTAAAACTGGGCTGGGCTGCTGGCCGTGTATTGGCACAACAAGGCACTAAGAAAGTTATTATCGGTAAAGATACCCGTATTTCTGGTTACATGCTGGAGTCGGCGCTCGAAGCCGGCCTGGCAGCGGCAGGCTTAAAGGCAATCTTCACCGGTCCGATGCCGACCCCGGCGGTGGCCTATCTGACTCAGACTTTCCGTGCTGAGGCCGGCATTGTGATTTCTGCCTCGCATAACCCGTATTATGATAACGGCATCAAGTTCTTCTCATCCCAAGGCACTAAGCTGCCGGATGAGGTTGAGCTGGCGATTGAAGCTGAGCTCGACAAGCAGATTGAGTGTGTCGAATCGGCTGAACTGGGTAAGGCGTCACGTTTGGTGGATGCTGCCGGCCGTTATATCGAGTTCTGTAAGAGTACTTTCCCGACCAAACTGAGCCTGGCGGGATTAAAAATTGTCGTCGACTGTGCCCACGGTGCAACCTATCACATCGCACCAAGCGTATTCCGTGAGCTGGGTGCTGACGTCATCGCCATGGGGGTTGAACCGGATGGTCTTAACATCAACGACCAAGTGGGAGCGACTGATGTACGTGCGTTGCAGCAGCGTGTGCTGGACGAAAAAGCTCATCTGGGGCTGGCGTTCGATGGTGACGGTGATCGCCTGATCATGGTGGATGAACTGGGCAACAAGGTCGATGGTGACCAGATTGCTTACATCATTGCCCGTGATGCACTGCGCCGTGGTGAACTAAAAGGTGGTGTGGTCGGTACCCTGATGACGAATCTGGGGATGGAAAACGGCCTCAAACAGCTCGGTATCCCATTTGTGCGTGCGGCGGTCGGTGACCGTTACGTGATGGAGAAACTGCTTGAAAAAGGTTGGTTGATTGGCGCTGAAAACTCGGGTCATATCATTTTGCTGGATAAAGTGACCACAGGTGATGCTATTGTTGCTGCACTGCAGGTACTGGCTTCGGTGGTCGGCAGTGACATGAGCCTGAATGAGCTGGCGCAGGGCATGACATTGTACCCGCAAGTCCTGGAAAACGTGCGCTTCAGTGGTGACACTAACCCGCTTGAAGCAGAAGCTGTGCTGGCTTCGGTCAAGCAGGTGGAGGCGGAACTGGGTGATAAAGGCCGGGTGTTACTGCGTAAATCAGGTACAGAGCCTTTGATTCGGGTCATGGTTGAAGGTGAAGACGCCGCTCTGGTGAAAGCTTCGGCTCTGCGTATTGCCGAGGCGGTGAAAGTGAATTGCTGATCGGCTTGAGCCCGGATGACTAGTGCATTGAAAATGGACAGGAATTCAGGCCAATTTGGTGGAATTTGTGCTTTGGCCCTTTTTTGACCGTTTGATTCATAAAGTGCGCTTTTTTCGCAAATTCCACTTGTCAGCCTAACTTGCATTGGTTAGTATGGCGTCCGCCTCTGATGAGGAGGTCGCTAGCCTTGTTCAAGCGAATGATTGAACGGCGCTGGCTCAACAATTTGGAACATAGGTGGAAGTAATGTTTACAGTTCTACTTGTGATTTACCTGTTGGCAGCGGTTGGTATCATTGGCCTGGTGTTGATTCAACAAGGTAAAGGCGCAGATATGGGAGCCTCTTTCGGTGCTGGTGCATCAAACACTGTGTTTGGCGCGAGCGGCTCAGGTAACTTCCTAACCCGAATGACTGCAATTTTTGCAACCGTATTTTTTATTATCAGCCTAGTGCTGGGCAATATGTCTACGCACAAAGTCGAATCACAATGGGTTGACCCGTCGCAAGGTCAGGTGATTCAGCAGCAGCCAGCTGATAATACAGTGAGTGAAACTCCGGCCGAAGGCGGCGACGAGATTCCTCACTAAGCTTATCAACGAAGATAAGCCTCAGGTTATGCCGAGATGGTGAAATTGGTAGACACACTAGCATGAGGTGCTAGCGCCCTAGGTGTGAGGGTTCGAGTCCCTCTCTCGGCACCATATTTACAAACTTGTAAATCACTATGTAGCGCGTATAATTGCTACAAGTCGGACGCGGGGTGGAGCAGCTTGGTAGCTCGTCGGGCTCATAACCCGAAGGTCGTCGGTTCAAATCCGGCCCCCGCAACCATTTTCCTGCTCAGTTTGTTTGGAACGACAGGTTAATGCAGCAAGTTTGGCAGTGCGAACCTCACTGCAGTTGAGAAGCAATTCTCAATTTATCAGGGTCCAGCAACAAAAAACCCCGACTTTCGGGGTTTTTTGTTATCTGAATTTCTCCAAGATGAAATTCAGATACTTGCTTGGAATTTAAATTGGGCTCTATGCCCTTTTTTTGTTTCTGGAGTGGTTTAAATGACTGGTTTAGAAAGACAACTTACTGAAATGCTTGAAGCTCCAGTTGTTGCATCAGGTTATGAGTTAGTTGGATTAGAATTTGTTCGTGCAGGACAGCACTCAACGTTACGTATCTATATTGATCACGAGAACGGTATTACCGTTGATGACTGCGCAGAAGTGAGTCGTCAAGTGAGTGCCGTGCTGGATGTGGAAGATCCGATTTCAGTGGTTTACAACCTTGAAGTTTCTTCACCAGGTTTAGAAAGACCACTCTTTACCGCAGCACATTACGAGCAATTTAAAGGCCACGAGGTCAGCATCGTATTGAAAATGGCAGTGGGTAACCGTCGTAAGTGGAAAGGAGAAATCCTGGGCGCCGATGGTGAGACCATTAATGTCAAAGTTGACGGGCAAGAAGAACACTTTGCGCTGAGCAACATTGCGAAAGCTAACCTGATCCCTAAATTTTAGTTCTCCTAGAGAAAAAGGCTTAAGAGGCTATAACAATGAGTAAAGAAATTTTAGCGGTTGTTGAAGCGGTTTCTAACGAGAAAGCGGTACCTCGTGAGCGTATTTTTGAAGCGCTTGAAATTGCTCTTGCGACGTCAACAAAGAAAAAATACGAAATCGAGATTGACGTGCGCGTTGCCATCGACCGTAAAACCGGTGAATTCGAAACTTTCCGTCGCTGGTTAGTGGTTGACGAAGTCGAAACTCCAACCAAAGAGATTTCTCTGGAAGCGGCGCAATACGACGACGAATCTGTCGAGCTGGGTGATTTCATTGAAGATCAGATTGAGTCTGTGACCTTTGACCGTATCACCACTCAAACTGCCAAACAGGTTATCGTACAGAAAGTACGTGAAGCTGAACGTGCACAAATTGTAGAACAGTTCATCGACAACGAAGGTGAGCTGATTACAGGCGTGGTTAAGAAAGTCAACCGCGACACTGTTATTATGGATCTGGGTAACAACGCGGAAGCGGTCATTCTGCGTGAAGACCAACTGCCACGTGAAAACTTCCGCCCAGGCGACCGCGTGCGTGGTCTGCTGTACAAAGTGGCACCAGAAGCGCGTGGCTTCCAGCTGTTTATTACCCGTTCTAAGCCAGAAATGCTGGCTGAGCTGTTCCGTGTTGAAGTACCAGAAATCGGCGAAGAGCTGATTGAACTGAAAGGTGCAGCACGCGATCCGGGTTCACGTGCCAAGATTGCCGTGAAAACCAATGACAAGCGTATCGACCCTGTGGGTGCGTGTGTGGGTATGCGTGGTGCACGTGTTCAGGCTGTTTCTGGTGAATTGGGCGGCGAGCGTATCGATATCGTGCTTTGGGATGATAACCCGGCGCAATTCGTGATCAACGCTATGGCGCCTGCTGATGTGGCTTCTATCATCGTTGATGAAGATGCGCACTCAATGGATATCGCCGTTGAAGCAGACAACCTGGCACAGGCTATCGGCCGTAACGGTCAGAACGTACGTCTGGCTTCTCAGCTGACTGGCTGGGAACTGAACGTAATGACAGTGGCTGACCTGCAGAAGAAACACCAGGAAGAGTCCATGGCTTCTATCGAGAACTTCATGAAGTATCTGGATATTGAGCAGGACTTTGCCGAAATGCTGGTTGAAGAAGGTTTCTCTACACTAGAAGAAATCGCTTACGTACCGGTTAATGAGCTGCTGGAAATCGACGGCCTGGATGAAGATCTGGTTGAAGAGCTGCGCAGCCGTGCGAAAGAGTCACTGACGACTATCGCACTGACACAAGAAGAGTCGTACGACGGTCTTGAGCCGGCAGAAGATCTGCTGGCACTGGAAGGTCTGGAACGTGAATTAGCGTTCAAACTGGCAGCTAAAGGTGTGGTAACACTGGAAGATCTGGCCGATCAGGGTATTGATGACCTTGAAGGTATTGACGGCCTGACCGAAGAACGTGCGGGCGAATTAATTATGGCGGCTCGCAACATTTGTTGGTTTGGCGAAGACGCATAATTTTCAGCAAGGGGAGGTAGCGGCATGACACAAGTTACAGTTAAAGCACTGAGTGAAGAAATTGGTACTCCAGTTGACCGCTTATTAGAACAACTTGCTGACGCTGGCATGAAAAAATCAGGTTCAGACAGCGTAACTGAGGACGAGAAGCAGAAGCTTCTCTCCCATCTGCGCAAGGAGCATGGCGACAGTTCTGAATCAGAACCAACCCGTTTAACACTCCAGCGCAAGACCCGCAGCACACTAAGCGTAAATGCCGGTGGCGGTAAAAGTAAGAATGTTCAGGTTGAAGTGCGCAAAAAACGTACGTATGTTAAGCGCAGTACAATTGATGATGCGTCACGTGAAGCTGAAGAAGCAGCACAACGTGAAGCAGAAGAACAAGTGAAACGCGAAGCTGAAGAAGCGCTGAAACGTGAGGCGGAACAAAAAGCCAAACTGGAAGCGGAAGAAAAGGCTAAGCGCGAAGCGGAAGAAAAAGCGAAACGCGCCGCTGAGGAAAAAGCACAGCGTGAAGCACAAGCAGCAAAACGCGAACGTTCTGCAGAAGATAAATCCAAGCAAGAAGCAGCGCTAAAAGAGGCCGAAGCACTGAAACGTCGCCAGGAAGAAGAAGCGAAACGTAAGGCTGAAGAGGAAAGTAGCCGTCAGCTTGAAAAAGCACGCGAATTGGCCGAAATCAATAAAGAGCGTTGGTCTGCTGAAGAAGAGAAAAAGGGTGATATGCAAGAAGAAACAGATTACCACGTAACGACTTCAACCTACGCTCGTGAAGCCGAGGATGAAGCAGACCGTCGTGAAGAAGGGTCAACTCGTCGTTCGACTAAAGCGAACAAGCGTAAAATGTCGTCTCGTGATGACAAGCAAGAACGCAACTCGCGTCCACGTGGTGGAAAAGCAGGCCGTAAAGGTCGCATCAGCAAACCGTCATCAATGCAACACGGCTTCGACAAGAGCGCTGTGGTAGCTAAATCTGATGTGGTTATCGGTGAGACTATCGTCCTGTCTGAACTGGCTCAAAAGATGTCAGTGAAGTCGAGTGAAGTGATCAAAGCGATGATGAAGATGGGTGCGATGGCAACCATCAACCAGGTTATCGATCAGGAAACCGCACAGCTGGTTGCTGAAGAGATGGGGCACAAGGTTATCCTGCGTAAAGAGAATGAGCTTGAAGAAGCCATTATGTCTGATCGCGATGATGCGTTTGAAGCAGTGCCACGTGCACCGGTTGTGACCATCATGGGTCACGTTGACCACGGTAAAACGTCAACGCTGGACTACATTCGTCGTACCCACGTGGCATCAGGTGAAGCGGGTGGTATTACCCAGCACATCGGTGCTTACCACGTAGAAACTGAAAACGGTATGATTACCTTCCTGGATACTCCTGGACACGCAGCGTTTACCGCAATGCGTGCTCGTGGTGCTCAGGCAACGGATATCGTGGTACTGGTTGTGGCAGCGGACGATGGTGTAATGCCACAGACTGTAGAAGCGATTCAGCACGCGAAAGCCGCGGGTGTACCGCTGATTATCGCGGTCAACAAGATCGATAAAGAAGCGGCTAACCCGGACAACGTGAAAAACGAACTGGCTGCGTATGATGTTATTCCTGAGGAATGGGGCGGCGAGAATATCTTCGTTCACATTTCAGCAAAACAGGGCACTAACATTGATGCACTGCTGGAGTCTATCCTGCTGCAAGCGGAAGTTCTTGAACTGACTGCAGTCAAAGAAGGTATGGCATCAGGCGTTGTGGTTGAATCCTTCCTGGATAAAGGCCGCGGTCCGGTCGCGACTGTTCTGGTTCAGTCTGGTACTCTGAACAAAGGCGACATCGTACTTTGTGGTCAGGAATACGGTCGTGTTCGTGCAATGCGCGACGAAGTCGGTAACGAAGTTGAGCATGCGGGTCCGTCTATTCCGGTAGAAATTCTGGGTCTGTCTGGCGTTCCGTCAGCGGGTGACGAAGCGACTGTCGTTCGTGACGAGCGTAAAGCACGTGAAGTAGCGAACTACCGTCAGGGTAAATTCCGTGAAGTGAAACTGGCTCGTCAGCAGAAATCTAAACTGGAAAACATGTTCTCGAACATGACTGCCGGTGATGTGGCTGAGCTGAACATCGTACTGAAAGCAGACGTACAAGGTTCTGTGGAAGCGATCGCTGACTCACTGGTGAAACTGTCAACTGACGAAGTGAAAGTCAACATCGTGGGTTCTGGTGTCGGTGGTATTACCGAAACTGACGCCGTACTGGCAGCGGCTTCTAATGCTATCGTCGTCGGCTTTAACGTACGTGCCGATGCATCAGCACGCCGTGCGATTGATGCTGAAAACATTGACCTGCGTTACTACTCAATCATCTACCAGTTGATTGACGAAGTGAAGCAAGCGATGAGCGGTATGCTGGCGCCGGAATTCAAGCAGGAAATCATTGGTCTTGCTGAAGTTCGTGACGTGTTCAAGTCTCCGAAACTGGGTGCAATCGCAGGTTGTATGGTGACGGAAGGTGTGATCAAACGTCACAACCCAATCCGCGTTCTGCGTGATAACGTGGTTATCTACGAAGGTGAGCTGGAATCACTGCGTCGCTTTAAAGATGACGTGGCTGAAGTTAAGAACGGTTACGAGTGTGGTATCGGCGTTAAGAACTACAACGACGTTCGCGTCGGCGACCAGATCGAAGTGTTCGAAATCGTTGAAATTCAGCGTACCATCGACTAATCAACTAAAATTGCATTATCGGCAAGTTTAGGTTGTTGAATACACCATGGGGGGCTGGGAAAACCATCCCCCCATTCTTTCATTAGTGAGAAACAATATGCCAAAAGAATTCAGCCGTACTCAACGTGTGGCACAGCAATTACAAAAAGAATTAGCGATGATTCTGCAACGCGAAGTGCGTGACTCCCGCCTGGGCATGGTCACCATTTCTGACGTTGAAGTTTCCCGTGATCTGGCGTATGCCAAAGTGTTTGTGACCTTCTTGTGTGTGGGTGAGCAAACGCCTGAGTCGTGCCTGAATGCTCTGCGTGAGCATGAAGTGCACATTCGCATGATGCTGGGTAAACGCATTCGTCTGCGTCTGACTCCGGAAATCCGCTTTCACTATGACAATACCTTAGTTGAAGGTATGCGCATGTCGAATCTGGTCACTGAAGTGGTCAATAACGACAAAAGCAAACAGAAAGATGCGGGTCGCGAGGACGAAGAGTAATGGCGCGTCGTCGTAAAGGCCGAGCGATAAACGGTGTCCTGTTACTGGATAAAGCAACGGGCATGTCATCGAACGACATTTTACAAAAAGTGAAGCGTTTGTTTTTCGCCGAGAAGGCCGGTCATACCGGAGCTCTGGACCCGTTAGCAACGGGTATGTTGCCGATTTGTCTTGGGGAAGCGACTAAGTTTTCCCAGTTCCTGCTCGACTCCGATAAGCGTTATCGCGTGATTGCCAAACTGGGCCAGCGTACTGATACGTCTGACTCGGATGGTGAAGTGGTGCAAACCCGCGCGGTGAATGTCGACCATGATACGCTGCTGGCTAAGATTGAATCTTTCCGTGGTGAAACCGATCAGGTACCGTCGATGTTTTCGGCGCTCAAATATCAGGGCCGCCCGTTGTACGAGTATGCCCGTAAAGGGATTGATGTACCGCGCGAAGCGCGCAAAATCACCGTTTACGATATCGTTCTGCACCGTTTTGAAGGCGATGAAGTGGAAATGGAAGTGCACTGTTCTAAGGGGACTTACATCCGCACCATCGTCGATGACCTGGGTGAGATGCTCGGCTGTGGCGCCCATGTGACCATGCTGCGTCGTACCGGTGTGGCTCACTATCCTTACCAGAATATGGTGACTCTGGAAGAGCTTAATGCGCTGGTTGAGCAGGCGCATCGCGAAGAGCGCTCTCCGTACGAGGCTCTGGATGCGTTATTGCTGCCGATGGATACCGCGGTGGAAGACCTGCCGGAAGTGAATCTGATCCCCGAACTGATGCACATGGTGCAGCATGGTCAGGCGGTGCAGATTTTCGGCGCGCCGGAACAGGGTTACGTGCGTTTGACCGGCGGGGACGAGAAGTTGTTTCTCGGCGTCGGTGAGATGAACGATGATGGGAAGATCGCACCAAAACGCTTAGTGGTATACCGCGAGGATTCCGCGCAGTAAGCGTGTTTTGATCTTGTGCAGGCGCGAATTATTCCCTATAATTCGCGCTCCTCGTGTCGGCTGAATCAGAGATTGGCGACACAACTATAAACCTTAACTCTTTAGGAGAGAATTATGTCTCTGAATGCAGAAACTAAAGCAGCAATCGTTGCTGACTACGCACGTGGCGAAGGCGACACTGGTTCACCAGAAGTACAAGTAGCTCTACTGACTGCTTCTATCAACCACCTGCAAGGTCACTTCAAAGCGCACAAAGGCGATCACCACAGCCGTCGTGGTCTGCTACGCATGGTTTCTCGTCGTCGTAAACTACTGGATTACCTGAAAGGTAAAGATCTGGGACGTTACCAAGACCTAATCAAACGTCTAGGCCTACGTCGTTAATCGACGGCTGCATAGTACAGTTTGTTCAAAAAAGGGGCGTTTCGCCCCTTTTTTGTTATCGAAATTTGGCATAACCCTCCGGATCTAGTTTATACTAGCCGCCGTCTGCTCCGTTTAGAGTGGATTGCTTAAAACTCATTGCATTACAGTCACCGTAAGTCGGCCAACAGGTCGCGGCTATTAAAAATGGATTGGCCTTGCGCAGTCTGTTTTCACTAGTCGCGATTGGTGATGCTTTGAGTCTTCATTTATTTATCCAGGCTTAACCTGGAAAAGGAAAACTCATGTTCGAAAAACCAGTAGTAAAAACGTTCCAGTACGGTAACCACACCGTGACGCTGGAAACCGGTGTAATGGCGCGTCAGGCGACTGCTGCAGTAATGGTTACTATGGATGACACAGCGGTATTCGTTAGTGTTGTTGGTAAAAAAGAAGCGGTAGAAGGTCAGGATTTCTTCCCTCTGACTGTGAACTACCAAGAGCGTACATACGCTGCGGGTAAAATCCCTGGTGGTTTCTTCAAGCGTGAAGGTCGTCCTTCTGAAGGCGAAACGCTGACTGCACGTCTGATTGACCGTCCTATCCGTCCGCTGTTCCCGGATTCATTCAAAAACGAAGTTCAGGTTATTGCCACTGTGGTTTCTGTAAACCCGGATGTGCAGCCAGACATCGTGACCATGATTGGTACTTCTGCGGCACTGGCTATCTCAGGTATTCCGTTTAACGGTCCTATCGGTGCAGCGCGTGTTGGTCACATTGATGGTCAACTGGTACTGAACCCAAGCCAGACTGAACTGCAGTCATCTCGCCTTGACCTGGTTGTTGCTGGTACGGAATCAGCAGTACTGATGGTTGAATCTGAAGCAGACAACCTGACTGAAGAAGAAATGCTGTCTGCTGTGGTTTACGGCCACGATCAACAGCAAGCTGTGATTAGCGCGATCAACGAATTCGCTGCTGAAGTAGCGACTCCGGCATGGGATTGGGTAGCACCAGCTGAAAATACTGAGCTGAAAGCGAAAATTGCCGAGCTGGCTGAAAGCCAACTGGTTGAAGCTTACCAAATCACTGAGAAAATGGCGCGTTATGACCGTATCCATGCCATCAGTGCTGACGTAAACGCGAAGCTTCTGGCTGAAGACGAAACTCTGAATCCAAAAGAAATTCACACTATTTTCCACGACCTGGAAAAAACCGTAGTACGTCGCAGCATCATCGCGGGCAACCCACGTATCGATGGCCGTGAAAAAGACATGGTTCGTGCTCTGGATGTACGTACCGGCGTTCTGCCACGTACTCACGGTAGCGCACTGTTCACCCGTGGTGAAACTCAGGCGCTGGTTACTGCGACTCTGGGTACTCAGCGTGATGCACAGATCATCGATGAGCTGACTGGTGAGCGTAAAGATCACTTCCTGCTGCACTACAACTTCCCTCCATACTGTGTGGGCGAAACTGGTTTTGTGGGTTCACCTAAGCGTCGTGAAATCGGCCACGGTAAACTGGCGAAACGTGGTATTGCTGCAGTGATGCCTTCCATCGATGAATTCCCGTACACTGTACGTGTGGTTTCTGAAATCACTGAATCAAACGGTTCATCTTCAATGGCATCGGTATGTGGTACTTCTCTGGCTCTGATGGATGCTGGTGTGCCAATTAAAGCGTCTGTTGCGGGTATCGCAATGGGTCTGGTGAAAGAAGGCGATGACTTCGTGGTTCTGTCTGACATTCTGGGTGATGAAGACCACCTGGGTGACATGGACTTTAAAGTAGCAGGGACTAACTCTGGTGTCACTGCACTGCAGATGGACATCAAGATCGAAGGTATCACGAAAGAAATCATGCAGATCGCTCTGAACCAGGCACAAGGTGCGCGTAAGCACATCCTGTCTGTGATGGATCAGGCTATTTCTGGTGCTCGCGATGATATCTCTGAGTTCGCTCCTCGTATTCACACCATGAAGATCAGCGCGGAGAAGATCAAAGACGTGATCGGTAAAGGTGGTGCGGTAATTCGTCAGCTGACTGAAGAAACCGGTACAACGATTGAAATCGAAGATGACGGTACTATCAAGATCGCAGCCACTGAAGGTGCAGCCGCGAAAGAAGCCATTCGTCGTATCGAAGAGATCACGGCTGAAGTTGAAGTGGGCCGTATCTACACCGGTAAAGTTGCGCGTCTGGCGGACTTCGGTGCATTCGTGACAGTTCTGCCTGGTAAAGATGGTCTGGTTCACATCTCTCAAATCGCTGACAAGCGTGTTGAGAAAGTATCTGACTACCTGTCGGAAGGTCAGGAAGTACAAGTTAAGGTACTGGAAATCGACCGTCAGGGCCGCGTACGTCTGAGCATGAAAGAAGCGGTAGAAGCATCAGTTGAACAAGCGCCAGCAGCACCTGAAGCTGAATAAGCTTCACAGTCTGCGGTAAAGGCGAGTCGTTTTCGCTTTTTAGCGTAAAAGCATGGTATAAAGGGAGCGTCATTCGCTCCCTTTTTTTATCTGTTTCTTTTTGAACCAGAATGCGGGATCAACAGGAGTATCGATTTGTGAAATGGTTTCGAACCGCAACGATCAGTGCCGCACTGCTGCTCTTGGCAGGCTGTGCTTCTCAGTCTTCGTCACAGACCACGCAATGGGTGTATCCGCCGATGGCGATTCCTTTGCAGCCGAGTGTCCAGCAGGAAGTGCAGATTGCCCGTTTAACTCAACTGCTGCAGCGACCGGATCTCAGTGATGAGGTGCGGGCTAAAATGTTGTTTGAGCGTGGTAATTATTATGACAGTGTTGGTCTGAGAGATTTAGCGCGTCTCGACTTTACTCAGTCTCTGTCACTCAACCCTGCTCAGCCGGATATCTTTAACCTGCTGGGCGTGTATTACACCGAAGCGGGCGAGTTTGATGCGGCGTACGAGTCGTTTGATTCTACTCTGGAGCTGGATCCCGGCAATTATTACGCCGAGCGTAATCGTGCGATTGCGCTCTACTACGGTGATCGTCCTGAGTTAGCACTGGAAGAAATTGCCAAGCACTATCAGCAGGATCCCAATGATCCGTTTCGTGCCTTATGGATGTACATCATCGAGAGTGATCTCGATCCTGAGCATGCTTATGATGAGCTGATGACCCGTTATCAGCAGCACGATGAACAGTGGGGTTGGGTACTGGCCGGTCTGATGCTGGGTGATGTGTCAGAAGAGCGGGCGTTTAAAGCTGTGCTGAGTGCTACTCGTGACAACACCCTGCTGGCACAGCATCTGACTGAAGCTTATTTTTACCTCGGCAAGCGTTACCAGATGCAAGGGGAACTGGCTCAGGCGATTTCACTGTATAAGCTGGCGATTTCATTCAATGTCTATGAGTACGTTGAACATCGTTATGCTTTCATCGAGCTGGGGCGCATCTATCAGCAATTACGTGAAGCTCGTCAGGAGCAGGCACAGCCGCAATCCTAGTGCACAACGTTAGAGTGTCACCTTGTTAAAGCTGCTTAGATAAGCAGCTTTTTTATTGCCACTTTACAGCAATATTGGCACAATAATAGTTAGTCAAGCTAACTAAATGGGCAATGTATGAGTTTAGATGTCAATCTGGAGAAGCTGGAACGTTTTTCCGCCAAGGTATGGCGGCAGTACAGCAAAGAAGATCCGATAGCTCAGCTGAGCTTTAATGAGTACGACTATTTAAAAGTATTGCAGGGCGGAAGCGAGCCGATGCGACTGACCGACCTGGCAACCCAGATGGAAGTGACTAAGCCTTCGGCTTCGGCCATGATAAAGCGCCTGGAGCGCAAAGGTCTGGTTTGTCGCCAGCGCTGCAGTGAAGATGCCCGCGTGCACCGTTTTAGCCTGACTGATGCTGCGTTGCTGTCCTTGCAATCGGAAGCCAAGGTGTATCAGCGTCTGGCAACTCAGATCTCCCGTCACCTCAGTGATGAAGAAGCGGTGTTTTTGGACGTTTTACTGAGCAAGGCGCTACGGTAAGCTTTATTTATTGGTTAGCTTGACTAACTAAAATGGCAGCAGGAGAGGGGCGATGTCTGTATTGCGTCAGTTTTTACGTTTTACCGTGCCGACAGTCGCGGCAATGCTGGTCAACGGCCTTTATCAGGTGGTGGATGGGATTTTTATCGGTCACTACATCGGTGCTGCTGGCCTGGCAGCAATCAATGTCGCCTGGCCGGTGATTGGTACCACACTCGGCATTGGTATGATGGTGGGCGTCGGATGCGGCGCTCTGGCTTCGATCCGGCAGGGGGAAGGGGATATCGAGCAGGCCAGGCGCATTCTGGCCACCGGCCTGATGAGCTTGATTGTTCTGGCACCTTGTGTCGCGGCGGTTTTGTGGTGGCTGGCTGAAGACTTCTTGCGCTGGCAGGGTATCGAGGGGCAGGTACTGCAGCTTGGCTTACAGTACTTGCAGGTGCTGATGTTAAGTTGTGTGTTCAGCCTGGGCTCAATTGCGATGCCGTTTTTACTGCGTAATGACGACAGCCCGAATCTGGCCACCTTACTGATGATGCTAGGGGCGCTGATCAATATCGTGCTCGATTATGTGCTGATTGCCGTGGCTGGCTGGGAGCTGACCGGCGCGGCGATAGCCACAGCTGTCGCTCAGATGGTGGTCAGTGTGCTCGGCATGAGCTACTTTTTCAGCCGCAGAGCCAATATGCGTCTGACCCGTGCCAGCCTGCGATTTGACTGGCAATATGTACCCAAGATGCTGCACATCGGCGCGTCGAGCCTGTTTATGTATGCTTATGGCGCTATCATGGTGGCGATTCATAACAGTGTGATTATGCACTACGGAGATGCGGTACTGGTCGGGGCTTATGCCATGCTCGGCTATATCATAGTGGTGTATTACTTCACGGCCGAAGGCATTGCCAGCGGCATGCAGCCTCTGGCCAGTTTTTATTATGGGGCCGGACAAAATGACAATCTGCGCCGGCTGTTAAAACTGGCGATGAGTGTCGCGGTGCTAGGTGGCATGGTGTTTGTTTTACTGCTCAATCTGTTTAGCGAACAGGTCATCAGTATCTTTAACTCTGATGACGCCCGCTTGCTGCAGGGGGCCTCTTTCGCGCTGACGCTGCATCTGTCCGCTCTGTACCTGGATGGCTTTCTGGTGGTGTGCGCGGCGTTTTACCAGGCCACGAATCAGGGTAACCGAGCCATGTTTGTCACCATAGGCAATATCGTGCTGCAACTGCCGTTTCTGTTTGTGTTGCCTAAATTATGGGGCATGACCGGTGTCTGGCTGGCCTTTCCGCTCTCCAATCTGGCGCTCAGCCTGGTGGTTGCCGTGATGCTGTGGCGTAGCCTGCGGCGCATGAATCTGCTGCCGGTGTAAGAGAGTCAGGCTGAACCAATGTCAGATGGAATAAGTATTACGCTATTTCGACCGCCAATCCGGGCAGTTGGTGCCAGTAGCCGTTACACTGATAATGCTCGAGTGGTTGCGGATTCTGGCCCTGCTCATTGGCACAAAAGCGGCTTAAGTGACGAAAGGTTTCCTCCCCGAGCGGACTGAGGCGGACGACATCGACCAGGCCCTGCATGTGTGGCAGATCATTAATCAGGTTGTAACAGTAGCCGGACTGGGTCTGAATGCCATTAAGGTTGAACACGGCCTGGCCTTCTTGACTGGCGACCTGAATGCCGGTCGGATAGCGGATGCAACAGGTCTGGCACTCATCTTTGGCGCGGTTTTCGGCCCGGGCGGTAAAGCAGCGCGCAGAATAAGCCAGCGGCAGGTAACCATGGCTGAACACTTCCACTTCAAACTGACCGCGGATACCCAGCGTTTCACACTGCTGCAAAGTATTGCTCAGCCATTGGCGCGATAACTCAACCGGCATGCACCAGCGCATCATGCCTTGTTTGAGAAACAGTTTGAGCGCGTGGGCGTTATAGGTATTGATCGCCGGTCCGACCACAAAAGGCATTCTTTTCTCACTGGCGAGCGAAATACCCGCCATGTCATTGGCTTCAATAATAAAGTCACCATTATCGACATAGCTTTGCATGACTTTAATTTCACTCGGTGCTTCCAGCAGTGCCATGGTCGACAGTACGACTTGCTTGCCGGCCCGATTCAGTTGGGTGGCTATCTCCAACCAGTGCTGCGGCTTGAGTTCACGCCGTTTGGAACAGACGGTTTCCCCCAGGTAGATAATATCCGCTTCACTGCTACTGGCCTGCAGGTAAAACTGCTCGACGTCTTGTTTGGGCCAGAAGTAAAGCAGCGGGCCTAATGCGTATTTCATGCTTTCTCCTTGTAATTACTGCCATTGACGGTGGTAAGCACCGAGTGTGGTTTGAGAGCCTTCCGAGACATTGGCTAATGTTTTCTCCCACTGGCTGTCGACCTGATAGCGCTCAGGGGCAGCCAGATAGCGATCAATGGCGGCGCGCCAGGTGCGGGTGACCTGCTCGACATAAGCCGGGCTGCGCTGACGACCTTCAATTTTGACCGAAGCGACATTAGCGGCAAACAGCTGGGGCAGCATGGCCAGGGTATTGAGGCTGGTGGGCTCTTCCAGCGCGTGATAGCGTTTGGTCTGGCCGTCAATGTCGGCATGAAAACGGCCTTTGCACAAGGTCGGATATCCTGCATTTTCCCCATCGGCATAACGGTCAATCAGGATCTCGTTGAGGCGCGATTCAAGACCGCTATCGGTCTGTTGCCAGCGCACATATTTGGCCGGCGAGCAGGCCCCGACCGTATTGGGTGACTCACCGGTCAGGTAAGATGAAAGATAACAACGCCCTTCTGACATGATGCACAGACTGCCAAAGGCGAATACTTCCAGTTCGACCCCTTGAGGTACGGTGCGCGACAGTTGCTTCACCTGATGAATCGACAAGACCCGTGGCAGCACCACGCGTTTGACGTTGAAATGATGATGGTAATATTCAATCGCTTTGACGTTAGTGGCTGAAGCCTGTACTGACAGGTGCAGTTCAATCCCCGGATAGTGCTCTGCGGCGTAATCGAGCAGTGCAACATCGGCGATAATCAGCGCATCGACGCCGAGAGAGGCCGCCTGATCCACCGCCTGGGTCCAGCGTTCGAACCCTTGCGGATGGGCAAATGTGTTCAGAGCGATGTGCATTTTTTTACCGTGGTCATGCACATACTGGCTGGCTTTTTCCAGTTTTTTACCACTGAAGTTGAGGCCGGCAAAGTGGCGGGCGTTGGTATCGTCTTTGAAGCCGAGATATACCGCGTCGGCACCGCAGTCAATGGCCGTTTTTAAGGCTGGCAGGTTGCCTGCCGGACAGAGAAGTTCCATTGCTCAGGTCTGTTTGCTAAGGAAAAGAACCGGCATTTTAGGCGCAAACAGCGCCGACGGATTTGATGTAGGGCAGGTTTGCGGCGATTCGGGGTAAATATCTGTACCGCTATCAGTCACTTGTCCGCTGAGGTATGCTTCTGCTGCGGTACGGTCGCTGCGGTGTAGCGTGCGCAGGTATAGAGTGCAGCCTGCTGCAGACCTCAACCGCCGGCCTGGGCGCGAGGGCTTATTTGGTCAGCGGCCGGTGGCGACGATTTTGCGAGAACAGTTCTTCCACTTCATGGCGAGGCTGCGGGCGGTAGAAATGAAAGCCCTGAATTGAATGGCAATTGAGATTCGACAGCAGGGTGGCCTGTGGTTGGGTTTCCACCCCCTCCGCCACTACGGTCAGATTCAGTGATTTACCCAGATTGATGATGTTTTCAATCACTGTGACCTGCTTTGGCAGAGTGTCAATATCGGCGATGAAGGCACGGTCAATTTTGAGCTCATCGATTGGAAAACGAGCCAGGTAGGCTAAAGAAGAATAGCCGGTACCAAAGTCATCAATCGACAGGGCAAAGCCGAGTTTTTTTATCGCATTGAGCATTTGCAGGGTATGTTCGCTGTCACTCATTACCGCACTTTCTGTCAGCTCGAACGTAATACAGTTTGGGTCTAGTTGGGTAGTGCGCAGTAATTTTTCCAGGTAATCAATCAGCTGTGGGTTACCAAACTGCTCAGGGGAGATATTAATTGCCACCCGGCCAGGGAGGATGCCCTGTTGTTTCCAGCGTTTCACTGTGGCGAATACCTCACGCATCACCACCCGGCCTAAATGCTCAATCAGGCCGGCTTTTTCAGCCACGGGAATAAAGGCGCCCGGGCTGATGTAGCCTTCAACCGGGTGTTTCCAGCGTACCAGTGCTTCTGCGCCATTAATGCTGAAATCACGCGCGTTAACCTTAGGTTGATACCACACTTCCAGACCATTTTGCTGCAACGCTTTTTGCAGTTCGATTTCCAGCCATAAACGCATCCGCGCTTCTTTGTTCATCTGATCGTTAAACTTGATCAAACGGTTACGGCCGCGGTCTTTGGCTTCATACATCGCCGTATCGGCGTTTTGCAGCAGGACACGCGCATCGTTGCCATCGCCGGGATAGTGCACGCTGCCGATAGAGCAGGCCAGGCGCTTACTGAAATGGTGCAGGTCAAACGGTTGGTTGATAAGCGCAATGATACGTTCTGCCAGCAGGTCGGCGGAGCGATTATTCTCTGGCTGCGGCAGGATCAGACCGAATTCGTCTCCACCCAGATGGCCGA
The DNA here is from genome assembly GCF_029962385.1 of Vibrio sp. ABG19. Classification (NCBI taxonomy): domain Bacteria; kingdom Pseudomonadati; phylum Pseudomonadota; class Gammaproteobacteria; order Vibrionales; family Vibrionaceae; genus Vibrio; species Vibrio sp. ABG19. The sequence continues at coordinate 662,679 of NZ_CP071708.1, read as the reverse complement.
GGACCGCATGGGGCGGAACCAGACGTTTCAGGCGGGAGGAGACTTCTTTGATCACCTTGTCACCAATGTGGTGGCCGAGCGAATCATTGATGTTTTTAAAGTTATCAATGTCGAGATAGAGCATCACCAGCGGGGTATCATTGTGAATAAGCTGCTCAAGGCGCTTGGTGAAGCCGAGACGGTTAGACAGCCCGGTCAGAGTGTCGATATGCAGGTCTGTCTGCGTGGTAGCAGACAACTGTTTACTGACCTGATCGCCATCCTGAATCAGGATCAGCTGCGAATGGCTGCCCAGTAATCGGGTCGGACTGGCATTGAGCTGCACCTTACGTTCAAAGCCGCAGCGCGGCCCGGTCAGGCAACTGAGCGGCGCTTCTGACAGCAACAGTCCGAGTGGTGTATTAAAGACGGCTTTGGTTTTCTCATCGACAAACAGGCGCGACAGTTCTTCGCCGAGTAATTCGGTGGCGGTGTCAAAACCGAGTAAACGAGCTGAAGCCGGATTGGCGGAAATGATGCAATCCTCTTCCACCAACAGTAAGCCATCCGGCAGCAGGGCGGTGAGGGTAGAGAATTTATTTTCCGACTCTTCCAGAGAGCGGATCAGGATCTGCTTTTCTGAGGTATCGATGGCGTGGAAAACAATGTATTCAATCTGATTGTCATTGCTGATCGGCGACAGGGAAAAGTGCAGACTGGTTTCCAGATCCAGCTCATGCAGCGTCACTTCCGCTTCGAGGTTTTCGCCATTAAACGCACGTTCATAGTAGGGTTTGAGATGTTGATAGAACTGCTCGCCTAATACTTGAACGTCATCCATCCCTACCAGTTCTGCAGACGGTAGTCCGGCGATGTCACAATAGCGCTCGTTGACCAGCACATACTTATGTTGATGGTCGAGCAAAGCAAAAAAGAACGGACTATTCGACGTCATTTTTGCAAACCAGTGCTGTATATTTTGCGAAGGCATGTGCGAAAGCATCAAGATACTACCAACTGTCCATAGCGCGTACTATTCATTGAATGTGTTACTTTGACAAGAAACCTTAACTATAACTTTGATTCCTGTTACTGGAAAGCTCCCCGGGCGGTGGGTTTTTTTGATGTATAACAGGAATTGCTGCAATTATATCCATTATGATTGCGCCATTCTTGCATAAAAAGTAACGGATATTTCGCGTGATTAACAAGATTCGCACCCAACTGGTTCAAAATGCTGCTTCAATTTTGCGATCTCCGATCGATTTATTACCTCACTCAGTACAAAAAAACGCCTTATTACAGGTGTTGCAACGGGTTTTCCATGAAGCTCTGCAGGACGGCGAGTTTGAGTTTCTGCAAGGAAAGTGGCTCAAAATTGAGATTTGTGATCTGGATCTACGTTGGTTTATCAGTTTTGAGAATGAACGTCTGATTGTTGCAGATAACGTCAAACATGAAGATGTCAGCTTCAGTGGCGACCTGAATGAGTTGATTTTAATCGCGGGACGCAAAGAAGATCCGGACACTTTATTCTTTCAGCGCCGTCTGCTGATTGAAGGCGATACTGAACTCGGACTGGAAGTCAAAAATTTGATGGATAGTGTGGATTTGCAACAATTACCTAAAGCGGGACAAATTTTACTTCAACATTTGGCCGATTTTGTGCATAAAGGCATGCAAACGCCCAATACACAAAATGAGGTAGTGAATGCTTATTCGAACTGAGGCTCCAGCAGATATTCTGGCGGTCGACCGCCTGTTAAAGTCTGTGTTTGACACAGAAGCTGAAGCCAATTTGGTGATGGCGTTACGGGAAAATGGTCATCGCACTCTGTCACTGGTCGCGTGTGATGATAACGGTGAAGTGATAGGCCATGCGATGTTCAGCCCGGTCACGCTCAACGGAGAAGATCTCAATTGGCAGGGGCTGGCGCCTCTTGCCGTCAAAGCGTCCTGTCGCCGTCAGGGAATTGGTGCCGAGATGGTGCGTGAAGGCCTGGCATCGTTGGGCGAACTGGGCTATCCGGCGTGTGTGGTGCTGGGGGATCCGGCCTACTACGGGCGATTGGGCTTTGATTCTGCGGCCCCATTGGGTTTTCACTGTCAATGGCCGGCGCATGAGCAATATTTCCAGATAGTCTCTCTGTGGGAAAACGAACTCCAGGGCCGCGAAGGACTGATTGAATACTGTGCAGAGTTCGCGGAATTGGATTAAAGCGAAAGTCCGCACTTGCACGACAACAGATAACGGGAGCCGCTGGCTCCCGTTTTTTAACTTCATTTCATGCATTCCTGCTTGAGCGGCCTGAGCCAAGTTTGTTAGCATGGCGAGCATTCATTTGACGGGCACACATTCATGTTTGAGCAACAGCATTATCTTCAGGCGATGGGCATTCAGACCTGGGAACTGGTTCATCCCGAGCGACTGGCCGGCTTTCAGCCATCGTTACAGCCGCTGTACGCCGGTTGCCGTTTATTGCTGGTGTGTGAAACCTTTCCGGATGCGCAAGACTGCGCGCTGTTTGCGCGGGTACTGAAAAGCTTTCATGTCAGTCTGGATCAGGCCAGACATGTTTATCCCCATCAGCTGGCCCAGTTGGATTTATCCGCATTGGAATGGATCTGGTTTGCCGGTTGTGATGCCACACCTGAGATTGCCGCCAAACGTCTGGTCTCGCCGTTACTGCGTGCTATCGCCGGTAACAACCAGCATCGCCGCGATCTGTGGCAGCAGATTTGTGCTTACGGAGCACCGACATCGTGACTATTGAGTTTGTCCCTTTAACTGCCGAACATGTGCAGTATGTGTATCGTATTGAACAGGCCGCGCATAGCCACCCATGGTCGCAAACCATGATCGGTGATGTGGCAAGCCGCGGTGCTTGTCATCAGGTGATGCTGGTTGAGCAACAAGTGGTGGGTTATTTTTATGCCCAGAATATTGTCGGAGAAGTGACGTTGCTTAATGTTGCGGTTGCGCCTGAGCAGCAAGGCAAAGGTTATGGTCGTCAGCTGATGGAGCATTTTCTCGAGATGTGCGAGCAAGCGGGAGCGGAAAGTGCCTGGCTGGAGGTTCGCGACAGCAACCAGCGCGCCTATCAGCTTTATTGTCAGCTTGGCTTTAATGATATCGATCGGCGGGTAAACTACTATCCGACCGCGAAAGGGCGTGAAGACGCGATCATCATGAGTTACCCGTTTGTTTGAACACGTCGCTCTGAGCGGCTTCCAGAGCATGCTCTAACAATGACTGATAATGGTTGTCGGCAAAACGCTGGGTGATCACACTGGCCGGTAACGGCTGATCGAACAGAAAACCCTGGAACTGCTGGCAACCAAGCTGCTTAAGAGCATTGAGCTCAAACACATCCTCCACCCCTTCCGCGATCACCTCCAGACCGAGACGATGAGCGATCATGATGATGGTATCCACGATCGCCTGATCGTTATCATCCAGGTGAAGCTGGGTCACAAATGAGCGGTCAATTTTCAGCACATCGACCGCCAGATGTTTCAGATAACGCAGTGACGAATACCCGGTGCCAAAGTCATCAATCGAGATCTTGATTTGGCTCTCTTTGAGGCGGTGCATTTTTTCCACCGCACCAGCAACATTTTCCAGCAGCAGGTTTTCGGTGATTTCCAGCTCAATATGCTCTCCGCTGATCCCGGCTTGCTGCAGTGCCTCACTAATGTGCTCGACAAAAGATTCCTGAGCAAACTGCAGTGGGCTGATATTGATCGCCAGACGACGAAATTCGGCGGGCAGAACGCCGGCTTTTTTCCACTGTGCATACTGATAAAAGGCCTGCTCGATGATCCAGTTCCCTATCGGCAGGATTTGCCCTGTCTCTTCGGCGACCGGCATAAACAGGCCTGGCGCCTGGAGGCCTTTTTGCGGATGATGCCAGCGTATCAGCGCTTCGACCCCGATGATCTGATGCTGCGTATTGAGCTGGGGCTGATAGTAGAGCTCGAACTGATGGTGATTCAGTGCCTCGTGCAGCCCTTTTTCGGTTTGCAGGAAGGATTCGACCTGGGCCCGCATTTCTGGTTCATAGAATACGTACTTGCCGCGACCACTGACTTTAGCCCGATACAGAGCCGTATCGGCCTGGCGCAGTACATCGATATTGTTATGGCCGGAAGAGGCAAAGGTTGCAATCCCGATACTTACCGAGCAATACAGCTGATGATTATCGACATTATAGGGATTAGAAATCAACGCCAGCAACTGGCGCGCAACCGCTTCAACCTGCTGTGATTCCAGCGCTGGTATCAGTACGACGAATTCATCTCCGCCGACGCGGGCACAGATGTAATCCTGTTTGGCCCAGGCGCGCAGCCGGGTGGCAATGGCTGTGATCATACGATCGCCTATGGTATGGCCGAGCGAGTCATTGATGGTTTTGAAGCGATCCAGATCGAGGTAAAACAGCACACCATTGTGTTGGTGCTGTTCAGCCTGTTCGATCGCTTTAGTCAGCATCTGCAGCAGCAGACTGCGGTTGGCAAGACCAGTCAGATTGTCATAGTAGGCCAACTGATTCAGTTTCGTTTCAGCCTGCTCGCGTTCACGCCATAACGAATGAAACGAAGAGGCCAGTTCGCTGATCTCGTTTTCCTGCTCGAAGGCGGGCAGCGACAGGTTGGTATGAGAACGGTTGGGCAGGTTACGAACCCACTCGATCAACTGGGTCAGCGGCCGGGAGAGCTTGCGGTAGAAAAACACCAGTAGAATGGATGTCAGCAGTATATTGCGCAGCAGATCAAACAGCAGTACACGGCGGATTTTGGCAATAAAGTCCCGAGCGATGGAGGTGCCGTCGACCTCAAAGGTCAGTGTGCCGACCAGAACCTCGGTACCCGGCTGGTATAACTGGCGGCTGAACAGAGGCGGATCCGGGGTGAAGTAGGGGGCCAGCCATCTCACCAGGGGCTCAGCCACGGCGCTGCGTTGTTCCATGCGGGTCAGGTCGTCACCAAAGTCATCCACCAGTTGCACCCGGACGACAGCATTATCAGCCATCAGGCTGGTGGCGACCTGTTCTGCCAACAGATGATTAAGATGATAGGCGGCCTGACTGGCATTATCATAGTGTTGTTGCAGCTTAACCTGGTAGTGTTGCTTAATGCGCTGCTGCTCCTGATGAAACTCGATTCCCGCTTGGTAAAGACTGAAACACAAGCCAAGCAAAACCGAAACCATAAATACGGTCTTGGCCTGACGGAAGGCAAGCGAGTGAATTTGTCTGAATCGGGTCATAGAGTTTGGATTTTCCTGTTTGTTTTATCAGTTATAGCCCATTCTGGCGCAGATATTAATGTTAAAGTGAAAACTCAGCTTTTATTCGAGACCCGGCGACAAAAATGCCTTGTGTTCATCAGTCCTGATCACTCCGGCATCGTTGTCGGTGTCTTAAAGTTGCTCCGTGCGCTAAGATCAGGGACAATACCGCCAAAATGTTAACCGCAAGGCTAAGGGCCGGCATCGTTCTGCGCTTTAGCATCAACAGAAGATCCTTTTCATGTCTACATCACCTTTTATGGGCGAAGTATCGAAACGCCGTACTTTCGCTATTATCTCGCACCCGGATGCGGGTAAAACAACCATCACTGAAAAAGTGCTGTTATTCGGACACGCTATTCAAACCGCAGGTTCGGTTAAAGGACGTGGTTCTTCCCAACATGCCAAATCCGACTGGATGGAGATGGAAAAAGAGCGTGGTATCTCAGTTACCACCTCCGTGATGCAGTTCCCGTATCGTGATGCGCTGGTTAACCTGCTCGATACTCCGGGGCACGAAGACTTCTCGGAAGATACCTACCGTACCCTGACCGCGGTGGACTCTTGTCTGATGGTGATCGACGCAGCGAAAGGTGTTGAGGATCGGACCCGTAAACTGATGGAAGTGACCCGTCTGCGTGATACGCCGATCGTCACTTTCATGAACAAGCTTGACCGTGACATCCGTGATCCGATGGAATTGCTGGATGAAGTGGAAAACGAGCTGAAAATCCTGTGTGCGCCGATTACCTGGCCGATTGGTTGTGGTAAAGAGTTCAAAGGTGTGTACCACATTCACCGTGATGAGACGATTCTGTACTCGACCGGTCAGGGGCACACGATTCAGGAAGAGCGCATTGTTAAAGGCCTGGATAACCCTGAGCTGGATGAGCAGGTAGGTGCCGATCTGGCCGCGCAGCTGCGTGACGAGCTGGAGCTGGTGCTGGGGGCATCGAATGAGTTTGACCAGGAGATGTTCCTCAGCGGCGAACTGACCCCGGTTTACTTTGGGACTGCTCTGGGTAACTTTGGTGTTGACCACATGCTGGATGGTCTGACTGAGTGGGCACCATCGCCATTACCACGTCAGGCTAATGAGCGAGAAGTGGAAGCGACAGAAGAGAAGTTCAGCGGCTTTGTGTTTAAGATCCAGGCCAATATGGATCCAAAGCACCGTGACCGTATTGCCTTTATGCGTATCGTATCAGGTACTTATAAACAGGGCATGAAAATGAACCATGTCCGTATCGGTAAGCAGGTCAGCATTTCGGATGCGGTGACGTTCATGGCCGGTGACCGTGCGCGTGCTGAAGAGGCGTTTGCCGGTGATATTATCGGTCTGCACAACCACGGTACCATCCAGATTGGTGATACCTTTACTCAGGGTGAAGCGCTGAAGTTCTCCGGTATTCCCAATTTTGCACCGGAACTGTTTCGTCGTATCCGCCTTAAAGATCCACTTAAGCAGAAGCAACTGCTGAAAGGTCTGGTTCAACTGTCGGAAGAAGGTGCGGTACAGGTATTCCGTCCACTGCAGAACAACGATTTGATCGTGGGTGCGGTGGGTGTGCTGCAGTTTGATGTCGTGGTTGCACGTCTGAAATCTGAGTACAACGTGGAAGCGATTTACGAAGGTGTCAACGTTGCAACAGCGCGCTGGGTAGAGTGCGATGATGTGAAGAAGTTTGAAGAATTCAAACGTAAAAACCAGAGTAACCTGGCCCTCGACGGCGGTGACAACCTGGCTTACATCGCGCCGACCATGGTGAACCTTAACCTGGCCCATGAACGTTTCCCTGAAGTTACGTTCCGCGCGACACGCGAGCACTAATCGCTTGAGCCCTGCCCGGGTGATGGCCCGGGCATCTGGTTGATGAGGAACGAGCAATAAAAAGCCGATGCATGCATCGGCTTTTTTATTGTTTAACAAGATCGTTTAACAAGACCATTTAGCGGCGTTGTTATTTTTTCTTCTTCGCTTTAGGGCTTTTCTTTTTATCGCCGCTTTTTTTCACTGCTGCTTTTTTCTTGTCGTCTTTTTTCTTTTTCTTAAACACCGGCTTTTTATGTGTCGGGCGCAGGCCGTCAACGTAGCGCTCTTTGATGTCTTCTTTGATGTAGCGAGCGACGCGATTCATCATTGGTTGGTCATGAGCTTCCACCAGTGAAATGGCGATGCCTTTTTTACCGGCACGAGCGGTACGGCCGATACGGTGCAGGTATACGTCAGCACTGCGTGGCAGATCGAAGTTGATCACGTGGCTGACATCCGGCACATCGATACCACGGGCTGCGACGTCGGTGGCAAGCAGGATGTTGACGCTGCCGTCACGGAAGCGGCTGATAGCATTGTTACGGCGCTCCTGCGGCATTTCACCCTGAATCCACGAGCAGTCAATTTGCGCACTTTCCAGCAAGGCACGAATTTCTGCCAGACGTTCACGTGTTTTGAAAAACACAATCGCGCGTTCAGACTGCTCCGTCAGGATCACTTTCAGCATCGCCACTTTATGCGCCATGTCGTCAGCGCGATGATACCACTGTGCGATCTTCTTGCGTTCACGGCGTGGCGGCTCGGCCTTCACTTCTGCCGGGTTCTTGAGCAGGTCGGCAGTAAAGCCTTCCACTCCGCGTCCTTCCAGCGTGGCTGAGAACAGCAGCGTCTGTTTACGCCAGCGGCATTCGGCTGACAGACGATCAACGGCAGGGCCAAAGCCCATATCCAGCATCCGGTCGGCTTCATCGAGTACCAGCCATTCAATCGCGCGGCAGTCAAAGCGTTCAGCTTCAATGTATTCCAGCAGACGGCCAGGAGTTGCGACGACGATATCCTGAGTGGTGGCCAGAATGTCGGCGTGCTCCTGATACTGCACACCACCGGTAATGGTGAAAATATTCAGCTTGGTGTACTTGGCCAGTTCACGCGCCTGATCGGCGACCTGCATGGCCAGTTCACGGGTTGGGGTCAGAATCAGAACCCGGGCCGGGCCGGCTTTCTTACGCGGGAAGTCCTGCAGATATTGCAGCGCCGGGATCACGAAAGAGGCAGTTTTACCGGTACCGGTTGGCGCAGAAGCCAGTACGTCTTTGCCGTCCAGGGCCAGTGGAATGGCTTCAGCCTGGACCTGTGTTGGGCGTTCAAAGCCCATTTCTTCAATGGCTTCAAGAAGATTTGGATCCAGTTCTAGGTCAGCAAAGGTTTTAATCACTGTGGTTTCTCCGCAAGCGCTGGGTTTATCAGTCTATTTTAAAGGGCGCACATTATAGATGGATCGTCAGTCAGATCACATCTTTAATTTTCACATCTTCAGATAAAACGCCCGGGTAAGGGCAATAAAGTCGGCACTGTAACCATCAGATTCCTGGATGGTTAATGTACTGAACTGGCCGTCACACTGTGTCTTTTGTAGCTCAAACAGTAAGCGGTGTACAGGTTTGCGTGGTGATGGGCGAACCTCACAGCGTCGGGCCACAAACCAGCCGCGTTGCTGGGCCAACTGAATAAATTGTTCGCCTTCAACCAGCGGTAGTATCAAAGCCGCGCGGCCATTGGCGCTGAGCAGGCGCGACAATGCCTCAATCAGCGCGCTGTGGCTCAGGCTGTCGGTGTGTCTGGCGGTGGCACGCTGGCTGTGCTGTGCGGTTTGACCATTGTTGAAGTAGGGGGGATTGCAGATGATGCCGTCAAAGAGATCCTCAAGATCCGTCTGCAGGATATCCTGCTGAACAACACGGATACGTGCAGCCCAGGGGGAATTGGTAACATTATGACTGGCGGCTGCAAACGCGTGTGTGTCGATATCCACGGCTGTTATTTGTGCCTGCTCAAAGCGTTGCGCACACATCAGCGCAAGCAGACCGGTACCGGTACCGATATCCAGAATGCGCTGCGGCGTATCGCGCAATGCCCAGGCGCCGAGTAACACGCCATCGGTGCTGACCGGCATGCCACTTTGCCCGCCCTGAATGTCAAATTGCTTAAATCTGAAGCCTTTAGTTTGTAATGTGCTGCTTTTCATTAATGTATCGAATGCGTCATTGGTTGAAGTAATTATAACTAGTGTTACTTAAATGTTTGGTGTTTTATTCTGCCTGGTGAGTCGGGTTTTCTGTCTGTTATTAAAATATTGTTCTGCTTAATTTTTGTATAAAGGTGTTAATGGCTGCTTTTTGATTTTAGGTTTGAATTAATCTCTCGTTTTGGTCGTTATACTTGCCAAAAACGACCTGTTTCGTCATTATTCGCCCCCTGCTGGTGGTTAGAATGGTGATATTCTAACCAGTGCATACACAACGTTCATTACATTAATAATTAAGGGTTATCTGTGAAGCAGACGTTAAAACTAACAGATATTGCCGCTTTAGGCTTTATGCTTTTCGCGTTCTTTTTGGGCGCTGGTAACATCATTTTTCCGCCGTTGGCGGGCCAGTTAGCGGGTGAGCATTTGCTGCCTGCCATGGGTGGATTCCTGTTAACGGCAGTGGGCCTGCCACTGCTGGCGATCATTGCTGTCGCCATTGCCGGCGGTAGTTGGCAGCATCTGGCCAAAGATCTGCCGAGCAAGGTTGCTGCTCTGATTGCGGTGCTGATTTTTATCATCATTGGTCCTGCTTTTGCGGCGCCGCGTACCGGTCTGGTGGCTTATGAAATGGCGGTCAGTCCGCTGTTTGCTGAAGCAACCCAACTGCACCTGACTATTTTCTCGATTGTCTTCTTCCTGATCGCGATGTTCTTCTCCTGGTCCCAGGGCCGCCTGATTGATCTGATTGGTAAGTTGCTGACTCCGGCACTTTTCATTGGTCTGATTGTGCTGGCTGTTGCGGTGTTTATTGATCCGCAGGGTGAGTGGATGCCGGCTTCAGGTCCTTATGCGACCCAGCCGTTTACCAAAGGCTTTTTGGAAGGCTACAACACCATGGACACCCTGGCGGCACTGATGTTCGGCATGCTGATTGTCGATGCGCTGCGTAATAAAGGCATTACTGAGGCGCGTGCAACCACCAAGTATCTGATTAGCTCTGCCTTTATTGCCGCGTTTGGTCTGGCCGCTGTCTATACTTCGCTGTTCTACCTTGGATCGACCAGTGCTACCGTGGCCGCTGGTGCCGATAACGGCGGTTATATTCTCAGCCAGTACGTGCAGGCCCTGTTTGGCCCGTATGGCCAGATTGTGTTGTCCGCGATTGTGCTGCTGGCCTGTCTGACCACCGCAATTGGTCTAATCTCGGCCTGTTCGGAATACTTCAGTTCACTGACGTCACTCTCTTACCGCAGTTGGGTGATCATTGTCGGTGTCGCGTGTGCGATTGTGGCCAATGTTGGTCTGTCGCAACTGATTTCGCTGTCGATTCCGGTGCTGGTGGCACTGTATCCGGTCGCGATTGCGCTGGTTCTGCTGACCTTTGTGCGTAGTAAACTGGCTAATCCGATGATGGGGTTTCGTGTGGTGACTCTGGTTGCTTTCCTGTTCGCGCTGATTGATGCGGCGAAAGTGGTGGGTCTGGATGTCTCTTTCTTCGAAGGTTTGCCACTGTTTGGAGTCGGCCTGGGCTGGATCCTGCCAACCTTTATCGCGCTAGTCGTGATGTGTTTTGTTAGTGGTTCATCGGCACAAAAGCTGGCGCGTGATAATGCGTAAGCTCAAATAGAAACGAAAAAGCGGATGAGCAATCATCCGCTTTTTTTGTGCCCGGATTTTGCTGCGCCCACAGCGTTCCCGCGCGAGAATGTGACGAATTTTTCCTGTATCTTCGTCACATTTTTCAGTAGAATTCTGCGGTTAAATTCTATTCATTAAGCAAAAGCAATCATGTTTGAAATCAATCCAATTAAAAACCGTATTCAGGATGTGTCACAGCGCACAAATGTCCTGAGGGGGTATCTTTGACTATGACGCCAAGAAAGAGCGTCTAGAAGAAGTCAATGCAGAATTAGAACAACCGGACGTATGGAACGAACCTGAGCGTGCTCAAGCGCTGGGTAAGGAACGTGCCTCTCTGGAAGCTGTGGTCGATACTATCGATCAGCTTGACCAGGGCCTCGAAGATGTCGAAGGCCTGCTGGAACTGGCGATTGAAGCAGAAGATCAGGAAACGTTCGATGAGATCGGCCCTGAACTGGACGAGTTGGAAACCAAGCTGGAACAGCTGGAATTCCGTCGCATGTTCGCCGGCGACCACGACAGCTCTGATTGTTACCTCGATTTGCAGGCGGGCTCCGGTGGTACAGAAGCACAAGACTGGACATCAATGATGCTGCGCATGTATTTGCGCTGGGCAGATGCCAAAGGCTTCAAGACTGAAGTTATCGAAGTGTCAGAAGGTGAAGTTGCCGGTCTGAAATCGGTTACGGTACGGATTTCCGGCGATTACGCTTACGGCTGGCTGCGCACCGAAACCGGTGTTCACCGTCTGGTGCGTAAGTCTCCGTTTGACTCCGGCGGCCGTCGTCACACCTCGTTTGCTTCTGCATTCATTTACCCAGAGATTGATGACAACATCGCAATTGATATTAACCCTGCTGACCTGCGTATCGACGTATACCGCGCGTCTGGTGCGGGTGGTCAGCACGTGAACACCACGGAATCTGCGGTACGTATTACCCACGTTCCGACCAACACTGTGGTGCAGTGTCAGAATGACCGTTCTCAGCACAAAAACAAAGATCAGGCGATGAAACAGCTGCGCGCAAAACTGTTTGAGCTTGAACTGCAAAAGCAAAATGCTGAGAAGCAAGCCAACGAAGACGCGAAGTCGGACATTGGCTGGGGCAGCCAGATCCGTTCTTACGTACTGGATGACTCGCGAATCAAAGATTTACGCACCGGCGTTGAAAACCGTAACACGCAAGCGGTTCTTGACGGTGACCTAGACAAATTTATCGAAGCTAGCCTGAAATCAGGTCTTTAAGCTTTTTACCGACAAAACAGGGTACATGCAAAATGACTGATGCTGTTCAAAATGAAACGAATCAAGCACAAATCACGCAGGAAGAAAACAAACTGATTGCAGAGCGTCGCAGTAAGTTAGAGCATATCCGTCAAGGTTGTAAGGCGAACGGTCATCCGAATGATTTCCGTCGTGACAGCCTGGCGGGCGATCTGCAAGCCGAGTTCGGTGAAAAGAGCAAAGAAGAGCTGGAAGCGCTGAATCACGTCGTGGCGATTGCAGGTCGTGTGATGGCAAAACGTGGTCCTTTCCTGGTGATCCAGGAAACGTCTGGCCGCATTCAGGCTTACGCATCGAAAGACGTACAAAAAGCACTGAAAGAGCAGTACCACGGTCTGGATATCGGCGATATCGTTGGTGTTAAAGGCGCGCTGCACAAGTCCGGCAAAGGTGATCTGTACGTCAACATGGAACAGTACGAACTGCTGACCAAAGCACTGCGTCCTCTGCCGGAAAAATTCCACGGCCTGACTGACCAGGAAATGCGTTACCGTCAGCGTTACGTCGATCTGATCGTCAATGAAGATTCACGTCACGCGTTTATTATCCGTTCTAAGCTGGTCGCGGCTATCCGTAACTTTATGAGCTCAAAAGGTTACCTGGAAGTAGAAACGCCGATGATGCACGTGATCCCGGGTGGTGCCACTGCCCGTCCGTTCGTGACTCACCACAACGCGCTGGACATCGATATGTACCTGCGTGTCGCACCTGAACTGTACCTCAAGCGTCTGGTTGTGGGTGGTTTTGATCGTGTATTCGAAATCAACCGTAACTTCCGTAACGAAGGTCTGTCACCACGCCACAACCCTGAATTCACCATGATGGAATTCTACCAGGCGTACGCAGATTACAAAGATCTGATGGATCTGACGGAAGAGATGCTGAGCACAGTTGCTCTGAATGTACTGGGTTCAACGTCAATGCCTTACGGTGATGAGACGGTTGAGTTTGGTGGTACTTACGCCCGCATGAGTATGCTGGAAGCGATTAAGCACTACAACCCGGATCACGCTGAGATTCAGGCGCTGGATTACGATAAAGTTCAGGATCGTGCGCACATGGTCGCCATCGCGAAATCTGTGCATGTTGAGGTAGAACCGTTCTGGACCTGTGGTCAGCTGCTGGAAGAGATCTTTGGTGAAACTGCTGAGCCAAAACTGATTCAGCCAACCTTCATCACCGGTTACCCGGCAGACATTTCACCGCTGGCACGTCGTAACGACGAGTTCCCGTTCATCACTGACCGCTTCGAGTTCTTCATCGGTGGCCGTGAAGTCGCCAATGGCTTCTCGGAGTTGAATGATGCTGAAGATCAGGATGCGCGTTTTAAAGCTCAGGTTGAAGCAAAAGATGCGGGTGATGATGAAGCGATGTTCTACGATGCGGACTACATTACTGCTCTGGAACATGGCCTGCCACCAACAGCAGGGCAAGGTATCGGTATCGACCGTCTGGCGATGCTGTTCACCAACACGCACACTATTCGTGATGTGATCTTGTTCCCAGCAATGCGTCCTCAGGCGTAACTGCTCACAATATCAATAAAGGCCGCCAGTTATGGCGGCCTTTTTATTTGTGGTGATTTTCGGTTTTTGCCGGATGAATTTCATCGCTATTTCTTGAAGCAAGATGGCGCTTTTGCGTTATTGAGCGCTAGAAAGTTTTCAATTTTCTTTATAGTCTTATGTTTGAGACAGACTCCACTCACAAGTGCCGTTAATGTAGCGTCAGTGGTGAAAGTGCCAAAAGTCGCACTGGATAAAAATGGTATAACAATAAGGAATCAGTTGATGGGTACTCAATTCCGCATGGATTCCGTGCCGGGTTCATTGATCGTAGTCGGTGGAACCTACGAGCCCTGGTTATCGGTTTTAGAACAAGTAGGATGGCGTTGCACGCAGTGTGCGGATCTGCGTAAAGCCGATCTGCTGTTTTCTGAAACAGGGCCATGTATTGGTATTGTGGATCTCAGCCACGATGAATTCAGCCTTAATGGTATTGCCAATCTGGTCAGCAGCCATAAACAAGTGCGCTGGCTGGCGTTTATTCGCGAGTCTCAGCTCAGTTCAGATACGATTTGCCAGTTTATCGTCAACTTTTGTATCGACTTCTTTACTGCCCCGATCCCGGATGCCCAGTTGCTGAGTACTATCGGCCACCAGCTCGGTATGCTCAAGCTGGAGAGAAAGGTCTGGCCGCATTTTGGTGCGAACGGTGATATGGGTCTGATGGGCGATTCGATCCCGGTTAAGCGTCTGCGCGATCAAATCAAGCGTATCGGCCCGACTGATGTCAGCATCCTTATCTATGGTGAGAACGGCTCCGGAAAGGGGAGTGTGGCGAAAGCGATTCACAAAACCTCAGCCCGGGCGCAGAAACCGTTTGTCTCGGTTAACTGTCGTGCGATGTCAGAAAGCCGCCTCGAATGCGAATTGTTTGGTATCGGCTGTGATGATAAAGGGTCGACGCCGTTGCTTTATCAGGCCGATGGCGGCACCTTGCTGCTCAACGATATTCTTACCATGCCAAAAAGCCAGCAGCTTAACCTGTTGCGTTTTCTGCAGGAAGGGACGGTGGAAACGGCGCAGGGAATGAAAGCGGTGGATGTGCGTATTCTGGCCGCGAATGCCTCGGATATTGAGAAAGCCCTGATCGACGGTGATTTTAACGAAGAGCTGTACCATTACATCAATGTGCTGCGCATTAACGTCCCCAGTCTCAAAGAGCGCGCCAGTGACATTGCTATACTGGCGAAGCATTTTCTGGTGGAGTATTCCAAAGAGTACAATGCCCAGGCGCGTAGTTTTTCTGAGGATGCGATGCGTGTGCTGACCCGCTATCACTGGCCGGGTAATGTGCGTGAGTTGATGAATCAGATTAAGCGCGTCGTGCTGATGTCGGATTCAGTGATGCTGGAAGAGTCGGATCTCGATCTGCCTAAGCGCGGTGACGGCAAGCGCAGCCTGAAAAGCATTCGCGAGCGTAGCGAGCGTGATGCCCTGTTGCTGGTGCTGGAATCCCATTCCGGCCAGGTTTCGACTGCGGCGAAGGAGCTCGGTGTGTCGCGTGCCACCATGTACCGATTGCTCAATAAACACAATCTGATTTCGGACGGGTCATTTTAATTGACCGTAAAAAGCCACTTCGGTGGCTTTTTTTAGGTTCATCGCGGATTAGCGGGAACTTAAAACAAAAACGGTAGTAAGTGATAAGGTTACATCGCCAAACACAACCTTACACAAACTACCGTTTTCATGCCGAATCATACTTTCCTATCATCGTTCTGGGAAGGCTTTCATGTCGTAAAGTCTGTACAAACGTCTTCTCTCATCACGATTACTCTCCAACCCAGCACAACTGCTCGATGTTCATGTGGGCAACATGTTCAAGCCATACATGATTATCAGTGGCGCACGATTAAGGAAGCGATGATTCTCGGCGTACCCGTCGAGCTATCCCTACAAACAAGGCGTATCAAGTGCCCTGACTGCGGTATCAAAACCGAATCTATTTCTTGGCTTGAACCTTTTGCTCGCCTGACTAACCGCTTAAGAAGTTACATTGAGCAGTTGTTGCCTCTTCTTCCTATCAAACATATTGCCCAGATGACGGGGGTTCATTGGCATACGATTAAGGCGATAGATAAGCGTCGGCTGCAACATGTGGTGCCAGAGGTTAACTGGGCAGAGCTGAGACAACTGGTCATGGATGAGTTTGCTCTCTTCAAGGGACATCGTTATGCCACTGTTATCGCGGATGCTAAGACGCATCAAGTGCTTTGGATAGGCGTCGGACGCAGCCGAAAAGATATCCGTCCCTTCTTTGAATTACTCGGTGAGCATAGCCAGAACATAGAAGCGGTTGCAATGGATATGAATACGGCTTTCGACTTTGAAGTGCAGCAACATTGTCCTAACGCCCGCATTGTGTACGACTTATTCCACGTGGTCGCCAAATTTGGCCGGGAAGTGATGGATAGAGTCAGAGTTGACCAAGCTAATCAACTCAAACAGGACAAGAAAACGCGCCAATGGGTGAAACGTTCACGCTGGGTTCTCCTCAAAAACAGAGCTAATTTAGACGGTAAGCAGGAGAGCTATCTGAGTGAGATACTGAGCATGAACAAGGACTTAATGGTGACGTATTTACTTGGCTCTCAGCTTAAAGAGTTATGGAGGTGTCAGTCGGAAAGAGAAGCGGAAGACTTATGGGACGTATGGTGGGAGCAAGTTCAAGAAAGCGGGATCAAGCCGCTTATGGACTTCGCGAGAAAGCTCAAACCGTATCTTCATGGCATCGTTGCTTCTGCAAGCTACCCACTCAATACCTGTACGCTCGAAGGGATAAACAACAAGATAAAGTTAATCAAACGAATGGGCTACGGTTACCGAGATATCGATTACTTTTTTTTAAAGATAAAAGCGGCTTTCCCCGGAAAGCCGCGATGAACCTTTTTTTATCGCTGATAAAACACTCAGGCAGTGAAAAGTATTGCATATCCAGAATCAATGGATTGATTTTCATTATATACAACTGGTGATGGCCTTGATTCTGGCTGGATGCATTGTTTTAGCCACTAAACAAGATTAAGGGTTGAACAATATTCTCAGTTGATTATTATTTAACCGTAAGCCTAGCTTACTGAAAATACACTTCTTTTTGGATTAATGACTTTGCTGGGAGGCGCAACATGACAACGTTCAATTCTGTTCATCTGCATCGCGCTTGCCATCATGCTATCAAATCTGTGACCGCTGTTGTGGTGGTTCGAGGTCATGATTGCCTGATTTCAGCATCGTCGTAAATTAATCCGTACCCTGTCAGGCTGCGGAAAACAGCCGCGCACAGGGATTACCACGTTTTATACCCATCGTCAGGTCTGTTTTCCCAGTCAGAATTAATAACTGGAGAAACATCATGCGTCATTCAATTTATCTGCAGCTGGCTACCCTGTTACTGCGAGCCGACCTCCACCGTGAAGAGCGTGCCTGGAAACGTAAAGTGCGTCGCAGTGCTTATGACTTGCCCTGGCATAATACCCATTTGCTCAAAGATATCGGTTTGCAACCGGACGGTCGTCCGATTGGTCATAGCGAGCCGGATGAAGTCAAAGTAGAACGCCGTGTGCGTCATCTGCGCCGGATACTCAGTGCGCGAATACCGACGTAACGGTCCGGGGCTGGTGATAAGCCAGTCCCGGATTACTGCCATGATTGCAATTATGGGCAGGGATTGGAGTACTGGATGCCAATCTCTTCAATTTTAGCCATCAGCTCATCGCTGAGCACCACATCCAGGCTGTCGATGTTTGATTTCAACTGATCAAGATTGGTGGCACCAATAATATTCGAGGCAACAAACGGACGTTGATTGACGAATGCCAGCGCCATCTGGGCCGGATCCAGACCGAATTCGCGGGCCAGATCCACGTACGCTTCCGTTGCCTTGAGACCCTGCGGGGTAAAGTAACGTTTGAAGCGCTCGTACAGGCTACAGCGTGCGCCTTGCGGCCGTGCACCATTGAGATACTTACCGCTCAGCACGCCGAATGCCATTGGTGAATAAGCCAGCAGCTTAACCCCTTCGTGATGGCTGATTTCTGACAAGCCGACTTCAAAACTGCGATTGAGCAGGTTGTACGGGTTCTGGATCGAGACCATACGCGGCAGATCATGCTTTTCGGCCAGACGCAGATAGGTCATCAGACCCCACGGTGTTTCATTCGATACGCCGATATAACGAACCTTGCCCATTCGCACCAGATCGTTAAGTGCTTCGAGGGTTTCTATCAGGGTAATTTCCGACTGTTGTTCTGAATGCGGATAGTTCAGCTGACCAAAGGTATTGGTGATACGTTGTGGCCAGTGCAACTGGTATAAATCGATATAGTCGGTTTTGAGGCGGCTCAGACTGTCATCAATCGCCTGATGAATGTTGCGGTGATCGAGTGCCATATTATCGCGAATGTGCGGTACGTTACGCGGGCCGGCCACTTTAGTCGCCAGCAGCACTTTTTCACGCTTACCGGATTTCTCCAGCCAGTTACCGATAAATTGTTCCGTTTTGCCCTGCGTTTCTGCTGTCGGGGGCACCGGATACATTTCTGCAGTATCAATAAAATTGATCCCGCGCTCCAGGGCGTAGTCGAGCTGACTGAAGGCTTCTGCCTGTGTATTTTGCTCTCCGAATGTCATGGTTCCGAGGCACAGTTTACTGACTTCAAGGCTTGAGTGAGGCAGTTTAGTGTATTGCATAATCCTTCCTTGTCTGAGTGCAAACAGAGGGCTGATCCTTATCGTCCATGAGCCGTATCAGACTTAACTCTGATCAGAGGCGTACAGGCTGAATGGATAGCATCTTGAAACACATCGGCTTTTAATTTCAATCCCACTATAAGCCATCCGTCAGGGCAAAAGGAAATGAAATTTGTTCGCACACTGAGTGCGGCGCTCGGCATGGTAAAAGATTGAGCCTGGTCATCAGTCGGCTACACTGGATAGAAAGGAGGTGACGTATGCACAAACAACAACTGGATAAATGGTTGCATGGTATGCATAAGCCGGGGGCACCCCTGCCCAAGGTATATGTCATAGGATGTGCTGATGCCACGCACTACACGCTTGGGGTCGAAGTCAGGCACCGGATTGAACCTTTGATGAAAGGAGATGAGCCGATGCATTTTTCCTCGTTGGATGCCGCTAAACAGGAATTAGCCCAGCTTGGATTTGCTCAGGCTTACCTGCGTATGAGCTGCGCTTACGAAGAGTGTGGTTTAGAGGGAGGGCAGAGATACAGTGAGATCCCTCTGCTGTTAACCCGGCACTAGACTGATTTATTGCAGGCAGGCCTTTGGGGCCTGCCTGCATCTCTGATTACTGTCGTTCAACTGCCTGATCCGGTCAACGCTCCGTCTCAGGCGTAATACGAAGCCAGGATTCGGGCGGTAAACTGAGTACGCAGGTAAAACCCGCGCGGCAGAGTGCGAATTGGTTTGCCATTGCTGCCGTAGGCTTCGGTTTTGACCTTACCGTTGGCCGCTTTGGGCCTCAGTTGCAGGACTTCACCATGGCGGGCGGTGATCTGGCCGACTTTACCCAGCACGATAAACTCCATTAATTCTTCCCAGTCCGCCTTTAGCATCGCCTCTTCTTGCGCTGACGGACTCCAGAGCAGCGGCGATCCGACCCGGCGCTGGGCCAGTGGAATCTCCCGTTCACCTTCCACCGGCATCCACAGCACACGCGATAACTTATGGCGCACATGACTCTGTTCCCAGGTCAGTCCGTGTATTCCGGTCAGCGGTGCTACACAAACAAACGTGGTTTCCAGCGGTTTAGCACTGTAGCTGATCGGGATACTTTTCAGCTCGATGCCCAGTTTGGCAAAATCCTGCTCCGGTTTACTGCCGGCACTGGCGCCTAAATGCCATTCCAGTAATTGTCCGACCCAGCCTTTGTCCCGGGAGAGATCGTTGGGCACTGGTATCGCGGCTTCCGCGGCCAGATCGGCAAAGCTGACACCGGCAATCTGCCAGGCCCGATCGAGTAATTCTTGTTCGCTCTGGGGTTCAGGTTTCATAAAGCGTACTGCGGTCGTAAAAAGCCTATAGTAACAAAAAATGACGGGCAGAGGATCATGCAGATAAATTGATCAAAGTGGATAAAAGATCATCATTACCATAGTTATCCACAGTTCCTGGTGTTTATAGGGCGAAATTTATGGAGTATGTATGCATGAACAGGGGTTTGCCACAGGGATTTGTTGTTTTTCAGGCAGATTAAAAGTGTAGCTTTCCGGAACTGTGTGGATAACAGCTGGGTTGGTGGATCTTTGAGCACTGTTGGTTTTTGAATGATCTTTCGACACCTGCCCTGATGCGATAAGAAATTAAATTTACATTATTTATTGATATTTAAGGTTTTATTGATGTTTTTGTGATTTTTGTCCAATCCGGTGATGTGACTCTTCGTAGGTGTTTTTGCACAGTTCACACTCTTCTTCACATGGTTATTCACAGAAAACGTGAATAAATGTGGTCTATATCTCACTCTTTTGTTGATAACTTAAAATTTGAGCAAAAGTTATTCAATTATGCACTTGTCAGCGATAAATATTAGGTGAATCACATTAGTTAGTTTGCTCCTGTTGGGGATATGTGGAAAAATCAAAGCAATTAAGATTTTAATAGAGGTTTGCCAGTGATAGATGGCGATGGTTACCGGCTTAACGTCGGTATTGTGATTTGTAACAACCATGGTCAGGTATTCTGGGCGAAACGATACGGACAACACTCATGGCAATTTCCCCAGGGCGGAATCGATGAGGGTGAATCTCCTGAACAGGCAATGTACCGGGAGCTTTACGAAGAGGTTGGTTTAACAAAAAAAGATGTCAAAATCATTGCAACCAGTCGTCATTGGCTCCGTTACAAACTGCCAAAACGTCTGGTTCGGTGGGACTCTCAGCCGGTCTGTATTGGACAAAAACAGAAATGGTTCTTACTGCGTTTGGATTGCGATGAAGCTAAAATTAACATGCAACGTGGAAGCACCCCTGAATTTGATGGTTGGCGCTGGGTGAGTTACTGGTATCCAGTCAGACAAGTGGTCTCTTTTAAGCGTGATGTTTATCGTCGTGCCATGAAAGAGTTTGCGTCATTAGCGATGCCGTTTAGAGAACGAAAAGTGAAAGGTAAGCGCAAAAATCGAAGAGGATAGCGATGCTCTCTCAGCTACGGGATATAGTTGAACAAGTTTCAAAGGTAGAAGATGTCTATCAGGCGTTGGATATTTTTGTAAAGCAGACATGCAGTGCGATGAGCACTGAATGTTGTACTGTCTATCTCGCCAATGAGGAGATGCATCGTCTCGAACTGATGGCAACCCAGGGCCTGAAGTTCAAAGGGGATAAAATCCTGATCGACTTTGATGAAGGCCTGGTTGGCCTGGTCAAACGTTCTGCTGAGCCGATTAACCTGGCGGAAGCGTCTAAACACCCCAATTTCAAATATTTCAAGCAGCTTGGTGAAGAGGTGTACCAGTCGTTTCTTGGTACACCGATCATTTACCGTAAACAGGTGCTGGGCGTGCTGGTTGTGCAGCAAAAATCGCCACGTCTGTTTAGCGAAATGGAAGTCTCTTTCCTGGTCACTCTGGCGGCTCAGCTGGCCGTGATTATTGCCCATGCCCAGACCCAGGGCCACTGGCTGCTGAGTAAAAAGCAGCAGGCCATCAGTGGTATTCCGGCTTCCTCCGGGGTGGCAATTGGCGAGCTGTGGTGGGATGACTCACAGCCACAGCTGTACGATGTTGCCCCTGCCTCTACCCTTGATATGGATCGTGAACAGGAGTGGCTGGCGCGTGCAATTGAAAGTGCACTGGGCGATTTTCGTAAAATGCGTAAAAAGCTCGACAGTGAAATCAATAAAGAAGCCCTGGCGATCTTCGACCTGTTTACCCATTTACTCAACGATCCGATGTTGCGTAAGGATCTTAAAGCGCAGATCCTCAAAGGTGATCGCGCGGACTGGGCGCTGCGTCAGGTGGTGGAATCTTATTCCAACCGTTTTGCCCGCATGTCTGATAACTATTTGCGTGAGCGGGCCCAGGATGTGCGTGAACTAGGTCAGCGCCTGCTCTTTTTCCTCTACAACACCGAACATGAACAGCAGCAGATCGACAAGCCGATTATCCTGGTGGTGCGCGAACTGACAGCGTCGGTTCTGGCTGCTATGCCAAAAGATAAGTTACTGGCTGTGGTCTCGATGGAAGGGGCGGCTAACTCTCACGCGGCGATTTTATCGCGTGCGCTGGGGATCCCGGCCATAATGGGGGTATCGCTTAATCTTAAGCAGATTAACGGCAAAACCGGGATTGTCGATGGCTACAGCGGTAAGCTGTTTATCTCTCCGGCCAGACAGATTCTGGCTGAATACCGCTCTCTGGCTAATGAAGAGCGTGAATTGTCGCAAATGGTCAATGAGGCCATGGCGGAGCCGGCGTTTACCGAAGATGGTCAGCGTATCGAATTGCTGCTCAATGCGGGCCTGAGTGCCGACACCAATATAGCCGTCAATCAGGGCGTCGATGGGGTCGGGCTATACCGTACCGAAATTTCGTTCCTGCTCCAGCACCGTTTCCCGTCCGAAGAGGAGCAGATTCAGCAATACCGTACTGTGCTCTCGGCCTACCCTGACAAGCGGGTGGTGATGCGTACACTCGATATCGGTGGTGATAAACCGTTGCCATACTTGCCGATTGAAGAGGATAACCCGTTCCTGGGCTGGCGCGGGATTCGCTTTACTCTCGATCACCCGGACATCTTTCTCATTCAACTGCGGGCCATGTTGCGCGCCAGTTGTGAGCATCATAATCTGAGCATTCTGCTGCCGATGATCTCTGGTACCAAGGAACTCGATGATGCGATCAAACTTATCCATCAGGCCTATGAAGAGAGCGTTAAACTCGACGCCCGGGTTCGTATGCCGGAAATCGGCATCATGGTTGAAGTGCCTTCTATGTTGTACCTGTTACCGTTGATCGCCGATAAAATCGACTTTGTTTCGGTGGGAACGAATGATCTGACCCAGTATATGTTGGCCGTCGATCGGAACAATTCCCGGGTTGCTGATGTCTATGAATCGATGCATCCTGCGGTGGTGATGGCACTTAAGCAGATCCAGCAGATCTGTGAGCGTCACAACATTCCGGTTTGTGTGTGTGGTGAGTTGGCGGGTGACCCGATTGGCTCGCTACTGTTGATTGGCCTGGGCTATCAGGCCCTGAGTATGAACACTTCTAACGTGGCTCGGGTTAAATATCTGATTCGTCATTCCGAGCTGACCGAGCTGAGCGCGCTTGCTGACAAAGCGCTGATGCAACCTTACGGAAAAGAAATTTATAATATGATGCTGGCTTATTTCGAGGACAAAGGCTTTGCCGGCTTCGTACGTGCGGGAAAAAAATAGGAACAGAATGTGAATATAGAATTAATGGCCCTGTTGCTGTTATTGGGGTCAGTGGTCGGTGTGCTGGCGGGTTTGCTGGGCATCGGCGGCGGGCTGGTGGTAGTACCGGCTCTGCTGTTTCTGTTGCCTTATGCCGGAATTACACCGGACATTATCATGCAATTGGCTTTAGCGACCTCGCTCGCCACCATCATAGTGACCTCTGGCTCATCTGCAATCAATCATCTTAAACTGGGTAACGTCGACATGTTTGTCGTCAAATGGCTACTACCCGGCGTGCTGGTTGGTGGTTTTCTTGGCTCGGTGATCGCAGAATGGATCCCAAGTGAGTATCTGCCGAAAGTGTTTGGTGTCATTGTTGTGCTACTGGCGCTGCAGATGTTCCGCTCAATCAAATCAACCCGAACGCGACCGATGCCGGGGGCGGCGCTGACTAGTTTGTACGGCAGCGGCATCGGTATTGTCTCCAGCCTGGCCGGGATTGGCGGCGGTTCTTTGTCCGTACCTTTCCTCAATCACCACGGCGTCGAGATGCGAAAAGCGGTCGGTTCTTCTTCTGTGTGTGGCTGTATGATTGCGATTGCCGGTATGCTCGGTTTTGTGTTGCATGGCTTTCATGCCCAAGGGCTGCCTAAGTACAGTGTGGGTTATGTTTATCTGCCTGCGCTGGTGGCCATTGCCTCAACCTCAATGCTGACTACCCGGATCGGCGCCCGGTTGGCTACCCGTTTACCTACCGCGGTTCTGAAGCGTTTCTTTGCCGTTTTTCTGATGTTCGTCGCTGTATCTATGTTGATGCAATAATCTGATTTATCCAAAAACAAGAGAATACTAATTTATGTCTCAGGGCTATTTTGAGTTTCCTAATATTGACCCCGTCATTTTTTCTATCGGGCCAGTTTCTGTGCGCTGGTACGGCATGATGTATCTGGTTGGTTTCCTGTTTGCTATGTGGCTGGCGAACCGCCGGGCCGATAAGCCGGGAAGTGGCTGGAATCGTGAGCAGGTGTCTGATCTGTTGTTTGCCGCTTTCCTTGGGGTAGTGATCGGCGGCCGGGTTGGCTATGTGCTGTTCTACAACTTCGAGATGTTCCTGGATGATCCGCTTTACCTGTTTAAAGTGTGGACCGGCGGCATGTCATTTCATGGCGGTCTGCTTGGCGTTATTACGGCCATGTTCTGGTATGCGCATAAAAATCAGCGCACCTTGTTTGGTGTGGCGGATTTTGTCGCACCGCTGGTGCCGTTCGGCCTGGGGATGGGGCGCTTAGGTAACTTTATGAATGGTGAGCTATGGGGACGAGCGACCGATCTGCCTTGGGGGGTTGTGTTCCCGGGGGCGGGGCCGCTGCCGCGTCACCCATCCCAGCTATACGAATTTGCTCTGGAAGGCGTGGTGCTGTTCTTTATTCTCAACTGGTTTATTAAGAAGCCTCGTCCTTTAGGCTCGGTATCAGGGCTATTTTTGGCCGGATATGGTACATTCCGCTTCCTGGTTGAATTTGTCCGTGAACCGGATGCCCAGTTAGGCTTGTTTGGCGGTATCATTTCAATGGGGCAAATTCTTTCCACACCAATGATTTTTGGCGGCGTACTCTTAATGGTATGGGCCTACAAACGCGGCCGGTTCCAGGATTAGGCTGCGGCGAAGTAAGGGTTAGTAGTGAAACAGTATTTAGATCTTTGTCAGCGCATCGTCGATGAAGGCGTATGGGTTGAGAATGAGCGCACCGGTAAACGTTGTCTGACGGTGATTAATGCCGATCTCACTTATGATGTGGCTAATAACCAGTTTCCACTGGTGACCACCCGGAAAAGCTTCTGGAAAGCGGCAGTGGCTGAGTTACTGGGCTATATCCGGGGTTATGACAGTGCGGAAGATTTTCGCAAACTGGGGACGAAAACCTGGGATGCGAATGCCAATCTCAATCAGGCATGGCTGAATAATCCGTATCGCAAAGGTGACGATGACATGGGTCGGGTATACGGTGTACAGGGCCGCGCCTGGGCCAAGCCGGATGGTGGTCATATCGACCAGTTAAAAAAGATTGTTGATGATCTGAGTCGCGGTGTTGATGATCGCGGCGAAATTCTTAATTTTTACAATCCGGGTGAGTTTCACATGGGCTGTTTGCGTCCGTGTATGTACAGTCATCATTTTTCTCTGCTGGGTGATACCTTGTACCTGAACAGTACGCAGCGTTCGTGTGATGTTCCGCTCGGGCTGAACTTTAACATGGTTCAGGTGTATGCGTTTTTGGCCATCATGGCGCAGATTACCGGTCATAAGCCGGGGCAGGCATTCCACAAGATTGTCAATGCGCATATCTATGAGGATCAGCTTGAACTGATGCGTGATGTTCAGCTCAAGCGCGAGCCGCTGACAGCGCCGCAGTTCCACATTAACCCGGATATCAAATCGTTGCACGATCTGGAAACCTGGGTGACGCTGGATGATTTTGAAGTCACGGGTTATGAATTCCATGACCCGATTCAGTATCCGTTCTCGGTCTGACCTTGCTGTCCGCTGCAATATAGAAAACGCCGCTTGTTAGCGGCGTTTTCTTGTCTGTAGCAACCTATTTTTGCCTGAGTCAACTTATCGGCCGGCGACAATCTATAGTAAGGCTGAGCCTTCCTGATTCAGTTAATAAAAAAGCGCTTCCAAGGGAGAGCGCTTTGATCAGAGTCAATGGGGCGCTTAAGAGCTCAGCGCCAGAATCACACCCGGAAGCAGGATAAACAGTGATAGCAGATACAGCGCCACTACAGCTTTGTTTTTGACGGCCATTTCTGACAGCGCATCTGCGCCTTTCAGTGGCAGTTCACGCAGGAAAGGCACGCCGTAAATCAGTACCGTTGCCAGGACATTAAAGGTCAGGTGTACCAGAGCTATTTGCAGGGCAAACACCGCGAACTCACCGGAGACCGCCGTTGCTGCCAGCAGTGCTGTGATACAGGTACCAATGTTTGCGCCCAGAGTGAATGGATACACTTCGCGAACTTTCAGCACGCCAGTACCCACCAGAGGAACCATCAGACTGGTTGTGGTTGATGACGACTGAACCAGAACGGTGACTACGGTGCCGGAAAAAATTCCGTGCAGCGGTCCGCGGCCGATGGCGTTTTTCAAAATGTCACGAGCGCGACCCACCATCAGGCTCTTCATCAGTTTGCCCATCACAGTGATAGCGACAAAGATGGTCGCAATACCCAGTACGATAAGGGCTACACCACCTAGCACGTCCCCGAATGAGGCAAACTGATCTTGCAGCGCGCTGATCACAGGTTTGGTGATTGGTTTAATGAAGTTGAGCCCTTTCATGCTCATGTCGCCCGTTGCCAGCAGAGGTGATACCAGCCAGTGGGAGATTTTTTCCAAAATGCCGAACATCATTTCCAGTGGCAGGAAGATGACGACTGCCAGCACGTTAAAGAAGTCATGAATCGTGGCGCTGGCAAAAGCGCGCTTGAACTCTTCTTTACAACGCATGTGGCCAAGACTGACTAGGGTGTTGGTGACTGTTGTGCCGATATTAGCACCCATCACCATCGGAATGGCGGTTTCAACTGGCAGGCCTCCGGCAACCAGACCAACAATAATAGAAGTTACGGTACTGGAAGACTGAATCAGTGCGGTTGCAATCAGGCCTATCATCAGGCCAGCAATCGGATGGGAGGCAAATTCAAACAGGACTTTAGCCTGATCACCTGTGGCCAATTTAAAGCCACTGCCCACCATAGCCACCGCTAATAGCAGCAGATACAGCATGAAACCCAAGTTTGCCCAGCGCAGCCAACGTGTGGTACTTGAAATTGGCGCAGCTGCGGAAGTTGCTTGGTTGATCATTGTTTTCTCCATTGACCCTTGGATATTGTGTGGTCGGTTGTTGAATCTGTGCGCGATAGTAGAGCGTGAATATTGCAGTAATATGACAGAACGCTTTCAAATCGAGTGGTTTGTCATTTAGCTCATTTTCTGTACTGACTGGCTTGGTTGATTGTTTTGTAATTAACTGTTTTTAAGTTGTTTTTTTTGATTGAACTCTGCCGCTGGGGAAAGAAAAAATTTTAACGCTCAGCTCCTTTTTAGCCATTTTGGCGATAAAATTTATGTCAGCACTGTCATATTGAAAGGGATTTGTTTCGTAATTACTGAGTTTTTTGTGTATTTGCTTCGAAAATATCGAGTTTGTTGCGAAGCGGTCAGGGCTTCTGTTATAAACAAACTCACTCACTAGGTTTATCAATGACTGGCAATTACTATGTCTCATCTTAATTACAACCATCTTTATTATTTCTGGATGGTGTGCAAACAAGGTTCCGTGACTAAAGCTGCGGATGCACTGTTTCTGACTCCGCAAACGGTTACCGGCCAGATCAAAGCGCTGGAAGAACGCATGGCGGGCAAGCTGACTAAGCGCAACGGACGCAGCCTTGAGCCAACGGAACTGGGTCAGTTAGTCTTTAAATATGCCGACCGCATGTTTGGCCTCAGTTACGAAATGTTGGATATTGTGAATTACAGTCAGCGCAATAATGTGTTGTTTGATGTTGGCGTAGCCGATGCCCTGTCGAAACGGCTGGTGAGTAAAATCCTGATGACCACAGTGCCGGCTGACAACAGCATCCATTTACGCTGTTTCGAATCGACCCACGAAATGCTGCTGGAGCAGTTATCACAACATAAACTGGATATGATCTTGTCGGATTGTCCGGTGGATTCCGGTCAAAGCCCGGGTTTATTCAGTAAAAAGCTCGGTGAGAGTCATATGGGCTTTTTTTCCAGCGGCAGTCTGGATACCAGTGATTATCCGGCGGTACTGGAACAGCGTAAATTATTGATCCCGGGCAGTCGTACAGCGATGGGGAGAAAAGTACGCCAGTGGTTTGATCATCAGGGAATCCAGCCCAATATTCTGGGCGAATTTGATGACGCAGCGTTAATGAAAGCATTTGCCCGCTATCATCCCGAGGTGATTTTTATGGCACCGCTGATGTATATGAATGAGATGGAGCAGGAATTGTCGCTGCAACTGGTCAGCCGGATTGAAGAAATTAAAGAGGAATACTACGTTATTTTTGCCGAACGAATGATTCAGCATCCGGCGGTAAAGAATGTTTATGATGCTGATTTCAGCAATTTATTTGAATGAATATTTTATTACTGTTTACAAATAGATTACTATCACGCCACTGATAATCTCTTTGTAACCGCTTTCTTGGGCAATGATGATGTCGGTAATTTGAGGCGAACTGATGGACAGTCCGGGTTTTTTGACCCAGATTGTGGGATATCCATCATGACGGAAGTACGTAAGTACTTGGCGGTCAAGGACGCAGGCCGTTTGTGAATAAAAATAAATGCCATGGTTTGGCTGAAACGGTTATGTCAAAGAGGCTTACTCATGAACCTACAAGAAATGGAACAAAACTCCGCTCAGGCAGTGGTGCTGTTAAAGGCGATGGCGAATGAGAGACGGCTGCAGATCCTATGCTTACTGCATAATCAGGAGCTATCCGTAGGGGAACTGTGTGGCAGACTGGAATTGAGTCAGTCTGCGTTGTCACAGCATTTGGCCTGGCTGAGAAGGGATGGTTTAGTTGAGACGCGTAAAGAAGCACAAACTGTGTATTACACGCTCAGCAGTGATGAAGTAAAGTTGATGATTGAGTTACTGCATCGGTTGTACTGCGAGCCTTAATTTGGCCGTAGTGTCAGCGTTTTTGCTGTTATCCGTAGACAAGCAGGCAGGTTACGGAGATAAGAGCGCTGGGGCTACGATGCTATCGAGATGAATCATTGAGCTGAAAATCAGTAATTCGGTCGATAAAAAATGACAGGCAATAAAAAAACCGGCAGAAGCCGGTTTTTTTTATCACTGGGTTATCAAGTTCTGATTACAGAGCTTTGATAGCAGCAGCGAAACGAGACTTATGACGAGCTGCTTTATTCTTGTGAATAAGGCCTTTAGTTGCCATACGGTCCAGGATTGGTGTAACAGCTGCGAATGCAGCAGTTGCGCCTTCTTTGTCGCCTGCAGCGATTGCAGCAACAGTTTTCTTCATGTAAGTGCGCATCATTGAACGACGGCTAGCGTTGTGCTGGCGACGTTTTTCAGATTGGATAGCGCGCTTCTTAGCAGATTTACAGTTTGCCAAGGGTCTAACTCCCAAAAACTTTAGTTCGGTGACAATTTAAGGGCCGGAAATATCCCCTATTTGCACTTAATTGTCAAATGATTTGTGCAAAAACCCATCTAAGCCAAACAAGTTTGGTATCGGAAGGTCTTCGCGGTTAAGATGGCGTGGATTCTAACAGTATTTTTTTGCCAATGCTAATACTTATCTGATCTCTCACTGACATTATTTAGTGGCAGGGAAAGATAATGTTGTTTTCGCGTATTTTTCGAGGTTACCGTGAGTAAACGCTTGCTCAAGTCAGGCATGATAGTCAGTGCCATGACGTTGATTTCGCGCGTCCTGGGCCTGGTTCGGGACATAGTGGTCGCGAACTTAATGGGCGCAGGAGCCAGTGCGGATGTCTTTTTCTTTGCCAACCGCATTCCTAATTTTTTACGTCGTCTGTTTGCTGAAGGTGCTTTCTCGCAGGCTTTTGTCCCGGTTTTGACCGAGTATCACGCCAGTGGTGACCTCAATAAAACCCGTGAACTTATCGCCCGGGCCTCTGGTACGTTGGGGGTGCTGGTGACTATCGTTACTTTAATCGGGGTTTTGTGCTCGGGTGCGGTGACGGCTCTGTTTGGGGCGGGCTGGTTTCTGGACTGGCTCAATGACGGCCCGGCAGCTCCCAAATTCGAGCTGGCCAGTTTTCTGCTTAAGATTACCTTTCCTTATCTGTGGTTCATCACCTTTGTTGCGCTGTCTGGGGCGGTATTGAATACCCTGGGCAAATTTGCCGTGTCGTCTTTTACGCCAGTGTTTCTCAATGTCATGATGATCTTGTGTGCCTGGTTTGTTTCGCCAAACCTTGAGCAACCAGAAGTCGGCCTGGCAATAGGGGTGTTTTTAGGCGGTCTGGTTCAGTTTTTGTTTCAATTGCCGTTTTTAATCAAGGCCGGTGTGCTGGTGAAACCCAAATGGGGCTGGAAAGATCCCGGAGTGGTTAAAATTCGCACATTGATGATTCCGGCTTTATTTGGTGTTTCAGTCAGTCAGATCAACTTGTTGTTCGACTCTTTTGTGGCCAGTTTTCTGCATACCGGCTCGATCAGCTGGTTGTACTATTCGGATCGCCTGCTTGAGTTTCCGCTTGGTTTGTTCGGTATCGCGATCGCGACCGTTATTCTGCCGGCGCTATCGCGTAACCACGTCGATGCACACAGCGATGGCTTTGCCCATACCATGGACTGGGGGGTGCGAATGGTTATTCTGCTGGGGATCCCGGCGATGCTGGGTCTGATGGTGTTAGCCAAGCCGATGCTGATGGTGCTGTTTATGCGTGGTGAGTTTACGCCGCAAGATGTGCAGATGGCATCGGCGTCACTGCTGGCCTATTCAGCTGGCCTGCTGAACTTTATGCTGATTAAAGTTCTGGCACCGGGTTACTACTCTCGCCAGGATACGCGAACCCCGGTCCGTTACGGCATCATTGCGATGCTGAGCAACATAGTGTTCAATGCCATCTTCGCCTGGTTTTACGGCTATGTCGGCCTGGCGGCGGCAACGGCTTTGTCTGCCTTCATCAATATGGCGCTGCTGTACCGTGGTCTGCATCTGCAAGGGGTATATCGGGTTTCGGCACAGACCATGCGCTTTATTATCCGTCTCGCGCTGGCCGGGGGCGCTATGGTCGCGGCCATTCTGTGGCAGATGCAAGCCATGTCTGTCTGGCTGGATTGGGGACTGATGCAGCGCGGCCTGATGTTAACAGCTCTGATCGCACTGGGGGCAATTGTTTATTTCCTCACCGCGTTAGTGCTGGGGATCCGGTTAAAAGATTTAAAAGCGGCGACAGATTAACGCTGATTAGGTTATAATCCGTCGGTTTCACACCAATATAACTGAGAACTATAGGTTTTAAGCGTATTCCAATGGAATTGATTCGCGGTATTCATAACATCAAAGCACAGCATAACGGCTGTGTACTGACTATAGGAAACTTTGATGGTGTCCATTTCGGTCATCAACAGGTATTAAATCAGGTTGCTGAGCGGGCAAAGCTGTTTGATCTGCCCTCGGTAGTGATGACGTTTGAACCGCAACCTATGGAGCTGTTCCTGAAAGACAAAGCTCCTGCCCGGTTAACAAGATTGAGAGATAAGTTTGTCCATATCGGCAAGCTGGGTATCGATCGTCTATTGTGTGTGAACTTCAACCACCACTTTGCCAACATCGAAGCGGAGGCATTTATCCGTGACTTGTTGGTGGCCCGATTGGGTGTTAAGTTTCTGGTGGTTGGCGATGACTTCCGCTTCGGCCGTGGCCGTAAAGGTAACTTTGCCATGCTTGAGCAGGCAGGCTTACGTTATGGTTTTGAAGTGGTCAGTACTCAGAGCTTCTGTTTACAGCAGATGCGGGTCAGCAGTACTGCGATTCGTGAAGCTTTGGCCAGTGATGAGCTGGAGAGTGCGGCACACATGCTGGGGCGTCACTATAGTATCAGTGGGCGCGTTTCGCATGGTCGCAAACTTGGCCGGACGATAGGCTTTCCTACGGCTAATATTCCGCTCAAGCGCTGCGTATCGCCGGTTTCTGGTGTGTATGTGGTGCAAGCGTACGGCTTGGGCGAACAGCCGCTTGGCGGTGTGGCCAATATTGGCCAACGCCCGACAGTCAACGGGGTTCGTCAGCAGTTAGAAGTGCATTTATTCGACTTTCAGGGCAATTTATATGGCAAGCAGCTGGAAGTCGCGCTTTTACACAAGCTGCGTAATGAACACAAATTTGAGTCTTTTGAGGCTCTGAAACAGCAAATAGAATTGGATGCTGAGGCAGCAAGGGTGTGGCTGCGTCAGCTTAAGGGTTAACCGGTTGATTCCACCGGATACCATAATGTCTAACTTCGCCCAATATAACGGAATTAAGAATCGATGAGTGAGTATAAAGATACCCTGAACCTACCTGAAACAGGGTTTCCGATGCGCGGTAATCTGGCCAATCGTGAGCCAGAAATGCTTGAGCGTTGGTACAAAGAAGATCTGTACGGTGAAATCCGTAAAGCTAAAAAAGGCAAAAAATCTTTCGTATTACACGATGGCCCTCCGTACGCCAACGGTGATATTCACATTGGTCACGCACTGAACAAGATTCTTAAAGACATTATTATTAAATCCAAAACACTTTCAGGTTTTGACGCACCTTACATCCCGGGCTGGGACTGCCATGGTCTGCCAATCGAACTGATGGTTGAGAAGAAAGTGGGCAAGCCGGGCCAGAAAGTGACCGCGGCTGAATTCCGTGAAAAATGTCGTGAATACGCAGCCGGTCAGGTTGAAGGCCAGAAAGAGGGCTTCAAGCGTCTGGGTATCCTGGGTGAGTGGGATAAACCATATCGTACGATGGATTTTGCTACCGAAGCGAACATCATCCGCGCGCTGGGCAAGATTGCTGACAACGGCCACCTGCTGAAAGGTTTCAAACCGGTTCACTGGTGTACGGATTGTGGTAGTGCACTGGCAGAAGCGGAAGTGGAGTACAAAGATAAGGTTTCTCCTTCTATCGATGTGCGCTTCAAAGCTGCGGATCAGGCAGCGGTACTGTCTAAATTCAGCCTGAGCGAAGGCCATGAAGGTCAGGGCGATATCTCAATCGTTATCTGGACCACTACGCCTTGGACACTGCCGGCGAACCGCGCAGTCTGTCTGCGTGATGATCTGGAATACGTTCTGATCCAAACCGAAGGCGAACAGCCTGAGCGTATTATTGTGGCGTCTGAGCTGGCGAAATCTGTGATGGATCGCGCCGGTATCGAGCATTTCCACTTCCTTGGTTTTACTAAAGGTGCGGATCTGGAACTGAGCCAGTTCAACCACCCGTTCTACGATTTCACTGTACCGGCGATTCTGGGCGACCACGTGACGACGGATTCTGGTACTGGTGTGGTTCACACTGCGCCTGGCCACGGTCAGGAAGACTTTGCGGTGGGTCAGCATTACGGTCTGGAAGTCGCCAACCCGGTGGGTTCAAACGGTGTCTATCTGTCCGATACCGAACTATTCGCCGGTCAGCACGTATTTAAAGCCAACGATTCAGTGATTGAAGTACTGAAAGAGCATGGTGCGCTGCTGCATCACCATGCCTACGAGCACAGCTACCCGCACTGCTGGCGCCATAAAACGCCAATCATTTTCCGCGCCACGCCGCAGTGGTTCGTGTCTATGGATCAAGCCGGTCTGCGTGAGCAGGCACTGAGCGCAATCAAAGGCGTTAAATGGATGCCGGACTGGGGTCAAAGCCGTATTCAGGGCATGGTGGAAGGCCGTCCTGAGTGGTGTATCTCTCGTCAGCGCACCTGGGGTGTGCCAATTGCCCTGTTCGTGCATAAAGAGACGGCTGAACTGCATCCAAACAGCGCGGCTCTGATTGAGCAGGTCGCACAACTGGTTGAGCAAAAAGGTATCCAGGCATGGTGGGATGTGGATTCTGCTGAACTGCTGGGCGCTGATGCTGACAACTATGAAAAAGTACTTGATACGCTGGATGTATGGTTTGACTCAGGTGTGACACACTACGCTGTGGTGGATAACCGTCCGGAGTTTAACGGCGCAGAAGCAGACATGTACCTGGAAGGTTCAGACCAACACCGTGGTTGGTTCCAGTCATCACTGATCTCATCAGTGGCGATGAAAGGTAAAGCCCCTTACAAAGAAGTGCTGACCCACGGTTTCGTGGTTGATGGTCAGGGCCGTAAGATGTCGAAATCGATTGGTAACGTGGTTGCTCCAAAAGATGTCACCAATAAACTGGGTGCAGATATTCTGCGTCTGTGGGTGGCTTCAACCGACTATACCGGTGAAGTTGCGGTATCGGATGAGATCCTGAAACGCAGCGCGGACTCTTACCGTCGTATCCGTAACACGGCGCGTTTCTTCCTGGCCAACCTGAATGGTTTTGATCCGGCAACGGACATGGTGGCACCACAAGAGATGGTGGCACTGGATCGCTGGGCCGTTGCTCGCGCTCTGGCGGCGCAACAAGAGATTGTCAAAGCGTACCAGGATTACAACACCCACGCGGTGGTGCAACGTCTGATGCACTTCTGTTCTATCGAAATGGGCTCATTCTACCTGGATGTGATCAAAGACCGTCAGTACACCGCGAAACGGGGCAGTAATGCCCAGCGCAGCTGTCAGACGGCGCTGTACTACATCGTCGAAGCCCTGGTTCGCTGGATGGCACCTATCATGTCGTTTACCGCAGATGAGATCTGGAATGACATGCCGGTTAACCAGCCAAACGGTCAAGCACGCGATAAATTCGTGTTTGTCAGCGAATGGTATGAAGGCCTGTTTGGTCTGAACGATGGTGAAGAGCTGAACAACGAATTCTGGACTGAAATCCAGAAAGTTCGTGGCGCTGTAAACAAGTTGCTGGAAAGCGCGCGTAATGAGAAAACCATCGGTGGCTCTCTGCAGGCGGAAGTGACTCTGTTCGCCAGCGATGAACTGGCGGCGATCATCAACAAACTGGATGACGAACTGCGCTTTGTTCTGCTGACCTCGCAAGCGAGCGTAAAACCGCTGGCTGAGAAGAGCGATGCGGCTCAGGCGACCGACATTGACGGCCTGTTCGTTCAGGTAAGCAAAACTGAAGCTGAGAAGTGTGATCGTTGCTGGCACCACACTCCGGAAGTTGGCACCATCAAAGGTCATGAAACTATTTGTGGTCGTTGCGTGTCCAACGTGGAAGGTGACGGCGAAATCCGTAAATTTGCTTAATCAAAGATAGGTTGCATGACGCAAGTACTTACACTTAAACAATCGGGAGTCCGCTGGCTGTGGTTGGCGCTCCTTGTCTTCGTTGCGGATATCGGCATTAAGCTGGTAGTCATGAACAGTATGGGGTTTGGCTGGGAGAACCGAATTGAAGTTCTGCCATTCTTTAACCTGCTGTACGTCCACAACTACGGTGCGGCATTCAGTTTTCTGAGTGACCAGGCCGGTTGGCAGCGCTGGTTATTTACCGCTATCGCCTTTGTGGTGGTGGGTATGCTGGCGTTCTGGATGCGACGCCTGCCAGCCAGCGACAAGTGGAACAACGTTGCTTACGCGCTGATTATTGGTGGTGCGGTCGGCAACGTGTTCGACCGGGTAGTGCACGGTTTTGTGGTCGATTATCTCGACTTCTTCTGGGGCACCTACCACTGGCCGGCATTCAACCTGGCTGACAGCGCAATCTGTATTGGTGCGGTCATGATCATTGCGGATGGTTTCCGCCCTAATAAACAGACTGCCTAGATGACGAAGTCATAATAACCCTAAGCGCCGCCCGTTGATTCGGGGGGCGCTTTTTGTTATCTAACACTACACAGTTATCTAACACTACACAGTGATCTGATAACTATATCTGGCAGTGCCGTTGATCTGTGCGCTGAACAGTTGCTGCGGATTGGCGACCGCAGCGGACTGCCCGCAGCCTGGGTAGCATGGCAAGCCAGTGAGAGATAGAGTCACACCCGCCATCACACCTCATCAGCATGAAATGAGGTAATTGGCGTGCCGTCAGCCGCGTTACCTGAGCTGACAGACACCTCTGTAACGGCAAACGACTCCAATAACCCAACTTAAGGAAGCCTGAACGTGACTACGATTAGCCAAGACTCGGCAGTAACTCTGCATTTTACTATCAAACTTAAAGACGGTTCAGTGGCCGACAGCACCCACAATTTTGGCAAACCGGCCAAACTGGTCATCGGTGACGGTAGCCTGAGTGATAACTTTGAACAGTGTCTGCTGGGGCTGCAGGCTGGCGATAGCCAGTCCATTGAACTGGCGGCGGCTGATGCTTTCGGCGCCCCTAATCCGGACAACATTCACTACATGGATCGCAGCAAATTTGTCGGTGACGCGGAAGTGGAAGTTGGCACTATCATGGCCTTCAGCGGCCCCGATGGTATGGAAATTCCGGGTATTATTACCGACATTGCCGGTGATTCGGTCACTGTCGATTTTAACCACCCGCTCGCGGGCCAGGATGTCATTTTTGATGTTGAGATTTTGTCGGTCGAATAACGTAGAATAGCCAGCTTAAAAGAGAACCATGAGCAATCCCATGAAAATACTGTTAGCGAACCCGCGCGGCTTTTGTGCCGGCGTTGACCGTGCCATCAGCATTGTTGAGCGTGCACTTGAAATGTATCAGCCACCGATTTATGTCCGTCACGAAGTGGTGCATAACCGTTTTGTGGTCGAGGGGCTGAAGCAGCGCGGTGCCATCTTTGTTGAAGAGCTGAGTGAAGTACCGGATGACAATATCGTCATTTTCTCTGCTCATGGGGTATCGCAGGCGGTGCGTCTGGAAGCCAAAGAGCGTGATCTGACTGTATTTGACGCGACCTGTCCGTTGGTGACTAAAGTGCATATGGAAGTGGCACGCGCCAGCCGCCGTAATATGGAAGTGGTACTGATTGGTCATGCCGGTCACCCGGAAGTGGAAGGGACCATGGGGCAGTATGCCAGCGTGACCGGAGGCATGTATCTGGTGGAAAAACCAGACGATGTGGTGGCTCTGCAGGCCAAGGTCAAAGACCCGTCTCATCTGCACTATGTCAGCCAGACTACATTGTCAGTCGATGAAACCGCTGATGTGATCGACAAGCTGCGTGAAGTGTTCCCGCAGATTCAGGGCCCGCGTAAAGACGATATCTGTTATGCAACCCAGAACCGTCAGGACGCCGTACGAATTCTGGCAGAGCAGGTGGATGTGATGATTGTGGTCGGCTCAAAAAATTCCTCCAACTCAACCCGTCTCAAAGAGCTGGCCGAAAAACTGGGTACGCCGGGCTATCTGACTGATTGTCCGGAGGATATTGATGCAGCCTGGTTACAGGGGGCAAGCCTGATTGGTGTCACCGCAGGGGCTTCTGCACCGGAAGAGCTGGTTAACCAGATCTTAGATCGGATTCAGGAACTCGGTGCGACTGCCGTGGAAGAAGTGCTGGGCCGCGAAGAAAATATGTTCTTTGAAGTGCCGAAAGAGCTGCAGATTAAACAGGTTGATTAAGTGACAGGCTGGCGAGATGCCAGCCTGTTTTCTTTGTGTCGCTGACGCCTGCTGTTGATATCGGAATTGGCATAGCTTTTGATTGCAATCGGTTTATCGCGCGAAGAGGTTGGGTGGCTTAACAGGCAAGATTCGCCTTAACAGACGAGGTGTAGCAAAGACCGGCTGCGGCATAACAACAAAGGGCTCCTTGCGGAGCCCTTTGTTGTTGCAGCATTATCGGTGAGCGTCTGCTTTACGCAGTCTCGGTCGCACCGGCTGCTGGCTTGGCTTCGTCAGCCAGGTCAGTTTCGCCTTTGCCTTTCGAAATCTTAATCACGTACACAGTGATAGCCAGGGTTGCCACCAGACCAATGATGGTCGAGATTTGCATTGGCATGCCAAAGCCCAGTGTACTGTTGTTGAGGATGAAGGTGATACATACCGCAGTCATGAACATGGCAGGGATAGTCGTGATCCAGTGCAGTTTATTGTGACGTAGTAGGTAAGCAGACGCTGTCCACAGCATCATCACGGCTGTTGTCTGGTTGGCAAAGCCGAAGTAACGCCAGATGATACCGAAATCAACCTGAGTCAGAATGCCGCCAATCACGAATAGAGGCATAGCCATCAGCAGGCGGTTACGCAGGGTCTTCTGTTCCATGTTGAAGTATTCAGCCAGGATCAGGCGGCTGGAGCGGAATGCGGTGTCACCAGAGGTGATCGGCAGAATAACCACACCCAGGAAGGCAATGATACCGCCGAATACGCCCAGCAGACCAAATGATGAACTGTACACGACGTTGCCCGGACCACCGTCTTTGATTGCAGCCGACAGTGCATCCAGTGAGCCGAAGAATGACAGGGCAATCGCACACCAAATCAGCGCAATCACGCCTTCACCGATCATCGCTCCGAAGAACACAAAGCGTCCGTTCTTTTCGTTTTCCAGACAGCGTGCCATCAGTGGGGACTGAGTCGCGTGGAAACCTGAGATAGCACCACATGCGATGGTGATAAACAGCGCAGGCCATAGTGGCATATCGTTCGGGTTCATGTTGTGCAGCATGTCGCTGACTTCAAAACCGCCCAGAATCTGGTGCTCGCTTGAGAAAGCGATGGCTGTGATCAGGCCAACTGACATGAAGATCAGCAGGGCGCCAAACAGTGGGTAGAAGCGGCCGATAATTTTATCGACCGGCACAATCGTTGCTACGATGTAGTAAGCAAAGATGATGACAACCATGGTGGTCATGTTGACGGTCAGGTCAGTTTGCTCGTTGATCAGGTTAGTGATCATACCGGCGGGGGCCGAAACGAAGACCACTCCGACCAGCAGCAGCAGCACAATGGCAAAAATATTCATAAAATGTTTGGCGCCATTGCCAAGATAACGACCAGACAGTGACGGTACTGAAGCGCCACCATTGCGGATTGACAGCATGCCTGAGAAATAGTCGTGGGTGGCCCCGGCAAAGATACAGCCGATAACAATCCACAGCATGGCGGCAGGACCATACAACGCGCCCATGATTGGACCAAAGATAGGACCAACACCGGCAATATTCAGCAGTTGAACAAGGTAAACTTTCGGAGTGGACATAGGTACATAGTCGACACCGTCAGTTTGAGTATGCGCGGGAGTCTGGCGCTTTTCGTTGATGCCGAAAACTTTTTCTACGAATGTGCCGTAGATGAAGTAGCCGCCGATCAGGGCTGCGACACAGGTTAGAAACCACAACATAGCGATTGTCCTTTATGATTGAAGTAGGGTGTTATTGAATTAATCTCAGGATGGATACTAAATGATCGATAATCGAGCTTCACCGGGTTTACCGCTCAGTGGTCGTCTGGCGAATTAAGTGGTTTCTGGCACGTATTAGTGGTTTTTAACGGCCGCTCAGCGGCAGCGACACACAGTAAACGGCCGGTGTGGCAGACAAAGGCTGAAACAGCGAATTAGCGCTGTCGGTCACGAATTAACGGCCATGATACGCATTCAATAGCCGTGTGGTCTGGTCGGTGGCACTATAGATTTCAAGCTAAGTTCAGTTGTGCATAGCCGTGCCGATTTCAATAGCAGTACAGGTGATGGTTGGCGGCCCCAAGGGGGGGCTTGACAGCCGTGGTAAGGTAACCGATTCGCAGTTAACCGGGTATAAAGGCAAAAAATGAAAACAATACTATTAATGTTGGTGACAATAGGGCTTTGGGGTTGCGCTGCAACAGAAAGCGAACTGGCAGCACAGGGAAACTGGTATCAGATTGGTTATAACGATGGTATTGCCGGACATACCCAGCGTGCATACAAAAAACTGGCTGAACTCGGCTCTGCCAGTCAGTCCGATTACCATCAGGGCTATCTGGATGGCGTGAGTGAGTATTGTAATCCGGACTTTGCCTATCAAATGGGCGTGAACGGACAATATTACGAAGGTGTGTGTGAAGGTACCAAGCAGGCGCAGCGATTCCGTATGGAATGGCAGCGTGGCTGGAACGAATACAACAAATAATCAGGGTTAGGCAATTACCAACATGCATGAAGAGTATATCGCTCTGGCGTTAGCCATGATCGGGGTCGTGGGTTTGGCGTGTCAGTGGCTGGCGTGGAAACTGCGCCTGCCTGCCATTCTGTTTCTGTTAATCGCCGGTATTGTTGCTGGCCCAATCACAGGTATGCTGCAGCCCCAGCAGTTACTGGGGGAGTTACTGTTTCCGCTCATCTCTCTGGCGGTGGCGGTGATTCTGTTCGAAGGCAGTTTGACCCTCAACTTCAAAGATATCCGCGGCGTCAGCAAAACGGTGTGGAGTATTGTCTCGCTGGGAGCGCTGGTCTCCTGGGGGATTACATCTTACGCCACCCACTGGCTGCTCGGCTTTGACTGGCCGTTGGCTCTGCTGTTCGGCAGCCTGACCGTGGTGACCGGGCCGACGGTGATCGTGCCTTTGCTGCGCACGGTACGCCCCAACACCCGCCTGTCGAACATATTGCGCTGGGAAGGGATTCTGATTGACCCGCTTGGCGCACTGTTTGTGGTTATGGTGTACGAGTTTATTGTCTCGAGCAGTGAAGCGCACAGTTTGCAGGTGTTTGGCCTGATTCTGCTGGTCGGGGTCGGGATTGGCGTTATGTCCGGCGCTGCTGTTGCGTATGTGCTGCGTCATGGCGGATTGCCGGAATACCTGCAGCCATTTGCGGTGTTAAGCGTGGTACTGGGGGTGTTTGCCGCCTCTAACGCGATTGAATCGGAATCCGGGCTGCTGACCGTAACTGTGATGGGGATGTGGCTCGCCAATAGCCGCGATGTCAATATCCAGCATATTCTGCACTTTAAAGAGCACCTGACCATACTGCTTATCACCGGTTTGTTTATCCTGCTGGCGGCGCGGATTGAGATCAGTGACTTTACTGTCCTGGGCTGGAGCTCACTGGCGCTGTTTGTGGTGATGCAACTGGTGTCGCGCCCGGTGTCGATAGTGCTGGCAACCCTGCGCAGTAATCTTAAATGGCGTGAAATCGGTTTTTTGGCCTGGGTTGCGCCGCGCGGGATTGTTGCAGCGTCTATCTCGTCACTGTTTGCTATCAAACTCGACTCGTTCGGGATGAGCGAAGCCAATCTGCTCGTGCCGCTCACCTTTATGGTGATTATCGGCACCGTGGTGTTGCAGAGTGTTACTGCTCGGCCGATGGCGGTGGCGCTTAAAGTGGCCGAGCCGGCGCCGAAAGGATTTTTGATCCTCGGTGCCAATGAAGTGGCGCGTGAAGTCGGTAAAGCGATCGCTAAGTATGATTGTCGCGTGGTGGTCACCGATTCTAACTGGGATTATATCCGTCAGGCGCGGATGGCAGGGCTGGAGCACTATTATGGCAATCCGATTTCCAGCCATGCGGATGAGTATCTCAACCTGATTGGGGTCGGGCACATGCTGGCGCTCAGTTCGGATAAGCATTTTAATATCATGGCGTGTATGCAGTTTTTATCATACTTTGGTGAGAAACGGGTGTTCTGCCTGCACGATAACGGTAATGGCAATCAGCAGGATAAACACGCTGTTGCGGAGGAGTACCATGGCTTGTCGTTTTTGGGCGGGACGGTCAGCTATAAAAAACTCGCCAGCCTGATAAGTCAGGGAGGGGAAATCAAACACACCAAACTGAGCGAGAATTTTACTTTTGCGGATTACCAACAGAAGCATAAAGC
Organism: Vibrio sp. ABG19; assembly: GCF_029962385.1. Taxonomy (NCBI): domain Bacteria; kingdom Pseudomonadati; phylum Pseudomonadota; class Gammaproteobacteria; order Vibrionales; family Vibrionaceae; genus Vibrio; species Vibrio sp. ABG19. Next base: position 621,131 of record NZ_CP071708.1, on the reverse strand, counting down.
CAGTTTCTGGCTACCGCTGTTTGTGGTCGATCAGCGCGGCCGGGTACAGATGTGTGCAGACCCGGTCAACTTTACTGCTAAAGAGGGCGAAACCGTCGTCTCGCTGATTAAGAAAACAGTCTAAGCGTTCGGGCTCTGGGCGTCGGCTTCGTCGTCCATTGCCCGGCGCAGGAAACCATCGGAGTCAGACAAGCGCGCCAGGGCCTGCTCGGCAGTCACGCCGGTCAGATGCATCAGAATGGCCACTTTGGCGTTGTTGTCGCTTTTGGCCAGTAGCGCTTCGGCGACGTCGCGTTCGCAGTCGGTGGCCTGCATCACGATCCGTACTGCACGGGCCACCAGTTTTTTGTTGGTGGCTTTGACATCCACCATCAGATTCTGATAGCTCTTACCTAAGCGGATCATGCTGGCGGTGGTCAGCATATTCAGTACCAGCTTCTGCGCCGTCCCTGATTTGAGGCGGGTGGAGCCGGTCAGGGCTTCCGGACCGACGACCGGGCTGATGGCGATCTGGGCCAGATCGGCAATCGGTGAATCGGGGTTGCATGACAAAGCCACCGTTACCGCGCCGAGATCATTGGCGTAGTCCAGCGCACCAATCACGTAGGGCGTGCGGCCGCTGGCGGCGATTCCAACCACGACATCCTGTTGGTTAAAACCGATAGCCTTAAGGTCATCCACGCCAAGCGTCGCTGAGTCTTCCGCGCCCTCACGCGCTGTAAACATCGCATCCCGGCCCCCGGCGATCAGGCCGATCACCATCTGGTCAGAGACCCCAAACGTTGGTGGGCATTCCGAGGCATCGAGAACACCAAGCCGGCCACTGGTGCCAGCGCCCAGATAAATCAGGCGACCACCTTGCTTGAATGCGGCGGTGATTTTATCCACGGCGGCGGCAATATTGGGCAGCTCTTTTTCGACCGCCAGCGGGACCAGTTTGTCCTGCTGGTTGATGCGCTCGACGATTTCCAGTGAAGAGAGCAAGTCAATATCCATGGTATCCGGGTTGCGCCCTTCAGAAACCAGGTGGGAAAGGGCAGCCAGCAGAGCATCATTTGTCATTGTTATGGTCCACGTTGTCAGTTAATTAAGATCGGGTTGGTTTGCGCCTTGTGTTCTATTAAACCAGCGGGGCGTTTTCGCGACTAACGTTTTCGCGACTAATTAGGCGGATAAATCACTCCGAGTGACGCCAGTTGGCGCGCACCGGTGACGCTGGGCAGATTACTCGCCAAACCGTGTATGCGTCGCTGCGCCAGCCAGGCAAACGCCATCGCTTCCATGTAATCGCCATTGACCCCTTTGAGGGTGGTCGGGGCAACCTGCCAGCCGGGCAGCAGAGTCTGTAACCGTTCCATCAGCAGGCCATTCTGCGCGCCGCCGCCGCATACCAGTAATTCGGGGGCCGGACCTTGTGCATACTGGCGTACCTGGTCTGCGATAGTTTCAGCACTTAGTTCGCATAAAGTGCGCTGCACGTCGGCAGGCGCAGGATGATGCCCGGCCAGTTGTTGATCGAGCCAGTCGAGATTGAACAGCTCGCGGCCGGTGCTTTTCGGCGCCGGTTGGCTGAAATAGCTCGCTTGCTTAAGCTGCAGCAGCAGAGAGGTGATCACTTTGCCCCGGCGCGCCCAGTCTCCATTCATGTCGTAGCTCTGGCCTGTGTGGCGCTGACACCAGCCATCCATCAGTACATTACCCGGTCCCGAATCATAACCAATCACGCTGGCGTCCGGACTGAGCACTGAAATATTGGCGATCCCGCCGATATTCAGCACCACAACACTGGAGTCGGTGACGGCAAATACGGCGCGGTGGAATGCCGGTACTAACGGCGCTCCCTGACCGCCGAGTGCCATGTCTTTACGGCGAAAGTCGGCCACGGTAGTGATGCCGGTGCGCGCGGCAATGACGTTGGCATCGCCGAGCTGGATGGTAAACGGTGTCGCTCCGGTGGGCTGGTGAAACACGGTCTGGCCATGATTACCGATCGCGCGGATCTGCTCTGGTTTGGTGCCGCTGGTGGTCAGCAATTGTTCGACGGCATCGGCATACAGGTGGCCAAGCAGATGATCCAGTGTGCCGATTTCAGCCAGGTTGGTTGGCTGACCAAGGCAGACGGCCAGCAAGCGCTGTTTGAGTTGTTCAGGCATGGGCAGAAAGCCATGCGCCATTAATTCAATATGATCGCCACTCAGGGCAACCAGCGCAGTATCGACGCCGTCCAGGCTGGTGCCGGACATAATGCCGATGTACAGCTCACGTTGATCCATTATGTTATCCGCTTGTCAGATTATTCGCTTTGGAGAGAGTAACTCGCTAAAAGCCATTGTAATTGAAAAACAAACTGAATAACCTCCTTTGCAATGACAAATTTTTATCATCCCACAGGGTGAATGAGAGGCAATAATGGGTCCGTTGTGGCTTGATGTGGAAGGCTGTGAACTGACAGCAGAAGATCGCGAAATATTGGCGCATCCGACGGTCGGTGGTGTGATTCTTTTTGCACGTAATTACCACGATAACCAGCAACTGCTGGCGCTCAACCAGGCCATCCGTCAGGCAGCCAAGCGTCCGATTCTGATTGGGGTCGATCAGGAGGGCGGGCGGGTCCAGCGTTTTCGTGACGGTTTCAGCCGTATTCCGGCCGCGCAAAGTTATGCCCGCTCTGCACTGGGTGAGCAACTGGCCGAGCAGGGGGGGTGGTTGATGGCAGCGGAGCTGGTTGCGCATGATATCGATCTCAGTTTTGCTCCGGTACTGGATAAAGGGTTTGAATGCCGGGCCATTGGCAGCCGCGCGTTTGGTGACGATGTGGCGACGGTACTGACCCACAGCAGCGCTTACCTGCGCGGGATGAAATCGGTCGGCATGGCGACGGCGGGCAAACATTTTCCCGGTCATGGCGCTGTGATTGCCGATTCACATCTTGAGACGCCGTTTGATGAGCGCGACAGTATTGCCGCAGATATGCAGATTTTTGAGACACAAATTAAGGCGGGTCTGCTCGATGCCATGATGCCGGCGCACGTGGTTTACCCCCATTATGATGATCAGCCTGCCAGTGGCTCACCTTACTGGCTCAAGCGTGTTCTGCGCGAGCAGCTCGGCTTTGCCGGCATCGTGTTTTCTGACGATCTCAGTATGGAAGGCGCTGCCGTGATGGGCGGTCCGGCGCAGCGCGCCAAGCAGTCATTGCAGGCAGGCTGTGATATGGTGCTGATGTGCAATAAGCGTGAGTCGGCCGTCGCGGTGCTGGATGACCTGCCCATCAGCGAAGTGCCGCAAGCGCTGCAACTGCTTAAACAGCGTAACTTCAGTTACCGCGAGTTACAGAGCTCAGTACAGTGGAAACAAGCCAGTCTGGCGATGCAGCGTCTGGTGGAACAGTTTGGATAACGCAAAAGGCTCCCTCGGGAGCCTTTTGTCTACCTGATGGGTAGACAATTAATGGAAACCGAGTTTCTCTTTCAGTTCTTTAAGATAGCGGCGGCTGACCGGAACCTGATGGTCTGAGCGGGTAATGATTTCCGCCAGACCATTCTCCAGCAACTTAATCTCTTTGATTGCTTTGGTATTGACCAGATACTGGCGATGACAGCGCACCAGCGGGGTTTTTTCTTCCAGAATTTTCAGGGTCAGCTGGCTGGTGGCGCGCTGGTGTGACGTCTGGACATGCACGCCGCTGATATCGCTGAAGGCAAATTCGACCTCGGTAGTCGGAACAATCACGATACGGTTTAAACCGATGCAGGGCACCTGGTCCAGATTGTGCGGTGCCAGGATGGAATAATCCTGTGGTTTGCTGATACTGCGTACCAGGCGGGCGATGGTTTTTTCCAGCCGTGCCGGGTCAATCGGCTTAAGCAGATAGTCAAAGGCATTATCTTCAAAGGCCTGCAGAGCGTATTGGTCATAGGCGGTGACAAAGACCACCTTGGGCATGGTTTCCGGATCGAGCATGCCGAGCAGTTCAATGCCGGTAATTTGTGGCATCTGTATGTCGAGAAACACGACGTCAGGCCGTAGCTGGTTGATTTTTTTCAGCCCTTCGATGGCATTGTTGGCCTCGCCAATCACATCAATCTGGCCGCTTTCCGCCAGTAAATCCATCAGCTCTTCACGGGCGAAATGCTCGTCGTCTATTACCAGTGCAGATAACATTCTGATTCCTCAATAGGTTCCTTCGTCGGGGATGAGAAAGCTCATTCGGGTATATTGGTTATGTTCGACCTCGATATTGAGGCCGCAATCGGCACCGAACTTATAGCTCAGGCGTTTAGCGACGATCTGCATCCCCAGGCCATCGTGATCCTCACTCGGAGCCTGATAACTGCCGGCATTGTCTTCGACTACGATACGATAGCCGTGCATTTCTTTAATACTGTAGATGCGTACCTTACCGCCTTCCAGCAGGTTGGAAGTCCCATGCTTGATGGCGTTTTCCACCAGAGGTTGCAGGGTGAAGCTTGGCACGTTGCGCTCCAGCAAAGATTCATCAATCGCAATGTCCACATCCAGCCGGTCACTAAAGCGTGCCTTCTCGATAGTCAGATACGCGTTGACGTGCGCCAGCTCCTCTTTCAGAGTCACTACGCCGATATTCTGCTTCAGATTACTACGGAAGAACTGCGACAAATGCTGGATCAGTTCACGGGCTTTATTGGGATCACGCCGGATCACCGCGCTAATGGTATTGAGGGCGTTAAACAGAAAATGCGGGTTGACCTGGGCCTGCAGTAGTTTGATTTCTGCCCGCGACAGCAGAATCTGTTTCTGCTGGTATTCACCGTACAGGATCTGACTCGACAACATCTGGGCAATCCCTTCCGCCATCGACATATTGATGGTCGAAAACAGCTTACGCTTCGGCTCGTACAGTTTTATGGTTCCAATGACCCGATCTCCTGCACGCAGCGGGATAATCAGCGCCGATCCGAGACGGCAACTGGGCGAGATCGAACACTGATAAGGCCGCTCCTTGCCGTCGAGATAGATGATGGCGTTGCGGGCAATCGCATCCAGGGTACTTGGTGAGGAAATCGGTGTGTTGGGCTTGTGGTGGTCGTCACCAATGCCGACAAAGGCGAGAATTTTATCCCGGTCGGTGATGGAGACTGCGCCGACATTGGTCTGTTCATAGACGATGCGAGCAATTTTTTCTGCGTTTTGTGGGTTAAAACCGTTGGCGAGGATGCCTACTGAGCGCTCGGCGATATTCAGCGCGCGGCGTGAAAACGTCGCGGAATACTCTTCGAAAATAGTTTTGCGATCCTGCAGGATACTCATAAACAGCGCCGCACCGACCGAGTTGGCAATGATCATCGGTGCCGCAATGGTCGAGACCAGGGCATAGGCCTCTTCATAGGGATCGGCAATCAGCAGGATCAGCAGCATCTGGACAATTTCGGCAAACAGGGTGACGGCAAACACCACGCTCGGACTAAATAGCAACCGGCCTTTGCTTTTGCGCATCAGATAAGTGTGCAGCAAACCGCCGATAATCCCTTCTGCTGTGGTCGAGACCGCACAAGCCAGGTCGGTAAAGCCACCGAGGGAATAGCGGTGGATACCGCCGGTCAGCCCAACCGCAAAGCCAACCACAGGACCGCCAAACAGGCCCCCCATCACCGCGCCGATCGCTCGGGTATTGGCGATGGCATCATTAATCTGCAGACCAAAATAGGTGCCCATAATACAGAACAGCGAGAACAGCACATACACACTGAGTCGGTGATTGAAGCGGCGTGAAATGTTCAGTAATGGCAAAAAAATGGGGGTTTTACTCAGCATGTAGGCCAGCACAAGGTAGACACACATCTGCTGCAGTAACGAGAGAATTAAATCCATAAACCTGTTTCATCGCGGGTGGAAAGGGGGCTATTTTAGGGGAGAGTAAGGCAAGAAAACACGCCTCAGGCGGCACTTTGTGGTGAAAATAGCATAACTGCTAATTGTAAATATAAATTTACAGTAAATGTTTTTTAAAATTTACACTTGCATTGTTTTTAAACCCTGTTAATTTGTGTTTTATACAACTTGAACACCCTTATTATCAAAGTGTGTAAATAAAAGATTACAGGTGACGCGATGAAAAAAAGTGAATTAAGCGATATCAACATTGTTGATGAACAGATACTGATTACTCCAGATGCACTGAAAGACAAGCTGCCTTTGAGTGACAATGCCCGTCGTTTTATTCGCCAGTCGCGTCAGGAAATCGCCGACATCATCCACAAGCGCGATCATCGTCTGCTGGTGGTGTGCGGCCCGTGTTCTATCCACGATATTGCAGCGGCGAAAGAGTACGCCAAGCGTCTTAAAGCGTTATCGGAAGAGCTTAAAGATCAACTCTACATTGTGATGCGCGTCTACTTCGAAAAGCCGCGTACCACTGTGGGCTGGAAAGGTCTGATTAACGACCCGCACCTGGACGGTACCTTTGATATTGAGCACGGTCTGCATGTCGGTCGCCAGTTGCTGGTGGATCTGGCCGAGATGGAAATCCCGCTCGCAACTGAAGCCTTGGATCCGATCAGTCCGCAATACCTGGCTGACACCTTCAGCTGGGCTGCGATTGGCGCGCGGACCACTGAATCACAAACGCACCGTGAAATGGCCAGTGGCCTGTCGATGCCGATCGGTTTTAAAAACGGTACTGACGGCAGCCTGTCGACGGCGATCAATGCGATGCAGGCCGCGTCTTCCAGCCACCGCTTTATGGGGATCAGCCGTGACGGACAGGTTGCATTGCTGACCACGCAAGGTAACAGCAACGGTCACGTTATTCTGCGTGGCGGTAAGCAGACCAACTACGATTCAGTTTCTGTCGCGGAGTGTGAAGAAGATCTGGCTAAAGTCGGCCTGGATGCGGCGCTGATGGTGGATTGCAGCCACGCGAACTCACGCAAAGATTACCGTCGTCAGCCTCTGGTGGCAGAAGATGTGATTCACCAGATCCGTGAAGGCAACCGCTCTATTATCGGTCTGATGATTGAGAGCCATATCAACGAAGGCAACCAGTCTTCAGACCTGCCTTTCGATAAGATGGCTTACGGCGTTTCCATCACGGATGCCTGTATTAATTGGGATACAACTGAGGCATTATTACGCCACGCTCATCAGGAGCTGATTCCGTTTTTGCAAGATCGCCTTAAAGGTTAATTAAAGGATTATTCATGGCCGTAGAATTAAATGAATTGCGTGATCAGATTGATGCCGTTGACAAGCAGATGGTGGAACTGCTGGCTCGTCGTCTGGCATTGGTCGAGAAAGTTGGTGAAGTAAAAAGTCAGCATGGCTTACCGATTTATGCTCCGGACCGCGAGGCCGCGATGCTCGCGTCCCGTCGTGAAGAAGCGGAGCGTAAAGGGGTACCACCGCAACTCATCGAAGATATTCTGCGTCGTACCATGCGTGAGTCCTACGCCAGTGAAAAGGATTCCGGCTTTAAGTGTCTGAATCCGGAACTGCGCTCTGTGGTGATCATCGGTGGTCACGGTCAGCTTGGCGGCTTGTTTGCGCGGATGTTCAAACTGTCGGGCTACCCGGTCAAAATACTGGGCAGTAAAGACTGGGAGCGTGCCGATGAAATGCTCAGTGATGCCGGCATGGTGGTGGTCACAGTTCCGATTCACCTCACGCTGGGCGTGATAGAAAAACTGAACAATCTGCCAGCCGACTGTATTTTGTGTGACCTGACCTCGGTCAAGAGCAAACCGCTCAAAGCCATGCTTGCGGCGCACCAGGGGCCAGTGGTGGGTCTGCACCCGATGTTCGGCCCGGATGTGCCTAGCCTCGCTAAGCAGGTGATTGTGTACTGTGATGGTCGCGGCGAAGAGCATTACCAATGGCTGCTCAAACAGTTCTCCATCTGGGGCGCGAGTTTGTGTCAGATTGATGCCGCTGAGCATGATCATGGGATGACCTTGATTCAGGCGCTGCGCCACTTTACCTCGTTCGCTTACGGCCTGCATTTGTCGAAAGTGAATCCTAACCTGGCGCAGCTGTTGCAGCTCAGTTCACCGATTTATCGCCTTGAACTGGCGATGGTGGGGCGTTTATTTGGTCAGGATCCTAATCTGTACGGCGATATTATTTTGTCATCGGAAGAGAACATCAGCATGATCGAGGACTTCTACCGTAACTTTGGTGAAGCGGTCAAACTGATTACTGACCGTGACAAGCAGGGCTTCATCACCCATTTTGACAAAGTCAGCCAATGGTTTGGCGACTACTCCCAGCAATTTATGCTGGAGAGCCAGAATTTATTAAAACAAGCAAATGACTCGATTCATCGAGGCTAACTCTCCCCCGGTAATTAGCGCTGCTTCGGCAGCGTTTTTTTTATCCCGTTTAGGGGCAGGTATAGCGATGTTCAGTTTTCGGCCTTACCAGGTCGTGCGCAAACCACGAACTGCAAAGCGGACTAGTCGGCGGCGCAATCACCAAGATCAGCCAGGTATTCCATCTCGCGGTGCAGCAGAGTGTCGTTGCCGACATTGAGTTCGACCAGGCGTTTTAAGTGGCTGATACTCTCGATATCGATGTGATCGATGGTCAGACGCAGGATACGCTCATCCTGGCTGACTAATTGGGCACTCAGGGTGATGTTGATATCACTGTCCGGTAACATAAAAGAGACGTCAACCAGACGTGAAGGATCAATATCCGGCTCATCAACCGCCCACAATAAAAGTCCATGCAGAGACAGGTCCTGGATGCAGGTGGCAAGCTGATAATCTCCCTGAATAATGGTCGCGGGAGCCTGGTAAATGATACGGCTGAAGTGGCGGCGTTCTATCATGGTCGTTTTCCTTTTGAACTGAGCTCTTCAAGCATAGCAAAGAGTGGCACTCTCCACTGTTTAACCGTGCTCAACACGAGTTTAACCGTGCGCAATATAATAAAAAAGGCCGCATAAAGCGGCCTTTGGCGTGAAATCTGACAGCAGATTACTTGGTGATACGTTTGTACTTGATACGGTGCGGTTCTGCCGCTTCCGGACCGAGGGTTTTCTTCAGCCAATCCATGTATTCGCTGTAGTTACCTTCGTAGTAGTTCACCTGACCTTCATCACGGTAGTCGATGATATGGGTCGCAATACGGTCGAGGAACCAGCGGTCGTGCGAGATAACCATGGCACAGCCAGGAAACTCGAGCAGTGCTTCTTCCAGGGCACGCAGGGTTTCTACGTCCAGGTCGTTGGTCGGTTCATCGAGCAGCAGTACGTTACCGCCCGCTTTAAGCAGTTTGGCCAGGTGCACACGGTTACGTTCACCACCAGACAGTTCACCAATGACTTTCTGTTGATCTGAGCCTTTGAAGTTAAAGCGTGAGCAGTAAGCGCGCGCCGGAATTTCAAAGTTATTGATCTTGATGATGTCCGCGCCTTCCGAGATCTCCTGGAATACCGTGTTGTTGTCATTCATTGAATCACGGAACTGATCCACAGAAGCCAGTTTCACAGTATCACCCATTTCTATGCTGCCTGAATCAGGTTGCTCGGTGCCGCTCAGCATCTTGAACAGGGTTGATTTACCGGCACCGTTGGCACCGATGATGCCGACGATCGCGCCTTTTGGCATATTGAATGACAAGTCATCGATCAGCACGCGGCCATCAAATGATTTGCTCAGATTCTTCACTTCGATCACTTTATCGCCTAAACGCTCACCTGGCGGAATGAACAGTTCGTTCGTTTCATTACGCTTCTGGTGATCGCCGCTTTGCAGTTCTTCAAAGCGAGCCATACGAGCTTTCGATTTTGCCTGACGGCCTTTTGGATTCTGACGAACCCATTCCAGTTCTTTCTCAATCGTCTTCTGACGAGCTTTTTCCTGCGATGCTTCTTGTTGCAGACGCGCGTCTTTTTGTTCCAGCCATGAGGTGTAGTTACCCTGCCATGGAATACCTTCACCACGGTCCAGTTCCAGAATCCAGCCAGCCGCGTTGTCCAGGAAGTAACGGTCGTGGGTAATCGCGACCACAGTGCCTGTGTAGTCCACCAGGAAACGTTCCAGCCAGGCTACAGATTCGGCATCCAGGTGGTTGGTCGGCTCGTCCAGTAGCAGCATGTCTGGTTTTTCCAGCAGCAGGCGACAGATCGCCACACGGCGGCGCTCACCACCCGATAGGTGGGCGATTTTCTGATCCCATTCCGGCAGACGCAGTGCGTTGGCTGCACGTTCCAGCGCGTTTTCCAGATTATGGCCGTCTTTCGCCTGAATCAGTGCTTCCAGCTCGCCTTGTTCTTTCGCCAGCGCATCGAAGTCTGCATCCGGTTCTGCGTACGCGGCGTACACCTCATCCAGACGCTTAAGAGCACCGGCCACATCAGAGACCGCTTCTTCAACGATTTCACGTACTGTTTTGGACTCATCCAGCACCGGTTCCTGAGGCAGATAGCCGACATTCAGACCTGGTTGTGGGCGTGCTTCACCATCGATATCAGTATCGATGCCCGCCATGATACGCAGCAGAGTCGATTTACCTGCACCGTTGAGACCCAAAACACCGATCTTGGCTCCCGGAAAGAAGCTCAGCGAGATGTCTTTAAGAATTTGACGTTTAGGTGGCACAATTTTGCTCACCCGTGACATGGTATAGACGTATTCAGCCATTGCCGATCATTCCTAAACTTTCAAACACAATAAAGCCAATATTCTATACTAAAGCAGCGCCGTTTGTTACTAGCGGCGCCTGATCTTTAACGCTGATTTTTCACGACTGTGGCCTGCGTGGCACATCGTCAGGCTGAGGTGGCGGATGACCTGTTGTGTCATCGGATGCGTTCATGTAAGGGATAACTGATGAAGCGCCCAAATAGGTTGGCAAGGATACGTAACCTGCCACACACTTTGACTCGCTGAACTGGCACTGTCGTATTATTTACATCAACTTTACATCTCGCACCTTTACAATCAGCGTTACGATCAGCGTAATGTTCATATAGAAATGACTCGTTTTTTAAAGGAATAAGAGCCATGACGCTTTGGTGTTTTTCTCGGCCGCCTCGTCTTGTGTCATCAGTGCTGGTATGCAGCACATTGATGAGCGGCGCAGCGTTCTCAAGCTCGGCAGAAACAGACGCGCAGCGTGCGCTGTATGATCAGGCCCAGCAGTGGCTGGATGACGGTAACGTGGACGCGTTTAAGCAAGTGCGTTCTAAGCTGGCTGATTATCCGCTGACGCCTTATCTTGATTACCGTAGTTTTCTGATTGATATGGGCAGCAAGCCGCCGATTGCGGTACGTGCTTTTATCGATTCCCATCAGGAATTTCCGTTCTCCGCCCGCATTAGTGCACCCTATATCAGCGCATTGGCGCGCGATAAGAAATGGGGGGCGCTGCTGCAGTTTTCTCCCAATGAACCCAACGGTGAGACTTATCGTTGTCACTATTACAACGCGAAGTTGCAAACAGGTAAGCGTGATGAAGCTTACCGCGGGGCCGAATCACTGTGGCTGAGCGGAGCCAGTGTATCTGATGCCTGCGATCCTCTGTTTGACAGCTGGGATAAACAGGGCGGTCTGAGTGATGACCTTATCCTGCAGCGCATGGTGCTGGCATTTGAAGGTCGTAACCGTTCCTTGTTGCGTTATCTGGCTAAGAAAGTCAAGGGCAAGAATGCTCAGCAAAGCGCCCAGGCGATGCTGGCGCTGTTTGATAAGCCGGACACCGTAGAGAGCTTTGCCCGTCAGTACAGCAGTGGTGAGCTGGCGCAGCGTCAGGCGGTGTTGGCGTTGGAGAAACTGGCCCGGATTGATGAGCTGAAAGCGCAACCGCTGCTGGCACCGGTTGCCAAGGCACAAAACTGGTCTGCACAACAAATCGCGCGGGTTGGTCAGTATATTGCGCGGCGTATGATGGATGTCAAACCGACGGATTTACGGCAGTGGCGCGACAACATGATTGTCGGCAGCCACAACAGCGATCTGATTGAAGCGCGTATCCGCCTGGCACTGGTTAATCTCGACTGGCAAGGCGTCGAAGATTGGATAAAGCAGTTCCCGGAGGATGAACAGCAAGCGACCCGCTGGCAGTACTGGCTGGGGCGCAGTGAAATCGCGCTCGGTAAGCAGGAGCAGGGTAACCAGCGGCTGCGTGCTATTTTAGGTCAGCGTAACTTCTACAGTGTGGCGGCGGCAAAAGCGCTGCAACAGTCGATCAAATACCCGATCTCGACCGTTGAGCTGGATACGGCACAGGTTAAGCCTTATCACACCAGTCTGGTGCGAATTCAGGAATTGATTGAACGGGATAAAATTGCGGCTGCGAAAAGTGAGTGGTACTGGCTACTGAGCAGGGTCAAGCAGCCGCAAAAAGAGATGCTGGCTGCCTATGCTGCCAGCCAGCACTGGCATCATCTGACGGTGACGGCGTCGATATCGGCGCGGATGTGGGATAATATGCAACTGCGTTTTCCGTTGGCGCATCAATGGTGGTTTGATTTCTATGCCGATAAGCACGGCCTGGACCCGATAATGCTGATGTCTCTGGCTCGTCAGGAGAGTGCAATGGACTCGGAAGCACGCTCGCCAGTGGGCGCGCGCGGTATCATGCAAATTATGCCGGCGACGGCCAGTTACACCGCGAAAAAGTATCAGATTAGCTATAACGGTGCAGACGATCTGTTTGAGGTCGGTAAAAATATCGAGATAGGCAGCCACTATCTTAACGGGTTGTTGGAGAGGTACGATAATAACCGTATTTTCGCTTTTGCGGCTTATAATGCCGGTCCGCATCGGGTCGACCGTTGGCGGGAAGAGAGTGGTGGTAAACTGGATGCGTTCGCCTTTATCGAAGCAATCCCGTTTCGTGAGACGCGCGGCTATGTGCAAAACATTCTGATGTTTGAAACTTATTACCGCGACCTGAAAGGGGTTGATGGCGCCTTTCTCAATTCACAGGAGATCGCGACAAAATATTGATTCCGTTTGAGTGTTCACTACAATAGAGTTCATGTATCACTCAACGAGTACAATCATGTCACAACAACCTGAGTACGACGACTGGTCACAATTAATGTCAGTGGTGAAAGAGGCCGCTGATAACGATCAGCATGCAATGCTGCTGACGATGTTAATGACCCCGGATGAACGTGAGTCCTTGGTCGCGCGGGTCAATATTCTGTGTGAGCTGCTCAAAGGTGAAATGTCTCAGCGTCAGGTCAGCCAGATGCTCGGAGTGGGAATTGCAACCATTACCCGTGGGTCGAACGAGCTAAAATCCCGCACCGATACAGAGCGGGATAGTTTGGCTAAGTTGATATTGAAATAACCACAACCCGGATAAACAGCGCCAGCCCCAGGCTGGCGTTTTTGTTTTTGTTACACCCCCGGCTCACTGTGAATGACGGCTATGGTCTGGCTTATATCGCCCCGGCAGGGAAATGGTCCGGATTGATAAACGGGATCAAAGCCAGAATGAGAGCCTGATGATAGACCGAACTGCGAGTCAGCTGGTGTTGGGTCAGCAAGCCAATCGCACCGCCTTGCTGTTTGATATTCTGTGTGCCGAATACCTCATCCATCACATCGCCCAGTTCATTGGCGTCAGCCAGTTTTGCCAACACCTGCGGCGGAAGCATCAAACTGGCTGAACGTGACTCACCGCGTCGCGATCCGGATTCGATAATCATCCAGGCGAAGGTCACACCGCCCTCAATCCCCGCCTCCAGGCCGACATAATAATCGCCGTCATTGACTGCCTGCCGGGCATTTCGGACCCGGTTCAGCGCGCCGAGTTTGGTTTCGGCGTCACTCATCGGTTGATCGGCGACCTCGCTGGCAACGCTGACACCGGTAAAACTGAATGCCTGGGCGGGAAACACGCTGCTGAATGCGCTTTCTACGGCACTGATCTTGGCCGGATTAAGTGAAGCAATGATCACTTTGTGCATAAAACTGATTACTCTCGTTGTATTGTTGCCAGTTACGTATCTCTATCAGCGTCATCGGCTGACCAAAAAGGTAGCCTTGCATAAAATCACACCGATATTCGGTCAGCCAGTGAAGCATTTCCACACTTTCTATCCCTTCGGCGGTCACTTCAATGCCTTGTGAGTGACACAACTCAATCAGTGGTTTAATGACTTGCTGCTTATTGCTGCTGAGCAGAGTATCCAGAAACTGGCGATCAAATTTTATTTTTTGTACCGGGTATTGTACCAGTTGTGCTATCGAGGTGTAACCTGAACCAAAATCATCAATGGTAAGGCCAAATCCCTGCTTGGACAGTTCATCCAGCAGCGGATAGCTTTGTGAATTGGCGGCAAAGGTTTCGGTAATTTCAAACTCTATCCGATACGGCTCCAGATCGTAATAACGGGCATGTTGTTCGATAAACTGAGCCAGATTTTTTGAGTCCAGCTCGGCTGAGGAGAGGTTGATCGACAGCTGTACCGGCTGGGAAAATTCCCGGCTCAGGGTGTTAAAGTCGGCGAAAGCGGACTGGATAACCCAGCGATCAATGATTCCAAACAGGCCGGTCTGCTCGGCGATGGGGATAAATTCGTCCGCAGCCACTTCGCCCAGTTGCGGAGAGAACCAGCGCAACAGAACCTCAAATCCGGCGACGTTATGCCCGGAACAGGTGAAATAGGGTTGATAGACCAGACTGAATTCCTGATCAAAATTTTGCTCTCGCAAAGCTCGTTCAATGTCATTACGCCGTTTGACGATATCATCCAGTTGCTGTGAGTAGTGAGCAATCTGATTTTTACCGGCGTTTTTGGCCTGATACATCGCGGTATCCGAGTTAAGCAGCAATTTTTCCACCCGAACGCCATCTTGCGGATAGGTGGCAATCCCGATACTGGCGGTAATCGGAAAGTGACTCAGAGGGGAGTGGTCACGGTTTTGAATCGGGTCGAGCAGACGCTGGGCAAAATCATCGGCGTAATGAGCGCCGTGAGCTGGCGCGGAGAGTAAAATCGCGAACTCATCACCCGACAGACGGGCAGCCAGGCTGGAGACCTGATAAAGTTCGAATTCCTCGCACACCAGCCGGACATGAGAGGCGAAGTTAACCAGCAGAGAATCACCCACCTGATGGCCGTATTTGTCGTTGACGTATTTAAAGTTATCCAGGTCGATATACAGCACCCAGAGGTGGTGGTTACCCGGGATATCCAGCAGGATTTGCTCGGCTTTGTGATGAAACTGGCGTCGGTTTGCCAGCTTGGTCAGATGATCGTATTCGGCCAGCGTTTTGGTTTGCTGATAAGAGCTGTCGAGCTCGGCATACATGGCATAGAAACGGGCTGACAGACGGCCGATTTCATCATCCGAGTCGCGCAGTTCAATATTCTGACGCTGTTTATTCTCTACCTCCTGCAACTGCTCATCCAGACGCAGGATCGGATTAATCATATGTTTATATAGCAGCATCAGAAGGAGGATCACCGTGATTAACGCCGATAAACCAAACGAAATCATCAGCTCTTTCTGAATGCTGTTGAGGTGCTGGCGCAGCAGCAGCGGGGCCGGGTCGAGAATGGCGTACATATCTGGTTGCAGTTCGACACTCTGGGTCAGTTGCTGCGGATTTTGCGGTGGCTGGGGCTGGAAAAACAACGGGCTTTGGTTATCAAACTCGATTTGTCTGCGCAGCGCGTTGAATTTATCAAGCGTGACGTATACCACCACAAAAAAGATTTCATCGCGGTTGTAACTTAGCGGGGTCTGCAGGGTTTGGGTATCTAATACATCATAACGGACCAGGACGCCTTCACCGGCAGAGTTTTCGGTGTAGCTGACATTGGAAGTGTTATGGCTCTGCTTAAATTGCTGCTCGACAAAGTTTTTGACTTTGGGGTCAAAGCGCGCGAAAGGATCATTACTGTTCTCGGCATAATAGAGCTCATTGTGCTGTTCATCCAAAATAGACAGCGCGACAAAATCGACATCGCTGGGCTGGAGAATATCGATGGTCTGATTGAGATTATCCACCAGTTCCAGTTCACGATAGGGATTGCTTTCATGCTCAAAGTAATGCCGGAGAATGTCGCTCTTGGCTAACGTAAACGAGTAGCTGTTGAGCAGGGCACGCGTCTGTTTGAAATGGCTGGCCAGCTTTTCCATATTGAGCTGCAAATAACTGTCAGTACGTTTAAGCAGAGCATCTTTCTGGCTACTGTAGATGATGTAGCTTGATGCGGCGGCACTGAGCAGGATAACGGGTGCAATCAGCAGCAGGATTCTATGGTTTAGCTTCATGAAGGTCGATTACATTATTGATGATTTTTGCTCTGACGCTGAGATTTCGCGGTGAGAGCTCATGGTCGATGATGGCTTGGTCCAG
Source organism: Vibrio sp. ABG19 (assembly GCF_029962385.1). NCBI lineage: Bacteria > Pseudomonadati > Pseudomonadota > Gammaproteobacteria > Vibrionales > Vibrionaceae > Vibrio > Vibrio sp. ABG19. The sequence goes on along the minus strand of NZ_CP071708.1, from coordinate 604,826 downwards.
TTGTGCATCGGACAAATAAAGGCTGCTGTCATGAACATCTTGCTGCGGCAAAAGTGCCATCGCGGCGCGGTTCGGGGTGGCACTCTGCATATCCTGAGCATTCATTGCTGCGATATCGGGGCGCATCAAAAACTCAAGAAACGCACGCGCCTCGGCTTTTTGCTGCGAATTGCTGTTGATAGCCAGACAGTCAATCCAGATATAAGGCTTGCCTTGCGGCAGAGTAAAGGCCCAGTCGTCATTATTGAAAAAACGATTCAGTGCGTAATGGTCACCGCTGTAGGCCAGTGCCATAAATAAGTCGTCGTTTTGAGTATGACTGCGCACATAGCTTAATGCGTATTCATAGGTCAACACCTTTGGGGTCGCGGCTTCCATGACCTGATAGGCTTCTTTCAACTCTGGCAGGGAATCGGTGATCGGTGAGTAAGCGAGGCTGTACAGTGCAGGTAAAAGAGTCTCGACACTGTCGTAAATCAGTCCGACATGCCCCTTTAACTCATCACTGATATTGACCAACTGGGACCAATGCGTTGGTGGCGCCGCAACTTTACTTTTACGATAAGCGATACCGACATAGCCCCAGAAGTAGGGGATAGCATGGGTACCACAGGCCTGATTCCAGCGCGGGAAGTTATTGTCTCGCCCCGATAGTTCAGAGAGATCTTCAAACTCATTCTGGCGCGAAAAGATATGGGCAGAGACATTGTCGAGAATAACGACATCAAATGGCAACTGGACGCTGTTGAGCATCAGCAGGCTACGCTCATCATCGTTGTCAAAATGATAAAGGTGCAGAGGTGTATCGTGAGTCTGATTCCAGGCGTCGATGACCCGTGGTGACAGGGTGTCTTCCCACAGATAGATATTGAGCTCTTGTCCCATTACTGGCATGGAGAGCCCGAGTAAAGCAAAAAGGAGCGTTTTGGTCATCCGTATTTGAGCGAGTCCGGCAGTCACCGGGCATCTGTCCTTGTGTTGGTCCTTACTCACATGCCTGGTAGTATGAAACCGCCAGTAGTGCATCCATTGTCACTAATCAAAATAGCGTGCTTATTATAGGGACAGAATATGCAACTACCAGCGTTTACAGTGAAATATATGATTCAGTTATCGTTCAGCTAGCTTTACCTGGGTCGGTTTAACATTTTCCGTTGGATAACAACCTAATACCTTGAGGTGTTTGGTTAAGCGGGTCAGTTCAAGCAGCGCTTTTTGCATGCTCTCGGAATCGAGATGGGCTTCCAGATCGACATAGAACATCTCTTCCCACGGATTGCCCATAATCGGACGTGATTCCAGCTTGGTCATATTGATACCGTAACGCTGCAGTACCAGCAGGGTAGAGACCAGCGATCCCGCTTCCTGTGAGGTTGACATAATCAGCGTGGTTTTGGCCGGGATCTGCGCCGACACTTCAACCGGTTTGCGCGCCACGATAATAAAACGGGTATGGTTTTCGGTCTGGTTGGCAATATTGCCCTGGATAGGTTGCAGGCCATACAGTTTACCACTCGACGCATTGCCGATAGCGGCGACATCATTGCGGCCCAGTTCCTGAACTTTTTTCATTGCATCGGCGGTGCTGGCACAGGTTTCCAGTTTTACCCCGTTAAGGCGGCTGATAAATTCGCTGCATTGCTGGTGCGGCTGCGGATGAGAGTACAGGACCTGGATATCTTCCAGGCGGATATCCTGGGTTGCCACCAGGCAGTGTTCAATCGGCTGGGTAATCTCACCCACAATATATAGCGTGGTGTGCTGCAACAAATCGTACACTTCATTGATCGAGCCAGAACTGGTGTTTTCGATCGGCAGCACGCCGTAGTCGGCATGGCCGGATTCAACCGTGGTCGTGATCTCTTTGAACTGTTCACAGTTTAATTCAATCAGTTCGGTATTTTTACGGCTGAAATATTCCCGAGTGGCAAGGTGGGAATACGAGCCTTTTGAACCCAGAAAAGCGACTCGTGCCAAAGGTTTACGGCTTTGCGGATTGGCCAGGTTTTGCAGGTAAGTTTGCTGCAGCAGCACAGAGTCTTCGATGATGGTATGGAAAATTTTGGTAATGTAGGGGGCATCGAGCTGATATTTGTCTTTGCCTGCATGGATCAGTTTGACAAGCAGTTGCTGCTCTCGTGCGGCATCACGTACCGGCTTAGATGTTTCAACTTTACTTTTCGCTACTTCGATACTGAGGCTGCGACGCTCAGAAAGCAGGCTGAGAAGTTGATCATCGAGTTCATTGAGGCGCAGTCGAATCTCTTCGAGTGAATACTGTCTGTCTGTCATACTTATTGTCCTTATAAAAAAAGCCCCCCGTATGGGAGGCTTTCTGTTCGTTTTTGACTTATCTTTCGCGAACGAGCGTGCCTCCAACTAGTTTTGGAGAAAAAAGAAGTCAAAAAAGAACAGTGAGTGCAGAGTCATGTTTGTCCGTACAAAGGGGTGAAGAGAACACACAATAAGCAAGCGGGCTGGGAGCGTCAAGCAAAAAAATAGCGCCCGCAGGCGCTATCTCTAAAACCGTTTCCTTATTCTTCCACTTCTTCTTCCAACTCCGGTTTGTCAGTACGACGAGCTTCCGGCTTATGACGCAGTTTATTCAGTTGACGTTCGAGTTTTTGTTCTACCTCGTTGATGGCTGCGTAAAGATCTTCATGGACTGCTGAGGCGTTGATTTGTCCTTTTGGAATGCTGATGGTTGCCTCAAACTTTTTCTGTTTGTTAGGTTCTTCGCTAAAGCTAGCCTGGCAGCCGATGATGTCTACTTGCCATTTTTCCAGCTTTTTGAATTTACTCTCAATGTGCGCACGGATTGCAGAGGTGATTTCAATGTTTTTACCAGTGATATTCATTTGCATAGTGACTTTTCCTCTGTTGCATCCCTTATGGGTTGAGTTCAGATTGCCGTTTTCATATCAAAAAAAATGTGATCAATATCACTTTTGTGCCTGGTGTTTCTGCGAGTGAAAACAAACGTGATCTTAAGCAAAGAGTACCATCATGAGGGAGGAAAAAAGCTTGAGATTCACAATGAACGGGCTACAGTGGGGAGTGTTGTTACTAAAAAATCTCTGCTTTTTAGTGGCTTGCTTCGGCCTGAAAAAAGGTTCATCGCGGATTAGCGGGAACTTAAAACAAAAACGGTAGTAAGTGATAAGGTTACATCGCCAAACACAACCTTACACAAACTACCGTTTTCATGCCGAATCATACTTTCCTATCATCGTTCTGGGAAGGCTTTCATGTCGTAAAGTCTGTACAAACGTCTTCTCTCATCACGATTACTCTCCAACCCAGCACAACTGCTCGATGTTCATGTGGGCAACATGTTCAAGCCATACATGATTATCAGTGGCGCACGATTAAGGAAGCGATGATTCTCGGCGTACCCGTCGAGCTATCCCTACAAACAAGGCGTATCAAGTGCCCTGACTGCGGTATCAAAACCGAATCTATTTCTTGGCTTGAACCTTTTGCTCGCCTGACTAACCGCTTAAGAAGTTACATTGAGCAGTTGTTGCCTCTTCTTCCTATCAAACATATTGCCCAGATGACGGGGGTTCATTGGCATACGATTAAGGCGATAGATAAGCGTCGGCTGCAACATGTGGTGCCAGAGGTTAACTGGGCAGAGCTGAGACAACTGGTCATGGATGAGTTTGCTCTCTTCAAGGGACATCGTTATGCCACTGTTATCGCGGATGCTAAGACGCATCAAGTGCTTTGGATAGGCGTCGGACGCAGCCGAAAAGATATCCGTCCCTTCTTTGAATTACTCGGTGAGCATAGCCAGAACATAGAAGCGGTTGCAATGGATATGAATACGGCTTTCGACTTTGAAGTGCAGCAACATTGTCCTAACGCCCGCATTGTGTACGACTTATTCCACGTGGTCGCCAAATTTGGCCGGGAAGTGATGGATAGAGTCAGAGTTGACCAAGCTAATCAACTCAAACAGGACAAGAAAACGCGCCAATGGGTGAAACGTTCACGCTGGGTTCTCCTCAAAAACAGAGCTAATTTAGACGGTAAGCAGGAGAGCTATCTGAGTGAGATACTGAGCATGAACAAGGACTTAATGGTGACGTATTTACTTGGCTCTCAGCTTAAAGAGTTATGGAGGTGTCAGTCGGAAAGAGAAGCGGAAGACTTATGGGACGTATGGTGGGAGCAAGTTCAAGAAAGCGGGATCAAGCCGCTTATGGACTTCGCGAGAAAGCTCAAACCGTATCTTCATGGCATCGTTGCTTCTGCAAGCTACCCACTCAATACCTGTACGCTCGAAGGGATAAACAACAAGATAAAGTTAATCAAACGAATGGGCTACGGTTACCGAGATATCGATTACTTTTTTTTAAAGATAAAAGCGGCTTTCCCCGGAAAGCCGCGATGAACCTGAAAAAACTCGGTGCTTAATTTGTGTACACCACCTCTGGTGAGGTGGTTCACCTTGCGCCTTGCTAACCTGATTCCGAATGCCGTTACAGCGGATAATTTCTGACCTTCTTTTCTTATCTCGTCATCTAGCTGAATCAAAAAAGCCACTTCCGAAGAAGTGGCTTTCAGTCATTACAAGCCGATAAGCATAAGGCTATCGGCTGCTCACTGCTCCGGGTTGAGTTGCATCAACTGGCGGGTACGCTCAACCGAGTCTTTCAGGCCCAGTTGTTGATAGGCTTCCAGTTGAATCTCCAGCGACTTGCGCGCGGCTTCGGTATCCGGATAAGTTTTTTGCAGCTCTTGAGTACGATTAATGGCGGCAATCCAGGCTTCGCGGCGCAGATAGAAATCCGCGGTCGCCAGGTCGTAATCCGCCAGGCGGTTTTTCAGTGCAAACATGCGGCGCTGGGCATCTTCTGCGTAGGGGCTGGCCGGGTAGCGTTGCAGCAGCTTTTTGAAGTCGGCAAATGCGGCTTTTACCGGTTCCGGATCGCGGTCACTGCGATCAACATTAAACAGGTCATGCATAAAGTTGCGATCCTGAGCCATATGGGTCAGGCCACGCATGTAAAGTACCCAATCCATTTTTTCATGGGTCGGGTTTAAGCGGATAAAGCGTTCAATGGTCGCCAGACCTAACGCCAGATCGTCGTTCTTATAGTAGGCGTAAATCAGATCCAGTTGTACTTGCTCGGAGTACGCCCCGAACGGGTAGCGTGAATCCAGCGCTTCAAGCTTTTCAATCGCTGTCATCCAATTGCCGCCCTGCAGTGAAGTTTGTGCTTCAGTGTACAGCTGAGCGGGGGGGACATCCGGCACTACTTCTTTAGTGCTCGAACAGCCGGCCAGAAGAGATAACGCGAGTAAGCCTGATAAAGTTTGGTATTTCATGTCAGGAGTGAGTTCCTTGCAATTAAAGCTTATACACTTGGAGCATCGGCGCTCCGCAAAACGGTTCGTTACTTTCTTGGCAGTAACAGATACAATGGCGTCATATTTTTCCATACTAGTGACTATTAGTCTCACGGTTTTTAAAAAAGTTCGATATGGCTCAGCAGATTGAATTAACTCAAACAGTAAAAGATAGCCAGCTAGGTCAGCGTTTAGACCAGGCTGTGGCTGAATTATTCACCGATTTTTCCCGTTCGCGCCTCAAAGAGTGGTTGCTGGAAGGGAAAGTAACCGTTGACGGCAGTGTGGTGACTAAACCACGGACTAAAGTCATGGGTGGTGAAGAGATAACAGTTCAGGCAGAACTGGAAGATGAACAGCGCTGGGAAGCTCAGGATATTCCGCTCGATATCGTCTACGAAGATGACGACATTATCGTTATCAACAAACCGCGTGATTTTGTAGTCCACCCGGGGGCGGGAACGCCGGACGGTACTGTGCTGAACGCTTTACTGTTCCATTATCCGGCTATCGCGGAAGTACCGCGTGCCGGTATTGTGCATCGTCTGGATAAAGACACTACCGGTCTGATGGTGGTCGCGAAAACCGTTCCGGCCCAGACGCGTCTGGTACGCGAACTGCAAAAGCGGAACATCACCCGGGAATACGAGGCGATCGCGATCGGTAAAATGACCGCTGGTGGCATGATTGATAAGCCGATTGGCCGTCATTCCACCAAACGTACTCTGATGGCAGTCAGCCCACTGGGTAAACCGGCTGTGACTCACTACCGGGTTGCGGAGCATTTCCGTGAACACACCCGTATCCGTCTGCGTCTGGAAACTGGCCGTACTCACCAGATTCGTGTCCACATGTCTTACCTGCAGCATCCGCTGCTGGGCGACAGTGCATACGGTGGCCGCGCGCGTATCCCCAAAGGCGCCACCGAAGAACTGACCGCAATGATTCGTGGTTTTGACCGTCAGGCGCTGCATGCTGTCATGCTGCGTTTTGCACACCCGATTACAGGTGAAGAGCTGGAATTCCATGCTCCGGTACCGGATGATATGGTGGCGATGAGCGAAGCACTGCGTGAAGATGCCAAACTAAACCACTCGGAAGAGTATTAAGTATGAGCTGGATTATCCCTAACTGGCCGGCACCGACAAAGGTGCGAGCTCTGTCTTCAACCCGGACTGGCGGAGTTTCACCTGCGCCATATGCCGGATTGAATCTTGGTATGCATGTTGGGGATGATCCACTATTAGTACAGCGTAACCGCGACTGGCTGCAGCAGCAGTCAGGTATGCCGGTTGCGCCACTTTGGCTTAATCAGACTCATTCCACCCGGGTGATACAAGTCAGTGAGCCAACCAAGCAGGTACTGGACGCCGACGGAGTTTGGACTGACAGCACCAATGTGGTGTGCAGTGCCATGACCGCCGATTGTCTGCCTGTGCTCATCACCAACACTCAGGGCTCTCAGGTAGCGGCTGTGCATGCCGGCTGGCGCGGATTAGCCGGTGGCATTATCGAAAATGCACTGGTCAATTTTGCCGGTCAGGACGTCCTGTTGTGGCTGGGGCCGGCCATCGGTCCGCAGGCATTTGAAGTCGGAGAGGATGTGGTGACGGCATTTTGCGCTGTACACCCCGAGGCCGCGCAGGCTTTCATACCTGGTCGTCAAACCGGCAAGTGGTGGGCTGACATAAATCAACTGGTGCGACTGCGTCTGAAGCGTCTGGGTATTGATGCCATATTCGACAACGGGCTGTGCACCTATCAGGATGCAGAGCGTTTTTATTCCTACCGTCGTGATGGTGTGACCGGCCGTCAGGCCACGTTTATCTGGATTGGTGAAAATTAAACCTGATAAAGTTAGTGGTCTTGCCTTGAAAATTCCCTCTTACGTAACCATCTTTCTAAACGTTAATAGTTTATCTCAGACGAGGTTAGGAAGGTTGTTATGCGTCTTGATAGGTTTACCAGCAAATTCCAAATAGCGATTTCTGACGCTCAGTCACTGGCACTTGGGCGGGATCATCAGTATATCGAACCTGTACACCTAATGGTGGCACTCCTGGATCAAAATGGCAGTCCGATTCGTCCATTGCTGACGATGTTGGATGTCGATGCCATGCAACTGCGCTCTAAATTAGGTGAAATGCTTGATCGTGTTCCGAAAGTCAGCGGTATCGGCGGAGATGTTCAGCTCTCAAGTGGCTTGGGCAATCTGTTTAACCTGTGCGATAAAGTGGCGCAAAAGCGTCAGGATGCCTACATCTCCTCTGAAATTTACCTGTTGGCAGCGTTGCAGGATCATGGCCCGCTCGGCAAGTTACTTAAAGAGTTTGGTTTGACCGAGAAAAAGGTTACCGATGCGATAGAGAAAATTCGTGGCGGTCAGAAGGTCAATGATCAGAATGCAGAAGAACTGCGCCAGGCGCTGGAAAAATACACCATCGATCTCACCGAGCGTGCCGAGCAGGGCAAGCTTGACCCTGTGATTGGCCGTGATGACGAAATCCGCCGCACCATTCAGGTACTGCAGCGCCGAACCAAGAACAATCCGGTACTGATCGGTGAACCCGGGGTTGGTAAAACGGCTATTGTCGAAGGTTTGGCCCAGCGCATCATCAATAATGAGGTGCCGGAAGGGCTGCGCGGTCGTCGTGTGCTATCGCTCGATATGGGCGCGCTGGTGGCGGGTGCTAAATATCGCGGTGAATTTGAAGAACGCCTGAAATCGGTTCTGAATGAGTTGGCCAAAGAAGAGGGCAACGTCATTCTGTTTATTGACGAGCTGCATACCATGGTGGGAGCCGGTAAAGGTGAAGGCTCGATGGATGCCGGTAATATGCTCAAGCCGGCATTAGCTCGTGGTGAGCTGCATTGTGTCGGTGCCACTACGCTGGATGAATACCGTCAATATATCGAAAAAGATCCGGCGTTGGAACGTCGCTTCCAGAAAGTGCTGGTCGATGAGCCGAGTGTGGAAGATACCGTGGCGATTCTGCGTGGATTGAAAGAGCGTTACGAGCTGCATCACCATGTGGAAATTACCGACCCGGCGATAGTGGCGGCGGCCAGTTTATCCCACCGTTACGTCTCGGACCGTCAGTTGCCGGATAAAGCGATTGACCTGATCGATGAAGCCGCATCCAGCATCCGGATGCAAATTGACTCCAAGCCAGAAGCTTTGGATAAGCTGGAGCGTAAAATTATCCAGCTTAAAATTGAGCAGCAGGCACTGAGCAACGAGCACGATGATGCCAGTGAAAAACGTCTCAATATTCTCAACGACGAGCTTGAGGAAAAAGAGCGGGATTACGCTGAGCTGGAAGAAGTGTGGAATGCGGAAAAAGCAGCCTTGTCTGGTACCCAGCATATTAAAAGTGAACTGGAGCAGGCTCGTCTTGATCTGGAAGTCGCTCGCCGCGCTGGTGATTTGAGCCGTATGTCGGAGTTGCAATATGGCCGTATCCCTGAACTGGAGAAACAGCTTGATCTGGCAGCCCAGGCTGAAATGCAGGAGATGACTCTGCTGCGCAACAAAGTGACCGATGCCGAAATCGCCGAAGTGCTCTCGAAGCAGACCGGTATTCCGGTGGCGAAAATGCTTGAAGCAGAAAAAGAGAAACTGCTGCGCATGGAAGAGGTATTGCATCAGCGTGTCATCGGTCAGGCTGAAGCGGTCGAAGTGGTCGCAAATGCGATTCGTCGTAGCCGTGCGGGACTGTCGGATCCAAATCGTCCAATTGGTTCGTTCCTGTTTTTAGGTCCAACCGGTGTGGGTAAAACCGAGCTGTGTAAAACCCTCGCCAACTTCATGTTCGACAGTGAAGACGCCATGGTGCGGATTGATATGTCGGAGTTCATGGAGAAACACTCTGTGGCTCGTCTGGTGGGGGCACCTCCAGGTTATGTCGGCTATGAAGAGGGCGGCTATCTGACTGAAGCAGTACGCCGCAAACCTTATTCCGTCATTTTGCTGGATGAAGTCGAAAAGGCTCATCCGGATGTGTTCAACATTCTGTTGCAGGTTTTGGACGACGGACGTCTGACTGATGGTCAGGGACGTACGGTTGATTTCCGCAATACAGTGGTGATTATGACTTCGAACCTGGGTTCGTCACGGATTCAGGAAAACTTTGCTCAGCTCGACTACCAGGGCATTAAAGAGCAGGTGATGGAAGTGGTCAGTCATCATTTCCGTCCTGAGTTCCTAAACCGGGTGGATGAGAGCGTGGTGTTCCATCCTCTGGGACGGGATCAGATTAAGTCGATTGCTTCTATTCAGATTGAGCGTCTGCGTAAACGCTTAGTGGAACGAGACTACGAGCTTATAGTCAGCGATGAAGCTTTGGATATGGTTGCTCAGGTCGGTTTCGATCCTGTATATGGTGCGCGGCCACTTAAACGCGCTATCCAGCAGAACGTCGAAAACCCGTTGGCGAAATCAATCCTGGCCGGAGAGTTTCTTCCCGGAACGCCGATCAAGCTGGAAATCAAAGATGGTCGTATAAGTGCCAGTCAGTAAAACAGTAAAAGCCATGCCCAGCATGGCTTTTGTTTTTTTGTTCCTCTGTGTGATCCGAAAGCCAGGCCTGATAGCGTTGAAAAAGTGGCTTTTTTAGATGTCCGGGGCAGGATTTGTTGGTTTAAGAATCAATGTGGTGCTTATTTGTCCGCTTGGTTGCAAAAGGTCATTTTTTTCTTAAATTACTCTTGCCAAGCGTTTATTCCTCCCTATAATGCGCTTCCGTTGTCAGGCAAAACTGCTTAAGCAGGCAAGGCAGCAAAGACGGAAAATTAAGTTTCTTAAGTTAAAGAAATTTAAAATAAAAAAATGGTTGACTCGCTAAATTAAGTCGCTAAAATGGCCGTCCGCTTTGAGAAGAAACTTCGAAAAAGCAACGCTCTTTAACAATATAAACCTATCAATCTGTGTGGGCACTCGTTGATGATAATCGAAGATGATTCTAAAGAATCAACTTAGGTATCAATGAACTGAGTGACCAATCGATACTTCGGTATCGGCACAGTCAATTCATTACCATTCTGTTGGAATGGTAATAGCTTTGAATTACTAAGGTAATTTGAAGTCAGTATTCATTGAGCCTCTCCTAATTATTTAGGGAATCAAATCTTAAATTGAAGAGTTTGATCATGGCTCAGATTGAACGCTGGCGGCAGGCCTAACACATGCAAGTCGAGCGGCAGCGACTTAACTGAACCTTCGGGGAACGTTAAGGGCGGCGAGCGGCGGACGGGTGAGTAATGCCTGGGAAATTGCCCTGATGTGGGGGATAACCATTGGAAACGATGGCTAATACCGCATAATGCCTTCGGGCCAAAGAGGGGGACCTTCGGGCCTCTCGCGTCAGGATATGCCCAGGTGGGATTAGCTAGTTGGTGAGGTAAGGGCTCACCAAGGCAACGATCCCTAGCTGGTCTGAGAGGATGATCAGCCACACTGGAACTGAGACACGGTCCAGACTCCTACGGGAGGCAGCAGTGGGGAATATTGCACAATGGGCGCAAGCCTGATGCAGCCATGCCGCGTGTATGAAGAAGGCCTTCGGGTTGTAAAGTACTTTCAGCAGTGAGGAAGGCGGGTGTGTTAATAGCGCATTCGTTTGACGTTAGCTGCAGAAGAAGCACCGGCTAACTCCGTGCCAGCAGCCGCGGTAATACGGAGGGTGCGAGCGTTAATCGGAATTACTGGGCGTAAAGCGCATGCAGGTGGTTTGTTAAGTCAGATGTGAAAGCCCGGGGCTCAACCTCGGAATTGCATTTGAAACTGGCAGGCTAGAGTACTGTAGAGGGGGGTAGAATTTCAGGTGTAGCGGTGAAATGCGTAGAGATCTGAAGGAATACCGGTGGCGAAGGCGGCCCCCTGGACAGATACTGACACTCAGATGCGAAAGCGTGGGGAGCAAACAGGATTAGATACCCTGGTAGTCCACGCCGTCAACGATGTCTACTTGGAGGTTGTGGCCTTGAGCCGTGGCTTTCGGAGCTAACGCGTTAAGTAGACCGCCTGGGGAGTACGGTCGCAAGATTAAAACTCAAATGAATTGACGGGGGCCCGCACAAGCGGTGGAGCATGTGGTTTAATTCGATGCAACGCGAAGAACCTTACCTACTCTTGACATCCTCAGAAGAGACTGGAGACAGTCTTGTGCCTTCGGGAACTGAGAGACAGGTGCTGCATGGCTGTCGTCAGCTCGTGTTGTGAAATGTTGGGTTAAGTCCCGCAACGAGCGCAACCCTTATCCTTGTTTGCCAGCGAGTAAAGTCGGGAACTCCAGGGAGACTGCCGGTGATAAACCGGAGGAAGGTGGGGACGACGTCAAGTCATCATGGCCCTTACGAGTAGGGCTACACACGTGCTACAATGGCGCATACAGAGGGCGGCCAACTTGCGAGAGTGAGCGAATCCCAAAAAGTGCGTCGTAGTCCGGATTGGAGTCTGCAACTCGACTCCATGAAGTCGGAATCGCTAGTAATCGTGGATCAGAATGCCACGGTGAATACGTTCCCGGGCCTTGTACACACCGCCCGTCACACCATGGGAGTGGGCTGCAAAAGAAGCAGGTAGTTTAACCTTCGGGAGGACGCTTGCCACTTTGTGGTTCATGACTGGGGTGAAGTCGTAACAAGGTAGCGCTAGGGGAACCTGGCGCTGGATCACCTCCTTATACGAATGATTATTGCGATGAGTGTTCACACAGATTGATGGTTTATTTAAAGAGATTCGTGGGGCTATAGCTCAGCTGGGAGAGCGCCTGCATGGCATGCAGGAGGTCAGCGGTTCGATCCCGCTTAGCTCCACCACTTTTAAGCACATTTCTCCATGTGAAGAGATAAGTGTTCTTAAACATGGTTCATCTCATTAGAGATACGAATCTTGCTCTTTAACAATTTGGAAAGCTGACAAAATAATCTTTTGTTTATTCGTAAACGAAATATTATTTGTAAAGTTCTCAATGTATTCCGAAATGGAATACACCAACAACACATTCAAGTGTGCTTGGTAGAAACTTGTTTTCAAGTTTCAAAATTGAGTCCGGCAAAATCGACATGTCTCTCGCTCATTCAAATAATGAGAGACAACGAAACCTTGGTGACTTGGTTCATCAACTCGAAACTCCTTCGGGTTGTATGGTTAAGTGACTAAGCGTACACGGTGGATGCCTTGGCAGTCAGAGGCGATGAAGGACGTACTAACTTGCGATAAGCGTAGATGAGGCAGTAAGAGCCACTTGAGTCTACGATTTCCGAATGGGGAAACCCACCTGCATAAGCAGGTATCATTAACTGAATACATAGGTTAATGAAGCGAACCGGGGGAACTGAAACATCTAAGTACCCCGAGGAAAAGAAATCAATTGAGATTCCGAAAGTAGCGGCGAGCGAAATTGGATTAGCCCTTAAGCTTTACATGCGTCAGGTGAAGGTTCTGGAAAGGACCGCGAAACAGGGTGATAGCCCCGTAGCCGACAGCGTATGTTCAGTGAAATCGAGTAGGGCGGGACACGTGTTATCCTGTCTGAACATGGGGGGACCATCCTCCAAGGCTAAATACTCCTGACTGACCGATAGTGAACCAGTACCGTGAGGGAAAGGCGAAAAGAACCCCTGTGAGGGGAGTGAAATAGAACCTGAAACCGTGTACGTACAAGCAGTAGGAGCACCTTCGTGGTGTGACTGCGTACCTTTTGTATAATGGGTCAGCGACTTATATTCAGTGGCAAGGTTAACCATTTAGGGGAGCCGTAGGGAAACCGAGTCTTAACTGGGCGTTCAGTCTCTGGATATAGACCCGAAACCGAGTGATCTAGCCATGGGCAGGTTGAAGATTGAGTAACATCAATTGGAGGACCGAACCGACTAATGTTGAAAAATTAGCGGATGACTTGTGGCTAGGGGTGAAAGGCCAATCAAACTCGGAGATAGCTGGTTCTCCCCGAAAGCTATTTAGGTAGCGCCTCGGACGAATACTACTGGGGGTAGAGCACTGTTAAGGCTAGGGGGTCATCCCGACTTACCAACCCTTTGCAAACTCCGAATACCAGTAAGTACTATCCGGGAGACACACGGCGGGTGCTAACGTCCGTCGTGGAGAGGGAAACAACCCAGACCGCCAGCTAAGGTCCCAAATTACAGCTAAGTGGGAAACGATGTGGGAAGGCTCAGACAGCTAGGATGTTGGCTTAGAAGCAGCCATCATTTAAAGAAAGCGTAATAGCTCACTAGTCGAGTCGGCCTGCGCGGAAGATGTAACGGGGCTAAGCTGTAAACCGAAGCTGCGGCAATGCGATTTATCGTATTGGGTAGGGGAGCGTTCTGTAAGCCGTTGAAGGTGTGCTGTAAGGCATGCTGGAGGTATCAGAAGTGCGAATGCTGACATGAGTAACGATAAAGGGGGTGAAAAACCTCCTCGCCGGAAGACCAAGGGTTCCTGTCCAACGTTAATCGGGGCAGGGTAAGTCGACCCCTAAGGCGAGGCCGAAAGGCGTAGTCGATGGGAAACGGGTTAATATTCCCGTACTTCTTACAATTGCGATGGGGGGACGGAGAAGGCTAGGTGGGCCTGGCGACGGTTGTCCAGGTTCAAGTGCGTAGGCTTGAGAGTTAGGTAAATCCGGCTCTCTGTAAGGCTGAGACACGATGTCGAGTCACTACGGTGATGAAGTCATTGATGCCATGCTTCCAGGAAAAGCCTCTAAGCTTCAGATTGTAAGGAATCGTACCCCAAACCGACACAGGTGGTCGGGTAGAGAATACCAAGGCGCTTGAGAGAACTCGGGTGAAGGAACTAGGCAAAATGGTACCGTAACTTCGGGAGAAGGTACGCTTCTGACGGTGAAGTCCCTTGCGGATGGAGCTATTGGAAGTCGCAGATACCAGGTGGCTGCAACTGTTTATTAAAAACACAGCACTGTGCAAAATCGTAAGATGACGTATACGGTGTGACGCCTGCCCGGTGCCGGAAGGTTAATTGATGGGGTTAGACTTCGGTCGACGCTCTTGATCGAAGCCCCGGTAAACGGCGGCCGTAACTATAACGGTCCTAAGGTAGCGAAATTCCTTGTCGGGTAAGTTCCGACCTGCACGAATGGCGTAATGATGGCCACGCTGTCTCCACCCGAGACTCAGTGAAATTGAAATCGCTGTGAAGATGCAGTGTACCCGCGGCTAGACGGAAAGACCCCGTGAACCTTTACTACAGCTTGGCACTGAACATTGAACCTACATGTGTAGGATAGGTGGGAGGCTTTGAAGACGTGACGCCAGTTGCGTTGGAGCCGTCCTTGAAATACCACCCTTGTATGTTTGATGTTCTAACTCTGGACCGTTATCCGGTTCGAGGACAGTGCCTGGTGGGTAGTTTGACTGGGGCGGTCTCCTCCCAAAGAGTAACGGAGGAGCACGAAGGTGGGCTAATCACGGTTGGACATCGTGAGGTTAGTGCAATGGCATAAGCCCGCTTGACTGCGAGAATGACAATTCGAGCAGGTGCGAAAGCAGGTCATAGTGATCCGGTGGTTCTGAATGGAAGGGCCATCGCTCAACGGATAAAAGGTACTCCGGGGATAACAGGCTGATACCGCCCAAGAGTTCATATCGACGGCGGTGTTTGGCACCTCGATGTCGGCTCATCACATCCTGGGGCTGAAGTCGGTCCCAAGGGTATGGCTGTTCGCCATTTAAAGTGGTACGCGAGCTGGGTTTAGAACGTCGTGAGACAGTTCGGTCCCTATCTGCCGTGGGCGTTGGAAGATTGAAGGGGGCTGCTCCTAGTACGAGAGGACCGGAGTGGACGAACCTCTGGTGTTCGGGTTGTGTCGCCAGACGCATTGCCCGGTAGCTAAGTTCGGAATCGATAACCGCTGAAAGCATCTAAGCGGGAAGCGAGCCCTGAGATGAGTCTTCCCTGACACTTTAAGTGTCCTAAAGGGTTGTTCGAGACTAGAACGTTGATAGGCAGGGTGTGTAAGCGTTGTGAGGCGTTGAGCTAACCTGTACTAATTGCCCGTGAGGCTTAACCATACAACACCCAAGGGGTTTTGATGGACTCAATGACCAGTACATTGAATGTGTAAAGAGAACGAAAACAGCTTTCCGAATTTTGGAATTGAATTTATTAACTACATCCATGTAGTTAACCCTCCGGGCCGCACTAAAGTGCGTTAAATTTTGTTCCTGACAAAATTTTGCTTGGCGACCATAGCGTTTTGGACCCACCTGATTCCATTCCGAACTCAGAAGTGAAACGAAACAGCGTCGATGGTAGTGTGGGGCCTCCCCATGTGAGAGTAGAACATCGCCAGGCTTTAACTTCTTGTTTTCAGCTTTTTTAAGCAAAAGCTCAAAGCAAAAAATGAAAAAGACTTTTATAGTCTGACCAATGCGGAGCGGTAGTTCAGTTGGTTAGAATACCGGCCTGTCACGCCGGGGGTCGCGGGTTCGAGTCCCGTCCGCTCCGCCACTTATTTATAGGGTTCGCCCTATGGTTGAACAAGTCCCGCTTGAACGCAAGCCCGGCCGTTCCACCACTTTATTCTGAGTGTCGACTCATTAAAAACGAACTACAGGAGTGTAGCTCCAATTGGCAGAGCAGAAGATTCCCCTGATTTTGCGAATTGGCGTGTGTTGGGAGTTTGAATTTCTTCAAGACCCAAAGTATCCAGATACAATTTGATGACCTATTTCTAGGGGTGTAGCTCCAATTGGCAGAGCAGCGGATTCCAAATCCGCGTGTTGGGAGTTCGAATCTCTCCACCCCTGCCATATTAAGAAGCCTCAGCAGTAATGCTGGGGCTTTTTTACGCCTGAATATTGGTGAAGTTTAGCTCCAATTGACAGAGCTGTGGATTATCTTGCTGAGCTTACTTCCCCCCCGATAGTAAATTTTACCTTGTCGATTCGGGCAATTTGTCTTATTTCATCTAAGCTTTTTGGTACTGGATTATGCATCTGTATGACAAGGATATTGCTATGCGCAGCACCACTTCTTCTCAATCTCAACCGGTCCTGGAGTCTCATGACATTCCTCAGGAAGCGTTTGACTGGTATGACGAATATGCCCACGGCATCATTGACCGGCGTGAGTTCATCAAGCGCTTGTCTGGTCTGGCCGTCGTCGGGCTGACTGTTTCGAGTTTAACCTCAGTATTGATGCCTAACTATGCTTTGGCGGAGCAGGTTTCGTTTAATGACCCCAAAATCAAAGCGACTTATACCGAGTTCGATTCACCTCTCGGACATGGTAAAGGTCGTGGCTACCTGGTGATGCCGAAAGAGATGTCCAAACCGCTGCCGGTGGTTTTAGTTGTGCATGAAAATCGCGGTTTGAATCCCTATATCGAAGATGTCGCCCGTCGTCTGGCTATGAACGGCTTCATTGCTTTTGCTCCTGATGCGCTCTATCCACTCGGCGGTTATCCTGGCAATGATGATGATGGTCGTGCAATGCAAAGCAGTCTGGATCGTGAAAAAGTTGAACAAGACTTCATCGCTGCGGCGCGTTTTATCAAGTCTTATCCTGGATCCTCTGGCAAATTAGGCGCGGTCGGATTCTGTTTTGGTGGATATATCGTCAATATGCTGGCTGCTGTTATACCGGATGAATTGAATGCAGGGGTGCCATTTTATGGCACGCCAGCGGCTGAGAGTTTGCGTGCTCAGGTTAAGGGCCCACTACTGATTCATTTCGCTGAGCTGGACAAGCGCGTTAATGATACATGGCCGCAGTATCAACAGGTCTTACAAGGTAATCAGGTGCCTTATGAGGCGGTGATTTATCCGGGTGTGAACCATGGTTTCCATAATGATTCGACTGCTCGTTACAACGAAGAAGCTGCAGAATCGGCCTGGGGGAAAACGTTGATCTTTTTTGATACACACCTGATTTGATGGTGTGTGGGATATCAATGAAACAAATTGAGTGGCATAAGGTCGAACCTCCATTTTTAAGCTGTTATTATGCTTTGAAAAAGAGGAAGTAAATTTATGCCACATTTTCGTTTTCGCGCGGTAGAGCCGCAGACGGTACAAGTCTTATCAAAAAGTCTGATTGATGAACTAGAGTCAATCATGCAGTCGCCACGTGCTGATTTTACCTTTGAATATATCTACACAACGTTTTTCTTTGAGGAAGAAGTCTCCCCGGCTTATCCGTTTGTCGAAGTCCTCTGGTTCGATCGGGGCCAGGAAAAGCAGGATAAGGTTGCCGAGATCATTACCCGTCAGGTGCGCGATGTGATCGGCGAAGAGCTTAACGTCGCGGTTATTTTTACCGCGCTGAAGCCAGAACAGTACTACGACAACGGCAAACATTATTAATTACGGGAGAGCTGGATATGAACAGTGTCATTGAAACGATTCAGGGCCATCGCTCGATTCGGTCTTTTACCGATACACCGGTATCCAAAGAGCAGTTGGATACCATTATTGCATCAGGCATTTCTGCCTCCTCTTCCAGCTTGTTACAAGTTGTTTCTATCATCCGGGTTACCGATCAGGAGAAGCGGGCTAAGCTCGCTCAACTGGCGGGTAATCAGGCGTATGTCGAGAGCGCGGCGGAGTTTCTGGTGTTCTGTATCGACTATCAGCGTCATTACGCGATGAACCCGAATGTCAAACCTGAGTTTATGGAACTGACTTTAATCGGTGCGGTTGACTCAGGTATTATGGCGCAGAACTGTTTGCTAGCTGCAGAATCTATCGGTCTGGGCGGCGTCTACATCGGTGGGTTGCGTAACGCGCCGGATGAGGTTGATGCACTGCTTGACCTGCCTCCTTATACTGCGGTGCTGTTTGGTATGTGCCTTGGAGAACCGGATCAGGATCCCCAGCTCAAGCCTCGTCTCAGCCCGCAGGTAATCGTGCATGAGAACAGCTATCAGCCACTCGATCATGCTTTGATCGAACAATACGATCAGACCATGCTCGAATACTACCGCTCCCGCTCAAGTAACGCTAAGCAGCAGGGCTGGTCTGAGCAAATCACCACTAAGCTCAGTCAGGAGTCCCGACCTTACATGCTGGATTATTTGCAGCGGAAAGGGCTGGCCAAGCGTTAAGCTAATAAAAAACCGCCGGCAGGCGGTTTTTTATTTAACCATTCAGACGGTCTGGGAGATTAATCGCTTTGCTTGACCGATGAGACGTCGTCTTGATGTTTTTGCTGGGCATTGCGCAGCATATCTGTGAAGTAGTGACGCAGCGAATAAAGCATAATCAGGCTCGGAATTACCATGACAGCAGTCAGGATAAAGAACAGCGACCAGTTATCGAGTATCTCGGCCAGATTACCACTGAACGATGCCAATACCGTACGGCCAAAGTTACCCAAAGATGCTAATAAAGCGTACTGGGTGGCGGAAAAGGCCTGGCCGGTGACTACGGTCAGGAAGGAAACAAATGCCACGGTAGAGAAAGCGGTGGTGAAGTTGTCGACAAAAATAGTTGCTAGCAACAGATGCTCATTTGGTCCGACTTCGGCAATCCACGAGAACATCAAATTACTGGCCGACATTGCAATGCCGCCAATCATCAGGCCACGCACAATACCAAACCGCACGTTAAACATGCTGCCGATAAAGGTAAACAGCATGGTCATTCCCCAGCCAATCAGTTTGGAGTAATAGCCAATTTGTTCATTACTAAAACCGATTTCCTTATAGAAGGCGATCGACATCCGGCCTAAGAACGCTTCCCCTATCTTAAACAAGAATACGAACAGCAACAGGGTCAGGGCCACCTGAGTGCCGTTACGGCGAAAGAAGTCAACGAAGGGCTCAATCAGGGTGACACTCAGCCAGCGGCCGAGCTTTGAATGGACATACTTGCTATGGCGACTCTCTGCTTGTTGTTGCAGTTGATCGCGCAGGGTTTTGGGCTCACCCACTAACAGGGTAAAAACCATCAGCAGTACCACAATGGCGGCCATCCCGAGGTAAACCTGATTCCAGCCGACCTGGTCTGCGTTGACAAAGGCCAGATAACCCGGCAGCGAATAGCCGGTCCACCAGCCGATGACGGCCATAGCTGAAGCCTGGGGCAGTTTGGAGGGCTCTGATTTAGGAAAGCTGTCAATACGAAACGCATCAATGGCGATGTCTTGGGTAGCTGAAGCGGTGGCAATGGCCAGTGCCAGCATGGAAGTGAGCAACAGGTTACTAGCCGGGTCGACCTTGGCAATCGCCAGTGTACAGAGTAGAACCAGGCTTTGGCAGAAAAATATCCAGCTACGGCGCTGACCGAGCAAGGGTTGCAGCAGCGGTAGTTTTACCCGGTCAACCAGAGGTGCCCAGAGGAAATTAATCGCGTAGACCGAGAACACACTGCCAAAGTAGCCGATGGCAGATAAGGTTAACCCGGCATCTGCCAGCCAACCGGACATACTGGATCCAATCAGCACCCAAGGGAAACCACTTGAACAGCCGAGCATGAAAACCCAAAGTAAGCGGCGGTCAAAGTAACTAAGCACGGTTTCTTTCCAGGTATAAGACTGGTCGCTCTGCATGAATGATTCCTTAAAACCAGGGCCCTGATAATTGTCAGAGCCCTGATGAGATTACTTGATGAGGGTGGCTTTGGTGATGACGATAGGAGTTTGCGGTACATCGCCCATGCGACCAACCGAGTGAGTCGGCTGTTTCGCCATCGTCTGAATGACACTAAAACCTTCAACCACCTGGCCGAATACCGCGTAACCCGGTGGACGTTGATTGTAATCGAGGAAATTATTGTCAGTCAGGTTGATGAAGAACTGGCGTGTCGCAGAATTCGGATTCGCGGTACGTGCCATAGCGATGGTCGCAGTATTATTGGCCAGGCCATTGCTTGCTTCATTTTTGATCGGTGCGTAGGTCTTGAGCTGATTCATGTCTTTATCATAGCCACCGCCCTGAGCCATAAAGCCCGGGATGATACGGTGGAACTGACTACCGACATAACTGCCGTCTTCGACATATTTGAGGAAGTTCGCACTGCTGATCGGTGCTTTTTCATCATTTAACTCGACAGTGAAATTACCCAGCGTCGTTTCAAATTCTACTTTCGGTCCGGCCCATACAGCGCTGCTGCTGAGCAGCGCCAGTGCCGTTAGCCACAGTTTAGCCACGGAAACGGTCCTTCATGTAAGTTTGTAATTCTTTATCGTTAGAGATCTCTTTGAGCACTAAGTTCACCACATCGTTAAGAACGTTCTCGATGTCTTCGTCAGATGCGCTCAGTGCAGCCGTACGTTTTGCTGTGCCGTTGTAGCTTTTCACCAGTTTGCCTTGTGGTGTTTCTGCGGTCAGTTCTAGGGTTACTTTTGCATCCATCTGGTTTTCAAAAATGGAGTGGGTGACGTTAACCAGAGCTTCCTGAACTTCCAGTGTCACTGTGTTTTCACTGTTCACGGTCAGCTGGAAGCCTTGAGAAGCGAACTGTTCAGACAGGGCATTTTCCAGTGCGATACGTACGTTTTGCTTGGCATGGACCGGTTCAATATTGTTACGGCCACTGTCAACCAAAGCGACATACTGCGCAGAGCGAACATCTTTACTGACCAGAGTAAAGGTGCTGTTTTTGACAATGTCACTGCGGCTCAGCACTGGCTGAGGCATAAAGTTAAGCTGTGGCTGCTGAGGGGCTGAACACGCCGTCAACAGAGCGATAGACGCCGCGAGAACCAGTTTCTTCATGGTCAATTCCTTTCGTTTAGTGAGCATGCTTAAATGCTTATTTCTTAATAGCCTGTAAGATAACAAATTTCTTATTGCTGGCGACAGTCTTTACTTGAGAGCGGCCAAATAATCTCGTCAGTTTTACATCGTAGCCGAGGTGACGATTGCCGATCACTAATAATTTGCCACCCTTACTGAGAACATGCTTTGAGTCACAGAACATTTGCCACGCAATATGGTCGGTAATCGCCTGCTGTTGGTGAAAGGGCGGATTGCACACCACCAGTTGAGTGCTGTTGGCCTCGAAACCATCCAGGCAGTTGTTGGTAATACAGGACACATTTCGCTCGCCCTGCAGGTTGCTCTGCAGGTTTTGCCGTGCCGATTCGGTCGCCATAAAGCTTTCATCCACGCAAGTAATGCGCGCCTGTGGATTAAGTTGACCCATTCGTACCGATAACACGCCGTTACCACAACCAAGATCAATAAAATGTTCCAGCTTTTCATCACTCGGCAGGTGAGGTAATAAAAATCTTGCCCCTTGATCCAGGCTTTCTCCGGAGTAAACGTTCGGCAGATTATTCAGCGTGATGTCACTGTTTTCCACTTGCCAGCGTGTATCCGGACCGACGTCAAGTATGACCTGGCTATTTGGCTGGCTGGACACTAAACGATGTTTTTTCCAAGCCAGAGAGGTGGCGGTGCTACCCAGGTACTTCTCAAACAGCTTAAGCGTCGAGGTATGGATCTCTTTCGCTTTGTTGACGGCGATAACCTGACACGATGTTGGCAGGTGCTGCCTTAACTGACTAAGTTGCCATACTAAGTGACGGTTATTACGCGGTATTTGCATGATGACCAGATCGACATCGTCAGGTATATCATCCAACGTGGTCAGTAATGTCACCGGGGCGCAATGGTTGTGTTGTAAGTTATTCAGCGCGGCCTGATGGGCGATATACGAGTCGCTCATCATAGTGACCCGATGCTGGTCAGCGAACCAGCAGCTCAGCGCTCCAAAGCTGTCGTTGAGGACCAGGATGTGGCTGTCAGCCGGCAAGCCCGACTCTTCAACATGATTAATCAGATACTCGTCACCGGCGTCCCAGGCTTGCAGCGTCTCATTGTTACGCGGCGGGAAACGGTTTAGCGTGAGATGGCGTTCGTGAAGTGAAAGCTCAGTTTTCATATTTGCAATGTAGTTAATGACAAGTCGCGGCCATTGTCTCAAATGGACATGGATGTTGAAACCAAAACCTTTCTCTTCCCGTCATGCACGAGTAAACTAAGCCACGTATTTAAAGGCCGACAGCCTTACATGACTCTTTTTACGTTAAGCCGCTATGCTGGTGTTGAGCCATCCGGTTTACGTTTATCCGCGTTCGCGTGACAAGGAATACCTATGATTCAAGAAGTGATTGAAACTAAATTACATAATGCTTTTCAGCCAGAGTATCTTAAAGTTATAAATGAGAGTTATATGCATAATGTTGCGCCTGGTTCGGAAAGCCATTTCAAAGTGATTGTGGTCAGTGACAGCTTTGCCGGACAGCGTTTACTGGCGCGTCATCGTCAGGTCAATCAGGCATTGATGGAAGAGCTATCAAATCATATCCATGCGCTGGCGATTCACACTTATACGCCACAAGAATGGAATGAGAAGGAAAACAGCGCCCCGGACAGTCCGATGTGTGTCGGTGGTGGCCATTAAGTGTAAACATTACGCAATCGGGTGCAAGAGTGTGCAAGTGCTTAACACCTTTTCAACAAGTGGCGTTAATAAAATTAAAATTAAGCATTGTTTTAGTCAATAAATGTGTGACCCAGTGCGCGAAAACCGTCGCACTAGTTAAGTGTGCGGTGCTTCAAATTTATGGTCAATACATCGGTCTGCTTCTTCATTTAACCCCAAATAAAGCGACTGATGAGGGGATTGATCATGGCATCAAGTTCCGAAAAGGTGCTAGAATATCGCACCTGATAAATCTCACTCTGACTAGGTGCTGAGATTTTTAATAGGATGTTGCGGTTTTGGCTTTTTACAGCCAGAAGCGGACACTGAAAATGTCGTGTCTAGAGACAGTCCACTTCTGCAGTCGCTTCTATTCATGCAAGCTCGCAGAGTTCAGTGCGTCTCGAATTTACGCAATTAAAGAATCTTTTTCCCGATAAAAAAGTAGTGCAAGTGCGTATGATTACAATAAAAAAGGGTTTGGACCTTCCTATCGCAGGAACTCCATCCCAGGTGATTAGTGATGGCAAAGCCATCAACAAAGTCGCCTTGCTTGGCGAAGAGTACGTTGGCATGCGTCCTACGATGCATGTTCGCGTAGGTGATGAAGTAAAGAAAGCTCAAGTTCTTTTTGAAGATAAGAAGAATCCAGGGGTTCTGTTTACTTCACCAGTCAGCGGTAAAGTTGTTGAAATCAACCGTGGTGCAAGACGTGTTCTTCAATCCGTAGTGATTGAAGTAGCAGGTGATGACCAGGTAACTTTCAACAAGTTTGAAGCCAATCAGCTAGCTAGTCTTGACCGTGAAGCGGTGAAAACTCAACTGGTTGAATCTGGTCTTTGGACATCGCTGCGTACTCGTCCGTTCAGCAAGGTTCCCGCTATTGATTCCACCACGAAGGCAATCTTTGTTACGGCAATGGATACCAATCCATTGGCAGCAGAGCCGACGGTGATCATCAATGAGCAATCCGAAGCCTTCGTTGCTGGCTTGGATGTGCTGTCTGCCCTGACTGAAGGCAAAGTTTACGTGTGTAAGAAAGGCAACAGCCTGCCACGTTCTTCTCAGTCTAACGTAGAAGAGCACGTCTTTGACGGTCCTCACCCTGCCGGTTTGCCTGGCACTCACATGCATTTCCTGTACCCGGTAAATGCAGAAACAGTGGCTTGGAGCATCAACTATCAAGACGTTATCGCGATTGGTAAGCTGTTCCTGACTGGCGAACTGTTCAGTGAGCGTGTGGTGTCACTGGCTGGCCCTGTCGTAAACAAACCACGTCTTATCCGTACCGTTTTAGGTGCAAGCCTTGACCAACTGACCAGCAATGAAATCATGCCTGGTGAAGTACGTGTTATTTCTGGCTCTGTGCTGTCTGGTGTAAAAGCATCTGGTCCTCATGCTTACCTTGGTCGCTACCATCTGCAAGTCTCTGTACTGCGTGAAGGTCGCGAGAAGGACTTCCTGGGCTGGGCTATGCCGGGTAAGAACAAATTCTCAGTCACCCGTGCCTTCTTGGGTCACCTGTTCAAAGGTCAGCTGTTCAACATGACCACAACAACGAACGGTAGTGATCGATCAATGGTACCAATCGGTAACTATGAAAAAGTATTGCCGCTGGACATGGAGCCGACTCTGTTGCTTCGTGATCTGTGTGCCGGTGACTCCGACAGTGCGCAAGCACTGGGCGCACTGGAACTGGACGAAGAAGATCTGGCGCTGTGTACCTTTGTATGTCCGGGTAAGTACGAGTACGGTCAGCTTCTGCGTGAGTGCTTGGACAAGATTGAGAAGGAAGGGTAATTTTCATGGGCCTCAAAAAGTTTCTTGAAGATATCGAGCCTCACTTTGAACCAGGTGGCAAACACGAAAAATGGTTTGCTCTGTACGAAGCTGTTGCGACAGTTTTCTACACCCCTGGCTTGGTGACGAAAAAAAGCTCACACGTTCGTGATAGCGTTGATTTAAAACGTATCATGATCATGGTTTGGCTAGCAGTATTCCCGGCCATGTTCTGGGGTATGTACAACGCTGGTGGTCAGGCTATCGCAGCACTAAACCACATGTATGCGGGTGCGCAACTGACCTCTATCATCGATGGCAACTGGCATTACTGGTTGACAGAGATGCTGGGTGGCACGCTTGCGTCTGACGCGGGGTGGGGCAGCAAAATGCTGCTGGGTGCGACTTACTTCCTGCCTATCTACGCGACAGTCTTTATTGTCGGTGGTTTCTGGGAAGTGCTGTTCTGTATGGTGCGTAAGCACGAAGTTAACGAAGGTTTCTTTGTTACTTCTATCCTGTTCGCATTGATCGTTCCGCCAACGCTGCCACTATGGCAAGCGGCTCTGGGTATTACCTTTGGTGTCGTGGTTGCTAAAGAGGTGTTCGGTGGTACAGGTCGTAACTTCCTGAACCCTGCTCTGGCAGGCCGTGCATTCCTGTTCTTTGCATACCCGGCGCAAATCTCTGGTGACCTGGTTTGGACTGCGGCAGATGGCTTCTCTGGTGCAACAGCACTGAGCCAGTGGGCACAAGGCGGTAACGGTGCTCTGGTGAACTCGGCAACTGGCCAGGCAATTACCTGGATGGACGCTTTCATCGGTAATGTTCCTGGTTCTATTGGTGAAGTATCGACGTTGGCTCTGGCTATCGGCGCTGCATTTATCGTTTACATGGGGATTGCTTCATGGCGCATCATCGCAGGTGTGATGATCGGTATGATTGCGCTGTCGACCCTGTTTAATGTGATTGGTTCAGATACCAACGCAATGTTCAGCATGCCTTGGCACTGGCACCTGGTTTTGGGTGGTTTTGCATTCGGTATGTTCTTCATGGCGACTGACCCTGTTTCCGCTTCATTTACCAATAAAGCGAAGTGGGCATACGGTATTCTGATTGGCCTAATGTGTGTGCTTATCCGCGTGATTAACCCGGCTTACCCTGAGGGTATGATGCTGGCGATTCTGTTCGCGAACCTATTTGCACCGCTGTTCGACCACATTGTGATTGAGAAAAACATCAAACGGAGACTAGCGCGCTATGGCAAGTAAGAACGATAGCATTAAAAAGACGCTGTTTGTTGTTATTGCATTGAGCCTGGTGTGCTCAATCATCGTATCGACAGCGGCAGTGGGTCTGCGTAGTAAACAGCAACGTAACGCCCTGTTAGACAAGCAAAGCAAAATCATCGAAGTGGCTGGCATTCAAGAGTCAGGTTCAGTTCCTGAGCTGTTCGCTCAGTACATTGAACCGCGTCTGATTGACTTCAAGACAGGTAATTTTGTCGAAGGTAACGCAGCGCAATTTGATCAGCGCGCAGCAGCGAAAGATCCTGCTGAGTCAATCAAACTGCCAGCGGATGAAGACTTCGGTAAGATCATTCGCCGTTCAAACACCGGTGTTGTTTACTTGGTCAAAGACGGCGACAAAGTATCGAAAGTG
This sequence comes from Vibrio sp. ABG19, assembly GCF_029962385.1. Classification (NCBI taxonomy): domain Bacteria; kingdom Pseudomonadati; phylum Pseudomonadota; class Gammaproteobacteria; order Vibrionales; family Vibrionaceae; genus Vibrio; species Vibrio sp. ABG19. The sequence goes on along the minus strand of NZ_CP071708.1, from coordinate 578,627 downwards.
ATTCTGCCGATTCACGGTAACGGCCTGTGGTCTATGATGTACGCTTTTGTTGCAGTAGAAACAGACGGCAACACTGTTGCGGGTATTACTTACTACGAACAGGGTGAAACTCCTGGACTGGGTGGCGAAGTTGAAAACCCATCTTGGCGTGCCCAGTGGCCTGGTAAGAAGCTGTATGACGAAAACCACAAACCAGCGATTAAAATCGTGAAAGGTGGCGCGCCAGCAGGTTCTGAGCACGGTGTTGATGCTCTGTCGGGTGCAACACTGACCAGTAATGGTGTTCAACATCAATTCGACTTTTGGTTGGGTGACATGGGCTTTGGTCCGTTCCTGACAAAAGTTCGTGACGGAGGTCTGAACTAATGGCTAGCGCAAAAGATCTTAAAAAGAGCATTGTCGCGCCGGTATTGGATAACAACCCAATCGCGCTGCAAGTTCTTGGTGTCTGTTCTGCTCTGGCAGTAACGACTAAGCTGGAAACAGCATTCGTTATGACTCTGGCGGTAATGTTTGTTACTGCTCTGTCTAACTTTTTCGTGTCTTTGATCCGTAACCACATTCCGAGCAGTGTTCGCATCATCGTGCAGATGGCGATCATCGCATCACTGGTTATCGTGGTAGACCAAATCCTGAAAGCATACCTGTACGACATCTCTAAACAGCTGTCGGTATTCGTGGGCCTGATCATTACTAACTGTATTGTAATGGGTCGCGCAGAAGCATTCGCGATGAAGTCAGCACCGGTTCCGTCGTTCATCGATGGTATCGCTAACGGTCTGGGTTACGGTTTTGTACTGATCACTGTGGGCTTCTTCCGTGAGCTGCTGGGTTCAGGCAAAGTGTTCGGATTAGAAGTACTGCCTCTGATCAGCAAAGGTGGCTGGTACCAGCCAAATGGTCTGATGCTGCTGGCACCTTCAGCGTTCTTCTTAATCGGTTTCCTGATTTGGACGATCCGTACCTTCAAACCTGAACAAGTAGAAGCGAAGGAGTAAGGGCGTCATGGAACATTATATTAGTTTGCTGGTTAAATCGATTTTCATCGAGAACATGGCACTGTCTTTCTTCCTGGGTATGTGTACCTTCCTGGCGGTATCTAAGAAAGTTAAGACATCATTTGGTCTGGGCATCGCGGTAACTGTCGTACTGACTATCTCTGTACCCGTTAACAACCTGGTTTATAACCTGGTTCTGAGACCTGATGCGCTGGCTCCGGGAGTCGATCTTAGCTTCCTGAACTTTATTACCTTTATCGGTGTTATTGCGGCGCTGGTACAGATTCTGGAAATGATCCTCGATCGTTTCTTCCCGCCTCTGTACAACGCGCTGGGCATCTTCCTGCCGCTGATCACAGTAAACTGTGCGATCTTCGGTGGTGTATCTTTCATGGTACAACGTGACTACAACTTCGGTGAATCTGTGGTTTACGGATTCGGTTCTGGTCTGGGTTGGATGCTGGCTATCGTCGCTCTTGCAGGTATCCGTGAGAAGATGAAATATTCTGACGTGCCTCCTGGTCTGCGTGGTCTGGGTATTACCTTTATCACAGCGGGTCTGATGGCGCTGGGCTTTATGTCTTTCTCTGGTGTTCAACTGTAAGTCGGGTAAACCGCAACAATAAAGGAATAGTCAATGGACATTATTCTTGGTGTAGTGATGTTTACTCTGATTGTTCTGGCTCTGGTTCTGGTGATTCTGTTCGCCAAATCTAAGCTGGTACCAACAGGTGACATTACAATCTCTATCAATGGCGATCCTGAAAAAGCGATCGTGACCCAACCAGGCGGTAAGTTGCTGAGTGCCCTGGCGGGCTCTGGCGTATTCGTTTCGTCTGCTTGTGGTGGTGGTGGCTCTTGTGGTCAGTGCCGTGTGAAAATTAAATCTGGCGGTGGCGACATTCTGCCTACCGAGCTTGACCATATTACTAAAGGTGAAGCGCGTGAAGGTGAGCGTCTGGCGTGTCAGGTTGCAGTGAAAAATGATCTTGAGCTGGAACTGCCAGAAGATATCTTTGGTGTTAAGAAGTGGGAATGTACTGTTATCTCTAACGATAACAAAGCCACTTTCATCAAAGAACTGAAACTGCAGATCCCGGATGGCGAATCAGTCCCATTCCGTGCTGGTGGTTACATTCAGATTGAAGCACCTGCTCACCATGTTAAGTACGCCGATTACGACGTACCGGAAAAATTCCGTGGTGACTGGGATAAATTCAACCTGTTCCGCTACGAGTCTAAAGTGGATGAGCCAATCATCCGTGCATACTCAATGGCGAACTACCCGGAAGAGTTTGGCATCATCATGCTGAACGTGCGTATCGCGACTCCGCCGCCAAACAACCCAGACGTACCACCAGGCCAAATGTCTTCTTACATCTGGTCACTGAAAGAAGGTGATAAGTGTACAATTTCTGGTCCGTTCGGTGAGTTCTTCGCTAAAGATACTGACGCAGAAATGGTCTTTATCGGCGGTGGTGCTGGTATGGCTCCGATGCGTTCACATATCTTCGACCAGCTGAAACGTCTGCAGTCTAAACGTAAGATGTCTTTCTGGTATGGTGCACGTTCACGTCGTGAAATGTTCTACGTAGAAGATTTCGACATGCTGCAAAGTGAGAACGATAACTTCGTTTGGCATTGTGCACTGTCTGATCCTACGCCGGAAGACAACTGGGATGGTTACACTGGCTTCATCCACAACGTACTGTACGAAAACTATCTGAAAGACCATGAGGCGCCTGAAGATTGTGAATACTACATGTGTGGTCCACCAATGATGAACGCAGCTGTTATCGGCATGCTGAAAGACCTTGGTGTTGAAGACGAAAACATCCTGCTGGATGACTTCGGTGGTTAATCCACAGTAAGTGATATCTTTATGGCTGGCTCGTTTGAGTCAGCCATTCTTTTTTGGCTCTCTGGTCTGGGTATCAATATATTCACACCGAGACATACCTGAGTAGATATAGGTAAATAAGGCGAGGAGCCTGCTGACCGTCGGGATTCGGATTTCCCTATATCTATTTACTGACCTCAAGGAGTAAACAAGTGAAAAACTGGCTTGTTGCATTCGCATCCTTATTGCTGTTGGCTGGTTGCGAGCAGCCACCTCAGCAAGTGCATTTAAGTGGCCCGACGATGGGCACGACCTACAACATCAAATACATAGTTCAGGATGGCCAGCCGTCCTCACAAGCTTTGCAAACCGAAGTGGATCGCTTGCTGGAGCAGGTCAACGATCAGATGTCGACCTACCGTAAAGATTCAGAACTGAGTCGTTTTAATCAGCATCAGAGTACTGAGCCGTATGAGGTTTCAGAGCAGACTGCCACTGTGGTTAAAGAGGCAATTCGTCTTAATCAGGTGACGCAAGGCGCACTGGATGTGACCGTTGGTCCGCTGGTCAATCTGTGGGGCTTTGGCCCGGAGGCGCGTCCGGAAGTGGTACCGAGTGATGAGGAACTGGCCGAGCGGAAGGCTAATGTCGGCATTCACCATCTGAGTGTGGATGGCCATAAGCTGAGTAAAGATCTGCCGCATCTGTATGTTGACCTGTCAACGATTGCCAAAGGCTGGGGTGTGGATGTGGTAGCCGATTATCTACAATCACAGGGCATTCACAACTACATGGTGGAAGTGGGCGGAGAAATCCGGCTCAAAGGTCGTAATCGTGATGGTGTGCCGTGGCGTATTGCGGTTGAGAAACCCACCGTTGATGAGCGCAGTGTACAGGAAATCATTGAGCCGGGTGACATGGCGATTGCCACCTCCGGTGATTACCGCAATTACTTTGAACGCGATGGTGTCCGTTACTCGCACATTATCGATCCACAGACTGGGCGTCCTATACATAACCGTGTAGTATCTGTTACCGTATTAGATAAGTCCTGTATGACGGCCGATGGTCTGGCGACCGGCCTGATGGTATTAGGCGATAAAAAAGGTATTGAGATTGCGGAGCAAAACCAGATTCCGGTCTTTATGATTGTAAAGACTGACGACGGTTTTAAAGAAGTCGCATCAAGTGCTTTCAAGCCTTATCTCAACCGTAATTAACTGAGTGAGCGTGGAATTATGAATACTTTTCTGATTACATTCGGAGTATTTCTGGCTGTTATCGCTGCGATGGCGGTCGGCTATATCTTCCAGAAAAAAGTAGTAAAAGGCAGCTGCGGTGGTCTGGGTGCGGTTGGCATCGAGAAAGTGTGTAACTGTCCCGAGCCGTGTGATGCGCGTAAGAAGCGTGAAGCCCGAGAAGCAGCCCGTGCGGAACGCATTGCCGCCTGGGAAAAAGATCGCATTGCGTAACCCGTTGCCATTGCTTAAAACGTAATAACAGAGAAAACCGGCTCAGGCCGGTTTTTTTATACCTGCTGCCTGACAGATGCTTTCGCCTGGCAACGCTATACTCAATGAGCGAGTTCGGATATTTATTGTGTCCTGACACATCAGATTGTTTTAAGCACTCATGGGATCAGAGCAATCCCCTTATTGGAGGAACTATGGAACTGCATCAACATGGTATGGCGGAGCTGTTTGAACAGCTCGGGTTAGGCAGCAGTCCGCAGGAAATGCGCGATTTTATTACTCAGCATAAGCACCAGCGCGACAGCGCGCCTTTACATGAGGCGGGATTCTGGAGCGCATCTCAGGCGCATTTTCTCAAACAGGCGATTGAGCAGGATGCAGATTGGGCCGAGCTGGTGGATCAGCTGGATGTCATGCTGCGTCCCTGAAATATTGCGTCAGCCATAGCGTTAGTCTTCAGGCAGAAAAGCCTCATTTGTTTATTCGCTGAACGGACAGATTAACGCAGATAGATGAATTGTTGCTCATGCTGATCGATTCGCAGCTTAACTGGTGTATACTGTTTTTTTAAACAGTAATTCATCATCACTGACTGAACAAAGATGGCCGAGCGGATTCGTAAAATTATCCATATTGATATGGACTGTTTCTATGCTGCTGTGGAGATGAGGGATAATCCTCACTACCGCGGCCAGCCGATGGCTGTCGGCGGTTCAGAGAAGCAGCGTGGCGTGTTGAGCACCTGTAACTATGAAGCCCGTAAGTTCGGTTTGCATTCCGCGATGCCGACTGCACAGGCAATAAAACTGTGCCCGGGCCTGCTGGTGGTTCCCGGGCGCATGTCGGTATATAAAGACGTTTCGCGTCAGATTCATGCCATTTTTCAACGCTATACCGATTTGATTGAGCCATTGTCGCTGGATGAAGCCTATCTGGATGTCACCGCATCACCGGCTTACCACGGTAGCGCGACTCTGATTGCTGAAGCCATCCGGCGTGATATCTGGAATGAGCTGCATCTGACCGCGTCGGCCGGGGTCGCTCCGGTTAAGTTTCTTGCCAAAGTCGCCTCCGATATCAACAAACCTAACGGTTGTTATGTGGTGACGCCGGACCAGGTTCAGGACGTGGTCGATAAGCTGCCTTTGGGTAAGATACCCGGAGTCGGTAAAGTCAGTCTGGAAAAGCTCAACCAGGCCGGCTTTTTTGTGTGCGAGGATATTAAAAACAGTGATTACCGTGAGCTGCTGCGCCGTTTTGGTCGCTTGGGAGCGTCGTTATGGAAGAAAAGCCACGGCATTGATGAGCGAGAAGTCGTGGTCGAACGCGAGCGCAAGTCGGTCGGGGTCGAGCGAACCTTCAGCCACAATATTTCGACTTACGAGGAGTGCTGGCAGGTGATTGAGCAGCGTCTTTACCCTGAACTGGATGCCCGTCTGACCCGCGCCTCGGCCGAGCGCGGTATCATCAAGCAGGGGATTAAAGTGAAGTTCGCCGATTTTCAGCAGACCACCATCGAGCACATTCACCCACAACTTGAACTGGACGATTTTAAGCTGTTGCTGAGCGAGGTGCTCAAACGGCAAAAAGGACGCGAAATTCGCTTGCTTGGATTAAGCGTAATGTTAAAGCCGGAAGATCAGATCCGGCAACTGAGCTTTTTTTGAATCCGCCACGATGGAATCTGTCACAGGCAGATGTATGCGCCACGCTTGCGCTTTATTTGGCGACAGCATATGCTGCGCAGCCTTGACGATGGTGACATCAGTCAGCGTAATAACTGACACGCGGTTAACCAAGTGCTGAATGGTTTTGGTTATGGTGAGCAAAAACAGACAAACTGAGGCTATGATGAAAAAGTTAGTATTAGTGATTTCTTTGTTATCCAGTGGCTCTTTGTGGGCGGCTCAGTGCCAGACGGTGGATGTGAAAAATGAACTGCGTCTTAGCCGTGGTTCTGATGTTGAAATCCATACCGCCAATGGCGCGACAGCCTTACTGGATCACGACAACAACCTGTATTTGTCAGGCCAGAAACAGGCGCTGAATTCCGAGCAGCAGGATGCGCTGGAGTCCTACCGTGAAAGTATCGCCGATGCGTTACCGAAAGCGCGCCAGGTCGCCCAGGATGGCGTTGCCATGGCCAATGATATTCTGGACGATGTGGCTGACAGTATCGATGCGCCACAGGCGTTTGACAAGGTCAAACAGTCACTGCAGCAGTTTGTGACGGATATTGAAGCCCGCTACCAAAAAGAGGGCGACTGGGTTCTGCCGGCGGATACGTTTGAATCCATGAGCCAGCAATGGCAGCAGGATTTCGATAAAGCCCGTGCTCTGTTTACCCAGGAATTTCTCAGCGGTGCCTTTGATGCGATTGCCGCCAAAATGAATCAGGATGGTGGCATCAACCTGACCGAACTGGGTAATACCATGGCACAGTTGCGCTCGCGACTGGAACAGAGATTCAGTGAGCATTCACAAACCATCGAGGAAGAGCGCCAAGAGTTATGTGATTCGCTGGACGAAATGGTGCAACAAGAGCAGCAACTGCATAAAAAGATACCTGAACTCAAGAATTATCAGGTTTTTACGATCTAAAATAAAAGGGCGCGACAGCGCCCTTTTTCGTATTCCCGGTTAGTTAGGTGCCATGTTACTTTCCAATATCAGTATTCGTTGGTTAACTGCGATTACCGCCACCTGTGTGGTGGTTTGTTTTGTGGTGTTTTATCTCACGTTTAAATATTTCTGGTCATTTGAACGTGAGACGCAACATGCTCTGCTTTTGCAGCATGAAGAGAGCAAGCGGGTCGAAACCGTGATCGCGCTGGAGAACTTTAAAGCGTCACGCGGTAAAATGCCGGACGAAAGCTTGTTCGTGTCACGCGAAATGAAGGATTTTGCCCGCGCAATTAATCGGATTTTTGCTGAGCTTGAAGAGAACCGCAATAAATTACGCTGGCAATCTGATCACGATCCTCTGACCCGGCTTTCTAACCGCCGTAAGCTGGAGCGGGAACTGAAACACTTTATTGCTGAACTCAAATATGACTGGTTAGCGGTCTATCTGATCGATGTTGATTACTTTAAGCTGTATAACGATTACTACGGCCACCTTGAGGGCGATGAGGTGCTCAAATCGGTTGCGCAGGCTTTGGAGCAGATCGACTTTGGTGGCGATAAAGTAGTGGCCCGTTTTGGCGGTGAGGAGTTTTGTGTCGTTCTGGCCGGAGACCGTGAGCCTGATACCGGCCATTATGCCGCGCAATTATGTGCACAGATCCGTCAGTTGGCGATCCCACACCAGCGTTCCCCTTTAGGAGGAACGGTAACTGTCAGTATTGGTGGCGTCAAAGCGTTTCAAGCGGGACTCGATGATTATCTGCACTTGTTCCATCATGCGGATGCCGCTCTGTATCAGGCTAAACATACCGGGCGGAATCGCTATCAAGTGCTCGACTGGCAACCTGGCAAACAGAAAAACCATATTGGCTCTCCTTTGCCACACAAATTAAGCTAAAAATACGATTTATCCAGTAAACCATTCTTTTACTCATTGAGTATTTTGTTGCTTTATATTAGTGTACTAGCCAACTAGTTTAATGGTATGTGTGAGTCGTAATGGCACAGAACAATTCTCGAGAAACCTTTGGATCCCGTCTGGGCTTTATTCTGGCTGCGGCCGGTGCTGCGGTCGGATTGGGCAATATCTGGGGGTTTCCTACTCAGGCCGCCAGTAATGGTGGCGGAGCCTTTCTGCTGGTCTATCTGATCCTTATCTTTGTGGTTGCCTATCCGATGTTGGTGGTCGAAATGGCAATTGGGCGCTATGGCCAGGCCAATCCGGTTGATAGTATGCACTCACTTAACGACAATCCTGTGGCCAAACGTATTGGTGGTTTGGTCGGTTGGATTGGCCTGAGTGTACCAAGTGCCGTACTGGCTTTTTACAGCATTGTCGGCGGCTGGATCCTGTGCTACATGTTTGGCGCCATGAGTGATGTACTCGGTCTGACTGACGCTGCTGCATGGTTTAAAGGTTTTTCGGTTGAGCGTAATTTATTTGGTACCTTGCTGTTTTATGTCCTGACGATTCTGATTGTGCAGGGCGGGGTGAAGCAGGGAATTGAAAAGTGGTCGACCCGTTTAATGCCGGCGCTGTTTGTCCTGTTTGCCGTCCTGTTTGTCTACATCATGTTCCAGCAGGGGGCGGTGGAAGGCTTACAGCATTATTTGCTCCCAGACTTTACCAAGATTTGGGATCGTGACCTGATTCTGGCCGCGATGGGGCAAGGCTTCTTTTCTCTCACCATTGGCGGTTGCTCAATGCTGATTTACGGTTCGTACTTGAGCAAAAAAGAGAATCTGCCGAAAATGGCGATGAGCGTCACCTTAGTCGATACAGCGGTCGCGTTTATTGCCGGCCTGGTCGTAATGCCGGCGATGTTTGTTGCGATGCACAAAGGGGTTGAAATCTATGCCCAGGATGGTTCTCTGCTCAGCTCGGACACGTTGGTGTTTACCGTTCTGCCACTGATGTTTGACAGCCTGGGGCTGCTTGGACAGTTGTTTGCGATTGTTTTCTTCCTGCTGCTGACGATAGCCGCTTTAACTTCATCGATTTCGATGCTGGAGTGTCCGGTTGCTCTGGTTAGTGAACGCCTGAATACCAAACGTACCCCCACCAGCTGGGTGCTGGGCGGTCTGATTGCGCTGTTTAGTGTGGTGATTGTGTATAATTTTGGCGCGCTGTTTGGTCTGGTGGCAAAGACAGCCACACAGTACCTGCAGCCGACTGCGGCGCTGATGTTCTGTCTGTTCGGTGGTTGGGTTTGGAAACGTAACGAGAAATTCAATGAGCTGCGCCAGGGATTTCCGGAGTTCAGTCACAGCCTGTTTGGCAGAATCTGGCCTTGGTACGTGCGTTTTGTCTGTCCGCTGTTGGTGATTACGGTTATTTGGGCATCATTTGGTTAACGCTGGCTGTGAGATAATGCACAACAAAAAGCCCCTGCACAAGTGCAGGGGCTTTGTCTATCTGGTTCAGCGCTATAACGGATAACAAGCCGTTACAGCGGGGATGGAGGCATGATCTGGCCCGTGGTCAGCGGTTCGAGATCGGTATCAGCCACTTCTTCAATAAAGTCGCCGACAACCTGTTCGACCACATCATCACGCTGGGTAAAATAGGCCAGATGGAACACGGCATCGCCTTCATTAACCAGTGGCAGAGTTTGCTGACCAATCACAATACCGCCTTTATTAGCCTTGATTTCGACCTCTACGTTCCCCAGCGGGGAGTTGATATACGCCAGAACCTGACCTTTATCTACCCGATCGCCCAGCGACACCACAGTGCGCAGGATACCGTCTGCTTCGGCGCGCAGCCAACTGGTGGATTTGGCAATCACGGAGGTCGGCAGTTTCTTGCGGCTGGCTCGTAACATACCCACCGCCTGCATCACCCGTTTAACGCCCACAATGCCGGCATTAATGGCAATAGGCTCAAAGCGCAGTGCTTCACCGGCTTCATAGGTCAGGACGGTAATACCGGCTTTTTCTGCCTCACTGCGCAGTGAGCCGTTACGCAACGGCGAATCAATCACTACCGGCGTTGCAAACGCCTGTGCGATACGTAATGTTTCTTCGTTGCTTAAATCGGCACGAATCTGCGGCAGGTTGGTGCGGTGAATGGCACCAGTATGCAGATCGATGATGTAATCGCAGTTGAGAGCAACCTGAGAAAAGAACGTATGCGCCATACGTGAGGCAAGCGAGCCTTTTTCGCTGCCCGGAAAGCAACGGTTGAGATCCCTGCGGTCCGGCAGGTAACGGGATTTATGAATAAAGCCAAACACATTGACGATCGGCACCGCTATCAGGGTGCCTTTGAGTTTTTTCGGGTCGATGGTGCTGTTGAGCTGGCGGACAATCTCAACGCCGTTGAGTTCATCGCCATGAATGGCGGCATTCACCATCAGAACCGGACCCGGTGCGTAACCATGGATGATTTCGACCGGAATTGACAGCGGTGAATGGGTGTAAAGCTTCGCCGCTTCCAGCTCGATGACTTTTCGGCTGGCTGGGGGAATGGTCTCCCCCAGAAATTGGTAGGGTATCTGTTTTCTGTTAGCCTTTACCACGTGTTTTAGTCCTTTTACTGGCCGCATTTTTTTCAATGAATTCGACAATCATTCCTGCGATGTCTTTTCCGGTTGCAGCTTCGATGCCTTCCAGGCCCGGCGATGAGTTGACTTCCATCACCAATGGTCCGCGCTCAGAGCGCAGCAGATCGACACCCGCGACATTGAGCCCCATCGCTTTCGCCGCGTCAATTGCGGTTTTACGTTCGGTCGGGGTTATCTTAATCAGTGAAGCCGTACCGCCACGATGCAGGTTAGAGCGGAATTCGCCTTCTGCGCCCTGACGTTTCATCGCTGCGATGACTTTGTCACCGATGACGAAGCAGCGGATATCAGCACCGCCGGCTTCTTTAATGTATTCCTGTACCATGATGTTGGCTTTCAGGCCCATAAAGGCCTCGATAACGCTTTCCGCTGCTTTACGGGTTTCGGCCAGAACCACACCAATACCTTGCGTGCCTTCCAGCAGTTTGATCACCACTGGCGCGCCGCCCACCATGTCGAGCAGGTCTTTGACATCATCCGGTTTGCTGGCAAAGCCGGTAATTGGCATACCGATGCCTTTACGGGACAGCAGCTGCATCGAGCGCAGTTTGTCGCGTGAACGGCTGATAGCCACCGATTCGTTAACCGGATAAACCCCCATCATCTCGAACTGGCGCAGGACAGCAGTACCATAAAAGGTGACCGAGGCACCGATACGTGGAATGATGGCGTCAAAGCCGGAGAGCTGTTCACCCTTAAAGTGAATTTCCGGCTCTTGTGAATTGATATTCATATAACAACGCAAGGCATCGATCACTTTGACCTCGTGGCCGCGTTGCTTACAAGCCTCGATCAAGCGCTTAGTTGAATACAAAGACGAATTACGAGACAGAATACCAATTTTCATTATTTACACTCCTCGAAAGGGATCAAAAACGATGCTGTAGGATCGACAATGATTCTGTGGTGCATTGCGGTGCGCCCCAGCAGCATACGGAAAGCCATGTTTTCACGGTTGGTAAGGGTAATTTCTGCCGGCCAGGTTTGTCCGCCCAGACAGATCTCAGACTGAACCACATAGCGGGTTTCTTCATGGCCTCCTGAGTCACGTACCGTGCGCTCATCGACCACTTTAGCTTCACACACGACGACGTCGGCATCATTATGTTGGATTGGGTGCATCCAGAAACGAACCCAAAGTTCATCTTGGTTACGAAAGCTCTCGATCTTAAATGCATGTAAGCAAGACGTTCGGGCTCCGGTATCGATCTTTGCGTTAATTTTATCAATGCCTAAAGCTGGAAGGCTGAGAGTTTCTCGCCATCCGACAATCATTTTTTCTTTCATTGCAGTTCATTATTTGGAGAATTTCAGACACGGATCTGGCCATCAGACGTAAGAGTCGAACGTAAAGCCGCATCCCCGATACCACATCATAATGGCGTTATCGCTTGAATAGAGTTTGGTGATTAACTCAGGGAACTTCAAGGAGGCGAACTCTATCAGTGATTAATCAATATTAGCTAACGAATAAAATTTTCCGTATCGACAAAAAATATTAATAACTTATTTGTGAGCTGCCACGCAAGAAAGTCGCTGTGTGCCGGCCAATGAGCCTGTGGGCAGGGAGAAGGAAAAGCAGCCGGGACGCGATGTCCCGGCTGAGGGGGATCAGTCTTTGGCCGGAATGTTTTCCAGCAGGGCGACCATTTGTTGCCAGAACAGACCCACGGTATCTATCTTGACCTTTTCGTCCGGGGAGTGAGGAAATTTAATCGTCGGACCGAAAGAGACCATGTCCATGTCTGGATACGGCTTTTTAAACAGACCGCATTCCAGGCCGGCATGAATGACCATGATGTTGGGCTTATGGCCGTAGATGCCTTGATACATATCACGGAAAATCTGCATGATTTCTGAGTCCGCATCCGGCTTCCAGCCCGGGTAAGCGCCTGAGAACGTGATCTCAGCACCGGCCAGTTCAGCGACGGAAGCCAGCATGCCTTCCGTCTGGCTGCGGCCGGAATCGATGAGGGAGCGAATCAGGCACAATACCTTGATCGTATCCTGTTCTGAGGTAATCACACCGAGATTGAGAGAGGTTTCCACGACACCTTCAATTTCATCACTCATGCGCATCACGCCGTTCGGGCAGGCATTGAGTGCGGCGATCAGGCGCTGTTGATCGGCCAGTATCAGCACTTCTGCCTGACTGTCGGATGCTTGGTTATAGCCAACCAGATTGGTTTCGATTCGGCCCAGCTCGCTTTGCAGCAGTGCGATATACGCCTGGAACAAACTATCAAGTTTATCCTGGTTGGTGGCCGGCACCGCCAGTGTCACAAACGCTTCACGCGGAATGGCGTTACGCAGGCTGCCGCCACGAAATTCAATCAAACGCAGGTCCAGCTCAGCGGCGTGAGCGGCAAGAAAACGCGCCAGCAGCTTGTTGGCATTGCCGCGTCCGGTATGGATATCGACACCGGAGTGACCGCCTTTCAGACCTTTCAGGATCAGTTGACGAGTGACGTAACCGGCCGGTTGTGCCTCACGGCGGATGTTAAACGTCAGCGCTGCATCTACGCCACCGGCACAACCCATGTAAACTTCGCCTTCCTGCTCGGAGTCGGTGTTGAGCAGGATATCGCCTTCCAGCCAGCCGGCTTCAAGGCCGAAAGCCCCGCTCATACCGGCTTCTTCATCGATGGTCAGCAGGACTTGCAGTGGTCCGTGTTTGATCTCATCGGATGCCAGCACCGCCAGACAGGTTGCCATGCCAATGCCGTTATCGGCACCTAATGTGGTGCCTTTCGCTGTCACCCACTCACCATCAATGTACGGCTGGATAGGATCGCGGAGGAAGTCATGATCGGTGTCTTCATTCTTTTGCGGCACCATATCGATATGAGCCTGCAGCACGACCGCTTTCTTATGCTCCATGCCCTGAGTGGCCGGTTTCTTGATAAACACGTTACCGGTCGGATCACGACGGACTGCCAAACCCTGATCTTCAGCCCAGCGGATGATAGCTTGGGCTAACGCTTCTTCATGTTTAGACGGATGAGGGATTGAACAGATCATATCGAAAAACTGCCAGACAGGCGCAGGTGATAATTTACTGATTTCAGAATGGAACTCAGACACAGTTAACTCCTTTTGCATAACATTTCCCGAACTTTTACTGGTTATTTTTTAATTTCCGGAGAAATTAACTGATATCGGGCTGTGACATAGTGAATCTACACAAGAGCATATCACTATGCGCAGAGAGGGTGTAGTGCTATTCATTACCGTATACATTCCGGTTAGCACAGTCGTGTTTGCTGCGCTGTAATCTGAATCACACTATAAGCAACTCATTGCTTTCATGAAGTGATTTTTTTAGCATTCAGACTGACTGTTTTGTAATTTAATTACCAAAAAATTCAAATTAAAGTCACTTTGTGTGATTTATGTGATTTTTGTCACCTTGTGTATTGTAATAAAATTTCTTGGTGGTATATTTATAACCACTTCGCAAGCGAAGCAAAAATGCTCAAAGGATGAGTCCGATTTATCGCCTCCAGGGAACCGAGAAATCAAAACACAATGTTTGGTTTATAAAGGTGATAGTAATGAGTAAAGGTTTATCGTCTGTAAAGTTCTGGCAAAAACGTGCTGTATTTACCGGGAACTTTGCATATCCGGCAAGTTTTGGTTATTGAGATCAAACTTGCTTCCTGAACAGTTTTGTTCACCCCTAAATTGGAATTTATTTTTAATCAATTTGATTAATAGAATTCTCCGCCACCTGAGTTCAGGTGGCGTTTTTTTTGCCTGTTGATCCGGTTTGTTATCGCGCCTGGGATGACTGAGGATCCAGCCGGACCAGGCGAAAAGGTGTGATGCGGGAGGTGGGGATCAGGAGGCGATGCGCGCTTCACCGATAAAATAGCCCTGTTCATCAAAGCGTTTGATCTCACCGTTTTCCTGCACAATAGTGATATAGCGGATATCGGAAAACTGCCAGTTACGCCACTGGTAGACAAATTTGTGATTCTCAACCCACCAGTAGCCTTCATCCATATCATTCGGCCGTTCTGAAATACCCAGCAGCTTACCGTCCGCCTGCAGAGTAATACGATAAGGAATATTGAAGCAGTCTTTCGTCAGCAGGGTCTGATTGGTCAGTGCGGCCCGGATTTGCGCGCTATCAAGTGGTGCGCTGGCACAATCCTCAATACGTGGGATCGGCAGAATCTGTTTGGCAATCGCGGCCAGCTGTTTGATGCCTTCGCGGATGTTCTCACAACGGATCGACTGAAAGCTGAGACGAAAGCTGTTGTTTTTATGATCGCAACTAAAGTATTTGGCCCCGTTATTGATCAGGATGCCTTGTTCTTGTGCCAGTTGCTCAAAACGTTCGGCATCGAAACCCTGCTTGTACTCTACCCAGAATGCGGTCCCGGCCAGTGACGGGATCGCGCCGGATTGCGGGAAGTAGTAATTCATCGCTTTTTCCATCGTCAGCCATTTGTCGCGATAGCGTTTGAGCAGTTTTTGCGCCAGCACGTCGTAATACCCCAGACTGAGAAACAACGCCAGTGTCTGGCAGTTACTTTTCGGAGGCAGACTGTGGGTACGTACCTGCAGCGATTTTATCTGTGCGATCAGCGGCGCTGCTGCGACAATAAAGCCAATCCGCAGCCCGGGGGCAATGCTGGACGTAAAACTGGAAATATAGATGATGCGTTCGCTCTGATACTCGCAGCGCAGCGGCGGACAACTGTGTTCCATGAAGTTAATGTCATGCTCGAAGTCATCTTCAATCACCAGAAAATCATGCTGCTCAGCGTAACTCATCAAAGCCTTGCGTCGCTCGGTGGACATGCGCACCGTAGTTGGAAACTGGTTGCTCGGCGTGGTGTACACCACATCGGCAGAGCTGAGGCGTTCATCGACCACCATGCCGTTGCGATCGACTTCGATCGGCATAACCCGGGCACGCCGTGCCTGAAACTGATGCAGGGCTTCCGGGTAGCCCGGATTTTCCATGGCGACACAACTGCGTTTAGACACCAGCAGTTTGGACAGGAAATAGAGGCTGTTCTGGCTGCCGAGTGTGATGGCGATGTTTTCCTTGCCGACAAAGATGCCACGCTTGGTGAGTACCCGGGTGCGGATCTGCTCGATCAGTTCATGGTAATCATGATCGTCCGAGGTCCAGCTGCGATGGTTGCTTTTATTGAGTGATTGAATACTGCATTTGCGCCATTCCGAAACCGGAAACAGATCCTCATCCACCATGCCGCTGACAAACAGGTAAGGATACTGGTTGAGGTTTTTCACTGCGATGTCTGAGACGGTATGCTCGGCATTGAGATAGTTGACCCAGTTGAGGCTTTGGCTGGCGGGGTGCTGTTGCTGCTCGCCGGATGGCACTTGCAGTTCTAGTTGCGGGTTGACGTAGTAGCCCTTGCGCTCAATCGGGACCAGAACGCCTTCTTCCGCTAACTGTTCATACACGCGCAATATGGTGTTACGAGAGACTTTGAGCTGTTCTGCCAGACGGCGTGATGACATGATACTGGTATTTTTGGGGACAAAGCCGGCAAAGATGGCTTTGGCTATGTCACCTTTGATTTGATCCTGCAGGGTTCGCGAATCTTGTGGGTCGATATGGATAAATTGGTACAGCATAGCTTTCCTGCTTATCAAAGAGTCGAATCCGTTCAGAATCAACGACAGCGGGAGAGAAAAAGATGTGCATTGCTGCACATCTTTTTTAAAGCATCGTTGAAGCTCAGATTAACGACTGAAGTTCCTTGGTGATGATCTCCAGGCCTTTGGTGATCAGCTCCGGCTCGATAGTCAGTGGTGGCAGGAAACGAATCACGTTACCTTTCACACCACATGAGAGCAGGATCACGCCCTGATGATGACACTTTAATACCAGTTGTTTGGTCAGATCTGCAAGTGGTTGTTTTGTTTCAGGATCGTTTAGCTCAATTGCGATCATCGCGCCGACCTGACGAATATCTCCGATTTGTGGGATCGTTTTCTGCATCTCGAGCAAACTTTCTTTAAATTGTAGGCCGACATGCTGGGCTTTTTCACACAAATTCTCATCTTTAATGATGCCAATCACTTCCAGTGCTGCGCGACAAGCCAGTGGTGAACCCGCGTAAGTACCGCCGATACCGCCCGGAGTGGCAGAATCCATGATGTCGGCTTTACCGACCACACCTGACAGCGGGAAGCCGCCAGCGATGCCTTTCGCCATGGTAATAAGGTCTGGTTTCGCATCATAGTATTCACACGCAAACACTTTACCGGTACGGGCAAAGCCAGTCTGGATCTCATCACAGATCATCACGATGCCATGTTTATCACACAGTTCGCGAATCGCGCTGACCCAAGAGTTCGGTGCCTGGTAGAAACCACCTTCACCCTGAATCGGTTCAAAGATGATGGCTGCCACGCGTGACGGCTCGATGTCACACGCGAACAGATCGTTAAGCGCGCTCAGGCTCTGCTCTTCACTGATACCGTGGTAAGCATTTGGGTAGGGTACGTGGAAGATGTCACCTGGGAACGGACCAAAGCCGATTTTGTAAGGTGCAACTTTACCGGTCAGACCCATACACATGTTGGTGCGGCCGTGGAAGCCACCTTTAAACGCGATAACACCGCTGCGGCCGGTGTGGGCGCGGGCAAATTTAACCGCGTTTTCTACCGCTTCGGCACCGGTAGTCACAAATGCGGCTTTCTTGTCGAAGTCACCCGGAGCGATCTCGACCACTTTTTCTGCCAGTTCAACGAAGCTGGTGTAAGGGGTCACCATAGAACAGGTGTGGCTGAAGTTATCCAGTTGGTCTTTCACTGCTGCGACGATGCGTGGGTGTGAATGACCGGTGTTGTTGACCGCGATACCCGCTGCAAAGTCAATGTACTGGTTACCTTCAATGTCAGTGATCAAGGCATTTTCCGCTTTCGCTGCATAAATTGGGGCCAGGTTCGCCATGCCTTTTGCAACGACTTTTTCCTTGCGATTTTGCCATTCCGAGTTTGTCATAATGAGGTGTCCTTTTCGTGATTCAGGAGAGGCTTAGAAGCCGCCCAAGCAAAGATATTTAACGTTCAGGTATTCATCGATGCCTTGTTTGGCGCCTTCGCGGCCAAAACCCGACTGTTTCACACCACCAAAGGGTGCGACTTCATTGGAGATGAGACCTTCATTGATACCGACCATGCCATATTCCAGTTTCTCGGCGATACGGAAAGCGCGGTGAATGTTATTGGTGTAGAAGTAGCTCGCCAGGCCGTAGATGGTGTCATTGGCTTTTTCAACTAATTCTTCATCATGGCTAAAGCGAACAACCGGAGCCACTGGCCCAAACAGTTCAGTCTGAATGATGTCCATATCCTGGGTCACTTCGGTCAGCACGGTGGGTTCGACAAACAGGCCGCCGGCCGATTTACCGCCCAGTGCCACTTTGGCACCCTGCGCAATCGCTGTGTCGATGTAGCCGAGGACGCTGTTTTTGGCTTTGATATCAATCAGCGGACCGATATTAACGCCGGCTTGCAGGCCATTACCCATTTTCAGTTCAGCCACGGCGGCGACAAACTTCTCAACGAAAGCATCGTAGACGCCATCCTGGACGTAGAAGCGGTTAGCACAGACACAGGTTTGGCCGGCATTACGGAATTTTGAGGCCATTGCGCCTTTGACCGCTTCGTCGATGTCGGCATCATCAAACACGATGAAAGGCGCGTTGCCGCCCAGCTCCATTGAGGTGCGCTTGATGGTGTCAGCACATTGGGTGATCAGATGGCGGCCAACCTGAGTTGAGCCGGTGAACGACAGCTTTTTGATGTCATCATGACTGCAGAAAATATCACCCACGGCGACGGAGGAGTGATTGTTGATCACAATCAGCAAATCTTGTGGCAGACCCGCCTGATACGCCAGTTCAGCGCTGGCGTATGCTGACAGCGGCGTCTGGTTGGCCGGTTTAACGATAAAACTGCAGCCAGCAGCCAGAGCCGGTGCGGCTTTGCGGGTAATCATCGCAATCGGGAAGTTCCACGGCGTGATTGCTGCCGCGACACCGACCGGTTGCTTGATGGTCATCAGACGTTTATTACCGGTCGGTGCTGGAATGGTGTCGCCGTAAGTGCGTTTGGCCTCTTCGGCAAACCACTGGATAAAAGAGGCACCGTACATCACTTCACCTTTGGCTTCTGCCAGCGGTTTACCCTGTTCCAGAGTCATGATACGCGCCAGATCGTCGGCGTTTTCGATCATCAGATCGTACCAACGTTTCAGAACAGCAGAGCGCTCAGCGGCACTTTTTTCCTGCCATTCGGTTTGCGCCTGTTTGGAGCGGTCGATCATGGTGTGAATCGTTTGTGTATCCATGGACGGAATGTACGCCAGGATCTCATCGGTAGCCGGGTTCAAAACCGCGATGGCATCATCGCTGGCCGGACAGGTCGCTTTCAATAGCGTCGTGTTAACAATTTGCTCCATGTTTGTGTCTCTTTTGTAGGCTGTTGATTGCATGTTAGACACAAACCTCTGTCGACCCTAAGTACCAGTTTGTCACAAACGTTGGTACCAGTTGGCACCAACCCGCTGGTACCATAACAACTGCCCGACTGGCACTATCGCATTCCTGCCGTGTTCTTCATATTGAGTCCGGGAAACAAATCAATAACAAAAGTGTAACCATGCAGGAAGAGGAATTTCTATGTTAAGCGTTAAAGGAACTAAACTGGCGAAAGCCTTTCTGACCGCGGCGCTCGGTGTCAGCACTCTGGTCTGTTCAACCGCGACCATGGCGGCTGATTACAACTGGCGTTTTGCCAACTTATATGGTCGTGGCACTGCCTTTGGTGAAGTATATGAAGACCTGGCCAAGAACATCGAAACCATGTCTGACGGCCGCATTGCTGTGCAGGTGCTTTACTCCGGTGAGGGGGTGGGGACCAGTGGCATTCTGACCGCGGTGAAATCGGGCCTGATTACGATGGGCGCACCGTTCCAGCCGATGCATGCGGGAGAATTTCCTGCTGGTGTGGTCGAAGTCGGTCTGCCGGGCGGTACGTCGGATGTTGCCGAACTGACCACCTTATTTCATGACAAAGGCTGGGGCAAGGTTCTAAAAGAAGCGTATGGTTCACAAGGCCTGGAATGGCTTGACCCTTACATTCAGCCACCGGTTTACATCATCACGAAAGAGCCCATTAATTCTATCGCCGATTTTAAAGGTCTGAAGATTCGTGCGCCAGGCGCGTACGGTAAATTCCTGCGTAATTTAGGCGCTTCCCCAGTTTCTCTGGCCTGGAGTGAAATCTATACCTCACTGGCTACCGGTGTTATCGATGGTTCTATCGGTTCTAACATGATTGACCACCGTGACGGTAACCACGTCGAAGTGGCAAAGTACATGTATCCGCTGCCTCTGGCCGGTGCGCAGGTGCTGCCGATCATCGTCAACAAGAAAGAGTGGAACAAACTGCCACAAGATCTGCAGGCGATTGTGAAAGCGGCGACCGCGGTTCACGCTCAGGAGCAGATGTCTAAATCAAAACTATGGGAATCTCAGGCCGTTGCAGACATGGAAGCCAAAGGCCTGCTATGGAGCCCGCAACCTTCAGAAGCTGACAAACAAGCCTGGAAAGAGGCGGGTCTGTCACTGGCGAAAGAGTACGCAAGTGAAGATAAGTACTCCAAACAGCTGGTTGATATTCTGGCGCAACAATAAGGCATAACGCAGGTGGACCCTCTGGGTTCACCTGTTTTTACAGGGAGTTTATTTATGCTTGAAGCCATTTTACTGAGGTATTGCCAATTCACGAAATACATCGTCAGTCTGATTGGACGCTCAGTGTCGTACTTGCTTCCCGTTCTGGCTGCGATTGTCTTCTATGAAGTGTTTGCCCGTTATGTGTTAAACCAACCGACCATCTGGGGATACGACACGTCACTGTTTTTATTCGGTTACATTGCAGCTCTTGGCGGCGCGTATGCACAGCAGCGCGAAGCACACATCAACGTGGATATTGTCCACGCCAAAGTGTCAGAAAAGACCCGCCGGATTTTTGATGTCCTGACCGGCATCCTGGCGATTGGTTTCTTGGCGGTGATGGCCAAAACCTGCGGCAGCATGTTTTTTGAAGCTCTGGAGTTTAACTATAAAACTCAGAGCGAGTGGGCGCCTGCTATGCACCACTTCTGGTTGATGATTACCGTTTCTGCCGTCATCTTTATCGCCGAATATTCCACTGAGCTGATCGCAAACCTGTTCTTTTTGATCAAAGGCCGCGAACTCAATGGCGATGTTCACAAACACGTCCATCTGAGCGAACAGCCGTTTAAGGTCGACAACGACCAGTTGAATTGCGTTTTTGACAAGGAGAACACAAATGGGCATTGAGATGTTAACCCTGGTGTTACTGGGTTGTATTCTGACCGCGTTTGTCCTCGGTGCTCAGGTGGGCCTGGCACTGGGCGGAATTGCCATGGGGGTCGGTTACCTGACCTGGGGCGAGTCGATGTTCAACATCATTCCGACTACAGTGGAAAGCACCTTCTTTAATTTCATCCTGCTCGCTATCCCGCTCTATATCTACATGGGGCAAATCCTGACCCGTTCCGGGATCGGCGATGCGATGTTTAATGCCAGCCAGCTGCTGATTGGCCGCCTGCGTGGTTCTCTGGCGATTAGCGTCATTGGAGTGTGTTCGATGATTGGTGCCATGGTGGGCATTATCGGTGCCGGTATCATGACCTCAAGCTCGATCGCGCTCAAACCTATGTTGGAACGTGGTTACGATAAGAAGCTGGCGCTGGGGGTGATCATGGCCGGAGGCTCGCTGGGGATCCTGATTCCGCCGAGTATTCCGATGATCATGTTTGCTTCGGCGACGCAGAACTCGGTCGGCAAGATGTTTCTTGGCGCTATGATTCCGGCGCTGATTACTATTGTTCTGTTGATCGCTTACGTGGTGATCAGCTGTAAGATGCGCCCAGAGCGTGCGCCGCTCGACAGTGACAACGACATCGAGATCCCGAAAGGGTATGAGATGTTTAAGACCATTCGCGATGGGGCCTCTTCTTTTGCGCTGATCGTCATTGTGCTGGGCAGTATTATTGCCGGGATCGCGACGCCAACCGAATCCGGTGCGCTGGGGGTAGTCGGGGCGATTCTGCTGTCGATTCTGTTTAAACGCTTTAAGCCTGAGTTGTTGATGCGCTCAGGTATGCAGACCGCTATGCTGGTTAGTGTGGCCATGTGGATCATTCTCGGCGCGTCGGTATTCAGTAATTTCCATTTGCTGATGGGGATTCAGGGTATGGTATCGGGCTTTACCCGCGACCTCGACCTGCCGCCGATTGTGATTATCATGATGTTCCAGGTGATCATGCTGTTGCTGGGTTTCATCATTGATGAGTTCATCATCGTACTGATGTGCGCGCCGATTTTCACGCCGGTTGCCGTATCGCTCGGTTATGACCCGATTTGGTTCGGGGTATTAATGATTCTCAACATCGTAATTGCGGTGCAGACACCACCTTATGGTTTTGCCTTGTTCTACCTGAAAGGTATCGCGCCGAAAGGGGTGACCATGATGGATCTGTACAAGTCGGTGACACCGTTCATTCTGGTGCAGTTTACCGTGCTGGTCATCTGTATGCTGTTCCCGGAACTGGTCACCTGGTTGCCTAACAAGGTGATGAATTAGCGGGGTTGAAATGTGATCAACTGAAGTATATTCTGCAACTCTCCTGACGCTGATTCAGTAAAGGGAGAGTTGGATCTCATTTTTCCAAGTCATTAAAAAAATTGGTATTTTTGCTCTAAAAACCCGCGTTTTTGTGTCATTCTGGCCTTATTCTGTTCCTGCCTGCTTCTCGTTCCCATAAATTCTGTCTGGAATTTGTGATTTGATAACTTTATAATCTGCGCCCAATCGATTACGCAACCGTTTACTCTTTTACCTTTATTAGGAATCGAACATGCTGGAAAGGCTATTCAAACTCAGTGAATATGGCACTAACGTGCGCACTGAAGTCATTGCCGGGATCACCACCTTCCTGACCATGGCTTACATTATTTTTGTTAACCCTGCGATTCTTTCCGACGCCGGAATGGATCACGGCGCCGTGTTTGTCGCGACCTGTCTGGCAGCGGCGGTCGGCTGTTTCATCATGGGCTTCGTGGCTAACTACCCCATCGCACAGGCGCCGGGTATGGGTCTGAACGCATTCTTCACTTACTCAGTTGTACTGGGTATGGGTTACACCTGGCAGGTTGCGCTGGCAGCAGTATTCTGCTCGGGCGTGCTGTTTATCATTCTGAGTCTGTTCAAGATTCGTGAGTGGATCATCAACTCGATTCCATTGTCGCTGCGCACCGGTATCTCGGCGGGTATCGGCCTGTTTCTGGCGTTCATCGCGCTGAAGAATGCGGGTATCGTGGTTGATAACCCGGCAACTCTGGTTTCACTGGGTGGCATCACTTCTCTGCCTGCAGTGCTGGGTTCTCTGGGCTTCTTCCTGACCATCGCGCTGGTCCACCGCAACGTGAAAGGTGCTGTTATGATCGCAATCCTGGCGATTACTGCACTGGGTCTGCTGTTTGGTGATGTACAGTGGGGCGGCATTGTGTCTGCGCCACCAAGTATTGCGCCGACATTCCTGCAACTGGATTTCTCTTCTGTATTTGAAGTCGGCATGATTTCGGTTGTGTTTGCTTTCTTGTTCGTCGATCTGTTTGACACTGCCGGTACGCTGGTGGGTGTGGCAAGCAAAGCGAACCTGATTGGCGAAGACGGCAAAATTCCACGTCTTAACCGCGCACTGCTGGCGGACTCTACCGCAACTTCAGTGGGCGCTCTGCTGGGTACCTCAAACACTACCTCTTACGTTGAGAGTGTATCAGGTGTCGCAGCAGGCGGTCGTACCGGTCTGACTGCGGTTGTGGTTGGCATTCTGTTTGTGCTTGCACTATTCTTCTCGCCATTAGCGGGTATGATTCCGGCTTACGCAACGTCAGGTGCGCTGTTTTATGTGGCGATTCTGATGTTGTCTGGTCTGGTCAGCATTGACTGGCGTGACCTGACCGAAGCGGCGCCAACCGTCGTGACCTGTCTGCTGATGCCACTGACTTTCTCGATTGCAGAAGGTATCTCAATGGGCTTTATCGCTTACGCAGTGATCAAGCTTCTGAGTGGCAAAGGTCGCAGCGTATCACTCAGTGTCTGGGTGATGGCAATTATCTTCGCGGCTAAATACATTGTGGCTGCGTAAGCGCAGTCCACTACATTTTTTAAAGTTAGGTTTATCACAATGAGCAAAAAATTCGTTATCACTTGGGACAATATGCAGAAGTACTGCCGTGAACTGGCACAACTTCAAATGCCTGCAGAACAATGGAAAGGTATCCTGGGTGTGAGCCGAGGTGGCCTGGTACCAGCAGCAATTCTGGCCCGCGAACTGGGTATTCGTTATGTAGATACCGTATGTATCTCCAGCTACGACCACGATCACCAGCGTGACATGAATGTTCTGAAAGCTCCTGAGCACGATGGCGAAGGTTTTATTGTTGTTGATGATCTGGTCGACAGCGGTGATACCGCACGTAAAATCCGTGAAATGTATCCAAAAGCGAAATTTGTTACTGTATGTGCTAAACCAGCGGGTAAAGACCTGGTTGACGAGTACATCGTCGATATTGAGCAGGATACCTGGATTGAACAGCCATGGGATATGGCGCTGTCTTTTGTTGAGCCGGTTAACCGCAAACAAAAATAAGCCGACGATCGCAACTTTATTTGATGATGGCCCTGTATAGGGCCATTTTTTTTATTACTATTAGGCCATTGCCCTCAACAGAGACGCGTTATGTCCGAAGAAGTCAGTAAAAACCTTTCTGAGACGTTATTCCAAAAGTACAAGCAAGCTCAAGAGACATCATCTCTCACTCAATACATGCCGAGCAGCCATAAGTTCCTGGCCGATAAAATGGCAGAGGAGGGGCATGCCTGGTATCGCAACCTGCGTCGCTTACAGTGGGCGTGGCAGGGCATTGATCCGATTGAGCAGGAAGAGGTGCTGGCCCGGATCGCTTCGTCTACACATTCGCGCACTGAAGAGCAGTGGCTGGATACGGTAATGGGCTATCACAGTGGTAACTGGGCATTTGAGTGGACTAAGCTCGGTATGCGTCACCAGTTACGTGCCCAGCAGCAGCAGGGCGAACAAGCCGCGGATGAAATGTTTTCCGCCTCGCTCTGTTTCAGTATTGCCGGCTACCCGCACCTGAAAAATGACAATCTGGCAACTCAGGCCCAGGTGCTGGCTAATACGGCTTATGCGCAAGCGGCGACTCACACCAAGTACGTGATTAAACGTCTCGAGTTTCCGTTTAAAAATAAAAAAATCATTGGTCATCTGCATTTATCGAAAACGGATAAACCACAGCCGGTGGTGATTGTCAGCGCCGGACTCGACAGTCTGCAAACCGATATGTGGCGCCTGTTCCGCGATTTTCTCGCTAAGCGCAATATCGCGATGCTGACTTTAGATATGCCGTCTGTCGGTCAGAGCTCACACTGGACCCTGACCGAAGATTCTTGCTGTTTACATCAGGAAGTCCTGAGTCAGCTGCATACCCTGCCGTGGGTGGATCACTTCCGGGTCGGGCTGATTGGTTTTCGGTTTGGCGGCAATGCCATGGTGCGTTTATCGTTTCTTGAGCCTGAGCGCATCAAAGCGTGTGTTACACTCGGCGCGCCAATTCATGACGTGCTGGTTTCACCGCCGAAAATGAAAAAGATGCCGAAAATGTATATCGATGTGCTGGCATCACGTCTGGGCAAAAATGCGGTCGATATTGACAGTCTGGCGGGGCAGATGATGGCCTGGTCTCTCAAAGTTCAGGGCTTTTTGTCCAGCCGGCGCACCAAGGTGCCCATTCTGGCCATGGGGCTGGAGGGCGATCCTGTGTCACCGTATAGTGATAATCAACTGGTTGCGCTCTTTAGCCAAGGTGGCAAGGCTAAGCAAATAAAAAGTAAGACAATCAGTCAGGGTTATGAGCAATCCCTCGATTTGGCGATAAATTGGCTAGAAGATGAACTCTGTAGGTGACTTTTTGCACAAATTGGTTAAGAGTGGTGAATGTGTATTATTAACTTCATGATTAATAATAATAATTGTCATTCTTAACATGGAAGCAAGGAGTCAATATGTCTGAGATGGCGCGAAATCCTACTCATTATCGTTTGTTGGCAGCCCTGAAGGCAATCGGTCCGTATTTGCGCGAAGGACAGTGCAAAGAAGGCTTTTATCTGTTTGATTGTCTCGCGGTGTGTGTCAACGACAAGAAGTCACCTGAAAAACGTGAATTCTGGGGCTGGTGGATGGAGTTAAATGCCAGCGGCGACGGTTTTGAGGCCAATTATCATATCGGGCGTTACAATCTGGCCGGTGAGTGGGACAGCGATGCTCCGCCTGCCAAAGCGCTGCCGGAAGTCAGCCGTATTCAGGAAGAGTTTCATCAAAAACTGGAAGATACTCTGCAGCAGCGTTTCGCTCTCACTTTAACCCTGGACGCAAAATCAGCCGAATTTGTCTGATTCACCCTTAGTCTTAGAAAACTGAATCAAAAAGGTGCTTTTAGCACCTTTTTCTGCTTGTGCATTGGTCAGTTGATTGCTAAAACATCCTCTCTCAAATGTTTCCACCAAGAAGAAATCATGAAATCGAATCAACAAAGCGGAAAAGCTTCACAAACAGTGATTGTGAAACTAGGAACCAGTGTTCTTACCGGTGGTACATTGGCGCTAGACCGTGCGCATATGGTCGAACTGGCGCGTCAGTGTGCTGAACTGAAAAAACAGGGTCACTCAGTGGTGATCGTGTCGTCTGGTGCCATTGCAGCAGGCCGTGAACATCTTGGTTACCCCGCATTGCCCAACGCGATCGCCAGCAAACAGCTTCTGGCCGCTGTCGGACAAAGTCAGTTGATTGAAGCGTGGGAACGTCTGTTCTCTATTTATGGGATTAAAATTGGTCAGATGTTGCTGACCCGGGCCGATCTGGAAGACCGTGAACGTTTCCTGAATGCGCGCGATACCATTAATGCCCTGGTTGACCACGGTATTATTCCGATCGTCAATGAAAATGACGCAGTGGCGACCAATGAAATCAAAGTCGGTGATAATGACAACTTGTCGGCGCTGGTCGGTATTTTATGTGGTGCCGATAAATTGTTGCTGCTGACTGACCAGAAAGGCTTGTTTACCGCTGACCCGCGTAAAGATCCCAACGCGGAGTTGATTAAAGAAGTGAAAACCATCGATGACACACTGCGCAAAATTGCCGGTGGCAGTGGGACCACCTTGGGGACTGGTGGTATGGCCACTAAGTTGCAGGCGGCGGATATCGCACGCCGGGCCGGAATAGAGGTTATCATAGCCGCAGGTCGTGCACCGAACGTGATTTTTGACTCACTGAGCAATAACCCGCAGGGCACTCGTTTTCTGCCGCTGGAAGAGTCGCTGGAAAACCGCAAACGCTGGATTCTGGCCGGTCCGGCTGCATCCGGTGATATTTTCATTGATGACGGCGCCGTGCGCGCCGTGACCACCAAAGGCAGCAGCCTGCTGGCTAAAGGCGTGGTGCGCGTTCAGGGCGAATTCTCCCGTGGTGAAGTGGTACGGGTGACCAATGGTCATGGCCATCTGATTGCGCGTGGTATTGCCGCGTACTCAAGCCACGACATGGCAAAAATTGCCGGTAAGCACAGTAAACTTATTATCGAAACACTTGGCTATGATTATGGCTCAGAAGTGATTCACCGCGACGACATGGTCGTGATTCAGGAATAGAAGTAGGGAGAAGAGAAAGTGGATTTAACCTTGATGGGAAAAGCCGCCAAACAAGCCGCTTTTCAGTTAGCCACCGCCTCGACGGCACAGAAAAACCGGGCGCTGGCGAGTATTGCTGACGAACTGGAAGCAAAGGCTGATGCAATTTTGGCTGCCAATGCCAAAGATATTGAACTTGGCCGCGCGGCCGGTCTGACCGATGCGCTGCTGGATCGTCTGTTGCTGAACGAAGCACGCTTGAGCGCGATTGCCGGTGATGTGCGTAATGTGATCAGCCTGAGCGATCCGGTGGGCAGTGAAATTGACAGCAAGGTACTGGAAAATGGCATGTCGCTTTCTCGCCGCCGTGTCCCTCTGGGTGTGGTTGGCGTCATTTATGAAGCACGTCCGAACGTGACCATCGATATTGCCGCACTGTGTCTGAAAACCGGTAATGCTTCTATTCTGCGTGGTGGTAAAGAGACCTTTTTCTCCAATATGGAACTGGTCAAAGTGATTCAGTCGGCGCTGCAGAAAGCGGATCTGCCAGCGGCATCAGTGCAGTACATTGAGAAACCGGATCGTGAACTGGTGACCCAACTGCTTAAACTGGATGACTATGTTGATATGATCATTCCGCGTGGTGGTGCTGGCTTGCATAAAATGTGTAAAGAAAACAGCACCATTCCCGTCATTATCGGCGGTTTTGGTATCAGCCACATTTTTGTCGATGCCAGTGCCGATCTGGATAAGTCCGTTGACGTGATTGAAAACGCCAAAGTGCAGCGTCCGTCGGCCTGTAACGCACTCGATACCTTGCTGGTGCATGAAGCGGTGGCGCAGCCGCTACTGGAAAAGCTGATTGCCAGACTCGGCAACAAGGTCACTTTTGTCGCGGAAGAAAAAGCGCAGCCACTGATGACCTCAGCGGCCGAAGTCCGCGCAGCCCAGGCCGGTGATTTCGATATGGAATGGCTGAGCTACACCCTGGGCGTTAAAGTGGTTAAAGATGTGCAGGAAGCGATTGAGCATATGCGTGAGCACAATGCCAGCCACTCTGATGCCATCATGACCAACGACCTGTTCAATGCTGAACTGTTCATTAATTCTGCCGGTTCGGCCGCCGTGTATGTCAATGCCTCGACCCGCTTCACCGACGGTGCTCAGTTTGGTTTGGGGGCTGAAGTCGCGGTGTCTACTCAGAAGCTGCATGCCCGTGGACCTATGGGCCTTGAAGAGCTGACCAGCTACAAATGGGTCGGGAAAGCGAACTACTTGTCACGCAGTTAACAAAATCGCGTGAAGTTGAACTGAAAAGGGGCGTATATGCCCCTTTTTCTTTTCTTCATTCAAGCAATTCCGGTACACTGACAGGATTGCTATGGAGGTGATATGCATTGTCCTTTTTGTTCTGAGAACGATACAAAAGTGATCGACTCACGTCTGGTTGCTGATGGCCACCAGGTGCGCCGCCGTCGCCAATGTCTGGCTTGTAATGAACGTTTCACCACATTTGAAACGGCCGAACTGGTGATGCCGCGTGTAATCAAGTCAAACGGCAATCGTGAACCGTTTGATGAAGACAAAATGGTAGGTGGTTTACAACGTGCACTGGAAAAACGTCCGGTCAGCGCCGATTCGATTGATCTGGCTATCACTACCATCAAATCCAAATTACGTGCTACCGGCGAACGAGAAGTACCGAGTAAGCTTATTGGCAATCTGGTCATGGAGCAGCTCAAAGAGCTCGATAAAGTGGCCTACATCCGTTTTGCCTCGGTATATCGCAGTTTTGAAGATGTACGTGAATTTGGTGAAGAGATTGCCAAACTAGAAGATTGATCATTTCCGACTATGCCTACATTTACCCCTTTTGATTTTCAGATGATGTCCCGCGCGATCAAGTTAGCCCAGCGCGGGCAATTTACTACTGCACCTAATCCGAATGTCGGCTGTGTCATCACTCAGGGTGAGACGATTGTCGGTGAAGGTTACCATTTTCGTGCCGGTCAGCCACACGCTGAGGTCCATGCCCTGCGCATGGCGGGTGAGCGATCGCAAGGTGCGACCGCCTATGTCACCCTCGAGCCCTGTTCTCATTACGGCCGCACACCGCCGTGTGCTGAAGGCCTGATTAATGCCGGTGTGGCGAAAGTGATCTGCGCGATGCAGGACCCGAATCCTCAGGTTTCCGGACGCGGTATACAGATGCTGCGTGATGCCGGCATTGAGGTGCAAGTGGGTTTACTCGAGCAGGATGCGTACGCGCTGAATCCGGCTTTCATTAAACGTATGCAAACTGGCATGCCGTTCGTACAGATCAAAATGGCGGCCAGCCTGGACGGCCAGACCGCGCTCGCCAACGGACGCAGCCAGTGGATTACCTCCGCCCAGGCACGTCATGATGTGCAGGTTTATCGTGCTAAAGCCGGTGCCGTGCTGTCAACCAGCCAGACTGTGCTGGCCGATAATGCTTCGCTGACGGTACGCTGGGCTGAGTTACCGCAAGGAGTACAGGACACCTATGCTGAGCAGGATCTGCGTCAGCCGGTTCGTGTGGTGCTGGATCGTCAGCAACAACTGCATCAGGAACTGAAACTGTACGCTGCAGACGGCGCGGTACTGCGCGTGGCTGAACAGGATGCTGAAGTCTGTGTGGCGGTGAATAAGGAGGGTCAGCTCGACCTGGCTCAGGCTCTGAGCGCACTGGCTAAGCAGCACAACATCAACCATATTTGGGTAGAAGCAGGGGCAACTGTGGCCAAATCACTATTGCAGCAGCAACTGGTTGATGAACTGATTTTATATTTGGCACCGAAGGTGATGGGCAGCGACGGACGCGGCCTGTTTGGTGCTTTGGGACTGACCGATATGCAGCAGGTACTGGATGTTAAGATTCAGGATTGCCGTATGGTCGGCCCGGATATTCGCATCGTGGCAACGCCACAATTAAAAGATGATTAGATTATGTTTACTGGAATTGTCGAAGCGGTCGGTACGCTGACTGCGATTACGCCAAAAGGCGAGGACATCAGCATCTCTGTCGATGCCGGCGCTCTGGATATGAGTGATGTCAAACTCGGGGACAGTATTGCTACCAATGGTGTCTGTCTGACCGTGGTGGCCTTTGATGACCACAGCTACAGCGCTGATTTGTCGCTCGAGACCCTGAAAAAGTCGGGTTTTGCTCACTACAAAGTGGGTGACAAAGTAAACTTAGAAAAAGCCATGTTACCGACGACCCGTTTTGGTGGGCATATCGTGTCGGGTCATGTCGATGGCGTGGGTGACATCGTTGAACGTAATGCGGTCGGTCGGGCGATCGAATTCTGGGTCGCGATTCCAGCTGAGCTGAGCAAGTACATCGCCGAGAAAGGTTCGGTAACGGTTGATGGCATTAGCTTAACCGTCAATGACTTGCGTAAAAATGCGTTTAAACTGACCATAGTGCCGCACACTTCACAAGAGACGACGATCGACCAGTTCCAGGTCGGACGTAAAGTGAACCTGGAAGTGGATGTGCTGGCCCGTTATCTCGAGCGACTGCTGCAGGGCGGTCGTGAAGCTGAGCAGCCAGAGTCACGCATTACAATGCAATTCTTACAACAAAATGGTTTCGCGTAACACGTAACGTGCGCGCACCGGATAATAGGACGAGAATCATGCCAATTAGTACGCCGCAAGAAATTATCGAAGATATTCGCCTCGGTAAGATGGTCATCCTGATGGATGATGAAGACCGGGAAAATGAAGGTGATTTGATCATGGCTGCCGAGCATATTACGCCGGAAGCGATCAACTTTATGGCGACCCACGGCCGCGGTCTGATTTGTCTGACCATGACCAAAGAGCGTTGTCACAATCTTGGCCTGCCACCTATGGTGCAGGATAACAACGCTCAGTATACCACCAACTTTACCGTGTCTATTGAAGCGGCCCGTGGCGTGACCACTGGTATCTCCGCCGCTGATCGTGCCCGTACTGTGCAGGCGGCGGTAGCGAAAGGCGCAGTGGCGTCTGATCTGGTCCAGCCTGGTCATATTTTCCCGCTGGCCGCACAGGACGGCGGCGTGCTGATCCGTGCCGGCCATACTGAAGCCGGTTGTGACCTGGCGCGTCTGGCGGGCCTGGAGCCGGCGTCTGTGATTGTTGAGATCCTCAATGATGACGGCACTATGGCGCGTCGCCCGGATCTGGAACTGTTTGCTGACAAGCACGACATTAAACTGGGCACCATCGCTGACCTGATCGAATACCGCAATAACACCGAAACCACGATTGAGCGTGTTTCTGAGTGTAAGCTGCCGACCGAGTTTGGTGAGTTCGACCTGGTGACCTACCGCGATATCATCGACAACCAACTGCATTATGCGCTGAAGAAAGGCGATCTGGTGACGGAAGTACCGCTGGTTCGGGTTCATCTGCAAGATACGTTTACCGATCTGCTGCGCAGTGATCGCAATGCCGAGCGCAGCTGGACACTGGACAAAGCGATGAAACGCATCGGTCAGGATGGCGGCGTGCTGGTTATTCTGGGTAATGAAGAGTCGACTGAACTGCTGCTGCATCGTCTGAAAATGTTTGAACAGCAGGACAAAGGTGAAGCGCCAACACTGGCGAAGAAACAGGGCACCTCGCGTCGTGTCGGTGTTGGCTCGCAGATCCTGGCCGACTTGGGTGTGAGTGATATGCGTCTGCTGTCGTCGCCGAACAAAAAATACCACGCTTTAGGTGGCTTTGGCCTCAACGTGGTTGAGTACATCTGCGAGTAAGCAAACGTCGCTCAGGCCCGCTGACGGGGCTGAGCAATAAACCCGATACCTGTCGCCAAGGTGGCGGCAAGTGTTTAAGCCTCAATAATAAATTCAAATTCAATCAAGTTCTCAGGGAGAGGGCTGGGTCGGTGCGGGCTGAGGGTGTCAATTTCCATTAGATATCGCTCACAAAATTGTGCTAGAATCCGGCGATTCTCACTTGATGAACATAGTTAAAGGAAAGCTTATGAAAGTGATCGAAGGTGGTTTCCCAGCACCAAATGCAAAAGTTGCGATTGTGATTTCTCGTTTCAACAGTTTTATTAACGAAAGTCTGCTGTCTGGTGCCATCGACACTTTGAAGCGTCACGGCCAAGTGAGCGACGACAACATCACTGTAGTTCGTTGCCCGGGTGCGGTAGAGCTACCACTGGTTGCCCAACGTGTGGCGAAAACCGGTAAATTTGATGCGATCGTATCGCTGGGTTCAGTAATTCGTGGTGGTACACCACACTTTGACTATGTTTGTAGTGAAATGAATAAAGGTCTGGCACAAGTGTCGATGGAATTCAGTATTCCTGTCGCATTCGGTGTTCTGACCGTTGATACAATCGATCAAGCTATTGAACGCGCAGGAACCAAGGCTGGTAATAAAGGTGCAGAAGCTGCACTAAGCGCACTTGAGATGATTAACGTTCTTTCTGAAATTGATTCCTAATGGGGGCCAGTGTGAAACCAGCCGCACGTCGTAATGCACGCCAGTTTGCGCTACAAGCTATTTATTCGTGGCAGATTACTAAAGATAATGTTGCGACTATCGAAGAGCAATTTTTATCCAGTGGTAAGTATGATGAAGAAGAGCATCATGCAGCAGAACCTGCACTTTCAGCGCCAGAAACTGATGTGGCATACTTCCGTGACCTGCTCGCAGGGGTTGTCCTGAACCACACTGAATTAGACAGCAAACTGCGTCCGTTTGTGTCTCGTCCTATGCAGGATCTGGATATGATGGAACTGGCGTTGCTGCGTCTGGCGATGTACGAAATGACTCGCCGCGATGATGTTCCTTACAAAGTGGTCATCAATGAAGCGATTGAACTGGCTAAAGTTTTCGCTGCAGAAGACAGCCATAAATTTGTCAATGGTGTGCTGGATAAAGCCGCACCCCATGTACGCAAAAAATCGTAATTCGCTTTACACTGAAAAGGTCAGCAATCGCTGACCTTTTTTATATCGTTAATTTCGTGTTTTCTATATAGTAAATTTCGTCTATCTAGATAGTTCGTTTAGTCTTTCTATATAGTTCGTTTGGTCTTTCTATATAGTTCGCTTAGTCTTCTTATATCGTCAATTCAGTCTTGTCGACAAGACTTGGTACTCCTGATGTTTGGTGAATTTAACCTAATCGATAAGTATTTTTCTGCCCGTCAGGCACAGCGCAAAGATGTCCATCTGACTCTCGGTGACGACTGTGCCATCGTCAAAGCGCCTGACAACGTGCGCATTGCCATCAGCACCGATACCCTGGTCGCGGGCACCCATTTTTTGCCTGAAGCTAACCCAGCCTGGGTGGCCCATAAGGCTCTGGCTTCCAACCTGAGCGATTTAGCTGCGATGGGGGCGACACCGGCCTGGGTTTCCATGGCTTTGACTTTGCCGCACATCGACGAAGCCTGGCTCGAACCGTTTTGTCATGCTTTCTTTGAGCTGGCCAACTATTACAATATTCAGCTGATTGGCGGTGACACGACCAAAGGCCCGCTGAGCATTACCCTGACCGTACAGGGTTTTGTGCCGCAAGATAAAGTCTTGCTGCGGAATCAGGCTAAAGTGGGTGACTGGGTGTATGTGACCGGTGAACTGGGTGACAGCAAAGCGGGGCTGGATGTGATTCTTGCCCCCGAAAAACGCCAGGAGCCCTTCGCTGCAGAGCTGGAACAACGTCATTACCTTTCAACGCCGCGCATTCTGGCCGGGCAGGCGCTACTCAACCTTGCTTCCGCCGCAATCGATATCTCGGACGGTCTAATTTCAGACCTGGGGCATATTCTGCATCAGTCACAAGTCGGTGTGAGTCTGGATGTCAACTGTCTGCCGATGTCGAAAGAGCTGCGTCAGTTTGCGCCTTCGATTCAGGTTGCGCAGCAATATGCCCTGACCAGCGGAGAAGAGTACGAATTATGCTTTACCGTTCCGGAGCAGAACAAGGGCACTCTCGATAGTGCGCTGGCACACTGCGGCACCAAAGTGACCTGTATTGGTCAGATTCGCCCGCAAGGCGTGTTCGAACTACTTAACAACGGCCAGAAGCTGGATTGGGCGCTGAGCGGCTATGATCATTTCAAGGAAGTAAAATGACCAACCCAAAATCTCGTTTACGTATGAACAATCCGTGGCATCTGTTGGCGACCGGTTTCGGTAGCGGTCTGTCGCCTGTGGTGCCGGGGACGATGGGCACTCTGGCATCGGTGCCGTTTTATCTGCTGCTGGCACAACTGCCGCTGACACTGTATATACTGGTGATTGTTGCCGCCGCTGTGATAGGGATTAAAATCTGTCAGGTCACGTCTGATGACATGCAGGTGCATGATCACGGCTCCATTGTGTGGGATGAATTTGCCGGATTCTGGATCACCATGCTGGTGGTGCCGCTCATGCAGTTACCGGTACTGGACTGGCGCTGGCTGGTCACTGGCTTTGTGCTGTTTCGCTTCTTTGATATGGTCAAACCCTGGCCGATTGGCTGGCTCGATAAGCGGGTTCACGGCGGATTCGGCATCATGCTCGATGATCTGGTGGCCGGCGTGATGGCGGCGATTGCGCTGGTGCTGGTTGGGCATTGGGCCGGGTGGCTGGTTTAAACCAAAAAAGGTTCCCAAGGGAACCTTTTTTGTCTCTGAGGACGGCGCTTCGCGCTCAACTGACTACAGTTTTTCCAGGTCGGCTTCAATTTCAGCAATTTTGCTGGCCACCACCTTTTCCAGGTGGCGCAAATCGTTGAGGATTTTCTGTTTGGTATCCGTTGCGCTGAGACTGACATGGCGGGTCACTTTGTTGAGCTCTTCAATCACCAGAGTCAGGTTCCGGTTGATTTCCGTGACCTCTTTGTACTGATGGCTGCCACTGTCGACCAGGACATTTTTCACCTGGCGTGGATATTTAAACTTAACGCTTTTGGCAAACAGCTCGCCTTTCTGCTTCTTGAAATAGATCTTTAAGACATCTTTGTGCGCTTCCTGGCGCAGCGAATAACGTTCGATTTGCGCCGGTTCGGCAATACCGAGACCCGTGAGGTGTGGAAACATAAGCGACCTCTTTATTATCAGTACGATAGTGAACAGTGAGACAGTTATTAATAATGTAGCAGCCTGCCACTGGCAGAGACAGCTTACTTTGTCACCACACCTCTAACTTGTGGACAAGATCGCGCTTGCCCTGAGTTTGCCCTAATTCGGCGCAAGTTCGCAGACGTTACTCACCAGATGTTCGCGTAACGTCTGCTCTTCTTCTTCACTCAGTTTACCGCCGTGGGCACCGGTCAGGATAAACAAGTCTTCTGCCCGTTCGCCGATAGTGGTAATTTTTGCCGCGTGCAAATCAAGATTCAGTTCGGAGAAGGTTGCACCGACAGTGGCCAGTAATCCCGGAGTATCCAGCGCAACAAACTCCATCAGAGTCCGTTTTTTACTCTTGGTGGGTAAAAAGTCGACCTGAGTTTTGACTTTAAAATGTTGTAACTGGCGCGGAATACGACGTGGGCGAATTTTCGGCCGCTGGCCTTCCTGCAATACCTGTAACAGTTGCTCGGTTAAAGGCTTGCGGTTGGCTTCTTCAATCGCATTGCCGTTCTGATCCAGGACCATAAAGGTATCGAGTACATAGCCGTCTTTGCTGGTCATAATCTGAGCGTCATGGACACTGAGATTACGCCGGTCCAGTTCAGCGACCACAGTGGCAAACAGTGCTGGCTGATCTTTGGTGTAGACAAAGATTTCGCTGCCGCCGCGCGGCGCTTTTTTGCTGATCATTACCATAGGTTTGGTGTGGTCTTCGAGCCGCAGCAGATGAGTGCCGTGCCAGGCAATCTGTTTATGAGTATGACGCAGGAAGTAGTCGGCTTTAAAACGTTGCCACAACAGCTCGATTTCGCGCGCGCTGAAGCCCTCTTTGCGCAGCAGGGCAGAGGCCATCTGCTGGTTATGGCGGATACGATCACGCACATCGACCGGGTTTTCCAGCCCGCGGCGCAGGGCGCGCTGGGTTGAGTAGTAGAGTTCGGCCAGCAGAGTGCGTTTCCAGCTGTTCCATAATTCCGGGTTGGTGGCACAGATATCCGCCACCGTCAGGCACAGCAGGTATTCCAGATACTCTTCATCGCGAACTTTCTTGGCAAACTCAATGATCACATCCGGATCATAAATATCCCGGCGCTGGGCGGTGACTGACATCAGCAGGTGATTTTGTACCAGCCAGGAAACCAGTTTGGCTTCCGGTTTGGACAAACCGTGCTCAATACAGAAGTCGTAAGCCTCCACTGCGCCGATTTCTGAGTGATCGCCGCCGCGGCCTTTACCGATGTCATGGAAAATAGCGGCCAGGATGAGTAACTCTTTTTTCTGAATTTTAGGGTAAACTTCGCAGCAAATCGGGTGTTTATCGTGATTCTTCATATCAGAGAACACATGAATGTGCTTGAGCAGGCGGATACTGTGTTCATCAACGGTATAGACGTGGAACAGATCGAATTGCATCTGGCCGACAATTTGACTCCATTGCGGCAGATAAGCCGCCAGCACCCCCAGTTTGTGCATC
Organism: Vibrio sp. ABG19; assembly: GCF_029962385.1. Lineage (NCBI taxonomy): Bacteria > Pseudomonadati > Pseudomonadota > Gammaproteobacteria > Vibrionales > Vibrionaceae > Vibrio > Vibrio sp. ABG19. The sequence goes on along the minus strand of NZ_CP071708.1, from coordinate 541,757 downwards.
AGACTGAAGGCTTTATGCAGTGCATTCGGATGGCGGGTCAGTTCCATGAATTTTTCCCGCGCCGCCGGAATGGTGTGCAGGAACTTATTCAGACGCCGGCGCGCCGTGCGCAGTTGACGCATGGTCGGTGGTGACACACCTTCTATGCTGGAGTCATTGGCGATATGCAGGAACATATCGAGAATGGTTTCCGGGCGGGCCTGAAACAGCGCCGGTTTACGCGCTTCAATCAGATTACCGCGGCGCTGGAAGTCGTCGTCGATGATTTCCGGCTCGCACTCTTCACCATTATTGAGGATCGCCTGATCAAACAGCTTAAGTAGCATTTTGTTGAGTTCCGCTACCCGGCGCAGGGTACGGTAGAACTCTTTCATCATCATTTCGATCGGGCGGTTATGCTCACCGGTGAAACCCAGGCGTTCAGCGACCTGAGCCTGATGGGCGAACGTCAGCCGGTTATCGTAGCGTTTCAGCTCCAGATGGAGGGCAAAACGTACCCGCCACAAAAAGTCCTGACACTCGACCAGTTCACGAAACTCCGCATCGGTCAGAAAGCCAAACGTGCTCATTTCATACAGCGTCTTGGCGCCGAAGTGGCGGCGTGCTACCCAGCCCAGGGTGTGGATGTCGCGCAGGCCGCCCGGAGTCGATTTAATGTCCGGTTCGAGATTGTAGGTGGTGTCATGGTAGCGTGCGTGACGCTCACGCTGCTCCTGAATCTTGGCGCGGTAAAAGGTTTCACTGGGCCAGAAGCTTTCTGAATGGATAACCAGTTTCAGGCGGTGGAAGGTCTCTTCACTGCCGCTTAGCAAACGTGCTTCCTGCAAATTGGTGGCGACGGTGAGATCTTCGCGACCGATGTCGCCGCATTCAGAGACGGTACGTACCGCATGGCCGACTTCAAGGCGTAAATCCCATAAGAAGGTGATGAACTCGCTGATTTTGGCTGCGATGTCGTCGGGGAGCTTGTGGCTGGAAACCACCAGAATATCGATATCTGACAGCGGATGAAGCTCGCCGCGGCCATAACCGCCCACGGCCACCAGGCTCATCTCTGCTATTTGCTCAAAACCGAAGTGGCGCCATAAACGGTTGAGCAGCAGATCCATGTATTCGGCGCGGCCGATAACCAGATCGGCGACCGGATGATGGCTGAGGAATTCGTCTTTCTGATACTGGGCAAACTGTTCGAGCTGCTGTTTCAGTTCACTGATGGTCAGTTGCTCTTCGCTCAGGCTCACAGGAGATAAATAAGGCATAAGTGCGTCCATGCAAATGTTTCAATACATACTGAGATTGAATTTATCAGATAACCGTCAGCGGCCTCAAGATATTACGTCAGTGCTGGCAAGGCGTGAGGCTGAAAGCCGGGGATAAAAAAATCCCTGCCGAAGCAGGGATTGGAAGCCGGTTATGCGTTGTGGAACACGCGTGGGATGCTCTCTTCCTCACGCAGGGTCAGGATTTCGCAACCGTCTGCGGTGACCAGGATGGTGTGCTCCCACTGAGCCGAGTTTTTGCCATCGGCAGTGTAAACGGTCCAGTTATCCTCATCATCCAGGCGGCAACCGAATTTACCAGCGTTAATCATCGGCTCGATAGTGAAAATCATACCTTCACGCAGTACCGTGCGGTCGCTGTTGCGGTAGTGCACCACTTGTGGCTCTTCATGGAAGCCGGCACCGATGCCGTGGCCACAGTAATCACGCACGATCGAGAATTTCAGGCGCGGGTTGTTCTTGTTGTTGGTCTTGATGTGTTTTTCAATCGCGGTACCGATTTCACCCAGTTGTGTGCCCGGTTTAACTTTTTTCAGTGCCAGGTACAGACATTCCTGAGCAACCAGACACAGGCGCTTATCCGCCGGAGCAACGTCACCGACCTGGAACATCTTCGAGGTATCACCGTGATAGCCATCTTTAATCACTGTGATGTCGATGTTCATGATATCGCCATCTTTCAGCACAGCCGGACGGGTGATCTGGCCGTAAGCACTGTCTTGCTCTGCCGGGATGCCGTGGCAGACGATGTGGTTGATTGACGTACAGATAGATTTAGGGAAACCGTGATAATTGAGAGGAGCCGGAATTGCGCCCTGAACTTCAGTGATGTACTTGTGACAGATCTGATCCAGTTCTTCGGTCGTTACGCCCGCCTTAACATGAGGTTCAATCATTTCCAGAACCTCAGCCGCCAGACGGCCGGCTACGCGCATTTTTTCAATTTCTTCAGCAGTTTTAATAATTACAGACATCGGCTTTCTCTACTAACGCTTATGCACACACATTGTGCTAATCGGGCTATTGTAACAGTGGAAGAGGGAAGCGCAACAATACCGTCAAGTAAGAATGAGAATCAGAGGTGATTGAGTGGTCACTAATGAGTCTGCTGCGCGTGCCAAAAAGAGAGCGATAACGGCCATGGCGAGCGAGACCTGGCAGCGAGAACGACCGATTTTTTACTAGCCACCTGAGCGCAAAATGTGGTATAAAGCGCGCCGGAAACTCGGTCTGATTTCTTCATTTGGCGAAACAGATACGATTCCACTAACATTTAACTTTAAATCACACACATTCCGACACATGATCCGGGGTGCCTCCAGCGTTAGTTTGAGAGGTCGGAAACATGGGGAATGTGGAGGCCTAACCCCATAGAGGATTATATAATGGCAACTGTATCAATGCGCGATATGCTGAAAGCTGGTGTTCACTTCGGTCACCAGACTCGTTACTGGAACCCAAAAATGAAGCCATTCATCTTTGGCGCTCGTAACAAGGTTCATATCATCAACCTGGAAAAAACTGTACCTATGTTCAACGAAGCTCTATCTGAGCTGGTTAAAGTTGGCGAGAAAAAAGGTAAAGTTCTTTTCGTAGGTACTAAGCGCGCTGCATCTGAAGCGGTTAAAGAAGCTGCTATTGCTAGCAACCAGTACTACGTTAACAACCGCTGGTTGGGCGGTATGCTGACTAACTGGAAAACTGTTCGCCAGTCAATCAAGCGTCTGAAAGAGCTGGAAGTACAATCTACTGACGGTACTTTCGACAAGCTGACCAAGAAAGAAGCTCTAATGCGTACTCGTGAAATGGAGAAGCTAGAGAAGTCTCTTGGTGGTATCAAAGACATGGGCGGTCTACCAGACGCTCTGTTCGTCATCGACGCTGATCACGAGCACATCGCAGTTAAAGAAGCAAACAACCTGGGTATCCCAGTATTTGCAGTAGTTGATACTAACTCTAGCCCAGACGGCATCGACTACATCATCCCAGGTAACGACGACGCAATCCGCGCTGTTCAACTGTACCTGAACGCTGCTGCTGCATCTCTGACTGAAGGCCGCAACAAAGACGTTGCAGCTGTTGCTGACAAAGACGACTTCGTAGAAGCTGAATAATAGCTGCTCATAGTAATACTTAGTTCTATGTGCCACAAAGCTGAAGCATAAGCTAAGTTATTATAGTTAGCATTGGGGGCCGAAAACGTAGGCCCCCAATTTTTACCACATCCAGAATCAACTGAGGAATAGAGAATGGCTGTTACTGCTGCTCTAGTTAAAGAACTGCGCGAACGTACTGGCGCAGGCATGATGGAATGTAAGAAAGCGCTTGTTGAAACTAACGGTGACATCGAGCTAGCGATCGAGAACATGCGTAAGTCAGGCGCTGCTAAAGCTGCTAAAAAAGCAGGCAACGTTGCTGCTGAAGGCGCGATCATCATCAAAGAAGGTGAAGGCGTTGCTGTTCTTCTTGAAGTTAACTGCCAAACTGACTTCGTAGCAAAAGATGCAAACTTCGCAGCATTCGCTGAGAAAGTAGCTGCAGAAGCGGTAGCTTCTCAAGCATCTGTTGAAGAGCTACAAGCTAAATTCGAAGACGAGCGTGTTGCACTGGTTGCTAAAATCGGTGAAAACATCAACATCCGTCGCGTACAATACGTACAGGGTGCTGCTCTGGCTTCTTACCGTCACGGTGAGAAAATCGGTGTTGTTGTTGCCGGTGAAGGCGACGCAGAAACACTGAAGCACGTTGCAATGCACGTTGCTGCTTCACGTCCAGAATACGTGAACCCAGAAGATGTACCAGCTGACGTTGTTGCTAAAGAACGTGAAGTTCAGGTTGGCATCGCAATGAACGAAGGCAAGCCTAAAGAAATCGCTGAGAAGATGGTTGAAGGCCGTATGCGTAAGTTCACTGGCGAAGTTTCTCTGACTGGCCAGCCTTTCGTAATGGAACCTAAGAAATCTGTAGGTGAAGTTCTGAAAGAAAAAGGCGCTGCTGTTACTTCTTTCGTTCGTCTGGAAGTAGGCGAAGGTATCGAGAAGAAAGAAGAGCTGAGCTTTGCTGAAGAAGTAGCACTGGCTCAAAAAGGTTAAGCTTTTTCGAGACTGCTCAGATAAAGACCGTAGCCCAGGCTGCGGTCTTTTCACGACTAGGCATATAATTCGTTTAGCCGTGATGATTGGAATTCTTATCTAAGTTTCCAATCATGACTGTTAAACAACTCTTTGAACTCTCTTTGGAAGGTAAAGTCCATGACAACGAACCCTAAACCAGCATATCAACGTATTCTGTTAAAACTTAGCGGTGAAGCGCTTCAAGGCGAAGAAGGTTTTGGTATCGATCCGACCGTTCTTGATCGCATGGCGCAGGAGGTCAAGGAACTGGTAGAACTTGGTGTTCAGGTTGGCGTTGTTATCGGTGGTGGTAACCTGTTCCGTGGTGCGGGTCTGGCTGCAGCGGGTATGAACCGCGTTGTAGGTGACCACATGGGCATGTTGGCAACAGTAATGAATGGTCTGGCAATGCGTGACGCACTGCACCGTGCTTATGTAAACGCACGCGTGATGTCAGCCATTCCTCTGAACGGTGTGTGTGATGACTACAACTGGGCCGATGCGATCAGCCAACTGCGTCAGGGCCGCGTTGTGATCTTCTCTGCAGGTACCGGTAACCCGTTTTTTACTACCGATTCGGCTGCGTGTCTGCGCGGTATTGAAATTGAAGCGGACATAGTTCTCAAAGCAACAAAAGTCGACGGCGTTTACAGTGCAGACCCGGTAGCCAACCCAGACGCACAGCTGTATGATAAGCTCGCATACAACGATGTACTTGACAAAGAATTGAAAGTCATGGATTTGGCGGCATTTACCCTGGCTCGTGACCATAAGATGCCAATCCGTGTCTTCAACATGAACAAACCTGGCGCTCTGCGCCGCGTAGTGATGGGTGAGACGGAAGGCACTTTGATTACCTCCGCTGAATAATCACTGGCAAGTTGAAATAAGAATTAAGGTGAAATTGTGATTAATGAGATCAAACAAGACGCTCAAGAGCGTATGGACAAAAGTGTAGAAGCACTAAAGAACAACCTGAGTAAGGTTCGTACTGGCCGTGCGCACCCAAGCCTGCTATCTGGCATCTCAGTTGAGTACTACGGTGCGCCAACGCCTCTTAACCAAATTGCTAACGTCGTAGCAGAAGATGCTCGTACTCTGGCCATCACCGTATTCGACAAAGAGCTGACGCCAAAAGTCGAAAAAGCGATCCTGATGTCTGACCTGGGCCTGAACCCAATGTCAGCGGGTACGGTAATCCGTGTACCACTGCCACCACTGACGGAAGAGCGTCGTCGTGACCTGGTTAAAATCGTACGTGGTGAAGCTGAAGGCGGTCGTGTTGCTGTTCGTAACATCCGTCGTGACGCGAACGCGGATCTGAAAGGCCTGCTGAAAGAGAAAGAAATCTCTGAAGATGAAGATCGTAAAGCGCAGGACGAAATTCAGAAACTGACTGATGCTGCTGTTAAACGCATTGATGAAGTGCTGGCAGCAAAAGAAAAAGAATTGATGGAAGTATAATTTCCGATTAATTTCAGTGATAAAAGCGCTGTGCTCGCAGCACAGCGTTTTTTTATGCTACTCTTCATCATCTTTTTTGTCGTCAATACGTTCCTATGCAAAATTCGCAACTCTCTTCAGATGTTTTACCTCAGCACATTGCAATCATTATGGATGGCAACGGGCGCTGGGCGAAAGCGCAAGGTAAACCTCGAGTCTTCGGCCATAAAAGTGGCGTCTCAGCTGTTCGAAAAACCATCTCTACTGCAGCGAAACTAGGCATCAAAGCGGTTACCCTCTTTGCATTCAGCAGCGAGAACTGGCGTCGTCCTGAAGAAGAGGTCGGTGTGCTAATGGAGCTGTTCATCACAGTTCTGTCGACCGAAGTCAAAAAACTGCACAAGAATAACCTGCGTCTCCGTATCATCGGCGACACCCGTCGTTTTAGTGAGCGACTGCAGAAAAAAATTGCCCAGGCGGAAGCCCTGACCGCCAATAACACCGGTTTGGTCGTTAACATTGCCGCGAACTATGGCGGTAAGTGGGACATTACTCAGGCCACACGTGAAATCGCCCGTAAGGTCGCCTGCGGTGAAGTGGATCCATCTCAGATTGATGAAGCCATGATTACCCAGCATCTGACCATGGCCGATATTCCGGAAGTGGACCTGTTGATCCGCACCAGTGGCGAATGCCGCATCAGCAACTTTATGTTGTGGCAACTGGCGTATGCAGAAATGTATTTCACGCCGCAATACTGGCCTGAATTTGGTGAAGAGAGTTTAATTGAAGCAGTGACCTGGTTTGTGAACCGCGAGCGCCGATTCGGCTGCACCGGTGAGCAGGTTAAGGCACTGATGGAATCATAGAATAGGATTTCTGAGTTTGAAGCAAAGAATTATAACCGCGCTCATTCTTGCCCCTCTGGTGATTGCCGGCATTGTCTATTTGCCGCTGGCTTGGTTTGTGGCCGCTCTGGCCGTTGTTACCTTATTGGGCTTTTGGGAGTGGACTCAGTTTGTAGAGCACTCTTCACGTTACGCTGCGCTGTTACCGGCGGTTATCGTTGGTGGAGCAAGCTTTTTTATTATTTCTCCGGCAGCCGCTGAGCTGCGTGAGCCATCATCACTGCATTACGCTGTGATGTTGATTGGCTCGTTCTGGTGGTTGTACGCCAGTTTTCTCGCCGTCACGTATCCTCAATCCCGCAACAGGTGGGAGGGATGTAACGTCTCGCGCCATGCATTTGGCCTTCTTACATTGCTGCCGTTTTTCTGGAGTGTGGTGTTCCTGCGCGCCGAGCAGATCGACAGTGATTTTTTCCACGGTGCCAAGCTGGTGCTGTTTGTATGTTTGATCGTGTGGTCGGCCGATAGCGGCGCCTATTTTTCCGGTAAAAGTTTCGGTAAGCATAAAATGGCTCCGGCGGTGAGTCCGAATAAAACTATCGAAGGTCTGGTGGGCGGCGTGATCGCAGCCATGCTGGTTGGTTGGGTCTTTGCCGATCTGTTCGCTATCGAATTCAGTTCTTTACCTGTTATGCTGCTGACGATTCTGCTCACTGTGGTTATCTCGGTGCTGGGTGATTTGGTCGAGAGCATGTTTAAACGTGTCTCTGGCATTAAAGACAGCAGCAATATCATTCCCGGACACGGTGGTATTCTGGATCGCATCGATAGCCTGACGGCGGCTTTCCCTGTATTCGCTCTTCTATACTTCTTGTTCTAATGTTTGAGCAGGTATTTCGCCTGCTCATCTTTAATCACAACGGTTTTTGCTATGCGTAAATTAACGATTCTTGGGGCAACGGGTTCAATCGGAGCCAGTACGCTCAAGGTAGTCGCAGAGAATCCTGAACAATTTACTGTGGTCGCACTGGCGGCAGGTGGCAATGTTGACAAAATGCGTGAGCTTTGCCAGCGTTGGCAGCCTAAATATGCGGTGATGGCCACGGCGCAAGCCGCGCAGATACTGCAGGCGCAGTTGCGTGAACTTAAGCTTAATATCGAGGTGCTGTACGGCACTGACGCTATGTGTCAGGTTGCTGCCTGCGATGAAGTTGACACCGTGATGGCGGCAATTGTCGGTGCGGCGGGTCTGCTGCCGACGATGGCTGCGGTTAAAGCCGGTAAACGCGTTTTGCTCGCCAATAAAGAAGCCCTGGTGATGTCTGGTCAGCTGTTTATCGACGCGGTAGAAGAGTTTGGCGCCGAGTTGATGCCGGTTGACAGCGAGCACAATGCAATTTTTCAGTGCCTGCCAGTGGAGATTCAGACCCGGCTCGGACGTTGTGATCTTGCCCAGAGCGGCGTTTCTCACATTCTGCTGACCGGTTCCGGTGGTCCTTTCCGTTATAGTGATATCAATACGTTATCTGGTGTGACCCCGCAGCAGGCGATTGCACATCCGAATTGGTCGATGGGGCCGAAAATTTCGGTTGATTCAGCCACCATGATGAACAAAGGGCTGGAATTTATCGAAGCCAAATGGCTGTTTAACGCGGCGCCGCAGCAGCTCAAAGTGCTGATTCATCCCCAATCGGTGATTCACTCCATGGTGCAGTACCGCGATGGCTCCGTGATTGCCCAGCTTGGTGAGCAGGACATGGCGACGCCGATTGCCCATACTATGGCGTATCCTGAACGGGTCGGAGCTGGCGTAGCTGCGCTTGATTTTACCCGTTTAAGTGAACTGACCTTTATGGATGTCGATTATCAGCGCTATCCGTGTCTGAAACTGGCGATCGATGCCTGTTACGAAGGTCAGCATGCGACCACGTCGCTGAATGCGGCTAATGAAGTGGCGGTCGAGGCGTTCTTAAACGGCAAAATCCGCTTTACGGATATCGCAACTATTAATCAGCAGGTGTTGTCTAAAATTTGCGGCATGAATAATCCGTTACATTCCTATACCTTGGAAAGCCTGCTTGAGCTGGATACAATGGCCCGAAGTCTGGCATCTCAGGAATTAAAAGAGCGATTGTTATGAGTGGCATATTGTGGAATCTGGTGTCTTTTATTGTTGCCTTGGGCATTTTGGTGGCCGTGCATGAATACGGCCATTTTTGGGTAGCAAGAAAATGTGGTGTCCGGGTCGAAAAATTCTCGATCGGCTTTGGTAAGTCGATCTGGAAACGGATCGGTAAAGACGGCACCGAGTACAGTATTGCCATGATTCCGCTTGGCGGTTACGTCAAGATGCTTGACGGGCGTGTCGATGATGTGGTGCCAGAACAGCAGCAGTTTGCGTTCGATAAAAAGCCGCTCTGGCAGCGCAGTGCGATTGTCAGTGCCGGTCCGGTATTTAACTTTATCTTTGCTGTGTTTGCCTACTGGCTGGTGTTTATGATCGGCATTCCGGCGGTTAAGCCGGTGGTTGGCACTGTGACCCCGTATTCAATTGCTGCCGATGCAGGTCTGCAGTCCGGTATGGAAATTAAATCAGTCTCCGGGGTGGAAACGCCGGACTGGGAATCGGTCAATATGGGACTGATTTCCCACATTGGTGACCAGCGCATGACGATGACGGTTTCTTCACCAGACGGTGTCGGGGTCGACGAAATCAAAACTTTTGACCTGAGCGGTTGGAACTTTGATCCTGAAACAGAGTCTGCTATGGGAGCGCTTGGATTTAATCCATTTACCCCTGCTATTTCGCCGGAGTTGACCAGTGTGTCTGCAGGTGGAGCCGGAGAGCGCGCCGGATTACAGGTAGGGGATGTGCTGACCCGCATTGACGGTCAGCCGATTACAGACTGGCAACAGGTGGTTGAGGCGATTCAGGCACACCCTGAGCAACCCTTGACGCTTGACCTTGAGCGTGATCAGCAGAGCCTGTCGGTTGAGCTGAATCCACAGGCGCGAGAGCTGTCTCAAGGAAAAGTGATTGGTTTTGCGGGTATTGCCCCAAAAATCGCAGATTGGCCGGAAAGTTATCGATTTGAACTGCAATTTGGTGTATTTGAATCGATCGGAAAAGCGGTTGATAAAACCGGACAGATTATTGATCTGACGATCAGCATGTTGAAGAAACTGCTGGTAGGGGATGTCGGCCTGAATAACCTGAGTGGCCCGATTTCGATCGCGAAAGGGGCAGGGACGACCGCGGATTACGGTCTGGTCTACTTCCTTGGTTTTCTGGCGTTGATCAGCGTTAACTTAGGGATCATTAACCTGGTTCCTTTGCCGATGCTTGATGGCGGCCACCTGCTGTTTTTTGCCATTGAGGCTGTCATTCGTCGTCCGGTACCGGAAAGAGTACAGGAAATGGGGTACCGCATCGGTGGTATGATCATTTTCTCTCTGATGGCCGTGGCAATATTTAACGATTTTACTCGCCTGTGATTGATACGCATTAGGCAAAGGTTGTAGTAAGGACTAACTAAAACAAATATGGCAATGAAAAAAATCCTGTTCGCGACACTGCTCGCAACAAGCGTGTCAGCGCACAGTGCCGAAAACTTTGTTGTGCAGGACATTCAAATTGAGGGTTTGCAACGCGTAGCGCTGGGTGCCGCATTATTGAAAATGCCGGTACGGGTTGGCGATACCGTGGATTCTCAGGACGTGGCCGAGATCATTAAAGCCCTTTACGCCTCCGGTAACTTTGAAAATGTCAAAGTGCTGCGTGACGGCGATACTTTGATGGTGCAGGTCAAAGAGCGCCCGACAATTGCTAGTGTCTCTTTTTCTGGCAACAAGGCGATTAAAGAAGAGCAGTTGCAACAGAACCTGGACGCTTCCGGCATCCGCGTCGGTGAGGCACTGGATCGGACCAAGCTGAGCAACATCGAAAAAGGTCTGGAAGATTTCTATTACAGTGTAGGTAAATACAACGCCACGGTTAAAGCGGTTGTGACACCGCTGCCGCGTAACCGTGCCGACCTTAAATTTGTCTTCACCGAAGGTGTCTCGGCTAAAATTCAGCAGATTAACTTTATCGGTAATGATGTCTTCTCAGATGAAGAGCTGCGCTCACGTTTTAATCTCAATGTGGATGTCGCGTGGTGGAATTTCCTGTCTGATGACAAGTATCAGAAGCAGGTTCTGGCCGGTGATATTGAAGCCCTGCGCTCTTTCTATCTCGATCGTGGTTACCTGAAGTTCCAGGTTGACTCAACCAACGTCTCTATCTCACCCGATAAAAAGGGTGTTTATATCACCATGAACCTCAACGAGGGCAAGCCTTATACGGTGAAGGATGTCAAATTCCGTGGTGAGCTGATCGGCAAAGAAGATGACTTCAAAGCCATGATTCCGTTTGAGCTGGGTGAAACCTATCAGGGCTCAGCGGTAACGGAGCTGGAAGAGTCAATCAAACGTGAACTGGGTGAAGCAGGTTATGCTTATCCTCAGGTGCGTACTATCCCTGAATTTGACGATGAAACGCAGCAGGTATCGCTGGTGATTAACGTTGAAACGGGCAAACGTATGTATGTACGTGACATTCGTTTTGTCGGTAACAATGCGACCAAAGATGAAGTGCTGCGTCGTGAGATGCGTCAGATGGAAGGCTCTTGGCTGAACTCGAAAGCGATTGATACCGGCAAAGCCCGTCTCAACCGTCTTGGTTTCTTCGAAACCGTCGATGTACAGACGGTACGTGTACCGGGTACTGATGACCAGGTTGACCTGGTGTATAACGTCAAAGAAGCTAACTCAGGCAGCGTCAACTTTGGGGTCGGTTACGGGACCGAATCGGGCGTGAGCTTTACCGTGGGCCTGACTCAGGATAACTTCCTTGGTACCGGTAACCGGGTTGGTATTAACGCGACCACCAACGATTATCAGCGTAACATCACGCTGGAATATCGTGATCCGTACTGGAACATCGACGGGGTCAGCCTGGGTGGCAAAGTGTTCTTCAACAAGTTTGAAGCATCAGAAGCCGGTATTGTTGACTATACCAACGAAAGTTACGGCACCAGTCTGACCTGGGGTTTCCCGTTTGACGAACTGAACCGTTTTGAGTTTGGTGTCGGTTACACCCACAACAAGATCGGTAATCTGACGCCTTACCTGCAGGTCGAGCAGTTCCTGCGTGCTCAGGAAAGTAATATGGACTCAGACGGCAGTCTGATTACCGATGACTTTGATATCAACGTGGCCTGGACCCGCAATAACCTCAACAAAGGTTACTTCCCGACTGCGGGTAACTATCAGCGTGCGTCGGCTAAAATGACCGTACCTGGCTCGGATGCCAAGTACTTTAAACTGCAATATGATGTGCGTCAGTACATTCCGCTGACCAAAAAGCATGAGTTTACGCTGTTACTGCGTGGCCGCTTGGGTTACGGTAACGGCTATGGTCAGACCGACGGCAAAGATAACCTCTATCCGTTCTATGAAAACTTTTACGCGGGTGGCTTTACCTCTCTGCGTGGATTTGGCTCGAACTCTGCTGGTCCAAAAGCGGTATATCGTGATTACTCCGGCTCGAACAACGGTGCGGATACTGCGACCGATGATTCAGTGGGTGGTAACGCGGTTGCCCTCGGCAGCGTGGAGCTGATCGTTCCGACGCCTTTTGCATCGGACGAAGCACGTAACCAGATTCGTACCAGTATTTTCTACGATATGGCCAGCGTGTGGGATACCGAATTTGACTACCGTGATGCTGGTGCCGCTTACGGGGCCAACTATTACTACGATTACTCGGATCCAACCAACTACCGCTCATCTTACGGTGTGGCGTTGCAATGGATGTCGCCGATGGGACCACTGGTGTTCTCACTGGCGAAACCTATTGAGAAATACGAAGGTGACGATGAAGAATTCTTCACTTTCACAATCGGACGAACCTTCTAATAGAGGAAGTTATTTTGAAAAACATCATCAAAGCGGCAGGTGTTAGCCTTATTGTACTCAGCTCTTCATTTATTGCGCAGGCGGCTGAAGCTGCGCAAAAAGTGGGTTTCATTAACACTGCACAAGTCTTCCAGGCTCTGCCACAGCGTGATGTGGTTCTGCAAAAAATGCAGGAAGAGTTCAAGGATAAAGCGGCCGAACTGCAAAGCATTCAGGCTGAAGCTAAGACCAAAATCGAGAAACTGAAACGCGATTCAGAACTGATGAGCGAAGCAGATGTAGAGAAACTGCGTATTGAGATTGGTCAGCTGGACAGCAAGTACAAGATCAAAGCACAGGCACTGGATCAAGCATCTAAGCGTCGTGAAGCAGAAGAGAAACAAAAACTGTTCAAAGTGATTCAGGATGCAGTACAAAAAGTAGCAGAAAAAGACGGCTACGATATGATCATTGACGTAAGCGCAATGCAATACGGCAAACCTGAGTACAATATTTCCGAACAAGTTATCAAAGCAATCAAATAATTAGAACATTATGACTACACTAACTTTAGCCGAATTGGCAACGATTACTGGGGGTGAGGTTCACGGTGACAGCAGTGCTGTAGTATCTGCCGTTGCGCCGATGAATCGCGCACAGCAGGGAGATGTAACCTTCCTGTCAAATCCGAAATACAGTAAACACCTGGCAGAGTGTCAAGCCACCGTCATCATGGTCAAAGCGGAGCAGCAGGCGCTATGCCCATCAAATGCTCTGGTGGTTGCAGACCCTTACGTGGCGTTTGCTAAGGTGGCACAGGCTCTGGATACCACTCCGGCTCCGGCTAAAGGTGGCATTGCACCGAGTGCAGTGGTGGCCGAGGACGCTAAGTTAGGAAATAATGTTTCAATTGGCGCCAATGCGGTGATTGAGTCTGGCGCTGAGCTGGGTGACAACGTCGTGATTGGCGCAGGTTGCTTTATTGGCCAAAATGCTAAGCTGGGTAACAATACTAAGCTGTGGGCTAACGTCAGCATTTATCATGATGTTGTTATCGGTACGGACTGCCTGGTGCAGTCCGGCACTGTGATTGGCTCGGATGGTTTCGGCTATGCCAATGAGCGTGGCGAGTGGATTAAAATTCCTCAGTTGGGTTCAGTGCGTATCGGTCACCGGGTTGAGATCGGGGCGTGTACCACCATTGACCGTGGTGCGCTCGATGACACCGTGATCGAAGACAACGTTATTCTCGATAACCAGCTGCAAATCGCCCACAACGTGCACATCGGATATGGTACAGCCATGGCCGGTGGTACCATTGTGGCCGGTAGTACGACGATCGGTAAATACTGTATCATTGGCGGCGCGTCGGTAATTAACGGCCATATCACAATTGCAGATGGCGTGACTATTACCGGAATGGGCATGGTGATGCGCAGTATTGATGAGAAGGGCATGTACTCTTCAGGCATCCCGCTGCAACCCAATAAAGAGTGGCGTAAGACAGCAACACGCGTTCATCGTATTGATGAGATGAATAAGCGCTTAAAAGCGGTAGAGAAGCTGCTTGAGCAAAAAGCGGAATCATAATTCCGGTTTTTTGTTAAAAAGGCTCGCAATATGCGAGTCTTTTTCGTCTATAATGCCCTAATTAATTTTTGTATTGATAAATAGGAATATGACTTTGACTACTGAAAAGAAAATGATGAATATCACTGAAATTCAGGAGCTTCTTCCTCACCGTTACCCTTTTCTGCTGATTGATCGCGTAACGGATTATGAAGAAGGTAAATACCTGATTGGCCTTAAGAATGTTTCAGTGAATGAACCTCAGTTCACCGGTCATTTTCCCCAGCTTCCAGTCTTTCCTGGTGTACTGATCCTTGAAGCCATGGCACAGGCAACCGGCCTGCTGGCATTCAAAACCTTCGGTGCGCCAAAAGAAAACGAGCTGTACTACTTTGCCAGCATCGACAACGCAAAATTCCGTAAACCAGTGGGTCCTGGCGACCAGCTGATGATCGAAGTGGAATTCGTTAAAGAGCGTCGCGGTATCGCCCTGTTCAATGGCGTTGCGAAAGTTGACGGTGAAGTGGTGTGTTCAGCTGAACTGAAATGTGCACGCAGAGAATTTTAATATGATCCACGAAACGGCACAAATCCACCCGGCAGCGGTGGTCGAAGACGGCGCAGTGATTGGCGCTCATGTCACGGTTGGGCCATTTACTTACATTACTGCCGGCGTCACCATTGGTGAGGGCACGGAAGTGATGTCGCATGTTGTGATCAAAGGCAACACAGTAATCGGCAAAGACAACCGCATTTTCCCGCATGCTGTCATTGGTGAAGAGAACCAGGACAAGAAGTACGGCGGTGAAGATACGCGCGTTATCATCGGTGACCGTAACGTCATTCGTGAAGCAGTCCAGATTCACCGTGGTACCACGCAGGATAAACACGAAACCGTGGTCGGCAACGACAACCTGTTGTGTGTCAATGCGCACATTGCGCACGATGTGATTGTGGGTAACCACACACACATTGGTAACAACGCCATTCTGGGCGGTCACGTGACTGTGCATGATTACGCAGGTGTCATGGCTCTGTCGGCGATTCATCCGTTCTGCTCTGTTGGCGCTTATGCCTACATCGGCGGCTGTTCTGCCGTGGTTCAGGATGTGCCGGCTTACGTGCTGGCGCAGGGTAACCATGCGTCTCCGTTTGGTCTTAACCTGGTTGGTCTTAAGCGTAACGGCTTTGAAAAAGCAGAAATTCGTGCTTTGCAAAAAGCGTACAAAGAGATCTACCGCGCCGGTAAGACTCAGGCTGAAGCCCTGGTTGTATTGAAAGAGATGGCGGCTGAGTGGTCATCTGTACAGCGCTTTGTTGACCTGCTGGAGAGCTCTGAGCGTGGCATTATCCGCTAAGCTCGGCTAATCCAATGATGGAAAAAGATCGTCCGCCTGTCGGACGGTCTTTTTGTGTTTTATAGCCCAGCGTGTTTTGTGCATCGTGTTTTTTGGACAGCCGCTTTTTTCGTAAAGTTGCGGTCCAAAATGCACAAGTTAGTTTTATAGAGGATATTCGGCGTGAAAAAACCACTACGTATCGGCATTGTGGCAGGTGAGCTATCCGGTGATACCCTGGGTGAGGGCTTCATCAAAGCCGTTAAAGCCCGCTATCCGGATGCCGAGTTTGTCGGCATTGGTGGTCCGAAGATGATGGCCCAAGGCTGTCAGTCTCTGTTTGATATGGAAGAGCTGGCCGTGATGGGGCTGGTGGAAGTGCTTGGACGTCTGCCACGTCTGCTTAAAGTCAAAGCGGAGCTGGTTAAGTATTTTACCACCAATCCGCCGGATGTGTTTGTCGGGATTGATGCGCCGGATTTCAATCTGCGCCTTGAGCTCGATCTTAAGCAGGCCGGGATCAAAACTGTGCACTACGTCAGTCCGTCGGTCTGGGCCTGGCGCCAGAAGCGTATCTTTAAAATTGCGGCTGCGACGAATCTGGTACTGGCGTTTCTGCCGTTTGAAAAAGCTTTCTACGATAAATTCAATGTGCCGTGTGAGTTTATTGGTCATACCCTGGCGGATGCGATTCCTTTCCAGAGTGATCAGCAGGCGGCGCAGCAACTGTTGGGCCTTGATCCGACGCAGCGTTGGCTGGCTGTCCTGCCGGGCAGCCGGGGCAGTGAGATGAAAATGCTGGCCGAGCCGTTTATCCGCACCTGTCAGCGTTTGCAGCAGAGTTATCCGGACCTCGGTTTTGTTGTTGCCCTGGTCAATCAGAAACGGCGTGAACAATTTGAAGCCGCCTGGCAGGCGATAGCACCTGAACTTAATTTTGTTCTGGTCGATGATACCGCGCGTAATGTGATTACGGCATCCGATGTGGTCTTGTTGGCGTCGGGGACGGTCGCGCTGGAGTGCATGCTGCTCAAACGCCCTATGGTGGTGGGTTACCGGGTCAATGCCATTACGGCATTTCTGGCTAAACGACTGCTCAAAACCAAGTACGTTTCGCTGCCGAATATTCTTGCCGAGCAGGAGCTGGTCAAAGAGCTGCTGCAGGATGACTGCAGCGTCGATAACCTCTACCGCGAAGTCAGTCAGTTACTCGACAGCGACAACCGGGTGATGCTGGACAAATTTGACCAGATGCACCACTGGATCCGTAAAGACGCGGACAAACAGGCGGCGCAGGCCGTGCTGGCTCTTATTCAACAGTAATAAAAGCATTCAACACTAATTACACAATCCAACACTTCAGGCTCAGAGCAGATTATGGCGAAAAAACCGCAACAAGAACTTCCTCCGTATCAGATCCCGGCGGGTTTCCATTGTATTGCCGGCGTGGATGAAGTCGGGCGCGGCCCGCTGGTCGGCGATGTGGTGACCGCGGCGGTCATTCTCGATCCTAATAATCCGATTGCCGGACTCAACGACTCGAAGAAATTGTCGGAGAAAAAGCGTCTGGCGTTGCTGCCGGAAATCCAACAAAAAGCGCTGGCCTGGTCGGTCGGGCGTTGCAGCCCGCAGGAAATCGACGAGCTGAATATTTTCCAGGCCACTATGCTGGCAATGCAGCGGGCCGTCGAAGGATTGGCATTACAGCCCGACCTGGTGCTGGTCGACGGCAATAAAATCCCGGTGCTGCCTATGGCGGCTGAAGCCGTGGTCAAAGGTGACTTACGCGTGGCGCAGATCAGTGCCGCGTCGATCATTGCTAAAGTGGTGCGCGATCAGGAGATGGAAGAGCTGGATAAAGCCTATCCCGAATTTGGTTTTGCCCAGCACAAAGGTTATCCGACCAAGGCCCACTTTGCCGCAATTGAGCAACATGGCGTGATTGCCGAGCACCGGCGCAGTTTCGGCCCGGTCAAACGGGCTCTTGGCCTCGGCTAGCCAACGGCTGAGGCAGGAATAAGCCCTGTATCTCAGCACAGATTTACGTAAAATAAGCGCCAGTTAAATTTATCAGTACCCCAGGACAGAATTAAATGTCAGACCCAAAGTTTATCCACTTACGTGTTCACAGTGATTTCTCCATGGTTGACGGCCTGTCAAAAGTGCCGCCGCTGGTGAAAAAAGTGGCAGCAATGGGCATGCCGGCAATGGCCCTGACCGACTTCACCAACTTATGTGGTCTGGTGAAATTCTATGGCACTGCGCATGGCTGTGGTATCAAGCCGATTGTCGGCGCTGACTTTGCCGTGCGTTCTGACGAGTTTGGCGATGAGCTGACCCGCATTACTGTCCTGGCCAAAAATAATCAAGGCTACAAAAACCTGACCCTGCTGATCTCCGATGCGTATTTACGTGGTCATGTACAGCACCAGCCGGTGATTGATAAAGAGTGGCTGGTGAAATATTCCGAAGGCCTGATCCTGCTGTCCGGTGCGAAAAGCGGTGATATCGGCCGTGCGCTACTGAAAGGCAATCAGGCCCTGGTGGAGAAATGCGTCGAGTTTTACCAGACCCATTTTGCTGACCATTTTTATCTTGAACTGGTACGTACCGGACGTGCCGATGAAGAGAGTTATCTGCATTTTGCCCTTGAACTGGCTGAACAGACCGACCTGCCGGTGGTGGCGACCAACGACGTGGTATTTCTTGAACCGGAACAGTTCGATGCCCATGAAATCCGGGTCGCGATTCACGATGGTTACACCTTAGAAGACCCGCGCCGGCCAAAGAACTACAGCGCGCAGCAGTATCTGCGCAGTGAAGAAGAGATGTGCAATCTGTTTGCCGATATTCCGGAAGCGCTGGAAAACAGTGTCGAGATTGCCAAGCGTTGTAACGTGACCGTGCGTCTGGGCGAATATTTCCTGCCGGCATTCCCGACCGAGGGGATGCTGGAAACCGAATTCCTGGTCAAAAAGTCTCAGCAAGGTCTCGAAGAGCGTCTGGAATTCCTGTTTCCGGATCCTGCCGTGAGAGCCGAGCGTCGCCCGGCTTATGATGAGCGTCTGGAGATCGAGCTGCAGGTGATCAACCAGATGGGATTCCCGGGTTACTTCCTGATCGTAATGGAGTTCATCCAGTGGTCGAAAGATAATGATATTCCGGTAGGCCCGGGGCGGGGCTCAGGTGCCGGTTCTCTGGTGGCTTACGCACTGAAAATCACCGATTTGGATCCGCTTGAATACGATTTGCTGTTCGAACGCTTCCTTAACCCGGAGCGGGTATCCATGCCCGATTTCGACGTCGATTTCTGTATGGATAAGCGCGATCTGGTGATCGATCACGTGGCGGAAATGTACGGTCGTGATGCGGTATCACAGATCATCACCTTTGGTACCATGGCGGCGAAAGCGGTAATTCGCGATGTGGGCCGGGTGCTGGGCCACCCGTTTGGTTTTGTCGATCGCATCTCGAAAATGATCCCGCCAGATCCGGGTATGACGCTGGAAAAAGCGTTTAAAGCCGAACCAGCTTTGCCGGAGCTGTACGAAGCCGACGAAGAAGTTAAAGAACTGATCGATATGTGTCGCATTCTGGAAGGGTGTACACGTAACGCCGGTAAACACGCGGGCGGGGTGGTGATTTCCCCGACCTCGATTACCGATTTCGCGCCTTTGTATTGTGATGCCGAAGGCCACCATCCGGTGACTCAGTTTGACAAGAACGACGTCGAATATGCCGGTCTGGTTAAGTTTGACTTCCTTGGCCTGCGTACCCTGACCATCATCGACTGGGCGCTGGGGCTGATTAACCCGCGGCGTGAAAAAGCCGGTGAGGCGCCGGTGCGTATCGAGTCAATTCCGCTGGCGGATCCGGCCTCGTTCCGGGTATTGCAAAACTCAGAAACCACCGCGGTATTCCAGCTCGAATCGCGCGGGATGAAAGAGCTGATTAAACGTCTGCAGCCGGACTGTTTTGAAGACATCATCGCACTGGTTGCTCTGTTTCGCCCCGGCCCGCTGCAATCGGGCATGGTAGATAACTTTATCGACCGTAAGCATGGTCGTGAAGCCATTTCCTATCCGGATGAAAAATGGCAGCACGAGTCGCTGAAAGAGATCCTGGAGCCGACCTACGGCATCATTCTCTATCAGGAACAGGTGATGCAGATCGCCCAGGTTCTGGCTGGCTACACCCTGGGTGGTGCGGACATGCTGCGCCGGGCGATGGGTAAGAAAAAGCCGGAAGAGATGGCCAAACAGCGGGCTATTTTCCAGTCAGGCGCTGAAAATAACGGTGTTGACGGCGAACTGGCAATGAAAATCTTCGATCTGGTGGAAAAATTTGCCGGATACGGGTTTAACAAATCGCACTCAGCCGCCTATGCTTTAGTATCGTACCAGACGCTATGGCTCAAAACTCACTACCCGGCCGAGTTCATGGCAGCGGTCATGACCGCGGATATGGACAACACCGAGAAAGTGGTTGGTCTGGTCGATGAGTGCATGCGCATGGGGCTGACCGTGCTGCCACCGGACATCAACTCCGGTCTGTACCGGTTTAACGTCGATGATGCCGGCGCGATTGTGTATGGTATCGGGGCGATTAAAGGTGTTGGTGAAGGCCCGATTGAAGCGATTCTTGAAGCGCGTAGTCAGGGCGGTTATTTTAAGGATCTGTTTGATTTCTGCGCGCGGATTGACCTGAAAAAAGTCAACAAACGGGTGATTGAGAAGCTGATTCTGGCCGGTGCGATGGACCGCCTCGGGCCGCATCGCGCAGCGCTGATGGCCTCATTAAGCGATGCGGTGAAATCAGCCAGTCAGCATCACCAGGCCGAAGCGTTTGGTCAGACCGATATGTTTGGTGTCCTGACCGATGCGCCGGAAGAGGTGGAGCAGAAATACACTCAGGTCGATGAATGGCCGGAAAAAGTGTGGCTGGAAGGGGAACGCGAGACATTGGGTCTTTACCTGACGGGGCATCCGATTAATGCTTACCTGAAGGAACTCAATAAGTACACCAGTTGTCGATTGAATGAGGCCACGCCAACCCGACGCGATCAGTCGGTGACTGTGGCCGGTCTGGTCATCGCAGCACGGGTCATGACCACCAAACGCGGTAACCGGATTGGTATCATGACGATTGATGATCGTAGTGGCCGGATGGAAGTGATGTTATTTTCCGATGCGCTGGATCGCTATGCAGATTTGTTAGAAACAGATAAAATTTTGGTCATTTCCGGACAGGTCAGCTTTGATGACTTCAACGGTGGCCTTAAAATGTCGGCGCGCGAAGTCATGGACTTGGGCAGCGCGCGTGAAAAATATGCCCGAGGCTTGTCGGTTTCGATTGAGCAATCGCAGATCAATGAGCAGTTTTTTGAGCGCTTTAGTCACATCTTAGAGCCTCACCGAGCAGGGACTGTCCCTGTCAATGTATACTACCAGCGCCCAGATGCGCGAGCACGCCTGACGTTAGGCACCGAGTGGCGTGTCACTCCAAGCGATACATTGTTAGACGAATTAAAACAGTTGCTTGGCAAAGACCAGGTAGAACTCGAATTTAACTAAAATTCAGCTGCGCCAGTGCGAGCTGAGTAAAAAAGGATCGGTAGATGAGCCTAAATTTTCTAGAATTTGAAAAACCTATTGTAGAACTTGAAGCTAAGATTCAGGCGCTACGTGATGTTTCCCGTCACGGCGGCGATACTTCAGTCGATCTGGAAAAAGAGATTGAACAGCTAGAAAAGAAAAGCCTGGAGCTTAAAAAGAAAATCTTCAGTGACTTAGGTGCATGGCAAGTGGCGCAGATGGCGCGTCATCCGCAGCGTCCTTACACTCTGGATTACATCGAAAACGTATTCACAGAGTTCGACGAACTGGCTGGTGACCGTGCCTTTGCTGATGATAAAGCGATTGTCGGTGGTATGGCTCGTCTGGACGGCCGTCCGGTGATGGTGATTGGTCACCAGAAAGGTCGTGAGACGCGTGAAAAAGTGAAACGTAACTTCGGTATGCCAAAACCGGAAGGTTACCGTAAAGCGCTGCGTCTGATGGAGATGGCTGAGCGTTTCAACATGCCAATCATCACCTTCATCGATACAGCAGGTGCATACCCTGGCGTGGGCGCAGAAGAGCGTGGCCAGTCTGAAGCGATTGCGAAAAACCTCAAAGTGATGGCAGGCCTGACGGTACCGGTTATCTGTAACGTTGTCGGTGAAGGTGGTTCAGGTGGCGCACTGGCAATCGGTGTCGGTGACTACGTTAACATGCTGCAATATTCAACGTACTCGGTGATTTCACCAGAAGGTTGTGCCTCGATTCTGTGGCGTGATTCAGACAAAGCCCCTCAGGCTGCAGAAGCGATGGGCCTGGTTGCTCCTCGTCTGAAAGAGCTTGAGCTGATTGATGAAATCATTGAAGAGCCACTGGGTGGCGCGCATCGTGACCACGTCAAGACCGCTGCTAACATGAAAGCGACGCTGCTGCGTCAGCTGGAAGATCTGGAAAAGCTGGATCAAGAGTCTCTGCTTGAGCGCCGCTACCAGCGTCTGATGAGCTACGGTTACTGCTGATGAGCTACGATTACGCCTGATGAGCATCCTGCTCGGGGCAATAATGACAAAAGGTCGGACTCAGTCCGGCCTTTTTGCTTTTAAGTCAATCAAATAACCTGGTGGCTTATGCTGCCTGAGCGTGGCTTTGTGTATATACTGGATCAGATACACACGCTTTGCTTTCCCTGTTCGATTAAAGAGTCATGATGGATTTATACGCTCATTTCAGTCATTCCCTGAGTCAGCATCCGGCCCGGCACTATGTGCTCGCGTTGAGTGGTGGCGTTGACTCGCGGGTCATGCTGGAACTGCTGGCACGTTACCGCTCGCAGCACGGCATCCTCATCTCAGCGGTGCATGTGCATCATGGCCTCAGTGCTAATGCCGATCAGTGGGCTGAGCAGTGCCAGGCTTGGTGTGATGTGTTAGCGGTTCCCTTACGCGTTGAGCGGGTCAACCTCGATACAACCCAGGGTGACAGTATTGAACAGCTGGCGCGCGAGGCGCGCTATACGGTGCTGGCCGGGTATATTGACCAGCACAGTTGTCTGCTGCTGGGCCAGCACAGTGATGATCAACTGGAAACCTTCTTACTGGCACTTAAGCGCGGTAGCGGTCCGAAAGGCCTGGCTTCAATGCCGCGCAGCGCTGTTTTTGGCCAAGGCCGGTTGCTGAGACCTCTGCTCACTGTCGCCAGGAGCGATATAGAAGCGTTTGCTGCGCAGCAGCAGTTAGCCTGGGTCGAAGATGAGAGTAATCTCGATACCCGCTATGAGCGTAATTTTCTCCGTCATGAGGTGACGCCGCTGCTCACTCAGCGCTGGCCCTCGATTCGCCAGGCGGTGCAGCGCAGTGCTGAGCTGTGTGCCGAGCAGGAAAGCGTACTGGCCGAATTACTCGCCGATGCTCTGCTGCAAGCGGTGCAGGCCGACGGAAGCCTGGCGATTGAAAGCCTGACCAGACACAGTGCTGCGGTGCGGCGGCAATTGCTGCGCGCCTGGCTGGACCGACATGGGTTGAATATGCCAAGCCGCATCCAGACAGATATCATCTGGGATGAAGTGGCGCAGGCCGAGCAGGATGCGAATCCTAAGCTAAAATTAGGGCGGCATCATATCCGGCGTTTTAATCGCCGTTTATATTGTGTTGGCCTGCAGGCCGATGTCTCTGCCTGGAGTCGGCAGATTAAGCCCGACCAGGTACTTGATTTACCAGATGATATAGGGCAACTTGTGCTACGTGTTGCACCCGGGGGTAACTTGCGTATTCCCGCCGAACCGGAGCATTTACGGGTTATTTTTGAGCCACAGGGATTATCAGCCTGTCCGGTAGGAAGAGCCGGGTCACGCAAACTGAAAAAGCTGTTTCAGGAGTATCAGATTCCGAGTTGGCAGCGACGGAGGATTCCAATACTTATGTATCAGCAACAGGTTGTTGCTGTGGCCGGTCTGTTTGTGGAGCGTGATTTCAGTGGTACCGATGCTGAACTGCTCTGGCAACAGTAATCCCTTTATGTCACAACATCGTATCGAGCAATACCAATAACAATATGGAAAGAAGGGCAAGCAATGAAGAAAATTACTATGGGAATGATGTTAGGTTTGAGCCTGCTGGCGGGCAATGCATTGGCTGCCGGTGATGCAGCGGCAGGAAAAGCCAAAGCGTCAGTGTGCGCAGCGTGTCACGGCGCAGATGGTATTGCGGTAATTCCGGGCTATCCGAACCTGAAAGGACAGAGCGAGCAATACATCATCAATGCACTGAATGCATACAAAAACAAAGAGCGTACTGGCGGCAATGCTATGATTATGCAGCCTCAGGCATCGATGCTGAGCGATGCGGATATTGCCAACCTGGCGGCTTATTACGCCAGCCTGTAATGGTATCTATCCCTCAGTTTGAGACACAGCCCGAGCTTCGCTCGGGCTTTTTATTGATTGTTTACAACGGCTAGCAGATAATATTGCTATCAAAGAGAAGTTTAAGGGATGAACATGAAAAAAATCGAAGCCATTATCAAGCCATTTAAACTCGATGATGTTCGTGAAGCTCTGGCTGAAGTCGGTATTACCGGTATGACGGTCTCTGAAGTGAAAGGGTTTGGCCGTCAGAAAGGCCATACCGAGCTGTACCGCGGCGCTGAGTACATGGTCGATTTCCTGCCGAAAGTGAAACTGGAAATTGTCGTGACAGAAGATGTAGCAGACCGTTGTGTTGAAACCATCATCGAAACCGCTCAAACCGGCAAAATTGGTGATGGTAAGATCTTCATTACTGAGGTGGAGCGCGTTGTGCGTATCCGTACTGGCGAAGAAGACGAAGACGCGGTTTAACCCCTGCGGGTAAATGTCATGCTTACTTGAATCGTTGAATAAGGAGCTCCGGCTCCTTATTTTTTTGCCCGTGAAATGTGCGTAAAGTGCACTGAGAGCCGTGCAGGCTTGTCGCGTGATTTGCGCAGTGCTATGGTGCTGCTAATTTCTGACAGGATCAATTGTGATGAAAAAACGCCTTGTAGTTTGGGGGCTGCTGCTGGCTGTTTTGCTGGTGCCAGGCAGCTTTGCAGTCCTGTTTTCAGTGCCAGATGAGCCACAGCTAACCCAAGCTGATCCCCTTACCGAAGCGTTGCCACAGCAATGCTCTCAGTACCCGGCCCACGATTATCTCGACCATAATGGTACGCTGAAACTGGTGGTATGGAACATTTACAAGCAGAACCGGCCAGACTGGCAACCGGTGTTGCAGGAGTTGAGTGCGGATGCGAATTTACTCCTGTTGCAGGAGGCGAGTATGAGCGGTGAATTGCATGCCTGGTTGCAGAAAAAGCGCTGGCAGGCCAATCAGGTCAATGCGTTTGAGGTACTTGGCGAGCCAGCGGGCGTGCTGAATGCTGCACGTGTAGCGCCGCAACAGGTGTGCGCCTTTACCGCGCTGGAACCCTGGTTAAGGCTGCCTAAATCAGCCTTATACGCCCTGTATCCACTCAGCTCAGGCCAGAGCCTGGCCCTGGTCAATTTGCATGCGATTAACTTTACCTTAGGTACCGCAGAGTATCAGGCTCAGATTGAGCAACTGCTCGGTCAGCTTCAGCAGCATCAGGGGCCGGTTATCGTCGCCGGTGATTTTAACAGCTGGAGTGAGGAGCGGACGGCATGGCTCAGTCAGGCAATGACGGCAAACGGGTTACAGGAAGTGCACTTTAATCCCGATCAACGGGTCCGTTTTATTAACGGTTTGCCACTCGATCACGTGTTTTTTAAACAGCTCAGTCTGAAAACGGCAGAGGCGCCCGTTTCGGACGCCTCTGATCATAACCCTTTGCTGGTGACATTTACCTTAAGCGAGTAAAGGGCGGCAATAAGGATTAACTTAAGCCGATAAATAGGGCCCAGATCAGGTAAAACGCCAGCCAGGGCAGAGTTGCAATCACCAGCACCTGACCGCGTTCAAGCTGAGTCCAGGTGCCGACCGCGGTATAGCCCAGCACGATATACCAGGGCAGCAGCAGTGGGAAAGCGCCGGCAAACTGAGCCCAGTCGCTGGTCAGTGGCAGTTTAATCAGACCATTGAGGCTATTGAGGTCGGCGGCGTAGTTCATCACTTGACCGTGCTTAAGTAACAGACTGACGTAACTGGCTAAATCACCAATGACGGCCGGAAACAGCACCACGCTGCTGGCGGCAAACCATTTCCAGTAGCCCATCTGTGGCGCGACGGGTTTTGTTGCCAGACGAAACCACAATGCCAGGGTCAGAATGGTCAGAGTCCGCCCCACCAGATCGCTGATGATTTCACTGGCCATCAGGGGATCAGGCTGCAGCAATTCCAGCTGCGTCGGGCTGGCGCTGGTCAGTTGTGCTTGCAGAGCCTGTCTCAGCCACTCAAAGTTAACGTTATCGAAGTACGCCCCCCAGAACAGAAACGGCGTAATCATTAACACCAGATAGGTTTGCCAGCCCCACAGACTGCGCTGGTAGAGGGCGGCAAAACAGTCGCTCGGTGAACGGAAAATATCCACCAGCATGATCAAAGGATTACCTGAAGGTGTCATACCGTAACCTTAGTAACATCGACATACAATTTCAGTTTCTGGCCCGGACGCAGGTATTTCTGATTTGACAGTTCATTCCACTGCACAATATCGCGTGTTTTGACACTGAAGCGCGAAGCGATGCCACTCAGAGTGTCACCACTGCGCACCTGATAAAATACGGTGCGGATGATGGCGCCGTCGCTGCTGTCTTTCCAGATCACCAGTTTTTGTCCCACCCGTAAGGTATCGCGCGGGCCCATGCCATTCCATTTGGCTAGTGCCTGATGCGACACATTGTTTGCTCGTGCGATGGTCCACAGGCTCTCGCCGGAATGCACGGTATGGGTCAGCTTGTACTGGCCGCGGGCCAAAGACTGAGTCTTGGCCAGACGGTTGCTGGCACTCAACGCATACGCTTTTTCATCTTTGACCGACGTCGGCACCATCAGGTGTTGGCCGACGCGAATCGAGGTGCCGGACAGGCTATTGGCGGTTTGCAGAACTTTGGTGGTGGTGTTATAGCGATTGGCTATCACGCTCAGGGTATCACCGCTTTTCACCTGATAACGAATCAGTTTCATCCCTTTGCCTTTATTGGCCGCCACTTGCTGCTCAAAACGCGTGACTTTATCGACCGGGATCAGCAGTTGATGCGGCCCGTTGGGCGCCGTGGCCCACTGGTTAAACGCCGGGTTATAGCTTTGCAGTTCTTTGACGCTGATACCGGCATACTGGGCCGCAATCGCGAGGTCGAGCTGCTCTTTCGGATCAACCAGCTTCAGCACCGGTTGGTTGGCAATCGGCGGCAGCTCGATACCGTATTTTTCCTGGTTGGCGATGATATCAGCCAGAGCCAGTAATTTAGGCACATAACCGCTGGTTTCTTTCGGCAGATCAAGCGAGAAGAAATCGGTCGGCTTGCCATGACGGACGTTTTTACGCATCGCCTGAGACACCCGGCCGCCGCCACTGTTATACGCAGCGATCGCGTTATACCAGTTGCCATCAAAGCGCTTACCCAGCACGGTCAGGTAATCCAGTGCCGCGTCGGTGGCAGCATCTACGTCCCGGCGTCCGTCGTACCAGAAATTTTGTTTCAGGCCGTACATCTTGCCGGTCGCGGGGATAAACTGCCACAGCCCGGCCGCACTGCCGTGGGAGTAAGCAAATGCATCGAATGAGCTTTCCACCACGGGCAGCAGAGCCAGTTCGAGTGGCAGCTGACGCTGTTCGATTTTCTCGGTAATTAAATGCAGGAAAGGTTTGGCCCGCTCGGCGACAATCGCTAAATGGCCCGGATGTTTGAGATACCAGGTGCGGTAGTAGTTGACGGTTTCATCATCCGGAATCGGCAGCGACAGCTGCATAGCGATGCGCTGCCACACGTCATCCTGCTCCTGAGGGGGAACCACCTTAGGGGCTTTTAGCGTCGTTTTGGATGGGGCTGGCGGCACGGTCATCTGGGCAGATGCTGTGCTCTTTTCCCTGTTTTCTGATGTATCTTGACTCAAAGGCTGGGTAGTTTGGCATCCGGCAAGTAGCAGTGCAATTACCCAGCTGAATTGTACTCGCATGTAAAACAGCCTTTTTTATCGTTGGCTGCTGATAATACTTTCCGTATTAATCCCGTGACAAGCAAGAATACGTCAAAATTCGTTCTTCCATTCACGTAATGCGCTAAATACCGACAACGCATCCGTTTGCTCGGTACGATTGGTCACTGACTTCATGACGCTTGAAGCCTGTGTGCGCAAGAAAGGATTGACCCATTTCTCCCGTTGCAGGGTGGTCGGCAGGGTCGATTTGCCTTGGCCGCGCAGACGGATGACTTCATCACGATAAATTTGTAACTGTTCGTTATCGGGCTCGACGGCCATGGCAAAAGCGATGTTACTGGCGGTGTATTCGTGTGCGCAGTACACCTCGGTTTCATCCGGCAGGCTGGTGAGTTTGTTCAGTGAAGTGAACATCTGTTCCATCGTGCCTTCAAACACCCGTCCGCAGCCGGCAGAAAACAGCACGTCGCCACAAAACAGCTTGCCGTCGCCCACATAACCGATATGGCCCAGCGTATGGCCCGGTAAATCAAGCACCATAAAACGTTCATCAAACAGTTCAATTTGATCGCCGCCGTCGACCGGGTGGGTCAGGGTTGGAATCGGCTCTTTGGATGGGCCGACGACATCAACGTGTGGAAACTGACGCACCAGTTCAGGCACTCCGCCAATGTGGTCATGGTGGTGGTGGGTGATAAGGATGGCATCCAGAACCAGTTCATGCTGAGCCAGGTAGGCAAGCACCGGGGCGGCATCGCCCGGATCGACCACCGCACAACGCTGATCGCTATTTTTAATCAGCCAGATGTAATTATCATTAAATGCGGGTATGCTTTTGATATGTAACATGAGTTATCTCCAGTCACCTTGGTGAAGCGAGTTAGCAATGAAACCAGCACGCAGTGAAAAAAAACTTGAGACACCGCATTCGTGGTCTCAAATGAAAAATGGCCAGTGGGTCTGTGAGTCGATTCAAACCCGGCTTGATGAGTGGTGCCCGAAACTGTTTGGCTATCATATGTTGAAACTGGGTGGCTTGAGCTGCGAACTTGCCAGTTGTAATTGTAATATTCAACACCAAGTTCATCTCGATATCCAGAACCCATTGCATAATGTGATCGCCGACAGTGGTGAGTTACCATTTTTGGAACGCAGTATTGATGCCGTGATTGTGACCCATCAACTGGACTACTGTAACGACCCGCACCGGATGTTACGTGAGGTAGACCGGGTTTTGATTGATGATGGCTACATCATTCTGACCGGCTTTAACCCGCTCAGCCTGACCGGGCTGGCCAGTTTTTTGCCTTGGCGTAAGCGCAGCCTGCCGTGGAGTGGACGTATGTTTACTCCAAACCGGATTAAAGATTGGCTTGGGGTGCTTAATTATCAGGTGGTTGAGTGCGATCAGTATGCGTTGTTTCCGATGCTGAAATATCGTCCGCTATGGACCTGGCTGGAAAACGGTCTTGGTGACTACGGGCGTGCCTTTGGCAGTCTGTATTTCATCGTGGCGCGCAAGCGTACCTATCCGCTTAAGCCGATTAAGCCCCACTGGCGCTTCAAACGTCGTTTGTCACCAGTCGGAGTCAATTACCGGGTTAAGTCTCAGTCCAAACAGATGTCTGAGCAGAAGTAACGCCTGAGTCGTTTCTACCTCAAACATCGAATTCGACAACGCTTAGCCCGGCAATATGAGGTGCATCAACCGATCTGCAACATCAGCTTGGTTGATAACCGGTATCTTCTTCGGTTGGATTTTCAGCCGCAGTGCGTGCCAGTTCGTCGCACATTTCGTTTTCGCGGTGACCGGCATGGCCTTTTACCCAGTGCCATTCCACTTTATGGCGGGCGGTTTCTTTGTCCAGTGCCTGCCATAAATCGGCATTTTTAACCGGTTTTTTATCGGCCGTTTTCCAGCCGCGCTTTTTCCAGTTATGAATCCACTGGGTGATGCCCTGACGCACATACTGGCTGTCGGTGGTCAGTTGCACCTCGCAGGGCTCTTTCAGGGTTTGTAGCGCGACCACGGCCGCCAGCATTTCCATCCGGTTATTGGTGGTGAGGCGATAACCTTTGGCAAGGGTTTTTTCCACTTGTTTATAGCGCATGACGACCCCGTAGCCACCCGGGCCCGGATTGCCTAAACAAGAACCGTCAGTGAAAATTTCCACCTGTTTCTTCATGATTTGATACTATTGGGTTTGGCACACAATTGGCATAGTCTGACATATAAATCCTCATGAATACTAGCAACAATTCTGATTACGGTCGCATTGTGGTTCTCGATACCGAAACCACAGGTATGAACCTTGAAGGCGGTCCTCATTACGAAGGGCACAGGATCATCGAAATCGGTGCGGTGGAGATCATCAACCGCAAGCTGACTGGTCGCCATTTCCATGTTTACCTCAAACCGGATCGCGAGATTCAGGCTGAAGCGGTGGAAGTGCATGGTATTACCGATGAATTTCTGGTGGATAAGCCGGAATATAAAGATGTGCATGATGAGTTTCTCGACTTTATCAAAGGCGCTCAGTTGGTCGCACACAACGCGCCCTTCGACGTCGGCTTTATGGATTATGAGTTCAGCAAACTCAATGCTTCGATTGGTAAAACCGAGCAGTACTGCCAGATAACCGATACGCTGGCCATGGCGAAGAAAATCTTCCCGGGCAAACGTAACAACCTGGATATTCTGTGTGAGCGCTACGGTATTGATAACTCACACCGTACTCTGCACGGGGCATTGCTCGATGCCGAGATTTTGGCTGATGTTTATCTGCTGATGACCGGTGGCCAGACGTCGCTGCAATTCTCTGCCGGGTCACAGGAAAACGGCGCTGGTGGCGATAACATCAAACGGGTCAGTGAAAGTCGAAAAGCGCTAAAGGTTTTGCGTGCGACGGCCGATGAAATGCAGGCACACCAGGAACGTCTGGATCTTGTTGAAAAAAATGGGGCGTGCCTCTGGCGCCAGTAGGGAGAATCTATGTTTAGAATAGGGTTGGTATTATTCGGATTACTGTTTGGTGTCAGTGCATTTGCCAGCGATGAGTCAACCCTGTCTTTGCTGGATAACCGGTTTCGGGTCGATCCGACTATTTCTCAGATCACCTTTGTGATCTACCGTGAAAACAATTCTCAGCCAGTGGTACTGGTGCGTCCGGATGGTAAAAAGTATTACGCCTGGCGTAAGCCGGACAACGTACGCTGGTACGAAGAACCTTCCATGGACATCATCTCCATTGATCATCCGATGCCGGGCCCCTGGCAGGCGGTGGGGAAGGTATCGCCGAGGAATAATATCAAGCTTATTTCCCACCTTCAGCTCAGCTCGGATGTGTTTCCGAACCGGGTTTATCAGGGGGAGGAGATCAAGTTTACTGCCCGCCTGACTTCTGATGGTAAGCCTCTGCTGTTGAGGGACTTTTTGGACCGCGTGAATCTGAAAGTGACCTTTACCAAGTACATCGAAAATGAAGAGTCGTTGCTCAAAGAAGCCCGCCCGCTACCGACCGTAATTGGCGAATTTGCTGATGACGGACAGGGGCTGGATGAGAAGCCTGGCGATGGCGTATTTACGGTCTCGCTGCCGATTTCACCCGACCCGGGTAAGTACCGGGTACGAATCACTTCCGGCAACGGCGTTTTCCTGCGAGCTCAGGAACAGGCAGTGCTGGTGTATCCGTCACCGGTGACCACCACTTTTATCCAGTCTCGAGAGGATGGCCAACCGCACCAACTGGTGGTCAGCGGCGAGCAGGGTATGATTGAGCCGGGATCGCTGGCTGCGCATGTGGAGCATTTCAATGCTGACCAAGAGCAGTTTCTCACCGAAGGAGTGGCTGCGAAAGATGCACTGAAGGTGACGCTGATGATTCCGAACCGTGAAAAGGTCGGTAACTATTCCTGGCAAGCCAAGTTGTATGCGACGGATTTGGCCAGTCAGCGTGAGCTCTACTTCCCGATTGGCCTGCATACCTACAGCGTTGTTAAAGGGATTGATTTAGCGGCGACCCGCCGCTTACAGGAAGAGGAAGCGGCCGCGAAGCGTAAAATAGAGCAGGAACGTCTTGTGATTCAGATGCGTGAAGAGGCGCGCCAGCGCAGCATCATCTACATTGTGGTGGGTAACCTGGTGGTTTTGCTGCTGATTGTGGTCGGTTGGTTTGTGATGCGCAAATTGCGCGTTGGCAGGGAACCAAAACCGGAGATGCAGCTCAATGTGCCGAAAAAATAACCCAGGCCACAGTTAAGTGATTCACTTAGCTGCGATAGCGTAAACGACCAGTAAATTAAGCGAAGCGGCTTATCAGCCGGCGAAAAGCACGATAAGAAAAAACAGGAGGCTTTGGCCTCCTGTTGGGATTGATACTTTGCTGTTAGCTGCCGACGGTTTCAGGCTGATCTACGTCTCAGGCGGCATCACCCAGCTGCGGCGAGGTTTTCTCTGCGGCCAGCTCCTGCGGTGCGAAATCATCCACATTGATGGTGGCCAGACGGTGCGCTTCAGCTTCGCTGAGGTGTTTTGCCTGTTCCGGCGTCAGGATATTATGCTGCAGTCCCAGTTTGGCCACTTCATCCAGGCCGGTGAATGGACGACGCTGGTTGAGCGCCTGGCACACTTTATCAAACAGTGGCTCAGCGTCGAGTATCACCCGCAAAGCCAGCTCAATTTTTCCGGCCGGGTTATGCTCGCTCGGCTCCAGGTACTGATTGCGGCCCAGGCGGTCACGGGTGGCACTCGGTGTTTGCACAATTTGCGCCACCTGACTGTCGAGCTTGTCACTGGGCACTTGACGCACCCGGCCAAATGGCAGGATCAGCATTCGCAGTACTCTGCCCAGCAGGCGGTTCGGGAAGTTGGCCAGGAACTCATCGATAGCCACTTCTGCCTGCTGCATACTGTCTTGCAGTCCCCAGTGCACCAGAGGCAGGTCTTCCACTGGCCGGCCGTCATTGTCAAACCGTTTCAGGGTTGCAGAGCTGAGGTAAAGCTGACTGAGAATATCCCCCAGTCGGGCTGACAGGCGCTCTTTACGTTTCAGTGAGCCTCCGAGCACTGCCATGGAAATATCAGCCAGCAGCGCCAGGTTGGCACTGTAGCGGTTGAGTTGTTGATAGTAACGTTGGGTCGCATCCCGGACCGGAGCCTGTGAGCCGCGTCCATCGCTCAGACCAAACCAGATACTGCGTACCAGGTTGCTGAGGGTAAAGCTGACATGCCCGGCCAGAGCCTTATCAAATTGGGCTAAAGCGTCCGGCTGATCGGAATACGCCGCTGCCATTTCCTGTAGAACATACGGATGACAACGGATCGCACCCTGACCAAAAATAATCATCGAGCGGGTCAGAATATTGGCCCCTTCGACAGTAATGGCAATCGGGGCGCCCTGATATCCGCGTGCTAGGAAGTTAGAGGGGCCAAGACAGATCCCTTTACCGCCCACGATGTCCATCGCATCGATAATGGCACGCTGACCACGATGGGTGCAGTGATATTTAACGATGGCCGAGATCACCGAAGGTTTTTCCCCGCTATCGATGGCAGCAACGGTCATGTTGCTGGCGGCATCCATCACATAAGCATTACCTGCCAAACGGGCCAGCGGCTCTTCGATACCTTCCATCTGTCCGATAGGCTGTTTGAATTGACGGCGGATACGGGCGTAAGCACCGGTCGTCAGGGCTGCGGTTTTGGTGCCTCCGGTTGAGTTGGATGGCAGGGTAATGCCGCGTCCGACCGACAGACATTCCACCAGCATACGCCAGCCCTGTCCGGCCATTTGCGGCCCCCCGATAATGAAATCGAGCGGCACAAACAGATCACTGGCACGGGTCGGTCCGTTCTGGAACGGAACGTTGAGCGGGAAATGACGGTTGCCAATTTCCACGCCGGGCAGGTCGGTTGGGATCAGGGCACAGGTGATGCCCACTTCTTCTTTGTCGCCTAACAGGCCGTCCGGATCGCGCAGTTTAAACGCCAGGCCAAGGACGGTTGCGACCGGAGCAAGAGTGATATAGCGCTTGTTCCAGGTTAGGCGCATACCCAAAACCTGTTTGCCTTGCCATTCACCGTGACAGACGATACCGAAATCCGGAATTGAACCGGCATCGGAACCGGCCTCTGGGCTGGTCAGAGCAAAGCAGGGGATTTCGCGTCCTTCAGCCAGGCGTGGCAGGTAGTATTCTTTTTGCTCTGTGGTGCCGTAATGTTGCAACAGCTCACCGGGTCCCAGGGAGTTAGGGACGCCAACGGTTGAGGAAAGAACCCCCGACACACCGGTCAGTTTTTGCAGCACCAAGCTTTGTGCGTAAGCGGAAAACTCCAGACCGCCATATTGCTTCTTGATGATCATGGCGAAGAATTTATGTTCTTTAAGGTACTGCCACACCTGCGGCGGCAGGTCGGCCAGTTCATGGGTGACCTGGTAGTCACTGACCATGGCGCAGACTTCATTGACCGGCCCATCGAGAAATGCCTGCTCTTCGGCCGACAGTTCAGGCGCCTTGATACGATGCATCTGCTGCCAGTCGGGTTTACCTTTAAATAACTCGGCTTCCCACCATACCGTACCAGCGTCCAAGGCTTCTTTTTCCGTTTGCGACATGGCCGGCAGAACTTTTTTAAAGCCGGCCAACGCTTTGCGCGATACGACAGACTGGCGGACGGCAGGGATTGCCAGTAGGACAACCGCAGCCAGATACAGCGCCCAACTGATGAGACCCAGAGGACCAAACAGCGTGAGGACGAGTAGGGTAACGGTTAGGGCGGCTAAGGCAGTAATGAGTGAGCTACGATGATAGAGGCAGCCGCCGAGAACAACCATCAACCCACAGACAGAGAGCAAGATTTCCATATTTTTATCCTTATTCAGACCGGAGTGTTCGATGAGGTTTTATTCTGGTCTTACCAGTTAAGTGTAATCGAAATATTAATAAAATGTAAAACCCTGCAATACTTAAAAGTGATCTGAATGGAGTAATGCTTCTAAATTTTGGATCAAGCCCGGGTAACTGGAGGCGATTTACGCTGAATGTGGCAAATCTTGCAGGCTAACTCTCGACAGAGGAAATCGTTTGGGTAAACTCATCGGTAACGAAACTCTCCGGTTTGTAGAGAGTTTGTCTGCCAGCAGCGTAATAAAGAGAATATACCTATGTACCAGGATCTGATTAGAAGTGAATTAACTGAAGCGGCCGATGTTCTGAACAAGTTTCTGAGCGACGAGCACAATCTGGCTCAGATTGAAGCCGCAGCGAAACTGATCGCTGACTCCTTTAAACAGGGGGGTAAAGTACTGTCATGTGGTAACGGTGGCTCACACTGCGATGCCATGCACTTTGCTGAAGAGTTGACCGGTCGTTACCGTGAGAATCGCCCGGGTTACCCTGGTATTGCCATTTCAGATCCAAGCCACCTGTCTTGTGTGAGCAATGATTTTGGCTACGATTTCGTGTTCTCGCGCTATGTTGAAGCGGTCGGTACTAAAGGGGATGTGTTGTTTGGTCTGTCGACGTCCGGTAATTCTGGCAACATCCTCAAAGCGATGGAAGCGGCACAAGCGAAAGGCATGAAAACCATCGCTCTGACCGGTAAAGACGGCGGTAAAATGGCCGGTGTGGCCGACGTGGAAATCCGCGTTCCTCACTTTGGCTATGCAGACCGTATCCAGGAAGTACATATTAAGATTATCCACATTGTCATTCAGTTGATTGAAAAAGAGATGGCGTAATCAAGAACTCCGGGCTGCGGCCCGGGACTCTGGGATAGCTGAAAGGTGAAGTGTGGTTTAAAGAGGAGTGGTTTAAACCATGTGTGAATTGCTCGGCATGAGCGCTAATGTGCCAACCGATATCTGTTTTAGTTTTACCGGCCTGATGCAGCGTGGCGGACGTACCGGCCCGCATCGTGACGGGTGGGGAATCACCTTTTATGAAGGTAAAGGCTTTCGGACCTTTAAAGATCCCAGCCCAAGCTGTCAGTCAAAAATTGCGGAACTGGTTCAGAATTACCCGATCAAAAGCTGCGCGGTGATCAGCCATATTCGTCAGGCAAATCGCGGTGCTGTGAACCTGGAGAACACCCATCCGTTTACTCGTGAATTATGGGGGCGCTACTGGACGTTTGCTCATAATGGTCAGCTGACGGATTATCAGCATCTGATTTCCGGTCGCCATCGCCCGGTCGGTGAGACAGATAGTGAAGTTGCCTTTTGCTGGCTGCTAGATGAGCTGGAGCATCGTTATCCGCAGATCCCTGAGGATATGACCGAAGTATTTGCCTACATTGCTACGCTGTGTGACCAGTTACGTGCCAAAGGCGTGTTTAACATGCTGTTGTCCGATGGCGACTACGTGATGAGCTATTGCACTAACCACTTATACTGGATTACCCGTCGCGCGCCATTTGGACATGCTGCGTTGATCGATGAAGATGTTGAAGTCAATTTCCAAGAAGAGACCACACCGAATGACGTGGTATCGGTGATCGCGACTCAGCCATTGACCATGAATGAAATCTGGCAACGCATGAAGCCCGGAGAGTATAACCTGTTCCATTGTGGCGAGCTGATTGCAACCAATGTTGAGCAACTGGCGGATGTTGAGTTTGTACCGGGTAAACCGGGAGACCAGTCGCCGAAAGCGCCATTGGCGTAGTCCCGGCATCTGCCAGTCGTTGGGGCGGGTTGGGACAAATAAAAAAGGGTTGATATGCTATCAACCCTTTTTTGTTGTCAACTTTGTCCCGGACGCAGACGGTTACTGGTCAGGATGGCCGTGGATGCCGAGCGGATTACCATCAAGATAGGCTTTACCGTCTTTCATCTCCAGGCGTCCTTCAACAAACCACTGGGTCACCAGTGGGTAGATGCGGTATTCCTGCTCCTGAACGCGTTTGGTCAGGCTATCCACCGTATCTTCATCGTAGATAGGTACACTGGCTTGCAGAATCACCGGGCCACCATCAAGTTGCTCGGTAACGAAATGAACACTGGTACCGTGCTCTTCATCACCGGCATGGATAGCGCGTTGATAGGTGTTCAACCCCGGGTATTTCGGCAACAGTGACGGGTGAATATTGATCATGCGCCCCATGTAATGGCGCACGAATTCACTGCTCAGAATTCGCATGTAACCGGCCAGAACTATCAGGTCCGGCTGATATTCATCGATCTGTTGCATCAGGGCGTGATCGAATGCATCACGCGTTTCAAACGCCTTTGGATCGACAAACACTGCAGCCGCACCTGCTTTTTTAGCCCGTTCTAAGCCATAAGCAGTTGCTTTGTTTGAAAAAACAGCCGTTACTTTGCCATCGCCAATACTTGTTTCACAAGCATCGATGATCGCTTGTAAATTGGTACCATTTCCTGAAACTAAAACAACAATACTTTTCATTGATTATTTGATCTCTACTTGCTCTTCATTTTCCTGAGCAGCGGCGATTTCACCAATAACCCATGCGGTTTCACCTTCTTGCTGCAGCAGTTCTACCGCAGCCTGAGCCTGATCTTTTGGCAGTGCAATCACAAGGCCGACACCACAGTTAAATGTACGGTACATTTCGTGAGTGTTTACATTGCCCTGCTGTTGCAGCCATGTGAAGATTGCAGGCCATTCCCAGCTCTTGCCGTCGATAACCGCTTTAGTGCCTTCTGGCAGTACGCGAGGAATGTTTTCCCAGAAACCACCACCAGTGATGTGAGAAATCGCATGAATGTCATGCTCAGCAATCAGTTTCAAACCTGATTTGATGTAAATTCGGGTTGGCTCCAGAAGGTGTTCGCCGATTGCTTTACCTTCCAGTAGCTCGTTTTTGTCAGCGCCGGATACTTCCAGGATCTTACGAACCAGAGAGTAGCCGTTTGAGTGAGGGCCGCTGGAGCCCACAGCAATCAGTGCGTCGCCGGCGGCAACTTTGCTGCCGTCAATGATATCTTCTTTTTCGACCACACCGACACAAAAACCTGCCACGTCATAGTCTTCACCTTCGTACATGCCTGGCATTTCAGCAGTTTCACCACCGATCAGGGCACAGCCAGCTTGCAGACAACCATCAGCAATGCCGGATACTACGTCGGCTGCGGTATCCACGTCTAGTTTACCGGTTGCATAGTAGTCAAGGAAAAACAGTGGTTCAGCGCCTTGTACAATCAGGTCGTTCACACACATCGCAACCAGGTCGATACCAATGGTGTCATGCTTTTTCATATCCAAAGCAAGACGTAGTTTGGTACCCACACCATCCGTGCCTGACACCAGGACCGGTTGTTTGTATTTGGTTGGGAGTTCACACAATGCACCAAAGCCACCAATGCCACCCATTACCTCTGGGCGACGAGTACGCTTTACTGCACCTTTAATTCGTTCAACAAGCGCGTTGCCTGCATCGATATCTACGCCAGCATCTTTGTAGCTAAGAGAAGTGTTGTTGCCGCTCACGGGGAAAGTCCTCGATCTAGTTGGATATGAAAACGGCGTTATTCTACAGGGCTTAAAACAAAAAGGAAAACGTTTGCGTCAGTTTTTTTCTGCCATTTTTGTAACCTGAAATTTTTCCGCCAAATTTGATTTTTCCGTCTCGAACCGGATCCTGGATGAGGCAGGCTTGTGGGGCAAAGTTTATGTGGCACAAGGGCTAAAGGGCGGAATAAGCGCGCTGAATCGGGCCATGACAGCGCTAAAAATCCCGGACAAACGTCAACATAAGGAGAATTTCAGTGTATAATCGGAAAGTTTGATTAAATTATGCCGGAGATGGAAATGAAAGTTGTTGAAGTGAAACACCCTCTAGTGAAACATAAAATTGGCCTGATGCGAGAAGGTGATATCAGCACTAAACGTTTTCGTGAGTTAGCAACCGAAGTTGGCAGCCTGCTGACTTATGAGGCCACCGCTGACTTTGAAACTGAAACAGTCACCATTGAAGGCTGGAACGGCCCGGTTGAAGTAGAGCAAATTAAAGGTAAAAAAGTAACGGTAGTGCCGATTCTGCGTGCTGGTCTGGGCATGATGGATGGCGTTCTGGAGCACATGCCGAGCGCACGCATCAGCGTAGTCGGTATTTACCGTGATGAAGAGACACTTGAGCCGGTACCTTATTTCAATAAGCTGGCCTCGAACATGGAAGAGCGTATTGCTCTGGTGGTCGATCCTATGCTGGCGACCGGTGGTTCTATGATTGCAACCATCGATCTTCTGAAAGAGAAAGGCTGTAACCAGATTAAAGTACTGGTGCTGGTGGCTGCGCCTGAAGGTGTTGAAGCTCTGGAAAAAGCGCACCCGGATGTTGAGCTGTACACAGCGGCTATCGATAAGAAACTGAATGATAAAGGTTATATCGTTCCAGGCCTGGGTGATGCCGGTGATAAGATCTTCGGTACTAAGTAAGCTTTAACGCGCTTGTTATCAATTGAAAAGGGAGCCAGTGGCTCCCTTTTTATTGGCAAATCATCGTGTTCGGCGTGATGGTACTATTTTTTCAGGCTCAGTGTGCCACCTTTGCGTGGCGTGACATTAGGCTTATGAGAGGTGTTGGAAACGTAACTTTTTGGTTTACGTGCAGCAGGTGCTTTGTCGCTGTAAGTCTTAGCGTTGTCGCGTTCTGCCTTGCCGTTCGACCGCTCTGACTGGCGCTGCTGGCCTTTTTTCGAGTTCGGTGCATGACGGTATTCATCGGCATTATGGCCGCGGAACGTTTTTGGGTTACGGCGTGCTTTCGAATGCTGGTTTTCTTCGCGGCTGTCATACAGCTTGGCATCCGTCGCTTTACGAATACGCTGACCATTATGGCCGACTTGTGAGGCTTCTTCCGTACCGCTCGAACCTTCACACATAGCCAGAATCTCGGCAATCTCCGCATCGGTTAGGTAACGCCATTTACCGTTCGGAATACCATCCAGAGAAATATTCATGATGCGTACCCGGCGCAGTTTGAACACTTCATAACCCAGAGCTTCACACATACGGCGAATTTGGCGGTTAAGTCCTTGAGTTAACACGATACGAAACGAAAATTTGGTTTCCTGAGTGACTTTACATGGCAGAGTCACGGTATCGAGGATCTTGACCCCTGATGCCATCTGCTTGATGAACTCAGGTGTGATTGGTTTATCGACCCGCACCACGTACTCTTTTTCATGACTGTTACCGGCGCGTAGAATTTTATTGACGATATCACCGTCGTTGGTGAGAAAAATCAGACCATCAGAGGGTTTATCGAGGCGGCCAATCGGAAAAATACGTTTCTTGTGACCGATAAAATCCACGATGTTACCTGGGATATCACGCTCAGTGGTACAAGTGATACCGGTCGGTTTGTTAAGGGCAATATAAATCGGTTTTTCTTTGCTGCGCAAAGGCTTATCGTCAATGCATACGTCATCGTTTTCGGTGACTTTGGTACCCATCTCCGGCAACTGGCCATTTATGGTTACGCGGCCCTGTTCAATCAGTTTGTCTGCTTCACGGCGTGAGCAAAAGCCGGTTTCACTGATAAATTTGTTGAGGCGTTTTTCGATAGGTTGCGACATGAGTTCTCCTGACGTTTCACAACGGAATGGGCTCGCACAGCGTTAGCCACAGCAAGCGGGGCAGAGGAAAGGTTCTCTGCGTTAAAGCGCGCGTTTCAGCGACGCTCAGTTGGCGCGCATTGTAGCAAGTCAGCGTGATTAGCCAAGTCGTTTCTGATGGCGTTCGCGATTCTCACTTTTTTTATCGGCGCTCTTTTTCAGCAGGACGTAGACCGCGCCACTGCCGCCATGGAAACGCTGCGCTGAGTGAGCGCATTGCACGTCCTGAATCTGATTGAGCCAATTAGCAACATAACTTTTCATCATGGCTGGCGGATTAGACTTTTCACCGCGGCCATGTACGATCAGTACCGTACGGATATCCATGCGCATGCACTGCCTGAGGAAGTTGACCACTTCATCGCGTGCTTGTTTGAGCGTTTTGCGATGCAGATCGAGGCGAGCCTGAACCGGATATTTGCCCAGACGTAATTTGCGGAAAACGCCTTCCTGGACGCCGTCACGTTTGAATTCAATGATATCGTCTGGTTTAAGCATCGGCGCGAAGTCGACCGACAGATACTCAGGGTCGTCTTCGGACAGGCTCATGGCCGCTTCACGCTTGGCCAGCTGACCTTCGGTGATGGTGTGGTGCTTTTTCAGTTCAGCGGTGTCTTGTGTGATGGGTTTGACGTCTCCCATCATCTGCTGAAACAGTTCGAAATCATCCTGAGACATAATCGCATCTCGAAATCATTATTGAATATCAGGATTATACCAACGGAATGGTGTGGGTGATCAACGACTAATAATAAAAAACCGGAGCAGACAAGTTACCTACTCCGGTGCATAGCGAAATTCTATTTTGCAATAGCAGCTAAGCGATCTAGTGAGGAGATTTGTCGTTCATGACTTTGACAAATGAAGGAATCGCTAGGTAACAGCACCAGACCCAGAGCTTCAAGACAATTTTCCTAATTGCATTACCCAATAGGAGCTTGAGCTGTCAGTCTGTATTCCCTCCAAAGCGTTCGAAGACAGGACTAAGGTAAAATCTGTTGGGGGAGACGACACTGATCTGGATCAATGATGTTGCAGAGGTTGCGACAATGTTTATATTGCTGTGTTTTTAGTCACATTTTTTTGTGTTTGATTGAGTTTTAAGCGAACAAAGCAAAAATGCAAAAAAAGTCTGCTAAAGGGCTTGCACCAAAAACCAGAATCCGTACTATACACAACGTTCCCGGTGAATAGCGCAGTTTGGTAGCGCATCTGGTTTGGGACCAGAGGGTCGGGGGTTCGAATCCCTCTTCACCGACCACATTTAAAGCCTCGTCAGAAATGACGGGGCTTTTTCGTTTCTAGAATTTGAAATGAGAATTCATAGCATAGCGGTCGGGGGCTGGAAGCCCAGCCGCGTCGAATTCCTCATTCACCGACCACATTTAAAGCCTCGTCAGAAATGACGGGGCTTTTTCGTTTCTAGAATTTGAAATGAGAATTCATAGCATAGCGGTCGGGGGCTGGAAGCCCAGCCGCGTCGAATTCCTCATTCACCGACCACATTTAAAGCCTCGTCAGAAATGACGGGGCTTTTTCGTTTTTCTGGAATTTGAAATGAGAATGCATAGCATAACGGTCGGGGGCTGGAAGCCCAGCCGCGTCGAATTCCTCATTCACCGGCCACATTTAAAGCCTCGTCAGAAATGACGGGGCTTTTTCGTTTTTCTAGAATTTGAAATGAGAATTCATAGCATAGCGGTCGGGGGCTGGAAGCCCAGCCGCGTCGAATCCCTCATTCACCGACCACATTTAAAGCCTCGTCAGAAATGACGGGGCTTTTTCGTTTTTCTAGAATTTGAAATGAGAATGCATAGCATAGCGGTCGGGGGCTGGAAGCCCAGCCGCGTCGAATTCCTCATTCACCGACCACATTTAAAGCTTCGTCAGAAATGACGGGGCTTTTTCGTTTCTAGAATTTGAAATGAGAATTCATAGCATAGCGGTCGGGGGCTGGAAGCCCAGCCGCGTCGAATTCCTCATTCACCGACCACATTTAAAGCCTCGTCAGAAATGACGGGGCTTTTTCGTTTTTCTAGAATTTGAAATGAGAATTCATAGCATAGCGGTCGGGGGCTGGAAGCCCAGCCGCCTCGAATTCCTCATTCACCGACCACATTTAAAGCTTCGTCAGAAATGACGGGGCTTTTTCGTTTCTAGTGTGCTTGAATTTTAGACCCTAGACCCTAGACCCTAGACCCTAGACCCTAGACCCTAGACCCTAGACCCTAGACCTTCACTCACTTAATAAAACTGACAATCTGCCGCTTGGGAATGATTGCGTTTGTGTACGGTAAAGCCGCGTTGTTGCAGCATACTCAGCAGGCTGTCTTGGCCGACCAGGTGCAGGGTTCCTACTACCATCAGATATTGACCCTGACTTTGGGGCAGCAACTGACCGCTGGCCAGCTTGTCAGCCCAGTCGCGATTGCGATTTTGCACCATGGCTTGTTCCAGCTCAGGGGACATCTCGGTTAGCTGTGCCATTGAATTTAGATTGTCGGCGTCGCCGGCAATCCAGCTGTCGATCATGCATTCCGTCATGGCCTGATTTTTTTCCCAGTCGTCAAGCAGGGCCGTCAGCATCTCCTGACCCGCATCGGGTTGCTTGGTGAGCAGATCAACCTGAAACTGGACCGATTCCAGGGCCACGATGGGTTTATTGGTGTTGATGGCTTTGTCCATCAGTACGGCATCGACGCCTTGCGTCGGATGAAAGCCGAGTTGTTGCAGTTGCAGTAACTGGATTGATAAAGCGGCTTTCCATGGTGCAAGCTGGCGAAATACTTTACCGTCCTGACCCAGATCTTTAACCACCTTATCCAGCATAAAAACCTGCTCATCCGATAAAACTTGCTCAGCACTCGGTTGCCCGCTCGGGTAGCGGATATGTTGATTGTCGCGAATATCGGCTTCAACGATTAAGCCGTCTGCGTCCTGCAGAGCCTGGTATACAGGCTGCGGCAAGGGATACATTTTCGGCTCGCCAACGTGAATCGAGCCGAAAATAGTCAGTTGAAGATCGCCTTTACTGGCTTGCCAGTAGAGAGGCTCGGCTTGAAGAGAGAAAGCGGCCAACAGGCAGCATGTGGCGATAATGCGGGAGATCCCTGTCATAACGTATTCCTTGCGTATTTGAATATAATTACCTTACCGGAACCCGCAGGTAAAGGTCGACTTGCTATGACTGTTATTAAGCGGGACACCGCCTTTATTTTACGCGGAACACACATCCTTGTCTTAACGAGGAGGATCGCCTTTACCAGCGGCAGGCCAATGGTCACAAAACTCAGCGAGGTGATGGAGCCTGTCCCGTAAAGTATGTGGATACACAATAAAGTAAAGCCCTGCACAAGGCAGGGCTGATAGGCTGAACATTACTGATTGGCGGGGTATTGCCGGTATTTGAAGCTCTGGCCTTGTTCGTTAAAGGCGTACACCACGTAGGCATCTTTCTGATCGCCATACTCCATGCCCGGAGACCCCATAGGCATGCCGGGTACTGCCAGCCCCTTGGCATTTTTCGGCGGATTGGCAAGGAACGCTTTGATATCTTCAGCCGGGATATGCCCTTCAAACACATAACCATTGATTTCAGCCGTATGGCAGGATGCTAACTGTGGAGTGATCCCCAGTTGCTGCTTAA
Source organism: Vibrio sp. ABG19 (assembly GCF_029962385.1). NCBI lineage: Bacteria > Pseudomonadati > Pseudomonadota > Gammaproteobacteria > Vibrionales > Vibrionaceae > Vibrio > Vibrio sp. ABG19. The sequence goes on along the minus strand of NZ_CP071708.1, from coordinate 497,858 downwards.
TGCCATTCATATTGTTGTGCTGCTGTTCTTTAACATTAAAACCGTGCTCTTGCATATGTTTGCCCCATTCGCCGCAGCAGCCACAGTAAGGGGACTTATGGTTGATGACATCGGTGGCTAACGCCTGGCCGGAAAACGCAAACAACAGTGCAAGTCCGAGTGAGTATTTATTCATAGTTGCCTCTTGTATTCAGGAATGAAAACGAGTTTTCACCAAGCGCAGTCGGTTGGCATTACTGACCACAGTGATTGAAGACAGCGCCATCGCTGCGCCTGCGACCACCGGGCTGAGCAAAAAGCCGAACGTAGGGTAGAGCACGCCGGCCGCAATCGGGATACCTAATGTATTGTAAATAAAGGCTCCCAGTAAGTTTTGTTTCATGTTCTTCACGGTGGCCCGGGACAGTTCGATAGCGCTGACGACAGCCAGTGGTGAGGAATTAAGCAACGTCATCTGAGCGCTTTCTATGGCCACATCACTGCCGCTGCCCATCGCGATACCGATATCTGCCTGTGCTAATGCCGGTGCATCATTGATGCCGTCACCAATCATGGCAACACGGCGGCCTTCACTTTGCAACTGCTCTATTTGCTGCGCTTTCTGATCCGGCAGCACCTGGGCAATCACCTGATGGATACCAAGCTCTCTGGCAATTGCATCTGCCACGCTTTGATGGTCACCGGTCAGCATCACGGTATGAATCTTCATCTCGTTGAGGGCGCGTATGGCTTGCTGCGCGCTTTGCTTAATCGGGTCAGCAATAGCGATAAGTCCAAGTAACTGTCCTTGACAGGCAATGGCGACGGGGGTCCAGGCCTGACGGGCAAATTCCTGCAGTGTTTGCTGGGCTGTGTCGAGGTTAATTCCGCTGTGCTGGAAGTGATCCAGTGACCCGACCTGGACTTTTTGATTTTGATACTGCGCCTCCAGCCCGCGGCCTCGCAAATTATTAAATTGAGAGATGGCCGCCGCTTTAACCTGATGCTGCTTGCCGTAGTCAATAATCGCTTTGGCCAGTGGATGTTCTGAATGTTGCTCCAGCGCAACAGCCAGGCTGAGCATCACGGACTCTTCGCCCTGCAAGGTGACCACTTGTTGTACGACAGGCTTACCTTCGGTCAGGGTGCCGGTTTTATCAAACACCACGGTGTCTATCTTGCTGGCGCTTTGCAGTACGTTGGCATCACGGATCAGTATGCCCATTTCCGCGGCTTTACCGACTCCGACGGTCACTGACAGTGGGGTGGCAAGGCCAAGAGCACAAGGACAGGCGATAATCAGAACTGTGGTGGCGATCACCAGCATGTAACTGGCGCGAGGTTCAGGACCGACCCAGAACCAGATGGCGGCAGCCAGCAGAGCGATGGCGACCACGGCCGGTACAAATACCGCGGAAATTTGGTCAGCCATTTTCGCGATTGCCGGTTTACTGCTTTGTGCCTGACGTACCATCTGAATAATTCTGGCCAGCATGGTTTGCGAGCCTGTCCCGGTTGCGGTGATGATCAGGCTGCCGTCCTGGTTAATGGTTCCGGCGGAAACATTATCGCCGGCGGATTTGTGCACTGGGATCGGTTCGCCGGTTAGCATTGACTCATCGATATACGAATCGCCTTCGAGGACTTTACCGTCCACCGGAGCTTTTTTACCGGGTTTGATCCGCAACTGCATACCCTGGCTGATGTCTGCAACCGCGATCGTGCGCTCGGTGTTGCCTTCAATCAGAGTCGCTTGTTGTGGCTGCAGGTTAATCAGTGCTTGTAACGATTGGGTCGTCCGGGCTTTGGCACTGGTTTCGATGTAATGACCGAGTGAAATCAGGCCAATGATCATTGCTGTGGCCTCAAAGTAGACATGGCGTGCAGCGGGCGGGAACCAGTCCGGAAATACGACCACCAGAACGGAATAAAACCAGGCAGCGCCGGTGCCAAGTGCAACCAGAGTATCCATCGTCGCGCGGCCATGTTTTAGTGCTTGCCAGGCGCTGCTGAAAAAGCTGCGTCCGGCAGTGGCGAGTAACGCCAGGCATAGTAAGCCGATGATCCCCCAGGCGATCTGATCGCTGCCGGACCGGATCATCATATTGCCGCCCAGCACGCCCCAGGCCATAAGTGGCACACCGACCATCAGGCCGGCCAGAGCACTGCGTTGATGCTCTTTTTTCACCTGCTCAAGTTGCGCCTGCTGTTTTTGCTGCTGCTTGGCCGGGTCATCGACGGATTCAGCCTGATAACCGGCTTTTTGCACAGCGGCAACTAATTGCGCGGTGACGTCCTGGGTTGCGATGACCAGTGCGCTCTGTTCTGCCAGATTAACTTGCGCGCGGTCGACACCGCTAACGGAGGTCAGCGCTTTTTCCACCGACGAAACGCAGCTGGCGCAGGTCATGCCTTTGATGAGTAAGTGCATACTGACCTGCCTGTCGTTTGACTGTGCTGATGGTGTAATAGAGTCACGCTGAGACTGGGCAGCCGTTGTCAGCGTGTCTTGGTCAGAGTCAGGAGCGGAGGCGGTGTGAGAGACTGCGTCTGTCTTGACTTCTGCGGCTGTCTCAGAGCTTGCCGCTGTGCCAGTCAGTTGTGCCTGGTAACCCGCCTCAGACACTTTGGCGATGATGTCATCTGCGCTTAAAGTGGTTCGGAGTGACAGTGAGTCTTTACTTACCTTCAGGCGTGCAATCTGGTTACTCTGTTCGAGCTGTTTGGTCAGTTTGTTGACACATCCCGCGCAGCTCAGTCCTTGCAGCTCAAATTCGAGAGCCTCTGCGCCCTGATAGCCCAGTGATTCGACACTATCAAGCACTTGATCCAGCGATGCATCGACATCGAGTTCGATAAAGGTCGGAGAGAGAGTCTGAATCTCGGCGCTGAAATCTTCATTAATGCGGCGCTCAAGCTTACGTGCGCAGCCCATGCAATTTAAACCCGATAAACTTAAAGTAAAATGACTCATGGTTTTCCTCTCCGATATTTAATAATAGCAGGATAAACCTTCCCCTTGCGGCAAGGTCAAGCTTTGTTCGTCACGGGCAACTTTTCAGGTCCATCCGGGCTAAAGCGCAGTTGAATATGCCAATCAACGTTGTGGACTGGGAGCTGTGGGTGCTAGAATACTGGCCAAAATTTCGCGCATGCTGAACTCTCAGCAGAAGTTCCAGACAAAGGTAAATCATAATGACGGTTAAGACTCGTTTTGCTCCCAGCCCAACTGGCTTTCTTCACGTAGGTGGTGCCCGTACCGCACTGTATTCTTGGCTTTATGCAAAAAGTCAGGGCGGAGAATTTGTACTGCGTATCGAAGATACTGACCTTGAGCGTTCAACTCAGGAAGCAGTAGATGCCATTCTGGAAGGCATGAGCTGGCTTGGACTGGATTGGGATGAAGGCCCTTACTACCAGACGAAGCGCTTTGACCGTTACAATGAAGTGGTTGAACAGCTTCTTGCCGAAGACAAAGCTTACAAATGTTACGCTTCAAAAGAGCTGCTGGACGAAATTCGTGCTGAGCAGGAAGCGAACAAAGAGATGGCTCGTTACGATGCGAACCATCCGAAGATCAAAGCGGTCAACGAAGCGGCAAAAGAGGGGGATCCTTGTGTTATCCGCTTCCGCAACCCGAAAGAAGGCAGTGTGGTCTTTGATGACCAGATCCGTGGCCGTATCGAAATCCGTAACGACCAGCTGGATGATCTGATCATTCGTCGTACAGACGGCTCGCCAACGTACAACTTCTGTGTTGTTGTTGACGACGTAGACATGGGCATTACCCACATCATCCGTGGTGAAGACCATATCAACAACACGCCTCGTCAGATCAACATCTACAAAGCAATGGGTGCGACTATCCCGACATTTGCTCACTGTGCAATGATCCTGGGCGACGACGGCGCCAAACTGTCTAAACGTCATGGCGCGGTCTCTGTAATGCAATACCGTGACGAAGGTTATCTGCCAGAAGCACTGATCAACTACCTGGTGCGCCTGGGTTGGGGTCATGGCGATCAGGAAATCTTCTCTCAGCAAGAGATGATTGAGCTGTTCAGCCTGAATGCTATTTCTAAATCGGCCTCTGCGTTTAACACTGACAAACTGTTGTGGCTGAACAACCACTACATCAAAACCTCGTCACCTGAACATGTTGCTAAGCATCTGGAATGGCATTTTGATCACCAGGGCATCAACAAAGACAATGGCCCGGCACTGACTGACATTGTTAAGCTGGTGGGTGAGCGTTGCCACACTTTGGTTGAACTGGCACAGCAGTCGCGTTACTTCTTCGAAGACTTTTCTGAATTTGAAGCAGGCGCAGCGAAGAAACATCTGCGTGGTGTCGCGAAAGAGCCTCTGGCACTGGCGCTGAGCAAGATTGAAGCCCTGACAGAGTGGAGTAGTGAAGCGCTGCATCAGGTGATTGCTGCTGTATGTGAAGAGCTGGAAATCGGCATGGGTAAAATCGGTATGCCACTGCGTGTTGCCGTGACCGGTGGTGGTCAGTCGCCTTCAGTGGATGCTGTGATGACGCTGATTGGTAAAGAGCGAGTGATTGCTCGTATCAAGCTGGCACTGGCGTACATCGAAGAGCGCGAAGCGAACGCCCAGTAAGGATAATGTCTCACCGGTTGATGCAACATCAGCCCGGTCAGTCTCCAACCTCAATGCAAAACCGCAGCTGATGGCTGCGGTTTTTTTATTTTCTCCTCTTATCATTTGGACTGCATTTGAGATAAGTTCTCGGTTTGCAAGCGTTTATATCTGAGAATTCGCAGAAAACTAACAAAACTTAACCAAATCCATATGCAACTTTTCAATGCTATTCATTATAGTTAATAGCGAAGGCCCGCTTTTTAACGGGAAGTCGGTAATGAACAGGTTCACACAGGCGTTAAAGTCGCGAGTCTTACAATCACAATAATGAACCGTAAGGAATGGTTATGAAAAAGTTAGCAGCAATGGTATCCGCGTCAATGTTAGTCGCATCAACGGCCGCTATGGCCGATGTGTATGTTGGCGGTAAAGTCGGTAAAACCTGGCTTGATGATGCGTGTCACAATACTGAATCCTGTGATTTGGATGGTACAACGGCAGGTGCTTTAGTCGGTTACAACTTCAATGACTGGTTGGCTCTGGAAGGTGGTTACGATTACCTGGGTAAATTTAACGGTGCAGGCATTGATCGTGACACTGCAGAAGCATTTACAATTGCACCTAAACTGAGTATCGGCCTGACGGATTCTCTCGATCTGTACGGTAAAGTCGGTGGTGCGCGTGTATTCTACGGCCACTCTTCTGACTACTCATACCTGGGTGCTGCGGGTCTGGAATATGCAGCAACCAGCAATCTTGGTGTTCGTCTTGAGTATCAATACCTGAGTGACATTAATAATGACGTTGTACGTGCCAAAGCACATACAACCACTCTGGGTCTGGTTTACCGTTTTGGCGGTAATGATGAGCCAGCACCGGTCATGGCACCTGTGAAACCAGCACCAGTTGCAGAGCCAGCTCCAGCACCTAAGCCACAAATCGTGACTAAAACTTTTGAGTTCCAGCGTCTGGACAGCAAAACCTTTGCTAACGACAGCGCATCGCTGAGTGCTGAGAAAAAAGCTCAGTTGGATGACCTGGTGGTCTTCATGAATGAACACCCACAGGCAAAAGTAGAAGTGACCGGTCACACCGACTCAAGCGGTCCTGAAGCCTACAACCAGAAACTGTCTGAGAAACGTGCTCAGGCCGTCGCGACAGCACTGCAAGAAAAAGGCATTGCAGCTTCTCGTATCAAAGCGACAGGTCAGGGGGAAAGTAACCCGGTTGCTTCGAACAAGACTGCAGAAGGTCGTGAGCAAAACCGCCGCGTAGAAATCGTGATTCCGGCATTTGATTACCAAGTGCAAGAATAATCGGCGATTGTTAGCACAAAGCCCACCAAAATGGTGGGCTTTTTCATTGTCTTCGCTTGACGGGTATTCAGTTGAACCTCGTTGTAACAATATCATCCGAACGGGTTATTTGAGATCAATACTGTTTAAACGGCCCATATAAACCAGTATATCGAGACAGTCTTTATGGGCTTCCAGCAGAGCCTTTTTAGTTTTAGTGTAAGCGGCTAATTTGCCATGCTTATTGATAGAGCAGACCACGCTTTTGAACGTGCAGCGACCTTTTTCATCATAGTGACGCCAGGCTGCGATGTAACAGGCATCACGGCAGTCCGGGTTATCCTGAGTCGGGCGCGGTTTATATATGATTTTAGGCTCCAGACTGTGTGGCAGTCGGGTCATCAGGTACGGGTCTTTCAGGATACGTCGCCAGTGCTGGCCCCACATTTCTCGTCCAAGCTCGTTACGCATCTTGATTGCTTTTTTTAATCCCTTTTTCTCACCAATTCGGATGTAGCCCACCGACCGATGCAAAACTTTATCATCAGGGGTGTGAATGTGAATCTTGTACGCCGTCTTGGCTTTAGAGATAAAGCGGTGACCAGTGTTGGTTTCCAGGTTACTCTTTGTCATACGCGATGCTATAGATAATATTGTTAATAGTAATAGTAGAATAAATTCCCAAGAATAGTAGCGACAGAATAGGGGAAACTGATCGCCCTTCATCAGGGCGATGTCAGATTTGCGCGAAATGAAGCTGGCCCCCGCCACAAAAGGGACACGCAAGTTTAGAAATGGAACTGGACACACATCTTTGCAAAAAAGGCTCCGCATAAAAAACAACGAATTGGCCTGGAAATTAGCCACTAAACGGACAGGGTTAATGGCGTGGGTTGTTATTTTTACCGCGGATCATTTAGGCAGGAGAGATTATTTTATAAGAGTGTAGTTGCTTATTTTTTAGTGTGAGTGGAGAGGGAGAAGTCCTAAACTTGCTGTACTATCGATGAAGGAAATTAAATGAACTCTCATTAATGAGAAACGGTGGCAGCGCTAAATCACAAAACCATTCATCATATCTATGTAATGGCTCAGCCAACCATGTGTTGTCTGTTGAGGCTCTGCTTGGCAACGCGCAATGGCTGAGAGCTACCTATCCATCGTCTGGAGTTTAATCCAAGCTGGAGGGCGTAAAGGGGCGTGTCCCGTTTATTTCTTCCTGCTTATGATTGGTACGGATATAAATACATCCCCTGAAAGAAGCTAAATCTAGTCAGAAAAAAGAATGAAAACCCAGCGATTAATCAGAAAAATTCGGCTATGTGTACTGGTATTTTAGTATTTATCTAACACCTGTATTTATTGTTTTGAATTTGTCTGGTGGTTTATTCTTTAGTAAATAACCTTTTATATTGTGATGTTTTAAGTGACCTAATATATAGAATGTTGTTCTATATAGTGAATTATTTAAAAAAGAAAAAAATAGTGAATCTTTTGTTGTTGCTTTGTATGTTTACTTCACATTTTTGCTATGGTAGTTTGCGTGCCCCAAGGAAGGACACTGTGGTTTACAGTGTGTTTAGTCAAAACTAAATAAGTGAAATCTTATTTTAATGGCTGCTAAGTCATGGTTGGTTAATTTTTATTGAGTAGTTGTACAACGTGCTTTTATTCAAAATATAACGTTGCTTATTTTTAATAATGTTAATTTAAATCTGGTCGTGTTGCGCTATGAATTATTTTTGTCATTGTTTTAAGGCATATGACTGCGATGATGATTTATTGATGTGTTGTTGACAGATTACCTACTTAATATCCATTGGTTATCCGTGCTTTTTTAGAGCAAAGGCGGTTTTCCTCGGCTGCTTAATTTTATATTTAAGGTCAGTGTCTTTATGAAAAAATTAGTCATGATGTTGTTTGCTGTTGCCAGCATGACATCTTTTCCGTCAGCGTATGCTGACGATAATGATTCACCGGTTGATGTGCTGCTGATTGGTGGCGGGATCATGAGTGCGACTCTGGGCACCTACCTGCAGGAGCTGGAGCCTGAGTGGAACATGACCATGGTTGAGCGTCTGGACAATGTTGCCCAAGAAAGCTCGAATGGTTGGAACAACGCAGGTACCGGTCACTCGGCACTGATGGAACTCAACTACACGCCGCAAATGCAGGATGGTAGCGTCGATGTCACCAAAGCGGTGAAGGTGAACGAAGATTTCCAAATCAGTCGCCAGTTCTGGGCATACCAGGTTGAGCAGCAAGTGATGCATAACCCGGCATCTTTTATCCGCAGTGTGAATCACATGAGTTTCGTCTGGGGTGATACCAACGTTAACTTCCTGCGCGCTCGTTACGCTGAACTGCAGAAGAATACGTTGTTCCAGAGTATGGACTATTCAGAAGATCCGGCACAGATCAAAGCCTGGGCACCTTTAGTTATGGAAGGTCGCGATCCGAATCAGAAAGTGGCGGCTACCCGCTCAGTACTCGGTACGGATGTCAACTACGGTGAAATCACTCGCCAACTGGTCAGATCGCTGCAATCGCAACCTAACTTTGACCTGCAACTGCAAACGGAGGTTCGTGGTCTGAAACAGAATACGGACGGCAGCTGGACAGTGACCGTGGCTGATCTGGCCAACGGTGAGCAGGAAAAACAGATCCACGCTAAATTCGTTTTCATTGGTGCTGGTGGTGCGTCTTTGCCGCTGCTGCAGGCATCGGGTATTCCTGAAGCGGATAACTATGGTGGTTTCCCGGTTGGTGGCCAGTTCCTGATCACGGAAAACCAGCAAGTCGTGCAACAGCATCTGGCCAAGGTGTACGGTCAGGCTGAAGTGGGCGCGCCTCCGATGTCGGTGCCGCACCTGGATGCGCGTCGTATTGATGGTAAAGAAGTGATCCTGTTTGGTCCGTTCGCTACCTTCTCAACCAAGTTCCTGAAAAACGGTTCACTGTGGGATCTTATGAGTTCGACTACTGCGGACAACCTGATGCCGATGGTACATGTGGGGCTGGATAACTTTAATCTGGTGACTTACCTGATTGGCCAGGTACTGCAGGATGATGAAGACCGTTTTGCCGAACTGCAGAAGTACTATCCGAACGCGAAAAAAGAAGACTGGAAACTGTGGACAGCGGGCCAACGTGTGCAAATTATTAAGAAAGACCAAGAGAAAGGCGGTCGTCTGCAATTTGGCACTGAAGTTGTTGCTTCACAGGATAAAACCCTGGCGGCTCTGCTGGGGGCATCTCCAGGCGCGTCTACCGCAGCCCCTATCATGCTGAATGTGCTGAAATCCGTATTTAGCGAGCGTGTTGACGGTGTCTGGAACGATAAATTGAAGCAGATCATTCCTTCATTTGGTCAGCACCTGAATGGTAATGTTGAAGCGACGCTGAACGAGCTGAACTACACCAGTAAAGTACTTGGTCTGCACAAACCTCAGCAGGCGCAAGGTGATGCACCAGCGCCGGATGCTGATGCAGCGATTCCTGAGAAAGCACCGATGGCTGATATCGAGCTGTAAATCTCGCTGCCACAATGGGGCCAGATGAGTAAGGATAGGGCGCCTACCTGCCTGCGTTGCAGAGACTCGCGATGAAATAGAGTCAGATTTGAAATCCAATCCCCTTATGCTTTGTGCCTGAGGGGATTTTTCTGTATGGCCTAATCCGCGCATGAGCGGCTGGTTAATAACGTACATTCACGAGCAGGCCGACATAAGTGCCGTCAGATTCAGGCGGAACGACGAACTTATGGTGTGCCACATCTCTTTACCAGAGGCGCTCGTCTGATACGAGCTGAGGTAGCATATGAGTTGGAAAGGCTATGCTTTTAACAAGGTTATGTGTCGGGTTTTTCAGCCGTTTTATGAATATGCAGTGGATAAGGCAAGCTGTGTTATCAAGTCCAGCCTCTACGATGAGGACGAGCTGATTCGTGTACTTAAAGGGGTCAGCAGCGAAGGTGACGACTATATGTCCGTGTTCATGATTGGTAGATAGAGTCGCAGATGCAGAGTGTCTTTTAACTTGGAGTTCTGTGAATAACTGTATTTTTGAGGATTTGTAACACATATTTGCCCCATTCGAAGTTACGCCTGATTAATGCACTAATTCAGAAAGTTGCTTTTTGGATTACTTTTATTCATTTTTGATCGAAATAAAAAACCAGTAAAAATTAGCCCTACTTAGCTCTCAACAAGCTAAGTTCGAATCAGTTAAACGTGGCAAAGCAAGAGTGAGTGGAGAACTCACTCTACTTCAAATGGATACCCAATACCTAAAAACGATTAGCTAGATAGTAAAGGCAAAGTGAGTTGAGCAATTATCAATAATGGTTTTCGCTAACATCACTATTTAGTGTTTCCTTCCGCAGTCCGACATTCGAAAGTTGCATAGGTACAAAGCCAGATAGCCCTTCTACTCGTTTGAGCCAAGATTCAAGAACAGGGTAATCAGCTAAGCTTATGCCGCCTTCTGGTGCTAACTTGATATAACTGTAGAGCGCTAAGTCTGCAATAGTCGGCTTTGTTCCGACCAACCATTGGCGGCCGTTTTGGTAATTCTGAAGTTGCTTGAGTAGCTTATGTGCTTCTTGAGTGAGAGGCTCACTGTCTATGTTGCGATTAAATAAGTTCGCTGTGCGTAGTTTGGCGATTGAACCTGCTAGTCGGTGAGCGGCAAGAGAAAGACACTGCTCGATATTCGCACGTACTAGAGGCGACTCGGGAAGCCATTGCTTTTCTCTATCATAAACGGTAGCGAGATAAACCAAAATCGCGTTTGAGTCAGAAATGACGGTTTCACCATCAACTAATACTGGTATTTGACCAAACGGGTTAAGTGCCAAAAACTCTGACCGTTGATGTTCCCCAGCCGGTAAATCGACAGTAATGAGTTCAAAATCCAATTCGAGGATACTTAATAGCAGGTGCACGCGGTGTGCGTGCCCTGAGATAGGGTGCCAATATAGTTTTATCATTGTTTTCTCCTAACTAGTTGTCTGTTCTATATTTAAGAACAACTTGCGAAGAAGAAAAACCCCGCTAACATGGAATGATAATTTCCAGCATGTTGATAAATTATGGACACTATCGATGGAATGAGAACAGTTGTGGCAGTAATAGAAACAGGCTCATTTACCGCTGCTTCAGAGCGTTTAGGTATTTCTAAATCTTTGACTTCCAAATACGTTAACCGCGTCGAAGAGCAGCTTGGAGTCAAACTGTTTCATCGCACTACCCGCAAGCTTTCAGTTAATCAGTCTGGCCAAGAATACTACCTTCAAGCACAACAAGTTTTGGCTAAGTTTGACCAGCTATATCATCAGCTTAACTCAAATAATAAAGAGGCTTCGGGGCCTTTGCGCGTAACAGCTTCACAGGGTTTTGCAGAGGAATTATTAAGCCCACTTATTCCTGAGTTTCACGCTCGATATCCAGATATTCAGATTGATATCATAGTTACCAACCAAAAACTGGATTTAGTGGAGCAAGGCATAGACATCGCTTTCCGTGCCAGTGAACTCGAAGACTCCAACTTAAGATATCGTAAGGTAATGTCACTTCAAAGTTCAGTGTATGCTGCACCTGACTTAGCAAAACAGTATCGGCATGATATGGAATTGAAACAATTGCCATGCCTTATAGATAACAATCTTCACTCCACAGCTCGTTGGCCTGTGGCCAGTGCTTTGAACCAGAGCAATACTGGTAATAGTCTCACCGTACGAGCCGTTTTCAAAAGTAATAGTCCACGGCTTATTCGCCAGTTGACGCTCTCAGCAGTCGGAGCAAGCTATCAACCCGATATTATCGCTGCACCTTATGTGAAAAAGGGACTATTGCAAAAGCTTGATATCGGTTTTAAACCACTTAAGTATCCGTTAAACGCTCTCTACCGTGGAGGTGTTTATCAACCTGAACGAGTGAAAGCCTTTTTAGATTTTGTTATTGATAAACTTGGTGCAATTGATTGAAAGCAGCAGATACGCGCTGGCACATATCTGCTCCATTGTTCGTTAAAGCGAAACCTCACTAGAAAGCGATACCAGTGAGGTTTCAATACATTAAATTATAACACTTCGGAAAACGTTACTAGAGGTACGCGAGGTGATGCAGCATTCAAAGCAATTTTATGAATCATCGCATCTGTAGTTGTGCAACAATCTTCAATAATTGAAACTTTATATTTTTCTGCTTTCTTTGATATAGCAGTATGCGTAACGCAATTTTGTGTCATCATCCCACATATCAGTAACTCGTCAATATCTAATTTTTCCAGTGATTTCTCTAACGGAGTTTGATAAAAGCTATCTGCATGCTGTTTATGTACGATTTCTGCATTAGGGCATATCGCGATTATTTCTGGGTGGATATTCGCTCCTTCACTACCTTTTTCAAAGAAAGGTGCCATTCCTTTAGGAGCTGAAGATACATGTTGGATAAGAAAGACCGGAACATGCTGTTGGTTAGCTTTAGCAATTAATTCTTTAATGTTTATCAGGATCTTATCTGTGTTCCATAATGGAAATTTACCTTTAGGGAAGTAATCATTTTGTATATCAATTATAAGTAACGCAGTTTTGTTCATTTTTGATCTCCTGTTTTTTTAACTTTTTGTTCAGGAAAATTATGAGCAACTTGCTGTAGTCTTTTTAGTGGTTAAAATGACATAAAAAGGGCAAAAATCGACATGTATAGAGAGTCGTATGACAAAAATATCCATTGGAATTTGTGAGTATCCTTCAGTATTGAAGTCTGCGGTTTTTGGTCTTGAAGAGATGTTTTTGCTTGCAAGCAGAGTTTGTCGAGAACAAAGGATTGAGGTCTTATTTGAACCAGTCATTATTTCGCATGATGAGTTGATAGAGGATAGTTTTACCGTTGTTTTGCTACCGCCAGCTTCAATAGACGATTATTACTTAGCACCTGAAGCCGAACTTATTGAATGGCTTAGAAAGCAGTATTCCAAAGGTACAGTTCTATCATCTGCTTGCGCGGGGGTATTTATTCTGGCCGCAACGAACTTGCTTGGTAAAAGAGAAGTGACAACCCATTGGGCGTTAGCAGAAACATTTGCCAGAATGTTTACGGAGATTCCACTTAACAGTAATAAGATATTGATCGATCACGGTGACATAGTGACGGCGGGCGGTATGATGTCGTGGCTGGATCTCGGGTTTGAACTGGTCTCTAAATATTCCTCACCTCGGGTTGTTCGCCAACTTGGTAAAACACTTGTTATCGATACTGCGCAGAGAGAACAGAGCTATTATCAACAATTCAAACCATCGTTCGATCATGGTGATTTGGTGATTGTTTCGGTTCAACAAATAATGCATCAAGGTTATACAGAACCGTTATCGATACATCAGCTAGCGAAGCAAGTAAGCATGACTGAACGTACTATGCAAAGACGGTTCCTAAAGGCTACGGGTTACAACCCAAATCAGTATTTGCAGCGTCTCAGAATACAGAATGCATGTGATTACTTGGAAAGTACAAAGCATTCATTTGAATGGATAGCCAATCAAGTTGGTTACGAAGATATCAGTGCATGTCGAAAGGCCTTTATCAATATTGTTGGATTAACTCCACGAGAGTTTCGAAAGAGATTTTCCTGATACAAAATCGGTTGGTAGTTAAGGTACGACAGAATCGCTTGGTGATCACAGGTTGCAGACCATTGCCGTAACTTATCTCTGCCCCATTGTGTATTTCGAGTAGTGTCTTAATCTGAAGACAAAAAGTATGTAGGGCTAGCGCTATAATCGAAACCTATTCCTTATCCCTAAACTAACTAGGAATAATAGAGAAAAGCAGATGATGGAATAAATGATGGAAAACACACTCCTTGGATGACGTCTCAGATATTTAGCCAAAATTAGCTGACACAGAATTCTGAACGCCCTCTCCAAAAGAGCAGAAATCTGGTATCTTCTGCCCTCGGTCAACTGCTGATAATTCATGGTAGTACTGCTTGTTTCTTTGGCGAGAAGAGCGTACCACTTTCAGCAGTTGGCTTCATCTTCTACACCTTTCCATGAATGTCGCACTTATTATCTGAAATCGGGGTTAAGTAAAGTACCATCAAGATCTAATGCCAATAATTTGTGCACTATATTTTTCCTTATTCATTTAATCGCTAGAGCTGTTACATGTTTCGATTTATTAAATTAGCAACTATCAGGCAGCCTCTTACGAGTTATTCCGTTATTAAACATTTTATCTGTCTAATTTGAGATGCTTATCGGCTTAGAAAACGTATCACCTGACATATTTGACTGTAACCATTGTCCCTCATGTTAGGATATGCCGAAGTAAAAAAGTGCAAGCTACCTATAGGGGGGAGTAGCCTGCACTATCAGGAGTTATATAACTTTCTACTAGAATTTGCTAATAGCTTTTTGTGGTGTAGTTGTATGAATAATTGAAGAAATATTCTTAATCAATTCTGAAAAGCCATTTAAGCAATCTTGCTTTATACAAAAAGTTTTACCTACATTCATTGGCTTGGCTTGTTTTGCAAGTTTTTCTAGTTCAGGTAAATATTCGGGCCCAGGATGACCTTCCTTCCTGAAAGGTAATCTCTGTTTGTATCTTTCCACAACAAGAGCGGGAGATATTTCATTCCATACTTCGATGACGTTATCGATATTAGATGAGTTTAAATATTCTAATAATAATTCTTTTGGTTGAAACCCAAACCAAGCATCAACAACATATATGCAGTTGTCAGGAGAACTGCATATAGTATTCCAAATAACTTTATAAGCAGCTTTTCCTAGTTCTCTATTGAGTTCTCTGTCTATATCGCTATGTATTTCCATAAATGGTTCTTTAATTGTATCGATAGATAGATATGGGAAATTTAACTCTTCAGATATTAATTTAGCTGTTGTGCTTTTTCCTGAGGCTGGAATACCGTTAACTATAATAACTGTTTTCATAATAGCTCCAAGACCTCCTCACTTGATCGTGCACTTTTCACTTTTTGACGTATCTCAGGGTCAGAAAGTAATTCGAATATAGGTTTTAGACCATATTCTATGTGACTATTCCCATCTTTCGCACATAGCATTATGATTAGATCAACATCTGGGCTTGAGTTAATAGATATAGGAGTCTTTAATGTTATAAGGCTAAAGCCCAACTTATTTACTCCTTCTTCGGGTCTAGCATGTGGTAAAGCAAACATTTCATCTTCAAATACGTAGTATGGACCGGTTTCTTCAGTTATCTTCTTAATAGCTTCTACATACCGTTCTTCAATGAAATTTTTATCAATTAGGGGTTTAGCTACAATAGAGAGAGCTTCTTTCCAATCACTAGTATCTACTTGCAATTGTATTGCATTTGCTTCTTGCAAAATCTCTTTCAACATAATTATTACCTTAATTAGAAGTTTTTCCTCGCTGCATTCCTTAACTCATTCATTCTGGTGAAAACACTATCTACTTGAGTTATAAAAGAAGGTGCTTGAGAGTAAACAGATACAGCTTGAGTATATTTAATTAGTAGTTTTTGTTGGTAACTAATATTATTTGGTTCAGATTCATGCAATTTCTCTAGAGCAGAAATTTCCTCGTGGAGCGAGATCGCGTCGCTTTCATCAACAGGACTTGTGTTTCCACCACCAAATATTTTTTTTAATAAACTCATTGGGTTACCTATATAAGCCCCGAGTGCACGGGGCTTTCCTAGAGTTAACTGAATAGATTGATTTTTTCAGCTATTACGTTTCTCACGGCTTGGCGAGCAGGGATGAAAAATTTACGTACAGAGTCATTAACTTTTCCACTTGAGAAAGTATCTTTGCAATGCTTAACCCATTGAACGTTCATTTCGGTACCAACGTTAACTTTGTTCATTCCTGTTCGAACTACAAACTTCATATCTTCGTCACTAACACCTGTACCGCCGTGTAAAACTAATGGCTTTTTAATTGTAGCGTGAAGTTCTTTTAACAGTTCATGTTGGATATTGGTTTTAGCAGTATAAGAGCCATGAACCGTCCCTATACTAACAGCTAACATGTCGACATCTGCGTTTTCAACAAATGTTTTAGCTTCTGATATGGACGTAAATGCGATATCGCCATCATCGACAGATTTGCCGTCTTCGGCGCCACCGATAGCGCCTAATTCCGCCTCTACAGTGACATTTACTTTATGCGCATACTCGATAATTAAGTTTGTATTTTTAATATTTTCTTCGAGAGGTAGGTGTGAACCATCATACATAACACTGCTAAAGCCACTATCAATAGCTTTCTTGATGTCCTCGATATTTGAACAGTGATCTAGGTGAAGACATGTAGGTACATTGTGAGCTTTAGCAAGGGATTTAATTGAACCTACAAGTAGCCCATACCCTAGATATTCGGCTGTCCCTGTTGAAATCTGAATCATCAAGGGGGAATTTGTATCTAGCGCCGCTTCAAAATATGCAGGTAACATTTCCAAACAGTGTAAGTTAAATGACCCAACAGCATTAAATCCACGTTCTTCTGCAATTGAGAATAATTCATTGTAGTTAAGCAGTTTCATTTGCAATATCCTTTTTATCTGAAGTAGTTGAAAGTGACTTATTGACGAAAATCGTAATAGCGATAACAAAGATGATGAATGTTCCAACAAATCCCCAATTACCGTTGAAGGCATTGCCTAGTAGCAGACCAGAAGAAATAACATCTGAGTCGCTGAACGTGACACCGACAAAGCCATAAGTTTCTAAAAGTGGAATAAGAATAGCTGGAAGGAATGTTATAAATAGACCGTGGACAACTCCACCGATGATAGCTCCTCGGCGACCGCCAATAGCATTACCAAAAATACCAGCGGTACCACCTGCGAAGAAGTTTGTTAATAGCCCAGGAAGAATCATTGCTAAACCAAACATTGGGAACAGCAACATACCGATAACCGTACCTACAGTTGTAGATAGGAAGCCTAGAATTACAGCATTAGGTGCGTACGGGAATAAGACTGGACAATCTAAAGCTGGTTTTGCATTTGGTACAAGACGCATAGCAATACCTTGGAATGCTGGAACTAGCTCTTGTAGTAATAGGCGAACACCTGAATAAAGCACAAATACGCCAGCAACAAAGACCATTGCTTGCATAAATGCGTACATTACAAAATTCATACCATTTGAGTATTGAGAGATATACTCAGGCCCAGCAGCCAATGCAGGAATGATATACATAGGTATCATCACGACAGCCATTGATAAGTATGTATCATTTAAAAATGAAAAAGCTTTTGGTAACTTGATATCTTCAGTGGATTTAGAGTTTTTCCCTACAATTTTTGCTGTGGCTGCCTGAACCATATATCCAATTGTACAGAAGTGACCCAAAGCTATATTGTCATTACCTGTTATTTTCCTAACAACAGGTTGAGCCATCGCTGGCATAGCTACAGCCATGATGCCGCCAAATATGCCACCCGTAAAAACAAGAGTCGCACCAGTTAAACCTGCTTTATAACCAATTACTGCACCAATTGTACTCATCCAAAGCAATGCTTGACCTGTTAGGAATATATACTTCCATGGAGTGAATCTAGCTATAACGATATTAGTTGCGAAAATAACGATAAGTGTTAAGGCTACTTCTGTTCCTAATTGTTTGTTGGCTACACCTGCTATAGCAGCAACGTCAGTAATATACCCTGTCATCCCAAATCCATTAGTAAAAATATTATTTAAAAATGTTAGGGTTTCAACGATGATATTTATTCCTGCCATCATTACCAAAAAACCAAGCATAGTTTTGAATGTACCTTCAAATACTTTACCATATGATTTTTTTTGCAGGATTAAACCAATCATTGCAATAAACGCTATTAGTATTGAGGCTTGGCCTAATAAATCTTTAACTATGAACTCAAATAATGCATTCATTATATTTTCTCCATGTTCTATCAAATTTAGGGTGTAAGAAGCCTAATGCGCAATTAAGTCACTTATATTTTTTAAACTAAGAGATGTTTTTATTTTTTATTTTTGAAAGAAATTACTAAGCTTTTCTTCCATTTCATTACTATCAGTAAATTTTTGTATTGTTATTATTTTCTCAGCATCTTCTGGTGAAGCACTAGCTCTGATAGCATCAGAAAATGATGTAGATGTAATAATTGCGTCTGGTTTTAATGCTAATACTTCCGATACCGTTGTATGGTTCAAATTAAAGTCAACACCCATTTTTTCTAAAATAGGCTTTGCTGTCATTTCTAGAGCAAAACTAGAACCTAAACCGCATCCACATACACACCAAATGTTGTAAGCCATAATTTATTCCTTCATTCATGTTCTATCTTTCATTGTTTATTATAAGATTTTTATATTATTCCTAACTGCTGTGCTAGTTTAAAATAATGTCCATCCTTATCTATCACTCTATTCTCCATAGTATCTAAATCTACGGGAATAGGCTTATTACTTGAGTTTATTACAATGACTTTATTAGCCATTCCACTTTTGATGCAACGAACAACCTCACTTGCAGCAATTGTTCCTTGATATATTTCTTCTGTTGTAGGACACCCATTTCTTAAACCAAATCCTAACGTTGTTTTTCTTGTTCTAATTCCGATTAATGGTTCTAACTTTTCTGCTACTGTATTTATCGCACCTTGGAATCCTGGTATATATTCATGTGTATAACTTTCTGCACAAAGTATTATTACGCTGTTTTGTATAGCCAGCTTTTCTTGAACTCTTCGTGCCAAATCTTCAATAGGTATATGATGTTCTGGTATTAAAGCAAAATCAGAGTTGGATTTTATAGCTGACTGTAATGTCAGTTCACCACAATAAGCACCTAATACCTCTACAAGAAATACTCGATTTGGTAATGCTCGACCAGTATTTCTAAGTTTTGTTACTTCGTGAAGGACTTGTTCACAAGCCGTTGAAAAACCGATAGTATATTCAGAACCATCTAAGTCATTATCAACAGTCATTCCAACACCAAAGCAATTCACTCCGTGTAAACTGAGCTTATGTAGAAATTTCATTGAACCATCCCCACCAGCTAAAATGAGGACTTCTATTTTTTCTTTTTTTAATTTGGCCGCTATTTGTTGGTATTCACCTTGGTTTAAATACCTTTCTGAACGACCAGAAGATATTATTGGCATTGAAGATATAGAGTAGTCAATAAGATCTCTATAGCTTACTTCTATTTTATTTCCACTAAGGAGACCGTGAATCCCGCCATTGAATATAGTTATATCAGCACTAGATATTCTTGCTACTTGAAATATAAAGTTATTTATCCCCGAGCTATCTCCGCCACTAATTACTATTCCGATCTTCATATGTACTCCCATAACTTTAATCTGAGTTTATTATTGACCGCCAAATTAAATTATTTTGTGATTTGAGTCACTAAATTACCCTGATTTGATCATTTATTGACTCTTTGTGATCTGTGCACACTATTGTTTTTGTGATCAATGTCTCTAATTTATTTTTGTTGTTAATTATATGTTAAATTTATTTTCTAAGGTAGAGTTAAATCTAATTGATGCTTTGAATATTTTCACTTTGATTCACCCACACATGATGAATTCATCATGTGAGGGTGAAGTGTGATGAATTTTAAAATTTTATTTCTTTAAATTATCTCGATGATTTGTGTCAAATTTACCTATAGATAAATTTGATAGTAGGGTTTGAATATCCTAATACTTAATAGATATATTAAAATAGACGTTATTTAATGATCGGTTTAAATTAGACACTTTGTCTCATAAGGAGTCATTTGATGATTAGAGCGTATCTGAGAGCTTCTACGGATAAACAGGATGCTAGTCGTTCAAAAGATGAGTTAAAGGCTTTTGTAACGAATCATAATCAAAGAATAGCTAGCTTTTATCAAGAGAATATCACCGGAACTAAGCCTGATCGCCCAGAGCTGAACCGACTACTTAGTGATTGATAGTAATTGCAGGTGTCTTTAAGGAGTTCTGTTTTCCCACATCCGTTATTACCAATGATAACCGTAAAAGCATTACTTTCATCACTCTCTTTTTCCCAGAGGATACGTTCTCTAATTTTATTAGGTTCATCGCGGATTAGCGGGAACTTAAAACAAAAACGGTAGTAAGTGATAAAGTTACATCGCCAAACACAACCTTACACAAACTACCGTTTTCATGCCGAATCATACTTTCCTATCATCGTTCTGGGAAGGCTTTCATGTCGTAAAGTCTGTACAAACGTCTTCTCTCATCACGATTACTCTTCAACCCAGCACAACTGCTCGATGTTCATGTGGGCAACATGTTCAAGCCATACATGATTATCAGTGGCGCACGATTAAAGAAGCGATGATTCTCGGCGTACCCGTCGAGCTATCCCTACAAACAAGGCGTATCAAGTGCCCTGACTGCGGTATCAAAACCGAATCTATTTCTTGGCTTGAACCTTTTGCTCGCCTGACTAACCGCTTAAGAAGTTACATTGAGCAGTTGTTGCCTCTTCTTCCTATCAAACATATTGCCCAGATGACGGGGGTTCATTGGCATACGATTAAGGCGATAGATAAGCGTCGGCTGCAACATGTGGTGCCAGAGGTTAACTGGGCAGAGCTGAGACAACTGGTCATGGATGAGTTTGCTCTCTTCAAGGGACATCGTTATGCCACTGTTATCGCGGATGCTAAGACGCATCAAGTGCTTTGGATAGGCGTCGGACGCAGCCGAAAAGATATCCGTCCCTTCTTTGAATTACTCGGTGAGCATAGCCAGAACATAGAAGCGGTTGCAATGGATATGAATACGGCTTTCGACTTTGAAGTGCAGCAACATTGTCCTAACGCCCGCATTGTGTACGACTTATTCCACGTGGTCGCCAAATTTGGCCGGGAAGTGATGGATAGAGTCAGAGTTGACCAAGCTAATCAACTCAAACAGGACAAGAAAACGCGCCAATGGGTGAAACGTTCACGCTGGGTTCTCCTCAAAAACAGAGCTAATTTAGACGGTAAGCAGGAGAGCTATCTGAGTGAGATACTGAGCATGAACAAGGACTTAATGGTGACGTATTTACTTGGCTCTCAGCTTAAAGAGTTATGGAGGTGCCAGTCGGAAAGAGAATCTTTTAGAAAGCCAAAAATGTCAAAAATTGTGCTCTTCCCACTACCATTTTTACCTACAAAAACACATAAGCTAGGCATATTTTTTAGTTCAATTTGCTTTAAAGCACGGTAGTTTTTAACTCTCAAGTACTCGATTTTCACCAATAGCTCCTCTCACATTTTTTAACTATCTTTAAGTATGATTTTTTGTTGATTTTACCTTAAAAACTACGGGGTTTGGTAAAATTAATCTACTGAGGATGTTCGCATTTTACAAAGTTAAGGCAAATTTATCAGGGGTATTAAGTTTATTGAGAGGGTAACAGCTGAGCATTTATTATGTGTTTTTTATTGAAAATATATAGAGTCGTGATCATTATGTGGATATAAACAAAAGCGCCTTAGCTTAATTTGAAGCTAAGGCGCTGTTTTATATGGCGCTCCCGACAGGATTTGAACCTGTGACCTGCCCCTTAGGAGGGGGCCGCGCTATCCAGCTGTGCCACGGGAGCGGAGAAAGAATATACTACCCAATTATTTGAATAAATTCATGTTTTCAAATCACAATCATAACTGTTTGTGCATTACGTCGCCAACTTGAATACTGGAAGCCAGCTCCGGCTGATCTACGGTCAGTTCTGCATTGGTGTCATAGACACGGCTTACGGTCAGGGTGATTTCGCTTTGTGACACTTTATTGCGCGGCAACCCGTTTTGATCGATAAAGGCACCGGTGTGCCACAGTTGCAACTTATCGCCCTCTCTGACGCCGTGAATTCTACCCAAATCCATGCTCACGGTATTACCAAATTTAGCCACCACCTCTGGCAGGGTAATTTTGCAGGAGATTTGTGACTCCAGATCCAGCATGATATCCCGGCTGACCTGAAGCAGCATCTGACCGTAAGTGGATGTCCAGAAGCGGGCGCTGCGGGTATCGACCTGGCTGGTTTTAGCAAATGGCCAGTTGGCCACTTCGCGGTAATTACCTTGATACACTTCGCTGCCGGTTTTGCCGTCAAACACATGCAGTTCGAGCGCAAACTGACGGTTAATCACATCATCCTGGAAGGTGCCCTGATCGACGGTTGCGGTCAGGTCGGTAATCACTCCGCCAACCAGGTACTGAGCTCCTGAGTCCTGAGCCAGCATTTTGATCCGCTCCGGGTTGCGGGCATCAATATCATAGTCTGTGGTGCCAACCGACATAAAACTGTGCGAGTCCTGCTCGATCTGGCGATTGAGGATATGGGCGAAGTCATCGCCGACATCGTAGATCTGACCCATCACGGCTTGCTGGGGAGAGGCAACATCAATATTGCCGATCATAAAGGTCTTTTTATAGTTACTGATGTGGCAAGCTGTTGCCGACGGATAAATATCAATCCGGGCGCGCACCTGCATCACATTCCCGACCACAAGGCGTTTTTCCACCAGAATCGAGCGTACCTCATGATTGGCAAACAGATATTCGCGCCGGTTGTCCTCCAGCAACGGTAACAGGTTACTGATACTGCCAATATCTGCCCCGGCAAAATTTACCGCTTTATAGATGGCATCTTCCAATGCATGCAGTCTGGCCGATTCTTCGGAGGCAACAATGGCCGAGGTTCCGGTAACCTCATACCAGGCTGCGTGGGCTGCAGGAATCCAAAGTGACAATAAAAGCATTGAAACTAAAGAATAAATGTTTTTTTTCATCGTAATTTACCAGTCAGGTACAAATTTTGCTTTTTAATTTTCAGCTGATGTAGGCATTTGCTGTTCAAAGTGGTCTCAGCTTAGAAAAGCAAAGAGCGTTCCAGTTTTGTCACAGAGAGTGAAATTGAACGTGCCGCCTTAGTATATCTGGAGATGAAGATAATGAAAAAATGGCTTTGCTTAGTGCCGGCGATGATGCTGACTGCCTGCTCTTATGCCCCGATCTATAACGGCAAAGAGTCATACGGTGGTTCGCAGTTTATGTTGATGGAGAGTCCGCGCCACACCCTGGACTTCTTTGTGGACAGCTTGACCGAAGATCTGGTCGAATCGAATACCAGTGTGACTGCCCGTACACCGATTGCAATTACCTCTTTTGTCGATTTGCAGAATATGGATACCACTAACTGGCTGGGCAACTCGGTCTCGGAAGGGTTGATTTATCAGTTCCAGCGCCGTGGGTTTAAAGTGGTGGATTTCAAAACCACAGGTTCTATTCAGGTCACTCAACAAGGTGATTTTGCTTTCAGTCGTGAATGGAAAGATCTGGCCCAGCAGCAAGAGATTCAGTATGTTCTGACCGGGACCATGTTGCGTCAGGAAGGTGGCGTACTGATTAACGCCCGAGTGGTTGGTATGCAGTCACGGATCGTTGTGGCTACCGCGCAAGGCTTTTTACCGGCGGATCGTATTGGCCGCGATCTGGATACGCTGAACAGTATGCGTACTCAGGATGGGGTGTTAATTCGGTCCGATCCAACCATGACTCAACCATACACTGTGATTTTGCGTCCCTAGGAGGAAAGGATGAAATACGGATTACTCGTACTGCTGGCCGCTGTGATGGCCTTATCCGGATGTCAGCCGCTCCAGACTTTGCGCGCGGATGAGTGGTTGACTGCGGTGGGTTACGCCAATATTAATGAACAGCGTGGCCGCGATACGGCAGAGAAACAGGTTCGCGCGATGCGCGCATCGAAAATCGATGCTTATCGTGAACTCGCTGAACAGGTGTATGGCATGCGCGTCAGTGGGCGTTCGCAATTGCAGGATCAGCGAATGGGGACTGAACTGACGGCTGGTGCTGTTGATGGTGTGATCCGCGGTGCGGAAGTGGTGCGTAGTTATAAAGTTGGCGACAATTACGTGACTGAGCTGCGTCTCGATATTCGTAAGATGGATCGTCTGCGCGACTACGGTGAAGTGCAGCAGGTGCCGGAAAATCGTCAGCAAACATTATTCTAAGCGGCACACTCTCATCTCTCCAGATAACAAAAAAGCGGCGCTCGACAGCCGCTTTTTTGTTATCTGTTACGCAGTTTATGCCCTGATGCGGTCAGGCTTTAATATTGGTGCCTAAGGTCGATACGGTATGAGTTTGACCGGTCGCGTTGTAAGTCATGCCGATTTTACCGTGACTTTGCTGCATCAGATTATTCAATTTGTTGAAACTTAGCTGAGCACGATTTAGTGCCTCGCCGTTGACGGCATTAGCTTGTTGGCACTCTTGTACCAGGCTGCGGATTTGTTCGACCAGATTCGCCAAGTATTCATCTTCTGTCAGGCTCGGAACATGAGGATGATTGGAAATGCGTTGGTCGGTCTGTTGCAACTGGCCGACTAGGGTGATTTTCTGTTTCGCCAGCGCTTCTATATCCGCGGCAACACGGCCGGTGATGGCAATTTTTTCCTGCTCCAGTAACGCGGACAGCTCCTGGGCGTTTTTGAGCTGAAACTCGACTAAGTCTTTCAATGCTGCCATGACTTCATCACCTTTTTGCCGGACTGAGTATCAGCTTACAGGCCACCCAGTTCATTTTCAAATTTGATCATATTGTCGGCCAGTTTTTCCGGATCGACTTTGTACGAGCCGTTCGCAATCGCTTCTTTGATTGCAGCGACTTTGGCGCTGTCGAAACTCGGCGTCGCGGCCATTTCGTTATGCATTTCACCGATTGCTTTGCCCTGAGAGCTCAGCGATACCGCATCGTTACGCGGTTGAGAACTCTGACTGACTGAGCCAGAAGTTGTTGATGATGCATTAGATTCTGAACGCGCAGGGCTTCGGCTCGTTGTCGTCAACGAGTTTCCTGAGCGAATGTTATCAATGCCTGCCATATTTTTGAGCCTTATAAAACTATGAACGTGTACCGTCAATATCGACTGTTGAGCGACGAACTTTAGCTTTTTCTTAACAGTCGGGTAAATTTCCCTGCGTTGAGTAGAGGCAGCTAAAATCGTACGGTGACTTCACCTATTCCGCTGACTTGAGCATCTATTATACGGTTAGATTTGCTATTTTTCACTTTTATCTGTTCACCAAAGGTCCCGTCCGACAATGCGGTGCCTTCGGTTGTGATGCTCATCCCGCCGCTGACGGCGCGGATACGTACGTTTTCATTACGGCAAACCACACAGACATCATTTTGCTCGATGACATCACCTAACTTAAGGTTTTTCTTGGTCTTTGCTCCGACCACCAGATCCGGAGAGGAAAAACCTTGCCGTCTGAAGCGCAGCAGATCTACCATACTCATCGTCACATTATGAGCTGTGATGATTTGGCCGCGGGTCAGTGGTGTTAGTGCGGTGACCATGGGAACCGTTACCGTTAATTTGACCGGAACATAGACTTTCCAGTTATCAGGCTCACATTCTACTAACACAGTGATCGCACTGGCAGAGCCGTTGTTAGATGATGATGAGGTCTGCAGTGGCGCAGGGCAGTCGGTGGCAAAAATACGCTCATCGATATTGGCGGCACTGACATCCAGCTCGCTGCCGGCCGGTGTATCCACGTTGCTCAAAACGTGCTGCTGAGCGGCTTGCTGAATCTGAACAATTTGTTCTGGTGTTGCACTGTGCACAGAAAGACTAAAGAAAACGCACAAAAAGCCGATACAGGTATAATAAAAGTGGCAGAAAGCTCTACACTTACGTTTGGTATGTTGGCATACACGGGTATTCGAAATCATGGTTCGGTTCTCTGGTTTCTTCATAGCCTTAGGTAGGTTATCACTTTTTTACATAAAAATGTTTAAGATGGAGATGTGCATATGACGGGTATTCTTGATTCTGTGAATCAACGTACGCAACTCGTCGGTCAAAACCGACTGGAATTACTAACCTTCCGTCTGAACGGACGCCAACGTTATGGCATTAACGTATTTAAGGTGAAAGAAGTTCTCCAGTGCCCTCGTTTGACTGCAATGCCTAATTTGCATCGACTGGTAAAAGGCGTTGCGCACATCCGTGGTCAGACCGTATCGGTGATTGATTTGAGTCTGGCGATTGGTGGCCGTCCGACCACCGAAATTGACAAAAGTTTTGTGGTCATTGCCGAGTTCAACCGCACGATTCAGGCTTTCCTGGTCAGCTCAGTTGAACGTATTATCAACATGCGTTGGGAAGCCATTTTGCCACCACCGGAAGGGGCTGGTAAAGGTAACTACCTGACTGCGGTGACCAATATTGATAACGAGCTGGTAGAAATTCTCGACGTAGAGAAAATTCTGGCCGAGATCGCTCCGGTGAATGAAGTGATGGATGCCAGCATTGGCGAGCAGATTGCTCATGCCGAGCAGGAAAAAGAAATCGTACGCCGTATACTGATTGCGGACGACTCGAGTGTGGCACGCAAACAGGTGCAACGTGCGATTGAGTCGATTGGATTTGAGTGTATCCTGGCCAAAGATGGCAAAGATGCTCATCAGCAATTGGCCAATATGGCTAAAGAGGGGAGCATTTACGATCAGATTTCTCTGGTTATTTCAGACATTGAAATGCCGGAAATGGATGGTTATACCCTGACTGCTGAAATTCGTCGTAACCCGGCTCTTAAAGACTTGTATGTTATTCTTCACTCGTCACTGAGTGGTGTATTCAACCAGGCGATGGTTGAGCGAGTCGGTGCGAATTCGTTCATTGCGAAATTTAACCCGGATGAACTGGGTAACGCAGTGAAAAAGGCTTTAGTAGAATAAAGAGAACTGAATGACTGCGATAACTATCAGCGATCAAGAATATCGTGATTTCTGCCGCTTTCTGGAATCTCAGTGCGGCATCGTGCTGGGAGACAGTAAACAGTACCTGGTCAGAAGTCGTCTGAGTCCGCTTGTCAGCAAATTCAAGCTGGCATCGCTATCCGATCTGCTGCGTGATGTTACAACCGGCCGCAACCGAGAGTTGCGTGTCGCCGCAGTGGACGCGATGACGACCAATGAAACCTTATGGTTCCGTGATACCTATCCATACACAGTATTGGCCGATAAGCTGTTGCCTGAACTGGCCAAGAACAAGCGTCCGATCAAAATCTGGTCTTCGGCCAGTTCTTCTGGTCAGGAGCCTTACTCTATGGCGATGACCGTGTTGGAAGTACAGCAACGTCGTCCTGGTGTGTTACCCAGCGTGTCTATTACTGCAACCGATATCTCGACCAGTATGCTGGATATGTGCCGGGCCGGTGTGTATGACAACCTGGCTCTGGGGCGTGGTCTTTCTCCGGAGCGTCGTCGCACCTTCTTTGAAGACGCCGGTGATGGCCGGATGAAGATCAAAGACAACGTCAAGCGAATGGTTAACTTCCGCCCGCAGAACCTGATGGAAAGCTATAGCTTGCTGGGCAAGTTCGACATTATTTTTTGTCGAAATGTCTTGATTTACTTCTCGCCAGAGATGAAGTCCAAAGTACTTAATCAAATGGCAAGCAGCCTTAATCCCGGTGGCTACCTGCTGCTTGGGGCATCAGAATCTCTGACCGGTCTGACTGACCGTTTTGAGATGGTGCGCTGTAACCCAGGTATCATCTATAAGCTCAAATAAGCTATAAGCTCAAATAAGCGTTATACCTCACCGATAAGCCCGGCAAATTGCCGGGCTTTTGTTTGCCGCTGTACTCGCCCGTGACTCCTCACCATTGCCGCCGGCAAGCGCTTGTGCGATCGGCTTAAGGTGTGTGTCCGGTTAAAGATGACGGCTATACTAAGGAGGCAAAGGTGCGCTGCAGGCTTGCCGCCGGGCTGACATTCCCCCGGTGGCGGCTTGGTAAAATAGGGTTGGATGAAAACATTACCGGATATGGTTTTTGCTCAGCGCTCTGGCGTGTATTTTGCAAAACAGCAAGGGATGATGATGTGGTCAATGTGTATTGTTAAAGTTGGTACGCTAATTGCTATAAATTCATCAGTAACGGTCAGTTCTATCAAAGAGGCACAGTATGGCTATTTCTTTTGACAATGCACTCGGTATCCACCAGTACACGGTGGGTGTGCGTGAACGTAATGCGGAAGTGATTGCTTCTAACATTGCGCAAGCAAACACTCCTGGGTTCAAAGCAAAAGGAATGGACTTCCAGAAGGCGTTGCAGGCGGCAAGTTCGGAGGCAAGCATTGGTCTTAGCCTTACCGATGGTCGGCATATTCCTGCCTCTGCGAATGTGACAGGGGAAATGCTTTACCGTCTTCCGACACAACCTGACACTGGTGATGGCAATACGGTGGATGTGGATCTGGAGCGTAACTTGTTTATGCAAAACCAGATGCGTCACCAGGCATCACTCGATTTCTTAGGCAGCAAGTTTAAGAACTTAACCAAAGCTATCAAAGGGGAATAATTAGATGAGCTTATTTAATGTGTTCAATGTGACTGGTTCTGCAATGAGTGCTGAATCTGTTCGTCTAAATACCACTTCGAGCAACCTAGCGAATGCGGACAGTATCAGCAGCTCTGCGAAAGATACTTACAAAGCTCGTCATGCGGTGTTTGGCGCTGAGTTAAGTAAGGCACGTTATAACCATGATGTGAATGTGCCAGTCAAAGTGTTGGGCATTGTAGAAAGCGATAAACCGCTTACCGCGGAGTTTAACCCGGATCACCCACTTGCTAATGACGAAGGTTATATCTACAAGCCTAACGTCAACGTGATGGAAGAAATGGCCAATATGATCTCAGCATCCCGCGCATACCAAAGTAATGTTCAGGTCGCTGAGGCGAGTAAACAAATGCTGCTGCGTACGCTGCAGATGGGTCAATAAGGATAAGGAGGTAGCGAATGGCCGGAATTAATAACGTTGGTCAAAGCGGCTTGTCCTATGTTGACCAGCTAAAAGCGCTTCAAGAGAAAAATAAGCCAACCGAGACAACGGGTAAACAGGATCTCAAACAAGAGGATTTCCTGTCGTTGCTCACCAAGCAGCTTTCTCAACAAGACCCTTTTAAGCCGGTCGGCAACGACCAGATGATCGCGCAAATGGCTTCATTTGCCACGGTTGATGGTATCGGCAATATGAACAAGCAGTTTGAAAGTCTCAACTCGTCGATGACATCAAACCAAGCTCTGCAGGCATCTTCTCTGGTAGGTCGTGATGTACTGGTACCAGGTGCTGCAGGGGTGAAAAAGGACGGCGCCAGTATGGCGGCGATGGTGAAGCTCCCCCAATCCATGGAAAACGTCATGGTGCGAGTTGAAAACGAAGCGGGCCAGCTGGTGCGCACGTTTGATCTCGGAGCGAAGCCAAGCGGTGATAACCGCATCGAATGGGACGGTAATGATCAAAACGGTAATCCATTGCCGGGCGGCAAATACAAAGTGAGAGCTTCGGGTTTGCTGAATGGGGAAAGCAAAGACTTTGAGGTGTCGACCTATGCCAATGTCAATAGCGTTCTCCTGGGTAAAGGTGATGGTAACGTACTGCTCAATCTGGCTGGTTTTGAATCGCCAGTTCGACTTGCTGAAGTACTAGAAGTTGGCCAAGCATAATCATGCTAGCTAGATAGGAGAATTTGGAATGTCATATGTATCTCTAAGCGGTTTGTCCGCAGCTCAGTTAGATCTGAACACCACCAGTAACAACATTGCGAACGCCAATACCTTTGGCTTTAAAGAGTCGCGTGCGGAATTTGGTGATGTTTACTCGAATTCACTGTTCACTAACGCGAAAACCACTCCGGGTGGTGGCGTGATGGCGAACAAGGTCGCGCAGCAATTCCATGAAGGTTCAAGTATTTATACTAACAACCCGATGGACCTACGTATCTCAGGTACCGGCTTTTTTGCGGTTTCTAAAGATCGTATGGTGCCGCAGCAAAATGAGTTGACGCGTAACGGTGCGTTCCACCTGAACAAAGACAACTACATGGTGACCTCAAATGAAGAGTTCCTGCTGGGCTATCAGGTTAATCCGGATACCGGCGAAGTGCTGTCTTATGAGCCTTCACCGCTGAACATTCCAGCTGAGTTTGGTAAGCCAAAGCAGACCTCAAATATTGATGTGGGTGTCAACCTGCCGGCTAACGGTGATCTAAAAGATCCAACCTTGTTTGATTTCACCGATCCGGAAACTTACAACCGTTCAACCTCGTCAACCATCTATGACTCGATGGGGCAGTCGTATAAGTTAACCACGTATTATCTGAAAGATCAGACTCAGCCGAATACGTGGCAGACATATTACACAGTGACTGACCGTGACGGTGAGAAGCCAATTAACATCGCTGGCGGTGATGCAACGTCGGGTAGCGGTCAGGTTGGTCACACCATGCGCTTCAATAACGATGGAACATTGGCAAGCCTGAACAATGGTCAGCCTATTGTTTCTGAAGCATTGGGTGCGGGTGCTAACCCGCTTAACCTGAATGGTGCTGATGTCAACCAGACCTTATCTTTCGGTCTGGATGCGGCCACTCAGTTTGCCGCTCCGTTTGAACTGACTAAGTTTGATGAAGATGGGGCGACAACCGGCTTCCTGACCAAGATCGATTTTGACGAAAACGGCAGTGTGATGGGTACTTATTCGAACGGTGAAAACGTGACTCTGGGCCGAGTGGGCCTGGTGCGTGTACCGAACGAGCAAGGCCTGGATAAAAAAGGTGGTACTCAGTGGGATTCGACTCAGATGTCCGGTGGTAAAATCTGGGGTGAATCCAACAAAGGTTCATTTGGTACCATTAAGAACGGCACACTCGAGCAGTCAAACATTGATATGACTCAGGAGCTGGTGGACCTTATCTCCGCGCAGCGTAACTTCCAGGCCAACTCACGTGCTCTGGAAGTCCATAACCAGCTGCAACAGAATATCCTGCAGATTCGATAATCCTTTCATCTGGCCTGTCAAACCAGCGGCAACGCTGGTTTGACAGGATTGCCACTTGCCTCATTGCCGCGGCAAATTCTGTCTTCCCCTCTCAACAATTTCCTGCTTTATCTTTCCTAATAATTTGATTTAAAACACTATTTATTTTTGGCACGCCAATTGCTTTATTACAGTTAATAAACGATTTTGGGAGCGAATTATGGATCGTGCTTTGTTTTTAGCCATGAGTGGCGCCAAGCAGAATATGCAAGCAATGCAGCTGAGAGCGAACAACCTGGCCAACGTCAGTACCACCGGTTTCCGGGCGGATCTGGAGCAGGCGCGTTCCATGCAAGCGTACGGTGATGGCCTGCCAAGCCGGGTATTCAGCATGACTGAGCGTCCGGGGCACAATTTTCAGCAGGGCAGTGTGATCACGACCGGCCGCGATTTAGATGTGACTGTCCAGGGCGATGGCTGGCTGGCAGTGATGGATAAAACCGGCAAAGAAGGTCTGACCCGCAACGGCAATCTCAATATCGACGCGAACGGACTGCTGATGAATGGCAGTGGCCATCTGGTACTGGGTGAGAATGGTGCGCCTATCACTTTGCCGGTTCCGCTGGCCAAAGTGTCGATTGGCAATGATGGGACGATTTCGGTTCGTCCGCAGGGCGCTCCGCCGGATGCGATGGAAATCGTTGATCGCATCAAACTGGTTAAACCCGATAATCAATCGTTATATAAAGATGTCAATGGTCTGTTCCGGGCGAAAGATCCCAACGTAGCCTATGACGCAGATGCAACGGTCAAAATCCTGACCGGTGCGGTAGAAGGCAGTAATGTCAATGCGGTTGGCGAAATGACCAGCCTGATTGATCTGCAACGTCAGTTTGAAATGCAGGTCAAGATGATGAAAACGGCAGAAGACATGGATAAATCATCCGATACTCTGCTGCGCATGAGCTAACCGAGAACAGGAGTTTAATATGCAGCCGGCATTATGGGTAAGTAAAACGGGTCTGGACGCACAGCAAACCAACATTGCGACCATTTCCAACAACCTGGCCAACGCCTCGACCGTAGGGTTTAAGAAAAGCCGTGCGGTGTTTGAAGACCTGTTTTATCAAAATATTAACCAGCCAGGCGGCCAGTCGTCTCAGAACACCGAATTACCGAGTGGTCTGATGCTGGGCGCGGGCTCAAAGGTGGTCGCAACCCAAAAAGTGCATACTCATGGGAATGCACAGACCACGTCCAACAGTTTGGACATGATGATTGAAGGGGATGGCTTTTTCCAGATTCTGATGCCTGATGGCAACATCGGCTATAGCCGTAATGGTCAGTTTACTCTTAATGCTGAAGGCGTGATTGTGACCTCAGGTGACGGCTATCCGCTGCAGCCGGAAATTGTTATCCCTGACGATGCTATCTCGATTTCGGTTGGTAATGACGGTGAAGTGTCAGTAAGGGTACGTGGCCAGCAGGACAACCAGGTGCTTGGTCAGATCACCACCGTTGATTTTATTAACCCGGGTGGCCTGGAACCGATTGGACAGAACCTGTACTTACCGACCGGCGCCAGTGGCGATCCGCAGGAAGGGGTGCCTGGGCTGGATGGTCTGGGTAATATCCGTCAGTCGATGCTGGAAAGCTCCAACGTGAACGTGACCGAAGAGCTGGTCAACATGATTGAAGCGCAGCGCGTGTATGAGATGAACTCAAAAGTGATCTCGGCTGTGGACAAAATGATGAGCTTTGTTAACCAGCAGCTGTAAGCGCTGGATTAGTGACAGATTAGCAAGAGAATGCCGCGATGAAACGTTTACTCAGTTTAGCTTTGATTTCACTGTTATCAGGCTGTAGCCTGCTGCAGGAGCCGATTGAAACACCGGATGTTGCAGCAGGCACCACAGTGGTGGATGCGGTGGAAGGTGATCAGTCTGAGCCGAGCAGTACCGGCCTTATCGATACGTTGCGTAATCGTACCGACCCGGTGGCGGGCGACCCGGCCTGGGCGCCGATTCATCCGAAGAAAAAACCGGAGCATTACGCGGCAGAAACCGGCTCGCTGTTTAATCTTGACCATGCCAACAGCTTGTATGACGACTCCAAACCGCATGGTATCGGGGATATTATCACGGTTAACCTGGACGAGAGCACAAACGCCTCTAAGAGTGCCGATGCGGATTTATCCAAATCGAATGATGCCTCGATGGATCCGCTCAGTGTCGGCGGCCAGGAGCTCAAACTGGGCGATTACAACTTCTCATATGGTCTGAAAAACGATAACAAATTTTCCGGCAGTTCCGCTGCCAACCAGAGTAACAGCCTGTCCGGTTCGATTACGGTCGAAGTGATTGAGGTGCTGGCTAACGGTAACCTGGTGATCCGCGGTGAGAAATGGCTGACCCTCAATGCCGGTGACGAGTACATTCGTCTCAGTGGCACCATTCGTCCGGATGACATTGGGTTTGATAATACCATTGCCTCAAACCGCATTTCCAACGCCCGAATTCAATATTCCGGCACCGGAACCAATCAAGATATGCAAGAACCTGGATTCTTGGCACGATTTTTTAATGTCTCTTTGTAAGTCGGACTGGGCGGTCGAGATTTTGACAGCTTGAGGTATCGATGAGGCCAGATTGGCCTCATTGTTTTTATAAAGAGACAGGTAATCCACCATGAAAAGACTCACATTGTTATTGTTGATGTTTGTTGCGGCAACGGCGCAGGCTGCCCGCATCAAAGATATGGCTCAGGTAGCGGGTGTGCGCAGTAACCAGTTGGTGGGTTACGGCCTGGTCACTGGTTTGCCGGGCACCGGCGAATCTACCCCCTTTACCGATCAAAGCTTTAACGCGATGCTGCAGAACTTCGGCATTCAATTGCCGCCGGGGACCAAGCCAAAGACCAAAAACGTTGCCGCTGTGATCATCACTGCTGATTTACCGGCGTTTTCCAAACAGGGGCAAACCGTTGATGTGACCGTTTCATCGATTGGTTCCGCATCCAGCCTGCGTGGCGGTACTCTGATGCAGACGTTCCTCAAAGGTCTGGATGGTCAGGTGTATGCCGTTGCCCAGGGGAATCTGGTGGTGAGTGGCTTTAGTGCTAACGGCGCGGATGGCTCGAGCATTGTCGGCAATAACCCGACGGTGGGCATCATCTCCAATGGTGCCATTGTCGAGCGCGAAATTCCGACCCCGTTCAGTCGTGGCGATTTTATTACCTTTAACCTGTTTGAATCTGATTTCACGACCGCGCAGCGTATGGCGGATGCGGTGAACCAGTTCCTCGGGCCGCAAATGGCATCGGCTGTCGATGCCACTTCAGTAAAAGTGCGCGCACCGCGTGATGTCAGCCAGCGTGTGGCCTTCTTATCTGCGATTGAGAATCTTGAGTTCAATCCGGCAGACGGTGCGGCAAAAATCATTGTCAACTCGCGTACCGGCACCATAGTCGTCGGTCAGCACGTGCGTCTCAGACCGGCTGCGGTCACCCACGGTGGCATGACGGTTGCGATTAAAGAAGATTTGAATGTCAGCCAGCCAAATGGACTCTCGGCAGGTCAGACTGCAGTCGTACCGGACTCTTCGATCGAAGTGACCGAAAAACAAGGTAAGATGTTTAAACTTGAGCCTGGCGTGACGCTGGACGACTTAGTCCGCGCGGTCAATCAGGTGGGCGCAGCTCCGTCGGATCTGATGGCTATTCTGCAGGCGCTCAAACAAGCGGGTGCCATTGAAGGTCAACTGATCATTATTTAAGGAGCAGGTTATGGTTAATAATCCTAATGATGTCGGTTTTATTCACGATATTGCCAGCCTGGACAGCTTGCGTAAGCAGGCGGTAACCGGCGACAAACAATCGGAAAAAGAAGCACTGCGCTCGGCTGCGCGCCAGTTCGAATCGATATTTACCACCATGATGCTCAAATCGATGCGTGATGCCAATGCCAGCTTCAAATCGGGAATGTTCGACAGTCAGAACGAAGACTTCTACCGCCAGATGCTGGATGAACAGATGACCAGCGAACTGAGTGCTTCCGGCTCGCTTGGCTTAGCCGATATGATTGTTGCCCAGCTCTCTGCAGGCGATAATGCCGGTGCTGATCAGGGTGATAATTTTGACCAGGCGATGCGCCGTGTCGAGCGTGCCCGTGAGCAGGCGGCAATGCAACCGGCAACGGAGCCGGCGCAGGTTGCCGCAGCGGCAAGTCCGGTTGCCAGTGAGAAAGCGGATACATTTGAATCACCGCAGTCGTTTGTCGCTTCGCTCAAGCCGTACGCGAATAAAGCGGCCAAAGCTCTGGGTATTGATGCCTCACTGCTATTGGCTCAGGCGGCACTGGAGACGGGGTGGGGGCAGAAAGTGGTCAAAAATGCGCGTGGCAGCAGCCATAACCTGTTTAACATTAAGGCTGACCGCAGCTGGCAGGGTAATAAAGTCGCGACTCAGACGCTGGAATATTACAACCATACGCCAGTGATGGAAAAAGCAGCATTTCGCTCTTACGGCACCTATCAGGACAGCTTTAATGATTATGTGCGCTTTTTAGAAAATAACCCACGTTACAATACCGCGCTGCAGCATGGCGGTAATGATGAAGCCTTCATTCGTGGTATTCATCAGGCCGGTTATGCAACGGATCCTGAGTATGCCGACAAGGTGTTGCGGGTGAAAAGCCAGATAGAGCAGATGGACGCGCTGTAAGCGTGGTTGCAATGTCGCATCGTTCCCTTATTGCTAAGCCGGCATTGTTGCCGGTTTTTTTACTGCTGCCGGATGAGCTTTCTTTGCTTTACCTTGTTACCAATCACTTATTTATCTTGTTACCAATCCCTTATTTATCTGTAGCTTAGTTCGATTTTATCTTTTGGCATACATATTGCTTTTACCTTAACAGGTGCTGTATTACTGCGGCAATTTTCTTGGTTTTTGGGGGCATTATGGCGTCTGATCTGCTGAATTTGGGTGCGCAAAGCGTACTGACAGCTCAGAGACAACTTAACACCACTGGTCATAACATTTCTAATGTTAATACAGAGGGTTACAGCCGTCAGTCTGTCATCCAAGGCACCAATACACCGCGCCAGCTTGGCGGTGAAACCTATGGTATGGGCGTGCACGTGGAAAATGTTCGCCGCTCATGGGATCAGTTTGCCGTCAAAGAGCTTAACCTTGCCACCACCGACTACTCCTTTAAACGCGACAGCGAAGAAAATCTCGATATGCTTTCCAAGCTGCTGTCGTCAGTCGCATCGAAAAAAATCCCGGAAAACCTCAATGAATGGTTTGATTCAGTCAAAAGCCTGGCAGATTCTCCCAATGATGTCGGCGCACGTAAAGTGGTGCTGGAAAAAGCGGATTTAATTACTCAGAACATGAATGACTTCCATGAGACCGTGCGGCGTCAGTTTGATGTGACGAACAAAGGGCTGGATGTCGGCATTAAACGCATTAACCAGCTTGGTCTGGAAATCCGCGATCTGCAGCGTCTGATGATGCGTACTCCGGGGCCGCACAATGACCTGATGGATCAGCACGAGAAGCTGGTTAAAGAGTTGTCTGAGTACACAAAGGTCACCGTGACGCCGCGTAAGAACGCTGAAGGGTTTAACGTTCATATCGGTAACGGTCACACGCTGGTTTCCGGTACCGAGGCCAGTCAGCTGAAGATGATTGACGGTTATCCGGATGTGAAACAGCATCGCCTGGCCATGGTGGAAGGCAACGGTATCAAGCCGATTACCGCACGCGATATCGGCGGTAAGATCGGCGCACTGATGGATATGCGTGACAAGCATATACCTGGCTTGCTGGATGAACTGGGTCGCATGGCAACTTCATTCAGTTATGAAGTCAATAAATTACAGCATCAGGGCCTGGATCTGCGCGGCGATGTCGGCAGCGATATCTTTATTGATGTGAACTCGGACGAAATAGCCAAGGCTCGCGTTGTCACTGGCAGCGATTCCCAGGCGGACATGGCGGTGTATATTCAGGACATCAGCCAGTTGCAAGGTGGCGAGTACTCACTGAGCTATAACGGGGACGATTACATCATTACCCGCCCGAACGGTGAACAGAGCACTGTGGTGCCTGTACGCGACCATATCGATCTGGATGGTTTCCGTATCCAGATAAATAACGAGCCGCGCGCCGGCGAACGGGTGATTATCCGCCCTACCCGTGACGGGGCGGCCAATCTGCGCATGGCCACCGATGATGCGTCAAAAATTGCCGCTCAGAGCTATGAAGCCTCGACCGCTTTTGCGCAGGGGACCGCCAAATTCAATATTGAGCAGGCGGGGGACGTGCGTGAATTTGAAGCTTATGTGATTCAGCCGCGCGATGGGGACGGCAATCCAAGCGGCGGCCTGCAACTGCGGGTGCAGGATAAAGCCGGCAATATCCTGGTCAGTGAGCCTTACCAATTTGACGACAATCAGGAGCAACTGACCATTACTATTCCGGAACAGGAGAATGACGGGCGCGAGACCATCTTCACCCTGAGTCGTGGTGCCCTGCGTGATGATAAGTTTACCGCCAACCTGGTTCCGTCCGATGGTGACAACGGTAACCTGCGCAAAATGATTGATATTCAAAGCGATAAAACCGTGGATGACAACAACTCGACCATTATCGATGTCTACCACAATCTGAATACCGAATTTGGCCTCAAAATGTCGACCGCATCGCGTCTGACCGATGTGGCACGCTTAGAAAAAGAGTCTGCAGAATCACGGGTAGCTTCCGTCTCCGGGGTTAACCTGGATGAAGAAGCGGCCAATATGATGAAGTTTCAGCAGGCTTATATGGCATCGTCGCGCATTATGCAGGCGGCCAACGATACCTTTAACACTATTCTGGCACTGAGATAGGGGGAGCAACTGAATGTTTAATCGTATTTCCAGCTTCCACAATTATCAGTCGGTGCAAAATGATTTGCGTCGTCAGGAATCGAAAGTTCATCACAACCAGGCTCAGCTGGCTTCCGGTAAGAAGTTGTTGTCGGCGGCGGATAATCCGCTGGCGACTCACTATATCCAGAATGTGTCACAGCAGGAAGAGCAGCTGCGCCAGTACATTGATGCCATTACTCTGGTCCGTAACCGGCTTGAGCATCAGGAAGTGATTGTCTCCAACACTGAAGATTTTGCCGATAAGGCGAAACGCAACGTGATGGAAATGATCAACGGCTCACTTTCTCCTGAAGACCGGGCTGCTAAAGCCCGTGAGCTGGAGGAAATTTCGAACAACATGCTCAGCCTGGCCAATGTGCAGGACGAATCGGGTAACTATATTTTTGCCGGCACCAAGCCGACCACTCAGCCGTTCTTTCGCGATAATGCCGGCAATGTGTCGTACGCCGGAGATGATTACCAGCGCAAGATGAAGATCTCTAACAGCCTGGAAGTACCGTTTAATACTCCGGGCAGCAAGATGTTCATGGAGATTGAAAACCCGTTTGGCGATTACGCACCGGATTATCAGTTGCAGGAAGGATCAGAATTGTTGCTTGAGAGAGCGACCAACAGTGATCCGGATGACGATGGTCAATACACGCTGACCTTTGTCGATATGCAAAACGGTCAGTTCGGTTATCAACTCGAGCGCAATGGCTCTGTGGTGGCGGCAGATGATTTTGACCCGAAAACCGGTATTGAATATGAAGGGCTGACCATACACGTCAAAGGACAGCTGACTGCCGGCGACAGCATGTCGCTGACGCCACGCGATAGCTACAGTATTTTCGACACCTTCAGAGATGCCATTGAGCTTTCTAAAGGGTCAGTGTCTGATGCTTCAACCACAGCCAAGTTGCAGCAGATGACCGAAGAATTTCATACCGCTTTTATTCATCTTAACAAACAGCGGACTGATATTGGTGCCCACCTGAGCACTCTGGATATTCAGGAAGAGCAGCATGAAGATTTCAAAATCAGCCTGGCGAAGTCGAAAAGCCAGTTTGAGGATCTCGACTACGCGGACGCGGTGATCGAGTTTAATGAGAATTCCCGTGCGCTGCAGGCCTCTCAGCAAGCTTTTGGTAAAACCAAAGATTTGACCCTGTTTAATTATATTTGATCACGCCTGGCGCTGATTAGCACGATAGGTGGTGGTTGTTCTTTATCTGCTCGCAACTGCATCGTACTTCCCTGCCATATGAGCTATGCCATATGTGCGAAGTGAGATGACAGCAGCGAAATGAAAAAGGCACGCAGGCGAAGTCGGAGGGCCGCGCTACGTTAACGCTTTACCTGATGGGCATTTTTTTGCCGCGTTGGCAGGGCAGGGGTTGCCGCCTCGGGTGGTGAATAAATAAACGGCAATGATTATGGCAATGGTTGTTTGCCGCTCAGGGTAATGGTTAACAGCTGATAGGCCTTTAAAGCACAAGGTGTTAATTAACTCATTGAAAAACAGGTAAATAATTTTTTAATTACTTACAGGTTTTAAAGTTGGCACACAATTTGGATTGTTATTAGTAACCTTAAATTATTACCACAGTTTATAAATACGGTTCTAAAACGCGCAGTGATGCGTGTTTGGCAAGTTATTCACGGTCAGTGCTTCCAAAAGAGTCCAGCTGACCGCTTCGCATAAAGCTTGCGAACTCGATAGGAGAGCAAACTATGACCATTAACGTCAATACCAACGTGTCGGCGATGACCGCACAACGTTATCTGAATAAGTCGTCTAACGAGCTGAACACCTCGATGGAGCGTTTGTCGTCAGGTAATCGTATCAACAGTGCGAAAGATGATGCGGCCGGCCTGCAGATCTCAAACCGTCTGACAGCTCAGTCTCGCGGTCTGGATGTGGCAATGCGTAACGCCAACGATGGCATCTCAATTGCGCAGACAGCGGAAGGGGCGATGAATGAGTCTACCTCGATTCTGCAACGTATGCGTGACTTGTCACTGCAATCGGCGAACGGCACCAACTCAGACTCTGAACGTGGCGCGATTAACGAAGAAGTAAAAGCTCTGCAGGACGAATTGAACCGTATTGCTGAAACCACTTCTTTCGGTGGCCGTAAGCTGCTGAACGGCTCATTTGGTGAAGCTTCGTTCCAGATCGGTGCTAGCTCAGGTGAAGCGGTGATCATGGGCCTGACCAGCATTCGTGCTGATGACCATCGTATGGGCGGTGTGTCGTACCTTGCTGAACAAGGTAAGAGTCAGGACTGGGGTGTACCAGCGAATGCCAACACGATGCAGTTAGAGTACACCGGAGAAGACGGTGAGCCTGTGACGATTAATATCAATGCCAAAGCTGGTGATGATATTGAAGAAGTGGCGACGTACCTCAACGGCCAGACTGACATGTTTAAAGCCTCGGTTGATGATGAGGGACGTCTGCAAGTTTTTGTTGCGGAACCTAATCTGGCCTCTGGTTTGAGCATCTCTGGTGGCCTGGCCAATGAACTGGGTCTGAGTACCGATAACGGTGTTTACACCACAGTGCAGGACATTGATGTGACCTCGGTCGGTGGTTCACAAAACGCAGTCGGTATCCTGGATGCAGCACTGAAATATGTTGACGCACAGCGTGCAGATCTGGGGGCGAAGCAAAACCGTTTGAGCCACAGTATCAGCAACCTGGCTAACATCCAGGAAAACGTGGAAGCTTCGAAGAGCCGGATTAAAGATACCGACTTTGCGAAAGAGACCACGCAAATGACCAAAGCACAAATTCTGCAACAGGCAGGGACTTCGATTCTTGCCCAAGCAAAACAGTTGCCTAACTCTGCAATTTCACTATTGCAGTAAGATAGGGAGCCTTTATTTCCGGCTCAGACGTGAGCTTACGATGAAGGTCCCCTGGCAAAGTATGATAACCGGAGATTGGCAAGCTCTCTCACCTAAACCTGCTTGTTAAGCAAACGTTGTCATACACAATCTGGTAGCCAAAATGTGTTCATTTCTCTGATCTCCACATTGGCGTTGGCTTCCAACCCAGCCCCGGTTCTCTCAAAGGAAAGGGGCTTTTCTTTTGCCTGCTATTTACTCACGTCTGATTGACACCCCATTTACTTGCCCTGATGTGCACTTTGTTGCGCCGTCCGTTTTTGATTAATCTTTAGCCTTTTCTGTCCGGGGTTGTTTACTTTTGCGTCTTATCTCGCACTTCTTGCATCCATTGTTCGTTTTTTAACTTATTCGCTGCGTTTGTCTAAAGCTAAATTTAGCCGGGTCGCTATTAGAGATAACTTTGAGAGAACACTTTGGATTTCCGAGACGTCGGAAACCGTTCGTTAAGTTCCGCTACGTCTGAAAATTAACAGGAGATAATCTTATGGCGGTTAATGTAAATACTAATGTGTCAGCAATGACAGCTCAGCGTTATCTGAACAGTGCGACCAACGCCCAACAGGCTTCTATGGAACGTTTGTCGTCAGGTTACCGAATCAACAGCGCAAAAGATGATGCGGCCGGCCTGCAAATATCTAACCGCCTTAATGTCCAGAGCCGTGGCCTGGATGTAGCGGTGCGCAATGCCAATGACGGCATCTCGATGGCGCAGACCGCGGAAGGTGCAATGAATGAAACCACCAACATTCTGCAACGTATGCGTGATTTGTCCCTGCAATCGGCCAACGGCTCTAACTCTAAATCAGAGCGTCAGGCTATTCAGGAAGAAGTGACGGCGTTGAATGATGAACTGAACCGGATTGCGGAAACCACTTCATTTGGTGGTAACAAGCTGCTCAATGGTACCTTTGAAACCAAAGCGTTTCAGATCGGTGCTGACAGCGGTGAAGCCGTCATGCTGACCCTGAACAACATGCGCAGTGATAACCGCATGATGGGCGGCACCGGCTACCAGGCGTCACAAGGCAAAGGCAGTGACTGGGGCGTGGCAGCCGATGCGAATGATCTGACCATTACCCTCAATGACCGTTTTGGTGGTGAGCAGACCATCTCAATTAACGCCAAAGAAGGTGATGATATTGAAGAGCTGGCCACTTACATCAATGGTCAGACCGACATGGTCAAAGCCTCCGTGGATGAAGAGGGCAGGCTGCAACTGTTTGCTGACAATAACAAGGTCACCGGACCGGTGAGCTTTGGGGGGAGTCTGGCTAGTGAGTTGGGGATGCAGGATGGCCAGGCGCTGACTGTTGATACGATAGATGTTACCTCTGTAGGTGGCGCTCAGCAATCAGTGGCAGTGGTGGATGCCGCGTTGAAGTTTGTGGATAGTCACCGAGCTGAACTGGGTGCATTCCAGAACCGCTTTAACCATGCGATCAGTAACCTGGATAACATTAACGAGAATGTGAATGCGTCGAAGAGCCGTATCAAGGATACGGACTTTGCCAAAGAAACCACGGCACTGACCAAATCTCAGATCCTGGCCCAAGCTTCCGGCTCGGTGCTCGCTCAGGCAAGACAAGCGCCAAATACCGCGTTGGCGTTACTGGGATAAGTGCAGTGACTCAATAGTTGCTTCACAAACAGCTTCGTTGGCTTATGAACTGCGTATTGGCTTAGGATCGATTTAGTGAGTGGGTAGACTAAAGCTTGAGCGCGTAAACTAAATCGTGAATTTGAACATGAGACAGTGACTAACAGATCCCGCTTAGGTTGGATTTTTTAGTACCCAGACAGTAGGGAAATATAGGAACGACAGATAAAACAAAACCCAGCCGAGGCTGGGTTTTGTCAATCTATGGTGCGGAAGGAGAGACTTGAACTCTCACACCTTGCGGCGCCAGAACCTAAATCTGGTGCGTCTACCAATTTCGCCACTTCCGCAACTTGATTTGTGGACAACCCGACTTGGTATATCGAATCATCGTTGTAATGGCAGGTCTACCTGGATTCGAACCAGGGAATGGCGGCATCAAAAGCCGCTGCCTTACCGCTTGGCGATAGACCTACAAGATACTAAATTTGGTGCGGAGGGAGGGACTTGAACCCTCACGTCCTAACGGACACTAGCACCTGAAGCTAGCGCGTCTACCAATTCCGCCACCACCGCAAAATTTAGTATTACTCTGTTAAGCTATCTTGTGACAACCTGTTCCGTAATACTAACCGGAACTTAAGCTGTTGTCACGCAGCTTTTTGATAATATTGAAAAGTTTTTCATATTATCGTCAACATGGTGCGGAAGAAGAGACTTGAACTCTTACACCTTGCGGCGCCAGAACCTAAATCTGGTGCGTCTACCAATTTCGCCACTTCCGCATGTTTCCTAACTACTCTCGGTTCAGATGTTCTGATCTAAAAGCGTTTAGGAAATGGTGGCTACGACGGGATTCGAACCTGTGACCCCATCATTATGAGTGATGTGCTCTAACCAGCTGAGCTACGTAGCCACTCTGTTATTCTTATGTATTAATACTTAAGAATAATGGTGCGGAAGGAGAGACTTGAACTCTCACACCTTACGGCGCCAGAACCTAAATCTGGTGCGTCTACCAATTTCGCCACTTCCGCATCATGTTTTGTAGATAACCCGACTTGGTATATCGAATCATCGTTGTAATGGCAGGTCTACCTGGATTCGAACCAGGGAATGGCGGCATCAAAAGCCGCTGCCTTACCGCTTGGCGATAGACCTACAATCTACTGAATTTGGTGCGGAGGGAGGGACTTGAACCCTCACGTCCTAACGGACACTAGCACCTGAAGCTAGCGCGTCTACCAATTCCGCCACCACCGCAAATTCAGTATGTTGTCTGATAACCTCAGACAAGGTGTAAAATGGCAGGTCTACCTGGATTCGAACCAGGGAATGGCGGCATCAAAAGCCGCTGCCTTACCGCTTGGCGATAGACCTACAGCGGATAACGTGTCGTTATCGCAAATTATGGTGCGGAAGAAGAGACTTGAACTCTTACACCTTGCGGCGCCAGAACCTAAATCTGGTGCGTCTACCAATTTCGCCACTTCCGCAAAACAGTTTCAGAATATCGGGATGATGGTGCGGAAGGAGAGACTTGAACTCTCACACCTTGCGGCGCCAGAACCTAAATCTGGTGCGTCTACCAATTTCGCCACTTCCGCGTCCCGGTATTCTAAGTCAATCAGCAAAATGATTAACTTGAATAAGTGGTGGCTACGACGGGATTCG
Source organism: Vibrio sp. ABG19 (assembly GCF_029962385.1). Lineage (NCBI taxonomy): Bacteria > Pseudomonadati > Pseudomonadota > Gammaproteobacteria > Vibrionales > Vibrionaceae > Vibrio > Vibrio sp. ABG19. Next base: position 454,012 of record NZ_CP071708.1, on the reverse strand, counting down.
AACCTGTGACCCCATCATTATGAGTGATGTGCTCTAACCAGCTGAGCTACGTAGCCAACAATTTTGAGCGAGAAACTATAATACAATCTCGCATTCAGTTCCAATGGTTTTTAAATCGCATTGAAATCTAAAGAATTATGGCAGGTCTACCTGGATTCGAACCAGGGAATGGCGGCATCAAAAGCCGCTGCCTTACCGCTTGGCGATAGACCTACAATCTACTGAATTTGGTGCGGAGGGAGGGACTTGAACCCTCACGTCCTAACGGACACTAGCACCTGAAGCTAGCGCGTCTACCAATTCCGCCACCACCGCAAATTCAGTATTCTGCCTGATAACCTCAGGCAAGGTGTAAAAATGGCAGGTCTACCTGGATTCGAACCAGGGAATGGCGGCATCAAAAGCCGCTGCCTTACCGCTTGGCGATAGACCTGCAGGCGATAACTTACGTTATCTTAAATAATGGTGCGGAAGGAGAGACTTGAACTCTCACACCTTGCGGCGCCAGAACCTAAATCTGGTGCGTCTACCAATTTCGCCACTTCCGCATTATTTCCTAATTACTCTTACTTAATCAAGTTAAGCGAAAGCATTTAGGAAATGGTGGCTACGACGGGATTCGAACCTGTGACCCCATCATTATGAGTGATGTGCTCTAACCAGCTGAGCTACGTAGCCAACAATTTTTCATTTTCGTTGCTCGCTTCAAAGTTGCCTTATCGCTGAGAACGGAGCGCATTATGCGGATATGGCTCAGGAGCGTCAACAGTTTTTTTGAATAAATTCCCTGAAATTGACTGTTCGGGTTATTTTTAATCAAAGAGGCGTGTTTGTGATCAAAAAGCGCTAGTAAAACAACAGATTCATTACCTTTGACCTGAGCGAATTTCTCATATTTAACAGCCGTTAAAACAAAAAAGCCAACCGCTTGGTTGGCTTTTGTTCAACTGCCTGATTTTGCCTCAGGCGAGTTGAATGTTATTTAAACGGATAGGTCAACGCAGAGCTTAAACGTTGAAGCGGAAGTGGATAACATCGCCATCTTTTACGATGTAGTCTTTACCTTCCAGACGCCATTTACCGGCTTCTTTGGCGCCACTTTCACCGTTGAATTCGATGTAGGCATCGTAACCCACAACTTCAGCACGGATGAAGCCGCGTTCGAAGTCGGTGTGGATCTTACCGGCAGCTTGCGGAGCCGTTGCGCCGACAGGGATAGTCCAGGCACGTACTTCTTTAACGCCGGCGGTAAAGTAAGTGTGCAGGTTCAGCAAATCGTAACCAGAACGGATAACCCGGTTCAGGCCCGGCTCTTCGATCCCCAGATCGGCCAGGAATTCATCACGCTCTTCTTCTTCCAGCTCAGACAACTCAGATTCGATCGCGGCACAAACCGGAACCACCACGTTGTTTTCTTTGGCGGCGAATTCACGTACAGCATCCAGGTACGGGTTATCTTCAAAACCGTCTTCCGCCACGTTAGCGATGTACATGGTCGGCTTCAGAGTCAGGAAGTTGAGGTAACCAACGGCTGCCAGCTCTTCTTTTGACAGTGTCACCGTGCGGGCAGAACCACCTTCAGTCAGTACTGGCAGCAGTTTTTCCAGTACGGTCAGCTCGAATTTTGCGTCTTTGTCGCCGCCTTTGGCACGTTTGGCCTGGCGCTGGATGGCACGCTCACAGCTGTCCAGGTCAGCCAGAGCCAGTTCCAGGTTGATCACTTCGATATCTTCAATCGGAGAGACTTTACCCGCAACGTGAACGATGTTTTCGTTCTCGAAGCAGCGTACAACGTGACCGATTGCGTCAGTTTCACGGATGTTAGCCAGGAATTTGTTCCCCAGACCTTCACCTTTTGATGCACCTGCAACCAGGCCCGCGATGTCAACGAACTCCATCGTGGTTGGCAGAATACGCTCCGGGTTAACAATGTTTGCCAGTGCGTCTAGGCGCAAATCCGGTACCGGAACGACACCTGTGTTTGGTTCGATGGTACAAAACGGGAAGTTTGCCGCCTCGATACCTGCTTTTGTGAGTGCATTAAAAAGTGTTGATTTACCAACGTTTGGTAGACCAACGATGCCACATTTAAAACCCATGACTGTAAACCTTATTCAGCTTTGAACGTGTGTAAGCGGTTTTGCGCTTTCGTTAGGCCATCTTTGATTAAGATGTCGAGACAGCGAACGGATTCGTCCACCGCTGCATCCAGACACTCCTGCTCTTTAGCCGGAGCTTTACCCAACACATAGCCTGCTACTTTATCTTTATGCCCGGGATGGCCGATGCCAATCCGCAGGCGGTAAAATTCTTTGTTATTACCCAGTTTACTGATGGTGTCTTTCAGGCCATTGTGACCGCCATGACCACCACCTTGTTTAAACTTAGCAATGCCCGGAGGAAGATCGAGCTCATCGTGCGCGATCATGATCTCTTCCGGTTTTATCTGGTAAAACTTGGCCAGTGCGGCCACGGCTTTACCGGATAAGTTCATAAAGGTCGTTGGGATCAGCAGACGCAGATCTTCGCCGTTGACGACGATTCGACCGGTTAAACCAAAGAATTTTGGTTCATTTTTGAGTACCACATTATGAATGCGCGCGAGTTCTTCGACCACCCATGCACCCGCATTGTGGCGTGTCCTGGCGTATTCTGGTCCCGGATTGGCCAGACCGACCAGTAATTTAATTGGTTGACTCAAGGCTAGGATCCCTTCGGAAACAAAAAGCGCGGTATGATAGCACAGAAAAGCGCCGTGGGGCGATACTCTGCATTTTCGTGCGCGATGCGGGTAAATGACATGATGAGTATCAACCAGACCAGGGGTATCAGTGCGATAATAATGGGTTGCTCACGAAATAAGCCGCGCCAGGCGTAAATCTCACACCGTCAGCAAACAAAAAGCGCCTCATCCGAAGATGAAGCGCTCAATTTAGAAGAGATAATCTGAGCGAAGCTACTTAGTTGAACATCGCTGAGATAGATTCTTCGTTGCTGATACGACGAATCGCTTCAGCCAGCATGGTCGACAACGTCAGTTGAGTCACTTTACCGGTCGCAGCCATCTCTTTTGACAGAGTGATTGAGTCAGTGACGATCACTTGGTCAAGCACAGAGTTTTTGATGTTCTTAGCAGCATTGCCTGAGAACACCGCGTGAGTGGCGTAGGCAAATACACGTTTCGCACCGCGCTCTTTCAGCGCTTCTGCTGCTTTACACAGAGTGCCGCCGGTATCGATCATGTCATCAACGATAACACAGTCACGACCTTCAACGTCACCGATCAGGTTCATCACTTCAGATACGTTAGCGCGTGGACGACGTTTGTCGACGATCGCGATATCGATATCGCCCAGAGCTTTTGCAGTAGCACGTGCACGTACTACGCCGCCCAGGTCAGGAGAAACGACTACCGGATCTTCCAGGCCGCGCACTTTCATATCTTCCAGCAGTACCGGTGTACCGAAGATGTTATCTACTGGTACATCGAAGAAGCCTTGGATTTGCTCTGCATGCAGGTCGATGGTTAGCACGCGGTCAACGCCGACGTTAGAAAGGAAGTCTGCAACAACTTTTGCAGTAATTGGCACACGGGATGAACGCACGCGGCGATCTTGACGAGCATAACCAAAGTAAGGGATAACAGCAGTAATACGGCCTGCTGAAGCACGGCGCATTGCATCAATCATGACCACCAACTCCATCAGGTTATCGTTGGTTGGTGCACAGGTTGATTGAATGATGAATACGTCGCTACCACGAACATTTTCGTTGATTTGTACTGCGACTTCGCCGTCAGAGAAACGGGATACAGTTGCATCACCAAGGGAAATGTAGAGACGTTCAGCAATACGTTGGGCTAGTTCAGGTGTGGCGTTACCAGCAAATAGCTTCATATCAGGCACGGTGGAAACCTCAGGGTTGCGTCCAGTTTTTAAATAGGTTGGGTGTAGGCCAATTGGTAATCAGCCAGCGTCTCTTTCAGCGGTGAAACATTGCGCCCATAGGCAATAAACGCAGAGACGTTGTCAGGTAATTTGGCAAGGACAGCTTCCGCTTCTTTCTTGCTCAAAAACTCAGCAAAAACGCAAGATCCCGTCCCAGTCAATCTTGACGGCGCGTATTGTAGCAGCCAAGAAAGTTGCTTATCAACCTCTGGGTAAAGCATTCGGACAATTTTTTCGCAATCGTTTTCGTAACCAGTGTCAACCAGCGTTGCCAGATCACGCTTGGGGGTGTCGCGCGTCAGCTGCGGATGAGTGAAAATATCCTTGGTGGCTATGCTCACATTCGGGCGAACCACCAGGTACCATTTTTGCTCAGGTTCCACCGCGACTAACTGTTCACCCACGCCTTCGGCAAAGGCGGCAAAACCGCGTACAAACACTGGTACATCTGCGCCGAGCGCTAAACCAATCTCAGCCAGTTGCTCATCACCCAGGCCGGTTTGCCATAAAAAATTCAGTGCCACCAACACGGTGGCGGCATTCGACGATCCTCCGCCGATCCCGCCGCCCATCGGCAGAACTTTGTTGAGTTCTATCTCAGCACCTAACGAACAACCGGTTGCTTGCTGCAGGGCCGTAGCCGCTTTCCAGATCAGGTTATCTGTGGTGGCCACGCCCGGCAAAAGCGGCGAAAGGTCTATCTGACCACTGTTATTGGCTCGAATAGCCAGGGTGTCACCATGGTCGAGAAACTGGAAAAGAGTTTGCAGTTCGTGATAACCGTCCGCGCGGCGACCGGTGATGTACAAAAACAAATTCAGTTTAGCCGGTGACGGCCAATGGGTGGTTTGATCAACAATCGGGCCTTGGATCATGGGGTCAGAGTCCATTTAGATACCACCAGATTAATCGCGGTCTGGCGTTGGGTCAGTTTCAGTTTGTCCGGCAGAGGCAGGGCAGTGCTTTGCCACGGATATTCGCGGTAGCGGGCATAATCGACGTGCCAGCTGCGATTACCGGCGGTTTTGTCCAGGCTCTGCAGGGTGTTATTGCTGTTGAGCTGGTACTGATCGGCCTGAGACGGTAAGCCGAGGATCCAGTCCTGGAGCAGGTTGATCGGAATATCAAGTCCGGTCAGTTGCCAGATCAGTTGCTCTGCATTATCGGCAGTGTAGACCTGATCATCATAGGTTTCGACCCGTGCCCCCTGGGCAGAAATGGTCAGGTTGAGAATCGTCTGGCCAAGAAAGTTGGTCAGGCGCAGCTGACTGCTGTCGGCCTTTTTCTGCCATTGGAAATTAAATGATTCGCGTTGTTCCGGAGAGATATAGCCCATTTTTCCGGACAGACGGAATTGCGAAATATTAGCCAATCTGGCCTGGTGTGACTGCCATTGCACTTCACTTACCGGTTCAGGGGCCATGCTACAGCCAGCCAGAATCAGTAAAAGGGCAAAGATCAGGTAAATACGTGGCTTAAAAGTCATGATTTGCTCGTTATTTATCCAGTCTGTGTAAGGGAAGCGCTTCACTATACCATTGAAATCACGCTGTCGGGAAAACAAATCCCGGTGACTCTTTTAATATGACCCTTTCAATAAACGGGCCCATCAAGTAAAATTCGGCGCCTAGTCCATTTCATATCAGAGAACCCTCGATAGATGTCCTTGCTTGCTATTGGTATCAATCACAATACGGCTTCGGTTGAATTGCGAGAAAAAGTTGCTTTTGGTCCAGACAAATTGTCTGAGGCTCTGGGGCAACTGTCGGACAGCGCCTATGTGCATGGCAGTGTTATTCTGTCGACCTGTAACCGCACCGAAATCTATTGCGATGTGAAATCGTCGAGCAAGAATAAACTGATCGAGTGGCTGTCTCAGTTTCATCAGGTTAACCCTGAAGATCTCAAACCCAGCCTTTATGTACATGAAGAGCAGGCCGCGATTCGTCACCTGATGCGGGTGTCGTGTGGTCTCGACTCTCTGGTGCTGGGTGAGCCGCAAATTCTCGGGCAGGTGAAGCAGGCTTATGCCGACTCGCGTGAAGAGCGGGCGGTAGACCCGTCACTGGAAAAGTTATTCCAAAAGGCGTTTTCTGTTGCCAAACGTGTACGTACTGAAACCGAAATCGGCGGCAGTGCCGTTTCGGTTGCGTATGCGGCGTGTACGCTGGCAAAACATATTTTTGAATCACTTTCTGATGCGACCGTCATGCTGGTCGGTGCCGGTGAAACCATTGAGCTGGTGGCCAAGCATCTCGCCAGTCACAACTGTAAACGCATTATTGTTGCGAACCGAACTCGCGAACGGGCCATGACTCTGGCTGAGCAGTTTGACGGTGAGGTTATCGCCCTGAATGAAATCCCTGAGCATCTCGCCGCGGCGGACATCGTCATCAGTTCGACCGCCAGCCCGCTGCCTATTATTGGCAAAGGGATGGTGGAGACTGCGCTGAAAGCGCGCCGTTATCAGCCGATGTTGCTGGTCGATATTGCGGTCCCGCGCGATATTGAGGCTCAGGTCGGCGATCTCAATGACGCCTATCTCTACTCAGTGGATGATTTGCAGTCTATCGTCGATAGTAATATAGAGCAGCGCAAGGTTGAGGCGATTCAGGCCGAGGCGATCGTCAGTGAAGAGAGCGCGGCCTTTATGTCGTGGATGCGCTCGTTGCAGGCGGTCGACAGTATTCGTGATTACCGGAAAGCGGCGAATGAAATTCGTGAGGATCTGCTGAGTAAAAGCCTGCAGGCCTTGGCGGCTGGTGGCGATCCGGAGAAGCTGCTGACTGAATTGAGCAACAAACTGACCAATAAACTGATCCACACCCCAACGCGTGCAATGCAGGCTGCGGCCGAGCAGGGCGAACCGGGTAAACTGGCGGTAATCAGAGAAAGTCTGGGTCTTGATGACCCGCAATAATTTATCACTCCTTATTCATTAAAGAAGAAACTATGAAAGCGTCGATTTTAGTTAAGCTTGAATCCCTGGTAGAGCGTTACGAAGAAGTCCAGCATCTGCTCGGCGATCCAGCGGTGATTGGTGATCAGGACAAGTTCCGTGCTCTGTCAAAAGAGTACTCTCAGCTTGAAGAGATCACCAAGTGTTTCCAGGCTTATCAGCAGGCGCAAGATGACTTGGTGGCCGCCGAAGAGATGGCCAGAGAAGATGACGCAGAAATGCGTGAAATGGCACAGGAAGAGATCAAAGAATCGAAAGCCGCGATTGAGCGTCTCAGCGATGAGCTGCAAATTCTGCTGCTGCCAAAAGATCCTAACGATGACCGCAACTGCTTCCTGGAGATTCGTGCCGGAGCGGGCGGTGATGAAGCGGGCATTTTTGCCGGTGATCTGTTCCGTATGTACAGTAAATACGCAGAAAAGCGTGGCTGGCGTATCGAAGTGATGTCATCCAACGAAGCGGAACACGGCGGTTACAAAGAGATGATTGCCCGGGTCAGCGGTGATGGCGCCTACGGCGTGCTGAAATTTGAATCCGGCGGTCACCGCGTGCAGCGTGTACCGGCGACGGAATCTCAGGGGCGTGTGCATACCTCGGCATGTACGGTTGCGGTCATGGCGGAAGTGCCAGAAGCGGAAATCCCGGAAATTCGTACTGCGGATCTGAAAATCGACACCTTCCGCTCATCGGGCGCGGGTGGTCAGCACGTCAACACCACGGATTCTGCGATCCGGATTACCCACTTACCAACCGGTATCGTGGTTGAATGTCAGGACGAACGTTCTCAGCATAAAAACAAAGCTAAAGCGATGTCAGTGCTGGCTGCGCGTATTGCCCAGGCCGAAGAAGCGAAACGTGCCGCGGAAATTTCGGATACCCGTCGTAACCTGCTGGGCTCCGGTGACCGCAGTGATCGGATTCGGACCTACAACTATCCGCAAGGCCGTGTGTCAGATCACCGTATCAACCTGACTATCTACCGTCTGAGCGAAGTGATGGAGGGTGAACTGCAGACTCTGGTTGATCCTGTGATTCAGGAGCACCAGGCTGACCAGCTCGCCGCTCTGGCTGAGCAACACTGATTTATGTCTTTGACCATAGAAGCCGCCCTGAAGGCGGCGACTTTGCAATTGAGCGCCAGCGGCAGCGATTCGCCGGCGCTGGATGCTGCTGTGCTGCTGTGTCATGCTCTCGACAAGCCGCGATCTTATCTGCTGACCTGGCCGGATAAAGTGCTGGACAGTGACGTGCAACAAGGGTTTGAGGCCCTGCTGGCTCGGCGCAGCAGCGGTGAACCTGTGGCTTATATTCTCGGTGAGCGGGAATTCTGGTCATTGCCGCTTAAAGTTGCCCCCTCAACCCTGATCCCAAGACCGGACACCGAACGGTTGGTCGAACTGGCTCTGGACAAAGCGGTGACCCTGGAGGGGGATATTCTCGATTTGGGAACCGGGACCGGTGCAATTGCCCTGGCTCTGGCATCAGAGTTACCTCAGCGCCAGGTGGTCGGAATTGATTTACGTCCTGAGGCACAGCAGCTTGCCTGCGAAAACGGCCGCCGGTTAAATATCACCAATGTCACGTTTCTGCATGGCAGTTGGTTCTCGCCATTGGCGGCCGGTACAAAGTTTGCTTTGATTGTCTCTAACCCGCCTTATATTGATGAGCATGATCCTCATCTTGACCAGGGCGATGTGCGTTTTGAACCCAAAACGGCACTGGTCGCTGCTGATAACGGTTTAGCCGATATCAAACATATCAGTCAGGCTGCGCGGCAGCATCTGTTGCCGGGCGGCTGGCTGGCGTTTGAACACGGTTATCAGCAGGGCGCGGCTGTTCGCACCATTATGCAGGATTTAGGATATCAGTCAGTGAGCACAGAGCTGGATTACGCCGGCAATGACCGCGTCACTCTGGGGCAATTCCCGGCTTGCTGATTACGTTGAAATAAAAGAGGAATAGAATGTACGAAGGATTAAAACATTTTCACATGCTGACCATCGCCCTCAGTGCGCTGTTGCTGACTGTACGCTATGTACTCATGATGCGCGATTCAGCTCTGTTACAACATAAGTTCCTCAAAGTGACTCCCCATGTTGTTGATACCTTTCTGTTGCTGTCCGGCATCGGTCTGATTTCCATCACAGGTTTTATTCCATTTACGGCCGCCGCGCCGTGGATGACCGACAAACTGACCTGTGTACTGGCTTATATTGCCCTGGGTCTGTTTGCTCTTAAGCTAGGTCGTACCAAGCTGATGCGCACCCTGGCCTTCTTTGGCGCACTGGGCTGGCTGGCGATTGCTGGCAAGATTGCAGTGACCAAAGTTCCGATGTTCTTTGGCTGACAGGCTGCCAGTGGTGTCTTGCCATGTCATGTAAAGGCACGCCCTTGCCGCAGGGCGTGCAGACATAACCTGAAGAAATAACCAACCGATAGAGTAGTTTGATGCTGGATTTGTGTGATGAAGATTTTGATGCGATGGAGCTGGTGGACGGTGCTCTGGCGCTGAATAAAGCCATCAATCCTGACACTCAGGTTGCCTGGGCTAAAGTGGAACTTAAGCGTCTGCTGGATGAAGCCGAGCTTGCTCTGTTGCATGAGCGTGATGAGAAAAAACGCTTTGAGGCGTTTTTGCGCCTGTTTTATTTCGAGTGGGGTTTCGCCGGTGACAGCGAAGCCTACTTTGATTCCAGTAACGCTTTTATCGATAAAGTACTGGAGCGACGTAAAGGGATCCCGGTCAGTCTGGGGGCTCTGCTGCTTTATTTCGGCCGCCAGCTCGGCTTTCCGCTGCAAGGCGTGACATTCCCGACCCAGTTTATTGTTGAGCTGCACTGGCCGGATGAAGGGCCGCGTTACATCAATCCGTTTTCTGGTGAATATGTCTCGCTGCATACGCTGCAGGCGTGGTTGATTGGCCACAAAGGTCCGCTGACGAAACTGAAAACGGATCACCTCAAACCGGCCGATCACCCGACCATTATCGGTCGCTGGCTGGCGCTGGTGAAAAGTGCTCTGCTGCGTGAAGAGCACTATACTCTTGCCCTGCGATGTACCGATCTGGCCCTGACATTTGTGCCCGATGATCCGTACGAAATTCGCGATCGCGGTTTTATCTACCAGCAGCTCGATTGTCATCAGGTTGCCTTGACCGACTACCAATATTTTATAGAACAGTGCCCGGATGATCCGGCCGCAGAATTACTGAAAACTCAACTTAATGCCCTGAGTCACGATGCCGTGACCCTGCATTAAGCCTAACTAAGAGAAAAAACATGGAACAGAAAATTGTTCACGTAGGTGATATCCCGGTAGCGAACGACAAGCCGTTTACTCTGTTTGCTGGTATGAACGTACTGGAATCGCGCGATATGGCGATGCAGATCTGTGAACACTACGTAAAAGTAACTGAAAAGTTGGGCATTCCCTACGTATTCAAAGCGTCGTTTGATAAAGCGAACCGCAGTTCTGTCCACTCTTACCGCGGCCCTGGCCTGGAAGAAGGGATGAAAATCTTTCAGGAACTGAAAGATACTTTTGGGGTGAAGATCATTACTGACGTGCACACAGAAGCTCAGGCTCAGCCTGTTGCCGACGTTGTGGACGTGATCCAGTTGCCGGCGTTCCTGGCGCGTCAGACTGACCTGGTGGAAGCGATGGCGAAAACCGGTGCGGTGATTAACGTGAAGAAACCACAGTTTATGAGTCCGGGTCAGGTGGGTAACATCGTTGAGAAGTTCGCGGAATGTGGTAACGAGAAAGTGATTTTGTGTGAACGTGGTTCTTGCCACGGTTACGACAACCTGGTGGTTGACATGCTGGGCTTTGGGGTGATGAAAAAGGCGTCTAACGGCAGCCCGATCATCTTTGACGTGACTCACTCTCTGCAGATGCGCGATCCATCTGGCGCCGCTTCTGGCGGTCGCCGTGAGCAAACCGTAGAACTGGCTAAGGCTGGTCTGGCGACCGGTATTGCCGGCCTGTTTATCGAAGCGCATCCGACTCCGGATCAGGCCAAATGTGACGGCCCGTCTGCGCTGCCGCTGGACAAGCTGGAGCCATTCCTGGCCCAGATGAAAGCTCTGGATGATATGATTAAGAGCTTTGCGCATATTGATATCCGCTGATTGCTCTGCGCTGCAAATCTGAAAAACCGCCGTTTGGCGGTTTTTTTATGCGCGGCATCTCTCGAACGTACACGCTAAAACTGGCTTGAGCGCGATTTGTTGCACATACTTGGCGGATAAAGCAGATGCCTTCAGTGGGGACGGCCAGCAAGCGACAGATTTGCACCGGCGTAACCTGTTTACCGCTGAAGCGTATCACCGCAGTGGAACCGTATCAGTGGAACGCATTCTCATGAAACAAGGCTTACTCGTAAAATCCGCGCTGGGAAGTGTGCTGGCCGCTGTGCTGGCAGGCTGTGCCAGTTCACCTCAGCCCGCCTGGCAGGAAGATAAAACCTACACTCTGACCATCTTGCACACCAACGATCATCATGGCCGCTTCTGGCCGAATCAGTATGGCGAATATGGCCTGGCCGCACGTAAGACTCTGATCGAACAGATCCGGGCCGAGGTGACCGCGCAGGGTGGCAGTGTGTTGCTGCTTTCCGGCGGTGATATCAATACCGGTGTGCCGGAATCAGACCTGCTGGATGCGGAGCCGGATTTTAAAGGTATGAGTGTGCTGGGTTACGATGCGATGGCGATTGGTAACCACGAATTTGATAATCCGCTGGAGGTGCTGTTTAAGCAGCAGCAATGGGCTAATTTTCCGCTGCTATCCGCCAATATTTATGATAAAGCGACCGGGCAGCGTCTGTTCCAGCCGTATCAGATCATCAATAAGCAGGGGATTAAAATTGCTGTGATTGGCCTCACTACCGAAGATACCGCACTGATCGGTAATCCACAGTATATTGAGGGGCTGGAATTTCGTGATCCTAAAACCGAAGCCAAACAGCTGGTGGCTGAACTGCAGCATAGTGAACAGCCGGATGTGGTGATTGCGGTCACCCACATGGGGCACTATCAGGATGCGCAGCATGGCAGTAATGCGCCGGGCGATGTCTCCCTGGCCCGAGCTCTGCCGCATGGTGCGCTGGATATGATTATCGGCGGTCATTCGCAGGAGCCGGTGTGCATGGAAGGCCCGAATGTGATGGTGAAGAACTTTGCTCCCGGCGATGCCTGTCAGCCTGATCAGCAGAATGGCACCGATATCCTGCAGGCCTATGAATGGGGCAAATATGTCGGCCGTGCGGATTACCAGTTCCGCAATGGCGAACTCAACCGGATCAGTTATCAGTTGATCCCGGTTAACCTGACAAAAAAAGTCAGCGTGAACGGAGAGAGCAGCCGGGTTATCGCCACTCAAGCTATCGAGCCTGATCCGGCGCTTGAGGCTTTCCTGCGTCCGTATCAGGAGCAGGGCCAGGCACAGCTGAATGTCAAAATTGCCGAGACCAACGGCAAGCTGGAAGGCGATCGTGATGTGGTGCGTTTTAGGCAGACCAATCTGGGTCATCTGATTGCCACTGCGCATATGCAACGGGCAAAAGCCGATTTTGCCATCATGAACTCAGGCGGTGTGCGCGATTCGATCGCCGCCGGTGAGGTGACCTATAAAGATGTACTTCAGGTTCAGCCGTTTGGTAACACACTCAGCTATGTCGAGATGGACGGTGAGGAGTTGCTGGCGTATCTGAATGTCGTGGCGACCAAACCGGTCGACAGTGGTGCGTTTGCCCAATTTGCCGGTATTTCGATGACGATTGCTGACGGTCGGGTATCGAATGTGTTTATCAGTGGCAAACAGTTGCGTCTGGACGGACATTATCGCTTCAGCATTCCGAGTTATAACGCTGCGGGTGGCGACGGTTATCCGGATATTACCCGGCATCCGGGTTTTGTGAACACCGGCTTTGTTGATGCCGAGGTTTTGAAGGATTATCTGCAGGCGATGAGTCCGATTGACGTCAATCTGTATGCCCCATCCGGTGAGATTATTTATAAGTAAGGTGTGTCTATCCGCTGCCGAGGAATATTCCTGACAGTTTGACCGCAGAGATTGACGTTATGCGTGCGATCCCTTTTACTAGCCGCTGAGCGGCGCAGTTGCCAGAATTGAGCCGCTTTTGTGGACAGGCCGGCGGCATTAAGTCCGCCTGTTTTTGTGTTTGTTATCGGGGATAAGGACCTATTTCGCATGACTCCTGCCATTAATCTTGCCAAGAAGAAGAAAATTGCCCACACCATTCACCAGTATGAGCATGATCCCAGCCACAGCAGTTACGGACTGGAAGCGGCGCAGGCGTTAGGTCAGGATCCGAAAACCGTATTTAAAACCCTGCTGTTCTGTCTCAACGGTGAAGCCAAGAATCTGGCCGTGGCTATCCTCCCGGTTGATCAAAAGCTCAATCTCAAGCTGGCGGCCAAAGCGGCAGGCGCCAAGAAAGCAGATATGGCTGATCCGGATATCGCGCAGAAAACCACCGGCTACGTGGTCGGGGGCATCAGTCCGCTTGGCCAGAAGAAAGCGTTACCGACCTTTATTCATCGCAGTGCCGAGACCTTGCCGACCTTGTGTGTCAGTGCCGGAAAGCGCGGCCTGGAAATTGAGCTGGCCCCACAGGATTTAGCCCTGCTGACCCGGGCTAAGTTCGCGGAGTTGTGTCAGCCCGAGGGTTGAGTGGATACGCATCCAATAAAAACGGCCTCTGCAGAGGCCGTTTTGTGGTGAATTCTTACTGAACTCGCGCTGTGTTCAGACACGCAAATTAGTTGTCTTCTTCCATCTGGGCATTATCGACCACATGGTTTTCACCCAGATCCTGTGGCAGAACCAGGTTAAGAATAATCGCCACAATTCCGCACAAGCTGACGCCCTGCAGGCTGAACTCGCCGATGCCGAAGGCCATGCCACCGATACCAAAGACCAGAGTAATCGCCACAATCACCAGGTTACGTGATTTGTGCAGGTCAACATGGTTTTTGATCAGGGTGTTGAGGCCGACCGTAGCGATTGAACCAAACAGCAGAATCATAATACCGCCCATCACCGGAACCGGGATGGTTTGCAGCAGCGCGCCCAGTTTACCGACCAGAGCCAGAATGATAGCCGTCACGGCAGCCCAGGTCATGATGACCGGGTTGAATGCTTTGGTCAGCATGACTGCACCGGTTACTTCACTGTAGGTGGTGTTTGGCGGCGCACCCAGGAAAGTCGCTGCGATGGTTGCCACTCCGTCACCTGCGATGGTGCGGTGCAGACCCGGTTTTTTGATGTAGTCTTTACCGGTCACGTTCGAAATGGCCAGCATATCACCCACGTGCTCGACCGCCGGAGCAATGGCCACCGGAATCATAAACAGGATCGCATTGATATTGAATTCAGGGAAAGTGAAGTTTGGCAGTGCAAACCAGGCAGCTTGTTGCACCGGTGCAAAGCTGACCACTCCAAAGTAGAGTGACAGTGCATAACCGGCCGCAATACCGCCACAAATCGGCAGTAGTTTAAAGAAGCCTTTGGCAAAAACACTGATGACCACAGTGACCAGCAGCGAGACACAGGAAATCCACAATGCTGCGTCGCCGTTGACCAGCTGGACTGAACCGTCGCCGGTTTTACCCAGAGCCATATTGACCGCAGCCGGAGCCAGGCCCAGACCGATGACCATGATCACCGGGCCAACCACAACCGGTGGCAGCAGTTTATGGATGATGCCAACACCGCGCACTTTAATGACCGCACCCAGAATAATGTACACCACACCCGCGGCCATCAGGCCACCCATGGTCGCCGCAATACCCCAACTTTGGATACCGTACATAATAGGAGCAATAAAAGCGAACGAAGAGGCAAGGAAGATTGGCACTGAGCGGCGAGTAATGAGTTGGAAAAGAAGGGTGCCGACACCAGCCCCGAATAGTGCAACGTTAGGATCCAGACCGGTCAGAAGCGGTACAAGAACCAGAGCACCAAATGCAACAAATAGCATTTGTGCGCCTTGAATGGCATTTTTCATCGTTTTTTCCCTGATGCTGAAACAAAATTCGCGCGATTCTATCACTTTTGCAAACGATTGCCATGCAAACTGGATCAAAGTTTTTGTGGTTTTTATCACTAAGGCGGCAAAAGTACGCTGGAGCTGGCAGAGCCAATTTGACCTGAGACAGTAGGCGCGCCTTGCCCGAAGCGGGAGAGTTGCTTATCATCAGGCTTCACGATGTGGAAGGTAGGAAGAGTATGCGTTATTTAGCTTGGTTGATGATGGGGCTGATGAGTCTGCCCGCGTTTGCCCTGACAAAAGTCAACTTGTATCAAACGGAAGTGGTACTGGATCAGCAACAGGATAACGCCGATGCTGCCGCCCGTGCCGCGGGATTGCAGCAAGTGATCATCCGCGCCAGCGGCAATAAAGATGCGGCCAGTAATAGTGTGGTGCAAAAAGCCCTCGGCCGCACGTCTCAGTATCTCAATCAAATCAGCTATGCCCAGCAGGATGACGCCAAAGTGGTGCGTATGGGCTTTAGTGCGCCTAACGTTCGTGCATTACTGACCCAGGCTCAATTACCATTCTGGCCGCAGGAGCGTGCCAATCTGCTGGTGTGGCTGGTAGAAGAGTCCGATTATGATCGCAGCATCAGCTGGGAACACAGTGATTCAGCGCTACTTAAACACATCAGGCTTGCCGCTGCTGCCCGAGGTTTGCCATTGACGGTACCGGTGGGTGATTTTGATGATATCACCGGTGCACAGATTTCCGATTTGTGGGGTGGTTTTAGCCGGCCAATCAGCCAGGCCAGCCAGCGTTACGCTACGGATGCGGTACTTGTGGTACGCGCCCAAGGTTCTGATTTACGCTGGACCTTGTATGATCAGCAGGCCGAGAGCATGATTTCCGCACCGAAAACGCCGTTGAACGGCCAAGCATCCGGTGCGGATGCGGCGACCCAGATGGTGGATGAGCTTAGCGATTACTATGCCAAGCAGAATGCGGTTGTGGTCAATGGCGAATCATCGCAAGCTGTACTGGCGGCCTTTAAACCGATTGATGGTGCGATTGCTTTCTTTACTCTGGAAGAGCAGTTACAGCGCCTGAGTTCAGTGGCGTCACTGGACATAGTGAAAATTCAGGGCGATGAAGTCACCTTCAAGGTGAATCTGCTGACCAGTGAAGCTGAGTTTGAACAGGAAGCGCTGCGTATTGGTGCAGTCGGTAAGCGTGAAGCGCCACCAGCACCACTTGTCGCGCCTGTACCTGAGGTGACGCCACAGCCACTGAGTGATGACGCATCTGTGACTGATGAGGCAGAGATTGATGGCGCTGCGGTTCCGGCGCAGGAAAGCAGCGCCGATCCGATATCGCCAACAGACATTACTCCGGTATTGGCAGAGCCAACAGTGGCGCAAGCGCCGCTTGCTGAGCCTGAGCCGCAACTACCTGCACTGCCAGTGTTGTACTTTAGCTGGCAACAATAACCGTCGGCGGCAATAAGAATGAGCAGTGATAACAGCAGCAAATCATGTCAGCGGGAATCAGTCACGATTCGTCATCATTAAAAAAGCGCCATTAGGCGCTTTTTTAATGTCGTCTGTCTTTACCATCAGCTGCGCTATTTGCGGTGCTGAGGCATTACTTACGTGGCTGATCAAATCGGGCCCGCTCCTGCTTTTCCACCTCTGACAAGCGGGTCAGTTTCAAGCCCAGCTCTTTACCACGGTGACGGGCGTAGAGGATATTGCCGATAAAGGCGGCAAAGGTAAGGACAAGTTCCACCGCCGCCAGCAAGCGTTCACCGTTATCGATGTACAGCAGAGTCAGGGCGTGCAAAAAGTAGAACATCAAAATGAAATTGGCCCAGGCATGCGTGTACGGTTTGCCGGCCAGGATTCCCGGCAGTGGCAGTAGCAAGGGGATCATCCAGGCGATGGCCAGGGTCAGCGCATTAATGTGCGGATGAGGCGATAGCGACAGTTGCCACAGTGCTATCCAGGCCAGCAACGCTAAATTTCCGCCCAGTGCCAGCCAGCGGAACAGCGCAGTGCGGGGAGACATGTCGACACTCATGAATTTTCCTTCAGTTGGCTTGCGATACGCGCAAGGCGTTGCCCTAAGCGTTGCGCCAGCTGGTTTTCCTCTGCGCTCAGTTTGTCCTGATGACCCGACACATGACTGGCGCCATAAGGCGTGCCGCCGGAGCTTGTGGTGTGCAGCGCCGGCTCGGAATAGGGGATGCCGAGAATCAGCATGCCGTGATGAAGCAGGGGTAATTGCATGCTTTGCTGTGTGGTTTCCTGGCCGCCATGCAAAGTGGACGAGGAAGTGAATACGCAGGCCGGTTTGTCGATGAGATCTCCGCTCAGCCACAGCGGAGTGGTTTGATCCCAGAAGTGTTTCAGGGGAGCGGCCATATTACCAAACCAGACCGGGCTGCCCATCGCCAGACCATCGCACTGCTTGAGCTCATCCAGAGTCAGATGGGGATCTTCTCCATCGGCCTGCTGCGGGCTGAGCTCCGGCACAGTGCGCAGTACGGCCTCACAGCCAGCGACCGACTCAATGCCACGTGCGACCTGACGCGCCAGCGCACGGGTGCCGCCATGGCGGCTGTAATACAGCACCACGAGTTTCAGACTCATACCTGTTCTACTCTCATACCTGTTCTACTGTCATAGAATGTCCAGTACCTGCTCCGGTGGACGCCCGTGGCGGGCTTTTCCGTTGGCAACCACGATTGGACGTTCAATCAGCTTCGGGTGTTCGGCCATGGCGGCAAACAGGTCATCATCCGATAGGGAGCTGTCAGTCAGGTTGAGTTCTTTATAGAGTTCTTCTTTGGTCCGCATCATCTCGCGCACCTGACTCAGGCCCAGCTGGGTGTACAGCTCTTTCAACTGGGCCACGTTCAGCGGCTCATCCAGGTATTTCACCACTTGTGGGTCGATGTGGTTGGCTTGCAACAGCACCAGTGTTTCACGGCTTTTGGAGCATCTCGGGTTGTGATAAATCACGACAGACATAAAAACTTCCTCTTAAGTAGGTTATTGCAGTGTCAAGAAGCGCTCTCGTTGCACCATCAACTGGTCGATACGTGCATCGTAGCGCGCCTGTTCCAAACTGCCCAGTTTCGCCAGCTGGCTGGCCTGAGTATAAAACTGAATCGCTTTGTTCCAGTTGGCTTGCAGAGCGAGGATTTCAGCCCGTGCCGCCAGCTCCTCGGCGCCGTTCCCCCCCAGGGCACTGGACTCAGATAACAGGTGCCAGCCATTGGGATCGTTGGGGTTGTCGTGGGTGTAGCGCTGCAGGGTACGTATTGCCTGCGGATACTGCTCCGCTTTGATCAATGCGTTGGCATAGTTGATGACCAGCACCGGGTTATTCGGCTTCTGCTTCAGCGCGCTGCTGAGGCGTTCGACTGCCTGTGGCGCGCGGTCTGTGGCCAGATACAGGTCGGTCAGCGCATCGAGATAGAAATTATTGTTGGCATCGCTTTTGAGCAGCGAATCGAGCAGGGGCTCTGCCTCATCAAAACGGCGGCTGTCGAGATACACCAGCGCTTTGCCATAGTCAAAGGCCGGTTTGAGCTCGGGAGCCGCTTTTTTCTGCGTGCGCTCAAACCAATCCAGCGCGGCATCTGAGTCAATCCCGGCATAACGGGCAACCACGCGCGCGCGCGCCAGGTGATAATGCAGCGACGGCGGCAACTGAACCGGACTGAACTGCTGGGCACGCACCCGGCTGTCGGTGATACGATCAGCCGGCAGCGGGTGAGTCAGCAACATAGGCGGTGGTGTGCTGGCATAGCGATATTCATCGGCCAGACGACCAAAAAAGCGTGGCATGGCATTGACGTCAAAACCCGCTTTGGCCAGGGTATTGATGCCAAACCGGTCGGCTTCTTTTTCATTGGCTCGGGTGTAGTTGATCTGACTCTGAATATTACCGGCGGTCGTGGCGGTAATGGCGGCAATACCCGCTTGCGGGGCTGCGATAGCCAGCAGCAGTGAGCCAGCCAGGGCGGCAATGGTGGCCGGCGTTCGCTGGGCCTGATCTTCCATACTGCGCGCCAGGTGACGTTGGGTGACATGGGCGATTTCATGCGCCATCACCGATGCCAGTTCACTCTCAGACTGGGCATGCAGGAACAGGCCGGAATGCAGGGCCACATAACCGCCGAAAAACGCAAACGCGTTAATGTTACGATCGCGAATCATAAAAAAGGTGAACGGCGTTTTGACATCATCGCTATTGGCGACCAGGCGGTGACCGAGCGCATCGATGTATTCGTTCAGGACCGGGTCATCGATAACCGGTTGGTTATTGCGCAGCATGCGCATGTATGCGTCACCATAGATCAGTTCCTGATCTATGGTCAGGGTTGAGCCGGCGACGGTGCCGATGTCGGGCAATTCAATGCTGTCGGCATAACTCGGCACCGGAGCGGCCAGGGCCGCTGCGAGGCAGAGACATAACAGTGAACGAGTACGTTTGACTATCATAGCTACAGGTAATACTCCAAAATCATCTCTCACTAAGACACTGTCTCATCGGAATGGTTTCCCTGCGGGCGGCCGGGACTGATACGCTGACAAGGTGCGCCGGCATGGCAGCAGCGCTGCACCTTTGACCATTAGTCAATCTTGCGCGGGTTTGCCGATTCGCTATTGCTTGGTAATGAAAGGTAACGATTTTTTCTCCGAGAGAAAAACTGGCACGCCGCGCAAAAGACTATACAATATCTCACCTATATTAAGGATTGAGCCGCAGAATGGAACCGAATATTCTCGATTTACGTCAGCAGCGCTGCCCTATGGCGTTATTACTTGCCAAACGTCACACTGTGCAGCTGGATGCTGGTGAATCGACCACCATTTTGCTGTCTGATCCAAACTCAAAACGCGATATTGAAGCCTACTTGCTCCGGCAACCGTTTACCTGCCAGAGTGACTATGCCGATGGTTATTTTTCGCTATACATAGTTAAGGAGAGAGGATCCAATGTTTGAACTGGTGAGTCGTTGGTATAAGCGACGTTTCTCCGATCCACACGCTGTCAGCCTGGTGGCGATACTGTTCTTTGGTTTTATTACCATCTATTTCTTTGGTCATCTAATTGCCCCTCTGCTGGTCGCTATTGTACTGGCTTATCTGCTGGAATGGCCGGTGATCCAATTGTGCCGAATGAAAATCCCGCGCACTCTGGCGGTGATATTAGTCATTATGCTGTTTACCGGCCTGATGTTGCTGGCGGTGTTTGGCCTGGTACCGACCATCTGGCAGCAGATCGTTAACCTGATTAACGATATTCCCAATATGTACAACGGGCTGCAAAAATTTATCGCCATGATTCCAGAGCGCTATCCGGAACTGGCCAATCTGCAAATCGTTGAATCGATTGTAACCAATGCCAAAAATAAAGCGTTGGGCATGGGCGAATCCGTGGTGAAAGGCTCTCTGGCTTCCCTGGTCAGTATTGCGACCTTAGCGGTTTACCTGATCCTGGTGCCTTTGCTGGTCTTCTTCCTGCTCAAAGACAAGCAGGAAATGTTGGGTATGGTGCGCGGCGTTCTGCCACGCAACCGTAAGCTGGCCAACAAAGTCTGGCATGAAATGAATCAGCAAATTTCCAACTATATTCGCGGTAAAGTATTGGAAATATTGATTGTGGGCAGTGTCAGCTATGTCACTTTTGCTATTCTTGACCTGCGTTATTCGGTGCTGCTCGCGGTCGCGGTCGGCCTCTCGGTGTTGATCCCGTATATCGGTGCTGCCGCAGTGACGGTTCCGGTGGCAGTGGTCGGTTTGTTCCAATGGGGAATGACGCCGCAGTTTTACTACCTGCTGATTGCTTATGGCATCATACAGGCACTGGATGGGAATGTACTGGTTCCGGTGCTGTTTTCTGAAGCGGTCAACCTGCACCCGGTTGCCATCATCGTCTCTGTGCTGGTGTTTGGTGGATTATGGGGTTTCTGGGGGGTGTTCTTTGCTATCCCGCTGGCGACTCTGGTGAAAGCGGTCTGGAATGCCCTGCCGAGTACCGAAGAAGAGCCACCGGAGCAACTGAGCTGATTGCAGCACTAAATTTTGCGGCGCCCTGTCATTGTATGATGGGGCGTTAATTTATCCGGTGAATAAAATGTAAATAAAGTATTATTGATTGAACTATAACTAACGGTTAAGTTAGGCCTTAAGTTTTGTTATGGCTAGTCGATATATACACAATGATGGATCAAATAATAATAAATGACTTTTTATTGATTGCAGTTAATCGCTACAAGCTTATGAGTTGAGGGAAAATATGAGATTTAGCCAAAAAATTGTGGCCGCTTCATCGGCGCTACTGTTACTGATTATATTGCTGTTATCGATTCAGCAGCTGAGCACAGTGCGCACAGAAGTCGAGTCTTTGGTTAACAGCAGCCTGAAGGAGATGGTTGCCGGGGTAAA
This sequence comes from Vibrio sp. ABG19, assembly GCF_029962385.1. Classification (NCBI taxonomy): domain Bacteria; kingdom Pseudomonadati; phylum Pseudomonadota; class Gammaproteobacteria; order Vibrionales; family Vibrionaceae; genus Vibrio; species Vibrio sp. ABG19. Next base: position 432,646 of record NZ_CP071708.1, on the reverse strand, counting down.
TAACACGATTACCGCACAGATGACCAGTAAAAAGGCGCTGGCTCAGTCCACCACCGAAGTTCTGGAACTGGATCCGCAGAACCGCACTTACGTTAAAAACGTGTTGGAAAAACCGGCACTGAAAGGCAGTTTCCTGGCGGTCGGTCTTGGCTATCAAGCCGACGGCAGCGTGGTTGAAAATGACGATGGCTGGGAGCCAAGCGGCGATTATGATCCGCGTAAACGCCCTTGGTTTATGGCCGCCAAGCAAGAGCGTAAGCTAACGCTGACTGCGCCGTATGTTGATGTATCAACTAAGAAAACCATTATGTCTATCGGTACGCCGGTGTTTGACAACGGTCAGTTTGTCGGTGGCATGTTCTACGATCTTGAGCTGACCAAGCTGGCAGATCTTATCAACTCCATTAACCTTTTCGATGCCGGTTACCTGTTCATCGTTACCGCCGATGGCACCACTATCGCGCACCCGACCACGGCGAACAACGGCGAGAAGCTGAGCAGCTACCTGCCACAGGTCACCATTACTCCGGGAACGCAGGAAATAGAGATTGATGGTAATCCGTTTATGGTCAACTTCACCAAGGTGCCAAGTGAAAACTGGTACATAGGTGCGATTGTCGATGAAAATAAGGCTTACGATGCAGTGGATACGCTGCGTACTAATACCATCATTTACACTGTGATTGGCGTATTGGTGAGTATCGTCGGCCTGACCTTGCTGATTAAGTTCCTGATGCGTCCGCTGGGTACGCTCAATGAAGCGATTAAAGATGTCGCGTCCGGTCAGGGTGATTTAACCAAACGTCTCAGTACGGACACCGATAAAGAGTTTGCTGAGCTGGCACAGGGCTTCAATACCTTTACCGAAGCACTGCAAAAGCAGATTCAGCAGTCCAAGGCGATTGGCGTAGAAATCATGCATGGTGCTGAGCAAACCATGGGAACAGTGCAGGGCTCTGCGGCGGCGATGCGCGATCAACTGCAGGAGCTTGAGCAGTTGGCGACCGCGATGCACGAGATGGCGGTGACAGCAACGGAAGTGGCCAATAACGCCCAAGGGGCCGCTTCAGCGGCGAAAGAAGCCGATGATGCGACCGTGGAAGGTTCACGTGTGGTGAGTGATACCGCCCAGTCGATTGACCGTTTGTCCGCTCATATTGAGATGGCGGTGGAAGAGGTGCGCGGTCTGGAATCGGCGACATCCAATATCGAAACCATCTTGAAAGTGATCAACGATATTGCCGATCAGACCAATTTGCTGGCGCTGAACGCGGCGATTGAAGCAGCCCGTGCCGGTGAGTCTGGCCGAGGTTTTGCTGTGGTTGCCGATGAAGTTCGGACCCTGGCGCAACGTACTCAGCAATCGACGACGGAAATCCGCAGCATGATTGAACAGTTGCAGGCGGGGGCAGGTTCCGTTTCTGTGGCGATGAAAGAGAGCAAGTCGACCGCAGAAGATGCCGTGGAAAAAGCTCAGCTGGCGGATGAAGCGCTGCAGCGTATCCGCGCGTCAATTCAGCAGATCAGTGATATGAATATGCAAATTGCTTCTGCGGCGGAAGAGCAGAGCCTGGTTGCGGAAGAGATCAACAGCAATACGGTGAAAATTAAAGATCTGTCGACTCAGGTATCGGAATCTGCGCAAGAGGCGAGTATTTCGATGCAGGCCCAGACAGAAAATGTGCGTGAGCAAGACGCCATTCTGAACAAGTTTATTGTCTGAGTGGTGTATAGCTTCACACAAAAAAAGGGCCAGTCTTGTGACTGGCCCTTTGACTATTTATGCATTTTTCTCATTGAGATAATTAAGAACAACTTCGTGATGATCTTTGGTTTTGAACTTATTAAATACATGTTCAATTGTGCCGTTTTCATCAATCAGAAAACTGATGCGGTGCAGGCCATCGTACACCTTACCCATGAATTTTTTCTCGCCCCATACGCCAAACTGTTCCGCTACGGCATGGTCTTCATCTGACAGCAGCGTGAAGTTGAGATTGTCGCGTTCAATGAATTTGCCCAGACGTTTAACCGGATCAATGCTGACACCCAGAACGACCACATTGTGCGCATCCAGTTCTGCTTTGACATCACGCATTCCTTGTGCCTGGACAGTACAGCCCGGAGTCATGGCTTTCGGGTAAAAGTAGAACAGCACTTTTTTACCGGCAAAGTCAGACAAAGAGACCGTATTACCATCCTGATCGGGAAGCGCAAAAGCCGGTGCTGGTGAGCCTGCGGTTAGTGTATTCATCATCCTTCCTTTTATTGCTTGTTCAGAGACTGTTTTTAATAAAGTTCAGCGAACCTTTGACCTGTAATTGAGCGCACACCGCATCAAAATCTTCCTGCAGTTGCATCAGATTACAATTACCGTCGACGTGCGCGGTGATCGCGAGCTGGAACTGGTCGTGTTCACTTTCAAGTTTTTGCTTATCGATGGTCTGGGCACTGAGTGAGGCCATACCGATATTACGTTCGGCAAAAAACTGGGTGAACTTTTCAGTCAGCCCGGGCTTGTCATCGGATTCGACGTAAATGTCTACGATGTAAGCGTTGTTTTGGCTCACATGAGGTGAGGTGCGTTTCATCATGGTGATCAGCTCCTGCTCCTGCCCCAGTAACGGCAGCAAGGTTTCCACCCGTGTGACACTGTTGGCATTGCCCGACACTAACATAATCAGGGTAAATTCGTTTCCGAACAAGGCGATACGACTGTCGATGATATTGCATCCGGCCTGAGTCACCAGTTTGATCACCTGATTACAGATGCCTGGTCGGTCGCTTCCTACTGCGGTAATTACTAAATGTTGAGTCATAGCATCACTTCGCTGAATTTTTCCGGCATGTTAACACAGTTAAAGTATAGAGAAAGCGCACCAAAACGTCTTTTTCTGTGCGACGACAAAGCGTTATTTTGACATACCCGAAAGTGATAAAAATAAACCCTCTATAACGCGACAATTATCCTTTGCATGCAGTGATTTCATGATACAGTCGGGAAAGCAGGCATAGAGCCTTTACCAAGTTGCGGTTCGCATCGAGCGCAGAAAGGGGTGTCTTTGGGCACAAATGACCACCGTTTGACATCCGGTGGTTTGTACTGTGTATAAAGCAGAGTACAGAATAGAATGAGCCTAAAATCTGACATCTGATAAATATTCACTCATAAGGGCTATTTAAGCGGTTTGCCCCTCTTGTGTTTTTCAAGCGCCATGCAGTACCATGCAAGAGTTATCAATCTAGGGAGATAGACATGTTTTCAGGAAGTATCGTCGCGTTAATTACACCTTTTAATTCAGACGGTGAGGTCGATTATCGTAGCCTGAAAAAGCTGGTCGATTACCATATCGATGCTGGCACTGACGGAATCGTTTCTGTGGGGACGACCGGTGAATCAGCCACCCTCTCGATCGAAGAGCATGTCAAAGTTGTGGAGAAAACTGTTGAGTTTTCCGACGGGCGTATTCCGGTCATTGCGGGCACTGGTGCGAATGCAACCCACGAATCAGTGACCTTCAGCCGACTACTGAACAATACCGGCATCTCAGGTTACCTGAGTGTGACGCCGTACTACAACAAACCGACTCAGGAAGGTTTGTATCAGCATTACAAAGTGATTTCTCAGGAAACCGACGTGCCGGTTATCCTCTACAACGTACCTGGCCGTACCGCGGTTGACATGAAACCAGAAACAGTGGCTCGTGTTGCGGAACTAAAAAACATTGTCGCACTCAAAGATGCAACAGGTGATTTGAGCCGTGTTGCCCTGCACCGTGAACTGTGTGGTAAAGATTTCGATCTGCTCAGTGGTGACGACGCGACCGGCCTCGAGTTTGTAAAACTGGGTGGTCAGGGGGTCATTTCGGTGACCAACAACGTTGCAGCTGCAGACATGGCAAAAATGATGCGTCTGGCGCTGGAAGGTAAGTTTGAAGAAGCTGAAGTGATTAACCAGCGTCTGATGGCGCTGCACAAAGGTTTGTTTGTTGAGTCCAGTCCGATTCCGGTTAAATGGGCTGCTCACAAAATGGGTCTGATTGCAGAAGGTGATCTGCGTCTACCTTTAACGGAACTCTCTGAACAAGCTCGTCCACTTGTTGCCCAAGCAATGACAGAAGCCTGTATTTTCTAAGGCACTATCCAGTACAATGCCGGGGTTTTCATACCCCGGTACATTTTAGGAGTTTCAATGAAGTTATCGCGTCAGCTGGTGGTTGGGTCACTGGCTGTTTTGGTGTTGAGTGCCTGTTCAAGCAGCCCAACGCAACGCCGCCAGGCCAAAGATGATTTTGCCTATCTAGAGACCAAAGATTTTAAACAGTGGGCATTGCCTGAAGGGGCGACGCCGCAGTTTTATCCCGATTACGATATTCCTCAAGGTGATTTCAAAGGTGGTGTCGGCACTGTGGTCGATATTCGTCCGCCGCAACAGGTGCTGGAACTTATTCCAGGCGCCAGAGCCGAAAGCCAGAATGGCAAAGTCACTTTGTGGATGATCCGTAAAGATGAAGCCGATCAAGTGTGGCAGACTGCGCTGACGATGATGCGTGAGCATAATATCAAAGCGCGTCAACAATCAGACACCCAAGTTGAAACTGACTGGGTGAACTGGGTCTCGGAAGATGAAGATGCCGAAATCGGCAGCCGTTACGAACTGAGCCGGGTCGAAGCGAATAACCGTTATGGTTTCTCGGTCGCCCTGGTCGACTGGCAGCAGGCTGGTGAGCGTCAGGCGGTCTCTATGACCAATAAAGAACGTTATAGCGTGTTGATGACCAACCTGGTGACCGCTCGATACGATCAGGAAGTGCGCGCGGAAGCGGAGCGTAAAGCTCAGGCGCTGGTGAAACAGATCCCGATCTCTATGGGTGCTGACCGCAGTGGCTTCCCGGTCATTATTGCTCGCTCTCCTTATAATGTTTTGTGGCCTCGACTGCCGGAGCTGTTGCCTCGCATGGGCTTTACTCTGGAAGAACGTAATCAGTCACAAGGTACGATTAAGGCTAAATATGCCGCGCCGGATGATGAGTTCTGGCAGCAAATCGGTGTGAAACCGATGAACCTCAAGGCGGGTACTTATACCTTCCTGTTTGGTGATTTGGGTAACCGCACGTCAATCAACGTGACAGATTCAGCGGGTAAACCGGTTGAAGAAGCGCTGTTGAAAGAGATGATGCCGGTGCTGGCGGCGATTTCGGAGCGTAGTAAAACGCAATAAAGCCTTTATTGACGTTACATCGTTATAAACAACAAAAGGGACGCATCAGCGTCCCTTTTTACTGTCATTGCACTTTATTATTGCATTTTATCACTGTGTGATCGCTTATCCTCACTGGCCGGGTCTTGCGCTGACTCGGGCTGCGCCGCTGATTCTCCGTGGTGCGCTTTATCCAGTTCATTGAGCTTGTCCAGCTCGCTTTTTGGCCGCTTTTCGCCAAACTTGACCGTATTGGCCGTCTGTTTCAATGCTGCAATATTGCCCACGAACACAAATATCACCAGCAGGGTGATAACCCAGGGATTGAGTAAGAAGTCTATCATCTCAGTCACTATCGCAAATATGGCTAATATATTGAGTGTAGATCTGATTGAGGTGTTCGCGCACCCACTGTTTCGCCAAAATGGGCGCCTGTTCTAACTGCTGATCCAGGATTTGCGGCGTGAGGGCACTCAGACATTCACGTGCGGTCGCACGGTGGCTGATATGCCAGGGTTCAAATGCCACTCCGGAACCATGCTGCTGGTAAGGGAAAAAGAAGCCGAAGCGGTGCAGGTTGCATTGCAGCCATTGATAAAAAGGCCGCTGATGGGCTTCTAAGTACTCCCAGGGCTCAAGTTGCAGCGTTTGTCCCTCAGGCAGGGCATGACGGTCAAAGACATCAAAATCACTGCCCCAATGATGACGGCTGCCACCGGGCAGGGCGGACCAGCGCAGGATGGCCTGCGCCTTTTCACCTTGCGATAACCGCGCCGTATCTAACGGCTGATTATCGGCATCGCGGATCACCGCTTCGCCGTTCATCTTACGGTTCCAGATCGCGAGCTGACGTTCAAACGAGCGAAAACCGCTGGCAATATTGAAATTAAAGCCGGCCGCATCGGCGGCTTGTTTCAACGCCAGCAAATCGGCGCTGACCTGTGGGTGGACCAGAAAGGCTTTCTGGCCCACCACGACTTCGGTCAGGTGTGACTCGGTTTGCCCGGTCAGCTGCTCCGCGGTCATCATTGCGCGAGTAGGTTCTCGAGAGTTTTCTGATACATATCAGTCAGCTTTTCCAGATCCGCAATGTTCACGCACTCGTTGACTTTGTGGATAGTGGCGTTAACCGGACCCAGCTCCACGACCTGCGCTCCCATGCGGGCGATGAAACGGCCGTCTGAAGTCCCGCCTGTGGTCAGCAGTTGCGGCTGCTGATGGTTAACTTCACTGACCGCTTTAACCACCGCATCGCGCAGAGCACCGGTATCGGTCAGGAACGGATGACCGCTCAGTGTCCATTTCAGATCGTACTCAAGACCGTGCGCATCCAGAGTTGAGTGTACGCGACGTTTGATTTCTTCATCGCTCAGTTCGGTACTGAAACGGAAGTTGAACTGGACATTAAACTCACCCGGAATCACGTTGGAGGCGCCGGTACCGGCATACAGATTCGGGATCTGGAAGCTGGTTGGCGGGAAGTATTCATTACCCTCATCCCAGGTGGTCGCAGCCAGTTCTGCCAGAGCAGGCAGTGCCTGATGAACCGGGTTATTGGCCAGATGCGGGTAGGCCACGTGGCCCTGGGTACCGTTTACAGTCAGATCGCCGGTGATAGAGCCGCGACGACCATTTTTCACCACATCACCCACGTACCGCGTGCTGGATGGCTCGCCGACAATGCACATGTCGATTTTCTCGTCACGTGCCATCAGGGTGTCGACCACACGCGTGGTACCGTTGATGAACGGTCCCTCTTCGTCAGAGGTGATCAGGAAGGCGATTGAGCCTTTGTGATCCGGATTTTCAGCGATGAAGCGCTCCACGGCCACCACCATACAGGCCAGTGACCCTTTCATATCCGCAGCGCCACGGCCATGCAGGTGGCCGTCGATAACGGTCGGTTCGAACGGAGGCGTATGCCATTGCGCCAGCGGTCCGGCCGGTACGACGTCAGTGTGACCGGCAAAAGCAAACAGCGGCGCTTCGCTGCCGCGGCGCGCCCAGAAATTGGTGGTGTCTTCAAACACCATCATCTCAATCTCAAAACCGAGTGCTTTAAGACGTTCGATCATCACGTCCTGACATCCCGCATCGAGCGGGGTCACAGACTGGCGACTGATTAAATCTTTTGCGAGAGCCAGAACAGGGCTGTCTGTCATCCTTGAAATCCTTGTATTTAAGAGAAAAGAGAAGCGTATTGTTCGGCTTTAAAACCGACATGGAGCTGACCATCGACACGCAGAACCGGGCGCTTGATCATCGCGGGTTGTTCAACCAGCAAAGGGACTGCGTTGTCCTGATTGAGACCATCTTTCTGTTCTTGTGTCAGTTGACGATAGGTAGTGCCACGTTTGTTGAGTACATTTTCCCAGCCGAGAGCCTGACAAAATTCACTTACCAGATCAGTGTTGACGCCATCTTTACGATAGTCGTGAAACTGATAATCCACACCTTGTGCTTCCAGCCATTTACGCGCTTTTTTGATCGTGTCGCAATTGGGAATACCGTACATAGTGATGGTCATAGGAATCCTTTGAATACTGCTTATTATGAGGTTTGCCAAATCGTAACAGGAAGGCTCCCTTCTGACAAAAGTGTGATGAAACTATTTTAGTGAATTGAAAAATTATGCACTGGGCTACGGCGATTAGCGAGTTATTGATCGAACTCAACACCTTGAACTGCAAAACAGAAATAATGTGCTTAGCATAATTAGGAGGTTATCAATGGAATTGAGTCCTGTATTTGCAAGGCGCCTGTATTTAGCCTTGCTGGTGGAGAGTCTTGAGCGACCGAATGTTCCCAAACTGATTGAGAAGACTGGCTGGCCGCGGCGTACTATTCAGGATGTGATCAAAGCACTGCCGGGGATCGGCATTGAATTGATGTTCATTCAGGATGGCCGGCGTCATAACGATGGCTACTACCAACTGTCTGATTGGGGGCCGTTCGACAGCCAGTGGGTACTGGAGCGCAAAACGGCTATCGCTACCAGCCTGGGTTTCAGTGCCTGAATACGGTCATAAGTCCGACCGACCAGGATGCGTCGTCCGCCAGGGCGGCGCATTTTTTTCATTTCCGTCATTGCCGTGTTTATGGTGTCTGTCCTGCTACGTCGTTTTTCTAATATCAGAACACTCGGATTGTGATCCGAGAAGCTAAGTAACGCCTGTTTAACGGCTCTGATAACTCAGATAGTGAAAACGCTATCTCTTTCTCTGGCTCTCTTATTTTAATGATCTCTGTTTTTCTTAAAGCCATTTTTTGCCAATTTTGTGGAAACGTTTACACCTTGAGAGCAGAGTCACAGAAAGTGCGCTTAGGTTGAGGATAAACTGCATCCTATCGTCAACAGACAACGAACAAGAGGTGACAGGTGAACGTTCTTATTACAGGTGGTATGGGATACATCGGCAGCCACACATGTGTACAGATGATAGCGGCCGGTATCACGCCGGTGATTGTCGATAACCTGTGTAATGCCAAGGCAGAAGTACTTAACCGGATAGAAGCGTTGACCGGCGCACGCCCGCGTTTCTTTGTCGGCGATATTCGCGATGAAGCGTTTTTGGATTCGGTGTTTGCCCAGACGTCAGTCAAGGCGGTAGTTCATTTCGCCGGTCTGAAAGCGGTCGGGGAATCGGTCAGCAAACCGATTGAGTATTACGACAATAATGTCAACGGCACGCTGGTTCTGCTGCGCAGTATGCGCAAAGCCGGAGTGAAAAGTCTGGTCTTCAGTTCATCGGCGACGGTGTACGGCGACCCGCAACAAGTGCCAATCACTGAATCGTCTCCGACCGGTGCCACCACCAATCCGTACGGACGCAGCAAATACATGGTGGAGCAGTGTCTGACCGATCTGTTTGCTGCTGAGCCGGACTGGAGTATCACTCTGCTGCGTTATTTCAATCCGGTCGGTGCTCACCCGTCCGGCAGCATGGGCGAAGACCCGCAAGGAATTCCCAACAACCTGATGCCGTTTATTGCTCAGGTTGCCGTCGGGCGCCGTGACAAACTGGCGGTGTTCGGTGATGACTATGCCACGCCGGACGGTACCGGCGTGCGTGACTATATCCATGTGATGGATCTGGCCGATGGCCATATTGCCGCACTGGATAAAGTCGGTTCTGAGGCCGGATTGCATATTTTTAACCTCGGCACAGGGAAAGGGTCGAGTGTACTGGATATGGTCAATGCGTTCAGCGATGCCTGTGGTCAGCCGGTGCCTTATGAGATCTGCCCGCGTCGTCCCGGTGATATTGCCGAATGCTGGGCCAGTACCGAAAAAGCCCGTCAGCAACTGGGCTGGCAGGCAACACGCAGTGTGGCTGAAATGACCAGAGATACCTGGCGCTGGCAGTCACAAAACCCGCAAGGTTATCAGGACTAACGGCCCATACATTGTTTAGGTAAGCACAGATGACAAATCTTAAATTTAATCCGGTGGATCATCCGCATCGCCGCTATAACCCTTTGACCGGACAATGGGTATTGGTCTCTCCCCATCGAGCCAAGCGCCCGTGGAGCGGTCAGGACGAAACACCGTCTACCGCCCAGTTACCGAGCTATGAGCAGCACTGTTTTCTCTGTCCGACCAACGCCCGGATTTCAGGCGATGTTAACCCGGATTATTCGGGGACTTATGTGTTCAATAATGATTTTGCAGCGTTAATGACTGATTCACCGCAAGCTCCGCAGTCGGACAGTCCGCTGTTTAAAATTCAGGGTGTGACCGGTTTGAGCCGGGTGATTTGCTTCTCACCGGATCACAGCAAAACCCTGCCAGAACTTCCGCTGGCGGGAATTCGCGCCGTGATTGACACCTGGAATGAGCAGATTGAAGAGCTGGGTAAAGAGTACCTCTGGGTGCAGGCGTTTGAGAACAAGGGTGAAACCATGGGTTGCTCGCAGCCGCACCCGCATGGCCAGATTTGGGCCAACAGTTTCTTACCCAATGAAATTGAGCGTAAAGAAGCCCATCTTAACGCCTATTACCAGCAACATGGCACTAACCTGCTGGTGGATTATGTTCAGGCAGAGCTGGCTGACGGTTCACGCATCGTGGTGGAAACGGAGCATTGGGTGGCACTGGTGCCTTACTGGGCTGCCTGGCCGTTTGAAACCATGCTGCTGCCCAAGGCCCATGTTCGCCGCATGAATGAACTGAGCGACGAGCAACGTGATGATCTGGCGCTGGCGATTAAAAAGCTCACCAGTCGTTACGATAACCTGTTCCAGTGCTCTTTCCCGTATTCAATGGGCTGGCATTATGCGCCGTTTTTCAGTGCCGGAACCGATATAGAACACTGGCAGTTACATGCACTGTTCTATCCGCCTCTGCTGCGCAGTGCCACAGTGCGCAAGTTTATGGTTGGTTATGAAATGCTGGCTGAAACCCAGCGCGATCTGACCGCGGAACAAGCGGCACAGCGTCTGCGTGATGTCGCGGACATCCACTACAAAGAACAAGCCTGATTAGTCGGTACGGCGTGCTTTAAGGCGCCGTCCTTAACCAAAGAGAATTTAATGATGTCTGATCTTAAACACACGGTAAGCGCGTCTTTCCACGCCGCGTTCGGCTGTCAGCCAAGCCATATTATTCAAGCTCCGGGACGGGTCAACCTGATCGGTGAACATACCGATTATAATGACGGCTTTGTCCTGCCGTGCGCCATCGACTATCAGACTGTCGTGGCCGCGAAAAAACGCGATGACAATGTAGTACGTGTCGTGGCCTGTGACTATGACAACCAGATGGACGAATTTACCCTTGATGGTGAAATCCGTTTTGTGGATGACAAAATGTGGGCCAATTACATCCGTGGTGTTGTACTTTGCCTGCGCGAACGCGGCCAGACTTTCCGCGGGGTTGATCTGGCGGTCAGCGGCAACGTGCCTCAGGGAGCAGGGCTGAGTTCCTCAGCGGCGCTGGAAGTGGTGATAGGTCAGACCTTTAAAGAGCTGTACCAGTTGCCGTTGTCACAAGCGGAGATCGCACTCAATGGTCAGCAGGCCGAAAACGAATTTGTCGGTTGTAACTGCGGCATTATGGACCAGCTGATTTCCGCTCAGGGCGAGGATAATCATGCGCTGCTGATTGATTGCCGCAGCCTGGAAACCGAGGCGGTTTCGATGCCGCAGGACATGGCGGTGGTGATCATTAACTCCAACAAGCAGCGCGGGCTGGTTGACAGTGAATACAACACCCGCCGTCAGCAATGTGAGCAGGCCGCGCAGTGGTTCGGCGTCAAAGCTCTGCGCGATGTCAGCCTGGAGCAGTTCAATGCCCGCAGCGCCGGGCTCGATGAAATGGTGGCCAAACGCGCCCGTCATGTGATCAGTGAAAATGCCCGCACTTTACAGGCGGCGCAGGCGCTGCGTAACGGTGATATGGTCGTTCTGGGGCAACTGATGGCCGAATCCCACGCTTCCATGCGCGATGATTTTGAAATCACCGTGAGTGAAATTGATACCCTGGTCGACATTGTAAAACAGGTGATCGGTGAGCAGGGCGGCGTACGTATGACTGGGGGTGGTTTTGGCGGTTGTGTGGTCGCGCTGGTTCCGCCGCTGCTGGTAGACAAGGTCACCAGCGCGGTTGCTGAGCGCTATCAGGCTGCGACCGGACTGAAGGAAAGTATCTATGTCTGCCAGGCTAAATCAGGGGCGGGGTTGATGGCGGTGCTGTAATCAGCACCGGTTTAAGTTGTTCTCACTGTTTTAGATTTTCTATAGCCAGTTACCCATGGCAACATCTTGAGCATAGTCGCGTTGCCTTGTAGGGAGTGGCGCGGCGCGCGAACTGCATTTTCGGGGGGAGAAAGCAGTGCGTTGTGGCAAGATTGTTGATCATGGGTTTTTTTATGATTGATCAGGCGCTGTTGCGTGCACAATCAGTACGTGGCCTGCCTGCCAGAACGAAAAAGCTCACTTTGTCAGTGAGCTTTTGGGGGAGAATTTTTCTTGGTAGGCAGCGGCGTCAGACGCTTAATCTGCCATAGTCCCTGCGACGGAATCACGTTTGACCATAGTCGGAGAGTAGCGTTTCGGACTGGTGTCCGCTTCCGCCGGCTGTTTGGCCAGGTACAGGGCGAGCTGGGCCGCATTTTCCGCCATCATCTGAATCGGATAACGTACTGTGGTCAGGCGCGGTTTAACGTAGCGCGCAATCAGTCCGTCATCAAAGCCGACAATCGAAATCTGCTGCGGAACCGCAATGCCGTTTTCTTCCATCACTGACAGGGCGCCAGCGGCCATATTGTCATTGTAGGCGACGATGGCGCTGATCTCGAGTCCTTTACTGAGCAGATTGAGCATCGCCTGCTCACCACCTTCACTGCTCGGATCGCCATATTCAACATAGCTGTCAGGCTGGGCTAAGCCATGCTCCTGCAGCGCATCGCGATAACCGCTCAGCCGTTCGTCCACATCCGTTATCTGATGGCTGGAAGCGATAAACGCGATTTTGCTGTGTCCCTGGCGAATGAGAAAATCCGTCGCCAGATGCGCACCTTTGTGGTTGTCGAGATAGATGCAGCGCTCAGCCAGTTCGGGGATAAAACGGTTGATGATCACCATGCCCGGCGCTTCTTGGGCAAAGGCAATCAGTTCGGCATCACTCAGCGCTTTTGCGTGGATCACCAGCGCATCGCAGCGGTTGTTGATCAGCAGTTCGATAGAGCGGCGCTCATCTTCCGGGTTATGGTAACCATTACCGACCAGCAGATGCTTGCCGTGCTGGCGCGCGACCGTATCTACAGCTTTGACCAGAGTGCCGAAAAACGGATCAGACACATCCGATACCAGCACGCCCATCGTCTGGGTACTCTGACTGACCAGAGCCCGCGCGGCGGCATTGGGGCGATAGCCGAGTTCACTCATTGCTTTAGTGACAGCGTCAATCGACGCCTGACTCGCTTTCGGTGATTTATTGATCACGCGCGATACGGTGGCGACGGATACGCCGGCGGCCTTTGCTACGTCTTTGATGGTTGCCATGGGCTGTAAACCTTTCTTGTTAGCTGTTGTGGGGGCCGGGCAGGGCGCGGTTCGTGCATCAGTATTACCCGGACGCTTTCAACACGGTTTCTAATGGAACGTACTCTTTGGCATACAGACGTTTTTGTTGAGCCAGATAGAGTTCTGCAGTCGAAATAGCGTCCGACAGTGCATGATGCGCCTGATAATCGGGCAGATTATAACGTTGGCGCATTGCACTCAGTCGCCAGTCGTTAATCGCCTGGTGAGGCGCAGTGTGGGAAGCGAATTGACGGTAAGTCTGTTCGATTTTCAATGTGTCCAGCCAGATTAATGGCAACTCGGGCCAGCCTTGTAACTGAGTGAATTGCCGGATAAATTGCCGTTCAATCACGCTACCGTGCGCGAGTAATACTTTACCTTTTAACTCAGTAAATAGTACCTCAATTGCTTGCGACAGTGGTATCCCCTGTTGTTGCATTTGCGGCACGATATGATGAATCAGGGCCTGTTGGTGATGATTTTGTGATAACGGTTTCACTAAAAAGTACTGTGCGCCTGACAAACGGATAATGTTGTTGATGACAGGCACCCAGCCAATACTGACAATCTGGTCTCTGCTGGCATCCAGACCAGTGGTTTCAATATCCAGCGCCAGTATCGGTTGCTGGCGTACATCATAATCGGCCTGGGGCAGCGGGTGGCTCAACCAGGTTTGCAGGTATGGCGGTAGATGTGTGCTCTTATCGAGTACCTGCTGACGTTGTTGTTCCAGTTGACGCAGCAACGATGATGTTGCGATTTTGTTTAACATCTTATTGTCCGAACTTGACCCGCATTGCATCTTGTAAGCCGGAGATGATGCGGAAGGCGTCTTTGAGATGCTGGCGTTCAAAGCTGCCAAACCGGTTCGGCTGCAGCAAATTATTGACAGGACGACCACTGCGCAGCGCATCAACCTGATGCTGGTTACGCAGGTCGGTGACAAAGTGATAGATCCCCAGGCAGTCCTGATAAGAGGAGTGGCTGAGCAGCGAATGTTGCTCGGCAAATTGCAGTCGAGACAGGGTGTCCTGCATCTGACCGCCGGCACTGAGCGCAGAAATACGTGCCATGTCGACCAGGCAGCTCAGAGCCGCGTGTTTGATATCGAGCGTTTTTTCTCCGCTGAGGCCATCTTTTTTAAGGACCAGATTGTTGAAGATGCCAAGCGGAGGACGGGTGCGCAGTGTGTTCGTTACCAGCGCTGCCATCAGTTTCGGATTGGCACTGATCTGCTGTTGGCGCTGGCTATCAAGGGCGGCAAACAGGCGCTGATCACCGGCGATATGACGAATTTCGATAAACACGTTTAGATTGAGCAACTGGTCATATTCCGGCGCCCGCGCCCACTTGCGGTAGTACTCCTGCCAGATGTGCAGCGGCTGACACCATTGCCGGGTCACGGCCATAAAACGACCATTACATAACGCATAGCCACATTGATCCAGCCCCTTACACACGTACATCGCCAGATGGCTGAAATAGGCTTTATCGCTCTCTGTCGCACTATCAGCAAGGATCAGGGCATTATCCTGATCGGAACCGAGATGGACTTCATGCCGGGCATGGGAGCCAGCTGCAATCCAGCTGAACGCACACGGCGCGATGCCAAGATGTTGCTCAGCCAGTTCCAGCAGGCGGCAGGTAAACGCATCGTAAATCCGTGTCATAACCTGACCGATGATGTCACTAGAGACGCCGCTTTCCACTAAGGCACAAAACAGCGCATTGCGCTCAGAGCCAAGTTCACTCAGTGCCACAACCGAATCGGCCTGGCGAATCTTTTCGTTGAGAAACACGGCCTGAATACTGTGTTTCTGAATCAATTGTTGCGGGGTAATGATGCCCAGAATGGCAAAGTTATCGTCAACGACCGGAATATTCTGGATGTGATGCTGCATCATCAACTCAGTGGCATTCAAGACCAGATCGCGGCTGTTTACCGCGTAGAGGTGCGTGGTCATGATAGAAGATATCGGTTGCTGTACATCCCAGCCCTGGGCTACGACCCGTTTGGTCATGTCTTTATCTGTCACCAGGCCAATCAGTTTTTGCTGTTCATCGACAATCGCCGCACATGAGCTGCGCAGTTCGTTACGCATCCGGTGTGCAACCTGCTGAATCGTGGTGTCTGGTGAAACAATCGCAATCTTTGGGTCGAGCAACTGACTGACCGGCTGGAGAAAAATAGTGTCAGCGCTATCGGTGACCGGCCGATGGATTGAGTGGGCAAGACGGGTGGGGATATTTGGCGCAAGCTGGGCAATCACTTGTGGGTAGTCCGCCACTTTTTCCAGCAAAGATGCATAATCAATCCGGTACAGCAGCGTATGTTCCAGCGCCACAACATGGTACTCAGGTTGGTGGTTTTGGCTGAGACCAAATATGTCATCACTGCCAAGACGTGAACGCAGGCTGCCATCCTGATAACGTTGTTCAATCACGCCAGCCCTGATCAGGTACAGGAATTGTTGCTGTGCGGATTGGTGCGAATCAAGGTATTCATTTTTTCCCAGATAAAGGATTTCGACCGAATGCGCTATTTGATTGACGGTTTCAGCCTTGAGCTGGCTGAATGGTGACATGGATTGCAGAAAAGTAACGATATTCGGCAGTAACTCTTGATGCATATCTGGCTCACTGAGTGCGGATTGATAAAACGGATGAAGCCCCGCCGTCGGGCGGGGCTTGATGTCATAACCTTAGGTCATGTCTGACTAGATTTACCAGAAAATGGTGTACAGCACAGCCAGTGCAATCATGATGGCATAGGCGGCAATATTGAAGTTTTTACCGGTGGCAAACATCGATGACGTTAGTGTGATGCCTTTTGGATCGTCATCATTAGCCGAGGTACTCAGGCTGGTGAGTGCGATGACCACCATAGTGAACAGCAGGGTGTACAGCATCTGGTCCATGAATGGCATGTTGAGAGGCATGAATTTCAGGAACAGAGCAAACGGAATGGAAAGTACCACACCTGTGATTGCGCCCTTGCTGGTGGTTTTTTTCCAGAACAGACCCAGCAGGAACACCGCCAGAATGCCCGGGCTGACCAGACCAGTGTACTCCTGGATATACTGGAATGCCTGGCCGATACCGCCTAGCATAGGCGCGACCATACAAGCAATAACTAAAGCGACCACCGCAGTGATACGGCCGACGTTAACCAATTTGTGGTCACCGGTTTGTGGTGCAATGTACTCTTTGTAAATGTCCATGGTGAAGATGGTGGCGGTTGAGTTCAGCATCGAGGCCAGTGACGACACGATGGCTGCAGCCAGAGCTGCAAAGACCACACCTTTCAGACCCACCGGCAGGAACTGGGTCAGCCATGGGTAGGCTTTATCCGCGTGAGCGGCATTTGGCATATTGTTGGTCGCCATCTCGCCCATGCTCGCCATCAGTTCCGGTGAGTTAGTAATCACGTAGGCCGCGATGCCCGGAATAACCACTAAAAATGGCACAATCAGTTTCAGAAATGCGGCGAACAGAATCCCTTTTTGCGCTTCAGGTACCGATTTAGCTGCCAGCGTGCGCTGGATAATGTATTGGTTAAAGCCCCAGTAATACAGGTTCGCTACCCACAGACCACCGATCAGTACGGCAATACCCGGCAGGTTCATGTACTGCGGATTGCTTTGGTCGAGGATCATTTCAAAGTGACCAGGTGCTGCGTCAATCATGGTCGACAGACCGCTGAACCAGCCGTTGTCACCGCCGATAAAGCCCACTGCCATGTAAGTCGTCAGCAAACCGCCCAGTACCAGGAAGAACACCTGAATGACATCGGTCCAGACCACGGCTGACAGACCGCCATAGATAGAATAGACCAGAGCAAACAGTGCCAGACCCAGGATGGAGTACATCAGCGGAATACCTAGGATGGTTTCCAGAGCCAGGCCACCCAGATAAAGCACTGAGGTCAGGTTGACGAAGACGTAGAGGGCAATCCAGAACACCGCCAGAATGGTTTTAAGGTTTTTATTAAAACGTTGTTCAACAAATTCCGGGATGGTGTAAATGCCTTTATCGATGAAAATTGGCAGGAAGTATTTACCGACGATGATCAGGGTTAACGCGGCCATCCACTCGTAAGAAGCAATCGCCAGGCCAATAGAAAAGCCAGAGCCGGACATACCGATAAACTGTTCAGCAGAGATGTTAGCGGCAATCAGCGAGGCACCGACGGCCCACCAAGGCAGTGATTTACCGGCCAGGAAGTAATCTTCAGTACTTTTTGCCACGCCTTTTTTATCGCGGGATACCCAGAGACCGACAGCGATGATGATGGCAACGTAGATGGCAAAAACCATGATGTCTATAAAGCTCAGACCATTTTGTATATGGGACATTTTTTGTTCCTAATGATAATTATGTTTCACGCCGCAACTGTAAACGTTTCCATATAATATGGATGCTAGCTTAATCACATTTTGATAAAGAGAGTTATAACAAGAAAAATTACGATAAAAAGTGGGGCCGAAATAGCATGATGTCAGAATAAAAATAATAAATTCTTATAGATAACAAGGCTATTGTGGCGGAGTAGGTGTAACGGTCGACAGGAATAATCTATCGTTATAGTTATCGATATGTTGGTATCGTTTACATTGATGTCGTTTACATGTGGAGGATGAGCAGGAGAGGCCCGATTGTGCTTCTCCCGGCAGACATTAAGCGAGGGTGATATAGAGTGCAAAACCGATCCAACTCACTATCAGCAGTATCCATGGTAGTCTGGTTTGCCATGCAGGTGATGAAGATGTGGTATTAAGCGACGGTTCTGAATCGATGTTATTGTCATCGCTTTGCGCTGACTGCTTGCTTTTCAGCGCTTTTTTGCGTGCCCGATCAGCCTGGCGCTGTTTCTCTTTTTGTTCTTTCTTATACAGGGCAATGCCTTTTTCGATACCTTGGGCAATCAGCTTGGTTTGCTCTTTGGTTTGGCCGGGCTTTTGTGTCGCCCTGGCAATTTTATTGGCGTCGTCCTGAGTTTGCGGCGACGCGACGATTTTGTTTTTCATTTCAGCCGTCCTATCAGTTTTCACCAAGGGTAACATGAAGCTTGGTTGGCACCAAAAGTAGCGCTTGCATATAGCTATTTGAAATCATTGCGCTAAAGTGGAAGGCAATAACATGAAGTTGCTAAGTGGTACAGGGCGAGCAGTGCGTTACGCGATTGAACAATATGATACACATGGTTACCTGAAGGCACCGGTCTGGCTATGGCTGGGCTGGATATTTCTGGCCCGGGCCTGGCTGGTGTTTGTGATGGCAGGCGTCAGCCGCAGCAGTGGTTCTGATATTCTGGCCTGGGTCTATCCGAATTCGGCCACCCTGTATCTTGGTTTGCTGTCTGGCTTGCCCGGTCTGGCACTGATGTGGCTGATAGGCCTGCGCCATCAGCAGCGGACAAAAATTAACGCTTTGGTGCGTAACGGGCGCTGGCTGACGATACTGACGGTGCTTGTACAGTCAATCCAGGTGGGATACCACACGTATTTGCAACACGGCATTTTTCATTGGGCGAATGCCCTGACCTTATTGATTCTGTTATGGTTAGTTCTGTATCTGCTGCGCAGTCGCCGGGTAAAAGACTGCTTTTGTGAACCGATAGACGCTAATCGATAACCGCGCCGGACACGTACAAACCAGCACTTATTTTTAGGATAAGCACAGCGGCGCCGGGATTGGCACGCAGCACTGAGTGGGCTTGTCTGATGATTGAATACACTGAGCAAAAACAAAAGTGAGGACTTAATATGTCAACGCCACAGTCGGCTATTTTGCCGGAAGCGAAACCCTTCGCACTGTACAGTCTTTTGAAAATTAAGCAAAACTACGCTCAGGTTCTTGAGCAGTTGCAGGCTTTACCTGCGCTGGTGGAGGAACTGAACGCAACGCAGCCAGGCGCGGAATTGAGCTTGTCTATCGCATTCAGTAAGGCGTTCTGGCAACAGCTGGAAACGCCGATGCCGGGAGAATTAATTGATTTTTCTCCGCTGGGAGAAGGCGTAACTCAGGCACCGGCAACCGATGTCGATGTGCTGATTCACTGTCACAGCCTGCGTCACGACCTGCTGTTTTACGTGATGCGCCAATGTCTGGAGCAGGTGGCGGAAGATGTCGAGGTGGTCGATGAAACCTATGGCTTCCGTTATCTGGACTCCAGAGACATGACCGGTTTTATTGACGGCACAGAAAACCCGAAACAGGAGCAGCGCCGTGAAGTCGCCATCATACCCGATGGTGAATTTGCCGGGGGCAGCTATGTGTTGGTGCAGCGTTTTGTCCACAAACTGCCGGCCTGGAATCGCCTGAATGTGTCCGCGCAGGAAAAGGTCATTGGTCGAACCAAAGTCGACTCAGTCGAGCTGGATAATGTGCCAGCCGCTTCCCATGTCGGCCGGGTGGATATTAAAGAGCAGGGTAAAGGGCTGAAAATTGTGCGCCACAGCCTGCCTTATGGCAGTGCCAGCAGTGAACATGGTCTGCTGTTTATTGCTTACTGCAACACACTGCATAATATTAAGACGATGCTCGACAGCATGTATGGGGTAACCGATGGCAAAACCGATCAGCTGTTGCGCTTTACTCAGGCCGTCACAGGTGCTTATTTCTTTGCGCCGTCTGAGGCGATGTTGCAGTCACTCAGTCTGAAAGCCTGAACGAGCGCAAAAGTTTTTATTGGTCAGGATTGAGTTCAAGCCAGGCTTTGCCTGGCTTTTTCTTTATCTCGTTGCTGCTTAAAGTAACATCTGGTCTGAGTGAGCTAAATCTGCTAGCGGCACTAAAGTTTAGTGCCGGTCTGCCGATAGAGCTTGCATACACGATACTCAGCACAGGGTGCCTTCACTGCATGGCGATTACGGTCAACACCAATATCTCAGCGCTTATAGCCCAGCGGCATTTGACCAGCGCGACCGATATGCTCAATCAGTCAATGGAGCGGTTGTCTTCTGGAAACAGAATCAACAGCGCCAAAGATGATGCGGCAGGTTTGCAGATCTCCAATCGACTCAAAGCGCAAATGAGTGGGCTGGATGTGGCGGTACGTAATGCTAATGACGGCATTTCAATCATGCAGACTGCCGAAGGCGCGATGCAGGAAACCACCAATCTTCTGCAGCGAATGCGGGATTTGTCTTTGCAATCGGCTAACGGGTCAAACAATAAACAGGATCGAGTCGCTTTACAGGAAGAAATGGGCGCTTTGAATGATGAACTGAACCGAATCGCTGAAACGACCTCTTTTGGTGGGCGAAAATTGCTCAACGGTTCTTTCGGTCAGGCGTCCTTCCAGATTGGTGCCTCATCCGGCGAAGCGGTGCAGTTATCGCTGAAGAGCATGCGCTCTGATGACATTAATATGGGTGGTTTCAGTTATGTTGCCGCTGGGATGGCAGATAAAGACTGGCGGACCGGTAATGGCCGCAATGAGCTGAACATCTCCTACCTTAATGCGCGTGGTCAGCAAGAGCAGATCACCCTCCAGGCCCGCAATGGCGATGACATTGAACAGCTGGCTACCTACATTAATGGTCAGACCGATAAGGTCTCGGCATCGGTTAATGACAAAGGACAGTTACAGATTTTCATGGCCGGTAAAGAAACGGCGGGCACTTTGTCTTTCAGCGGCAGTCTGGCCGATGAGCTGCAGATGAACCTGCAAGGTTATGAAGCGGTTGATAATCTTGATATTACTTCGGTTGGCGGTGCGCAGCGCGCTGTGTCGGTGCTGGATACTGCCATGCAGTATGTCGACAGCCATCGCTCTGAACTGGGGGCGCTGCAGAACCGTTTTGGTCATGCCATTAACAATCTGGATAATGTGCATGAGAATCTTGCTGCATCCAACAGTCGGATTAAAGATACCGACTACGCCAAAGAAACCACTCAAATGATTAAGCAGCAGATCCTGCAGCAGGTTAGTACCACGATTCTGGCCCAGGCACGCAATCAGCCCAATATCGCCCTGACTCTGCTGGGTAACTAGTATTCTGTCAGCTGTTACTTAGCAAGAGGCTTGTTCCTATCTCATGTTCATCATCGCCTCAGATAATGAATAGGTGTAATGCAACGAATAGGCCTTGTTACAACCAATAAGTCTTATTGGTAAGCCGAACCAAGCAGTATCGACAAGCGCTTGAAAAGCTTTAGTGAAAAACGCAATTTTTTAGCTCTTTTTGTCGTTTCGTCACTTTTAATCCGCTAAAGCAGCTTTTTTCAAAAAAATCTTAAAATCGACCTAAAGCTTTTCAAACCCACGCCGTTAAAGAAAGTAACTTTGAGAGAACTACTTGGTTTTCCGAGACGTCGGAAACCGGAAATATCGGAAAATCAATTGGAGATACCACTATGGCAGTAAATGTAAATACCAACGTATCAGCGATGACCGCGCAACGTTACCTGAACAGTGCAACCAGTGCTCAGCAAACCTCAATGGAGCGTCTGTCTTCTGGTTCACGCATCAACAGCGCAAAAGATGATGCGGCTGGTCTGCAAATTTCAAACCGTCTGAATGTACAAAGCCGCGGTCTGGATGTCGCGGTACGTAACGCCAACGATGGTATTTCGATGGCGCAGACAGCAGAAGGTGCGATGAACGAAACCACCAATATCCTGCAACGTATGCGTGACCTGTCTCTGCAATCTGCTAACGGTTCGAACTCTAAATCAGACCGTGTCGCGATTCAGGAAGAAGTTACAGCACTGAATGATGAGCTGAACCGTATCGCAGAAACCACGTCTTTTGGTGGTAACAAACTGCTGAACGGCACCTTCGAAACCAAAGCATTCCAGATTGGTGCGGATAACGGTGAAGCGGTGATGCTGACCCTGAAAGATATGCGCAGTGATAACCGTATGATGGGTGGTACCAGCTACCAGGCAGCCAATGCTAAAGACCAGGACTGGACAGTCGCTGATGGTTCAAATGACCTGAGCATCACGCTGAACGATGCGCAAGGTACAGAGCAGACCATCAACATCAGCGCGAAAGCGGGTGATGATATCGAAGAGCTGGCGACTTACATCAACGGTCAGACTGACATGGTCAAAGCGTCGGTAAACGAAGATGGTCAGCTGCAAGTGTTCACGGACAACAACAAAGTGTCTGGCCCTGTTTCCTTCAGCGGCGGTCTGGCTGGTGAACTGGGTATGGGTGACGGTCAGCAAGTGACAGTCGACAACATCGACGTAACCAGCGTAGGTGGTGCTCAGGAATCGGTTGCTATCGTTGATGCTGCCCTGAAATATGTTGATAGCCACCGCGCAGAGCTGGGTGCATTCCAGAACCGCTTCGGTCACGCTATCAATAACCTGGACAACATTAACGAAAACGTGAATGCGTCTAAGAGCCGTATCAAAGACACCGATTTCGCGAAAGAATCGACGGCAATGACGAAGGCACAGATTCTGTCTCAGGCTTCAAGCTCAATCCTGGCTCAAGCCAAACAGACTCCGCAAGCGGCACTAAGTCTGCTGGGCTAATCGCCTCCAAGAACAAAAAAGTCCAGCTTCGGCTGGATTTTTTTATGCCTGATTTTTGTGTTCTTGGTCACGTTTTATTCATAAATGGACAATTGTTGGAAAAAAGGTCGCAGTTCGGCCTAAAGGATGTTGAGTGGTCGCCGTTAAAGGATACGAGAGAAATGAGGTGCGTGGACGAGAGGTGAGAGACTCGAAAACGCGCCAACTATTCCGCCTTAGGAGATCACAATATGGCAATTAATGTAAGTACCAACGTCTCGGCGATGACCGCCCAGCGTTATCTGAACGGTGCAGCTGACGGTGCCCAGAAGTCGATGGAACGTCTGTCTTCCGGTTACCGTATCAACAGCGCTAAAGACGACGCGGCGGGGCTGCAGATCTCAAACCGACTGAGTTCACAAAGTCGTGGTTTGGATATGGCTGTACGTAACGCAAATGATGGTATCTCAATCGCGCAAACCGCTGAAGGTGCGATGACCGAGAGCACCAACATTCTGCAACGTATGCGTGACCTGGCATTGCAATCCTCAAACGGCTCTAACTCAGGTTCTGAGCGTCAGGCAATTCAAGAAGAAGTGTCGGCGCTGAATGATGAGCTGAACCGTATTGCGGAAACCACTTCATTTGGTGGTAACAAACTACTAAACGGTACTTTTGGTAATAAATCATTCCAGATTGGCGCAGATTCCGGTGAAGCGGTAAATCTGAGCATGGGCAACTTGCGTTCTGATACCATGGCAATGGGCGGTAAATCTTACCGTGCAGCAGAAGGGAAAGCCGCGGACTGGACAGTGGGTGATGCCACTGAGCTGACTCTGAGCTATACCGATCGTCAGGGTGAGGCGCGCAATGTGACCATCAATGCTAAACAGGGTGATGATTTAGAAGAAGTAGCGACTTACATTAACGGTCAGAATGATGATGTAAAAGCGTCTGTCGGCGAAGATGGTAAACTGCAACTGTTTGCTGCTACTCAGAAGGTAAACGGTGAGGTCACTATCGGCGGTGATCTTGGCTCTGAGATTGGCTTTGCGGCTGGTCAGGATGTGACAGTGAAAGATATCGATGTGACCAGTGTGGCCGGCTCGCAAGAAGCGGTCGCGTTGCTGGATGGCGCATTGAAATCGGTTGACAGTCAGCGTGCTTCTCTGGGTGCATTCCAAAACCGTTTTAACCATGCAATCAGTAACCTTGATAACATCAATGAGAACGTGAACGCGTCTCGTAGCCGTATCAAAGATACTGACTATGCACGTGAAACGACGGCGATGACCAAGTCACAGATCCTGCAACAAGCGAGTACGTCGGTACTGGCGCAGGCGAGACAGGCACCATCTGCAGCTCTTAGCCTGCTGGGTTAATCCTGGCAGCTGGGAGCTTTAGGTCGTCGTTCTCTTAACGACGGCTGATAAGGTGGAGGGAGATTGTTATGGACGGACCATCCTATACATCGAACGTCCAGCCTTACGGCTCGCAGAGTGGCATTAAATTTGCTTCAGAAAACGATAGCGTGAAAGGCGCTTCTGATTCGAAAGATGACTACCGCATGGTTCAGCGTGGCGATAATACTGCACGTTTGGCACAGCAGACACAACGAGGTCAGGACCAGGCATTGGCAAGCGCCGTTGAGCAATCCCGTGAACAACAGCGGGTCAGCGAGGAGCAACGTGCTAAGATTGTTGAACAGATGAATGAATTTGTTGATTCGTTCAACAAGGGGCTGGCATTCAGGGTGGATGAAGAATCAGGGCGGGATGTTGTGACGATTTATGAGGCCTCAACCGGCGACATAATACGTCAGATTCCAGATGAAGAAATGCTTGAGGTTTTACGACGCCTGTCGCAGGGACAGAGCCCGACATCGGGCCTGTTACTGACCAAGGTGTAATCGTTTTTTTGAGGTGAAATAATGAGTTTAGGCCCAATGGGAATGAACACTGGTTTTGATATTAATTCAGTGGTCAGCGGAATTGTTAATGCAGAGCGTGCTCCCAAGCAGCAAAGCATTGACAACAAGCGTACTGAAATTGATACCAGTATCAGTGCCTATGGCAGACTCAGAGAGTCGCTGGATACCATGCGTAACCTGATGACGAATTTTCGTCAGCAGGAGGCTTTTGCCGTGCGCAAAGTCGATACAAGCGACGACAAGGTGGTAACTGCGACCGCATCCACAGACGCAATCGCAGGCAGATACGCAGTCGATGTGCTGCAGCTTGCCCAAAGTCATAAACTGGCATCAGCGGTATTACCGGAAGATGCCAGATTTGGTCCGGGTAAGCTGCAGATTTCTCTTGGTGATCAATCATTTAGTGTCGATGTACGTGGTCGATCCCGATTGATTGATGTCGTACGTGGCATTAACGACGAGGACCGTAACCCAGGAGTTCGTGCTTCGGTCATCAATGACGTTGACGGGCCGCGTTTGATTGTCGCTTCAAATTTATCCGGTGCGAATCACCGCATTAGTATTCGCGCCGATGCCCCATCCGGGGATGTGTTGCATCGCCTGGAATACAAAACGTTAGAAGATCGGGTCAAAGATCTGGAATCAGCACGCGCCAAAGCACAGCAGCTGATTGCCCCTCTGACACCCGAGCAGCAAAAAGTTGCCGCTCAAGTTGCCGACCGGATTGGCGAGGCGGCACGAAATGTCGATCAGGCCATGTCAGAACACGTCAATTCTGCTGCACAAAGCACAGATCAAAGTTCTGATTCAGATGAGCTGTCCGAAGACGCAGTCCGTGCAGCGGCACAAGCCGGCACGGATGCCAACCGTTATCTGAGACCACAAGACAGAATTCCGGGCTGGACTGAAACGGCTTCGGGGACTTTACTCGATTCCTATTCAGAGCCGGAAGCTGAGTTAGACAGTACGGCGCAGGAAAAATCATCGCAAGTGCCGGGCTGGAGCAACACTGCCTCCGGTACGCTCACGGATTCTTATGTTACGCCGCAAGAGGCTCAGGCTCGTCTCGATGCCCAACTAGCCCGTGAAAAGGCTGCCATTGACGCAGCCGTGCAAAGCGGCAATATGACGCCACAAGAAGCTAAGCAAGCTGCTCGCGCGAAACTGCCGGAAGCAGAGCGCGAACGTCTCGAGCAACTCGAACAGGCGCAGCAGGAACTGAAAGCGGCGCAAGATTCATTCGATGGTTATTCAGGAATGATTCAGGTTCAGGCCGGGCAGGACTCCATGGTGATGCTGGACGGTGTCGCTAAGTTGTCGAGTGAAAACAACGTGATTGAAAATGCCATTGACGGGGTTGATTTAACCCTGAGTGGTAAAACCAATCCGGGTGATCGACCGGCTGAAATCGATATTGAATATGACCGTGACAGTGTGCGTCAGGATATCGAACAATTTGTCGCAGCGTATAACCAGTTTTTTGCGGTCAGCCAGGATCTGAGCAGTGTTGATCCCACGACCGGGAAGGCGGGGCCTTTGGCCGGTGACAGTGTGGTGCGCAGCGCGCATTCACGTTTACGCTCGGTGTTTTCATCGCCGGTAGAAGGTGCTCCGCAAGATATTCGTAGCCTGACTGAGTTTGGTATTACGACGACCCGTCAGGGAACACTGGAGATCAATCATGACATGCTCGATCGCCAGCTGAACAATAACTTCACTCGTCTGGGCGAGTTTTTTGGCGGCAACCAGGGATTCGCACGCAAAGTAGAAGATGCGATTCAGAGTATGACCGGGGTGACCGGTTCGATTCGCACTCGTGAGCGTAGCCTTGGTGAGCAGGACAGACGCCTGACGGATGACCAGGCGGCATTAGATCGCCGCATGGATAATTTACAGCAGCGCACCCATGCGCGCTTCTCTGCCATGCAGGATGCAACCAGCAACATGCAGTCCCAGCTGTCGAGCATGATGAGTATGTTAGGTCAGTAACATGGATGATGAGCTGCAAGTTTTACGTGATCTGGATCACCAATTAAAGCAGAGTCTTTCAGTGCAAGACATTAACACTGAAGAAATTGTAGACTTGGTCGATAAGAGAGAACGGTTATTGCAAGGATTGTTACTCTACGCAGCTGACAATCCGGAATTTGCCCATTCTGAGGTTTGGCGCAAGGCAATTTTGCAAACACAACAGCTTGTTGAACAGATGCAGTCACAAACGACTGCAATAGGTCGATTGTTGCATAAATATCGCTACGGCAACAAATCAGTTCAGCAATACAAAAAGTTTTTATAAAGAGGAAGACTATGCGTGGTTCTTTACAGGCGTACAAAAAAGTATCAGTGGATAGCCAGCTAAGTGCGGCCTCACCGCATAAAATCGTTCAGATGCTGATGGGCGGTGCAATTGAACGTCTTATTCAAGGTAAGGCGGCGATGTTGCAGGGTCATATCCCGGTTAAAGGTGAACGTCTTGGTAAGGCGTTAGAAATTGTCATCAGCCTGCGCAGCTGTCTGTCGATGAATGATGGTGGCGAAATCGCCGAGAATCTCGATCAGTTGTATGAATTTATGATCACTCAGATCACGACGGCAAACTATGAGAATGACCCTCAGCCTATTGACGACGTTATTGATATTTTGCGTGAAATCAAGTCCGCCTGGGATCAAATTCCGGCTGAATACCACAATCTGACTGCCTCAGAAGTGGGAATCTAAGGAATTTTTGAAACTTTTAACTGATATCACATCGGTTAATTGCCAGGTTGCCTTATTTTTATAATTAAATAGAATAGAAGCCACTAACTAGCCAGTGGCTTTTTTGTTGCTGAATTCCACAAATTGTCTGTCGTTTAGACAGATAGATATTATAAATTGTCGGGTCTGATGATGACAGTCAGCAGTGCGACAACAACATTCCAGAATTAAGGCAAATAATCTCACCTATGCAAGGTTTAGCAAAACTACTTGTGATTGAAGACGATCCCTCGATTCGTCTGAGTCTCAGTACCATATTAGAATTTGTTGGAGAGCAATGTGAGGTGATTGAGTCTTCTCAGTTGGATCAGATTGACTGGTCGGCTGTTTGGGCTGGATGCATCCTGGGCTCCCTCGGAACGCAGTGCTTACCTGAGTTGCTGTCGAATTCTCTTGCAAAAGCTAACCACATCCCGCTATTGGTCGCGAATAAGCAGCCGTACTCGCTGGAAGAGTTTCCCCATTTTGTTGGTGAGCTGGATTTCCCTCTCAATTATCCGCAGCTCAGTGAAGCACTGAGACACTGCAAAGAGTTCCTGGGGCGTAAAGGCATTCAGGTCATGGCGAGTGCGCGTAAAAACACGCTGTTTCGCAGCCTGGTTGGGCAAAGTCATGGTATCCAGGAAGTTCGTCACCTGATTGAACAAGTTGCGGGCACCGAAGCCAATGTGCTTATCCTGGGGGAATCCGGGACAGGCAAAGAAGTGGTGGCACGTAACATCCATTACCATTCGTCACGTCGCGGCGGCCCGTTCGTGCCGATTAACTGCGGCGCTATTCCGGCCGATCTGTTAGAAAGCGAACTGTTTGGTCATGAAAAAGGCGCCTTCACCGGGGCAATTACCGCGCGGAAAGGACGTTTTGAACTGGCTGACGGCGGTACACTGTTCCTGGATGAAATCGGTGATATGCCGATGAGTATGCAGGTGAAGTTGCTGCGAGTGCTGCAAGAGCGCTGTTTTGAGCGTGTCGGCGGTAACAGTACGATTAAAGCCAATGTCCGCGTGATTGCGGCGACGCACCGCAACCTGGAAACTATGATAGATGATCAGCGTTTCCGTGAAGATCTTTACTATCGTCTCAATGTGTTCCCGATTGAAATGCCGGCGCTGAAAGAGCGCAAAGAAGATATTCCGCTCCTGCTGCAGGAGCTGATGACCCGTCTGGAAGCGGAAGGCAGCCTGCCTATCTGTTTCACACCACGCGCGATCAATTCTCTGATGGAGCACGACTGGCCGGGGAATGTGCGCGAGTTGGCCAACCTGGTCGAGCGCATGGTTATCCTGTATCCGAACAGCCTGGTGGATGTTAACCATCTGCCGACCAAATACCGTTACAGTGATATTCCTGAATTCCAGCCTGAGCCAAGTCGTTTCAGTTCGGTTGAAGAGCAGGAGCGCGATGTGCTGGCGGATATTTTCTCGGAAGACTTCAGTTTTGGTCAGGATGAAGACTTTAGTGAGCAGCTCGATGCCCCACAATCACTGCCTCCGGAAGGCGTGAACCTGAAAGAGTTGCTGGCCGATTTGGAAGTGAACCTGATTAACCAGGCTCTGGACGCTCAGGGTGGCGTTGTGGCTCGTGCCGCTGATATGCTGGGTATGCGCCGCACGACTTTGGTTGAGAAAATGCGCAAATACAACATGCAGCGCTGATTTTCGCTGAGTCAATTTATTGTCATAGCATTAACCTGCTGAAAAGTAATGTAAATAGCCTGGCACGCATCTTGCGTTACAGGCTATTGTTGTATTTAGAGGCAGATTTCCGACGATGGACCACGCAGCGCAAGAACAGCATTCTCATTTAGACTCCCTTGAGCATCAGGTGGAGCGCTACAAACAAGTACTGGATGTTATGCCAGCTGGAGTGATTTTGCTCGATACCCAGGGCATAGTGCGTGAAGCCAACCCTGAAGCTCAGCGTCTGCTTGACGTGCCGCTGCTGGGTGAGCGCTGGTATACCATTATTCAGGCCGCTTTTGCACCGCGCGAAGATGACGGCCACGAGATCTCGCTGCGTAACGGACGTAAGGTTCGTTTGGCTATCTCGGCATCGGCGACCGGACAACTGATTCTTATCACGGATCTGACGGAAACCCGGCTGTTACAGTCGCGGGTCAGCGATCTGCAACGTTTGTCATCGCTGGGCCGCATGGTGGCGTCATTGGCGCATCAGGTCAGAACACCGTTGTCGAGCGCAATGCTGTATGCCTCCAACCTGTCAGCGCCTAATCTGCCTCAGCCCACTCGCGAACGTTTCCAAAGCAAACTGATGGATCGCTTGCATGACCTGGAAAAACAAGTTAACGACATGCTGCTGTTCGCCAAAGGTGGTGATAACAAAGTGATTCAGCCTTTTACGGTGGCCGATCTGGTGAATGAATTTTTGCCGATGATCGAAACCGCAGTAAAAAATAATCAGATTGATTACGGCCAGGAAGTGGAGCAGCAAGAGACCCAACTGATGGGTAACGTTAATGCGATCGCTTCTGCGTTAAGTAATCTGGTGATGAATGCGATTCAAATCGTCGGTAAAGGTGCTCAAATCGATGTCTTTTTCCGACCGGTGAATGGGGTATTAAAAATTTCTGTGCAGGACAATGGGCCAGGTGTGGCGAAAGAGCTACAACAAAAAATTATGGAGCCTTTCTTTACCACCCGTTCACAAGGCACCGGCCTTGGTCTTGCGGTTGTACAAATGGTGTGTCGTGCACACGACGGCCAACTTGAGTTGATTTCTGAACCGGGGGATGGTGCCTGTTTTACCATGTGTTTGCCTCTGGAGCGTCAACCACACACGTCTCACTCAGACTCGGGAGAATGATGATGGCTCAAAGTAAAGTCTTAATCGTTGAAGATGATGAAGGTCTACGCGAAGCACTGGTAGACACTCTGGCATTAGCGG
This sequence comes from Vibrio sp. ABG19, assembly GCF_029962385.1. Classification (NCBI taxonomy): domain Bacteria; kingdom Pseudomonadati; phylum Pseudomonadota; class Gammaproteobacteria; order Vibrionales; family Vibrionaceae; genus Vibrio; species Vibrio sp. ABG19. The sequence goes on along the minus strand of NZ_CP071708.1, from coordinate 402,356 downwards.
GCTACGAATGGCTTGAAGCCGATTGTGCCGAGGATGCGTTGTTGAAACTGAAAACCTATCCGGTTGATATTGTGGTCTCTGACGTGCAAATGGCCGGAATGGGCGGCCTGGCCCTGCTGCGTAACATCAAACAGCATTGGCCGAATCTTCCGGTGCTGCTGATGACCGCGTATGCCAATATTGAAGATGCAGTGTCGGCGATGAAGGAAGGGGCGATTGATTATATGGCCAAACCTTTCGCACCTGAGGTGTTGCTTAACATGGTCAGCCGTTACGCTCCGGTGAAATCGGATGACAACGGTGATGCTGTGGTCGCGGACGAAAAAAGCCTTAAGTTGCTGAGCCTGGCAGAAAAAGTCGCGAAAACCGACGCGAATGTCATGGTTCTGGGGCCAAGTGGTTCCGGTAAAGAAGTGATGTCCCGTTATATCCATAATGCGTCACCGCGTAAAGCCGGCCCGTTTGTTGCCATCAACTGTGCTGCGATTCCGGATAACATGCTGGAAGCAACCCTGTTTGGTTACGAGAAAGGGGCATTTACCGGTGCGGTTCAGGCTTGTCCGGGCAAATTTGAGCAGGCTCAGGGCGGTACTATTTTGCTCGATGAGATCAGCGAAATGGATCTTAACCTGCAGGCCAAACTACTGCGTGTGCTGCAGGAGCGTGAAGTGGAACGGCTGGGCAGCCGCAAGAGCATTAAACTGGATGTGCGTGTACTGGCAACCAGTAACCGTGATCTTAAAGCTTACGTGCAAGAGAAAAAATTCCGCGAAGACCTTTATTATCGTCTCAATGTTTTCCCAATCGCCTGGCCGGCGCTGTGTGAGCGGAAAGGGGATATTGAACCACTGGCCAGCCATCTGGTTGAGCGTCACTGTAAAAAGCTTGGTCTGGCGGTTCCGGCAGTTTCTGAAAGTGCAATCAATAAGTTGCTGAGCTATAACTGGCCGGGTAACGTGCGCGAGCTGGATAACGTGATTCAGCGCGCTCTGATTCTGAGTGACCAGGACAGCATTGATCAGCAGCATATTTTGCTGGAAGGCCTCGACTGGCAGGATGCAAGCAGCTTGCAGAGTGCGGTGGAAAGCGGAGACGTGGCCGCGGTAGAGATTAAGCCGGTTGCCGAGGCCGACTTTGCCAAATCAATCAGCGCGAGCAGCGGTTTAGGCGGCGAACTACGCGATCAGGAGTACGCCATCATCATGGATACCCTGGTGGAATGTGAAGGACGACGTAAAGAGATGGCCGAGAAGCTTGGTATCAGCCCGCGCACTTTGCGCTACAAACTGGCCAAAATGCGTGATGCCGGAATCGATATTCCGGGCTGAGTGAGCGTTGCGGTGCATGGCACATAACTTGCTGGATCTGACTAAAAGGTGATTCACAACGGGCATGAGTCAAACAATTGGCATCTGAGGTAATAATGAGATTAGACGGCTTACAAAGCGAAATGCAGGCGATGATGATCGAAGCGGGTAACAGCCGCCCTGCAGCAACAGGACAAAAAGTTGGCGCTGATTTTGGCGATATGCTCGCTCAGGCCATCAATAATGTGAACGCTCTGCAAAAATCATCCGGTAATTTACAAACCCGTTTTGACCGTGGTGACGAGGGGGTTTCTCTGTCGGATGTGATGATCGCCCGCAACAAATCGAGTGTGGCTTTTGATGCCACGATCCAGGTACGCAATAAGTTGGTTGAAGCGTACAAAGAACTGATGAACATGCCAGTGTAATTGTAGGATTTGAACTGTGGCTGAAGATAAGCAAACAACTGATTTGGCACTGTCCGGCTCTGGCGGAGATCAGGCCCTGCTTGCCGGCGCGGATCTTGACGGCGTGGCGCAGAATCCCGATCTGGATGAGAAAAGCTCATCCAAGATGGATTTTGCTATGGGTGATCTGGATCTGCTGCGTCAGATCGTGCTGGTTCTGTCCATTTCGATTTGTGTTGCTTTGATCGTGATGCTGTTTTTCTGGGTCAAAGAGCCGGAAATGCGGCCGCTTGGCGCCTATGAAACGGAAGAGTTGATTCCGGTGCTGGATTACCTGGATCAGCAAAAACAAGATTACAAACTGGATGGCAACACCATTTTGGTGCCGAACAGTGACTACAACAGCCTCAAACTGAACATGGTGCGCGCCGGCCTGAATCAATCCCGGGAAGCCGGTGATGATATCCTGTTGCAGGATATGGGGTTTGGGGTTTCCCAGCGTCTCGAGCAGGAACGTTTAAAACTGAGCCGGGAACGCCAGCTGGCCAAAGCGATCGAAGAGATGCGTCAGGTGAATAAAGCGCGTGTTCTGCTGGCACTGCCGAAACAAAGCGTATTCGTGCGTCATAACCAGGAAGCGTCCGCCTCAGTATTTTTGACCCTGCGTACCGGCTCCGACCTGAAACAAGAAGAAGTGGATTCGATTGTCGATATGGTCGCCAGTGCGGTACCGGGGATGAAACCGACCCGGGTCACGGTCACGGATCAACACGGTCGTCTGCTCAGCTCCGGTTCACAGGATCCGGTCTCTGCGGCACGCCGCAAAGAGCAGGAGCAGGAGCGCAAGCAGGAAGACAACCTGCGTGAGAAAATTGACTCGGTGCTGATCCCGATCCTTGGCCTGGGTAACTACACCGCTCAGGTGGATGTGGAACTGGATTTCAGCGCGATTGAACAAACGCGCAAAAGCTTTGACCCGAACACGCCATCGACCCGCAGTGAATATACACTGGAAGATTACAACAACAGTAATACGGTCGCGGGGGTTCCCGGCGCTCTAAGTAACCAGCCGCCGGCGGATGCCTCGATTCCGCAGGATGTCGCGCAAATGAAAGACGGCTCGCTGATGGGACAGGGTTCGGTGCATAAAGAAGCCACCCGCAACTTTGAGCTCGATACGACCATCAGCCATGAGCGTAAGCAGACGGGCGTAATTAACCGCCAAACCGTGGCCGTTGCGGTGAAAAACCGTGCCAGTGTTAATCCGGAGACCGGCGAAGTGACCTACACTCCGCTGAGTGAAAGTGAGCTAAACTCTATCCGACAGATTCTGATTGGTGCGGTGGGCTTCAGTGAAAATCGCGGTGACCTGCTCAATGTATTGAGTATGCAGTTTGCCGAGCCTGAAATAGAGCCGCTGGCCGATGTGCCAATTTGGGAAAACCCGAATTTCAGTGACTGGATTCGCTGGCTGGCGAGTGCACTGGTTATCATCGTTGTGGTGCTGGTGCTGGTTCGCCCGGCGATGAAAAAACTGCTCAACCCTGTAGCAGAAGACGACGAACAACTGTATGGCCCGGATGGCCTGCCTATCGGAGCGGATGGTGAAACCAGCCTGATTGGCAGCGACATTGAAGGCGGAGAACTGTTTGAGTTTGGTTCGGGGATTGACTTGCCGAATCTGCATAAGGATGAGGACGTGCTGAAAGCCGTACGTGCTCTGGTGGCCAACGAGCCGGAACTGGCGGCTCAAGTAGTGAAGAACTGGATGCAAAATGCCTGACGAAATCGTACCACGTAATGCCGGCGGTGAAGTGGCTGAAACCAAAATTGATATTGCCTCAATACCGGGTGATGAACGTGCAGCAATCCTGTTGCTGAGCCTGAATGAAGAAGATGCGGCCGGGATTATCCGCCATCTGGAACCCAAGCAAGTTCAGCGGGTCGGTAGTGCGATGGCGCGGGCTAAAGATCTGAGCCAGGATAAAGTCAGTGCGGTGCACCGTGCATTTCTGGAAGACATCCAGAAATACACCAATATCGGTATGGGTAGCGAAGACTTTATGCGTAATGCTCTGGTGGCAGCACTGGGAGCGGACAAGGCCAACAATCTGGTTGACCAGATTCTGCTCGGTACTGGTTCGAAAGGTCTCGATTCACTCAAATGGATGGATCCGCGTCAGGTTGCCAGCATTATTGTTAACGAGCACCCGCAGATCCAGACCATTGTCTTGTCTTACCTTGAGCCGGATCAGTCGGCGGAGATACTGGCCCAGTTCTCCGAACGTGACCGTCTCGATTTGATGATGCGAATTGCCAACCTGGAAGAAGTTCAGCCATCCGCACTGGCGGAGCTGAACGAGATCATGGAGAAACAGTTTGCTGGTCAGGCTGGTGCGCAAGCGGCTAAGATTGGCGGCCTGAAAGCAGCGGCCGATATCATGAACTACCTCGACAATAACATCGAGGGAGCTCTGATGGATCAGATGCGCGACCAGGACGAAGATCTGGCTACTCAGATCCAGGATCTGATGTTTGTGTTCGAGAATCTGGTCGAAGTCGACGATCAGGGGATTCAGAAACTACTGCGCGATGTTCCGCAGGATGTGCTGCAACGTGCGCTTAAAGGTGCCGATGACGCGCTACGTGACAAGATCTTCAAGAACATGTCCAAGCGTGCTGCTGAACTGATGCGCGATGACCTGGAAGCGATGCCGCCGATTAAAGTGTCGGATGTCGAAGCGGCCCAGAAAGAGATTCTGGCCATCGCTCGTCGTATGGCGGATAACGGTGAACTGATGTTGTCCGGCGGCGCCGACGAGTTCCTGTAACACAATCTATTTTGTCAGGGGCTGTTGACCTGATGACAGCAGCAGACCCGGGCCGGCTGATTCAGCGGGCCCTTTTTTATCTTGGGTAGGGATGGTATGTCTGGAGAAAGAAAACGCGGTTTTATTCGTTTAGGCTCAGAATCAGAAGTGGCCGCCGAACCGCCAAAAAAATGGGGTCTGCCTGATTACAGTGCTGAACAGCATAAAACGGCTCGGGAAACGGCGATGAACTACGACCCGAGCTGGATGCCGAATTTTGATGAGCCGGAAGAAGAAGAACCGGTGCAACTGACCGAGCAGGATATCGAGCTGATTAAGCAGGCCGCTTACCAGGAAGGTCTGGAACAGGGTAAAGCGGAAGGCTATCAGCAAGGTTTCGAGCAGAGCAAAGAAGCGGGCTATAACGCCGGCCATGAAGAAGGCTTAGTTGCGGGGCAGGCCGAAGGCATAGAAGCCGGGCAGGCGGTGATAGAAGAACACGTGAATACCTTTATTGGTCTTGCCAATCAGTTTGCCCAGCCGCTGGAGTTGATGAACGCCCAGGTTGAAAAGCAGCTGGTGGATATGGTGCTCACTTTGGTCAAAGAGGTGGTGCACGTAGAAGCGCAGACCAACCCGCAAGTGATACTGGATACAGTCAAAGGTTCGGTGGAGGCGCTGCCGGTTTCCGGCCACGCCATTACGTTAAAACTCAACCCGCAAGACTGCGAGATTATCGAACAGGCTTATGGTGAACAACAGTTGCAATTACGTAACTGGACGCTGGTGAGTGAACCGGCTCTCAATCGCGGCGATGTGCAGATTGAAGCCGGCGAATCGAGCGTCAACTATCGGATGGAAGAGCGCATCCGATCTGTATTGCAGAGTTTTTGTGGTACCAACCGTCATCAGCAAGGTAATGAATAATGTTAGCGTTGGCAGAACGTCTTGCACAGTATAAAACCCAGGGGTTGACTAGTCGTCCGATTGCCTCTGGCAAACTGGTACGTGTGGTCGGACTCACCCTCGAAGCGACCGGCTGCCGCGCGCCAATTGGCAGCTTGTGCCGGGTCGAGACCATGTCCGGCGAGATGGAAGCCGAAGTGGTTGGTTTTTCCGGCGACAGTTTGTTTTTGATGCCAAGTGAACAAATAACCGGGGTTCTGCCCGGGGCAAAAGTGACCCCACTGACGGAAGAGACCGGACTGGCGGTCGGCATGGAACTGCTTGGCCGGGTGATTGATGGTGTGGGCAATCCGCTCGACGGACTTGGCCCGATTTATACCGACCAACGCGCCTCTTTCAACGCTCAGCCGATTAACCCGCTGGCACGCAAACCGATCAGTGAGCCGCTTGATGTGGGCATCAAGGCCATCAATGGCCTGCTCACGGTCGGTAAAGGACAGCGTATCGGTCTGTTTGCCGGTTCAGGTGTCGGTAAATCGGTCACGCTGGGCATGATGACCCGGGGCACGACAGCGCAGGTGGTCGTGGTCGGTCTGATTGGTGAACGGGGCCGCGAGGTTAAAGAATTTATTGAAGAGATCCTCGGGGTGGACGGACGCCAGCGTTCTGTGGTAGTCGCCGCGCCAGCGGACTCCTCTCCACTGATGCGGCTCAAGGGATGTCAGACGGCGCTCACGATTGCTGAATACTTTCGTGATCAGGGTCTGGATGTCCTGCTGCTGATGGACTCACTGACCCGTTTTGCTCAGGCGCAGCGGGAAATCGCGCTCTCGGTTGGTGAACCGCCAGCGACCAAGGGTTACCCGCCATCGGTGTTTGCCAAGCTGCCCGCGCTGGTGGAACGGGCCGGTAACGGCGGTCCGCAGCAAGGCTCGATTACCGCATTCTTTACTGTGCTGACCGAAGGCGATGATTTGCAGGACCCGATCGCCGATGCGTCCCGGGCAATTCTGGATGGCCATATCGTGCTGTCACGGGAAATGGCCGATGCCGGCCATTATCCGGCGATCGACGTTGAGAAATCCGTCAGCCGGGTCATGCCACAAATTACGACAGATGAGCACGTGCTGATGTCCAAGGCGGTACGTCAGGTATTGTCTATTTGCCGTAAAAATCAGGATCTGGTGTCGATTGGTGCCTATAAGCCGGGCACTGACAAAGCGATCGACAGTGCCTTTACTCTCAAGCCGCGCCTGGATCTCTATCTGCAGCAAGCGATGAAAGAATCCGTCCCTTACGAGATGTGTGTCAGCATGCTGAAAAATGTGCTGAGCATGGAGTAACATCATGGATAACGCATTACAGTTTTTGCTGGAGCAGGCCAAAGATAACGAAGATAAAGCTGTCCTGGCGCTCAACAAGGCGCGCACTGAGCTGGAAGGTTATTATCAGCAAATCCGTCAGATTGAGCAGTATCGTCTGGAATACTGCCAGCAACTGGTTGAGCGTGGTCAGTCCGGGCTGACGGCCAGTCAATATGGTCACCTCAACCGCTTTCTTACTCAGTTGGATGAAACTCTGGCCAAGCAGCGCGATGCAGAACACCACTTTAAAAATCAGGTCGTCAATTGTGAGCAGCATTGGATGGCGGTACATAAACAGCGCCGATCTTACCAATGGCTGATCGATAAGAAGCAGACCGAAAAACAGCGCGCAGAAAATAAGCGTGAGCAGAAGCTGATGGATGAGTTTTCGACCCTCAGCTTTAACCGACGTCGTTCCGGTTCCAGTTTGAGCTGAGTTTATTGGGCCATTGACGTGCTTGGCGTAGATTTTGCAGCAGATTTTGTAGAGTAGTAATGTGCAGAGTAGTAACAGATATCCGTGAGTCTCATCTCTGCAGATTAAGTACAAAGTGCTGTCCGACGCAGTTGTGCACGTGACAGTGGATTCGCTGCCGTTTAGGTGTGCAGCCTGAAATACGAGCTAAGTAATTATGAACGTCAACTCAACCTCATCTGCTGTTGATAATAGCAAAGCCACCAATGTGGCTAAGTCTGCAGGACAACAGGTCCAGCAGGATGAAAGCGGGGAAAATTCCGGCTTTTTGAGCAAATTATCGGCTCTGCTGTTTGGCGCCTCTGAACAGAGCGAATCCAGTGATGTCAAAAAAGCGGCCGGGCAGTCACAAGCTGCATTAGTTTCTGCGCAAGATAAGCTTTCTACGCAAGATAAGCTGTCTGCGCAAGACCAGCAGTCTGCAGCGGATGGCAAGCTTATTAGTGTTGATAGCGGACAAGATGCGGCTGAGGGACTGCTCGAACAAGGTGACGGTGATGAGCAGACTCCGTCAGCCAAAGGGCAGCCAGCGGAGACGCAGCCTGATATCCCTAAGAATTTACAACGCTTTATTGCTGACGAAAGTGACAGCAAGCAAGGCGTGAATGCCACAACCCAGCAAGTCATGAGTGACGGCGATGCGCTGATAGGCCGCTTAAAAGACGCCAATCAGGCACTGGCTGCCAGTAACGGCAACATTTTGCCTCCGCTCCCTGCTCAGCCTGCAAGCCGAGGTCAGAGTGCAGATGATCTGTCATTGCGCGCCGCGTCGGAATCCGTTCAGGTCGTTCGTCCGATGAGTGCAAAGGGGGGGCTTAGCAGTGCTATAACCGACAACGCTCAGCTAACCGCACCCGGTACTCCGCTCAGTGCTGCACAGGGGGCAGAGATCACCCAGTTGCTGGCCGAGCAGTTAACCAGGTTAGGATTGGATGATCAGATGAGCACCGAAGAACTGCAAGAGCTGACACCGCAGCAGGCAGCGGCTATCCTTGCTGCTTTGAAGGCCGAGTCGGCTCAGCCTGCGTCTGCGGATCCTGAACTCAGCTCTGCCAACAAGTCGGGAGAAGTTAAGATTCAATCTGCTGCTGCCGATAGCCAGAGCTTAGCGCAGCTTGCGCAAGGAGTTATGCATGATAAAGGTGACGCTACACCTGGCGTTGTCGCAGTGACGGCGGATTCAGCACGACTCGCGAACTCGCGGGCAGAGAGTCAGGTTTCTGCAGACAATGCGCCGCACTTAACCGCTGTGGCACAAGGTGTTGCAGCCGCAGCAGGTTCGGAGCTCGCCAGCGCTCAGACGACGTTGGGCTTTTCTGAGCAAGCAGACAAAATTAAGTCGGGAGTACACCATAATCCGGCTGGTGCAGCGCAGCAGCTTATCAACCAGTGGCAAACTGCTCAGCAACAATCTACTCAGCAAGCCGGCGCGTCAACCCATAACGTACCGGTCCAGGATGCCACTAATAGCGCGACTGTCACCACCAACGCCGCCAATCCGGCTGGCGTTAATCCGGCGCTTAATCCTGCAATGCTGGCCCATACTGAAAGTCTCAGCCCGGCAGCATTAAAAGCTGCACTCGCAGGTAGCGGGATAGGTAAGCTGACCAACAGTAAAACAGGCCAGCCTGGTCAGGACCCGGCTTTTGCTAGCCAGGTGGCAACGGCTGCTGGTCAGCAGGGTATGAATGCCACGTCGTCCAACCTGCGTGCAGAACCAACCCAGGCTCAGCCGCAGATGCCGCTGCATCTGAGTAAGGAAATGGATGTGGATGATATGGCACAACGGGTCCAGATGATGATGTCTAAAAACCTCAAGCAGATTGATATTCGTCTCGACCCGCCTGAGCTGGGCCGTCTCCATATCCGCATGAACATGCATGGCGACGGAGCCAGCGTACAGTTCACCGTGGCCAACAACCAGGCGCGTGATGCGCTGGAACACTCTATGCCCCGCCTGAGAGAAATGTTGTCTCAACAAGGCGTTCAGCTTGGAGATACTTCGGTACAACAACAGAATTCAGGCCAGCAACAGCGTTATGCGGCAGGGGGGGGCGGTCAATCCGGTCATTCCTCAGGCAGCGAGCGTTTTGCTGGTGAAGAAAATCTTGATACAGACGTCAAACTTGATTTGAATGTGGCTGCAAAGCGTGATGGAATCAGTTATTACGCTTAAACTAAATACAAAATAACGACATAGAGTAAGTTATGGCTGTTGAAGAATTACCTGATGGTGCCCCGAAAAGTAAAAAGAAACTGATGATCATCATCATTGCTGCTGTCGTATTGCTACTGGGCGGCGGCGGTGCGGCTTTCTTCCTGATGGGCTCAGATGGCAGCGAGCAGGCTCAGGAAGAAAGCGCTGAGAAAGTTGAAACTGTCGCTGAGCCGGTCTCTTACGTCAACATTGCCCAGCCGTTTGTGTTTAATGTCAGCGGTGATGCGCGTGAGCGTATGGTGCAAATTAAAGTGCAGCTTATGGTGCGTGGGACTGAAAACGAAGATCAGGCCCGTTACCATTCGCCGTTAGTTGAAAGCACGCTATTAAGTACCTTTGCTTCCGCTACGGTTGAGCAACTGCGCAGCGCCACTGGCCGTATTGACCTGCGCGACCAGGCGACAGACGATATCAAAGCAGCCATGACCAAAGTCGTCGGTAAGCCTGTGATTGAGCGGGTTCTGTTCACTGACTTTGTTATGCAGTAGGTGACGTGTGACTGATCTATTAAGCCAGGACGAAATCGATGCTCTGCTCCACGGTGTGGACAGTGTCGATGACGTTGAAGAAGAGTTAGATAGCTCCGATACCAGTGCGGTATCTTTCGATTTCTCCTCACAGGATCGGATTGTGCGCGGCCGAATGCCGACCCTGGAGCTGATCAACGAACGCTTTGCCCGTCACCTGCGTATCAGCCTGTTTAATATGCTACGCAAGACCGCAGAAGTGTCGATTAACGGCGTACAGATGATGAAGTTCGGAGAGTATCAGAACACCCTGTACGTACCGACCAGCCTGAATATGGTGCGTTTTCGCCCTTTGAAAGGCACAGCGCTGGTCACCATGGAGGCACGCCTGGTATTTATCCTGGTGGAAAACTTCTTTGGTGGCGATGGCCGCTACCACGCGCGGATTGAAGGTCGCGAGTTCACCCCGACCGAACGCCGTGTTATCCAGCTTCTGCTTAAAATTGTATTTGCTGATTACAAAGATGCCTGGGCGCCTGTGATGGGGGTGGAATTCGAGTATCTCGATTCGGAAGTGAACCCGAGCATGGCCAACATCGTCAGCCCGACCGAAGTGATTGTGGTCAGTTCGTTTCATATTGAAGTGGATGGCGGCGGCGGTGATTTTCACATAGTGATGCCGTACTCCATGGTGGAACCGATTCGGGAACTGCTGGATGCCGGTGTGCAGTCAGACAAGATGGAAACCGACGTACGCTGGAGCTCGGCACTGCGTGAAGAAATTATGGATGTCCCGGTCAATTTCCGCGTCAACCTGCTGGAGCAGGATCTGGCGCTGCGTGACCTGATGGAACTGCAGGTCGGCGATATTATCCCGATCAATATGCCCAAACATGCCACCATGTTTGTCGAAGAGTTGCCGACCTACCGGGTTAAGATGGGACGCTCGGGCGATAAACTGGCAGTGCAGGTATCGGAAAAAATTAAACGCCCGGATGTGGTAAAGACCGATCTCGCTTTCTTTGGTAAGGACATTATTGCCGAGCTGGAAGATGACGAGGAGGATGATGAAATGACGCTGGACAAGAATAGGTAACAAAGATGTCAAAATCAGAAGATCAAAAGCTTGCAGACGAGTGGGCTGCGGCACTGGGGGAAGACCCGAATGCGCCAGACGTTGATGTCGATGAGATTCTGGCGGCGCCACTGGATGAGTTGAAAGATAGTGCTCAGCCTATTTCAGATGATGAGCGGCGCAAACTGGATACCATTATGGATATCCCGGTCACCATTTCGATGGAAGTGGGGCGCTCTAAGATCAGTATCCGAAACCTGCTGCAACTTAACCAGGGCTCGGTCGTCGAGCTGGATCGCATCGCCGGTGAATCGCTGGATGTGATGGTAAACGGCACTCTGATAGCCCATGGCGAGGTGGTGGTCGTGAATGATAAGTTTGGTATCCGTCTGACCGATGTGATCAGCCAGACTGAACGCATTAAGAAACTGAGATAGCTTATGAAAAAGCTCATAAGCCTGGCGCTGTTTTCGACCCCGGCATTGGCGGTGGAGAATAATCAACTGGACCTGGCGACCACGCTGGGTTCTTTGATTTTTGTCATCGCGCTGATTCTGGCCATGGCCTGGATGCTCAAGCGTATGCGGGTCCCCGCGTTTGGTCAGCAGAAAGGACTGAGTGTGATCAGGCAACTGGCCGTCGGAACCAAAGAGCGGGTGATGATAGTACAGGCGGGGGAAGAGCAGTTCCTGATAGGGGTAACCGCGCAATCTGTTCAACTGATCTCAAAACTGGACAAGCCACTCCAGCCACAGGAGACGGAAGCGGCTTCTTTTACTAATCAACTGACCCAGCTACTGAAAAAACATGATAATAAACCCTCTGTTTAAGCGCTTGCCCGACCGGCTGTCCTGGATAGCTGTGCTTATGTGGTTGTCTGCACTGCTGTTTGCGCCGTTGGCCAGTGCACAGCAGGAACTGGAAACCCCCATCCCTGCCACCGCCGCCGGCGCTGAAAATGTGACGGTTTCGGCGATGGAACGCGAGCAGGGGGCGGCCCGGACGATGGCGCTGGGCTCAAGCAGTGGCGGCGGGGGCATTCCTGCCTTTACCATGACGACAACTGCCGATGGCGGCGAGGAATACTCGGTCAATCTGCAGATCCTGGCCCTGATGACCATGCTCGGCTTCTTGCCGGCCATGGTCATTCTGATGACCTCGTTTACCCGTATCGTCGTGGTAATGTCGATTCTGCGTCAGGCGATGGGGCTGCAGCAGACGCCGTCCAACCAGGTGATTATCGGCATTGCTGTGTTTCTGACCTTTTTTATCATGTCACCGGTTCTCAACCGCATTAATGACCAGGCCGTACAGCCTTACCTCAATGAACAGATCACCGCCCGGCAGGCTTTTGATTTGGCTCAGGAGCCGATGAAAGATTTTATGCTCAAGCAGACCCGGGTGAAAGATCTCGAGACCTTCGTCAATATTTCAGGATCTGAGGCGCAGAATCCTGAGGATGTCTCTATGGCCGTGCTGATCCCGGCTTTCATTACTTCTGAACTTAAAACGGCTTTCCAAATCGGCTTTATGCTGTTTTTGCCGTTCTTAATCATCGATTTGGTCGTTGCTTCGGTACTGATGGCGATGGGTATGATGATGTTGTCGCCGATGATTGTTTCGTTACCGTTTAAACTGATGCTGTTTGTGCTGGTGGATGGATGGAATCTGATTCTGTCAACCCTAGCGGGCAGTTTTGCCTTATAGCAGGAGCATTGAATGACACCAGAAGTCTTTGTCGAGCTGTTTCGTGATGCGCTGTGGATGGTCCTGATTATGGTCTGTGCCATCATAGTGCCGAGTCTGCTGATTGGTCTGGTGGTGGCGATATTTCAGGCCGCAACCTCCATTAACGAACAGACGCTGAGTTTTTTGCCGCGTCTTATCGTGACTTTGCTGGCGCTGATGGCGTTTGCGCACTGGATGACGCAAATGCTGATGGAATACTTTTATTCCATCGTTGAGCGCCTGCCTCAGGTGCTGTATTAGGCTGGCGTATGGAATATCCTGCCAGCGTCGTCCTCGATTTTATCGCCAACTATTTTTGGCCCTATACCCGCATTTCAGCCATGCTGATGGTGATGAGTGTCACCGGGGCGCGATTTGTTTCCACTCGTATCCGGCTTTATCTCGGTCTGGCGATTACCTTTGCCGTTATGCCCGCTATCCCAGCCGTTCCTGCTGATCTGCAACTGCTCTCTTTTCAGGGTTTTATGACCACGCTGGAGCAGTTGATCATCGGAGTGGCGATGGGTATGGTGACCCAGTTTATGGTACAGACCTTTGTGATGCTGGGCCAAATTCTCGGCATGCAGGCGAGTTTGGGTTTTGCTTCCATGGTCGATCCTGCCAACGGTCAGAATACGCCGCTGCTCGGTCAGCTGTTTATGTTTCTCGTCACCCTGTTTTTTCTTGCCACCGATGGGCATCTGAAAATGATCCAGCTGCTGGTGATGAGTTTTAAAAGTCTGCCGATTGGCTCTGGCTCGCTCACCGCGGTTGATTTTCGCGAGCTGGCGTTGTGGCTCGGGACCATGTTTAAAGTGGCCCTTAGTATGTCACTGTCAGGCATCATCGCTCTGCTGACGGTCAACTTATCCTTCGGGGTGATGACCCGCGCTGCGCCGCAGCTGAATATCTTTTCACTCGGTTTTGCCTTTGCGCTGATGGTCGGCTTGCTGCTGTGCTGGTATATCATCAGCGGGCTCTATACTCATTATGATCTGTACTGGAATCAGGGCGAACAGCAGGTGTGCAGCCTGATCCGGTTAACATGTTAATTCACGGCGTGTCAGGAGGCTGAATTGGCAGAATCAGACGGACAAGAAAGGACCGAAGACGCCACCCCCCGACGGTTGCAACAGGCGCGAGAAAAAGGCCAGGTTGCCCGGTCGAAGGAGCTGGCGTCTGTGTCGGTACTGGTGGTCGGCGCTTTATCTCTGATGTGGTTCGGAAAGTCGATGGCCAGCGGTTTGCTGACTGCGATGGGGCGGCTTTTTAACCTCAGCCGGGAAGAGATTTTTGACGTCAACAAACTGTTCGACATCATTTCCGGTGTGCTGGTGCAGCTGCTGATGCCGCTGCTGCTTATTCTGGTGACGTTATTTATTGCGGCGCTGATTGGTGCAGCCGGCGTCGGCGGGATCAGTTTCTCAGCCGAAGCTGCGATGCCAAAATTATCCAAGATGAATCCGCTCAGTGGTATCAAGCGCATGTTTGGCATGCAGAGCTGGGTTGAGCTGATTAAATCGATTCTCAAAGTACTGCTGGTGGCCGGGATGGCGTTTTATCTGATTGAAGCGTCGAAACAAGATCTGTTTCAGCTCAGTCTGGATGTCTTTCCGCAAAATATTTTTCATGCCCTGGATATTCTGCTTAATTTTGTCTTGCTGATCAGCTGTTCACTGCTGGTGGTGGTGGCGATCGATATTCCGTTTCAGATCTGGCAACACGCCAATCAGTTGAAAATGACCAAGCAGGAAGTCAAAGACGAATACAAAGACACCGAAGGTAAACCTGAGGTGAAAGGACGGATTCGGATGCTGCAACGCGAGGCTGCGCAGCGGCGTATGATGGCTGATGTACCGCAGGCGGATGTTATTATTACCAACCCGGATCACTTCTCGGTTGCGCTGCGTTATACACAAAACCGCGACCGGGCGCCGGTGGTGATAGCGAAAGGGGTTGATCACCTCGCCCTGAAAATTCGTGAAGTGGCACGGGAGCATGACATTATGATCGTGCCGGCTCCGCCCTTAGCGCGGGCTTTGTATCATACCACTGAACTGGAACAGGAAATTCCTGACGGATTGTTTGTTGCTGTGGCCCAGGTACTGGCTTATGTGTTCCAACTGAAACAATATCGGCGTAAAGGTGGCGAACGACCTAAACTGAAAGAAGAGAATATGCCGATACCGGATGAGATGAGGTACTAAAGGGCTATGACTCACAGGTTAAGCCATAGCTACTCATAGCTATTCAGAATTATTTTTTGCTGACTGACTATTTTTCTGGGACTGACAGCAGAACCAGTAGTGCACCGGCACCGCCAAATTCCAGCGGCGCCTGGTGGAAAGCCATCACATCCGGATGCTGGGCCAGCCACAATGGCACCTTCTGTTTGAGAATGTGTTTACCAATGCCGTGTTGGACGCAGGCACAGTGGGTACCTTCTTTGATGCAGTAGGCGATCATGGCGCCAAGCTCACGTTTGGCTTCCTGTTGCGTCATGCCATGCATGTCGAGGAAAACATCCGGCACATAGACTCCGCGTCGCAGACGTTTGACCTCGTATTTGGACACATCGCTGCGCGCGTAACGAGTCGGCCCCTCTTCACTGAGCAGGGGGACGAACTCATCGGAAAAGTAGAAATCGTTGTCGCGGGCTTCGCGCGCGGTACGACGGGTTTCTTTTTGTTTAGGATTTCTGTTTGGCTCCTGGATTATGGTATCCTGCGCCAACTTTTTAACGCCCTTTACTGCATCCTGAAATAAAGCGAAATCGTCATCGGTGTCGACTTCATAGTTGTCGTTGAATTCGGTCTCTTTTTTGCTCATTTGGGATTAGATAATCTGTTATAAATCGAAATTGGCAGTATTGTAGCGCTTTTCGGAGGCAAGTTTGGATAAGATTTTTGTAGAAGAGGCGGTTTCAGAGCTGCATACGCTTCAAGATATGATTCGTTGGACGGTGAGTCGCTTTAACGCTGCGAACTTATTTTATGGTCACGGTACCGACAATGCGTGGGATGAAGCGGTTCAACTGATCCTGCCAACCCTTTATTTACCGATTGATGTGCCTCCTCATGTGTTGAACTCACGTCTGACGACCAGCGAGCGTTTGCGTGTGGTTGAGCGTGTGGTGATGCGGATTAAAGATCGCACCCCGGTGGCTTACCTGACCAATAAAGCCTGGTTCTGCGGCCTGGAATTTTTTGTTGATGAGCGGGTGCTGGTGCCACGTTCACCGATTGGTGAGCTGATTCAGGCTCAGTTTGAACCTTGGCTGGTAGAAGAGCCGCAACGTATCATGGATATGTGTACCGGCAGTGGCTGTATCGCAATTGCCTGTGCACACGCATTCCCTGATGCAGAAGTGGATGCGATTGATATTTCGGCGGCAGCGCTGGAAGTGGCTGAGCAAAATATCCAGGACCACGGACTGGAACAGCAAGTGTACCCGATTCGTTCTGACCTGTTCCGCGATCTACCAAAAGAGCAGTACGATGTGATTGTCACCAACCCACCATATGTGGATGAAGAAGACATGAACAGTCTGCCGGATGAGTTCCGTCACGAGCCTGAACTGGGTCTGGCGGCCGGAACCGACGGCCTTAAGCTGGTGCGCCGTATTCTGGCGAATGCCCCGAATTACCTGACTGAGAAAGGTATTTTGATCTGTGAAGTGGGTAACTCGATGATTCACATGATGGAGCAGTACCCGGAGATCCCATTTACCTGGATCGAGTTTGAAAATGGTGGTCACGGCGTATTCATGCTGACCCGCGATCAGCTGCTGGCGTGTGCCGATGAGTTTGCACTCTATCTGGATTAACCAGCACTGAGCTGTATACATAGTTAAGACAGTTGTCTAGAACACCGGCTTTGCAGCCGGTGTTTTTTTATCTTTTTAATGGCTGATCGTATGTAAATCAGTGGATTGGAAAGGTGATGCCCATTTTAGGGAGAAAGATTGCACAAATTGTGCAAGCTTAGGCTTTACATCAAATCGTAATAAAGCGACTATGATTCCACGAAGAATAGTAATGAGTGCTGCGGGCGTCGCGTTCAACGTGCGCAGCAAGCTAATTTGAGGACATAATGGCAGGAAACAGTATCGGACAACATTTCCGGGTAACGACATTCGGAGAAAGTCACGGTATCGCACTGGGATGTATCGTAGACGGTTGCCCTCCGGGGTTAGAAATCAGTGAAGCAGATCTGCAGGTCGACTTAGATCGTCGTCGTCCGGGCACATCGCGTTATACTACGCAGCGCCGCGAAGCGGATGAAGTAAAGATTTTGTCGGGTGTGTTTGAAGGTAAAACGACCGGCACTTCGATTGGTCTGCTGATTGAAAATACCGATCAACGTTCCAAAGATTATTCCGACATTAAAGATAAGTTCCGTCCGGGACACGCTGACTATACCTACCATCAGAAATATGGGGTGCGTGATTATCGTGGCGGTGGCCGCTCATCGGCTCGCGAAACCGCGATGCGTGTTGCCGCCGGTGGTATTGCCAAGAAATACCTCAAACAGGAATTTGGCATCGAGATCCGAGCTTATCTGGCACAGATGGGCGATGTTGCGATCGATAAAGTGGACTGGAACGAAATCGATAACAATGCGTTCTTTTGTCCTGATGTTGATAAAGTGGAGGCTTTTGACCAACTGATTCGCGATCTGAAAAAAGAAGGCGATTCGATTGGTGCCAAAATTCAGGTCGTCGCTACCAATGTACCGGTTGGTCTTGGTGAGCCGGTATTTGACCGTCTGGATGCAGACATTGCGCATGCACTGATGAGCATCAATGCGGTCAAAGGGGTGGAAATCGGCGATGGTTTTGATGTAGTGCAGCAAAAGGGCAGTGAGCATCGTGATCCACTGACTCCGCAGGGGTTCAGCTCTAACCATGCCGGCGGTATTCTGGGCGGTATCTCAACCGGCCAGGACTTAGTGGCGAATATCGCGCTGAAACCGACCTCGAGCATTACGGTTCCGGGCGATACCATTACCCGTACCGGTGAGCCAACTCAGCTGATCACTAAAGGTCGTCACGATCCTTGTGTCGGTATCCGTGCGGTACCGATTGCCGAAGCGATGCTGGCGATTGTGGTTCTTGACCATCTGCTGCGTCATCGCGGGCAGAATTTTGGTGTCACCACTGACACACCGGTTATCTGATAATCCGAGCTCTTCACCCCAAAAACGCCCTCATGTGAGGGCGTTTTTGTTGGTGCAGAGCCCAGGTTGTCACACGCTGGCTGATTGCACTTTACCCGCCGCGAAAAAATCGCCAAAATGCGCGCTGTCGATGACTGTTAACCTTAATCTTATGTCCCACCAATATTCCGATTTGATCGCTATTTTCGATCAAACCTTTTTTGCTGATTTTAACACCCGTCTGGTGCGCGGTGATGACGAGCCGGTTTATCTGCCTGCTGATGACAGCACGCCTTACCACAGGATCATTTTTGCCCGCGGTTTTTATGCCTCGGCGTTACATGAAATATCTCACTGGTGTGTAGCGGGTCCTGAGCGCCGTTTGCTGGAGGATTTTGGCTACTGGTACGAACCAGACGGACGAACGGAAGCGGTTCAGGCCCGGTTTGAGCAGGTAGAGGTGCGCCCTCAGGCGTATGAGTGGATCTTCTCGTTGAGTGCAGGCTTTCCTTTTACGGTCAGTTGTGACAACCTTAACGGCGATTTTGAGCCGGACCGGCTGGCTTTTATGCACAAAGTGCAACAAGAAGTACGGTCGATTCTGGCCAGCGGATTACCAACCCGAGTGAACATGCTGTCGCAAGCGCTGCGCGCGTTTTACCACACGCCGCCGCTCAGTCCAGACCAATTTATTGTGAAGTAACGAGATAACTATGATTATTGAATTTGAAGAAAAACTCCTTGAGCTGATTGATACCCGTATCGCGACGGCGTCGGACGATGAGCTGTTTGCCGGTGGTTATCTGCGTGGTCATATTTCGTTATCCGCGGCAGCGTGTGAAGAAGAGGGCATTAATGATCTGAACGAGTTTAAAAGCCGTATCGAGAATAGCCTGGAACAGGCTCGTTCAGAGCTGACCCCGGCTGACCGCATCATTGTTGCCGATCTTTGGCAGGAATTGGCTGCTCAGGCCTGATGGCCGCATTATCGATCGTTCAAATTATTCGAATGAATCCATAAAAGTTTTATAGTTGTTGTTGAGCGGTCGAATGATTACTCTATCATCATCAACCGAACAGATAGGATTACCGACATGAAAGTTATCGCATTCGGAGCTAGTACTAGCTCAACATCAATTAACAAAGCATTAGCGACTTACACCGCTGGTCTTGTTGATGGCGCAGACGTTAAAGTTCTGAACATCAGCGACTACAGCGTGCCTATGTTCAGCGAAGATCTGGAAAAAGAGATCGGCCAGGCTGAAGGTGCACAAGCGTTCCTGCGTGATTTGGCTGATGCTGACGCCCTGGTGATTTCGTACGCAGAGCACAACGGCCATTACCCGGCTGCCTTTAAAAACCTGTTTGACTGGGCAACTCGTATCGATCGCGAAGTGTTTAAGAACAAACCAGCGGTTTACCTGTCTACATCACCTGGCCCTGGCGGCGCGCAATCTGTTCTGGCTGCTGCAGTCGGTTCTGCACCTTTCTTTGCTGGTAACGTGAAAGCATCACTGTCTGTACCAAACTTCTACGATGTGTTTGATCTGGAAGCGGGTCAGGTGAAAGACGACGCGGTCAACGCTCAACTGAAAGAAGCGGTTGCTAAACTGGCTTAATGAGCTGACAACAGGTCGATGCTGACTGTTGTCAGCCAATGAATCTAAAAACGCCTCGCAAAATTGCGAGGCGTTTTGTTTTTTGCCGTGGCGGACGGAACGGTTGTGCCATCTTGCCGACGAATTTGCCGAAGGTTAGTTCACGCAATGCGGTTATTATCTATTCGGCGCGATTATTATCTATTCGGCGTGATTATTGTTCACTGATGGCTTTACCTTTACGCAGGCGGCGCACCCACATCCGGCTCGGGTGCAGGCTTTCCATCACATCGACCGGCAGCGGCAGCGGATCACCACAGATGATGGATGCCAGAACTTCGGCCAGAAGAGGGGCCGAACTTAGGCCACGCGAACCGAGACCAAGCAAGCCATACAGTTGCGGGTACTGAGCCACACGTGGCGCTTCATCCTGTGCCATGTGCACCAACTGTTGGTACTGCTCGAGAATTTCCGCCATCTGACCGATACCGCCGACAAAAGGCAGGTGATCACGGCTGACGCAGCGGATGGCCTGACGTGAGTCGTTACCTGAGGTGTCGACCTGAGCCGGCCAGCTTTGTGTACTGACACATTTGGCCAGACGTGCGCCATTTTCGGTTTGTGCCTGCGCGTCAAATTCACGGTCGATGTGTTCGCGGTCATAACTCGCCCCGATGCAATGGGTGGCTGTGTCTGGGTTGGCCGGGGTCATGTAACCGTCGTAACACAAAACCGAACGCAGTAACCGCAGGGTGTCGTTGCTTGGTACATGACTGACCTGACCTTTGACTTTACCCAGCGGCTGTAGCTTGGTCTGCTCGATGGCGTCAAACTGATGACCATTGGCCATAATCACGCACTGATGATGTCTCGTCTGCTGCACGGGTGATGTGCCGGCAAAGGACAGTTGCCACTGCTGGCTGTCAGCCAGCCATTCCAGTTTGGTCAGCTCATGATCATAACGGGCAGTCAGTTTGCCTTGTCGGGTTAAATGGTTCAGCAGCCCTGTGGTGAACTGAGCCGGGCATAGCCAGCCGCCCAGCGGGTAGTGGACGCTTTCCACATCAACCGGTAAGCCGACCGCTTGCGCGCTCTGCTCGGGGCTGAGTTTGGTGACTAAATCGTGACTGAAATCACCGGCGATCATTTTATTGAGTTTTTTGGCGGACTTTTCATCCCACAGTAACTGAGTCACGCCACACCAGTCATGATCGAATTCGATGTTTTCTGCCATCTGCTCAAAGAACTGGCGGGCGTATAAAAAGGCCGGGGCAAACACGCGAGACACGCCGCTATGCTCACCATTGAGCAGCGGATAGACGGCGCCCTGGCGGTTGCCGGACGCGCCCTGAGCCGCTTCACTGTCCTGGCAATACAGCGTGATGGCCACGCCACGTTCGCTCAATGCTTTAGCCAGAGCGGCACTAGCGATACCGCCACCTATAATGGCCACATCCTTGACGTCGCTCAGGGCCTCGATGTGATACCAGGGTTTAATATTGCTGGCCGGCTGTTTGTCGCTCATGGCACCGGCGATCATTTCCCGTTTGGTGCCAAAGCCTTTGACTTTCTTCATGTCAAACCCGGCTTCTATCAGGCCGCGACGCACAAAACCGGCTGCGGTGAAAGTGGCGCAGGTACAGTCTTGTTTCGCCATCATTGCCATGCCGTTAAACAGGTTTTGATTCCACATTTCGGGATTTTTACTCGGAGCAAAGCCGTCCAGGAACCAGGCATCGACCAGACCTTTTTCAGGAACCGGAACGCCGGGCATGCAATCTTTAATGTCACCAAACCATAAATCCAGGGTGACCGCGCCATCGGCCAGTACAATACGGTGACATTCTGGCACAGCAGGCGGATAATGCTGATGTAATTGCCTGGCATAATCAGCCAGTTCCGGCCACGCCTGATGAGCCTGGACTAAATCTGCACGACTGAGCGGAAACTTTTCAAAACTAATGAAATGTAACTGCTGTAGTGTCGCTTGTGGGTTTTGCTGTCTAAACTTGTCAAACCATTGCCAGGCGGCAAGGAAGTTAAGTCCGGTACCGAATCCGGTTTCGGCAATGACGAAACGGCGCTGATCGTGTTCGTGCCAGCGCTGAGGAAGGTGATTTTGGGTCAGAAATACGTAACGGGTCTCTTCTAACCCATTAACGTTAGAGAAATAGACGTCGTCAAATTGGTCAGAAACCGGGGTTCCGGCCTCATTCCAGCCGAGTTGTGCATGAGTGATTGAAGTCATAATGGGCGAGTTCTATGATATTTGACGTAATTATGGGCCGGGATTGTACGGATTTATGGGAAAGCTGACCACTTTTGTTGGCCTTCTTCGTTATCATTTATCAGAATTTTGAATTATAGGAATGTCACATGAAACGAGTCGTAATCACCGGTATGGGTATTGTTTCAAGTATCGGTAACAACGTCGAAGAAGTTTTAGCGTCTCTTAAAGCAGGTAAGTCAGGCATCAATGCTTCTGAGCAATTCAAAGAGAAAGGTCTACGTTCTCAAGTTTGGGGCGACCTGAAAATCAACCCTGCTGAACATATTGACCGTAAACAAATGCGTTTTATGGGCGATGCAGCGGCATACGCTTACCTGTCGATGGAACAGGCGATTGCTGATGCAGGTCTGACTCCAGAGCAGGTTTCTAACGACCGTACAGGTATCATTGCCGGATCGGGCGGTGCGTCTTCCCTGAACCAGGTGAACGCGGTCGATATTCTGCGTGAGAAGGGTGTGAAGCGCGTTGGTCCATACATGGTACCGCGTACTATGTCTTCAACGGTTTCGGCTTGTCTGGCAACTCCATTTAAAATCCGTGGCGTTAACTACTCAATAAGCTCTGCTTGTGCGACATCTGCACACTGTATCGGCAACGCAATGGAACTGATTCAACTGGGTAAACAGGACATCGTATTCGCGGGCGGCGGTGAAGAACTGGACTGGTCACTGACCATGATGTTTGATGCGATGGGTGCACTGTCAACTAAGTACAACGACGATCCATCTAAAGCGTCTCGTACCTACGATGCAGACCGTGACGGTTTCGTTATCTCCGGCGGCGGCGGTATGGTCGTGATTGAAGAGCTGGAACACGCTCTGGCACGTGGCGCGAAAATCTACGGTGAAATCGTCGGCTACGGTGCGACTTCGGACGGTTACGACATGGTCGCTCCGTCTGGTGAAGGTGCAGTGCGTTGTATGCAGATGGCGATGCAAAACGTGGACGACGTGGACTACGTAAACACACACGGTACGTCAACACCGGTTGGTGATGTGAAAGAACTGGGTGCGATTCAACAGGTCTTCGGCGGTAAGAGCCCGGCGATTTCAGCAACCAAAGCGATGACAGGTCACGCTCTGGGTGCGGCGGGTGTGCACGAAGCGATCTACTCAACCCTGATGCTGCATCACGGTTTTGTTGCACCAAGCATCAACATTGAAAACCTGGATGAAGCGGCGCAAGGTCTGGATATCGTGACTGAAGCTCGTGAACAGGAACTGACCACTGTGATGTCAAACAGTTTTGGTTTTGGTGGCACTAACGCGACGCTGGTAATTAAGAAATACCAGGGCTAAGCGCCTCTGACCAATCCGTTTCCAGAACCGATCAGCCTGGCTGATCGAACAGACGCAGACTCTGTCCCATGGAGAGCGGGACAGGATCCTTTTGTTCTGGTTATTGCCCGGCGACCATTTTTGGTGCCGGGCATTTTTATGGCCGACGTGTTAATCCTCGACACTGGCAACGCTTTTCTGCACAATGCGTTGTTAACCTGCCAAGCACACTAGTAACGCAACCCCAGTCAAAAAATAATGTGAACTCTGTATGAAAATTGTGATCGACGAAAACATGCCTTATGCAGCTGAGCTGTTCAGCCAGTTGGGTGAGGTGATTTTAAAACCAGGCCGGACTCTGACCGCCGACGATCTGATTGATGTCGATGCGCTGATGATTCGTTCGGTGACCAAAGTCAACCAGGAACTGATCAGTAAGGCCAATAAGCTGAAGTTTGTCGGTACGGCGACTGCGGGAATGGACCATGTAGACCAGGCGTTGCTGCAAGATCGCGGAATCTTCTTTACTGCGGCACCAGGCTGTAACAAAGTCGGTGTGGCGGAATATGTGGTCAGTGTGTTGATGGTGCTGTCACAGCAACAGGGTTTTTCGGTCTTTGATAAGACGGTCGGTATCATTGGCGCGGGCCAGGTGGGCAGCTATCTGGCCGAGTGTCTGAGCGGTATGGGCATCAAAGTTCTGCTCAATGATCCACCGAAACAGGCGCAAGGTGACTCTCGTGTCTTCACTCCGCTTGAGGCTTTGCTTAGTGAAGCGGATGTGATTACTGTGCATACGCCGATCACCAAAGACGGTGAATGGCCGACCCATCACCTGATCAACGCCGACGTGCTGGCGAATCTGCGCAGTGACCAGATCCTGATTAACGCCGCTCGTGGTCCGATTGTCGATAACGAAGCGCTGAAAGCGCGTCTGCTGGAGCGTGACGGTTTCACCGCTGCGCTGGATGTGTTCGAGTATGAACCTCAGGTCGATATGACACTGCTGCCTCTGTTGGCGTTCGCGACGCCACATATCGCCGGTTATGGTCTGGAAGGTAAGGCGCGTGGTACGACGATGATTTTTAACAGCTACTGTGAGTTTCTGGGTGAAGCTCATTGTGCTAATCCATCCAGCTTACTGCCGGTAGCTCCGGTTCCCGAGGTGACGCTGGATCGGGCCTGGGATGAAGCGACACTGCTGTCCTTAACCCAACTGATTTATGATGTGCGTAGGGATGACGCACTGTTCCGTCGCGAAATACACAAACCTGGCGCGTTTGACCAAATGCGTAAACACTATTGGGACAGACGTGAGTATAGCGCGGTCACACTCGTTGGTGATGCCGGATGTAATCTGGAGCCGCTGGCGAAATTAGGTTTTAAAATTGAGGTAACGAATGAGCCAAGAATTTAACGTTGCAATATTTGGTGCAACAGGCGCCGTCGGTGAAACGATGCTGGAAGTACTGCAGGAGCGTAAGTTCCCGGTCGGCAATCTGTACCTGCTGGCCAGTGAGCGCAGTGAGGGCAAGACTTACCGTTTCAACGGTAAAACGGTCCGGGTCGAGAATGTCGAAAACTTTGACTGGACGCAAGTTCATATTGCGTTGTTCTCTGCAGGTGGTGAACTGTCAGCCCAGTACGCGCCGATCGCGGCAGATGCTGGTGTGGTGGTGATTGATAACACCTCACAGTTTCGTTATGACTACGACATTCCGTTGGTTGTGCCGGAAGTGAACCCACAAGCGGTGGCGGATTTCCGTAACCGTAACATCATCGCTAACCCGAATTGCTCGACCATCCAGATGCTGGTCGCACTGAAGCCGATTTATGATGCGGTGGGTATTGAGCGCATTAACGTCACGACTTACCAGTCGGTATCCGGAGCCGGTAAAGCTGGCATTGATGAGCTGGCAGGACAGACCGCCAAGCTGCTGAACGGTATTCCGGCTGAGAGTAAAGAGTTTCGTCAGCAAATCGCGTTTAACTGTATTCCGCAAATCGATCAGTTTATGGACAACGGCTACACCAAAGAAGAAATGAAAATGGTGTGGGAAACGCAGAAGATTTTTAATGATGCGGCGATTACGGTTAACCCGACCTGTGTGCGTGTGCCAGTTTTCTACGGTCATGCAGAAGCGCTGCACGTTGAAACCAGTGCTCCGATCGATGCTGAGCAGGTGATTGATTTGCTGGAACACACCGAAGGAGTGGAAGTGTTCAAGGGTGAAGATTTCCCGACCCAGGTGCGTGATGCCGGCGGTAAAGACCATGTGATGGTGGGACGTATCCGTAACGACATCAGCCATCACAGTGGTATTAACCTGTGGGTTGTGGCTGACAACGTGCGTAAAGGTGCGGCGACCAATGCAGTGCAGATTGCTGAGGTGCTGATTCGGGATTATTTCTGAGTTAAGTCAGTCGTCTGATGTAAAAAAACCACCGCAAAACGGTGGTTTTTTTTATTTCTTCGGCTTGTGAGCGTCAGGGTTGTCTTTGCAACTTCCGTCTGCGCATTTGCCGTAAAGATACAGGCTGTGGTTGGTCAGTTGGACATTGTACTGCGCGGCAATTTGTTTCTGACGATCTTCGATCATATCGTCCGAAAATTCAATTACTTCACCGCAGTCCAGGCAGACCAGGTGGTCGTGGTGGTGCTGCGTTGACAGTTCAAATACCGATTTACCGCCTTCAAAATGGTGACGGGTCACGATGCCTGCATCATCAAACTGGTTTAGTACCCGATAAACTGTGGCAAGGCCAATCTCTTCACCGAGATCAATCAGCTTCTTGTACAGCTCCTCAGCACTAATATGTTGGCACTCAGGCTGCTGTAATACTTCTAAAATCTTGAGCCGTGGAAGGGTTACTTTAAGACCAGCATCCTTTAGCGCTTGGTTATTGTCTGACATATACTTTCCCGTTGATGATCTGCAGTAATTAACAGAAGTCAATGTTGTCCAACATTATAGGTTAGTCGCCGCGAACAATAAACCACGAACTTCAAAGGGTTACTACTAATTATTATAAAGCGGGAGTACATCACTGATATAAGTAATCCGACCAGTTACACTTTGTTAACATTTGGCAGAGGTAAAATTTTGGGCGGTTGACGCTTAACTCCCTGATTTTACGCTGGCTGGGTATCTACATGGCGTCAGAGGTATTTACATAATGCATACAACCCTCGCAAAACTCTATCGTCCTGGTGTGGTGAAATGGGCATTGAACTGCTGGCCACCATTTTGGGGCTCAGGGATTAAAATAGTCACTATCAGTAATGATTTTCGTGAAGCGCGTCTGCAGTTAAAGCTGCGTTGGTGGAACAAAAATGCCAATCGCTCGCAATATGGCGGCAGTATCTTTTCTTTAACCGATCCGGTTTACGCTCTGATGTTGATGGGGATCCTCGGCGATCAGTACTATGTCTGGGACAAGCAGGCGAGTATCAATTTTATTAAACCCGGCCATACCGATTTGCATGCGGACTTTTTGATCTCGCAACAGCAACTGGATGACATTCTGGCTGCAACCGCATGTGGTGATAAGTGTTTTCCCGAATTCATCATCCATGTCAAAAACGCGCATGGTGAAGTGGTGTCGGAAGTGCATCGCCAGCTCTATGTGCGCAAGAAGCCCAAATACCGCGATGTGGAGCCCTCAGCGATGATGGAATCACAAACAACAGTGCGATCGGAAAATATTGCCTTGGTCGAGTCGTTAAGCCCGGCAGAGTCGATAACGTCGACCAGTCAGGTTGTGACGCAGGACGACCGTGCCGCGCGGCGTTACGGGCAGCAGCGCTAGCGTGTGCGGTTGCGATAGGCCCGGCATACATCAATCCACGCTTCCGCCGTACGCGGCACGTAGCGCTCGGCGTGCCAGATAGCGCCCAAGCGCCATTCAATTGAAGGTGACATGGCTTTTATCACCACACCTTCGCCCTGAATACGATGACACAAAGGCTCAGGTAAAAAAGCGACGCCCACGCCGCTTTTGACCAGTGCGACCAGAAAGTCCCACTGGCTGCTGCGTGCGGCGACAGAAGGTGTGATCGCCTGTTGCTGACACAGAGTTGCTATGTATTCGCTGAGGGTGAAATCATCGGTATACAGATAAAACGGCTCGTGCTGAATATCCTGCCAGTGCACACTGTCCATCTCGTTCCAGGGCGCGACATCCGGCAGCACGGCGCAAATCGGGTAACTGTCGAGATCGAGAATATTGAGCGTGTCGGCGGCGCTGGGCGAGAGCATGGTGACGGCGACGTCAAGCTCACCGTTATACACGGCTTGCTCAATTTTACGTCCGCCGCACTCAACGATGGTCAGTTCGACATTAGGAAAGGCTTGGCGATACTGGCGAATCAATCCGGCGTACATATGACCGACCATGGGCGGTATTCCGAGGCGCAGGTGGCCGCGTTGCAATTGGTTGAGGTCGAGCAGCTCAGCATTGAGCTGGTTGAACTGAGCCAGGATCTGCTGGGCACGCTGATAAACCACTTCACCGGCATCGGTGAGCCACAAACGGCGACCTTCCCGGTGCAGTAATGGCTGTTCGACTTCCTGCTCCAGGCTGCGAATCATCTTACTGATGGTCGGTTGGGTGACAAACAACTTTTCTGACGCCCGGGTAAAACTCTGCTCGTTGACCACTTCAATAAAATAACGCAGTGCTTTGATGTCCATGTCGTTCACTCCGGTTGCTAAATATTCCATTTTGGCATGAATTGAATAATAAAAATTCATTTTATGATGGTTTTACCTCTGCCTATACTGTGATTGACTTCTCAAAAAGGCAAATGGGCAATGATAAAACTAATGAACGCGCTGATGACTCTGGGTCAGGTCACAGCATTAACCCTGATCTGGTTCATCGCCGATGAGCTGGTGGCACACTTCCATCTGCCATTACCGGCTAATTTAACCGGCATGCTGATGCTGCTGGCCTTGGTGATGTGCCGAGTGGTCAAAGTGGACTGGTTCCGGCGTGGTGCCAGCTGGTTGCTGGCCGAGATGCTGCTGTTTTTTATTCCGGCTGTGGTGGCAGTGATCAATTATCAGGATATGCTCGCACAGCAAGG
This sequence comes from Vibrio sp. ABG19, assembly GCF_029962385.1. Classification (NCBI taxonomy): domain Bacteria; kingdom Pseudomonadati; phylum Pseudomonadota; class Gammaproteobacteria; order Vibrionales; family Vibrionaceae; genus Vibrio; species Vibrio sp. ABG19. The sequence continues at coordinate 374,188 of NZ_CP071708.1, read as the reverse complement.
GTTGCGCATTCTGCTGGTGCTGGTATTGAGTACCATCATAGTGATTGCCTGTACGGCCTGGGTCGTTGACAAGCTGTATCGTTATGAGCTCAAAGTGGCGCGGCGGCGCAGTCAGTTAGGGCAGGAAGCATAATGATGGCTGCCGGAACTCCGCTGTTGGGGGCAGTTTGTCTGTTAATGACATTAGTGCTCTATTTTGCCAGTAAGGCGCTCTATCGTCGTAAGCAGACTATGTTGTTGATGCCGTTATTGCTGGTACCTGTGTTACTTATTCTGGTGGTGGTGGGTTTGCATATCTCTTATCAGGACTATATGGCCGAGTCACACTGGCTGGTATGGATGCTGGGCCCTGCCACGGTAGCGTTTGCGGTTCCTGTCTATGATAACCGACATTTGATCGCGCGCCACTGGCTCTCTTTATCAGCTGGCGTGGCGGTTTCTGTGGTGGTTGCGGTCAGCTCAACGGTATTCCTGGCCCATTGGCTTGAGTTGCCGGAATTGCTGCAACGCAGCCTGGCGATGCGTTCAATCACGACCCCTTTTGCTGTCGAGGCCACCAAGTCAGTCGGCGGACAAACCGATCTCACTGCGCTGTTTGTGGTGCTGACTGGAGTGATAGGTATGCTGGTCGGCGAGGTGATTTTTACCTTGTTGTCGATTCGCTCCCGTCTGGGACGTGGTGCCAGCTTAGGGGCCTCAGCCCATGGTGCTGGTACCGCTAAAGCCTATCAGCTTGGTCACTCCGAAGGGGTCGTCTCGAGCGTGGCGATGATGATAGCGGGAATTATCACCGTGCTGGTGGCACCGCTTATCGGTCAGGTGATGTGGTAAATCTGCGCTAAGCGTAAGCGGATATAAAAAAACCCTGCCAGGCAGGGTTTTTTCAATCAGTGCGACAAGCTTAGTCTTCCAGCTCAGCCAGGCACATCTCTTCGTAAACCTGGGTTACCCATTTGGTCACACGTTGCTCAGTCAGTTCTGGCTGACGGTCTTCATCAATACACAGGCCGATGAAGTGGTTTTCATCAACCAGCGCTTTCGACGCTTCGAACTCGTAACCTTCTGTTGGCCAGTGACCCACAATGGTTGCGCCTTTGGCTTCAACGATGTCACGCACGGTGCCCATCGCGTCACAGAAGTACTCAGCGTAGTCTTCCTGGTCACCACAACCAAATACAGCGACGAGCTTGGTTGAAAAATCAATGGCTTCTAATTCAGGGAAAAAATCATCCCAGTCACATTGAGCTTCACCGTAATACCAGGTAGGGATACCGAGCAGCAACAGATCGAAGTTATCAATGTCTTCTTTGCTGCTTTTAGCAATATCTTGAACGTGAACCAGTTTTTTACCCAGTTGTTTCTGAATCATCTTTGCAATAGCTTCGGTGTTACCTGTATCGCTACCAAAAAAGATACCTACACTTGCCATAGAGTCTTTACCTTTAAATTGTTATGGGTTGGCGCTGGTTGAACGCGCGGGCATTAGCCAAGTCCGGTTCCTTCCCAACTCAGTTGGATAATGCCTTTGGCGATAAAGCCGGCACAACCTAAAAATAGAACAAGCCACACGATACGACGGCCAAATGGCGGAACATTACCTTGTTTTAAAACGTCTTTTATTGCCATTCCGATCAGAAAAAATATAGACGCAAACAGCAGATCGAGTCCGACAGACTCAAGCATGTTCATGTAGTCGTACAGCATGGTAGTCCTTTATGCCAATTTGCTTGCGCGCACTATACCATTGTTGTCGGGCAAAGTTAATGCGCGGATGAGAATCGATTTCACACTTGGCGGATGAGAAAAACCGCGATCAGCCGACAACTGCAGTGCGTTATCTCATGTGATGAATTTGCGTATCGCACGCAGTACTTCGGTTGGCTTTTCTGCATGTAGCCAGTGGCCGGTGTTGGCGATGACGTGGGCTTTCGCCTCGCTGAACTGGGCCTGAACCTCGCTCTGATGCTCGGCGATCAGATAATCGGAGTCACCACCTTTAATGAACAGGGTCGGAATCGTGCAGCATGTGATCGGCTCCCAACCCATAATGTGAGCGTAGTTGGCTTTGAGCGCGGTGACGTTAAAGCGCCAGGCCATGATGCCATCGCAGTTATACAGGGATTTACCCAGGAACTGACGTACACCGTCAAGCTCGATGTGCTCGGCAAGAATCGCCATTGCTGCACTGCGCGAAGTCGGCTTTTGTTCTTCAACCGCGGTCAGACCGGCAAAAACCTGCTGGTGGCGATGTTCGCGGTAAGCATACGGGGCAATGTCCATTACCACCAGTTGACGCATACGATCGGCGGCGATATCGGCCAGTTTCATTGCCGTTTTTCCGCCCATGGAATGGCCGATCACGATGGCATCACGAATATCAAGATGTTCGAGTAACTGTTTGATATCCTGAGCGAGCAGAGCGTAATTGTGCTGCTCACTGTGCAGTGACAAGCCATGGTTACGCAGATCGACACTCAGGACCTGATGATCGGTTTTCAGGTCGCGGGCCAGCAGGCCCAGGTTGTCCAGATTACCGAACAGGCCATGGATCAAGACGACGGTGTGACCCTCACCTTCAAGTTTGTAATTCAGAAGTGCTGACATTTTATCTTATTAGTAATGGGTTTAACGTAGAGTCTCGGCAAAGATCTCGCTATAATCCCCCAGAGTTTAAACATTGAGATTGTGAAAAGCGAATGAAAACAATTGAGGTAGATGAGGATCTATACCGTTACATTGCAAGCCAGACCCAACACATCGGTGAGAGCGCGTCGGACATTCTGCGCCGCCTGTTGAAAGCGGATGGACAAAGCACTCCTGTTGCTCCTAAGTTGTCGGTGGAGCCGAAAGGTATAGTTGTGAGTAAAGATGCTGGGCAAGAAACGAAACTGGATGGCGTGAAAGAGATGCGCGCTCTGCTGATTTCAGACGAATTTGCTGGTCTGAAAAAAGCGGTTGATCGTTTTATGCTGGTGCTTTCCACTCTTCATCGCATCGATCCTGCCAGCTTTTCTGACGCCACGTTAGTGAAGGGCCGCAAACGTGTTTATTTTGCGGACAATGAGCAGACCCTGCTGGCCAACGGTCAAACGACGAAGCCCAAGGCGATTCCGAATACCCCGTTCTGGGTGATCACCAATAATAATACCAGCCGTAAACAGCAAATGATTGAGCAAGTCATGCTGCGTATGAACTTCCCGGCTGAGATTATTGAAAAGGTCACTCAATCTATTTGATTATATTGATCAAGCCCTAAAAGTCTGACTAAAACCTCATAATATGCAATCTAAACTGCGTATTATGAGGTTTTTTATTTGTCGTTATTTCTGAAAGGATGTCTCCTATGCCAATGCACCCACGTGCAGGACAAAAAGCCCAACAGCAGGACCTGCATAATATTCCCGCGCTTGTTGCTAACTACTATCTGTTGCAGCCTGATCCAAGCAATCCGCAACACAAAGTGGAATTTGGCACCTCAGGGCATCGCGGTACTGCGGATAAATCCACATTTAACGAGAACCATATTCTGGCGATCGCCCAGGCGATCGTTGAAGTCCGTACCGAGCAAAAGACTTCAGGTCCGCTGTTCGTTGGTAAAGATACCCATGCTTTGTCTGAACCTGCCTTCAGCAGCGTGATCGAAGTCCTGATTGCCAACGGCGTTGAAGTGATTGTTCAGCAGGACAACGGTTATACGCCGACGCCGGGTATTTCTCATGCCATTTTGACCTACAACCGTGACCACGCCGAAAAAGCGGATGGTATCGTCATTACCCCGTCGCACAACCCGCCCCAAGACGGCGGCATCAAATATAACCCGACTCATGGCGGCCCGGCGGAAGGTGAACTGACCCAGGCGATTGAAAACCGTGCTAATCAGCTGATTGCCGAGGGGATGAAGGGAGTAAAACGCCTGCCGATTGGCGAGGCGAAACAGTCTGCATTGTTTAAACAGGTGGATTTGGTTAAGCCTTATATTGACGACCTGGTGAATGTGGTTGATATGGCGGCGATTCAAAAAGCTAACCTGAAACTGGGTGTGGACCCACTCGGCGGCAGTGGTATTGATTATTGGCGCCAGATCGGGAAGGCCTACAATCTGAATCTGACCCTGGTCAGTGAAGCGATTGATCCCAGCTTCCAGTTCATGTCACTGGATAAAGACGGTGTCATTCGTATGGACTGTTCTTCGCCGTATGCGATGGCCGGTCTGCTGGCATTGAAAGATGAGTACGACCTGGCGTTTGGCAATGACCCGGATTATGACCGTCATGGCATCGTGACTCCGAAAGGTTTGATGAATCCGAACCACTTCCTTGCGGTGTGTATCGACTACCTGTACCGCCATCGTGACGGCTGGGGTAAAGATGTCGCTGTCGGTAAAACCCTGGTTTCTAGTGCCATGATCGACAAAGTGGTGGCGGATTTGGGCCGTGAACTGTGCGAAGTGCCGGTCGGCTTCAAATGGTTTGTAGATGGGCTGTACAACGGCAGCTTTGGTTTTGGTGGTGAAGAGAGCGCTGGCGCCTCTTTCCTGCGTAAAGATGGTACGCCGTGGTCAACCGACAAAGACGGCATCATTCTGTGTTTGCTGGCCGCGGAAATTACGGCTGTGACCGGTAAAACGCCGCAGCAGTACTATGACGAGCTGGCGGCTAAACATGGTGATTCACACTACAACCGGATTCAGGCGGTCGCGAACGGCCCGCAAAAAGAGGTATTGAAAAAGCTGTCACCTGAAATGGTGTCAGCCCAGACTCTGGCTGGTGATGCGATTACTGCCCGTCTTACCCATGCGCCGGGCAATGGAGCAGCGATTGGCGGCCTGAAAGTGACCAGTGATTTTGGCTGGTTTGCGGCGCGTCCTTCCGGCACCGAAGATATCTACAAGATTTACTGTGAGAGTTTCAAAGGTGAAGCGCATCTGCAGCAAATAGAGCAAGAAGCTCAGGATATCGTGAACCAGGTGTTTAAAGACGCCGGACTGTGATCGGCTGAGCGAGACGGTTGAAGACTATGACGTGAAGAGGCGCACTGAGCGCCTCTTTTTATCTCTGTAGTTTCCGGTTTGTCTGCCCGAGTACAGCGTGATTGTCAGAGGCGTTCGGATTACGCGCCGATATTGTGGGGCCAGTCGCGAGGAATCACAAACCAGAATTGGCCGGATTCACTCTGGCAGTGGACAAAACCGTCGGCGTCGCCGTGAAAACGCTCGGCATCCGCGCTGCGCCCGGTCAGCCATTGTGATTTGTCCAGCAGGTAAAGTGGTTCTTCTATCTGAGCGAACTGATGATCATAACACCAGTATCCGCTGACCTGCGACTGATTGAGGCGAAAGCCCAGACAGTCTTCGGGCACGGTTTCCGGCTCGAACGGATTGACGTACAGACGTCCCTGCATCAGCAAATTGGGTTGTGCATTGGCCCATAAAGGATAGGTTTTGATGAACGCATCGTTGGTTGACATCGGCAACTGGTGGTTGAGCATATGGGCCAGTTTGAGATCCAGACGGTCCTGGGCATTCGGGCCGTACCATAGCCCATTCTGGAGCAGATAAAACTTTACCGCGACTTCCCAGTGCTCATACTGCTCGGTTTTGCTGTTTTTAACGATAAAATCGATGGAGCCCAGTGTACGGCCATGTTGATTGAGCTGAATCTCGTCCGATACAGAGTGATAACGCGGCGTGGCAGAGAAGAGTTGCAAACATAAATGCTGATAAACAAAGCCCAGACGGCGGTTGCCCTGATATTCAGCCCATTTCTGCGAAGCGGGCTTACGAAATGGCGGTGTGCCGGCAATCGGCGGGGCAGATTCAAACAGTGATGGGGTAGTGGCTACCCAGTGGGTGAGTTGTTCCAGATCCATAATTGTCTCGTTCCGTCAGTGTTCTTTTCGACATTTTAGCGCGAAATTGGTAGCGTAAGCGGGAAATTGTCAGTTTTAAAATGAAAATGTTATAACCACGCCATGAATATCAGGCAATGGGATCAATGATGAATAATTTACAACTTGAAATGTTGCTCAATGACACGCTGTCGCCACAGCTGATTAAAGATTATTGCCCGAACGGTTTGCAGGTTGAGGGTAAATCGGAAGTCAAAAAAATTGTTACCGGTGTGACAGCATCTAAGGCTCTGATAGAAAAAGCGATAGAGCTTAATGCTGATGCGTTGCTGGTCCATCATGGCTATTTCTGGAAAGGTGAAAATGAGGCGATTCGCGGTATGAAAGGTACGCGCATCCGTCAGTTAATTAAGCATGATATCAACCTGCTGGCCTACCATTTACCACTTGATATCCATCCTGAGCTGGGTAATAACGCGCAACTGGCCAAGCGACTGGGTATTAAGGTTGAAGGTGGACTTGAAGGGCATCCGCAATCGGTGGCGATGTATGGTTCATTGGCTGAGGCGCTCAGCGGAGATCAATTGGCACAGCGTATCAGCCAGGTACTCAGCCGGGCACCGCTGCACATTGCCCCGGAGATGGCAGACAAACCGATTAAAAAAGTCGCCTGGTGTACCGGTGGTGGTCAGGATTATATTGAACTGGCGGCAGCGCAGGGTATGGATGCGTTTATCTCCGGTGAAATCTCAGAACGCACCACATACAGTGCTCGTGAGCTTAACATTCATTATTTCTCTGCGGGCCATCATGCTACGGAACGCTATGGGGTGAAGGCGCTGGGGGAGTGGCTGGCGGCCGAGCACGGATTTGAGGTTGAATTTGTCGATATTGATAATCCGGTGTAACGGACAATCTGAACCCAATGTGCGATACCAATGAAAAGAGCGAGGCCAGGCCTCGCTCTTTGTTATCACACAACAAACATCTGGCTATTATTCGCGTTCGTGCAGAGGCACGAAGTCACGCAGACCCTGACCAGTGTACAGCTGACGTGGACGACCGATACGGCTGCCCGGGTCGCTGTGCATTTCATTCCAGTGAGCAATCCAGCCGATAGTCCGCGACATCGCGAAGATTACAGTGAACATAGACACCGGGATACCGATCGCTTTCAGAATAATACCGGAATAGAAGTCTACGTTCGGGTAGAGTTTCTTCTCGATGAAGTATTCATCAGACAGAGCGATACGCTCAAGTTCCATCGCCACATCCAGCAGTGGATCCTTGATGCTGAGCTCTTTCAGCACTTCGTGACACGCTTCGCGCATTACGGTTGCACGCGGGTCATAGTTTTTGTACACGCGGTGACCGAAGCCCATCAGACGGAATGGGTCATCTTTGTCTTTCGCACGTTCAACATACTCAGGGATCTGATCAACTGACCCAATCTCTTCCAGCATACGCAGACACGCTTCGTTCGCGCCGCCGTGAGCCGGACCCCATAGCGATGCAATACCGGCAGCAATACATGCAAATGGGTTAGCACCAGAAGAACCAGCCAGACGAACTGTTGACGTCGAGGCGTTTTGTTCATGGTCTGCGTGCAGAGTAAAGATCTTGTCCATCGCACGAGCGACAACCGGGTTCACTTCGTACTCCTCACATGGTGTTGCGAACATCATGTGCAGGAAGTTTTCAGCGTAGCCCAGATCATTGCGCGGGTAGATAAACGGTTGACCTGTTGAGTATTTATAACACATTGCTGCCAGTGTAGGCATTTTAGACAGTAGACGGTACGCAGCGATTTCCCGGTGCGAGTCGTTATTGATGTCCAGTGAATCATGGTAGAAGGCTGCCAGGGCACCCACCACGCCACACATTACTGCCATTGGGTGAGCATCACGACGGAAGCCGTGGAAAAAGCTTGCGATTTGCTCATGGACCATAGTGTGACGAGTAACGGTACGTTTGAATTCTTCGTACTGATCGCGATTAGGGGCTTCACCGTAAAGCAGAATATAACACACTTCTAGGTAATCAGCGTTATTGGCTAACTGGTCGATAGGGAAACCGCGGTGTAGCAGAACACCTTTGTCGCCATCGATATAAGTGATTTGAGATTCACAAGATGCAGTGGCAAGAAAACCAGGGTCAAAAGTGAAGTAACCATTTGAACCTAATTTACGAACGTCGATTACCTGAGGGCCCAGTGAGCCATCCATAATCGGCAGTTCGATTGGCGCTTTGCCTTCGATATGAAGGGTCGCTTTCTTATCTGCCATAACAATCTCCTTTGTTTATTATTTAATCCGTCCAGGATGTTTGTGTGCCATTCTTGTACGTCTGATCTTGGTTAAAGTCAATTAATCTCACCCGATGTGTGCACTTACTTTGATTTTTTATACATATAAAGTTAAAAATCTGTTCTGTGTAGCAAAAATTGTTACATCAATTGTTGTAGAATGTTGCTAGCCGTATATTGGCGTGGCAAATTTTGGTGGAAACCTTATAAATTAAGGGTTAGCTATAACGGTGAGGTGATAGCTTCTCTCCTTTGTTAACAAATGTTTTACAATCTTATTCCGGTGTTGAAGCGGGTAAAGGTTAAATAAATGTTAACTTTTGTGGGTTTGCCACCAAATTTCATCCATAACTATAAATGCTCAATGGAGCTGAGTGAGCAAGCCCGTGAAAGAAAGAAAGTCTAGACCTGTTAATTTAGATCTGCAGACCATCAGCTTTCCGATCACAGCAATCGCTTCTATCCTTCACCGCGTGGCGGGGGTTATTACGTTTGTAGCAATCGGAATTCTGCTTTGGTTATTATCCATGTCATTATCCTCCCAAGAAGGGTTCATCGAAGCGAGCGATATCGTTGGCGGTTTCTTCGTGAAATTTATTCTGTGGGGTATTCTGACCGCATTGGCGTACCACATCGCTGGTGGTGTTCGTCATTTACTTATGGACCTTGGCTATTTTGAAGAGCTTGAGTCTGGTGCGCAGAGCGCGAAAGTGGCGTTCGGCGCTACTGTGGTTCTATCTCTGTTGGCGGGGGTTTTGGTATGGTAAAACACGTTTCCTCATTTGGTCGTAACGGGGTTCATGATTTTCTGTTGATTCGCGCCAGCGCAATCATCATGACTCTGTACACCATCTATATCGTTGCCTTTTGTGCATTTACAGATATCTCTTACGTTTCCTGGACCGAGTTCTTCGGCGGCACGTTTACCAAAGTGTTCACTATGCTGGCCTTGGTATGCATCCTTATCCACGGCTGGATCGGCTTGTGGCAGGTTCTGACCGACTACGTCAAGTGCGCTAAACTGCGTGGCGGTTTGCAGCTTGTCGTGATCGCCGTGTTGTTCGGATACTTTTTCTCTGGCCTATTTGTATTGTGGGGTGCGTAAGTGACTATTCCAGTTCGTGAGTTTGATGCCGTAGTAATCGGCGCAGGTGGTGCTGGCATGCGTGCAGCACTGCAAATTTCAGAGCAAGGTTTGACTTGTGCTCTGTTGTCAAAAGTGTTTCCAACTCGTTCTCACACGGTATCGGCGCAAGGCGGTATCACAGTGGCACTGGGCAACTCGCACAAAGATAATTGGCAATGGCACATGTATGACACCGTAAAAGGTTCTGATTACATCGGTGACCAGAACGCTATCGAATACATGTGTAAAAATGGCCCGGAATCGGTAATTGAGCTGGAGAAAATGGGTCTGCCATTCTCTCGTTTCGAAAATGGCTCGATTTATCAGCGTCCGTTTGGTGGCCAGTCTAAAGAGTTTGGTGGCGAGCAGGCTGCACGTACTGCAGCAGCGGCTGACCGTACTGGTCACGCACTGCTACATACTCTTTATCAACAAAACATTAAACATAAAACCACCATTTTCTCAGAATGGTACGCACTGGATCTGGTGAAAAACCAGGATGGTGCTGTGATGGGTTGTACCGCACTGTGCATGGAAACCGGCGAGATCTGTTACTTCAAAGCGAAGGCAACGGTTCTGGCAACGGGTGGGGCAGGCCGTATTTACGCATCGACCACTAACGCGCACATTAACACCGGTGATGGTGTTGGTATGGCTCTGCGCGCTGGCGTACCTATGCAGGATATGGAAATGTGGCAATTCCACCCAACCGGCATTGCCGGCGCCGGCGTGCTGGTGACCGAAGGCTGTCGTGGTGAAGGTGGTTACCTGCTTAATAAAGACGGCGAACGTTTCATGGAGCGTTACGCACCCAACGCCAAAGACCTGGCTGGTCGTGACGTGGTAGCGCGTTCAATGATGATCGAGATCCGTGAAGGCCGTGGTTGCGATGGTCCGTGGGGCCCGCACATCAAGCTGAAACTGGATCATTTGGGTAAAGACGTGCTTGAGTCTCGTCTGCCTGGTATCTGTGAATTGTCACGTACCTTTGCTCACGTTGATCCGGTGAAAGAACCGATTCCGGTTATCCCGACCTGTCACTATATGATGGGTGGTGTTCCAACGCAGGTTTCCGGTCAGGCTATCAAGCAAACGGCAGCAGGTCAGGACGTTGAAGTTCAGGGTCTGTTTGCCTGTGGTGAAATTGCTTCTGTATCGGTCCACGGTGCCAACCGTCTGGGTGGCAACTCGCTGCTTGACCTGGTGGTATTCGGCCGTGCAACCGGCCTGCACCTGGGTGAAACCCTGGCTGCACAGGCTGAGGCTCGTCCGGCAACTGAGTCAGACATTGAAGCTTCACTGGCGCGTACCATGCGTTGGGAAAACAGCAAGGGCGGCGAAGATCCGGTGCAAATCCGTAAAGACCTGCAACGTTGCATGCAAAACAGCTTCTCGGTATTCCGTGAAGGTGATGCAATGGCAAACGGCCTGGAAGAGCTGAAAGTGATTCGTGAACGTCTGAAAGATGCTCATCTGGCGGACAAGTCACAGGAATTCAACACCCAGCGCGTTGAGTGTCTGGAGCTGGATAACCTGATGGAAACCGCTTTCTCGACTGCGGTTGCAGCGAACTACCGTACCGAAAGCCGCGGTGCCCACGCTCGTTTCGACTTCCCTGATCGTGACGATGCAAACTGGCTGTGCCACTCGATTTACAACCCGGAAACTGAGCAGATGAACAAGCGTGATGTCAACATGACGCCGGTTCACCGCGAAGCGTTCCCGCCAAAAGTACGTACTTACTAAGAGGAGGACTGACTGATGAAAATGAACTTCTCTCTGTACCGCTACAATCCGGATGTCGATAAAAAGCCTTACATGAAAGACTACGTGCTTGAAGTGGAAGAAGGCTCTGACATGATGGTTCTGGATGCGCTGATTCTGCTCAAAGAGCAAGACCCGTCGATTGCGTTCCGCCGTTCATGCCGTGAAGGTGTGTGTGGCTCGGACGGTCTTAACATGAATGGTAAAAATGGTCTGGCGTGTATCACTCCATTGTCGGCGTTAAAAGGCGACAAAATTGTGATTCGTCCGCTGCCAGGTCTGCCGGTAATTCGTGACCTGATCGTTGATATGACTCAGTTCTACGATAACTACGCCAAAGTGAAACCATTCCTGATTGCTGACGATGCATTACCACCATCGCGTGAGAATCTGCAATCTCCGGAAGATCGCGCACATCTTGATGGCTTGTATGAATGTATCATGTGTGCATGTTGTACAACGTCCTGCCCATCATTCTGGTGGAATCCGGACAAATTTATCGGTCCTGCGGGCTTACTGGCCGCTTATCGTTGGTTGATCGACAGCCGCGACACCGCGACAGACGAACGCTTATCCAATCTTGATGACGCATTCAGCGTTTTCCGTTGCCACGGCATCATGAACTGTGTAAGTGTTTGTCCGAAAGGATTGAATCCGACGAAAGCAATCGGCCATATCAAGTCGATGCTGGTAAACCGTTCGGTTTAGATAAAAAATTGCAGGCCTGCGGGCCTGCGTTTATTAGCTCGGCGTAGACCGAAGCAAACGTGAAAACTACTGGTTAAGGGAAAATAATGCACAACGGCGTGATGAAGGCATGGCTCGAGTCTTCACACTTGGCTGGCGCCAATGCAACTTACGTAGAGGACCTCTACGAACTGTATCTAAGTGATCCCGATCTGGTCAGTGAGGAGTGGAAACGTGTTTTTGAAGGGCTGCCTGCGCAACCCGACAATGTGGCAGAACAGCCACATTCACGTGTCCGTGACTACTTCAGACGACTCGCTCAAGAAACAAAGCATTACAGTGTCCAAGTTAGTGATCCTGAAGTCGATGCAAAACAAGTAAAAGTCCTACAGCTGATTAACGCATACCGCTTTCGCGGACACGAAGCAGCCCAATTGGACCCTCTCGGATTGTGGAAACGCCCTCCTGTGGCGGAATTAGACCCCTCTTTCCACAGCCTGACTGCCGAAGATATGGAAGAAACTTTCAACGTAGGTTCATTTGCGGTTGGCAAAGAAACCATGCGTCTGAAAGACATCTATCAATCTCTCAACAACATCTATTGTGGCTCGGTTGGTGCAGAATACATGCACATGACAGACACAGAGCAAAAACGTTGGATTCAGCAACGTCTTGAGCCTGTGGTCGGACAGCCGTCGTTCACTCTGGATGAAAAGCAAACTTTCCTGGAAGAATTAACCGCAGCTGAAGGTCTGGAACGCTATCTGGGGGCAAAATTCCCGGGTGCAAAGCGTTTCTCACTGGAAGGTGGCGACGCGATGATTCCAATGACCAAAGAACTGATTCGTCATGCGGGTAAAACCGGTATGCGTGAAGTGGTCATCGGGATGGCGCACCGTGGCCGTCTGAATATGCTGGTCAACGTTCTGGGTAAGAAACCGCAGGATCTGTTCGATGAGTTTGCAGGTAAGCATGACGAAACCTGGGGTACCGGTGATGTGAAATATCACCAGGGTTTCTCGGCTGACTTTGCAACGCCTGGTGGTGATGTGCATTTAGCACTAGCATTCAACCCATCACACCTGGAAATCGTCAACCCTGTGGTTATGGGCTCGGTACGCGCTCGTCAGGATCGTCTCGGCGATGATGACGGTAGCAAAGTTCTGCCAATTACCATCCACGGTGACTCTGCTGTTGCCGGTCAGGGTGTCGTGGCTGAAACCTTCAACATGTCTCTGGCGCGCGGTTACTGCGTGGGCGGTACGGTTCGCATCGTGGTGAATAATCAGGTCGGCTTTACTACCTCCAACCCTCGTGATACTCGCTCGACCATGTACTGTACTGACATTGCGAAGATGGTTCAGGCGCCGATTTTCCACGTTAACTCGGATGATCCGGAAGCGGTTGCTTTCGTTACCCGTCTGGCGCTGGATTATCGTAATGAGTTCAAACGCGACGTAGTGATTGACCTGGTATGTTACCGCCGGCATGGTCACAATGAAGCGGATGAGCCAAATGCGACTCAGCCTCTGATGTATCAGAAAATCAAAAAGCATCCGACACCTCGTAAGCTGTACGCGGATGTGCTGATTGACCGTAAAGAAAGTGATATCGAAACCGCGACTCAGTTGGTAAATGAATATCGCGATGCTCTGGACCGCGGCGAAGTCGTAGTGAAAGAGTGGCGTCCGATGACGATGCACTCGGTTGACTGGTCACCATACCTGGGCCATGAGTGGAATGAAGAGTGGGCCAACAAATACCCGCTTGAGCGTCTGCAAGAACTGGGTCAGCGTGTTTGTCAGTATCCTGAAAGCCACAAGCTGCAAAGCCGGGTAGATAAAATCTACAACGACCGTCGCGCGATGCTTTCCGGCGAAAAAATGCTCGACTGGGGTATGGCGGAAACACTGGCTTACGCCACTTTGGTGGATGACAGCAAACGTATCCGTCTCTCAGGTCAGGATTCTGGTCGTGGAACCTTTTTCCACCGTCATTCAGTTCTGCACAACCAGGGCGATGCCAGCACTTACATTCCGCTGAGCAACATTCATGACAACCAGGGTCCATTCGAAGTGATTGACTCGGTTCTGTCAGAAGAGGCAGTACTGGCGTTCGAATATGGTTATGCCACAGCAGAACCCGGCGGCCTGACTATCTGGGAAGCGCAGTTTGGTGACTTTGCCAACGGAGCTCAGGTGGTGGTGGACCAGTTCATCTCTTCCGGTGAGCAGAAGTGGGGACGTTTGTGCGGCCTGACTATGCTACTGCCACACGGTTATGAAGGTCAGGGTCCAGAGCACTCCTCTGCTCGCCTTGAGCGTTACTTGCAGTTGTGTGCTGAGCAGAATATGCAGGTTGTTGTACCGTCGACTCCGGCTCAGGTTTACCACATGCTGCGTCGTCAGGTGGTGCGTAAGATGCGTCGTCCGCTGATCGTCATGTCACCGAAATCGCTGCTGCGTCATCCGCTGTGTGTTTCCAGCATGGAAGAGCTGGCTGACGGGGCATTCCAGGCCGCAATTCCGGAAATCGACACGCTGGACCCAGCCAAGGTGAAACGCGTGGTGTTCTGTTCAGGTAAAGTTTACTACGACCTGCTGGAACAGCGCCGCAGTAACGAGCAGGAAGACGTCGCGATTGTACGTATTGAACAGCTGTACCCATTCCCGATTGAAGAAGTACAGGCTGCTATCGCCCCGTACACCAATGTGGTGGACTATGTTTGGTGTCAGGAAGAGCCGCAAAACCAAGGCGCCTGGTACTCTAGCCAGCACAACTTCCGCGCAGCCATCCCAGCTGGTGCGGATCTGAAATATGCAGGCCGTCCTGCTTCTGCTTCACCAGCAGTAGGTTACATGTCGGTACACTTGAAACAACAAAAAGCGTTGGTTGAAGACGCTCTGACCCTAGCTTAAGAACTAGAACTAAAAAAGGAAGACATAGATATGACAGTTGAAATTCTGGTTCCAGATTTACCTGAATCAGTAGCAGACGCAACCGTTGCGACATGGCACAAACAACCAGGTGACGCCGTTGCACGCGATGAAGTGATTGTAGAAATTGAAACCGACAAAGTAGTACTGGAAGTTCCGGCTCCTGAAGATGGCGTGCTGGAAGCTATTCTGGAAGAGGAAGGCTCGACCGTACTGTCTAAGCAACTGCTGGCTCGCATCAAAAAAGGCGCGGTTGCCGGTGAGCCGACTAAGGACACCACCAGTGCAAGCGAATCTTCACCAGACAAACGCCATAAAGCGACACTGACGGAAGAGAGCAACGATGCACTGAGCCCGGCGGTTCGTCGTCTGCTGGCTGAACATAACCTGGAAGCCTCTCAGGTGAAAGGTACGGGTGTTGGCGGTCGCATCACTCGTGAAGACATCGAAGCCTTCCTGGCTGCTGATAAGAAAGCGCCTCAGGCTGCACAAGAAGCACCTGTTCAGGCTCCGGTTGCAGCACGCAGTGAAAAACGCGTTCCAATGACCCGCCTGCGTAAGCGTGTGGCTGAGCGTCTGCTGGAAGCGAAAAACAGCACTGCTATGCTGACCACGTTTAACGAAGTCAACATGAAACCTATCATGGATCTGCGTAAGCAGTACCAGGATGTGTTTGAGAAGAAACACGGCATCCGTCTGGGCTTCATGTCTTTCTACGTTAAAGCGGTGACCGAAGCGCTGAAACGTTTCCCTGAAGTGAATGCGTCAATCGACGGCGACGAGATTGTTTACCACAATTTCTTCGATATCAGCATCGCGGTTTCTACGCCACGTGGTCTGGTGACTCCGGTACTGAAAGACTCAGATACACTGGGCATGGCTCAGATCGAAAAAGGTATCAAAGAGCTGGCAGTGAAAGGTCGTGACGGCAAACTGACGGTTGACGAACTGACTGGCGGTAACTTCACTATCACTAACGGTGGTGTGTTTGGTTCCCTGATGTCAACGCCAATCATCAACCCGCCACAAGCGGCTATTCTGGGTATGCACAAAATCCAGGACCGTGCCATGGTTGTCGACGGCAAGATTGAAATCCTGCCAATGATGTATCTGGCGCTGTCTTACGACCACCGTTTAATCGACGGTCGTGAGTCAGTTGGCTTCCTGGTAACCATCAAAGAGTTGCTGGAAGACCCAACACGTCTGCTGTTAGACGTTTAATATCGCTGAAACGTCTAGTTATCGCCGATAGCTAGACGTTTGATTGCGGCTAAGGCTAGACTGCTCAACGTCCGGCCTTCATATGAACTGTCTTGCGCAGTTGATTTGAGAAGACCCTACAGACGCGCGACAGTAACTGTGAACGCGTCATGGAAATTATAAGTCCCTTAAGGGAAGAACAAACGGAATAGATCAATGAATTTGCATGAATACCAAGCCAAACAGCTGTTTGCAGAATTCGGATTGCCTGTGCCAGAAGGCTATGCATGTGATACGCCACAGGAAGCTTTTGAAGCGGCTGGCCGTATTTCGACGGCAAAAAAAGTAGTTAAATGTCAGGTTCACGCAGGTGGCCGCGGTAAAGCGGGCGGCGTAGAACTGCACGACACCAAAGAAGGTGTCAAAGAATTCGCACAGAAATGGCTGGGTAAAAACCTGGTCACTTACCAGACAGATGCGAATGGTCAGCCAGTGACTAAGATCCTGGTAGAAGAAGCGTCAAATATCGCTAATGAACTGTACCTGGGTGCCGTTGTTGACCGTTCGACCCGTCGTATCGTTTTCATGGCATCGACTGAAGGTGGCGTGGAAATCGAGAAAGTTGCGGAAGAGACTCCGGAACTGATTCACAAAGCAGCGATTGATCCATTGGTTGGCCCTCAGGCATACCAAGGCCGCGAACTGGCATTCAAACTGGGCCTGCAAGGCGATCAGATCAAACAGTTCGTTAAAATCTTCATGGGTCTGGGCCAGATGTTCGCTCAGTACGACTTGGCTCTGCTGGAGATCAACCCTCTGGTTCTGACCGGTGAAGGCAACCTGCTGTGTCTGGATGGTAAGATCAACATCGACTCTAACGCGCTGTACCGTCAGCCAAAACTGCGTGAAATGCACGATCCTTCACAAGAAGATGCCCGTGAAGCACACGCAGCGCAATGGGAACTGAACTATGTTGCTCTGGATGGTAACGTAGGTTGTATGGTAAACGGTGCTGGCCTGGCAATGGGTACCATGGACATCGTCAACCTGCACGGCGGCAAACCGGCTAACTTCCTGGATGTTGGCGGCGGCGCAACCAAAGAACGCGTTGCAGAAGCGTTCAAGATTATCCTGTCTGATGACAACGTAAAAGCCGTACTGGTTAACATCTTCGGCGGTATCGTGCGTTGTGACATGATCGCTGAAGGCATCATCGGTGCTGTGAAAGAAGTCGGCGTAACTGTGCCGGTTGTCGTTCGCCTTGAAGGCACTAACGCGGACCTGGGCCGCGAAGTACTGGCTAAGTCAGGTCTGGATATCATTGCAGCTGAGTCGCTTACTGACGCAGCGCAGAAAG
This sequence comes from Vibrio sp. ABG19, assembly GCF_029962385.1. NCBI lineage: Bacteria > Pseudomonadati > Pseudomonadota > Gammaproteobacteria > Vibrionales > Vibrionaceae > Vibrio > Vibrio sp. ABG19. The sequence continues at coordinate 356,966 of NZ_CP071708.1, read as the reverse complement.
TTGTTGCTGCAGCGGAGGGCAAATAATGTCTGTATTAATTAACAAAGACACCAAAGTAATCTGTCAGGGTTTTACCGGCGGACAGGGTACCTTCCACTCAGAGCAGGCGATTGCTTACGGTACACAAATGGTGGGTGGTGTTTCTCCGGGTAAAGGCGGTCAAACACATCTGGGTCTGCCAGTGTTTAACACCGTACGTGAAGCAGTAGAAGCCACAGGTGCAACGGCAACCGTTATCTACGTACCAGCGCCTTTCTGTAAAGATGCGATTCTGGAAGCGATTGATGCGGGTATCCAGCTTATCGTCACTATCACTGAAGGTATCCCGACAACGGATATGATTGACGTGAAAGTGAAACTGGAAGAAACCGGCGTACGTATGATCGGCCCTAACTGTCCGGGTGTTATCACTCCGGATGAGTGTAAGATTGGTATCATGCCTGGTCACATTCACCGTAAAGGTAAAGTCGGCATCGTATCTCGTTCAGGTACGCTGACTTATGAAGCAGTAAAACAGACGACTGATGAAGGCTTCGGTCAGTCTACCTGTGTTGGTATCGGTGGCGACCCAATTCCGGGGTCTAACTTCATCGATATTCTGAAACTGTTCCAGGAAGATCCGGAAACCGAGGCGATTGTTATGATCGGTGAAATCGGTGGTACTGCGGAAGAAGAAGCGGCAGCGTTCATCAAAGAGAACGTAACCAAACCGGTTGTTTCTTACATCGCGGGTGTTACGGCTCCTCCGGGCAAGCGCATGGGCCACGCTGGTGCAATCATCTCTGGTGGTAAAGGTACGGCAGACGAGAAGTTTGCGGCACTGGAATCAGCAGGCGTGAAAACAGTGAAAAGCCTGGCAGATATCGGTTCAGCACTGCGTGAAGTGACTGGCTGGTAATTCGCTTGGCGAATTGAGAAAAACCCGGGGTTTTCCCGGGTTTTTTTATGGCTGACAGTTTTTTTTATGGCTGACAGTTTTTTTTATTGCTTACAATGTTGATTGCGACTATCTGTTCTCTCAGTCTGTCCGCATTGCTGGTCGACCAACTCATCGCTTTTTGACATGCAAACCATTCATCAGGTGCGCTTGAAGAAATGGCTTAGAATGAACATGGTAGTGGCGCTGACCACGACAGACGGGCCTGCCGGCGTATCGAAATGCCATGACAGTGACAGGCCGGATAGCACGCAAATCATACCAATGGCTGACGCCATAGCGGCCATTTGTTCCGGCGTTTTGGCAATGCGGCGCGCCGTGGCGGCCGGAATAATCATTAACGATGTCATGATCAGGGCACCGACAAACTTCATACCGACCGCAATCACCAGACCAATCAGCAGCATCAGAATCAGTTGCATCAAGTCGGTATTAGTCCCTTCCACCGACGCCAGTTCTTCGTTGATACTGCTCGAAAGCAGAGGACGCCAGAATATACATACCGCAATGCCGACCGCAATCACGCCACTCCAGATGAAGATCAAATCAGACGGACTGACCGCGAGCAGGTCACCAAACAGGTAACTCATCAAATCGATGCGGACATTATCCAGGAAGCTGACGGCAATCAGACCGAGCGATAACGCACTGTGAGCGAGGATGCCGAGCAGGGTATCGGTGGCAATCAGCTTCTGCTTTTGCATCGCCACCAGAATCACAGCCAGACCAAGACAGCACACCAGCAGCGCGAGGTAAAGGTTGATGTCGAGCAGAAAGCCCAGCGCCAGTCCTAGCAGGGAAGAGTGGGCCAGCGTGTCGCCAAAATAAGCCATACGCCGCCAGACGATAAAAGAGCCAAGTGGGCCGGCGATCAGTGCAATACCAATCCCGGCGATAATCGAAGGTAACAGAAATTCAATCATGTTGGTGGTGACCATGTGAATGGTGGGAACAATCCTGGGCATCGCCTTTGACTGGCTGGCCCGCTAAATCATGGTGATGGTGTTCGTGATCGTGATGGTAAAACGCCAGCGCTTCACGGCTGGGTTGTCCGAAGAGGGCAATGTAATTCGGATGCTGGGTAATCGCGGCCGGTGTGCCTGAGCAACAGATGTGATGATGCAGACAGATAACGTTATCGGTTTTCGCCATCACCAGATGCAGATCATGGGAAACCATAAATACACTGCAGCCAAAACGCTGGCGAATGGTGTCAATCAGATCGTACAGATCTATCTGCCCCTGGACATCAACCCCTTGCGCCGGTTCATCCAGTACCAGCAGATCCGGACGACGCAGCAGGGCTCGTGCAATCAGAATACGCTGGCTTTCACCGCCGGACAGCTTGTGCATGTCATTGAGCAGCAAATGCTCGGCGCCAACCAGACGCAAAGCCTCGATCAGTTCTTGTTTACTGTATTTACCCGCCAGTTGCAGAAAACGTTTTACGGTTAACGGCAGGGTATCGTTGAGTTTCAGTTTTTGCGGCACGTAACCGATACGCAGGTTTTTGGCGCGCTTGAGCTGACCTGAATCCGGCGCATGCAGACCGAGCAGCACCCGCACCAGGGTTGACTTGCCTGCACCGTTGGGACCAATCAGAGTAGTGATCTTACCGCGGGTAAGGGTGAGGCTGACATTATCCAGGACCTGGCGTTGGTTAAAAGCAACGCGAATGTCTTGTAATTCAATAAGCGGTGACATGGAAGAGGAACTCATTTGCAAAGTGGTGATGTTATAATGTAACATCCATAAACTAATAACGCTATCGCTCGGAGACAACATCCTCATGTTACCCAGAATTGCCTTACTAACCGCACTTGCGGCTGCTTCAAATTCTGCCTTGGCGGCCAATATACTGACCAGTATTAAACCGATTCAGATGATTACCCATGAGCTGACAGCCGGTGTGGCTGAACCTGATGTGTTGTTACCAGCGAATGCTTCACCGCACGATTATGCGCTTCGTCCCTCAGATGTAAAGCGGATTCATAATGCCGATCTGATTATCTGGTTCGGAGAAGACCTGGAACCCTTCCTCGATCGTGCTCTGGCCAGTCACAGTAATGTGCTGACGCTGGAAAAATCACCGCAACTGGTCCTGCGATCTTACGGTGAAGCGGAAGAGCATGACGACCATGAAGAGCATGTCAGCCATGCGAACCATGCTGACCATCACCACGAAGAACACGCTGATCATGACCAGCACGATGAGCACGTTGCCCATAATGATGAGCACGACGACGGACATCATGAAGAACATGAAGGGCATCATCATGATCACGGCTCGCATGACCCGCATTTCTGGCTGAGTGTCGAGCAGGCTAAGCAAGCGGCCGGAATTATCGCTCTGCGCCTGGAGGAGACGGACCCGCAACATGCAGACCTGTACCGCAAAAACCTGGCGCGTTTTATTAAGCAGGCTGATGAGACGGACAGCGAAATCCGCTCTCAGCTCTACGCAGTGCAATCTGTACCTTATTATGTGTTCCATGAAGGTTATAGTTACTTCGAACAGCGCTATGGCCTGAATAACATGGGGCACTTTACGGTCAGTCCTGATCGTAAGCCTGGCGCAAAAACCCTGATCCGGATCCGCCAGTCTCTGGCTGATAATCAGGCCAAGTGTGTGTTTGCAGAACCGCAGTTTCAGCCGGCGGTGATTGATACGGTTGTCAGAGGCAGTAAAGCGAAAATTGGTGTTCTTGATCCTCTGGGTACGGAAGTGAAGATTGAGCAGGGCAGCTATTTCACCTTCCTGCATCAGCTCAGTGATAGCTTCTATCAATGTTTAGCGCAGTGATTCTTTAGCGCACTGATTCGAAAGCCAGCATCTGCTGGCTTTTTTTGTCTCTGAATTTTGCATGTCGTTATTTAGCGAACTTTGTACGCTATAAATCAAGTTAGCCCCAGAATTAGATGAAATACTCTAAAAATACATAAGCCTGTCAGACATTCAGTCCCAGCCCGGGGACTCAGCGGATGTAGGAGATAAGAATGAAGCTAACCATCATACTGGTGCTGTTGGGCGGGGTGATGATGATAGGGTGGGGATTCCACCGTCGGTGCAATGCTCACTTGCAGGAGATGGTCACTCAGGTTGCCCGACTGCGTCAGGATAACTGCAAGCTGCTCAACCATAACTGCCAATTGATGAAACAAATCGAAGTACGTGAGATCTGGCAGGAAAACCACATTGCCAATCTGATATCCACATTGAGTCGGTTGAGTGTTGGTCACGATACGCAGCAGGGCAAGCAGGCCCATTTAGCTATACGGTTCAGCCTTGGCCGGTTAAGCCGTTCGACTGTGGCGGATCTTCCCCGCGCCGCGCCGCCAAACATCAGCTATCGGCTCATCGATATAATGACCAGCGTCAGAGCCTGCTGGCAGGACGAGTTACAGCATGCCGGAATTAAGGTTGAACGTGATATCCGTATCTCAGATGAGATGATTGAGTTGCGCCAGTGGGGTGCGGATATCATTTTCAATGCTATTTTCTCGCATACCCTGCAGAGACTGACGCCTGGTCAGATCCTGTCAATTGAATGCCAGTCTGTTGCAGGGAAGGCGGTTATCCGTTTTTCAGACCACGGTTTATCTTGCGCTTACCTGGCGCAAGCAATGCTGTTTGATCGCGAAGGCCATTTGTTATCTCTGCCTACTCTGACCAGAGATACCGGTGGTGAGCTGATTATATGTAGTGGGGAGCAGGGCAATCTGGTTGAGCTGTCTTGGTCTTTAGCGTGCCAGGGCGCCGGTGAAATCCTTGATGATTGTGGTGGGGCGGCTACGACAGCACTCACGGCGCAAGGTGACTGGTTATCCAAACTTGAAAAACTGGTCTGTGTCCATTTTTCTGAACCGGATTTTTCTACCGCCCGGGCGGCCCGTTTATTATTATTGTCTGAACGCAGTTTACAGCGCCGTCTCAAGCAGCTTACCAACCGAACGTTCACTGAGTATCTGACCCATTACCGATTGGAACAAGCCTGTTTACAGTTGCGTAGTGGCGCCAGAGTATCCGATGTCGCATTCGAATGTGGCTTTAATGACCCGTCTTATTTCAGCCAACGTTTCAAACAGTATTATGGTCTGTCTCCTAGTCAATATATTGCCAACGGTTATCGGCTGTAAATCAACAATCATTATATGATTTTAAGATGTTTCATGTCGGGGGCAGGATGCCCGCGCGGTATAAATGGGGTTGAACGACTGAGAGAAGAAAAGCGTGACACACAAGGCTGGGCTTTGTGTGTCACGGCGCTAAGGGCGCAGCGTGTCTGATGACTGAGCAATGCCAACCTGCGATATTCTCTAGTTGCTCGGGAATGTCGACTCGGTTGATGTCACTGACTTTACCAGCAGGCATACTGCGGCCTGTAGCAGATTTGCGCCAACTGCTGTGAGGAAAACGCCAGTCATATGTTTTGATATAAATCGCGTTTTATTTTGGTGTTTTTAGGTTTTTTGTCCCCGTTTCTCCGCACACAGCAGTGGCCGGTCCGGCACTTGACCATCCGGCTGCATTGAATCTGGAATCTTTGATTTCGCGCAAGCCTTACCCCCTGGCATAGCGTTATTATTGTGCTCATCAGTAATGAAAATCCTTATCATTAGCAATAGTGCTTTATCGTTCAGGCGGAGTTACGGGCGTGGCAATGAAATTATCCGATTTACAACCAGGCCAATCCGGTCAGGTCGTCGCATTGAATGGACTGTCTGTGGAAGTCAGAAAAAAACTGATGGTCATGGGCGTGCTGCCTGCGACCAGAGTGACAGTGATTCGTCATGCTCCGATGGGCGATCCTTTGCAAATCGAGGTGCGAGGTGTTTCGATTGCGGTGCGTGAGAGCATTGCGGCGGCAATAGAGGTGGAGTGCGGGCGATGAAGTATCAGATTCTGACGGTCGGTAATCCAAACAGCGGTAAAACGACCTTATTTAATGGTTTGACCGGCGCCCGGCAGCAAGTTGGTAACTGGGCCGGGGTCACAGTTGAGAAGAAAACCGGCCGCTACCTGTATGCCGGCGATGAGTTGCTGCTAACCGACCTGCCGGGAATTTATGCTCTGGACAGCGGTAATGATGCCAACAGCCTTGATGAGTCGATAGCATCCAGAGCGGTACTGACTCACCCGGCAGACGTCATCATTAATGTGGTGGATGTGACTTGTCTGGAACGCAGCTTATATATGACTTTGCAGCTGCGTGAGCTGGGCCGCCCTATGGTGGTGGTACTCAATAAAATGGATGCTCTGAAGCGCGAACGTCAGACCATTGATGTCAAAAAGCTGCAACAGGCGCTGGCCTGTCCGGTGTTTACCTTGTCCGCCCACAACAAACAGCAGGTTGCTCGCTTCAAAGATAAGCTGCATAACGCTTTGGTGCAGGGGATGGCGCTTGAGCCGTTGCAACTCGATTATGGTCAGCGCTTTGAATCAGCGATTGCTGCCTTACAACCAGATTTTACTGAGCAGCAGGTCTCTGCCCGGGCCCTCGCGATTCGAGCGCTGGAAAATGATTTGCTGGTGGTTAACATGCTGCAGCAGGCGCAGCGAGAACAGTTGGTGTTTGAGCAGCAGCGCAGTGAAATGGATATTGATCTGCACGTTGCTGACTGTAAATACACCTATTTACACCAGTTGTGCCAGCAGGTACGCCGCAGTGAAGGTAAGCTCAGCCACAGTTTTACCGAAAAAGCCGACCGAGTGATTCTGAACAAATGGGTCGGGGTGCCGTTCTTCTTTGTGGTGATGTACCTGATGTTTATGTTTTCCATCAACATTGGGAGTGCTTTTATCGACTTCTTTGATATTGGTGTCGGAGCATTACTGGTGGATGGTGGCCACTATCTGCTGGATGACCATCTGCCGGTTTGGCTGGTGACCCTGCTGGCGGACGGAATTGGCGGTGGTGTGCAGACGGTCGCGACCTTTATCCCGGTCATTGCCTGTCTGTACTTGTTTCTGGCCCTGCTGGAAAGCTCAGGTTATATGTCACGTGCCGCCTTTGTGCTTGATAAGGTGATGCAGAAAATTGGTCTGCCGGGTAAAGCCTTTGTGCCTCTGGTTCTTGGGTTTGGTTGCAATGTGCCGGCAATCATGGCCACTCGAACCCTGGATCAGGAGCGGGAACGCAAACTGGCTGCATCGATGGCTCCTTTCATGTCCTGTGGCGCGCGTCTGCCGGTTTATGCGTTGTTTGCTGCGGCATTCTTTCCGGATCTCGGCCAAAACATCGTGTTTGGTTTGTACCTCCTGGGTATTGTGGCTGCGGTGTTCACGGGCTGGGTGCTGAAGAAAACCCTTTATCCGGGGACCAGTGACAGCTTTGTAATGGAAATGCCGGATTACGAGCTGCCGACGCTACGCAATGTGGCGATTAAAACCTGGCACAAGCTCAAACGTTTCGTGCTTGGTGCGGGGAAGACCATTGTCATGGTGGTGGCCATTCTTAGCTTCCTTAACTCGCTCGGCCCGGATGGCTCGTTCGGCAACCAGGACAGCGGTAATTCGCTCCTGTCCAGAGCAGCCCAGATAGTGACGCCGGTATTTGCGCCGATAGGGATTGAAGCGGACAACTGGCAGGCGACCGTGGGTATTATTACTGGCATCTTCGCCAAAGAGGCGGTGGTTGGGACCCTTAATAATCTCTATACCTCATCCCAATCGGATAATGCCGACTATGATTTGCTGGCCAGCTTGCAACAGGCGGTCGGGTCCATCGCCGATAACCTGACGGGGCTGAATTTTAGTGACCCGCTGGGGATCGAAGTGGGTGACTTAACCGATAGTGCTTCGGCAGCCGCTGATCAGCAGGTGGACGCTGCATTGTTCGGAAATCTGCACAGCCATTTCAGCTCTGGTTATGCGGCGTTTTCCTACCTGATATTTATTCTGCTCTATACACCTTGTGTGGCGGCGATGGGCGCTTATGTACGTGAGTTTGGTGGCCGTTTTGCGCGCTTTATTGCTGTGTGGACCATGGGGCTGGCCTACGCCGGGGCGACACTGTTCAATCAGGCTGCGCATCTGGCGGAGAGTCCGCTCAGCAGCAGTTTATGGATTGTCGCAGTGCTCGCTTCTGCGTTGCTGGTATTCTGGTTACTGAAACGCACGGGGCGGCGACAACAACATTTCGAGGTGACCATCGCATGATACTTAATCAGCTGAAACAGGCGATTGCCGAACACGGATCCATGTCACGGAAAGAGTTAGCCCGTCGTTTTGCTCTGAGTGAGGATGGTGTGGATGCCATGCTCAGTGTCTGGATACGCAAAGGGGAGATTTCGCGCTTTATTGATACTAATTCCGCCCAGCATGTGACCCGGGTGCGCTATGCGATTAATCAGGCGCAGGCGTTGTCTGTGACCGTGACGATGTAGAACCGGAACGTCAGTGCTGCGATAACCAAAAGCCGCTTGCTTAACAGGCGGCTTTTGCGTCTTTGCGGACCAAGGGTCAGCCCTGCAAGAGAACAAGTGTGATCAATAGCGGTTTCTTTTGCGATAGACTTTTTATACAGCGACAAACATTCTATACAGCAACGAACATTCTATACAGCAACGAACAGAGTGCTTAGTGACAATACGCTGCGCAGTTTGCGCAGCATCGTCTCTTGCTCAGCTTCGCTGCGCGTCTCACCCTGAGTATTTCCCCATACAGGCCCGGGCCAGGCAATGTCATCCTTAAAACGGGCAATGTGGTGAATGTGCAGCTGAGGTACCATGTTGCCCAGTGCGCCCAGATTAAGCTTATCCGGTTGAAATAAGGCTTCCAGAGCCTGATTGATCGCTTGAGATTCTAGCAGAAATTGCTGCTGTTCATGCATTGGCAGATGATGCAGCTCTTTCAGATGGGCTTTTTTTGGCACCAGAATAACCCAGGGCACGGCAGAATCTTTATGCAGCAGGGCAACACAAAGAGGAAAGTGGCCGATCACATCGGTATCTTTGGCCAGTTGAGGATGAAGTTCAAAGCTCATGATAGTTATCCGTACAAACGTGTTGGTGGTATAGGGCAGTCATCGAACCGGAAAACGGGGTCAGTAATGAAGCGATCACTGCCTGTGTGACTGACAGGCAACACACTGCAACCACAGTACCAGCATTATAACCCCAAGCCGCGTTCGGACGCAGCAGCTAAACATAGCAGCTAAACATCTTGGTTGGTGGCGGAGTTCACTGCTGTTTATCTATAAAAACACCAGTCTTATCGATAAGAATCAGTACGATGTAGATAAAAAACAGCGAACAAATAAAAAGGCTGACCTCAGGCCAGCCTTCGCAGCGGTTGTTAGTGCCACAAGCTTGTGACAACAAAGCCTGCCGGTTGCGCGTTTACATACGTTCCAGCGTATTGATGCCCAGCAGTGACAAACCTTGTTTGATGGTTTTTGCGGTCAGTGCAGCCAGCTTGAGACGGCTCTGCTTCACTGCTGCATCTTCTGCGATCAGGATTGGGCACGCTTCGTAGAAGCTCGAGAATTGACCCGCCAGTTCAAACAGGTAGCTACACAGAATGTGTGGCTGACCTTCACGTGATACCATTTGCACGGCTTCTTCAAATTGCAGCAGCTTAGCAATCAGAGCTTTCTCTTTTTCATCAGTGATTTGGATATCACCTTCGATGTTGTCCTGAGTGACGCCAGCTTTAGCAAAGATAGACGCCACACGGGTGTATGCGTATTGCATGTAAGGGGCTGTGTTACCTTCAAATGCCAGCATGTTGTCCCAGTCGAACACGTAATCTGTAGTGCGGTGCTTAGAAAGGTCAGCGTATTTCACCGCTGCCATCGCCACAGTGCTGGCAATTTCTGCTTTCTCTTCCGCGCTCAGTTCGGCGTTTTTAGACTCAATCAGTGCTTTAGCCCGCTCTTCTGCTTCATCCAGCAGATCAGCCAGACGTACTGTACCACCGGCACGGGTTTTGAACGGGCGACCGTCTTTACCCAGCATCATACCGAACGCATGGTGCTCCAGGCTTACTTCTTCCGGTACATAGCCCGCTTTACGTACGATGGTCCAGGCTTGCATCAGGTGCTGATGCTGACGTGAGTCGATGAAGTAGAGAACGCGGTTGGCACCCAGAGTCTCGTAACGGTATTTCGCACACGCGATGTCCGTTGTGGTGTATAGGTAGCCGCCGTCACGTTTCTGGATGATCACACCCATCGGCTCGCCTTCTTTGTTTTTGTATTCGTCCAGGTAAACGACTTGGGCACCGTCATCTTCCTGCGCCAGACCTTTCTGTTTCAGATCCGCCACGATAGTTGGCAGCATGTCGTTGTACATGCTTTCCCCCATGACATCATCACGGGTCAGGGAAACGTTAAGGCGGTCGTAGTTACGCTGGTTCTGAATCATGGTCACGTCAACCAGCTTTTTCCACATATCTAGACAGAACTGATCGCCACCTTGCAGTTTCACTACGTAGTTACGCGCACGCTCAGCAAATTCTGCATCTTCGTCGTACAGCTTTTTCGATTCACGGTAGAAGCTTTCCAGGTCTGCCAGTTCCATGGACACTTCACCAGACTCTTGTTGTACGCGCTCCAGGTTGGCAATCAGCATACCGAACTGAGTACCCCAGTCACCGATGTGGTTGGCACGAATCACTTTGTGGCCGAGGAATTCAAGCGTACGAACGACAGCGTCACCGATGATGGTTGAACGCAGGTGACCGACGTGCATTTCTTTCGCAACGTTTGGTGCTGAGTAGTCGGCAACAATGGTTTGTTGCTCTTCGATTGCGACACCCAGACGCTCATCTGCCAGAGCGACATCCGCTTGTTTAGCCAGGAACTCTTCGCTCAGGAAGATGTTGATAAAGCCAGGACCGGCAATTTCGGTTTTGCTGGCGATGCCATCCAGTTCCAGAACATCCAAGACTTTCTGCGCGAATTCGCGCGGATTTGTACCCAATTTCTTTGCCACGCCCATTACGCCGTTGGCCTGGTAATCACCAAACTGTGGTTTTGCGGATTGGCGAACGGCTGCAGGGCTGCCTGCAGGTGCGCCAGCGGCTTCAAGAGCCTGAGATACTTTGTCATTAATCAGTGCTTGGATATTCACTTGCGTGTCCTTCAATTCTGGGAATTGTTTCGGTATGCATCAGCTCACTCGGCAGAAGTGAATGCATATCTTGATCTTGTTCATAAATTGGCGCACATCATAGCAATTTTATTACCGGGCTTATAGGGACAAAATTACGAAAATTTCTACTTTTCAGCCAAATCTTGGTACCATCGCCGATAAAAGATGGTTTGGGAAAGTAAAAATGCTTCAAGCGCTAATGGAATCAGGCCTTCATCCTGTTCAAATGAAAGACAAACTTGACGACTTTATCCAGAAAATTCAGCAGTTATCTGCTCTTTTGCATATGGATTTATCTGGTCATACTCTGGACCATATTGCACTGCGTATTAATGACCCGAAGTTAGCGCAAGCTGCGCATCAAGAGTGGCTTAAAAGCGGCCGACAAATCTCCTCGGCCGAGATCAACGGTCGGGCGATTATTGTGCTGGAATTTGACCAGCCCCTGGCCGCTGGCCCCTGGCATATAGCGTGTCTGGAATTGCCGTATCCGGCGCCAGGCAAAATCTATCCCGAGCAAAGTTGGGAGCATGTGGAGTTTGTTGTGCCATCGCAGGCGGTCAGCGCAGAGGCGTTTGTGGCGGATATACAGCAACAGTTTCCGGCACTGGCCGCGGGTTGGGATGGATTAGCAGAGCAAGGCGTAACAATTAAACTCTCCAGCCCAAAAGGCCAAGGGGAGAGGCTCAATAATCCGACCGTGGCGTTTAAGTGGCAGGGAGTGTGTATCAAACTGCACCCCCACACCCTGAAAACGATTGTCGAATCGGAACAGACGCCGAATCCCGACTGCGCGTGCTGAGTTAGCCGAGGTCGTATGCTTTAGGTCGCAGCTGGAACTCTTCAATCGAGCCGATTTCTTTTCCCTGTTGCAGGGGCTTTGCGTCATGGTGAGCATTACCCTGAGTATGCATGATAAGCCGGTTAGCGGTACGCGGTTTGAGCTCATTGACCACAAAGCGGATCATATCTGAGCGCGTCAGCTTTTTGAGCTCTTCCAGTACCTGTTCACGCTGGTTGAAGGTCCAGTCTTTGTTGCCTATGGCTACCCACAAACGCTGCGCGCGGGTGCGCAGTGTTTGATCCGGAGTGGCGATTTGATTCCATAATCCGCGTTTACTGCTGTGCCACTGGTAATCGCTTAGCTCAAGCAGCACCAGGTAGAAGGCATTAAGAAACTCGTCCACCGAGCTGATTAAGTCGGCCGGAGCAGCATTCGGGGATTGAACGTAGAGTACCATCCCAGGGTGGCGGTTAAGCGGCATATTGCCGGTGCCGACCATGTAACCCAACTGCTGTTTGGTACGAATTTCGTGGAAGAAAGTCGCCGACATCAGATGATTGGCCAGTGAATAGAGAGCAATACTGCGCGGTTCGGTATCACGGGACTGATAATAAACCGCCACAGCGGAATCATCCTGATCGCAAATCACTTCTCGTTGGAAGGTACCGTTACGGCCAAGCATCACCAGAGGCCGGAGCGATTCCTCGTAGCTTTGATTCTGCATCCGCAGCGCATTTTTCAGCACTTCTGCCATGCTGTGGGCATCTTGTTCCTGCCAGTCGCCGTAAACAAACATTTCAATGTGCAGTTCGGCCAGGATGTTTTCGACAAACTTAGCCAGTTCACCCACTTCAATGGTTTCCAAGGCCTCGACCAACTGCTGGTAAGGCGGATTGTTGGGTTGCAGCAGACCGGTCATGGCATTGAACAGTTGCGACAGCGGACGGTCATGCGCGGCGTTACGCCAGTTGCGCAATAAATGTTGTTTGACGGTGGCAAAACGGGGCTGGCTGAATTCGCGCCGGGCAAATTTGTCGAGGATCATTTTCATCAGCTCAGGTTGCTTCTGGCTGAATCCGGATAAGGTCAGAGTCACACCGCCCTGATGGGCATACATGTTGTAGCCCATACCGGCGATTTCCGCCTGATAGGTCTCTTTGGCCAGCGTGTCTAGAAACATCTCCACGCACAGGCGTGTAATAACGATATTGCGCGTGGTCGCCACGGAGTGGGGGCTGTCGATGGCAATATAAATCACCCCTTTAGGGACGCGGAACTCAGCATCCTGCAAGTGCCAGAGACGAAAGCCGGGTAAGTCCTGCAGGATATGGGGCAGGTGGCGAGTGCCGAGCAGTGGTTTGGGATCCAGCTGCTCACATATGAACGGGTTTTTGCCTGGCAGGCGTAGTGCCAGTTCAGTGGCCGGGCTGGCAAAACGGCTCAGTTCATCATCACTGAACGGACGGACACTGTAAGGAGTAAAATACCATTCGGCCTGCTTATCGAACTCCCCATCCTGAGCAATCAGGGTGGCGCGTAAATTATCCGGCACCAGATACTGCAGCAACTCCTGCAACAGCACTTCATCGTAGGCCTGCATCATGTAGTCGCCGTAGATGGTGTCTTCTGCCCGGTAGTGCTGCATGTTGATGACCAGGTGGCTGGCAATATCGAGCGGACGCGAGTTTTCCTGAAAACGGAATGCCGATTCCAGTACGGCCCGCTTTTCCATATAACGCCATTCATCCAGCCCGTGGTCCCGGATCTCGGTTATCGTGGTAAACAGCGCCCGGATGATGTCGTCGACATGGTCAAGGCCAAGTGGCGTCAGGGTACAACTGACGGAAAATTCGCGATAATTACTGCCGCTGGCACCGCCGCCCGCGGAGAGGGAGGTGACCCAGCCTTTGTCTTTCAGAGCCAGCAATAAACTGCCTTCACCTTCATAGCCAATCAGATGGGCAAAGTAGGACAGCGGTTTGCGCTGATAATACGCATCGGTACTTGGCATTGGGAAACTGAGCAGTAACTTGCGGATTTCTTTCATCGGCTCGACCTGAATCAGCAGACCGGTTTGCGCGCGGGTAACGAAAGGTTCATCAACCTGCTTGTCAGCCAGATTGTTATTTACAATAGCGCTGAACTTGTCGCGGACCCACTCTTCCTGCTCATCAAGTGTATGCGGACCAATCACCACCAGAGTCATTAAATCGGCCGAATAATGTTGCTGATGAAAGGCAATGATCTCATCGCGGATCGAGCTGCCCGCGCGGTCACCGAGTGTATCCAGGTTACCCACGGAAAATTTGGCAAATGGATGAGCCTGATTGATCGTTTCCTTCTGCACCTGGTATAAGCGACGAGAATCATCGCTCAGTTTGAGCTTATATTCTGAGTCAACCGCGTGGCGCTCTTTGTCGAGTGCTTCCGCGTTAAACAGAGGGGCGGTGAAAAACTGACTGAAACGATCCAGCGCTTTTTCAAATACGTTTGGGGCAATATCAAAGAAGAAACACGTATGTTCTGTACCGGTCCAGGCGTTATTGCTGCCGCCGTGCTGGCTAATAACGCTTTGAAACTCGCCCACTTTAGGGTATTTTCGCGTGCCTAAAAACAGCATGTGCTCTAAATAATGAGCCAGACCCTGGCGATCAGCCGGGTCGTCAAAGTGGCCGACTTTAACGGCTAATGCGGCAGCGGACTTCTGGGCACTTTCATCGTGGATCAACAGCACACGCAACGCGTTGGAAAGAGTCAGGTGTCGGTAGCTATTTGAATCATTTGGGCTTATGTGCACAGATATTCTCCGCTGGGGCTTTGTGTAATTATGGCGTTGAAACACGGCGGCGCAAATGCAAGCCGGTGTTTTTTTGCAGAATGTCATTGTAGTCCCAATAGCGCGTTTTTAATAGACTGTTACCGCGGTCTAAGTCTTTACACCGCGTGCTGTTATAATCGGCGGCGAGCAGCAATGACTGCCGTGTGTCTTTGAGCAAAGTAGGTTATACACAATGAAGATTTTTATCATGCGTCACGGCGAAGCTCATCATTACGCAGCCAGTGATGCAGAGCGAGCCCTGACAGACCGAGGTCGCAGTGAGTCTGTCGCGGTTGCGCGGGTGTGTCTCGAGCAACAGCAAATGGGTCATCTGGATAAGGTGCTGGTCAGCCCTTATTTACGCGCTCAGCAGACCTGGCAGGAAGTGTCGCGTTACTTTGCTGCACGACAAATTGAGATTTGTGACGATATTACGCCCTATGGGCAGGCCAGCGATGTATTTGAGTATATTTCCGCTCTGGTTGATGTAGAGCCGATAGAGAGCCTGCTGTTGGTTTCCCACCTGCCTTTGGTCGGCTATCTGGCGGCAGAGTTTGTGGCTGATATGGTACCGCCGATGTTCCCGACTTCGGGCATGATGTGTATCGATTTTGATCCGCATACCCGTCAGGGTAAAGTGGCGTGGAACGTACACCCTTAATCCGGTTTCAAACGCCAAGACAGTATCAGCCGCTGAGACATTTTTAGCTGCTGAGAAAGCAACACCGACGGCGCTAGCGCTTGCTACACCAACTCAGAAAAAGCTGCAGATCGCGGCTTTTTTATCTCTTTTTGATGTTTGTTTTTTGCCAATGTTGCGCAAGCCGTGCTCATTATGTCACTGAGCTGACTGACAATATCCTGTCACCCAAACCGAATCTCACCATCCCCCGACTCGTTGCCAAGTTTTTGACAGTAATGGCTGGACTAAAACTTGCATCCTCAAGCCAATTCAGCACCATTGTGGCGACGCGCAGTCGCGCCGATTGACTCAATTACTTAATGCTTACAGGCCTATGAAGTTTACTCTGCCATTTGCGGACAAATTACCCAATATTCCCCAACGCAGCATGCCGGCGATTGGCGCGCCTGTCATGGTGCTGGCTACGCTGGCAATGGTGGTATTGCCGATACCGGCGTTTCTGCTCGACTTGTTTTTTACCTTCAACATCGCCTTGTCGATGGTGGTGCTGCTGGTCACGGTCTATACCCGCAGACCGCTCGATTTCGCCGCTTTTCCGACTGTGCTTCTGATCGCGACCCTGTTGCGTCTGGCTCTGAACGTGGCATCGACCCGGGTAGTGCTGCTGTATGGTCATGAAGGGGGCGATGCGGCCGGTAATGTGATCGAGGCGTTCGGTAACGTGGTGATTGGCGGTAACTATGCCGTGGGTCTGGTGGTGTTCCTGATTCTGATGATCATCAACTTTATGGTGGTGACCAAAGGTGCCGGCCGTATTTCGGAAGTAAGCGCTCGCTTTACGCTCGATGCTTTGCCTGGTAAGCAGATGGCGATTGATGCTGATCTGAACGCCGGCCTGATTGATCAGGAACAGGCTCGTGTGCGCCGTTTTGAAGTGACCAAAGAAGCCGATTTTTACGGCTCAATGGATGGTGCGTCCAAGTTCGTGAAAGGTGACGCCATCGCCGGTATCCTGATTCTGTTCATTAACATCATCGGTGGCCTGTCGATTGGTATGATTCAGTATGACCTCGGTTTTGGTGATGCGATTCAGATTTATACCCTGCTGACGATTGGTGACGGTCTGGTGGCACAGATCCCGTCGCTGCTGCTGTCGATCGGTGCCGCGATCATGGTAACGCGTCAAAATACCGATGAGGACATGGGACAACAGGTGGTGTTCCAGTTGTTCGATAACCCGAAAGCCCTGATGATCACCGCTGCGATACTGGGTGTGATGGGGGTTGTGCCCGGTATGCCTCATTTCGCTTTTCTGCTACTGGCAAGCCTGGCTGGCGGTGGTGCTTATCTTATTCAACGTAAGCAGAAACAAGCATCGGATGAAGCCAAGTTACCGGCCAAAATCGAAGGTGAAGCCGCACCACCCAAAGAGCTGTCCTGGGATGACGTACAGCCGGTTGATATTATCGGCCTTGAAGTGGGCTACCGTCTGATTCCTCTGGTTGACCGTGATCAGGGCGGAGAGCTGCTGGAGCGGGTGAAAGGGGTGCGCAAGAAACTGTCGCAGGACTTTGGCTTCCTGATTCCGCCGGTACATATCCGCGACAACCTGGAACTGACGCCGAACAGTTACCGCATTACTCTGATGGGTGTCGCGGTAGGTGAGGCGGAAATCCGTCCGGACCAGGAGCTGGCCATCAACCCAGGTCAGGTGTATGGCATGATCGACGGTGAGCAGACCTACGATCCGGCCTTTGGCCTGGAAGCCGTGTGGATTCGCGAAGATCAGCGCGAGCATGCGCAGGCTCTGGGCTACACCGTCGTTGATTCCTCAACGGTGCTGGCCACTCATCTCAGCCAGCTACTGACCAACAACGCCGCGCAGCTTATCGGGTATGAAGAAGTGCAGAACCTGCTGGAAATGCTGGGCCGCACCGCACCGCGTCTGGTGGAAGGTTTTGTCCCGGATCAAATCAGTCTCGGTGTTGTTGTCAAGGTGTTGCAGAATCTGCTGCATGAAGCGATTCCAATTCGTGATATCCGCACCATAGTCCAGACGCTGTCCGAATACTCCAGTAAGAGTCAAGAACCCGACATATTGACCGCCGCTGTCCGCATTGCTCTGAAACGACTAATCGTTCAGGAAATCAATGGCATAGAACCAGAGTTACCCGTTATCACCCTGATACCAGAGCTGGAACAAATATTGCATCAAACCATGCAGGCTTCAGGTGGTGAATCCGCCGGTATTGAACCGGGTCTGGCAGAACGCCTGCAGATGTCTCTGAGTCAGGCGACTCAGGAGCAAGAGCTTAAAGGTGAGCCGGCGGTACTGCTGACCTCAGGTGTGCTGCGTTCTACGCTGGCGAAGTTTGTGAAGAATACGATTCCGAACCTGAGAGTGCTGTCGTATCAGGAAATTCCTGACGAGAAACAAATTCGAATTGTGCAGGCGGTCGGTAACTAAGTTCAGACATTCCCTCCATCCGGAATGGATGTCTGTTTAAAGGTTGCAGACTCATCACATTGATAATGGATAGCCGCTTTGAAAATTAAACGATTTTTTGCCAAAGACATGAGGACCGCTCTGCTGCAAGTGAAAGAAGAACTTGGCGCAGACGCAGTGATCATGTCGAACAAAAAAGTCGCAGGAGGCGTCGAAATCGTCGCGGCTGTAGATGGGGAAACAGCGTCTGCTGCAGCCCCAGCAGCGGCCAAATCGTACGGCTCTCAGCCAAGACATATCGGCACTCAGGCATCGCCTAAGCTGCAACAGGCAGCAACACGCCGTGAGCTGGAAGAAGACCGGGTCAGTCTGAAAAAAGGTCCGGGCTCAGACAGCTCAATGACCAAGCGCTTTGCCAATATGCTCAGACAGTACAGCCAGGGCGGTGAGGTTCAGGATGAAGAACCTACGTATCGCGCTGAAAACGAAGATTCGCTGTCAGCATTACTTAAGCGTCAGTCTGGCTCACGTTCCTCCGAAGGCAGCGCTCAGATCAAAAGCGATTCACCGCTTGCCAGACTGCTGGGAGAAGAGCGTGCTGAACCGGCTTCCCGTCCGCGTCTCGATCCTTCCCGCTATGAACGGGAGCGCCAGAAAGAGAGCTCACTGAGCGCTGAAGAGCTGGAAGGTATGCGTGAAGAGATGAACTCGATCCGTCGCCTGCTCGAGCATCAGGTCTCTGGTCTGATGTGGCAGGAAGTGGAGCGACGTGAACCGCTGCGCGCCATGCTGATAAAGCGTCTGGAACGGATGGGCGTGTCACTGGATCTGGCGGATCAACTGGCGTGCTATATTCCGGAAGACACCCAGCCACAGAAAGCGTGGAAAGCGCTGCTGGGTTTGGTGTCGGATCAGGTTCCGGTGGTTAAGCAAGATATTCTCAAGCGTGGTGGTGTGGTGGCCCTGCTCGGACCGACCGGGGTCGGTAAAACCACGACTGTCGCTAAACTGGCGGCCCGGGCTGCGATGGAGTTCGGCTCCGACAATGTCGCCCTGGTCACCACTGACACTTACCGTATCGGTGCCCACGAACAATTGTCTATTTACGGACGAATTATGGGTTGTCCGGTAAGAGTCGCTAAAGATTCCAAAGAGTTAGCCGATGTAATATACCAACTGCGTAATCGTCGCCTGATTCTGGTTGATACCGCGGGTATGGGACAGCGTGATGTACGTTTGTCGGAGCAGCTCGACACCCTGATGCAGGAGAGTGGCGAAGTCATCCACAGTTACCTGGTATTACCCGCAACTGCACAACGCAAAGTGTTGCAGGAAACCATTGAGCACTTTAGAAGAATTCCTCTTTCGGGGTGCATTATGACTAAGCTTGATGAGTGTTTGAGCTTAGGTGAATTTGTCAGTGTTGTTGTTCAGAATTCGCTGCCAGTGGCTTATATCGCCAATGGTCAGCGTGTACCCGAAGACATAGTGATTGCCCAGCCCAAATACATGGTGGCGAAGGCGAATGAGTTACTAGAAAAGTCGACAGAGAATGAACCTCACTACTGGAACAGTGATGCAGAGAGATTCTAGGCGGCAGACAGATATGACAAACAAAATGATATATGACCAAGCAAGCGGCTTACGTCGTTTAACCCAACCTTCCGTAACCAAAGTCATCGCGGTGACTGGCGGCAAAGGTGGTGTGGGCAAATCAAACGTGACTCTGGGCATGGCCATTTGTATGGCGCGTCAGGGTAAAAAAGTCATGGTGCTGGATGCTGACCTGGGACTGGCGAATATCGATGTTATGCTGGGGATTCGTCCGAAACGAAACCTCGGTCATGTACTGGCGGGTGAATGTGAGCTTAAAGATGCGATCGTGGAAGGTCCGCATGGCATCAAGATCATTCCGGCTACATCGGGTACCCAGTCAATGACGGAGCTCTCGCATGCTCAGCACGTAGGCCTGATTCGTGCATTCGGCTCGCTGGAAGATGAAATGGACATCCTGCTGGTGGATACCGCAGCCGGTATTTCTGACATGGTGGTGAGCTTTTCTCGTGCGGCGCAAGATGTGGTTGTTGTGGTCTGCGACGAACCGACTTCTATCACCGATGCTTATGCACTGATCAAACTTTTGAGTCGTGAACACCAGGTTCAGCGATTTAAGATTGTCGCCAACATGGTTAGAAGCTATCGTGAAGGCAGGGAATTGTTCGCCAAGTTGACTTTGGTCACGGAGCGTTTCTTAAATGTCAGTATGGAACTCGTCGCCTGTATTCCTCTGGACGATAATGTTCGTCAGGCGGTGAAACGGCAGAGAATAGTGGTAGATGCGTTTCCGCGTTCCCCTGCCGCATTGGCGATTAGCTCTTTGGCCAATAAGGCGTTAACATGGCCGATTCCGAAAACGCCAAGCGGGCATCTGGAGTTCTTTGTGGAACGATTGCTCAACCGGACCGAAATTGTAGGGGAATCATTTGGTGAATAAAGCGCTTACTTATAATCAGTTCGGAACCGTGAACAGCCAGACTCTGTTTCTGGAAAAGTATTCCGTACTGGTTAAGCGTATAGCTCATCACTTAATCGGGCGCCTGCCTCCCAGTGTACTTATTGAAGATTTAATCCAGGCCGGCATGATCGGCTTGCTTGAAGCGCAAAAGAACTACGACGGAAGTAAGGGTGCAAGTTTTGAAACCTATGCCGGGATACGGATTCGGGGTGCGATGCTCGACGATATCCGGCGTGGGGACTGGGTGCCACGCTCAGTACATAAACACAATCGGGAAATCAGCCAGGCGATTGCGGTGTTGGAGGGGGAGCTCAATCGCGACCCAACCGATTCAGAAGTTGCTAAACACATGGGAATGTCATTAGATCAATACCATAGTGTACTAACCGATATAAACTGTTCCAGAATTGTCGGAATTGAAGACTTGGGTGTGACTGATGACGCCATCTCACCGGTCGATGATGCAGAAGATAACACTCCGTTCAAAGGAGTGGCTGATGATGCATTCCGGGAAGCTCTGGTCGCATCGATAAAATCGCTGCCCGAGCGTGAAGCTTTAGTACTTTCGCTCTATTATGATGAAGAGCTAAACTTGAAAGAAATTGGTGAGGTACTGGGGGTGAGTGAGTCCCGAGTGAGCCAGATACTAAGCCAATCAATGCAACGTCTGCGAACCAAATTGAGTTCATGGACACAGAACGACTAACTATCACTGATTTCGAACTCAGTGGAGGCAATTTTGAATAAAAACATGAAAATCCTTATTGTTGACGACTTTTCAACAATGCGCCGTATCGTAAAGAACCTGCTTCGTGACCTGGGTTTCAACAATACTCAGGAAGCGGATGACGGACTGACGGCATTGCCTATGCTTAAAAAAGGTGATTTTGATTTCGTGGTAACTGACTGGAACATGCCGGGTATGCAAGGTATCGACCTGCTCAGAAACATTCGTGCCGATGCCGAACTGAAGCATCTTCCTGTTCTGATGATCACTGCTGAAGCGAAACGTGAGCAGATCATCGAAGCGGCTCAGGCTGGCGTTAACGGCTACATCGTGAAGCCTTTCACCGCTGCAACGTTAAAAGAAAAATTAGAAAAAATCTTCGAGCGTCTATAAAAACTGTCGCATAGACAAAAGTTTGCTCTATTCAACGCGTGGAAGGCTAACGACACAATGATTTCATTAGAACAAGCCAGAGAACTCGTTCATTTACTTGAAGAAGGTCAGCAAGATCAGGCTAACCTTCTGCTTAAGCGTATTTATGAGTCAGAAAGCAACCCAATGTTCAAGGAGATTGGCGCCTTAACACGTGATCTTCACGATTCTCTCAAGCAGTTTCACGTCGATGAACGAATGAGTGAAATTGCCAATGATGAGATTCCTGATGCACGCGATCGCTTGCATTACGTGATCGAAAAAACCGAAGTGGCCGCCAACAAAACCATGGATGCCGTTGATCGCTGCATGCCGATTGCAGACAGTCTGCATGAAAGTCTGCTTCAGGTTCGTCCGCAATGGAACCAACTGATGCATGGTAAAATCGAGCTGAGTGAGTTCAAAGCGCTGTGTCATCGAATTGACGGTTTGCTGTCTCAGGTAGAAGGTGACAGCAGCGAGTTGCGCGGTCAACTTACCGAAATACTTATGGCTCAGGATTTCCAGGATCTGACCGGGCAGATCATTCGCCGCGTGATTACTCTCGTCAACGAGGTAGAGCAGCGTCTGGTCGAGATTCTGACTGTGTTCGGCAGTGAACAAATAGAACAACAAGAGAAAAGTAAGAAAGCATTAACTGAGCCTGAGGGACCGATTATGAACCCTCATGAACGCAGTGACGCGGTTTCATCTCAAGACGAAGTAGATGACCTGCTATCGAGTCTTGGATTTTAGGGGTAACGTATGAGCTACGATTTAGACGAAGATATTCTTCAGGACTTTCTGGTTGAGGCTGGCGAAATTCTCGATTTGCTGTCCGAACAGTTGGTTGAACTTGAGAATAATCCGGAAGACCGCGATCTTTTAAACGCAATTTTCCGCGGTTTTCATACCGTCAAAGGTGGTGCGGGTTTCTTAGCGCTGACGGAACTGGTTGAGACCTGCCATGGCGCAGAAAACGTGTTCGATATTTTGCGTAACGGACAGCGCTCTGTAACAGCCGGTCTGATGGATACAATGCTTCGTGCATTGGATACCGTCAATGAACAGTTTCGTGCGGTACAAGATCGTGAACCACTGGTAGCTGCTGACCCTGAGCTGCTGGAAGAGCTCCATCATTTATGCAAACCAGAGTCGCAGGACGAAGACATCTCAGCGCAAGCCGAGGTGGCTGAAGTCAGTGTTGAAGAAGAGCCGGTCGCGGAAGATGAGCCTGTGATGGACGATGCTGTGGACGAGCCTGCTACCCGTAGTGCGCTGGCTGCCGATTCGATCGATGACATTACTCAGGATGAATTTGAAAAGTTGCTGGATGAGCTGCATGGCAAAGGTGCTGCTCCCGGCGCTAAAGCGGCTGCACCTGCCGCCGTAAGTCCTGCCCCGACTGCAGCGTCGACCAACAGCCAAGCGGACGGTGATATCACAGATGACGAGTTCGAACGTCTTCTCGATGAGCTGCATGGTAAAGGTGGCGCACCTGGCAAAGAGAGTGAGTCTGCGGCTGCACCTACTGCGAAAGCGCCGGCCTCTTCGGCTTCGTCTTCTGACAGCGACCTGATGAGCGACGAAGAGTTTGAAAAGCTGCTTGATGAACTGCATGGTGCAGGCAAAGGCCCGTCTATCGAAGAGCTCGACATGGCGACGCGCCCAGCCAGTGAAAACCTGCAGCCTGCGGCGAAAGCGCCAACGGCCAAGCCTGCCGCTGCGCCAGCTGCAAAAGCTTCGCAAGCGCAAACACCGAAGGCGGCGCCGGCCGCTGCCGTGCCAGCGCCTAAAGTGATTGAAGAACCGGCAGAGAAACGTGAAGTTGCTGCGGGCGGCGCTGCTAAGAAAACGCAGGCAGAAGCCACCGTTCGTGTTGATACGTCGACACTGGATACCATTATGAACATGGTCGGTGAACTGGTTCTGGTTCGTAACCGTCTACTCAGCCTGGGTCTGAACAGTAATGACGAAGATTTGTCGAAAGCCGTCTCTAACCTGGATGTGGTGACCGCTGATCTGCAAGGCGCGGTGATGAAAACGCGCATGCAGCCGATCAAGAAAGTGTTCGGTCGTTTCCCGCGCGTGGTACGTGATTTGGCTCGCAGCCTGAAAAAAGACATCGTGCTGGAGATGCGCGGTGAAGAGACCGACCTGGATAAAAACCTGGTTGAGGCGCTGGCGGATCCGCTGATCCACTTGGTGCGTAACTCGGTTGACCACGGGATTGAAATGCCGGAAGACCGGGTAAAAGCGGGTAAGCCGCGCACCGGTAAAGTGATTCTGTCTGCATCGCAGGAAGGCGACCATATTGAACTGTCTATCGTCGACGACGGCGGCGGTATGGACCCGAATAAACTGCGTAGTATTGCCGTTAAACGCGGCATGATGGATGAGGATGCCGCTTCGCGTCTCACCAGCAAAGAGTGCTTTAATCTGATTTTCATGCCTGGTTTCTCCAGTAAAGAGAAGATCTCCGATATTTCGGGACGTGGCGTCGGTATGGACGTGGTGAAAACGGCGATTAATACCCTGAACGGTATGATTGATATCGATTCGGAAATGGGTAAAGGAACCAAGATCACCATTAAAGTGCCTCTGACGTTGGCGATTTTGCCAACCCTGATGGTGGGTGTGGCCGGTTATCCGTTTGCACTGCCGCTGGCAAGCGTCAGTGAAATCTTCCACCTCGATTTAAGTCGTACTAACGTGGTTGATGGTCAATTGACCATTATCGTCCGTGATAAGTCTATCCCGCTGTTTTATTTGCAAAACTGGTTGGCTCCGCAAGCCGGCAGAGTCGAAGCTCGTAAAGGCCATGGCCATGTGGTTATTGTCCAGTTGGGCAATCAGCGTGTCGGTTTTGTGGTTGATACTCTGATTGGCCAGGAAGAGGTGGTGATTAAACCGCTTGATAAACTGCTGCAGGGGACACCGGGCATGGCTGGCGCGACGATCACCAGTGATGGCCATATTGCACTGATTCTTGATGTGCCGGATTTGTTGAAGCAGTACGCGGCTGCATCACGAATCTGATTGACCTTAAACAATAAGGATAACTATGGCGATTAGAGTATTAGTTGTTGATGATTCGAGTTTTTTCAGACGTCGTGTTAGCGAAATCATCAACTCTGAGCCGCGCTTGGAAGTGATTGATGTAGCGACAAACGGGCGTGAAGCGGTGGAGAAAGTCCAGCGCCTTAAGCCGGACGTGATCACCATGGATGTCGAGATGCCGGTGATGGACGGCATTACGGCTGTGCGTGAGATCATGGCCAGTACACCGACCCCGATTTTGATGTTTTCATCGCTGACGCATGATGGCGCTAAGGCGACCCTGGATGCGCTGGATTCCGGCGCGCTGGATTTCTTACCGAAAAAGTTTGAAGACATAGCCCGTAACCGTGATGAAGCGGTGACATTGCTGCAGCAACGAGTACTGCAGATTGCGAGCAAAAAGGCGTTCATGCGTCGTCCGGTGGTTGCCCGGTCCGAGCCAGTGACGCCGGCGGCGACCAGTCCGACGGCATCGCCACTACAGCGCAGTAGCCTGTCGACGGGCAATCTGAGTCACAGTCGACCTGTTTCTGTATCGGCACGCTTTAAGGCAACGGGTAAAAAATATCAGTTGACCGCCATTGGTACCTCAACCGGTGGTCCGGTTGCACTGCAGAAGATTTTGACTAAATTGCCTGCCAATTATCCGCACCCGATAGTTTTGATTCAGCACATGCCGGCAACCTTCACCGCCGCTTTTGCCAGCCGCCTCAATTCTCTGTGTAAAATTCAGGTAAAAGAAGCGGAAGACGGTGATGTACTGCGTCCTGGTGTGGCTTATCTTGCGCCAGGCGGTAAACAGATGATGGTGGAAGGACGTCCCGGTGCAGCTAAGCTGCGGATTCTTGATGGCGGAGACCGGATGAATTACAAGCCTTGTGTTGATGTTACCTTTGGCTCGGCATCGAAAGTTTTCAGCGATAAAGTGCTGTCGATGGTGCTGACCGGTATGGGGGCCGATGGCCGTGAAGGCGCACGTATGCTTAAGAACGCAGGCGCGACCATCTGGGCACAGGACGAAGAGAGTTGTGTTGTCTACGGTATGCCGCAAGCGGTCGCCAAAGCCGGTATTTCATCCGAAGATTTACCGTTAGACCGTATCGCTGAGCGAATGCTGGTCGAAGTTGGTCTGGCCTGAGGATTGCGCATGATCGTTTGGAGTGTAGCAAACCAGAAAGGCGGAGTGGGGAAAACCACCACGACCATTACACTGGCAGGTTTGTTAAGTAAACAGGGCAAGCGCGTGTTATTGGTGGATACCGATCCGCACGCATCCCTGACCACGTATCTTGGTTATGATTCCGATGGTGTGCCCGCCAGCCTGTTTGATCTGTTTCAGTTGCGTGAGTATACCGAACAGAGCGTTGAACCGCTGATCCTGAAAACCGATGTGGAAGGGATAGATATTATTCCGGCTCATATGTCTTTGGCTACTTTGGACCGGGTAATGGGTAACCGCAGCGGCATGGGGCTGATTCTGAAACGGGCGTTGCTGGCCCTTCGTCAGCGCTACGATTATGTGCTGATTGACTGCCCTCCGATCCTGGGGGTCATGATGGTCAACGCTTTGGCTGCCAGCGATCGTATTTTGATCCCGGTGCAGACCGAGTTTCTGGCGATGAAAGGTCTGGAGCGCATGGTGCGCACACTGGCGATTATGCAAAAGTCGCGCAGTCGCTCGTTTAAAGTCACCATAGTGCCGACCATGTATGACAAGCGCACCCGGGCATCATTGCAGACGCTTAACCAGTTGAAAAAAGATTACCCGGATCAGGTCTGGACATCAGCGGTACCGATTGATACCAAGTTTCGTGATGCCAGCCTGAAACGTTTACCAGCTTCGCACTTTGCCGAAGGCAGCCGCGGAGTATTTGCCTATAAGCAGTTATTGTTGTTCTTAGAGAGGCTCGCCATCGATGAGTAATCCTTTGCTGTCGAGTGAACAGGCTTTAGACGATTATTTCAATGCTTTGCTTGATGAAGAGCTGGGCGATGACGAGCTGCTTCCAGAGCCAGAGCCAGAGCCAGAACGAGCACCAGAGTTAAAACCTGCGCCGCAGATAGCTGCTGCGGCGCAACAGAATTTCTTTGAGCAAGAGCTGGACGAAATCGAGTTACCCAACCTGAATGACGTCCAGCGTTTGCTCAGTCAACTGGAAAACAGTAATCCGGTCGCTGAACTTGATCTCGAACAGGTCATGGAACAGAACACGCTTGATATCGCAGTGCATGAGGTGGTGGCGACACCGGCTGACGTGGACGAAATTCAGGAATGGGATCTTGAACCGGAACTGCACAGCGAAGCAGAGCTGCCAGATAGCGTTGCTTTACAAGAGTTACAGGATTTGGCTGAGCCGGACATCAGCGTCACTGAGCCCATCGCAGAGGTGGCACAGCCACAGGCTGAAGTGACAGCAGACCCGACGCCAGAGCCCGCAACTCAAGCGGGTGGCGGATCTCTTGGTCACTGGGACAGCCCGGTACGCAATGAAAATTTTCAGGTGCTCTATTTTGATGTCAATGGTGTGACCTTTGCGGTTCCGCTCGATGAACTGGGCGGTATTCATCAGAAAGGCAGCCTGAACCACTTGATCGGACGACCGGTCTGGTACCTGGGGTTACAGACCAATCGTGATACTCAGCTGGATGTGGTTGATACCGCAAAGTGGGTCATGGCAGAAAAACTGCGAGATGACAGTCATAAAGAACATTATCAGTACATTGTGATGCTTGGTGAAAGCCACTGGGGATTAGCATGTACTAAACTCTTAGGCACGGAATTGCTTAACAGTGACAAAGTTCGCTGGCGGGAACAGGTGGGTAAACGCCCCTGGCTTGCCGGAATGGTGAAAGAAAAAATGTGCGCCTTGATCCATGTTGAGGCATTGATCGCTATGCTAAACGCTGGTCTTGATGTAAAAGCACTGGATAAATAATACATATTTGTCGGGAACGACTATAAGAGGAAAAGGTATGTCTCAAACTAACGAAGTTGAAGTGCGAAAAGAACACTCTAACGACGAAGTGCTGCAGTGGGTGACGTTCCAGCTAGAAGAAGAAACCTATGGCATCAATGTAATGCAGGTGCGTGAAGTTCTGCGTTATACCGAAATTGCTCCGGTTCCCGGTGCTCCGGATTACGTGCTGGGTATCATCAACCTGCGTGGTAATGTTGTCACCGTTATCGATACTCGCTCCCGATTTGGTTTGATGCAAGGTGAGACGACAGATAACACCCGTATCATTGTGATTGAATCAGAGCGCCAGGTGATTGGTATTCTGGTTGATAGCGTGGCGGAAGTGGTATACCTGCGTTCATCTGAAATTGACACCACACCAAGTGTCGGCACAGACGAAAGTTCTAAGTTCATTCAGGGTGTCAGCAACCGTGATGGTAAGCTGCTGATTCTGGTGGATCTGAACAAGCTGCTTAGCGATGAAGAATGGGATGAAATGGCTCATCTGTAATGAGTGATTGGGTCAGCTTAACGCCGTCCGTACTTGCTGTTGGCGGCGCTATTCTATTCGTTCTGCTCTTGCTCGCATTGCTGATGGTACGTCGCTCTCAACGGCGTCATTCCGATATGCTGCGCCAGCAGATCCGCCATCTTGATAAAGAACTGCAAAAAGCCAATAAACAAGCGTTGGAAGTGCGTTCGGTGATGGTAGGGCTGGGTCAGCAGGTTTCCGAGCAACAAGATATTATTTTACATCTGAGTGAACGGTTAAAAGAGCTCGAAAATGCCGATACCGACGGGCGGATGTACAGCCGCGCCTCGAAAATGGTCAAGTTGGGCGCAGATATTAACGAGCTGATCGAAGAGTGTGAACTGCCCAAGGCCGAAGCGGAGTTGATGCTGTCATTGCAGAAAAAAATGTCAGGTCGTGAGGCTATTCCGCCGTTAAGCAGTGATCCGGAACAGCGCTCGTCTGCCGGTAATCAGCAGCGTAGCGTGCGTAAACCGGTCCGGCGCAACTGATATCTGCTGCTGATTTGAGCATAATAATTCAGCTTATCAATAGGCTCGGGCGCAAACTTAATAAGGAAGCATAAGGCTTCCTTTTTTTATTGGGCTATGACAGGGTATGCGCTTAATACCTTAGGGTTAGTTGGTGTAAGAAGCTGTTAAAATTTAACAGTTTCTTACCTAGTTTCGTGATTCGAAATACCCTTGGTCTATTTAGTCTCTTTCTGGGTGTGGTAATATAGACGCCCCAAAATAGTGATACAGAAGCCCATGCTGGATGTAAAAAGCCTCACCGCAATTCGTGATGATAGAGCGCTGTTTGAAGGATTGTCTTTTACCATTCAATCCGGTGAACTGGTGCAGATCGAAGGACGTAACGGTACGGGTAAGACGACATTACTGCGCATCATCACCGGCCTTGGTGATCGTGATGAAGGTACTATCCATTGGAACCAAGTCAATATCGAAGCGGATCGTGACAGTTATCATCAGGACTTACTGTTTCTTGGTCATCAGACCGGGATTAAACGTGAGTTAACCGCATTGGAAAATTTGCGTTTTTATCAGTCAGTCCACGCCGGGTCGGCAGTAGGTGAAGATCTCTATCAGGCGCTGACTCAGGTAGGGCTGGCGGGACGAGAAGATGTGCCCGTGGCACATCTTTCTGCCGGACAGCAGCGGCGGGTTGCGTTGGCGAGACTGTGGCTCAGCCGGAAAAAACTGTGGATTCTGGATGAACCCCTGACTGCGATTGACAAGCAAGGTGTCAAAGTGTTGGAAGCGTTGTTTCTTAAACACGCTGAGCAAGGCGGTATCGTGGTTCTGACCACTCACCAGGATATGTTTGCCGATAATCCCAAGCTGCGTAAAATTAAACTGGGGGATGCCTGATGTTCTCGACTATGGGCACGGTGATCCGGCGTGAACTGCTGATTGCGTTTAGGCGTCAGGCGGATATTTTTAATCCGCTGTGGTTTTTTATCATAGTGATCACCCTGTTTCCGCTGAGCATAGGTCCTGAGCCCGGGCTGTTATCACGCATTGCACCGGGTATTGTCTGGGTGGCGGCGCTGCTGTCTGCTCTGCTCTCGCTCGAGCGTCTGTTTCGTGATGATTTTCAGGATGGTTCACTGGAGCAGATGATGCTGATGCCGGTTCCGTTACCTGTGGTCGTCATTTCTAAAGTATTGGCGCACTGGTTGTTAACCGGTGTCCCGCTTATTCTGATTAGTCCGCTGCTGGCGATTTTGCTGTCTCTGGATTTGGATACCTGGCTGGCCGTGGTATTGACGTTGCTGTTGGGGACTCCAACCCTCAGTTTTATTGGTGCTATAGGCGTGGCGCTGACCGTCGGGCTGCAAAAAGGCGGGGTGTTGCTGAGCCTGCTGGTGCTGCCGCTGTATATTCCAATTTTAATTTTTGCCACTTCAGCGATCGATGCTGCTTCGCTGGGGATGGCGTTTAACGGACAATTGGCCATTATGGCTGCCATGTTTATGGGGGCACTGACCCTGACCCCATTTGCGATCAGTGCAGCACTCAGAGTGAGCGTCAATTGACAGATTGCGGACTCCTGTATCCGTGACATACTGGCAAACCGGACAAGACAGATTCGGTGTCGGAAGCAAAGTGAGAAAGAACAATGTGGAAATGGCTCCATCCCTATGCCAAACCAGAAGCTGCTTACCGTTTATGCGCTAAATTGCAGCCGTGGTTTGTGATTTTAGCGCTGTTATGTCTGGCTGCCGGTACCGTTTGGGGACTGGCTTTTGCGCCGGCTGACTACCAGCAGGGCGATAGTTTTCGAATTATTTATATTCATGTTCCCGCGGCGATCTGGTCGATGGGGGTGTATATGTCGATGGCGATTGCGGCCTTTATCGGCCTGGTTTGGCAGGTGAAATTGTCCGACATGGCCGCTTCAGCGATGGCGCCCATTGGTGCGGTATATACCTTTATCGCGCTGATCACTGGTGCGGTGTGGGGCAAGCCGATGTGGGGCGCCTGGTGGGTATGGGATGCTCGTCTGACTTCTGAATTGATTCTACTGTTCCTCTATCTGGGTGTCATCGCCTTGTATCATGCGTTTGATGACCAGAAAACGGCCGCAAAAGCCGCCGGTATTCTGGCTATTGTCGGGGTCATCAACCTGCCCATTATTCACTTTTCTGTCGAGTGGTGGAATACCCTGCATCAGGGGGCCACGATCACCAAATTTGCCAAGCCATCCATTTCCAACGACATGTTGTGGCCGTTGCTGTTAAATATTTTTGGGTTTGCTTTCTTGTTCGCTGCTCTGGCGATGATTCGTACCCGGAATGAGATCATCAGTAAAGAGAGTCACCGTCCATGGGTGATTCAGCTGGCAACCAGCAAAATGCTCGGGGGGCAATGAGATGTATTTTGACTCAATCGGTGACTTTTTTGCCATGGGAGGCTACGCAGGTTATGTGTGGAGCGCCTTTGGTATCACTTTTGTTTCATTGTTAATTTTGTGGGTGGCGAGTGTTCGTCGCAGCCGGACGCTGCTTAAGCAGGTCGAGGCCAAAATCGCGCGTCAGGCTCGGATTGATGCGGCAAAAAATATGGAGAACACACTATGAACCCAAGACGAAAAAAGCGCCTCGGTATTGTGCTGGCCATTCTGATTGGTCTCGGTGCGACGATTGGTTTGATTTTGTACGCACTGAACCAGAATATGGACCTGTTTTATACTCCGACTGAGCTGGTAAACGGTAAAAGCGGGAAGAAACCGGAAGTCGGCCAGCGACTGCGTATTGGTGGTATGGTACAGAAAGGTTCGGTGAAACGCGATTCTGACTCGTTAAAAGTCAGCTTTTTGCTGCGTGATACCGGGCCGACCGTGACCATTCTTTACGACGGCATTCTGCCGGACCTGTTCCGTGAAGGGCAGGGTATTGTTGCTCAGGGGGTGCTGAAAGACGCCACTACCGTTGAAGCATTCGAAGTTCTGGCTAAGCACGATGAAGAGTATATGCCGCCGGAAATTGCTGAAGCGATGCAGAAAAACCATTCTCCGATGAATTATTCTGAGCAACAGATACAAGGGAGTGCGCAATGATTGCAGAGATAGGACATTTTGCCCTAATCCTGGCACTGGCGCTGGCGTTACTGCTCAGTATATTGCCTTTGATCGGCGCTGCCAAAAACAACGCGACTCTGATGAATGCGGCGCGCCCTCTGTCGCTGGGCATGTTCACTATGCTGGCGTTGTCGTTCGGCATCCTGATGTGGGCCTTCTATAGCAACGATTTTACCGTGCAGTATGTGGCCAGTAATTCCAACAGTCAGCTGCCTTGGTATTACCGTCTGACTGCTGTCTGGGGTGCCCACGAGGGCTCGTTGCTGCTGTGGGTGCTGATTCAGGCTGGCTGGACTCTGGCTGTGGCCACCCTTAGTCGCGGCATGCCGCAAGAGTCGGTTGCACGGGTACTGTCCGTGATGGGTATGATCAGCGTCGGTTTCCTGCTGTTTATCATCGTGACATCGAACCCGTTCACTCGCACTCTGCCATACTTCCCGATCGATGGCCGCGACCTCAATCCGCTGCTGCAGGACCCGGGGCTGATTATCCATCCGCCTATGTTGTATATGGGCTATGTCGGTTTCTCGGTGGCGTTTTCTTTTGCGATTGCATCATTGATGACCGGACGTCTGGACACGGCATGGGCGCGCTGGTCGCGTCCGTGGACGACGGCGGCTTGGCTGTTCCTGACTGTCGGCATTGTACTGGGTTCATGGTGGGCTTATTACGAACTGGGCTGGGGCGGCTGGTGGTTCTGGGACCCGGTCGAAAACGCATCCTTTATGCCTTGGCTGGCTGGTACCGCCTTAATTCACTCACTGGCGGTGACCGAAAAGCGCGGCACCTTTAAGGCCTGGACCGTGTTACTGGCGATTTCAGCGTTCTCACTGAGTCTGCTCGGTACGTTTCTGGTGCGCTCAGGAATTCTGGTTTCGGTACACGCATTTGCGTCCGACCCGGCGCGCGGCATCTTTATCCTGGCCTTTCTGGTGATTGTGATTGGCGGCTCGCTGCTGCTGTTTGCGCTCAAAGGCGCATCAGTACGGGTGCGAGGCAACTTTGAGCTGGTATCGCGAGAGAATGCCCTGCTGGCCAATAACGTATTACTGATCGCGGCCCTGGTGGTGGTTCTGGTTGGTACTCTGCTGCCGTTGGTGCATAAACAGCTTGGGCTGGGCTCGGTTTCTATCGGCGCGCCATTCTTTAACTCGCTGTTTGCCTGGTTGATGGTGCCGTTCGCGTTTCTGCTCGGTATTGGTCCGCTGATTCGCTGGAAGCGTGACAACCTGAGTAAACTTATCAAACCTATGGTGATTTCCGGCCTGATCTCCCTGCTGCTTGGGGCGTTAGTCGTTGACACGACCATGCTGCATTTCAGTGCCATGGCCTATATGGGCTGGGTAATGGCGTTATGGATTGTGTGCCTGCACGCGGTGGAGCTGTATGAACGTGCGACTCATCGTCACGGCTTCCTGACCGGTCTGGGTAAATTGCAACGCAGCCACTGGGCGATGATGTTGGCCCACCTGGGGCTGGCGGTGACGATTATCGGTATCGCGATGGTGCAGAACTACAGCATTGAACGTGATGTACGCCTGGCGCCTGGTGAACGTTTCCAGCTGCATGATTACGAGTTCTACTTTAAAGGGCTGCGTGATAAAGATGGCCCTAACTACGATGGTTATATTGCCGATTTTGAGGTCACTCAGCAAGGTAAGTACCTCAACACCATGCACGCAGAGAAGCGTTTCTATCGTACGGCGCGCTCTATGATGACCGAAGCGGCGATTGATCGCGGCCTGACGCGCGACCTGTATATCGCGATGGGCGAACGTCTGGATGACAATCATTCCTGGGCGGTACGCATTTACTACAAACCGTTTGTTCGCTGGATTTGGGCGGGTGGTCTTTTGATGGCGATTGGCGGATTGCTGGCCATTAGTGATAAGCGCTACCGTTTCAGAAAGACATCGGCACAGGAGGCATAAGGCATGAATAAGAAGATTCTGTTTATTCCGCTGCTGGCATTTCTGATTCTGGCAGCCGTGTTTGCCACTCAATTGTTCAGAAACTCGGAAGGGGATGATCCGACCAAGCTTGAGTCAGTGTTGGTAGGGAAGAAGGTGCCAACTTTCCGTCTCGAGGATCTGGCTGAGCCCGGCAAACTGTATGATCAGTCGATATTTAAAGGCGAGCCGCTGCTGCTCAATGTCTGGGCAACCTGGTGTCCGACGTGTTATGCCGAGCACCAGTACCTTAACCAGTTATCTGGTCAGGGGGTGAAAATTATCGGTATGAACTACAAAGATCAGCGCGATAAAGCGGTAAAATGGCTCAACGATCTGGGTAATCCATACCTGATCAGTCTGTTTGATGGTAATGGTATGTTGGGTTTGGATCTGGGTGTGTACGGCGCGCCGGAGACATTTCTGATTGATGCTAACGGGGTGATTCGTTACCGCCATGTCGGCGATGTCAATCCTCGCAACTGGCAGGATACCCTGGCGCCGCTTTATCAGAAACTGTTGCAGGAGGCGAAACAATGAAACGTTGGATCCTCGCGATACTGACAAGCCTGATTGTTTCTGCCTCAGCTTTGGCGGCAATCGAAGTGTATGATTTTGACAGCCCGGAGCAGGAGAGCCAGTTTCAGGAACTGAGTAATACACTACGTTGCCCGAAATGTCAGAACAATACCATTGCAGACTCGAATGCTGCTCTGGCTCAGGACCTGCGTCATAAAGTGTACGAAATGACTAAGCAAGGGCAGTCCAAGCAGGAAATTATCGACTACATGACCGCCCGTTATGGTGATTTTATCACTTATAACCCGCCATTTACCGCCAGTACCGCTATTTTGTGGCTCGGTCCTCTGGCCGTGCTGGCTATCGGTTTTAGCGTAATTGTCGTGCGCAGTCGCAGTAAAACGACCACTGGCCAAGGGCAGCAATGGGACAGTGCTAAAGAAGCGCGCCTTAAGGCGTTGCTGGAAGAAGCTGAAAACGGAGATAAGCACAAATGACTTTATTCTGGATTGCGACGCTTATCCTGGTAACGATTGCCTGTGTGTTTATCGCCATACCGCTTATCCAGCGCAAAGCGAATAATGACACTGTCCTGCGTGACGAGCTGAACAAAGCATTTTACAAGGACCGCCTCAGTGAACTGGAAGAAGAGACCCAGGAAGGTCTGGTTGGCGATCAGAGCGAACTTATTGCCGATTTGAAGCAGTCTCTGCTGGACGATATCCCCGAACAAGGCAAGGCCGTTGAAGCTCGTCAGATGTCGACACTGGCAGTGCTGATACCTTCCGTGCTGGTGGTGGTGGTGCTGAGTTATGGTCTGTATGCCAAGTTTGGTTATTACGATAAAGTCGAGCAGTGGCAAAATATCAGTGCTAATTTACCGGATCTGACCCGTAAGCTGATGGCTCCTGCCGGACAGGGCGTGCAACTGACTGACCAGGAGATGCAGGACCTGACCTTGTCGCTGCGCACTCGGCTATACTATCAACCAGAGGATTCGACCGGTTGGTTGCTACTCGGCCGGATAGGGCTGGCGAACCGGGATATGCAGACGGCGGTTGGTGCAATGAAACATGCTTATGCCCTTGAACCGACGGATGGCGATATCCAACTGGGGTATGCCCAGGCCCTGATGCTGTCTGATGATGAAATGGATCAGAACCAGGCGCGTACGATGTTAGAACGCCTTGCCAGCCGTGATTATGTGGATTTACGGGTCTATTCATTGCTGGCTTTTGATGCCTTTGAACGAGCGGAATATCAGGCGGCTATCGATTATTGGCGTCGTATGCAGCAGATGATAGGTCCGAATGACGCGCGTTACCAGATGCTGACACGCAGTATTGCCAGTGCAGAGCGCAGCCTGGGACAAGGTTCTGATGCAGCTGCGGATTCGGTGCAGGTGACGATATCGCTCGGCGGTAATGTCAGTTTGCCGGCTGACGCTGTGTTGATTGTATCGGTACACACCGCCGATGGCGCCCCGATGCCAGTCGCGGCTGCCCGTTATCCGCTGAGTCAGTTTCCGCGTACTGTGGTGCTTGATGACAGCAACAGCATGATTCAGGGGCGTAAGCTGTCTGATCTTGATTCGCTGATGGTGCGGGTCCGGGTTGACCGTGATGGTAACGTAGCAACAAAACAGGGCGACTGGTTTGGCGAGAGTGAGGCGGTTAATTTAGGCCAACCGGTTGAAGTTGTGATTGATAAGCAGTATTAATTACCCACCTGTATACCCATGTGCTACTTTTTGGGTATAGTTGCTTGATTTGATGTATTAAAGGCCGATGACATCATCGGCTTTTAGCTATGGACTATGATGATGCTGAGCCGTTTAACACGGATTTTTTCCCTATCCGTATTGATGATTCTGGTCGGGTGCAGTTCAGCGCCCGATGATGCCGCTAACGCGGACTCCGACGTAAATGATCCACTGGAAGGATTTAACCGTGCCATGTGGACGGTGAACTACGATTATCTTGACCCGTACGTGGTACGTCCGGTATCGCTGGCGTATGTTGATTATGTACCTTCACCGGTGCGCACTGGCCTGTCCAACTTTCTCTCCAACCTTGATGAGCCAGCCAGCATGATCAACAACCTGTTGATGGGTAATGGTAAAAAAGCGCTCGATCATTTTAACCGCTTCTGGCTCAACTCCACGTTTGGTCTGCTGGGCCTGATTGATATCGCGTCTGAGGCCGGGATCAGTAAGCATGAAGAGAAGGCGTTCAGTGATGCGGTCGGACATTACGGTGTCGGTAACGGCCCTTATGTGATGGCGCCGGGTTATGGTCCGTTGACCGTGCGGGAAACCACCGATCTGGTTGACAGCACTTATGCCCCGTTATCTTATCTCAATATCTGGGCCAGTATCGGTAAATGGGCGATTCAAGGCATGGAAAACCGTGCTGCGCTGGTGTCGCAGGAAGCGATGCTGGACAATTCTCCGGATCCTTATGCGCTGACACGCGAGGTTTATCTGCAGCGCCGTGACTTCAAAGCCGAAATCGAACAATCTGAATATAATCCGGAAGAAGAAGAGTATCTCGACGACTACCTCGACGAAGGTTTCTGATTTGCCCCTTTCCGTGTCGGCCTGCAGCACGATCTTGGCGGCTATTGCCTCGGATCAAGCCCCATGGTTTGCTGGCCTCGTACAAAGGCTCAGGCTGACATCACCCGGCCACTGAAATACTCATTGGCGACAATGTATTCCGTATTGCGAATCAGCTCATCATTGACCTCAGCCCAGTGGGCGGTTTCGTCGTTGGCTGAAATCATCGGCACCACGCCGCCTACCCGGATATTAAACGGAGTCAGATCTCTGGCCCAGCTCTGGGTAAAGCCGGATACCATCGAGGTCGCGTTTTCAATCCCCGGCATATCCTGGGGGGAGTTGTAGGACAGCACATTGACGATGACGCCTTTGGTGTTATGTTTGCGCATTCTTTCCGAACAGACCTGACCAAACGTGAACATCGACGCCGCCATCAAGGCCAGTTTCTCGATAAAACGCTCGGTTGGTTGGTGGTCGGTTAACGCAGGAAGCGCAGCGTTGGGCCAGTTGTTGATCAGTACATCCGGTACGGTTTGATAATGCCGTTCAATGTCATCCAGCATGGCCTGAATACTGGGTAAGCCATAATCGCTTAACGGATAGGCCCGAATATGTCCGCTGATGTCCTGACAACGCTTACGAGTCTCTTCCAGCCCGGCACTATCGGTATCACACAGCACTACGCTTGCGCCAAGTCGGGCAAAATGCAGCGCCAGTGTACCGCCAAGCAGTGAGCTTGCTGAAGTAATCAACACCAGTGAACTTCCAATATTCATCTTGAGCCTGCCTTTGAATGTTATTATCGATTTGGCGGTGGAACAGGTTGTTTCAGGATGGCCGAAGAGATGCAGCAGCGATGTGAATAAAGTCAAAGAACCCGGGGTGGCGGCTTAATCATGATCAAATGTTTGCACTTATTCACACTCCGTGTCGGTAGCGGCGTAACGAATTACATCCGGCGCCGGGACGGGATCGCAGCATGGTGCGTCAAAAGGGGATGAAATCTGCAATAAGGTGATCGCATCGGGCACAAGGTAATTAAACCTGGGCGTGAATCTGATCCTGACGCCAGGCGGTATTGAGTTGCGGGTAGAGATCCGCCGGGATAAGGCTTGGCGCCGTTTTCTGTGCCAGATGACGCCGTTCGTGACCAGATAGGTTGAGGTAAACGTCTTCAGGAAGATCCTGAGTATCTTCAGGCAGATAGGTCAGTACTTCCGGCTGCAGATAATGGGCAAGTTTGGCACTGGCCAGGCCGCCGTGATGGAACATGTCCGCCTGACGGGCTGAAATAGCGTATGAACTCTGATCATTACGCAGTGCCTGGGGGTTCTGCAGGGCAAAGCGTTTACGTAGAATATCATCGCTGGTCAGCGGTTGTTCAACCTGCTCGACTGGTGTGTTGTCACGCACATCAGCTGAAAACATCGCAAGCAGCAGAGAAAAGTCGGCGCGACGTCCTTGCTCGACGGCATGGCTGATGCCACGGCCGAACTGCAGTTCGTTAATAATACCGGCTTTGTCTAAGGTGTGTACTTGCATGCTGCTCTCCGCTTGATGCCCTATGTAGCGGCAGCGGTCAGCAAAGCTTTAGACAAATTTTTGCTTAAAAACCAATATATTTCGTGATTAAAGCCCACAAAAAAGCCCGCAAAAGCGGGCTTTAAGCAAGATTACTGGATCAGTAAGCTGCGATTACTTCGCTAGGTTCGCTGCTACGAATTCCCAGTTAACCAGAGCCCAGAAACCGTTCATGTAGTCTGGACGCACGTTGCGGTAATCGATGTAGTAAGCGTGTTCCCACAGGTCAACAGTCAGCAGCGGAGTCGTACCCGCTTCAGTGATTGGAGTGCCTGCGTTAGACGTGTTTTCGATAGCCAGAGAGCCGTCCGCTTTCTTAACCAGCCAAGTCCAAGAAGAACCGAAGTTGTTGATTGCTGCTTCAGTGAACTTCGCTTTGAACTCTTCGAAAGAACCAAATGCAGCGTTGATAGCATCAGCTACTGCGCCAGTTGGTTCGCCGCCGCCGTTTGGAGACAGGCAGTGCCAGTAGAAAGTGTGGTTCCAGATCTGAGCTGCGTTGTTGAACACGCCGCCAGTAGACGTTTTGATGATCTCTTCCAGAGTTTTACCTTCAAACTCAGTACCTGGGATCAGACCGTTCAGCTTAACCACGTAAGTGTTGTGGTGTTTACCGTGGTGGTAGTCCAGAGTTTCTGCAGAGATGTGTGGTTCCAGTGCATCTTTTGCGTAAGGAAGAGCTGGTAGTTCAAATGCCATTACTCGATTCTCCATATATTTGAAAGAGTTATCTCTTTCGGATTGCTTCCAGTGTTTTTATTTTCGTCGATACGACTGACTTGCGATCTATTTTAGCAAGTTTTTACTTTATTAAAAGCCCAATCTTGAGAAAAATCGTTAATCCAGCCACGCAGGTCAATTGATCAACTAGTCGATCATTCAACAGTGTAAATGGATCCAGAGCGTAAACCGACTCTTGGCAAAGTAGGCGCCTTCTGCGATAAAGGCAAGTCAGAAAGTTAATTTTGCCGTTTGTACAAAGCTGCGCCAGAAACCATAATGATAATGGGCTTTTTATTCTCTATTAATGATTTAGAATGTGGCTCATCAAAATTAAACTCCATTAAGAGGAAGCAATGGAAACCATCGATAAAATCAAACAGCAAATTTCAGAGAACGCGATCCTTCTGTACATGAAAGGTTCACCTAAGCTACCTAGCTGTGGTTTCTCTTCTCAGGCATCTCAGGCTCTGATGGCTTGTGGTGAAAAATTTGCTTACGTTGATATCCTGCAAAACCCTGACATCCGCGCTGAACTGCCAGTTTACGCTCAATGGCCAACTTTCCCGCAGCTGTGGGTTGAAGGCGAGCTGATTGGTGGTTGTGACATCATCATTGAGATGTTCCAGAAGGGCGAACTTCAGCCACTGATCAAAGAAGCTGCCGCACGCGCAGCGAGCAGCGAAGACTGATATTCGTCGAAAATACTGTATAAAATTACAGTTTTTCTTGATTTCCTAAGGCCACATTCGATAATGTGGCCTTAATTTTTTCTTGTCGTCCGTCAGGTTATGAGCCGTTTATTTATTGCAGAAAAACCCAGCTTAGGCAGAGCGATTGCCGACGCATTACCCAAACCGCATAAAAAGGATCAAGGTTTTATTCGCTGCGCCAACGGTGATGTGGTGACCTGGTGTATTGGCCATCTGCTCGAACAGGTCGAGCCTGATGCTTATGATGAACGCTACAAGAAGTGGAATCTGGCTGATCTGCCCATCGTGCCCGAGCAGTGGCAACTGAGAGCGAGAAAATCCGCCAGTAAGCAATTGAGTGTGGTGCGTAAACTGCTGAAAGACGCCAGTCAGATCGTTCATGCCGGCGACCCGGACCGTGAAGGACAGTTGCTGGTGGATGAGGTGATTGATTACTGCAAAGTCAGCAAAGGCAAAAAAGAGACGATGGAGCGTCTGCTGATCAGCGACTTGAACTTACCGGCAGTAAAAAGAGCGCTGTCATCGATGCGCAGTAACCGCGAGTTTATTCCGTTGTCGGTTTCGGCATTGGCCCGTTCTCGCGCCGACTGGTTGTACGGGATGAATATGTCCCGTGCCTATACCCTGCTCGGCCAGAAGGCGGGTTATCAGGGCGTGTTGTCGGTCGGTCGGGTGCAAACGCCGGTGTTGGGGCTGGTGGTGCGGCGTGATGAAGAAATTGAGCAGTTTGTGCCGAAAGATTACTTTACCCTGGATGCGTTGATCCCTTACCAAGACAGCAGCGGGGCGTTTGATATCCGTGCGCGCTGGCAGCCGAGTGAAGCGTGCAAACCCTGGCAGGATGAAGAAGGGCGGGTGCTCAACCGTAAGCTGGTGGAAAATGTGGCCGGGCGGATTGCCGGCCAGCCAGCCAAGGTGCTTGAATCCGAGCAGAATCAGACCAAACAGTCAGCGCCGTTGCCTTATTCCTTATCCGCGCTGCAGATTGATGCGGCGAAACGGTTTAATCTCAGTGCCCAGCAGGTGCTGGACATCTGTCAGGCACTGTACGAGAAACATAAGCTGATTACTTATCCGCGTTCCGATTGTCGTTACCTGCCCAAAGAGCATTTTGCCCAGGCGGGATTGGTGACGGCGGCAATTGCACACAATGCCAGTGAACTGACCAGTGCGGTGAGTGGTGCCGATTTAAGCCGTAAATCCAAAGCTTGGAATGATGCCAAGGTGGATGCCCACCACGCGATTATTCCCACGCCGAAGCAGGCATCCGTCAATGCGTTGTCGGCTCAGGAAATGAAAGTCTACCAACTGATTGCCCGTCAGTATCTGATTCAGTTCTATCCGCCTGCGCTTTACGCCGAAGCGAAACTGGTGTTCGATATTGCCGGTGGCACCTTTATTGCCAAAGGGCGCCAGTTGCTCTCCGCCGGTTGGAAAGCCCTGACCGGACACAAAGATGAGCAGGATGAAGGCGTCGATACCGTTCCGCCGTTGCCGGTTGGCACTGTGCTGACCTGTCGTGAAGGGGAAATTAAGGATCGTAAAACCGAGCCGCCGCGTTATTTTACCGAAGCGTCTCTGCTGCAGGCCATGACCGGGATCGCTCGCTTTGTGGCCGATAAAGATCTGAAGAAAATTCTGCGTGATACCGATGGGCTCGGGACAGAGGCGACCCGGGCCGGGATCCTTGATACCTTATTCAAGCGTCAGCTACTCAAACGCGAAGGTAAGTTGATTAAAAGCTCTGCGGCCGGACGCGGTCTGATTCATGCCTTACCGCAAGAATCAACCTATCCGGATATGACGGCCCACTGGGAGCACCAGTTGCAGGCTATGGCTGAACGCGGCCAGGCTTATCAGCCGTTTATGCAGGCATTGCAGCAACAAATTGAAACGCTGATGCAGCAGGTGAAAACCGGCCCGGTTCCGGACTCACTGCGCGCGTTACCTGCGGTTGAAAAGCCGACGTTTAAACGTAAACGACGCAGCTTTAAAACGAAGCCGAAAGGCCAGGCGTAACAAGGTAGCGGGCAAATAAGAAAGGCCCACCCGGAGGGAGATCCGGACAGGCCCTGAGTTATTGTGTGCCGTGCGGCTCACAGAGTCGGTTGCGGCTGTGCTGTTCGGCTTAGTCGTCGCTGTCTAGCTGTTGACCTGGACGGCGTGTGGCTTTACCTCGCTTTCAACCGATTTAATCTGCTCGTAAGGCAGGCCGACGTACTGCTCGGCAATCAGCTTCATGCCAGATTCACTGTGCAGATAGAATTCCAGTTCAGAATCGGCCATCTTTTCCACAAATGAACGTTTATCCTCATGTTCTTCACCAAAGTGATGCAGCATGCTGGTCATCCACCAGGAGAAGCGTTCCGCATTCCACACGCGACGCAGACAAACATCCGAATATTGTTCCACCACCTGACGTGGCTGGCCTGCATAGTAAGCACTCAGCACCTGATACAGGGCAGCCACATCTGAGGCGGCCAGATTCAGCCCTTTGGCGCCCGTTGGCGGCACGATGTGCGCCGCATCACCGACCAGGAACAGATTGTTGTGCTGCATCGGCTCACAAACGAACGAGCGCAGCGGGGCGATGCTTTT
This sequence comes from Vibrio sp. ABG19, assembly GCF_029962385.1. Classification (NCBI taxonomy): domain Bacteria; kingdom Pseudomonadati; phylum Pseudomonadota; class Gammaproteobacteria; order Vibrionales; family Vibrionaceae; genus Vibrio; species Vibrio sp. ABG19. The sequence goes on along the minus strand of NZ_CP071708.1, from coordinate 314,819 downwards.
TTCAATACTGGGCCCGGTTTGCAGCTTGGCGGCTTCTTCGGCCGGCAAGCGCAGTTTCAGCTCCTGCCAGAAGCGTTCATCGCTCCACTCTTCGACCTTTTCACTGTTTGCTACCTGAAGATAATAACGGGAACGGGTTTCCGAGCGCTGGCTGGCCAGGGCAAAGCCGCGTGAGTGTTTGCAGTAAATCAGCTCATCACACACTGGGGGAGTGTCGGCAAGCAAACCCAGCCAGCCAAACGGATAAATCCGTTCATATTCAGTACGGATGTCTTGCGGAATACTCGGACGTGACACACCATGATAACCGTCGCAGCCAGCGATAAAATCACATTCTATCTGGTACGGTTCGCCGTCCATTTCAAAGCAGACACGGGCTTTGCTTTGAGGCGAATTGTGGATCTGGTTCACTGGCGCGCTATAAAAACTGGTTTGGGCCGACGCTTGCCGGGCCTGCATCAGATCGCGGGTCACTTCGGTCTGGCCGTAGCAGGTGACGACTTTGCCGTCCGTCAGTTTTGTTAGATTAACGTGAGTCTTCTTGCCTTCTACACTGATGTAAATACCGTGATGCACCAGGCCTTCTTGCTCGAGACGTTGCTCGCAGCCTGCTTGCTGCAGTAGCTCAACGAAGCCCTGCTCAAGAATGCCGGCACGGATCCGATCCTGCACATGTTGTGCAGAGCTGCGTTCGATAATGATGTTATCGATGCCTTGCTTGTGCAGCAGTTGGCCCAGTAACAGTCCGGAAGGTCCGGAGCCAATAATGGCCACCTTGGTTTGCAACGTTTTCATGGTGTGCTCCTTGCTCGTTATAGTAAGGCTAGCGCCAGTGACGGAAAGGCGATCAACAGGCCCAGCCGGACAACATCCGACAGGATGAAAGGTATGACGCCTTTGAAGATATCGGTGACATTGAGCTCTTTATCCAAGGACTTGATGACAAATACGTTCATGCCGACCGGCGGAGTAATCAGGCCGACTTCGACGGTAATCACCGCCACGATACCAAACCAGATAGGGTCGAAACCGGCCGCCTGAATCAACGGAAACACCACGGGAACCGTGAGCAGCAGCATAGCGATGCTGTCCATGACGCAGCCCATCAGAATAAACAACATCAGTACGGCAAATAGCACCATGTAAGGCGACATGTTGAGGCTTTGCACATAGTCGACCAGAGAATAAGAAATGCGCGACACAGACAGGAAGAAACCGAAGATTTCAGCGCCGATGATCATAAAGAAAATCATCGCAGAGATAGATAAGGTTTCGTTAATCGCTTCAACAAACATGGCCCAGGTCATACCGCGCATCAGCGCAATCGCCAGGGTGAGTGCGGCGCCGATGGCCGCGGCTTCAGTCGGGGTAAAGAACCCGGCGTAAATCCCGGCGATGATAAAGGCAAAGATGGCAGTGAACGGTAGCAGTCCTTTCAGACCGGCCAGTTTTTGCATCAGGGTGGTTTTTTCCCCTGGCGTGGCCAGATGAGGGAACAGCCATACGGTGACCGCAACGGCCAGGCAGTAAAACGCCAATCCAAGCAGGCCCGGAATGACTCCCGCGATAAACATATCACCGACCGACTGTTCGGTGATCAGGGCGTACAGCAGCAGGGCAATTGAGGGCGGGATCATAATGCCCAACGTACCGCCGGCTGCCAGAGTGCCTGTCGCCAGTGAGACCGAATAGCCATTGCGTTTCATTTCTGGCAGTGCCACACGCGACATACTGGCCGCGGTCGCCAGCGATGAACCGGAAATGGCCGAAAAGATGCCACAGGATGTCACCGCAGCCAGCGCCATTCCGCCACGCCAGGAGCCGAACAGCGTCTTAGCACCGTTGAACAGCTCTTGTGACATCCGTGCTTTGGAAGCGAATACGCCCATTAAAATGAACATCGGAATCGGACTGAAGCTGTAGTTGGATAGGGCATCAAACGGGGCACTGTCTAAAATGGCCACCGCGGGCTGAAACGCAACGATCGAGGCAAAGCCGACAAAACCGGTGACTGCCATTGATAACGCAATCGGGGCGCGAAACGCTATCATGATCAACATGATGGCGATGCAGATAAAACCAATCATAGGCGCGTCCATTACATCACCTCTTTATGCTGTTGATTCGAGTGGGGAAGCGACGTTGCATGCGCTTCAGTGGTTGTGTCCTGGTTGCGATGATGAGAGCGGATCAGTTCCCAGATCAGCAGCAGGCAGCGCAGGGTCAGCATGGCGGTCGCGAACACCACTATGCGATAAACCCATGGCATTGGGATCATGAGATCCTGGGTGGTTTCACCACTCAGGATGGCGCTCTCAATGGCATCGTAAAAACGGTAGGTCATACCGGCGCCAAGCAGAGCAAAACCAAGCAGGTAGAAGGATTCGAGATAGATTTTTGCCCGCTCGGACATGCGATCGGTAAACAGATCGACCACTACCTGAGCATCACCGACCGACTGAGGCAGGGTAAATAAAATGGTAAACAACAGGCCGTATTTGATCAGCTCAACACCGCCGATAAAGGTCAGCGCAATCGCACCGTCACTAAGGCCATACAGGGTACGGGTCAGGACATCAATCAATGTCACCAGCATCATGCTTATCAGCAGTACACCGCTCAGCACGTGCATGGCTTTTGCTATCTGATTGATAAAATTTCTGCATGCAGTCATAACATTACTCCCGATAAACATCGCTTAAACCGGATTCGCGCAGCTGCCGGCAGACAACGCCATGGCACGCTGATAAACCGCTTTGGCTGGTAAGCCTTTGGCTTCGAGATCATCCAGGTACTGCTGAGTAACACTATCCAGTACCGGTTTCCACTCGCTGTTGAAGTGATCAGGGCTGATGGTGGTGATCTGCTGGCCTTTTTGTTTGGCCTCGGCCATGCCCTGGCTATCGAGTGCATCGAACGTTTCACCCGCTTTTAATGACCACGACATGCCGGAGTTTTTATCAATCACGGCTTGCAGTTCCGGTGCCAGGCGGTTGTAGACGTTTTTATTCATGGTCACAACGAAAGCGAGCGAATACAGGCCACCAAGATCGGTGTGGTTATTCGCCTGTTCATTGATTTTAAATACTTTTGCCCCTTCCCAAGGCAGGGCGACCCCGTCAATCACGCCACGTTGCAGTGACTGGTAAGAGTCCGGTGCCGGCATGCCGACCGGTAGGGCATTGAGTTTTTCCAGTAAACCGGCGACGACTGAAGTCGGACGACGGATACGCAGGTTGGCCAGATCTTGTGGTGTTTCGACTTTTTTGTCTTTGGTATGCAGCAGGCCCGGACCATGGGTAAACATGAACAGCGGTCGGGTATCTTTGTATTCGGATGCGATCAGACCTTCGGTGTAAAGATGTTCAATCACACAAGATCCCTGCACGGCGCTTTTGACTACGCCGGGCAACTCGACGATCTGGGTAAGCGGAAAGCGGTTGGCGGTATAGCCTTGCACCGTAGCGGTCATATCAAGAATCTGGTGACTGACGGCGTCGTATTGTGCCGGAGCTTTGGCCAGAGTGGAACTGGCGTAGATATCGACGTTGATCCGGCCATTGGAGTCCTGTTCGACCTGGTCAGCCCAAGCCTGGAACAGATCAGTGTGTATTGCCGACACCGCTGGCCAGAAATGACCAAAGCGCAGGTTCACGTCCGCAGCCTGAGCTGGTGCAGCCGCGAGTAAAGTGCCGATTGTGCAGGCAGTCAGGGTGGTTATCTTTTTCATCATTCGCATCCATACTCATGTTTATTTTCACGTTATCGCCAGGCGGTCTGCTCGCCAGCTACAGGCTGAAAACAGGGGCCGGGAGGGCAGATATCCCGGCGCTGCGTCCATGCAGCTGTTGGCGGTTATTAAAATTCTTCGGTATCAATCTCCGTCTGGGTGGCGGCGTTATAGCGCGGTCCGGCCACCCGGTTGTGGTTGATGAGATCATCCAGCGCGGCAACCATGTCAGCACTGAGGATCACTTCACTGGCAGCGATGTTTTGCGCCAGATGGTCAAGGTTGGTGGTGCCCGGAATGGAAACCAGCTCGACCTGCTGACTGTTGAGCCAGGCCAGAGCTAACTGCGCCAGGTTGATATCCAGTTTTCCTTCTGCATGCCAGACATCGAGTTGTTGTTGCAGACCGTCAATCAGGCTCAGATTACGGGCGAAGTTACGCTCGGCGAAGCGCGGCATCGCACGGCGGATATCTTTGTCGGCCAGAGCCTGACGGTCGCGCAGGGTTCCGGTCAGCATGCCGCGTCCCAGCGGACTGAATGCCACCAGGGTGACATTTAGCTCGCGGCACGCGTCAAGCAGAGCGATTTCCGGATTACGGGTCCAGAGTGAATATTCACTCTGGACCGCGCCAATAGGATGCACCGCATGCGCTTTACGCAATGTGGTGGCAGAGACTTCGGACAAACCGATTTCACGAATTTTGCCTTCTTCGACCAGACGGCTCAGTTCACCGACCGTTTCTTCTATCGGGATGGTTTTATCCCAGCGATGCAGGTAGTAGAGATCAATCACATCGGTATTGAGGCGGCGCAGACTGTCTTCACACTGGCGGCGGATCAAAGCCGGGTCACCACTGATCTGTTTGGTTCCCTGTGGGTCGATATACATACCGCATTTACTGGCCAGCAAAAATTCATCCCGTCGGTGCATGACGGCCTGGCCCAGTAGAGTCTCGTTGGCACCTGCGCCGTATAAGGTTGCGGTGTCGAGATGGTCATAGCCCAAGTCCAGCGCCTGGTTAAGCAGGGCTGAAGCTTCTCGAGCTGGTGTCGCCGGTCCGTAAGCATGTGAGAGGTTCATGCAGCCTAACCCGACGGCACGACTGGTCAGTTGTCCGATCTTTTTCATATCGTTACCCGTTGTTTTCCAGTAACTGCTCCAGCTTGTGCAGCGTTTCCATCGCGCTCAGACATTGCAGTACTGATGAGTTAGGCTCACGTCCCTCGCGGATGGCAGCGATAAATTCACGATCAATCAGCTCAATGCCGTTGTTGGAAACGGTCACGCCGGACAGATCGATTGGGTTGTCGTAGCCGTCGCACAGGTCATCGTAGCGGGCGATGTAGGTGCCTTCTTCACAGATGTAGCGGAAGAAGGTGCCGAAAGGCCCATCGTTGTTGAATGAGAGTGACAGGGTACAGATAGCGCCGGATGGCACTTTCAGACCGATACTCATGTCCATCGCAATACCGAGTTGCGGGTGAACCGGTCCCTGCATCGCTTGTAGCTGGCTGGCAGTCTGACCAGTCTGGTATTGGAACAGATCCACGGTATGGCAGGCGTGGTGCCACAGAAGGTGGTCGGTCCAGCTGCGCGCTTCACCTTTGGCGTTGGTGTTGGTGCGACGGAAGAAGTATGTCTGCACGTCCATTTGCTGGATATGCAGATCACCGGCAGCAATTTTGTTGTGAATCCACTGATGGCTTGGGTTAAAGCGGCGGGTGTGACCGGCCACCGCGACCAGTCCGGTCTGTTTCTGAACTTCAACCAGACGGCGGGCATCTTCGATGTTGTCGGCCATCGGGATTTCAACCAGGACATGTTTACCCGCTTCCAGACACTCAATCGCCTGGCTGGCGTGCATGTGGGTCGGAGTCGCCAGAATGACGGCATCGACAGTATCCAGCGCCAGTACTTCACTCAGGCTGTCGCTGATGACGGCGCCCGGGTATTGCTCACCCAGCGCGGTCATTTTTTCGACTTCACTGCCAACCAGCGCGGAAACCTGGACGTCATCAATTTGACTTAAGGCTTCCAGGTGTTTAGTTCCAAAAGCGCCAGAGGCACCAACGACACAAATATTCATAACGTTTCCTTTCTGTTTCCGGAGTGGTTCGCCCACTGAGTGGTTATATTGTTAAGTGGTTATATTGTTATGTGGTTATATTGTTAAGTCGCGATTTTTTTGAGAGGTGCTCTTTTTGCAACAATACTTTCGCTAACTGGCGTGGTTGAGATCCAGGTGAGCCGTTCTGATATCTAAAGATTTAAATATCTCCAGTAGCCTGGTGTGCTGCGTGCTGCGAATCACAAGGTGGTCATGATGGATATCAATCTCACCGTCTATAAAGGCCGCTTGTCGGCTCTCGACCTCTTGTTGTAAACGGACCTTATCGACGCTGCCGCTGCGCAGATCGGCGACCATCTGCCCCGGTTTGAGCTGAGGTACAAGCTCTTCCAGCCAGGGGGTGAGGTCACGCTCAGCATCACTGAGCAGGATCAGATGCGCGCTGTTAATGGCATCCGCCACTGAAAAACAGCCTTGCACCCCGCTGCTGATAAAGCGCTCCAGCTGCGTTTTACAGCTGTCATCATGTAAGGTGTTCGGGTCAAAAGCAGTAATGACACGCTCGGCCTGGTTAACCCCGAGTCTGAGCATGTTCTGCGCGGTAAGTCCGAAACCAATCAGCGCCAGTCGCGAAATTTTTGCCATGCACATTCCTTAAACGTTCAGGTAGCAAATATGTTGATGGAGTGTATTGAAGTTGTTTTATTGATGGCTAACTTAGCAAACGGAATGGTATCGGGATAATTGAAATTTAGTATTGGCTATTCAAATTTTGAATAGCCAATTTTGGATGGCCTATATCATTTTCTTATAGGTTGATCAGTGAAAGACCAATGCGGCGTATAGTTTCAACAAAAGCTTCCTGCGTCGTGGTGCCGCGCCAACTTTTACGCACTGTGATGCCGATCGCACGCTTTTGTTGTTCGGTGTCGTAATCGATCATTTCAAATGCGCCTTCGCTCAACTCTCTGTGCACCTGGTGTTTGGGCAACATGGTCAGTTTGTCACTGCCCACCACGATTTCACGCACCAGCATCTGTGAGCTGGCTTCAACAATCTGTTGTGGCAGTGGGTGATCTTTACTGAGAAACAGCTGCTCGAACATGTGGCGTCCGGGAGTGTTCTTACGTGAAATAACCCAGCCATAGTGACATAAATCGTCCAGAGTCACTTTTGCCATTTTCCCCAGCGGATGACCTTGGCGGGCCAGGATGACGTTAGAGGTAAAAAACAGTGTTTCCTGATGCACATCGTAGGAAGGCACCGGAAAGCGCAGTGCGCCGACAATCACGTCCAGCTCGCCACGCCGTAAGTGTTCGAGTAAATCCTCATATAACCCATCGAGGACGCTGACATTAAAATCTGGACAGTTCTGAGTAAACTCATTGATTGCACTAGGTAAAATACAGGTTCTTGCCAGTGGAAGGCTACCAATGATGATACTGCCGGCGCTGACATTATTCTTGGCATCGATTTCGGCAATGCCCTGATTGATTTCATTGAAGGCCAGTTTTACCGCCCGGCTCAGGGCCTGGGCCGCTTTGGTCGGGCTGACTCCCAGGCTGGTTTTTTCAAACAAAACGGTGCCCAGATACTCTTCGAGATCTTTACACGCTCTATATAGAGAGGACTGGGATACACCAATATTACGTCCGGCCGCGGAGTAATTTTGCGCTTCGGATACGGCGACTAAAGCGCGCAGCTGTGTGGTGGTCAGAGCAAATAAACTTGGTGTGGCGGCAGCGCCGGCGGATTTATCCAGGCGGTAACTTTTCTTGATCGCCTGGGTCAGTATCTCCAGGGCCCGTTCGATCCGGAAGCTGAATAGTTCCCCTTCCGCAGTCAGGTTCATCCCGTCAGTCTTGCGTTCAAACAGCGAAGTTTTGAGCGACTTCTCAATTTTGGCGATAGCCTGAGTGATGGCTGGCTGGGATAAAAAAATGCTTTCCGATGCTTTGCTGATACTGCCGTTTTTGACCACGGCCACAAATGCGACCAAGTGGCGCAGGTTGGGTATCTTTTCCATTTTATGCGTAATCTTTCTATCTCGTTTTTTAACACTATATCAAAAACCAATACCGTTAGTGTAAATTGAAATAGCCAAAACGTAACGCAAATGTAAATACTGTGATCCACGCATTGAGTAAGTCCAATTGCTTAGTGACAAGGGAGCAGACTAAGTATGATTATTGATTGTCATGGCCATTACACGACAACGCCGCCACAAGTCGGTGATTATCGTGAATCACAAAAAGCCGCATTAAAACAAGACCCAGCCTATCGTGGCGAGAAAGGGACGATCCACATCAGCGATGATGAAATCCGCGAAAGCATTGATAATAACCAGTTGCGTCTGCAACAAGAGCGCGGAACCGACCTGACGATTTTTTCCCCGCGTGCCAGCTGGATGGGACACCATATTGGCAACGAGTACACCAGCCGTTACTGGACCGAGCATCAGAATGACCTGATTCGCCGCGTGTGTGACCTGTATCCGAATAACTTTGCGCCGGTAGCCCAGCTACCCCAATCACCGGGGATTACGCCGAGCAAATCCATTCCTGAACTGGTGCGTTGTGTCGAAGAGATGGGTTTTATCGGCTGTAACCTCAACCCGGATACCACAGGTGGCTTCTGGCAGGACGCTTCGCTGGGCGATCGCAGTTTTTACCCTCTTTACGAAAAACTGGTCGAGCTGGATGTTCCGGCGATGATCCATGTCAGTGCCGCATGTAACCACTGTTTCCATACCACCAGCTCTCACTATCTGGGGGCTGATACCACAGCGTTCAGTCAGTTGCTGATGTCTGATGTGTTTAAAGATTTTCCTGAGCTGAAGATCATCATTCCGCATGGCGGCGGTGCCGTGCCTTATCACTGGGGACGTTTCCGTGGTATCGCTCAGGATATGGGCTTGCCACCGCTGGAAGAGTCAGTCCTCAACAACATCTATTTCGATACCTGTGTTTACCACCAGAAAGGTATCGACCTGCTGCTTGATCTGCTGCCGGCCAAAAACATCTTGTTTGCATCGGAAATGATCGGCGCAGTAAGAGGAATCGACCCGGAAACCGGCCACTATTTCGATGACACCAAACGCTATATCGATGCCAACACCAAGCTGTCGGAGCAGGAAAAATCGATGATTTTTGAAGGCAATGCCCGTCGGGTATTCAGCCGCCTTGATGGCATTCTTAACCAGGCTTAATTCAGGAGAGCAAAATGAGTAACCACGTAGTAGTACAGAACATTGAACGCGTCGCTCCTGACATTGTGCAAGGTCTGGCGCAGTGTGGTGTGGCCACCGTCCATGAGGCGCAGGGCCGTAAAGGTTTGCTGGCGGATTATATGCGTCCTATTTACAGCGATGTGGCGGTAGCGGGCTCTGCCCTGACCATTTCGGGTGCGGCTGGTGACAACTGGATGATGCATGTCGCGATGGAACAGGCTCAGGCTGGCGATATTCTGGTGTTTGCGCCAACCTCGCCGTCAAATCACGGCTTTTTTGGTGACCTGCTTGCGACATCTGCCCAGTCACGCGGTGTGGTCGGACTAATTATTGATGGTGGCGTACGTGATGTGCGCACGCTGAAAGAGATGAATTTCCCGGTCTGGTCTAAGCATATTTTTGCTCAGGGCACCATCAAGTCCACCCTGGGTTCCGTCAATGTACCAGTGGTTTGTGCTGATGAAGTGGTCAACCCGGGCGATGTGATTGTTGCCGATGATGATGGCGTGTGTGTGGTGCGCCGCGAAGAGGCGGAGTGGGTGCTTAATGAAGCTCGTGCCCGTGAAGCGCGCGAAGAAGCTAAACGGGTGCGCCTCGCCAATGGTGAACTGGGCCTGGACATCTATGAGATGCGTGAGCGTCTGGAACAAGAAGGCCTGAAATATGTCTGAGCAGCCGTTCTCAGCACCATGCATGTGGATGCGTGGCGGCACATCGAAAGGGGGCTACTTCCTGGCATCGGATCTGCCGGCCGATCCAACCGAGCGTGATGCGTTTCTGCTGGAGGTGATGGGCTCTCCGGATGTGAAACAGGTTGATGGAATGGGCGGGGCCAGCCCGCTGACTTCGAAAGTGGCGGTAGTGAAACCGTCTGAGCGTCTCGGTGTGGATGTCGATTATCTGTTTTTGCAGGTGTTTGTTGATCAGCCTTTGGTCGCCGATAAACAGAACTGCGGCAACATTCTCGCCGGTGTCGGCCCCTTTGTGATTGAGCATGGGTTGGTTGAGGCCGATGAATTGGTGACCGAAGTCACTGTGTTTATGGAAAACACCGGTCAAATCGCAATTTGTCGTGTGCCGACACCACAAGGTCAGGTAACTTACCGTGGGGTATCCTGTATAGATGGTGTGCCGGGTACGGCCAGCGCGATTGAGATTGAGTTTCAGGACACGGCAGGTTCCAGCTGCGGGGCCTTGCTGCCAACCGGGAACGAGGTGGATGAAATCAACGGGCTTCATGTCACTTTGATTGATAACGGCATGCCGGTGGTGGTGATTGCAGCAGACGAACTTGGATTGTCAGGCTCAGAAAGCCCGCAAGATCTGGAAAACAATCAGGAACTGCGGCTGCAACTCGAGCAACTGCGTCTGAAAGCCGGACCGATGATGAATTTGGGAGATGTCACTGAACTCTCGGTGCCGAAATTGAGTATTGTCAGCGCACCACAACAGGGCACGATCAATACCCGCACTTTCATTCCTCATCGCTGCCATGATGCCATTGGTGTGCTGGGGGCGGTGAGTGTGGCGACAGCCTGTCTGTTGCCACACTCACCGGCTAGCCAGGTGGCCCGATTGGAGAAAGCGCAGCGTATGACCCTCAGCGTTGAGCACCCAACCGGTGAATTAAGTGTTGTGGTCAGTTTAGACCAACAGGATAACGTAAAAAGCGCTGCGATTTTGCGTACGGCACGCAAGCTGTTCGACGGCGTAGTATTTGGTCGCTAAGACGACCGAAACGTGAAACATAACTAGAAGATTACAATAACAAGGACGATAAGATGGATAAAGATTACTTACCTTTTCATCCCGACCCGAGCAAGCCTACTTACGTCGCACCCGCTGGTGCGGTGGATGCCCACTGCCACGTTTTTGGTCCGGCAGAGCAGTTTCCTTACTCGCCCAAGCGTAAATATACCCCGTGTGATGCGTCGAAACATCAGCTGTTCGCACTGCGTGACCACCTCGGCTTTGCCCGTAATGTGATAGTGCAGGCGTCGTGTCATGGCACGGATAACGCAGCGTTGCTGGATGCCCTGCAAACCGCGGGTGATTTAGCACGTGGCGTGGCGGTAGTCTCACCGGACATTAGCGAGCAAGAGCTGCAGCAGATGCACGATCTGGGTGTGCGAGGTGTGCGTTTTAACTTCGTAAAACGTCTGGTCGATGCGACACCAAAAGAAGTGTTCCTCAATATCGCGCACAAGATTCGTCCTTTGGGCTGGCATATTGTGGTCTATTTCGAAGCGCAGGATTTTGACGATATCGCCCCGTTCCTGCTCGAACTCGATACCCAGATCGTTATCGATCATATGGGCCGTCCCGACGTTGCTCTCGGCGTCGACCATCCTGACTTCCAAAAATTTGCCCAGTTACTGGCTGATAATCCACAAATCTGGACCAAGGTCAGCTGTCCGGAGCGCCTGACTCAGACTGCACCGGATTACAGCGACGTGGTGCCGTTTGCCAAACATCTGGTGGAACGTTTTCCTAATCAGGTGCTATGGGGCACTGACTGGCCGCATCCGAATATGAAATCGCATGTGCCTGATGACGGTCACCTGGTTGATGTGATTCCCCTTATCGCGCCGACAGCGGAGTTGCAACAGACACTGTTGGTCGATAATCCGATGAAACTGTACTGGCAATAAAGGAGAAGCAAGGATGGCTTACGCAAAAAATGAAGTGCCTATTTTGGGTACCACGTTTTTCGACGGCAACATGGCACGCAAAGGTTATGGCCTGAACAAAATGTGTTTCTCCCTCAACGATTCCTCAGCGCGCGAAGCGTTTTTTGCTGATGAGATGGCTTATTGCGATCGTTTTAACCTGAGCGAAGAGCAGAAGCAGGCGGTACGCGATCGCGATGTGCTGCGCATGATTGAGCTGGGCGGCAACATCTATTATCTGGCGAAATTTGCCGGCGCACTGGGGATGAACATGCAGGATATCGGTGCATTGCAAACCGGCATGTCACTGGAAGCGTTTAAACAGAAACTGGTCGATGCAGGGAGATAAGCAGATGGCACAAATTTTAGGCGGCATTACCACGTCACACATTCCGGCGATTGGTAAAGCGATTGATCAGGGTCTGGAGCAGACCCCGTACTGGAAACCATTCTTTGATGCTTACCCACCGGTGCGTGAATGGCTGAGCGAAAAGCAACCGGATGTGGCGATTATTTTCTACAACGACCATGGCCTGGAATTTTTTATTGACCGTAAACCGACGTTTGCGATTGGTGTGGCAGAAGAGTACCACAATGCCGATGAGGGCTGGGGTATAAAACCGATTCCGACCATTCAGGGCGAATCTGAGCTGGCGTGGCACATTTGTAATGAGCTGGTAGACAACGAATTTGACATCACGATTTGCCAGGAAATGAAAGTCGACCACGGCCTGACCATTCCAATGCAGCTGATGTGGCCGGGCTTTAAATACGATCATATCAAAGTGATCCCGGTGTGTATCAATATCGAACAGCATCCGATGCCATCACCAAAACGTTGTTATGACCTGGGTAAAGCGATCGGCGATGCAGTACGCAGTTTTGATCAGGATCTCAAGGTGGTTGTGCTGGGCACCGGTGGTCTGTCCCATCAACTGGATGGCGAACGCGCCGGATTCATCAATAAAGAGTTTGACCTCTACTGTATGGATAAAATTGTCAGCGAACCGCAAGCGTTAACCAAACTGTCTGTGCGCGATTTGGTTGAACAGGCTGGCTCTCAGGGACCGGAACTCAATATGTGGCTCGGCATGCGCGGTGTACTGAATCCGCAACTGACGGTGCTGCACAGTAATTACCACGTGCCGATCTCTAATACCGGTGCCGGATTACTCCTACTTGAATAATTTCTCCTACGACGTGAAATAACATAATAACAGGACCAGAACATGAAACAGACTTACCTCAAACGCCTGGCTGTGGGCATGATGATGATGAGTTCATCGCTGGCGATGGCGGCCGATTATCCGAGTAAAAATATCCAAGGCATTATTCAGTGGGGTGCGGGCGGTGCCACTGACAGCATCATGCGTTCCGTCACACCGGGGGCGGAAAAGCAACTGGGTACCGATATCATCCTCACCAACCGCGGTGGTGGTGCAGGTGCGATTGCGACTAAGTACGTTAATGCCCGCAGTGCTGACGGTTACACTCTGCTGATGGGGGCGGAGCCGACCCAGATGGCTAAGGTTATGGGGCTGGGCAAACTCGATTACAGCGACATGGTGCCAATTTCGGTGCTGGCGCAGGGGATTTCAATCATCGTGGCGCGCAATGACGCCCCATACGATAACCTGCATGAGTTAATCGAATACGCGAAAGCCCATCCGAAAGAGATCAAACTGGGTTCAACCGGACCGGGGGGGTTACCTTCAGTTTTGCTGGCGATTCTGAAAAGCGCTGAACCGTTTGAAGTGACTGAGATCCCGTATAACGGTGACGGTCCGGGTATGACCGCCATTCTGGGTAACGCGATTGATGTGATGCCGACCGCATACGGCCCGGCCAAAGAGTATCTTCGCGCCGGTCAGATGAAAGTGATTGGTCTGATGGACAAAGAGCCGAATGCACACTTCCCGGATGTTAAACCGGTAACGGATTACTATCCGCAACTGGCCTCACAGCTGCCGTATAACTCCTTCTTTGGTATTTTCGTCAAAAAAGGTACACCGGATGATGTGGTGAGCAAATTGTCCGCGGCATTTAACCATTCCGCCAGCAGCGATGAGTTCAAAAACCTGATGGAGCAGCGCGGTTTTAACTATCTTGGTCTGTCTGGCAAGGAAGCGGGTGACTATGTCGAGCGTTTTCGCTCGGTAGCATCCTGGATTGCTTACGATTCCGGCATTGCCAAATTCTCTCCGGAAAAATTTAACATCAAAAAAGTCAGTCAATAATGAGGTAGCGAATACAGGCATGCGCGGCGTGCCTGTATTCGTGCACCCATAATAATATGTGAGTGAGGAGATTGACCATGGAGGTTAAATCCAGAAAACCGGGAGAATTGGTATTCAGTGTACTCATGGTATTGCTGAGTGCCGGCTTGTTGTATCAGGCATTTTTCATTTCCGACTCCCATGCGTTGAGTTCACCTGGCGCGTTTCCGATGAGTGCAGCGGCGATCATGCTGGTGTTCTCATTGATTACCGTGAAGGACACACTGAAAAAAGCACCGGTGAAATCGGCGCTGCGCGCTTTTCTGCAGCAGATTGTGCCGACCAATGTAGTGATCATGCTGGTACTGATTGGCCTGTTTGCTTTTTGTCTGGAAAGCATCGGCTTTGTGATTACCACGTTTGTTTTTCTGACCGTTACCCTGCTGCTGTTGCATCAGCGTAACCTGGTTAAAGCGGTCACCATTGCGCTGCTGGCACTGGTGGTGATTTATATTATTTTCCGTCTGGTGTTTTTGGTTATCCTGCCAGAAGGGGTGATTCCAGAAGGTGATGTGCTGTCTTATCTCTCTTCATTATTTAGCGGAGGCGCCTGAGATGTTGGAATCTATCAACTATTTTCTGATGTCATGGACATCAATGAACCTGTTTTTACTGACCGCTCTGGGGACCTTTCTCGGGATCTACATCGGCGCGATTCCCGGTTTGTCAGTCACTATGGCTGTATCGATCCTGATTTCGTTTACTTTCCCCTGGGATCTGAATAACGCTTTGTGTCTGATGGTCGGTGTTTACATGGGCGGCGTATATGGCGGCTCACGAACCGCCATTCTGTTGAATATTCCGGGCTCGCCATCGGCGATTGCCACCGCAATCGATGGTTATCCGCTGGCTGAAAAAGGCGAAGCCGGGCGTGCAATCGGCCTGACCACGATCATGTCGGTTGTGGGTGGCTTTGTCGGGATTCTGGTCCTGTCGTTTGCCGCGCCGGTCGTGAGTACATTTGCGATTCAGTTCCAGCCACGTGACTATCTGATGATAGGTATGCTTGGCATCATGCTGATTAGCTCATTATCCGAAGGCAGTTTTGCCAAAGGGATGTTTACCGGCGCGATCGGTATCCTGATCGGTACGGTTGGCCTCGATCCGCTAACAGCGGAAGAGCGTTTTACTTTTGGGGTGGTCGAACTGTGGGATGGTATCAACCCGATTGCCGTTATGATCGGTATGTTTGGTCTGTCTGAAGTGCTCAGTCAGCTGCACAATATCGACAAAGCAGTCATTAAACAGAAGCTGACTAAAATCATTCCGGGTTGGATGGATGTACGCCGTTACCTGCCACTGAGTATTAAATCTTCCTTGATGGGCGTTGTGGTTGGCGCGCTGCCGGGCACCGGCGGTGATATCGCGTCTTTGATGGCTTACGACTATGCCAAACGCAGCACGAAAAATCCGGAAGTGCCGTTCGGCCAGGGCGCAAAAGAGGGCCTGGTGGCACCGGAAGCGGCCAATAATGCGGCGGTAGGCGGTGCCTACATTCCGATGCTGACGCTGGGTATTCCCGGCGATGCGGTTACCGCGGTGTTTATCGGTGCGCTGTTCATCCACGGCCTTAATCCGGGCCCGCTGCTGCTGGCCGAAAATCCGAGCATTTTCTGGTTTACCGTCGGCAGCCTGACGTTGGCTAACCTGTGCGTGCTGGTGTTTGGTCTGACCGGAATCAAGGTGTTCAGTAAAATGGTCAGCTGTCCGAAAGGGATCCTGATGCCACTTATTGTCGTGCTGTCAGTGGTGGGTGCTTACGCGATCAATAACTCGATCACCGATGTGTGGTGGATGATGGCGTTTGGTGTGCTGGGCTATTTTATGCGCCAATACAACTACCCGATAGCACCGGTTATTTTGGGTGTGATTCTGAGCGATCTGATGGATCAGAACTGGCGCCGGGCGATGTTGTCCGAGCAGGACAATATTTTGTCCTTTATCCAGGGCATTTTTACCAGTCCGATCTCAACCGTGCTGGCGGTAGTGATCGCCCTGATCTATCTGTCACAGACCCCGGTCTGGAAAAAGATTAAGCACAACTGCGCGCAGCGCAAAACGTTCGCGAAACAATAACAAGAGATAACAGAGACAGACTTCAGCACAGCCTTGTCGGGCTGTGCTGCGGTGTGCTGCTGCCTGTTGTCCGCAAAATGAGAGGAAATCCCGATGAAACTTGGACTTATTGGTCAACATATTCAAAAAAGTAAATCTCCTCAACTTCATGAATTGCTGGGTAAAAAGCTCGATATTGCTACCAGCTACGATCTGTTTGACTGCAAACTCGATAACGAGCAGGCCTTGTACGAATTACTCAAGGATCTCAAACAGCGTGGCTATCGCGGTGTTAACGTCACCCACCCTTATAAAGTGTGGGCCTGGAACATCGTGGCGAATACATTTAACACCAGTGCCGGGCTGGGTGCCCTTAATACGCTGATCATTGACGGCGAAGAACTGAGTGGCACCAATACCGATTGCAGCGGTTTTGTGCGTGCCTATCAAAAAGAGTGTTCAGACCTCAAACCGGGCAAAGTGCTGATGAAAGGCGCTGGTGGTGTCGGGCGCGCGATCGCCTTTGGCCTGGGTATGCTCGAGGTGGAACACCTGTACATCTTTGATGAAAACACAGTCAGCCTGCAGGCGCTGGTCAGCGATTTGCAGCAGGCCGGTGTCGCGTGCAGCGCGCTTACCGCTGATGCAGTGACGGCATGTGCACTCAATTGTGATGGTCTGGTCAATGCTACACCGGTTGGTCACTACACCACGCCGGGCGCCTCGTTCAGTGCTGAGCAGGTGCAGGGCCAGCGCTGGGTTTTTGACGCAGTGTATACACCGGTCGCAACCGAATTTATTTGTCTGGCCCGCGCGGCAAATATGAGCGTCATCAGCGGCTTTGAGCTGTTTATCCACCAGGGAGTCGATGCCTACCAGTGGTTTTCCCAGCGCGCGGTCGACAGTCAGCTGCTCAGCGGCGAAATCAGTGTGGAGTAACTTTGCCGCGGTTAACGCGTGGTAAAGCACAAACAAGGACAAGAGTATGAAAACAGGTATTGCAACCGTCAGTATCTCCGGATCGCTGGTCGACAAACTGCATGCGGCGGCCAACGCCGGCTTTGACGGTGTGGAAATTTTTGAAAACGATTTAACCCAGTCCGATCTGTCACCGCGTCAGGTACGCCAGTTGGCAGAAAGTCTTGGTTTGGAAATTATTGCCTTACAGCCGTTTCGTAATTTTGAAGCGATGCCGGAGGCGATACGCAAACAGAACTTTTATCAAGCCCGCAAGAAGTTTGAACTGATGCATGAATTGGGTACGTCACGTCTGATGGTGTGCTCGAACGTGTCTCCGCATGTGATTGATGACCCGGCGCGCGCAGCGGCCGATTTGCATCAACTGGCAGAGCTGGCTGCGCAGGAAAACTTCCAGATCGGCTACGAAGCGCTGGCCTGGGGACGTTACGTGCATGACTACGATCAGGCGTGGGATATCGTTAAGCAGGCAGACCACGGCAATCTCGGTATCGTGCTTGATACCTTTCATATGTATGCGCGGAATAATACCCTCGACACCATGCGTAATGAGATCACGGCCGATAAAATCGCTCTGGTTCAACTAGCGGATGCCCCAAGCCTGCAGATGGATGTGCTTAACTTCAGCCGCCATTTCCGCTGCTTTCCAGGGCAGGGCGATATGCCAATCATCGAATTTATGCAGTGCCTGAAAGAGAAGGGTTATCGTGACTATATCTCCCATGAGATCTTTAACGATGAATTTCGTGCTTCGCTGGCGAGCGAAAAAGCGACCGACGGTATGCGTTCGCTGATTTGGCTTGGTGAACAGCTCAAAGAGCCGGAAGTGCCGGAGCCGACCATAGATTCACTGGCCTTTATCGAATTTGCCATTGAGGGTGAAGATGGCCAGAAGCTAGTCAATCTGTTGCAGCAGCTTGGTTTTGCCATCACCCATCGCCACCGTTCTAAAAAAGTGGATCTGATGCGTCAGGGTAAGATTAATCTGGTGCTGAATTATGAGCCACAAAGTCAGGCGCACCATTATTTTCTTTCCCACGGTGTGTCGGTATGCGCACTCGGTTTTGGCACCAGCAGCGTGGCACAAATGATTAAGCGCACTAAGCATTATGATTGTGCCCGCTTTAATAATCAGGCCGGCCCGGGTGAGTTGAACATTCCGGCGATTAAGGGCGTCGGTGATCAACTGATCTACTTTGTCGACAGCCAGTCGGTACCGGAATTCTATGATATCGACTTTGTTCCGGTCAGCGATCCCAACCATGCCCATGCGGGGGCCGGGCTGCGAGAGTTTGATCACGTCGGACAAACGGTACTCGACACCGACATGTTGTCGGCCACCTTCTTCTTTAAAGCCCTGTTCGGCTTTGACATCGAGCCAAGTCAGGATATGACGGATATTAATGGACTTGTGACCAGTCGTGTGGCCAAGAGTCCGGCCGGCAATATCCGTATGCCATTTAATACCTCGTCGGCGCGTAACTCTTCCGCGCAGCGTTTTGTCAATCAGGCACAGGGTGCGGGTGTGCAACAAATTGCCTTTAATTGTGACGATATTTTTGCGACAGTACAGCAAGTATCCCGTGATTGTATCCTGCCTATCCCGGCTAACTACTATCGTGATCTGGAAGCGCGCTTCCAGCTTGATACCGAGTTGCTGGCCCTGATGCAGGAGTACCACATTCTGTATGACCAGAATGAGGAAGGGCACTTCTTCCATTTCTATACCACAGAGCACTTTGGTGTGTTCTTTGAAGTAGTGCAGCGGGTCAATTATCAGGGGTACGGTGAACCGAACGCTCATATCCGCCTCGCTGCACAGGCTCGGCAGCAGCGCATTGGCAACTAAGCCGTGACATCCGCCAGCCGCCGATGAAGGAGAAAGGGTGATGCCGCTGGGTATCACCCTTTTTGTTGTTGAATTATAAGGAAGTCTATCTTGAACGTGTTATCCGTCGTGTTTCCCATCTTTCTGATTATTTTTCTTGGCTACCTGTGTGTGCGGCGCGGATTAATCTCCGCCGGCGCGGTGGCGGAAATGGGGCGTTATGTTATGTATCTGGCATTACCGGCGGTGATCATCAAAACCCTGATGGAGCTGCCGCTGAGCGAACTGTTTAATCCCCGTTATCTGCTAGCTTACCTGCTGACGTCGTTATCGGTGATGGTGGCTGGTTTCTATCTGTTGCGACGTGGCATGCAACAGGGCGGACTCGATAGCGCGCTGATGATGGCCGGTATGGTGGTACCCAATAGTGCATTTATCGGCTATCCGGTAATGTTGCAGCTGATGGACTCGCCGCCGGTGAGTGGTTTTGCCATGGCATTGATCATCGAAAATCTGTGTGTGTTGCCTATCTGTTTTATTTTAATGGACTTTCATGCAACCAGTAGTCAAAGCGGTTTACGCTCACGGATAATGGGTGTTTTAAAGCGTACCAGTAAGAATCCGCTGCTGATTTCGATTGTGCTGGGTGTAGTGGGTAATATCCTGGCCGTACCGCTTCCGGATGTTATCAATCAGACGCTGACCTTGCTGGCACCGTCTGCGGTATCAGTGGCGCTGTTTGTGATTGGTGGTTCACTGGCAACGATCGCGATTAAAGAGACCCGCTGGTGGCCGCTGCTGACCACGGTATCGGTCAAGCTGGTGGTGCATCCTCTGGTGGCACTGCTGCTGATGTCCTGGCTGTTGCCGGGACAAACCGCACTGACCATGACTCTGGTGGTTATCACGGCAGTGCCAATGTTCAGCATTTATGCGGTGGTCGGCGAAGTGTATTCGCGGCGTGCTTTTTGCGCCACCGCGCAGCTGGTGGCGACCGCTGCATCTCTGGTGTCGATTCCGATGATGCTGAGCATTGCCAGTTGGTGGCTGGCGCGCGGATAAGGTGCCTTGGCAGAGGTATTGTGAAGCAAGGCGGCAAACTGTTACCATCCGGCTATTGATTATTTGTCGGGCGTGGACATGATTCCGCTGATTTATCACCCCATCTATTCGCAACTGCCGCTGCCCGAAGGGCATCGTTATCCGATCAATAAGTACCGTTTGTTGTATGAGGCGCTGCAGCAACAAGCACCTGACTGGTTAGCCGCGTTTGAGTTCTTTGCTCCTCAGGCGCTGACTCTGAAGGATATCTGTCAGGTTCATAACGCAGAGTATGTCCGGGCGCTGGCTGACGGCCTGCTGCCGGCGGCAAAAATGCGTCGTATCGGTTTTCCCTGGAGCCCGGCTCTGATTGAGCGCACCCTGACTTCGGCAGGCGGAACCACGCTGACCGCGCAACTGGCGCTGCAGCATGGTCTGGCGATTCATCTTAGTGGTGGCTATCACCATGCGCACCATGATTTTGGCAGTGGATTCTGCCTGTATAACGATCTGGTGCTGGCGGCGCATCGCGCCTTGCAGCACGAGGGGGTCGACAAAGTTCTGATTGTTGACAGTGATGTGCATCATGGCGACGGCACCGCGACCTTGTGCGCCGGACGTGACGACATCATTACCTTATCTTTCCATTGTGATAAAAATTTCCCGGCCCGCAAGCCGGAGTCCGATCTGGATGTCGCCTTAAGCCGTGAAGCTGATGATGATGAATTCCTCAGCCACTTTATCTCTGTCGTCACCATGGCGGTCAATCTGCATCAGCCGGATCTGATTATTTACGATGCCGGCATCGATATTCACCAGGACGATGAGCTGGGCTACCTCAATGTCTCGACGGCGGCGATATATCAGCGTGACTGCTTTATGATGGATCTGGCGCGCGAGCGGCGCCTGCCGATGGCGTGTGTGGTCGGCGGTGGCTACCGCAGTGATCATCAGACCCTGGTGCCGATTCATCTGCAACTGTTTAAAGCCGCATTTGACCGCTACAAGGAGTAACTATGCAACATCGTATTCGTGGTGCCGGTATTTTGATTGACAATGATGCGGTACTGCTGGTGAAAATTCGCGACTTTACCGGTGAGTACTGGATCCCGCCCGGTGGCGGGTTTGAAGAGGGAGATCGCAGTACCAAAGCCTGTGTGCAGCGTGAATTTCGGGAGGAAGCGGGGATTGAAGTTGAAGTCGGTGAACTGATCTGTGTGCGTGAGTTCCTTGAGCATGACCCTAAACGCTACCATGCCGAGTTCTTCTATGCGATTGACCGTTATCGGGGTACGCCCAATACGGACAACCTGAAAGGACTCAATGATGAAGCGGTGATTCAGTCGGTGGAGTGGGTGCCTGTCGAAACACTGCCAACGTTGCGGGTCTATCCGGCGGAGCTGCATGGCCCCTTGATTGAATGGACCCGCCAGCGCCGTTTCAGCAGGCATTTGGGCAGTTATATTCAGGGTAATGCCGAGCACATTAATCATTTGTGACTCGTTGTTGACTGTGTGCAGAGAAGCCCGCCCCGGATTGCCGCATACTGTTGGGGGGCCTTGTTGGTAAACCCCTGGTCCAAACACGACCAGAAACACCACGTCGCCACAGCGAACTGAATCTGTGCTTCGGCAATCGCTCATCAGCGACTTTTGAATGGATTACGTTGCCAGTGTCTGTTCATCTCTGCTGAATGTCACTATTTTTAGCGATAAAGCTCGTTGGGATCAAAGATCAATAACACAAGGACGTGAATTGGTCTGAGTTGGATTTGCGCAGTATAGCGATGCTGAAGAATGAGGCTGACTGCGCCGCCAGGCAGCGCAGTCAGATGACCGTTCGGCGTACCGGTTGGGTCATCCCCCGTTATCTGAGAGCTGAAAACGCCGCGGCCACTTTAGCCACATTGCTTTCGTTAAGGCCAGCCAGACACATGCGGCCGCTGCTGATCAGGTAGATGCCGTGTTCTTCACGCAGGGTATCCACTTGCTCGGCGCTGAAACCTGTGTAGCTAAACATGCCTTTCTGTTTCACCAGGAAGCTGAAATCTTTGTGCGGACAAAGTTGCTGCAAAGTGTTGTGCAGGGTTTCACGCATGGTGAGAATACGGCTGCGCATCTCTTCAACTTCGCTTAGCCAAAGATCGTTCAGCTGCTGCGTGTTCAGCACATTTGACACCACTTTCGCGCCGTATTTAGCCGGGCTCGAGTAGTTACGACGTACGGTTGCCTTCAACTGGCCCAGAACACGTGACGCTTCTTCGCTGTCGTTACACACCACTGACAAACCGCCGACCCGCTCGCCATACAGAGAGAAAATCTTCGAGAATGAGTTGGAAACAAAGCTGACCACATTGGGCTCAAGCGCAATTTTACGGATCACATAAGCGTCATCAGCCATGGTGTCACCGTAGCCCTGATACGCCATATCAAAGAATGGGATTAGCTGATTGCGTTTAATAATTTCAATCACCTGATCCCACTGTTCATTGGTCAGGTCGACACCCGTCGGGTTATGGCAGCAAGGGTGCAGCAGGACAATATCCTGAGCAGGCAGCTGACTTAAGGCCGAGAGCATGCCATCGAAATCCAGCATCTTGGTCTGCGGATCGAAGTAAGGGTAAAAATCAACCTGGAAACCGGCGCCGGCAAAAATTGCATTGTGGTTTTCCCACGTCGGGTTACTGACCCAGACGGTGGATTTTGGGAAGTAGTAATGCAGGAAATCCGCACCGATCATCAGTGCACCTGAACCACCGAGCGACTGGATTGTCGCTACGCGCTGATCTGTCAGCGCCGGATGGTTAGCGCCGAACACCAGGTTCTGTACACCCGCACGGTATGGTGCCAGGCCTTCCATTGGCAGGTAAACACATGGCTCGGCATCGGCTTGTTGCAGCTGCACCTGAGAAGCGGCCACCGATTTCAGGGTCGGGATTTTGCCATTCTGGTCGTAGTACAAACCAATACTCAGATTGACTTTGTCAGACCGGTCATCCGCCATAAATTTTTCCATCAGAGACAGGATAGGGTCTCCGGCGTATGCTGTGACATGGTTAAGCACAGTGTTTCTCCTTAATTTTTATACTTGGTAACGATCTGAGCGATGGTTAAGCGCGATGATTAGGTTGAGCACCAGGCCGCAAACAACCGACAGCGCTAACTCATACAGTCCGACCACGGACAATGACACCAACATGATGATCAGGTCAATCCCCATCAGCAGCCACCCGGCTCGCAGACCAAATCTGTCTTGCACATATAAGGCGAGAATATTGAATCCGCCCAGGCTGGCTTTGTGGCGAAATAAGATAATAAATCCGGTACCAAATAAAAAGCCACCAAAAATCGCCGCATAAATCGGATTGAGGTTACTGATCTGAATAAATTGGCTTTGAGTATTGGTGATAAAGGAAACTAACCCAACCGCAGTAAAGGTTTTCAGGCAGAACAGCCAGCCCATGCGGCGCAGAGCTAAATAGTAAAACGGCAGGTTAACCAGGAAAAAGATGGTGCCGAATTCCAGATGATAATGGTAACTCAAAAACAGCGACAGGCCGGCGGTGCCACCGGTGACCATACCGACTTGCTTTAAAAATAGTACCCCAAAGGCGACCAGGCTGGTGCCCATCACCAGCGCCATGGCATCTTCAAACCACTTATGATGTGTGTTTGCGACAGCGACTCCCGACATCGTAATCATCCCTAATGTTAATGTTGAGCTAAATGCGTGAATTGTGCGTTATTAATATCACAATGAAATATTCATGCAATAACTAATCAATTTTAGCTCAATGTGTGCATTTAAAGCCGGTTTGTTGCGCCAAATGCGCGCCAGGATACCTATTTTGGTGCAGAGTTTTTATTGGGAAATGACGTTACCGTGTTCTTTGACCCGTTCCAGCACCACCGAGGTTTTGATATGGGAAATGAGTTTGGTGGTGAAAATACGGTTGATCAGGGCATTCAGAGTATCCAGGTCGGAGACCAGGCTCTTGACCAGATAATCGGCATCACCTGTGGTTTTAAATGCATCGATAATCGATGGCTCATTATTTATAAAGTTCAGAAAGTTAAGTGTTTTTTCCTGTTCATGATTAAGCAGTTTAATCTCAATCATGGCGATCATGTCCTGTTTCAAGGCTTGTGGTGAGATACGGGCGTGATAGCCGAGGATCAGTTGCTGGTTTTCCAGGCTGATCCGGCGCCGTGAGCATTGCGAGGCTGACAGGCCGATAATGTCGCTAAGTTCTTGATTAGTAAGACGTCCGTTCTCCTGCAGTAGTTGCAGTATTTTGACATCATAGTCGTCCAGTGTGCTGACCATAGTGTGTCCCTGTTAGCGGTTGCTGTTATCGGTGAATGAGCTCGATTGTACCAACTCACCGTCTGGGCGACTACTTGAGAATCGCGTCTACTGAGACAGGATTTGCGTCCACCGTCAAAATGTAACAGGTATTTTCTAACGCAAGAAAGTGGAGAGAGTGAATATACCCGGGTCGCAACCAGTTTGTTGACCCCTGAACGGGTGCAGCGACTGGCCGATGCTATCTCACTGTGTTTTGAAATCTAGCCCGGGTAAGGAAAAATCGCCAAGCTTATGTGATCTCAATAAGTTAACGGTCGTAAAACAGGGCATTGCTGGCGGATGTAAGGGATAAGGAGCGCACAGTGAAACGCACTCTGGGGCTGTACTGGTTTACTAATGATCTAAGATTGCTGGATAACGGGCTGCTGCATAAAGCCGCTGCGCAAGTGGACGAGCTGCTGTGGCGAGATTATTTCTATTTTTACGCTCTGCGTTATGCCGAGCGCCTGTTTAAGTTTGGCGGAATTGAGGATAAAGCCCCGCTCACCAGCTACTATGCGCAGCGTTTTCAGGCCTGGAAGCAGGGCACGACGCCGTTTGCTATCGTCAATGCCTGTATGCGTCAGTTGCGTGAAACTGGCTATATGTCTAACCGTGGTCGGCAGCTGGTGGCCAGTTGCCTGATCCATGAGCTTCAGATCGACTGGCGTTACGGCGCTGCCTATTTTGAAACCCAGTTGCTGGACTATGATGTCGCCTCGAACTGGGGCAACTGGCAGTATCTGGCAGGTGTCGGCGCTGACCCGCGCGGCTCACGCCAGTTTAATCTGGATAAACAAACCGAGATGTACGATCCGCAGGGGCATTTTATCCGCCGCTGGCATGGCGATTCCACACAGGCGGAGCTGGACTCCGTCGATATGGTGGACTGGCCGGTTGGGCCACTAAAGAGAGACACCTAAATGCAGTTTGATACGTTACGTCTGATTCTGGGCGACCAACTCAACAGCGAGCATTCCTGGTTTGAACAGGTCGATGAGCGGGTGATCTATCTGATTGCCGAGATCAGACAAGAGAATACCTACGTTAAACATCATATTCAGAAGAGCTGCGCGTTTTTTGCGGCTATGAGCCAGTTTGCCCGTCAAAAGCAGAGCGAAGGTCATCAGGTATTGCACCTGACCCTGGATGACAGCACGCAGTTTGCCGATTTAGCTGCGTTGATTCAGCACTATGTACGAGAAGTGGGGGCGACAAAATTTGAATACCAGCGCCCGGATGAGTACCGCTTGTTAGCGCAATTGGCCAATCTCAAGCTTGACGGAGCCGTGATAGGCTGTGTCGATACCGAGCATTTCCTGCTGCCGTTTGATGAAATAGAGCAACAGTTTCCGCCCGGTAAACACATTCTGATGGAGCATTTTTACCGCCGGATGCGTAAACGGTTCAATATCCTGATGCAGGAAGGGAAACCAGAAGGCGGCAAATGGAATTATGACGCCAGCAATCGTAACAAACTGAAAGCGAAGGACATCCAACAACTGCCACAACCTTTATTGTTCGAGCTGGATGTCAGTGATATTCGCGAACGACTTAAACGTCACAATATTCCGACGATAGGACGTCTGGATGGCAAACTTATCTGGCCGGTCAACCGGGCGCAGAGTTTGTCGTTGCTGGCGCATTTCTGCCAGGTGTGCCTGCCGCGTTTTGGTCAGTTTCAGGATGCGATGACGGCGCAGCATGAGTCCAAATGGAGTTTGTACCACAGCCGCTTATCGTTCGCGCTGAACACCAAGCTGCTGCATCCGCGCGAGGTGATCGACGCGGCGCTGGTGATGTTTCGCGCCAGTCGTGGCGTCGATATTGCCCAGGTCGAAGGCTTTATCCGTCAGATCCTCGGCTGGCGCGAATACATCCGCGGCGTCTACTGGGCCAATATGCCGGCCTATCCGGATAAAAATGAACTGGGGGCCAAGCGGCGGCTGCCGCACTATTTCTGGAGTGGTGACACCAAAATGGTCTGCATGCAGCAGGCGATAGGACAGTCACTCGATTATGCTTACGCTCATCATATTCAGCGTTTAATGGTGACCGGCAATTTCTGTCTGCTGACCGGAATCGACCCGAATCAGGTCGACGAATGGTACTTAGGCATTTATGTCGATGCGATTGAGTGGGTGGAGATGCCGAACACGCGTGGGATGGCGCTGTTTGCCGATGGCGGGATTGTCGGAACTAAGCCCTATGCGGCCAGCGGATCTTATATCAATAAAATGAGCGACTACTGTAAAAGCTGTCATTATGATCATAAAGCGCGCAGCGGAGCGTGCTCTTGCCCGTTCAACAGTTTGTACTGGCGCTTTATGGATAAGCACGCTAAGCGCCTCGCCACGAACCCGAGAACCGGGATGATTTTCCGCTCCTGGGACAACATGGATCCGCAGCAGCGCACCACGATTCTTGACACGGCTGAGTCTCATCTGGCCAACCTGGAGCAGTTGTAATGCATATTGTGATTATCGGCGGTAACGGCGGGATTGGTTTTGCCATGCTGCAGCATACACTTGAGCGTTTTCCTGAGGCGAAAATTACCGCTACCTTTCGTCGCCGCCGGCCACAATGGCCACATCCGCGTGTCAATTGGCAGTCGCTCGATGCCAGTAACGAAGATGAGGTACGCAGATTAAGTGATACCACGGACTCAGTCGACTGGCTGATTAACTGCATCGGCCTATTGCACAGTGCTCAGCAGGGGCCGGAGAAGAATATCAACGCGCTGAACGCTGAGTTTTTTCAGCACAATATGATGGTGAATACGTTACCCATGCTGCTGCTGGCCAAGTATTTTACTCCGCTGCTAAAACGCAGTACGGCGCCCAAATTTGCCGCGCTGTCGGCCAGGGTCGGCAGTATCAGCGATAATCGCCTCGGCGGTTGGTACAGCTATCGCGCCTCAAAAGCGGCGCTGAATATGGTAGTGAAAACCTTGTCGATAGAATGGCAGCGTACCCTAAAACATGGCACGCTGCTGGCGCTGCATCCCGGCACCACCGACACTGCGCTCTCTGCGCCGTTTCAGGCTAACGTACCGCCCGGCAAACTGTTTACTCCGGCGTATGTCGCACAGCAACTGACTGATATCATTACGAACGCCACGCCTGAGCAAAGCGGTTCGTTCCTGGCTTATGACGGCCAGACCATCCCCTGGTGAGAATTTATAACGGGACACACACCGTAACTATGAATGAAATATAACAAGGGCACACATGGTCAGTGATAGGCAGAAACGAAAAAAGCCGCTGATAAATCAGCGGCTTTTCGAATGTGGCGGAGAGATAGGGATTTGAACCCTAGGTACGCTATTAACGTACGCCGGTTTTCAAGACCGGTGCTTTCAACCACTCAGCCATCTCTCCGTTGTTGAGGCGCATATTAGCGACCCGATAAAATCTTGTAAAGTACCAATTGAATCGTTTGCTGAAATTATGCGCACTTGAGCCGAAAAACTTGTTCTACCTGGCGTTTTTCTCATTCTCTGGCACGAAAAAGAAGCGCGTTTACAGGGACACCCATCATTACATTGACGATTTTTGTTCCTTTGTCAGGACACCCAGGTTATTGTATTTTTCTCAACAGCCCGTTTTGTTCACAGGGCACTCACCGTAGTAAAATAATTATTAAGATGCTGCTCTCATATATCCATTGTGTTACTTATAATATTAACTTTTATTGTTCGTTATCCTGTGTAAAGCTTTATTTATCTTCTATGTTATTCCTATCTAACTAATACCTTTTGGCATTCTTATTTAAATTTATTGACTTTTTTCGAATTAAGTCCTGACTTAAAAGTAACCTGGTAATAACAATTTCCAGTCTGATTCAGCTAACTTATTAAAGCGTTATCTTGATTGAATAAACTTTTTAATCATTAATCAGAACCATACTGGTGTGAACAACGAAATTTAGTCACAGACCACGCCAATAATATTTTGACAAAATCACTAGGAGTAAAAGATGAATAAATACCTTCCAATTCTAGCGAGTGCCATGGCATTAACTGCATTCAGCGCGGCGTCACAAGCTGCGGTAATGGATGATGAAAGTGGCTTTTATGTAGGTGGTAACTACGGTTATGTAAAAGTAGACGGGCAAGATGATTTTGATGATGACAATGATGTCATGCAGGCGTTGGCAGGTTATAAACTTAACCGTTATGTAGCGGTTGAGGGAAGCTACATCGATTTTGGCAAATATGGTGGTGGTATTGCCAAAGCTGAAACAGATGGTTACACAGCAGCTCTAAAACTCACTGCGCCAATTGCAGAACGTGTGGAGTTGTATGCGAAAGGCGGTCAGTTGTGGTACACCACGGATTACGATATTGCCGGAGTGCATGGTGATGAAGATGATGAAGCGTTATTCGCTGGTGCAGGTGTCGGTTTTAAAGTGACCAATAATTTCCTCGTCAATGCTGAATATACCTGGTATGACGTTGATCTTGACGCGAATGATGCTCTAAATGGTGCTGATACCAACACTGACTTTAATCAGGTTTCTGTTGGTGCAGAATATCGTTTCTAAGTCCGGTAAATAATTTTCAGGGCGCTGGCGTTATTTTTAAATTTAATATCGGCGCCCTCTAGCTGTTCAATATTAGATGGTTCGGAGCCATAAGCCAATGACTGCTTCATGTTCTGGATTATTCTTTCTGAGTTAAGAGATAACAATCCCTGTTATACGCTGGCGATTTAACTGTACTTTCGCTGTATTTAGATTATCTCTGGTGCCAATCCAAAGTCTCGAACGAATTTCCAGCACTGTGCAGAGCGCAATACATTCCTTCGGTGGTAAAGAGAGCCGGGTCAGTATCGGTGGTGTATTGTGCGCTATATGACCTGATTTCCCCTCTCGTATTTGCCTCCCCAGCCAGTCCAGTAACTTCAGGTAGTCAGTCAGGCGAAATGGAATGACTGCTCTGCCACTATTACTACTGTTGCTATTGTTGTCATCGATGAAATCGAGCAGGGGCTGATGAGATAACAAGTCTTGTTTTAAGTTTTCCAGCCGGATTTTGATGGATGTATAGTCTGATTGTTCCGGTGTTGGTGCCGCATTTGCCCGTACAGGGTTCAGATCGACATAAGCCATTGCGGCTAACAGGGCTTTTTCGTCCAGCAGCGCCTGAGATTTAAATCTTCCCTCCCAAAACCGTCCGGTACAGTGGTCTTCTCTATTGGCATGAGTTGCTATGTGCTGATTGAGTTCACGCATAAACCAGCTGAGTGAATAGAGACGGGTACGCCAGATTTCAATGATCTCATAACAAGTTTCTATTTCCGCTTTTGTCGTCACTTGACCGTGCTGAAAACGTTGAATAATCGCCGGAAGATGATGAGCGATGGACCAACGCTCAATCACTTGCTGCTCAGACAAAGCGAGAGCGCTTTGTTTGTCGATGTAAACGACGAGATGGTAATGATTGCTCATAACGGCGTAAGCACATATCTGAATGCAGTAGATGGTTGCCAGGCTCAATAGACGCTGCTCTACCCATTCGCGACGATGTGAATAGGATACGCCGGTAAGCGGGTCTTCACCACACAGAAATGAGCG
Organism: Vibrio sp. ABG19; assembly: GCF_029962385.1. Lineage (NCBI taxonomy): Bacteria > Pseudomonadati > Pseudomonadota > Gammaproteobacteria > Vibrionales > Vibrionaceae > Vibrio > Vibrio sp. ABG19. The sequence continues at coordinate 285,019 of NZ_CP071708.1, read as the reverse complement.
CCGCACACAGCGCGAAACGCAGTGGTAGTAAGGTGTTATGTCAGGGCATATCAACTGAGAGCGTGCTGTCGTCATAAATATTACTCATGGTGAAACATGAGATGATTGTGGCTGACATCGTGGCGATAACAACTATGAACAGCAGATTCACGGGGCGGATCTCGGCAGGCTGTAACATCAGATGTTGCGTAAGCATGATGGAATACCCCCTAGTACGTATTCAAATCATTGCTAAATAGTGTGAGTGTTGTCCTTTGCTGGGATTTGGTCGCGCGGATTAAACCACGGCGTATATGGCGTAGGATGGGTGTCCTACTTAGAGTGGGTGTCCTGCTTAGAGGGTGAAGGAAGGTGTCCTATTATTGGATTTTAGCGCGAGTGTCCGACTAGAGATTTGGGATTTGGTCGCGCGGATTAAATCACGGCGTATATGGCGTAGGATGGGTGTCCTGCTTAGAGGATGAAGGAAGGTGTCCTATTATTGGATTTTAGCGCGAGTGTCCGACTAGAGATTGCTGATTAGAGAAGAAGACGAGAAAGGATTTAGGGTGTGTGTCCTGCTAGGAAAGGGGAGTTGGCGGCGCTATAAAACGAAAAAGAGAGCCGAAGCTCTCTTTTTCAGGTGTATGGTCGGACTGAGAGGATTTGAACCTCCGACCCCCGACACCCCATGACGGTGCGCTACCAAGCTGCGCTACAGTCCGATGACATTAATTTAATCAGTTTTTACCTTAACGTCAACTGACTATCGTCATAAGATTCTGATTTAATTGTCCTTTGAGTAGAAACGCTGCAATTCAGTCAGACCTTGCATCAGAATAGGCAGAGTTGGGTTTTCTTCGCTCAGACGTTGATAGTTATCATCGAATAACTTGAAGTTACCGAATTTGTCGATAACTGTGGTTTCTTTATCGGTAATCAGCGCTAATTCGCGTGAATCGCCGGCCAGAATCCATTTTCGGTTGCTTTCGTTGAACAGGTTACGACCACTGCTGAAATCATTCGGATTTGAGGAAACGCCCAGTAAATCCTGTAACAGAGTCACACTGACATCCAAGTGGCTGGATCTATGGGTGAAGTTGGCGGCGATCTTGCCAGGCCAGTGGATCACCATAGGTACCTGCAGTTGGTAACGACTGTAGTTGCTGTTAGCGCCCCAGCTGTTGGTTTTGGTTTCGTTGAACTCAGTACCATGATTGGAGGTAATGACGACGACGGTGTCATCCAGCAACTGCAGGTTTTGCAATTGGCTGAACAGCTGGGCCAACTCCTGGTCGGCTACATTGACCGAGTGATGGTAATTGTTACGCAGCTTGTCCGTCGCAGACGCTTTGCTGTCTTGGTTCGGCGCGTAGTTACTGAAATTGTCGACTGTCGTCAGTTCCAGATAGCTGAACCATGGCGCGCGGTTCTGTTCGCTGATCCACTGTGCCCAGCGTTGAATAGTTTGCTCATCTGCCGACTGGTTAGGATCGAACGGAGCCTGCGACAGAGGCAGTCCACGGAAAATGGTTTCCTGGTACAGGTCATCACTGAAGTTATCGCCACTGAACAAGCCAAACTGGTAATCCTGAGATTCCAGCACGTCAATCAGTACCGGAGAGGTACCCTGCACCTTGATACTGCTGGCATAACTGCTTGGCAGGCCGTAAAACAGACCAAAGATGCCGAAGGCGTCATTACTGGAGCTGTAATGATTACTGAAGTTGAGGTTGTTCTGAGCGAACTGATACATGTTTGGCATCAGGTCTTTGGTCAGGGCATCAGCGCGCAGATTGTCGACGCTGACCACTAAAATGTTGAGATTATTCGCCCGGCGGCCAAAGCGGATTTTTTCCAGCGGGTAACTGACTAAATCGACATTGGTACGATTTTTCTCTTCCAGGCGCTTGAGGTACTCTTCCCGATCCAGCAGGCCGTGTTTTTCCATAAAGGATTTCGCCGTCATCGGGTAAGAAAGCGGGAAGTTAGATTTCTGGCTGGTAACCGGTGTGTACAGGTACGCATCCGACCACACGTAAATCAGATGGCTGGCGATGAAACTGACGAAGAACACTGCAGCGAGAGGCCGACCGATACGCTTATGCGACAGTTTACGCTGTTTGCGCCACACCCATTCGGAGAGTCCGAGCTGCAGCAGGAAGATCAGTGGCAAAACCACGAACAGATGCTGCAGATCTGCACTGACACTGCTGTCGTCAGCGAACAGCAGTTCCCACACCACAGGGGTAAGGTGCAAATTGATGGTCTGATAGGTCTGGGTATCGATCAGCAGGACCGTCAGTCCAAAGGTGGCAAAGCAGACGGCGACAAACCGGAACAAGGTCCGCGACGGAATCAAAAACGTCAGCGGAAACAGGATCAACAGGTAGAGGGCGAAAACCAGAAAGCCAAAGTGACCGACCCAGGAAAAAGTCAGATAAAACTGACCCAGGAAGGTGTCTGGCCAAGGAGACTGGGCAATGTAGCGTGTCCCAATCAGCATCGCTGCGATGATATTGAAGAACGCAAACCAGTGTCCCCAACCAACCAGACGTGATACTCGTTCGCCGTATGTGTTTCCGCTATCTACCATGAATTTTTCTATTTATCCGGTGTAAGTATGAAATTAATCTTTCAGCGAAGACATTAAAGCTTGCGCAAACTTTTCTGCAATCGCTTTTCTCTGTGCCTTAGCTACGTTCTGATTGATGACATTGGTGGCCACGTTTCCTGCAATCATCAGGGTAAGCTCTGGTGATGCATCATGTTTATCAAGAACGGCAGCGATTTCAGTCAGGATAGTTTCAACTTTTTCGTCACTGTATTTAGATGTAATAGGCATAAAGACTCTAATGATGATAGTAAAAGCGGCTTATGATAACCTACTATGCCTTACAACTGAAACCAGTACGACGATTATTTCACTATGAGTTTGCACCTTTCTAATGTCATTTTGCATCAGTTGCGCAAAAATGATGATGACGAGCTGATGGTTAACTACCGCGCTCAATCTCTTGATAATGATACCTCAACCGAAAACTTAGTCGCTGAGTTACATCGTGTTTTCAATTCGAAAGCGGGCAAAGGCTTCGGTTCGTTTAAATCGGACAGCGAATTTCAGCACTGGTTGCAGGAGTTACGTAAGGGAGAGCGTAATTTTTACGACTTTTCCCAGGTCAGTGCCCAGCGTCTCAAAGATGAGCTGAGCAAATACCCGTTTGCGGATGAAGGTATTCTGGTCATGGCTGAGTATCAGTCACTGGCGACGGACTATCTGTTTATCGCTCTTTTGCCGTCTAACCAGAGCCTGAAAGTGACCGAAGGACTCGATATCAGTGCGACCGATTATCTCGATATCAATAAGATGGATATCGCGGCACGTATTGACCTGTCGAGTTATGAAACGGATAAAGACTCCAACCGCTACCTGTCTTACATTAAAGGTCGCGTCGGTCGTAAAGTTGCCGACTTCTTTCTTGATTTTCTGCAGGCCGACATCGGCCTTGATCCTAAGCAGCAGAACCAGGTTCTGATGCAGGCAGTCGAGGACTTCGTGACCGATGCCAAGCTGGAAAAAGACGATGCTATCAGCTACAAAAAGCAGGTCTACGATTACTGCAATGACCAGATTAAATCCGGTGAAGAAGTGCAGATTCAGGAGCTGTCCGGTGAACTGCCAGCCAGCGAGACCGGCACCAGTTTCCTGGATTTTACCCGTGAGCACGGTTATGAGCTGGAAGAGAGCTTTCCAGGTGATCGCAGTACCGTGCGTAAGCTGACCAAATATGTTGGTGCCGGTGGTGGTCTCAACATCAGTTTTGACAGTCTGCTGATGGGCGAGCGGGTGTTCTACGATCCGGAGACGGATACCCTGACCATCAAAGGAACACCGCCAAATTTGCGTGACCAACTGACACGCAAAAATGGCTGATTGAGTCAGATGAACTACATCACGAATTGACAGAAAGAGCGCTGCGGCGCTCTTTTTTTATGCACCTTTGCGCCCTGCAGCACGACAGTCAATCCATTTCGATATATGCTTGTATTTAATAATAAATCGTTCAGCAGGCTCGCAGATGGTCAGGCAAAGGCGCGGTGGTTTTTTTAAAAGTAAGTGGTATTTTGCCATCATGGCACTTTGGGCCGTGGTGATGCTGTTTGTGGTGCTGCAATACCGGGCACTGGAGAACAGTAACCGCAGTGTGACCGCACTGCAGGACAGTGTTATTCACCTACGCAACACACTCTATTTCCGAGAGCCTTACCGGACCAATCGTTCCAGCGATTTGGCATTGAATATTCAACAGGTTTACTCATTACGTCGTCAACTTGAGCTCGACTGGCAAGCGCGCTGGTTGCAACCGGACATGTCTCAGTTGCTGTATGTGACAGACCGATTCATTGAATTAACCCAGAGCTTTGTCGCGATTGAACTGTCACTCAGTGACTTTGTGGAGCGATTAAATCAGTCGCGGGACAGTTACGTTTCTCAGCCGGATATTCAACTGCGCTACTGGCAGATTGGCTCTTATGTGCTGCAGGCTTTGTATACCGAAGGGCAGCAAAGTCCGCAACTGTATCGCACTTTCGACCACATTTTGCAGTATTCCTACCAATTGCCGGAGCAGGAGAGAAACGAACTGCAGCGCACTCTGACATCCGTTTCTTCATTGTTAAGTAAATATGCAGAATCAGACAATCAGGTCACCAAACTGCTGGAGCATCAGGTGCATGATGAAGTCACGCTGGTAGCAATAAAACTCCAACAGGATTTCAAGTGGTTAACCATACTGGCGATGGCAAGCAGTGTCACCGCTTTAGTCCTCGTCGTGTGGCTGCTGCTGCGACGCGAGCAACAACTTCTGGCGGAAAGTGATGCTTTGTCAGCCAAGCATGAACAAGGCCACAACCCAGTGCCGCAAACGAAGGTTATGGCGGCTGAAAACTCAGCGCCGGTTTTTTCTGCAGTAGCCGGTGACAATGCCGGGTTGATCGAGCCGCAAGTCTTGTCCTCGGAAGTGGATATGCCGGCGATGCTGAATGCTCTGGATAACGATCAGGCATCGGTTTATCTGTTGTTGGAGGTGTTCGTCGAGGATCACCAGCATGATGCTCAGCAGATCAGCCAATTGTTGGTTTCAGATCGTGAAGCTGCTGAGCGGAAAGTACATAGTCTGAAAGGTGTCGCCAGTAGCCTGGGCGCCAAGGGTTTGAAAGAAATTGCCACCGACATAGAACTCAAGCTTAAACAGGGCGGTACACCGTCGGGCGGGGAATTGCAGAGTTTAGCTAAACAGTTGCAGCAGACTCTGGCCAGTGCCAGACATTGGCTGAGTCTGCAGGCGGATGGCTAAAACACTCAAAATTGGCTTTATTTTACGTTTTTTTGCTTTAAATGCTGATTTTTCCGATTCTTTGTTGTGATTAAATTCATTTTCCTAGCGCCTTAAATAAATTTTGCACAAAAAATGCCCGCTATTTTTCTATCTAACATCCTCAATTTTATGGTGAAAGGATGTTCGCTCGTCGCGTGGCTTTCTCACTGTGAACGGAATTTGCGCTGTCGCGCACTAAAACGGTGACTTCTGGGCTTTATCCGTAAAAAAATCCTGTCGATAAGCGCCTGACCGACGTTCCACAACGGTGCGCGGCCTATGATAACAACCAGGACAAACAGCCTTGCTTAACAAGGTTGCCAAAGTGATAAGGGGGATTCAAGCTCCGGCATGCGGATCAACCGGCGGTGCAAACTGTGGCAAAAAATTGCTGATTTCTGTGGATTGAATGTGAAATGGGCGCAAATAGCGAGGCTGAAAAAGAAAAAGTTACAACTTTTGCCAAGAAAGGGTTGAGATTTTTTTCTGAACCACTTATAGATGGTAGACTGAATTTTTAATTGAAATACACGGAGAGTTAGTGCGATGAGAGTAGGTTTAGTGGGTTGGCGTGGTATGGTTGGTTCTGTACTTATGCAACGTATGGTTGAAGAAGGCGATTTCAACCTGATTGAGCCGGTATTCTACAGTACGTCTCAAATCGGTATCCCTGCTCCTAACTTTGGTAAAGAAGCGGGTTTACTACAAGATGCATTTGATATTGATAGTCTGAAGCAACTGGATGCAGTGATCACCTGTCAGGGTGGCAGCTACACAGAGAAAGTGTATCCTGCTCTGCGTCAGGCTGGCTGGAAAGGCTACTGGATCGATGCAGCTTCTACCCTGCGTATGGCTGAAGATTCCATCATTACTCTGGATCCGGTTAACCTGAATCAAATCCAGCAAGGTATTCATGGCGGCACTAACACTTTTGTCGGCGGTAACTGTACTGTCAGCCTGATGCTGATGGGGCTGGGTGGTCTGTTCGAGCGTGGCCTGGTTGAGTGGATGAGTGCCATGACTTACCAGGCGGCGTCTGGTGCTGGTGCACAGAATATGCGTGAGCTGATCTCCCAGATGGGCGTGATCAATGACTCCGTCAGCTCTGAGTTGGCTAACCCGTCAAGCTCTATTCTGGATATTGACCAGAAAGTAGCGGAAACCATGCGTTCTGCAAGCTTCCCGACAGATCAGTTTGGTGTACCTCTGGCTGGCTCTCTGATCCCTTGGATCGACGTTAAACGGGACAATGGCCAGAGCAAAGAAGAGTGGAAAGCTGGCGTTGAAGCAAACAAGATCCTGGGCTCATCGCATTCTCCGGTGCCAATCGATGGCACTTGTGTCCGTATCGGTGCAATGCGTTGCCACTCTCAGGCACTGACTATCAAGCTGAAACAGAATGTGCCACTGGACGAGATCGAAGAGATGATCGCGACTCACAACGACTGGGTTAAGGTTATCCCGAACGAACGTGATATCACGGCACGCGAACTTAGCCCGGCCAAAGTTACCGGTACACTGTCTGTGCCAGTTGGCCGTCTGCGTAAAATGTCGATGGGTGACGATTTCCTTAACGCGTTCACCGTTGGTGACCAGCTGTTATGGGGTGCGGCAGAACCGCTGCGTCGTACACTGCGTATCATTCTGGCTGAGAAGTAAAAACACCTCTTCCCAGGCTAGAAAACAAGCATACTTTGGAAAAAGCGCCTGCGGGCGCTTTTTTTATTGTTACCTTTTCTCAACGCTCTTTTCTTACGGCCTGCAATACCTAGCGTTAAACTAATTACGGCTTTCAATATCCTCGGCAGGGCGAAGTGGTCATCGCAGCTTACCTCAGTTAGTCATCGGGTGGCTGCACGTTTGTTGGCACTGAGCCTGCGTTGACTTTCGGCGTTAGCTCAGTTGGTACCACACGTTTATCCGGGTCAGCCAGTTCACTGCCACAATGTTTGCAGTACATGGCATCCGGATCATGGCCTGCATGGGAGCAGTTGGGACACTTGACCAGTTCACGGTGTGAGTTCATCTCCTGGTTCAGCTCTGCGGTAATAATGCCGGTTGGCACTGCGAGGATCGAATAACCGAGCAGCATGGTCAGAGCGGCGACTGCTTTTCCGAGCGGAGTTTGTGGTGCGACATCGCCATAGCCGACGGTGGTAATGGTGACTATCGCCCAGTAGATACTTTGCGGAATACTGGTAAAGCCGTTTTCCGGTCCTTCGATAACATACACCAGTGAGCCAAAAATGGTCACCAGTATCGCCACCGTACTGAAAAAGATCAGCACTTTGCGTCTTGCTCCCAACATGGATCGCATCAGAATGTTGGAGTCCTGCAGATAACGCACCAGTTTCAGAATCCGGAAAATACGCATCACACGCAATAAGCGGATTGCCCCCATAAAGGTGGCGGAGGGAAACAGCAGGCTGAAATAAGTCGGCAGGATAGACAGCAGGTCGATGACGCCGTAAAAACTTTTCGCGTAGGCTTTGGGCTGAGGGGAACAATAGAGTCTGAGCAGATATTCGATGGTGAATAATGCTGTGAAGACGTATTCGATGATTCGGATTTCCTGCTTCCAGACGGCGGCTACCTCGGGGATGGAGTCGAGTATCAGCGCCAGAATGGATGTCAGGATCGCAATAATCAATGCGATGTCAAAAATACGCCCGCCGCGGGTGTGAGTTCCGAAGATAACGACGTAAAGCTGATGTTTAAAAGTATTGTCCGTCATGATATTGCAACCTGTGTCACTCGTTGCAATATCATAACGTTATGTCGGGCGTTAGGCTAATCCGGTAACAGCTTACGCCAGTCCCGGAAACAGGCTGCGTAATCCGTTCGCGATAAATTCAATCCCCAATGCGCCCAGAATCAGGCCCATGATACGGGTGATGACGTTGATCCCGGTCTGACCCAGTAAGCGCACGATATAAGGTGCGGAGCGGAACAGAACCCATGATGCCACGCAGAACAAAATAATCGTAACGACGATGCCTAAGGTATCCATCATCGCCGGATAGCGCGAACCATACACAATCGTCGAACTGATGGCGCCCGGGCCTGCCATCAGCGGCATCGCCAGAGGAACCACACCTATCTGCTCACGGCTGATGTATTCGGTCTTTTCCTGCTTATTCTGCTTATCTTCACCCAGTTTACCGCTCATCATCGAAAACGCGATGCTGAGCAGCAGTAAGCCGCCTGCCACGCGGAAAGAGTCGAGGGAAATGCTGAACATATCCAGCAACATCTGACCACCGAGTAATGCAATGATCAAAATGACCGCAACGGCTGTGTTAGCGGTGGCTGCGGTTTTGTTCTTCTCTTCCGGTGTCATGTGGCCGGTCAGCGAGACAAACACAGGCATGATACCGACCGGGTTAACGGCGGCCACAAGGCCAAGGAAAAACTGCAGAAAAATAGCGAACTCAAATTGCATTAAGGATTCTCTTGAAATCACAGGGTTGACATAAAAAGCAGGCTTAATGTAGTGCAAAGCCTGTTAAAGCACGAATGAAAAAAAGTATCGCTGCAGGCCTCTGATGATTAAGAAAAACTAATCATTGGATTTGAGTGTGAACCAAACGTGCCGTTATTGTTGGTTTTGTGTGCAACTTAGGGTGAGGATGTTAACCAGAGCACGGTTTGGCGAAAATTTACGCAGTGGTGTGGAGGCGTATCGCTGAAAAGATATACTGCTTAGTGGCACATTAATCCACGGGTACATGTAATGTGGTTGTACAAAAATGAAACTTTTTTACAGGGTTATGTGGCGCTTTGAGTTTGTTTTGTCGGGATACTGAATATTTTTCTGAGTGGTGTTTGTTTTATTTGTATTTATAAATTAATAGCTTAGGTTGTTTTTCTTAGGGTGAATACCTCTAGAGTGGTAATTACTTTTTCATAACTGATCTGAGTCAATATTTGTCCCACAGTGAAAGATTATACTCAGCCATGAAAGCAATTTACTAAGCCTGTCGTTAGATAAATGATTGACGAAATGGCCAAAACTTAAAGACACATGCTTAATAAAGAGTTTTTAACATTTTTATATTTTTAGGAGATTCATTATGCCTGTAACTAACTTGGCTGAACTTGATGCTCTTGTAGCACGTGTGAAAGCGGCACAAGCCGAATTTGCTACTTACACTCAGGAACAAGTAGACAAAATCTTCCGTGCAGCATCGCTGGCAGCTAACCAAGCTCGTATTCCTCTGGCGCAACAAGCGGTAGCGGAATCTGGCATGGGTATCGTTGAGGATAAAGTAATCAAGAACCACTTTGCGTCTGAGTTTATCTACAACAAGTACAAAGACGAAAAGACTTGTGGTGTGCTGGAAGAAGATGACAACCTGGGCACGATGACTATCGCTGAACCGGTCGGCATTATCTGCGGTATCGTTCCAACCACTAATCCGACTTCCACTGCGATCTTTAAGTCTCTGATTTCTCTGAAGACTCGTAACGGCATCATCTTCTCGCCACACCCACGTGCCAAGAACTCTACCAACGATGCAGCGAAACTGGTTCTGGATGCAGCCGTAGCGGCTGGTGCGCCAAAAGATATCATCGGCTGGATTGATGAGCCGTCTGTCGAACTGTCTAACGCGCTGATGAAACACGAAGGTATCGCTCTGATCCTTGCGACCGGTGGTCCGGGCATGGTGAAAGCGGCGTACTCTTCAGGTAAACCAGCGATCGGTGTGGGTGCGGGTAACGTACCGGTTGTTATTGATGAAACAGCTGACATCAAACGTGCAGTAGCATCAATCCTGATGTCTAAAACATTCGACAACGGTGTCGTGTGTGCTTCTGAGCAGGCCGCTATCGTGGTTGATTCAGTGTACGATGAAGTGAAAGCACGTTTTGCTTCTCACAAAGCGTATGTACTGAGCAAAGCTGAAGCGGAAAAAGTGCGTAAAGTACTGCTGATTGACGGTGCGCTGAACGCGAAAATCGTAGGTCAGCCTGCAGCGAAAATCGCGCAAATGGCGGGTGTGACTGTCCCTGCAGACACCAAAGTACTGGTCGGTGAAGGCCTGGGTAAAGTCTCTCACGATGACGAGTTTGCGCATGAGAAATTGTCTCCGACTCTGGGTCTGTTCCGTGCCGATGACTTTGAAGATGCGGTTGCACAAGCAGTAACCATGGTTGAAATCGGTGGTATCGGCCATACTTCAGGTCTTTACACTAACCAAGACGTGAACGCAGACCGTATCCGTTACTTCGGTGACAAGCTGAAAACTGCACGTATCCTGATCAACATCCCAACCACTCACGGTGGTATCGGTGACCTGTACAACTTCAACGTTGCGCCTTCTCTGACCCTGGGTTGCGGTTCTTGGGGGGGGAACTCTATCTCTGAGAACGTAGGTCCTAAGCACCTGATCAACAAGAAAACTGTAGCGAAGCGAGCTGAAAACATGTTGTGGCATAAACTACCTAAGTCAATCTACTTCCGTCGCGGTAGTCTTCCAATCGCATTGAGCGACCTGGAAGGTAAAAAACGTGCGTTCCTGGTAACTGACCGCTTCCTGTTCAACAACGGTTATGCTGATGATGTGGTACAACTGCTGAAAGCGCAGGGTATGGAAGTACAGACTTTCTTTGATGTAGAAGCCGATCCAACTCTGTCTGTGGTTAAGAAAGGTGCTGAAGCGATGAGCAGCTTCCAGCCAGACGTTATCCTGGCGCTCGGCGGTGGCTCTCCAATGGACGCAGCGAAAATCATGTGGGTAATGTACGAGCACCCAGAGACCCACTTCGAAGAACTGGCAATGCGTTTTATGGATATCCGTAAACGTATTTACAAGTTCCCTAAAATGGGCCAGAAAGCTGAGCTGGTATGTATCACTACCACTTCAGGTACCGGTTCAGAAGTGACTCCGTTTGCCGTAGTTACTGACGACAAAACTGGTGCGAAATACCCACTGGCGGACTACGAACTGACGCCAAACATGGCAATCGTGGATGCTAACCTGGTGATGAACATGCCTAAGTCTCTGACTGCCTTCGGTGGTTACGACGCGGTGACTCACGCTCTGGAAGCCTATGTTTCTGTACTGGCGAACGAATACTCTGACGGTCAGGCTCTGCAAGCGCTGAAAATGCTGAAAGAATACCTGCCATCAAGCTACGCAAACGGTTCTAAAGACCCGATTGCCCGTGAAAAAGTACACAACGCAGCGACTATCGCAGGTGTCGCGTTTGCTAACGCATTCCTGGGTGTATGTCACTCAATGGCACACAAAATCGGCGCTGAGTTCCACCTGCCACACGGGCTGGCGAACGCACTGCTGATTTCTAACGTGGTACGTTACAACGCGAACGATAATCCGACTAAACAGACTGCATTCTCTCAATACGACCGTCCACAAGCACGCCGTCGGTACGCTGAAGTGGCAGACCACCTGGGTCTGAGCCAGGCTGGCGACCGCACTGCGCAGAAGATTGAACGTCTGCTGGCATGGTTGGATGAGCTGAAAGTGAATCTGGATATCCCAATGTCGATTCAGGCTGCAGGTGTCAATGAAGCTGACTTCCTGGCGAAACTGGATGAGCTTGCGGTTGAAGCTTTCGATGACCAATGTACTGGTGCGAACCCACGTTATCCTCTGATTTCAGAGCTGAAAGAAGTGCTGTCAGCTTCTTACTACGGTAAAGCGTTCGTTGAAGGTGAAACTTTCGAAGGTACAACCGTTATCAAGAAAAAAGCGGATCAGGAAGCTGCCAAAGTCGCCGCTCCAGCCGCAGCGCCTAAAGCGAAAAAAGACAAAGCTGAAGCGTAATGAGATAAGTTTTCGCTAGCACGAAAACCTAGCCATGAAACGAAAACCCGCCATCCGGCGGGTTTTTTTATGGTCAGCCCCAAACCACCGCCCTGGCAGCCGGTAAGGCCTTGCCTGTGCCTTGGGACAGACTGATTAAGGGCATGAGTTGTGGCTGGCCGCTGTTATTACTGTATCTGGCTGGATTTAGGTTGCCGATAAACCACAGTTTGCATAGCATAGCGCTTTCGCTCTTTATCGGATCATCGCCCATGACATGGATTTTCTTTACTTTTCTCGCTGCTTTCATGCAATCCTGGCGTAATGCCTTTCAAAGCCATCTTTCCGGCGATGTGAAAACGGCCGGTGTGACCCTGGCCCGTTTTCTGTGGGCAAGCCCGATCGCTGCGCTCTATCTGCTCGGACTGTATCAATACCAACCCGAGGCAGCACTGCCAATTTTTAATCTCAGCTTTACCAGTTTTGTGGTCGGAGCCTCCGTGATGCAAATCATTGCTACGGCTTTGATGGTGAAATTGTTCAAATTCAATAATTATGCTGTGGGTGCCGGACTCGCCAAAAGTGAAGCCTTGGTCGCCGCTATTCTAGGGATGATTTTCTTTGGCACTCACCTGAGTCTGCTCGGATGGAGCGGGGTAGTGATAGGTGGTGTCGGAGTGTTCATGATGAGCACTCAGGGCGGCTGGCGTCAGTTGTCGGTACCGACGGTTTTACTTGGTCTCGGCAGCGGCAGTGCTTTTGCGTTAACATCATTATGGATTCGTGAAGCCAGTCTTGCGCTCGGGTTGCCTTTTCCATATAGCGCCGCTTGGGTGTTGCTGTCGGTCATCTCGCTCCAGACTCTGATGCTGGTGGCGTATCTGCTGGTGAGCGATCCGGCCACGCTCAAAGCACTATGGCTGCGCCCCAAGATTGTGGTGGCGACCAGTGTGTGCAGCTGTATCGGTTCGCTCGGATGGTTCAGTGCGATGTCGCTGGAGGCGGTACCGTATGTGAAAACGCTGGGTCAGGTGGAGATCTTTTTCACCATGCTGATCTCTGTATTCTGGTTGCGACAGAAAGTGCGAATTAAAGACGGGCTGGGACTGATTTTAGTTGCCCTGGCGGCAGTATTAGTGATGTGGACCTGACCCGGTTGTATTAATCAGGCAGCCCGATCGGATACCCGATTGCGGATCATAAAAAAGCCTCTCAATCGAGAGGCTTTTTGCTGTTTCAATCATAAGCCGTTGATTAACCGGCCAGTGAGTCAGTGGCCACTTTATAGATTGGGTCTTCTTTGACGTTAATCTCGACCAGGCTGCCAGCTTTGTGCAGCAGGGCACGACAATCTTCACTCAGGTGACGCAGATGCAGGGTTTTACCGACCGAGGCGTAACGCTCGGCGATAGTCTCAATCGCTTCAATCGCTGAATGGTCGGCAACGCGTGACTGGGCGAAATCAACAATCACATCTTGCGGGTCGTTCTGCGCATCAAACAGCTCGAGGAAATTAGCCGCAGAGCCAAAGAACACCGGGCCGTTGATCAGGTAAATTTTTGAACCTTCATCATTGATTTGGGTGCTGGCATAGATGTGTTTTGCGTGTTCCCAGGCAAACATCAGAGCTGAGACAACTACACCCACTAATACTGCAATGGCCAGGTCAGTAAATACCGTTACCACGGTCACCAGGACGATAACAAAAAAGTCTTGTTTTGGTACGCGGCGTGCCAGTTTGAAGGTGGCCCATTCGAAAGTGCCAATCACGACCATAAACATCACACCAACCAGCGCAGCCAGCGGGATCATTTCAATCAGTGATGAAGCAAACAGAATAAAGAACAGCAGCATGACCGCAGCAACGATACCTGACAGTCGGCCACGGCCGCCTGAGTTAACGTTGATCATCGACTGGCCAATCATGGCACAACCACCCATAGCGCCGAACACGGAACAGGTCATGTTCGCCAGGCCCTGACCCATACATTCGCGGTTTGACTGACCGCGTGTGTTGGTCATTTCATCCAGAACCGTCAGTGTCAGCAGAGATTCGATCAGACCGACAGCGGCCAGAATCACTGCATAAGGCAGGATGATTTGCAGCGTTTCCAGTGTCATAGGAACTGTTGGCAGAGCGAAGGTCGGCAGATTGCCAGCCAGGGTCGCTGCATCATTACCCGACATTGAGCGCAAGAAGTCGACCACAGTACGTGTTTCCAGCCCCAGGCCTTGTACCAGCAAAGTAATGGTGACTATCGCAACCAGTGACGAGGGTACTGCCGTGGTCAGCTTAGGCAAAAAGTGAATGATTGCCATCGTCAGGGCGACCAGACCCAGCATCAGCATCATCTGATCTTGCGGTAGCCAGGTCAGGATGCCATTCAGATCCGGTGCTTTAAACTGGCCAAGCTGAGCCAGGAAAATCACGATAGCCAGGCCGTTGACGAAACCAATCATGACCGGATGTGGCACCATACGAATAAACTTGCCCAGTTTGAACAGGCCTGCGCAAATCTGTAATACACCGGCCAGCATAATTGCTGCGAACAGGTACTCAATACCATGGGTCGCAACCAGGCTGACCATAACCACTGCCATCGCACCCGTTGCACCGGAGATCATGCCAGGGCGACCACCAAAAATAGAGGTGACCAGACCAACGATGAAGGCGGCATACAGACCAACCATAGGATCTACGCCTGCCACAAAGGCAAACGCGACGGCTTCGGGAACTAATGCCAGTGCTACCGTCAGACCGGATAGCACGTCATTTTTTACCGAATGCTTGGAAAATTGGGGGAATTCAAACATGAGTACTCAGTTTTTTCGCTGTCGTTAAATGAACGGCGACACTTGTGCGTGCTGTGTTTAGCAGTGCCTGGTGACGACTGACATCATCCGGGACTAACCGAAACTGGGGAAGCAAAGAGTAGCAGCGTTTAGGTGTCGCTAGTTAAGCGCAGAATGGTACTGAATAGTGTGATTAAGTTCAACAATTAACCGGCCGAATGTCTGAGCAGGGATGAAATTATTACTGTGATGAATGATCGAGTATCAGCAGCTGTTATCAGGACACACATCCTTGCGAAGGCAGGGCAGTTATCAGGACACACACGTTTGCGAGGATAAGGGAGGGGGAAACCGTGTTGCATGTCAGTTCAGCGTGTGCCGATAGCGATGTTTGTCAGACTTTTTGCTTGTTTTCTAAGCAGTTAAGTCTAGTTTTGACTGAAAATTAACGGAGTAGTGTGATTGGTGTCATATACTGGCGGCTTTGCCATTTTTCAGTTGGAGGTTATCCATGCCATTGTCAGCAAGAAACACGGCACTGACGGCGTTAATCAGTGCATTGTCTTGTTCTGCCTATGCGACTCAGGAGCAAGGTGCACAAGAGACACAAGGGGGACAATTCAGCGGGGATGCCAAACTAGGCTTTATCTATTCCAAAACGGATAGTACTTCGATGTCGATCAACTCAGGTGCCACAATTAATTATGATGAAGAGATGCGTAAGCAAAAGCTCTCTCTGGCGACCTACTATTCACATAAGTCCGATAGTGACGATGATGACGACGGTACCAACAAATATCGTGTGATCTACGATATCAAACACACCTTATCGCAAAGCTCTTTTGTGTTTGGTAACGCCAAGTACGAGCATGACCAATATGCGACTTATCGTCACCAGGCGCTGTTAGTAGGTGGTTTTGGTTATACCTTACTTGATACCGAAACATCGAAACTGGAAGTTGGTGCTGGTCCGGGTTTCCGTTATTCGAAACGTCAGTCTTTTGATGAAGACCATCCTAACCGTTCAGAGGATGAAATCATTGCCAACGGCTTTATTAATGGCAGCTTGAAAGTCAGTGATGCACTTGATATTGGTGGTGGTGTACGGATGGACTACGGTGATTCAAACACAACCACAACAGCCAACGCGTACCTGAAAAACAAACTGGCCGAGAAACTGGCGCTGGTGCTGGATACGGAATATATCTACAACACAGAAGTGGCGTCTGGCAGAGATCATGATGAAATCTACAGTACCATCAGCCTGAACTACGCGTTCTAATCGGTCCGTCGCCCGTCATGGGTGAGGCCGTTCGTTGAAAGGGACATCGCCAGTTCTGAGCGACAAATTGTAATAAAAAAGCCCACCTTCTCAGGTGGGCTTTTACTTTTCAGCGTATTAGTACGTTAACAGCGACGTTAGTCAGTTACTGTGGCTTAGTCATTGCTGCACCGGCCTGGTTGCGAGCAACCTGACTGCCGGCACCGCGAGGCTGGTAACGTTCAGCGCGGAGTGGTGCTGCCACTACGGCAATCTCTTTCAGCTCACTGCTGCCTGGTGCTTTGGCCATTGGTGCTGATGCACGGCCGGACGTCACGGCGATTGCTTTCGGCGCTGTGATAATCACAGGTGCTTCTTCAATCACTGGCTCCATCACTTCTGCAACCGGCGCTGGTTCAACACTTGGTTCAGTTGTCACCACTTCAGCAGCCGCTTGTGCAACCTCAACGTCTTCTGTTGCTGGTGGCTCTACTGCCTCAGGTGCGACTTCTGCCGCAGCGACTTGTTCTGCCGCTACCGTAGGCGCTGCTTCTGGAGCTGGTGTGCTGACTTTAACGGCAGGTGCTTCAATCACAGGGCTTTCAGCGACTGGAGCTGTAACGACTGGAGTCTCAACAACCGGAGTCACAACAGCTGCCGTTTCAACCACGGCTGCTTCAACCGCTGCATTGTCTGTTACCAGCTCTGCCACCGGCGCTTCACGACGGATGATCACTTTACCCATCGCCATCTCCGGACAAGCAAAACCGCCCAGAGTGACATTAGTTTGCGCCTGTTGTTCTGCTTTTGCTTTCTTCGGCTTCGGCAGATCATAACGCGGCATCACTTTACCCATCGCCATTTCCGGTGATGCGACACCACCTTTACGCAGACGGAATGGGTTCGGACGGCGGTCGCGACCGCGACGACGACGCTGACCACTGGCACGTAGATGACGTGGTGAGCGGCGGTTACGGCGTTGTTTCTGCTCGTCTTTTTCAGTATTTTCCCCGTCAGTGTCAGTAACCTTGGTATTGTTATCTTTCACTGATTTCGCTTCTGCTGTCTGCTCTGGTTGAGCGGCTGCAGTGATGGCTGCTTCAGTCTGATCCTTAATACGGATCTGCTTGGTCAGTTTACGGCGCTGACGACGCTCTTTGACAACGGCCGCTTTTTCCTCTTGCGCTTCCTGACGAGGCGCTTCGGTTACGTCTTGTTGCTGAGCGTCGGTCGCCAGTTTGCGACCCTGTTCCATCACCTTGCTGGATTTCGCTTCATCGCGTTTGCTGTCGTCACGTTTGTTGCGACGCTGATCATTAGCATTGCGGTCGTTACGTTCGCTACGCTCGTTACGATCTGTGCGTTCCTGTTTTGGTTTACGCTCTTGCTTACGATTGCTTTGCGCGTCTTTATCCGCAGGCTTATTGCTCTCTTGTGGTTTCGCATCTTTCACGTCATCCGCTTTGCGTCGGTTCTTATCACGCGGATTGCGGCGGCGATCGTTACGTTCACGGCGAGGTTGGGAGGACTTGTTGCGGTCACCTTGCGGTTTCTGCTGTGGTTTTTCCTCAGTTTCCTGAGCTTGTTTTGGCTCTTCTGCCTGAGGTGCGGCAAACAGGTTTGACAGAGCGTTCAGGAAGCGGGAAATCAGGCCCGGTTTTTCTTGTTGCACTGGAGCTGGCGCAGCTTGCGGTGCTTCGACCGGCTGTGGTTTAGGAACCGGAGCCGATTGAGTCGGAGCCGCAAAACCTTTCAGCACTGGTTCTTCCAGACGCTTAGGTTTGATATCGGCATCACCCAGGTCTTTGCCTTCTGCTTCTTTCATTGATTCCAGTTTACGTGGAATCAGGTAAGACAGCATTTCCTGCTCTTCACCTTCGCGGATACGGATAACTTCGAAGTGCGGAGTTTCCATATCAGAGTTCGGTACCACAGTGATTTTCACATCTTGGTGACGCTCAATGTGGTTAACGGAACGACGTTTTTCGTTCAGCAGGTAAGAAGCGATCGAGACTGGCACAACCGCCAGTACCTGAGAGGTGTTGTCTTTCAGTGCTTCTTCTTCAATCAAACGCAGTACAGACAGCGCCAGAGATTCGTTGTCACGCACAACACCGGTACCGGTACAACGCGGACAGATGTGATGGCTGGCTTCTGCCAGCGACGGGCTCAGACGCTGACGCGACATTTCCAGCAGGCCAAAGCGCGAGATACGGCCGATCTGCACGCGAGCACGATCCAGGCGCACAGCTTCACGCAGACGGTTTTCTACTTCACGCTGATGGCGAACAGGTGTCATGTCGATAAAGTCGATAACAACCAGACCGCCTAGGTCACGCAGACGCAACTGACGAGCAATCTCATCGGCCGCTTCCAGGTTCGTGTTCAGAGCCGTCTCTTCAATATCGCCGCCTTTGGTTGCGCGTGCTGAGTTGATATCGATAGAGGTCAGAGCTTCAGTTGGGTCAATAACGATTGAACCGCCGGAAGGAAGACGAACTTCACGTTGGAAAGCAGATTCGATCTGGCTCTCGATTTGGAAGTGGCTGAACAGTGGCACTTCACCATCGTATTTCTTGACTCGGTTAATGAAGTCAGGTCGCACCAAACGGATGTGTTCCAGAGCGCGTTCATAGATGGTGTTGCTGTCGATAAGAATTTCGCCGATATCGCGACGCAGATAGTCACGAATGGCACGTACGATGACGTTACTTTCCTGGTGAATCAGGAATGGGGCCGGGTTAGAGTCAGATGCCTGTTTGATTGCGCTCCAGTGGTTGATAAGCACATTCAGGTCCCACTCCAGCTCTTCCGCACTTTTCCCAACACCTGCGGTACGAACAATTAGACCCATACCTTGCGGTAGTTCCAGCGTGCTTAGTGCTGCCTTAAGTTCAGTGCGTTCATCACCTTCGATACGACGTGAAATACCGCCGGCACGAGGGTTATTTGGCATCAGAACCAGGTAGCTGCCAGCCAGTGAGATAAAGGTAGTCAG
This sequence comes from Vibrio sp. ABG19, assembly GCF_029962385.1. Lineage (NCBI taxonomy): Bacteria > Pseudomonadati > Pseudomonadota > Gammaproteobacteria > Vibrionales > Vibrionaceae > Vibrio > Vibrio sp. ABG19. The sequence continues at coordinate 265,840 of NZ_CP071708.1, read as the reverse complement.
AGCCGCGCCTTTACTGCCACGTTCTTCTTTCTCTACCTGTACGATCACTTCCTGACCTTCCGTCAGCACTTCTTTAATGCTTGGGCGGCCTTGGTAACTGTAACCTTCTGGGAAGTATTCGCGGGCAATTTCTTTAAGAGGAAGGAAACCGTGTCTTTCAGCGCCGTAGTCGACGAATGCGGCTTCCAGACTTGGTTCAATGCGGGTAATACGTCCTTTGTAGATATTCGCTTTTTTCGATTCATGTCCAGGACTTTCGATATCCAAATCGAACAGTCGCTGGCCATCGACCAACGCGACACGCAACTCTTCTTTTTGAGTTGCGTTAATTAACATTCTTTTCATTTAAAAATCTCGTTATCTTTTCTTCATTTTGATTGTTGTTCTTATTGCTTTTGTTTCGTTTTCACGGTGCCTGATCCCATGGCTTGGTTATTACAGCCTCCCGGCTGGAGGGGGATGCTCTGAGGGCACTTCAGTATCACAAGCGTTTCACTCGCCTGTGATCCGCGTAGTGGCGGAGGATACTCAACATGAAATGACGATGAGTAGAGCAACAAGAACGCCTTAATCAACTGTGTCTTACGCCGTGTGCAGCACATCGGTTTTTGGCTTAGCTACTCATAAACTTGCGTTAATCAAACGGCTACAGATAATATGCCACCTGTTCGATTATTGCAGCTGTGAACTATAGCAGTGACTGGTAAACTCAGCAATCTGCTTTATTAGAAAGCGCTTAAAATTTTGCGGTTCTGTATAAAAAATGTCAGTGAACACGCAAAATTCTTAGTGAAAACCAGTGACAAATTTGAGTTTTGCGCGTATTCCAGGCTTTAACTGTCGGAGCAGTGCGCCGCATTGATGTGAGTTTCAACAATTTAGCTTAAGTTTTAAGCTGAAAGCGTTTTTTTTGTTACCAAGAAAATGTGAATTTCATCCTATTACGGTTAGAATAGCCGCCATGAGCGAAATAAGAACCCAAGTCCAGTTCGTTGATATCGACGAAGACATGGCTGGTCAGCGCATTGATAATTTCTTGCGCAACCAATTAAAAAACATCCCTAAAAGCGTGGTTTACCGAATCCTGCGTAAGGGCGAGGTGCGCGTCAATAAAAAACGCGTCAAAGCCGAATACAAGCTGGCGGCCGGCGATATGGTGCGGATTCCGCCGGTGACCATGGAAGTGAAAGAAGAAGAGATCGCGGCACCGAGCACTAAGCTCAATAAGGTCGCAGAACTGGAGCATTGCGTACTGTATGAAGATGAGCATCTTTTGGTGCTCAATAAACCATCCGGTACAGCGGTGCATGGCGGCAGCGGCTTAAAGTTTGGCGCGATTGAAGCGCTGCGTGCGCTGCGTCCGCAGGCTCGCTTCCTTGAGTTGGTGCACCGGATTGACCGCGATACGTCAGGCATTTTGTTGGTGGCTAAGAAGCGCTCGGCGCTGCGTCACCTGCAGAGCCAGTTTCGCGAAAAAACCGTGCAGAAGTACTATTTTGCGCTGGTGATGGGGGAGTGGAAAGCCAACTGCAAAGCGGTCAATGCGCCACTGCTGAAAAACGAAGTGAACAGTATCGTGCGGGTCAACTCGAACGGTAAGCCGTCAGAGACCCGTTTTAGAATTCTTGAGAAGTTTTCACAAGCTACGCTTGTTCAGGCAAGTCCGATTACCGGCCGCACCCACCAGATCCGTGTGCACACTCAGTACATGGGTCATCCGATCGCCTGGGATGATCGTTATGGTGATCGCCGTTTTGACGCCTATACCGCTAAGTTTGGCATTGACCGTCTGTTTTTACACGCCGCCAACATTCAGTTTGTTCATCCGGGCAGCGGCGCAAAAATGGAAATCAATGCGCCTCTCGACGATAAACTGGAGCAGGCTCTGGCCAAAATGCGTCAGGCAGGCTGATTCTTTCAGTCAGAGCGACTGGTGTTTTAGCAATGCGAAGGCTTGTCGGATGACAAGCCTTCGTTATTTGTGGCTGAATTAAGTTATGCGGCGGAATGAAGTTTCAGCTCAGCTTAATGCTTACAGTACCGCAAACTGCTCGTTTTCCAGCAGGCGAATAAGGCGAATCAGCGGCAGTCCGACCAGACTGTTCGGATCGTCGCCTTCCAGCCGCTCAAACAGGGCGATGCCGAGTCCTTCACTTTTAAAGCTGCCTGCGCAGTGCAGTGGCTGCTCCTGGTCAACATAACGGCTGACCATCTGTGGAGTGAGCTTGCGAAAGTGAACGGTAAAGGTATCTAAAACCACCTGAGCCTTGTCGGTGCTGCGGTTATACAGTGCCAGGCCAGTGTAGAAGGTGATCGCCTGACCGCTCTGACTGAGCAGCTGTTCGATGGCTTTATCACGGGTGTGGGGCTTGCCGACAATCCGGCCGTCAATGACACACACCTGATCCGAGCCAATCACCAGGCTGTTGCCGGTAACCTGGCAGGAGCGTGCTTTCGCCTCAGCAAGGCGCAATACCAACTGCTCCGGACTCTCACCGACCAGTGGGGTTTCATCACAATCCGGGGTGGCGGTGGTAAACGGGATCTGCAGTTTGGCGAGCAACTGTTGACGGAAAGGGGAAGTTGACGCTAAAACAAGTTGGTAATTTTGCATCTTTTTATACGCTTCTTACTGTACAATTATCATGGGTTTTACGGCAGCTTATATCAACAAACAGGCTGCTCATAATTCTCTATACGGAAAGGGAAAAAAAAGTAACTTTTTTGCCTTTTTCTTTGACTAAATCTATTTTGGAAGATAATATTCGCGCCCTATGCAAAAGGTAAAAATACCGCGAACGATTGATCCGGGTAAAGCCGCTCAGAAACGACTTGATTACGATGGCGTCATCCAAATGAGTCTTTTCAAGCGCTTAGAGGAGTCAGTCGAAGGCGTTAAACGCGACGCTCAAGTCTCATTGTCATTTGGGCTTGATGAACAGCGACTTGTTGTTATCTCTGGTAAAGCTAACATCGAAGTCGATTTAGAGTGTCAACGCTGTAATGAGGTTTTCACACATCAGTGTGAAGTTGAATTCACTTACACCCCTTATAAAGGGCAGCAAAGTGAAGAAGACGCCCCCGACGAGTACGATTTGGTAGATCTGAACGAGTACGGTGAGGTTGACCTGATTCAGTTAGTTGAAGACGAGTTCATCATAAACTTGCCCCAGGTTGCGATGCACGACGAAGCAGATTGTAGCGTTACTTCAGACAATATGGTGTTTGGTGAACTTCCAGACGAAGTGTTGGAAGAGAAGCCGAATCCGTTCGATGTTTTAAAAAGTTTAAAGAAGTAAATCTTTAAGCAATAACATAGGAGTAGGGTCGATGGCCGTACAACAAAACCGTAAAACACGTTCACGCCGTGGTATGCGTCGTTCACACGATGCGCTAACTACAGCTGCACTATCTGTAGACGCAACTTCAGGTGAAACTCACCTGCGTCACAACGTGACTGCTGAAGGTTACTACCGTGGCAAAAAGGTTATCAACAAGTAAGGTTGACCTTTGCAAAATTTAACCGTTGCACTTGATGCAATGGGCGGGGATTTCGGTCCTCGCGTTACAGTGCCTGCCGCCGTGCAGGCACTGTCGCATTTCCCAGAGCTAAAAGTGACTCTCATCGGTGATCAGACTGAGATCGCCCAGCAACTTTCTCTTCTAGGTTACGAATCAGATGCCCGTTTGTGCATTCTGCACAGTGACCGAGTTATCTCTAACTCCGAAAAACCATCATTAGCACTGCGTCATTGTCAGGGCAGTTCAATGGCGATGGCGATTGATCAGGTCGCTGAAGGCCAGGCCAATGCCTGCGTCAGTGCAGGTAATACCGGAGCTTTGATGGCGTTATCCCGTTTTCGACTCAAATTGTTACCAGGTATTGACCGTCCTGCTTTAGTATCGGCGTTACCCACCGCGTCCGGCGGTAAAGTGTGGATGTTGGATTTAGGCGCCAATGTGTCGAGTGATGCCGATTCTCTGTTCCAGTTTGCCGTTATGGGGGCTGCATTGGCGGAGCAACATTTGTCCCGCATTCCCAGGGTCGCTATTTTGAATGTCGGCGCTGAGGAAATAAAAGGTAATGATCTTGTCAAACGTTGTTCAGGAATGTTGCAACAGACTAACGCAGTGAACTTTATCGGTTATATTGAAGGTAACCAACTGCTGACTGATGCAGCGGATGTGATAGTCTGTGACGGTTTCGTCGGCAATATCTGTTTGAAAACCTGTGAAGGAACTGCGCAACTCTTTATCGATAAGTTAAAAAGTAAGTTTTTAGCCTCATCCATAAAGGGTTGGATTGCCAGAAAGCTGTTTTCTGAACTATTTACTGAACTAAAAACACTGAACCCCGACCAGTATAACGGTGCAAGTTTGCTAGGATTGCGCGGCATTGTCATTAAAAGTCATGGAAGTGCTGATGTATCCGCTGTCGTGAATGCCATTTCCGAAGCGGTACATGAAGTGAAACGACAAGTCCCCAGCCGTATAAGCGATCGTTTGGAAGCGGTTTTACTCGAGAGGCATTATTAGTCTTCATGTATAGCAAAATTTTAGGTACAGGCAGCTACCTGCCATCTCAAGTGCGTACCAACGCCGATCTGGAGAAAATGGTAGATACAAGTGATGAGTGGATTGTCACTCGCACTGGTATTCGTGAGCGTCGGATTGCTGCCGAAAATGAAACGGTTGCCGATATGGCGTTTTATGCGGCTCAGAATGCAATTGAGATGGCTGGCATTGATAAAGAAGCCATCGATCTGATCATTGTCGCCACCACGAGCGGCAGTCATACTTTCCCGTCTTCAGCTTGTCAGGTACAAGCGAAACTGGAGATTCAGGGCTGTCCGGCGTTTGACCTGGCTGCAGCCTGTTCGGGTTTTATGTACGGTTTGTCGGTGGCAGATCAACACATTAAATCGGGTATGTGTAAAAATGTTCTGGTGATTGGCGCGGATGCGCTGTCAAAAACCTGTGATCCGACCGATCGTTCAACCATCATTCTGTTTGGTGACGGTGCCGGTGCTGTGGTTGTGGGTGCCAGCGAAGAGCCGGGTATTCTGTCGACCCACATCTACGCGGACGGCCGTTTTGGCGATCTGCTGAGCCTGGAAGTCCCGGAGCGCGGCGGTGATGTCGACAAATGGCTGCATATGGCCGGTAACGAAGTGTTTAAAGTCGCCGTGACACAATTGTCAAAGCTGGTGAAAGATACACTGGCTGCCAACAATATGCACAAGTCTGAACTAGACTGGTTAGTGCCTCATCAGGCGAACTATCGAATTATTTCAGCGACGGCGAAAAAACTGTCGATGTCGCTGGATCAAGTCGTGGTCACTCTGGACCGTCATGGCAATACCTCTGCCGCTACCGTGCCAACTGCACTGGACGAAGCGGTTCGTGACGGACGCATTCAACGTGGCCAGACTCTGTTGCTGGAAGCCTTTGGTGGTGGTTTCACCTGGGGTTCTGCATTGGTCAAGTTCTGATTGATTCACAACGGACGGTTGAACTTAGCAGCAACGCGCGATAAATATTCAGACTTAAGGAGTCGCAAGACTCCTTATTCATTATTAAGTTAAGGAAAAAAACATGAGCAAGTTTGCTATCGTATTTCCGGGTCAGGGCTCTCAGGCAGTGGGTATGCTTGCTGAGCTTGGCGAACAGTATGATGTAGTTAAACAAACTTTTGCAGAAGCGTCTGACGCTCTGGGTTACGATCTTTGGGCTCTGGTTCAAAATGGCCCTGCAGAAGATCTCAACCAGACTTTCCGCACTCAACCTGCACTGCTGGCGTCATCCGTTGCTATCTGGCGCGTATGGCAGGAGCTGGGCCTGGAGCAGCCACAAGTGCTGGCCGGCCATAGCCTGGGTGAATACTCTGCACTGGTTTGTGCCGGTGTGATTGACTTTAAAGCGGCCATCAAACTGGTTGAACTGCGTGGTCAGTTGATGCAGGAAGCCGTTCCTGCGGGTACCGGCGCTATGTTTGCTATCATCGGCCTGGACGATGAAGCGATTGCGAAAGCGTGTGAGGAAGCCGCGCAAGGTGACGTTGTGTCCCCGGTGAACTTCAACTCGCCAGGCCAGGTGGTTATCGCCGGTCAGAAAGACGCAGTTGAACGTGCCGGTGCACTGTGTAAAGAAGCGGGTGCCAAACGTGCATTGCCGCTACCGGTTTCAGTACCGTCACACTGCGCTCTGATGCAACCGGCAGCCGATAAACTGGCTGTGGCACTGGAAGCACTTGAGTTCAACGCGCCACAAATTCCGGTGATCAACAACGTAGATGTTGCGGCTGAAACTGATCCGGCAAAAATTAAAGATGCACTGGTTCGCCAACTGCACAGCCCGGTTCGCTGGACTGAAGGCGTGCAGAAGATGAGTGAGCAAGGCATTGAGACTCTGATTGAAGTTGGCCCGGGTAAAGTATTGACTGGTCTGACTAAACGTATTGTGAAAACGCTGAACGCGCAAGCAGTGAACGATATCGCTTCACTGGACGCAGTTAAGTAAAAGTAGGAAATAGACATGAGTGATTTCATGAACCTGGAAGGCAAAGTTGCCCTGGTTACTGGCGCAAGTCGCGGTATCGGTAAAGCGATCGCGGAACTATTGGTAGCACGTGGTGCGAAAGTGATTGGTACTGCAACCAGCGAAAGCGGCGCAGAAGCGATCAGCGCTTATCTGGGCGACAATGGTAAGGGTCTGGCACTGAACGTGACCGATGTTGAATCTATCGAAGCAGTACTGAAAAACATCAATGACGAATTCGGTGGCGTAGACATCCTGGTTAACAACGCGGGTATCACCCGTGATAACCTGCTGATGCGCATGAAAGATGATGAATGGACAGATATCATGGATACTAACCTGACATCTATCTTCCGCCTGTCTAAAGCGGTTCTGCGTGGTATGATGAAAAAACGTCATGGTCGTATCATCAATGTGGGTTCTGTTGTTGGTACGATGGGTAACGCAGGTCAGACTAACTACGCAGCAGCGAAAGCGGGTGTAATCGGCTTTACTAAGTCAATGGCACGCGAAGTTGCTTCACGTGGTGTGACTGTGAACACAGTTGCACCAGGTTTTATCGAAACTGATATGACAAAAGCGCTGAATGACGAGCAACGTGCTGCTACACTAGCACAAGTGCCGGCTGGTCGTCTGGGTGACCCACGTGAAATTGCTTCTGCTGTGGCTTTCCTGGCATCTCCGGAAGCTGCGTACATTACCGGCGAAACTCTGCACGTTAACGGCGGAATGTACATGGTTTAACGCTAAGTTTGCGGCGAAGTGAGCTCAAACTGTGAAGTAAATGGTTGACTTCGCCTGAAACTTAACGTTTAAATGCGCAAGATTTGTGCATGATATAAGTCAAAAATGGTGTGAATTTCGGTTAAAATCGCCAAATTTGTGGTTTGACCAGCAAGGTGCCCCTTGCAACTTTCACTAGTTCGAATAAACTACGGCATCATCGCATTAGGCGAAATCTGTAAAGGAAAAGTAAAAATGAGCAACATCGAAGAACGCGTAAAGAAAATCATCGTTGAACAGCTGGGTGTAGACGAAGCAGAAGTTAAAAACGAAGCTTCTTTCGTTGAAGACCTAGGTGCTGATTCTCTTGACACTGTTGAGCTGGTTATGGCTCTTGAAGAGGAATTCGACACTGAGATTCCTGATGAAGAAGCAGAGAAAATCACTACTGTTCAAGCTGCGATCGACTACGTAAACAGCGCTCAGTAATGCTCTCCCCAGGCGGCCCTCTGGCCGCCTGAGTTTTTCTCACTCATCTATTATCTCTCATAGAATTTTCATTTCCGGAGAATATGATCGTGTCCAAGCGTCGTGTCGTTGTCACTGGCATGGGTATGTTGTCACCGGTAGGCAACACAGTAGAATCTTCTTGGAAAGCCCTGCTAGCTGGTCAAAGTGGTATCGTGAATATCGAGCACTTTGATACAACAAATTTTTCTACTCGTTTCGCAGGTCTGGTAAAAGATTTTAACTGCGAAGAGTACATGTCTAAAAAAGATGCCCGTAAAATGGATTTGTTTATCCAGTACGGTATTGCCGCGGGTATCCAAGCGCTAGACGATTCAGGTCTGGTCATCACTGCAGAAAACGCGCCTCGCGTTGGTGTTGCCATCGGTTCTGGTATCGGCGGTCTTGATTTGATCGAAACAGGTCATCAGGCGCTTATGGAGAAAGGTCCACGTAAAGTGAGCCCGTTCTTTGTTCCTTCTACCATCGTTAACATGGTAGCGGGTAACCTGTCTATCATGCGTGGTCTGCGCGGTCCTAACATCGCGATCTCAACTGCATGTACTACAGGTCTGCACAACATCGGCCATGCTGCTCGTATGATTGCATACGGTGATGCAGACGCCATGGTAGCCGGCGGCAGCGAAAAAGCGTCAACCCCTCTGGGTATGGCGGGTTTCGGTGCAGCAAAAGCGCTGTCTACTCGTAACGATGAACCACAGAAAGCGTCTCGTCCTTGGGATAAAGACCGTGATGGTTTTGTACTGGGTGACGGTGCAGGCGTGATGGTGATCGAAGAGTACGAACACGCGAAAGCTCGTGGCGCGAAGATCTACGCAGAAATCGTTGGTTTCGGTATGTCGGGCGATGCTTACCATATGACTTCACCAAGTGAAGATGGTTCAGGCGGTGCGCTGGCCATGGAGGCGGCGATGCGTGATGCTGACCTAACTGGTACGCAAATCGGTTACGTCAATGCACACGGCACGTCTACACCAGCTGGTGACGTGGCGGAAGTGAAAGGCATCAAGCGTGCACTGGGCGAAGCAGGCTCTGAGCAAGTACTGGTTTCTTCGACTAAGTCGATGACCGGTCACCTGTTGGGTGCTGCGGGTTCAGTAGAGGCAATCATTACAGTGATGTCTTTGGTAGACCAGATTGTTCCACCGACCATTAACCTGGACAATCCAGAAGAAGGTCTGGGTGTGGATCTGGTTCCAAATACTGCGCGTAAGGTTGAAGGTATGGAATACGCTATGTGTAACTCGTTTGGCTTTGGTGGCACAAACGGTTCACTGATTTTCAAACGCGTATAAAATCCTGACCGCAACAGTTAGCGAAAATATTTGAGTTGAAACGGCTTGATGCTTAGCATTAAGCCGTTTCTTTTTTCAGGGAGTAGAATATGTTCTGGCACAATGGCGAACTGACGGATGTGGTCGCGGTTTCGGATCGCTCGTTTCAATATGGTGATGGCTGCTTCACCACTATGCTGACCAAGCAGGGCCGGATTGAGCACTGGTGCTATCATGTTGAGCGAATGGAAGCGTGCCTGAATGTGCTGGGTATTCCCCTGCCTGACTGGGACACGATCAGCCTGTGGTTGCAGCAGGCGATGCTGGCGGATGACAAAGCAGGCCTTAAGCTGCATATCAGCCGCGGTCAAGGCGGACGTGGTTATAGCCCGGCCAATTTACTTCATCCTGACGTGACTATCAGTCATTTTTCATATCCTGCTCACTATGCCGCCTGGCAGCAGGAGGGGATTCGTCTCGGCGTTTGTCACCATCGTATGGGGCTCAACCCGATGCTGGCGGGTCACAAACACAATAACCGCCTGGAGCAGGTGCTGCTCAAAGCAGAAATGGATCAGGCCGGCTATGCCGACGGCGTGTGCCTTGACCTGAATCAGCATGTGGTCGAAACCACCATGGCGAATTTATTCTGGCGGAAAGGCGATACTTTGTACACACCGGACCTGAGCAACTCAGGGGTAGCTGGTGTGGCGCGGCGGCTGATTGTTGAGCAAGCGCCCGATTTGGGATTGAACCTCGAGAGCGGGACGTTTAAGCTCGACCATCTTGCGGATGCCGATGAGGTGTTTATCTCCAATGCTATTATGGAAACCGCTCCGGTGATTGAAATTGGCGGACGGGCATACCCAATCGGTCACTACACACGACGCTTTCAGGAGAGCTTTCATTCGTGATTAAAAAACTCGTTTCACTGCTGTTTACTCTGCTGGCACTGGCCGCAGTCGGCTATTTCTATGTCACTAAGCAAGTTGAAGATTATCTCACTCAGCCGCTGGGTATCGAAACTAAACAACTGTTCACGGTCAACGCAGGAACCAGTCTGAATAGTGCGCTGACTCAGATGACCCGCCAGGAGTGGATTACGCATAGTTTTGCCGCCAAATTGGTGCGTCGTTTCCATCCGGAACTGGTTCAGATAAAGAAAGGTACCTATCAGGTAGAGCCGCAAAGCACGCTGCGTGATGCGTTGAATTTGCTGGTATCCGGGAAAGAGCACCAGTTTGCGATCACCTTTGTGGAAGGCAGCCGTTTTAATGAGTGGTTGGCTATGCTGGCACATGATGAGCAGTTGGAACATACTCTGGCCGGCAAATCAGAAGCCGAGATTGCGCAGTTACTGGGTGTGGAGCAGAAAAAACTGGAGGGTTTGTTTCTGGCCGAGACCTACCACTTTACCAAGGGCACCAGCGATCTGGACATTCTGAAACGGGCACACGCCAAACTGGAAGCCATTCTGGACAGCGCCTGGCAGCAGCGTCAACCGGATTTACCACTAAAATCGCCTTATGAGGCCCTGATACTGGCGTCCATTATTGAGAAAGAGACGGCGGTGGAAGAAGAGCGTACCCGGGTTGCTTCGGTGTTTGTCAACCGTCTTAATAAGCGGATGCGTTTGCAGACGGATCCGACGGTAATTTACGGAATGGGCGAGAGTTATGATGGTAATATCCGTCGTAAAGATTTGCGCACAGCCACCCCGTATAATACGTATGTGATTAACGGCTTACCACCAACACCGATAGCAATGCCGGGTGAGGCATCTATCGCGGCAGCTCTTAATCCGGAGCAAAGCGCGTATCTGTATTTTGTCGCCAGCGGTAACGGTGGCCACGTATTTTCTAAAAGTCTGACCGAGCATAATCGTGCGGTGCGTGCGTACCTGAAACAGCTCAGACAGCAGTAAACATAGCGATTAGCAAAGATAAAACCCATGAATGCAAAATTTATCGTAGTAGAGGGCCTGGAAGGGGCCGGTAAAAGCACGGCTATCCAGGCTGTGGTTGAAGCGCTGCACGCGCAGGGTATCGACCATATCACCCGCACTCGTGAACCGGGCGGGACTGTGCTGGCGGAAAAAATGCGCTCGCTGGTTAAGGAAGAGCATGACGGTGAAGTGCTGCAGGATATTACAGAGCTGCTGCTGATGTACGCAGCACGCGTGCAGTTAGTTGAGAACGTGATTAAGCCGGCGTTAAACCGAGGCGATTGGGTTGTGGGTGATCGTCATGATATGTCCTCACAAGCGTACCAGGGCGGAGGTCGGCAAATTGCAGCCGAGACCCTGCATAATCTGAAACAGACCACGCTTGGTGATTTTAAGCCGGATTTGACGCTGTATCTGGATATTGACCCTAAGCTTGGCCTGGAACGCGCCCGCGGCCGTGGCGAACTGGATCGGATAGAAAAAATGGACATCAGCTTTTTTGAACGTACCCGCGAGCGTTATCTGGAGATCGCCCGCGCTGATGAGTCGGTAGTGATCATCGATGCCGCCCAGAGTATGGCAGAAGTGGCGAACAGTATTCGTCAGGCGCTGGACTCCTGGTTCAAGGTGGTTTAGGCGATGCAACCGATTTATCCCTGGCTGAATGATGCCTGGTTGTCCTGGCAGGCACGGCTTAAAAACCAGACCTTTTCTGCTGCGACCCTGATTGCAGCGCCGGCTGGTGTGGGCGCCTTTCAGCTGGTTGAACCATTTGCCGCGGCACTGATGTGTTCAGCGCAGGACGGTGAAGCGTGCGGGTTTTGCCACAGCTGCGATTTGATGCAGTCGGGGAATCATCCTGACTATCATGTGGTTCGGCCAGAAAAAGAGGGCCGTTCCATCAGTGTTGAGCAAATTCGTCACTGTAATCGTCTGGCGCAGGAATCGTCGCAACTGTCCGGCTACCGGCTGATAGTGATTGAACCTGCCGAAGCGATGAATGAATCGGCAGCCAATGCGCTGCTCAAAACGCTGGAAGAACCGGCAGGTAAGTGCGTGTTTGTGTTAGTGACGACGCGCATTAGTCATATTCTGCCGACCATAGTGAGCCGCTGTCAGCAAATCAACGTCGCAGAACCAGCGACACAGATGGTGTCTTGCTGGCTGAGTGAGACTCTGGATAAAAGCGTGCCGCCTTATGCCGCGCACATTCATGCCAATGCGCCATTGACCACGCAGGTATTCATTGCCGAAGGGGGAGTGGCGGATTACAGCGCGCTGGAAAGTCAGTTTATTGCTGCGCTGCAAGGTGATGTCAGTGCATTGATCAATTGCGCCAAAGCGGCGGCAGCGCAGCCGGTACAACGTTTAAGCTGGTTATGGTATTTGCTGACAGATGCGCAGAAAGTGCAGTTTGGCATTCGGCAGGCGTATTTTACGCCGGGTTGTGAACAGGTTGCCGGGCTGATGAACTTTGCTCAGTTACAGCAACAGACTGACCGTCTGGCTAAACTGATAGAACAACTGAGAACGTTCACCGGTTTGAACGGTGAGCTGCTGATCACTGATTGGTTACTGAAATTAAATGAGGAAGCATGTTTGTAGATTCGCACTGTCATCTCGATAAACTCGATTATGATGAATTACATAACGGCATCGAAGATGTGATAGAAAAGGCCAGGCAGGCTAATGTAAAACAGCTGCTTTCGGTCGGGGTAACTCTGGATTCATTTGCCGGCATGCTGGAAATGATCACGCCTTGCGATAATGTTTACGCTTCCTGTGGCGTACACCCGCTCGATGTTGCGAGTGATTTTGAACTCGCCCGTTTTCAGGAATATGCATCACATCCCAAAGTGGTTGCGATTGGTGAAACCGGTCTGGATTACCATTATGAGCCGGAAACGGCGCCGCTCCAGCAAGAGCGATTTAAGCAGCATATCGAAACAGCAGTAGCGCTCAACAAGCCGCTGATTATTCATACCCGAAATGCCCGTCAGGATACACTGGATATTCTGCGTGCGGGCGGAGCGGAGCGCTGTGGTGGTGTCATTCACTGTTTTACCGAGGATCTGGCGTTTGCGGAGGCGGCGATGGAGCTGGGTTTTTACATTTCTATCTCCGGTATCGTCACCTTTCGCCAGGCGCAAGAACTGAAAGATGTGGTGAAGCAGTTACCACTAGAGCGCCTGCTCATTGAGACCGATTCGCCTTATCTGGCGCCGGTTCCGCACCGCGGTAAGCAAAACCAACCGGCATATGTGGTTGAAGTCGCGGCTTATATTGCGCAGCTCAAAGGTGTCTCTCTTAAGGAAGTCGCTGAAAAAACCACCCAAAATTTCCAGCAACTTTTTTTACGATAAAAAATAAATCATTGTGAAAAACGGCTCGGTATGGGTTGTTTTTTATACATAATGGCGCTTTAGTGCATTGGCGTGCCTGTTGTTCACCAAATGTGTTGGAAATCTGGCTTTAAAATGCGGAAATGAAATTTTGTTACGTAAAATAACAATTGGCTCTATTTTATTTACTGCATGAAATTAATGATTAGTTATTTTTTTATCATTAAAAACAGCTAGATAGATGAAATGTAAAGGATTTCACTCTGTGGTGGGTATTGTGATCTGTCTAATAATTTGAAACTAAATTTCATTAGTCGCTAGAAAGCTTGAGGGGCATCAAGATATATTTAGAGCCGGAAAATATAATGACATTCGCGTTACATTTTCCTTGAGGGCCAACACTGAGGCTACGGGGGTGTGCCGTTGGAACTCAAGAATACTAATAACTTAATCAGGAGCATAAACGTATGAAAGGTTTCTTTAGTAAACTTTCACAGTCCATTATGTTACCCATCGCGCTGTTACCAGCGGCGGGTATCATGCTGGGTATCGGGGGTAGTTTTACTAACCCAACAATGATCGAAGCGTACAACATCAGTGTGCTTCAGGACGGAACTATTCTGAATAGCTTCCTGCAAGTAATGACTGCCGCTGGCGGCATCGTATTTGCTAACCTGCCAGTTATGTTTGCGCTGGCAATCGCCGTGGGTTTTGCGCGTGCTGAAAAAGGTGCTGCTGCACTGGCTGCGTTGATCTCATACCTGGTAATGAACGTTGCAATCGCGAAAACGCTGACTGTAGCGAACATGATCAACCTGGACTCTAACACAGTCGTACTGATGGGCAGCGAATACCCGGGCGTACTGGCTGATGTGCTGGGTATCAGCAACACACTGAGTATGGGTGTGTTCGGTGGTCTGATCGCAGGTGCTATCACGGTTGTTCTGCATAACAAATACCACGACGCGAAACTACCTGATTACCTGGGTTTCTTCGGTGGCGCACGTTTTGTTCCAATTATTAGTGCATTTGCTGCGCTGTTCTACGGCATCGTTCTGACCTTTATCTGGCCATTCTTTGGTGCTGCGTTCGGTGCAATCGGTGCGGCTCTGGGTGAGATGACTGCAAGTGGCCACGGTTACGTTGCGTCTCTGATCTTCGGTATCATCGAGCGTTCTCTGATCCCTGTTGGTCTGCACCACGTGTTCTACCTGCCACTATGGCAAACTGAAATCGGCGGTACTGCGACTATCGCTGGTGAAGTGATCAAGGGTACACAGAACATGTTCTTCGCTTCTCTGGCAAGCGGTGACTTCTCTCAATTTACTTCAACCAACTTCATGACTGGTAAGTTCCCGTTCATGATGTTCGGTCTGCCAGCAGCAGCGTACGCTATGTACACTCTGGCGGATGACGAGAACAAAAAAGCAGCCGGTGGTCTTCTGTTCTCAGTTGCTCTGACTGCATTCCTGACTGGTATCACTGAACCAATCGAATTTACCTTCCTGTTCCTGGCTCCAGCTCTGTACTATGCAGTGCACGTGCCGCTGGCAGGTCTGTCATTCCTGCTGATGGATATGCTCAATGTTAAAGTTGGTATGACATTCAGTGGCGGTTTCATTGACTTCGCTCTGTTTGGTGTACTGCCAGGTGTGACTGGTGTTGAGAACAACTGGTACTTCATCCCGCTAGTTGGTATCGCTTACGCGTTCGTTTACTTCTTCGTGTTCCGTTGGTTCATCGTGAAGTTC
The DNA here is from genome assembly GCF_029962385.1 of Vibrio sp. ABG19. NCBI lineage: Bacteria > Pseudomonadati > Pseudomonadota > Gammaproteobacteria > Vibrionales > Vibrionaceae > Vibrio > Vibrio sp. ABG19. Next base: position 250,740 of record NZ_CP071708.1, on the reverse strand, counting down.
GACGTCAAGACTCCAGGCCGTAAAGGCAGCGCAGTTGCCGTGGTTTCTAAGAAAGACTACCACGCAGCAAAAGGCGGTGCAGCTGGTGACAACCAGAAAGCGAAAGACATGATTGAAGCTCTGGGTGGTGCAGAAAACATCGTTGATGTGGATGCATGTATCACTCGTCTGCGTATCACTGTTAAAGATGGCGCACAGGTGAAAGGCAACGAACACTGGACTCAAGAGCTGGGTGCTCGTGGTCTGGTTAAAGTTGGCGAAACTGGTATCCAGGCAATCTACGGCGCAGAAGCTGCAGGTTACAAAGCACAAATCAACTCTCTGCTTGGTAAGTAATGAATAGCGGAGACAAATTCAGAAGAACCGGCGCTTTTATCATCGATTTGATGGTGGCCAAGATGTTCACGCAAGCGGTGATGTCGGTTCTGATGGTGGTGGTAACAGGTGTCTTCGCTGAGAAGAGCGGAGGCATGTCACTGAATGACAATCTGGCTCTGCCAGTTCTGTTACTGATTGTACTGGCGATGCTGTTAATCTTTATCGGGATATATCTTGGATTCAGTACTCTCTGTTTTAAGCTGATAGGGAAGTCTCTGGGAAAATACCTGCTGCGGGTCGACAGTGGTCAGTGGATCAAAGCTAAAGATTTGTCGACGTACTTATCGCGCGAAAAAGAGAAAATTGTCTTTTTTTGTGCCACGCTGGGATTGTATGCCGCCTATTCGGCGATTCAGCTCTACATGTACAATGTTGAGCCGCTGCATGAAACCCGGGCACGGAGTAAGGCCTGACTCAGTAGTAACAAAGTAACTAGCCCGCTTAATTGCGGGCTTTTTTGTCTTATCTATTCTTGTCGCTCCAGCAGCCTATTGCTGTCCCGCTGAGTGTTGCCCTGCTGACATCCTGACCAGTACTTCGGTTTGTGAACCTGCCCACGTCAGGCACATAAAATCCCCGAAATTGTGATGCAGACAAAAAAGTGGTCATAAATAGCCGTCATCCTGAGCAAAGGTTGAGAATTGTCATTAATTGGCTGGTGGCGGAAAATATAATACACAGGTGGTGACATTTTTATCGGGTGCTAACATTTAGGCTGTGGGGCAAGCCGTTTAGAACCCAACAATGCTAATAATTCGTTCAGGAGCATAAACATGTTTAAGAACTCGTTTGCTAACCTGCAAAGAGTCGGTAAGGCGCTGATGCTTCCAGTATCAGTGCTGCCAGTTGCGGGTATTCTGCTTGGGGTAGGGGCGGCTAATTTTAGCTGGCTACCCGAAATTGTTTCCCATCTGATGGAGCAGGCCGGTGGTTCAGTATTCGGCCAGATGGCATTATTGTTTGCGGTGGGGGTATCTCTGGGCTTTACCAACAACGATGGTGTGTCAGGTTTATCGGCTATCGTCGGATACGGTATTATGGTCGCTACCCTTAAAGCAATGGCTGCTGCCATGGGTGTCGACAGCATAGATACCGGTGTGTTAGGTGGTATTCTGGCTGGTGGTGTCGCTGCGTGGGCTTTTAACCGCTTTTATAAAATTCAGTTGCCTGATTACCTGGGCTTTTTCGCCGGCAAACGCGCCGTGCCGATTATCACCGGTTTCTTATCTATCATTCTGGGTGTCATCCTCTCTTTTATCTGGCCGCCAATCGGTGCTGTGATCGCTTCGTTCTCAGACTGGGCTGCCCATCAAAACCCTGTTCTGGCATTCGGTATTTACGGTGTGGTTGAGCGCTCTCTGATCCCATTTGGCCTGCACCATATCTGGAACGTTCCTTTTTTCTACGAAGCCGGGACTTGTGTTAACGGTGCTGGTGAAACGGTACACGGTATCATGACTTGTTTCCTGACCGCCGACGATGCGTCTCGTGCGGCCGGGAATGGTTTTGGTCAGCTGGCGGGGGGTTACCTGTTTAAAATGTTTGGTCTGCCTGCCGCTGCATTTGCGATAGCACATTGTGCCAAGCCTGAGAACCGGGCTAAAGTCATGGGTATCATGGCTTCAGCAGCACTGACGTCGTTTTTGACCGGTATTACAGAGCCGATCGAATTCTCGTTCCTGTTTATTGCACCGGTGCTATACGGCATTCATGCGCTGCTGGCGGGTTTAGCATTCGTGCTGACTAACTCTCTGGGCGTGGTGCATGGTCATACCTTCTCAAACGGTTTTATTGACTTTGTCGTGCAGTCCTCCCGAGCCGATAACATGTTACTGCTGGTCGGTCTGGGTGTGGCTTATGCGGTGCTGTATTACGTGGTGTTCACTTTTGTTATCCGCGCACTGGATTTGAAAACGCCGGGGCGTGAAGATGAAAGCGCGGATACCACCACAGCGTCAGGCACAGAAATGGCTGGTGAGTTGGTGGCTGCTTTCGGGGGCAAAGCCAATATTACTAATCTGGATGCGTGTATCACTCGTCTGCGGGTCTCTGTGGCAGATACTGACGCAGTGGATCAAGATAAGCTGAAGAAACTCGGCGCAGCAGGCGTGGTTGTGGTATCTGGCGGAGTGCAGGCAATTTTTGGTACCAAGTCAGATAATCTGAAAACCGATATGGATGAGTGGATTCGTAACCACAGTTGATCCGTGTGCGCCACCGGGCTGAAGGTGCCTGGTGGTGAACCGCATGCTTCAATATGCACTGATGATGAAAAGGAGGCTTGGCCTCCTTTTTCTGTTCCAGTGACCTATGTCTTAGCGATGGCTGTCTCGCTATTCTTTAATACCTGAATCACCCCGCAACAACCCTGTCCATGCTGCAATAAACCTGTCCATGCTGTAAAAAAACTGATTGTACTCTGATGGTTTCTCTACAGGAGCCTTGAATTCCCTTTACCCTTGGTTGACATATCCCTGCCGGACCTGAACTAAAGTTTGTAGTGTTAAAACAATTAATAAAGGGTATCAATAAATGAAAAAACTAGGGATGACAGTGGCACTGCTGAGTTTGTCGGCCGGAGCATATGCTCAGCAGGATCCTAACCTGAAAGTCGGCCTGGCGGTCGATCAGCAGCTGAGCGCTGTGCTGGAAGTCAACAACCAATATCGTTTTACTCTGGGTAACCAAGGTGCGGCGTTCGATTACATTGCAAAACGTGGCAGCTTTAATAACCCGGATGTCCCTTTTGACTGGTATGTTGGTGTCGGTGGCTGGGCTGAGTGGGATGATGACTTTGGCGCACGTGTGCCGCTGGGGCTGGATTGGCAAATTAACCAGAATCTGAATGTTTATGGTCAGGTTCACCCTGAACTGCAGCTGCATAATGATACCGAGCTTCAACTTGGCGCAGCTCTGGGTGTGACATACCGTTTCTAAGCGGTTTTTGTCTGACTGCATGGCAAGTCATGTCACGACAAGTCAGAGAGCAGGTTCATTCAAGAGTGGATGAATAAAAAAGCCGGCAACTGAGTTGCCGGCTTTTTACGTTCAACTGAACTTGGTGTTCAATAAACGTGATTACTGTGATTTATTCATCGCTTTACGGATACAGATGGCTGCGCCACCCCAGGTAATCCCTAAACCCAGAATCATCATGATGATTGCACCAGTGGTCATGCGTTATTCTCCTTACGGCTCATCGCGTTCACCGCGACACCAATGATAAACAGTACGCCAATCAGCGCCCAGCCCAGTGTGAGATCGTAACCGCCGTAGCCTTCGGTCATCAGAGTTTTCACCTTAGTCACCACAATGATGGCCAGAATAACTGGTGAGATAAAGCGCAGACAGATATCGAACCAAATGCCAACCGCGAAATCGGATACTGAGTTAACGTATTTACGCGCATCAGACACTTTAACCAGCCAGGTCATCAGCACCAGTTCAACCAGACAGCTCGACATGATGCCGATGTTGTTAGCGAAGTGGTCTACCAGATCCAGCAGCAGCAGGCCGCCGTTGGTTGCAAAAGCCATGGATACGATGAAGCTGACACCGATAACGATGTTGGCCGCTTTCTTACGGCTCCAGCCCATTTTATCGATCACGGCTGAAGTTACGGCTTCCAGAATCGAAATGTGTGAGCTCAGACCGGCGACGATCAGTGCCAGGAACAGCAGTGGGCCAAATACGTAAGGCAGTGGCAGCAGGTTAATCGCCGCTGGCAGAGTAACGAACGCCAGGCCTACACCGGCAGAGACAACTTCCGTCAGCGGTTTACCTTGCTCCTGCGCCATGTAACCCAGTACCGAAAAGATCATGATACCGGCCAGAATCGAGAAACCACAGTTGAGCAACACCGTCATAAATGCGTTGTTGGTGATGTCTGATTTTTGCGGCAGGTAGCTGGAGTAAGCCAGCATGATGGCAAAGCCGATACTCAGGGTGAAGAAGATCTGGCCATAAGCGGCTGCCCACACTTTCACATCCCAGATTTTGCTGAAATCTGGCTGGAACATGTAGTTCACACCATCCAGTGCACCTGGCAGGAACAGCATACGACCGATAAGCAGCAGTACCATGACAAACAGTACAGGCATCATCACTTTAGAAGCACGTTCGATACCGGATTTAACCCCGCCAACGATCGCAGCGTAAGTGACGGCCCAGGCAATCACCATTGCCAGCACGATCTTCCACTGAATGCCGCCCAGGTTGGTCGGAGAGTTGTCACCAAGGCCCAGATATTCACTAAAGAAGAAGGCGTTAGTATCTGTCCCCCAGCTTTGGTCAAACGACATACCAAAGTAGGAGATCGCCCAGCCGATAACAGCGACGTAGTAAACCCCAATCACAGCGGCAACGCCTACCTGGAACCAGCCCAGCCATTCAAATTTTGCGTTAATACGTGACAGCGTCGCCGGAGCTGAACCGCGGTTACGCTGACCCATAGAGAATTCCAGGATCATAAACGGAATACCGGCGGTGATCATGGCAAACAGGTAAGGAATGAAGAAGGCGCCACCGCCGTTTTCATACGCCATGTACGGGAAACGCCAGATGTTTCCCAGTCCCACTGCTGAGCCCACAGCAGCCAGAATAAAACCGGCTCGGGAACCCCATTGTTCTCGCTTCATAAGTTACTCCTTAATAATCCCTGAGGTATGAAGCATCTCTTTCACTACAGCTAATAAGGAACAGGATAGGAGATAACCAATCAGAATATGGCTAACTTGTTAAAAAAATGGCCTATCATCCAGTAATTAGCAAAATGTTAGTTATAAGTTTTGTAAGCTAGTCGAGATCTCAGAATATTGTTCTTAGTTTTACGATGTGTGTTTGCGGAATCTGAAATAATCAGCTACGCATTGCTATCGAGACTACAGATATCTGCCGCTCATGGCAATAGATTGTAAACATGATGTTGTGCTGGTTTAGTGGTTTGTTTGTTGTTTTTTTGTTCTTTGGTTAGTGAAAAATTTTATATAATTTAAAATATCCAGACTGTAAAACTGGACTGAAGAGCTATAGCAATTGATAAAACTGTATTTATCGCTAGAGTGTCTGACTGAAATATATACACACACTAGTGAATCTCTCCAATGCGGTGCTATTAACTCAGAAGCGTATGGTCAGACCCAGATTGGCCGAGAACTGGTTCATCCAGTCTGACTGAAAGCGCACAATACAGCGTCCCGGTTCCGGCAGGCTGCACAACGCACTGGTTTCATTATCGACCACGGTTCCGAGCCAGCGAATCTGACTGCTGAGTGCAACGGATGAAGTTATATGATAGTCGAGCCCAGTGAAAATGCTGGCTGCGAATCCGGATTTGTTACCGACCCAGCTGGCATCAAAGTAGGAAGCGCCGAGGCCTGCGCCCAGGTAACTGCTCCAGTTGGACTCAAGCTGATAATTAATCCGGCTCTGAAACAACAGGTAGTGCAGCGTCGCTTGATCCTCGACTATGTCGACATCGGTAGACTGCCGGGCGTAGAACAGACCTACCCGGCCGGTTTGAAATGGCACTTCCAGTGTGATTGCCAGCGTGGAAGAGGCGTTGAGGTCATAAGACTGGCCGGTATTGTCTTCCACTTTTCCACCCAGTGCGTAACCGGTGGAGGGTGTCAGGTAAACGTCAGCCGTGGCCGTGGCAGAGAGCCAACAACCAAACACAAAAACGATAAATTGAAGCGAGCGCATCACAAACCTCAAAATTATTTTCGGGTGGTTGAGTAATTGTGATAGTAACTTCATAATCGTGCACGAAAAACCAGCAATTCTTGAACATGCGTCGCACCACTGGTTATGCTTTAACAGACGCTATCGTGTGCCTGTATCCAACCCGGCTCTACTTTCCTTTTTAGCTATCAAAATGTTAGTGGGAAGGATGGCGTTGTCTGATTAACACGAGGAGGTGTGTATGGAACGCGATCTCAAATTTGCACTGTGTGTGGTGGTGGCCGTGTTTGTAGTATTGATTGGCTTTGGAACAATAGCCATTTCAAATTAAGTAAAAGGGTTCTGCTGATGAAAAATAGTGGAACAGTCTCTGAATTAGATACTCTGGTTGATATCAGCCGGTTGTCTAAATTTATTGGCGGAAAAAAAGCGTTGGTTGCGCAGGGCGGTGGACAACGCGGTATCTTCACAGCCGGGGTATTGGATGCCTTTATGCTGTCAAATTTTGACCCGTTTGATGAGTTTTACGGAACCTCGGCGGGGGCATTAAATCTCAGCTCGTTTTTGTGTCGCCAGCCGGAGCTGGGTAAATCTTTTATCGTTGATCTGACGACTGACCCTCGTTTTTTCCATCTGTTCAGTTATATCCGTCGTAAGCAATATATGGACCTCGACTGGGCGCTGGATAGAATCTGTGACTTCCCTTATCGGCTGGATATGGACATGGGACGTCAGGTACTGGGGCAACGTAAGGCATTTGCCGCGGTGACGTCGACCCGGACGCTGAGCGATTTTTATTTTCCGATTCTCGGCCCTGAATGGCGTGAAGTGCTGATTGCAACGTGCGCGATTCCCGGTCTGTATCCGCGTGAAGTGGAACTTGCCAATCAAAATTATATTGATGGTGGGGTCTCTGCATCCATTCCGGTTCAGGAAGCCTGGCGGCGTGAAGCGCGTTTTATTGGCGTCATTCGCACGGAAAGCTTTTCCGAAGAACCTGATATGCCGCTGGAATCGGTGCAGCCGACAGAGCCGGTGAAATGGTTTCGTGATTCGGTCAACACCATTCAGACTCAGTGGCAGAGTAAACTGCTGCAATGGAAACAAGACTGGAACGGATTTTTTAACCAGCAGATCGAAAAGGCGAAACAACAGAAAATTGAGCAGAAGCATCTCAGTACCCTGAATGGCGGGCGCTGGTTGTTTGGTGCGGATGACATCTATCGTCTCAGCCATTTGATTGGTGATAAATTTGATTCCGGCCTGGCGGATATGCTGATGGTACACTATCAAACCTATTCGCTGACCTGTGACTTTTTGCGCAATCCGCCCGACGACAGTTTTATTGTTCAGGTTGCTCCGAGCGAACCATTGCGTTCCAGTTCACTGCTCAGTAATAAGGATGATCTGCTGCACGATTATGAACTCGGGCTTGAAGCTGGGTATCGTTTTGTCCGCATGTATCAGATAGCGGAAGATGTGCAAGCTGAACGAATCAAGCAGCACAAGTCGGTGCAGCCCGATTTGGATGAATAGCCCGATAGATACCAATAGGTCAGCATCTCGCAGCTGTTGATTTCACTATTATAAAAGCAGGGGCTTTGAGCCCCTGTTTCAGCTATTACGAATTTTACAGTACCGGTAAAATACGCATACAGTTGGTTGAGCCTTCCACATCCATGATATCGCCCTGGGTGATGATCACCAGGTCACCAAACGCCAGCAGTTTTTTCTCTTTCAGCGCTTCCAGCGCAGCCTGAGCCACTTCAAAGCCTTCACCTTGTTTACTGTCGAAATAAAATGGCATGACGCCGCGGTACAGAGCACAGCGGTTGAGTGTGCTGTCATTGCGTGACATGGCAAAGATAGGCAAGATGGAATTAAGACGTGAAGTCATCAGTGAGGTCCGGCCTGATTCAGTCAGATTGACCATGGCTTTAACCCCTTCCAAATGGTTCGCAGCGTATATTGTCGACATCGCCACTGTCTCTTCGGCGGTCGAAAATGAGCGGTCAATCCGGTAGTTCTGCTGATTGGCTTCAAACATTTTCTCTGCCCCGATACACACTTCGGCCATGGCTTTGACGGTTTCTACCGGATATTTGCCGGCCGCCGTTTCTCCTGACAGCATCACGGCATCGGTGCCGTCCAGCACCGCATTGGCCACGTCCATCACTTCTGCGCGGGTTGGCATCGGATTAGTGATCATCGATTCCATCATCTGAGTCGCCGTAATGACGACGCGGTTGAGCGATTTAGCTCGGGTAATCAGTTTTTTCTGCACGCCAATCAGCTCCGGATCACCAATCTCAACCCCCAAATCGCCGCGAGCGACCATAATGACATCGGATGCCCGGACAATGTCATCAATGTTTTCATCGCTGGCGACCGTTTCGGCCCGTTCGACTTTCGCGACCATACGCGCTTCAAGGCCGGCATCGCGTGCCAGACGGCGGGCATAATCCATATCGGTGCCGTTTCGCGGGAAAGAGACCGCCAGATAGTCCACTTTGATTTCAGCCGCCAGCAGGATGTCGCGTTTGTCTTTTTCCGTTAACGCATGGGCAGACAGTCCGCCGCCTTTCTTATTAATACCTTTATTATTTGATAATGTTCCACCGACCAGAACGCTGGTATGGATCTTATTGTCCTCAACGCTAATCACCTGCAATTGTACCCGGCCGTCATCGAGCAGCAGGATATCTTCCCGTTGTACGTCATTGGGCAGTGCTTTGTAGTCTATGCCTACCGCATCTTTATCACCTTCGCCGGGCGCGAGTTCGGCATCCAGAATGAATCGTTCACCTTCGACCAGTTCGATTTTTCCTTCCTTGAAGGTCGATACCCGGATTTTTGGCCCTTGTAAGTCACCCAGAATGGCGACGTGTTTACCCAGTCGGGCGGAAATTTCACGCACTTTCTGCGCGCGCAGTTTGTGATCATCGGCACTGCCGTGGGAAAAATTCATGCGTACCACATTCGCGCCGGCACGAATGATGGCTTCCAGTATTTCCCCTTTATCGGTTGAAGGCCCTAAAGTGGTGACAATTTTCGTTCTGCGTAGAGCTGAGGTCATAGTGATCTCCTGAAATGTTCGGGCGTGATAAAAGTTCAACTGTGTTTAAGTATATGCAAGATATTGGAATTGTTTGTCTTTTAGGGCGGATATTTGCACTGTGTCATACTGGGTCGAGTTGATAGCACTTCAACCGCAGAACCCTCATTTAAGTCTGCTGAGGGGCTTGAATCCGGCCGTTAAGCGCGCGGCTTTGACCCAGCTAGCGCATTGTCCTGTTGCTGCTATTTCATCCAACGCCAGGTCAGCCTGAGCACGGCTAAGGAAGCGACATTTTGACTGAAAACACAAACTTCTATGTATATGCGTGATGCTTGTCACGGCTATTCACCAAAGCGCTTCACAATTAGTTCGCAAAGTAAAAAAATTGGCATGTTGTTGAATTCTGGAGCGCCCTATGTATATGGCTCAACCAGGCCATATTGATCACATCAAACAGGTCAATGCTGGCCGTGTATATAAACTTATCGATCAAAAAGGTCCCATTTCTCGTATCGACTTATCGAAAGAGAGTGAACTCGCCCCCGCCAGCATTACTAAAATTACCCGCGAATTAATTGATGCCCATCTGATTCATGAAACGACAGTCCAGGAAGCGATCAGCCGTGGTCGTCCGGCGATCGGATTGCAGGTCAACAACCAGGGCTGGCAGTTTTTATCCATGCGTCTTGGACGCGGTTATCTGACCATAGCGCTGCATGAGTTGGGCGGCGAGGTGTTGATCGATACTAAAATAGACATCCATGAAATTGACCAGGATGATGTCCTGCAGCGTCTGCTGTTTGAAATCGATGAGTTTTTCCAGACTTATGCCGAGCAGCTCGGGCGGGTGACCAGTATCGCGATTACTTTGCCGGGGCTGGTCAATTCAGAGCAGGGTGTGGTGCTGCAAATGCCGCATTACAACGTGGAAAATCTGGCTCTCGGTGAAGCGATTTTTCAGGCAACCGGTTTACCGGTCTTTGTCGCGAATGATACCCGAGCCTGGGCGTTGGCAGAAAAATTGTTTGGCCATTCCCAGGATGTCGACAACTCCGTCCTGATCTCAATCCACCACGGCTTAGGCGCTGGTATTATTCTTGACGGCCGGGTACTGCAGGGCAGGCACGGCAACATCGGTGAACTGGGGCATATTCAGATTGATCCGCACGGCAAGCGTTGTCATTGCGGCAATATCGGTTGTCTGGAAACGGTCGCCAGTTCTCAGGCGATTCGTCAGCAAGTTACCGAGCGTATTGCGGCCGGAGAAGCCTCGTGCCTGAGTGATCAGGAAGAGATCAGTATCGAAGACATCTGTCTGGCAGCGGCCGAAGGCGATCCGCTCTCGGTCGATGTGATTGAAAAGCTGGGACGTTATCTGGGTTCGGCGATTGCCATCGTCATCAACCTGTTCAACCCGGAAAAAATCTTGATTGGTGGTGTGATTAACCAGGCGAAGAGTGTTTTGTATCCGGCCATCCAGCGTTGTATCGAAGAACAGAGTCTGCCGGTTTACCACCAGGATTTACAGTTGGTGGAATCTCGCTTTTACAAACAGGCGACCATGCCGGGCGCGGCACTGATCAAGCAGGCGTTATACGACGGTTTGTTGCTGATGAAAGTGGTCGAAGGGTAAGTTTTTCTTCGTTTTTTCATCTCTCCGGTTTACATTTGCCACTCGGATTATATTTACCTGCGTGAATATGGCTATACTGTGTAGCGTTGTCATGTGTCTATTTATTGGGATTTTGTATGTCGGGTATTTTGAATACGGTCGATCAGCGTACCAATCTGGTAGGTGAGAACCGCCTGGAATTGTTATTGTTCAGTCTGAATAGCCGCCAGGTGTTTGCTATCAATGTGTTTAAAGTTCGGGAAGTGATTAAAGTTCCGAAAACCACTAAGATGCCAGGCTCTCATCCTAACATTATCGGTGTCGCCTCTTTACGGGGTGTCTCAGTCCCGATTATTGACCTGAGGCAGGCGATTGGCTTCCCGCCTTCGCGCGAGGAAAATCCGGAGCAGAATCTTATTATCACCGAATACAACCGGACCGTGCAGGGTTTTCTGGTCGGGCAGGTGCGTAATATTGTCAATACCGCGTGGACTGAAATTCAGCCACCGCCAAAATCGGTCGGGCGTTCGAACTATCTGACCGCGATTACTCAAATCAAAGAACAGGATCAGACCAAGATCGTTGAGATCATTGATGTGGAAAAAGTGCTGGCTGAAATTATTGAGTATGATGTGTCGATCTCCGAAGAGATCCTGGATCCGACTCTGGTCAATGACATGGTCGGTCGCAATGTTCTGATCGTGGACGACTCCTCGACAGCGCGTAACCAGATCAAGGGGACCTTGTCTCAGCTCGGTCTCAACATCATTGAATGCAGTGACGGCCTGGAAGCGCTTAATTTCCTCAAGGGTTTGTGCGATAAAGGCAAGAACATCAACCAGGAACTGCTGATGTTGATCACCGATGCCGAGATGCCGGAGATGGATGGCTATAAGCTGACCTATGAAGTACGTAATGATCCGCGTATGGCCGATCTGTTTATTACTCTGAATACCTCGTTAAGTGGCAGCTTTAATGAAGCCATGGTGCAGAAAGTCGGGTGTAACCGATTTATCTCCAAGTTCCAGCCGGATTTGTTGGTGGAAGCGGTGCAGGATCGCCTGCGCGAACTTATTTAAGTGGTATTTGCATAAGCTATTTTTTTAAAGCGCTGATAGTCAGCGCTTTTTTATTGCCAGCTTGTCAGTGGAAATCGCGGGAACGGGTCTGTAACTGTTGCAGCTTAGGGGTGAGATCGATAAGACGTCCGGCAATGACGTGAATGACACTGCCTTCCCGCTCCAATATGCCTTTTACCATCAGCAGCTTAGCACCGATATAGGCACTTTTTTGGGCTCGTGCGGTGGCCTGCCATACCACCACATTAATATTGCCGGTGTCGTCTTCCAGAGTAAAAAAGGTCACACCAGCGGCGGTGCCCGGTGACTGACGTCCCGTGACCACACCGACCACGGTCACCAGTGACTGATGAGCCAGATCCGTCAGATCGCGCTGGCGGGTAAAGCGTCCCAGTTCTCCGGCCTGGTCAAGCAGGGTGACCGGATGCTGAGTCAGCGACAGTCCTAAAGCAGCATAATCTTCCAGCAGAGTGTCGAAATCACTCGGTTGGTGAGCCAGCGGCGGCGCTTCTTCTTCCAGGGTGGCAAACAGCGGCAGATCGCTGAGTGAGTCCATCATTGCCCAGCGTGTGGCATAGCGGTTATCGACGATAGCGTGCAGCGCATTGGCAGAAGCCAGCGCTTCAAGATCGCGCTGGCTAAGTGCACAACGTTTCAACTGCCCCGGATGATGAAAGCCCTGAGGCGGGCGCTGCTCAATCAGTGCCTGAGCGCCGGCCGCGCTGAGCCCTTTGATCTGGCGCAGACCAAGCCGTATGGCCAGTTGCTGCTGATGTTGCACGACCTGATGATCAATGGCGGAGTGGTTGACACACACCGGCAGGACACTGATGCCATGGCGGCGGGCATCCTGAATCAGCTGTGAAGCGCTGTAAAATCCCATCGGCAAACTATTGAGCAGCGCAGTGTAGAACGCTTGCGGGTAATGATATTTCAGCCAGGCGGAACAATAGGCCAGCACAGCAAAAGACGCGGAATGACTTTCCGGAAAGCCGTATTCACCAAAACCACAAATCTGCTGATAAATCCGTTCGGCAAAGGCTTGCTGATAGCCACGTTGTCGCATGCCATCGACCAGCTTGTGTTTGAACTTGGCCAGCTCACCATTCTTCTTCCAGGACGACATAGCACGGCGCAGTTGATCGGCTTCACCGCCGCTGAACCCGGCGGCGACCATGGCCAGTTTGATCACCTGCTCCTGAAAAATCGGTACACCCATGGTGCGTGCCAGTACCGCTTCAACCTCCCGGGAGGGGTAAGTGATGGGCTCAAGGCCATCGCGCCGTTTGAGAAACGGATGCACCATATCACCCTGAATCGGCCCGGGGCGAACAATCGCTATCTGGATGACCAGATCATAGTAACAGCTGGGCTTCAGGCGCGGCAGCATACTCATCTGCGCCCGAGATTCTATTTGAAATACCCCGACTGTATCAGCACGCTGAATCATGCCATAGACATTGCTGTCATCCTGCAAACGGGTGATAGCGGCAATGTTCAGACTGCGCTGGTGGTGCTCTTCTACCAGGGCAAAACATTTTCGAATCGCAGTCAGCATACCCAGCGCCAGCACGTCGACTTTAAACAGCCCGAGACTTTCCAAATCGTCCTTATCCCACTGGATAATGGTGCGCTCCGGCATGGCGGCATTCTCGACCGGAACCAGCTCATGCAGTGGTCCGGAAGAGATAACAAAACCGCCGACATGCTGAGATAAGTGACGCGGAAAACCGATCAGCTCACTGACCAGTTCAATAAACTGCTGGCCTTTAAGTGATTGCGGCTCCAGCCCCAGCTCGGTCAGTTGTGCCTGCCAGCCAAGAGCTTTATCCCGGCGGTTAACGTTCTGGATAAAAAAATCGAGCTGCGCCTGGTTGATGCCGAGTGCTTTGCCGACATCGCGTACTGCACTTTTAAAGCGATAGGAAATGACGGTGGCCGCCAGTGCGGCCCGCTCACGGCCATATTTTTGATACAGGTACTGAATGACTTCTTCACGACGTTCATGTTCAAAATCGACATCAATATCCGGCGGCTCGTCGCGCTCTTTACTGATAAAGCGTTCAAATAACACGCTGATCTGGCGCGGGTCAACCGAGGTGATTTCCAGGCAGTAGCACACCACGGAATTGGCTGCCGAGCCACGTCCCTGATAGAGAATGCCACTGCGTTTGGCAAACATCACAATGTCATGGATGGTGAGAAAATAGTAGGGCAGGTCAAGTTCGCCAATCAGTGCCAGCTCTTTTTCAATCAGTATCTGAATGTCTTGCGGTACCCCGTCAGGAAAACGCAGTGCTTTACCGCGTTCCACCAACTGGCGTAAATAGGCCATCGGTGTGGTGCCCTGCGGTACCAGTTCGCTGGGATAGTGATAGTGCAACTCGCTGAGCTGAAACTGGCAGCGCTTGGCAATCCGCACACTCTCTGCCAGCCATTCGGCGGGAAACAGCTTGCTGAGTTTATTCTGACTGCGCAGTGCACGTTCGGTATTGCTTAGTAGATGGGCCTGAACCTTGTCCAGTGGCTGGCTATGGGCAACAGCGGTCAGTACATGCTGCAGGGGCAAGCGGGTCGCGTTGTGCATCAGTACGCCGCCGCAGGCGGTCAACGGTAGTGCCAGTTGCTGGGCTAGCTGACAACAATGAGCGAGATACTCTTGATCCTGCGGCCCCAGATGGCGCTGTACTCCTATCCATAGACGGCCGCTGTGATGGTGTGTCAGCCATTGCCCCCAGTGCGTGTCACGCTCATGGTAGCCCGGCAACCATACCAGCAGGCAGTGGCGCGCGGACATTACATCCCATTCCGACAGTTGATAGTGGCCTTTTTCACTGCGGCGACGGGCGTTGGTTATGATGCGGCACAATTCAGTGTATGCCTCGCGATCCGGGCACAGCAATACGAAGCGGCATTCATCATTCAGGGTAAATACGCTGCCGACAATTTGCCGGATGCCAAGCTGATGTTGCTTAATCGCAGTGTGAGCACGTACTACGCCGGCCAGTGAGCATTCATCAGTGATGGCAATCGCGTCATAGCGCAGAAAATCAGCTTGCATCACCAGCTCTTCCGGATGGGACGCGCCAGCCAGAAAGGAGAAATTACTCTGACAAAACAGTTCTGCGTAAGCCATAAAACCTCTTCAATTCAAACGGGTTGTGAAATTAACTGAACTGCCCGTGCACAAACCACTGCTGCTCGGGGGTACGAAATACCCATAGCCAGCGTCCCTGAGGAGTGCGGGCAATGAAATAGTCACGAATAATGTTGTGGCCGTCCCACCATCCGGTCGCAATCCGCTCCGGACCGTGGATAAGCGAGATCGGTTCCTGTAACGGCTGCGGCTGCGGTAAACGAAGGCTCGGTCTTAAGCGGCCAGAAGTGCGATGACAGGCAGAGTTAAGGCTTTGGGGCGGGGTACTCATTGCGCTGACCGGTTGATCGGCAGGCAAGTAACGGCTGCGCAGCTCGGGACGGGGATCGTCACTTAACAGCAGTTTACACACTTGCTCTGTGCCCAGTTTGGCCTGCAGAAGGGTGATCAGTTCTGCGGAGCTCTGCTGACCCTGGCGGACGCGAAAAAAGTCACCAGGAGTTTGTTCGGCAAGGCCGGAGCGAATGACTCGCAGGCTGAGGCTAAGTACTGGCCGGGTCAGTTGCACAGATTCCATGTTCAGCCAGCACAGCCGAGACCATTTGAGCGCCTGATATTCCCCTTGCGCTGAAGTAAAGCGCACCACATCGCATGCGTCATCGCGCTGTTGCAGCATCAGTTCCAGCTCAAACGCGACCTGATTACGCAGGGTGAGAAAGGCTTCCAGTCGTTTGAGCAGGCGGCGGAGGGGCTTTTCCAGCCACTGTACATTATCTATCTCATACAACAGATCAAGATGGGCGTGGAAGGCCTGCGGTGGATGATAAAAGCTGAGCGGGTGTTTAAAGTGGCCAAGCAGGCGCCCGACATAGTTGACCAGGTCGATATCAAAGCGGCGTGCTATCTCTTGCATGGGCAGCGCCAGCAGAGCCTGAATATTCCGAATCCCCACCCGGGCGAGTTTGTCGATCTGCTTAGCATCCAGCTCGGTGGCACTGAGGGGATAATGCTCCAGTCGCTGACGCAGCGCTTGCTCGTCGCCGCAGATCCAGTCGGCTGCACTTTTGGCGAGCAACGTCGCAGCAAGAGGAGAGAAACCGCTGGCGTAGTGATAACGCACCTGACGCTGGTCCAGATGCTGACTCAGCGCCTGCCAGTAATTATTCAGTCCGGCGTACAGCGACAGCATATTGGTCACCCGCAGCAGCAGCCCCTGCGGCGGACAGAGCACGATATCGCACGTCAGCAGATACAGCCATTGAGCCAATTCCTCAATCGCTTGCCGCTCTCTGTCCGCTTCATACGGATAGACCTGAAGCTCGCTGCATAAAGCCGCCGCGCTGCCAAGCCCCATGCCCGGTTTGATGCCCTGTTTAAGCGCGGACTGACTGGCCTGCACCACCTGATGAGCAGGTCCGTTGACGATCACCACCGGTGCGGCAGCACGCTCTGCTGCGGTTTCAGACGCAGCCGGTGCCGTATCCACCGTATCCGCGGACATGTTCTCAGCAGTCATACTTACTGCCGTCATATTCTCTGCGCATGGGGCCTCTGCAAACATCGTATCGAGCTGCAGGTTAGGAAAATGCAGATAGATCCATAGAGTCATGGTCAGCCCTGTTTACGCAGCGGAAATGGCACCACCACTGAAGAAGGCAGCGGCAGTACGAGACGTGACCAACGCTCTGCCATCGACAGGGTAAACGCACCGAGCGGCCAGCCGCCTCTGCGCTTCGGCACTCGTATTTCGAGTCCCTGCGGATGGGCACTGAGGGATAGCGTCAAAGTAACCGGCAGTGAAAATAGGTTATCTTGTACCGAACGGAAGAGAAAATTCAGACAATTTCCTGTTTCGCAGGCAACCTGCAGGCGCCGGGCGTGATGCACTTCCAGTTTATCCTGCCACAGCAGAACCTGGCTGCAGGCGCCGCTTCTGGCACACTGTTCGGCTGACCATAATCCCTCTCTTTCTGATTTTGGCGTCACAATGAGTACGTTTTCGATGTTAATTCCGTCATTTCTCAGACTTTCAGCATCGACAATACCTGGCGGGTTGATCAGCACGGTCAGGCGCTCACCATGTTGCTTAAGGTAAGGATACACCAGGCGCAGTTCACCAATCCCGCTCTCGGAGTGGATATCGACAACACCATGCGCCGGGAAGCCGCCGCACAGCTTGTGGTCCAGCTCGTTGAAGCCGGTTGAATGAGTATCCGGCTCAGTCTGGGTTTGCGAACCCTGCCAGAGCCAGTGTTTATTTTTGAGGTGTTCGATCAGTTCATACATAACAATTTACCTGTATATATGTACAGTATATTTTGTTGTGTTGAACATTCAAGGAAAATGTCGGCTCTGAAAAACACAAAGCCCTGCTCACAGAGCAAGGCTTTGAATTAATGAGATCTTTTGTGACTTATTTTTTCGGTTGCGCGTCAATGCACTCGCCGTGTACGGCTTTGCCTTCCGGTGCCATCAGGTACAGATAGAGCGGCATAATATCGAGCGGTGTCTTCAACTGATTGGCATCTTCCGCTGGGAACGCTTTGGCACGCATACCGGTACGGGTGCCGCCCGGGTTGATGGCATTGACACGAATCCGGGTATCGCTCAGCTCATCGGCCAGTACCTGCATCATACCTTCAGTGGCAAATTTAGATATAGAATAGGTGCCCCAGTATGCACGGCCAACGTGGCCCACGGTTGAACTGGTGAATACCAGGCGGGCATCGTCTGATTTGTGCAGTAGTGGCAACAGCGCCTGGGTCATCAAAAACTGGGCTCTGACGTTGACCTGCATCACTTCATCAAAAGTCTCTTCACCAATTTGATCGAACGGGCTCAGCACCCCCAGCAGGCTGGCATTGTGCAGCACACCATCCAGACGACCAAACTGGCCTTCAATCGTATCGGCCATATCGAGATAATTCTGTTTGCTCGCGCCTTTCATATCGAGCGGAATGATGGCCGGTTGCGGGTAGCCTGCGGCTTCGATTTCATCGTAAGTCTGTTCCAGCTTTTTCACTGTGCGGCCGAGCAGGATCACGGTCGCGCCATGTGCGGCATAAGAGAGTGCCGCTTGTTTTCCGATGCCGTCACCTGCGCCGGTGACCAGAATGACTTTATCTTTGAGGGCATCTGCAGAAACTGAATAATCCACGTTACGTTTCCTTATTCTTATGATTTGCTTTAAGTCTTCGTGACAAGGTGGTTACAATACACCAATTCGCATTGAAGAGGATGAACACATTGGAATTTTTATTAGACTACGGCCTGTTTTTGGCCAAGATTGCGACTGTCGTCGTCGCTATCGTAGCAGTGTTAGTCATTGTTAAATCCAGCGGCGGAAGACAAAGCTCAGCCAAAGGTGAACTGGAAGTGACGAACCTGACCGAGCAACATAAACAAACCGTGGAGCAGCTGGAGTCACATCTTCATGACGACGCCTTTCTGAAAGCCCGTCATAAAGCGGATAAGAAAAGCGAAAAGGAAAAAGCCAAAGCGCGGGGAAAAGAGATCAAAAAAGCAGCGAAAAGCGGCGAGCTTGAGGCGAAACATGAGCCTCATCTGTTCGTGCTCGATTTCCATGGCAGTATTGATGCTAAAGAAGTCGCGGCGCTGCGGGAAGAAGTCACCGCGATTCTGGCGGTGGCGAAACCTGGCGATGAAGTGCTGCTGCGTTTAGAAACCGGTGGCGGTATGGTGCATGGTTACGGCCTGGCGTCATCTCAGCTGGATCGCCTTAAAGCAGCCGGTCTGCCGCTGACGATCTCGGTCGATAAAGTTGCTGCCAGCGGTGGTTACATGATGGCGTGTATTGCCGATAAAATCGTCTCTGCACCGTTTGCGATTGTCGGCTCCATCGGGGTCGTGGCTCAACTGCCAAACTTTAACAAATTGCTGAAAAAGCATGATATTGAGTTTGAACAGCTGACCGCCGGTGAGTACAAACGTACTCTGACCATGTTTGGTGAAAACACCGATAAAGCGCGTGACAAATTTAAGCAGGAGCTGGAAGAGACTCATGTACTGTTTAAAGATTTCATTCGCGAACATCGCCCGGCACTGGAACTGGATAAAGTCGCTACCGGTGAACACTGGTTTGGTACTCAGGCCAAAGAACTCGGTCTGGTCGATGAGATCACAACCTCAGACGATCTGATCGTTGAAGCGTGCAAAGACAAAACCGTACTGGCTATCCATTACGTGCAGAAGAAAAAGCTGACCGCTAAACTGGCTGGCGCAGCAGCTGAAACTGCGGACAGTGTGCTGCTGAAACTGGCAAGCCGTGGCCAGCGTCCTATCGTGTAATCAAAGTCTAATACTTATATGAAAGCGCTTCCTTGAGGCGCTTTTTTTATCGCCGCAGAACCAAAAAAAATAAACGGGACACACACCGTTATTACAGCGTTACAAAGTTGATTGCAGGATGCCGGTTTAGCTGAGTATTACTTCTCATAACGGATGTGTGTCCCTTAAATGGATATCAGAGTTGCCTTTATCTGCTGGTATTAGTGAGTGTCGTGCCGTTCTGGCCTGATAGTCGGCAGAGTAATTGAATCAACCAACTGACTTTGGCCTCTTTTTCGCGCACTTTATGCCAATATAATTTTATCTGGAAGTCGGGGATAGTGATGGGCGGTGCACGGTAAATCAGACCGAGCGAATTACTCACAGTTTGAATATACACTTCCGGGATAGCGAGAAAATACGGGGTGTTTTTCAGCAAGTAAGGCGCACTGAGCACGCTGGGCAGTGTCATTACGACCTGGCGTTTTTTGTTTATTTTTGCCAGCGCGCTATCCACAATCCCTCGTGACTCATTCCAGGGAGTGACCAGAATTTGCGGATAGTCCAGAAAGTCTTCAATCCGCATAACTTTCTTTGTATCGGCCATTTCATGCTGGCTGTCCATCGCAATACAGTAACGACCTGTGGTCCAGACCGCGTTGCCGATGTGGGCTGATTGCTCGGCTTCGTGGTCAAATCCTAACGCCAGATCGACGTCACCGGATTCAAGTTTTTCTGCTGGTATCTGTTCATTACTTTGCACTATCCGAACACTGATATTCGGGTAGTGTCTGGCAAGATAAGCATTCAATTCAGGCAGTACACACCAGATACTGAAATCGTAGCCGGAGATAATGAACTGATGTTGCCCGTTGGCTGGTTCAAAGGGGACGGCATTATTCAGACCGGATTGCAGCAGGCTGACAGCCGGTAATACCGATTCTGCCAGCAACAGAGCGCGCTCTGTTGCCACCATCTTGCCGTTAATACGAATAAACAGCTCATCATCCAGTCGCTCACGCAGACGAGCCAGGCTATGGCTGCAGGCTGACTGGCTTAGATGAAGTTTTTCAGCCGCCAGGTGAACAGACTGAGTCTGATAAATGTAATAGAAGACCTTGATCAGATTGAGGTCCAGATTTTCCAGCGTCGCCATAAGCTTCCTTTATCACCTTACCGCATATGTGAATATGATACAGATTAACTATGAATACAATGCACTTAAATCATAATGTCCGGGTCGATATACTGTTCATACACCACAAAGAAAGGAAAGTAGTGATGAATATTCGACCGGCAACCCTAGGTGATGTCAGAGTGATTTTGGTTTTTATTAAAGAGCTGGCGCAATATGAAGAGGCACTGCACTGCGTACAGGCCAATGAAGCGGATATTGTGGCCAGTCTGTTCAGTTCAACTGCAACCGCAAAGGCACTGATTTGCGAGGCTGAGGGACGCCCGGTGGGGTATGCGGTCTACTTCTTCAATTATTCCACCTGGCTGGGTAAAAATGGTCTCTACCTGGAAGATCTCTACGTGACGCCTGCGTACCGGTCCTGCGGAGCAGGAAAGCGACTGATGAAAACGCTGGCCGAGATCGCGCTAGAGAATAATTGTGGACGGTTTGAGTGGTCAGTACTGCACTGGAATCAACCGGCGATCGATTTCTACCAGCATATTGGTGCCGAAGAGCAATCCGAATGGCGAATCTATCGTTTGACCGGCGAGGCTCTGCAGCAGTTTGCCGAGGCGTAATTAACGTTCAGATGTAACGTGTGGAACGGATAATATTTAAGGGGACACACCCCTTGTTGAGTGATATTTTCGTGTGTGTCCTGGATAGAAAACCAGAGTGTTTGCTCGTTGTCCTTTTGTTATGACTGCTTCGTGCGGCTTGGCATCTGATTAAGCAGCAAAGCCAGCAGTATCACAGCCAGTGCCAACCAGGTTGTGAGAGGCAGCATTTCATCACTGAAGATCAGGCCGAAAACAACACCAAATGACGGAACCAGATAATTCGTCATTGATGTGAACACCGCACCGGCATTTTTCACGCTGAGCATGTACAGATAATACACAACACCTGCGCACATGACTCCGAGGTAGATAACGGAAAAGACGTTAAAGACGGAGAGTTGATTGAAGTGCAAAGAAGCCAACTCAGTGGGGGCTTCAAGCAGGGTCAGAGCAGTAAGCTGCAGGCTGGCCATTATCAGAACATTCCTGGCGACCATCAGCGGGTGTTCATCGCGAACGCGGTTAAGCAGAAGCAGGGCGATGGCAAAGCAGGCAGCAGCGAGTAAAATGGCTCAAATACAATCTTTAAGAGCGAATCTGACCGGCTGCATCGGTTGCGGGTGCCTGAGTATGAAAAAATGTCATCTGTTGAATCCGGAAGATAAACTCAGCCAGCAAGGAAAGGGTGCCCAACGAATCGGAATGGAGTAACGAGAACAGGTGAATTTTTAGCTCACTCGGGCTAAATCGACAGGACGCCCGCGAGTGTCCTGTCGCATCATATTGCTGTTGCCAAGAGACGGTTTAGTTTGCTGCCTGTAACTCGGATGAGTTTTGATAAGGCGGGTAGTCAACATCGCCCTTTGTATCATCGGCGGTGAGCGGTTAAATCGCTCTGGCAATCGGGCGTTTGACCTGGCGCTCGGTAGCATAGATATAAGTGGCCAGCGCAAACAACGTTATGCTCAGGGCAGCGATCAGCCAGAAGACATCCAGCAGACTGCCGGTGTTTTCATTGACGATACCGGCCAGCAGATTACCCAGCGCGCCACCCATGCCGAACGTGACCATACCGATGCCGTTGATCTGCATGGTTGACTTGGAGCTGTAGCGGCGGCTTATCCAGCCGGAAACGACGCCCCAGACCGGGAAATACATCAGGCCGTAGCCAAAGCCTGCCACCATAACGAATTTGGCGGGGTTGTAGGTGAAGGCGATAAGTCCCAGGGCAAAAGCGCCGAAAATCAGTAATAGCGCGAGGCTGTGACCACGTTTATCAGCCAGTTTACCGATAAAGAAGCCTGCCACCATGCCAGTAAATCCGATCACACTCCAGGTATAGCCTCCCAATGTCGAAGGTAGATTAAGCTGGGCCAGGAACGTATTCAGCCAGGTTGAAAAGGTCATGGTTGAGCAACCGACCAAAAACAGCATCAGACAGGAGAGGAAAGCAGTGCGTTCACGCAGTACGATGGAAAACAGCTCGCGGGTGCTGAGTGCTTTGGTCACTTTGATATTGTCCAGGTGCGGTTGACTGCGGAGATGTTTGAGCAGGTACATAGTGGCTATCAGCGTTACCAGCCCCATCACAGAGGCGACAATCCAGCCACTGCGCCAGCCCAGAACCGGTACAACCAGTAAAATGATGAGGCCGTTCAGGCTGCAGCCCCAAGCTGTGCCGCTGGCGGACACGGAAAGGTTGGTTGCGGTGCGTTTTTCTTCACCATAGCTGGTGGTTAGCTCAACAATGCCTCCCCAGCTCATAGCGGCGCTGGCGGCTAACACGGTCAGTACGCCAATCATAACCAGCGGATCGTTGAGCCAGGCCATAGTAAACAGCAAGACAGTGGTCAGTGAACCGGTAGCTAACAGTAAACGGCCGGAATCGATGCGATGCCCGATCACACCGAGAGCCATGGCGCCGGACAAATAAGAGATTTGGGTCAGAGCCCCTGCCGCGGCAAGGTACCAGCTGCTGATCTCAATTGAGGATTGCATCATCGGCATCATGGTCGCAAACAGAAACAATCCAAAGCCGTGACTGATAACCTGGTTAAAACCAAATGTCATTGCCATGCGCATCGTAATCCTCCTTGTCCAAGGTACTTTGGCCTCAACTGATTACCATCTAACCAGGAAAAGTCACTGAACCCAAAATGTTAAAAATTAACAATCCAGCTACAAAATAGCGATGGCGCTATACTATGGGCTTGCGTTTATTCGGTAAATCGATAAATATTCAATTCTACGTTCGGATTTGTTGAAAACTCAGCCATGCATGACTTACCTATTAATCTGCTGCGTACTTTTATGATGGTGGCAGACACTCTGAATCTTACCGAGGCGGCCAGGTTATTACACAAGGCTCCGTCTACGGTGAGTATGCAACTCAACCGCCTGGAAGACCTGGTGGCGAATCCGCTGATGGAGCGCGGCCAGCACGGCGTGCGCCTGACGGCGGCAGGAATGCAGCTCAAAACCCATGCCCAGCAATTGCTTAACCTGCACGATCAAATTGTCGGCTCTTTCCTTAACATGGATATTGACGGGGTAGTGCGACTGGGAACGCATGATCAGTATGCCAGCCAGACACTGGCCCCGATTCTGCAGGATTTTATCCTCAGTTATCCGGAAGCGGAGCTGGAAGCGTTTTGCGACTATCGTCCCGATCATCTGGTTGACTTACTGGATAAAGGCAAGCTCGATATCGCGTTAGTCGAAATGCTGGCCGGAACCCAAGGCGGAACCCGGCTGCGGCGCGATGAATTAGTCTGGATTGGTTCGAAAGATCACTTCGTCCATACCCATGCAGTGCTGCCGCTGGTGGTGTTTTATGAGGGGTGTCAGCATCGTCAATATGCCTGCTCTGCGCTGGAAAAAGCCAGGATGCCTTATCGCATTGCGTTTACCAGTCAAAGCCGATCCGGAGTTCTGGCGGCGGTACGTGCCGGAGTAGGCATTGCCGTGATGCCTTATCATACTCTGGAGGACGATCTGGTTATTTTAAGCGACCTGCCGGAGCTGCCGGATATGGAAGTAACCCTGTTCACATCTCCCAAAGTCAATGAAGCCACCCGGCGCCTGGAACAGATCATTATTAACAGCCCGGTGTTTAACCCGGTAGTAGTGGAAGTCGGGCCATCCATCGAAATCCAGACTAAGGGATAGCAGGAAAATAGCCACCGGCTTTGCATTCAAATAGTTATTCCGTTATCGAGGGACATTGTCGCTGATTAACCATTGCCAGCAGCAAACCACCCAGTACACCAGCCAGGTGCGCCTCGGTTGCCACCCGGGCCTGGATCAGCGCTTCAGTGCCGAGTGAGCTGCCGTAGCACTGCTCCCAGATCACTTTGGCTAGCACGCCGGCAACCAGCAGCCAACTGCTGCGCCGCCCCTGCCTGGCTTCTTGCAGGGCAAAACAGGCAAACAATCCGTGCAGGGTGCCGGACAGACCGACGTATGAACTCATGTCGGTCATCAATAGCGCAATACCGACCCAGAGACTGATAAGCACAAGAGCGGACAGTAACAGCCGAACGGTGGGCTTGAAGATATAGCTGATGAGCCATAACCCGGCCAGATTCATCGCCAGATGAGCAAAGTTGGTATGGGTGAAGTTTCCTGTTAGGATGCGCCACCATTGGCCGTGTTGAATGGCACTTAACTGCCAGGCTGCGGCAGAAGAAAGCGGTTCTAACTGCAGTCCGGCACAGACCATACTGATTATTACTAGCCACAGGTATAAATTCACACTATGTCCCGTTATTGTTCCCGGTGCGGTAAAGCACATAAAGCCTGTATCTGCGCTGCGATAGTGCCGATCGATTCTCAGGTGGAGCTTATCATTCTTCAGCACCCGACAGAAGAACATCGCGCCATGGGGACTGCACGTATCCTCAGTCTGTCGCTGGCGAACTGCCGCTTGTTGGTCGGCGAAGATTTCCGTCAACATGAGGAACTGAATCGCCTGCTGGCAGAGAGCAGCGTGCAGCATTTTGTGTTGTATCCGAGCGAGCAGTCACAATCGAGTGCGCAGCTTAAGTTACAAGCTGAGCGGCCGATCCGGGTGATTGTATTGGATGGTACCTGGAAAAAAGCCTTTAAGATGTGGCAGGTGAATACCCAGCTTCATCACTTACCCGCCTTGCATCTGCCCAAAGATCTCAAGGGCAACTACCGGATTCGCAAAGCGCCGAGTGAGAATGCACTGTCAACGGTGGAAGCTGGCTATCACTTACTGCAGACTCTTCAGCCTGAACAGGACTTTTCGCCGCTGATGGCTGCATTTGACACCATGATCAATTATCAGATTCAGCAAATGCCACCCGGTGTGTTTGAGCGTAATTACCTCAATAAGGAAGAATAAGGGGCAAGATGCCCCTTGTCTTCGTTAAGTAGTCAGATTCAGTAATTAACGTGGGCCGAAAACAGCTGCTGATGCAGCCGCTGGGCATAACCATCGGTCATAGCGGCAATATAATCGCAGATGACCCGCATTCCATCTTCCGAGGCATGCTCCGCGGTACGCCATTTCTCCTGGGTTGCATCCGGCAACAAGCGTTCCGGATCGGCGGCCAGTGCTTCAAACAAGTCCATTATGATCTGTTGGCCTTTATATTCAAAACGCTGCACTTGCGGCACTTGGATCACGTACTGACTGACAAAGCTTTTCAGTACTTCCAGCGCGTTATGCATGTTCGGCTCCAGATAGGCGTTAAAGGCCAGCAGATCGCTGTTGAACGCCGTATCAACCGGCTGGACGCTGACACTGGTTAGCAGGGCATTAACGATGCCGCCAATGGCATCTTTACGCACATGATGCTGGCCGGAAAACAGCATGCGGCTCAATGCTTCAATATGCTCAGCAAACCACTCATCACCGCACACGGCTAACTGGCTGGCCGCGGCCTGTTGCCACTGGGTCTGCGTGACCATACCGAGCACAATCGCATCTTCCAGATCGTGCACCCCGTAAGCGATGTCATCGGCCAGCTCCATAATTGAGCAATCGAGGGATTTAAAACGTGTCTTCTGGTGCTGATAAGGCGAGCGGGTTTCTGCCCGCATCTCGCCCAGCAGCTGACGATCATGGGTGCTAAGCGGCGCCAGTACCCAAGCCAGTACTGCACTGTCACAGTTGTAGACACCTTTGGCCGGTGCCCAGTCTTTGGCTTTCAGCTGACGCTGGTGCGGGACTGATTCGGGCAGTTTTTCCGCCCGGGTGCGGCTGAGCAGCGCCGGGTATTTAAGCAGGCCGAGCAGGGTACGGCGTGACAGGTTCATGCCGTGATGCTCGGTATAGGGTTCGAGACAGGTGACGATACGAAACGTCTGCGCATTGCCCTCAAAACCGCCGTGCTCACGCATCATGTAGTTGAGTGCGATTTCACCGCCATGGCCGTAGGGCGGATGGCCGATATCATGCGCCAGGCACAGCGAGTCAATCAGGCTGTCTGACGGTAGCAAATGACGGAACTGGGGCTGCTTGAGTTTTATCTGCGCGACAATACCGGTTCCGATTTGCGCGGCCTCTAACGAATGGGTCAGCCGGGTGCGGTGGAAGTCGTTCAAACTGGTGCCGTGCACCTGGGTTTTGGCCTGTAAGCGGCGAAACGCGGCCGAGTGAAGAATTCGGGCCCGGTCACGCTGATATGGACTCCGGTGATCATTGCGACGAATCTTATGCTCGTCGTTGTTACGTTCTTGCCAGTCTGAACTGATGGTTACCTGCATGGATGGCTCCCGATATGACACGGTTTTTATAAAACCTACAGCGAGTTAGCTGATCTCGTCCAGTGTTAATTCAAAGCTGGGCGCAAAGGTTTGCAGAAAATAATCCATTTCTTCGGTGTAGCGCTCACGCAGCGTCACATCGAGGCGCTTTTTCGCCAGAGCAAATTCATGGTTACCGGCGCTGAGTTCTTCCAGACATTTCAGATAAGCACACAGGCAGTCGGCTTGTTTGACGATCGCGGAATCCTCGGCATGTGCTGCATCGGAGACCAGAAACGGCGCAAAATCGTCGTGGAATTCTTCCGGTAGCATCGACAGCAGGCGGCGTTCTGCGGCTGCTTCGATTTTTTTGTACTCTTTGGCGATGTCCGGGTTGAAGTATTTGATGGGCGTTGGCAGATCGCCGGTCAGCACTTCACTCGAGTCATGATACATGGCCAGAATCGCAATCCGCTCGGGATTGAGCTGTCCGCCGAACTTTTTGTTCTTAATCACGGCCAGTGCATGGGCAACAAACGCTACCTGCAGGCTGTGCTCTGAGATGTTCTCTTTGGAGACGGAACGCATCAGCGGCCAGCGCTGAATGAGTTTCATACGGGCGAGGTGGGCAAAAAAATGGCTTTCTTTCATAACGCTCGACATCCTGGTTGATCGCTGAATAAAACAAAAGGCGCTCTTTTAGTTTAGAAAAGAGCGCCTTTTTAGCCTAACTGATCAGGAAAGGGAGAGGAAAGCGTTATTGGCTGTAAGTGCTCAGGAAACGCTCAAAACGGCCGATCGCCACTTCCAGATCTTCAACATGGGGCAGGGTCACGATGCGTACGTGGTCCGGTTTCGGCCAGTTGAAGCCGGAGCCCTGTACCAGCAGGACTTTTTCCTGTTTCAGGAAGTCGAGTACCATTCGCTGATCGTCTTTAATACTGTACTTCTTGGTATCAATTTTCGGGAACAGATACATCGCGCCTTTCGGCTTCACACACGATACCCCGGGGATCTGGTTAATCAGTTCCCAGGCACGGTCACGCTGCTCCAGCAGGCGCCCGCCTGGCAGGATCAGTTCATTGATACTCTGATAGCCGCCCAGTGCAGTCTGGATCGCGTGCTGCATCGGTACGTTGGCACACAAACGCATTGAAGCCAGCATATCCAAGCCGGAGATATAGCCGCTGGCCTGATGTTTTGGCCCGGTCAGGAACATCCAGCCGCCACGGAAACCACACACACGATACGCTTTAGACAGGCCATTAAACGTCACGACCAGCACATCTTCAGTCAGCGTCGCTACAGAAGTGTGAGTCGCGCCGTCGTACAGAACTTTGTCATAGATCTCGTCTGCAAAGATAATCAGTTTATGTTTGCGGGCAATTTCAATTACTTCCAGCAGGAAGTCACGGCTGTAGACCGCGCCGGTCGGGTTGTTCGGGTTGATCAGGACGATGCCGCGCGTGTTCGGCGTGATCTTTTTCTTGATGTCGTCCAGTGAAGGATACCAGTCGGCCTGCTCATCACACAGATAGTGCACCGCTTTACCGCCGGACAGGGCAACGGCTGCCGTCCACAGCGGGTAATCCGGGGCCGGAACCAGCATTTCATCACCGTTATTCAGCAGCGCCTGCATCGCCATTACGATCAGTTCGGAGGCGCCATTACCAATGTAGACATCTTCGACATCCAGAGAACGGATGCCTTTTTTCTGATAGTGCTGTACGACAGCTTTGCGTGCCGAGTAGATACCTTTGGAATCACAGTAACCTTGTGAGGTTGGCAGGTTACGAATCACGTCGACCAGGATTTCATCCGGGGCGTCGAAACCAAACGGGGCCGGGTTGCCGATATTAAGCTTTAGTATTTTATGCCCTTCTTCTTCCATGCGTTTAGCATGTTTGAGCACTGGACCTCGAATGTCATAGCAGACATTATCGAGTTTTGACGACATCCCGATATTTTGCATTGTCTTGTTCCTGAAAATGATGAAATTTGTTTATTAAACCTCTACAGATTGCCTTTTTTTAGGATATAAATCTAGGCCATATTGTCCTTTCGAGGTTAAATTTTGTCAGTACCCCAATTGGCTCAATTCATGGGGTAGATAAGCTGTCCGAAAGTTTTTATGACCTTATATTCGTTAAGGTAATGAATTTATATACAGAATGTGGCTGTGGCACGCAGAACTGGTGGGAAAAGATACGATATACCCTTGATTTTAGTGGGTTCTCTCAATAGAGTAACCGGGTTAGATCGAGTCTCAGCTAAGTCGAGGTCGTTTTGTTGAACTTTTATCAAGCCATTGCTCGCTTAACAGAGCAAATTCACGACGCGCAGGAAAACGACGTCCGTTTCATCCAGGAGTTGGCAGGCAAGCCGCCATTCGCGCTGATCGATTGGCTTGAAGCCCAACCGGTTTACCCTAAGTTTTACTGGCAGTCACGGGACAGTCGCGAAGAAGTGATTGCGCTCGGGCAGTTATATACTTTCACTGATCCAGCCCCGGCGTATGCCATGGTCGGTGAGAATCAGCGTGTCTGGGGGGGACGCTCGTTTGACGGTCATACCGATAAAAACCAGCGCTGCATGTCGTCTTTCTTCTTTTTGCCCCAGGTCGAGCTGATACGGTTAGATAACACCTGGCACCTGGCGGCCAACGTCAATCAGGAATCGGCCCGGACACTCGCCACGCTCAACAAGCTGGTGGCGGACGTTAAACCGTTGCCTGCGATCCACCGTGAAGTCAGACAAGTCAGGCATGCTCCGAGTGAGTCCGGCTGGGCGCAGCTGGTACAGGACGTGTTGGACGGTATTGAAAAGCAGGATTTTAAAAAAGTCGTCCTCGCCCGTCAGACCCGTTTGACTCTCGATGGCCCGCTCAGTGCTGCTCAGTTGCTGAAAGCCAGTGCGCGGCAAAACCATCACAGTTTTCACTTTATGCTGGCGCTGGACAGTAAACACTGTTTTATGGGCTCGACGCCCGAGCGGCTCTATTTACGCCAGAGTCAGGAGCTGTATACCGAAGCGCTGGCCGGCACTATCGGGCGCGGCGCCAATGCGGCGCAGGATCTGCAACTGGCGAACTGGCTGACCCAAGACCGTAAGAATCTGCATGAGAATCAGGTGGTAGTGGATGACATTATCGAACGTCTTACGCCTTATGCTGAGTCAATCAATGTCGATCCTGAGCCGCACCTGGTGCGGCTGAGCAAAGTGCAGCACTTGAAGCGGGCGATTCACGCCAATCTGCAACCCGGGGTTAATGGCGTACAGCTGCTGAGAGCATTACAGCCGACCGCTGCTGTAGCAGGGCTGCCGCGTAAACCGGCTCTGGATTTTATTACCCGACATGAACCTTTTGCCCGCGGCTGGTATGCCGGTTCGATGGGCTATTTTAGCCATCATCAGGCAGAGTTTTGTGTTGCAATCCGCAGTGCTCTGGTACTGGAAAATGAAATCCAGCTTTACGCCGGGGCCGGGATTGTACCGGGCTCAGAAGCGCAGTATGAGTGGCAGGAGTTGGACAAGAAGATGTCCACTCTGCTCAGTTTAATCAGTGACGACCTGCCGCTGGGAGTTGCCTCATGAGCCACGACCAGGCACAGCTCAACCGTATCTGGAGCCGAACTTTGCTTGAAGAGCTGACCCGCTTTGGGGTCAGTGAGGTGTGTATCGCGCCCGGCTCTCGTTCGACACCGCTGACACTGGAAGCCGCCGCGCATCCCAATCTGACTCTGCATACCCACTTTGATGAGCGCGGGTTAGGCTTTTTAGCCCTGGGTCTGGCCAAAGCCAGTACCCGGCCGGTGGCGGTGATCGTCACGTCCGGTACCGCGGTCGCCAATTTGCTGCCGGCGATTGCCGAATCCGGTCTGACCGGAGAAAAGCTGGTGGTGTTAACCGCCGACCGGCCAGTTGAGTTGGTCGGTTGTGGGGCTAACCAGGCGATCGATCAGGTCGGTATTTACTCTTCCCATGTCACTGCGGCGATGAATTTACCCAGTCCGGGAGTGCATTTATCTTTAAGCTGGCTGCTCAGTGCCCTTGATGATGCGCTGTTCAAACAGGCGCAGCAGGGCGGCGCAGTACATATTAACTGCCCGTTTCCCGAGCCGCTTTATTCGACCTCATGTACGGATTTATACCGCGATTATCGCGCGCGGGTAGCCGACTGGCACAATGCAGATGTGCCTTATACTCGGCGTCTGATGCCACAGACTAGCGTCATGCCACTCGAGGCGGCATCTTTTCATCGCAAAGGTCTGGTCATTATCGGTTCTTTGCCGTTGTGTCAGGCTCAGGCGGTGCATGATTTTGCCCGTCAGCTCGGCTGGCCGGTGCTGGGTGATATCCAGTCCGGTGTCAGCAGTGAGTGGGCACATTATGATTTGTGGCTGCAAAATGCCACAGCCAGTGCCCGCTTGAGTGAGTGCGAATTGGTGCTTCAGTTTGGTGCCAGAGTGGTATCAAAACGGCTTAATCAGTGGCTGCAACGCCAGATCAGCGCCGCCGATTGTGACTATTGGTATGTGTCGCCGGATGCCAGTCGTAACAACCAGTCTCATCTGCCGCAACAGCACTGGGTGGCCGATATCCGTGACTGGGTTGCGATTCAGTCCGCCGTCGTGGAGTCCTCCGTTAAGCCGCCACTCAACAGTGCCAGCCGTGGCTGGGCAGATGAACTGCGTCATATT
Source organism: Vibrio sp. ABG19 (assembly GCF_029962385.1). Taxonomy (NCBI): domain Bacteria; kingdom Pseudomonadati; phylum Pseudomonadota; class Gammaproteobacteria; order Vibrionales; family Vibrionaceae; genus Vibrio; species Vibrio sp. ABG19. The sequence goes on along the minus strand of NZ_CP071708.1, from coordinate 219,395 downwards.
GCCGGTGCAAGCGCGCAACTGGCAGTATCAACGTTGTCTGACGAGGGATTGAACGGCTCTGCCGGTACACTGACCGAAGTCGCTGTTGCGCTCGATCTCAGTCAGCGCGTGCCGTGGGTGCCGCTGTTTATCGGTAACAGCCTGATAGTGCGTCTGACGGATATGCTGAGTGAACTGGATGATCGGGCAGTTTATTCCAATCGCGGAGCTTCCGGGATTGATGGCCTGGTGGCCAGTGCTTCCGGTGTGCAGCGCGCGCTTAACCAGCCGTTAATGATTCTGCTCGGTGACACCTCACTGCTGTACGATCTCAATTCACTCACTTTGCTGCGTCAAACTTCGCAGCCGGTTGTGATGGTGGTGACTAACAACGACGGCGGTGCCATCTTTGATCTTCTGCCCGTACCGGAGCAGGAGCGTCAGGCTTTATATCAGATGCCACACGGCATGCAGTTTGAATTCGCAGCCAGGCAGTTTGGTCTGGCTTATGCCCGCCCGCAAACCCTGGCCCAGTATCAAACCGTAATCGATGTCCATTTTGACTCGGGGCAGGGCACGTTGCTGGTGGAGGTTGTTACGCAGCCGCAGCAGGCCGCACGACACATCCAACAGCTTAGTGCGCAGATCCATGCTTTATAGTCGCTCGTCCGGTCATGTCTCCGTTAACACGCTATCGGTGGCAGAACGGCCGCTACTGGTGTTTCTGCATGGTTTGCTTGGTAGCACGGACGACTGGCAGCCGGTGTTGGATTGTTTACCGGATGCAGACTGGCTGGTTATCGATTTACCCGGACATGGTCATAGCCAAACGATTTGCTGTGACGATTTGCAGCAGTGCTGCGAGAGGGTTGCACAAACTATTGCCAGCCGGGCCGGAGCGAAACGCCCGGTATGGCTGGTCGGCTATTCACTTGGCGGACGCATTGCCATGACCGGGGCTGCGTGTGGCTGGTTCAGTGGCTTTAACCTCTCAGGTCTGCTGATTGAGGGGGGCCATTTTGGTTTGCCAACCAATCAAGAACGAGAGCAGCGCTGGATTCATGATAGTCGCTGGGCGATGCGCTTTGCGCACGAACCGATTGAACAGGTATTGAGCGATTGGTATCAACAAGCGGTATTTAGTTCACTAAACCATGCGCAAAGACAAACCTTAATCACTAAACGCAGTGCTAATCTTGGTCAGGCAGTGGCAAGTATGCTGTTATCAACCTCGCTGGCAACCCAGCCTTATTTGCTACCTGCACTGCAACAAGCCCGTTTAACCACGCATTACGTCTGTGGCGAACGGGATAAGAAATTTTCGCAGCTCGCGACACAAAGCGGGCTGAGCTTTAGTCAGGTCGGGCAGGCCGGGCACAATGTTCACCATGAGCAGCCTGATGCGTTCGCCCTGATCATTCAGCGTTTAATTGGCTCGTTGTCATCAACAACGAGTAACAACAATGGGAATCAGCATGGCTAAAACAGTAGGCATTTCAGAACAAGAACTTTATGCTCCGGTCGAATGGCATGATTGTGGCTCAGTTTATGAAGATATCGATTATCACAAGTCGCCGGATGGTATGGCCAAAATTACCATTGCCCGCCCGCAGGTGCGCAATGCGTTTCGTCCGCAGACTGTCAAAGAGATGATCAATGCACTGGCCGATGCACGCTACGATGAAAATGTTGGTGTCATCATTTTAACCGGTCTGGGTGAAGAGGCATTTTGCTCGGGCGGCGACCAGAAAATTCGTGGCGATTACGGCGGTTATAAAGATGAATCGGGTACCCACCATCTCAATGTGCTCGACTTTCAGCGCCAGATCCGGACCTGTCCGAAACCTGTGATCGCCTCTGTGGCCGGTTGGGCTGTTGGTGGTGGTCACGTACTGCATATGATGTGTGACCTGACCATTGCGGCAGAAAACGCCCAGTTTGGCCAAACCGGGCCAAAAGTCGGCTCTTTTGATGGTGGCTGGGGCGCATCTTACATGGCGCGGATTGTTGGTCAGAAGAAAGCGCGCGAGATCTGGTTCCTGTGTCGGTTCTATGACGCCAAAGAAGCGCTGGATATGGGGCTGGTGAATACCGTGGTACCACTGCAGGATTTGGAAAAAGAAACCGTACGCTGGTGCCGTGAAGTTCTGCAACACAGCCCGATGGCGCTGCGCTGTCTCAAAGCAGCACTGAACGCTGACTGTGATGGGCAGGCTGGCCTGCAGGAACTGGCTGGTAACGCCACTATGCTGTTTTATATGACAGATGAAGGCCAGGAAGGCCGTAATGCGTTTAACGAAAAACGTCGCCCGGATTTCAATAAATTCCCGCGTAATCCGTAAAATCGTTGCGGCCCGTGCAAAAGTGGGCCGCTTTTTGCTTACGACGTATAACCCTTTGTGATGTCATTGTCTTGGCGCATTCCGTGCCGACAGTGTGAACATCCAGGAATAACAACAGAGTTAGGTTGGATATGCGCAGCGCAAAACTGTATCGCTATCGTCTGCCGATGGATAGCGGTGTCATTCTTCGTGAAGAGAAGTTAACCGAACGTGAAGGATTCATTGTCGAACTTCAGGAAAATGGCCGAATAGGGCGTGGTGAAGTCGCGCCGTTAAAAGGATTTAGCGTCGAAACCATTGATGAGGCGGGAGCCCTGGCTAAAGAACAGCTGGAACTGTGGGTGAAGGGGCAACCTCTCGGACTGGACGAATTATTTCCTTCTGTCGCCTTTGGTGTGTCTATGGCGGAGCTGGAACTGGCCGGTGAGTTGCCCCAAGATGGGCAATATCAGGCTGCACCGCTGTGCACCGGTGATCCGGATGACCTGATCCCGCAACTCGAAGCCATGCCAGGTAACAAGGTCGCCAAAATTAAGGTGGGCCTGTACGAGCCGGTACGTGATGGCATGCTGGTTAACCTGTTTCTCGAATCCATGCCGGATCTGACGTTGCGTCTCGATGCCAATCGGGCCTGGAACAAAGAAAAGGCGGCTAAATTCGCTCAGTATGTCGCTCCGTCACGTCGTGGCCGGATTACTTATATCGAAGAGCCGTGCCATACACCGAGTGAGAGTCTGTCGTTTGCCATCGATACCGGGATCGCAATTGCCTGGGATGAGACGCTGCAGCAGGCGGTACGCATGGATGACTTTCGTCTCGAAGAGCTGACCGGCGCCAAAACCATCATTATCAAACCGACCGTGATAGGGTCCGTACCTTTCTGTATTCGTCTGGTTGAGAAAGCGAGAGCACTCAATCTTCAGGTGGTGATCAGTTCCAGTCTGGAATCGAGTCTGGGTTTGACCCAGTTAGCCCGCCTGTCAAAATGGTTATTACCGGATGAAATTCCGGGCCTTGATACCATAGGCCTTTATCAGGCGCAGCTTGAAACCGCCTGGCCGGGTTGTGAACTGCCAGTGCAGACACTGCAGGAGCAGGAGCTGGTGTGGCAGTCGCACCACGCATGACCCCCTGGCAACAATGGCAGCAGCGTACGCCGGATAAGGTGGCGCTGCGTCTTGAGCAAGAATCTCTGACCTGGCAGCAGCTGGCTGAGCGTATTGAGCAGTATGCTCAGGCACTTCATCAGCAAGGTGTACAGGGCGGAGACGTACTGACACTGGTCGGTAAAAATCATCCGCATACGTTGCTGTGGTTACTGGCCGCGGCGTCGCGCGGTGTCATTTGTGCCCTGACGATGCCTCAGCCTGGCGAGGCTTTACACCTCAAACTGGACGCCCTTTATGGCGCGCATCAAACGCCCCATCTCTGGCTGGCTCCCGGGGCCGACGTTTCCCGGCACTCTATTTCCCGGCACTCTGATAGAGCCGTCAATGTCATTCAGATACCCAAGGCATTACACGTTACTGAACCGGTTGGGTGGCATGGCGATCTCTATCAGGCTGACAATCTGGCCACTTTGATTTTTACCTCCGGTTCAACCGGCGTTCCGAAAGCGGTGGCGCATACTCATGCCCAGCATTTGGCTTCTGCGCAGGGCTTATTGCAGGAGTTTGTGTTCAGCGCTGAAGATACCTGGCTGCTCAGCTTACCGCTCTATCATGTGTCCGGTCTGGCGATTGTTTACCGCTGGCTGCTGGCCGGCGGCTGCCTGAAAATTGGCCGTGGTGATCTGGCTTATGACATGGCTCAGGTCACACACGCGTCTTTGGTGCCGACTCAACTCAAACGGCTGCTGGAGGCCGGAATCGAGCTCAATCTGACCCATGTGTTACTTGGTGGCAGCCATATTCCGGTCCGGTTGGCGCAGCAGGCCGCGGCAATCGGCATTGAAACCTGGCTTGGCTACGGTATGACAGAAGCGGCCTCAACCGTGACGGCGAAACAGGTCGACGGGCACAGCGGAGCCGGGCATGTATTGGCCGGACGCCTGGTACAACTGCGCGGACAGCGGATTTATATTGGTGGCGAGACCCTGGCCAGCGGTTATTACCGCCGCGGGCTGCTGCATCCTATCCTGGAATCAGACGGCTGGTTTGACAGTCAAGATCTCGGCGAATGGCAGGATGAGCAACTGGTGATTATCGGACGCGCCGACAATCAGTTTATCTCTGGCGGCGAAAACATTCACTGTGAAGAAATTGAGTCCGTACTCAACCGTCATCCGGCGGTGCAACTGGCGATGGTGGTGGCGGTTGAAGATGACGAATTTGGCGCCAGGCCGGTTGCGATAGTGCATAGCGCAGAAGCGGTATTTTCATTGGCGCAAGGTTCAGCCTGGTGCGAAGGGAAGCTTGAGAAATTCAAATGGCCGGTGGCTTATTTCACTATGCCCGAGCAACTGATGAACAGCGGCATTAAAGTATCGCGCCAGGCCCTCAAGCAATGGCTGGCGCATCATCAGACTCAATATCAGGTTATGAGTTAGACCAAAACAGAATTTTGCTTCTTATAACGATTGGGCATAATGAATCCGGATTAATAATGATTCGGGATTATCTGACCATGAAGAAAGGCTTACTTGTTGGCGTCATCGCCCTGCAACTGCTGATTGCACTGACCCAGGATGGCTGGCCGCGTTCGGTGGCTGAATTAAGTGCTTTCCTGTTGGTGCTGCTCGTCGCCTGGGAAGTGCAGCGCTCGCCTGTTATCCGTTCGTCTGGCTCAGCAGCCAAGCCAGAGACGAAGTCGATATAACTATCCAGAGTACAATACCGAACATCAGCGGCTTGGCACCGGCAGTGCGTAAACGGCGCACCGACAAGCTGCAGCCAATCAAAAACAGACACACCACCAGGGCTTGCTTGGCCAGGCCGAAAATCTGCTGATATACCACCTCAAACTGCGGCAACTGATCGCTAAATCCTATCGCCGCGCAGTAAAAGAGAATGAAATACGGGATTGTCACTTTTTTCGATTTACTGCGAAACATCCAGGCACTGAGCAGGGCAACGGGCACAATCCACAATGCGCGCGCCAGTTTGAGGGTGGTGGCCGTTTTTAGCGCCTCTTCACCGTACGCCGAAGCGGCGCCGACCACAGATGACGTATCATGAATGGCGATGGCGGCCCAGGTGCCAAAGGTATGCTGATCAAGATTGAGGGCATGGCCGATAAGCGGAAACAAAAACAGCGCCAGTGAATTGAGCAGAAATACCGTACCCAGGGCCACTGCGGTTTGATCGTCATCGGCATTGACTGCCGGAGCCACGGCCGCAATCGCACTGCCGCCGCAGATGGCTGTCCCCGACGCAATCAGGTGACCTGCAGTCGCATTAAGGCCGATAAACCGCGCCAGCACTGTGCCGAGAATCAGAGTGCCTGCAATACTGACCACAATCAGGCCGATGCCGTCGCTGGTCACGCTGAGTGCTTGCTGTAGTGGAATACCAAAGCCGAGGCCGACAATCGAGTAAGCCAGCAATCTTTTGGTGAGCTTCGCAAGTGGCAGTCCGCCGGGAACCCAGCCCAATGTTGCCAGCAAAAAGCCCAGCACCAGCGCAGTGGGCGAGGTGAGATAAGGGGTAAGACAGGCCAGCAGAATCAGCACAAAAGGCAGATATCTCAGCTTAACAGGCAGTGAGTTGCATGACATAGGATTGACCTTCAGCGAAGTGGAAACTGATTGTAACCCATTGCTAATGGTCAGAAAGTCTTAATGTTTTGAACAAGCGTTCAGTTAAACTGAACGCTTGTTCTTAGTGAACGCAAAGCAGCGAGCTGAAAGTCGTACAAAGCTACTTCCAGTCACCACGCAGCGCTGCGACTTCGGCGTGCATCAACTGGGTGTTAGCGTCGCAGGCGGCAACGGCGCGACCGGCTTCTATTTCAATCCGTGAGCGGAAACGACAGGGCAGGCTGCTGCAGGCACGACCTTTATATCGGCTGAAGAAACTGCCCCACAGTCCTTTAATCGCCATCGGAATCACAGGTACCGGGCTGCGCCTCAGTATCAGGTCGATACCGCGCATAAACGGGTTCATCTCGCCATCTTCGGTCAGGCGACCTTCCGGGAAGATACACACTAGATGGCCTTGTTCCAAAGCTTGTTCTACCTCGGTAAATGCGCGGCGGATAGAGGCGCGGTCATCGGAGTCTATCGGGATAACGCCCGCCCGCTTGAGGAAACGGCGCGCAATGCGGATATTGGCGTACTCTTCGTGCATCACAAAGCGAATCAGGCGCGGGCAAACCGCACTCAGCAGCAGGGCATCCATATAGCTGACATGGTTACATACGATCAGAGCGCCGCCTTGCTGCGGCAAATGATGCAGATTTTTATGCCGGACGCGGTAAATGGTATGAGTCAGCGCCCAGACCAGAAAACGTACCACAAAAATAGGCACTTGCAGGAACAGGTATACGGCCATCAGCACATTCATGACCGACAGCAGGATAAACAGCTGCACTATGCTCAGGTTGAGCAGTGATAAACAGACAATGCCGAGCAGCGCGCTGCCGACCATAAACAGGGAGTTGTAAATATTGAGTGCGGCGATGACCTGAGCCCGCTCGTTTGCTTTGGCGCGTTGCTGCATCATGGCATACAGCGGCACGATAAAGATCCCGCCGGACACGCCCAGTAACAGCAGATAAATATACAGTGGCCACAACGGGGTGTAGCTGACGAATTCGCTAAATTGCTGGAAGAGCGGTAAATCATCGGGAATGCTGCTGGCCATCAGGTAGCCGAAAATACTTATCCCCAGACTGCCGAGCGGCACGATACCCACATCAATCCGGTGGCCGGACATTTTGTCACAAGCCAGTGAACCGGCAGCAATACCGATAGAAAACAGCGCCAGTAAGAAAGAGACTGAGCTTTCGGTACCATTAAGAAACAGTTTGGTGAAGTTGGGGAACTGGGTTAGGTAGGCCGCGCCAAGGAACCAGAACCAACTGATGGCCATCATCGACTGAAAAATGGTGCGGTCGCTGCGTGCGATAGCCAGAGTCTGGCGGGTCAGTTGAATAGGCCGCCAACGAAATTTGAGATCCGGCGCGCTGGCTGGCGCTTCAGGGATGGCCCGGCTGGCGAGGTAACCGAACAGGGCAAACAGCAGTACGGCTCCGGCAGCGATGTAGCGCGCATGTTCTGCAGAAGCGATGATGCCAGCTCCCAGCGTACCGAGCAAAATCGCTAAAAAAGTGCCGGTTTCGACCAGGGCGTTGCCCGGAACCAATTCGCTCGATTTCAGTTGCTGGGGTAGCAGCGCATATTTGACCGGACCAAAAAAAGCAGATTGGGTACCCATCAGAAACAGCATCAGCAGTAACAGGCCGTAGCTCTCAGTAATGAAGCCCAGAGCGCCGACACACATGATGGCTATTTCTGCCAATTTCACTTTACGGATAAAAGCAGACTTTTCATATTTGTCGGCCAGTACGCCGGCAGAGGCGGAAAACAGAAAAAAAGGCAGGATAAATAAGCCGGCAGCCAGGTTAATGAACAGGTCACTGGATACCGGCAGAGCGCTAGAGCCTGCAAAGGCAACCAGCAGCAACAATACGTTTTTAAAAATATTGTCGTTGAATGCGCCAAAGAATTGGGTAATAAAATAGGGCAGAAAACGCCGCTGGGTTAACAGTGACGTTTGAGAATGTGGCATTACGTTTCCTTGATGCTTACCAGTTGGCCAGATAGTTAGAGAGTAGATCTTCAATCAATGCCTTGCCATCGACAGGCTCAGCAGCAAAGAATTTGTCGTCTACACTCAGCAGGGTGATGCCATGCACTCCTGACCACAAAACTCGGCTGGTGCGCAGAATTTCACTGTCGGTACGCTGAGGGGCCATGACGTGCAGCAGGCCTTCCAGCATGCTGGTCATGTGTTCAATCCGCTGTGACTGCCACTCAGGCAACTGTTCGCCATTCATGTTATGGGCAAAGATTAACTGCCAGCGATAGGGGTTTTGCTTGGCAAAGTCGTGATAGCAGTAAGCGAGCTGATAAAGTGCCTGAGCCGGATCTTTACTCTGGCTAACCACGGCTTTGGCTTCGGTGGCCAGTTCGTCCAGCGTTTGTGCCACCACATGCAGCAGCAGCAGGTTGTAATTACCAAACACGTTCACTAATGTACTCGGTACATAGCCGATCATCGTCGCGATTTTACGCAGGCTCAGCTCGTGGTGAGAGTGAGTATGGAGAAATTCTTTTACCGTATTGAGCGTCAGCGCAATAAGCTCGTCTCGTGTATGGTCGTTTCGTCTTGCCATGTGGGATAATACTTAATGAACAATGTTCAATTATTCTAATAACCTCCCGATGGAGCGTCAACTAATCTCTCAATAAGCGTGTGCTTTTGAAAGCGTGCACAACGGACTTTGGCTGCGAAGTCGGCCTTTATTGCTGCCGTTTGTAACATCGCTTGTCGGTTGAGTTCCGTTCGGGATCCATGAAAATCTACAGCAACGCTTTGAAAATCAAAGGCTGTTGATGGGGTTTAGACAACCTAACACCGCAAATGGTTCATTATGTCCGAACGAAGTTTGCAATATCCTGATACAAGTCAGCAAAAGCAAAATGTTTGATTGTGATATTGAAGCCGCTATGATGACCCGGTATCAAAATAGGTTTAGGGTCCTTTTGAGGGCCATTACCAGTAACGAGCTAAGGATAAGTATGAAACGTCTGTTTTCTCTGGTCGCATTAGTGATGGTTTCTGTTGCGTTTACTCCAGTGGCGGATGCTGCCAAAAAATTTGGTGGCGGTAAGTCATTTGGTAAAAGCTACAACACATCGCCTGCACCGACGCAAAGTAGCCAACCGACCAATTCGCTAAAACAACAAAACGGCACACAAACAGCACAGAATTCCTCTAAAAAAGGATTAATGGGTGGTCTGCTGGGCGGCCTTCTGGCTGGTGGTTTGCTGGCTGCCTTCTTCGGTGGCGCTTTTGAAGGTATCCAGTTTATGGATATCCTGATCATGGGTCTGATTGCCTTCGTGATCTTTAAACTGATGCGCGGAGTGTTGGGGGCCAAGCAGGGCAGTATGAACCAGCAGCAACCGGCGTTTGGCGGAATGAACCGCAACCAGTTTGAACAGCCGAATGTGCACAACTTTGAGCAGCCGCAGGCATCGGCAGGTGGTTTTGGCAGCACGATGCAAAGCGATGTACCGCACAATTTACCGGCCGGTTTTGATCGCGTGGCGTTCATCAACGGTGCACGTGAGCATTACCGTATTCTGCAAGGTGCCTGGAACCACAACCAGTTGCACACCATTGAGGAATATGTGTCACCAAGCCTGTTTGAAGATCTGAAACAAGAGCGTGCCAAGATTGACTCGGCTCCACAGACAGACGTGATGTATGTGGATGCAGAAATCGTACGTGCCGATTATGACGCGAGCAAAGCACAGCTGAGCCTGCAGTTCAGCGGCCGTTACCGTGATGCGGGTGAAGGTATCGAAGAGGATATCGAGGATATCTGGCACCTGGAACGTGACCTGACAACGCCGAATGCACCATGGCTGATTGTTGGTATTCAAGGGTAATTTCCCTCAGTCACCAGTGCGGAATCTCAGCGCCCGGGCTCGTCCCGGGCGTTTTTGTTTGCTTGTTTTATAATGACTTGATGAGTTTTAAAATAGCGGTGTGAGTTTTATAAATAACTGGCAGCGTGTTATAAATAACAGATACATCTCTGTGACTGGTCTGCTTTGGCCGGTGGCAGGCAGACAACAAGAAAGGAAAGTCCCGTGGCCGAATTTAAACATAAAGATCTGACCCAAGAACAACAGGATAAAATGGATGCAGCGGTGTTCCGTCGCCTGCTGGCGCATCTGGATAATAATAAAGATGTGCAGAATATCGACCTCATGATTCTGGCAGGGTTCTGCCGTAACTGTTTCAGCAAATGGTACCTGGCCGAAGCGCAACAGCTGGGATTAGATCTGGATATTGATGATGCTCGTGAGCGTGTGTACGGCATGACCTACGATGAGTGGAAAGCCAATCATCAGCCAGCGGCAACGCCAGAGCAGATGGCCGCGTTTGAAGCGCGTCAGAAAAAATAATGGTCTAAAGCCGCCTCTCCTGGCGGCTTTTTTAGTTTTTACTTTAAGATTTATTTATTGTTTTTCTAGGTTGTACAACGTAGCCATATCCCCGGTTACTTTTTCACCATTGATATCCAGCTTCATCAGCATATTATCACCAACAAAGTACTGGTTTGGTGTCTCTGAACCATCTTCCAGCGTAATCACGCTACCGGTGTCGTTCCAGTGGAACTTACCTTCAGAAGTGGTTGGCTTCGCGCCTTCTTTACCCTGATAAGACTGAACCAGGCTGTAACTTTGGTCTTCGTTTAGAGTCAGGGTGTAGTCGATCCCTGCGCAGTCAGCACAAGGAAGAGTGCCTTGATAGGTGCCTTGCCAGTTGGCAGCGTCGCCATCTTCAATCGACTCAGTCACGGCACTAGCGGCTGAAGAGACGCTGTCGGTTACGGTCGCAATCGAATCGCTGACTTTGCTCGGCAGTGTATCGGCGGCCGGTTCTGCTTGTTGCGTTGCCGCGTTTTCCGCAGTGTCACAGCCAGCCAAAATAAACGTCAGTGCACTCAGGGCGAACATCGCTTTTCTCATCTTTTATCCTTATCTATTTGTTGTGTTGACAGGGTTGAAAAGATTATTCACCAAACTCATGTCAGAACCGTCAGTGCGTCGTCATGCTTTCTATAGGTGGGGTCAGAAAGTTGTTAGATTTCGGTTAATTAGATTGGTTCTAAGTAAAAAACCTCACTCAGCTTAAATAGTGCGCAGGCAAGATGTTGTAGCGATAATTATCAGGCCAGCTTGCCGCTGGCCTGAAATCTTTCCAGCTGCCTCAGGTACGGCGTCAGATCGCCGATACGGGAAGCCAGCCAGGCCGGATTATAATACGTATCAAGGTAGCGCTCGCCGCTGTCACACAGCAGGGTCACAATCGAGCCCTGTTCACCTCTCTGCTGCATCTCACTGGCCAGTTGTAACGCTCCATACAAGTTGGTACCGGTCGAGGCTCCTGCTTTACGACCAATCACGCGCTCAAGCCAGTGGATGGTCGCGATGCTGGCGGCATCATCAATAACCCGCATTTCATCAACCACATCGGCGATAAAACTCGGCTCCACACGCGGGCGGCCAATACCTTCTATTCGGCTGCCACAATCGCGGGTCAGATGACCATCGCGGGTACGGTAATAGTCGGCAAAGACCGAGTGCTCTGGGTCAACCACACACAGTTTGGTGGTGTGCTGCTGGTAGCGGATAAAACGCCCTATGGTTGCGGACGTACCGCCGGTACCGGCGCTCATTACGATCCAGCTTGGCACCGGATGCGGCTCAAGCTGCATCTGGCGGAAAATACTGTCAGCGATGTTGTTATTGCCGCGCCAGTCCGTCGCGCGTTCCGCGTAGGTAAACTGATCCATATAATGGCCGCCCAGTTCCGTTGCCAGCCGGCGCGATTCGGCATAAATCTGATCCGAACGGGCGACAAGATGCGCTTTACCACCATAAAATTCAATCTGTTCAATCTTTTTACGCGCGGTGCATTCCGGCATGACCGCGATAAACGGCAGTCCGAGCAGACGGGCAAAATAGGCTTCAGACACCGCAGTACTACCGGAAGACGATTCAATAATCGGCGTATAACGGCCAATCCAGCCATTACAAATCGCATACAGAAACAGGGAACGCGCCAGGCGGTGCTTGAGTGAACCGGTCGGGTGGGTGCTCTCGTCCTTGAGGTAAATATCGATACCGTCCAAACAGGGCAGGTCAAGCTTGATCAAGTGAGTATCTGCTGTACGTTGTACATCAGCTTCGAGGATGCGGATGGCATCGGTTGTCCATTGGGTATCGCGCTGCATGACTGTGCTCCTTAACAGGTAATGGAAATAATTTACCCATCTTCGGTGAGAAAAGCTTGGCTAAATTCGGCCTGGGTTGCTAGGTTTGGAGAATAATTTTCTCCCAATGATGAAGTTGTAATGGAACTGGATAAAGTGGACCGCCAAATTCTGGCCATGTTGCAACAGGATGCGACCCTGTCACTCAATGAGCTGGCAGAGGCCGTCAACCTGACCACCACGCCGTGCTGGAAACGGCTGAAAAAGCTGGAAGAGAGTGGTGTACTGACCAAGCGGGTGGCATTGCTTGATGCCGATAAACTCGGCTTAGCTTTTATCGCGTTTGTGATGGTGAAAACCAGCGATCACTCCCATGAATGGTATCAGCGTTTTGTCAGTAGCGTTGAGTCTTATCCGGAAGTGATGGAGTTTTACCGCATGGCGGGAGAGTATGATTACATGATGAAAGTACTGGTCAAAGACATGAAACACTTTGACCAGTTTTATAAGAAGTTAGTCAACGGCGTCGACGGGCTCAATAACGTGACCTCCACCTTTGCGATGGAATCATTAAAATACACCACCGAGCTGCCACTGTCTTAACGTGTTCCGGGCGCACACCCGATTGTCAGCCAAATAGCCAGGCGAGCAGCAGAACGAAAATCAGCAGACCGGCAAATGCTTTCAGCAGCGGTTTGATATCCGAACTGCCGCCGTTTGGTGGTTGATTACAGCATCCCATAAGATGACCTCCAGTAGGTGAATTCCGCCAACAGTGTAACGCTTACCCTAAGGGCAAGGTAAAGCATGAAAAGGCTGGCTGCCTAGCGATCTTTAAATCGCATCACCCCTTCCTGTACAGCACTGGCGACCAGGTCACCCTGCTGATTGTATATTTCGCCCCGTACCAGACCGCGCGTATTGCTGGCCGTCGGGCTCTCAATGGCATACAGCAACCATTCATCCATTTTAAACGGACGGTGGAACCAGATAGAGTGGTCAATGGTGGCAACCTGAAACTTAGGCGTCATCAGCGTGACTTCATGCGGATGCAGGGCGGTCACCAGGAAGCCCCAGTCGGAAGCGTAGGCCAGCAGATACTGGTGAATCAGCTGATTGTCGGGCATAGCGCCGTTGGCACGAATCCAGAGGTACTGTTTGGGTTCTGCCTTTTCTGGTTTGAGAGGGTTAATCACGGTGACCGGGCGCATTTCAATTGGCTTTTCACCGCACAAGATTTTTTTCACTTGTGGCGGCAGCAGGTGAGCAATCTGCTCCGCAAGTTCCGATTCGGAAGCAAAGTTTTCCGGCCCGGGTACATCCGGCATGGTTTTCTGATGTTCAAAGCCCGGCGCTTCACCGTGATATGAGGCGGTGAGGTAGAAGATCGGGCGGCCGTTTTGAATCGCTTTGACCCGGCGGGTAGAAAAACTACGTCCGTCACGCAGGTTCTCGACATCATAGATGATTGGTTTTTCCGGATCGCCCGGATAAAGGAAGTAGCTATGGAAAGAATGTACGGTGCGCCCTGCATCCACGGTATAGCGCGCAGCAGAGAGTGCCTGACCAATCACTTGCCCGCCGTATACCTGTGGCAGGCCAAGGTTTTCACTTTCGCCGCGGTACAGTCCTTCTTCCAGTTTTTCCAGCTGGAGTAAACTCAACAGCTCTTGCAATGGTTTGCTCATAGCGCCTCTCTTATTGTGTTTTTACTCTACTATTTTGTGAGCCAGGTCAAATGCTTGTCAAGAGCTGCGTATAAGGATGACACGCCAATCTTCGTTATCTACAATGAATATAGGTTCACTAAATAAAAACACGATGAAAAATATTCTGATTTTGACCTCAACGTTAATTATTGGCTCGGCTTTATTCGGTTGCCAGATGACCGATAATGGCATGCTTCAAACCACACCTGCTCTGGAAAAAGCTGAAATTATGCCCGACAAGGTGCTGGATACCGTGAGCGGCACAGTTGCTTATCGCGAGCGTATTGCGCTGCCGGATAATGCGATTGTACGGGTTTCCCTGTTTGATGTTTCAAAAGCGGATGCGCCGGCTACACTGCTCGGAACCCAGGAGTTTACCACCTGGGGGCAGCAGGTGCCGTTTGAGTTTTCTATTCCTTATGATTGCGCCGACATTGATCCGAAACACCGCTATTCAATCAGCGCCCGCATCGAAGTGGATGGTCGTCTGATGTTCATCAGTGACAGTCATTATGGCGTGATTACCGACGACAAGCGCACGCACCAGGTCGAGATGAACCTGATCCGTGTTCATGAGGCACAGGGCAACAATGACAGCGCTGAGTAACTGAAATCGGTTGAGAACTGAGACCGGTGAATGACTTAAACCAGTGAATGGCTAAACCAGTGAATGGCTAAACCAGCGTATAGCTAAACCGGCTGCCAGCGGAACAGACGCAGTGCAATCTTACCGGCGCTGCTTACCGCGATACCTTCCGCAACCAGTTTCTCCCTTTGTCGCTCCCAATCAGGGCCGGTGAGGGAAATCTCACCTTTACTGTTAATAACCCGAAACCACGGCAGGGTGCTGTCCGGAGGCAGATTTCCGAGCGCCTTACCGACGTGGCGGGCATAACCCGGATAACCGGCCATACGTGCAATATCACCGTAAGTGGAGACTTTTCCACAGGGAATTTGGTGAATAACGGCAAAGATCTGCATTAAAAATTGGTCCATAATGACAAAGTCCTATTTTATTCTAGGGTAAGGATTCCAGGGACAGGATAAGGAGCGGGCGTTGCTATTGTCTACTTTTCAGTTCATCACCACAATACTGCTGGCGATGGTCTGTGCGCGAGCACTTGGCCTGAGTGGTGGTGACATGCCATTTATTGCGTTTGTCATTCCGGCTTTGTGGCTGCTAAGCCGCAGCGGCTTCAGCGGTGTTATTCTGCTGCTGGGTGTATTAAGTTATGCGTTAACCATTCCTTATCAGCCTGCCTCGCTTTCGGTCAGCATGTGGGTCATTTTCCCTCTGTTGATGGTGGTATTTTCCCACCCGCGTAATATGCCGGTGATCGCAGTGGGTATTTTGATTGTGGTGACCCTGGAAGTCGGCATCATGGTCACTCAGTCGGCCGGGAAGCTGTCAGGGACACCGGCCATGACCATGGTGCAGATCATCGCGATAGGCATGATTTGGTGGGCGGCGGCAAGCTGGAAACCGACCCAGCAACACAGCTGGTGGCCGTTGGCTCTTGTGGTTCCGCTTTGGGTTGCCGGGCTGCAGATGGCAGCGGTGCTTGCTTTGTGCCTGACCGGATTAGTGGCAGTGATCGAAAACCTGAGCCAACAAAAAAAATTCCAGTGGGGTAAATTGCTATGCTGGACACTCCCTTCAGTCGGATTTATGGCCGTGATTCTGTCACCGGAAATTGACGTCCCTAATCCGGTGTTTGTCGTGTGGTTATGTCTGCTGGCAACGGCCTGGATGACCGACTACATCCTCAAGAGTAATGAGCAACAACCGCTGTAAAATATGCATGAAAAATCTAAGTCAGTGCAAAGTTATGAGCTGGGCTCAATGAAGTCTTTATGCATATGCCTAAAAAATGGTTATCATCAGTCACTACTAAAATAAAAATGTATTTATACCAACGTCAATGCTTAAAACTCTAGTCACTCGTGCTTGTTTGGGGCTGGTGCTGTACGTCTGTTCAGTATCGGTCCATGCAGAGCAAACTGCTGACGCGCCCTATTTAGTCGCTACCGAAGCCGACGATGTGGTCACGCGCGTGCTGTTTGATGCCATCGCGTATCAATTCAATGTCGACATTCAATATGTTAACTACCCCAGCTTTGATGCGATTCTTAAATCCGTTGAGTCTGGCGAAACAGACTTTGCCGCCAATGTTACTTATACCAGTGAGCGCGCTCAGCGGTTTGATTACTCTGCGCCGACCAATATCGAATACACCTATTTATACAGCCATAATAATGCGACGCTAACCGGGATTAAGCGTATTGGCATCCCGAAAGGGACGATTTATGGTGAGCTGGTGGCGAAAAACTACCCCGATATTGAGCAGGTTGAGTTCGACGGGGCCAAAGATGCGCAGGCGATGCTCAAAAGTGGCGAAGTGGATGGCGTGATCGATGCCATCAATCAGCTCAAACCTATGCTGAGTGCGGGTATGGATGCTCAGCTATTGAATGATCATATCTCTATTCAGCCGGTGTCGATTGTGGTGCCGAAAGGTCAGCACGGGGCGTTGCTGAATCAGTTTGAGGCCTATATTCATTCGGCGAAAGTGCAGAAATTGCTGCGCGAATCGATACAAAAATATCAGTTCGATATCCGCAAGCAGGCTCTGCGCCAGGCGGTACTCGACAGTGATATCAATTTACAGCGTCCGCTGCGGGTTAAGCTGGAAAATCTACCCCAGTTTGCTCACTACGCCAGTGATGGTTCGGTGCGTGGTATCAGCGCGGATATCCTGTTTCAGGCCTGTGATCTCTTAGTACTAAAATGCGATTTGGTCAGCAAAGCCGACGAAACCTGGGAAAGCATGTATAACGACATCCAGCAGGCCCGCATCGATATGATCGCGCCAATCACTATCTCACCGCCGCGCAAAGAGAAAGTCTATTTCAGCGAAAGTTATTACAGCCCTCAGGCCATAATGGTTAAACGTGAAGGCTATAAGGATAACGTCTACAGCAATGTGTCGGAGTTGGTCGTTGAACGTATTGGTGTGGTGAAAAACGACTTTTTCGAAGAGCTGATGATGCGCATGCTGCCCAACAAAACCTTGCAGACCTTCGATTCACAAAATGAACTGATTCAGGCACTGGTCGATAAGCAGGTTGATTACATTGTTCTCAGCCTGGGTAACTTTAACGATGTATTACGTCACTCCCATTCTCTCTTACCTATTGTTGAAGATGAGCTGATCGGCAGTTTTTATACTTATCATGTCGGCATTGCGTTTCCGAAAAATGCCTTTGGTGCCGCACTCGCTCCGCTTATCAGCCGTGCGATCAAAATTATCGACTCACAGAAAATCGTTAAACATTATGACTATCAGCCGGATTGGCGTGCGACACTTTTGACTGAACAACGTGTTGCCCGGCATAGGCAATGGTTGTTTGCATCTCTGATCGCGTTTTTATTGCTTATCGCGGGTTATCTGCACTTTTTGTCAGACACCGATAATCTGACCAAACTACGTAACCGCCGAGCCTTGTATCGTCGCTACCGAGGCGGAATTTCGCCGAGTAACACACTGATATATTTGGATGTGAATGACTTTAAATCGATTAATGGCAACTATGGTCCTGAAATCGGTGACAAGGTACTAAAGCAACTGGCCAGCCGCATCAATCATGTCTGGCGTGGTAAAGCTTATCGAATCGGTGGTGATGAGTTTGTGCTGATTGGCGATGTAAAAGGTGAAGAGCTGAGGTCGGTAGTGAATAAACTGCACAGCTTCCTGTTTATTTGCACCGAGCGTGACATCAGTTTTGAGGTAACGGCGGCCGTTGGGGTGTCAAGCGGGCGCAGCAAGCAATTGTCGCTGCACGATGTTATCCAGCAAACCGATGGCGCCATGAATGATGAAAATCGCAGCGGGGCAGGTCAGGATACACGCGACGCGCTTTATCATGGCTTGTGATTCGAACACCGAATCGCTCAATTGCTGGACAGTTGAAAGAAAATCAATGCTTTTGGTCTGATTTGGGGTTGCAATGAGGATAGGGATGCTTGATAATCCTTCCCACTCTTCGGCCGCAAGCTGAAGTGAACTATGGGGGCCTTGGTCCTCCCGCAACACTAGTTCGTGAACCTGGTCAGGTCCGGAAGGAAGCAGCCACAGCGGATGATGTGTGTGCCGGGATGTGGCTGGGGCCTCCACCCAATTGATACGTGCAATCTAAGTCAGCATAAATTGCAGAAAGACTCAGCAAGTTGCACTATTAGTCAGCATAGACTAATTTTTGTTGTAGGTTTACGACAAAGTGACTTAGCTATGTATGATCAAACCCAAAAATCCTCTCATGTACATAACATCCGCAAGTTTATGAGCTTGAAGAACGATGCTGTTGTACGAACCATGTCTGTTCTCGAATTCGATTTTTGTTTCCATCTTGAATATAACCCAGACATTAAAAGCTTTTCTTCACAACCATTTAATTTATCTTATTGCTTTAATGGAAGAAATTGTCGTTACACACCAGATTTCTTGGTTACAGGCAATGATGGTAAGGTTCTTATAGTTGAAGTAAAGCATTCTAGCCAAATTTCAAAACCAGACTTCAAAGCTCGGTTCGCGGAGAAAAAGAGATATGCGCTGGAAAAACATAGTTACTACTTACAGCTAATCACCGAAAAGCAAATTCGGATTAACCCGATACTCAATAATCTCAAGTTATTGCATCGTTACTCAGGTTTACACACGGTTACTGAAGCTGAAAAGTTCGTGCTTAATTACATTAAGCGCAAAAAAAAAAGTACAACTTTATGATATTTCAGAAGCCCTCGGTTTAAGCGAACATGAAACTATGATTACTACTCTATGTTGGTTATCTTCAGGAAAAATAAAAACTGATTTAACTAAAGAGAGCTTTGGGTTAACTAATTATGTCTGGTGCTAATGAATCTTCTAATAGTGAGCTTAGCATAACTGGGTTTATTGATGAATTTACAGAAGAAAGTGCGGAGTTTCTTTCTCGAGATGATACTACTTCCTTTTTTGAACCTCTAGATAAACTCTTCGAACCCTCTTTTGACACCTTACCGTTAGAACTTCAACATCAAGCCCTAGAACGCCTGGATATATTAAATTACGTAGAAAGACGCTTAATTGGGGGGTGGACGGCTCGTAACTTAGAGCCATTATTGAATTTATATAACGCTGAAACTAGCAAACCAGTTCCTTCTTGGCGGGTATTTGTGGATTGGAAATCCACTTATTTTGCTTCAGACAGAAATATTCTTTCTTTAGTGCCCAAGCATAAACAAAAAGGCAACAGGACTAAAAAGTTAAGTTCTCAGAAACTAGTACTTGAGGCAATCAATAAAAAATATCTCACAAAAGAAAGGTGGTCAGTTGCAGAAGTCTTTCAGTATTACAAGTCTCGGGTGATTGAAGAAAATCGAAATAACCCTGATGGAAAGATAAGGCCTTTAAGTAAACGTACATTTTATAATAGAATCAAAGAACTAAGGCCTTACGATGTCGCTGTGGGTCGTTATGGGAAACGCTATGCAGATCGTGTTTTCAAGATGGTGGATCACATTCTTCCAGCAACATTTCCAATGGAATATGTTGAAATTGATCATACTCCTGCTCCAGTTATGCTGTTAGATGATGATTTAGAGCTTCCCTTGGGACGACCATATTTGACTATTCTTTATGACCGGTACTCTGGCTGTATCGTGGGATTATATGCTGGTTTTAGGGACCCCAGTTTTGAATCTGTTCGATCAGCCTTTCTTAATGCGACACTACCCAAAGATTGGTTAAAAGATAAATATCCATCTATTGATAATGATTGGCCTTGTCACGGAAAAATAACTCACCTAGTCGTTGATAATGGAGCTGAGTTTTGGTCGGATGACCTTGATGCAGCGTTACGCCCTTTGGTGACGCAGATTCACTATACAAAAGCAGCTAAACCATGGGAAAAGCCACATGTAGAAAAGGCATTTGATTCTTTCTATAAGCTGCTGTTCAGTCGTCTTCCCGGAAAAACATTCAACAATATAAGCGAATTGGAGGAGTACGACCCCAAAAAACATGCGGCTGTACGAGTGTCTGTTTTTTTGGAGCTTCTATATAAATGGGTTGTAGATTACTTTCACATGAAGTCAGATTCAAAAGAACGGCAGATACCGTACCACAAATGGAATGAATCTAAGTGGCGCCCGAATTTTTATGCAGGAGCTGAAGCCGAACAGCTCAAAATTGAATTAGGTCGGTTAAATACCAGAACGCTAGGTAAAGACGGTATTCGGCTACATAACTTAAGATATTACAGTGAAGAATTAGTGGCTTATAAGAAGCGTTCAGCAGCAGCAAACCGAAAAGGTGCTACCTTGAAAGTGAAAACTGATCCTGATGATATCAGCTATATCTACGTCTATTTGGAAGAAGATAAATGTTATCTAAAGGTTCCGGTGATCAAAGACTATGGTCATATTGAAGGTGTTTCGCTGTATCAGCACGAACGAATATGTGCAGTAAGACGTTTGAATACCAGGCTGAAAAAAGATGATGAAGCACTGGCTGATACGTATTTGTACATAGATCGAAGGATCGACAGTGAAGTGGAAAGAATAAGAAATAGAAATTATAAGAAATCTACATTGCCTAAAACGTCGAATTTATCAAAAATTGCTAAATATCATCAAGTTGGCAGTGAAGGGCCCACATCTATTGCGACTAAAAAAAATAATAATAAACAACCCTTGGCTGATGATATAGATAAAAAAGATGATGTTGGTGGACTTGATTTGAGTGATATTGATGGGTACTAAAATGTTACAGCTGACAAATCAGCAATTACATCAGATATCGAATTTTCGTGAATGTTATGTTGAACACCCTCAGGTAACTGAAATATACACCATTTTTGATAGGTTAATATTCAATAGCACTGTTGGTGGTGAGCAAGAATCGTTACTTCTTACAGGAGATACTGGCTCTGGTAAAACCGCACTGATAAACAACTATATACAAAAATTTTCTGTTAAGAAGGGTAGATGGCATGAAATGCCAGTATTGAATACTAGGATCCCAAGTAGGATTAAAGAACAGAATACCTTAGAACGGTTTTTGCTTGATCTAGATGATGTGTATTCAAGTCGTGTTAGACGAACACATCGTGAGGGATCTTTAACTGCAGGTGTCATACGAACATTAAAAGAAAAAAAAGTTAAACTAATTATAATTAATGAAATACAAGAGCTTATTGAGTTTAAAGATGCAGAAGAAAGGCAAACAATCGCTAATACGTTAAAAATGATAAGTGAGGAAGCGAAGGTTTCATTTGTATTAGTCGGAATGCCATATTCATCTATGCTAGCTGAAGAACCCCAATGGAGCTCAAGGCTTAGTTGGCGTAGGCATCTTAACTACTTTCATTTATTTAAAAATTCGGAACAAAATAAGACATTGATACCCGATCAAACTGGAAAGATTCATTTTGCCAAGTTTGTCGCTGGACTAGCAGGAAGAATGGGTTTTGATGAGAGGCCTAACCTGACTTGTGATGAAATTCTATTACCTTTATTTTCTGTATGCCGCGGTGAGTGTCGGCCGCTAAAACACTTCCTATCTGACTCTCTCATAAATGCACTTTCTGAGTCTAAAAACACTCTCGATAAAAAGATCTTAGAAGCTACATTTAGTTCAAGATATCCCAATGAAGATAATCCATTCACATGCCCCTTGGAGCAGTTAAACATACAAGAATTAAGTGTTGGGACTCGTTATAACAAAGATGCCCAGTCCAAAGAAGATAAGTTAGTTGATAGAACGTTTACCGATCTATTGCCTATTCATATGCTGCTTAGTAAACGACCACTAAAGAGCTGACATCTTATTTGCTAATAAACCGAGTAGTTTTTCTTTTTCTTCAATACTCAACTTATCAATCAAACAAGCTAGCTCGGCAGACATCTCGTCCTTACAGAAAAAGTAGTTTAGTGGCACATCAAGTTCCTCTGCCATACGCGATAGCGTACCAATGTCTGGGACATGGCGACCTTTTTCATAATGGTTCATTCGACCACTTGCTGAGCTTTCTTCCATACCAATTTTTACACCCAAATCTTTTTGGGTGATTTTGGCTTTTTTACGCGCTGCTTTGAGCCTCGCGGGGATTGGGTTTTCCACTTAGACATTCTTTTTTGTACCTATAGATAACTTAGATTGTCTAAGTTTTACTTATTTTTGTATACTTAGCAATCCTAAGTTTTAAGCAGTTATGTAGTCGTTATGAAACAGCAAGCTAGGCTAAGTAAGCCGATGTATAACCTTCTGATATCCAAGAACCTAGATCAGTTCTCTATCACACAGGCTCGTGATGAATTGTTAAAAACATCTGATCGTTTTGATGATGTGAATGAAGCTCGAAAATACGTGTATCGGCAAGTGAGTCGATTGACCGATAACGGTTATCTGGCGGTGCAAGGGCAAGGAAGAAGTAAAATATATACAAAAACGGATTTATTCCACCGGATACAGTTTTCCGAACGGCGAGATAGAGCGGAGTCTATGCTCGATCACACCTCTCAGGAACGGGTAGCTAAAAGCGTCTCCTTTGACTTTTCGATACTGGAAAAGGAACGTAACCAATACCAGGGAGAGTTATCAATTTCTCTGGCAGAAGTCGACGAGTACAAACATTTACTTGCCCGCATTCCCAGTAAACAACGCTCGCTGCAAACCTTACTGACGGGTGCAAAAGAACGCTCTGCCGCGCTGTTGGGCAAGATTAATGCGATTACTGCTTTGTTGAGTACTTTAGCTGATAAGGACGCAGAGGGATGCTAAGGTCGTGGCAGGCTAAATGTGCGCAACAAGCTGTTGCAAGCTATGGTAATGCGCAAAAGCATTTTTTATGTCAAGCGACCCCCGGAGCTGGAAAGACGGTGATGGCTGCTGAAGTTGCTAAACAGCTTTTCGCTAACAAAGAAATTGACTTGGTACTATGCTTTTCTCCCTCTATTACCGTCGCTGACAATATGATGGCCACTTTCTCAAAAAAACTCGATTGTACTTTTGATGGGGGATTAGGTGCAATCGGCGGTTCATACACATATCAAAGCCTAAAATATCTTACGTCGGCCTTTTGGAAGACAATCAGCAAGTATCGAGTATTTGCTGTGTTTGATGAGATACATCACTGCTCAGCGGACGGTTATGGCCGTTCAAATAGCTGGGGAGAACAGGTTGTCACTAAAATCCAAAAGCATGTGAAATTTACGTTGGCACTGACTGGAACCCCTTGGAGATCGGATTCGGTACCCATTGCTTTAGCTAACTATACCAATCCTGAGGGGCAGATAATTTGTGATTTTCAATATAGTTTACAGCAAGCGATTGATGACCGAGTGTGCCGGGCACCAAAAATAGTACTGGTTGACAATGGAAACCTTAGAGTATCGGAGAGGGGCGAACAGAAGTCGTTTTCTTCGATTAGCGAGTTGATTAAAGGCTCCAACACGTCATACCAAGATATCATTCATAATCAAAGGGCGCTTCATCATCTGCTGTTACTTGGCTGCGAGAAACTAACTGCACTGAGAAAAGTAAATGGCAATGCGGGTGGGTTAGTTGTTGCTGCATCAGTGAAGCATGCGATTCAGATCCAGGAACTGTTGGTAAAGAGGTTAAATCAAAGCGCAGAACTTGTTACTTACCAGCATCAGAGCCCACTTGAATCGATAGAGCGGTTTCGTCACAGTGATTGCCAATGGATTGTTAGTGTTGGAATGATTAGTGAAGGTACAGATATCCCAAGGCTGCAGGTTTGCTGTCATGTCAGTTCTGTAAAAACCGAGCTCTATTTTAGACAGGTCCTGGGCAGGATTCTGAGGGTGAGTAAAGCCGATAATCAGGAAGCTTGGTTATATACATTTGCTGAAGAAAATTTGGTTGGATTTGCTGAGGGGATTGAGCAGGATATTCCAGAAACCTGCCAATATGCCGACCTTGGGACAAGCCTCAACGTAGCTTCTAGCGCTGATCAACAGGATATCCTACCAACCGGTTCAATTATTGACTCGAATACGGCACGGCAATTCTATTTGGAATGGGAGTCCGTATCTGTGCAAGGTAGAGACACTCTGTTCAATGATTTGCGTCCAGAAACGTTAATATTGGGGGATTTTAAGCAGAGAGTTGTCAACGCTTTCTTGTAGAAAGTCTAGGCCTGTATGCACAGCGCATGGGGCCTAGAGAAAACTTTTGGACAAAAACGTGTCAGTTACTTTGCTAAATTAGCAATTAATGAATTATTTTAGGTATGACAAACTCGCTTGATGAAGTGTTCAGCCTAAGTGGTGCAGACCAGTTAAATCTTGTTGGCTCAAAAAATATTCATAAAAATAAGAGATATCATATTTAAACGATTGAGATTATCTCTTATCTATCGACTATTTATTAAAAATCAAAATAACTACTCGTTTCCATGAGGTTTTTACGATTTTTAATGTTTTCAACTGCCTTATTAAAGTCCTCTCGGTAAAGTACATTTACGGCTAATTCTAATGATTCATAAACCGATGAAATAGGCATGCGTTTGAAGTTAATTAGTTGTCTCATCGTTAGCACATACACACCACTCTCACGTTTAACTCCTTCATCATCAACTAACTTCTTAAAATCTGTATCAGAATAGTTTAGACTTATTAAGCTATTAGCCGTATTGAACACTTCCGAATAACAAGCTGGATAATTTATCGCACTTTCAAAAATTAGATTCCCTTTTTCCACAGATAGTGACTCATTTTTTCCTCTTCGGTAAGCACTTATAGAAACAGAGATAGTGGTTTCATCTAAATATAAGTCAACGAGAGATTTAGGTAGTTTGATAGTTTTTATTTCAGTATGCTGAGATATTGATAGGAAATCTGAAATACTAGGAATTAAACCATATTCATGGTAATCATAATAATCTAACTCCTTCAAAAAAAAGAGTGTGTTTTTGAACAATGTATTGAATTCACTATTCGTAAAGCACTTTAAATAAAATCCTTTTTTCTTATCATGCTCCATTGCAACAATAAATGAAGCCGCAAAAAACTCCTGTATAGACTTATGTATAAATCTATACTCGTTAAACCCATCTTCAATTATAAGATTTGTTATTGAAACCAACTCTTCAGAAACACGATTAGAAAAAGATTCTTCTTCATTAGAATGTTTCAAAGAAACACTAACCAAATCAATTAACTTTTTCCCACTAAAACTAACTAGACCTTCCCTCATAGAGATAAAGCATAAACAGTCGAAAATATTTCTATATATTTTCCTATTATCATTCCAAGTCCGTTCTCTTCGTACCTTACCTTTTATATTGTCATGTTTAAAAAAAACCGTATCAAATATGTTGGAATAAAACTGAGATAAAGTGTTAGGTATCTCTTCTCCTAAATTGTAACTAATGCAGTATAATACAACTAAGATAGGTGACTTTAATATAGAGTCGGCTTTTTTATACAATGGGCTATCGACTAGCGCTGTTCGCAGAGATTCAGCCTTCTCAGCGTCAGTTGCTGATACGTCGATGATTCCAAAAACCTGCCTCTCTGTTAGCTCACAAACGGTGTAAGTCAGAAAATCAGACAGAGTTTCTATTTCTGTATCAGGTCTAGTAGTACAAATAACGTGGCATTTTGAACCATTAATCAACCTTCTTATGTCATCAATTAATTGATCTCTAAACTCAGGTTTAACTTCATCAAAAGCATCCAAAAAGACTTTAACATTACTATCCTGAAATAGTTTTTTTAGACTCAAAGGTGAAATTAAAATTCCATAGCTGGATAAATTATCAGATATACACTCCTCAATGGTTCCCCCTTGGTAATTTTTTAGTTCAAAAAATATTGGTAACCGATGGAAATAGCTTGCATTATTTGATAATAACTTGCGTAAAAGTGTGGACTTACCTTGTCCTGCAAGACCTTTAATTAATATTGCTCTTTCATGATCTAAGGCGGTTCTATTATTAACTTCAAACTTTGTATCAGATCCTGTTAAAAGCAAATCTACGGGAACAAAGATTTCATCTATTCGAAAAACCTTGTCTTGAGACATTAAGGTTTTTATCTCTAACACTCTTTCACAATAAGATATATAATTATTCTTAAATTTTGATATTTCTTTTAACTTATGTTTTTCTACCAGTAGATCATAAACAGAGCCAACTGTTCTTTTAACTATTTCATTTGTAGCTGGTTTAAGCAGTGCTCCAGCAACAACTCCTACACCAATATCAACAGCCAAATTACTTCCCTCTGAAAGCCCAAATCATATTCTCTATTCTACTGAATTATTAGAATTATTTGCATGATTTTTTCTGAGTCAACTCACTTTCCATAAGAAAGTCGAGGCGAGTAGAACACTAGTGACAACAATATAGACATACGGTAACACCCAAACTAGTCGAACATGTCATGGCTTAATGAATTTGGCCACTTAGTTGGAGTTTTAAGTATTAGAAAAAGTAAGTCAAAAAATCTGACTTAAAGTGAAGCTGACTCCTGCTCTGGTTCATTTTGGGGCAGATCCTTCTTAGCCCAATATTACTTAATACCATCAGTTCATATAAGAAAAGCACCTAGCCCCCTTTAGCATACATTTCCCAACGGAAATACGGACGCTGACCATCCATGCGTTCGACTTCTGCGCCTAACTTCTTATAGAACTTGTGTGCTTTGGTATTGTATGGGCTAGCTGTCCATGAAATGTGAGAAGTTAACGACTTTTCAGCCTCAATTTTCAAAGCATGCATAAGTCCAGCACCATACCCCTTTGATCGATGTTCACCAACTACTAGCAAGTCATCTAGCCAAATGGACGGTTCACCACGAAAGGAAGAATAACGATAATGAAATAAGGCGAACCCTAGTACTTCACAATCGACTTCCAACAGTAAAACATGAGCAAACGGATAGTCACCAAATAAGGTTCGTTCAATCTTCTCTTTAGTCGTTGATATCTCACCGTTAAATCCTTTCATACTTCGGTCAAACTCGGCTTTGTGTCCAATAAGTTCTAGCAACTTACCGGAGTCTTGCTTGATCGCTTTCCTTACGTTCACTTTGTTCTCCATGACTGAAATTTCTTGTTGTCGGCTAACACTTTTCATACGGCTTTTAGCCGCTTTTCACGCTCCTATCATGCAGCCTTTTCAATCACAGTTCAATTGATAATCAATAGGTTATGAACATTAAATTACATGATACCTTATGATTTTTGACAAGCTAATTTCCAAACTCCTTCGGATAACTTTTGATATGGGAAAGTACTGTGAACTAAGTGAGCGAGAACTTTTGATCTGAATTGTTTCGGGGCAGAATCTTCTTAGAGCAACCTCCATGGGATCGGGTCTGGTCAGGACTTACTTTTGGTCTTTGTTTGTGATACTTGGTATCGAAAATGAATGCTAACCAGTTAAAATTGCACAAAGCAGCCTTTTTCATGAATCATGAAAATTGAGTAACTGTGAAATTGATTCTTAGCTCGGTTTAATTCTGGCTTTTTGTGTCACTTCGAAAGCAGGATGAGAACTAGTTCACACTATCAAATGGAAAATTAACCCATTCGAGGCTAAACCTAAAACTTAGATAAACTAAGTTTTAGGTTTCAAATGAAATCCGAAATAGAACTATACGCTGATGAAGCGTTGGAGAGCTTTTTACTTAGGCTAAGCGCAGGACAAGGTTATGAGCGGTTTGCTCATTTTGCAGAAGATATATGGCATGCAACCTTGGGGCAGCATCAGGCTATACCAGGGGCATTTCCTTTTGAGCTTCGACGGGTCAACCTATACAAAGCCAAGGTGACCAGTCAAATGCGGGTTCGTGTTTTCATTGACTTAGAAAACCAACTCCGTCTCACCAACTTTGGTGTACTTCGGTTGGCTTTGTCTCACTCGAAGTCGGTATTTTCACCAGATTACAAAGCTGTAAATCGTGATGGTATCGACTATCCGCATATTTTTGTTCGTAAGCGGTTCACACCAGTCTGTCCACAATGCTTAGCTTTAGCTCCTTATATTCGCCAACAGTGGCAGTTTGTTCCATACAAGGCCTGTTCTATCCACCAAAGTCAGTTACTAGAACGATGCCCGAGTTGCAATAGCTTGTTGGATTATCAATCCTCCGAACTTATAGAGCATTGTGAGTGTGGTTTTGATTTAACTCAGGCACAGCCCGGTGTTGCTAGTGAAGCGGAAAAGCAGGTATCACGTTGGCTTTCTGGTGAGGCTGAATTTGAGCAGGGTATCGGGCGCCATGCTCTTAACGTATCCACCCGGTTTGGGTTTCTTCTCTGGTATGTGAATCGCTCCGGTTCTGCCGAAAAAATCAACTTTGACGACTTTGCTGATTATTGCAATACATGGCCGAAACGACTGGTTTTAGATTTGGATTCGATAAGCAAGAAAAGCGAACTGATCCGAATCAGGCCTTGGAACAAAATTTTCTTCACTGAGGCTTTTGGGCCGTTACTCAAAGATTGTCGTCAGCTTCCGAGTCGTAATCCGGCTCAAAACCCGGTATTAGGTGAAGTCATTAGCTATTTAATCAGGTTAGTTGCGTTGCACCCAAAACAGCGACAACCGAACATCGCGGATGTGCTACTGAGCATATTGGAAGTATCGACGTTACTTTCCTGCTCAACAGATGAAGTTCATCGTTTGTATCAATTTGGTGAACTGAAAGCCGAGAGAATTCCCAAACAGCGCCAAAGGCTTGCTATTCATGACTCGGTGTTTACGTTGCGTAGTGTGATCGAAATAAAGTTAGCACGAATGATGAGTGAATCTGACGGGCTTTATCGTTATTTACCAGAGTGGTAGCACATGCAAAATTTGAATGAGTTACTTAGTATTACTGATGAGAAGGTAAGGTTTATAGCCCTCAAGAAGGCGTTTATGCCATACACGTCATCTATCGAAATTGATGGTGTTGAGCGACAAGCATTGGCCATTTTACTTAACTTATCGCTTGGTAAACCCGAGCCAAAAGATTGGTTAGATATAAGCAGAGCCAGACAGTATTTCGGTAATGCTGAGAACTTGACGGCTGTTATTGAGGAAACTCGCTGGATACACACCCATAACCTCAAATATCCGGACTGTCGTGTGGCCAAACAGTCGATAATAGGTAGTCCACTGCGCACAAATAGCCCTACATTAACCAGTTTATCGTTACATTCATCTTATGGCTGGGCGCACAATGCTTCAGCTTACCGACATACGATTTGGTTGTTAAATCCATTTCTGTGGCGGGGTAATGACGAATGTTTACTTTCACTTATCCTGAAACACGATGATTTTTGGCAGTCTTTACTGGTCGAGTTTGGGGTTGGGTTAGCAGAGCAAGGCGTATTATTTCAAGTTATCGATGACCACCTCAATGTTCAGCGTTTCCCCGATTGTGTCGATGCACGTAGTAAGCAGGTTTTGCTTCCCTGGCAGGGAGACTACTTGTCGGTAACACCTGTGGTGAGTCATGCGTTACAACAAGAGGTGGAGCGTCTTTCAAGAGATAGAGAATCTGATTTGAGGTTCAGGACAATCACGCTACCTAACTCCGCGAGTATCGGCAATCTATGTGGTTCTCTTGGCGGCGCAATGAAAGTACTTAGCTACCCAATTGGTGTGTCAGTGGACCATAGTAAAACGCTAATAGCTAGGAAGGGAGCGACACAAAAGTATTTTGATGACTATCAATTATGCTCGAAAAAAACATGTTCTGTCTTAGCTCACCTCGCTGGATTCGATGCCCCTAAAACGGCAAAGGGACGAGATCAAACCCGGAGATATCAACTTAAAATAATTCGAAAGCAAATTGCTCGTTGGTTACTTCCACTGATTGAGTTGAGAGACATTATCGAGTCAGAACCACATAAAATGACAGCATCGTATAGTGATGGACTTGTTTCTGACTTTCTATCTTTAGAAGAGAGAGAGCTGCCAAGTTTGTTGAAGCAACTCAATCAGCGATTGCACCTGACTTTACAGAATTACCAGTCATCTAATCGTTTTGCTTATCATCCTAAGCTACTACAGCCATTGAAGAGTGAGTTAATCTGGATTTTGAATAAGTTGGCACAACCAGAAGATGAGGAAAACGCTTTTCAAAATCATCAGTACATCTATTTGTCAGCACTGAGATCTTATGGGACAGCGGCTCAAAGTAGCCCTTATCTATGTGGATGCCCTTCTTTGACCGCCGTATGGGGATTTGTTCATCGTTATCAGCTGAACCTGGCGCGTCTGTCAGGCACCGAGTCTTTAGATTTGGAGTTCACTGAGTTCGCATTGTTTGTTCGCGATGAATCATTGCATTCCAATACGAAACTAACAGAACCGAGTTTGCTTGCATCCGTTCGCGATGTATCTCCGGTAAAGCGACCAACTATTTTGCCTGAGGTAGGCTCGGATATTGTGTTTGATTTAGTGATTAAGGTTCGCGGTGACCAACGGTTATCTGAACACGTTGGGCATTTAAAGTCTGCGTTACCTCTTAACTTTGCCGGTGGTGCTCTGTTTCAACCAGAAATATCTAAAGGGGTCAATTGGTTAAGGGCATTGGCAAATGACACCGATCTGTTCCAAGCCGTGAAAGGACTACCAAGTTATGGTCGCTGGCTAATTCATAGCCCCGTTCAACCAAGGAATGTTAGCGAACTAGAAACTTATATCACTCTCGATAAATCGTTATTACCAATATCGAATGGGTTTCATTTGTTAGAGAAGCCGGTCAGCAGAGGCAATGCTCGAACTCGACTGCATGCTTATGCTGAAAATAACTTGGCACTGGCGAAGCGATTAAATCCAATAGATGTTCGGTTAGGTGACAAACGGAGCTTTATTGAGCAGGCGTTTTGGTCGATAGAAGAGACGACAGAGACTATCCTTATCAAAAACAGAGGAAACTAGTCGTCATGGAACTGTGCAGTCAGTTAAATTACGTGCGTTCGTTGTCTCCGGGGAAAGCGTATTTCTATTATTTGGATATCAATGGTCAAATGTCCCCGTTGCGTATCGACAGAACTCATGTCATCACACCGAAAAGCGGTTATACAGAAGCTTACACCGGGCAAGAATTTAAGCAAAAGAACGTTGCACCGCAAGACCTCGCTTTTCCTAATCCTCAGTTCATTGAAGAGTGTTATGTTCCGCCTGGTGTCGATGAAATTTACTGTGCATTTTCGCTTCGGATACAAGCTAATTCGTTGGCTCCAGATGTATGCTCTGATGTGTCGGTAAGGATGACCCTTACTAAATTGGCAGAGGCTTACCGTCATCTTGATGGCTATAGAGAGCTTGCCAGGCGCTATGCCAAAAACATATTGATCGGGAGTTGGGTTTGGCGTAATCGAGTGTGTCGGCAGTTATCAGTTCATATCCAATCGGAAAATCAACAATGGAGTATTGACGATGTCCGTGAGCTGGACTGGTTTAGTCGGTGGGAAGAACGTTTTTCAATTGAACTAGAGGGATTGACTAACTATTTAACACAAGCGTTATCAGATCCTAAGCGGTACGGTTACTTGGATATTAAGGCAAAACTGAAGGTAGGCTGGGGAGATGAGGTATTTCCGAGCCAAGAGTTCTTAGACCGGAAGCAAGAAGGCTCACCAACGCGTCAGTTTGCCACGGTACTAATTGAGGGGCAGGATGATGAGTCAGCAGCATTTCACGCACAAAAAATTGGAGCGGCTATCCAACTTATTGATGATTGGTGGAGCGAAGATGCAGACAAAGTACTTAGAGTAAATGAGTACGGAGCGGACAAAAAGTTCGTTATTGCTCGCAGGCATCCCATATATGCCAACGACTTTTACACGTTGATACGAAAAGCTGAAGAATACACGGAAGATATGAATAGGACAAATTCGATACCCGATGAAGTACATTTTGTAATGGCGATTTTGGTTAAGGGCGGTTTGTTTAATCACTCAAGTAGCAAAAACAATAAAAAAGGCTGAGGTATGAATATGGAACATCAGTACTATTTTTCTACTCAATTTGAGCCTGAAAGCGCCGATAACGAACTGCTTGCTGGGCGCTGTATTGCTGCGATGCATGGTTTTATGTCTAACGCTCGTAACCAGCACTTCAGGCATACTGTTGGTATCGCCTTTCCGAAATGGGATAGAAATACGATCGGTAACGTTGTTTGTTTTTTCTCTCAGCATAGAGATATTCTGACAGGACTTTCATTCCAGCCCTATTTTTCGACCATGGTTAATGAAGAGATATTTGTCTTAACAGACATTCAAGAAGTACCAGCTACGTCAGACCGTGTTCGCTTTGTTCGAAATCGTACAATAGGCAAGAGCTTTATTGGTTCCAAAAAACGGAGAGTTGAAAGAGTATTGAGAAGAGCTGGCGAGAGAAATGAAATCCATTTACCGGTTTTGCTGGAGCAACGCGAGTTTGATTTGAGGGCGTTCAGAATTCTGTGTCAGCTAATTTTGGCTAAATATCTAAGACGTCATCCAAGCGACCTTCAAAATGAATCGCCAGTTGAGACAATGTCATATTCCAATTCTGTATTGGCATTGTCCATTTGTTAGAAGCATTCAATATCCCAGCATACAGTAGCTTGAGCAAGCTATTTTCATTTGGGAACCCTCCCTTAGTTTTGGTCAGTTTGCGGAATTGGCGATGTACGGCTTCAATAGCATTTGTCGTGTAAATAGCCTTTCGGACGTATTCTGGATATTTGAAGTAAACCGATAAATTTGCCCATTTGTTCCGCCAGGAACGAATCACTATTGGGTATTGCTGTCCCCATTTGGCTTCCAAACGATCCAACTCCATCTCGGCCGCTTCTTTACTCACAGCCCGATAGACTGGCTTCAAGTCGGCCATAAACGCCTTCTGATGCTTAGAGGCAACATATTTCATAGAGTTACGGATTTGGTGAATGATGCATTGCTGAACTTCTGTATCAGGATAGATGGTTGCTATCGCTTCTGGGAAGCCTGTTAGCCCATCTACGCAGGCGATCAAGATATCTTCAACGCCACGGTTATACAAATCTGTCAGCACTGATAGCCAATAGTTTGCCCCTTCTGACTCTGATAGGTACAGCCCAAGAAGTTCCTTTTTACCTTCAATGTTTAACCCTAGGATTGTGTATATCGCTTTACTGACATAGCGTCCGTCTTCTTTAATTTTGTAGTGGATTGCATCGAGCCAGACAAACGGATAGAGCGCATCGAGCGGACGTTGCTGCCACTCCTTCAGTTCAGGTATCAAACGGTCGGTAACACCTGTGATGGTGGCCTCAGAGACCTCAATGCCATACATATCTTCGACGTGACCACGGATATCACGGTAGCTCATACCGAGCGAGAACATGGATAGGATCTTACGGTCGATCTCATCGGTCAATTTAGTCTGGTTCTTCTTAACTAACTGGGGTTCAAATGTTCCAGAGCGGTCGCGTGGGGTATCCAGTTCAAACGTGCCGACAGAAGACTTAATCGTTTTCTTGCTTGAGCCGTTCTTACGGTTAGGTTGCTCATCACCTTCAAGGTGCTGTTCGAGTTCTGCTTTCAAAGCAGCTTCTGTGATTTGTTTAATGAGCGGAGTTAAGAAGCCATCTTTACCTGTCAGGTCTTGGCCTGACTGAAGGGCTTTAATAGCTTGTTCTAGATCGAAGTCTTTGTTCATGTGTCATTCCTGTTTTGTATATCATACTGAAATGACACAGATTTCTAAACACTACCTTTGATTTCTTTCACAGCATCCCGATCATGAGTCATTCATCCGGGCAGGAGTTTGTTTTGCATATTCAACGAGAGATACTGGAGGATGACACCTTTCAGCAAGGGTTCGACAGTTATGGTTTCGCATCAAATAGTAAGTGGCGTGGTTCGTTACCTCATGTCTAATTTTCACCTTATTTAACCAGTCTCATTTGAAATTATTTAAAATCAATGAATTATGATCGTCCACGCTTATCAAGATATTTTTGCAATTTGGCTTTTACACTTTGATTGTAAGAAAGTTATTGTCTATAACTATCAGTGAACCGCCGTGTAGGCGGCTAAAAATATCCTGAAAATCAAGCGAAGTACACTGAATGTGTGAACCGCCGTGTAGGCGGTTAAGAATAGGTCAGGAAGAAAGCAACCTAAATCTGCTGGGCTAGCAGTAAACAAGCCACAAAAGCCCTAGGTTCTTAGGGCTTTTCCTTTTTGTTGTATTCCATATCATGGTTATTATTAAACTATGACGGCTCTAGAGCATTATGGTTAACTTAAAGGTCAGTAAGTTATGAAAGTAAAAATTCAAATAAATGAAAATGGTGAACACTACCTTGTGATTCCCAATGAGCTCCAGATTAAGCAACCTTTGACTGAGGGAGATTTTGTTGAATGGGCCTATAATTGCGATGGCAGTTGGATCCTGAGGAAACTGAGCAAGCTTGAAGCCCTGAAATTGAAGGCATTTGAAGACCCTGAAGTCAAAGCGGAGTATGAAACATTGGATGAAACTTCTACTGATGAACAGCGAGAGTTTGGTAGTAGCGACTAAGTAGGTTTTGCCCCATTGCGTGTTTCAGGACAAACCTTACGCTGTAGCTAATAACTCAGTATGCTATAAATTATCTAATCTCATTTTGAATGGAAAGACGAGTTGTGAGCAAAAAACGGTTATCTGAAAAAGAACTGGTCGAGGGGATGACACCCCATACTGCGCATAGTGATGAACTAGCTGAGGTAACATTGGATGAGTTGGGCCTTGAAATTTCTGAAAGTGATTACAAGGCCGCGTTGAAGCGAATTGAATCACTGTTTGATGCAGCCGAACCCGGCACTCCTGAAGG
Source organism: Vibrio sp. ABG19 (assembly GCF_029962385.1). NCBI lineage: Bacteria > Pseudomonadati > Pseudomonadota > Gammaproteobacteria > Vibrionales > Vibrionaceae > Vibrio > Vibrio sp. ABG19. The sequence continues at coordinate 184,560 of NZ_CP071708.1, read as the reverse complement.
TGACGAGCTTGAAAGGCTCGCTGCATTGGTTGAAGAATATGAGGAAAAACACTTCCCCATTTAATAACTGCAACGCATTTTTGTCTAAAGGTGTGCTGACGGGGCATGTAACACGAAATTGCCCATTCCGTCTTTACGGCAAAGAGCACTACTGTCAACTGTACTATGCGTAGCCCTAATAAAACTTATCTCTGATGAACGGTGGAACCGTGTCAGGGCGAGATGTTGCCTTTAAGAAATTTATCAGTTGTTCTTTGTTGTGTCTGGATTCATAAATTGAAGCAATAACCAAAAGACAGCATCATTGAGAGCTGATCGTTACAATTGTCATATTCAGGGCTAAATCGGTCATAAATAATATGAGGAAATTGAGTTGGTAGAAGCAAAAACTATCGGATTGTTTTTTATTACAGCAGTAGCAGAGATATTGGGGTGTTATCTTGTGGATAGTTGATGGTATTCGACCAACTTTATGGGACATTGTCGGTGTAACGGTAGCGTTGATCGGCATGGGTATCATCATGTTCGCACCACGGCACGTATAACAACGTTGATTTCTTCAACCATTGAAACTCTTCAATGTCGGGGGGATGAGCAAGCGCTGCCTCAGTTTTGCTCAAAAACGTGTTTAAGGGTGGCAGTTACTTAAAATACTGAGGTTCCGTTTGCCCTTTTATTCGTATGTTGTGGGTGTCTAGAGAGTCGGAGTCTTACCAACTGTGATGTGGTGCAGTAGAGAGTATATTTAGTAAATATATGACACAAAAACTTGTACGTCAGTACATGGTAGGGAGCACCATGGAACTATTTAGGAACACTCAAAAGCTAACATCAGCTAAAGAGGATCATCTGACAGAGTTTTTTTCCGCTAGCCTTAAAGCTTCGCAGGCTATGCGTGACAAATTTATGCAGGTGGTTTTTGGCGCAGATGACGCGAGGTCAATAGCCCTTGTTGAAACACAATCGATCTATCCCAACTGTAGACCAGATATGCGTATCGAGCTTGATGACGGTTTTGTATTGTTGTGTGAAAACAAGCTGGATGCTGTGGAAACCATTGGTAATGAGCAGACAGAGTTCACTCCCCAGCTCACAAGGTATTTAGCTCTACCTGTTGATGGCGTGATGTATATCAGAACCAGCCTAAAAGCGCCTGCAACCAATGTGCTAGCGCACTCAAGGTATATACGCCCTGCGGATAAGCAGCACTTCCTGTGGCGTGACTTCTATTCAACATTGTTAGACGACGACAACGCATTGGTTTGCGAGTTGAAGGCTGGCTTTGAATATCTGGGGTTTGTACCACCGAATCCAATTATTGGGGACTTAACTCGAGACGCGCCAAGGGCACAGAGAGAGAACTTTGGCAAATTCTGGCTCTCAACCACATCTGCTGCTGTAGAACTTGGCTGGAAAGTCTCTGTGGGTGATATCGTCGAGCGCTACTTCTATCATCCAGAAGCTCGGCTTGCTGACTGGGTTTATGTTAATCCCATCAATCCTGAGCGCTTCTTGGTGCGACTATCCGCATTACCTGGTAATGATGACGAACTACTTGCTCTTTTACAGCAATCAACACAGCATACTAATCAGTCAATAACAAAGCGCAAAGTGACGAGAGCGAATGGGATAGTTACGGTGGTAGACGTTGAGGCTCCAATCAGTACTGTGCTACCAGACAGCTTGACTACCGCGCATGACATTGAAACCACACTTTATAATTATGTACTACCGTTCCTTGAGATTGTATTTGGTCAGGATGACTGAGTTGAATTAGTCTGATTGGAATCTGTCAGTCTCGTTCCCTCTATGTGACTAGATCTGACTGGCTGCACTAAACCGGTTTTGCCCCATTGTGTGTTTCGACCAATTGAATACACATTCCACTAACGCGCTATTTGATTTACTTTTTCCAGAGCAACTAACCTAGGCATCATCCAAATAGAGCGTCCGTCAGTAAGGAGTAAAGAGTGATGATGGCATCTACCTATAACAATGAGATCTAGATCTGATTTTGATTATCTATGGTAAGTATAATACTCTGTTAATATCAGAGTAACAAAACGATAAAAACAATATTGACAAGGAACTCAATATTGAAAAAGAGAGAGTTGTTTTGAGGTTTGACTACGAAAAAGACAAGCACTAAAAGTTATTATTGGATGAATGGGGTGCTCATTCTGACTTTTGTTTTACATTTAGTAAAGATGAGAATAAAGGACACCAGGATAGTTTGGTTGTAGAATAAAAAATGGCTTGATATTTTAAATAGCTAGAAGAAAGTATAATAGAAAAAACATTGTTGATATGAAAATTAAAAATATAATGAGATTTACTCAATGTAATATAAATAAAGAGGTGTGAGTGGAAAAAGAAAAATTTAACAATTTATGCTCGCACTACAAAGATAGTTTTGATAATCACAAAATATCAATAAAGCAAAGGGATATGCTTTTCTATTTTCTTTTGGTTATATTATCTGTTTTTACTCTACAGTTATCATCTACCGAAACAGTAGCAACTGTCGTAACTGAGTACGTTAAAAAATCTACAGGAGTTGGTCTTTCTGGGAGTATAGGTTTTATATCTACCTTACTTTGGTTTTTACTTATGGGTTTTAGCATTAGATACTTTCAAGTCGTTATAGAAATTGAAAGGCAATATGACTACTTACATGCACTAGAAACTGAAATAAATGGATTTTATAAGCAAGATTCTATTGCTTTCACTCGCGAAGGAAAGTTATATCTTAGCAAATATCCACTTTTTTCCAATTGGGTTTGGCTATTGTATACTTTATTCTTCCCCATTTTAATCCTTTCATGTGCAATTTTAAAAATAAAAAACCAAACGATAATTCTAAGCGATTTAACAGCGAATCAAATAATTGATATGACCTGCTTTGTTTTAATGAGTATCAGTATCCTTTTATATACTTATAGGTTACATGAAAGTAAAGTTAATGAAGCATTTTCTAGAGTTGCTAGGTTATTTTAAATGATGGGATGTTTTGAAGTGAAGATACCCCAGATTTTAAAATGTAATAATATGAATTTAATGTTTTGTATAAATTAGGTTAATTAATGAAAAAGAAAGTATTCATCAGTTACTCACATAAGGACGAGTCACATAGAGAAGATTTTGGTGAGCATCTATCAATGATGCAGAGAAATAACATTATTGATTATTGGCATGACCGAAAGATTACTCCTGGTGATGACTGGAAAAACAAAATTGATGAAAACTTAGAAAGTGCCGATATTATTATCTTTTTAGTTAGTTCCAGTTTTTTGGCTTCAGATTATTGCTACGATGTAGAAGTGAAAAGGGCTATAGAAAGGCATAGGGAAGGTTCTGCTAAGATTATTTCAATCATTGTTCGAGCTTGTGATTGGGAGGAATGTGAGTTCTCACAATTTCAAGCTGTACCCAAGGATGCATTACCGATCACGAAGTGGGAAGATAAGGACACTGCATGGCTTGATGCTGTAAAAGGTATAAAAACACACATTCAAGAGTTTTATCCAGCAGTAGTTCAAGCACCTGAAGATTCAAATGATGAACCAGTTTTAACTAACAATATTATGGAATGGTTAGATGATACCGAAATTGTTTTAACACATAGAAAGGTAAATAGATTAAAGCTTAATGACATATATGTTATTCCTGATATTGAACTAGAAAGTAGCAGTAATCTAGTAACTATAAAAAGTTCATCGTTTATACTTAAAAAAATGAGCCGATTTATAGTCTCAGGTGAAGAGCAGCAAGGTAAAAGTTCATTCTTAAAGTATATTTATAAAGAGCTTCTTAAATTAAATTTTTTTCCTGTTTATATTGATGCATCAAAAGTTAAAAAATCAGATGCAGACTTTGTCATTTCAAAACAATTGAAGGAGCAATATCTAAATTTGGATATTGATTTTTTCAAAAATAGTAATAAAGGTGTTGTTCTCTTAGATAATATAGATGATATCGGCCTAAACACTAAGTTCACTAGGGTTTTCTTAGATAAAATTAATTTAATATGTAGTGTTTCATATATTACTTGTCATAGCTCATACCGTTATGTTTATGGAGATATACCAGCACTTGATGAGTATGAACGAGTTGAGATGTTAGGTTTAGGTAACAAAAAGAGAGAGGAACTGGTTCAGAAATGGATATCATTGGGAGTCGAAGAAAGTATTGATGACTATGATTTATATTCTGAATGTGATGAACTAAAGTCAAGGCTTAATGCTGTTATCAAAAAAAATATAGTTCCACCTAAACCTATTTATATTTTGATGCTGCTACAAATGTTTGAAGCACACGTACAGTTGAAAATGGACATGACTTCGTATGGACATTGTTATCAACAATTGATTTATCAGTCGTTTGATAATGCATTGATACCTAAAAATGAGTTTGATAGGTATTTGAATGTATTGACTGAGTTTTCTTGGTTAATTTTCAATAAGAAAAAAGAACCAAATCAAAATGAAGTTGAGGAGTTTTTTGATAGTTACAATAAAAAGTATCTCCCTGTTGATGAGCAAATGGTTTTAAACAAGTTAACTAAACATTCAATTCTGAATTTCAATGGGGTGTCTTATTCTTTTAAGTATCCTTACATATACTACTTCTTTGTCGGGAAAAAAGTAGCAGACTCATATAGAGACAGTGAAGAAACAAAAGGAATGGTTTCTCATTTATTATCCGAACTACACAGAGAAGATTATGCCAACATTCTTATTTTTATAACGCATCACACCAAGGATTCCTGGGTTTTAGATGAAATAAAAAAGGTTCTTTCATCACTATTTGACGAATACTCTGAAGCAACACTTAATAAAAACCAATTAGCATTCATGGACGATTTCATGAAAGAAATACCAGATCTAATACTTGAGCAGAGAGAAATTCAAAAAGAACGAGATAGACAAAATGAGCGCCTTGATCACATCGAACGTAGAAATGAAGTCGATGATTTCAAAGATAAAAATACTGATGAACATTCAGCGCCCTTGGATATACTAGCCAATATCAATAAGACTTTTAAAGGTATGGAAATTTCAGGGCAAATTATACGAAATCGTCATGCAAGTCTTACTAGGGACTCTATGGAAGAACTTGCTAGAACTGGCGCTTGCTCAGGTCTTAGATTCTTAGAATATTTTATTAAGATTTCTGATGTTGCTAAAAAAGAAATAATAAAATTAATTTCGAATCATCTAGCAGAATACCCCGACATTTCTGACAAAGAAATTGAAAAGCAAGCAGAAGATACATATCTACATCTTACATATGGTGTAATCAGTGGTCTTACTCGGAAAATTGCTTCTTCTATAGGCTCAAAAGAAGCTCTAGAAGTCTACATTGAGATGGAGAGTAACATCGGTACACCAGCAGTAAATCTAATTAGACAAGCAATCGAACTTCATTTTAACAAATCTCTTGATATTGATCAGATCTCAGGCTGTGTTAAGCAATTGAGAGATAACCCTGTTTGCCTTCGTATTCTAAAGGAAATGGTAATTCAGCATATTTATATGTTTCCAGTCCCTTTTCGCCAAAAGCAACAGCTTTCAACCTTATTAAATCTGCCAGTGCAGGGACAACGCTTGATGGATATGAACAAAATAGGTAAGGGCTAAAACTTAGCTAACCTACTGTTCTGTTGGTTACGTTGGCTCCACACTACAGCAGTTCTCCTGTCTCGTAGTGTGGAGGACATTCCCATTCTTACATAGTCCAAACGTCAAATCTTAACCACCACAATTATTGTCATACACGAGGTAATCCATCATTAGCTAAACTAGCATGGCCGCTGACTCATTTTTGTCCAGAGGTGTGCTAAAGCTAATCGTGGCAAACACACCTTTGCCCCATTCGAAGTTAGTAACGTGACGAAGGGGTAACTTCTTTCCAAAACCATTGACCCAATTTTAGTAATGCGACAAAGTTACTTCATAACCAGTAGATAAGCATTTATTAAGTATGATGCTTTCAAACAAACTTGAAAGTTAGCGTTGTAGGTGAAGCGAGCTAATACGCAGCCACAGCTAAATAGCTTCAACTGATGAGCAAACATTCTCAATATGATCGGAATACTGAGAGTTCAGATACAAGGAAGTCAAATAGCCCATAATCATGCGCCCCTTCTACGTAATTTGTTACTCACAAAACAAGCCACGGCAATGGACACGGCAAACCGCGCCGTTGCGTTATGATTGTTATACGGCGCACCAAGTCCGCCTACGACCAAAAGTGGACAACAAGAATGTTTACTCTGCCCACCCAAATTCGGAGCCCTGTAAGAGATGATTGCAAGGAATGCGTTTAATTACACTGTCGATAGAATATTGAGACGACGCTGTGTGCCTGTTGCTGGTGCTGGTATATCTATGTCAAGTTCTTCGCCAAGCACTGAGAAGGTTCATAATGTCAAATGGATGGTGAATACCCTAAAAAAAGAGTTATTTAAGCTTCGATCGGCTCGATATAAAGCTGAAGATCATGGGACTATATGCAAGTGCTGGTGCTCGCATGAACTCGAAGCTCTTGGTCATAAAATCACTGGTGAAACCTGTAAAGGAGTGTGTTTTTTCTGTGATATTACCAAGGCCGCGAGCGCTAATCAGCTGGGCTGCCTGTCTGAGCTGTATCTGTGGGAGTTTGCTAGCCTCGATGTTGGTTATAAGAGCTTGGTAGAGGTTCTGAAAATTGATCAATATCGAGATCTATGCCCAACGCCTGCTCATTACTACATAGCCAAGTTGTCACGAGAGGGGCTGATTAATGAAGTAATAACCACCAACTACGACTGCAACTTTGAAAAGGCCTATGTTGAATTGAGCGGTGCAAGTAATTCAGATGTAATTTCCTGTCTTGACGATTACCGTAAAAAAGGCGCTGAGATTGGAGATGTCAATGTCAATCGTCTAAAGGTCTTTAAGGTAAATGGTTGTGCTGAGAGACTTGTTGATACTGATTTTAAAAAGAGATACGAATCGATACTTCTCACTGAGCGACAGCTCCAAAAATGGCGGAACAGACAATGGGCTGCTGATGTTTTTAGAGATCGACTTAGAAGTAAATCACTGATTTTTGTGGGTTTTGGTAGCGACGAGCCACAAGTGCATCACACTCTTCAGACGGTTTTGGACGAGTATACAGATGAACTTGAAGATAATGACAAAGAGGTTTTGGAAACACATTCTGCACCAATAGTTGCAGTTTTTGACGCTTACCCAACTTTTCACCAGCAGCAAATCGTCAATACCTACGCCTTGCACCACAAGAAACATCCGCAGGGCGGCGATAAGTTAATTATTCGACATCCTGATAGAGAACAGAACTTAACAGCAGATGAACTCTGGAAAAGTATTTATGAGCGAGTAGCAAGAACTTTAATTGTTGAAGCCTTAAAAACCAGTATTCAGTCAATGAATGCAAGCTTTACTTCTGTCTTACCATTTTCCGAAGTCATTCTTCATCAAGTTATATCAACACTCGAAGGTACATTCTTAGACGATTCCGACTACTGCACTGCGACACCTACGTGGCTAGACTCTATTTCTGGTGTTATCAGTGCCGGCAGCGCCGATCAGGAAGCATATTCTGCATTAGCTGCTAGTTTATCTAAGCTCAATGGTAGACAAGCGAAAGAGTATGATCCTATAAATGAAAACAAAGCTCTTATGTCTGAGCTTGTAACATTGCTGTTTTTATTTGAAGGTCTCATTTCTCCAATTTCGGAACAAGATCTGGAAGGTGGCATTGCGTTATCATTCAAACATTCTGAGGCGAGAGTCACTGGCGATAAGCTTCTTTATCTTAATGCAGATCCCTCATTTGTCTCTTCCGGGGATGAAGTAAATGTTCCGATAGGTAATAACCATCTGGCTCTCGCTCTAGGGCAGGCCGGTGCTCATATTCGTCCAAGCCTGCGTAGGGTTATTAATAAAGATACGGCGGCAGGTTCTATCACTCCAAAGATAATAGTGACTTTGGGGTGGCAACATATTTTTCACCAAAAGCCTTATGATGGGAATAAAGACACTGTCGCAGAAACGCTCTTAGATGCAGTTGACTCTCCCACAAACTACTTTTATGCCAACCAGCCGAGTATCAAGCGGCGAACCTACTTACGAGAAGCTTAAGAATGGAATCATTATTGGAGATTAGTTTTGCAGACTGTGAGCCAGCAAGAAGAGATATCTATCCTGTGTCTGTCCATTGCCACTCCGCTTGTAATCTGGTGGTTTGGCGCTCTGATTCGGAACCAAGTGAAGAGGAAATGAGTGAGCTAAAGAAATATGTTGCCCGCCTGATGGATCGCCTCACAGACCTGATGCATGACTACCAGAAGTTTGCGCCTTTAGTTGCTCTTATTGATATGCATAAGAAATCCGATTCTTGGTTACAGCTTATGGGTGATCAAGATTGGCACCGGGGACGTTTTGTTCTTCAAGCCGTAAGATCATTTGAAGGAAAATCAGTAGAAGATGCAAAGAAGCGTTGGTTAGGGGAGCTGGCCTCAAGTGAATATACTCCTAGGAGAATAACAGCCCAAGATTTTTCTTCTGTACTTTCTGAAGCTGTTAAAAACGCTAAACCTCCCAGAGGCGTTGAGCCGCAGCTATTTACTCGATTTACGGATATTTTAAAGGTTTCTGTGGATACTGGTGAAAATGATAGCGTTGCTCAAAGCTGGCAGGATGAACTTGTTAAGGACATCAATGACCTATTAGGTAAACCAGTTTTGGAGGTAACTTCTCTTGGGTAACAATATCGATACTATTCAGTCTATAAGACTGGAAAATTTCAAAGGCTACCGAGCTTCAGAAGATGGGGGCCCCAAAGAGCTTGATTTTACGATAGCAGGTCAGCCTGCCGACCTTATTTTGGTGACGGGTAAAAACGGGGTAGGTAAAACTTCTTTGTTAGAAGCAATGGACTGGGTACTTAATCAGTCTAACGTTGGTGCAGGTGGTTTTATAACCACTAAGGAGAGCAAGGGTGCGGTATCTATAAATGGCAAGAGGTTTGAGCTTAACGGTAAGGCTAAAACTGACCATAAGAAACTCAGTACAGTAGCCTCATTTTTTTATCAAGAAAATATTGCTGGGCTTGCATGTGACGAAATCATTCAACTATTAGAGCCTGAAAACAAGCCGGGCGAAGAGATTAAGCGGAGCTTGAAGGCGTTACAAGCAAAGTTAGAAGACTGGCAGCGCCAGCTACATACGCTGAAGTATAGAAAAAACTATGACGAAGAAAGAAAAACTCTCGCTGGAAAAGTTAATGAGCTTGTCGATAAGCTCCCTCACGATCTGCCGTTTCGTCAGTTGTTAGTCGATAGTACGTTGACCTTAAAGAATGGCAACCTACAAAATAAATGGGATTCTCAAATCCGCAACCTTTCTAGCTCCATCGGAAACTTCAGTAACTTGGCTGAACCGATAGGATCACAACTTCCTGACCAGTTGAGCCATATTGGGCATAGTTTGTTGGAGTATCGAGGCCGTCAGGTCGATTTTTCTGAGAAAGGAAATGAACCACCTGCCTTTACCAAAGAATTCTTATCTACTATTCAGTCTTTACCAGCAAACTTGTTCATAAAAAAGTGGTCAGAAGATACTATCTTGGCCCCCTCTGAACTCGAGAATACTTTATTCGTAGGCTCAGATACTGACATTTACGCTGATACAGTAGATGAACTGGAGAAACAACGAATTGAGTTAACCTACGAATACCAAAGGCTTAATAAGTTACAAGCGCAGCTGCAAGGAGACGGCAGCTCGCTCCTAACTTGGATTGATGGCTTTACTGACAATGTTAGTAGCTGGTTAGAGGCTTGGGACGAGCATCCTGATATTTCAGATGTTATTGATTTGAAACAGGGGTTACAGGTTCAATTGGAAAAATTGTCGACATTGACGACTGCACGTTCTGTTGAAATCAGAGGGAAGATAGAGACGGTTACCTTAAGAGGGCAAGCTGTTACCGCTAGTCTCAATCAGATAAAGCGCTCTCAGGTGGTTGTGAGAGATATAAATGCTCATTCAAATCAGCTTTCACAACTTCTAAATGAACCTAACCTTACTGTTGAGGGGTTAACTGACTATGTTAGTAATTATCTTGAAACGATAAAAACTCCAGTTGCAGAGGGTGCTTCAGTCGTTTCTGAAACCGATATTATTCATAAGCTTGGCAGGGTGTTTACTAACTGGTCAGCTTTAGAGATCCAGAAGGTAGAAGACGAAGCCAACGCCATTGATTGGGATGGTTTAGAGCACGCAGAGAAAATGATCACCGATGCTCTGGCTATAAGTAAACAGGAATCGAGTGCAAGAAGTCAGTTGCTATCAGCTGTTGAGGTAATACCGCAAGCTGAACTTGATCAATTGTTAAAAAACATGAATCAGCTTCTTGCAAGCTTCCATTTTCCCGATGATTTTCTGCCTATCGAGCTTAAAAACGATGGCACTCCGAAAATACCAAAGTGGGGTTTTAAGACGAAGTCTGATGTACCGTTCGACGACCTATCAACAGGTCAAAAATCCCAGCTAGCAATTTGTTGGACAATAAACTTAAACTTGGCCTTATCAGAACAATTAGGCCATAGGGTTATCGGATTTGATGACTTTACTACTTCTCTTGATATGAACCAGCTAATTCCTGCTGCCGTGCTGCTTCGTAAGCTGGCGTACGCCGATGCTAACGATAGTTGGAAAAGACAGGTCATTGTTACCAGTCACCATGAAGATTTGACGAACCGGATGCTTGACTTTTTGCTCCCACCTCAAGGCAAGTCAATGAAAGTAATCCAGTTCGAAGACTGGCTACCTAGATCAGGGCCGGAATTTAAGTGCTATAACGTTGATATGGGTAAGGTGAAAGAAGACGGTCTACAAGATGCGGTTAAGCGTGTTGTTCAAACCACTTAATGTGTTGAAATCACTGTCCTGAATATCCAGTAAACTAGCATATTTAAGGTCTTAGGTTTGGAGAACGAGTAAACACTTTAAACGTCCGCTAATAGCCGGATTTGGACATAGAGATGATGCTCAGTTCACGTATAAAAGTTCCTGCACGCGGATAAATTACTCGCTGCGCTCGCAGTTTGCGGTGAGCGCGGCGTTAAGCCATAGAAAATTTAATCCGAAACTGATGAGTTAGAGTTAAAGCTTTAACTCAGAAATGTCCAGAGGTGTGCTGACGGGCATGTAACACAGATGATGGTTTGTGGTGCTAAAGCTAAAAGCGCCTGTGTAAGCCGCCGATGGACCTATGATCTATTTCGGGCTTAACATGTAGGAAAGTTTCTTACGCTTCATTTGGGTTAAAGTAAAAATTTGCTGACTTATGCTGCAATCTTATGCTGTTATATATTGCAATCTTGACTGTAACCAATTGATCATTGATGTACGATTATGCTGATTTATGTTGCACGTATCACCAATTCAGAAAAGCCGCTCAATGAGCGGCTTTTCGCATTTCTGTGGTTTTAAAACTTTTGTGCTTATTATTGTTAACGCATAATAGCGATGAAATGTATTATTACAAAAAATTCGCGAAATGCGATCCACTTGCGTAAGTATTATACGCCTTCCTCATTCAAGAGCGTTTCCAATGTGACTGGTTAAAAATATCATGTCACAGCGTTGATTTTTAGAATCAGATAGTTAGTGTTTATTATTTCCCAAGCTATTCTTCTGTATTTTCCGTAATGCTGGTTCAAACCTTGGATACACTTAATCATCGTTAATTTGCATTTTTGATTAGAAAACCTCTTACCTATTAGGCAACTTTTTGAATTGTTTATTATAGTGAATGATGAGGTTTGCGATTTAATGGTCAGTCAGTTGTCAAAAATTCCATTTATAGGTTTCAGTCGCGAGTCCTACGATCACAATAATAAACCGTGAGGAATAGTTATGAAAAAGTTAACAGCAATGGTATCCGCGTCCATGTTAGTCGCATCAACGGCGACCATGGCAGATCTGTATGTTGGCGCTAAAGTCGGTAAAACCTGGCTTGATGACGCGTGTCATAATACGGAATCCTGTGACTTGGATGGTACGACGGCAGGAGCTTTACTCGGTTATAACCTCACCGATTGGCTGGCACTGGAGGGGGGGTACGACTATTTGGGGAAATTTAATGGCGCGGGTATTTATCGTGACACCGCAGAAGCATTCACCATTGCGCCCAAATTGAGCGTTGGCCTGACAGACGCGCTCGATCTGTACGGTAAAGTTGGTGGTGCACGGGTATTCTACGGGAATTCTTCGGATTACTCATACTTAGGTGCTGCGGGTCTGGAATATGCAGCAACCAGCAATCTTGGTGTTCGTCTTGAGTATCAATACCTGAGTGATATCAATAATGATGTTGTACGTGCTAAAGCGCACACAACCACGCTAGGCCTGGTTTACCGTTTCGGGGGCAGTGCAGAGCCTGCTCCAGTTATGGCACCTGTGAAGCCAGCTCCCGCAGCAAAACCTGCACCTGAGCCACAAATTGTGACCAAAACCTTTGAGTTCCAGCGTCTGGATAGTAAGACTTTCGCTAATGACAGCGCAGAGCTGAGTGCTGACAAAAAAGCGCAACTCAATGATTTGGTCATATTCATGAAAGAGCACCCGCAGGCGAAAGTAGAAGTAACAGGCCATACTGACTCAAGTGGTCCTGAGGCCTATAACCAGAAGCTGTCTGAGAAACGAGCTCAGGCTGTGGCCGCGGTACTGGAAGAAAAAGGCATTGCAGCTTATCGTATCAAAGCGACTGGTCAGGGGGAAAGCAGCCCGGTTGCTTCGAACAAAACGGCAGAAGGTCGTGAGCAAAACCGCCGCGTAGAAATAGTAATTCCGGCATTTAAATACCAAGTGCAACAATAAAAACTTTTAATCAAATAGATATAGATTTGAAATATCAAAAGGATATATTGATTGGCAGTCAATATATCCTTTGCTTTCTGGTCTGATACTTAATTTCATATTTTGTAAAATTAATTGATATAGAAATTGGATGGGTTAGAAATATTAGCGTGATTAAGTATTGGTGTGACATTTCTTTAACCTGGTGATTTTTGTTAACAGCAGGCACTAAAAAGAGCGGATTATAACGCCAAATCTTTGGGAAGAAACCAAGTGCTTATGTCTGGCGCGTTATCTATTTTGCCAGGTAAGTAATAAATACCTATGTGGGAATAAATCCAGCACACTGTCATTCTCACAGGAGGTTAGGATGAATTGTCGTCACCTCGACAGCTTAAAGAAAGTTCGGCGTAGATTTTGGCACACAATATTCGGTGTAAAAGAAAGTTATTTGTGCCAGACGTGTGGCAAAAGAATTATGATGCGTTAATCATACAATTAGCAATATATTGTTATTGGCCCCATGTTACATAGATCTACCTATTTTATCGATAACGTTAACTCCATCGCTTTCAGTAATGCCAGATAAATTTTTTCAGCTTCCTTATGCTTAATCACTGAGCCTTGCAGCGATAACACGACTTCGCCTTGAACTTTAAAGCGATAGAACTGGCCATCATATTCAAATATGGGGATGAGTGTTTCTTGCAAACACTGACTTTCACTTAATCTTTTTACACTATGAATCATATTGTTATCCATTCTACTATCCAACTTGACTTGCTGCTGCGTGGTAGTTTTGAATCATTCAAATGATTGACCGTAATACTAAGGGTGATAGCCGTAGCTCACACTTCACGCATGGCTAAATTCAAAGAATCAAACCATGTGAGGATGCCTGGATGGAATCTACCCATAAGTCTGCGCCTCCGACTTGCACGCCAAGTGTATTTAAGATCGGAATTAAAATGCTAGAAATAATATCGGATAATAATGGATTAAGAACAGCTTCCAATCTGGAGGTAATAGAATTTAAAGTTAACGTATCTACTGTACTGTTACCCAATACAACGCCAACCCCCACATCAATATCAAAATTTTGATTTACAGAAATTTGTTCGGGATAATCACTCGGTGTTGGTATCGGGATCGTGTATGAAGTTAATTCAGGATTGGTGTTGAAGATGTTAACTTCAGCTTGTAATCCTAAGCTTATAGGAAAGCCCAAGAAAGTAAGCCCGGCGGTAATTGCGACAGGCTGAACGGTCACTTCAACTAGCGGGCTTTCAGCTTTCACTTCTCCCAACATTTCTTCTTGTGTTCGAGTCACGCTTGTTAGTGTAGCATTTGCCTTAGCTGCGGAAACATTGAAGACAATGGGGTCGATTTTGAGTGTTAATCCCAGAATAGGATTATCTAAAATATTTAGCAGTGAATCTAAAACGCTATTCTGCCCATCTTGTAACAATGAAACAGTGAGACCTAGTTCAAGCTGAGAGGTTGTTGCGGTTGGTTCGTGGCCTTCAACTACCGGTAGTGTTGCAACCGTGTACTGCGGCGGTTCGATGATCTGGGTTTTCACTGTTACATCGGTAATGCCCGGGACACCAAGAGAAAGAGCGGGAATATTAACAAAATGGTCTTTATTGGCAGCAAATATAGTGGTTTTAATTAAATCCAGTGCACGGAGCGATGTCTCCAGTGCCGCGCCTTGAGTTCCATTTTCACTTAGTGTGAATACATCCCCCAGGACAATGTCAGGAATACTTTCGACCAGAGCAAGTTGGTTGATAATGAGGTTCAGTCCATCCGGAAACTGATCGCCGTTGTCCAGGACATTGAGGTAAGTTTCAAGCACGGACAGAAGAGATATGTTGGTTTCGAGTACTTCCTGCGGTGAGCCTAAACCGAGATCAAGTGCCAGTGCGTCAAGGACACTGCCCAGTTTTAATGAGGTGTTCGCTAAGCCTTCATAACTGGCTACGCCTAAATTGAGGCTGGTGCCTAGCAGTCCGCCCAGCAATCCATTCAAGATCCCTCTGTCTGTTGAGTTGAGGGTTTTACTGCCAATGCCAAAACTGATGATACCTGCTTTCTGGACTGCAGCTTCTGCCATCAGGGTGATTTCATTGTCGTTGAATAACCCGCCGGCAATCATACTTTGGGGAACCGTTTTGGTGACCACAACTTTAGATGCCGGGTAGCCATTAGCGACCGCGGCAGTGCTGGTGTCGATGACCCAGCGATTGTTTTGAATGGTGGCATACCCATTCTGAACGGTCAGGCTGTCCACCTGATCCTTATATTTGTCCGAGAGCATCGTGGTCAGGTTTGAGGCACCTTCAGACTGAATAAAGTAAGGGTTGTTGAGCCCGATTTCCGAGGCGGCAAGATCAGCGATAGACTGCAGTTGCTGACGCTGAAAAGCCAGGCGTGCGGTATCAATAGCGACGGAAGTAAAGATAACCAAACTGAGTAAGGCAGCCGCAAGCCACAAAGTGATGGCGCCTGACTGATCGCGTTTCGCCATGATTATTCTCCGAAATCGTTCTTAATGAATTTTTCCGGAATCGCGTGCGAAAACGATTTTTCAGCACGTTGCTGGGTCGCCTTCGCCGCTTCGGGCGTTAGTGTATCTTTATGGCTGGTTGCGAGCATATTTTGCCGCTGGATTTGCAGCCAGATCCGCGTCTGCTGGCCTGTCACTTCTTCACCTTTCTGTGGTTTGGCCGGTAATGTCTGTGCAACCGTTGCGGATGCGTACGTGATTACGCTAACTAAAAGAAAAAGTGCTTTCATTGTTCCGTCTCCTCGCGACTTAATGGATTAAAACTACGCAGGGCAGTGACTAACTCCCGATTTTCTTTATATCCCCAGCCGTATCGCTTGATGAGGCTTTGCGCGCCTTTACGATCATTGTCGCGTGATAAAGCCAGCCATAAGTTTTTGGCCGAACGGTGATTGTTTGGGTTGAGCTCTAACGCGGTTAAAAACTCTCTTTTTGCCGCGTCTGTGTCGTCATTAAGTAGTAAGAAGAAGCCGTAATCGTTGCGGATCGCCGAGTTATCGGGCTCCACATCGACGGCCAGTCGCAGCCACTTGCCGGCCTGTTGGTAGTTTTGCCGGTATGCGGAAATCAAACCGAGCCCATGTGCTGCCTCACCTTTCAAGCAGGTATCCAACAAGCGATCATATACTTTACTGGCCTCGTCCCATTGGCTCGTTTTCAGCAAAGCTTTGGCCTGCAAAGCGGACTGGCTGACGGATGTCGTCTCCATTTTCTTTAGCATCGCCAAAGTGGAATAGTATTGCTGTTTAGAAAAAGCTTGTTGGGCCATCGACAGCTTCATCCCCTGCGATTGAGATAACTTTTCGTTACACGCACCTGGCGATTGAGTATATTCAACGGGTTGTTGGCTGGATGAGCAGCCTGCCAATATCAAAGGAATCAAAACCAATAAAGACTTCATTTAACCTCCAAAGGCTGCCATCAGCGCCAGGGCTGCCGGACCACCGAGAACAATAAACAGAGCGGGAAACATCAGCGCCATCATGGCAATGGATATTTTTCCGGATAATTTGGTCACTTTTTCCTGCAATTCGACCCGTTTGTGCTGATATATCAACTCCGCCAGGGATTGGAACGATTCCTTTAAACCACCGCCGGTTGCTGCTGCTTGCGATAACATGGTCAGAAAGTCCTGGAATCCACTGGATAAGGTGAGTTGCGCCATATCATTAAACACGATCTCGCGGTTTTGACCTGCGTCGATGCGAGCCACGATAAGCTCTATATCCTTATTGACCTCAGGGGTCAGTTCTTTCGCTTCTTGGAGGTAAGCTTTGAGCAGGCCTTCCAACGAGAGGCCAACCTGCCAGAGAATGGCCATCATATGCACCGTGGTCAGCATTTCTTCATCAATTCGTCGCGCTCGTCTTCGTGCCTGAATTTTGAACCAGTAGAGCGACAGTAACGCGCCTAGCGCCATGAATAAGGCATAAAACAGGAAGGTGCGCTGCATGGTTGAGGAAAAGAGGTACTGTTGGCCGGTAAAAATTAAAAACAGCCCGGACCAGATGATGAACATCTTGAATAGACACAACACTTGCTGCCGCCCACTGATATACCCGGCCTGACGCATGGCAAGCACAATGTCGGACAGAGATTTTTGATGATCTTGTTTGGATTTTCGCCACCATTGCAGCGAATATTGCATCAATGGCTCGCGCACAGATTGTGTCTTTGGTGTCACTGCCATCGATTCGTCAGATTCAAGCAGTAACTTCTCCTGGCGAATGGCGATCAAGTGGCAAATCCCTGCGCAAAGCGTTAACACCACTGACAGTACAAAATAGGTCTGAGTCATGGCTCTGTTCCTTGGCTGTAGACATTTCACATTGGCTATAAACTACGAAACATTCGCCAGATCACGACGATGCCCGATAGCTGCAGGACGATACCAAACAGTAACGCCTGACGACCTGTCTCTGAGTACCACATATTGATCAACAGCTCTGGGTTCTGCGTCAGCATGTAGGCACTGACCAATACTGGCGCGGATCCGATAACCCAGGCTGTTATTCGGGTTTCTCCGGTGATCGATTTAAGCTCACGTCGGCTCAGATCTTGCTGCCTGAGCAATTTAACCAGGCTGTCGAGGGAGTCCGTAATACTGCCGCCGTATCGTGTATTGATGCTGAATATCGAGCCCAATAACCGCAATGCCGGAACGCCGGTAATCTGACTCTCTTTAATAAAAGCATGTTGTAATTCAATGCCTATTGCTCTGCGGTCATTGACGCGTTGCAGTACGTCTTTGAGCGGGCTGGTGGTCACTTTTGCTGACTGGTCTACCGCTTGTGGTACGGTCAATCCGACTTTGATACGGCGATGAACCTGATCGATAAAAGAGGGAAGTTGTTGTGTCAGGCGTAATCTCATTTTGGCTTTACGAAGGCGCGCCAAGAATGTAACGATCAAAAGACAGGTGACGAAACTGATCACAAAAGCCAGGCTACCAAACATTCGTCCCATGATGAAACTGACGCTAATGATGAGTAATAATAACAAGCCATTTTTGAACCATGACTGGCTAAATCCCATCTGCTGGGCTTTCTCTATTACGTACGCTTGCGGGCCTTCGTGACGTACTCTGGTTTCAAGTTCCGTTGTGTGACTTCCTTGCGTGGCCTGTTTCTTCTGGACGTGGGCGGCTAAGGCATAGCAAACACCGGCGACTGCCATGATTCCCAGACTCAGCAGCAGGTAGAGGTTTACCATAGTTGCTCCTCAAGCTTCATTTGCAGCTCATTGGTCGGGATGCCACTTGGCTTAAACGTCCTTTGTGTATATTCGTAAAGCTTATGAGTTTTGATATGTCCATCTTCAACCGCGCCGACTTCCACCACTTCTGAAACAATTCTTTTGCCATTCGGCAGGCGACTTATCTGTATCACCATGTCGACCGCGGATGAAACCACTTTTCGGATGAAGTTTTCACTGGAATTAAAACCGGTCAATGTCACCATCATTTCCAATCGGAGCAGGGCATCTCGTGGTGAGTTGGCATGTAAGGTGCTCATGGAGCCCAGATGTCCTGTGTTCATGGCTTGCAACATGTCCAGCACTTCACCGCCACGACTTTCGCCTAAAATGATACGGTCAGGTCGCATTCGCAGAGCATTTTTTACCAGCTCGCGCGCGGTCACTTCACCGCTGCCTTCCGAGTTTGGTGGTCTGGTTTCAAGACGCACGACATGGGTATTTCGCAACTGCAGTTCGGCTGCATCTTCAATGGTGACAACCCTTTCATGTGGCGAAATATATTGACTGAGAATATTTAACAACGTGGTTTTGCCTGATCCGGTCGCTCCGCTGATTAATATATTCAGGCGTGATGCAACACAGCGTTTCAAAAAAGCCAGCATGTCGGGTGACAGCGTGTCATTATCCAGAAGGTATTGTTCCGTTAAGCTATCCTGCTTGAACTTGCGCACCGAAAGGCAAGGACCATCCAGGGCCAGCGGCGGAATGATGGCGTTAATACGACTGCCGTCAGGAAGACGAGCATCAACCATTGGATTGGACTCATCTATCCGTCTGCCGAGCGGGGAGAGCATTTTTCTAATGACTCTGATAACGTGTTCGTCGTTGAGAAAGTGATGATCCACTTGTTCCAACAGGCCTTCGCGTTCGACGAACACCAGTTTCGGGCCATTGATAAGAATATCGTTGATCGATGGATCTTTGAGTAAGTTCTCGATCGGGCCATAACCTAGCATCTCATCGACTAACTCTGCGGCCAGCGTGTCGAGCGGCGTTGATTGGCTAATATGTTCTTTGATTAAATATCGCTGGATATACGTGATGACCGGCAGCATCAGGTTCTCGCGGCTATCAGAGGCGAGGCCAAACAGGACACCATCATCTTCCATTTGCTCGAGCACGTACTTATGTAAGTCGGCCTTTAATTCCAAATCTAAAGGCTGACAGACAGAATTTTTAAAGGCATTCAACCAGTTGATTGTCGTCATAAACGGCTCCTGAAGCTGCGTTAGCTGATTATTAGAAAGAGAATCAGCACGGGCCAAAGTTATTTAGAAAATCCTATGTCACTGGGAAGATCTTCTGGCTCTGCATGCATGAAGACCATCTTGAAAAAGTCCGGTTGGTAATTGCGGTAAATCTCTCCCGGTAGCGGTGGTAATGTGGTGCCTTTTGCAATCGGGCGTACCAAGTGGGGCGTCACGACCATCATCAGCTCTTTGTCATTTTTTTCCAGGCGACTGGAGCTGAAAAAGGCGCCAAGAATCGGGATGTCACCCAAGCCAGGAAAGCGGTCGGCATTTTTCATCGTAGTACTGCTGATCAATCCACTGATAATAAAGGTCTCTCCGTCACCAAGTTGCACCGTGGTGTCGGTGCGTCGTACGCTAATTCCGGGTACCTGAACACCGCCGGTACTGACGGAATTACTGTAATTGAGTTCACTGACTTCGGGGGCCACTTTCAACATGATGCGGTTGTCCTCCATCACGGTAGGAGACAAG
This sequence comes from Vibrio sp. ABG19, assembly GCF_029962385.1. Lineage (NCBI taxonomy): Bacteria > Pseudomonadati > Pseudomonadota > Gammaproteobacteria > Vibrionales > Vibrionaceae > Vibrio > Vibrio sp. ABG19. The sequence continues at coordinate 164,641 of NZ_CP071708.1, read as the reverse complement.
TTCAACCTCACGCCAAATTCTTTGAAGTCGATGGAAATATCCCCATCATTGGAAGACCTCGGATACGGGAATTCACCGCCGGCTAAAAAGGTCGCGGTGTGCCCGGACAGGGTAACGAGGCTCGGTTCAGCCAAGGTGTAGGCGAAACCATTGGCATTCAGTGCGCTGATGGTCCCTAAAATCCCTTTTGATACATCGCCAATGACCACATTAAACGCATCACTCAGAGATAAAAAGTTGCTGCTGGAGGAGAGTTCCCCGCCAAATGAAGCGCCATTTAAAGCAGAGCTGCTGCCAATGCCAAATGTTGTATTGCCAGTTTGCCGGCCAAGGAAAAAACCTGCCTGTTTCAACGCGCTTTTACTGATTTCTACCACTTTAATGTCGGTTTGAACCTGAACATTATTGTAACTAACGGCAGTTGGCTGAACCTTGAGCATGTATTCTAACGGTGTGTCCTGAGTTGTGGTCCAGACGTTCAATGTCGTTGAACCGATCTGTTGACCGGTGAGTAATAGCGTTTTGTCGTTGAGTACAGTGAGTGAGACAATATCCGGTGTGGCGATAGCGGCTCGTTTCAGGTCACCTGTTGGGATGTGAATACTTTGCTGAGCATGCTCTTTAAGAATAATGGTTTCTGCCGCTTGAGAGACAAACGGTAACATGAGCAAAAATAATACAACCAGTCTGTGTAGGCTCATAGACAACATTCCTTATTGTTGAGGTACTTTCACGACAGAGCGCTCATTACCCTGAATGACTTCGACGTATCGGGTGCGCGTAGCGACACGTTGACGAGCGGGGTCGGGCTTAGATGATTTTTTAGTCTCTTTTTTCGGCGGCTCAAACTGTTTCAATTCTGCCACCAGTGTGTTTGTTGTGGTTGCACTGGGCTGGCGTGTTAATGAAACGGTTTGCAACAGTAACGCTGGATCCAAATCCTTGGATGGTTGCTCAAAAGCCAGTTCTTGGCTGCCTACTGCCGCGAGTCTGAGTTCACCGCTGCTATCGGCTAGCAAAATCGTCGGAGCCAGATCTTCCCGCACCGAAAGAACCACAGACTTGGCATGATTCTCGCGGTTATCACTGTCTGTGCCTAATTGAAGATCTCCCACTGCCAGTACTTTGAGACTGGAGGCGATTTTTCTCGATGTTGTACTGGTGCCAGATTCTCGATTTGGTTTGAGCAACAGCATCACATCCACATAATCACCTGGCTGAATGTAGCCTCCGACGGTTAAGACTTCACCCGCTTTGATCGCAATCGCTCTATGATGAGGCGGAAGGTCGTCGATGACTGGCCGGTCAGGGGCAAGCAGATCATCGGTTACGTAGTCGCCAACGTCTACGGATTGATTCAGGCGTCGGCCAACAACAAATTGTTTGTTCTGAATGTAGCGTTGGCTGTGTTGCGGAGTATTAACCTGTCTGAGCATCTCTGACGCGATCATCGTGCCTTGCTCAAGGGGCTGATCAAATACCCAGGCACTATATAAAGGGGCAGGCGATTGCGACGGCTGCGGCTTGGTTTTGGGGGCGGTCAGCAGACCAATAAGCACGACGATCAGCGCGATGGCGAAAAGAACGACAGACGCCAACTTTAGTGCTTTGACTTTGTTGTGGGTTAGATTCATAGCTGGCTCCTAGTTCAACTTAAGCACGGCAGTGCCGACAATCTGGTCGGGAAAAACGGAAGCCTCTCCAGGGAGCAGACCATCAATGATACCGATTGGTAGAAACGGGGTCGTTCGGTAGCCGTCGAGGACAATCGATACCTGACAGCAGACCTCAGAACCACCTGCGGGATCGGTTATGGTTGATACGCGTATCAGTTGCTCTGCCGCCGGCAACGTAATGCCAAACAATGTACCCGGACTATTTCCTTCCCCGTGGGTAAAGCCCTGGATAACCATCACCGCATTGTTTCGTATGGTGGGGGTCACTTGGTTGAGTACTTCATCGCCGGAGCAACTGTGGTAGCTGAAATAGCACTCCTCACTGACGAACGCCATTGACTGGCGAATGCTCTCTTTCGCCGCATGGTCGAATATGCTGGCCGCAAAGAAAATCATGCAATAGTGGATCACGGCAAACAGCAAAACGATAATAACGGGCAGCAGGCAAACCGTCTCAATGGCCACCGAGCCCGTTTGCCTTTTTAATTTTGTTATCGATTGCGACATATCCATTCCTACACACCCGTGACAAAATTGAATCCAATCGCGGTGATTGCGATGGCCGGAACAAAAGGGGCTTCGTTTTTCTTTCCAAAAAAAACGGTAAAATAAATCGTGAATATCGACAAGCAGACCAATAAAAATATTGCCATTACATCTATCGTTAATATAAAGGAAATTCCGAGTAATATTTTTCCGTCCGCGCCACCAAAACCAAACGCAACGTATCCAATAAAAACAATCAGAAACGTAAAAATGACGGAAAGCAGAACTTGGTGATTGAAAGTAAAGTTGCCTATTCCATAAAGAATTAAAGCGGGTGCCAGCATTAAAACCGCAATTAACAGTGCGGGCACCCGCTGGTTTTTTATATCGTAGGCACTAGCAATCAACAAGAGTCCGCAATAAGTCGCGAATAAACTCATTGAATCACCACGTTAGATGTTTATTGAACCGCCCTTAAATTTATGCAGTTGTAGGGAGCGCATTTTTGACGGTTTCTAACACGTCTTCAATGCGCGCTGCGATGTTATCATCACCTGTCGAAAACAGTGCGATCGCAATCGCCGCGATGGTGGCAATAATGGCGTATTCGATACCGGATGCGCCTTTATTGCAGTGTAGGAATGAGATGAGTGAGCACCACGCTTTGGTGGTTAAGTCTTTGAATAGAAACATAGTAACCTTCCTCAAACTGACGCTTAGATGATGAAATTCATCCTCGAGCACTTTTAGTTATTCTCAGAAGTTAAACAGTGTTGCACCGTTGCCTTCAACCTAATCGTAGTCAGGTTATATGAGTGATGATGAATATTTTTTGTGATTCAGATCACGAAACTAATAATGAATTTTGTTGCGTAAAACCTTGGGCATATTGACCATGAACTCACGGTGGTTATTAATTGATTTTAAGCTATTGATGAAAAATAAATTAGCCATATAACCACATTATAATTAATGTTTTAATACTAATTTCTCCATCCTGGTGGTGTTTTTTAATTTCTGGATCTTTGCGAAATCTTTATCATGATTATTATTAGTGTCGTATTTAGGCTGTTTGGATAATAGCTTTATTGTCACGGTGGTACAGATATGATTCTAAATAAAATAAAAGAAGTATTAGCAGCATTTTACAACGTCGACAGTGCTGGAAAACATACGGAGGGGATTTCTGAATTAAACTCTGTCTGGTTCAATGCGAGGTTTTTATATTTCTTTAAATATCATGGATTAGAACAATCTGACGACTCAGAGGAGCACGTATTGTATGAGAAGGATGCTATCAGTCCATACAAATACGTCCTTTTTGTTGTCGATGTTTTAGAGCTTTTTAGTTTACTTAACGCTTCATGGTACCGACTCTCAACAGAGCAAAAACAGCAACTGCATGATATTGAACATGCGTTTCGTGGTTTCTCCTCTGCCAAGGAGTCCAAGTATCTTGAAGCACTGAAAATTATCACGGTTGAAATGATGGTTTTCAGCGAGTTCTCGCACAATCAAAAATGTTCGCCGCTGAAACCTATGGTCGATCAATACCGGCGCATGCTTACCGTGTTTGAACTGATGGGGCGACCGATCCCGCTTAGTTACCCGCAGTTATGTCGATTATTGGCGGTGCTAGAAATTGGACCGGCGGCTAAACAAGGTCATAAGGAACGTATCTGAGTAAAGGAGGATACCATGACTGTTTTAAATAGAAATTCCATTTTTTCACTCCTGTCTTTGTTGGCTATGACGGCTTGCAGCGGCAGTGGATCAGGTTCGATGGCGTCAGGCGGTAGCGGCCAGGAAGTGACGGAAGATGACGTTGCAGTAAGTACGCAGTCGAGGAACATTGTGTCGGAAACGGGAAGCAGCGTGTCACAAAGTGAGTTAAGCACCACATTAGATACGTTAACCACCGGGTCCGGAGAGGTTCTGGTGAATCTCGGCGAGGTCGTCACGGCTCTTGGGGATGGCTTGCCACTCGGGACCACGGCGCTGGAAGTGGATGACGCTTATGTCACTAACACATTGCAAGGCGCAGCTAATGCAACGGAAAAACTGGGTACAACGGTGGTTTCTGCTGGTGATGCGGTCGCGCAACTCGACGCGTTACCTGTATTTGTTCAGCTTAACGAGCGCACTGGGTTATTGACTTATACTGGTATGACGGTCTCCGACTTAGGTGGCACAGTCGAGAATGTCGGGGGATGGCTGCAGTACCAAACCTCAGAGGAGGGCAGTTTGTATGGCCTTTCTGAACATCTTGGCGCGATGACAGCCCCGATTTTAGTTCAGGCAGGAGACATGATTGATCTTAAAGGCAACGCGTTGATCCTTTTTAATGATGTCGGTGACATCAAAACGACCTTGCCTAACTTCGTTTACGTTTCCGCGTCGACACTGACGAAAGGGACCGTTGCATTATTGATGGATACGCGAGGCACGGTTGAAGATGTTGGCCGGTTATTTGTCGGAGAAAATGGCCTGACTGCTCTGCTGACCAGCGAGTTGCAGAGAGATGACACCTTGTTGGCGAGCTTGAAAACAGGGCTTGAAGAGCGGTTGAATGCCAACCCGTTGTCTGACTTAGGTGATAATAATTTGCTTGCAGGAACTGGGTTATTTGCCGATGCAGACGGAAATCTCACACTGGTCTCTCAGCAATTGGGTGACATATTGAATCTGGAAACCGGATTAGTCGGATCTTTGGATTTGAGTTCAACGTTACTGAACTTTAATCAGCTTGATGGCTCATCAACGCCTCTGGCCAGTTTATTAGGCTCAACGGCACAAAGCTTACAGGACGTTATAGGCGGCTTAACGGGCTCTTCACTAAGTTCGCTGTCGTTCACCAATGTGACAGATAACATAACAGGCGACGATCAACAGGCATTGTCCGATGTCAGTGAGAAGAAAGGACTGCTGACCCATATTACAACCAACGTTTTGAAACCTATTTTGGGCCGGTAACCGTTTTTGTTTCGCTATAACAAGAGCCAGCAAATGTTGGCTCTTTATTTGATAAGGAAATCTATGTTGAGCAAAAAAAAGTCCTTTGTTGTTATTGCAGGCTTGTTTGTTAGCTGCCGCTGTTTGGCCGTGGAACCGCCGTTATTAGTCCAACCTGAACCGATGAGCAGAATGCAAGCCGAGTCTTCTCCAAACGTGAACCTGGATGAGATGCAGGGTGACGTGGAGGTACAAAGCTCAGATATTATTCAGTCGATCCATTTTGCAGGTGGTACATCGGTGCAGCTTGAGTTACTGGCGCTGGATGTGCAAGCTTTGCTAAATCAGCCCTACTCGGCAGATTTCGTCGGACGGGCGCTTGAGAAACTCACCGCGCGTTTCCATACTGCCGGCTATCCCTTGGCATTTGCAACCGTTAAACAAGACGGTTTTCGTGATGGTCGTTTAACCATCACTATTGTAGAAGGCTATGTGGTGCGAAGTGAACTAGACATAGCCGATGATGCCGTGAAGCAGGAAGTGCGTGCGATATTGCAACCTGTGATGAATGAGAATCCAGCGACCCAGGCATCATTAGAGCGTGCGATTCTGTTGATTAACAGAATCCCGGGCTACCAATTTGATATCGCACTGCCGAGACCCAAGACTATCTCCGGCGCTACGTCTATCCGTGTTATTGCCCGCGATAATTCCGTATTCGAGCCCTTTGTCGGTTATGCAATGCAGCAGGACTCCGATCGGAACTTTTCTCTAGGAGCGAGGATTAATGTGAATCGGATGTCAATCAATCGTGTGACTTTCATCGGATTAATTCCACGTGATAACAACAGTGATGAACAATATTATTCAGTGCGACTGGAGCACGATATTGGCAATAATGGAATGATCGGGCAACTGAGCGCCAGCTACTATACCGATAGTGAAGAGACGGCGATTGATGTCGAAGACGTAGAAGTAGCGGTTGAAAACAAACTCAAGCGGCGCAGCGTAGATTACTCTGTCTCTTACCCGATAATCTTAAGTCGGGCGACAGACTTGAGCTTGTCGTTGGGGGTGACTTATGAGAGTGAGGAACGCAATTATGATCTCTCCTTCAACGGTATCGCTTTGGGGGAGTTAAACGATAAGCTAGATTATGTCCTGAGCCGACTTTCGATTGATATGATTAAGCGTCTTGATAAGCTTAATTTCTCGCTGGGTTTGGGTATCAATCAAAATATTGGCAGCGCATTTAAGTATCGGAGTGACTTAGAGTCGGAAGACATCTACAACGACGATTTTACTTTTTACGACCTCCAGTTTTCCTCCTCTTATGAATTTATTGAGGATTACGTGTTGTCGCTCAGAGCTAACGGAATGTATGCAGACCAACGCATCGTCCCCTCACAACGTGTGAATTTCGGTGGGCTCAATTATGGTCGAGGTTATCCGGAAAGCACATTAGAGGGCGACAAAGGTTATGGCACAGAAGTGAAGTTGTTGCAACGCAACCAGCATGGTCAGTACTTTTTCAATCCATACATCACCTATGATCACGCGTACGCTGAGCAAGAAAATGCGGCTATGAGGTCAGATCGAATTTCGTCGGCAGCCGTTGGTGTCGAAGTTGGCTACGGAGCGAATTTGTATGTAGCGGTTGATTATGCCAAGCCATTAAAAGAGAGAGAAAACAGTAACGATTACGTTTACAACCTAAGCGTGAGTTGGCGACTCTAGTGGAATATCGCTCCGGTAAGCCAACAGGCTTGATATAGGCGTTGTCTGAATGGTTTTCACTGCTGCTATGCATTAGGCACTGATGCCAAGCTAAAGCATTCATTATCAAAATCATTCCCGGCTTAAGGTTTCTTTTATATGAATCAGCACCGGTTATATTTGTTGCCTATAGTTAGTAAGAGGTTGTACCTGAATGGAATCAGGGCAACGACAAACATCTCTGAACAGATACAGTGCGAATAGGGATCATGCTATGTGGTTAGGTCATAAACGAGCAGAAAAAAATACGACGTCTGATGTTGATACTAAGGCCCACCTTTTTGATGATATGAGTGCTATCAGTCAGCATTTAGCCATTGTTAACTACGATGCAGAGGGAAACATCATCGAGGCAAACCGACGGTTCTTAGATATGGTCGGGTCAGAGCTGTCTGACATCATGGGGAAAAATCAGCGTCAGTTTTGTGATGATTCTCCGCAAGCTTTGTCCGAGAATCAAGAATTGTGGCAACAGCTGGCGAATGGGAAAAGCCACAGCGGCACTTACAAGCGGAAAATTAAGCAAGATGTGGTATACCTCGACTGTACCTATGTTCCCGTTTTAGATGATTCAAAACAATTAGTGAAAGTCATCAACGTCTGCAAGAACATTACCCATGCACAAGAGGAATTTATTCATTTAAACGCCATTCTACAAGCGCTCAATGTGTCGTTGGCCGTGATTGAGTTTTCACCAGACGGAACGGTTCAGCATGCCAATGAAAACTTTTTGCGTGGTATGGGGTATTCATTAAATGAAGTGGTCGGCAAACATCACAAGATGTTTTGTTTTCCTGAGTTTTATCGTGATAACGCGGACTTTTGGCAACGTTTAGAAAGAGGTCAGCCTTTTAGCGGTAAGTTTCAACGTAAGGACAAGCAGGGCAATAGCCTTTGGCTGGAAGCGACCTATAACCCAATTGTAAACGAGAAAGGAAAAGTCTATCGGGTTATAAAATTCGCCTCGAATATTACCGACCGGGTGAATTTAGCCATGCAGGCGGTCGAGATGGCGGCATCAATTTCTGAGCAAACATCTCATATTACAGATTCAGCGGTTCAGGTCCTCAATGGTGCGGTTGAAACGGCTCATAATGTCGCCAATCGAGTTAAGGGTGCGAGTGCGCTGAGTCAGCAATTGCTGGAACAATCCAAAACCATTAACGGAATGGTGAACACGATTAACGGTATTGCCAGTCAAACCAACTTATTGGCATTAAATGCCGCGATAGAAGCTGCCCGCGCGGGTGACACTGGCAGAGGATTTGCGGTTGTGGCGGATGAAGTACGTCAATTAGCTTCCCGCACATCTGCTGCAACCGAGGAAATTACGGATGTGGTCGGTGAGAATGCCCGTCTTATTGCTGAAATGGAACATCACCTGATCTCGGTAAACCAAGTGGCATTAGAGGGGGAAGACAGCATGCACTCCGTATCTCATGGCTTGGAGGATGTCAGAGTCGGGGTCAGTCGCTTTGTTGGCATCGTAGAACAGTTGCGCGCTTAGTCACTCCGTCATAATTTTAGTTGACCACTACAATTTAGTTGACCACTACAAATAGACTAGCCAAACCAAACTCCATACGAGTTATCATCCATCATGTGTTCTAACCAAGAGCTGGCTGATTTGGCTGGCTCTTTTTGTTTGCTAAAACGCGTATCGATTACGTATTCCATCATCACTATCCCTTTTAAACGGCCTTTGATAACAACTGATGAGAGCGGTTGTTTATCTCATTCCTGCGCGTTGCTGTGATCCGGAGTGAATCATTCCATTTAAATCAAAGTATAAATAGGAACTAATCATTTATTTATTATTCACTTAGAGTAACAGTTGTAAACGATTGAAGATTTTCATGTTGTCCTGTGAAAGAAAATCGTTATACCAGCGGTCTGGTTCACAATGCGTGTTTCCATTTTTACAGCAGTGTGCATGACATTCGGAGGAAGATTATGTGGATAAAAAAGAATCATAGCTGGAACTTGCCTGAAAGCGAAGTAACGCCAGAATCGGTGTATAAGGAACGTCGCGATGTATTGAAAAAGCTTGGCATTGCTGTGGCCAGTATGCCTGTCGCAATGAATGCCCAAGCAGGCATTTTTGATCTCTTTTCGGCAACAGAAAAATCAGTGCCTGACCGTCGCATCGCGCTCTCGCCAACCAAACCGCAGCAGTATCAGGCAGATTTGTCGCTCACGCCAGAGAGCAAAGTGTTGTCGTACAATAATTTTTATGAATTTGGTACCAACAAATCCGATCCGGTCAATAACTCATCAGGGTTTGTCACTGACCCATGGACCGTTGAGATCGATGGCTTAGTCAATAACCCGGTAAAACTCGATTACGACGATATCTTGCGTAAATTTACCTTAGAAGAACGCATTTATCGATTACGCTGCGTTGAAGCCTGGTCGATGAACATTCCTTGGATAGGTTTTCCGTTAGCGGACATCATTAAGCTTGCTGACCCCAAAAGCACCGCCAAGTACGTCGCTTTTGAAACCCTCTATGATCCTAAACAATTTCCGGCTCAGAACTCTTTTAGCAGTATCGATTACCCGTATGTTGAGGGGCTCCGTCTCGATGAAGCGATGAATCCGCTCACACTGATTTCGGTTGGCTTATACGGCAAGACACTTGCTCCACAAAATGGCGCGCCACTGCGGCTTGTGGTGCCGTGGAAATACGGTTTCAAAAGCATCAAGTCGATTGTACGCATTCGCCTGACCGAACAAGAGCCGCCCACAACTTGGAATCGCTTAGCACCCGATGAATATGGCTTTTATGCCAATGTGAATCCGCAAGTCGACCACCCGCGCTGGAGCCAGGCAAGCGAGCGCTTTATTGGTGAAGGCAGTGTATTTAACTCCAGGAGACAGCCAACATTAATGTTCAATGGGTATGAAGAACAAGTCGCGTATCTGTACAAAAATATGGATCTGAGGAAATTCTATTGAGCAAGAGAAGACCGACAGCGATCATTGCCCTGAAAACCCTAATTCATATCGTTTCTTTGGGGTTCTTCGCGTTGCTCGTGATCGCTGTGAATAACAATACATTAGGTGGGGACCTTGTACAGAGTGTCATTCACTTCACGGGCATCAGTTCGCTGAATACCTTGCTTGTCACTCTGCTGGTGTCACCGATTGCGCGCTGGACAAAACAGGGCCAGCTGATGCGTGTCCGGCGTCTGTTGGGGCTGTACAGCTTTTTCTGGGCATTGCTCCACCTCATCGCATTCGCGACGCTCGACTTAGGGCTGGATGTGAGTTTACTGGCCTCTGAAATCGTTAAACGTCCTTACTTAACGGTAGGTGCGGCCGTATGGATTATTCTGTTTCTTCTCGCCGTCACTTCAACACATTCGATGCAACGTAAAATGGGCGCAAAATGGCAAAAGCTGCATAATTGGGTCTACCTCGCGACAATACTGGCAGTGGTACATTTTTATTGGTCGGTCAAATCAGAAGTGGCTGAGCCGATTATCTATATTGTCATTGCAAGCGGCATACTGTTAACGCGCTGGAAGGGCGTTAAGAAAAAGGTCCTCAGCTTATACAATAAATCTTTCTGACTATGTATAAAGGTAGAAAATTACCATGTAGATTTTGTGTCTAGATAGGGATTCTGCTTATTATTGGCGAGGAGGTTTATAATTTCCCACATCAGAATAGCAGACATAGCTGAATTGAATGTTGGCTTCTATATTATACTGGTTTACATATGTGAACAAAGGTTCTGTTTCAGATTTATAAAGGTAGTGTTTAGAAATCTGTGTCATTTCAGTATGATATACAAAACAGGAATGACACATGAACAAAGACTTCGATCTAGAACAAGCTATTAAAGCCCTTCAGTCAGGCCAAGACCTGACAGGTAAAGATGGCTTCTTAACTCCGCTCATTAAACAAATCACAGAAGCTGCTTTGAAAGCAGAACTCGAACAGCACCTTGAAGGTGATGAGCAACCTAACCGTAAGAACGGCTCAAGCAAGAAAACGATTAAGTCTTCTGTCGGCACGTTTGAACTGGATACCCCACGCGACCGCTCTGGAACATTTGAACCCCAGTTAGTTAAGAAGAACCAGACTAAATTGACCGATGAGATCGACCGTAAGATCCTATCCATGTTCTCGCTCGGTATGAGCTACCGTGATATCCGTGGTCACGTCGAAGATATGTATGGCATTGAGGTCTCTGAGGCCACCATCACAGGTGTTACCGACCGTTTGATACCTGAACTGAAGGAGTGGCAGCAACGTCCGCTCGATGCGCTCTATCCGTTTGTCTGGCTCGATGCAATCCACTACAAAATTAAAGAAGACGGACGCTATGTCAGTAAAGCGATATACACAATCCTAGGGTTAAACATTGAAGGTAAAAAGGAACTTCTTGGGCTGTACCTATCAGAGTCAGAAGGGGCAAACTATTGGCTATCAGTGCTGACAGATTTGTATAACCGTGGCGTTGAAGATATCTTGATCGCCTGCGTAGATGGGCTAACAGGCTTCCCAGAAGCGATAGCAACCATCTATCCTGATACAGAAGTTCAGCAATGCATCATTCACCAAATCCGTAACTCTATGAAATATGTTGCCTCTAAGCATCAGAAGGCGTTTATGGCCGACTTGAAGCCAGTCTATCGGGCTGTGAGTAAAGAAGCGGCCGAGATGGAGTTGGATCGTTTGGAAGCCAAATGGGGACAGCAATACCCAATAGTGATTCGTTCCTGGCGGAACAAATGGGCAAATTTATCGGTTTACTTCAAATATCCAGAATACGTCCGAAAGGCTATTTACACGACAAATGCTATTGAAGCCGTACATCGCCAATTCCGCAAACTGACCAAAACTAAGGGAGGGTTCCCAAATGAAAATAGCTTGCTCAAGCTACTGTATGCTGGGATATTGAATGCTTCTAACAAATGGACAATGCCAATACAGAATTGGAATATGACATTGTCTCAACTGGCGATTCATTTTGAAGGTCGCTTGGATGACGTCTTAGATATTTAGCCAAAATTAGCTGACACAGAATTCTGAACGCCCTCTTTATAAACCAAGGGGCTGCTATTAAAATATTCAGAAAAATTATTTATTGATTCCTCATTACTATCCCTTTATTTTATCAAAGGAAATATATTTGGATTATTTTACAAATAAATAGCCTGGATATAAGAGTAAACGTACCTTAACCGTAAATGTTTAGGTACGTTTAAATATTTTACTTAGTCAACTTCTTTACGTTACCTTCAATCGCCAGGTCAAATCCTGAAAGAGCACCGTACTTGACCTCTGTTGATGTTAATAAGCGCATTTTATGAATGCCAAGATATTGTAAGATCTGTGAACCGATACCAATCTCGCAACTAGCGTGTCGTTTTGTGCTGTTTGACTCTTCATTCGTTAAATGAGCAATGATTGAATCATTTGATAGTGGTTTACCAATAACAACTAACACACCACCTGTTGGACTTTCTTGTATTTGTTCCATTGCGTCTTGGATATTCCACTTATTAGAATCCACGTTGAAAAGATCAAGTGGATAACTTAGGGCATGCACGCGAACCAATGGAGCGCTCTCTTCATCGCTGACATTTAGTTTTTTTGTTGAGAGCGCGTAGTGTAGTTGACTGTTGATGGTATCCTTAAACGTTGTAAGAGTAAAAGCGCCTTGTCTGGTCATAAGGTCTTGCTCAAGAACGCATTCAATTACACTTTCAGTTTGAAGACGGTATTTAATTAGATCTGCAATAGTGCCAAGTTTAATACTATGTTGTGCCGCAAATTCTTCCAGTTGAGGTCTTCGAGCCATTGTGCCATCAGGATTAAGAATTTCTATTATTGCACATGATGGCTCAAAACCTGCCAGTTTAGCTAAATCGCAGCCTGCTTCGGTATGGCCAGCACGAATTAGCACGCCACCTGGCTTAGCTATGATTGGGAATACATGGCCAGGAGATACTAAGTCTGATGCCTTTGCCTCTGTATTTACAGCCAATTTTATGGTGTGTGCTCTGTCTTGAGCTGAAATACCAGTCGTAATACCAGAAGCGGCTTCGATGGATACTGTAAAGTTGGTGCCGAACTGCTCTGTGTTCTTACGTACCATTACAGGTAAGTTCAATTGTTTAGCGCGTTGCTCTGTAATCGTTAGACATAGGAGCCCTTTCCCTTGAGTAACCATGAAGTTTATGATTTCAGGAGTAATTTTTTCTGCGGCGATTAGGATGTCACCTTCATTCTCTCTGTCTTCGTCATCCATTAGGATAACCATTTTACCTAGCCGGATATCTTCAATGATATCCTCTATTTTACTCAAAGCCATGTACCACTCCTGAATTTTAATTTATTCTCGAATATATATTCACCCCTGAGTATATCACCTCAATAGCTAAATATCATTCCTAATTTTTACATACTCATGCAGTGGGTTTTGTTTATAAAAAAATATTAATATCAATATCTTATGATGATATTAATGTGTGTTAATTCTTGATTAGTTACCGAGTTTAAAGTATGTCTCTTCATGAAAACTCCATGTCGATTATGGTATTCACTGCGTAATTAATATTCTCTGATTGTGATTGTGTTCTGATTTTGTACAACACGATCTAGACAGATTCTAGGTGTGTGATTAAGGTTGTTATGAATAAATAACGTGAAGTGAATATATATTCAGAGGGCGACTATAATGAAAAACAAGATACTGACTATCAGCGCGTTAGCTTTCGCTATGGCCTTTCCCGGCCTTGCTTCGGCTGATAACGGATTAATAGCAATTATCACTCCATCCCATGACAACCCTTTCTTCAAAGCAGAAGCTATGGGGGCGAAAGAGAAAGCCGAAGAGTTAGGTTACACAACTTTAGTGGCATCTCATGATGATGATGCAAACAAGCAAGATCAGCTGATTTCCACTGCGATAGCTCGTAAAGCAAAAGCCATTATTCTTGATAACGCAGGTTCTGATGTGACAATTGGTGCATTAGAGAAGGCGAAGCAAGCTGGTGTTCCGGCTTTCTTAATTGATCGCGAAATAAATAAAACTGGTGTAGCAGTTTCTCAGATTGTTTCTAATAACTATCAAGGCGCTCAGCTAGGCGCTGAAAAATTTGTTGAACTGATGGGGGGAGAAGGTAAGTATGTTGAACTGCTGGGCCGTGAGTCTGACACCAACGCTCACGTTCGTTCTCAAGGTTATCATGATGTTCTTGATGACTATACAGATTTGAAAATGGTTGCAAAACAAACCGCAAACTGGAGTCAGACAGAAGCTTTTACTCGTATGGAATCTATTCTTCAGGCTAACCCAGACATTAAAGGTGTTATTTCGGGTAATGACACTATGGCTTTGGGGGCTGAAGCCGCTCTAAAAGCTGCAGGTCGTAACGATGTGATTGTAGTTGGTTTCGATGGCAGTGATTATGTTCGTGACTCAATTATCGCCGGCGCGAATATTAAAGCCACAGTTTTGCAGCCAGCATGGGATCAAGCACAAATGGCAATGGTCCAAGCGGATAAATATATTAGAACAGGTTCTACCGGCTTGGATGAAAAACAATTGATGGATTGTATTTTGATTGATTATTCTAACGCTAAGACACTTGATACTTTTGCATTGAAATAAGTCTGTAAGGTGAGCGAAATTTTTCTTTGGCTCACCTGTTTTGACTATATCAATATGTTTAAAGGATAGAGAAACATGAGTGTAATGAATTTTACGAAATGGTCGTTGATTTCGGTTATTTGCTTTTCCCTTATTGGATGTGACGTGGTGAAGTTAGATAAAAATGGTAATCCAATTATCCCAATGACAGCAGAAGAGGCCACATCGATTAAGAATCTGACACCGGAGGTTCTTGCAGACAAATTCTGGAGTGACATTCTTCAGGAAGCTAACACGGTTTCCAGGTCAATTGATAAAAAATCTACTGACGGCAGGAATAGCGCTTTTGTCAGAATTAGCGGTTTGGTTAGGGCTGTTGATGATAATAATAAAGTAGGAACTATGGCGCTAGAAACCCAAGATCAAAAGCTTGTACTTCAGATTGGGCCCATAGTTCGTGGTAATTCGATTCGTGATGCTGCGAGTTTTATTAATTTCGATGATTTCAAGAATCAGGTTCAGTTTGCTCGCTTATCTAAAGAACTTAACAAAAAAGCTATCCAAAACTTTACTAGACCAAATAGTTCATGGATGGGTCGTAAACTAGATGTATTGGCAGCAGTAACTTTTAAAGATAACGATGTTACTGAAGTCATTCCTCTTGAAATTATTGAGAGGTAAAAGCTATGAGAACTGATAATAAAGACATTGTTATGAGAGCGGAGAACATTTCAATGGTTTTTCCTGGAACTAAGGCACTAGATAATGTCTCCTACAACGTTTATCGCGGTGCTGTTAATGTAATAATCGGTGAAAATGGTGCTGGAAAATCCACATTGATGAAGATACTTGCTGGTGTTCAGCAGCAAACAGAAGGGCAAATATATATCGCAGGTAAACCTGTCTCGTTTGATAGCACTCGCAGCGCGGCTGAACATGGTATTGGTATGGTCCATCAGGAGTTAAATCTTTCTGATAACTTGACGGTTGCCGAAAATATATTTTTAGGGAGAGAGAAGCAGAAAGGTTTTTCCCCTATCGATAATGCAACACAATGTCAGATTGCGAATGAATTAATGAAGAGGCTCAAACAGGATATCGATCCAAATGAATTTGTTTCTAATTTGAAAGTTGGTCAAAAACAGCTTGTAGAGATAGCAAAAGCGCTATCAGGAAAAGTCGATGTTCTAATTCTAGATGAACCCACTTCGGCATTGAGTAAGAAAGAAGTTGAGATTTTATTTGATGTTATTCGAGACCTTACGGCTCAAGGAGTATCCATCATTTATATCTCTCATCGTCTAGAAGAACTAATGGAAATTGGTACTTATATTACGATTTTGAGAGACGGAAAATTCCAATCCGAAGCGGCGGTTCAAGAGATCAGCGTGCCCTGGATCGTTCGTCAGATGCTTGGTAGCGATCCAGTTGCGGATTTCTTGCCTGAGAATCGTGAATACGGTGTGAAGGTATTGGAAGCTGAAAGTATTACTTGTGTTAATGAGTCTGAGTCGAGTGTGGTTAACGATGTGTCGTTTTATGTTCGTGAAGGTGAGATTGTTGGAATCTACGGTTTGATGGGAGCAGGACGTACGGAACTATTTGAATGTTTGGTTGGTAAAACAAAATATTCAGGTCGTTTTTCTCTGAATGGGAAAATTATTGGTTCTAAAACAACGACGCCGGACCGCGTAAAAATGGGTATTGGTCTAGTACCTGAAGACCGTAAACAGTCGGGTATTTTTCCAGTTAGTTCTGTTGCCAGCAATTTGACGATTTCGAGCCTTTGGAAACGATTAAAAGGCATGGCAATTTCGGAGCAAGAGGAAGGGAAAGCCGTAGAAGAAACGATTGGTAACTTATCGATAAAAGTCTCTTCTCCAAAAGTTGAAATTCAGGCGTTGAGTGGCGGAAACCAACAAAAAGTGGTTATTGGCCGTTCGTTGTTGAACGAGCCCAAAGTTTTGTTGCTGGATGAACCAACTCGGGGTATCGATGTGGGCGCTAAAGCTGATGTTTTTGAAATGATGGTAAAGCTCTCACAACAAGGTATTGGGGTTCTGTTCTCAACTTCTGACCTGAAAGAAATAATGGCGATATCAGACAGAATACTGGTGATGTCGAATGGCAAACTTACCGCAAATGTGCTTCGAAAAGAAACTACCGAAGAAGACTTAGTACTAGCTAGTGCGCAAGGATTTTAATTATGAAAGCCAAAGCAATTGACGGCATGACAGTGCCACAAAATCAATTTAACTCCGCGAACATTGGTTTGATCTTGTTGAAATTGAGAACTTTTATAGCGTTATTTATTATATTGGGCTTCTTCTCATTCACCGTGGATGGGTTTTTAGCGCCAAGTAGTTTAATCATCATGGTTAAGCATATATCTATCAACGCCTTTCTTGCGCTAGGTATTACGTTTGTCATCATTACCGCAGGAATCGACTTGTCAATTGGTGCCACTTTGGGCTTTTGCGGTATGGTTGCTGGTTACTTGATATCAAAAGGTATTGTGTTACCGATGTTTGGGATTGCGATATTCCTAAGTGTATGGGTGATTGTACCTATGGTGCTGGTTATTGGTGGAGCCATAGGGGCGCTCAATGGACTACTCATAACACGTTATAACGTAGCTCCTTTCATTTGCACCTTAGGTACCATGTATGTGATTCGAGGTGCAGCGATGTTGCTATCTGGTGGCGAAACCTTCCCAGGATTACAGGGTAACCCCCAACTTGGCAATACGGGGTTTGATCTCATTGGTTCTGGCTATCTATTCGGAATTCCATATGCAATTTGGTTGATGTTTTTGGTGGCGGGTATTATTGCTTATGTGGCGAAGAAGTTGCCTTTTGGCCGTCACGTTTACGCGATTGGTGACAACGAACGTGCAGCAGAACTTTCGGGTGTTAAAGTTAATAACGTCAAAGTTTGGGTATATACAATTTCGGGTTTGTGTGCGGCATTAGCAGGTATCGTTGTTACCTCTCAGTTAGTTGCTAGCCACCCAGCTACAGGTACAGCATTTGAAATGAATGCCATTGCAGCTGTTGTGCTAGGTGGTACATCTCTAGCAGGCGGTCGTGGTACGGTAGTTGGAACCATTATTGGTGCTTTCGTTATCGGTATTTTGGCTGATGGGTTAGTTATGATGGGAGTAAGTGAGTTTTGGCAAATGGTGATTAAAGGTATCGTCATCATTATCGCTGTTATTATCGATCAGATGCAAAGCAAGATGCAGTACAAAGCAGCAATTACGTCTCAAAAAGCTGTGGATTAAGTTTAATCTAGCAGGACTGAAATATCAGTTAATGTCACATTCTGATGTACTGATGCTATTTTTTTTCTCTTAATGAATATATATTCAATGGTGAATATATTGGAGGTTACTATGAACCCTTATCGTTTATCGATTGATGAACTCGTTAAAAAAGCCACCGATATTCGCAAGCGAATTGTGGTATTGAACTCGGAAAGTCCAGCTGGTGGTCACACTGGGGCTGACCTTTCTCAAGTTGAAATTGTCACATCGTTATATTTTAGAATTCTTAATTGTGCTCCAGACCGTTTAGAGGATCCTGAACGTGATGTGTACATTCAATCCAAAGGGCACGCAGCTGGCGGTTATTATTGTTGTTTAGCAGAAGCAGGATATTTTCCTACCGATTGGTTAGCTACTTACCAGCATGCTGATTCCAAACTTCCGGGTCACCCAGTTAAGCATAAAACTCCTGGTGTCGAGTTGAATACGGGGGCTTTAGGCCATGGACTTCCTGTCGCGGTTGGTTTAGCTCTTGCTGCCAAAAGATCAGGTAGTAAACGCAAAATTTATGTTCTCACTGGTGATGGTGAGTTGGCTGAGGGCAGCAACTGGGAAGCTGCATTAGTTGCCGCGCATTATGATCTGGATAACTTGATTATCATCAACGACAAAAACAAATTGCAATTGGCTGGTTTCACTGAAGACATAATGAAAACCGATCCTTTGGATGAAAAATGGAAAGCCTTTGGTATGCAAGTGACTGAGTGTGAGGGTAATAACATAGAATCTGTCGTTACAACACTCGAAAGCTTAAAACCAGAAGGTAAACCACATGTGGTTATTGCGAATACCATTAAAGGCGCAGGGATTTCCTTTATTCAAGGGCGTCCAGAGTGGCACCACAGAGTGCCTAAAGATGAGGAAGTTACGTTGGCGTTGGAGGAATTGAATCATGGCTAGTGCAGAACATTTTGCAAATATTATGGTTGAGCGTTTTATCTCAGCCATAGAACGAGGAGTAGATCTTGTACCTGTAGTGGCAGATTCCACTTCCACCGCGAAAATTGCACCTTTCATTAAGGCGTTTCCTGATCGTTTAGTGAATGTGGGTATCGCAGAGCAAGTTTTAGTTGGTACTGCTGCTGGATTAGCTCTGGGCGGCAAAGTAGCGGTTACGTGTAACGCAGCGCCATTTTTAGTTTCTAGAGCAAATGAGCAGGTCAAAGTAGATATATGCTACAACAACACAAATGTGAAGTTGTTTGGTTTAAATTCTGGTGCTAGTTATGGCCCGTTAGCGAGCACTCACCATAGTATTGATGATATATCGGTTATGCGTGGTTTCGGTAACATTGAAATTTACGCTCCTGCGTCACCGATGCAGTGTCGTCAGATTATCGACTACGCGATCGATAAACAGGGTCCCGTCTATATTCGTATGGATGGTAAGGAGTTGCCTGAATTATTTGGTGAAGGCTACAAATTTGAGCCTGGGAAAGTGGATGTCCTGTCCGAGGGAGAAGATATATTACTTGTTGGTATGGGCTCAGCAATGCACGAAGTTGTCGATGCTGCGGCTGTACTTCGTGATCAGGGAATCTCTTCGCAAGTTCTGTGTCTTTCATCAATTCGACCATGTGATACCCATCAATTAGCTGAGCATCTATCTAAAGTTCAATCCGTTATTACAGTTGAGGAACACAACGTAAATGGCGGTGTCGGTGCGCTGATATGTGAAGTGGTAGCGGAGTTTGGCACTGGGAATCGAGTTAAACGGCTTGGTATTTCTGATGGTGGCTATGCAATGGCTGGTGATCGTAAATCTCTACGCGCTTATCACGGTTTTGACGTAAATGGCATAGTGAAAGCTGCGCTAGAGATGTTAGAGGAGAAGTAACATGTCTCAGCCGTTTATCCTAGCAATTGATGAAGGAACGACGAACGCTAAAGCGATCTCAGTCAGCCAAACTGGAGATGTGTTGAGCAAAGGTAGTGTACCAGTGCAACTAGTATTTCCTCATCCTGGTTGGGCAGAGCAGGATCCTGAAAAAATTTGGGTTGCTACTGAAGAGGCAATTGCAGCCTGTCTTATGGATCTTGACAAGAGCTTTCTAGCGGGTGTTGCAATCAGCAATCAACGTGAATCTGTATTGATTTGGGAAAGAAGTAGCGGCGAGGCATTAACCCCGTTGGTGAGTTGGCAGTGTCGTCGCTCTGAAGATATTTGTGCAGAAATCGCAAAAAAACCGGAAGCGGATCTAGTTAAATCTTTAACGGGATCTGTTATTGACCCCTTGTTTCCTGCATCAAAAATCCGTTGGTTGCTTGATAGTATCGAAAACGGTACGCAAAGAGCTTTACGTGGTGAACTGTGTGCTGGGACCGTAGATAGCTGGTTGGTGTGGAAACTTACTGGCGGTGAGCAATTTGTTACGGATGTTTCTAATGCTTCACGATATCAGTTGTTTAATATAAACACTTTTAGTTGGGATCCGTTGTTACTTGATTTATACCAAATACCAGAACAATGTTTACCTGAAGTTCGTCCGTCTGCTGGTGAACGTGGTGTGACATCTGGTGTTTCTTGCATAATTGATGGAGTGCCGATTTTAGCGCAAGCAGGAGATTCTCATGCGGCCCTGTATGGACAGGGAGGGTATAACCATGGCGTTGTAAAAGCCACTTATGGTACTGGTAGCTCTCTCATGGTTTGTGTCGAAGATGCACCAAAACATGATTTAGGTGTTTCAACTACCGTTGCTTGGGACGATGGGAAGCCTATGATTGCTATGGAAGGTAACATTACCCATACCGGATCCGGGGTTAAGTTCATCTCTCGACTTTTGGGTATAGAGGATATTAATAAGCTTAGCGATTTGGCTTGGTCAGTAGAAGATAACGGGGGCGTTTTTTTTGTCCCAGCTCTGGCCGGGCTTGGAGCTCCTTATTGGGACGCTAAATCTCGTGGCCTGATAACCGGATTAACTGATGCCGCGAGCCAGGCACATATTGCGCGTGCTGCCTTCGAGTCTGTAGCCTACCAAGTGGCAGATCTTTTCTTTGCTATGCAGCTATCTGGTGGTATGAAATTTAGTGCTTTATCAGTTGATGGTGGCCCTTCGAGAAATATTGAACTGATGCAGTTTCAGGCTGATTTATTACAAATTCCAATCATAAGAAGTGAAATTTCAGAGATATCTGCACTGGGGAGCGCATTTATGGCTGGCCGAGCTTTGAATTGGTGGCCTGAATATCGTGATCTAAATGCAATCCCAAGGAAAGTCAAAATTATTAAACCCAATTCGGAAAATGTAAAAGTTAAAGAAAAATATAAGCAATGGAAAATGGCGATAGAGAGAACTCGCTATAGTCCTAATAGCTAAAGAATAAAATATTTCAAAATTAAATCCATATTTCATGAAATAAACCTGGAGAACAAAAATGAAGTTAATTAAAGACAAGCAAATTTTAGTTGCAGCGGATTGGGCTGGTTTTCCGCTAAAAGAAGTCGTTGTTAAGTATTTGCAAAGTAAAGGCTGGGAAGTGACCGATATCGGCGTTAAAGATCCGGATGACCCTGATGTAGAAATGTTTCACCGTATTGGATTACGCGCTGGTTCAATGATAACCGAGAAAGAGTTTGAGCGTGCTATTATTTTTTGTGGTACTGGGATGGGGGTCCACTTAGCTGCTGCCAAGTGTCCAGGTGTCCGTTGTGGGGTTGTTGAAAGCGTACCAGCAGCACGTCGTTGTGTTATTGGTAATGACGTAAACGTTCTATCACTTGGGGCATGGTATGTGGCGCCAGAAATGGGTAAAGCTGCAGTTGATGCATTTTTGAATACACAGTTTGGTGATGATCATGACTGGTGGCCTGGCTTTTATGAGTATCATAAGATCGCAGTAGATGAGATGGATGCGTTTGACTATGAAGAGTACAAAGCAAACGGCTTCCAGGTAACCAAACTGGGTGATATGACCCTGAGTTTAGTTGATAAGCCAGAAGATCAGTAGGATTGATTACTATAATCATTCTTGATCAAGAGAGTTTTAAATGACTAAAGCCACTGTTGAAAAAGTCGGCGACCAATTAATTAGGTTTTACTTAAGTAGTCATGATCCGGACTGCAGCTACTTTTACAATGACAGAGAAGTAGGCTGACGGTTTCTCGTTTCGGTTTCTTCAACAGAGTAAAGACCAACGCTAGTGTGCGTTGGTCTTTTTTCTTCTGGGAAGTCGAGGTATTATGAATTTTTATTCCAGCTTGAATAATGTCTTGGCACTAATGTGGTGCCTATTTTATGACTGAGGTTTCGATATGTTAAAGAGAGATGAACAGCGTTTGTTAGTAAAAATCGCGACACTTTACTACGACGAAGGTAAAAAGCAGTCCGATATTGCTAAACAGCTAGATCTTTCACAGTCATTTGTTTCCCGAGCTCTTTCCCGCTGCACTAAGGAAGGCATTGTTAAAATTACCGTGGTTCAACCATCTAATGTCTATCTAAACGTCGAAGCAGAACTTCAAAACAGATATGGCTTAGCTCAGGCTATAATTGTAGATGTGCCAGAAAAAGCGAGCGAAGATGCGATTAAGAGAGCTATCGGCTCTGCTGCTGCTCACTACATGCAAACCTCATTACCTGCAAATTCGCTAGTTGGCGTATCTGCTTGGAGCGGAACGATTCGGGAGATGGTTGAACAATTGCATCCTCTGAGCATAAAAGCAAAAGGCGTGGTTCAACTGCTAGGTGGAGTGGGTGTCAATGGCAATGCACAAGCTTCAATGCTAACGCATTCTTTAGCCGAAATGCTTAATTGTGAAGCCTTTCTTTTACCTTCCCAAAGTATAGAAAGAACAGTTGATTATAAGCAGATGTTGTTAAAAACAGGTGAAGTAAGCTCTGTGGTTAATATGTTTGGTGAAGTAGATTTTGCGTTGGTTGGTATTGGAATGTTGGAGCCTTCCCATTTGCTGAAATCTTCAGGCAACTACTATAAAGATGATATGGTGGAAGATCTTGCTTCACGTGGTGCAGTTGGAGACATTTGTCTGCACTACTTTGACGAGAATGGGCAGCCAGTGTTGGGGCCTGATGAAGATCCTGTCATTGGCATGGATCTTCAGGTGGTAAAAAGTTGTCCGAGAGTCGTAGCTCTGGCGGGTGGTATGGATAAGCTAGCTGCAATTAAAGGCGCTCTAACAGGTGGGTATGTCGATATCCTTATTATTGATGTCCATACTGCTAAAAGACTGTTGTAGATTTCATCCGCATAGTGCCAATACGAAGGCAGCTGCTACTAATAGGTGACATCAACGTGTTGGATAATTTCCCAGCAGTTGTTTTTAAGTGTATACGTGAGCGACCTCATTCTGTATAGCCAGCAAAACAGCGTTTCTGATATTTCAATAATCTTGATTTAATCGCTGTACATAACGGCGCTATATCTGTCGCCGACCTTTAGTTTTCTCGCTGCGCGTAGTGTAACGGTAAGGGGGCAGATTCGACGACTTTACGCATAATAAATGACGAGTTGACGCCGGAGACGCCCTGAATACGGGTGATTTTGCCGAGCAGAATATCGTGGTAGCTGTCCATGTCTGACACGGCAACTTTGAGCTGATAATCGGCATCGTGACCGGTGATCAGATAGCATTCGATCACTTCAGGGATCTCTGCAATCGCTTGTTCAAACGCGGCGAAACGCTCCGGAATGTGCTTATCCATGCTGATATAGAGCAGCGCCACCAAATTCAATCCGACCTGTCTTTCATTAACACGCGCGACGTAGCGCTCAATCACTCCGTTATCCTGCAACTGGTGTACCCGACGCGAGCAGGGGGCGGGCGTCAGCCCGATGCGGTCGGCCAGCTCCTGGTTCGACAGAGAACCGTCCTTTTGTAACTCGGTCAAAATCTTGATGTCGTAGCGGTCAAGCTTCATTACATTTCTCGTATTCGATGTTGAAAGCAATAAAAATAAAGTTGTATGTATTTTTGCTTTGTGAATATTGCTCATTATTTTGGTTTATCGCTAATTACGCAACCTTATTGTGCTCTGTCTTGAGTAAACTATGCCCTATAACAACACAACATCTCTCCACGCTGTCGTGAGGCGGTCCGTTCACCGCCCGGCAGCAACCCAACTCAAATTAGGATTATGGCTATGTTTAACCATCGCAAGTACAGCCCTTTTACACCGGTTCGTTTAACAGACCGCACCTGGCCTGATCAGGTGATTACTCAGGCGCCGAACTGGTGCAGTGTGGATCTGCGCGACGGTAACCAGGCACTGATCAATCCAATGGGAGTGGAGAAAAAAACACGTTTATTTAAGCTGCTGGTTAAGCTGGGCTTTAAAGAGATCGAAGTGGGCTTTCCATCGGCGTCGCAGCCGGATTTCGACTTTGTCCGTTCATTGATCGAAGAGGATTTGATTCCGGATGACGTGACGATTCAGGTGCTGACCCAGGCGCGTGAAGAGCTGATTGCCCGCACGTATCAAGCACTTGCTGGCGCGAAAAAGGCGATTGTGCATGTTTACAATTCAACCTCGACTGTGCAGCGTGAGCAGGTATTTGGCAAAGATAAAGACGGCATTAAACAGATTGCGATGCAAGGCGCACGTTGGGTGCGTGACTACGCTGAGCAGTATCCGCAGACCGACTGGGCGTTCCAGTACTCCCCGGAAAGCTTTACCGGCACGGAGCTGGATTACGCGCTGGACGTCTGCAATGCGGTGATTGAGGAATGGCAGCCGCAAACCGGACGCCGGGTGATCATTAATTTGCCGGCGACCGTCGAGATGTCGACCCCGAATATTTTTGCCGACCAGATTGAGTACTTTTGTCGCAACGTTCACCAGCGTGACCAGATTGAGATCAGCCTGCATACCCATAATGACCGAGGTTGTGGCGTTGCGGCCGCTGAACTGGGTGTAATGGCGGGTGCCGATCGCATCGAAGGCACCTTGCTGGGTAACGGAGAGCGCACCGGCAATATGGATCTGGTGACGATGGGCATGAATCTGTACTCGCAGGGTGTTGATCCGCAGCTCGATTTCTCAAATGTACAAGAGATTATTGAAACCGTTGAATACTGCACTGAACTACCGGTCTCACCACGTCACCCTTGGGTTGGTGAACTGGTTTACACAGCCTTTTCCGGCAGTCACCAGGACGCGATTCGTAAGTCGATGCAATATCATGACCAGCATCAGTTGCCGCACTGGCAGGTCGCTTATCTGCCAATAGACCCATGTGATATCGGCAGAGATTATGAGGCGGTGGTGCGCATCAACAGCCAAAGCGGCAAGGGCGGTATTGCCCTGATCCTGGAGCGGGATTTCAACATCAGTTTACCGAAATGGATGCACGCAGAAGTCAGCAAACTGGTACAAAAAGAGTCCGAAACCAGCGGGGCGGAAATGACCTCATTAGCGATTAAGTCTATCTTTGATCACTATTTCTCTAATCAGGATCCGCAATGGCTGATTGAAGGCTACGATGTGCATACGCAAAACGGCAAGGTGTCCGGCGAGTTTCGTATTCCGGCCATTCATACCACACTGTTCGGCGAAGGTAACGGTATTGTTGAAGCCTTGGTTAATGGTTTAGAAAAACGCTTTGGTATCCGGATTGAGGTCACCCATCTGGATGAGAGTGCGCTATCAGAAGGCACTAATGCCCAAGCGCAGGCGTGTATCGCCTTGGTTATCGATGGCCAGAAATATTGCAGCGTGACCACAGGTGAGGATACCTCTTCCGCGGTTCTGCAGGGTGTCCTGAATGCATTTTCTCGCAGCGATTTGCCTCAGGCCCTGGTTGCCTGAGCCAATGGTTGCCTGAGCCAATGGTAACATCAGTGAGTGCAGGCTGGTGTCGCTCAGTGCAAGCAGGTTAACGCGTTGCTCAGTTTTTCAATGTACGATTGGTATTCAGACATATCATCTAGCGCAAAGCTGTCTTTGGTGACGGGGTAATGGTCCGGGTAATATTCTGAGAGCAAGGTATTGACGATAGAGGTAGTGGTGATGTCCGGATGACGTATCGGACATCACACGCTCATCACTGCGCGCACAGCTGAGTTGCATCGAGGTGAAATTCACAACTGTTGCGCTGTGGCTGATGCCAGTAGACTTTATCGAACGAGGCGTTACAGCCGGCGTCTTCCATCAGGGCGATATCGGCATCACACACCAGAACCACCGCATGGTTTTGCTGGAAATCATATAAAATACGGTAATCTTCCACCTTGGCTTTACCAGCCAGCTGTTGTAGCTGGCTAAATTTGCCGCCGTTATCTGTCATGGCATTCTGCACGATCTGCGCTTGTGATAAACCTTTTGTATCACCGAACTTGAGTTCGCCGTCTACTGACTGGGCGATATCTTTGACGACGGAGGCCATGTCATACATCGCCTCGCCCTGATACTGAGGCGAAGAAGCACAGGCCGTCAGGGCCACGCAAGAGATGAGTAACATGAGTCGTATCATTGTTGCTCTAAGTTCTTTTCGGATCATAGCTCCTCCCAGGCGGTCAGGCGATTGTTCTCGCACAAGCCGGTATCAAGATTCCAGTTTTTAAAGAAGTCAGTTGGTTGATTATCAAACACGGCCAGGCACAACTGTTGCCAAAAGCAGTGAATCGTGTGAATTGCCTTATCAAAGATTGCGTCGTAATGCATCTCACCATCTGGTGTAGCGAGGTTTTCGATAAATTCACTACCGACTTCCTGTTGTAACGGATAGGTGATGCCATGTTTGGCGGCCACGTGCCGGGCCCAGGCAAACAGGTGATGGCCTTCTTCAACGTTATCGACCACGGTCTGAAAACCGTGGTGCCAGGCATTAATATCCGGTTGGCACTGCTGGGCATAGTCGGGATAGGCGTTAATCAGAGCTGTGCGCCACAGGGTAAGAATCGTCAGGTCGAGAGACTGTGGATTTTCGCTGTCGACACAACTGCCGAGGCTATCGCGTACGCGATCAGCATAGCCGACTTCACCTAAACCCATGCGTTTTGGCCAGATGTAAGCATCCTGGTTCATCTCGCAGATTCGGTGCTGCTTGGCATTTTCAGCGTAGGGCCCGACTTTGAGCTCAACCACAGGGTGAATCGTGATATCGGCTGCGACGTGTGCGACAAAGCCACATAGCCAGGCAAAGGCTTTGTCCTGCTCGCGCCCTTCCATGACTTTAATCAGCGCAATCAATTCGGTAATGAGCCCGCCGATGTTGGTGTAGTGCATCTCGTCGGCCCATTTATTCTGCTCAGAATCAAGGATGGCCAGATACGGGTAATCCGGACTGACACAGCCCAGTTCGATAAAGCTTTTATTTTGTGATAATACCTTTTTAGCCCGCTTGGGAATGTTCAGTTTCATCAGACTGTTGTTCGCCGCTGCGACATGTATGCTGGTTATGTGGGCAAAGGCGCCGGGCATACTCACCTCCATTGATAAAATGTATGCAAGCCTACCATTAAACAGCAATGAGAAATGTGATGGGAAACTTTAAAGCCGCGCCATCTGCTTGGCAATCTGCATGATAAGACAAAGCCAGTACGTACAAGGAAAGTGGCAAGGCCTTGAACCGCAGAGGAAATTCATCAGGCGAAGAGGGTGCATCAGGTGAAAAGGATGCATCAGGTGAAAAGGATGCATCAGGTGCCAGATTTCGGCGCTGAGAAGAACGGGAAGCCGTGTGGCTTCCCGTGCAGTCAGGTTCGGTTTGACAACTTATACCCCGATTTCACCGCCATCTTCACGACGGATCACCACCGTTGCCGCCCGTGGTCGTACGGTCACGCCGTCTGGTGTCGCTTCAGCCGCATCCTCGCTGTAAGGCCAGTTGCCCGGATGCTGGATGTTAACAAACACCGACTTGTAATCCGGACTGATGGCAAAGCCGGTGACTTCACAGCCATTTGGCCCGACGAAGAAGCGTCGCAGATCTGCCTGGTTATCGGCGCTGATCGCGACCTGATCACCGTTTTCGTCAGTCAGTTTGGATGGGACTACACACAGCATCTGGTCATTGGTGTAAGATGTAACTTCGCTGGCGCCATTATCGGTCTGAATCCACAAAATGCCGCGTCCGTCGAAGGATAAACCATCCGGGCTGGCGAACTGGTTGAGTTCAGTCAGGCTTGAACGGTTGGTGTCGGCATCTTCTCCGGCGGCTGAACCAAAGACGAAAATATCCCAACTGAACTCGGTAGAGCTGTCGCCTTCATCCCAGCGGATGACGTGACCGAACTTATTGTTAAGACGCGGGTTTGCCGGGTTAGTTTCGCTGGTACGCGACGTGTTGTTGGTCAGGGTCAGGTAGACCGAACCAGTGTAAGGGTCAACCGTACACCACTCAGGACGGTCCATTGGCGTTGCGCCGACTAAATCCGCGGCACCGGCTGTATTGATAATGATGTCTGCCAGTGTGTCGAAGTGATCCGCCAGAGTTCCGCTGTCTGTGGTGACGCTGTCCAGCGTTAATGGCAGCCAGGTACCCGTGCTGTCTTCATTGAAGCGCGCGACATACAGTGTGCCTTCATCCATGTATTTGTCACCGGTCACCAGGCGGTTGGCCGGATTGGCATCCGCCGGATCCCAGTTGGCTGTTGACTCAAACTTGTACAGATATTCAAAGCGCGAATCGTGGCCTGAATAGAACACCACAGGTTTACCTGCTTCAAGTTTGGCGAAAGTACAGCCCTCATGGCGGAAACGGCCCAGTGCAGTCCGTTTTTTCGCGCGAGAATTTGCGGTGTAAGGATCGATTTCAACGATGTAACCGTGGCCGTTCGCTTCGTTACGGTAGTCATCGCTCGAGCTCGCCCCGGTTGGTGCCAGATTAAAACGGCTGAACTCGTCGAGACGTTCTTCCGCATTACCCGCAAGTGATTCCCACAGATAGCGAGTGCTGCCGTTCTCGATGCCGATACGATCCTGTTCTTCAGTACGTGTCCCCGCGTTTACAAAGTAGCCAGGCCAGTTTTCTTCACAGGTTAGGTAAGTGCCCCAAGGTGTGTAGCCGTTGCCGCAGTTATTTAGTGTGCCGCGTGCCTGACTGCCGTCCGGCGAGAAACGCGTCACCACGCTCTCGGTATAAGCAACCGGACCAGACAGATCCATCACAGTTGCGCCGGTGTAACGGCGGTTGAGCGGATCGTCATCAACCAGTTGCCAGGTATTGTTTTGCAACTGGATACGAACCACAGACACGCCGTGCGCGTAGATCTCTTTACGCACTTCATCGACTACGGTACGTACGCCGCCTGAGACAGTCGGACCGCTTGGGTGCAGCGCCGCCTGATCGATGTATTCGTGGTTGATACACAGCAGGCCGTCGGTCGCACTGTCATTGATCGGAAAGAAATGCATGCCATCGTGATGCATGCCTAAGGCATTAAGCTGATCGGTACTGGTATTGCTGCCGTCACTCAACCAGGCACTGCC
Organism: Vibrio sp. ABG19; assembly: GCF_029962385.1. Lineage (NCBI taxonomy): Bacteria > Pseudomonadati > Pseudomonadota > Gammaproteobacteria > Vibrionales > Vibrionaceae > Vibrio > Vibrio sp. ABG19. Next base: position 135,420 of record NZ_CP071708.1, on the reverse strand, counting down.
TTGTGCGTTAAGTGGTGTGCCCCAAGGTACCAGTACCTGAGCCACATAACCTGGTGGTACAGCAACCGCGTCGATTCGTGATCCGGCGATGGATTGGAAATTGAGTGTCGCCGAAGAGACGCGCGCACTGCTTGCGGCTGAGTCACTGCTGGATGAGTTACAACCCGTCAGACCAAAAGCGCCAAATGCGGTCATCGCACTGATGCCGAGGCCACCTTTGAGAATACTGCGGCGCGACAGGTTCGCTTCCAGTACTTCTTCAAAGGGTTTGTTGTCACTGTGGTTATAACGTGTTGGATTGAAGGTTTCCTTACTCATGGTGTGCTTTCCCGATAATTAATATTAACTTGATATTTATAAGTAATTGAGCGGGATGAAGTTTAGAGAGCCAACGTGACGGAATGAATAAAAATAGATGAAGGTTATGTTGCTTGGCATCAGATTGCCCCACAACGGTAACCTTGCGGGGGGCAGATCAGAAGGCGCGCCTAGTCATGTGGTTGAGTGCTGACTGCCTGATCACAACCAGAGGACGGTATTATAAGGAGACACTACCGAGATTTCGCATTTGTCGCAGCACCCAGTTCACACGTTGCTGAACGTAACGGGTCATCGGCTGCGGGCGAATACGGTACGGATTGGGTAGAACCACTGCCAGTTGAGCGGCCTGGTAACGATTAATCTGGCTGGCAGAGACTCCGAAATAGTGCTGGCTGGCCGCCTGGACGCCATAAATACCGGGGCCAAATTCCACCACATTTAAGTACATTTCCATGATGCGTTCTTTACCCCAGATGAGTTCCAGCAAAACGGCTATGTAGAGTTCATACGCCTTACGCAGATAAGTGTGGCTCGGAAACAGAAACACATTTTTAGCGGTTTGCTGGGTAATGGTACTGGCGCCACGATCCGGGCCGTTGCTGCCGCTATTTTCCAGAACTGACAGTAAGGCGTGCATATCGACGCCCCAGTGTTCGGGGAAACGCTGATCTTCGGACGCAATCACAGCCGCAGGCATGGCGGGTGAGATTGAGGTTAACGCTACCCACTGATGCTGAGTTTGGGCAGGGTAGTTCTGCGGTGGAAACAGGGTGCGTGCGATTTCCCAGCCCCAGAAAGGCGGGTTGACAAACTTAAGCAGCAGGACAAGCAGTAGCGGCAAGCCGAGCGCCAGACCAATTAAGGTCAGCAGCACTCGTTTAATCTTGCGTTTGATTGTCCGGATATAAGTTTTCACACCTGCATCTCTGTGTCATGGTCAGATAAACTGTGAAGTTAACCCCATTTTCGCCATGGGGTTGTCCGCGAAGTGTCAGATTGTTGCCGGAGTTTTGTACAAATCTTAACTGACCTCATTTTAATTTATTGAGTTTGTTCACTCAGGCTAATTGACGCAGTGCGCCCGGCAATCAGATCGAAATCGGCCGGTGTCTGGTCAATGGCGATTCTGACCGGGATACGTTGCGCCAGACGAATCCAACTGAAAGTCGGGTTAACGTTAGCAAGCAGGGTACCGGATACCGTAGTTCGTTCACTGTCGTTAATGCCGGCGGATAAACCTTCCACATGGCCGTACAGTGGCTGGTCTTCACCCATGACAAAAATGGTCGCTTTGGCGCCATTATGAATGCGGCTGAGTTTGGTTTCTTCAAAATAGCCCGCGACATAAAAGCTGTTGGTATCGACCAGCGCCATGATTGCTACGCCGGCGCTGGCGTATGCCCCCGGGCGCAGTGAGAAGTTGGTAATGATGCCATCCACTGGCGCGTAGATATCGGCGCGATCCAGGTTGATTTTGCTCAGTTCAAAATCGGCCTGCGCTTTGTCCAGACTGGCCTTAGCCAGGGTCTGCGCATCCAGTTTGTCGTCTTTTTCCTGCACGGAAACGGCCTTGTTGAGCCGCAGATAACGGCGGTAGTCACGCTGGGCCGCATTCAGTGTTGCTTTTGCCTCTTCCACTGTCGCTTTGGCCTGCATCATGTCGCGGGTTAAGCGTTCTTTATCAAGGCTGAACAGCAGGGTGCCTTGCGTGACGCGCTGATTATCGCGCACGTAGACCGATTTAACCGTGCCGGAAATGTCGGTGGCCAGAGGGACAATATCGGCCCGAATCTTACCGTCACGAGTTTGCGGTGCATAATGATAATAACTGTATAAATGCCAGACCACGAAGCCAGCGACAACAATCGCACCAGTCGTCAGCAGGACCCGAAATGCAGATGCCAGTTTATTTTTGCTCATAATAGAATGTTCCCTGCGGGAGTAGTGATTAAGTTAAACAGATAAAACATCAGCCCGGTCAGTGAAATGAACAGGGCAATATCAAATATCGGCCGTCTGGCGACCCAAGAGTACAGACCGGCCTTGGCCATCAGGCTGGAGATCATCAGGCGCGTAAAAAACGCAATCAGCATGCACAGCAGTAACGGAGAGATAAAAATCCCCAGGATATCGATTTCATTCAGCATGTTGAGCGCTCCATTTTGGGGCCTGTGGAAGTAAATTGTGGGGCCTGCGGGAATAAAGCGATTCTCAGCCCGGTCAGCAAATATTGCAATTCAGCCTGAGCTTGTTCGCACGCGTGACGCAGGCAGTCGTCTATCTGCTCAAGCAGACCGGATGATTGAGCGCTGAGTTTGGATGATTCATTGTATTGATAGTCGCTGCGTGCCAGAGTCTGTAACAGGCTATTGAGCGACGATGTCTGGATGCCGCTACCAGAATAGAACCACTGGCGCAACCGTGCCGCAAAGACAGCGCCATTCATGTGGGCGATCATCACCAGGCTGTGCTGTTCCAGACGGCTGCCAAGGCGGGTAGCCTGCAGTGCGATGCGGTCCAGTGAGCGCACGACATACCGGTCAATGGCTGCATCGTTAAATTGGGTCTGTAACTTAGCTTGATCGCGCAGTTCACGTCCAGCCAGCTGTGTGAGTGCGTTTTGCGCGCCCCAGCTGCGGCACATGGCGACAGCCAGAAAGGCGACGTAGACACCGAGCATAGTGGCTACCGACGCTTCCAGGAAATAGCCCATATTAAAGGGTGTGTAGTGATTCTGAAAATTGACGTTACTCAGGCTCAGCACCAGTACCAGCAGAGCGAGAGGATTGCTTGCTGCCCAGATCCCCATCGGCAGCATGAATCCGGCCATCACCAGTAAAAAGCTGTCGTAGCTGTTGGCTAGTGGCAGCAGGCCATAAGCCAGAACAAAGGCGGTCAGGGTTGAGATGAACGCAAAGCGGCTGAAGTGGGTGATCGCCAGCCCGGGTTCATCGGCGCCGCCAAAGAAACTGATTGCTACCACGCCCAGTAACACCATGTTAGGGCCCTGGCTCCAGCCCGTCATGTACCAGATCCCGCTGAGAACAAAATAGGCCAGTATAATGCCGACAAACATACGCAATGCGAGCCCGGTATCCGGCGGCAATGGAAAGGCTTTGGCTTTACTGATGGCATAACGAGTGGTGATGGTGGTTGAGCCTCCGTGTATCGCAGCCCGGTAGTCCATCAGCAGTGCCCAGTCTTCAATATATTTGTTAAGTAGTGTGGTTAGCTGGTTAAGTACTAGAATTTCCCACTCGGAAGCCTGGGCACGTAGCGCTTCCGGTATCACTACTGGTTGCGGCACAGTGCCCGGTTCATTCCGGGTGGCCTGCTCTGCAGTAGCTATAAATTGTTCCCGAATAAGTGGTGAGAGACTATGCAGCGCATGACCGATAGCGGCAATACGCGGAATAATACGCATCGCTTTGTGTTGCAGGGCGATGATGGCTTGATAACTGGCACGATCCAGCTCGTGATCGTATTTTAATAGCGCTATCAACTGCGAAAGTGAGGCGACATCGTTGAGGATTTTGATTCTGTCGACGTCAGTATTGTGATTGGCCTGGCCGATGAAACAGTCATCGCGCCAGTTTTCCAGATCATGAATCCAGCCGTCGATACGTGCGGTTAAGTTCGGTTTGATGCTGGCCGGTTTGATTAACGCATCGATCATGCTGACCGCAAGAATGCCGATGCCGATTTCGGTGAGACGGGTCACGACCAGATTGAACATGTTTTCCGGTTGCCCGATATAAGCGACCAGCACCAACATCAGAGTGATACCGACCAATTGCAGGCTGTAAGCGCGCGGTGTACGGTCGGTAAAGGCCAGTGCCATTACCACCGATGAGATCAGACCGGTCACTAAAACCAGAATCAAGGGTTCGCTGGATAGCCAGGCAGAAAGACCTAAGGCAAGCAAGCCCGCTAACAGAGTGCCGATGAAGCGGTACACTGAGCGGGCACGCATTGCAGCGGATAACGGGTTGTTGAGTACACAACAGGTGGCCATGGCCCAGTAAGGGTTGGTTAGCCCCATGCTGACAGCAACGAAATAAGCCAGCATCGAAGATACGTAGACTTTGCTGGCAAATAACCACTGGTTACGGCTGATTTTCATTTGCTGAGTCTGGCTTGTTGGGCATATTCGATAGCGCGGCTTTCAAACAGACGCAGCAGACGGGTCGCTTGTTCTATCTCTTCGGTGCTCACATCGGCCATCAGTTCGATACGTAACGCATCCACTCTTTGTTCTACTTTGGCCGCCAGTTCTGTACCTTTTGGCAGAATGTGCAATGTTTTTGCCCGGCGATCACGGCTCCCTTCTCTGCGTTCCAGCCAGCCTTCGTTGGTAGCTTGATCGAGTAGTCTCACCAGGGTTCCCGGGTTAATTCCCAGCTCTTCGGCCAATTGTTTTTGCAGTAATCCAGAGTGATGACGATGAACAAGAACGATCACAGAGGCCAGTGACATAGAAATATCGCAATCGACGATGGCTTCTGAAACCGCGTGTTTCCAGGCCATTCTGACCGGCTGCAGACAGTTGGTCAGGTCATACAGATGTCTGACTTTTTCGTTCATGATTGTGCTCTTGCTGGTGTAGTAAATGTTTCAGAATGTTACATCTAAAAAGTTGCCAAGGCAACAATGTGTAAGGCAATAATTAAAAATACAACAATATATAGGAGGCTGTTATGGTTGGTATTAATATTATCAAGAGAGGGAATAGCATAACCTTGGGGGCATTCATTGAGGGCCTTACAACGAGAAATACTGCGACATTAAGCCAATACCGGGAAAGTCCGCTCATTGTTTTAACGTCTACAGTGGCTAAGTTATCCGGAAGCTTTTATTCACAATGTCCCTAACCGTGTCAGAGTGAAAATAGGTTGATTTCGCTCAATGTATGACATATATGTTACACTACGAATAGTAATCGGTTACATATCAAGTAAAGCCGTGGTGTTGGTATAGGTTAATAAGCCTTTGGCATAGGTTGTAAAGTTGTGATGAAACGTTTTCAGTTGGGCCGGGCCACCATCCTCGATGGTGAGGCGCCGGAGTATATGTGGCTTAAAAAGATGCTTACCGATCGAGTGCCCAGAACGGACATTCTCCGTTCAGTCATGCGCTGTTTAGGTGGGAATGAACTGCTGGCCGATGCCATGGTGAAAGTGGCGGAAGGCGGCATGAGCCGCGGAGAATTTGCGGCTCTGGTGGAGCAGTATCAGGCGGGTATCACCGCTCAGCCTCAGGTATTTTCCAAACGTGGCGCAGAGTTGTCTTATTTCTGAGAGGCTCTGTGATTACAGCCCAGAGCCCGGCATTGTCTTTGGTCAGCAGTAATACCAACGCCGTTTGGGTGACCCTCCTGAATCCCTTTCAGCCCCTGAACGGCCTGGCGATATGACTCTTTTGGGCTACGGGCATTTTAGTAGCGCTTCTCTACGGTCTTTGATGCCAGCGTTCACCATAAGCACTGCGGTAGTCCGGCGTTTCTATTGTCTCCCCCTCCAGTTCTTTTACTGGCACCAATGGTCCGACTTGGGTACGGTAAGGCAGATATCCGGCCCAAACTGGTAAGTCGAGATCGGCTTTATCATCATTCACTTCTCCCGCGCTGATTTTGACTGACGCTTCATCTAACCCGATTTTCAGCAGCTTCGTTGCGGCTAATTCCTGTTTGCTGCTTAAGCGGATATGTTGTGTGCGTCCCGGTGCGATTTGTTCGACAAAGTGATTCAATAAGCGGTCTTTTTCCTGCGCGTCCTCCACGCTGACAAACTGACCAAACACCACGGCCGAACGATAATGGGCACTGTGGTGAAAGGCGGAACGGGCCAGTACCCAGCCATCAAACAGGGTAAACGTCAGGCAGGTTGCGCCGCCTTGTTGCAGCGTTTTGAGCAAACGGCTGTTGTTAGCGCCATGAATATAGACCGCATCATCGACTCGCCACGCCAGCATCGGGATCACCACCGGGCCGGACTCTTCAGCAATCGCGATATGGGCGATCAGACTTTCATCAATGATTTGATACAGTTTATCTACATCGAAAACGGCTTTATGGGCGCCTTTTTTGATTTGCGTTCTTGAACTTTGCGACAGCATAACGATCCCTGTAATTGAATGTGTTTGAGTGCGCGGCAATGCGTTGTAATGACGCGATAGCGCGCTTTGATTGCAATATAATGGCTAGCTGGTATGTTTTTTAGAGGCAGTTTTTGAAAAAGGATGGATCCGGTTTGGCCCTGATAGATAGTGGTGATTTGGCATTCGATACCCGGCATGGCTCAATGCAAGCGCAGTTGTTTCATGCCATTCGTGACAAAGTGGTGCACAATTTGTGGCCAACAGGCGGTAAATTGCCATCAACCCGCCAGTTGGCGCAGGAACTGAGAGTAAGTCGAAACACTGTCATTGCCGCGTATGAACAGTTGGTGGCGGAAGGGTATATTGAAAGCCGGCCCGGCGCCGGATTTTACGTCGCGGTCGAACTGCCGGAATTCTTCCTGCCAGCTCAAAGGGCACCTGAGTCGGTTACTCCAATTGATCCGGCGTTGGGAGTGAATCGTCCGTTTGCACCTGGTGTGCCGGATCTGGCACAGTTTCCGCTCGCCAAATGGCAACGCTTGCTGCAGCGCCATGCTTCCCGCACGACGATATTGGGTAACCATATAATTCAGGGCCGGCTGGAGTTACGCACTGCTTTGGCTGATTATCTTGCCTCCAGCCGCTCGGTACATTGTGATGCCGGCCGAATCATTATTACTTCCGGTGCGCAGCAAGCGTTATCGATTGCCATTATGGCGACGCTCAGCGCAGCGGATACCTTGCTGATGGAGCAACCTGGTTATAGCCAGATGCGTAAAATCAATACGTTGCTGGGTATTCAACAGCAGCCCGTCGCTGTGGTCGAGAAAACCGGGCTGGACGTGTCTGCCGTACTGAAAAGTGACGCGCGGGCACTGTACATCACGCCCAGTAATCAATATCCGATGGGTACAACACTCAATACCGCGCAGCGCCTCAGCCTGATTGAATGGGCAGCAAGCCGGCAAAGCTGGATCATTGAAGATGATTATGACAGTGAATTTCAGTTTGCCCACCGGCCATTTACCAGTTTACAAGGTCTGGCCGGACAGATGGGGATGGATGAGCGGGTGTTGTATGTCGGCTCGTTCAGTAAGGTGATGTTTAACGGGCTGCGGCTGGGCTACCTCGTGGTGCCGGACTGCCTGGTTGAGCGATGTTTGATGATTAAAGATGCGTTGAGCGGCGATTCGCCGGCCCACACTCAGGCAGCACTGGCAGACTTCATTGTCGAGGGCGACCTGCTGCGCCATATTCGCAAAATGCGCCGCCTGTATAAGAGTAAACATGCGGCGATGTGTGAGGCGATTGCGTGTTACTTCGCCGATAAGGTGGAGATCATCAGTCAAGCGGCTGGGCTGCATATTACAATTAAATGGCAGCAGGGGATTGATGAAGTGAGCTGGGCACAGCGTGCTGAACAGAAGGGGATTATTGTTCGTCCGCTAGCTTTTTATGAGCCGGCTACGGCACCATTTCGAGGATGGCATGGCGTTGTACTTGGTTTTGGCAATGTCGCGCTGGAAGATATCGCCCCTAAAATCCGGATATTGGCCGAACTGTTTCACGATTAACCGATCAATCACAGCATGTCAGAACAGGTAACGAAACCGGGTGTCCTGACATGCTGCCGAGCGCTTTAACTGGTGACGGGTTCGGCTTGTCCGGCCTTGTCCATTAAGCCCGATACCAGGGCCAGGATTAATGCTCCAAAGGATAGCAGTCCACCGGCCCAGTTAGGCGATTGCAAACCATAACCGGCGGCAATGACTACACCACCTAACCAGGCACCTAATGCGTTGCCGAGGTTAAACATACCAATATTGACCGTTGCGGCGAGAGTTGGCGCGCCAGCCGCTTTGGCTTTATCCATCACCAGTTTCTGGATCGGAGATACGGTGGCAAAGCCAAACGCCGCCATCAGAAAAATACACAGCGCGGTCATGAACTGGCTGTGAATGGTGAAGTTGAACACCAGCAGCACAGCGCCCTGGGCGAACAAGGTGGTATACAGCATCGGCATCAGTGCTTTGTCAGCATACTTGCCACCGAGCTGATTACCGACAAACAGGCCAAAGCCGAACAGCAGCATTAACCAGGTAATATGGGCGGGGCTGTAACCGGCGAGTTCAATCGCCATCGGCGCCATGTAGGTGATGGAGGTAAAGAAAGCGCCCGGACCCAGGACGGTGATCCCCATCGCGACCAGCACATTACGGCTGCGAAACGCATTGAACTCCTTAGAAAATTTATGCTCTTTGTCTTTTGGCTGATGAGGGATCAGACGCCAGATACCCAGAACGCCCACGACACCAATCAGCGAGATAACGGCAAAAGTAGCACGCCAGGAGACATGCTGGCCAAGCCAGGTCCCGGCCGGAACGCCCACCAGGTTGGCGACCGTCAAACCCATGAACATGAACGCGATGGCACGCACCCGTTTAGAGGGTTCAACCATCTCAGCCGCAATGATGGATCCGATACCGAAAAAGGCGCCGTGGGTCAGCGAGGTGACGATCCGGCCCAGAATCGCGATGCTCATATCCGGTGCCATCGCGGTAATCAGATTACCGGCAATAAACAGCAGCATCAGCACAACCAGCATGGCTTTTTTGGCAATTCTGGCCCCAAAGATAACCAGTGCCGGTGCGCCGACAAACACGCCCAGAGCATAAGCGGTGGCGAGGTATCCGGCGACCGGAACAGACACATCAAAGTCTGCAGCAATAACCGGCAGCAGGCCGGCGATGATAAATTCAGTCGTGCCGATCCCAAAGGCTCCGATTGCAAGAGCCCATAGTGCAATTGGCATAGTGTTGTCCTCAAAAATGGTTTGGTCTTTAAAGCTTGCCTTTAATGGCGGCGGTGAGCGCTTCGAAAGATGGTGCAACAGGCTGAGCTGTTGGTGGTTTATCTACTGACCACTATTGTATGGACTCGCAGCACAGACTTAAAGCTTAACTATGCACTAAATTTGATACCCTGGCGCGATTTGCGCCAATGATGAGCGCGATTTGGGTTTAAACCGGCATAGGCAATGAATTACACTGGGAGCAGATGAACCTTAAACCAACACAGACCAAAGGTGGAACTATGCAGCGTAAATTACTGGCACTGGATCTCGACGGAACCGTATTAACGTCAGACCACACCGTCAGCCCTGCTCTGATTGAAGCGGTAAAATCCATTGCCGAAGTTGCGCATGTGATGATTGTGACCGGACGTCATCACGTAGCTGCGGAACCGTTTTACCGCCAGCTTGGGCTGAACACGCCGATCATCTGTTGCAACGGTACCTACCTGTATGATTTCGGCCAGCAGAAGGTACTGAGCGAGAACTCTATCGCGAAAGATACTGCCGCACAGTTTATTGATTTGTCAGAGCAGCATGATTTGAAAATGGTGATGTATGTCAAAGACGCCATGCTGTATTCCAACCAGCGCCCGATTAACTACATGGAAGACATGCTGACCTGGTCACAGACGTTTCCTGCGCACCAGCGTCCGAATATTCGCCGGGTGGAAGACTTCCGCCAGGAGCTGGCCGCAACCGACTATGTGTGGAAATTTGTGGTAGAAGGCGGTGACGTCGAAACGTTTGCCAACATCGATTTTGTCAGCCAGCACTTTATCGGCGAGCAGTCCTGGGTTGACCGGGTCGATTTTTCTGCCATTGGTAACAGTAAAGGCAATAGGCTGACACGTTACGTTGAACAGCTCGGTATCCCACTTGAAGCCTGTGTTGCTGTGGGTGATAACCACAATGACATCTCGATGCTGTCGAAAGTCGGCCTGGGGATAGCGATGCAAAATGCAGACGACAAAGTCAAACAGCATGCTGACCGGGTAACTGAGCACAATAATAATCACGTGACCGGACTGGCGGATGAGTTAAAAGCGCTGTTTCTGTAAAATCACCACGGGTTCGGAGTCTGGCAACTTATTGTCAGCGGACAAAGAGAAGTTCAGTGAATAAAAACATCTCCAGTGCCTAAAACAAAGGGATGCCTGGTGGCATCCCTTATCGTTGCTAGCGTGTGTCTAGCCGGTGATCATCTCAATAAACTCAAACTGACCATCATGGTATTGGTATTTTAAAATGGCGCAGTTGGGAATCGTCATCGCTGGATCGGCATCCTGATTCCAGTGCAGATGGAACTGCTTACACGCACCGTAATGAGAAACGGCCAGTACGCAGTGGTGATCCTCGTTTTGCATTATCGCGCGGCAGGTATCGACCATACGCTCTCTGACTGCCGTTTTGGACTCGCCGCCAAACTGGACGTAGTGGTGCTCCCGCGTTTCCAGATCCGGGTGCAGATCTTCACTCTCGCCTTCGTAGAGGCCGAAACTGATCTCTTTTAAGCCTTTCAGGCGCTGATACGGCAGGCGATTGCGAGTGGCCAGCTCAGCGGTATCGCAGGCACGTTCTGAGGAGGAGCTATACAGGTGGGTCAGTTCAACCTCATCAAAATAGGCGGCGGCTTGCGATGCCTGCTCAATGCCCAGTTCGGTTAACGGTGAGTCACACCAGCCCTGCATTTTTCTTCTGACATTAAACAGTGTCTGCCCGTGTCTCATCAGGTACAGCACTTTTTTCACAGCGAATCCTTAGCTATTCAGCCGATTTTAATCGTGCGCTCTGTTATATCACAGCTGCGAGGTTGGCTGAAGTGAATGACGGTTATCGAGGCCGCTGTTGTTGGCGCTGAGTGCATCGCCACATGACCATCGTGCCGGGGCGATGGTCGAGCGAACACCTTCGAACAACAGGCTGCGAAGGCGTTGCATCTTCGGGTTAGGTTGTACAGTCAGGCTGCAACTGGCGGGCGCGGTCATACACGCGTTGGGCCGGCAGGCCTTTTTGTTGCAGGCCATCCAGGTACTGTTGTGTAACCTGCTGCAAAACCGGCTGCCAGGCGGATTTAGATTGTGGATCCATTTCTTGTAGGTGATCGTTGCGTTGGCGAACCTCATTGATGGCTTGCTGATCCAGCTGGTCAAAGATTTTGGCCATATGCTGTGACCATTGATGTCCGGAGTGGCGGTCAATCACTTGCTGTAAATCCTCTGGCAGCTGTTGATACACCCGTTTGTTCATGGTTACCACAAAGCTCAGGCGGTACAGGTTTAACTCGGTATGGTAGGGGGCAATCTCGTTGAGGCGGAAGATTTTTGCGCCATCCCAGGAAATCGCAACGCCCTCTAACACGCCTTTTTCCAGGGCTTCGTAGGTTTCGGGAGCTGGCAGCCCTGTCGGCTGCGCTCCGATACTGTCAAGCAGTTGGCCTACGACGATACTGGGGCGCCGTATCCGCTGCCCCGCCAAATCCTGCGGTAGGACAACAGGCTTATCTTTCATATGAATATGGCCGGGGCCATTGGTATAAACATACAGCGCATGGGTATCGCTATACTCGTTGTTGATTAACCCTTCATCGTACAGGGTCTGGATGATGCAGGAGCCACCTGCTGCGTTATCAACCAGGCCCGGCAGTTCAACAATTTGGGTTAAAGGAAAGCGATTGGCATTGTAGCTCTGGACGGTAGCGGCAATATCAGCAATGTTATGGACTACGGACTGATAGGCACTTGCCGCTTTCGACAGGGTTTGCGCCGGATAAATATCGATTGTAATGCGCTGCCCGGAGTCTTGCTCGACCGCTTTTGCCCAGTCGGCTAATCCCTGGTGGACGGCGGATGTGGATGGCCAAGGGTGGGACATGCGTAAATTATAGTCGGCCGCCGCGGTTTTGGCGGACAGCAAGCTGGCCGAGAGCAGGGTTCCGCCGGCCAGCAGGTAAGAGATCATCTGTTTACTCTTCATAAGGTGCTTCCTGGTTATCGGTATGGGGTTACAGCTCTATGGTCAGAGAGGCCGATTTAGCGCGTGAGCAACAAGGCAGAAACTCCTGATTGCTGGCTTGCTCCTGCGGAGTGAGGTAATGATCACGATGATCCGGCTCGCCTGCCAGCACCCGGGTTATACAAGTGCCGCATACGCCCTCTTCGCACGAGAACGGAACATCCACACCGGCATCGAGCAGTACTTCAAGTACCGTGGAGTGTGCGGGGACGGTGAACGTCTGCCCCGTGTTGGCCAGGTGAAGTTCGAAGGGCTGGTTGTCACTTGAGTTTGCGCACGGGTCAGCGTGAAATAACTCACGGTGCAATCGGGATTCTTCCCATCCCTGTGTTCGTGCACACTCGAATACATAGTCGATGTAGCCCTGTGGGCCACAGACATACAGATCACTGGCTTGAGACTGCTGAGCCAGCACGGCGTGGGCATCCAGACATTGCCCCTCTCTATTGAAATAAAACTGAGTGTGGTGCTGGAGTCCCGAGCTGGTCATCTCCTGATAGAAAGCGGCTTCATCCGGCGATTGTGCTGAATAATGCAGCTCGAAGCTGGCGTCGGTTTCGAGCAGAGCCTGAGCCATACTGAGCAGCGGCGTAATACCAATACCGCCCGCGAACAGCACATGATGTTTGGCCTCATCAGCCAGGTGAAAGACATTTTTGGGGTCACTGATGGTCAGAACGTCTCCCACCTTCAACTGGTCGTGGATCCAGGCTGAGCCGCCACGTGAAGGCTGTTCTAGTTTGACAGCAATCTGGTAGTCATGGTGGGAACTCGGAGAGTGGCATAGTGAGTACTGGCGTATCAGCCCATTGCCGAGATGAAGATCAATGTGCGCACCCGCCTGAAAATTGGGTAAGGCGGGCTGGTCGATGGGGCTTAACGTCAGGCTGATGACATTATGCGCCTGAGGTTGTCTGGCGGTCACTTTTACTTGTTGCATGATAAGTCCTCTGTCTGCGGGGTGTCGCTTAACTGGCTTGTGCTTCACACGTGGAGAGAGCGCTCGCAGCCTGGCTGCGTTCTTGTTGCAGCATTTTGTCAATCATGCGTCGTGCCTGAACGCCACCGGCATCAATATCAAGCTTGAGTAACTCACGCTGTGGGTTATCGGACAGGTTGCGTTGCTGACGTTCCAGCATTTCCAAATCTTCACTGAAAATGGTGTGCTGGCCGGCACGGATTTGCTCAGTTAACTGCACATCATCGGTTTTGAAGTTGCGCGCCATGCCCCAGAAATACCACATACTGGTTTCGCTCTCTGGAGTAATAAAGTCGACGACAATACTACCGGCTCTCACATCCTGCGCAGAGTCAAACCCGCCGCACCCGGCCAGCGCCACGCCGACATCAATTAACACGTGGCTTGGCGGAGTAAAACGGCAGATTTGCCAGCGATCTACATCGGCGTTTGGATCCAATCCATTGGCTTCCATGCCCAGTTGCCAGAACGGCGGGGCTTTAACCGACTCCATCATACGTGATGTGGTGACCTGATCTCCTTCTAGACGGGTACGGACCGGAGCTTCGTCGATCTCCTTTTGGCCAATACTCGACGCATGGACGTAAGTTTCGTGAGTAAGATCCATCAGGTTATCAATCATCAGCTGATAATTGCAGTTGATATGGAACAGGCCGCCGCCATAGGCCCAGTCAGGGCTTTCAGCCCACTCCAGATAAGGAATGTCTGCCGGATCGGCAAGCGCGTTCTCGCCCGGCCAGATCCAGATGAATCCGTGGCGCTCTTCAACCGGGTAAGAACGTACGCACGGAAAGCGAGCTACACGTTGTTTGGGCATTGAGGCGGTTTGGCCGTCCCGGCCCATTCTCAGGCCATGGTAGCCACAGACCAGAAGGCCGTCTTCGACATAGCCCAGCGATAGCGGTGCACCACGATGCGGGCAGAAATCCTGCACCGCAGCGACTCTTCCCTCGTTGTCGCGGTAAAAAGCGATCGCTTCACCGCATATTGTTCTAGCCAGAGGTTGTTGTTCAAGTTCATCAGGAGTACAGGCAACGTACCAGCAGTTTTTAGGATACATAGATGGGTTCCTCATGTTATTTTTATGTTTGTTTTTTGTTTTTCAATTGCTTTATTGGATCCAAAATAGCATTAATATGAGGGTAATCTAGCCAGTTTTGTTAATTTTGGGATCCAATAGGCAGGTTGCGTCGAATGGACGAAAAACGGGTGAAGTGTTTGTTTGGGTAATCATTTAACTTTCAATTAGTTAAATTTTATGGTGTTGTAAATATTCGCAAAGCAGCGATTCGGCTACGACTAAAGTATGAGTGAAATCAGGAACAACCAATGGCAAATGCAGGGATAGAGGTCATTTCAACTCTCAGACAAATGATTGTCTCTGGGGAGATGGCTCCAGGTGAACGTTTGGCGGAAATCCCCACCGCTGAGCGGCTTGGTGTGTCACGCACTCCAATCCGAATTGCCTTTCGTGCTCTTGAGCAGGAAGGGCTAATCAGTAAGTTGCCCGGCAGAGGCTATCGGGTGCGGCAGATTACCGCAGAATCGGTGGCCGGGGCGATCGCAGTACGCGGTGTGCTGGAGGGATTGGCGGCACGTCAGGCGGCAGAAAAGGGATTGTCAGAAACGCAATTGGCCGGGCTGCAACAATGTCTGAGTATCGGCGATGCAATTTTTTCGAAAGGCTATGTGACTCGCGACGATTTGAACTTATATCACGAGATCAATCAGCAGTTTCATGAGTTGATTCTTGAGGCCAGTGACAACCCGGCTATTGCTTCTTCGCTGCAGCGCAATGAGCATCTGCCGTTTGCTTCGGTCAGTTCATTGACCTTCAATTTTGAGCAAATGGAACAGGAGTTTCGGCGATTTAACTTTGCTAATATGCAACATCATACTGTTGTTGATGCAATCGTTCGCCGGCAAGGCGCGCGAGCAGAAGCGATAATGCGTGAGCATGCCAACGTGACATTAAATTATGCGGAGGTTTTTGCTGAGGATTCACGGCTCAGGAAGTAAAGCGCAGAGCACTCGATAGTGGTGTATAACGCGAGTGCTCTGTTGGATGGTCGTTATTGGTTAGGCAATCTTGTCGGTAGCAAAGCTGTGGGTTGGATTGACGATCTCATCCTGGCCCAGCACGGTCATCAGTTCCCACTCGCCATGCGCCTTGGTCACTTCCATTACGCCGTAAACGGCATTGTTGGTATGCGCGAAGGCTTCAAGTGGAGAGCGGCCTTTGACCAGACACGCGGTAAAGATGCCGCTGATCAAATCGCCCACGCCGACCGGAGCTTTGTCAAACGGCAGTTCCGGGCGCTGAATCAGATAACAGCCTTCTTCTGTTGCCAGGATTGAACTGAACATCTCATCTGAAATTGAGTGCAAATGTTTGACCAGCACAATTTTAGGGCCGAGCTCAAGCGCCTTATTACAGGCGGCGATCGCATCGTTCAGTGAGTGAATGTCCATACCGGTAAAGGCGGTCAGTTCAAACTGATTTGGCACAATCACATCAGCGATAGGCATCAGGTTCTGAATTAACTGTTCGGCCACACCGTCTGACACAATACAGCCTTTTTTTGGATCGCCCATGACCGGGTCACACACATACAGCGCGGACTCATTTTGCTGCCTAATTTGTTTGACTGCGTCTGCAACGGCCAGGCATTGCTCGGCGCTGCCCTGGTAGCCGGAAATAACCGCCTGACACTCAGCAAGCTGGCCGATGTTGTTCAGACCTTGGATCAGAGTGGTAATATCATTGGAATCAAAACTCTTCCCGGTAAAGCCTTGCGGGTACTGGGTGTGGTTGGAAAACTGAACCGTGTGAATCGGCCACACTTCTAATCCCATACGTTGAATCGGGAAGACGGCAGAACTGTTGCCGGCATGACCAAATACCACATGACTCTGGATGGATAAGATTCCTTTCATGACTCTCTCTGTTAAATAACGCTATTGACGCAACCTGAAGCGGGTGCAGTGATTTATGGCACCTAAACATACCCTCAAACGCAGTAGTGTCAAACGCTATCTGCATGCGCACGCTATATTGTCTGGTGAACGCCGGCTTTCTCGCTCCGATTGAGCTAAATTGTGTGTAAGGAGTGAGCAAGGTCGGGGAAAATACGTGGAACGACCCAAAGCAACCGTTTGCGCTAAGTTTAGTGCTACGATTGAGGCTAAATGAATATATTTGGCTGGTTCTATTAGTGACTTGAAATAAATTCATAATCATGTTTGTGATTGACCGCAATATCATTTATCGAAAAATCAACTACATTGATGATTCTAATCGCCGTACTTATTTAGGATTTCAGTGAACAAATTCGCATTTAAAGGACTGTTGTTTTCGTTGTTCATGGTCGCGATACTGTCTGTGGTGACTTTTATGGCGTATCAGGTTCAGCAGGAAAAGCAGCAAGAATTTGCGGAGGACATGCTGGAAAACTCGGAGCTGGTGACCTCGCAGGTGATTGCGGTGCTGGCAGAGGCCGATGCACTGGGCGGACGGGGTTGCGAAGAAGAGAATCTTAATGCGCTCAGAAAGTTGGTACACAAAAACTCAGAAATCTATGACATGGGTTATATCAATGGTATTCAGGTTTCCTGCACGGCGAACTGGGGGACTTTTACACCCATAGAGATAGAGGCCAAAGAGGTATCCGCTTTTAAGGGTTATCGTTTCTATTCTGATGCGTCCAATCTGTTTGAGCTGGATGATAAATACAATATCACGATACTGAACAACGTTTTTACCGTCAGTCTGGCGACGCCTTATACACGTAAAGTGCGTCAGATGCCGGATTTTGAGTTTGATGTTACCTCACCCAGAAATAATCACGTTTTCATTGCTTATTCTCCTCCTAATCTTGATGGTGAACAGTTCGGAATCGACTTAGATACCAACATCTGCAGCCAGAAATACAGTTACTGCGTGAATACCCATAATCCTAACGCAGGGCTGTTTTTCTACTCCGGCAAAGTGATTTTGGGCGTTACCGTGATTTGTGGGCTGTTTTGCTGGTTACTGACTTATTCATTCTGCGCGTTTTTGCAGAGGCGCAATGCGATGGAAGTGCGCTTTCGTCAGGCGCTCAGGCAGCAGACACTTTATATGGAGTATCAGCCGATAGTTTCCGTTGCCGACAACCAAATCATCGCGGTGGAAAGTTTGGTGCGCTGGGAAGACAAGGTGTTCGGTAAAGTGTCTCCCGAGCTGTTTATCGGTATTGCGGAAAAGCTCGCCTTGTATCCGCGGCTGGCTTACTTCACCGCCCAGAGAGCCATTATTGAAATGACGCCCGTATTAAAACAGCTGCCGTACTTTTCTGTTAGCATCAATATTGGCACATTTGAAATTCAGGATACGAGATTTTTGCCATTTCTTAAACACTTGGTCGATGAACAAGGCATCTTGCCCGAACAGCTTAAAATTGAAATTACCGAACGTATTGCTGTGCCACTTAAAGAACTGGCTGATTTTTCCGAACAGGCCCGGGCAATGGGTTTTATGGTTGTACTGGATGATTTTGGCACCGGCGTATCGAATCTGGTGTGGCTGACCGAAATCGACTTTGATTACATTAAAGTTGACCGGGTATTTGTTAATGCACTGAACTACGATCTGAAAAAGGACATGGTGTCACCGGTTATGGAATTGGTGACCAGTCTGCAAAAAGAAGTGGTGTTTGAAGGCGTTGAAACTGAACGTGAATACCAGATGATACAAAAGCATTGCCCGACCGCATTTATCCAGGGTTGGTATTTTTATAAATCGATGCCTTTTTATGAACTGAATAAGTTGCTCAATCGTTATGGATAACGCAGGAAGAATCATATTTGTCTTCCTGCGTTGCCTTAATCGTATTGCTACTGTTAGAACCGTTGAGGGCGTTCAGAATTCTGTGTCGCTTTAATTAACTCTGATACGGCGCGTTTTGCCCCGACCAATTCAACCCGTTGATAGGCTTGCGTCACAGCATCAACAAACTGGTATTCAGCTGGCAGCTCACTACCAAAGATTGCAGGTATGTCTAACAGAGTTCTTACTCTCGCGACCTCGTTGTTACAGCTGTGGAAACGGTTATAAAGTTCTTCAGCTTTAGGATCTCGCACATCAATTCGTTGCCCTTTTTCATCCACTCCGCCGACATATTTGATCCAGGCAGCGATAGCGAGTGCAAGATACGGATATTCAGATTGGTGTGTAATATGCCAGGATACAGATTCTAGCATTCGCTGTGGTAGCTTTTGGCTGCCATCCATCGCAATTTGCCAGGTACGATGTTTGATGTTTGGATTGCTGTAACGTTCAATCAGGGATTGCGCGTAGGCTTGCAGATCAACATGTTGACCTATAGACAGTGTTGGTGCTTGTTCTGCCATCATCAGATTGTAGGCTGCCTGTTTAAATTCACTATCTTGCATACAGTCTGAGATATGCTCATAGCCTGCCAGATATCCCAGGTAAGCAAGAAATGAATGCGAGCCGTTGAGCATGCGCAGTTTCATCTCTTCGTAGGGAAGGACATCATTAACCAGTTCAACCCCGACTTTTTCCCACTCCGGGCGGCCAGCTGCAAAGTTGTCTTCTATTACCCATTGTCTGAAGGGTTCACAAATAATACCGCATGGTTCATGTTCTCCCACCAGGCTATCGATTTCCGCTTGTGCTTCTTCACTAAGCGCAGGAACGATTCGGTCCACCATGGTCGACGGGAAGGTAATGTGGTCTTGGATCCAGAGTGCGAGTTGAGGATCAACGATTTGGGCAAAGTCGACTATCGCATTTTGAGTTTTACGGCCGTTCTCCGGCATGTTATCGCACGACATCACACTAATCGGAGTCAGGTTACGCTCCATACGTCGTTTTAAACCCTGAACGATGCAACCAATAGCGGACTTTGGCTTATTAAAATTGTCCAGGTCAATTTTAATAAATGGATTGTTTGTATCGAGACGTTCACTATGCAGATCAATGCCATAGCCTTTTTCGGTGATAGTGATTGAGACTATGCATGTCTCTGGCGCAGCAATCTTTTCGATGATTTTCTCGTGGCCATCGAGTTTCAGATGTAAAGACTCACATACTGAACCGACAGTCTTGATGCTAGGACCGTTGACCCCCTTCTCAACTACAGTAAATAGATGATTTTGTTGCCTTAAATTCTCTATTAGTTTGTCTCCACCCAATAAACTGATTTCACAGTACCCCCAGTCGGATTGACTGATTTGTGCCAGCTCATCTGCAAAGAGAGCCTGGTGCGCACGGTGGAAAGCGCCAAATCCAATGTGGACGATTTTGGGCTTTAACTGACTTCTTGAATATAGGTTATGGAATACAGGCATAACGGTTCTCTGATACGTTGTTGGGAAAGTCACTCTATTTTGACCTGAGAACCTTAAAAAAGTGTGATCCAATTTATAAAAATTGTACAGGCCAATTTTGTTAAATTGGAATTACAGCTTGGATCACAAAATAAACCAAGATTTATCGCTTTAATAACATCTGTTGATAGAAACTCATGTTGATGGCCAGGAGAATGAAATGAAAATTACCAATGCCAAGGTGATTGTCTGTAGCCCAGGAAGAAACTTTGTCACGTTGAAGATTGAAACGGACGAGGGCATCTATGGATTGGGAGATGCAACGGTAAACGGCAGAGAGTTGGTGGTAGCGAAGTATCTCGAAGAGTATGTCATTCCTTCTTTGATTGGTCGCGACGCCGGGCGCATTGAAGATATCTGGCAATTTTTCTACCGCGGTTATTACTGGAAGAAAGGTGTGATCGACATGTCAGCGCTAGCCGCAGTCGATATGGCGTTATGGGATATCAAAGCGAAAGCGGCTGGCATGCCACTTTACCAGTTACTCGGTGGCAAAAGCCGGGAGTTCATCAATGTTTATACCCATGTTAATGGTGAAACCGTTGACGATGTTTTAGAGGGATTTGCTGCTGCGCTGGAGAAAGGCTACAAGTTCATCCGCATTCAATGTGGTGTGCCTGGTTTGGCGAAAACCTACGGAGTGTCTAAGAAGGGGGAGGCATACGAACCTGCTAATGCCAGCCTGCCGGAAGAGCAGGTTTGGGACACCACCAAATATTTCAATAGTGTCGAAACCGTATTCAAAGCGGTACGTGAAAAATTTGGTTATGGCGTGGAATTGCTGACTGACGTCCATCATCGTCTGACGCCAATTGAAGCTGCCCGATTGGGCAAAATGCTTGAACCCTACCGTCTGTTCTGGATGGAAGACGCGACGCCGATTGATAACCAGGAAGCATTCAAACTGATTCGTCAGCATACCACCACTAAGTTGGCGGTAGGCGAAGTGACCAGTTCAATTTTTGATGTCAAAGATTTGATCACTAACCAGCTGGTCGATTATATCCGCACCACTATCGTTCATGGTGGCGGGATTACCCACGTCAGACAAATAGCCCAACTGGCCTCTTTGTACCAGATTAAAACGGGTTTTCACGGTGCGACCGATTTGTCTCCGATCACCATGGGATGTGCGTTGCACTTAGGCACTGCAATCAATAACTTTGGTATTCAGGAACATATGGCACATTGCGATGTGACCGAATCTGTCTTTACTCATGCTTACCAGTTTGATCACGGTACATTCCAGCCTGGAGAAGTTCCGGGGCATGGCGTAGACATCAATGAAGCACTTGCCGCAAAATACCCATACAAGAGAGCGAGTTTGCCTGTAAACCGCTTGGAGGATGGCACACTTCATCCATGGTAACCAAATGAGGCACAGTAACGGTGAGTGAACGTTTATATATAAAAATTGCGACTGACATTTTAGCTCAGATTAAGCAAGGGGTGATTACGGTCGGTGAACGTATTCCGCCTGAGCGAAAGCTGGCTGATGAACTCGGTGTGAGTCGTACTGTTATCCGCGAAGCGATGGTATATCTGGAGTTACTCGGAGTCGCAGAAATAAGAAAGGGCTCAGGAGTTTATGTGATCCATGAAGAGCCGATTCATTTACCAAAAGAGCTTCCGGATGTTACGCCGTTTGAAGTGACTGAAGCACGACGCGTTCTGGAATCCCAATTGGCGGCTATTGCCGCTGAAAAGGCCAGTGATGGCTTGATTCAAGAATTGGAACAATGCGTGATTTTGATGGAATCGGCCAAGCGTTTCTCCCGGCCGGAACTACGTAAAAGTGCCTCGGTTGATGCGGATATGCAATTTCATGTGCTGATTGCTCAAGCCAGTGAGAACCCGTTGCTGATCAAGTTCCATGCGGAACTTATGCAGAATCATATGGGAGGCGAGATGTGGGCCCGTTTGAATATCATGGCGGACGAGCCCGCAGAACGCGGAGTCTGGACTGACGATCATCGCAAAGTATTAGAAGCGATTAAGGCGCACGATCCCGAGGCGGCTTACAACGCAATGCAGAATCACCTAAATAATGTGATTTCTGAAATAACGTAGGACAACTGTATGAAATCTCTTGTTATTCAAAAACCGAATCAATTCCAGATGGTGGACAAGGTTCAACCGGAATGTGGGGCGGATGAGGTCGTAGTTAAAGTGGCATATGCGGGGGTTTGTGGCTCAGACATGCATATTCTGCATGGCAACAACCCGTTTGTGGTTTATCCGAGAATCAGTGGTCACGAATTTTCTGGTGTGGTTGCTGAACTAGGTAACGATGTGTCGGGACTGGCTATAGGCGATCACGTCGTGGTTGATCCGGTCATTAACTGTGGCCACTGCCGCCCATGTCGTAACGGCCGTGCCAACAGTTGCCTGAATCTGCAGGTTATTGGTGTTCATCGCGATGGTGGTTTCTCTGAATATCAAGTCGTTCCAGCCGGTAATGTTTATCCGATTTCCAACAAAATTTCATTGAAGCAGGCAGCCTTGGTTGAGCCTTACACTATAGCCGCTAACGTATTTGAACGCCTCAGACCTTGCGATGGCGACAGCGTGCTTATCTATGGTTCGGGTGTGATTGGCCTGACTCTGGTGCAAGTTGCAAAAGTGCTTGGCATTCCGTCGATTGTGGTTGACATCGTGGATGAGAAGTTAGCGGTGGCGAAGCAGCTGGGTGCTGAGCATGTCATCAACTCTAAAAAGCAGGATGTCGAAGCTGTAGTGATGGAATTGACCGGCGGCGAGGGAGTTCCGTTGATTGCTGATGCCGCTTGTATTCCATCTCTGGTACCGCAAATCCTGCGCCTGGCTGCTCCAGCTGGCTCCATTTGTCTGCTTGGTTTCTTGTCTGAGCCAAGTGAATTGATGCAAATGGAAGTGATTAAGAAAGAGCTGACGATTGTGGGGTCACGTCTGAATAACAAAATGTTTGCCAAAGTGATCCCATGGATTGAATCAGGGCAGTTGAATACTGAGGCTATCGTTAGTCATGAATTTGCTTTTAGCGAGTTCTCTGAAGCGGTCAAACAGTTAGAAAACTCGCCGGAATCTACGCGTAAAGTCATCTTAGCGTTTTAAATCCACCGATACCCTACACATTAAAATATAACTATATAGAGGCAATAACGATGAAACTTATGACCAAAGCTTCCCTGCTTGCTCTGTCTGTGCTGTCGACGTCAGCATTCGCGGCAGACTACACACTGAAACTTGGCCACGTTGCCAATGAAGCACACGTATGGCACCAGGCATTCGTGCATTTCGCCGATACTGTTAATAAAAAGTCAAACGGCAGACTCAACATTGATATTTACCCAAACTCCCAGTTGGGTGCGGAACGTGATGTGATAAGTGGTATCCAACTTGGCACAGTGGATATGACCATGAGTGGTGAAACTCTGCAAAACTGGGCGCCTAAAGCCGCTCTTCTGGCCGTGCCTTACGCTATTCGTGACAGTGAACATATGGCGAAAGTCGCCAATGGCGAGATTGGTCATGAGATTGAAAAACAGATCACTGAACGCACCGGTTTAGTTCCTATTACCTGGTTTGAACGTGGCGCACGTAACCTGACGTCGAACAAACCTGTGACCACGCCGGCGGATTTAAAAGGGATGACACTGCGTGTTCCTAATGTGCCAATTTTTGTTTCGACCTGGAGTGCTTTAGGTGCTAAACCGACGCCGATGGCATTTAGTGAAGTCTTTACCGCTTTGCAGCAGGGCACGGTGCATGGTCAGGAAAATCCATTGTCTCTGATCCAGAGTGCTTCTTTCTTCGAAGTACAAAAATATGTCAATAAAACTGAGCACGTGCGCAGTTGGATCTATGTGTTAATCGGCAAGCGTCAGTTGGACAAGCTGCCACAGGATCTGCAGACTATTTTGCTTGACAGTGCGAAAGAGATGCATACCTACGAGCATAAACTCGCGGTAGAGGCAGAAGCGAAACTGATCGATGAACTCAAAGCCGAAGGTATGCAGTTCCATGAGGTTGACCAAGAAAAATTCCGTGAGTTGGCTATCCCGGCGGTGAAAAACAGCCTGAAAGGTGATGTATTAGCGCTGTTTGAACAGATTCAAAAGCTGTAATTCCCGCTTTAAGCAAAGGGGGAGCCTGGCTCCCCCGCAATACGGAACACTGGGGTAGAGTATGGACGTTATGAATGTAAACAATGTCAATAAAAACCGGGGTTTTTCGCCGCCTTTGACCTGGGTGATCAAGATTGAGAATGGGGCCGAAAAGTTATTGGGATTGGGTGCGGTTGCCGGCATCGTTGCACTGTGTGGCGTGGTAATGTTGCAGATTTTCGGACGATTGTTCATGGATGTGCCGCCGGTCTGGACTGAGGAATTGTCACGTTATCTGTTCAGCGGTACGGTCGCATTGACGATAGGTATTGCTTACAAGCGCGGTGAGCTCGTGGCTGTGGATCTGCTGTGTAACTCGCTTAATCAACGTAACGCACATTTTTTTAATGCGTTTGTCGCGCTGGTCATTTTTGTTTTTGGTTTGGTTTTATATCCGTCTGCAGTGCAGTTTACCCAGATAGGTGAATACCAGATGTCTCCAACCATGTTTTTTCCGATGAGCTATGTATTTGGTTCCACTATTTTAATTTTGCTGAACCTGATGTTTTTCGCACTGCTGGCATTTATCCGCCACTTACTGAGTGCCTTTCATGGTGGAGATAATTAAATGGAAGTTGTTATTTTATTTGCCGTCTTTTTTGTTCTCCTGTTTGTCGGTTTACCGATTGCGATTACCTTGGCTTTATCAGCGATGGCATATCTGCTGATGATGGATATTCCCTTAACCGTCATTCCGCAGAAAATGTATGCGGGCATGGATAGCTTTGTACTATTGTGCGTGCCGGGCTTTATTTTGGCCGGTAACCTGATGAACCGCGGTAACATCACGGAGCAGATCATTAACGTCAGCAACGCCATGGTCGGGCATATCAGAGGTGGGCTTGGACTGGCTAACGTTGCCGGTTCTATGTTGTTTGGTGGCGTGTCGGGCACTGCAGTTGCTGATACGGCATCAATCGGTGGCGTAATGATCCCCGGCATGGCGAGGGCGGGATACGACAAGCCATTTTCTGCTGCTGTCACAGCGGCGTCTTCGACTATCGGGCCTATTATTCCGCCAAGCGTACCGATGATTATTGTCGGGACACTGACGGGCATTTCTGTGGGCCAGATGTTTCTGGCCGGGGCGATCCCGGGTCTGTTGCTCGGCTTTGGGATGATGATTACGGTGTATATTCTGGCGGTGAAGCGTAATTACCCGAAAGAAGAGAAAGTTTCTTTTAAACAATTAATGATAGAGATGCGTCGCAGCAGTTGGGCTATCTCTCTGACTATGCTGATTCTGGTCGGCATCATTGGCGGATTCTTCACGCCGACAGAAGCTTCTGTTGTTGCTGCTTTTTATGCATTGATCATCGGTCTTTATGTCTACCGCGGCCTAAAATGGAAAGAGGTACCATCGGTGCTGATTGCTACTGCAGTAACCAGTGCGTCTCTTTTGATTTTGGTTGGTTTTGCTAATGTGTTCGGTTGGATTCTGACCTCGGAGCGTATTCCGCAGATGATTGCCGATGCGATTTTGACGCTGAGTGAAAATAAGCTGGTGGTGCTGTTGATCATCAACCTGTTGTTGTTACTGGTTGGTTCGTTTATGGAAACCATTGCCGCGCTGATTATTTTGTTCCCGACTCTACTCGGAGTGGCGACTTCAGTTGGGGTCGACCCGGTGCACTTTGGTATTATTGCGGTATTGAATCTGATGATTGGCCTGTCGACACCGCCGGTGGGAGTATGCCTGTTTGTGGCTTCCTCGATAGGCGGTATATCGATGGAAAAAGTAGCCAGGGCGATTGTTCCGTTTCTGGTGTGCAACATTATCGTGTTGATGATGGTGACTTACATACCGGCTATCTCGTTGTGGCTTCCAAGTATGTTTTATCGTTAGTTAACTTCGATTAAATGATTATAAAGGGATAACCATCAGGCTATCCCTTTTGCTTTTCGTAACAGCAGACTCAAGAGAGATTTCAGCGGGCAAGAATCCAGTGCAGTTCAGAGTGGACCTGTTTGCCGCCTGAAATGGACGGGATTTGCGTACTCAGTCTGAGATCGTCACCGTCTGTTTCATTCAGTCAAAGCTGTAGCTTGCCGTCAGGCCAACGCCATAGTTGCGACCCGGTGCCGGTTCATAGTAGCGGCCGTAGGTATCATTGACGCTGACGTTACCGGAGTAATTACGGTCAAACAGATTATCGACGCGCACAAAAGCGTTGAACAGCCATTGGTCAAGCTCATATTTGTAGCCGCTGCTCAGGGACGACACTGCGTAAGAGGAAAGGTGCTCTGAGTTGTCATCATTGACATAAGTGCGGCCAATAAACTGAACATCGGCTTTACCGTACCAGCCCACCTGAGGTTGATAGCCCAGAGACGCATAGCCCACCTGGCTGGCTACTCCCGGCAGGTAGTTATCGCTCAGATTGTTACATCCGCTGTCATCGCATTGGTTATCGCGGAACTTCGCTTCGATATAAGACCAGGCCAGCATCAGTTGCCAGTCATCCATAAAACGCTGCTGATAGGCGGCTTCTACGCCACGACGGCGGGTCTTACCTGCGTTGGTGTAGGTTGTACGACCATTGGCACTGTCATCGACGATGATTTCATCATCGGTATCGGTCTGGAACAGGGCGAAGGTCAGCAGACCGCCATCCACGGCTTTTTTGGTACCGATTTCCAGGGTGGTATTGGTGGATGGTTGTAAAGCCAGGTTCAGACCACCCAGACCCGCGTTGCTGTACGAAAGCTCGGTGATGGTCGGGGTTTCGAATCCACGACCAATCGAGGTGTACACGTTCCAGTCAGGGCGGATATCGTATTGCAGCGAGGCGGCTGGCAGCCATTCATGGTAGCTGGTGCTGCCGCTGTCATCACCGTTATCCACGGTGACGTACTGGTCGTTCGAGTCGAAGTAAACCGAGCTATAACGCAGGCCGACATCGAGACGCAGTGCCTGAGTCAGTTGCCAGGAGGTTTGCACATACGGGTCGAGGTTCCACATCAGGTTACGCTCTTTACGACGCAAATCGCCTTTCACCCCTGTGGTGTAGTCGCCGCCGTTTTCCACGTAGTTTTCATAGCCGCGACGATGCTCTTTCATGTTTTCATAATCGAAGCCGCTGGTGACAGTGAATGGCACACTAAATGTGTCGTTACTGTGGGTCCAGCGTGTATCAATGCCCTGGTATTCACGGGTCAGGTCGACCACACCACCGGCATGAAGTGGGTTGCTTTCCTGAGTTGAGTAGGGAATTGCCTGGTATTGATTCATTTTACGTTCACCGGCATAGCCGGTCACGCTGAGTTGGTCGTTGTCGGTCAGTTCACGCTCGTAGCGCAGGCCGACCTGGGTCTGATTGATATTCTTACGGGTGTTGTAGGTATAAACCGCATCGCGGGCCTGGCTTGGATTATTTTTCCAGTCACTGCGGTTGAGTGTGCCCGGATCGTAGGCATCCAGGTCAACGGTATTGAGGATCAGAGTCGCGCTGCTTTTATCATCAATAATGACATTCAGCTTGGCGTTAGCGATGTTCTTGTCTGCCGAGCTGTGATCGCGAAATCCGTGGGTCGCAAAACGGGTACCTGAAACAGTGTAATTCACGTCCCCCGGTTCGTAACCGCTACCAATACTACCGGTCGCCTTCACGCCATAGCGCCAAGTGCCGTAACTGCCGTAGTAGCTGCTCATTTCAACCCGGTTTGGCTGAGCGCCGGTTTCGGTTTCGATATTAATCACGCCGCCGGAAGAGTTGCCGTATAACGCGGAAAACGGACCGCGCAAAACCGTCATACTATCAATTGAGCTGATATCGATATTTGAGGTTTGCGACTGGCCGTCCGGCATGGTTGCGGGAATACCGTCTACATACATACGAATGCCGCGCACACCATATCTCGCCCGAGCACCGTAACCGCGAATAGAGATTTGCAGATCCTGAGCGTAGTTGTGGCGATTGCGGATAAGCAGGCCCGGGATACCTGAGGTATTTTCTGACAGGTTGATGCCTGCACTTGCGTCGCGCAATTCATCGCCATACACCACACTCAAAGCGGCGGGAGTGTCAAATTCTGACAGTTTTTGCGAAGAAGCGCTGATGACCATGGTTTCCATCGGCTCAGTGTCAGCACTTTTTTCATCGGCGGCCAGGGTACCGAAGGCTGGCAAAAGCAATACCAGCATTCTGGTATCAAGATTGTTTCGTTTCATTGCTGTTCCGTTTCTGTTGGTGTTTTAGGTTGTCACCCAGACAAAGCGGCAGTTTAAATATGTACATCAGTGCTTAGTGTGTCTAAATTTAAAACAGTCAGTATCGATATGCGTTAAACTGCCGACAGAATGGTGTACGATATACCTGTCAGGTCATGTATCCAGATAGAGAATTTAACGCCAATTAAACTTTCCCTAACAAATCTGATTGTCTAAATCTACCGAACCGATCATAATTATGTAACGAAGTGTAAAAGAATTACAGCGAAAAATTACATTCCAACCTAGGAGAATGCACGTCATGCCTGAAAAAACTGTTCAGTCAACACCGAAGTTAAAACTTTGGAGTTGGCTAATGGCGATTATCCTGGCTTGTGTCGGCCTGTTCTTTACTATAGCAGGTGCCAAGCTAGTTTCATTGGGAGGTAGTCTTTACTTCCTCATCGCCGGTATCATCACTCTTGTTTCCGCCATCCAATTTTTCCGAGTTCGTTCCTCTGCCGTGACTGTTTTCGGCCTTGTTTTCATCGGAACACTCATCTGGGCTTTAGCCGATGTCGGCATTGACTTCTGGCCGCTGGTTTCACGTCTTATGGTTCCTGCGGGCCTGATGATGCTGGCTCTGGTGACCTGGCCGTTCCTGCGCGCCAGTGAGAGTAAGTCGTCTTGCAGCAAGCCATCTTTTACCCTTGCTGGTGTGATTCTGGTATGTATGGTGGCAACTCTGGTCAGCATGTTCCAGCCACACCCGACGGTTGATAACGGCAGCGAATTACCTCTGATCCCGGTGACCAAGGAAACTCAGCAGAAAAACTGGGAACACTATGGCAACACGGTTGAAGGCAGCCGTTTTGTTGCACTGGATCAGATCACGCGTGATAACGTTAAAGATCTGAAAGTCGCCTGGACTTACCGTACCGGTGATATCGCATACAGTAATGGTAACGGTGCTGAAGATCAGCAAACACCACTGCAAGTGGGCAACCGTATCTTCCTGTGTACGCCGCACAACAATGTTATCGCGGTAGACGCCGATTCTGGTAAAGAGATCTGGAAGCATGAGTTTAACGCTCAGGCACAGGTCTGGAACCGCTGTCGTGGTGTGACTTATTTTGATACCACGCGTCCGGTTCAGCAGCCAACGGTTCCTGGTTCCACTCCGGTAAAAATCATGGATGTAGCGGCTGAATCTCAGTGTCAGCAGCGCATCATCATGAACACCATTAACGCAGAGCTGGTCGAACTCGATGCCAACACGGGTGAGCTTTGTACCAGTTTTGGTGACAACGGTATGGTTGATCTGAAAAAAGGCATGGGTGATGCCTCGGATCCGACTTATCAGCTGACCGCGGCACCGACTTTGGCCGGCACCACGATTGTGATTGGTGGCCGCGTTGCCGATAACGTGCAAACGGATATGCCTGGTGGCGTCATGCGTGGCTTTGACGCATACACGGGTGAAATGCGTTGGGCATTTGACCCGCGTAACCCTAACCCGAATGCAGAACTGCAGGAAGGTGAAACCTACAAACGCAGCTCGGCTAACTCGTGGTCGGCGATGTCGTATGATCCGGCGATGAACACCGTGTTCATCCCAATGGGTAGCCCGTCAGTTGACTTGTGGGGAGCAAACCGTACTGAGCTGGACCACAAATACTCAACCTCGGTACTGGCGCTGGATGCGACAACCGGTAAAGAGAAGTGGGTATATCAGACAGTTCACAACGACCTTTGGGACTTCGACGTTCCAATGCAGCCAAGCCTGATCGATTTCCCGATGGAAGACGGTTCGACTAAACCGGCAGTGATTGTTGGCACTAAAGCGGGTCAGATCTTCGTGCTGGATCGTCAGACTGGTCAGCCATTGACGAAAGTGGAAGAGCGTAAAGTTAAAGTCGGTGATATCCCGAACGAACAGTACTCTGAAACTCAGCCGTTCTCGGTAGGTATGCCGCAAATTGGCGCGCAAACACTGACTGAGTCGGATATGTGGGGTGCAACACCGTTTGACCAATTGATCTGTCGTATTCAATTCAAGTCAATGCGTTACGATGGTTTGTTTACGGTTCCGGGCACTGACCTGTCGCTGAGCTTCCCTGGCTCTTTGGGCGGGATGAACTGGGGCAGCATGTCGTTTGACCCGAATAATCAATACGCGTTTGTGAACGATATGCGTCTGGGTCTGTGGGTACAAATGATTAAGCAAGACACCAGCAACGCGCAAGCCAGCAGTGGTGGTGAAGCGGTGAACGCTGGTATGGGCGCAGTGCCTCTCAAAGGTACGCCTTATGCCGTGAACAAAAACCGCTTTATGTCACCTCTGGGTATTCCGTGTCAGAAACCGCCGTTTGGTACGCTATCTGCGATTGACCTGAAAACGCGTCAGGTCGTTTGGCAAGTGCCGGTTGGTACGGTTGAAGATACTGGCCCGTTCGGAATTAAGATGAAAGCGCCGATCCCGGTTGGTCTGCCAACGTTAGGTGGTACGCTGGCTACTCAGGGTGGCCTGGTGTTCATCGCTGGTACTCAGGACTACTATCTGCGCGCATTTGACTCGGCAACCGGTGAGCAAGTGTGGAAACAGCGTCTGCCGGTTGGTAGTGGCGCCACACCAATGAGCTATGTTTCGCCGCAAACAGGTAAGCAGTACATCCTGATTACCGCCGGTGGCGCTCGTCAGTCACCAGACCGCGGTGATTACGTGATTGCTTACACGCTGGATGACTAATCATCTGTGAATTGTGACGTTATCGCAAAGCCAACCTTAACCGGTTGGCTTTTTTTGTGTACATTTCCCATCATTTGGGCGTCATTCACGCCGCACGCCACCGATGGCCTGGATGATTTAACACAGGAAAGCGGGGCATAGCTGAGTATGTGGCGGGCTGTCACGGTTTTGTCATTGACTTGTCATGTATCTTATATATGCTAATCCATATATACGGTATTTCATATTTGTTCGTTGGCTGTCACAGCCCAAATGTAATATCGACTGACTATCATTATGACTCTCTAACATTAGGCCAAGGTATTCGCCATGTCATTACCTAATATCGATGAATCCCTGTTTCATCTTCCCCAACCATCGCAACTTGCTGCTCCTCGTTCAACTCACGCTCCGCGTATTCTTCTTATGTACGGCTCGTTACGAGAGCGTTCATACAGCCGTCTGGTGGTAGAAGAGTGTGCGCGTTTGCTCGAGCGTATGGGCGCTGAAGTGAAAGTCTTTGATCCGCAAGGTCTGCCTTTACCAGACAGTGTCGATGCGAGTCACCCTAAAGTCGCGGAATTGCGCGAGCTGGTCACTTGGTCAGAAGGCCAGGTATGGTGTTCTCCGGAGCGGCATGGTTCCATGACTGCCATCATGAAAGCCCAGATCGACTGGATCCCGCTTTCAATCGGTGCGGTGCGCCCAACCCAGGGGAAAACTCTGGCTGTGATGCAGGTATGTGGCGGTTCACAATCGTTTAACGCGGTGAATCAACTGCGTGTGTTAGGGCGCTGGATGCGGATGATCACCATTCCGAACCAGTCTTCGGTGGCAAAAGCCTTCTTGGAGTTTGATGATGAAGGTCGGATGAAGCCGTCGGGTTACTACAACCGCATCGTTGATGTGATGGAAGAGCTGATGAAGTTTACCTGGTTGACGCGTGACAACAGTGATTATCTGGTGGATCGATATTCTGAGCGGGTGGAAAGTGCTGAGCAACTGATGCAGCGCGTTAACCAGAAAGAGATTTAGGAGCAAATCGATGGGACTTTTTGAACGTTACCTGACTGTTTGGGTCGGTTTAGCCATTATTGGTGGTATTGCATTAGGCAGTGTGACGCCTGATGTGTTTGCCGCCATCGCCGGGCTGGAATATGCCCACGTGAATATCGTGATCGCGCTACTGATCTGGCTGATGATTTTTCCGATGATGGTGCAGATTGACTTCTCTTCCATTAAGGATGTGGGTAAAAAGCCGAAAGGGCTGGTACTGACTCTGGTCATCAACTGGCTGATTAAGCCGTTTACTATGGCGCTGCTGGGCTGGCTGTTTTTCAAAGGTCTGTTCGCGGACTGGGTTGACCCGCAAACTGCGAGTGAATACATCGCCGGGATGATTCTGCTGGGCGTTGCGCCGTGCACGGCAATGGTGTTTGTCTGGAGTCAACTGACCAAAGGCGATGCCAACTACACTCTGGTGCAGGTGTCGATTAATGACATCATTATGATTTTTGCCTTTGCACCGATCGCCGGCTTCCTGCTCGGGGTGACTGATATCACCGTACCGTGGGATACGCTGCTGCTGTCTGTGGTACTGTATGTTCTGATCCCGCTGCTGGCGGGGGCCTTTACGCGCCAGAAACTGGATAAAGCCAATGACCACTCAAGGCTTAATAGCTTCCTTGCCACGATGAAACCCTGGTCGATTGTCGGCCTGCTGGCCACGGTTGTGCTGTTGTTTGGTTTTCAGGCTGAAACTATTTTGCAGCGTCCGGAAGCCATTCTGCTCATCGCGATTCCACTGCTGATCCAGACCTACAGCATTTTTGCCATTGCTTACTGGGCGGCGAAGCGCATGCAATTACCGCACAATGTTGCTGCGCCGGCCTGCATGATTGGCACATCGAATTTCTTTGAACTGGCGGTCGCCGTTGCCGTCTCTCTGTTCGGACTGCACTCGGGCGCGGCCCTGGCAACCGTGGTTGGCGTGCTGGTGGAAGTGCCGGTAATGCTGTCGCTGGTCTGGTTTGCCAATCGCACCCGCCATTGGTTTGGTCCTGTTAATGCATCTTCGGAGCAATCAAAATGATCGTAATTCACCACAATCCAGAATGTGGCACATCACGTAATGTGCTGAGTATTATTGAGCAAGCCGGCTATCAGCCGGAAGTGATCGAGTATCTCAATGAAGGCTGGACCCGCCCGCAGTTGCTGGCGTTGTTTGCCGCTGCCAACCTGACACCGAAAAGTGCGTTGCGCACCAGTAAGTCACCGGCTAAAGAGCTGGGTCTGATGGAAGAGGGTGTTACCGACGAGCAGATCCTGGCTGCCATGCTGGAGCATCCGGTGCTGGTTAACCGTCCGATCGTATGCAGTGAAAAAGGCGTTAAGCTGTGTCGCCCGAGTGAGCTGGTACTGGATCTGCTCGAGCAATGGCCGCCGGGCCCGCTGTACAAAGAAGACGGCGAGCTGATCCTTGATGAGCAGGGTAACCGTTGCTGATTTTCAGTACTGACGTAATCAAAAAAGGGTCACAGTATTGCTGTGACCCTTTTTTGATTATTGATAAGTCATTAACTGACGTTCATCAAAATACTGCATCATCGCCTTCTTGGATAAATGAGCGGTATTCTGAATGATGGTCCGGGTCAGATGCGGGGCAAATTTTTCGATAAATTCGTACATGTAATGCTGCAGATAGATATTTTTGTTGTAGCAAATCCAGGCATAACAGTCAGGTATCAGGCCTTCCAGGGATCGTACTGTAATCGAGTCGCTGATTTGGTGCGTCGCTACCGAGGCGATAATGCCCAGGCCGACACCAAGGCTGACATACTCTTTGATGACTTCAGCATCCATGGCGGTTACCACGTAATTTGGCGTCAGACCTGCCTTAGCAAAGGCACTGTCGATAGCACTGCGCCCGGTTGATTTTAGCTCGTAGCTGATCAGTTTCTCGTTGGCCAGTTGTTCCAGCGTGATGTTCTGCTGTTTGGCAAGAGGATGATCGGACGGAATTATCAGTGCCAGAGACCACTTGTAAGCCGGTAAAATAGCCAGGTCAGTCTGCTCGTCAATATCTTGTGCAACGATAGAAAAGTCATAGGGCCCAATCGGCAGGGCATTACCACGAGTTTCTGGTTCTATAGTCCCCATATGCAGCGCGACTTTAGGGTATTTCTTCATAAAATGCTGCACGGTTTGCGGCAACAGAAATTTGGCAATCGCGTTAGTGGTATAGACGTTAAGGCGACCCATATCCGGTGAGGTGACACTGGCAGAAAGGGCTTTGATCCGCTCTTCGATTTCCAGCATCTGGCTGGCTTCGTGAATGATCTGCTTGCCTATTTCGGTCGGGCCGGATAAATGTTTGCCCTGACGCTCAAAAATTTGCACGCCAAGTTCGTCTTCTAATAAAGCGACTTGTTTACTGATTCCCGGTTGCGAGGTAAACAGCTTGTCTGAAGTTAGAGAAATATTATAACCATTGCGCTGTATCTCGCGGATATAGCGTAATTGCTGCAGCTTCATTATGTACTCCCGGGCTACAAAACGATGACGTAACGATCACTTGAGCGATATAGGCCTGTATGGAATGCCTCCATCAGGCGCTTAGTATACCTTATTTCTCTAGAACTTTGAGTGTATTGAGGTATATCAAGCCGTTACGCAGTAGGCGTTAATGGGCCGCAGTGTAAGACGGGCAGAAAAGCAGAGCAACGATTTTCCCACAATGGCGGGTGGGTTTATATCTCGAATTGCTTGTCAAACTCGCGTTGTTCGAGGATATCCTCGATGCGACGGCGGGTTTGATGTTCACTTAACTTTTTCGGCGTTTCTTCGGTTTCGCTGCTGTCATGTTTACTTGGTGCGGTTTTCTTTGACGGTCGGGCCATACCAATATCCTTTTTGGTTGCGATAATGTGATGTTAGCTGAAAATTGGACTGAAACTTTGAAAAGTTATCAACACTTTGACAAGCATTGGAGAAATGAGTTTCACTTTTGCTCGTTTGTGAACTGCGTTCTCAATTTCAACAGTGCGTCTGTTAGTCAGAACAGAGCGTCCGAGTAGAAAAGTGCAGCGTTCGGGGCTGGTTAAGTGAGTACTGAGTAATAAATTAGAAGAGATTGGTAGAGTAGAAATTAGTGAGCTTGATGAGAGGTCGGTTTAGTATTGCTTTTTTGCTGGCGCAACAACTGATACCAGTGGCGTTGCCTGGAAGTTCTTCTGGACATTGATTTCCTGTGATTAAGATAAGCGTAGATCGGGTGAAATGCAGTGGAATAAGAGAGAGGGCAGTAGGGGACAGAGTCAGGGGGTTTTGACGCGGCCTGTCGTCAGGCCACGTCCAAGTAATGCTTACAGCGGAGTTACTTGAGTTGCTTGAGGGCCTTTTTTGCCGTCTTCAACGTTGAAGCTTACTTTCTGACCTTCAGTCAGAGTTTTAAAGCCGTCAGCAACAATTGAGTTGAAGTGAACGAATACGTCACTGCCGCCGTTGTCTTGAGAAATAAAGCCGAAACCTTTAGTTTCGTTGAACCATTTTACTGAACCAGTGATTTTACCAGACATAGATACCTCGGTATTTTAAATTTTTACAATAGATAGTTGACGCTGACTACGAAAGCTATTGATGGCGTATGAAGAAAAGTTGTCGCAGGTGCTTATACGAAGGGTATCGAAAGGTGTCTGAGAAAAAACTTGTACTTGATGTTTCATTAATAGCTCTTCGGTGAGAGCTGTCAGTATTATACATAGAGTGAGAGGAATAACCAGCATTATTTTTCTCTTCTTAAGGTAATTATTAGCAGCATGCGGATATGACCACTCTCTTTATCAATAACAAGACCGCTTTGACTGTGCTATGTCGTTGAGCTGTGGGTATAACGTGTATTCGGGTCGTTGGTTCTTACAGCTTGGTTCCTCAGCCAGTGAGGGGCACGGTTGTTCCGGTCGTGATTAGTTGTTGCGAGCCGGGCATAAAAGATTCAGAATGCCGCACCTTTTGTTGTGATCTGCACAACGCCTGTTTTTTTATTTTAACTATTGAGTATCGACTATGGGTTTTACCTCGTTAGGTTTATCTGCGCCAATTCTGCAAGCCATTCAAGAAAAAGGCTACACGACACCTTCTCCGATCCAGGAGCAGGCGATTCCTGCCGTGTTAACCGGCCAAGATGTGATGGCAGCAGCGCAAACCGGTACAGGTAAAACAGCAGGCTTTACTCTGCCTATTCTGCAACGTTTGTCACAGGGGCCGCGTGTGCGTGGTAACCAAGTGCGAGCGTTGATTCTGACCCCAACCCGTGAACTGGCCGCTCAGGTACAGGAAAGCGTGTTTACTTATAGCCGTCATCTGCCTTTGAGCAGCGCTTGTGTGTTTGGCGGCGTTAAGATTAACCCGCAAATGCTGCGCTTGCGTAAAGGGGTCGATGTGCTGGTGGCGACGCCGGGACGTCTGATGGACTTGTATAACCAGAATGCGGTCAAATTTGATCAGCTTGAAATTCTGGTGTTGGATGAAGCTGACCGTATGCTGGATATGGGCTTTATTCGTGATATTCGTAAAATCATCGATTTGCTGCCGGAAAAACGGCAAAACCTGCTGTTTTCAGCCACTTTCTCGGATGACATTCGTCAGCTGGCTAAAGAGCTGGTGAATCAACCGGTCGAAATTTCGGTCAGCCCGGCGAACTCAACGGCAAAAACGGTTGAGCAGTTTGTTTATCCGGCAGACGTGAAAAAGAAAGCGCCGATGTTGGTCAAACTGATTAAAGAAGGTGACTGGCATCAGGTGCTGGTGTTTACCCGTACTAAACGTGGTGCCAATCGCCTGGCCGCATTCTTAAATGAAGAGGGCATCAAGGCCGCAGCGATTCATGGTAATAAAAGTCAGGGCGCGCGTACGACTGCTCTGGCTGAGTTTAAATCGAATGATCTGCGCGTGTT
This sequence comes from Vibrio sp. ABG19, assembly GCF_029962385.1. Classification (NCBI taxonomy): domain Bacteria; kingdom Pseudomonadati; phylum Pseudomonadota; class Gammaproteobacteria; order Vibrionales; family Vibrionaceae; genus Vibrio; species Vibrio sp. ABG19. The sequence continues at coordinate 98,788 of NZ_CP071708.1, read as the reverse complement.
AGTGGCGACCGATATCGCGGCACGCGGTATTGATATTCCTCAGCTACCTCAGGTGGTGAACTTTGAGCTGCCGAATGTGGCGGAAGATTACGTGCACCGTATCGGTCGTACTGGTCGCGCTGGTGAGGCGGGTAAAGCGATTTCTCTGGTGTGTGCGGTTGAAGCGCCGGACCTGTTTGGGATTGAGCGTTTGATTCAGCAAGTTCTGCCTCGTCTTGAACTGGATGGATTTAAGCCAAGTAATACCGTGCCGGAGTCAAAACTCGATACTCGCCCGATCAAAGCTAAGAAGCCGAAAAAGCCAAAGGTTAGTCAGGCTCAGTCTGGGCAGGGTGAAGCGAAATCAGGTGCACAGCGTCAGCGTCGTAAGCCAGCCAATGCCTCCGCTAATAAAGGGACGGGTAACAGTAACCGTGGCGCAAACAACAATAGATCGGCTAACACTAGCTCGGGCAGTCATGGCGCGGGTAACAAACCGTCGTCTCAGTCCAATTCGAAGCTGGGTGATCAGGCGACTGGTGCGAAGCCAGGCAATAAACCACGTAATGGGGCTGGTCAAGCCAATTCAGGCCAGGCTGCCAAACCGAATCGCCGTCGCGCCAGGCCGCGTCAGGATTCAACGCTGCAAGGTTAACCTAAGTAAAAACGCCAGAGTGAACTCTGGCGTTTTTTTTACCGCTAAACGGCGGCTAGTCGCGGCCTGCATAAGCGGTCAGGGTTTATACCAGCCTTTCTGATATGCAACGCTGCCAAAGTTGGCGTAGGCATGTGCTTCTTTAGTCAGGGCGGTATCTGTCTCGGTCGGAGTCAGGTTTTCCCCTTGTAGCAAAAATGTCTGAGGTGCTTTGTCTGGTTGGAAAATAACCGCTTTATCCTGTTTCAGATAAGCAAAGTTTTTATCGTATTGCAGTAAGGCACGTCTCTGATCAGCCGCAACGGGTTTGGTGAAGTCATTACCCAGCATTGGATGTTCGCCGGATGCGCCAATCAGTGACAGCAAGGTCGGCCCCAGATCAATTTGGCTTGCCAGGCGGTCATCCTGCTTAGGTGGGACATCGTTACCGAATATCACTGCCGGGATATGGAAATGACGCACAGGCACCAGGCTGGCGCCATACACCCGTGAATCGTGATCAGCGACGACGACAAAAATAGTGTCTTTCCAATAGTTGGAATTCTTGGCTTTTTTGACAAATTCACCTAGGGCGAAATCGGAATATTTCGCAGCGTTATTGCGCGTTTGTTTCTCGGTATCGTAAGGGGTGATTTTACCGTCCGGATAATCATAGGGTGAATGATTCGATGAAGTAAACACCAGACTGAAGAACGGCTTATTTTCTTTGTATAACTGGCTGAATTCGCGATCAGCCTGGTCGTAGAGATCTTCGTCAGAAGCGCCCCAGGAGCCGGTGAAGTTTACCTTGTCGAAGTCACTGCCCTGGACGATGTCCTGAAAACCATTTCCAAGGAAAAACGTCTTCATATTGTCGAAGTGTGCTTCGCCCCCATAGATAAACTGGGTGTGGTAACCCTGTCTGCCTAAGAAATCTGCCAAAGTGAAAAAGTTTTGCTGCGACTTGCCGAGTTTGACGACAGCGCGTGCCGGAGTCGGCGTAAAGCCAGTGACCACAGCTTCGATACCACGCACTGAACGGGTTCCGGTTGCGTATAGGCGGGTGAAGTTCCAGCCTTCATCCATCAGCTTGTCCAGGTTCGGGGTCAGCGGTAGTCCGCCCAGTTTGCCGACATAGCGCGCACCTAAGCTCTCCTGTAGCAGAATCACCAGATTCTTTTTACGTTCTGGGAAGCTGCTGATATGCAGGGTTTTGGTCGGCGCGGTCGTGTCCAGATAGTGTGCATCCGGATTCTGCTGACTGGAACGAATCTCACTAAGCAGAGTCTGTTGGTTCATGGGGCCGTAGAAGTCGGCGCTCGACATCTCCTTTTGCGCCTGTTTCCAGGCAAAAGCAACGGAGTAGGCCGAGTTGAGACTCAGATCATTGAGCAGGTGATCGGTTGAGAATGCTACCAATGCCGGGTTAATCGGACGGTGATCCAGCGTACCGCGGCCTGCTAAAACAAACAGGCAAGCCAAAACCAGTTGCAGCGCAAGCTGGGGGAGCATCGCCCCTGTTATATCAGGATTCCAGATCCGGTTAAATACCTTACTCAGCCCGCTACCGAGCAAAAACAGGACCAGCAAGGTCACTGCAATTTCGGTCTTGTAGCCGGAGGCGAGCATAGAAAATACTTCTTTGGGATAGATCAGGTAGTCAATAAATAAGCGGTTCGGGCGCAGATCATATTCAAGAATGAAGGTCGGGGTAATGAGTTCAAAGAACAACAGTAATAAGGTGCTACCCACCAGGTAGACTTTGAGTGGCAGACGGATAAAGCGTGTTGCACGCAAAGCCGTTGCCAGCAGCATCACCAGCAGAGCCGGCGCGAGCAGATAGCCCAAAGTTGAGAGGTCAATGCGCAGGCCACCCAGGAAAATCTGGCCATAGTCACCGGCAGCAAATACTCGCTCACTTTGCCAGATCGACAGCATTAAACGTGACAGGCTAAGCAGAGCCAAATCAATCATAAAGAAGCTCAGCAAAGGCAGTAAAGCCCCCGCTTTAAATCTTGCACGTTCGCCTGAAAGAACGGAAATCAACGTAGCCATAACACGGTTCCCCAAACGGCTAAAGAGCACACCATACTGAGCAATACAATCGCCGAGCCGATGTTTTTGGCGACACCAGACAGGGTGTGGTATTCAAGGCCCACCCGGTCGACCACTGCTTCAATGGCGGTATTAACCATCTCTGCAAACAGAACAAACACCATGCTGAGCATCACCAGCAGGGTATGCATGGCCGGCAAATCCAACCAAAACGCAAAATAGGTGAGTGGCGCGAATAACATAAGCTCTTGCTGGAAAGCTGCTTCGTTTTTGCACAACCACTTAAAACCGTTAAAGCTGTGTATGAAAGTGTAGGCAATTCTGTGCATACCGGTACGTTTAATGATCATTTCCTGTTGCATGTTAACGGTGCTCTATAGTTATGGGTCATGAATTTAGTTGGCAGTTCTGGGTAATATCCAGCTCTGGGTTGTGGACTTGTGATGTCACGCCGTACAACCCCAGCAAACTGTGAAAAAGGTTGTCATGCGAGAGCGAACGGATCTGCGCTTCCTGTTCAAGGCATTGGGTATTCAGCCCTTTTTGCTGAGCGTACTGATGCGGAATCCACATGAGCCAAGGCACATGGGTCTGCTCTTTAGGGGCAATTGAGTAAGGCGTGCCATGCAGATAGAGGCCGCTTTCACCCAATGATTCGCCGTGATCGGAGATGTAGGTCATCATTACGTTGTAATCGTTAGAGACACTTTTTAGCTCATCAATGACCTGGGCCAGAACATAGTCGGTATAGACCAGGGTATTGTCGTATACATTGACGATTTGCTGGTCGCTGCAGTTTTCGATATCGCTGCGATCACAAGCAGGCTGGAACGGTGCCTGTGCGTCCGGATAGCGCTGCCAATAGGTCGGGCCATGACTGCCGATGGTATGCAGCACCAGCAGTTTGTCGTGTTGGCCATCATCAATAAATTGTTTGGCATCTTTCATCATCGCCACGTCAAAGCAGGTGGTACCGTTGCAGTCTTGATTTTTCAATGAAGAATTAATGGTGCGGTACGGGAGATTATCTGCCACGCCTTTGTCGCCGCCGTCATTGTCAATCCAAAGTACGTCCACCCCTGCATGCTGAATGACATTCAGGGCATTATCCTGAGCCAGAGCACGTGGTTTGTTATAAGTCTCACGGGTCATATTCGAGAACATACAAGGCACTGACAGCGCGGTGTAGGTGCCGCAGGATGAGACATCCTGAAAGGCAATCAGACCCATGTCTTTGGTGTAAGGGTTGGTATCGCGTGCATAGCCGTTGTAGGCAAAGTTTTGCGCGCGGGCGGTTTCACCCAGCACCACGACCATTAACGTAGGTTTGCCGTTAGGATTGGCCACTACCTTGGCATCTTCGCCTTGGGTTTTATAAACCAGAGTCTGGGTAAAATAGGTTTTTTCCAGATATTTGACCCCGTTGTAAATATGCGCCGGGATGATCATCTTGTTAAGGTAGTGGTTGTTGCGTCCGACTGAGGCGTAATCTTTGTAACTGGTTGCGGCAGTCAGCCCAATTCCAGCCAGAGCAATGACAATAATGCCGACCCGGGACAGCGTTGCTCTCAGTAAGGTGCGCTGCGGTACAATACGGACCATGAACAGCAACAGGGTTGGCAGCAGACCAAAACCGGCCAGATAAGCCAGTGTGGCTCCATTCATGTAGAAGGATATTTCTGAGCTGTTAGTCTCAAACACACTTTCCATCATGGTGGAATCAAACAGCGTGTGGAAGTTAACTTCGGCATATAAAGCGGCTGCTGAAGTCAGCAGCACAAACGCCATAAACGGCTTAAAAATATAGGGCCAGGCGACGAGAGAAAAAATAATGATGAAGGCGCAGGTCAGCAGCAGAGGTGCACTTGCAGCAAACAGCGGATTAGAGACATTGCTGCTCAGGTTGAAAATAGCAGACAGGACCGGATAGTTCATCACGGTGCCAAAATAGACCGCGCACAAAACAATCAGTGTGCTCATGGTCATCGGGATTCGGGGCCAGCTAAAACGGCGAGTATTTGTCATCACAGTCAATCACAGTTATCGGACAGTGTGGTTATGATGCGCAGCAAAACTTAAGAGTTGCTTAAGAGTTGTTAAGAAATATTGAGGCTAGAGAAATTCGTAAACATTGACGTACTGGCCACGGTTGCAACGGTTGAATTCAAACCATTTCTGCTAATTGATGTGATTTTATTATTTTATTTATCAATAGCTTGGGTTGCTACCAACGATGTATGCGATTGCATGCATTGAATTGATGAATGAATAGGATCTTTCTTCCAAATATTACTGCAATTTCATATCACGTTCATGATTCGTTGCCAGTCTTGTGACTTGTTTCATCGTCGGTTTTTCGCGTATGGACACTCAATATCAACGTTAGACAGGTCTCGGAGACATAAATGAAAACCCCTAAGCTTAACAAACGCTTTTGGTCGCACTCTCTTGTGGCAAGTGCAATAGCGCTGGCACTGGTAGGCTGTAATGACAATGACAGCAATGATTCACAAGCCGCGTTTACCCTGCAGCTGCTGCATGTGTCAGATATGGATGGCTCGAATGCATTGACCCTGGCGAATGCCGGTAATTTTGCCAGCAATGTCAGTTCACTGACCGCGCAATATCCGCACAACACTTTGTTCCTCAGCTCGGGTGATAACTATATTCCCGGTTCACGCTATCAGGCCGGTGACAATGAGACGATGGCGACGGTGAATGGGATCGGGGTTCCTGGTGTCGGACGCGCGGATATTGCCATGCTCAATGCCATGGGTCTGCAGGCTTCTGCGGTCGGAAACCATGATCTGGATGGCGGTACCGCTGAGTTCGCTGCTATTATTTCTGCCGAGACGGCCACCGGCTCTTACAGTATGGATTACCCGGGAGCCCGCTTCCCTTATCTGAGCAGTAACATGATCTTTGCTGATGACGCGAATACCGCGCCGCTGGTGGTTGCTGACGGGCAAGTCGCAGATGATGTTCCCAATAGTCTGACGTCAAGCACGGTGATCACTGTGAATGGTGAACGGATTGCTATCGTGGGCGCAACCACGCCAACCAATGAAGTGATTACCAGTACCGGTGATATCACGGTATTACCCGCGAATGATTCCACAACGGAGCTGGCGACGTTAATTCAGGAAAAAGTCGATGCCCTGACCGCCAGCGGGATAAACAAAGTCATCGTACTGGCTCACATGCAGACAATTACGCTGGAGCAACAGTTGGCAACATTACTGAAGGATGTCGATGTTATCGTCGCCGGTGGCTCCAATACCTTACTGGCTGACAGCAACGACCGTCTCTGGGCCGGTGACAGTGCGATTGGTACCTATCCATTGCTTTACAAAGATGCCGACGGCAAAGATGTTGCTGTAGTGAACGTCGATGGTGACTACAAGTATCTGGGGCGTTTGGTGGTTGGTTTTGATGAAAACGGTGATTTACTGACCGGGACTATCAACGCCGAGGAAAGCGGTGCCTATATCAGTGATGATGCTATGGTGAGTGAGCTGGGCGGCAGTAATAATGCAGAGGTTGATGCGATCGTCACGGCGGTCAACAATGTGATTGTCGCAGATGAAAGTAACATTCTCGGCCATACGACTGTGTATCTGAATGGCCGGCGTGCCGATGTGCGCTCCAATGAAACTAACCTGGGCGATCTGACTGCCGATGCGAACTTGTGGTATGCCAAGTTAGAAGATGCCGGCGTACAGATTTCTATCAAAAATGGCGGCGGGATCCGCGCACCAATCGGTTACTCGGCTTATCCGGCAGGTTCGACCAATGCCGATGACCTGAAGTATTATCCACCTGCTGCTTATCCGGCGGCCGGTAAAGCAGAGGGCGATATTTCGCAGTATGATCTGCAGACTACGTTGGCCTTCAATAACGCCTTGGGTATTCTCGATGTGTCGGCGGCTGAGCTAAAGCAGATCCTCGAGCATACGGTGGCTGATATTGATCCGGATGATCCGACCGGTAACGCGGGTGGCCGTTTCCCGCAGATTGCTGGGATGCGTTTTAGTTTTGATCCGACCCAGCCAGCTTTGGATACCGGGGCCGGGGAGTCAGGCCAGCGCATTACCGAACTGGCGGTCGATACTACTGGCGATGGTGTGTACGATGATGTAGTGGTGTCTGCTGGTGTGATGCAGGGGGACAGCAGCCGCTCATTTAGCGTAGTAACCTTAAGCTATCTTGGTGAGGGGGGCGATGGCTATCCATTCCCTTGTACGCAAGCTGTTGACGGGCAGGGCAACAGCTATTGTCAGAACATGCAGTATCTGCAAGGTAATATGAGCGCAGATACCGGTTTGGCCGATTTTGCCGAGAGCGGTACTGAGCAGGATGCGTTCGCGGAATATCTGCGTACACGCTATCCGGATAGTGAAACACCCTACACCAGCGCTGATATGGTTGAAGACAGTTCTGTCGTTGATACGAGAATTGTACGCATCAATTAATTCATTTAGCAGATTCCCGATTTTTCACTGGCCACCCATTAATTGGTGGCCTTTTTATTTTGTAAAAACAGAGGATTAATGGCGCGGCTTTATTAACGTGCGACCTGGTTTGATTTTTTTGTGTCTCAAAAACACTCTATTTTTAAATAAAGACGGAGTGAATATCAGGGATGTAATATCTTTGGTTGTTGCAGTGCCTAACTGAGGTATGCAACATTTTTGTGAGCAGATAATTGACCTGTTTTTGACAATACAGTTACTATGGAATCTGATGAATACCAAGAATAAGTGGCTGCTATTATTTCCTTCCCACAATGCAATTCATCATGGTTTTATTTTTTAATATTTTGAATCGCTGTCAGGTTAATACCACACTCATTTTGTAACGGGCGACATTTTTTGTCGAATAGGGAAGGCATCTTTGGACCGTCATGAATACGCCGTAAAGTCGATTTTTATCAGATCCTCCTATCTGTTGATTTTAGGGCTGGTAGTCTGTCTGTTGTGGATCTTGTCCCGACAAGATTTTATGACCTTTCATGCCTTCGTCGAATTATTTACAATTCTGGTTTCCGGCTTAATTGCCCTGGCCGGATTTAAAGCTAAGGCAACCGAAGAAACCCGCTATCTGAGATTGCTGAGTACGGTATTCATGTGTGTGGCCTTTATCGACCTGGCGCACATGCTGACCTATAAAGGGGCCTTTTTGTCCGGTAATCTCGGCCCTAATCCACCGACTCAGTTCTGGACGTTAGGCCGCTTAGTTGAAGCGATTGGCTTGCTGATTGTCTTTGTCTGTCCTTTTCAATGTCGTCATCAAACCGCGTATATTCGCGCTCTGATCGCAGTTTCTGCTGCGGGGATTCTGGCGATTTACCCGCTGATGGTATTTCCCGATACCTTTGTGGAGGGGAGTGGCCTGACGCCATTTAAAATATACAGTGAGTACGTGGTGATTGGTCTGACGGCAGTCGCCTGGCTTGCGGTGTGGTTGAAACGTAAAACCCTGCAATCTGTGCACGTGCCACATCTGATTCTCTTTTTTGCCCTGACCATATTGGCGGAACTCTGTTTTACTCAATACATCTCCGTCTATGGTGACGTGAATGCAATCGGTCATCTGTTCCGCTTTATGGCGACCTATTTTTTATACCGGGGCATTTTTTCGGATAAATACTCGTTACGTCATTCGATTTTCCGAATCAACCCGCTGCACGTCACGATTATTGTCCTCACCTGTATAGTGTGGCTCACCGTCGGTTTTGCTGTGCGTTATGTCGAGCAGGAAAGACAGAAGCAAGACCAGTTGTATCTGTACAAACAGCGTTTACAAGGGTTGGTCATTACTCTGCAAGCCATGTTGGATAACGAGTTACGACTCACTGACAGCCTGGAAGCATTCGTCATAGCACGCCCCGATTTTAGCGCACAAGAGTTTACCCTGTTCGCCGAGCGCGTGCTGGCTAAATCAGACTTTGTCAGCAGTCTGCAGCTGGCGCCTGAGGGAGTCGTAACCTATGTTACGGACCTTGAACGTAATCAGAATGCTATCGGACATAATCTGCTGCAAGATCCAAGACGTAAAGAGGGAGTGATGAAAGCGATTACCACCCGCCGGCCGATTGTAGATGGCCCTCTGCGCTTGATCCAAGGTGGGTATGGTCTGATAGCCCGAGCGCCAATTTATATCTCCAGTGGAGAAGGGCGCCAGAAGCAAACATTCTGGGGATTTGCGACAGTATTAATCGATATGGACGCGTTACTCAGCTCGCCCATACTCAAACGTTTTACTGATGAATTTATATTGTCGATCAGGGCGGTGAATCCGGTCGGGTATCTGGACCAACGCATTCTGGGCGAAGATCCGCCCGGGCAGGCGCCGCTGTTGCAAAATAAGTTGCACCTTAATAACAGCACCTGGACACTCTCTATGTACGGCGGGCGCCAGGGGGGGATGCAACATTCGTCTTTTATTCTCTCTTCCTGGTACTGGACCTATCTGCTGCTTTCAACGGGTTTAATCGCCGTGGCTCTGCTGCGGATACTCGGACATAAAGTCTATGTAGAGAAAGCTGTAATTGATGCCACGGAACACTTGCAGCAGGAAGTCATACGTCGCCAACAAGTGGCTGAGATGGAGCGTCGGTTGGCGACCCGTGATGAATTAACCGGCCTCGCCAACCGGCGTCATTTCTATGAACTGGCGTATGAACATCTTGACGTTGCCCGCCAAAAGGGGCGCAGCTTTACCCTGTACTATATGGATCTTGACGGTTTTAAAACGGTCAATGATACCTATGGTCATACTACTGGCGATGGCGTATTGAAAATGGTCGGCCAGAGATTGTTCGGCTGCCTGCGATCGAGTGATATTGTTGCCCGGCTTGGTGGGGACGAATTTGTCGCAATCCTGTCTGATTCTGAAGATCATGATTTTCTAAAATCCCAGCAGATTATTGATAGGATCGGCATGCCGATGAAGATTGGTGAGCTGCAAGTATGCATAGGGATCAGTATCGGCGCCGCAGTTTATCCGGATAATGGCACCACGATCGAAGCCATGTTACTCCAGGCCGACCGGGCACTTTATCAGGCCAAAGATCAGGGGAAAAACCGCCTGGTGGTTGCCAGCACGGCTTCCTGAGCGCGGAACAAGTTCAAGGTCGGATTAGCTTCGCAGAATTCCGATGAATATCAGTGCCACTCCGGTCAACTGATACCAATGCAAACTCTCACCCAACAGGCCAATTGAGAGCAGAACACCAAACGCCGGGATGAGATGAATCGACAAACCAGCCTTGGCCGGTCCTAAACGCTCGACGCTGGCGGTATAAAGCAGGTAAGCCAGCACAGAGGGCACGATGCCTACATAGGCCAGAGCCAGCAGAGTGTGACTGTTCCAGATCGGGCTGGCACCTGAATACACTTCGGCAGCGTAAAATGGCATAACCACCAGCAGTCCGACAAACATCTGTACTGACATCAGCCCTAACCGGTTCATTTCTTTTGGCATTCTCTGGATCACCAGGGTATATACAGCCCAGCTGACCATCGCCAGGAAGACCACCAGATCACCATGATTAAAGCTCAGTGAGCGGAGGATCTGCCAGTCGCCACGGGTGAGAATCAGCAGCACTCCGCTAAACGACACTGCCATGCCCAGCCATTGTGAGCGCTTGAGGTGCAGTTTGAAAAACAGTGAACCGAACAGGCTGATGAGTAATGGAATGAAGGAGTTTAGGATCAGGGCGTTGCTGGCGGTTGTCGTTTGCAAGCCCACATAGATCAGTGAGTTAAATGCCGCCACGCCAGTGATCGAAGCGAGCAGGATACGGTAGCGATATTGCCAGTACAGACGACACTCGCGACGTAATATAGCGTAAGTAAATGGCAGCAGCACCAGGCTGGCAATCACCCAGCGATCAAAGGAAAGCGTTAAAGGCGGAATATCACCACGCACAGAGCGTCCGACAATAAAATTACCGGCCCAGAATAGTGGCGGCAGTGCCAATAGGCAGAGAGTGGCCAAGAAGTTTCCTGAGGGGCTTTTGAGGCGTTGCACAAGGCTGGTCATACGTATCCTTTCGCTGACATTATGAATGACTGTGTTTCGAAAACGAAGATGTGGATGAGGCGCGCAGAGCGATGATAGACCCAGCGCGGCGATTATAGGATTGAAAGTAAGGCTTGCCAGGCGAAAATGCCACTGTTTATTGGATGCAGAGGTCAAAATGAGAGGTTGTCTGGAGTACAAGGGCTTGTCGTGCTGAAATAAAAACATAGCCCGCGAATGCGGGCTATTAAAACGGGAATCCGTCAGGAGAAATTAAACGCCGGCGCGTTTCAGCAGACCTGCCATCAGAGGAGAGCTGGATTTCACTTGTTTCGATTTATTCTGGAAGTTACGAGCCAGTTGAGTGTCATTGATGTTTTTCGCAATGTAAGCCATGGCGTGATAGAAGTCAGTGCCCGATTTTACTTTTGATTTATCGTTCATCGGCGCCAGCAACTGAACCATCTTAGTGCCGGTCATTTTGTTCTCAATCGCGTAGTTTTGCACTGAGTCCAGCAGCAGATCCAGGTCAGCCATGGATTCTGCGCTCTCTACGCCTTGCTTTTGCATTTCTTTACGGTTGCGTTTGCGCAGTTGTTTGACAACAAAAGCAGGTTGGTTGATTTTTTTGTAACCGAAGTAGCCCGCGGCTAGGACCAGGACGATACCGCCGATGACATAACCCCAGATAGAGGAGCCAGTCGCTTCGGCAACAGGTTGGATAGAGTCAATGCTCGTCGTTAGGTCAGACATAATTATGGATCCTTTGAATGGTGCTTTGTTAATAAAGCTAAAACTAATCTGGCAGGGAATAAGGTGTATTGCGGTGAATCAAGAATTCATTAAAAGCACGTTTCTGCCTCATTCCCCATTTATTGGGTTTTTTATCCCTTAAAGCAAGGGGCGCTGGTCTATCGTTAATAGTTTTATGTTTAATAAGTCGAGTAGATCACGCGAAGGCCACTATTTGAACATAAAACAGCGCTGATTTCGAACCAAATTTTCAACCGATTTAGCGCGCAACGCAATGAAATCAAGCATTCTGAGCCGATATGATGGTCATTGGTCCAACGCGGCAAAATTGAGTGAATCAGAGGTTCAATAAATCAGCGAGTTAGCTTATTTATTTTTCGGCAGGCTAAAAATTGTGGCTGCAGGCGTGGAATGCGAGATAAATCAGCCGATGGCTGAACATGGACGATTGAAAGAATGGCTGGCCGCAGAAATAAAGAGTAAAAAGTAAAGGCCACCTGGGTGACCTTTATGAATCCTAGCCGATAAGATGATTGTTAGTGGTGGTGTCTGCCGCCTCTGTCTTCGTAGCGCCACTCTTCCTGGTAAATGACTTTTTCACGTTTTTTCCAGTGACCCTGACCATTTTTCCAGTGTTTATCGTGTTTCCACTTATTTTTACGCTGCCAGTGAGACGGATGTCTGTGATGGTCGTGATCTTCGTAAACGCGTACGGTTTCACGGTAAACACGTCTTGGGCGACAATCACCGGCACCGATACTCAGTCCGTCGACTTTAATGTTCAGACAGTCGGTTTCTACGCTAACTCCGCTCTGGCGTACAGCGACGTCGGCATGAGCCATACCCAACGGCATGACTGCCGCTCCAATTAGTAACCATTTATTAAACATAAGATGTCCTGCTTCGTCCCATCTGGTGCTATTAAAGATGGCAGGACTGTAGGGAGCAAGTCATCGCACGGCTTTATGACGTAAATCTGACCATAGCACAACCTGATGCTTTAATAGGCCGTATGCTGTGGGGTTAAGTCAGAATCGGGCAAGGAAAATCAATGTGCAACCTAATGCGCTGTGGCTCAGAAGAGGGGGACTTTTAGTGAGTGCGAAGGACTGAACAAGTCGTAAGAAGCGTGGGGATGAGCCGAGTTGCAATGTTGCGGGCAAGCAAACCGCAACCGGCTCAGAGATACTCAGGCCGTCTGGCGGCGAGATTCCAGTGCATATTTGCCCGGACCAATCAGCATAATCGCCAGTGCCGCGAACAAATAAACCCCGATGCCTTCCGCTGCCCAGGCGCCGACTTTATTGACGGTAAACAGGTTGTCTGCATGCATCAACCAGATGACCATCAGGCTGGTGCCTACCCAGATGATGGCAGACAAGCGGGTAAACAATCCGATGATAATTAGGATCGGTACAATCACTTCTCCGAGGTAAACCCCGTAGGCGAAGAACGCCGGCAGGCCATGTTGCACAAATAACCCCTGAATAAATTCGGTACCGCCATAGATTTTGTGGATACCGTGCAGTAAAAACATAAATCCAAAGCTGACACGAAGAATGAGTTTGCCGAGGTCGTCTTTGTCTAACAGTGAATCCAGCCAATTAACCAGTGCTTGCATAGTGATATCCCCAGTGATTTTTTTCTAACTTAGCATCAGCCGAAAGTCTTGTTGGCTAACAGACCTTGTTGATGATCGCCAATTTTTTCGAATAACTTTGTTGATATGTATCAAACTGAATTATTCCCTTTTATGCACCAGCAGAAATCAGTTCTGCTATCGGTTGATTTAAGTGATTCAGTGCACAGAAATAGTCGTGAGCCGGACAGGTCGCACGGCCCTATCCGTCGGGAGCACAGGCAGGATGCGGAACGTCGGTGTGCTTAATTGTGAGTGAGTCGACATTCCGTTTTGGGTACTGAATCTCAAAAAACTCAGCCGGCAGAGTGAACTGGTCAGGAAAGCAGCAAACTAGCCCATGTTACGCCAGTTTTCTTTGGCTTCCATACTGGCGCCGCGATCAAACTCATGAGTACTGTCAGCACTTTCAAACGCCATTTCTTCTTTGAGGCGCTGCTCCAGTTCGATAAACAGTTTAATGTAGTTATTGTCCACGCGCTCTTTGCCCTGGGCCTCACTTAACCAGGCTTGATACAATCCATCTGAATGACTGGCTTCGACTTTTTTGTACACCTTCTTCTGCTGTTCAACCAGATAGGGATGAAAGCCCAGCGCTTTCATGGCCGAAGCGCCGACTTCCAGTGCGGAATGGTAGGTTTCTGATACCGCCAAATCAACGCCGACCTGACGCAGGCGGTAGCCGTGGCCACGGTCAAACGCCCGTGCCAACACTTTGACGTGCGGGTAGGCATGTTTGACATATTTAACCAGTTCGACGCTGCTCTCCTGATTATCAATCGCCACCACTAACATGGTGGCTTCTTCGATTCCCGCTGTGTGTAGCAGGCCCGGGCGGGTCGCATCACCAAAATAGGCGGGGGTATTAATTTGACGCAAGTTGTCTATCTGTGACGCCTGGTGGTCAAGGACCACGGTTTTCACCCCGTTGGCAACCAGAAGACGGTTGACTATCTGACCGAAGCGGCCGCTGCCGGCAATAATGACGGTGCCGTGTTCGTCGATGACATCAGCTTCACGTTGCGGATTGGTTTGCTGTTCAAAGCGCGGCATGATGACTTTATCAAATAAGATAAACAGCCCCGGTGTCAGGAACATAGACAAGGTCACCACCAGCGACAAGACCTGAGCCATTTCGGTAGGCAATACGTGGCGCTGCTCGGTAAAGCTCAGCAGCACAAAACCAAATTCACCGGCCTGCGCCAGGCTCAGGGTGAACAGCCAGCGATTGCTGCCACGAATGCGGAAGATGACCGCCAGCAGATACAGCACAACGGCTTTAAGCAACATGATGGCCAGAGTGGCACCCATGATGACAACAAAGTGACTGAACAGCAGGTCGAACTTAATCCCTGCACCGACTGTAATAAAGAATAACCCGAGCAGCAGGCCTTTAAGTGGTTCAATGTTGGCTTCCAGTTCATGACGAAATTCACTGTTGGCCAGCACGACGCCAGCGAGGAAGGTGCCCAGCGCCGGGGAAAGACCGACCAGGTTCATTAATATCGCAATACCAATCACCAGCATCAGTGCGGTCGCCGTGAAAATTTCGCGCACACCGGCGTTAGCGACAAAACGAAACAGCGGCCGGCTCAGGTAGTGACCTCCGACAACGACAATCGCGATGGCGGCGGTAATGATTAATCCATATGCCCAGCCGGGTAAGTGAGTCATCACTAGCAACTCTTCCGCATGCTGAGCCGCTGTGCTGGCGGCGTTTTGTGCCTGTTCAACCAGCTCCGGCAATGCGAGCAGAGGAATAAAGGCCAGCATCGGGATCACGGCAATGTCTTGGAACAGCAACACAGAAAATGCATTCTGACCGCCCTCGGTACGATTGAGGCGTTTTTCGGTGAAGGTCTGCAGCACAATCGCAGTCGAAGAGAGCGACAAAATCAGACCAATGGTCAGTGCGATGGTGTAGGGAATATCAAACAGCAGGCAGCCTGCCATCGTCGCAAGGGCCGTCAACCCAACCTGTAAGCCGCCCAGTCCCAGTAACCGGTGACGCATCGCCCACAAGCGTTGCGGTTCCAGTTCCAGCCCCACCAGAAACAGCATCATTACCACGCCAAATTCGGCAAAATGCTGAATAGCCTGGGTTTCATCACCCACCAAGCCAACAATCGGGCCAATCACCACTCCGGCGATCAGGTAACCGAGCACGGAACCAAGCCCGAACCTTGTTGCCAGTGGAACAGCAATCACCGCTGCAATCAGATAGATAAAGGCCTGGATAAAATAACTTGTCATGCTGGGTGCCGGATTCCTTGTCGGTAAATGGGACTTGATTGTAACGGGCGAAATGCCGGATGACGCAGAGTGCCTGTATTAAGAGTACCTGTATCAATAGTTGTCTAAACCGCCGTGACTGGCAAATGATCTTTACTGTTTTTGTAACACATTGCCAGCTTGAGATCGCGCAGTGAATTCAAGTGATTATCGGTGGGCGGGAAATATGTCAGCAAAAGTTAGCAGTATAAAAATTGTTGTATAAAATCTTTCCTTATTGTGAACAAAAGTGAGACAATGGTCACTCTTTTGTCCTTCTAGTTAAACATCTGATTGCGTATGACCCACACCGTTTCGGCGGCGAGCAAAAACTCGCGCCACAATCAATATTTGCGTGTCTTTGCTCTGGGCTTTAGTGCCTTTATTTTTAACACCACAGAATTCGTGCCGGTCGGTTTGCTGACTGATATTGCCCGCGATCTGAATGTGCCGGTGGCGTCGGCAGGTTGGATGCTGACCATCTATGCCTGGATTGTGGCTTCAATGTCATTACCTATGATGATGCTGACTAGCCGAATTGAGCGTAAGAAACTGCTGATTGGCGTATTTACCCTGTTTATCGTCAGCCACGGCTTTTCCGTTATTGCCTGGAACTTTGAAACCTTGGTTGCCAGCCGGATAGGAATTGCATTTGCGCACGCTGTTTTCTGGTCAATAACCGCGTCAATTGCGATTCGGGTCGCTCCTGCGGGCAAGAAAACGCTGGCTTTAAGTGTATTGGCGACGGGGACATCGCTGGCGATGGTGCTGGGGGTTCCTCTGGGACGGATTATCGGCCAATGGTTCGGCTGGCGGGTGACCTTTGCTGCTATCGGCATTGTGGCTTTGCTGATTCTGCTTGCTCTGGTGCGTTTATTGCCAGTGATGCCAAGCCTGTTCAGTGGTTCAATGAAGAAACTGCCTGAGCTGCTGCGTAATCCAAAACTGATGGGCTTGTACCTGTTCATCTTCCTGTTGTTCACGGCGCACTATTCCGCCTACAGCTACATTGAACCTTTCGTGAAACAGATCGGCCAGGTAAGTGAGAACTTTACCACCTTGTTACTACTGGTGTTTGGTGGTGCTGGTATTCTCGGCAGTATCATCTTTGGCTACTGGGGTGAGCGTGCTAACACCAAGTTATTGATGAGTAACACCTTCTTACTGCTGCTCTGTCTGGTTGTGCTGATGTGGTCAGTGGGCAACCTGTGGGGCATCAGTGCGCTGTTGGTGGTTTGGGGGACGGCGTTGATGGTCGCGTGCCTGGCAATGCAGGTTAAAGTGCTGAACATTGATACCCAGGCGTCGGACATGATTATGTCGATGTTCTCCGGCATTATTAACCTCGGCATCGGTGCTGGTGCCTTGATTGGCGCTAAAGTGATTCATTTTAGTTCGCTGGAAATGATTGGTTATGTCGGTGCTGTCTTTGCCTTGCTGGCTCTGGTGCTGATGGCAACGTTGCTGAAGAAGTTTCCGGCATTACGCTAAAAATACGCGCACGACAATAAAACCCAAGCCCGCCTAATCGGGTTTGTAAGGCTGCCATTTGGCTGCCTTTTTGTTGGCCAAATAAAGTTGTTGGCCAGATAACGTAAAGATTGCTTGCGCTAGGTAAAGGTTATTTGCCGGAGAAAGGGAGCTAGGCAGCTTCACTGTTTATATCTGGCAAATAAAAAAGGTTGTTTTGCAAATAAAGAAAAAGGCGCAAGCTAACTGGGCTTGTGCCTTTCAGGAGGAGATGTTGTCGGCGCTCTGGCTGTCATGTTGTCTTGGGGAGGCGAAAGCCAGAGCAGCGTACAATGTTAAGCTTAGCTATATATTTGCCAATAGCAATAATTATCATTTAAATCTGTTCAAGCACTTACAACATGAGGGGTCAGCTGCGGCTGCGGCTGGATTCACGCACCACCAGTTCACCACCATAAGTCTGATGCTGACTGTCAATCGGCTGCTTGTTGGCCAGGTTAATCGCCAGTTGCACTGCATCTTGGGTCAGTCGGGAAATAGGCAGCGAGACGGTAGAGAGGCTGGGAATGGCGTAAGCGGCCGCAGGTTCATTATCGATGCCGATAACGGAAATATCGTGCGGTACCTCAAGACCGTGATCGTGCAGGGCACGGATCGCGCCGATTGCCATGTCATCGTTACAGGCGAAAATGGCGGTGAAACTTACCTCATGTTCCAGTAAGAGCTGAGCTGCCTGGTAACCGCTGTCGAGTGTGTTTTCACCTTCTGCGACCCAGTTTTCCTGAGCAGGTAACTGGTTGGCTTGCAACATGTGCTGATAGACCCGGTAGCGACGGCGGCCGGTTTCACTGTTGAGTGGTGAGGTAATACAAGCAATATGCTGGTGGCCGAGCTCAATCAGATGCTGCATCGCCAGAGTGGCGAGCTGCGCCTGATCCAGACCAAAGCTGGAGATGCCCTCGTCGTTCAGCAGACGATTGATGATAATCAGTGGTACTTTGACGGACTGTTGCAGCTGTTTTAGTTGTGATTCACTCAGGTGACGGCTGTAAAGCATGATAGCGTCACAACGCTGATTGGCCAGAGTGAAAACGGCTTCACGTTCGCCATCTGCGGCGTCTTTGCTGTTAACGACCAGCAATTTCTTGCCAGCTTGCTGCGCGCCCTGTTCGGCATGATAGAGCACGCTGCCGAAATAGCTGCTCTGAAACTGAGGGAGTACCAGACCGATGGCGTTGGACGTATTGGTGGCTAAAGCCTGAGCCAGGGTATTGGGCTGGTAACCTAACTCTTCGATGGCAGCCATTACTGCATTGCGAGTGGCCTCTTTGACCAGTTGACTGCCATTGAGAACCCGGGAAACCGTTGCTTTTGAAACGCCAGCGGCCTTACATACGTCATTGATTGTTGCCATCACTGCTCCTTGATTACACTCACTGGACTGAGGTAATACTCAGGCCAGTGAGGATTTTAGCTAATTTCGCTAACTGATTGAAACAGTTATCTTCATTGGTGCGAATTACAGCTCTTCGCCATTGGTGCTAATCACATTCTGGTACCAGAAGAAACTCTTCTTCTTCGAACGGGTCAGGCTGCCGCTGCCGTCATCGTGACGGTCTACGTAGATGAATCCATAGCGTTTTTTATATTCACCGGTAGTGAAGGAAACACAGTCGATGCAGCCCCAAGGGGTGTAGCCCATCACTTCAACACCGTCATAACTGATGGCCTGTTTCACCGCGTTAATGTGCGCGCCAAGGTAGTCGATACGATAATCGTCATTGACTGAGCCGTCGGCTTCAACCTGATCGACCGCTCCCAGACCGTTTTCGACAATAAAAATCGGTTTTTGGTAGCGTTCATACAGCTCGGACAATGCAAAGCGCAGACCGTCCGGGTCAATCTGCCAGCTCCAGTCCGATGCCGGCAGATAAGGGTTAAGCTGGCTGCCTTCGAACAGAGAACTGCTTGAGCCTTCTTCATCCTTTTGCGCGGATACGATGTTGGTCATGTAGTAGCTGATAGCCAGGTAATCGGCACAACCGGCACGCAGAATCTCATCATCACCAGGCTGCATCTCGACATTGATACCTTTGCGTTGCCATTCTTTCAGCAGGTAGCTTGGGTAGTAGCCGCGCACCTGAACATCACTGAACAGGTATTTTTCACGCATCATTTCCTGTGCCAGCAGAACATCTTGCGGACGACAGGTTGCCGGGTAAAGTGGCATCATGTGGATCATGCTACCGATTTGGAAGTCGGGATTGATCTTGTGGCCAAGTTTGACCACTTTGGCGCTGGCCAGGAACTGGTGGTGCAGTACCTGATACAGGGCTTGTTCTGGATTTTCGTGCTCGGCGTAGATCATGCCTGAGTTACAGTACCCCCAGATTGGCAGTTTCCAGTTACGCTGGTTGTTGATCTCGTTAAAGGTGATCCAGTATTTCACCTTGTGTTTATAACGCTCCATCACGGTCTGGCTGAACTTGACAAAGAAATCCATCACCTGACGGT
The DNA here is from genome assembly GCF_029962385.1 of Vibrio sp. ABG19. NCBI lineage: Bacteria > Pseudomonadati > Pseudomonadota > Gammaproteobacteria > Vibrionales > Vibrionaceae > Vibrio > Vibrio sp. ABG19. The sequence goes on along the minus strand of NZ_CP071708.1, from coordinate 79,448 downwards.
TCATCCAGCTGCCATATTGCTTCACCAGATGGTTTGGCATCTCAAAGTGAGACAGCGTGATGACCGGTTCAATGCCATATTTTAGCAGTTCATCGAACAGGTCATCATAAAACTGCAGACCGGCTTCGTTCGGTGCCGCTTCGTCACCATTCGGGAAAATACGCGTCCAGGCAATCGAGGTACGAAAACATTTGAAACCCATTTCAGCAAACAAGGCTACATCTTGTTTGTAGTGGCCGTAGAAATCGACCGCTTCGTGGTTAGGGTAGAACTGACCGGCTTCTACGCTATCGGTAATCACACGTGGCACTTCATGCGCGCCGCGGGTCAGAACATCTACCACGCTGACGCCCTTACCATTCTGGTTCCAGCCGCCCTCGACCTGATGCGCCGCTACCGCGCCGCCCCATAAGAAATCTTTAGGAAAACCTTGCTGAGACATTCTTCACCTCTTTGCTATCGTCATTTTTGTCCGGTTTGCCCTTTGGGGCGATGGACTCATAGTAGATCATTGTCCGCCATTCTAGATCAGATAAAGCAAAAGTGTAACCGGTTTCTGTAACCGGTTACAAAGTGGTACCGCTAAACTTGGCGCCAGTGGAAAGCCCGGTTGAGGCCACAAAATGATGTTTCCTTAAATTTAACCCTTTTGGGTCAGGAGGCGTGGCCTTCAAGGACACGGATGCAGATACTGGCAGCGGCGGTGCGATTATCCACACTGAGTTTTTTGTACACTTGTTCGAGGTGTTTGTTGACGGTGCGCGGGCTCATGGCAAGAATTTGCGCTATCTCCCAGTTGGTCTTGCCAAAGGAGAGCCAGTAGGCGACTTCAGACTCGCGTCTGGTCAGTTGCAACGCATGTTGCAGATCCTGTTCATTGCCTTTTTGCTTGGGCTCAGAGAGGCGGATTAACCGGTGCAAGTTGTTATAGTCACCCGCATACTGCGCATCAAGCGGCGGGCTGAACTCATCCAATGTCAGGTGGGCAGGGCGCTGCTCATCGGCCAGCCAGGTTGCAATGCGCGGCTGAAGTTTGGCCCATACTGTGGCCACCTCCCCTTTGAGCTCGCTGATCAGCTGCTGGGCCTGCGGGGTGGCCCATTCGAGTTCACCTCTTTGATTGACGCAGAAGATATACTGACCGGCGTAGTCGAGCGCAACTTGCGCTGACTGGGCCAGACGGGCGTTGTGGCTGTGAACGCGAATGCGGGCCAACACTTCATCCGGTACCACGGGTTTGGTAATGTAATCGACGCCACCGGATTCAAATCCGCGCAGCACGTGGGCTGAGTCATCCAGTCCGGTCATAAAAATGATCGGCGTGGCCGGCAGACGTTCTTTCAGCTTCTGACAGGTATCAAAGCCGTTCATCTCCGGCATGATGGCATCAAGCAGAATCACATCCGGCTGAATGCGCTCCACGATCGACAGGGCTTGCAGTCCGTTTAACGCCACCAATACCGTCAGCCCGGCCTGATTGAGGGTCGCGTTGAGCATACCCAGTGATTCCGGTGAGTCATCGACCACCAGGACAATTATGTTATTCGGCATGATGGTACTCATTGATCCACTCTTCCAGTTGCTGACTGATTTTGGCGAAATTGCATTGCTGCATCTGTTCTTCCATTCGACTGATAAAACTTTCCCCGGCGCTCTGTTGCTGTTTTATCTCTTCCAGCTTTTCACCAAATGCACTCATAAAGCCGATTTCGGCATAGTTTTTCAGTTTTTTCATCGTTTTCACGGATGGTAAACGCATGCTGTCGGGAGCGGATACGTCTGGTGACTGTGCCGTTTGGGAGTCGATCTGCCAGTCGATATCCAGCCACTGGCTCAGTTTACCCAGCAGTTGCGCCATCGACACCGGCTTGGTCAGATAGTCATTATGATGATGGTTTTTCTGGTGTCGCTCCAGTTCACGAATGTTGGCTGACAGCATCAGGATAGGCTGTTTGTAACCACTGTGGCGCAGATGACCGGCCAGTTGCCAGCCATCAACGTTGGGCATAAAGATGTCGAGCATAAATAAATCGACCGATTCGCTTTTTGCCAGCGTCAGTGCCGCCTGCGCGCCGTTGGCCTGCAGGACGTTAAATCCAAGCGGTGTTAACAGATTCGCGATTAACTGGCGCTGGTCATCAATGTCATCCACCACCAGAATCGTGCGGGTGCGGCCATGATAACCACAGATACGCTGATCGTAAATTTCCGGCTCCAGATCAGGGTTCGCAACACTCGACAGCATCAGGCGCAGGGTAAATGTACTGCCTTTGTCGACGTCACTCTGGCAGGTAATCTCACCGCCCATCAGTTCGGCCAGTGCATTGGAAATGGTCAGGCCAAGCCCCGTGCCGCTGATATCCATGGTATGCGGGGTGTGAATGCGTTCAAAGGGCTTAAAAATCAGCGCCTGATCGGCGGCTGAAATGCCGATGCCGGTGTCTTCGACAATAAAACGCGCCACCTGATTGCGATACATCACCTTAAACGTGACCGTGCCGCTGGCGGTGTATTTAATCGCATTGTTGAGCAGATTAATCAGGATTTGGCGCAGGCGCTGCTTGTCGGCGACGATAAACTCCGGCAGGTATTGCGACATAATGAATTCAAACTTGAGTCCTTTACGTGACGCCTGCAAATCGAAGATCTCTTTGATCTGGCTCAGCATCATACGCAGGCTGAACGCGTCACGGTGCAGCTCGAGCCGGCCGGCTTCGATTTTGGATATTTCCAGCAGACCTTCGAGTAAATCGGCCAGATGTTTACCGTTACGTTTCAGGATTTCGGCATAGCCGCGTTTTTTATGGTCGAGATCCTGATCATTGCTTAGCAGTTGGGCGTAGCCCAGTACCACATTGAGTGGGGTACGCAGTTCGTGGCTCAGACCAGCCAGATAACGACTTTTGGCCTGGTTAGCGTGCTCGGCCACCCGGCGGGCTTTCTCCAATTCACGTGACGTGTTTTCGTGGGCGCGGATTTCACGCAGCAGCAAATCGGCGTGATCCTGCAGCTCTGAAATCGCGCTGTGGCTGCCTTTACGCGCCAGCACCAGCAGCCAACTGATCACGCCCAGTGGGATCAGCAGCAGGACAAACGCTTTAATCAGCCCGTTGGCGATAGTGTTCATCTGGGTTTGTTCCAGCAGCGGCACCTGGGTGTAGGCCAGTAACAGGATGGCGCCGATGACACTGGTCATAATGAACACCACCAGCAGAAACTGCCCCAGTGATGAGGCTTGGTCGTTGAGCCAGGCGCGCGGGAGCACTTTGGCCAGAGCGCCGGAAATTTGCGCCGAGAACGTCGCTTGCGGCCGGCAGGCATCGTGACAGCGGACATCGAGTGAACAGCACAGTGAGCAGATGGGGCCCTGATAGGCGGGGCAAAAGGCGATGTCTTCATGTTCAAATGAGTGCTCGCACACCACACAGCGGTTTTCACCAACAGAAATCGGCCGCAGCGTGGCAGGCGTCGGAGCGAGATAATAGCGGCTGCGGGTCAGCAGGGCGATTAGGGGCACGGTCAGAAACGGCAGGCCAAAGGCGATGTAAGAAGCGAACGCCTTGATGACGTCATTGCACAGATCAAGATGGGCACCGATGCCGACCAGAGACGCGATCAACATTGAACCGACACCGACCGGATTGATGTCGTACAGTTTGGCGCGTTTGAACTCGATGATTTTCGGGCTCAGTCCCAGCGGCTTGTTGATCACCAGATCGGCGACGATACTGCCAATCCAGGCCAGCACTAATACCGAATAGATTTGCAGGGTTTTTTCCAGCATCTGATACACCCCGAGCTCCATCAGCAGCAGGGCAAACATGACGTTAAACACCATCCATACCACCCGGCCCGGATGACTGTGGGTCAGACGCGAGAAAAAATTCGACCAGGCCAGAGAGCCGGCATAAGCATTGGCGACATTGATTTTCAGCTGGGAGATGACCACGAAAATACCCGCGGTCAGCAGCGCCAGCTTGGGGTTGTCGGTCACATAGGAAAAAACAGTCTGATACATGTGGGCCGGATCGCCGGCTAAATCAGCCGGTGTACCCGCTGACAGCGCCAGCCAGGCGAGAAAACTCCCCAGCATCAACTTAGCGGCTCCGAACAGCATCCAGCCCGGGCCGCCGAGCAGCATTGCCAGCCACCATTTGCCTTTGCCGCACTGCTCCTGCGGGGGCAAAAAGCGCAGAAAATCGACCTGTTCACCAATCTGGGCCACCACCGACAGCAGTACGGCCGATGCGGCGCCAAACAGCAGCCAGTCGAATCCACCGCCATTATCATCGACTCCGGCAAAAGAGAGCCAGCGTTCGATATTGGCGTCTGGGTGGGTGAAGACATAAAACAGCGGCACCACCTGCATCAGCAACCATAATGGCTGCGACCACATCTGGAAGCGGCCAATGTGAGTGATGCCCAGGATCACCAGAGGAATGACGATGACAGCACTGACGATATAGCCGATGTAGAGCGGAATGCCGAACAGCAGTTCCAGCGCCATTGACATGATGGCCGCTTCCAGCGCAAAGAAAATAAAGGTGAATGAGGCATAAATCAGTGACGCTATGGTCGAACCGATATAGCCGAAACCAGCGCCGCGACTGAGCAGGTCGATATCGACACCGTATCTCGCTGCATAATAACAAATGGGGATTCCGGTTACGATGACCAGTAAAGCGACAGCGCCAATAGCCCAAAGCGAATTGACCACGCCATAGTTGAGTGTGATAGCGCCGCCAAGCGCTTCCAGTACCAGAAACGAAACAATTCCAAGTGCCGTATTGGCAATCCAGCCAGCGGACCATTTCCGCGCTCGTTTGGCGGTAAAACGCAGTGCGAAATCTTCCAACATCTCGTTGGCAACCAGTTTGTTGTATTGACGCCTTGCCCTGAGGACTTTATGCATTCGATCTGACTTGCTATTCCGTGTTTCTGCTGCCGGCTCTTCCTGAGCCGGTTGATGACACCGGGCCGGCGAAATCTTTGGGTCAGCCAGCACTATAAGAGTGTCTGACAAGCTTGAGTGCATGATCACCTGAAAATCATCATCAACTTAAGACCATCCAAAAAACGCGCGCCCGGATGCAAGCGCACAGTATAGCGTGAAAGCGGATTGCCGCTATGCGTCATTTGACGTAGGTGTGATGCACGAACTGCGCATATTCATAAAAACGTGATTCATCAATACTGTGCACAGTCGCCCGGTTTATGCCAGGAAGTCGTAACCGGAGCGTGATGACCAAAACCGAAACGGACGCAAAGGAAACAAAACATGAAAAGGAAAGTTCTCGCCAGTGCTGTACTGGCTGCTTCATTGTTGACCAGTATGCAGGCGTTAGCGGAAGAGACGATTAAAGTCGGTATTCTGCACTCGCTCTCCGGCACCATGGCAATCAGCGAAACCACTTTGAAAGACACTATGCTGATGCTGATTGATGAACAGAACAAACAGGGCGGCTTATTGGGTAAAAAGCTGGAGCCTGTGGTCGTCGACCCGGCGTCTAACTGGCCGTTATTTGCCGAAAAGGCGCGCGAACTGATATCAAAAGATAAGGTCTCTGCGGTGTTTGGTTGCTGGACTTCGGTCTCGCGCAAATCTGTTCTGCCAGTGTTTGAAGAGCTCAACAGTCTGCTGTTTTATCCGGTTCAGTATGAGGGTGAAGAGTCATCGAAAAACGTGTTCTATACCGGCGCGGCGCCAAATCAGCAGGCGATACCTGCGGTGGATTACCTGATGGATCAGGGCGTACAACGCTGGGTACTGGCGGGGACTGACTACGTCTACCCGCGTACCACCAACAAAATTCTCGAAGCCTACCTGAAATCCAAAGGTGTCGCTGCAGCGGACATCATGATCAACTACACCCCGTTTGGCCACTCTGACTGGCAGTCGATCGTCTCGGATATTAAGAAATTTGGTGCAGCCGGTAAGAAAACCGCCGTGGTATCGACCATCAATGGCGACGCGAATGTCCCGTTCTACAAAGAACTGGCTAATCAGGGTGTGAAAGCGGAAGACATTCCTGTGGTGGCGTTTTCTGTCGGCGAAGAAGAGCTGTCCGGTATGGATACCAAACCACTGGTTGGCCACCTGGCTGCCTGGAACTATTTCATGAGTGTTGAGTCGGACGCCAACGACGAGTTCATCGAAGAGTGGCACAAGTTTGTGAAAGACGACGAGCGCGTCACCAATGACCCGATGGAAGCGCACTATATCGGCTTCAAAATGTGGGTCGAAGCGGTTAAGAAAGCTGGCACCACGGATCCCTCTGCAGTCGAGGATGCCATGATTGGTATCACGGTGCCGAACCTGTCTGGTGGTTACTCGGCGATGATGCCGAATCACCACATCACCAAACCGGTCCTGATTGGCGAGATCCAGGATGACGGTCAGTTCCAGACGGTATGGAAAACGTCCGGACTGGTGGCCGGCGATGCGTGGTCTGATTACCTGCCTGGCTCTAAAGACCTGATCTCGGACTGGCGTCAGCCGCTGTCGTGCGGCAACTACAACGTCAAGACCGGCAAATGCTCGGGTCAGAATTTCTGATCCCGGGCGGGCAATCCGTGGCGGGCGTTAACGATTGACGCTAACGCCCCAAATTTGCGCTTCATGGATGAACCCCTATGTTAAGCATTAAAAAATCTCGTCTGGTGTCGATGATTTTTATTCTGGTTGGTCTGTTAATGACAACCCGGATTTATGCCGCTGAGCCGGCCTCTTTTCAGCAAGGTCTGGATGCGCTGGCACAAAATACCTTCGAGCAGGTGGAAAGCGGCGTCGGACTGATTGCCCAAAGCGGCGATGAGCGTGCCGACCAGGTTCTTAATCTGCTGCTCAACGGCGATTTGTATGTACAGAAAAAAACCGATGTCCTGGTAACTGTGCGTGATAAGCAGGGCAGTAAATCAGACATCGTGGCGTTGTTTGCGCCGCAACAAGCGCAGGCTGAAACGGTCAGCTCGCGCTCAATCCGCAAAATCGCGATCAATAACCAGTTGCGCGGCCTGCTGCGCTCTGAACTGGCGTCGCTCAATCTCAGCCATCGCGACCCTGATGTGCGCGCTGAGGCGATAAAACAACTGCTCGGCACGTTAGACGCCGGGATGTATCAGCGCCTGCAGCAGCGTTTGACGGTTGAAGGTGATGATACAGTGCAGGATCTGCTAAGCGTTGCGCTGGCTATCTACGATCTAAAAAACAGCAGTGACAGCGCGCGCCAAAGCGCGGCAATCAGCACGCTGGGTGACAGTTACCAGCCGCAAGCACGTATCGCTCTCAACAGCTTTGTCGCCGGACCGCATTCTGATGTCTTACTCAGTGAAGCTAACAAGGCGCTCGGTATGATCTCCCAACGCGCTTCGCTCGCGGAGATGTCGGAGACACTGTTCTTTGGTCTCAGCCTTGGCTCGGTACTGGTGCTGTCCGCGATTGGTCTGGCCATTACTTTTGGGGTGATGGGTGTCATCAACATGGCGCACGGTGAACTAATGATGCTTGGCGCTTACACCACTTATGTGGTGCAGACACTGATGCCGGATCACATCGGCTGGTCTCTGGTTGTTTCCATACCTTTGGCATTTTTAGTTGCCGGTGCAGTCGGTATTTTAATTGAACGCAGCGTGATTCGTTTCTTGTACGGCCGCCCGCTGGAAACGCTGCTTGCCACGTTCGGCATCAGTTTGATCCTGCAGCAGACCGTGCGCACCATTTTCTCACCGCTTAACCGTTCGGTTGCCACCCCGGAATGGATGCAGGGTGTGATTGAAATTAACCCGCTGCTTAGCCTGACGTTAAACCGGCTTTATATCATCGGCTTTTGCCTGGCAGTATTTGCGCTGCTGTTTATGGCGCTGCGCTATACCCGGCTCGGGATTGAAGTGCGTGCCGTGTCGCAGAACCGCAGTATGGCGCGCGCCATGGGGGTTCGCTCCGACTGGGTGGACGCCATGACCTTCGGCCTTGGCTCCGGTATTGCCGGTATTGCCGGCGTGGCGCTGAGCCAGTTGACCAACGTTGGACCGAATCTCGGTCAGTCGTACATTATTGATTCATTCATGGTGGTGGTGTTTGGCGGAGTCGGCAATCTGTGGGGCACGCTGGTGGCCGGTATGTCGCTGGGTATTGTCAACAAGGTGCTGGAACCCTGGGCTGGAGCCGTGCTGGCTAAGATCCTGGTTCTGGTGTTCATCATTCTCTTTATTCAGAAAAAGCCCCGGGGATTGTTTCCTCAGAAAGGGCGCTCAGCGGAGGGTTAAAGGATGTTACAACCCAAATTGTTTGACCGTTCAACCCAGACGTTTCTTCTGGTGCTGGTGGTGGCGGTGGCACTGATTCCGCTGCTTAATCTGGCCACCGGCGCAGACAGTGCGCTGCATGTTTCGACCTATACCCTGACCCTGATGGGCAAATATCTGACTTATGCCCTGCTGGCGGTGGCGGTCGATCTGGTGTGGGGATATCTCGGTATTCTCAGCCTTGGTCATGCCGCGTTTTTTGCTCTCGGCGGTTATGCGATGGGGATGTATCTGATGCGTCAGGTCGGCGATCGCGGCGTATACGGCAACCCGGAACTGCCGGATTTTATGGTATTCCTCAACTGGCAGGAGCTGCCGTGGTTCTGGCATGGGTTTGACCAGTTCTGGTTTGCTGCACTGATGATTGTGCTGGTTCCGGGCGCACTGGCGTTTGTGTTCGGCTGGCTGGCGTTCCGTTCCCGGGTGACCGGTGTGTATCTGTCGATTATTACCCAGGCGCTGACTTATGCGCTGATGCTGGCGTTTTTCCGCAACGAAATGGGCTTTGGCGGCAATAACGGTCTGACCGATTTTAAAGATATCCTCGGATTTGACCTGCAGTCGGATGCAACCCGGGTCGGCTTATTTGTCGCCTCCGGTATCGCGCTCGGACTGGGGTATCTGGCGTGCCGGATGATTGTGGTCAGCCGTCTTGGCCGGGTGGCTATGGCGGTAAGGGATGCTGAATCACGTACCCGTTTTACCGGCTATAAAGTGGAATATTTCAAGCTGGCGATTTTCTGTTTCTCCGCCATGCTGGCCGGGATTGCCGGTGCACTGTATGTGCCGCAGGTCGGCATCATCAACCCGTCAGAATTCTCGCCGCTTAACTCGATTGAACTGGTGGTGTGGGTGGCACTCGGAGGCCGCGCCACGTTGTATGGCGCCGTGGTCGGTGCTCTGGCGGTTAACTATGCCAAAAGCTATTTCACCGCAGTCCTGCCGGAAGTGTGGCTGTTCAGTCTTGGTGCTATGTTCGTGCTGGTGACACTGTTTCTGCCGCGTGGCGTGGTTGGGTTGATCAATCTGAAGGAGAAACAGGCATGAGTGTACTCAATTTCGCCCGACAACTGACCGACCGTGAGCACGTCTACGACTTTATGCTGCCGAGCGTTAACCCGATGCTCAATGTTGATAAAGGAGTCCTGCTTTATCTGGAAGGCATCAGTGTCAGCTTTGATGGTTTCAAAGCGATTAATGATCTCAATCTGTACATCAAACAGGGTGAACTGCGCTGCATTATTGGTCCCAACGGGGCGGGTAAAACCACCATGATGGACATCATCACCGGCAAGACTCGACCGGATTGCGGCAGCGCCTGGTTCGGCCAGAACATCAACCTGCTGACCATGAGTGAGGCGGAAATTGCCCAGGCCGGCATCGGACGTAAATTTCAGAAACCGACGGTGTTTGAGTTTCAGAGCGTGTTCCACAACCTGGAACTGGCGATGGCGGGCGACAAAACGGTGTGGTCGACCCTGACCGCGCGTCTGAGCAGCAGCCAGATTGATTTTATCGATCATGTACTGGCACAGATTGGTCTGACAGATCAACGCTTTCAGTTGGCGGGTGCTTTGTCGCACGGACAGAAGCAGTGGCTGGAGATTGGCATGTTACTGATGCAAAACCCCAAGTTACTGCTGGTGGATGAACCGGTGGCGGGCATGACGCATCAGGAGATGGATAAAACCGGCGAACTGCTGACCTCGCTGGCTGGGGAGCGTACGGTGATCCTGGTTGAACATGATATGGATTTTGTCCGTTCACTGGCACGGCAAGTGACCGTGTTACATCAGGGCAGCGTGCTGGCGGAAGGCAGTATGGAGCAAGTTCAGGCCAACCCGCAGGTGGTTGAAGTCTATTTAGGAGAATAAGGATGTTACAGGTTAAAGGACTCAACCAGTTTTACGGCCAGAGCCATACGCTGTGGGATCTCGATCTTGATGTGACAGAAGGGCAGTGCACTTGCCTGATGGGGCGCAACGGCGTGGGCAAAACCACCCTGCTGCAGAGCATTATGGGCCTGCTGCCGGTCAAAAGCGGTCAGATTGACTATCGCGGTCAGAATATTGTCCCGCTGGCGGCGGAAAAGCGCGCGCCGCTCGGTATTGGCTATGTGCCGCAGGGACGGCAGATATTTCCGCTGCTGACAGTGGAAGAGAACCTGCGCATCGGGCTGCCGGTGCGCGCTGACCGAGCCAAACAGGTGCCGGAATTTATCTATGAACTGTTTCCGGTGCTGAAAGAGATGTTACACCGTCGCGGCGGCGATTTATCCGGTGGTCAGCAACAGCAGCTGGCGATTGGCCGGGCGCTGGTGATTAATCCCAAGCTGCTGATCCTCGATGAGCCGACCGAGGGTATTCAGCCCAATGTGGTGGCGGAAATCGGTGACATTATCCGCCGCCTCAATCAGGACATCGGCCTGACGGTGTTGCTGGTGGAACAGAAACTGCCGTTTGCGCGCAAAGTGGCGGACCGGTTCTGTATTCTCGATCGTGGCCGTCAGGTGGCAAGCGGTGAGATGGCCGCGCTTGATGACAAGCTGGTCAAACAGTACCTGACGGTGTAGGGCGATGGGCGAACTCTCTTTTCTCAATTTATCCCAGCAGGCCGAGCGTCACTGGCCGGCCTATCTTGCCCTAGGATTTGACCGCACGGAGGGCCAGACCCGGCTGCGCCATATGGAATTTCGCGGTCCGCTGCGGGTACAGCGGCCATTTTATCCCGAACAGGGGTTGTGTCATGTTTACCTGCTGCACCCTCCGGGCGGGCTGGTATCTGGCGATGATCTGACGATTCAGATCCGCTGTCAGCCTGACAGTGAAGCGCTGCTGACCACTCCGTCGGCCGGTAAGATTTACCGGGCTGACAGTCAGGGCGTGGTGCAAAAGCAGCTGGTCGAAATCGAGGTGGAACAGGCTTGCTGTGAGTGGCTGCCGATGGAAACCATCGTGTTTGACGGTGCGCACGGCAAACTGGAGACCACGGTCAACCTGCTTGGCGATGCTCGTTTTATCGGTATGGATGTGTTTTGTCTTGGCCGGCCGAAAAGCCAGTTGCCGTTTGTCTCCGGCAGTATCGAGCAGCGCTTTGCGGTGTATCACCAGGGGCGGCCTTTGCTGCTTGAGCGTCAGTATCTGGCCGCCGATGACCCACTGCTGCAGGCCAGCAGCGCTTACGCCGGTCATCTGGTCTCCGGCATGCTGGTGGCCTTCGGGCTCAAGGATGTTGATGCCGTACTCGAACGGATGCGAGAGGCGTTTCCGGCCGGCGCCAACGCGACATTAAGTATCACCTACCGGCTCGATGTGCTGGTGGTGCGTTATCTCGGTGACTGCAGCGAACAGGCCCAGCAGCAGCTCAGACGCTGCTGGCAACTGATCCGCCCGGCCCTGCTCGGGCGCGAGGCCTGCATTCCCCGTATCTGGAATACCTGAAGGAGAACACAATGGAACTGTCACCCAGAGATAAGGATAAATTGCTGCTGTTTACCGCGGCGCTGGTGGCTGAGCGTCGTCTGGCGCGCGGCATCAAACTCAATTATCCCGAAGCGGCGGCCTATATTTCCGCTGCGATTATGGAAGGTGCGCGTGATGGTAAAACCGTGGCGCAACTGATGAGCGAAGGGCGTCATCTGCTGAGTAAAAATGATGTGATGGATGGTATCGCCGAGCTGCTGGATGAAGTGCAGGTTGAGGCTACGTTTCCGGACGGAACCAAGCTGGTTACCGTTCACAACCCGATTCAGTAGGAGACGGTGATGAAACCAGGTGAGTACTTACTTCGACCCGACACGCTCGATTTAAATGTCGGGCGGCGCACGGTGACGTTATCCGTGGTCAATCACGGCGACCGGCCGATTCAGGTTGGTAGTCATTACCATTTTTATGAAACCAACCCGGCGCTCGATTTTGACCGCGAGCTGGCGCGCGGCATGCGCCTCAATATCGCCGCGGGCACGGCAGTGCGGTTTGAACCGGGCCAGAATCGCAGCATTGAACTGGTTGAGCTGGCCGGTGAACAGACACTGTATGGCTTTCGCGCGGCAGTGATGGGCAAATTGTAAAGGATGAACACATGGCACAGATAAGTCGGCAGGCTTACGCCGATATGTACGGACCCACGGTCGGTGACCGGGTGCGCCTCGCGGATACCGATCTGATCATTGAGGTTGAACAGGACTTCACCGTCTATGGCGATGAGGTCAAATTTGGCGGCGGCAAGGTGATTCGTGACGGCATGGGGCAGGGGCAGAAATGCTGTGCTGACGTGGTGGATTGCGTGATCACCAATGCGCTGATTGTCGATCACTGGGGGATTGTCAAAGCCGATATCGGCATCAAAGACGGCCGTATCCATGCGATTGGCAAAGCTGGCAACAGCGATATTCAGCCGCAGGTTACCATTCATATCGGCGCCAGTACGGAAGTGATCGCCGGGGAAGGCCACATTGTCACCGCCGGTGCGATTGACGCCCATATTCACTTTATCTGTCCGCAGCAGATAGAGGAAGCGCTGATGTCGGGCACCACCACCATGATTGGCGGCGGTACCGGCCCAGCCACGGGAACCAATGCGACCACCTGTACGCCGGGGGCGTGGAATATGGCGCAGATGCTGCGCAGTACCGACCTGCTGCCGATGAACTTCGGCTTTCTTGCCAAAGGTAATGCCAGCCTGCCGGAGCCGCTGATTGAGCAGGTTGAAGCCGGCGCATGCGGCTTTAAACTGCATGAGGACTGGGGCACCACGCCCGCTGCGATTGATAACTGCCTGAGCGTCGCTGAACAGTATGATGTGCAGGTGGCTATCCATACCGATACGCTCAACGAGTCCGGTTTTGTTGAAGACACCATTGCGGCATTCAAAGGCCGTACCATACATACCTATCACACCGAAGGTGCAGGCGGCGGTCACGCGCCGGATATCATCGTGGCCTGCAGTCAGCCGAACGTGTTGCCGTCATCGACCAACCCGACCCGGCCTTATACCGTTAACACCATTGATGAGCACCTCGACATGTTGATGGTATGCCACCATCTGGACCCCAATATTCCGGAAGACGTAGCGTTTGCCGATTCGCGCATCCGCAAAGAGACGATTGCCGCCGAAGACATTCTGCATGATCTGGGTGCGTTTTCGATGATCGCCTCAGACTCGCAGGCGATGGGGCGGGTTGGGGAAGTGATCTGCCGCACCTGGCAGACCGCCCACAAAATGAAAGTGCAGCGTGGCCTGCTGGAGCAGGATCGGGAGCTGGGCGCGGATAACTTCCGGGTCAAACGCTTTATCGCCAAATACACCATTAACCCGGCGCTGGCGCATGGCATCGACCATATGGTCGGTTCACTCGAAGTGGGCAAGCTGGCCGATATCGTGCTGTGGAAGCCGGCTTTCTTCGGTATCAAGCCGGCGCTGATCCTTAAAGGCGGCTTTATTGCGGCCGCGCCGATGGGCGATGCGAATGCCTCTATTCCGACGCCGCAACCGGTTCATTACCGTTACATGTTCGGCGGTTTTGGTCAGGCCGCGGCCGCCACTTCGGTGACCTTTACCAGTCAGGCTGCGATTGATGGTGAACTGCGCAGCCGCCTTAATCTGAGCCGTGAGCTGGTGGCGTGTCGCAACTGTCGCAGCGTCACCAAACACGACATGGTGCATAACAGCTACATGCCGAATATTACGGTCGATCCGCAAACCTATGAAGTGCGTGCGGACGGCCAGTTGTTGACCTGCGACCCGGCCACTGAACTGCCGCTCGCACAACGTTATTGTTTATTTTAATCCATAAGGAGAAGGGGATGTTTCGTGTGATAAGACGCATAGCGGATGCTGAGCATCAATCTCCCGTACAGGTGGCTGATCAGGTCATGCTGCCGTTTGATGTGCGCCAGAAAGGCCGCTTTCGCACCCAGAGTGCGCAGGGGCATGATGTTGGTGTATTTCTGGAGCGTGGCGAAGTGCTGCAAAGCGGCGATCATCTGCTGACCGAATGCGGGCAGAGATTCGCCGTCGTGGCAGAACAGGAGGCGGTGATTGAAGCCAGTTGCAGTGACTGGCAGGTATTTGCGCGCGCCTGTTACCACATGGGTAACCGGCATGTGCCGATGCAAATTGGTGAGCGCTGGCTGCGTTTTCAGCCCGATCACGTGTTGCAGGAAATGCTGGAATTGCTTGGTATGGCGTGCCGCGCGATGACAGCGGAATTCAGTCCGGAAAACGGGGCTTACCATGGTCGCGGCGGACACACTCACGGCGGACACAGTCACGGCCATGCTCACAGTCATGACCATAGCCTCAATCCAAATCATCGTCATGATCACCATCATTCACACAGTGATCATCAGCATGAGGAGCACAACCATTGATGAAGACCCAGGCACTGCTTTCGCTGCTGCATCTGAGCAGTCCGAGCCTGCCGATTGGTGCGTTTGCTTACAGTCAGGGGCTGGAGAGTGCCATTGAGCACCAGCTGGTCACCAATGAGCAAAGCCTGATGGCCTGGCTGGAGCCGCTGTTGGCGCAGGGTCAGGCCAGTCTGGATATTCCCATGCTGGCACGTTGCTACCATGCGTGGCAACAGCACGACCTGGCTGCGTTGCAACACTGGCAACAAATCTTGCTGGCTTATCGTGAGACGGCGGAGCTGGTGAAAGAAGAGCAGATCCTCGGTCAGACTTTATGCCGCTTGCTGACCAGCCTGGAGGTTGAACTGCCTGCTGAGGCACGGCAGATGAGTTACCTGCCGCTATACGCCAAGGCCGCACACCATTTTGGCCTCGATCTGGAGCAGGCGGTGGTGGGCTGGCTCTGGTCCTGGCTGGAAAATCAGATCACGGTGGCGTGTAAAGCCATTCCACTTGGCCAGACGGCCGCACAAAAGGTGCTGCTGGCGATGATGCCGAAATTCGAGTCGGCGATAGACAGGGGCCTGTCACTGGATGACGCCTCGGTCGGCTTAACCCTGCAACGTTTTGCCATGCTCAGCAGCTGGCATGAGACGCAGTATTCAAGATTATTCAGGAGTTAAACAATGAGTACACAATGCTTACGAGTCGGGGTCGGTGGCCCGGTCGGTTCAGGTAAAACCGCGCTGCTGCGCCAGTTGTGTCTGGCGATGCGCGAACACTACAACCTGGCGGTGGTCACCAATGATATTTACACCAAGGAAGATGCGGAATTTCTGCTGCGTCATCAGGCTCTGGAAGCGGACCGCATTCTTGGGGTGGAAACCGGCGGTTGTCCGCACACGGCGATTCGTGAAGATGCGTCGATGAACCTGGCGGCGATTGATGAACTGCAGGCGCGTCACGCCGGGTTGGAACTGGTACTGGTGGAAAGTGGTGGCGATAACCTCAGTGCGACGTTCAGCCCTGAGCTGTCGGATCTGACCCTGTATGTGATTGATGTGTGCGCCGGGGATAAAATTCCGCGCAAAGGCGGGCCGGGGATCACCAAATCGGATTTGCTGATCATTAATAAAACCGATTTGGCGCCGATGGTGAATGCTTCACTGGAGGTGATGGATCGGGATGCGAAAAAAATGCGCGGCGAAAAACCGTTTGTATTTACCAACTTGATGCGTGGTGACGGGCTGAAAACCGTGATCGATTTTATTGTCCGCCAGGGAATGCTGGCTCAGCGTGACGTCAAGGTCACGGTTACCGAATAATAATTGATAAGGAGAGTGTGATGAAAGTAACCAAATTAATGATGGCCGCGAGCGGATTGCTGGCCAGTCCTGCGGTCTGGGCTCATCCGGGCCATGACACCACGGCCAGTTTTGCACACGGCTTCATGCATCCGCTGACCGGCGCCGATCATCTGCTGGCGTTGCTGCTGATTGGTATGTTTGCCGCACCTTACGGCTGGAAGACCGCGTCTAAAGCGATTGGTGTGGTACTGGGCGCACTAGCGATGGGTTTTGTGGCCGGCATTGAGTGGGTTAATACCAGCCATATCGAAACGGTGGTGATGGCATCGCTGGTTCTGCTGCCATTGGCTCTGATTGCGATGCGCCGTTCTGCGTTGCAGGCGCTGGCGCTGGCCGCGGTGGCGCTGTTCAGTGCCTGTCACGGTATCGTGCAGGGCGCTGAGTCTCAGGGGGCCTTGCTGCAATATGCCCTGGGCACGCTGCTGGCGAGCGGCGTAGTGATTGTTGCCAGCCTGCTGGTGAGTAAAGCGGTGCGCCGTGCAGTGCTTGCTACCCGTCAGTTCAGCCAGCGTTAGACGCCATTAAACCGTTATGTGTACTGAAAACAGGATATGTGTTGAAAACAGGGATACGTACTGAGTTGGTTGATAAAGCTTAATCCGGATAGATAAAAGGGCCTGCAGATAGGCAGGCCCTTGTTATACTTTTCTCACGCTGCTAAACAAATGTTATACCGCGCTGCCAGCTTATGGCAGATCAAACACCAGAGCTTTGACCGCAACATCGCTGACGTTATGCAGCTGCAGCTCGCTTTCGGCGCTGATTTTTGCGCCATCGCCCGGCGTGAGCACGACGTCGTTGACGTTCAGTTCGCTGTCTATCTGATGGATATAAATCCGGCGACCCGGCGCTACATCCAGGTGTAAATCAGTGCCTGGCAGCAGGATTAGCTGGTGCAGGGTTACATCCTGTTTGATGTGCAGCGTGCCATTTTCACCCGTTGGCGTGGCAATGGTAGTCAGCCCCGGCTCCTGTCCGAAATCTTTCTGCTGGTAACCCGGCTCGCCGCCCAGCGTATCAGGCTGAATCCAGATTTGCAGAAATTTCAGCGTATCGCTGTTGGAAGCATTGAATTCACTGTGGTGAATTCCGCGCCCGGCCGACATCAACTGAAATTCACCGGCCGGCAGGGTTTTCACATTGCCGGCACTGTCTTTGTGGGCGATGGTGCCCTCCAGCACATAACTGATGATTTCCATGTCTCGGTGACCGTGGGTATCGAAGCCCGCGCCAGGTGTCACTTGGTCATCATTGATGACGCGCAGCTCGGAAAAGCCCATGTGCGCCGGATCGTAATAGTGGCCAAACGAGAAGGTATGTTTACTGTCCAACCAGCCAAAATTTGCCCGGCCACGCGCTGCTGCCGCTCTTACTTCAATCATCTTGTGCTCCTCACCCGCTTGCTGCGGATTGCTTTTATTGCTTTCAACCGTTGGTGTACTGTTGCTTGATGGAGCCAGTCTACGGCGTTATGGATAGCCTCAACAGCAAGTCAGGTTGTCGCACTTGTTCAATTATTTGCAATGACTTTGTGCGGGGAATGTGCATCAATCAAGTCACGCAATGCTCTGGCGGCCTGTTCAGGTTGGCTGGCATGGCTGATCGCCGATACCAGAGCAACGCCGTCTACGCCGGTCGCGGCCACACGGGCAAGGTTTCCCTGATTAAGACCTCCGATCGCCACCAGCGGCAGGCGGGTGTGCTGCATCGCCCAGGTCAGTCCTTCCAGCCCCCAATGTTTGACTGTATCGGTTTTGGTCGGGGTGGCAAAAATCGCACTTAACCCCAGGTAGTCGACCGGTAACTGATGAGCCGCCTGAAACTGCTGCTCATTTTCGACCGACAGTCCAAGGAGTTTCTCCGCTCCCAGCAACTGGCGGGCGATGGTGGCGGGCATATCGCTCTGCCCGAGGTGCACACCGTCAGCATCAACAGCCAGGGCGACATCGACCCGGTCGTTGATGATCAGCGGCACCCCTGTACCGCTCAGGAGCTGTTTTATCGCTTCAGCGCGTTGGATAAAGGCGCGCACATCACCATGTTTTTCACGGATCTGCACCATGGTTACCCCGCCACGTACGGCTTGCTTTACCACCTGACATAAGTTGGTGAGATCCTGCTGGTCATCGGTGACCAGGTATAAACGATAGTCACTCATAGTTCGAACGCCTTCGGGTCAGTTGGATGCGGCATAGTTTGCAGCTTTACTCTGTCGATTAAGCTGTTTTCATCCAGCAGGTGTAGCGTATCGAGCAGGGCAAGCTGCAGGCTGCCCGGCCCTTGAGCCTGCTGAGCCGCCAGTTCGCCGGCGACACCCATGATGGCTGCGGCGCTCAGACCACTCAGATCACCACATGCCGCGCAGGCGCCGGTTAAAGCACTCAGGCTGCATCCCATCCCGGTCACTTTGGGCATCATGGCGTCGCCGTTACTCAACTGTGCGACTTGATCGCCGCTGATGATAAAATCCTGCGCTCCGGAAATGACCACGCTGGCATGGTATTGCCTTGCGAGTTGTTGCCCGGCGGAGATGGCGCTGTGGCTGGCATCTCTGGCATCCACCCCTTGCCCCTGTGTATCACTACCGGCCAGCGCCATGATTTCTGAAGCATTGGCACGGATGATTAGCCGCTCTGCCTGAGCGGCGAAACGACGTGAGGTTTCTGTACGTAACCGACTGGCGCCGCAGCCGACCGGATCCAGGATGACGGGTTTGTGGTGACGGTTGGCTGCATCAATGGCAAATGCCATGCGCTCAATCCAGATTTCATCCAGGGTGCCAATATTAATGACCAGCGCTCCGGCAATCTGCATCAGTTCATCCATTTCGCGGCGTGAATGGGCCATGATCGGAGACGCGCCGACGGCCAGCAACGCATTGGCACTGTTGTTCATCACTACATAATTGGTAATGCTGACTACCAATGGCTGATTGGCGCGCAGGGCCTGAAAGGTACGCGCGATAAGCTCAATATTCATAAAGACTCCAGCTGAGATGATGGAATAGGCGAAAGGGCAAAGAAATGATGCACCGGGCCGTGACCGCGTCCAACATCTAGCTCATCGGCATGGGCAATCGCCCGAGAGATGTAGTGTTTAGCGTGGCGAATGGCATCTTGCAGCGTAAATCCCTGAGCGAGGTAACAAGCAATCGCTGACGACAGCGTACAACCGGTGCCATGCGTGTTTTGGGTGTCGACCCGCTGAGCGCGGAATACCGCCGTGTCCGTGCCGCTCAGTAGCCAGTCATCGCTGTGACTGGTACCTGGCAGATGACCGCCTTTGAGCAGCACGGCCTGGCATGGCAGGGCGCGCAGTGCTGCGCTCATCGCTTCAAGCTGTGACTCCTGCTCGCAGAGCGGCAGACCAGTCAGCGCCGCGGCTTCTGGCAGGTTAGGCGTGATCAGGGTCGCCAGTGGCAGTAATTCCCGCTGCAGGCTGTCGATTGCCGCACTTTGCAGCAGTAAATCGCCACTGGTGGCCACCATGACCGGATCCAAAACCACAAAACGCGGTTGATACTGACGCAGTTTACGCGCCACAGCGGCAATGATGTTACTGTCGGCCAGCATACCAATTTTGACCGCGACGATATCGAGATCGCTGAACACCGCATCGAGCTGACTTTCTACATGTTCAACCGGCACCGGCAGAATGGCACTGACACCTTGGGTGTTTTGCGAGGTTATGGCAGTAATCACGCTGCAGGCATAACCGCCTGTTGCTGAGATGGCTTTGATATCGGCCTGGATACCGGCGCCGCCGCCACTGTCTGAACCGGCAATGGTCAGCACAATCGGTGTATTAAGAGAGGATTGGGATTGATTATCTGATTGAGGCATTTGGGCTCCTAATCGTCCGACAATCAGGAACCGGTTTAGCACCACCTGTCAGGTTTTGCTAAACAGCCGCCGCGAGGCGGTCATGTTGGGGGAGATGACAGGGGGAGCTATTATATCTCAACCCGCCTATAAGCCTTACCACAACACTATAGTTCCCTACGTCAGTACTAACTGAATCAGGTTCTACGGGTCTCGCGATGACGCTTTGCCTGTGGCAAATCTTCCGGCGATCTCAGCTTTACAGCTCCCCGACTATAAGGCGCAGATGATAACAGATATTTTTACTACTGTTGATCACTGAGCGCTACTTTTGCTCGATTGACGCACTCAATCTTGTCTAGAGTGGTTAGTTGATAACACTTCTCACTAAGATTGGTTTTATGCGACACTAGTAGCTAAAGGTACTCAGGAGTCAGTTTACATGGGCGCTGTATCCGCTTCATTTACGCGAATCTGCAATTTGCTCGAATATATTCACCAACATCTAGACCAGCCTTTATCGCTGGATCGGCTTTCACAGCAGAGTTGCTGGTCGCGCTGGCAGTTGCAACGGGTATTTCACAATGAAACCGGTCTGACGGTGGCGAACTATGTACGCGAGCTTAAGCTGAGTGAAGCCGCTGAGCGTCTTGTATGCAGTCAGGAGCGAGTGATTGATATTGCACTGGCCCTCGGTTTTAGCTCTGAAGTCAGTTTTAGTCGCACCTTTAAACATCATTTCGGTATCAGTCCGCGCCAATATCGCCAGCAAGGGCAGCGCACAGGCTTACGTAAACCATTGCAGGTGCAACAATTTGCGCCGCGTGGTGAGCGCTGTACTCGTCTGGTTGATGTTCGGCTGGAAAGCCAAGCAGAATTTGAGTTGTTCGGTGTCGCCACGACTATCCGCGGTTTACTCTCTTCACAACCGGATTTCACGACTCAGGTGCCGAAAATCTGGCAGACATATTTTTCTTGTCCAAGCGATAGCAAATCTGGTCCCTTGACGGGCGTCATCGATGTGACCCGGGTCGGCAGTGAACATGGTCAGCTGCGCTACTGGGCGACTGGAAGTCATTGGATGGCGGGGTTAAATTCGGTGCGTATTCCGGCGCAAACTTATGCGGTGGTGAAACATTGCGGACCGGTTTCGCAACTGGCTGATACTCTGGAATGGTTTATTTTTGAATGGCTGCCGGATTCTCCTTATCGGGGAGTGGACGGATTTGAGCTGGAGCGCTATCCGGCTGATTACAACTGCGCCTGCGATAACGCGGCAATGGAATACTGGTTACCGATTACCGCACGAACGGATTAACATGCTCCAAATTGTTAACTTTCCGTGGTGTACTTTGCTTAGAATACAAATGATATGTATTCTCATAAATAAAAGCAGGGTAGTTATTTCACATGGCTGTTGTTAAGCATTCTACATTTTCTCCGATCGCTGTGGCGATCATGGCGGCTTTCGCCACTCCATTTGCCTTGGCAGCGCAAGCAGACAATCCACCAGTCGATACGGTCACTATACTGGGCAAAACCTATCGCAACACCGCAACGAAAACCACGTTAGCACCGCAAGAAACGCCTCAGGGCATCAGCGTGATTGAAGGGGAGCAACTGCAGCAGCGTGCTGTCACCTCACTTGGCCAGGCGGTACGTTACGCGCCGGGTGTGGTGACGGAAACCAAAGGTGGTTCAGTCACCTTACTTGATAATTTCTATATTCGTGGTTTTGAATCTAATCAGAGCTATTACGATGGTATGTTGGTGCAGTATCTGAAAGGCTGGAACCTGCAGCCGCAGATTGATCCGATTGCGATGCAACAGGTGGAAATTTTTAAAGGGCCGACCTCTGTGCTGTATGGTGCCATGCCGCCTGGCGGCATGGTGAATGTGATTGCTAAAAAACCGCAGCCCCAGCGACATACTGAGCTGTCGGTTTCCGGCGGGTCGCGTAACCTCAAACAGGTCACACTCGATACCACCGGTCCGCTTGGGGATGGCGACCTGCGCTATCGTTTGCTGGCTAAATCCCGTAAACAGGATGGCCAGGTCGACGGCACTGAAGAAGAACGTTACGTGATTGCCCCGTCTCTGGACTGGCAAATTACGGACGATACGTTACTCAACCTGAATCTGTACTATCAAAAAGATCCGGATATGGGAATGAATTCCGCTTTACCGGCATCAGGCACCGTAACCGGAAATCCATATGGTTCAACGTCGCCATCGACCTCGGCCGGTGACCGTAACTGGAGCAAGTTTGAGCGGGAATTTTGGATGCTAGGCTACAAAATCCAGCATGATTTTAATGCCGAGTGGTCTTTGCTGCAAAGTCTGCGTTATACCGATGCCACGCTTTATCAGGAAAACACCTATCACAGCGCCGGACAATTTGATGCCGTGACGGGCAATCTGCAGCGCAACATCTACAGCACGGATGAAGATTCGCACGGCATTGTGGTCGATAACCAGCTGTCAGGTCAGGTTAGCTGGGGCAGTGTGGAACACAACCTGTTGTTGGGTCTCGATTATCAGCGTCTCAAGGGCAATTCGGACTATCGGACTTATCAGACTACTGAGAGCGATTTTGGCGCATTCAACCTCTTTGCACCTGACAATAACCTGTTGGATCGCAGTAGCCTCACGCAGACGGATTTGTATGCCTACGATATATCCATCAAACAGTTGGGTTTCTACTTTCAGGATCAGTTACGCTGGAATCGCTGGGTGCTGATTGGCGGCGGCCGCTTTGATCATTATACCAGCAGCAGTGAGGTGTCCGGTTACAGCACGGATGCGGATGATAATGAGTTTACCTATCGGGTCGGTGCATTATACGAATTTGATTCTGGCCTGGCGCCTTTTGCCAGCTTCGCGACCAGCTTCTCTCCGGTTGCCGGGGTCGACAGCCAATTCGGCCAGCCGTTTAAGCCTGAAACCGGTGAACAGGTGGAAGTCGGGGTCAAATACCAATCGGCGGATATGAGCAAGCAAGGCAGCATCTCTTTGTACCATATCCTCAAAAACGATGTTGTGGTGACCGATCCTTCTTCCGCGGATTATCAGGATGATATTCAGGTCGGCGAAGTACGTTCACAGGGGATCGAAGTCGAAGGGCGCTGGTGGGTAACCCCTGGCTGGGATATTGCCGCCAGTTACACCTATTCCGATGTTGAGGTTACTAAAGACAGCGCCAACGGCCTGCAGGGCACGACACCGATTTACGTCCCTGAGCACAGCGCCACACTGTGGAGCACCTATCAGATTGATCAGGGAGTGCTTGATGGCAGCCGGGTCAGCGCAGGCGCACGTTATGTCGGCAGCATGATGATGGATGCGACGAATACCCAGGGCAAAGTACCGGACTACACCATGGTTGATTTGTCGCTGGGCTACGACTTGGGCAAAATCAGTGAGCGTCTGCAGGGCGTCAGCGCCGACGTGATTGCCAGCAATCTGTTCGATGAAAAATCCTATACCTGTTACGACAATATGAACTGCTGGTACGGAGCGGAGCGTACGATTGAAGTCAAACTGGGTTACCAGTTCTGAGTTAAGCACAGAGAAAACAACGCCCGGCGAAAGCCGGGCGTTTTGTTCGTCATCAGCCAGTGATTATCTATGTAGATCAGGCTGTAGTACTGACGCCTTGCTTGGCTTTTTGACGCATCCCCAGCACTATGGTCAGACCGAAGGCGACCGCAAACGAAATCACCATACCCACCACGTAGTAACCGATTTTTTCCGGATTGATGGAGATAATGCCCGGAATACCGGCTGCGCCCAAAGCGTGTGCTTTTACGTGGAACAAGGTCAGGAAAGCGCCGGATACCGCAGCACCAATAATCGCAGCGATAAACGGGTAGCGTAGCTTGAGGTTAACGCCGAACATGGCGGGTTCAGTGATGCCAAGCAGCGCTGTAATACCCGATGGCATCGCGATGCCTTTTTGTTTCACGTCTTTGGTGGTAAATGCCACTGCCAATGCAGCCGCGCCCTGTGCAACGTTCGACATTGCTGCAATTGGGAAGATGAACGTACCGCCTGTGGTGACGACATCAGCCAGCAACTGGGTTTCAATCGCGATAAAGCTGTGGTGCATACCGGTAATGACAAACGGAGCGTAAATCAGGCCAAATACCGCACCGCCAACGAAACCCGCTGAGTCATATAACCAACTCAGGCCATCACCGAGCATAAAGCCAACATCACGGGTAATAGGGCCAACCAGAGTGAAGGTCAGAAAGCCGGTGATAAAAATTGCCAGCATCGGAGTCAGCAGGTTATCGAGTACCGAAGGGACAACCTTACGCAGCCCCAGCTCAACTTTGGCCAGAATAAATGCCGAGACCAGAACCGGCAGTACAGAGCCCTGATAACCGACTTTTTCGATTTCCAGCCCGAGTATATTCCAGGTCGGTACCGTGCCATGGACAGCCGCGCTGCCAAAACCCCAGCCATTAAGCAGGTCCGGGTGCACCATCAGCATACCCAGTGCCGCGCCCAGGAAGGGGTTACCACCGAACTTACGTGATGCGGAAAATGCCAGTAAGACGGGTAAATAAACAAAAGGCGCGTTGGCAAAGGTGTTGATCATGCTGGCCAAATCAGCCAGTCCCGGGTTGGCGTCAATCAGAGATTGCCCGTCAATAAACAGCCCTTTTGCGGTCAGAACATTAAACAACCCCATCAGCAGACCGCCGGCGACAATGGCCGGAATGATGGGGACAAAAATATCCGACAGGCCTTTAACCGCGCGCTGCAGCAGATTTTGCTTATCTGCCCCGGCTGCGGCTACGTCATTAGTCGACATTTCAGCCATGCCAGTCAGTTTAGCCATCTCGGCATAAACCTGGTTGACAATGCCGGATCCAAAAATGATCTGGTATTGACCTGCGACTTTAAACTGGCCTTTTACGCCCTGCAGTCCGTCAATGGCCTTTTCGTCAATCTTATTTTCGTCTTTGACTGCAAGACGCAGTCTGGTTGCGCAGTGTGCCAGCGCCTGAAGGTTTTCTTTACCGCCCAGGTGCTCGAGAAGTTGCTTTGCTATGACTGGATAGTCCATAACTCACTCCGGTTCTTGTTACTTGTCAGTATAGTGGTTAACTGCGTTATTTTTGAATTTTCGGGAACGTTTGCAAGACGCATTCTTGTCAATAAAAAACCGCCGGTCAAAAGCATCTCGTTTATTCTGTGAGAAAGATCAGCAAAACCGAGAAGGAAAAAGGGCAAAACAAGGTTAAAATCACGCTAGTTAGGTGGTTGATGTCGGTTCATTCTGCAATCAATCCCAATTTTCGCAGCGTAATAGGATATGGCATGGCAAGTTTGCACGATGTGGCCAGGTTGGCCGGGGTGTCAAAATCGACGGTCTCGCGCGTCATTAATGATGAATACGGGGTCAAAGAGTCGACTAAAGTGAAAGTGCTTCAGGCGGTGTCCGAGTGCGGCTACGTCGTCAATCAGGTGGCTAAAGATCTTAAATCACAGAAGACCAATCTGATTGGTGTGATTGTGCCACGGGTGTCTTCCCATGCCACCGCACAGGGTGTGGATGGCCTGACCAAGATACTGGAACAAAATGGTAAGCATGTCCTGCTGGCCAACACTCATCAGATGCATGCCAAAGAGCTGGAATACATCCGCATCTTCAATCAAAAACGGGTCGAGGGCATTATTTTTTATGCGACCCACCTCGACATGCCGCTGATTAAAGAGATTCAGAACTCTGCAGTGCCGGTCGTGCTGGTCGGGCAAGATGGTTCTCTGCACGATATTCCCAGCGTGGTTCATGACGATACCCGGGTTGGCTTTGAAGCGGGCAACCGTCTGGTAGCGGCAGGCTGCCAGCGTGTTGGCTTTATCGGCGTACAGAGTGATGATATCGCGGTCGATGTGCAGCGCGGTCAGGGGCTAGAGCAGGCGCTGACGATGCATAACCAGTCGTTGGTTTGTCATCTGCGTGGTGACTTTTCGATTGAGTCCGGTCATCGGCTGGCACAGCAAGCGATGCGCGACTATCCGCAACTCGATGGCTTGTTCTGTGCGACAGACCGTCTGGCAGTAGGGGCGGTAAAAGCGCTGCAGGCGGCCGGTATTCAGGTTGGTAAGCAGGTGAAAGTGCTGGGCGTCGGGAATGATGAACTGGCGTTTGTCAGTAATCCCGGGTTATCAACCTTCAATTATGCGTTTGATAAAGCAGGTGAAAATGCCGCTAAAATGCTGCTGGACCGGATTGCCGGTCAAGGACAGGAAATGAGTAAAGTGGTGCTGACATTTCAGAACATTGTCCGTGAAACCTGTGTGTGACGATCCTGCTCTGATCATCGTTGCCGACCATTCTCACATAACATCTGTTCTCACATAACATTTGTGTTTCACAACCGCCTGAATGTTCGGCTTCGGCCGCCTATCAGGCGGAGTTTGTGTGTCCGGCTTCACACACATCTGCATAACCTTGCTATAAAAATTGGAAACACTTGCCTGACAGTGGTTAGTTGTATATTTTGAGAACGTTCCCGAAATTAGCTATTAGGTCAGTTTATGTCGTTACAGAGACTTATCGAACTCGCGGGCGGGCTCGATAACATTCAACGGATTTTGGCGCCGGACGGGCGCATAGTCGTTGCGGTATCCGATCGCCACGCTGTCTGTTCACTACCAGATGAGGTCACGGCGGAGTCCGTACTCGGAGAGTGGCAACTGAGTATAAAACGTGATAATACCATTCAGGATGAGGATCTGGCCTTGGTCGGCCGCTCTATTGCCGCCAGGCAGCAGATTAAAGCCGCGCAGTATCGTGTCGCCCGGCCATCTCACTATCGCCCGCAGTGGCATATTTCTCCGCCGCAAGGCTTGCTCAACGATCCCAATGGTTTTATCTACCATGATGGGGCTTACCACCTGTTCTATCAATGGTATCCATATTCCTGTGAGCACAAAGACAAATACTGGGTTCATCTCACAAGTGATGATTTGATTAGCTGGCACTGGCAGTCTGTGGCCTTAACCCCGTCCGACTGGTTTGACAGCCACGGGGTCTTTTCCGGCCATGCAGTCAGTCATGGCGATGATTTAATGCTGTTTTATACCGGCAATACTCGTTTGGGGCCTGATCGTCAGCGCCAGACTATGCAGTGTTCGGCCCGTATGAACGCAGACGGGCAGTTTGAAAAATTAGGACCGCTGATTCGAGAGTTGCCGCCGGGGGTGACCGAACATATCCGTGACCCGAAAGTGGCGTTTCATCAAGGGCGCTGGCATATGTTGCTGGGTGCTCAGACCGAATCTCTGCAGGGACGACTTGCCGTTTATCATTCTGATGATCTGCTTAACTGGCAGTTTGATAAGCTATATGGTGATGAGCTTTCTCCTTACGGTTATATGTGGGAGTGCCCGGACTGGTTTGAGCTTAGCAATGAATGGTTTGTGGTGTTTGGCCCGCAAGGCATTGAATCTGAAAACCTGCATCACAATATTGTGCACCAAAACCGTATCTTCCGCGTTAATCAGGATGAGCAGGGCGGCTTTGATTTTATCGAAGGCTGGGCCCTGGACGAAGGGTTTGATTTTTATGCGCCGCAAAGTGTACAAACCCCGGACGGGCGCCGTGTGATGTGCGGCTGGATGGGATTACCGGATGAGTTAGATCAACCGAGTTGTGATCATGGTTGGCTGCACCAGTTAACCTCGATGCGTGAATTACGCTGGCTTAACGGGCGGGTGCTGCAACAGCCGGCGGCTGAACTGGATTTACTGCGTGGTGAAACCCGTCAGGTCAACTTGAATGATAAGCCGCTTGACCTGAGTACCAAGAGTTTCGAGCTGGTGGTCACGCTGGCGTGGGGCAGCGAACTGCACCTGATGCATGACGATAAACATAAAGTGGTACTGACGCTGGATAAACAGCAGGGTGTGCTGCGTTTTGATCGCTCCCAAACCTTGATCCGCCAGGGCGATACAATCCGTGAACTGGTGTTGAACAGTGAGTCGGTAACATTGCAGATTCTGGCCGACAGCTCATCGCTGGAAATTTTTATTAATGGTGGTGAGCAGGTAATGACCGGACGTGTATTCACTCCTGAGCATGCAACCCGGATCTCTCTGCAAGGTGCCGCTGTCAGTGGCAGAGTGACTCTTCTTCATTCTGCTCACGCGCCGTTTGTTGACGCATAAGAGGTTATGAGCAGCCAAGCCATCCCGTCGGGATGGCTTTTTTTGTTTCTATGCTGGCTGTTTTCTGGTTTGCTGTTTTGCAAGGCAAGGCAAGGCAAGGCAAGGCAAGGCAAGGCAAGGCAAGCTGTGAGTGCCGGGGTCAGGAGCACTGACAGAAAAAAGCCCGGCTTGCGCCGGGCTGAATGGGGGATTACTTTTTTGAGACCAGGTATTAAAATCAGAACCAGGTTTCCATTTGCAGTGCGAATACGGTTTCACCGCCGTTACCCATGGTGCTGGCGTCGCTTGCCAGGCTGACTGCGTAGTCATCCAGTTCGCTGCTCCAGTCAACGTAGCTGACTGCAAAGCGAATTTCCGGGCGGTCAAAGAAGCCGGCGGATGTCGCCAGTTTAAAAGTGGGTGCCAGTGTCGCTTTGTAGAAACTGCCCTTGGCTTTTTCAACGCTGTTGTCCATATCCATGTACTGATAGGTGCCTTCGTAAACCATCTCAAAGTTCTCGGTCAGCTCTTGCGCGAAACGAACGTTGGCGGTTGCCCAGATAAACTCGTCGTTGTTTTTAATGCGATCCTGGCTGTATTCAGCCATCAGCGCTGGTGCGATGCGCCAGTTGTCGGCAAATTGGGTGACACCGTAGCTGAACAAACGAACCGCTTTGGCATCATCATTCAAATCGCCGTTTGAACCTATACCTTTTAGTTCAGCACCTAATCCCTGACCCAACACAATACCGGTCTTGGAGAAACCGTCTTGTATGCCATAGAAGCTGTCGCCATGATACGCGAACAGAGCATGGATACCGTTTTCAGCGCGCTGAGTCGGGGACGCTGCTTCACTGGCGCGATCTCGGTTATCAGCCGATTTCATGCCACTTAACATCACCTGAAAAGGACCAATATGGTTATTCATGGTCGCCACATAGTTTTCGATGTCCGTGCTTGAGCTGTCAATGTCACCAAAGTCGCGGCCGTAAAGCGAGAAATTGGCTTTCCAGCTGTCACTCATCTGCACATCATAAATCCCTGCGCCGCTTCCGGACAGGAATACAATATCTGAATCAAGGAAGTGGATGTCAAAATTATCGCGGTCAAAGCGTTTTCCCGCCCAGAGTGTTGCATTAGCAAAGGCACCGCTGAACGAGGGCAGCGAGCTCAGCTCAGCATACACCTGGCGTACGTTAAGCTGGCTGTCATCCGCGGTCCATTCATTGTTGGTTTCGACTCCGTCGGCCAGCATGATCTTAAATCGTGCTTTTGAACCATCGTCCATCACCCGGTTATGAATCAGATTCGCTTCGAGGTAATTGTCATCTTCCAGTCCGAGACGGCCAACCGGTGCGCCCAGCGCGCCTGCGGCGGTCATGTAAGGACCGGTGCCGACCGCACCGTTAAAGTTGTCATTGATTAACAGTCCGGCACGGGCATAACCGTGAAATTCGAACGATGACGCTTTCTGTTCCGCCTGCTGGGCGGTTTGCTCGGTCTGGGTCAGACGTGATTCCAGTTCGTTAATCCGGGCTTCCAGAGTTGCTAAATCACTCTGTGCGAATACAGAAGTAGTCGGTAGCAGGGCAAGCGAGATAGCGATCGTCAGGGCTTTTGTCTTCATTGTTATTGTCTCCACAAATGGATGAAAAATAGGGGATTGCTGCAAACGTTCCCGTTAATTCATGACACAGTGTGGGTTGTTTTAATTTTTTGGTCTCATCGATTCAGCAAAGTGCGTTTCACGCTACGCTCTCTGAATCTGAAGACTTAATTTGATTAGCAATATACCTAACATTTCGGGAACGATCCCTGAAAATAAACTGATAATTCTACTCAACGCACGATCTACGGTGATTTTGTGATCCAGATATGGGGAAGTTGATGCATAGACAGCATAAATAAATAGGGAGAAATAAGAAGAAAGGCGAGCGTCAAGCTCGCCTGGCAGGATACGAGTAAGCAGGCTTACGACTGCAGGAATACCATTAATGCCTGTTGATTGGGTAAAGCGGTCATCGCCCCTTTTTCAGTGGTCGCCAGAGCGCCACAACCATTAGCCGATTGCACCGCCTCATGGATAGAAGGCTCGGTTTGCCATTGTTCATGTTGTGCCAGTGTGGCCAGTAACCCGCCGACAAACGCATCACCGGCCCCTGTGGTATCGACCGGTTTTACTGCTTTGCCGCTGAGCAGTTGTTGCCCCTCTGCGGTCACTACCAGCGCGCCTTTCGCGCCCTGTGTAATCACGGTCAGTGGCAGGTCGTAACTGCGCAGGGCTTGCAGACCATCCTCGATAGACGCTGTGCGTGTCAGTTGCATAAGTTCTTGTTCGGAGAATTTGGCGACATCGGCCAGCGCGACCGCCTGCATGACCACGTTAATGAGTTCACTCGGATCGTTCCATACTTCCTCACGTAGGTTAGGATCGAAGCTGATAAATCCACCGGCTTGTTTCATTTTCTTCATCGCCGCCAGAGTTGAGCTGCGGCTCGGTTCGTTAGCAAGCGCGATAGAGCATACGTGTAACCATTCTCCTGCCCGAAAATCAGGAATATCCTCAGTTTGCAGGAACTGGTCTGCGCTTGGCTTCACCATAAAAGTAAAGCTGCGTTCACCGTCATCATCCAGATCAACAACGACCGTAGAGGTGCGATGTAAAGGGTCAAAGTGAAGGTGGTCAATATTGACCCCTTCACTTTGAAGTGTCTGTGCCAGAAATTGTCCGAAGGGATCTTTACCCACCCGGCCAAAAAAGGCGGTGTTACCACCGAGTCGGGCGATAGCGACAGCCACGTTGGCTGGCGCGCCGCCCGGACACTTGAGGTAATGTTGCTCGCCGTCCGGAATCAAATCAATCACTGCGTCTCCGGTGACCCATACTCTGTTCATAGTCAATCTCCTGTAAATTTGCTTCAGTTTAATCCAAGCCCGATTGATGAAAAGTGGTTGGCGGGATGGTTTGTTAGTGCAGGATAAAATCTGTGATCAACAAGAAAGATAAAGCTTCTATCAGGAGCAATTGGCTTGATTTGTTGGTATCGTTCCCGACATTTTGCTTTTGTATTTCGCTTGCTGAGATTGACGGCAGTCAGACGCAGGCGCAAACTGCGCTGGTTTTCCATTTATTAGCGGAGTTAATCATGTTTGGTCTTCCACCGATTGTGCCCACCATCGGGCTGCTTGTCATCAGTAACGTATTCATGACTTTTGCCTGGTATGCCCATCTGCGTGAGTTGGAACATAAACCCTGGATTGTGGCCGCGCTGCTCAGTTGGGGGATTGCTTTGTTTGAATATATGTTTCAGGTGCCGGCAAACCGTATTGGCTACACCGTACTTAATCTTGGTCAACTGAAGATCCTGCAGGAAGTGATTACGCTGAGCGTGTTTGTGCCTTTTGCGCTGATTTATATGAAAGAGCCGTTTCGGATGGACTTTATCTGGGCGGGCTTATGTCTACTGGGGGCGGTGTTCTTTATATTCCGGCCACAAATCATCGAAGTGGTCGCGCGTGCTCTGGCTTAGAGCTGGCTTTGTGTTACTAAACTTAAACCACTTTTCAGCCGGTTTATTCTCCTTACTCTCTCTATTGGTGTTGGTTTCCGTCTCCCTCTGGGCCTGATAACCGCGTGCCTGCTGGCACGTGGTTATGTATCACGCACGCTGTGTCGTTAACTCTCCCTGTTTATAGACTGATAGGCTCGCCACTTAGGGTGTGTCATTCTATTTATTGTACAAAATGATGCTTTATAACGGATTATTTTGGACTAGGGTTAATAGTTAGAGGCGAAATTTAATGCTCCGTATTCGCTCACGTTCAACCTGGCTGTATATCACGCATCATGCGGTAATTAGCGTTATGATACCGCTTTCATTTTGTAACTGATACGCAAACGTTTCCTAAAAAGTGCGTTGTGGATCACAATGGTGCAACAGGTGACTCTGTTCACAATTTCTGTCATCTGATGAGTGGATCATCACTTTCAATTAGACGTAATGTGAGGCGGATGTTAAATTTTCCGCCGAATTTCTAGCATAAGATGCTGAAAAAGTAATCTTGGTTAGTATATGTGGCATTTACGGTTGGCTCTAAGTCCTTATTTGTACTGAAATTCTGCGTTACTGACGATCAATTAAGTCATTTCACTGATTTATTGATTCTGCGCAGTGCATAGTTTTTGTTAAAGACTATTTTTAGGCAAGTTAGTTTGATGGTCGCCGTTCTACGCCGCTTTCTTTGTATGGGTTAGGTTTTGTGTTTGGTTTTTTGCGTTAAACACCCTAATTATGGCAGTCAGATGCCTCATGCCCCACAAGGAAGTCATGGATGCAAAATGAAAACTTGGAGTTTATGCATGTATAAAAATAAAATCACTCAGGCCCTGCTTCTGGGGGCTGGCCTTGCAGTGGCAAGTGCTTCTTTCTCATCTCTCGCCGCGAATGTTCCCGCTGGTACTAAACTCGCTGACAAACAGGAATTTGTCCGTGGTAACGGTACTGAAGTCGCTTCTATCGATCCGCATAAAACGGAAGGGGTGCCAGAGTCACACGTGATTCGTGACCTTCTGGAAGGCCTGGTAAACCAGGATGCGAACGGTAAGACGGTTCCGGGTGTCGCAGAAAGCTGGGAAACGACAGACAACAAAACTTTTATTTTCCACCTGCGTAAAGATGCGAAATGGTCAAACGGTGATCCGGTTACCGCTGACGACTTCGTGTACAGCTTTAAGCGTGCGGTTGATCCTGCAACGGCTTCTCCATACTCGTGGTATATTGAAATGACCACTATGGTGAACGCGGCAGATATTATCGCCGGGAAAAAAGATAAAGAGACACTGGGTGTGAAAGCGCTGGATGCGAACACCCTAGAAGTGAATCTGGAAACATCGGTTCCATATTTTGTAAAAATGATGGGCCACACCACAGTGAAACCTGTTCACCGTGCAACGGTTGAGAAGTGGGGCGATCAGTGGACCAAACCTGAACACTTCGTTGGTAACGGCGCTTATGTGGTTGATAAGTGGACGGTAAACGAACGTTTAGTGCTCAAGCGTAACCCATACTATTGGGATAACGCACACACCGTTATCGATCAGGTCACCTACCTGCCAATCGAAAACCAGGTAGCGGAAATGAACCGCTTCCTGTCGGGTGAAATTCAGATGACGTATGAACTGCCGCTTGAGCACTTCAAACGTCTGAAGAAAGAGTACCCGGAATCGGTGAACGTGAAAGGTAACCTGTGTACTTACTACTACGGCTTCAACAACCAGAAAGCGCCGTTTGATGATGTGCGCGTGCGCAAGGCGCTATCGTACGCTATCGACCGTGACATTGTCGCCAATGCGATTCTGGGTCAGGGTCAGAAGCCTGCTTACTTCATGACGCCGGAAATCACCGCTGATTTCAATCCAGAGATGCCAGCTTACGGCAAAATGACTCAGAAAGAGCGTATTGCTGAAGCGAAAAAACTACTGGCAGAGGCCGGCTTTGATAAGTCTCACCCACTGGAATTCACCCTGCTGTACAACACCTCTGAAAACCACAAGAAAATCGCAACCGCGATTCAGTCAATGTGGAAACAGGCGCTGGGTGTGAACATCACTTTGGAAAACCAAGAGTGGAAAACCTTCCTGGATACCCGCCGTGAAGGTAACTATGACGTGACTCGTGCTGGTTGGTGTGGTGATTATAACGAAGCATCCAGCTTCCTGTCGCTGATGCAGTCCAACAACAGCTCCAACGACCAGAAATATCACAGCGCAGAGTACGACGCCGTGATGGAAAAAGCGTTGAATGCGAAGACCGATGAAGAGCGTGAAGCACTGTACGTTGAGGCAGAAAAACTGCTGGCGCGTGATATGCCAATCGCCCCTATCTATCAGTATGTAACTTCCCGTCTGGTGTCGCCACAACTTGGTGGTTACCCGGTTAATAACGCGGAAGACAAGATCTACACTAAAGATCTCTACATCAAAGCTCAGTAAATCCTGAGCATTAAAACTATAAATATATAGACACTGTATGTGCCCTGCACATACAGCGTCTTTTCGTTTTCTATTGTCACAGACTGAAAGAGTGAGTTTATGATTAAATTCATAGCAAAAAGGATATTTGAAGCAATCCCAACCTTGTTGGTATTGATCACGATATCATTCTTTCTGATGCGTTTTGCACCAGGTAACCCATTTTCTTCTGAGCGTCCGTTACCGCCGGAAGTGATGGCCAACATCAATGCGAAATATGGCCTGGATAAACCAGTATCCGAGCAGTACTTCACCTATCTGACTAACATTTTGCAAGGCGATTTTGGTCCGTCATTCAAATACAAAGATTATTCGGTTAACGAACTAATCAGCGCGGCTTTGCCTGTTTCAGCTAAAGTGGGCTTTGCTGCTTTCATCTTCACTGTCATCATGGGGGTCGGAGTTGGCACCATTGCCGCGCTAAGGCAAAACACTTGGGTCGACTACACCATAATGTCGACCGCCATGCTCGGGGTGGTGATGCCATCCTTTGTGTTGGCACCGGTACTGATCTACATCTTCTCCATCAATCTCGGCTGGTTCCCGGCGGGGGGGTGG
Organism: Vibrio sp. ABG19; assembly: GCF_029962385.1. Taxonomy (NCBI): domain Bacteria; kingdom Pseudomonadati; phylum Pseudomonadota; class Gammaproteobacteria; order Vibrionales; family Vibrionaceae; genus Vibrio; species Vibrio sp. ABG19. The sequence goes on along the minus strand of NZ_CP071708.1, from coordinate 44,854 downwards.
CAAGACGGATCGTTACAGTACATGGCGCTACCTGTCATTGGTATGTCCTTGTTGTATGTGGCCACGTTTGCCCGTATTACCCGTGGTTCGATGATCGAAACCCTCAACAGTAACTTTATCCGTACCGCTCGTGCGAAAGGTCTGAGCTATCGCTATATCGTGTTTAAGCACGCATTGAAACCGGCGCTGTTACCTGTGGTGTCCTACATGGGCCCAGCGTTTGTCGGCATCATTACCGGGTCGGTGGTGATTGAGACCATTTTTGGTCTGCCGGGGATTGGTAAACTGTTCGTCAATGCGGCGTTTAACCGTGACTATTCATTGGTGATGGGCGTAACGATTTTGATCGGTTTCCTTTTCATTCTCTTCAATGCGGTGGTGGATATTCTGCTTGCTTATATCGACCCTAAAATTCGCTACTAATCGGACACGGATATTATGTTGAGCAAAAAAGAAAATTTAGAAGCGATCGAAAAGTTCTCTGAGAACCTGGAAATTGAAGGTCGCAGTTTATGGCAGGATGCGCGCATTCGTTTTATGCGTAACAAAGCGGCGATGGTCAGCCTGTTTATCCTGACGTTAATCACCCTGGCGGTGATTTTTCTGCCGATGTTTTCGGCTTATACCTATGAAGATACTGACTGGTATGCCATGCACGCTGCGCCGAATGCCGAGCATTGGTTTGGTACCGATGCGCTGGGGCGTGATTTGTTGGTACGTACCCTGGTCGGTGGCCGAATTTCTCTGATGGTCGGTATTATGGGCGCGCTGGTGGCGGTACTGATTGGTACCCTGTATGGCGCCGCATCGGGCTTTATCGGTGGTCGTACCGACCGAATCATGATGCGCCTGCTGGAAATCCTGTACGCGATTCCGTTTATGTTCCTAGTGATTGTACTGGTGACTTTCTTTGGTCGTAACATCATTCTTATTTTTGTGGCGATTGGTGCCATTGCCTGGCTGGATATGGCGCGTATCGTACGTGGTCAGACGCTGAGCCTGCGCAGTAAAGAGTTTATTGAAGCGGCTCATGTGTGCGGTGTCAGCAAGTGGAAAATCATTACCCGCCATATCGTGCCTAACGTGCTGGGTATTGTCGCGGTGTATTCAACCCTGCTGATCCCGAGCATGATTCTGACCGAATCTTTCCTTTCTTTCCTTGGTCTGGGTGTTCAGGAACCAATGACCAGTTGGGGAGCATTGTTGCAAGAGGGTGCCAACACGATGGAAGTGGCGATCTGGCAACTGCTGTTCCCAGCGGCCTTTATGGTGATCACTCTGTTCTGTTTTAACTACGTGGGTGATGGTCTGCGCGATGCGCTGGATCCAAAAGACAGATAATCACACAAGATTAAGGAAGTAATGATGAGCTTATTAGATGTCAAAGATCTGCGCGTCGAATTCACCACTCAGGATGGGATTGTCACCGCAGTTAACGATTTAAACTTCTCGCTTAATCAGGGCGAGACTCTCGGTATCGTGGGCGAGTCCGGGTCGGGTAAGTCCCAGACCGTGTTTGCGATTATGGGTTTGCTGGCTAAAAACGGAATCATCTCCGGTAGCGCGAAATTTGAGGGTAAAGAAATCCTCAATCTGCCGGAAAAGGCACTCAACAAGGTGCGTGCCGAGCAGATCGCGATGATTTTCCAAGACCCGATGACGTCACTTAACCCGTATATGAAAGTCAGCGACCAACTGATGGAAGTGCTGATGTTGCACAAGGGCATGGGGAAAGCACAAGCATTCGAAGAGTCAGTGCGTATGCTGGAAGCGGTCAAAATCCCGGAAGCACGGAAGCGGATTACCATGTATCCGCATGAATTTTCGGGCGGTATGCGTCAGCGTGTGATGATTGCGATGGCACTGTTGTGCCGTCCGAAACTGCTGATCGCCGATGAGCCGACCACGGCACTGGACGTGACCGTCCAGGCTCAGATCATGGACTTGCTCAACGAGCTCAAACGTGAGTTTAACACTGCGATCATCATGATTACCCACGATTTGGGGGTGGTGGCCGGCTCGTGTGACAAAGTGCTGGTGATGTACGCCGGTCGTACCATGGAATACGGCAGCGTGAACGAAATTTTCTACAATCCAAGCCATCCGTATGCGGAAGGTTTGCTGAAAGCGATTCCGCGTCTGGATACCGAAGGCGATATTCTGCCGACGATTCCGGGTAACCCGCCAAACTTACTGCGTCTGCCGGTTGGCTGTCCTTATCAGGAACGCTGTCACCGTGTGATGGACCGTTGTAAGCGTGAAGCACCGATTCTGACGCCGTTTGGTGATGGTCGTCAGCGGGCTTGTTTTTCTGACTGGGAGGCGTGGACAAAATGAGCGCAGATAAAGCATTACTGTTAGACGTAAAAGATCTTAAGGTTCATTTCAGCATTGCCGCTAAGTCGGCCTGGCCATGGACCAAACCATCGACACTGAAAGCTGTGGACGGCGTCAATGTACGCCTCTATCAGGGTGAAACTCTGGGCGTGGTAGGTGAATCCGGCTGTGGTAAGTCGACCTTTGCCCGTGCCATTATTGGATTGGTGCAGGCTACCGAAGGTGAAGTGGTGTGGCTCGGTCAGGACCTGACCCGGATGCAGGAAGTCAAACGCCGTGAAACGCGTAAAGAAATTCAAATGATTTTCCAGGATCCGCTAGCGTCTCTTAACCCGCGAATGACGGTTGGTGACATTATTGCTGAGCCGCTGCAGACCTTTTATCCGCAACTGTCCAAGCAGGAAGTCAAAGACCGGGTTAAAGAGATGATGGCCAAAGTGGGCCTGCTGCCGAACGTCATTAACCGCTATCCGCACGAGTTCTCCGGCGGCCAGTGTCAGCGTATCGGCATTGCCCGCGCTCTGATTCTGAAGCCGAAAATGATCATCTGTGATGAGCCGGTATCAGCACTGGACGTCTCGATTCAGGCCCAGGTGGTTAACCTGCTCAAAGAGCTGCAGAATGAACTGGGTCTGAGCCTGGTATTCATCGCGCACGACTTATCCGTGGTGAAGCACATTTCTGACCGTGTGCTGGTGATGTATCTGGGTAATGCGGTCGAGCTGGGGGAGTCGGATGCACTGTTTGCCAACCCGAAGCACCCATACACCAAGGCCCTGATGTCAGCGGTACCGATTCCGGATCCGAATCTGGAGCGCAGTAAAACCATTCAGATGCTGGAAGGGGATTTGCCGTCTCCGATTAATCCGCCATCGGGTTGTGTATTCCGTACTCGTTGTCCGCAGGCAACGGCGGAATGTGCTAAGACCAAGCCCCAAATCAAAGGGAGTGACGTCCACTCCGTCTCTTGTTTACACGTTGAGGTGTAAATTCAGCCTGTGACAGGCTTAAGCGCGGTGCCTTTATGGACCGCGCTTTTTTTATCTCTGTCGATTGTTGTTAGTTTGTCTCTGGCCGGTCAGTTTAGTTCGCAGCCCGCACTTTACCGTGGCGTAAGTCGGTCAGTACCATCTCTTTCGGACCATCTGCGATGATGGAACCTTTTTCCATCACAATCACCCGGTCCACCACATCCAGCATGGTGGTTTTATGGGTAATCAGTACTAAGGTTTCGCTCGGGGTTAACTGACTGAGCTGGTGCTTGATCTGCATCTCGGAGCGGTTATCCATCGCACTGGTCGGTTCATCCATCAACAACACAGGCGGACGTCCCAGCATGGCTCTGGCAATCGAAACGGCCTGGCGCTGACCGCCGGAAAGCAGTAAGCCGCCTTCACCCACCTGGCGTTCAAGGCCCGCCGGATCTTGCTGAGTAAACACGGTGACGCCAGCCCGGTTCGCTGCGTCCATGACATCACGGTCGTCAGCCAGTGGCCGCCCCAGAGTGATATTGTCGCGAATGGTACCGTAGAAGAGTAAGCTCTCTTGCGGTACACAACCGATATTACGGCGGATATCGATATGATGTAGCTGGGCGATGTCTGTGTCATCAATACGAACGTGTCCTTCGGTGGGTTGATACAGCCCCATTATGAGTCGCTCAAGCGTGGTTTTACCGGAACCGATTCGGCCGATAATCGCCACTTTTTCGCCCGGGTTAATGGTCAGGCTGAGATCGCGAATCGAAGCAATCGGTGAGTCCGGATAATGGAAGGTCACTTTATCGAGTTCAATTTTGCCCTGAATCATCGGACGGTGAATGTAGCGTTTACCGGCCTCTTGCTCGTCAGGCATCGCCATCACTTGTTCAATGATGGTGAGCGATGATTTTGCCTGGTTATAACGGGTTGAAAGCAGAGACAACTGGACCAGAGGGCCAATCGCTCGTCCGCTCAGCATGGTCGCGGCAATCAGTCCGCCCATGGTCAGGTCGCCCGCTGCAATCAGATAAACACCTAGGATAATCATGCCAACGTTAGTCGACTGCTGCACAAAGCCCGCGGTGTTCTGAATTCCGTCGGTGATACGGCGACTCTTGATGTTCCAGTTTGCCATGTGGGCGACGGCTTCTTCCCAGCGGTATTGATACTGGCTTTGCGCACCGAACAGCTTAAGCGTCTCGAGACCGGCCAGGCTCTCAATCAGGTTGGCGTATTTTTGCGATGCCAGTCTGGAACCCTCTTCGATTGCACGGCGTAACGGCGCCTGAATCAGCAGTGAGTACACCACCAGGATCACTACGCCAACAATCGGCACCAGCACCAGTGAACCGGCCATCAGCCAAATCAACAGTAAAAACATCAGTGCGAACGGCAAATCGATCAGAGAAGCGATAGTGGCAGAGGTGAAAAACTCACGAATCGACTCAAACTCCTGCAAGTGGCGCGCGAAAGCACCGACCGATGGCGGACGTGACTCCATGCGGATCCCCATGACCTTGGCAAACAGCTTGGAGGAAATCAGGATATCGGATTTTTTGCCTGCCACATCAATGAAGTAGTTCCGCAGCAGTTTGAGCACTAAATCAAACAGGAAGATGACCAGCACACCACTGGCCAGTACCCACAGAGTTTCGAACGCCAGATTGGGGACCACTTTGTCGTACACCAGACGGGTAAACATCGGTGCTGCGATGGCAAACAGGTTAATCAGGATCGAAGCGATCAGCACATCGCGATAGATGCGCTTTGACTGCCAGATCGTACCCCAGAACCAGTGACCATGGCGGGTTTTCAGTACTTCCGGAGAGCGCTCATCAAAACGGAACTGCTTTTTGACCATAAAGTAACGGCCAATATAACGCTCTTTAAGTTCATCAAGCGGATAGGCGATCGGCACCATACCCGATTCGGCGGTCACCACTTCCGCTTCCTGCTTTTCCTCGTTAATACTGTTGAGTACGCACGCCTCGCCACTTTTTAGCAGCACAATGACCGGGAATACCAGTTGTGGAATTTCATGCAGTGCGGAGCGGTTCTCTTTCGCAACCAGACCGGCACGTTCCGCGGCGCGCGGAAATAAAAATGGTGTCAGCTTGCCATCTGACATTGGCAAACCGTTGATCAAAGCCTCGGGAGAATTGGCGAGGCCGTAATAGCGGCTGACGTAAATCAGAGAGTTCAGCAGCGTGTCTTGCATTGCGCTCATCCTTATTTATCGACAATAAAACCCTGGAACACATCGACGAAATGCTCGGCGAGCAGATCGAGCTGATCCTGGGTCTCGACGCGGGATGCGATAGTGGTGATATCCAAATCGTGAGCGGTACGCGAAATGGACGTCAGAGTAAATTTCTGATTCTCATCATCAAGGTGGTGAGTAAACAGATAATCGAGTTTGACGTAGTTTGGTCGAAACTCATTAATGTAATCCAGCGACTGGAAGTTACGGCCGTAGTTATCAACACCAAAATCAGCGCCCGCGCCGCGCAGAGCGTTACAGAATAAGGCAGTATGGTGCGGAGCATTAACAAAGCAGTTCTCCGGAATTTCAAACTGCAGTAATCCTGCCACGGCTTTGTGTCGGGTCAGTAACTGAGTGACCCAGCGAATAAAGCTTGGCTGCTCGATACTGCTTTGCGAAATGTTGATGGCAAGTTTATCGGTCACTTCACCGGACACCAGCTTATTAATCATAGACTGGAGTACGTATTGGTCGAACAGGTGAGTGGCGTGTAGCTGCTCCAGCGCGAACAGATATTGGTTGGCGCTGTAACGTACCCCGTCTTTTTCAATCGCAGAGAACACTTCGCGATGGAAAGTTTTACCGTGTGTATCCGTTGCCGCCTGGAAGCGGAAGGTGAACCAGTCATGGTGAATCGCTTCTTCAACCAGCGCTTTCCATTGCTGTTTACCCATTACCATCTGATTGCTTGAGCTGGAAATAAAGCCGTATTTCAGCTCCGGATTCGATTTGGCCGTGGCCATCGAGTTGTCGAGCAGGGAAAGCAGCTCGCGTGAGCTCTTCGCTTTTTCATTGAACACCACGCCGAGCGCCGCATCGGCAGCGGCCATACCGGTTGGATCCGGATTAATATCGTTCACGCAGTTCATGATGTTGTCAGCGGCCTGGCGCAGTTCTTCCTCTTCCATATTGGGCAGGATGAGCGCAAATTCTTCGGCAGAGATACGGGCAATGGTGATGTTGGGGGCAGTCATCGATGCTTTGAGGTGAGTGGCGAGTTCACGCACCATGTTATCGCCGGCTTCGTAGCCTTTCTCTTCATACAAATCTTTGATGAACTGAACCTGCAGCATAGCCACGCCACCAACCGCGTTTTCTGTCAGCCAGCCGTTCAACTGGTTCATGTAGTAAGAGCGGTTGCCCAGTTGTGAAACCGGATCCATGTAAGCGCGCTCGCGCAATTGCTGTGCTTCCTGAGCCTGGGCTTTAAAATGCTTTTCAACCTGTGCCGACATGTTATTGATCCCTTGTACTACCGCGACCAGGTCTTGGGTGTCGGGTAGCGGCAACGGTTCGCCAAACTGGTTGTTGGCGATTTGCTTCATCTTGTTCACTATGGTTGTCAACGGTTTAAGGGCATGATGAACGATGTAGGCAATCGAGAGCATACCGATCACAACGATGGCGCCGAATGCGATCGAGAGGCGAATCAGCGCGTGCCATAGCTGAGCATAGGCTTCACCCGGATGACTGACGATTTCGACCTCTGCCAGTTGCATCCAGCCGCTGGTCACAACACGGCGGTCATGGATAGGCTGGAACAAATCCAGATCAGTAAACCATTGCGGAACCTGGCTTGGCTTAATCGGATAAGAGCGAACGATTTCACTGTGGTCATCGAGAAAGATAAGGCGCACGACCGAGTAGGTACTGCCGTCAAACAGAGCATTGATGACGGATTCGACCGCAACGCTGTCCTTCTTTTCCAGATAGGGCGCTAAAGCAAGACCCACGGTGTTAATCGTGTTGCTGACTTCAGAACGTTGCTGCTGTTCAAGGTTGTCGCGTGTGGTATTAAATTCGATGATGAATACGGAAATCATCAACAAAATCAGCACCATTATCATTCCGGCGACCAGTTGTTTGTATAGTGTCATTCTAGCTACTCATCGTAATTGACCAACGGTTTATTCAAATTCAGCGAACGCTCGCGTGAACGTAAATCATTCCAGAGGCTGAGCCGGGAAGCGTTACCTGCCAGCTCGCCATTTTTCGATTTCATCAACCACAGATGTTGACCGTTAAAGCTGTATATAGGTAGCAGGTCAGGGCGCGCGGAGGCCGGTTTTATCTGCGGATTAATGTTATCCAGAATCAAAGGTTGTGAGCTGGGTGTGGCGTAGTAGGCCAGTACCATGTGAAACTGATTCAGTTCAATGGCTTTGACGTACACCAGGCGCAGTTTGTTATCAGCAACACCAAGTTCCAGCAGCGAAAAATATTTGGCGATAGTGAAGTCCTCACAATCACCGGCATTACTGCCTAAAAATTCCAGTGGTGTCGCCCAGTAGTCATTTTTGCCCCACAATACATCGTCGTTGACAAAGTAGAGCTGATTGAAAAAACGGTTTACTTCGGTCAGTTGAGCGCGTTCTGATAATGATCGGTAACGCACCATCTCCTGCCGCCAGGTCTCAACCCGTTTACCCGCGCGTGGCCCGTAGGTTGCTGTCACTGCATCAACCCACTGTTGCTCTTTGGTACTGAGCGCGCCAGCTAGTGATGAAATCACCAGCGCCGCCAGTAAACATAGCCAGCGTTTCATCGCATACCTGTTGCTACGGTGTGACTAAAGGTCATCTCTCTTCCACTATCCTTTGCATCCGGTTGTATAAGTTTAGTTATACATCAATCAGCGCTTTTCATCACGGACCGGTTTATCTTTGCCGGATTACTCTCGCAGCGCATTGTCTTTGGCGCGCAAAATTGGCTTAAGTAAATAATCCAGTACGGTGCGTTTACCGGTGATGATATCCACCGACGCCGTCATGCCGGGAATGATTGGCAGCGTGTCATCCTGACCAAATGATGTTTGTGTGGTGCGTACCCGTACCAGATAAAAACTGTTGCCTTCTTCATCCTGCGTGGTATCGGCGCTGATGTGTTCAAGGGTGCCTTCCAGGCCGCCATATTTAGTGAAGTCATAGGCACTGAACTTTACAATCGCCGGCAGGTCAGGGCGCAGGAATGCGATATCCTGTGGCGCGATCTGTGCTTCGACCAGCAAGGTGTCTTCGGTCGGGACGATTTCAACAATATCCATACCCGGCTGGATAACACCACCGACAGTATTGACGTTGAGGGTCTTGATGGTGCCGGTGACCGGAGAGACGACAACGGTGCGGTTGACTCTGTCTTCCAGCCCTACGGTAGATTCAGTCATCGCCGACAGCTTATCCTGAGCTTCGTTGAGCGCATCTTGCTGCTGCGAACGGAACTTCTGTGCGGCATCGATACGGCTCAACATTGACTCACGAATACCTGAGCGTAATACCGGTATTTTCAGTTCACTGGAGGTGAGTTCGCGACGAGTGTCATTGACCTGCCGTTGCAGTTTTAACAGCTCAATCCGCGGGACCACGCCTTCATCCGCCAGGGGTTGGGTGATCTCCAGCTCTTTGTTAGCATATTCGTAACTTCGGCGTAGGTTGCGAACCCGGGCCTGAATTTCAATCAGATCCTGTTGTTTTTGTTTAACCTGCTGTGAAATCACAGACAGTTGGTTGCGCAGGTTATCAAGATCTTGCTGATACTGGTCGCGCTGACGCTCAACCAGTCTGGGCTGCAATTCAAGCAGTGAAGGAGGAAAAGCCAGCTTGTTGTAATCAATGCGTACACTGCTTTGCCAGTCCTGTTCCGCAAAATCTTCATTAATGATGACACTGGCGATGGACGCAGTCAGCTGCAATACGTTGGCTGTCAGGTTGGCCATTTGCTGCTCACGCTCACGATAGTCGGAACGAAAACGGGTGTCATCGATAAGTAATAGCTGCTGGCCTTTTTTGACCTGCTCGCCTTCACGGACCAGGATCTGTTTAACCAGGCCGCCTTCCAGGTTCTGAACCACCTGGATTTGCGAAGATGGCACGACTTTACCCTGACCGACAGTGACTTTATCGATCTCTGCCCATGAGGCCCAAACGATGGCCAGCAAAAAGAATACGACCATAACCCAAAGCATGATACGCGCGCTGCTGGGAGTATTAAGCAGCAGTGCGGCGGTTTGATCGTCGACAAAATCCAACTCATCACTAGAGAGCTGGTGATATTTATGCTGACTCATTGGACTATCCTGCGTTGATATTCCTCGGGCATTAACAGACTGAGGCCACAACGATCTAAAGGGGAAAGAATAACCCAATTGTGCCTGAGGTTTTGATAACTAGCGAGGCGGTTTGAAAAAAAATCATACATAGTCAGAAGAATGGGTTGCGGGAAACAGGGAGTCAAGTTGTTCGAACTTTCTAACCCGTTTACCTGTCACTCAATGGAGAAACGACCTGGGGAAACTCAGGTCGTTTTCGTTACGGTTTAATCGGTAAGCGATTAAGAATTAGGTAAAGCAGTGAACACAGTCCACTCTTTCAGCATTTCGTCTTTCAGACCGACGACGGTCGCCGTTACGCGACGGTTCTGGGCGTGACTGACCTGGTCATCGCCATCAGCAACCAGAACCGTATCACCAAAACCGATGACACGAATGCGGTTCGGCGTAACACCATAACGAATCAACTGCATACGGACGGCTGCTGAACGACGCTCAGAGAGTGTCTGGTTATACTTGGCACTGCCGACTTTGCTCGCATAACCTTGTAGCTCAATTGAGGCTTCCGGATAAAGCTGTAGAAACTCCGCCATCTGACGAATCTGATCATCAAAAAGAGGGGCAATGGCAGAGGAATCGCTAGCAAACAGGATATGAAGTTTTTGCTGTTCAGAGCTGTTGATTTGCTTGCCACAACCGTCATTGTCGACTTGCGCACCTTGTGGGGTTTGCGGACATTTGTCACGGGCGTTAATGACACCATCATTGTCGTCGTCGAGCAAATCGGCACCTTGTTCTGCAACAGGTGTTGCCATGTAATCGTAAACGTCCGAACTTTCTTCTTGAGCGGCGTAGGCAGAATGCGCCAATGTCATACTCAAAACAGCAATCATCACATTTCGAATTGTCATATTAGTAATCCACCTTTTCCAGCCACTCTTTCGGAACATCGACGCGCAGAGCCGCCAGCAGACCGCCGGTTGCGTTCAGAACGCGGTATTTTGCGTATTGCTCTGAGTACTTCGCATCCAGATAATCGCGGCGAGCTTCGAACAGCTCATTTTCACTATTCAGCAAGTCGAGCAGGGTGCGCTGGCCAATCTGGTACTGCTTGCGATACGCCACAACGGTCTTTGATGTTGCGTCGACATGGTCGGCTAGGAACTCTTTCTGCTGCAGGGTAATATCCAGTGCGTTCCAGGACAGGCGCAGACCCTCTTCCACGGTACGGAAAATATTGGCACGTAAGTCTTTAGCGCGATTAAGCTGATAGGCGGCACTTTTTGTGTTCGCACTGTCGGTACCACCGTTGTAGAGGTTGTAGCGTAAACGCAGCATGGCGGTGGTTTCTTGCTGATTGCCGCGGTCACCGCCTGCATCATCCATCCAGCTTTGTGACGCTTCAAAAGAGAGGGTCGGAAAGTTAGGTGCTTTAGATTGTTGATACTGGAAGCGTGCAGCGTCGACGTCTGTCTGAGCCACTTTAATCACCGGATGCGATTGCTGTGCCTGCTCAAGAGCCTGGTCAACAGAGGTCGGTAAAGCTTCACTGTCTGCTCTCGGGAAGACCAACGCTTGTGGCTCTTGTCCTACCAAACGGTGAAACTGTGCCTGAGCATCAAGCAGGTTGTTTTGCGCAGCCAGCAGGTTGCTTTGTGCACGCGCCAGACGTGCTTCCACTTGGGTTACATCCGCCGTTGAGCCGATACCCGAATCCGCACGACGTTTAATGTCGCGGTAAATTTCCTTGTGTGTCGTCAGATTACTTTCCGACAGTGCAAACACTTCATACGCCTGTGTCACATCCAGGTAGGTGTTCGCCACTTGCAGAGCCTTATCTGATGCATCGGCAAGTAACTGGTAGCGGTCCGCTTCTGCTTCTGCAGAGGTGCGGTCCATGTCGTTTAAGGTCGCTGAACCATCCCAGATAAGCTGGTTAAAAGTAAGAGTTAAGTCCTTACGGGTCAGGTCGGTGTCAGCGCTACCGCTTGATTCTGTCGGTCTGATCCCTTCGTAGCCGATGCCAGCATCCAAGTCGAGACTTGGCAGATAAGCCCCCGTAGCTGCACGTGAATCAGAAACACGAGCTTTAAACTGGTTAAAAGCGCTTTTTAACTCCGGATTGGTGGCAAGTGTCAGTGAAACTGCCTGCTCAAGTGTTTGAGCATATGCTGGACTGGACAGTGCAAGAGCACAGGCCAGAGCCTTTACGGAAAACCCTTTCAAAATCAAACTCCCATGTTGGGTTATTAACGATTGAAGCCAAAGCTTAATCCAGAATCGATCTTATTAATGAGACGCCGGGAAGGAGTGTCAATAAAGTGACTCAAAATTTCAGTTAGTTTTAAGCTTGTTGCATATACAAGAAATTATGCATTGATAACTCACTAATTAGAAATGGATTTTATCGGTTAAGTACCCGAATTAAAAGCAAAGTATCGAATATGATCCCGTTTGAATTTTGTGTTGTATCAGCTTTGAGAATATCGGAAATACGTCAAAAAAACGTTAACAGTACAACGTTTTAACCTTTGTTTAACTATGGATTAGTGCTAAATTTAACTGAATTTTTCCAGGATAAATGTATCGCACCAAGTTGCATACCTTGCGGTATATCATCTTCTATTATGTCCGAGGCTTTTTATGGGATTAAACTCTCTTGTCACTAGTGGAATTCTGTCTGCTAACCAAATGATTGTTATCGATCCGACTGGTAACGTCAGAATTGCGACCGTGGGTGAACGGCTACCACAGGGTACCGTTATTGTTCAAATCGGTAATGATGTGGATGATGACGCAGCGGTTCAAGCACAACTGGTTGATGCCAATAATATGCCTCAGGACATCACGGATGATGTGGCACAGATCTTTGCTGCACTAGAAGAGGGTCAGGACCCGACGCAGGTCGATGGCGATCTGGCTCCGGCTGCTGGTGGAGTGCTGAGTTCGGCAGTGACCGACTCAGCGACGATTGATCGTACTGACATTCAGATTATTGCCACAACGAACTTCGATACAACAGGACTGGAAAGTCTTGGCCTTTCACAAACGCAAAGTCTGGCGCTGACCAACTTAGTGACTGCAGACGCTGCAGACATCACTCTGGCTGTTGCCGGCACCGTTACTGTTGACCCGATCGCAGATGACGGGGTTATCAACTTTGATGAAAGCGAATCAACCATCACTGTCAGTGGTGCCGCGACTGGAGGCGATATCTCTGAAGGTGATACGGTGAGCATGCTCATCAACGGTACGTCTTATACGACGACTGTAGATGCCGATGGTAACTGGTCAGTGGATGTGGCCGGTAGCGATCTTGCTAACGATACAGAGTTTGATGTCACCGTGACATCAAGCAATGCTGATGGAAGTACGGTTGAGTCTAGCGCGACCTCTACTCATACCGTGGATCTGTCTGCGGATCAGGGAACCGTAAGTATCAACCCAATCACCGACGACAACACCATCAACAGTGACGAAAGCACCGGCCGCGTGACCGTGTCAGGGACGGCAACCGGCGGCGATATTGCCGAAGGCGACAGTGTGTCGATGGTGATTAATGGCAGCGAATACCGCACCACCGTCAACGACGATGGCAGCTGGTCGGTCGACGTGGACGGCGACGATTTAGTGAATGACAGCGAGTTTGATGTCGTTGTGACCTCAGGCGACGCCGCCGGTAACACCGTGGCATCAAGCGCGACCGCCAATTACAGCGTGGACCTGACCGCGGACGCGGGCACAGTGACGGTCAACCCAATCACCGACGACAACACCATCAACAGTGACGAAAGCACCGGCCGCGTGACCGTGTCAGGGACGGCAACCGGCGGCGATATTGCCGAAGGCGACAGTGTGTCGATGGTGATTAATGGCAGCGAATACCGCACCACCGTCAACGACGATGGCAGCTGGTCGGTCGACGTGGACGGCGACGATTTAGTGAATGACAGCGAGTTTGATGTCGTTGTGACCTCAGGCGACGCCGCCGGTAACACCGTGGCATCAAGCGCGACCGCCAATTACAGCGTGGACCTGACCGCGGACGCGGGCACAGTGACGGTCAACCCAATCACCGACGACAACACCATCAACAGTGACGAAAGCACCGGCCGCGTGACCGTGTCAGGGACGGCAACCGGCGGCGATATTGCCGAAGGCGACAGTGTGTCGATGGTGATTAATGGCAGCGAATACCGCACCACCGTCAACGACGATGGCAGCTGGTCGGTCGACGTGGACGGCGACGATTTAGTGAATGACAGCGAGTTTGATGTCGTTGTGACCTCAGGCGACGCCGCCGGTAACACCGTGGCATCAAGCGCGACCGCCAATTACAGCGTGGACCTGACCGCGGACGCGGGCACAGTGACGGTCAACCCAATCACCGACGACAACACCATCAACAGTGACGAAAGCACCGGCCGCGTGACCGTGTCAGGGACGGCAACCGGCGGCGATATTGCCGAAGGCGACAGTGTGTCGATGGTGATTAATGGCAGCGAATACCGCACCACCGTCAACGACGATGGCAGCTGGTCGGTCGATGTGGACGGCGACGATTTATTGAATGGCAGCGAGTTTGATGTCGTTGTGACCTCAGGCGACGCCGCCGGTAACACGGTGGCATCAAGCGCGACCGCCAATTACAGCGTGGACCTGACCGCGGACGCGGGCACAGTGACGGTCAACCCAATCACCGACGACAACACCATCAACAGTGACGAAAGCACCGGCCGCGTGACCGTGTCAGGGACGGCAACCGGCGGCGATATTGCCGAAGGCGACAGTGTGTCGATGGTGATTAATGGCAGCGAATACCGCACCACCGTCAACGACGATGGTAGCTGGTCGGTCGATGTGGACGGCGACGATTTAGTGAATGGCAGCGAGTTTGATGTCGTCGTGATTTCTGACGATGAAGCCGGCAATACGGTGGAATCTAGTACGACCGCGAACTATGAAGTTGATCAAAGCGCACCGGAAAATAATGACGGCAGCAACCGCATTGCGTTTATTGATGGCGGCGACGAACTGCTCAGCCGCAGCGAAGCGACCAGCGTGACCCTGACAGGTAAAGTCGAAGCCGATGCAACGGTGACGGGCATCACCATCACCGACGGGACGATCACATTAACGGTCAACAGCGATGACATCACCGTCGATGCAGACGGCAATGTCTCTGTCGCAGGCCAAAACTTGTCTGGCCTGAATGACGGCGAGCTGACCGTGACCATGAATGTCACCGACGCGGCCGGCAACCCGGGCGCCGTGACCGACACCACCGAACTGGATCAAAGTGCGCCCACCAACAACGATGGCGACAACATTATTGCGTTCAACGATGGCGGTGATGAGCTGCTGAATAGCAGCGAAGCAAGCAGCGTGACGTTGACCGGTAAAGTGGAAGCGGACGCGACGGTAACGGGCATCACCATTACTGACGGCGACACCACGCTGACTGTGGCGGCGGCAGATATCACGGTCGACGCAAACGGCAATGTGTCGGTCACAGGCCAGGACTTATCCGGCCTGAACGACGGCGAGCTGACCGTGACCATGAATGTGACCGACGCCGC
Organism: Vibrio sp. ABG19; assembly: GCF_029962385.1. Classification (NCBI taxonomy): domain Bacteria; kingdom Pseudomonadati; phylum Pseudomonadota; class Gammaproteobacteria; order Vibrionales; family Vibrionaceae; genus Vibrio; species Vibrio sp. ABG19. Next base: position 29,650 of record NZ_CP071708.1, on the reverse strand, counting down.
CGGTAACCCGGGCGCGGTCACCGACACGACCAAACTAGATCAAAGTGCGCCGGAAAATAATGACGGCAGCAACAGCATTAACTTTGTTGATGGCGGAGATGAACTGCTGAGCCGCAGCGAAGCAAGCAGCGTGACGCTGACCGGTAAAGTGGAAGCGGACGCGACCGTCACTGGCATTACCATCACGGACGGCGACACCACGCTGACGGTTAACGCCAGCGATATTAGTGTGGATGCAGACGGCAATGTCTCTGTCAGTGGCCAGGACTTGTCCGGCCTGAACGACGGCGAGCTGACCGTGACCATGACTGTGACCGACGCCGCGGGCAACCCGGGCGCCGTGACCGACACCACCGAACTGGATCAAAGCGCACCGGAAAATAATGATGGCAGCAACCGCATTAACTTTGTTGATGGCGGAGATGAGCTGCTGAGCCGCAGCGAAGCGACCAGCGTGACGCTGACTGGTAAAGTGGAAGCGGACGCGACGGTAACGGGCATCACCATTACTGACGGCGACACCACGCTGACTGTGGCGGCGGCAGACATCACGGTCGATGCAGACGGCAATGTGTCGGTCATTGGTCAAAACTTGTCCGGCCTGAACGACGGCGAGCTGACCGTGACCATGACTGTGACCGACGCGGCGGGCAACCCGGGCGCGGTGACCGACACGACCGAACTGGATCAAAGCGCGCCAACCAACAACGATGGCAGCAACCGCATTAACTTTGTTGATGGTGGCGACGAACTGCTGAGCCGCAGCGAAGCGACCAGCGTGACGTTGACCGGTAAAGTGGAAGCGGACGCGACGGTGACGGGCATCACCATCACCGACGGGACGATCACATTAACGGTCAACAGCGATGACATCACCGTCGATGCAGACGGCAATGTGTCTGTGAGTGGCCAAAACTTGTCTGGCCTGAACGACGGCGAGCTGATCGTGACCATGAATGTGACTGACGCGGCGGGTAACCCGGGCACCGTGACCGACACCACCGAACTGGATCAAAGCGCACCGGAAAATAACGATGGTGACAACAGCATCGTGTTCAACGATGGCGGCGATGAATTGCTGAGCGGCAGCGAAGCGACCAGCGTGACCCTGACAGGGAAAGTGGAAGCTGATGCGACCGTGACTGGCATGACCATCACCGACGGGACGACCACATTGACGGTCAACAGTAATGACATCACCGTCGACGCAGACGGTAATGTCTCTGTCAGTGGTCAGGATTTGTCCGGCCTGAACGACGGCGAGCTGACCGTGACCATGACTGTGACCGACGCGGCCGGTAACCCGGGCGCCGTGACCGACACCACCGAACTGGATCAAAGCGCACCGGAAAATAACGATGGTGACAACAGCATCGTGTTCAACGATGGCGGCGATGAATTGCTGAGCGGCAGCGAAGCGACCAGCGTGACCCTGACAGGGAAAGTGGAAGCTGATGCGACCGTGACTGGCATGACCATCACCGACGGGACGACCACATTGACGGTCAACAGTAATGACATCACCGTCGACGCAGACGGTAATGTCTCTGTCAGTGGTCAGGATTTGTCCGGCCTGAACGACGGCGAGCTGACCGTGACCATGACTGTGACCGACGCGGCCGGTAACCCGGGCGCCGTGACCGACACCACCCAACTGGACCAAAGCGCTCCGGAAAATAATGACGGCAGCAACAGCATTAACTTTGTTGATGGCGGCGATGAGCTGCTGAGTAGCAGCGAAGCGACCAGTGTGACGTTGACCGGGAAAGTGGAAGCGGACGCGACGGTAACGGACATCACCATCACCGACGGGACGACCACATTAACGGTCGACAGCGATGACATCACGGTCGACGCAGACGGCAATGTCTCAGTAAGTGGCCAGGATCTGTCCGCTCTCAACGACGGCGAGCTGACCGTGACCATGAATGTGACTGACGCCGCGGGTAACCCGGGCGCGGTGACCGACACGACCGAACTGGATCAAAGCGCACCCACCAACAACGATGGCAGCAACCGCATTAACTTTGTTGATGGTGGCGACGAACTGCTGAGCCGCAGCGAAGCGACCAGCGTGACGTTGACCGGTAAAGTGGAAGCGGACGCGACGGTCACTGGCATGACCATTACTGATGGCAATACTACGCTGACTGTGGCGGCGGCAGACATCACGGTCGACGCAGACGGCAATGTCTCTGTGGCAGGCCAGGACTTGTCCGGCCTGAACGACGGCGAGCTGACCGTGACCATGACTGTCACTGACGCCGCGGGCAACCCGGGCACCGTGACCGACACGACCAAGCTGGATCAAAGTGCACCGGAAAATAACGATGGCAGCAACAGTATTGCGTTTAATGATGGCGGCGATGAGCTGCTGAGCCGCAGCGAAGCGACCAGCGTGACGTTGACCGGTAAAGTGGAAGCGGACGCGACGGTGACGGGCATCACCATCACCGACGGCGATACCACGCTGACGGTTAACGCCAGCGATATTAGTGTGGATACGGACGGCAATGTGTCGGTCATTGGCCAGGACTTGTCCGGCCTGAATGACGGCGAGCTGACCGTGATCATGAATGTGACCGACGCGGCGGGCAATTCGGGCGCCGTGACCGACACCACCAAACTGGATCAAAGTGCGCCAACCAACAACGATGGCAGCAACAGCATTAACTTTGTTGATGGCGGCGATGAGCTGCTGAGTAGCAGCGAAGCAAGCAGCGTGACGCTGACCGGTAAAGTGGAAGCGGACGCGACGGTCACGGGCATGACCATTACGGACGGCGATACCACGCTGACTGTGGCGGCGGCAGACATCACCGTCGACGCAGACGGCAATGTCTCTGTGGCAGGCCAGGACTTGTCCGGCCTGAACGACGGCGAGCTGATCGTGACCATGACTGTGACTGACGCGGCCGGTAACCCGGGCGCCGTGACCGATACCACCCAGCTGGATCAAAGTGCGCCCACCAACAACGATGGCAGCAACCGCATTAACTTTGTTGATGGCGGCGATGAGCTGCTGAGTAGCAGCGAAGCAAGCAGCGTGCCCCTGACCGGTAAAGTGGAAGCGGATGCGACGGTAACGGGCATCACCATCACCGACGGGACGACCACATTAACGGTCGACAGCGATGACATCACCGTCGACGCAGACGGCAATGTCTCTGTCGCAGGCCAGGACTTATCCGGCCTGAACGACGGCGAGCTGATCGTGACCATGAATGTGACTGACGCGGCGGGTAACCCGGGCGCAGTGACCGACACCACCGAGCTGGATCAAAGTGCGCCCACCAACAACGATGGCAGCAACAGCATTAACTTTGTTGATGGCGGCGACGAGCTGCTGAGCCGCAGCGAAGCGACCAGCGTGACGCTGACCGGTAAAGTGGAAGCGGATGCGACGGTAGCGGCGATCACCATCACCGACGGGACGACCACATTAACGGTCGACAGCGATGACATCACCGTCGACGCAGACGGCAATGTGTCTGTGAGTGGCCAAAACTTGTCTGGCCTGAACGACGGCGAGCTGACCGTGACCATGACTGTGACCGACGCGGCCGGTAACCCGGGCGCGGTGACCGACACCACCCAACTGGATCAAAGTGCACCGGAAAATAATGACGGCAGCAACAGCATCGCGTTCAACGATGGCGGCGATGAGCTGCTGAGTAGCAGCGAAGCAAGCAGCGTGACGCTGACCGGTAAAGTGGAAGCGGATGCGACGGTGACCGGTATGACCATCACCGACGGGACGACCACATTAACGGTCGACAGCGATGACATCTCCGTCGACGCAGACGGCAATGTCTTGGTCATTGGCCAGGATCTATCCGGCCTGAATGACGGCGAACTGACCGTGACCATGAGTGTCACTGACGCCGCGGGTAACCCGGGCGCCGTGACCGACACGACCGAACTGGATCAAAGCGCACCGGAAAATAACGATGGTGACAACAGCATCGTGTTCAACGATGGCGGCGATGAACTGCTGAGCCGCAGCGAAGCGACCAGCGTGACCCTGACAGGGAAAGTGGAAGCGGACGCGACGGTCACTGGCATGACCATTACGGACGGCGATACCACGCTGACTGTGGCGGCGGCAGACATCACGGTCGACGCAGACGGCAATGTCTCGGTCATTGGCCAGGATCTATCCGGCCTGAATGACGGTGAGCTGACCGTGACCATGAATGTGACTGACGCTGCGGGCAACCCGGGATCAGTCACCGACACCACCGAGCTGGATCAAAGTGCGCCGGAAAATAATGACGGCAGCAATAGCATCGCGTTCAACGATGGCGGCGATGAGCTGCTGAGCCGCAGCGAAGCGACCAGCGTGACGCTGACCGGTAAAGTGGAAGCGGACGCGACGGTAACGGCGATCACCATCACCGACGGGACGACCACATTAACGGTCGACAGCGATGATATCACCGTCGACGCAGACGGCAATGTCTCTGTCACAGGCCAGGACTTGTCCGGCCTGAACGACGGCGAGCTGACCGTGACCATGAATGTGACCGACGCGGCCGGCAATCCGGGTGCCGTCACCGACACGACCGAACTGGATCAAAGTGCGCCCACCAACAACGATGGCAGCAACAGCATTAACTTTGTTGATGGCGGCGACGAACTGCTGAGCCGCAGCGAAGCAAGCAGCGTGACGTTGACCGGTAAAGTGGAAGCCGATGCGACGGTGACCGGCATCACCATTACGGACGGCGACACCACGCTGACGGTTAACGCCAGCGATATTAGTGTGGATACGGACGGCAATGTCTCTGTTATTGGCCAGGATCTGTCCGCTCTCAATGACGGCGAGCTGATCGTGACCATGACTGTGACTGACGCGGCGGGTAACCCGGGCGCAGTGACCGACACCACCGAGCTGGATCAAAGTGCGCCCACCAACAACGATGGCAGCAACAGCATTAACTTTGTTGATGGCGGCGATGAACTGCTGAGTAGCAGCGAAGCAAGCAGCGTGACGTTGACCGGTAAAGTGGAAGCGGATGCGACGGTGACCGGTATCACCATCACCGACGGGACGATCACATTAACGGTCAACAGCGATGACATCACCGTCGATGCAGACGGCAATGTCTCTGTCGCAGGCCAAAACTTGTCTGGCCTGAATGACGGCGAGCTGACTGTGACCATGACTGTCACCGACGCCGCGGGCAACCCGGGCATCGTGACCGACACCACCCAACTGGATCAAAGTGCGCCCACCAACAACGATGGTAGCAACCGCATTAACTTTGTTGATGGCGGCGATGAACTGCTGAGCCGCAGCGAAGCGACCAGCGTGACCCTGACAGGGAAAGTGGAAGCGGACGCGACGGTAACGGCGATCACCATCACCGACGGGGCGACCACATTAACGGTCAACAGTAATGACATCTCCGTCGATGCAGACGGCAATGTCTCGGTCGCAGGCCAAAACTTGTCTGGCCTGAACGACGGCGAGCTGACCGTGACCATGAATGTGACTGACGCGGCCGGTAACCCGGGCGCGGTGACCGACACCACTAAGCTGGATCAAAGTGCGCCGGAAAATAACGATGGTGACAACAGCATCGCGTTCAACGATGGCGGCGACGAGCTGCTGAGCCGCAGCGAAGCGACCAGCGTGACGCTGACCGGTAAGGTGGAAGCGGACGCGACCGTGACCGGCATCACCATCACCGACGGCACGACCACATTGACGGTCAACAGTAATGACATCACGGTCGACGCAGACGGCAATGTCTCAGTGAGTGGCCAGGATCTGTCCGCTCTCAACGACGGCGAGCTGACCGTGACCATGAATGTGACTGACGCGGCCGGCAACCCGGGCGCGGTCACCGACACCACCGAACTGGATCAAAGTGCGCCGGAAAATAACGATGGCCGCAATAGCATCGCGTTCAACGATGGCGGCGATGAACTGCTGAGCCGCAGCGAAGCGACCAGTGTGACGTTGACCGGTAAGGTGGAAGCGGACGCGACCGTGACTGGCATCACCATTACGGACGGCGACACCACGCTGACTGTGGCGGCGGCAGACATCACGGTCGATGCAGACGGCAATGTGTCTGTGAGTGGCCAAAACTTGTCTGGCCTGAACGACGGTGAGCTGACCGTGACCATGAATGTCACTGACGCGGCCGGTAACCCGGGCGCCGTGACTGACACCACCCAGCTGGATCAAAGTGCGCCCACCAACAACGATGGCAGCAACCGTATTGTGTTCGACGATGGCGGCGATGAGCTGCTGAGTAGCAGCGAAGCGAGCAGTGTGACGTTGACCGGTAAAGTGGAAGCGGATGCGACGGTAACGGGCATCACCATCACCGACGGTACCACCACATTAACGGTCGACAGCGATGACATCTCCGTCGACGCAGACGGCAATATCTCTGTCGCAGGCCAGGATCTGTCCGACCTGAACGACGGCGAACTGACTGTGACCATGAGTGTCACCGACGCGGCCGGTAACCCGGGCGCGGTGACTGACACCACCAAACTGGATCAAAGCGCACCGGAAAATAATGACGGCAGCAACAGCATTAACTTTGTTGATGGCGGCGATGAACTGCTGAGCCGCAGCGAAGCGACCAGCGTGACCCTGACAGGGAAAGTGGAAGCGGACGCGACGGTGACGGGCATCACCATTACGGACGGCGATACCACGCTGACTGTGGCGGCGGCAGACATCACGGTCGATGCAGAAGGCAATGTCTCGGTCACAGGCCAGGACTTATCCGGTCTGAACGACGGCGAGCTGACCGTGACCATGAATGTGACCGACGCGGCCGGTAACCCGGGCGCGGTGACCGACACCACCCAACTGGATCAAAGCGCACCGGAAAATAATGACGGCAGCAACAGCATTAACTTTGTTGATGGCGGTGATGAGCTGCTGAGTAGCAGCGAAGCGACCAGCGTGACGCTGACCGGTAAAGTAGAAGCGGATGCGACGGTAACGGGCATCACCATCACCGACGGGACGACCACATTAACGGTCGACAGCGATGACATCACCGTCGACGCAGACGGCAATGTCTCTGTCGCAGGCCAGGACTTATCCGGCCTGAACGACGGCGAGCTGATCGTGACCATGAATGTGACTGACGCGGCGGGTAACCCGGGCGCAGTGACCGACACCACCGAGCTGGATCAAAGTGCGCCCACCAACAACGATGGCAGCAACAGCATTAACTTTGTTGATGGCGGCGATGAGCTGCTGAGTAGCAGCGAAGCAAGCAGCGTGACGTTGACCGGTAAAGTGGAAGCGGATGCGACCGTGACCGGTATCACCATCACCGACGGGACGACCACATTGACGGTCAACAGTAATGACATCTCGGTCGACGCAGACGGCAGTGTCTCTGTCATTGGCCAGGACTTGTCCGGCCTGAATGACGGCGAGCTGACCGTGACCATGAATGTCACCGACGCGGCCGGCAACCCGGGCGCCGTGACCGACACCACCGAGCTGGATCAAAGTGCGCCGGAAAATAATGACGGGAGCAATAGCATTGCGTTTAATGATGGCGGCGACGAGCTGCTGAGTAGCAGCGAAGCAAGCAGCGTGACGTTGACCGGTAAAGTGGAAGCGGACGCGACGGTAACGGGCATGACCATCACCGACGGGGCGACCACATTAACGGTCAACAGTAATGACATCTCCGTCGATGCAGACGGCAATGTCTCGGTCGCAGGCCAGGACTTATCCGGCCTGAACGACGGCGAGCTGATCGTGACCATGAATGTGACCGACGCGGCCGGCAACCCGGGCGCGGTCACCGACACCACCGAGCTGGATCAAAGCGCGCCCACCAACAACGATGGCCGCAATAGCATCGCGTTCAACGATGGCGGAGACGAGCTGCTGAGCCGCAGCGAAGCGAGCAGCGTGACGTTGACCGGTAAAGTGGAAGCGGATGCGACGGTAACGGGCATCACCATTACGGACGGCGACACCACGCTGACTGTGGCGGCGGCAGACATCACGGTCGACGCAGACGGCAATGTCTCGGTCATTGGCCAGGACTTATCCGGCCTGAACGACGGCGAGCTGACCGTGACCATGAATGTCACTGACGCCGCGGGCAACCCGGGCGCGGTGACCGACACCACTAAGCTGGATCAAAGTGCGCCCACCAACAACGATGGCAGCAACAGCATTGCGTTCAACGATGGCGGTGATGAACTGCTGAGCCGCAGCGAAGCAAGCAGCGTGACGTTGACCGGTAAAGTGGAAGCGGACGCGACCGTCACTGGCATCACCATCACCGACGGCGACACCATGCTGACTGTAGCGGCGGCAGACATCACCGTCGACGCAGACGGCAATGTGTCGGTCATTGGCCAGGACTTGTCCGGTCTGAATGACGGCGAGCTGACCGTCATCATGAATGTCACTGACGCTGCGGGCAACCCGGGCGCGGTGACCGACACCACCGAACTGGATCAAAGTGCGCCAGTCAACAACGATGGCCGCAACAGCATCGCGTTCAACGATGGCGGCGATGAGCTGCTGAGTAGCAGCGAAGCAAGCAGCGTGACGCTGACCGGTAAAGTGGAAGCGGACGCGACCGTGACTGGCATCACCATTACTGACGGCGACACGACGCTGACGGTTAACGCCAGCGATATTAGCGTCGATGCAGACGGCAATGTCTCTGTCACAGGCCAGGACTTATCCGGCCTGAACGACGGCGAGCTGACCGTGACCATTAATGTGACCGACGCCGCAGGCAACCCGGGCGCCGTGACCGACACCACCGAGCTGGATCAAAGTGCGCCGGAAAATAATGACGGCAGCAACAGCATTAACTTTGTTGATGGCGGCGATGAACTGCTGAGTAGCAGCGAGGCGACCAGCGTGACGCTGACCGGTAAAGTGGAAGCGGACGCGACCGTGACCGGCATCACCATTACGGACGGCGACACCACGCTGACGGTTAACGCCAGCGATATTAGTGTGGATGCAGACGGCAATGTCTCTGTCACAGGCCAGGACTTGTCCGGCCTGAACGACGGCGAACTGACCGTGACCATGAATGCGACCGACGCCGCCGGCAACCCGGGCGCCGTGACCGACACCACTAAGCTGGATCAAAGCGTGCCCACCAACAACGATGGCAGCAACAGCATTAACTTTGTTGATGGCGGCGACGAGCTGCTGAGCCGCAGCGAAGCGACCAGCGTGACGTTGACCGGTAAAGTGGAAGCGGATGCGACGGTAACGGCGATCACCATCACCGACGGGACGACCACATTAACGGTCGACAGCGATGACATCACGGTCGACGCAGACGGCAATGTCTCTGTCATTGGCCAGGACTTGTCCGGCCTGAACGACGGCGAGCTGACCGTGACCATGAATGTGACCGACGCCGCGGGTAACCCGGGCGCGGTGACCGACACCACCCAACTGGATCAAAGCGCACCGGAAAATAACGATGGCCGCAACAGCATCGCGTTCAACGATGGCGGCGACGAACTGCTGAGCCGCAGCGAAGCAAGCAGCGTGACGTTGACCGGTAAAGTGGAAGCGGATGCCACCGTGACCGGTATGACCATTACCGATGGCACGACCACATTGACGGTCAACAGTGATGACATCACGGTCGACGCAGACGGCAATGTGTCTGTGAGTGGCCAAAACTTGTCTGGCCTGAACGACGGTGAGCTGACCGTGACCATGAATGTGACTGACGCGGCCGGCAACCCGGGCGCGGTGACTGACACCACCGAGCTGGATCAAAGCGCACCGGAAAATAACGATGGTGACAACAGCATCGCGTTCAACGATGGCGGCGATGAGCTGCTGAGTAGCAGCGAAGCAAGCAGCGTGACGCTGACCGGTAAAGTGGAAGCGGATGCGACGGTGACCGGTATGACCATCACGGACGGCGACACCACGCTGACGGTTAACGCCAGCGATATTAGTGTGGATGCAGACGGCAATGTCTCTGTCGCAGGCCAGGACTTGTCCGGCCTGAATGACGGCGAGCTGACCGTGACCATGAATGTGACTGACGCGGCCGGTAACCCGGGCGCGGTGACCGATACCACCGAGCTGGATCAAAGTGCGCCCACCAACAACGATGGCAGTAATAGCATCGCGTTCAACGATGGCGGCGATGAGCTGCTGAGCCGCAGCGAAGCGACCAGCGTGACGTTGACCGGTAAAGTGGAAGCGGATGCGACGGTGACCGGTATCACCATTACGGACGGCGACACCACGCTGACGGTTAACGCCAGCGATATTAGTGTGGATGCAGACGGCAATGTCTCGGTCACAGGCCAGGACTTATCCGGCCTGAACGACGGTGAGCTGACCGTGACCATGAATGTGACTGACGCGGCCGGTAACCCGGGCGTCGTGACCGACACCACCGAGCTGGATCAAAGCGCACCGGAAAATAATGACGGCAGCAACAGCATCGCGTTCAACGATGGCGGCGACGAGCTGCTGAGCCGCAGCGAAGCGACCAGCGTGACGTTGACCGGTAAAGTGGAAGCGGACGCGACGGTAACGGACATCACCATTACGGACGGCGACACGACGCTGACTGTAGCGGCGGCAGACATCACGGTCGACGCAGACGGCAATGTGTCTGTGAGTGGCCAAAACTTGTCTGGCCTGAACGACGGTGAGCTGATCGTGACCATGAATGTCACTGACGCCGCCGGCAACCCGGGCGCCGTGACCGACACCACCAAGCTGGATCAAAGCGCGCCCACCAACAACGATGGCGACAACAGCATTGCGTTCAACGATGGCGGCGATGAGCTGCTGAGCCGCAGCGAAGCAAGCAGCGTGACGTTGACCGGTAAAGTGGAAGCGGACGCCACCGTGACCGGCATGACCATTACCGATGGCACGACCACATTGACGGTCAACAGTGATGACATCACGGTCGACGCAGACGGCAATGTCTCTGTCGCAGGTCAGGACTTGTCCGGCCTGAACGACGGCGAGCTGACCGTGACCATGAATGTGACCGACACCGCGGGTAACCCGGGTACCGTGACCGACACCACCGAACTGGATCAAAGCGCACCGGAAAATAATGACGGCAGCAACAGCATTAACTTTGTTGATGGCGGTGATGAGCTGCTGAGCCGCAGCGAAGCGAGCAGTGTAACGCTGACCGGTAAAGTGGAAGCGGATGCGACGGTGACCGGCATCACCATCACCGACGGGACGACCGAATTAACGGTCGACAGCGATGACATTACGGTCGATGCAAACGGCAATGTCTCGGTCATTGGCCAGGACTTATCCGGCCTGAACGACGGCGAGCTGACCGTGACCATGAATGTGACCGACGCCGCGGGCAACCCGGGCATCGTGACCGACACCACCAAGCTGGATCAAAGTGCGCCCACCAACAACGATGGCAGCAACAGCATTAACTTTGTTGATGGCGGCGATGAACTGCTGAGCCGCAGCGAAGCGAGCAGCGTGACGTTGACCGGTAAAGTGGAAGCGGATGCGACCGTGACCGGTATGACCATCACCGACGGGACGACCACATTGACGGTCAACAGTAATGACATCACCGTCGACGCAGACGGCAATGTCTCTGTCAGTGGCCAGGACTTGTCCGGCCTGAACGACGGCGAGCTGATCGTGACCATGAATGTGACTGACGCGGCCGGTAACCCGGGCGCGGTGACCGACACCACCCAACTGGATCAAAGTGCGCCGGAAAATAATGACGGCAGCAACAGCATTAACTTTGTTGATGGCGGTGATGAGCTACTGAGTAGCAGCGAAGCGACCAGCGTGACGTTGACCGGTAAAGTGGAAGCGGATGCGACCGTCACTGGCATTACCATTACGGACGGCGACACCACGCTGACGGTTAACGCCAGCGATATTAGTGTGGATACGGACGGCAATGTCTCTGTCGCAGGCCAGGACTTATCCGGTCTGAATGACGGCGAACTGACCGTGACCATGAATGTGACTGACGCGGCGGGTAACCCGGGCGCCGTGACCGACACCACCGAGCTGGATCAAAGTGCGCCGGAAAGTAATGACGGCAGCAACAGCATTGCGTTCAACGATGGCGGCGATGAACTGCTGAGCAGCAGCGAAGCGACCAGCGTGACGTTGACCGGTAAAGTCGAGGCGGATGCGACCGTGACCGGCATGACCATTACCGACGGGGCGACCACATTGACGGTCGACAGCGATGACATCACGGTCGACGCAGACGGCAATGTCTCTGTGGCAGGCCAGGACTTGTCCGGCCTGAACGACGGCGAGCTGACCGTGACCATGAATGTCACTGACGCGGCCGGTAACCCGGGCGCCGTGACCGATACCACCCAGCTGGATCAAAGTGCGCCGGAAAATAATGACGGCAGCAATAGCATCGCGTTCAACGATGGCGGCGATGAGCTGCTGAGCCGCAGCGAAGCGACCAGCGTGACGCTGACCGGTAAAGTGGAAGCGGATGCGACGGTGACCGGTATGACCATCACCGACGGGACGACCACATTAACGGTCGACAGCGATGACATCACGGTCGATGCAGACGGCAATGTGTCTGTGAGTGGCCAAAACTTGTCTGGCCTGAACGACGGCGAGCTGATCGTGACCATGAATGTGACTGACGCCGCGGGTAACCCGGGCATCGTGACCGACACCACCGAGCTGGATCAAAGTGCGCCCACCAACAACGATGGCAGCAACAGCATTAACTTTGTTGATGGCGGCGACGAACTGCTGAGCCGCAGCGAAGCAAGCAGCGTGACGTTGACCGGTAAAGTGGAAGCGGACGCGACGGTAACGGCGATCACCATTACTGACGGCGACACCACGCTGACGGTTAACGCCAGCGATATTAGTGTGGATACGGACGGCAATGTCTCTGTCAGTGGCCAGGACTTGTCCGGCCTGAACCACGGCGAGCTGATCGTGACCATGAATGTGACTGACGCGGCCGGTAACCCGGGCGCGGTGACCGACACCACCCAACTGGATCAAAGCGCACCGGAAAATAATGACGGCAGCAACAGCATTAACTTTGTTGATGGCGGCGACGAACTGCTCAGCCGCAGCGAAGCGACCAGCGTGACGCTGACCGGTAAAGTAGAAGCGGACGCGACGGTAACGGGCATCACCATTACGGACGGCGATACCACGCTGACTGTGGCGGCGGCAGACATCACGGTCGATGCAGAAGGCAATGTCTCGGTCACAGGCCAGGACTTATCCGGTCTGAACGACGGCGAGCTGACCGTGACCATGAATGTGACCGACGCGGCCGGTAACCCGGGCGCGGTGACCGACACCACCCAGCTGGATCAAAGTGCGCCCACCAACAACGATGGCAGCAACAGCATTAACTTTGTTGATGGCGGCGATGAACTGCTGAGCCGCAGCGAAGCGAGCAGCGTGACGTTGACTGGTAAAGTGGAAGCGGACGCGACCGTGACCGGCATCACCATCACCGACGGGACGACCACATTGACGGTCAACAGTAATGACATCACCGTCGACGCAGACGGCAATGTCTCTGTCAGTGGCCAGGACTTGTCCGGCCTGAACGACGGCGAGCTGATCGTGACCATGAATGTGACTGACGCCGCGGGTAACCCGGGCGCGGTGACCGACACGACTGAACTGGATCAAAGCGCACCGGAAAATAATGACGGCAGCAACAGCATTAACTTTGTTGATGGCGGCGATGAACTGCTGAGCCGCAGCGAAGCGACCAGCGTGACGTTGACCGGTAAAGTGGAAGCGGACGCGACGGTGACGGGCATCAACATCACCGACGGGACGATCACATTAACGGTCAACAGCGATGACATCACCGTCGATGCAGACGGCAATGTCTCTGTCGCAGGCCAGGACTTATCCGGTCTGAACGACGGCGAGCTGACCGTGACCATGACTGTGACCGACGCGGCGGGCAACCCGGGCGCGGTCACCGACACCACCCAACTGGACCAAAGCGCACCGGAAAATAACGATGGTGACAACAGCATCGCGTTCGACGATGGCGGCGATGAACTGCTGAGCCGCAGCGAAGCGACCAGTGTGACGTTGAGCGGTAAGGTGGAAGCGGACGCGACCGTCACTGGCATCACCATTACGGACGGCGACACCACGCTGACGGTTAACGCCAGCGATATTAGTGTGGATGCAGACGGCAATGTGTCTGTGAGTGGCCAAAACTTGTCTGGCCTGAACGACGGCGAGCTGACCGTGACCATGACTGTGACCGACGCCGCGGGTAACCCGGGCGCGGTGACCGACACCACCCAACTGGATCAAAGCGCACCGGAAAATAATGACGGCAGCAACAGCATTAACTTTGTTGATGGTGGCGACGAACTGCTCAGCAGCAGCGAAGCAAGCAGCGTGACGTTGACCGGTAAAGTGGAAGCGGACGCGACGGTAACGGCGATCACCATCACCGACGGGACGACCACATTAACGGTCGACAGCGATGACATCACGGTCGACGCAGACGGCAATGTCTCTGTCAGTGGCCAGGACTTGTCCGGCCTGAACGACGGCGAGCTGACCGTGACCATGACTGTGACCGACGCGGCGGGTAACCCGGGCGCCGTGACCGACACCACCGAACTGGATCAAAGCGCACCGGAAAATAATGACGGCAGCAACAGCATTAACTTTGTTGATGGTGGCGACGAACTGCTCAGCAGCAGCGAAGCGAGCAGCGTGACGTTGACCGGTAAAGTGGAAGCGGACGCGACGGTCACTGGCATCACCATCACCGACGGGACCACCACATTGACGGTCGACAGCGATGACATCTCTGTCGACTCAGACGGTAATGTCTCTGTCATTGGCCAGGACTTATCCGGCCTGAACGACGGCGAGCTGACCGTGACCATGAATGTGACTGACACGGCCGGTAACCCGGGCGCGGTGACCGACACCACCCAGCTGGATCAAAGCGCACCGGAAAATAACGATGGCAGCAACAGCATTAACTTTGTTGATGGCGGCGATGAACTGCTGAGCCGCAGCGAAGCGACCAGCGTGACGTTGACCGGTAAAGTGGAAGCGGATGCGACCGTGACTGGCATCACCATCACCGACGGGGCGACCACATTGACGGTCGACAGCGATGACATCACGGTCGACGCAGACGGCAATGTCTCTGTCACAGGCCAGGACTTATCCGGCCTGAATGACGGCGAGCTGACGGTGACCATGAATGTGACCGACGCCGCGGGCAACCCGGGCGCGGTGACCGACACCACCGAACTGGATAAAAGTGCACCGGAAAATAATGACGGCAGCAACAGCATCGCGTTCAACGATGGCGGCGATGAACTGCTGAGCCGCAGCGAAGCGAGCAGCGTGACGTTGACCGGTAAAGTGGAAGCCGATGCGACGGTAACGGGCATCACCATTACGGACGGCGACACCACGCTGACGGTTAACGCCAGCGATATTAGTGTGGACGCAAGCGGCAATGTCTCGGTCACAGGCCAGGACTTGTCCGGCCTGAACGACGGCGAGCTGAGCGTGACCATGAATGTGACTGACGCGGCCGGTAACCCGGGCGCGGTGACCGACACCACTAAGCTGGACCAAAGCGCGCCCACCAACAACGATGGCAGCAACAGCATTAACTTTGTTGATGGCGGCGATGAACTGCTGAGCCGCAGCGAAGCGAGCAGTGTGACGCTGACTGGTAAAGTGGAAGCGGATGCCACCGTGACGGGCATCACCATCACCGACGGGGCGACCACATTGACGGTCGACAGCGATGACATCTCTGTCGACTCAGACGGTAATGTCTCTGTCATTGGCCAGGACTTGTCCGGTCTGAATGACGGCGAGCTGACCGTGACCATGAATGTGACCGACGCCGCGGGCAATCCGGGCGCCGTGACCGACACCACCCAGCTGGATCAAAGCGCTCCGGAAAATAACGATGGCCGCAACCGCATTGCGTTCAACGATGGCGGCGATGAGCTGCTGAGCCGCAGCGAAGCAAGCAGCGTGACGTTGACCGGTAAAGTGGAAGCGGATGCGACGGTGACCGGTATGACCATCACCGACGGGACGACCACATTAACGGTCAACAGTGATGACATCACGGTCGATGCAGACGGCAATGTCTCTGTCACAGGCCAGGACTTATCCGGTCTGAACGACGGCGAGCTGACCGTGACCATGAATGTGACCGACGCCGCGGGCAACCCGGGCATCGTGACCGACACCACCAAGCTGGATCAAAGTGCGCCCACCAACAACGATGGCAGCAACAGCATTAACTTTGTTGATGGCGGCGATGAACTGCTGAGCCGCAGCGAAGCGACCAGCGTGACGTTGACCGGTAAAGTGGAAGCGGACGCGACCGTGACCGGCATCACCATCACCGACGGGACGACCACATTGACGGTCAACAGCGATGACATCTCCGTCGACGCAAACGGCAATGTCTCTGTCGCAGGCCAGGACTTGTCCGGCCTGAACGACGGCGATCTGACCGTGACCATGAATGTGACCGACGCCGCGGGCAACCCGGGCGCCGTGACCGACACCACCGAACTGGACCAAAGCGCACCGGAAAATAATGACGGCAGCAACAGCATCGCGTTCAACGATGGCGGCGATGAGCTGCTGAGCGACAGCGAAGCCACCAGCGTGACGTTGACCGGTAAAGTGGAAGCGGACGCGACGGTAACGGGCATCAGCATCACCGACGGCGACACGACGCTGACGGTTAACGCCAGCGATATTAGTGTGGATGCAGACGGCAATGTCTCTGTCGCAGGCCAGGACTTGTCCGGCCTGAACGACGGCGAACTGACCGTGACCATGACTGTGACCGACGCGGCCGGTAACCCGGGCGCGGTGACCGACACCACCGAGCTGGATCAGACCGGTCCTTCTCCTATAGCTAACAGCATTGTGTTTGAAGACGGCGGCGATAACTTCGTCAACAGTGATGAAGCGAGCAGCGTCGACCTGACCGGTGAAGTGGAAGCGGGCCACCGCGTGAGCCGCATAGTAATCAGTGATGGTAATGCTGAGCACGATATCGTAGTGGCTGACGAAGATATCTTGGTGGCTGCGGACGGCACGGTGACCGTGGCGGATCAGGATTTATCCGGATTCAACGAAGGCACACTGACCGTCACCATGACCGTGGTCGACCCAGCGGGCAATGACCTGGCGGTGACGGATACCACGGTGCTGGATCTGACTTTTGCTACTGCAGGTAACGCTACAAACGATGATGCGGTAACTAAAGAGGATACCGCGATAACGGTTGACGTTTTGGCGAACGATTCTGACTCCACTTACAGCGGAGAGCTGACTTTGGTTGCCGGATCTGTCTCTTTGGCAGAAGGCTTTGAAAATGCAGGTACAGTGGCAATTGTTAACAACCAGATTGTCTTTACACCGGCAAATAACTTCAGTGGTGAAGATATCGTCGTGAATTACACCGCGATGGATGCTGAAGGCAATACTGCTAATGCGACACTGACTTTGGATGTTACACCAGTTGCAGATGCGCCTAAATTTGAAGACTCTGCTGTCAATTCGAATCCGGGAGATGGTCTGACTATAGAGACCTGGACCGGAGTTTATCCAGAAGATTCTCAAGGTAACTGGGATGGCTCAGGTGTCTCTGCTGATCGACTGGAAGCTGTGGTGCGTGCTTATGTGAGTGGAAGTGCTACCGCTGATAGTTATAACTCTTCAACCATTCAGACCGTGACAGGAAGTACCTACAGTGGTCAGGGGACATTAACGGTTATTTCCGGGTTCATTTATCTTGAGGCGAATACCGTGTATGCCTTTGGTGGTCAAGCCGATGACAGCCTGTATGTGAAAGTCGGAAGTGATATCGACGCTTCGGCAACGTGGGGAACTGGGGCACAAGTTTCAGGTGATACGGTGATGGTGGAAGAGTCCGGCTACTATCCAATTGAAATCGCGCATCACAATGAACACGCTGATGGCTCTTATGAGGTTAATATTACCGCGAATGGTGTTACATCGAGCTTAAGTACTGAGCACTTCTCGCTGTTTAGCGATATGGATGCCATTGTTGAATCTGGTATACGTTTAGGCGGGACCGTCAGCGACGAACAAGGGAACCTGGATCACTACATTGCCTATTCAGTTAACGAGGGCGATGAAGACACAAGTATTCCATTGACGTCATTCACTGTAGATGTGACAGATGACTCTGAAACGATAACCGAGGTGACTGTAACCGGAGCTCCGGTCGGAACGGTACTCACTGACGGAACCAATACGATTACTTTTGTCACTGAAGGTCAGGTGATTTCAGTTAAGGACTTTGATTTCGAAAACATGTCACTGACGCCGCCGCAAGATTTTAACGGCACGATCAATCTAACCTTAACCGCCACTTCGACAGAAGGGGAACGGGCTGCGGTTGAGTCAGAACAGAGTGCTACAGCGACAAAACAGATCAGCGTTGAAGTGCATCCGGTAAATGATGCGCCAGAGTTGGAAAATATCACCTCTGTTTCGGTATCTGAAGAGGGACTACCTGATGGAAATCCTGATAACAATGGTCCTGTGGATACGACAGACAACAAACAAGCGAGCGGAACATTCGATGTCAGTGATGTTGATGGCGATTCTCTGGTACTGTCACTATCCAGTTCTGCGAGTTTGACCTGCGGTGGCGAAGACGTTGTCTGGCTTTGGGATACTGATAGCAACACCTTAATTGGTTATGTTGGCGAAATTGGTGGTGACGATTATCAGTCTGTGGTGACGGTAACTCTGACCGAGCCACAAGCGGGTTCAACCCAATGGAGCTATGGTGTTGAATTACAGGCACCGCTTGATCATCCTGATACCAGTTCAGAAGACGTTGTTGATTTTAATGTGACATTGGCAGTCTCAGACGGGCAAACTGTAACGCAAGGCACTATCAATATTGCGGTTGAGGATGACTCACCGATTGCAGGGTACATCCCGTCACAGGCACTAACCATCAACAATATTCCGGATATTCTGGTTGGTGAATTTAATCTGAGTAATTACAGCCCTGCGGCTAATCAGGGATTCACTATCAGCGCGAGAAGTTTTGCTTCGGACAATGATTTGACCTTGGTCGATGGAACGGTTACTTCGTCCCACGAAGGTATTGGTGTTAGTGGTCCATCGCCTTATCACCGTTTAGATAATGAAGTGGATTATCGTGAGCTTGGTGGTGAAGGTGCATCGGAAGAGATCATCATTACGCTGGACGAGGGCACGGTTGCGTACGGCTTTAATGTAGATTTCGGTTACTTCTATGGTGGTGAAAAAGAGTCGGGTGAAGTTGAGTTCTGGCGTGATGGGGTACTGATTTCGACTCAGACTTTTGAATCTGAAGATGACGGTGGTAATCAGTCAGCAGATTTTGTCCTGGCTAAAGATGGTGGCTTTGACAAAGTGGTTATCCGGGCCACGGACAATGGGGTTGGTAACCACAGCGACAACAGCGATTTCACCATTAAGTCGATAGAGTTTCTTGGCTCAGATACGACCGAACCTCAATCGATTGCTTATGGAAGCGGACAGGTTGATGTTGATTGGGGGGCTGATGGTGCAGGTTCTATCTCGTTGGGCTTTAATGATGCGGATTGGGTGAATTCTTCAAATGTAACCATCGTCACGAATGGAAACCGGACCAACACTATTACAGGCGAAGGCATTGATGGCTCATTAGTATTCCGATTGGAATTCACGCCGGCAACAGGACAATGGGAGTTCTATCAGTATCAGGCAATGTCGGCCACTGATGGTGACACAGATATTAATTTCACTGTCTATGCCACAGATGGTGATGGTGATATTACGCTTGGCGGCTTTGCTGTTACTCCGCTAACACCTCCCACAGTCAGTAATCTGATGCTGACTGTCTCGGAAGAAGGTCTGGACATCGGTATTGCGGATTCTTCATTGGATCAGCCAAACCATGGCACCACTGATTCTGTCACGGATGAAGGTGATGTTACGTTTACTGGTCAAGGGACATTGTCACTTGGTAAACCGGATGAGAGTTTAACGTCCAATGGACATACGATTCACTGGCAGTTGTCGACCGATGGTCAGACTCTGAGCGGCTCAGCAAACGGCTCTCAGGTGATTGAAGTCGTGGTGGACAGTACTGGGCACGTAAGCACCAAACTATTCGGAGCGATTGACCATCCTCAGGGTGCAGACAGTCTGACTGTTAATGTGCCGGTTACTGCGACAAACGGTGTTGGCTCAACTTCGGGTAACATTGCGGTTGTGATTGAAGATGATGCGCCGGTAGCACAGGAAATCGTTCAGGTAGCAGAATCAGAAGTGAAGCAGGGTGCGAACGTTCAGTTAATGCTTGATTTGTCCGGCTCGATGGCGGGAGAGCGTCTTACTGTGATGAAAGCGTCTGTGACCGAGCTTCTTCATCAATATGAGCAACTAGGTGAGACGCGTGTACAGCTCATCACATTTAATGACAGTGCAAAAGTAGAATCTGAGTCGTATGGAAAGGGACAACACAAATACACGACCTACTGGCTGAGCGTTGACGAGGCTTTGGAAAAAATCAGTAAATTGGGGACCGGTGGTCAAACCGATTACGATGATGCTTTAGATAAAGCAGAGCGTTTTTGGGCAAGTTCTGGAAGTTTGGACAATGCAACCAACGTAAGTTATTTCTTGTCTGATGGAGAACCAACAGGTGAGGATCGCCACTGGCTTGATCTATTCCGTTTTTTTGATAATCCGAACGCAATTAGCGTGAGCGAGGCTAATCAATGGACTGACTATCTGACAGCCAACAAGATAACAAGCCATGCCTACGGTATCGGCACGAACTTAAATACCGACCAGCTGAACTTGGTCGCTTATGATGGGTTTACATCAAGCAATACTGATGCCATTACGGTGGCGGATGTATCACAACTGCCGCCGGTTATGCTGCAATCGGTGATTAAGCCGATTGAAGGGTCGGTGGTCAGCAGTGGAAATGGTGCAGGGTTTGGTGCCGACGGTGGCTTGGTTAGCGCAATATCGATTAATGGTGTTACGTTTAGTTTTGATGGTTCTACTGTGCAGCAATCCGCCTATTCATCTGATGTATCGGCGGTGATTAACTACCACACTAATGTGTTATCCATCTATATCGATAATAAGCACTCACTGGTGATCGACCTCGACGACGGCAGTTACCGTTTCTATGGTGCGGCAGACGAGACACCGCAGCGCATCGAGTTCGGTTATACTCTGACCGATAACGATGGAGATTCCAGCTCCAGCACCATGACGTTTGTCACCGGTTATGACATCAACTCCACGCTTGATGCTGTTGATACCGTACATGTATACAATGATGGCGATTCGGTCCAATGGTCTTCGGTTCCTGTGGCTATCGCGAGTACATCCAGCAGTGTTGACTACAGTGAAAATGGCCTTGTAGTAAACGTCGGTGCCGGTGGTGATGATGTGTTCCTTGGCGATGGTGATGACGTTATCTTCCTTGGCGACAGCCATATTGAAGGTCTGGATGACAATGCCACTGCTGCACAGAAGCAAGCAGCTGCCCAGGAAGTCATGGAGGCCTTTGGCTCGGGTCATGACAGTGATTGGCTGGTCGATGCTGATGATGAAGACAGTGCACTGAATATAAGCGCAGCAAGTAATGCCTATGTGGATATTGCGCACGGCGGCGGCGGTGATGACTACATCTATGGCGAAGGTGGTGTCGATGTTATCTTCGGCGGCTCTGGTAATGATCATCTGTTCGGTGGTGACGGCAACGATACCTTACGTGGCGGCACGGGCGATGACGTACTTAACGGCGGCGCCGGTGATGACATCCTGGTGGGTGGTCTGGGTAACGATATCCTGACCGGTGGTGAAGGTAATGACCTGTTTGTGTTTGATGGCGAGTTCCAGAATGACCATGAATACAAACACCAGATGGATGTGATTACTGATTTCCACCAGGGTGACAAGCTGGATCTGTCACAGATGATGGAAGATCTGGGAAGTGATTCGATGGAAGATCTGCTGGCACACGTTAATGTCAAAGTGGAAGACAACGACATCGAACTGACGTTTGAAACCGGTACGGGTGAAGAGAGTCACAGCCAGTCTATCGTGTTGAGTGGAAGTGCGAGTCAGTTTGGTCTTAACGACCAGTCGAGTAGCTCGGATATCACTAGCATGCTGCTGAGCGATATCATTAAGCACGATCCAACAAACAGCTAGTACTGTTCAGGTAAGTATGTAAAGGTTCGGCACATATTCCCGGCTTCGGCCGGGTGTATGGCCGAATTTTTTTGTTTGTGGATGCTCACTCTGGATTGATTGGTCTCTGCGTTTGTTTCAGCTCCACCTGCTGCAATCGATGCGGTGATTGCTCTTGAGTGCTAATTGGTGAGTCACTGCTGGTTATATTTCTGTTGTGACATTTACCGTTTGTTTCTCACCTAGTTCAAATTTTTCGAATATCTAAGCCAATCCTTCCCGGTTATTTCCCGATTTCGCCTATCTATAATGGTCTTAATTAAGAGTCAAAAACATTTTAACGAGGTGAATCATGGGTAAATTAGTCGAGGGTGTATGGCACGACGTTTGGTATGATACCAAAAACAGTGGCGGCCGTTTTGTGCGTGAAGACGCAGGCTTTCGTGACTGGGTTGAAAATAAACCAGACGCAAAATTTACTCCGGAGTCCGGACGCTATCATTTGTATGTATCGCTGGCGTGTCCGTGGGCGCACCGAACTCTGATTTTCCGTCAGCTCAAGCAGCTACAAGAGCATATTGACGTCACTATCGTTTGTCCGGATATGCTGGCAGAAGGCTGGACTTTTGGTATCCCTGAGCCGCTGTTTGGTCATACCCGTATGCATCAGATTTACACTCAGGCTAAATCGGATTACACCGGTCGGGTGACCGTACCTGTCTTGTGGGATAAGAAGACGAACACCATTGTCAGCAATGAATCGTCTGAAATCATCCGGATGTTCAACACGGCGTTTAACGCCTTGACGGGTAACCAGGATGACTACTATCCGCAGCATCTACAGGCGTTAGTGGATGAGTGGAACGAGTTTATTTATCCGAACATCAATAATGGTGTTTATCGCTGTGGTTTTGCCACCACGCAAGAAGCGTACGAAGAAGCGTATGATTCGCTGTTTGCGGCACTGGATAAGGTGGACAGCCACCTGGCGACCCATCGTTACTTAGCCGGTAATGTGATCACGGAAGCGGACTGGCGTCTGTTTACCACACTGATTCGTTTTGATGCGGTGTATGTCGGCCATTTCAAATGTAATAAAAAACGTATTGCGGACTATCCGAATCTGAACGGTTATCTGAAAGAGCTGTATCAGGTGCCGGGCGTCAAAGAGACCACCGATTTTTATCATATTAAGCGCCACTATTACTTCAGCCATACCACAATCAATCCGACTCAGATTGTGCCGGTAGGACCGGATCTGGATCTGGACACATCGCACGGTCGTGAAGGGATTTAAATACCTGAACCTGCCGATGTAGCAATACTGATAAACCCTGGCCAATCGGCTGGGGTTTGTTTTATCTGAAATGTGAACTCCATTTTTATCAAAACCTTATACACTTATTAGAGGGTACATCTGCCATTGTCCTGCTCACCGGGATCAACCCGTGATGGAGTTATTATGGAGCTTACCAACGTCAGTCAAAGTGTTATCTGGAATCTACTTATTGCTCTCTTGCTGGGTGCCATTGTCGGTACGCAGCGTGGCTGGATAACGCGGCATAATGTCGAGGGATCGCGGGTGGCTGGTATTCGCACCTTCTCTTTGGTGGGGCTGTATGGCGGCTTGTCGGCGGTGCTGGCTGAACGCTATTCGCCGCTGCTGCTTGGCTTTGCACTATTGGCGCTGGTGATGGTTACCTGCATCGCGTTTGTGCTTAAGCAGCGTAAATCACAGGACATCAGTATTACCGGCGTGGTGAGCTTGTTAGTCACTTTTGTCATCGGCAGCCTGGCGGTGTCCGGTAATCCTGTGCTAGCGGCCGTCGCGGCGGTCATTACTGCCTTGGTGCTGGACAATAAGCAGGAGCTGCACCAGGCGCTGCAAAAGCTGCAGGAATATGAACTGGATGCCGCACTGCGGCTGATGTTGATTTCGATTGTGATGCTGCCGCTATTACCCAACCAAAGCTACGGCCCTTGGGGAGCACTGAATCCGTACGAGATTTGGTGGATGGTGGTACTGATCGCCAGTATCTCTTTTATTGGTTACTTTGCCATTCGTATCGGTGGGGCCCGACGCGGCGTGCTGTTTACCGCTGCGTTTGCCGGGCTTAGCTCGTCAACCGCGTTAACCTTGCAATTTGCCCAGTTGTCGCGTGAGCGGGCTGACATCAGTCCTTTGCTGGCGTGCGGTATTCTGCTTTCGTGCGGTACCATGTTTCCGCGGTTGTTGGTGGTACTTTCATTAATTAACAAGAATTTATTGCCGATGCTGGCGCCTGTGGTGGCAGTGATGATGCTGGCGCTTTACCTGCCGGCATGGTTATTGTGGCGCTGTGCTGAGACAGTGGCCCCTGAACAACAAAGTGAACAGGAAAAACGCCATAATAATCCGCTCGCGTTGCAATCGGCGTTGTGGTTTGGCCTGGTTTTGGCCCTGATCATGTTGCTATCGCATGCTTTGTCAGAGTGGTTTGGCGAAGCGGGTACCCTGGGCCTGGCTGCGGTGTCCGGGATTACCGATGTCGATGCGATTACTCTGGCACTGGCGAGGCAGAGCTCGGACGGACTGGATAATCATACTGCGGCGCTGGGTATTGTGATTGCAGCCTCGGTCAATACCCTGGTGAAAATGGGGATGGCCTGGGTAGTGGGTGACAGGCAGGTCGGCATAAGAGTGATGCCGGTGATGCTGCTGTCTGTCGGGCTGGGTTTACTGACGCTGTGGATGATCTAAATATCGTCAGCTGATTGTTAAATGTGTCAGTGCTTTTTACAAGGGCTGTTTTTTCACAACAGCAGGGCTTTTCACAACAGCAGGGCACAAATAAACAAAAGGCCTTCGCAGTGCGAAGGCCTTTATCTTCAGTCAGAAGCCATTATTTTTGCTCTTGGTCTGCCTGAATTGCAGTCAGAGCGATGGTGTAGACGATATCGTCAACCAGCGCGCCGCGTGACAGGTCGTTGACCGGCTTACGCATGCCTTGCAGCATCGGACCGATTGAAACCAGGTCAGCACTACGCTGTACCGCTTTGTAAGTAGTGTTACCTGTGTTCAGATCGGGGAACACAAATACCGTCGCTTTACCTGCAACCGGAGAGTTAGGGGCTTTAGAAGCGGCTACGTTCTCCATGATCGCTGCGTCGTACTGTAGCGGACCGTCGATAACCAGGTCAGGACGTTTTTCCTGTGCCAGGCGAGTCGCTTCACGGACTTTATCAACGTCAGCGCCTTTACCTGAAGTACCGGTCGAGTACGAGATCATCGCTACGCGAGGATCAATACCGAATGCCGTTGCAGAGTCTGCTGACTGGATAGCAATCTCAGCCAGTTGCTCAGCGGTCGGATCCGGGTTGATGGCACAGTCACCGTAAACCAGAACCTGGTCAGGCAGCAGCATGAAGAAGATCGAAGAAACGATCGACGCATTTGGTGCTGTTTTAATGATCTGGAACGGAGGAACGATGGTGTTGGCCGTTGTGTGAACGGCACCAGAAACCAGACCGTCGACTTCGTTTGCTTCCAGCATCATGGTGCCCAGGAATACTGAGTCTTCCAGCTTCTCGCGAGCAACCACTTCAGTCATGCCTTTCGCGCCGCGCAGCTCAACCAGACGAGCAACGTAGTTTTCGCGGATAGCGTCAGAGTCGATGATTTCAACACCAGCGCCCAGTTCAACACCCTGTTGCGCTGCTACGCGACGGATTTCATCCGGGTTACCCAGCAGGACACAAGTCGCGATACCGCGTTCAGCACAGATAGATGCAGCTTTAACGGTACGTGGCTCATCACCTTCAGGCAGAACGATACGTTTACCGGCACGACGAGCGAACTCAGTCAGCTGGTAACGGAACGCAGGCGGACTCAGACGACGAATCCCCTGCGTACCTTCACTCAGAGAGTCGATCCAAGGGCCGTCGATGTGGCTGGCAACGTGATCGTTAACGAACTCGATACGCTCTTTATCGTCCGCCGGAACTTCCAGGCTGAAGCTTTGCAGGTTCAGCGAAGTTTGCCAGGTGTTACCCTGTGCCTTGAAGATTGGCAGGCCTGATTCGAAAGCTGGTTTACACAGCTGTTCGATTTCGTGCGGGATATCGTAACCACCGGTCAGCAGGATAGCGCCGATCTCAACGCCGTTCATCGCCGCCAGAGATGCCGCAACGATAACGTCCGGACGGTCTGCTGAAGTGACCAGCAGTGAACCTGGTTTGAAGTGCTCAATCATGTGTGGCAGTGAACGGGCACAGAAAGTGATGCTCTTCACGCGGCGAGTGTTGATCTCACCTGCATTAACGATTTCAGCTTTCAGGTGTTTCGCCATGTCGATAGCACGGGTCGCGATCAGTTCAACATTCCATGGCACGCAACCCAGAACGCGGATTGGGCTGGAGTTGAAGATCTGCATCACTTCCAGGTTCGCTTTGGTCGCTGCGTCAGAATCGTCAAAGATTTCAGACAGATCAGGACGAGTACGGCCAGCTTCATCGACCGGAGCGTTCAGTTTGTTGATGATCACACCAGCGATGTTTTTGTTCTTCACGCCGCCGAAGTTAGAACAGGCAACTTCCAGACGCTCTTTCAGCTGAGATGGGTTGTCGGTGCCTGGAGTGGCAACCAAAACGATCTCTGCGCCCAGCGTTTTTGCTACTTCGTAGTTAACCTGGTTAGCGAACGGGTGCTTACGGGTCGGAACCAGACCTTCGATCAGAGTCACTTCCGAATCTTTATTGATTTGGTTGTAACGCTCAACGATGGTTTCCAGCAGCACGTCCATTTTCTCGCCGCCGATCAGGCCTTCAGCTTCAGGCATCGACATTGGCTGAGCCAGTTTGATGCTGCTGTTTGCACTGATGATGGTCGAAGTCAGGTCAGGCTGGTCGCCGCCACTGCGTGGCTGTGCGATTGGCTTGTAGAAAGAAACATTTACGCCTTTGCGTTCCATAGCACGCAGCAAACCCATGCTTACGCTGGTAAGACCAACGCCGGCACTGGTTGGGATAAGCATAATAGTACGGGACATTCTTAAAGTACCTCAACACTATTGTTTAAAATCTAAGGAGCTTAGATTGAAAGGAACAAAGCCCAACAGGCGATCTGCAAGATGAGAGTGACAGAGCGGGTGTTGAGCCCCTAAAAAACACTGGCTAACTCGAGGAGTTAGCCAGGGAATCTGATTAGATGTTGGTCAGACGAGCTGTGTCTTCAGCGATAACCAGTTCTTCGTTGGTTGAGATAACCATCGCTGGGATACGGCTGCCTTCAGTTGTGATAACACCTTCGCCGCCGAAACGTGCTTTCAGGTTCGCTGCGCCATCTACTTCGATACCGAAGATAGCTAGGCGGTTCAGAACCATTTCACGGATTGGTGCAGAGTTCTCACCGATACCACCGGTAAATACGATAGCGTCCAGACGACCGTCCATGCTAGCTGTGTAACCTGCAACGTATTTCGCCAGGCGGTGGCAGAATACGTCCATTGCACGAGTCGCTTCTTCTTTAGTGCCGTAGTTGTCTTCAACGAAGCGGCAATCAGAAGTGACTTCGGTCAGACCTTGTAGGCCAGACTCTTTAGTCAGCATCTTGTTGATGTCAGCGACTGAGTAACCCAGCGTGTCGTGCAGGTGGAATACGATCGCAGGATCGATATCGCCACAACGAGTACCCATAACCAGACCTTCCAGAGGAGTCAGACCCATAGAGGTGTCAACTGACTGGCCGTTCTTGATTGCACAAACAGACGCACCGTTGCCCAGGTGGCAGTTGATGATATTCAGTTCGCTGGCTGGTTTACCCAGACGCTCTGCGGCTTCACGTGCGATAAACAGGTGAGAGGTACCGTGTGCGCCGTAGCGACGGATGCCATGCTCTTTGTACAACTTGTATGGCAGCGCGTACAGGTACGCTTCTTCTGGCATAGTTTGGTGGAAAGCAGTGTCGAATACGGCAACGTTCTGCAGTGCAGGGAATGCTTTCTGAGCTGCTTTAATACCAACGATGTGCGCCGGGTTGTGCAGAGGAGCGAAGCTAGCCGCGTCTTCAATACCTTTCAGAACGGTTTCGTCGATCAGAGCTGATTGAGTGAACTGCTCACCGCCGTGTACAACACGGTGGCCAATGGCTTTCAGTTGCTCTGCCAGTTCTGGCTTAGAAGCAAGGATAGTTTCAACGATGAAAGTCAGAGCTTCATCGTGTGCAGCGCCATCACCCAGTTGAGCTTCGTGCTTGCCGTCAAGTTTCCACTTGATACGTGCTTCTGGAAGGTGTAGACATTCAGCAAGACCTGAAAGGTACTCGTCGCCATTTTGTGCGTCGACAACAGCGAACTTAAGTGAAGAACTACCGCAGTTTAAAACTAAAACTAGCTTAGACATGAGTAACTACCTGTAATAATCGGTTAGGACAAAAATTAATCTCAAGAATAGTCAACCCATGCAGGACTGCTACTAATCTTGGTCAATAAAGCTTCAATTTCCGTATAAAAAGACGTGACAGTGTCAGTGTAATCGTCGGTGCAATCCGTGCTGCATTCATCGCAGAGTTGCTTAAATAATAATTACGGGCAACAATGAGATTGAGAATGCGCAAAGGATAGCGATATTAGGTCAAGATAACAAAAAAAATTTGAAAGAATATTATAATTTGTCAAATTTTTACGCCATTTGTTGAATCGTTCAACTATTTTTTAAAGAACGATTGGCAGCTTTAACGAGGGGAATGGTATGAGTAATAAAGCAGGAATCATCCACAGCCTAAAAGATGGTCAGAAGTACATGGACACCTGGCCAATGCGCAAAGAGCTGAATCTGCTGTTTCCGGAACCGCGCATCATTAAAGCAACGCGCTTTGCGATTAAAGTGATGCCGGCGGTTGCGGCGATCAGTGTCCTGACGCAGATGACCTTTCACAACGCCGGTGCGATGCCGCAGACGATTGTGATCGCGTTGTTCGCGATAAGCCTGCCGCTGCAAGGGATATGGTGGCTGGGCAACCGAGCCAATACCCAACTACCGCCCGCTCTGGCGCATTGGTACCACGAACTGCATGAAAAAATCATTGAGACGGGGTTTGCGCTGGAACCGGCTAAGGCCAAGCCACGTTATAAAGAACTAGCCGCTATTCTCAATCGGGCATTTCGTCAACTGGATGAAACCTCGCTAGAGCGTTGGTTCTGAGTCTTGATGGCAGCTTTAGCCGTTCTATTGGCACTGAAGTTGCCGTTACTTAAGGTGAGTGATGAGTTTAAATACTCGATAGTAAATCTGTTATTCAATTAATTTAATAGAGGCTCAACGATATTAATATAATGAGTCACTTTTGTTGCTATCTTGATATTATTTTGTTGGTCGTGCGATGTTAAATTGTACGGCCTTTACTTTATATACAGATGTTTTTGTAAAGTGATGACTATTTCAACATAACCG